>NZ_JABBGE010000001.1:0-587414 GCF_012927245.1 Streptomyces sp. R302
CGGAAGCTAAGCCTTTCAGCGCCGATGGTACTGCAGGGGGGACCCTGTGGGAGAGTAGGACGCCGCCGAACAATCATTGTGGGGAAGCCCCGCACCTTATGGTGCGGGGCTTTTCTGCGTTCACGGCAGGACCCACCCATGCGGCGGCCCCCGTCTCCTCAGGACCGAGGGGACGGGGGCCGGCGTGGTGGTGGGTCAGTTGTCGGTGCCGGTTGCGGCCTTGGTGAGTTCCAGGTCCAGGGCCTCGCGGCGGATGCGCTGGTCGACGTAGAGGAAGACGGAGACGCCGGCCGCGATCGGGTACGTGAGGGAGCTGGTGATGATTCCGCCGACGGCCATGACGGAGAGGTACGTCCACGTCAGCTCGAAGCCGCCGTCGAGGGCGAAGGCGATCGCCGTGAACGGGAGCGTCAGGATCATCGTGAAGATCATGATGAGGAGCTGGGTCAGCAGCGTGATGCCGAAGATCCGCCACCAGGAGCCGTCGACGAGCTTCGCCGAGCGCTTCAGCGCCGCGACGATGCCCTGACGCTCCAGCATGAGGGCCGGGGACGCCAGGCCGAAGCGGATCAGGAGCCAGACGATGGCGACGAAGGCCGCCGTGCCGCCGAGGAAGGCGAGCGTCGCACCGCCCGCACCGCCGAGCAGCAGGCCCGGCAGCATCGCCACGAAGGCGAGGGCTCCGGCGCCGAGCGGCAGGGCCAGGGACAGGAGCAGGAGCTGCGGCAGCCGCGGGCTCGCCTCCCGCCAGGCCTCGGCGACCGTCACGGGCCGGCCCAGGATCGCCCGGCTGACCACGATGGTGAGCAGGGCGCTGGTGAAGACCGAGGCGGCCACGGACACCAGCATCGTCGGGGCCAGCTCGGTGAAGGAGGCCCGGAGGTACTCGGAAGCCGCCTCCAGCTGTTCCGTCGGCGTCGCGTCCGCGTGCAGGGCCGGCAACTCCGCGGAGAGGTAGCGCTGCACGAACACCAGGGCGACCTGGGTGACGACGGCCACGGGGACCGTGACGGCCAGCACCGTACGCCAGTAGCGGCGGAGGGTCGCGACCGCGGCGTCGAGGATCTCGCCGACGCCCAGCGGACGCAGCGGGATGACACCCGGCTTCGGGGCCGCGGGGGCGCCGTAGCCGCCCCAGCCGCGCTGCGGGGGCGGGTTCCCCCAGGCCCGGCCGGGAGTCGGCGGCGGGTTCGGGCCGCCCGGAGGCGGCGACCAGCGGCCCGAGGGCGGCTGGTCCTTCGACCACTGGGGGCCGGAGGCGTCCTGTTCGGGCGCGGAGGGCTGCCCGGGGATCGCGGAGCCGTCCTGGCCGTCGGAAGGGGCGGATCCGGGCGTGTTCCGGCCCGGAGTGTCGTTCACGGTCGTCCACCTCGAAGGATTGGGTCGCGGTGCCGGTCGGCGAACCGGCCTGGTCACGGCGGCCGTCCACGGTCGGGCGGCGGGCCGGCTGCCATCGTGTCACGGTGGACCCCGGCATGGACCGGGCAGGAAGGACCGTCCCGAACGTGGGCGTTCGCGGCCCGGCGGGGTACGGTTCTGGGCGACCACGGGGGCACGGGGGTGACAGTCGTTACTGGCGGCGGGGCGCTCGGACACGCGGAGTAGAGACTCCGACCGGGACGTTGTCGCAGGTCAGTGAGGTATCTCACCAGCCGCCTTGAGACTGATACGGAAATGGGATGATGTCGATATGAAGGGACGCGTTCTCGTCGTCGACGACGACACCGCACTGGCCGAGATGCTCGGGATCGTGCTCAAGGGTGAAGGGTTCGAGCCGTCGTTCGTGGCGGACGGAGACAAGGCCCTCGCCGCATTCCGGGAGGCCAAGCCGGACCTGGTGCTGCTCGACCTCATGCTGCCCGGACGGGACGGCATCGAGGTGTGCAGGCTCATCAGGGCCGAGTCCGGCGTGCCCATCGTGATGCTGACGGCCAAGAGCGACACCGTCGACGTCGTCGTGGGCCTGGAGTCCGGGGCCGACGACTACATCGTCAAGCCGTTCAAGCCCAAGGAGCTCGTCGCCCGCATCCGGGCGCGGCTGCGGCGCTCCGAGGAGCCCGCGCCGGAGCAGCTCACCATCGGCGACCTCGTCATCGACGTGGCCGGGCACTCCGTGAAGCGGGACGGGCAGTCGATCGCGCTGACGCCGCTGGAGTTCGACCTCCTCGTGGCGCTGGCCCGCAAGCCGTGGCAGGTGTTCACCCGCGAGGTGCTCCTGGAACAGGTCTGGGGCTACCGGCACGCGGCCGACACCCGGCTGGTGAACGTGCACGTCCAGCGGCTGCGCTCCAAGGTCGAGAAGGACCCGGAGCGGCCGGAGATCGTAGTGACCGTCCGTGGCGTCGGTTACAAGGCGGGACCGAGCTGATATGAGCAAGGGCAGTACTGCTCCGGAGTCCCCGGCCGCCGGGGGCCGTACCGGGCGGGCTGCCGGACCGGGACGGGGGGGCTCGCGTTCCGGCCGCCTCAGGCGCGGTGGACGGCTCCTCCAGGACGGGACGCCGGGCGGCAGGGTCTTCAGGATCGTCGCCCGGCTGGTGCGCCGTCCGCTGCTTCCGGCGGTACGGCTGTGGCGGCGGAACATCCAGCTGCGGGTCGTCGCCGGCACCCTCCTCATGTCCCTCGGCGTCGTGCTGCTGCTCGGCCTCGTCGTCATCGGACAGGTCCGCAACGGTCTGCTCGACACCAAGGAGAAGGCCGCCCAGGTCCAGGCCGCCGGCGGGTTCTCCGCCGCGCAGGACCGGGCCGCGACCACGCCGTCGACGCCCGGGCAGGAGGGCGTACGCGCCGGATCCTCGGTGAACTGGCGCTCCACGCTCGTCGAGCAGCTCGCCAGCGGCGGGCAGAACGCGTTCAACGTGGTGGCGCTCTCGCTGGACTCCAGCGACTCCGCGAGCCGTGGCGCCCGCGCCTCCGGCGAGGTCGACCCCGTGCGGTCCGTCCCCGCCGACCTGCGGCGCCAGGTGGAGCAGGGCAACTCGCCGTACCAGAAGTTCGGGCGCATCCACTACACCAGCGACAAGCCGTCCGAACCGGGGCTGGTCATCGGCAAGCGGCTCAACGACGCCGAGGGCAAGCAGTACGAGCTCTACTACCTCTTCCCGCTCACCCAGGAGGAGGACTCCCTCACCCTGGTCAAGACGACCCTGGCGACCGCCGGACTCTTCGTCGTCGTCCTGCTCGGAGCCATCGCCTGGTTCGTGGTGCGGCAGGTCGTCACCCCCGTACGGATGGCCGCCGGGATCGCCGAGCGGCTCTCCGCCGGACGGCTCCAGGAACGGATGAAGGTCACCGGCGAGGACGACATCGCGCGCCTCGGCGAGGCCTTCAACAAGATGGCCTCCAACCTCCAGCTCAAGATCCAGCAGCTGGAGGAGCTGTCGCGGATGCAGCGGCGGTTCGTCTCCGACGTCTCGCACGAGCTGCGGACCCCGCTGACCACCGTCCGGATGGCGGCCGACGTCATCCACGAGGCCCGCGTCGACTTCGACCCCGTCACCGCGCGCTCCGCCGAACTCCTCGGCGACCAGCTCGACCGCTTCGAGTCGCTGCTCGCCGACCTCCTGGAGATCAGCCGCTTCGACGCGGGCGCCGCCGCCCTGGAGGCCGAGCCGATCGACCTGCGGCAGGTGGTGCGCCGGGTCATCGGCGGCGCCGAGCCGCTCGCCGAACGCAAGGGCACCCGGATCGTCGTCGTCGGCGACGAGCAGCCCGTCGTCGCCGAGGCCGACGCCCGCCGCGTCGAGCGGGTGCTGCGCAACCTCGTCGTCAACGCCGTCGAGCACGGCGAGGGCCGTGACGTCGTCGTCAAGCTGGCCGCGGCCGGCGGCGCCGTCGCCGTCGCCGTACGCGACTACGGCGTCGGACTGAAGCCGGGCGAGGCCACCCGGGTCTTCAACCGGTTCTGGCGGGCCGACCCGGCACGCGCGCGTACCACCGGCGGAACGGGCCTCGGCCTGTCCATCGCGGTCGAGGACGCGCGGCTGCACGGCGGCTGGCTCCAGGCGTGGGGCGAGGCCGGCGGCGGTTCGCAGTTCCGGCTCACGCTGCCGCGCACGGCCGACGAGCCGCTGCGGGGCTCGCCGATACCGCTGGAGCCCGAGGACTCCCGGCGCAACCGTGAGCAGGCCGCCGCGGGCCGGGCGCAGGAGTCGGGGCGTACCGCCTCCGTCCCCGCCCAGCCCGTAGGCGAACGGGCCCCGCTGCCCGGTGTGCCGCCGAGGATCCCGGCGCCGCCGAGCGCGGCCGTCGACCCGGCGGCGCTGCCCGGCAACGGCGCCCGGGTGGTGGCACGGACAGCGGCCGAGACGGAACAGGGCACCGGCGCGGGCGCGGGCTCGGGTACGGGCAGGGTGGGGAACGCGGAGCGGGAGGACGGCACACGTGAGCGCTGACGCGCTGAAGCGGCTGCGGGCGGGGCGGGAACGGGCCGGACGGGCGCTGGTGCTCGCCGTCTGCGGCGGAGTCCTGGCCACGGGCTGCGCCACCATTCCCGACAGCGGCGACGTCCAGCCCGTCCGAGGGGCCAACCCCGGGGACTCGCAGGTGCGGGTCTACGCGGTCGCCCCCCGGGAGAACGCGAACCCGGACGAGATCGTCGACGGCTTCCTGGAGGCCATGACCAGTGACGACCCCGGGTTCGCCACCGCCCGCAAGTACCTGACCGCGCACGCGGCCAACAGCTGGAAGCCGGAGCAGAGCATCACCGTGCTCGCCACCGCGCCCGACCGCAAGGGCGCCGACCGCAACGCCGACCCCGAGAGCCAGGGGCGCGCGTACTCGATCTTCGGGCGGAAGATCGCGACCGTGGACGCCCGGCACGCGTACCAGCCGAACAGCCCCGTCGAGTACACGCAGGCCATCCACGTCGTGCAGGAGGCCGCGGCCGACGGCAAGGGCAAGGAGTGGCGGATCGACGGCCTGCCGCCCGGCCTGGTCCTCGGCGAGGCCGACTTCCTGCGGAACTACCGCTCGGTCAACAAGTACTACTTCGCCTCCGGCGAGGACTGGCTGGTCGCCGACCCCGTCTACATCCGGCAGCGCCAGGACCCCATCACCCGTATGGACCCCGTGACGCAGACCGTGAAGGCGCTCCTGGAAGGCCCGACGCACTGGCTGCGGCCGGCCGTCGACGCGCCCTTCCCGTCCGGGACGGAGCTGGACGCGGACGTCACCACGCTGACGACCGACGACCAGTTCACGCTCAAGGTGCCGCTCAACGTGAAGGCCGACCGGTTCGGCGGCGAGGTGTGCCGGCGGCTGGCGGCCCAGATGCTCGTCACGCTCGGCGACCTGCCCTCCGTACGGGTCGACCAGGTCGAGCTCCAGGCCGACGGCGGCGGCGCCGTCTGCCGGCTCGGGATGGGGCAGGCCGAGGAGTTCCAGGCGGTCAGGGACTCGGGGCAGCCCGAGACGCCGTACTTCGTCGACGACGACGGCCGGATGATCGCGCTCGCCTCCGGCAGGAAGGACGGCGTCCCGCCGATCCCCGTGCCCGGCCCGTTCGGCAAGGGTGCGGTGCCGCTGGGCTCCGTCGCCGTGGCCCGAGGCGAGACGCGGGCGGCCGGCGTGTCCGAGGACGGCACCTCGATGTACGTCTCCTCCATCACCACCGAGCAGGAGCAGCTGCCGCCCGTCTTCAAGAGCGCCGCCGTGGGCCCGGCGGCGGCCCGCAACGGGCTCTCGCAGCCCAGCTGGGACGGCCGCCGGGGCGACCTGTGGGTCGCCGACCGTGCCAAGGGCCACCAGCGGCTCGTGGTCGTGCCCGACGGCACCGGCAAGTGGTTCGAGGTCCGCACGCCGTGGCTGAACGAGGACACCCGGGTCGAGTCGCTGCGCGTCTCGGCCGACGGGGTGCGGATCGCGCTCCTCATCACCCGCGACGGGCGCACCACCCTCCAGATCGGCCGGATCGAGCGCCAGGACGGCGGGGACCAGCAGATCGTGTCCGTGGTCGACCTCCAGCCCGCCGCGCCGCGCATGGAGTCGGTCTCGTCCGTCTCCTGGGCGGGCCCGAGCCGGCTCGTCGTCGTCGGCCGCGAGGCCGGCGGCGTCCAGCAGATCCGCTTCCTCCAGACCGACGGCTCCACCTCCGCCAGCTCCGTGCTCCCCGGCCTCAACGGCGTCAGCTCCGTCGCCGCGCCCCACCGGGAGACCGAGCCGCTCGTCGCCGCCTCCGGCAACGACGGCATCGTGCGGCTGATGCCCGGCGCGAACTGGCAGCCGATGGTGAAGTCGGGCAGCGCGCCGGTCTTCCCCGGATAGCCCGGACGGAGACAACGGTGGAGGGGGCGGTGCCGGCAGGCACCGCCCCCTCCACCGTTGTCCACAGGGGGTTTTCCACAGGGGTGGCACCCCCCGCCCCTTCCCGCCACAGTGGAGCCATGCGGGGCTGGTGGCGCGAGATCTCCGGACTGGTGCTGCCGAGCACCTGCGAAGGCTGCGGGGCCGCCAGGACGGCCCTGTGCGCGGGGTGCGCGGGGGAGCTGGCGGGGGAGGGGGGAGGGGGTGGGCGGGTGTCCCCCCTGCCGGAGCCCGAGGGGCTGCCCCTGGTGCACGCCGCCCTGCCGTACGAGGGTGCGGTGCGGGCGTTGCTGATCGCGCACAAGGAGCGGGGGGCGCTGGGGCTTGCGGGGCCGCTGGGCGGGGCGCTCGCGCGGGCCGTGGAGGGGGTTGTGGGGGCCGTGGGCGGTGTCGGGGGCCGTCCGCTGCTCCTGGTGCCGGTGCCGTCCTCGCGGGGCTCGGTGCGGGCACGGGGGCACGATCCGACGCGGCGGGTGGCGCTGGCCGCGGCGGCGCGGCTGCGGCGGGCGGGGCGGCCGGCGCGGGTGGTGCCGGTGCTGCGGCAGCGGCGGGCCGTGGCGGACCAGGCAGGGCTCGGGGCGCGCGGGCGGCGGCTGAACCTGGCGGGGGCGCTGGAGGTGGTGCCGGGCGGTGCGCGGCTCCTGGCGGCCGGACGGGTGGTCCTCGTGGACGACCTGATGACGACCGGGGCGACGCTCGCGGAGGCGGCGCGTGCGGTCGGGGCCGGGGTCCCGGGCAGGGTGGGGGGTGAGGGCGGGGGCGGCGGGGGCGTGGGCCCCGGATTCGTCCATCCCGCGTTCACTCCCGCGTTCCCCTCCGGGGCGGCGGAAAGATCCGGAAGTGATTTCGCGCAGCATGAATTCGAACAGCGGGTGGCGGCTGTGATCGCATCATCTCCCGCCTCGTTCGAAATAAACCGGAACTCGCCAGGAACTTGGATCGTTGCAGGTGGTGAGAGGTGAAAGCCTCCGAATGGAGGTAAGTCGCGGCAGCGGGTGCCGACACCCGTCCGAAGGGGCTATGTTCGGTTGTGAGGGGCGGGCGAAAGCCCGGTCCCCTCAACGTCTACATGGTTGCGCACAGGACAGGAGTTAAAGGCGAATTAACCTCCCGTCGACGGGGTGGCGATCTTGTCGGCTGGGGAGGAGGAGGTCGAAGTCGCCAAGTCCGAGCTCCGGTGAAACCGCCGGAGCTGGTGCAAAGGGAGATGCCCGCCGGCCTAGGAGCCGGGCGGGCGATCCGGGAACGGAGTTCTGCGTGGACATCGTCGTCAAGGGCCGCAAGACCGAGGTGCCCGAGCGGTTCCGCAAGCACGTGGCCGAGAAGCTGAAGCTGGAGAAGATCCAGAAGCTCGACGGCAAGGTGATCAGCCTCGACGTCGAGGTGTCCAAGGAGCCCAACCCGCGGCAGGCCGACAGGTCCGACCGCGTGGAGATCACCCTCCACTCCCGAGGCCCGGTCATCCGGGCGGAAGCGTCGGCCGGCGACCCGTACGCGGCCCTCGACCTGGCCAGCGACAAGCTGGAGGCCAGGCTCCGCAAGCAGCACGACAAGCGTTACACCCGCAGGGGCAACGGACGGCTGTCCGCGGCCGAGGTCGGCGACGTCGTCCCCGGTGCGGCGCAGCTGAACGGGCAGGGAGAGCTCGTGGCCGACGAGACCGCCGGTGCCGTGCCCACCACGATGATGGGTTCGATCGAGGTCCAGGGCGAAGGTCCGCTCGTGGTCCGCGAGAAGACGCACCGGGCCGCCGCGATGGGACTCGACCAGGCCCTCTACGAGATGGAACTGGTCGGGCACGACTTCTATCTCTTCGTCGACGCCGAGACCAAGCAGCCGAGCGTCGTCTACCGGCGCCACGCCTACGACTACGGCGTCATCCACCTGGAGAACGACCCGCTCGCCGAGAACAGCGGCGGAGCGGGCGGCGCGCTCGGCGGCTGACCCGTCGAACGGCTGATTGACCGTCTCTTTCGGTGCCCCTGGAGCGCCCCTCGCGCCCCCAGGGGCACCCCTGTGCGGTACTGGGGACACCCCGGGGCCGTCCGGGCATGAAATCATGGCGTGCACGCCAACCGGTGCTTCCTGGGCAGTGGTTGGAGGACCGGAAACGAATTCAGGCCACGGCCTTCAGGGGGAGGAACGATGGCAGACAGCTTCGGCCCGGTGCTCGGCGGGCACGAGCGCGGTGCGCTCGCCCATGAGGGTGTTCCGGAAGGAGCGGATTCGGCCGCCGACGTCTATCGCCGGGAGCCGATCCGGGTCCTCGTCGTGGACGACCACGCGCTGTTCCGGCGGGGGCTGGAGATCGTCCTCGCGCAGGAGGAGGACATCCAGGTCGTCGGCGAGGCGGGTGACGGGGCGGAGGCGGTCGACAAGGCGGCGGATCTGCTGCCGGACATCGTCCTGATGGATGTACGGATGCCCCGGCGCGGCGGCATCGAGGCGTGCACGTCCATCAAGGAGGTCGCCCCCAGCGCGAAGATCATCATGTTGACGATCAGCGACGAGGAGGCGGACCTGTACGACGCGATCAAGGCGGGCGCGACGGGCTACCTGCTCAAGGAGATCTCCACGGACGAGGTCGCGACGGCGATCCGTGCCGTGGCCGACGGGCAGTCCCAGATCAGCCCGTCGATGGCCTCGAAGCTCCTCACCGAGTTCAAGTCGATGATCCAGCGCACCGACGAGCGCCGGCTGGTGCCGGCCCCCCGGCTCACCGACCGCGAGCTGGAGGTACTGAAGCTGGTCGCGACCGGCATGAACAACCGGGACATCGCCAAGGAGCTGTTCATCTCCGAGAACACCGTGAAGAACCACGTGCGGAACATCCTGGAGAAGCTCCAGCTCCACTCCCGCATGGAGGCCGTGGTGTACGCGATGCGGGAGAAGATCCTGGAGATCCGCTAGGCCGGATCCGGAGGTGGGTCCTAGGCGTTCAGGGCCTTGACCAGGGCCGGGGTGAGTTCCGGCGGGTCCAGGCGCTCGACGCGTACCGTGTCGCAGCCGACCCAGGCGGCGGCCTCGCGGAGGGCCTGGGCGACCGGTTCCACGGCCTTGGGGCCCTCCAGGGAGACCTGCCTGCCGACGAGGGTGCGGCCCTCGCGGGCCGGGTCCACGCGGCCGACGAGGCGGCCGCCGGCGAGGACCGGCATCGCGAAGTATCCGTGCACCCGCTTCGGCTTCGGCACATAGGCCTCCAGGCGGTGGGTGAAGCCGAAGATCCGCTCGGTGCGCGCCCGCTCCCAGATGAGGGAGTCGAAGGGGGAGAGGAGCGTCGTGCGGTGGCGGCCGCGCGGCGGGGCGGCGAGGGCCGCCGGGTCCGCCCAGGCCGGCTTCCCCCAGCCCTCCACCTCGACCGGCACCAGACCGGAGTCGGCGACCACGGCGTCGAACTGCTCGGCCTTCAGCCGGTGGTAGTCGGCGATGTCCGCGCGCGTGCCGACGCCGAGCGCCTCGCCCGCCTGCCGTACGAGGCGCCGTACGCACTCGGTGTCGTCGAGGTCGTCGTGGCGCAGCGGCTCCGGGATCGCGCGCTCGGCGAGGTCGTACACGCGCTTCCAGCCGCGCCGCTCGGTGACGACGACGTCGCCGTACATCAGCGCCCGCTCGACGGCGATCTTCGTGTCGGACCAGTCCCACCACTCGCCCTTGTTCTTGGCGCCGCCGAGCTCGGTCGCGGTCCGCGGGCCCTCGGACCGCAGCTGGTCGACGACCTTGGCGTAGGCGCCCTCGGGCAGCTCGTGGTACCAGTGCGGGCGGGCGCGGTAGGCGCGGCGGCGGAAGGCGAAGAGCGGCCACTCCTCGACGGGCAGGACGCAGGCGGCGTGCGACCAGTACTCGAAGGCGTGGCCGTCGGACCAGTACGCCTCCTCGACGGTGGTCCGTCCGACGGCGCCGAGGCGGGCGTAGGGGATGAGTTCGTGCGAGCGGGCGAGGACCGAGATGGTGTCCAGCTGGACCTGGCCGAGGTGACGGAGTACGCCGCGGACGCCGGCCTTGCGGTCGGGGGCGCCGAGGAAGCCCTGGGCGCGCAGGGCGATCCTGCGCGCCTCGGTGGCGGAGAGGGCGGCGGTGGGCTTCGGAGCGGGCTTCGGAGAGGTCGGCGGGGCGGTCTTCGGCACGGTCTTCGGCACGGTCGTCATGGGGAAACCCTAGGCCCCGGGACCGACAGCGCCGGGGGTGTCCGGGGTGGTCGGGCGGGGGGCCACGGCGGGGGGTGCCTCGCGGGGCGGGAGGTACGGGACGGGGCTGGGGAGGCCGAAGTCGGAGGGGAGCAGGGCGCCGGTCCAGGCGTCCCTGAGGGTGCCGTTGTGGAGGAGGCCGGCGCGCTGGACGCCCTCCAGGGCGAAGCCGACGCGTTCGGCGACGGCGCGGGAGGCGGTGTTGCCGACCTCGGCGCGCCAGATGAGGCGGACGCAGCCGAGGCCGGTGAAGGCCCAGTGGGCGACGGTGCGGACGACCTCGGTCATATAGCCCTGGCCGCGGTGGCCGGGGGCCAGCCAGAAGCCGACCTCCCAGACGCCGTTGCCGCGGTTGTGGAGGCCGACGGCGGCGAAGAGCGGGCCGCCCTCCAGCGGCTCGACGGCGAAGCTGTAGTCGGAGTCGTCGCGCCAGCCGTCGGGGACGAGCCGGGTGAGGAAGAAGGTGGCGGCCTCGCGGGGGTACGGGTCCGGGACGGTCGTCCAGCGGCGGATGGCGGGGTCCTGGCAGTGGGCGTACACGATGTCCTCGTCCTCGGGGACGAATCCGCGCAGCCGGAGGCGGTCGCTGGTGAGCGTGATGGGATCCATGCCCGGATTGTGAGGACCGGGCGGGGCGGAAGCGAACACTTTTCGGATGGCGCGGCACCTTCCGACCACCTTGTGCGTTCTCTTTGCGGGCGGACGTGCGGTGGCGGCGATGCGGGCCTCCCTCCGCGAGGGTGGTCTCGCTTACGATGGCCGTTGCGGTGGGGACCACCTGCCGTGCCCGCGCTCGTGTCCGTACAAGACCCAGTGCCAGGCCCGACCGGCAAGGAGACCAGCCTCAGTGTCCGTCTTCAACAAGCTCATGCGTGCAGGCGAAGGCAAGATCCTGCGCAAACTGCACCGCATCGCGGACCAGGTCAACTCCATCGAAGAGGACTTCGTCAACCTCTCCGACGCCGACCTGCGGGCGCTCACGGAGGAGTACAAGCAGCGGTACGCCGACGGCGAGAGCCTCGACGACCTGCTGCCGGAGGCCTTCGCCACCGTCCGTGAGGCCGCCAAGCGCGTCCTGGGCCAGCGTCACTACGACGTCCAGCTGATGGGCGGTGCCGCGCTGCACCTCGGCTACGTGGCCGAGATGAAGACCGGTGAGGGCAAGACCCTCGTCGGCACGCTTCCGGCGTATCTGAACGCGCTGTCCGGCAAGGGCGTGCACCTGATCACGGTGAACGACTACCTGGCCGAGCGCGACTCCGAGATGATGGGCAGGGTCCACAAGTTCCTGGGTCTCCAGGTCGGCTGCATCCTCGCCAACATGACGCCGGCGCAGCGCCGTGAGCAGTACGCCTGCGACATCACGTACGGCACGAACAACGAGTTCGGCTTCGACTACCTGCGCGACAACATGGCGTGGTCGAAGGACGAGCTGGTGCAGCGCGGCCACAACTTCGCGTGCGTGGACGAGGTCGACTCGATCCTCGTCGACGAGGCCCGTACGCCGCTGATCATCTCCGGCCCGGCCGACCAGGCCACCAAGTGGTACGGCGACTTCGCGAAGCTGGTCACCCGCCTCACGAAGGGCGAGCCCGGCAACCCGCTGAAGGGCATCGAGGAGACCGGCGACTACGAGGTCGACGAGAAGAAGCGCACGGTCGCCATCCACGAGGCCGGTGTCGCCAAGGTCGAGGACTGGCTGGGCATCGACAACCTGTACGAGTCGGTGAACACCCCGCTCGTCGGTTACCTGAACAACGCCATCAAGGCGAAGGAACTGTTCAAGAAGGACAAGGACTACGTCGTCATCGACGGCGAGGTCATGATCGTCGACGAGCACACCGGCCGTATCCTCGCCGGCCGCCGTTACAACGAGGGCATGCACCAGGCCATCGAGGCCAAGGAGGGCGTGCAGATCAAGGACGAGAACCAGACGCTCGCCACGATCACCCTCCAGAACTTCTTCCGCCTCTACGACAAGCTGTCCGGCATGACCGGTACGGCGATGACCGAGGCGGCCGAGTTCCACCAGATCTACAAGCTCGGCGTCGTCCCGATCCCGACGAACAAGCCGATGCAGCGCAAGGACCAGTCCGACCTGATCTACCGGACCGAGGTCGCGAAGTTCGCGGCGGTCGTCGACGACATCGTGGAGAAGCACGAGAAGGGCCAGCCGGTCCTCGTCGGCACCACGTCCGTCGAGAAGTCCGAGTACCTCTCGCAGCAGCTGTCGAAGCGCGGTGTGCCGCACGAGGTGCTGAACGCCAAGCACCACGAGCGCGAGGCCACGATCGTCGCCCAGGCCGGCCGCCGGGGCGCGGTCACCGTCGCCACGAACATGGCCGGCCGCGGTACCGACATCAAGCTGGGCGGCAACCCGGACGACCTGGCCGAGGCGGAGCTGCGGCAGGCGGGTCTGGACCCGGTCGAGCACGTCGAGGAGTGGGCCGCGGCCCTCCCCGGTGCCCTGGAGCGCGCCGAGAAGGCCGTGAAGGCGGAGTTCGAGGAGGTCAAGGAGCTCGGCGGCCTCTACGTCCTGGGCACCGAGCGCCACGAGTCGCGGCGTATCGACAACCAGCTGCGCGGTCGTTCCGGCCGTCAGGGCGACCCGGGCGAGTCCCGCTTCTACCTGTCGCTGGGCGACGACCTGATGCGGCTCTTCAAGGCGCAGATGGTCGAGCGCGTCATGGCGATGGCCAACGTGCCGGACGACGTGCCGATCGAGAACAAGATGGTCACCCGGGCGATCGCCTCCGCGCAGTCGCAGGTCGAGACGCAGAACTTCGAGACGCGCAAGAACGTCCTGAAGTACGACGAGGTGCTGAACCGTCAGCGCGAGGTCATCTACGGCGAGCGCCGGCGCGTCCTGGAGGGCGAGGACCTGCACGAGCAGATCCGCCACTTCATGGACGACACCATCGACGACTACATCCGTCAGGAGACCGCCGAGGGCTTCGCGGAGGAGTGGGACCTGGACCGGCTGTGGGGCGCGTTCAAGCAGCTCTACCCGGTGAAGGTGACGGTCGAGGAGCTGGAGGACGCGGCGGGCGACCGCGCGGGCATCACCGCGGAGTTCATCGCCGAGTCCATCAAGGACGACATCCACGCCCAGTACGAGGCGCGGGAGGCGCAGCTCGGCTCGGAGATCATGCGCGAGCTGGAGCGCCGGGTCGTGCTGTCGGTCCTGGACCGCAAGTGGCGCGAGCACCTCTACGAGATGGACTACCTCCAGGAGGGCATCGGCCTGCGGGCGATGGCGCAGAAGGACCCGCTGGTCGAGTACCAGCGCGAGGGCTTCGACATGTTCACCGCCATGATGGAGGGCATCAAGGAGGAGTCCGTCGGCTACCTGTTCAACCTGGAGGTCCAGGTCGAGCAGCAGGTCGAGGAGGTTCCGGTGCAGGCGGGCGCGCCGTCCCTGGACAAGGGCGAGGCGGTGCCGGCGGGTGGCCGTCCGGAGATCCGCGCGAAGGGCCTGGACGCCCCGCAGCGGCCGGACCGGCTGCACTTCTCGGCGCCGTCGGTGGACGGTGACGGGGGTGTCGTCGAGGGCGACTTCGAGTCGGACGGCGAGGACGCGGGCGACGGGCTGACGCGGGCGGAGCGCCGCAAGGCGCAGAAGAGCGCGGGCGGGCGTCGCCGCAAGAAGTGACCCGCTGAGTGGTGACCTGCTGAGTGGTGACCCGCTGAGCAGTGACCTGTCGAGTGCGGTCGAAGGGCCCTGCCGGATCCGTCCGGCGGGGCCCTTCGTCATGGCTGGGCGCCGCCGACCAGTCGGCCGAGGCCGTCGAGTTCGACGGCGGCGCACCGCCAGCGGTGGTCGTCGCCGCGTTCCAGGCGGAAGGCGAGGGCGCGGACGCGGTGGCCGGCGGCGAGGGAGGCGAAGACCTCCAGGACGGCGTCCCCGGAGTGCGGCTGCGCGGCGCACCGGCGCAGTACGGGCCGGGCTCCGAGCCCTCGCGACACGGTCCTCGGCGCGAGCCGCACCAGCTGCTCGTAGGCCTCTCCGACGGTCAGCCCCAGCATCGAGTGCACGGGCCGCTCCCCGCTGAGCACGGCGACGAGGCGCTCGGCGAACGCGGTGTGCACGGGGAGGGTGCGGCGGGAGGCGCCTCCCGAGCCCGAGCCCGAGCCCGATCCCGAGCCCGGGCGCCGGGGCCGCCGGCCGGGACCGCCCTGCCCGGGCACGGTCGGGCGGGCGGCGGCCGGGGGCGTGACGTGGGTGCGGCGGGGCTGGGGTTCGGGGGTGGTGGTGGTCATGGTGTGGCGCATGGGATCCCTTCGGAGGGTGACCGTGAGATACCGGTCGGTAACTTTCCGTAGGGATCTTGTACGGGGTGGGTGGCGGGGCCCGCAAGAGGGGTGCGGGCCGGGGCGGACACGTACGGTGATTCGCCTATCAGGGTGATCCCGGGCTACGGGTGGACATCCCGGGGTAGTCGGGGCGGACGTATCCTGAGGGCGTTTCCGACTACGAAAGCGGCCAGCCATGCGCGTGTACGTCCCTCTGACCCTTCCCGGTCTCGCACAGGCGCACAAGGCCGGCGAGGTGGGGCCCGGGCCGCTGACCGCCTACGCGGTGACCCCCGCGCTGCGCGAGTGGTACGTCTCCGACGACATCGAGGAGCTGGAGTACGCGGCCCTCAGCCGGGCCGCCGCCGCCTCGCTGCGGCTCGTCGCGGGCGACCCGGAGGCGCCGCGCCGCCGGGTGGTCGTGGCCGTCGACGTCGCCGACAAGGACGCGACCGTGGACCCGGACCGGGGGCTCGACGCCGGCGCGATCGGCGAGGTGCGGATCGCCGGGCCCGTGGTCCTCGCGAAGGCCGCCGCCGTGCACGCCGACGCCGACGACGCCGAGGCGGACGTGACCGCCGCGGCCGCCGCGCTCGGCGCCGCCGACCAGGGCGACGACGACGCGCGGTTCGTCGTGGACGGGGCCGAGGACCACGAGCTCCTCTGGTTCGGAATCCAGGAGATCCCCTCCCTCCTCGGCTGAGCCGGCGGCCTGTACCGTCGCTCCATGGGGAAGCACCACATGAAGAAGCATCTGGTCTGGGACTGGAACGGCACCCTGCTGGACGACATCGCCGCGGTCATCGGGGCCACCAACGCGGCCTTCGCCGAGCTCGGCCTCGAACAGATCACGCTGGAGCGGTACCGCGAGCTGTACACCGTCCCGGTGCCGAAGTTCTACGAGCGGCTGATGGGGCGGCTGCCCACCGATGCCGAGTGGTCCCTGATGGACGGGACCTTCCACCGGTACTACTGGGAGCGCGCGGAGGGCTGCGGGCTGACCGCGGGCGCCGCCGAGCTGCTCGCGGCCCGGCAGGCCGCCGGGGCCACCCAGTCGCTGCTCTCGCTCGCCCCGCACGCCGACCTGCTGCCGCTGGTGCGGCGGCACGGGATCGAGGAGCGGTTCGTCCGGGTCGACGGGCGCCCCGACAGCTCCACGGACGGCAAGTCCGGGCACATGGTGCGCCACCTGGAGGCGCTGGCCGTCCCCGTCGAGCGGATCGTCGTCATCGGTGACGCCGCGGACGACGCGGTGGCCGCGAGCCATGTGGGGGCGCGGGCGGTGCTCTACACCGGCGGCTCGCACAGCCGGGCCTCGCTGGAGCGGGTCGGCGTGCCGGTCGTGGACTCCCTGGAGGAGGCCGTCGCGGTCGCGGAGGAGCTGGCCTAGCCGCGGCGTACGGGGCCGTCCTCCGGACGGCCCCGGCCCCCCCGCCTCAGCCTCAGCCCTTCGCGCGCAGGACCTTCAGGAACTCCCGCATCCAGGTCGGGTGGTCCGGCCAGGCCCGTGAGGAGACGAGCAGGCCGTCGACGACCGCCGCCGAGTCCTGGAAGTCGGCGCCCGCCGCCTGCATGTCCAGCTCCAGGGCCGGGTACGCGGTGACCCTGCGGCCCTCCAGGCCGCCGACCGCCGCCGTGAGCAGCGGGCCGTGGCAGATCTGCGCCACCGGCTTGTCCGCGTCGAAGAAGGACTTCAGGATCTTGCGGAGCTCCGGGTCGTTGCGCAGGTACTCCGGGGCGCGGCCGCCCGGGATCACCACGGCCGCGTAGTCGCCCGGGTCGACCTCCGAGAAGGCGAGGTCGGCGGGCCAGGTGTAGCCGGGCTTCTCCGTGTACGTGTCGTAGCCGGGTTCGAAGTCGTGGACCACGAACCGGAGCTGCTTGCGCGCGGGGGCCGCGATGTCGACCTCGTACCCTTCTTCGAGCAGGCGCTGGTACGGGTACAACACCTCCAGCGACTCCGCCGCGTCGCCCGTCACGATCAAGATCTTCGCCATGGCTCTCCCGAGTCTCAGGGACGGTCGGTCCTCGTCGTGCACGCGTCCACGCTGCACCGTTCCGCGCGATCCGCCAAGAGTGCATGTGTCGCTGTCCAGAACGTCAAACTTCCACCCCCGCTTTTGTACACATACGGCTCATGACGAGGCAGGGGGCTTGAGCGATAGGCTTTTCCCGTGATCAGCGCGATACGCCGCGGGGGCAGTGCGGCCCCCGGCTGCCGCCCGGTCCGCTCACGCGGCCGGGCCGACCGTGCGTTCGCCGATCCCCTCCGTCCGGAAACCCCGCCCTCCGTGGCCGGTTTCGATCCGGGCATCTCTCATCAGGGCATAACGTCGCCTTCGATCGGAATCACCGCGTCGAGGCGTTGTGCCCTTTCTTTCTTCCACCGACGTCACGCAACGGCGCGCGACAGGAGCAGAGGACATGCAGACCAAGCTGGACGAAGCAAAGGCCGAGCTGCTCGAAAGGGCCGCCCGCGTAGCTGAGCACAGCCCGGTCGGGGGGCGACTTCCGACGGGCCCGGAGGGCGACCGCCCGGACCGGGACACCGTGCTCGACTATCTCCAGCGCTACTACCTGCACACCGCCCCCGAGGACCTCTCCGACCGCGATCCGGACGACGTCTTCGGCGCCGCGCTCTCCCACTACAAGCTCGCGGAGAACCGGCCCCAGGGCACCGCGAACGTCCGCGTGCACACCCCGACGGTCGAGGAGAACGGCTGGACCAGCAGCCACTCCGTCGTCGAGGTCGTCACCGACGACATGCCCTTCCTCGTCGACTCCGTCACCAACGAGCTGTCCCGCCAGGGCCGCGGCATCCACGTCGTGATCCACCCGCAGGTCCTCGTCCGCCGTGACATCACCGGCAAGCTCATCGAGGTCCTGTCGGCCCAGATCCACGGCGAGCTGCCGCACGACGCGCTCGCCGAGTCCTGGATCCACGTCGAGATCGACCGCGAGACCGACAGGGCCGACCTCAAGCAGATCACCGCCGACCTGCTCCGGGTCCTCTCCGACGTCCGCGAGACCGTCGAGGACTGGGAGAAGATGCGCGACGCCGCGCTGCGCATCGCCGACGGCCTCCCCGCCGAGCCCACCGCCTCCGACCTGCGGCCCACCGAGGTCGAGGAGGCCCAGGAGCTGCTCCGCTGGCTCTCCGACGACCACTTCACCTTCCTCGGCTACCGGGAGTACGAGCTCGTCGACGGCGACGCGCTCGCCGCCGTCCCCGGCACCGGCCTCGGCATCCTGCGCGCCGACCCGCACCACACCGACGGCGAGTCCGGCCACCACGCCCACCCGGTCTCCCCGTCCTTCAGCCGGCTGCCCGCCGACGCCCGCGCCAAGGCCCGCGAGCACAAGCTGCTCATCCTGACGAAGGCCAACAGCCGCGCGACCGTGCACCGCCCCTCGTACCTCGACTACGTCGGCGTGAAGAAGTTCGACGCCGACGGCAACGTCATCGGCGAGCGCCGCTTCCTCGGCCTGTTCTCCTCCGCCGCGTACACCGAGTCCGTGCGCCGCGTGCCCGTCGTCAAGCGCAAGGTCCAGGAGGTCCTCGCCGGCGCCGGCTTCTCCCCGAACAGCCACGACGGCCGCGACCTGCTCCAGATCCTGGAGACCTACCCGCGCGACGAGCTGTTCCAGACCCCGGTCGACCAGCTCCAGTCCATCTCCACCAGCGTCCTGTACCTCCAGGAGCGGCGCCGGCTGCGGCTCTACCTGCGCCAGGACGAGTACGGCCGCTACTACTCGGCCCTCGTCTACCTGCCGCGCGACCGCTACACCACCCGCGTCCGGCTGCGGATCATCGAGATCCTCAAGGAGGAGCTGAACGGCACCTCCGTCGACTTCACCGCCTGGAACACCGAGTCGATCCTCTCCCGCCTCCACTTCGTCATCCGCGTCAAGCCGGGCACCGAGCTCGCCGCCCTCACCGACGCCGACGTGGACCGCATCGAGGCCCGGCTCGTCGAGGCCGCACGCTCCTGGGCCGACGGCTTCGGCGAGGCGCTCAACGCCGAGCTGGGCGAGGAGCGCGCCGCCGAGCTGCTGCGCCGCTACAACAACGCCTTCTCCGAGGGCTACAAGGCCGACCACTCGCCGCGCGCCGCCGTCGCCGACCTGGTCCGCATGGAAGCCCTCATCGCGGGCGGCAAGGACTTCGCGCTCTCCCTGTACGAGCCCGTCGCCGCCGGCCCCGGCGAGCGCCGCTTCAAGATCTACAAGACCGGCGAGCAGGTCTCCCTCTCCGCCGTCCTGCCGGTCCTCAACCGCCTCGGCGTCGAGGTCACCGACGAGCGGCCGTACGAGCTCCGCTGCGCCGACCGCACCCAGGCCTGGATCTACGACTTCGGCCTGCGGATGCCCGCGCCCACCGGCAACGGCGGCGACTTCGTCGGCGACGACGCCCGCGAGCGCTTCCAGGAGGCCTTCGCCGCCACCTGGACCGGCGAGGCCGAGAACGACAACTTCAACTCCCTCGTCCTCTCCGCCGGGCTCACCTGGCGCGAGGCGATGGTGCTGCGCGCCTACGCCAAGTACCTCCGGCAGGCGAGCTCGCCGTTCAGCCAGGACTACATGGAGGACACCCTCCGCAACAACGTCCACACCACCCGGCTGCTCGTCTCCCTCTTCGAGGCCCGGATGGCGCCGGAGCGCCAGCGCGCCGGCACCGAGCTCATCGACGGCATCCTGGAGGAGCTCGACGGCGCCCTCGACCAGGTCGCCAGCCTGGACGAGGACCGGATCCTGCGGTCCTTCCTCACCGTCATCAAGGCGACCCTGCGGACGAACTTCTTCCAGAGGTCCGCGGACGGCCGGCCGCACTCCTACGTGTCGATGAAGTTCGACCCGCAGGCCATCCCCGACCTGCCGGCGCCGCGCCCCGCCTTCGAGATCTGGGTGTACTCGCCGCGCGTCGAGGGCGTCCACCTGCGCTTCGGCAAGGTCGCCCGAGGCGGCCTGCGCTGGTCCGACCGCCGCGAGGACTTCCGTACCGAGATCCTCGGCCTGGTCAAGGCGCAGATGGTGAAGAACACCGTCATCGTGCCCGTCGGCGCCAAGGGCGGCTTCGTCGCCAAGCAGCTCCCGGACCCGTCCGCGGACCGCGACGCCTGGCTGGCCGAGGGCATCGCCTCGTACAAGACCTTCATCTCGGCGCTGCTCGACATCACCGACAACCTGGTCGCCGGCGAGGTCGTGCCCCCGGTCGACGTCGTCCGCCACGACGAGGACGACACCTACCTCGTCGTCGCCGCCGACAAGGGCACCGCCACCTTCTCCGACATCGCCAACGGCGTCGCGGAGGAGTACGGCTTCTGGCTCGGCGACGCCTTCGCCTCCGGCGGCTCCGCCGGCTACGACCACAAGGGCATGGGCATCACCGCCCGCGGCGCCTGGGAGTCCGTCAAGCGGCACTTCCGCGAGCTCGGCCACGACACCCAGACCGAGGACTTCACCGTCGTCGGCGTCGGCGACATGTCCGGCGACGTCTTCGGCAACGGCATGCTGCTCTCCGAGCACATCCGCCTCGTGGCCGCCTTCGACCACCGCCACATCTTCATCGACCCGAACCCGGACGCGGCCACCTCGTACGCCGAGCGCCGCCGCCTCTTCGACCTGCCCCGCTCCTCCTGGGCCGACTACAAGTCGGAGCTTCTGTCCGCGGGCGGCGGCATCCACCCCCGTACCGCGAAGTCCATCCCGGTCAACGCCCACGTCCGGGCCGCGCTCGGCATCGAGGAGGGCGTCACCAAGCTCACCCCGGCCGAGCTGATGAAGGCGATCCTCCAGGCGCCCGTCGACCTGCTGTGGAACGGCGGCATCGGCACGTACGTGAAGTCGAGCGTCGAGTCCAACACCGAGGTCGGCGACAAGGCCAACGACGCCATCCGCGTCGACGGCCAGGACGTCCGCGCCAAGGTCGTCGGCGAGGGCGGCAACCTCGGCGCCACCCAGCTCGGCCGCATCGAGTTCGCCCGCGCGGGCGGCCCCGAGCGCACCGGCGGCAAGATCAACACCGACGCCATCGACAACAGCGCCGGCGTCGACACCTCCGACCACGAGGTCAACATCAAGATCCTGCTCAACGGGCTCGTCGCCGAGGGCGACATGACCGTCAAGCAGCGCAACAAGATCCTCGCCGAGATGACCGACGAGGTCGGCCGGCTCGTCCTGCGCAACAACTACGCGCAGAACACCGCCCTCGCCAACGCCGTCGCCCAGTCGCCGTCCCTGCTCCACGCCCACCAGCGCTTCATGCGCCGCCTGGGCCGTGAGGGCGCGCTCGACCGCTCGCTGGAGTTCCTGCCCAACGACCGGCAGATCCGCGAGCTGCTCAACACCGAGCGGGGCCTCAGCCAGCCCGAGCTCGCCGTCCTCCTCGCGTACACCAAGATCACGGTGGCCGACGAGCTGATCGGCACCGGGCTGCCCGACGACCCGTACCTGGCAGGCCTGCTGCACGCCTACTTCCCGACGCTGCTGCGCGAGAAGTTCGGCGAGGCCGTCGACAACCACGCGCTGCGCCGCGAGATCATCACCACCGTCCTGGTCAACGACACCGTCAACACCGGCGGCTCGACCTTCCTGCACCGCCTCCGCGAGGAGACCGGCGCGTCCCTGGAGGAGATCGTCCGCGCCCAGACCGCGGCCCGTGCCATCTTCCGGCTCGGCGAGATCTGGGACGCCGTCGAGGCCCTCGACAACACGGTCCCGGCCGAGGTCCAGACCCGGATGCGGCTGCACTCCCGCCGGCTCGTCGAGCGCGGCACCCGCTGGCTGCTCAACAACCGGCCGCAGCCGCTCGCGATCGGCGAGACCATCGAGTTCTTCGCCGACCGCGTCGAGCGGGTGCGGGCGCAGCTGCCGCAGCTGCTGCGCGGCTCGGACGCGGAGTGGTACCGGTCGATCCTCGACGACCTGACCGGCCTCGGCGTCCCGGAGGAGCTGGCCGTGCGCGTCGCGGGCTTCTCGTCCGCCTTCCCGACGCTCGACATCGTCGCCGTCGCCGACCGCATGGACAAGGACCCGCTGGCCGTCGCCGAGGTCTACTACGACCTCGCCGACCGCCTGCGGATCACCGACCTCATGGACCGGATCATCGAGCTGCCGCGGGCCGACCGCTGGCAGTCCATGGCCCGCGCCTCCATCCGCGAGGACCTCTTCGCCGCTCACGCGGCGCTCACCTCCGACGTCCTGGCCGCCGGCAACGGCACCGCGTCGCCCGAGGAGCGCTTCAAGGCGTGGGAGGAGAAGAACGCGCCGATCCTGAGCCGGGCCCGGACGACCCTGGAGGAGATCCAGGGCTCGGACACCTTTGACCTGGCGAACCTGTCGGTGGCGATGCGGACGATGCGGACGCTGCTGAGGGCGCACAGCTGACGCTTTGTGACGCGGAAAGGCTCCGCCGGACGTGGACGCGTCCGGCGGAGCCCTTCGGTGGTTCCCGGGGCCGCGGGCGGTCCCGGGACCGCTGACGGTTCCCGGGCCGTCGGCTGCGCCGGTGCCGTCGGCTGTTTCCGGTGGCTTCGGCTATTCCTGTACGGGGGTCACCGTCGCGCGCCACAGGCGGTGGGCGGCGACGGCGGCGGCCGCGAGGAGGAGGCCGTTGCGGGCGGCCATCACGGCCAGGCCGAGCGGGGTGCCGGTGACGACCTCGGCGTACAGGACGGGGTACGCGAGGGAGCTGAGCGCCGCCGCCGGCAGCAGCAGCAGCGCCACCGGGCGCATCACCGTCCGCCGGGACGTCAGGCAGACGGCGGCGAGGCCGAGCAGCCAGACCAGGTACTGGGGGCTGATCACCCGGCTCGTGACGGTGAGGAGCAGGACGGCGGCGAGGGCCGCGTCGAGCGGGGTCGCCTCGCTCCAGCGGGTGGCGCGCAGCCGCCACAGGACCAGCCACAGGACGGCGGCGACGGTCAGCAGGAGGAAGAGGTGGCCGAGGGTGGAGACGTACGGGCCGACGTACTCGTAGGCGCCGTAGCGGACCTCCGCCGTCCCCGGCCAGAGCCCCGCCGCGCGGCCGAGGGCGAGCGCGGTGCCGCCCAGGGACTCCACCTGGATGCCCCGGGCGCCCTGCCCGCGCAGGAAGCCGAGCGAGCTGGAGAAGAACAGCGCGAGGACGGCGAGGAGGGTGGCGGCGGTGACCGCCGCGGCCGTCCACGCCTCACGGGTGGTACGCCCCCGGGGGGTGCCGATCAGCGCGAGCGCCGGCCACACCTTGACCAGCGCCCCGAGCCCCGCGAGCGCCCCGCCGAGCCGGTGCGCGGCGGGGGCGCGGCCCTTGAGCAGGAGGAGCGAGAGGACGGCGAGGGCGGTGGCCTGGACGTCGTACCGGGCGAGCGGCAGGTGGAGGAGGAGCGGCAGGCCGCACACCCAGTACCAGGCGCCGTGCGTGAGGCGTGAGCGGTCGGCGACGGCCAGGCCGAGGGTGACGGCGGCGTCGGCGAGCAGGGTCAGGACGACGAACGCCTGCGTGTAGCCGAGCCAGGGCATGAGCAGCCCCGGTGCCATGACCACGAGGCCGGCGCCGGGCGGGTACTGCCAGGTGGGGTCGGCGGGCGGGAAGGTGCCGTCGGCGAAGAAGCCGTACCAGTGGCGGTAGAGGAGCCGTACCTCGTTGCCGACCCCGCCGATGCCGAGGCTGTCGCTCGCGAGCAGCGCCAGCATGCCCACGCGCGTGACCAGCCAGACGACGGTGAGCGCGAGGGCGGGGCCGCGCCCGACGGTGACGAAGGTGGCGGAGGTGAAGGAGTCCGACTCGAAGGGGGAGCGGGTGAGGGAGGGGGGCGAGGGGGCGGAGGCCTGGGGTTGTCTGTGGTGATCGGGCGGCGTCACGTTCTGACGATAGGTCTGACGTGAGGCATATGCGTTATTTGTAGGGCCGGGTGGCGTCCGTCCCGGTGAACTCCTCGTACGCCACCACCTCCTCCGCCGGCCCGTCCGTCCGTCCGCAGCGTCCCGGCCTCCGGCCGGAGGGCGCGGCGCGGGTGGCTGTTGGCCATGTGGTCAGGCGTGGGTCAGTGGGGGCATGGGGGTGGCTTCCACTGAGCGGGAGGCGCGGTCGAGGGCGCTGGCCAGGAGGGCCAGGTCTGTGGGGCCGTTGCCGAGTTCGCGGACCGGGCGGCGGGTGGGCGGGTCGCCCATGCGTTCCCACTCCAGGGGGACGACCGTCGGGCGGAGGGTCGCCGTGCGGGGGATCCTGCCGGTGACGCGGCCCGCCTGGAAGGGCGTCACGCGGCCGTCGGGGTGGCCGAGGCGGCCTCGGCCCGGGGCCGGTACGTCGGGGCCCGGGGTGTTCGGCGGGGCGTTCAGGACGACGCGGAGGCGGGCGCCGTGGGCCAGGTCCGTGTCGGCGGTGCGGTCCGGGCGGGCGGAGGTCGCGATCAGGTGGACGCCGAGGCGGTCGCCGTGGCGTGCGACCGCTTCGAGGGCTCGGACGACCGAGCCGGCGGCGGGGCGGCCGGGGGCGCCGAGGGCGGGGGCGACGAGGGCGTCGTAGTCGTCCACGAGCACGACGAGACGGGGGAGCGGGGTGCGGGGGGCGCCGGGGCGAGGCGCGGTCAGGTGGGCCTCCTCGCTCGCGGGGCGGGGCACGCGCGCGGCGCCGAGCGGGCCGGGCCTGGCCTCGTCCGTCCGCAGGGTCCGTCCGCTGGTCCGTTCCCCGAGGTCCGCGGCGCCCGCCGAGCGCCCGCCGAGTCGTCCGCTCGTGGCCGGGTACGCCGTACGGCCGCTGGGGGTGCCGGGGATGTCACCCGCGCTCTGGTACGCCCCGCGGGTCAGGCGGTCGCCGGGGGTGTCGGGGAGCTCTTCGGGGGTGCGGGGGGACTGGTAGGGGGTGCGGGTTCCGGGGGCGGTGTCGCCCACCGTGCCGGCGCCGGTGCGCAG
Source organism: Streptomyces sp. R302 (assembly GCF_012927245.1). Lineage (GTDB taxonomy): Bacteria > Actinomycetota > Actinomycetes > Streptomycetales > Streptomycetaceae > Streptomyces. Next base: position 24,672 of record NZ_JABBGE010000001.1, read on the forward strand.
GGTGCGGCCGCTGGGGCGGTCCGTGAGGTCGGCGGCGGCGCGGGCGGGAAGCTGTTCGGCGGGGCTCGGGGAGCGCTGGCCGATGAGGGTGCGGGTGCTGCGGAGGTCGGCGATGTCGCCGTCGCCGAGCAGTTCGGCGCGGCGCTTCAGCTCCGCGCCCAGCGCCTGCGCGAACTCCCGCATGCGGACCGGGTCCGACGCCACCAGGTGCTCGGTGACGTGCGGCAGCTCCGTACAGGCCGTGAGGCCCTCGCCGCGCTCGCCGCCCGCGCCGTCCACGAGGAGGAGGCCGAGCCGGTCCGGGCGGCCGCCGGCCGCGAGGGAGGCGGCGATGGCGCGGAGGAGTTCCGTGCGGCCGCTGCCCGCCGGGCCCTCGATCAGGAGGTGCGGGCCCTCCGCCGTGAGGTCGACGGCGAGCGGGCCGCGCGGGCCCGCGCCCAGGATCGCCGTGCCCTCGCCGGCCGACGCCCAGCGGGCCATCAGGGACGCCGGGGTGGCCCGGGCCAGGCCGAGCTCGTCCAGGAGGCGGGAGGAGAGCGGCAGGGCGGCCGTCCGCCCCTGCGCCGCAGCCGCCGCGTCCGTACGCAGCGGGGCCAGCGCCCGGCCGAAGCGCTCCGCCCAGGCGACGGAGACCGCGTCCACGACCCCGACCGTGCCGTGGCCCGCGACCCGCCCGCCGGAGGTCCGCAGCAGCCGCAGCGCCGTCGCCACGTCACCGCTGAGCAGCGCCGCCGCCCCGCACTCGCGGAAGGCGAGGGAGGCCGCGCAGGCCGTCTCGTACGTCGCGGCGACCGGCGACGCGGGCGAGGCGGAGGGCGCCTCGGCGAGGCAGATCAGGTGGATGCCGGCCGCCGCGCCCGCGCCCGCGAGCCGGGCCACCGTCTCGCGCAGCGCCGCCGTGCCGGGGTCGCCGTCGACGACGACGACCGTCGCCGGGCCCGTGTACGCCGCTGCCGCCTTCGCGACCGTCGTCCGGTCCGCGCTGGCCCAGCCGGGACCCAGCGGGCCGTCGTCCAGGCGGCGGGTCAGCTCGGCGGTACGGGCCTGCGCCTGCTCGCGGTCGTACGCGAGGAGCAGCCGGCAGTCCTGGCCGTGCGCGGGCCGCGTGTGCGGGAGCCAGCCGAGCCAGCCCCAGGCGCGCCGCCGCTCCTCCAGGGGGCGGTTGCGGTCCGCGCTGACGAGGACGATCTCCAGGTCGGCGGGGGAGTGCAGGGCGGCCAGCTGGGCCACCACGGCGCGGGCCAGGCCGGCCAGCCGGTCCGCCGGGCCCGCCAGGCCCAGCGAGCCGGCCTCGCGCAGGGCCACGGTGACGGGCACCCCGGACAGCTCCGCGCGGTCGGCGGTGCCGAGCCGGACGGTCAGGGCCTCGGGGTGGTCCGGCGTCCGCTCCCACAGTCGGGGGCCGGGGCCGAGGGCGGTGAGCAGGACGGCCGCCGGATCGGGCCAGGTGTCGGGCGCGGCGGTCTCGCCGGGGGCCTCGGACGGCCAGGGCGACTCGGCGGTCGGGGACGGTCCGGCGCCGGCCGCCGGGTCGGCCTCGCGGCCGCCCGCGAGCCTCCGCGCCCACGCGCCGAGCCCGCGCCGGCCGGTCCTGCGGGTGGCCGGGCCCGTCGGGTCGGTGTCGTCGACGGGGGCCGTGCGCACGCGGGCGTGCGTCGCGCCGCCGTCGCCGCCCTCGGGCTCCCGCGCCCGCGCGTGGCCGGTGTCCGCCCAGCCGGCGGGGACCGTGGGGGTTTCGTGGGGGGCGTCCTGCGCGCCGCTTCGGCCCGTCCACGCGGGCGTGCCGTCCTCGGCGGGCGCGGCCGCGGCCGCCAGGGGCACGCGCAGGTGGCCCTCGCCGTCGGGCGAGGTGGGGAGGGGGCCGGGGTCCGCGGCGGCGTCCTGCGGGGCCGTGAGGCGGAGGGTGGACTCGCCGAGGCGGAGCAGGGCGCCGGGGCGCAGCCGGACGGGGCGGTCGCTCACGGGGACGCCGTCGAGGGTCGTGCCGTTGGTGGAGCCGAGGTCGGCGACGGTGACCCGGCTGTCGCCCGCGACGGTCACCCTGCAGTGCGCGCGCGACACGTCCGGGTCGTCCAGGGGCACGTCCGCCTCGACGGAGCGCCCGATCCTGATCGGCCCGCCGTGCAGCAGGTGCACCCCGCCCGCGTCGGGGCCCGCGACGACGTGCAGCCGGGCGGCGGAGCCCGCGGTGGCGAGGTCGGTGCGGTCGTCCGGGTCGGGGGACTGGAGGGCGAGGACCGCGCCGTCCACCAGGGGCGGCTCGCCCAGCACGCAGCGGCGGGCGTCCAGGCGCTCCGCGCCCGCGTACAGCACGGGCGTGCCGGTGCCGCCCGCGGTGTCGGGGCCGGTGACGGCGGCGGCGAGGTTCGAGGCCACGGCGGACAGCGCCGTGCCCGCGGGGGCCGTGACGAGCACGTCGCAGGCGCGGCCGGCGCCGTGGCCGGCGTGCGGCGCGAGGACGGTCAGCCGGATCTGCATCGCCGTCAGCGGTCCCTTCTGCGCGACATGCCCGGCAGGGGACCGCCCCGTTCACCCCCCACCCGGCACGGGCGCGTCGCCCGGTACAGGTCGGCACGGCGCGGGGGCTCCCGACCCCACCGATGCGACGTGCTGGAGGCATCCTCGCACCTGCGGCCGACAGCCTGCCGCCGGGTCACCCCGAATTGATCTTGAACTGTTGCCGGCGGTCGTCCGGTGTGACGCGAAAACGCCAGGTCGACCCGCGGCGCGGGGCCGGTGTGGCAACCATCCGGGCCGGGGGAGCGTCTTCTTCCGGACAAGTTCGGACGTCACCCGGGACACCACCCGGGTGGGTGTCCGCGCCGGGATCCGGGTGGGATTCCGGCGCGGTGCGCGGGCGGCGAGGGAAAGCCTTCGGCCATCCTGGGGGCGGCCCCCCGGGCCCTCCGCGACCGTTCGACGGCTCGAACGTGTCAGCGGGAATCCGCCTGTGGACGACCGACCGGTGACCCGTTCGGCGGCACTAGAGTGGGTCGGACACCCGGACGGGTCACAGAAGAGAAGCAAGAGGCCTCCGGGGCCCGGCTCGGTCGCACCGAGCGGGACCGGCCATCCAGGACCACGATCAGCCACGATCAGCAGGGAGCGCGTGACGTGCGGCCTATCGGCAGCAAGTACCTGCTCGAGGAGCCGCTCGGCCGCGGCGCCACGGGCACCGTCTGGCGAGCCCGCCAGAGGGAGACGGCGGGCGCCGAGGCGGCCGTGGCCGGCCAGCCCGGCGAGACCGTCGCGATCAAGGTCCTCAAGGAGGAGCTGGCCAACGACGCGGACATCGTGATGCGCTTCCTGCGCGAGCGGTCCGTCCTCCTCCGGCTCACGCACCCGAACATCGTGCGCACCCGCGACCTGGTCGTCGAGGGCGACGTCCTGGCCCTGGTCATGGACCTCGTCGAAGGCCCCGACCTGCACCGCTACCTGCGGGAGAGCGGCCCGCTGACCCCGGTCGCCGCCGCCCTGCTCACCGCGCAGATCGCCGACGCGCTCGCCGCCAGCCACGCCGACGGCGTCGTCCACCGCGACCTCAAGCCGGCCAACGTGCTGCTCGCCGAGCGGGACGGCGCCATGCACCCGATGCTGACCGACTTCGGCATCGCCCGCCTCGCCGACTCCCCGGGCCTCACCCGCACCCACGAGTTCGTCGGCACGCCCGCGTACGTGGCGCCGGAGTCCGCCGAGGGCCGCCCGCAGACCTCCGCCGTCGACGTCTACGGCGCCGGCATCCTGCTGTACGAGCTGGTCACCGGCCGCCCGCCGTTCGCCGGCGGCACCGCCCTCGAAGTCCTCCACATGCACCTCAGCGAGGAGCCCCGCCGCCCCTCCACGGTGCCCGCGCCCCTGTGGACGGTCATCGAGCGCTGCCTCAGCAAGAACCCCGACCAGCGGCCCAGCGCCGTCAACCTGGCGCGCGGCCTGCGCACGGTCGCCGCCGGCATCGGCGTGCACTCCTCGCCCGCCCAGATCGAGGCCGCCGAGGGCGTCGGCGCCCTCCTCGCCCCGGACCCCGACCCGGCGCGGGTCCCCGGCGCGCCCGCGGCCTTCGACCCGGCCGCCGCCACCAGCGTCCTGCCCACGAGCGGACCGGCCGGCGCCGGCGACCCGACCACGGTGCTGCCCGCGGGCGGCCCCGCCGGCGCGGCGGACCCGACCGCCGTCATGCCCGCGATGCCGCCGAACCCGCCGGCGGAGGACCCGCACCCCTGGCAGACCCAGCTCCGCGCGGCCCGCGACCGCAACGAGCAGACCCAGGTCCAGTACCTGGACCCCAGCGAGGACCCGCTGCGCCGCCGCCCCACGCGCCAGCCGCAGCAGCAGCGGCCGCCGCAGCCCCCGCCGTACCAGCAGGGCCCCCCGCCGCAGCAGTACCAGCAGCAGCCCCAGGGCTACCAGCAGCCGCAGCAGCCGCCGCCGTACCAGCAGCAGCGTCCGCCGCAGCCCCAGCGGCCCGCCCCGCAGCCGTACGCGCCGCCGCAGCCCCCGCCGCAGCAGTACGCACCGCAGCCCCAGCAGCAGCCCCAGCAGCCGCAGCCGCAGCCACCCGCCCCGCGCGAGCCGCGCCCGCCGCGTCAGCGGAGCGCCAACCCGGTGCGGATCCCCGGCCTCGGCTGCCTCAAGGGCTGCCTGATCATGGTGGTCCTCTTCGTGGTGGCCGGCTGGCTCGTCTGGGAGCTCACCCCGCTCCAGGACTGGATCGCCCAGGGCAAGGGCTACTGGGAGGCCATCGGCGACGGCATCTCCACCGTCACCGACTGGATCTCCAGCATCGGGGAGGCCACCGGCTCCCTCGGCGGATCCGGCGGCACCGGCCAGTAACCGTCGGTAAGGAGGCAGTACGACCACCGGAAACGCGGTCGTACTGCCGATTTATCGACTTCCGAGGGGTGATTTCCCTCCGGGAGTGACGTCCGGCGGCCCGGGACGCGTAACTTTGACGCGAACCGCAGCCGCTGAGGGAGCAGTCTTGGCACGGAACATCGGCAGTCGCTACACCACCCACCAGATCCTCGGGCGGGGCAGCGCCGGAACGGTGTGGCTCGGCGAGGGCCCCGAGGGGCCCGTCGCCGTGAAACTGCTGCGCGAGGACCTGGCCTCCGACCAGGAGCTCGTCGGCCGCTTCGTGCGGGAGCGCACCGCCCTGCTCGGACTCGACCACCCGCGCGTGGTCAAGGTCCGCGACCTCGTCGTCGACGGCAACGACCTCGCCCTCGTCATGGACCTGGTCCGCGGCACCGACCTGCGCACCCGCCTCGACCGGGAGCGCCGCCTCGCCCCCGAGGCCGCCGTCGCGATCATCAAGGACGTCGCCGAGGGCCTCGCCGCCGCGCACGCGGCCGGCGTCGTCCACCGGGACGTGAAGCCGGAGAACATCCTCCTCGACATGGAGGGCCCGCTCGGCCCCGGCGGCGCCCACCCCGCCCTCCTCACCGACTTCGGCGTCGCCAAGCTCATCGACACCCCCGGCCGCACCAAGGCCACCCGGATCATCGGCACCCCCGACTACCTCGCCCCCGAGATCGTCGAGGGCCTGCCGCCGCGCGCCGCCGTCGACATCTACGCCCTCGCGACCGTCCTGTACGAGCTCCTGGCCGGCTTCACGCCCTTCGGCGGCGGCCACCCCGGCGCCGTCCTGCGCCGGCACGTCACCGAGACCGTCGTCCCGCTCCCCGGCATCCCCGAGGAGCTGTGGCAGCTGCTCGTCCAGTGCCTCGCCAAGGCGCCCGCCTCCCGGCTGCGCGCCTCCGAGCTGGCCGCCCGCCTCGCCGACGTCCTGCCGCTCCTCAAGGGCATCCCGCCGCTGGACGTGGACGAGCCCGGCGCCGAGCCCGCGCCGGCCCCGGAGCCGTACGAGGACCCCGCGTACGCCACCTCCGCCGGCGCGCCCGCCGACACCGGCCGCCGCCGCGCCGCCGTCCCGCTGGTGCCCGGCGCCTCCGCCGACTCCCACCGCGACACCCACACCTCCATGCGGGTGCCGGGGCCGGACGAACTGTCCGGCGGCCCGCACGGCACCGCCCGCGCGCCCCGCCCCGCCGGCGCCCGCAGACCCGGCTCGGCCCGCAACAAGGCCGGGGCCGTCCGCAAGCGCCGGATCGCCCTCGGCATCGCGGCCGCCGTCGCCGCGGCGGCGCTCGGCACCGGCGGCTACCTGGCGCTCGCCGGCGACGACGGCACCCCGCCACCGGACTCCCGCCCGTCCTCCCAGCCCGCGCCGCAGCCCTAGGAAGCGCCTTTCGGATCGGGTTGTCCACAGGCCGGGCAGCCGTAGGTTCGGCTCGGGGCCGGGAGCCGTTACGCTGGACGCGTGGCAGTCGTCGATGTATCCGAAGAGCTGAAGTCCCTCTCCTCGACCATGGGGTCGATCGAGGCCGTCCTGGACCTCGACAAGATGAGGGCAGACATCGCCGTGCTCGAAGAGCAGGCCGCGGCCCCGTCCCTCTGGGACGACCCGGAGGCGGCGCAGAAGATCACGAGCAAGCTTTCCCACCTCCAGGCCGAGGTCCGCAAGGCCGAGGCGCTGCGCGGCCGCATCGACGACCTGGGCGTCCTCTTCGACCTCGCCGAGGAGATGGACGACGCGGACACCCGCGCCGAGGCCGAGACCGAGCTGACCGCCGTGCGCAAGGCGCTCGACGAGATGGAGGTCCGCACCCTCCTCTCCGGCGAGTACGACGAGCGCGAGGCGCTGGTCAACATCCGCGCCGAGGCCGGCGGCGTCGACGCCTCCGACTTCGCCGAGCGCCTCCAGCGCATGTACCTGCGCTGGGCCGAGCGCCACGGCTACTCGACCGAGATCTACGAGACCTCGTACGCGGAAGAGGCCGGCATCAAGTCGACCACCTTCGTCGTCAAGGCGCCGTACGCCTACGGCACCCTCTCCGTCGAGCAGGGCACCCACCGCCTGGTGCGCATCTCGCCCTTCGACAACCAGGGCCGCCGCCAGACCTCCTTCGCGGGCGTCGAGATCCTCCCCGTCGTCGAGTCCTCGGACCACGTCGAGATCGAGGAGTCGGACCTCCGCGTCGACGTGTACCGCGCCTCCGGCCCCGGCGGCCAGGGCGTCAACACCACCGACTCGGCCGTGCGCATCACGCACCTCCCGACCGGCATCGTGGTCTCCTGCCAGAACGAGCGCTCGCAGATCCAGAACAAGGCGAGCGCCATGAACGTCCTCCAGGCCAAGCTCCTGGAGCGCCAGCGCCAGGAGGAGCGGGCCAAGATGGACGCCCTCAAGGACAGCGGCAGCTCCTGGGGCAACCAGATGCGGTCGTACGTCCTCCACCCGTACCAGATGGTCAAGGATCTCCGGACGGAGTTCGAGGTCGGCAACCCGCAGTCGGTCCTGGACGGCGAGATCGACGGCTTCCTGGAGGCCGGAATCCGCTGGCGCAAGCAGCAGGAGCAGACGAAGTAACCGCCCCGCAGCGTTCGTTCCGGGCCCCGCACCTTCTCGGTGCGGGGCCCGGCGCGTTCGCCGCTGCAAGCGGTTCGCGGGCGAGCGGGGCGCTTTGTCGACAAGGGAACTGCCGCCGCGAGGCCCGTAGTTCCGGGTTTACGTCACAGTTGCATCGTCACATGCCGTCCAACTGGTGATCTTTCGGGCATCGCACGCGCAACGGCCTTGACGCTGCTTCGGAAACTCGGAAGGGTGGCTGGATGGCATGCGCATATCTGGGGCGCGTGTGAACGGGGGCAGGTCCAGTAACCATGACGCTTCCCGTGCCCGGGGCCCCTGGCGCTGCCCCATGACGAGATGAAGCTACTGGGGGTAGCAACCAGATGACCAACAAGACGCGAGTCCGCCTTGCGCGAGTCGCGGCCGGTGCCGTGATCATCGCCGGTGCGTCCCTGACCGCGGCGGGCGCCGCGCAGGCCGTCAACAGCGAGGACGCCGCGACGCTGGAGGTGACCGTCGGCGCGCTCACCGAGGGCGAGGGCAACGACATCGCCGGCAACATCGAGGGCCAGGACGGTGGTGCGGCTGACGGTGGCGCTGCCGATGGTGGTGCGGCTGACGGTGGCGCTGCCGATGGTGGTGCGGCTGACGGTGGTGCGGCTGACGGTGGCGCTGCCGATGGTGGTGCGGCTGACGGTGGCGCTGCCGATGGTGGCGCTGCCGATGGTGGTGCGGCTGACGGTGGCGCTGCCGATGGTGGTGCCGCTGACGGTGGTGCGGCCGATGGTGGTGCGGCTGATGGTGGCGCTGCCGATGGTGGTGCGGCTGACGGTGGCGCTGCCGATGGTGGTGCCGCTGACGGTGGTGCGGCTGACGGTGGTGCGGCCGATGGTGGTGCGGCTGACGGTGGCGCTGCCGATGGCGGTGCGGCTGACGGTGGCGCTGCCGACGGCGGTGCCGCTGACGGTGGCGCTGCCGATGGTGGTGCTGCCGACGGCGGTGCCTCGACCGACGGTGGCGCGTCCACCGACGGTGGCAACTCGTCCAGCGGTTCCGGCTCCAACGGTTCCAACGGTTCGACCGGTTCCAACGGGAACGGCAACGGTGGCAACGACTCCGGCGCCGCCACCACGACCGGCGGTTCCTCCACCGGTGGCGGCTCGTCCACCGGTGACACGGGCAACTGCACCGTCGACATCGACGGTGTCGAGTGCGTCGAGGCCGGTACGACCGGCACGACCGGTTCCAACGGCTCGACCGGCTCCAACAACAACACCGACACCCAGCAGGCCGGCTCCCAGCCGGTCCAGCAGGGCGAGGCCAAGGAAGAGCTCGCCGAGACCGGTGCGGCCGAGACGTCCTTCCTGATCATCGGTGCCGCCACCATGATCGCCGGTGGCATCGGCTTCCGCTTCCTGCCGCGCCTGGTGGCCGGCGGTCGCGGCGCGGCTGCCTGAGCCGCGTAAGCGCTAAGACGGCGAAGGGCCGGGGAGGCTTCCTCCCCGGCCCTTCGTCATTCCGCTTTCCGTCTCGTGTCGCTCAGACCGTGCGGACCGCCGCCAGCAGCGCCAGCGTGCCCAGCAGGGCGATCACCAGCGTCAGCACCATCGCCGGGGACAGGCCCTGCGGTGTCAGACGCTCACGATTGGCCCGGCAGACGGGGCAGCGACCCTCGGCGACCGGGGCCGCGCAATTGGCGCACACCAGTCGGTCGTAGGTCATACGCTCTCCTCCTCCCGCACGGGGCTCACACCAGGACAACGCCCGGCACCATCCGGACGTTCCCCTTACCACTCTGCCAGCTCCACGGGGTTCCGGCGCGCCCCGGCCGCAAACGCCCCCGCCCCGCCATCGAGGGCCAAAAAGGATAAACCACACAAGCCAGGACCGCGACTGCGCGGTGCTTCCTGGTTCGCGTAAGGTCACGCACACCTACTCCCGGCCGACCGTGGTGCATTCGTGATCCGATTCGACAACGTCTCCAAGTCCTATCCGAAGCAGAACCGCCCCGCGCTCCGGGATGTCTCCCTGGAGATCGAGAAGGGGGAGTTCGTCTTCCTCGTCGGTTCCTCCGGCTCCGGAAAGTCGACTTTCCTCCGGCTGCTCCTGCGCGAGGAGCGCGCCAGCCAAGGGCAGGTGCACGTCCTCGGCAAGGACCTGGCCCGGCTCTCCAACTGGAAGGTGCCGCACATGCGGCGCCAGCTCGGCACCGTCTTCCAGGACTTCCGACTGCTGCCCAACAAGACGGTCGCGCAGAACGTGGCCTTCGCCCAGGAGGTCATCGGCAAGCCGCGCGGAGAGATCCGCAAGGCCGTGCCGCAGGTGCTCGACCTGGTCGGCCTCGGCGGCAAGGAGGACCGCATGCCGGGCGAGCTGTCCGGTGGTGAGCAGCAGCGCGTCGCGATCGCCCGCGCGTTCGTCAACCGCCCGATGCTGCTGATCGCCGACGAGCCGACCGGCAACCTCGACCCGCAGACCTCCGTCGGCATCATGAAGCTGCTCGACCGCATCAACAGGACAGGGACCACCGTCGTCATGGCGACCCACGACCAGAACATCGTCGACCAGATGCGCAAGCGCGTCATCGAGCTGGAGAAGGGCCGTCTCGTCCGCGACCAGGCGCGCGGCGTCTACGGCTACCAGCACTGACGGCGGGGGAACCAGAACACCATGCGCGCCCAGTTCGTGCTCTCCGAGATCGGCGTCGGCCTCCGGCGCAACCTGACGATGACCTTCGCGGTCATCGTCTCCGTGGCCCTGTCGCTGGCCCTCTTCGGCGGTGCCCTGCTCATGCGCGAGCAGGTCAACACGATGAAGGACTACTGGTACGACAAGGTCAACGTCTCGATCTACCTCTGCACCAAGGCCGACGCGACCAACGGGGACAAGTGCGCCAAGGGCGCGGTCACGGCGGAGCAGAAGAAGCAGATCGAGGCCGATCTGAAGAAGTTGAGCATCGTCGAGAACGTCTACTACGAGTCGGCCGAGGAGGCCTTCAGCCGTTACCAGGAGCAGTACGGCGACACCGCCATCGCCTCCGTCATCACCCCGGACCAGATGCCGGAGTCGTTCCGGGTGAAGCTGAAGGACCCGGAGAAGTACAAGGTGGTCGCCACCGCCTTCGAGGGGCGCGACGGCATCGAGTCGGTCCAGGACCAGCGGAACATCCTGGAGACGCTCTTCAACATGATGCGCAGCGTCAACTACGCGGCCGTCGCGCTCATGCTCCTGATGCTGGTGATCGCGCTGATGCTGATCATCAACACGGTCCGCGTCTCGGCCTTCAGCCGCCGCCGCGAGACCGGCATCATGCGGCTCGTCGGCGCCTCCAGCTTCTACATCCAGATGCCGTTCATCATGGAGGCCGCCTTCTCCGGCCTCATCGGCGGCGCCTTCGCCTGTGTGCTGCTCGTGGCCGGCCGCTACCTCCTCGTCGACCACGGTCTGAACCTCGCCGAGCAGATGCCGCTGGTGAACTTCATCGGCTGGGACGTGGTCCTCGCCCAGCTGCCGCTGGTGATCGTCATCGGACTGCTGATGCCGTCCGTGGCCGCGTTCATCGCGCTGCGCAAGTACCTGAAGGTGTGAGAAGAGACCACTGACGGCGGACGGCGTCCTCGGGCCAAAGCCCTTGGGGCGCCGCCGCCCTGTCCTAGAGTGGGCGCCATGCCGGCCGGCCGCGCACTCCTCTGTCTCCGGCCCCGCGGTGTCGTCCGCGGGGCCGTTCTCACGCTCGTCTTCGCCGGGGTCCTCGCGACCGGCGCCGCGACCGGCGCGCTGCCCCGGGGGGACGACGCCGGGCGGGAGCCCCGTACCGGCTCCGGGGACCGGGCCGCCTTCGACCGGGCCGCCCTCCACCGCTTCGCCGCCGAGGCCGTCGCCGACGGCAAGTCGGGCAAGCAGGCCGCCGAGGAGTTCGTCAGCCGCAGCGGCGACCGCTGGGGCGCGGTCTACGACCGGCGGGAGTACGCCGAGTTCGAGCGGTCCCTCGACGGCGCCTACACCGGCGTCGGCCTCTCCGCCGGCCGTACGTCCCCGGAGGGCGGCGTCGAGGTCACCCGGGTGCGGTCCGGCGGTCCCGCCGAGCGGGCCGGGGTACGCGTCGGGGACCGGCTGCTCGCGGTCGGCGGGCAGGTCACCGACGGCCGGTCCGCCTCCGAGGTCGTCTCCCTGCTGCGCGGCGACGGCGTGCCCGGCTCCACGGTGGCCCTGAGGATCAGCCGGGGCGGCATGACCTGGACCCAGACGCTGCGCCGGGAGCGGCTCGTGACCGAGCCCGTCACCGTCACCCGCCCCGACCCCCGGACCGTCGTCATCCGGGTCGCCGCCTTCACCAAGGGCGTCGGCGCCCGGGTGCGGGAGGCCGTCAGGACGGCCCCGGCCGGCGCGGGCGTCCTGCTCGACCTGCGCGGCAACTCCGGCGGCCTGGTCGACGAGGCCGCCTCCGCCGCCTCCGCCTTCCTCGACGGCGGCCTGGTCGCCACGTACGACGTCGAGGGCGAGCAGCGGGCCGTGTACGCGGAGCGGGGCGGCGACACCGGCCGGCCGCTGGTCGCGCTGGTCGACGGCGGCACCATGAGCGCGGCCGAACTCCTCACCGGCGCGCTCCAGGACCGGGGGAGGGCGGTCACCGTCGGCTCCCGGACCTTCGGCAAGGGCTCGGTGCAGATGCCGAGCACCCTCCCGGACGGTTCGGTCGCCGAGCTGACCGTGGGCCACTACCGCACCCCCGCCGGGCACGAGGTCGACGGGCGCGGCATCGCCCCCGACCTGCCGGCCGCGGAGGGGGCGGAGGAGCGGGCCCGCACGGTATTGAGTGGCCTCGGAGGGGGCTCGTAGTGCGAAAATGACCGCACTATGGCCAAGGGACTCGTCAACGTGCAGGGCAAGCCTGCGAAGAAGGCAGCCGACAAGGCGCCGGAGCGCAAGCTCATCGCGCAGAACAAGAAGGCGCGCCACGACTACCTCATCCTCGACACGTACGAGGCGGGCGTGGCGCTCATGGGTACGGAGGTGAAGTCGCTCCGGATGGGGCGGGCCTCGCTGGTGGACGGCTTCGTCCAGATCGAGGGCCACGAGGCGTGGCTGTACAACATCCACGTCCCGGAGTACATGCAGGGCAGCTGGACCAACCACTCGGCGAAGCGGAAGCGGAAGCTGCTGCTGCACCGGGCGGAGATCGACAAGCTGGAGCAGAAGGCGTCGGAGACCGGGCACACGATCGTGCCGCTCGCGCTGTACTTCCTGGGCGGCCGGGTGAAGTGCGAGATCGCGCTCGCCAAGGGCAAGAAGGAGTACGACAAGCGGCAGACGCTGCGGGAGAAGCAGGACACCCGCGAGACCGCCCGCGCCATCGCGGCGGCGAAGCGGCGCCAGCGCGCCCAGGGGCGTTAATACGCTGGCAACCGGGCCCGCCGGTCACGTACCATGGGCCACGCACCCCACAGAGGGTGCACGCATTGAAAACACAACATGGGGATGATCGGTTTCGACAGCGGATGTCGAAGCAGGGGAAGCGTGTCGAGGAAGCGGCAATGATCTCGTAAACCACGCGCCGAAACCAATAATCGCCAACACCAAGCGCGATTCCTTCGCCCTCGCTGCCTAAGTAGCGACTTGCGAAGTGTCAGCCCGGGGCTGTTCCCGACCCGGATCCTGGCATCATGAAGGGAACTAAACCTTGATCCCGGTCACGGGGTGAAGAGGGAAATCAAACAGTGACTGAGCCCGTTCCGGACTTGTCTGGGTGATCCGGAGGGCTGAGAAAATCGCACCAGACTGCACACGGAGAAGCCCTGGTTCCGCACCGTTGGACGCGGGTTCGATTCCCGCCATCTCCACTCATCCCATGTGGGCAGAGGCCCGGTGGTCGCGCGAGCGACCGCCGGGCCTCTGTCATTGCCGCGCCTGTCAGTAGTGGCCGAAGGCACCACCCCCGGGCTGCTCGGCTACATGGTCTGGGCCGCCGAGAAGCCCTCCACCCGGGGGCTCGGCACGGCAGAGCTGAACCCGTACCGGATCACCCCCGTGCGCGGCGGCCGACCCCGGTCGCCGCGCACAGTCCCAGGGCCAGCGCCGCCGCCGTCACCGGCAGGAAGAAGCCGAGGGTCGGGTCCGGGGTGTGGTCGGCGGTCCAGCCGGCGGTGGCGGAGCCGGTGGCGACGCCGGCCAGGAGGGCGGTCACGGCCAGCGTCATGCCCTCGTTGAGCTGGGAGGGCGGGGTGAGCTTCTGGACCACGGCCATGCCCGTGACCATCGTCGGGGCCGTCGCCATGCCCGCGAGCAGGAGGCCGGCCGCCAGGGCGAGCAGGGAACCCGTCCGCGCCATGAGCAGCGGGGCCGCCATCAGCAGGGTCATCGCCGCCAGGCAGAGCCGGAGGGAGGCGGTGCGGCGGGCCCGGCCGTAGAGCAGGCCGGCTGCGCAGGAACCCGCCGCCTGGAGGGCGAGCACCGGGCCGGCGGCCGGGCCGTCCACGAACGCCAGGGCCGTCACCTCCATCGAGCCGAAGACCGCGCCGGTCGCGAGGAAGACCGCGAGCAGGGGCACCATCCCGGGCGCCCGCAGCGGTGAACCCGCCGTCGTGCGCGGGGCGACCGGCGGCTCGGTCGAGCGCTGGGCGGCGAAGAGCAGCACGCCCGTCAGGAGGAGGACGGCCGCCACCAGCGTGCCCGCCTCCGGGAAGAGCGCCGAGCAGGCCACCGCCGCCAGCACCGGGCCCAGCATGAAGCACAGCTCGTCGGCGGCCTGCTCGAAGGAGTTCGCGGTGTGCAGCGCGGCCGCGTCGCCGCGCAGCAGGTGCGCCCAGCGGGCCCGGGACATGCCGCCGGTGTTCGGGGTGGTCGCGGTCAGCGCGATCGCGCAGAACAGCGCCCACGCGGGCGCGTGCCCCCGGACGCACAGCAGCAGCGCCAGCTGGCCCAGGACGGCGAGGAGCGTGGCGGGGACGGCGACCCGCGCCTGTCCGTGCCGGTCGACCAGCCGGGCGATCCAGGGCGCGGTCAGCGCGCCCGCCGCCAGACCGGTCGCGCTGACCGCGCCGGCCAGCGCGTAGGAGCCGTACGCCGCCGAGATCATGAGCACCGCGCTGATCCCGAACATCCCCGCGGGCAGCCGGGCGATCAGGTTCCCCGCGGTGAACGCGCGCGTGCCGGGCAGGGCGAAGAGCCGCAGGTACGGGTTGCGGGGCGGTGTGGCGGGGCGCTCGCGGTAGCGGGGGGCGAGGCCCGGGCCCGCCGGGGTGGGGACGAGGAGCTGAGAGGGCATGGACCCAGGCTCCGGCCCGGCCGCCCGCACCGTCCAACACCCATCGGGTCGCGATTCACGCACCCGTGTTGTTGAATGCGGCGGGTGGCCACACCGTACGACATCGAACCCCGGTTGCTGCGCGCCTTCACGGCCGTCGCCGAGGAGCTCCACTTCACCCGCGCCGCCGGCCGGCTCTTCGTCGCCCAGCAGGCGCTCAGCCGGGACGTCCGGCGCCTGGAGCGGGAGGTGGGCGCCCAGCTGTTCGTACGGACCACCCGGCAGGTCGCGCTCACCCCGGACGGCGAGCGGCTCCTGCCGTACGCCCGCCGCGTCCTCGACGCCCACGACGCGCTCCGCGACGCCTTCAGGCCCGGCGCCCGGCCCCTCCTCGTCGACCTGAACTCGCCCGGCCTCGTCCAGGACCGCATCCTGCGCCGGGCCCGCGAACTCGCCCCCGAACAGGAGCTGATGGCCCGCTTCGAGTCCGGGCTCACCGGCGCTGTGCGGGAGATCCTCGCCGGGCGGCTCGACGCCTCCTTCGGCCGGTACGGCGGGCTCGCGCCCGGCCTCCGGGCCCGGCTCGACGCGCGGTTCGTGCGGTACGAGCCGATGGCCGTGCTGCTGCCCGACGACCACCCGCTCGCCGCCCTCCCCGAGGTGCCGCTCGCCCGGCTCGCCGGCGAACGCCTCTACGCCGGCGCCGGGAACGACCGCACCCCCGAGTGGACCGACCTCGCCACCCGGCTCTTCGCCGGCCGCGGCATCCACCTCGCGCCGCCCGCGCCGCTCGCCGTCGGCAAGGAGGAGTTCCAGCGGATCATGGCCAAGCACCGCCACCCGGTCCTCGCCGTCGTCGGCTTCCCGCCCCTGCCCGGCTGCGTCCTGCGCCCCCTCGTCGACCCCGTCCCGCTCTCGCCCGTCAGCCTCGTCTGGCGCAAGGGCCTGCGCCACCCCGCCCTCGACGCCCTCCACGAGGCCGTCGCCGAACTGGCGCGGCACGAGGGCTGGCACGACCGCCCGGCCGGCTCCTGGCTCCCGGAGGGAGAACCGGGGCTGCCGCTCACAGGTACCGGGGCGGGCGGGTGAGAGCACGGTTCCGTCGGCGTCACCTCACGGCACCGGACTGAAACGCGGTACTTCTAGCGTTCGTTCCCAGGAGGATCCGGAACCGGATCCCACATCCTGGAGGTGCGCGATGGGCGGACGCTGGATCGACGTCTGGGAGCCGGAGGACGAGACCTTCTGGCGGGAGAAGGGTGAGCGGATCGCGAAGCGGAACCTCGCCTTCTCCGTCCTCTCCGAGCACATCGGCTTCTCCATCTGGAGCCTGTGGTCGGTGATGGTCCTCTTCATGGGACCCGAGTACGGCGTCGACCCCGCCGGGAAGTTCTTCCTGATCGCGGCCGCCACCCTCGTCGGCTCGCTCATCCGGATCCCGTACACCTTCGTCGTCGCCCGCTTCGGCGGCCGCAACTGGACCGTCTTCAGCGCCCTGCTGCTCCTGGTGCCGACGGCCCTCGCCTACGTGGTGATGGAGCCCGGCACCTCGTACACCACCTTCCTGCTGGTCGCCGTCCTCAGCGGGGTCGGCGGCGGCAACTTCGCCTCCTCGATGACCAACATCAACGCCTTCTTCCCCCTCCGTAAGAAGGGCTGGGCGCTCGGCCTCAACGCGGGCGGCGGCAACGTCGGCGTCCCCGTCGTCCAGCTCGTCGGCCTCCTCGTCATCGGCACCGCCGGAGCCATGCACCCGAGGATCGTCCTCGGTGTCTACCTGCCGCTGATCCTGGTCTCCGCCGTCTGCGCCGCGCTCTTCATGGACAACCTCGCGCCGGTGCGGAACGACTCCGGGGCCTTCCGGGAAGCCGTACAGGCCCGCCACACCTGGATCATGTCCTTCCTCTACGTCGGCACCTTCGGCTCCTTCATCGGCTACAGCTTCGCCTTCGGACTCGTCCTCCAGACCCAGTTCGGCCGCACCCCGCTCCAGGCCGCCTCGCTCACCTTCATCGGCCCGCTGCTCGGCTCCCTCATCCGCCCCCTCGGCGGCTCCCTCGCCGACAAGCACGGCGGCGCCCGGATCACCCTCGGCACCTTCGCCGCCATGGCCGCCGCCACCGGCGTGGTGATCTACGCCTCCGTGACCGAGTCCCTCGCCGTCTTCCTCGTCGGCTTCATCGCCCTCTTCGTCCTCACCGGCCTCGGCAACGGCTCCACCTACAAGATGATCCCGGCGATCTTCCTCGCCCAGGGCCACCGCAAGGGCCTGTCCGGCGAGGCCGCCCAGTCCTACGGGCGGCGGCTCTCCGGCGCCGCCATGGGCGTCATCGGCGCGATCGGCGGCCTCGGCGGCCTCGGCATCAACCTCGCCTTCCGGCAGTCCTTCCAGACCGTCGGCAGCGGCACCGCCGCCTTCGTCGCCTTCCTCGCCTTCTACGCCGCCTGCATGGCCGTCACCTGGGCGGTATACCTTCGGCGGCCGCCCGTCGTCCCCGACACCGCCGAGTCCGCCGAGGAGCCGGAGACCCGGCCCGGATACGCGAAGGTGTGAGCGGAGGTGCGGGGCGCGTACCGTAACGGCCAGGAAATACGCGTGAACCCCGACTGTCACGCGTCCGCGCCACCCTCGATCCCCATGGACCAGCACGAACACGGACCCCTGGCCGGCTTCACGGTCGGCGTCACCGCCGCCCGGCGCGCGGACGAGCTCATCGCCCTGCTGCGCCGGCGCGGCGCGGCCGTCGTGCACGGCCCCGCCCTGCGGATCGTCCCCCTCGCCGACGACACCGAACTCCTCGCCGCCACCAAGGACATCATCGGCGACACACCGGACGTCGTCGTCGCCACCACCGCGATCGGCTTCCGCGGCTGGGTCGAGGCGGCGGAGGGATGGGGATACGGCTCCGAGCTCCTCGACGCACTGCGCGGCGTCGAACTCCTCGCCCGCGGGCCCAAGGTCAAGGGCGCGGTGCGGGCCGCCGGGCTCACCGAGTCCTGGTCGCCCTCGTCCGAGTCCATGGCCGAGGTCCTCGACCGGCTCCTCGCCGAAGGCGTCGACGGGCGGCGGATCGCCGTCCAGCTCCACGGTGAGCCCCTCCCCGGCTTCGTCGAGGCGCTCACCGAGGCCGGGGCGACGGTCGTGGGCGTGCCCGTCTACCGCTGGATGCCGCCGGAGGACCTCGGGCCGCTCGACCGGCTCCTCGACGCGGTCCTCGCCGGCTCCGTCGACGCGGTCGCCTTCACCAGCGCGCCGGCCGCCGCCTCGCTCTTCGCGCGGGCCGCGGAGCGGGGGGTGCGGGAGCGGCTCGTGGAGGCGCTGCGGCACGAGGTGCCGGCGATGTGCGTGGGGCCCGTGACGGCGCTGCCGCTGCAGGCCGAGGGCATCCCCACGCACCAGCCCGAACGGTTCCGGCTCGGGCCGCTCGTGCAGCTCCTCTGCACGGAGCTGCCCGGGCGGGCGCGGGTGCTGCCGGTCGCCGGGCACCGCGTCGAGATCCGGGGGCACGCGGTGCTCGTCGACGGGGCGCTCCGGCCCGTGCCGCCGGCCGGCATGGCCCTCCTCGGGCTGCTTGCCCGGCGGCCGGGGTGGGTCGTCTCGCGGGCGGACCTCCTGCGGGCGTTGCCCGGGGCCGGGCGGGACGAGCATGCCGTCGAGACGGCGATGGCGCGGCTCCGTGCCTCCCTCGGCACCCCCAAGCTCATCCAGACCGTCGTCAAACGCGGCTACCGCCTCTCGGTCGACCCGACGCCGTGACGAGGGCCGCGCCTGGTACTGGTGCGGATGGCGCCCTCGCCGCACCCCCGTGTGGGCAGGCGTCCCGCAGGGCGGGACGGGTGGGCACACGGCACGGCGCGCCCCTGCCGCGCCCAGGCTCCGGTGCCTGAACCCGCACCACGATGTACGGGTCCGTACCGGTGCGGGTTCAGGCGCATGTGCGGAGGCACCCGCAAAGGGTGCCGTTCCGTTGTGCCCACCCGTTCCGCCCTAGCGGAACGTATGCCCACAACGAAACGGCGGCGGGGTAGGTTGCTCGGGTGGATGGATCGGTGGGGGTTCGGGGGGCGTCGGAGGGGGACGCGGGGGCGCTGGCGGAGGCGCTCCGGCGGAATCGGGGGCACATGAGGGCCACCGAGCCGTACCGGGCGGAGCGGTACTACACCACCGAGGGGCAGGCCGAGCGGCTGGCCGACGGCGGACGGCGGTGGTTCGCGGTGGAGGGGGAGCGGATCGTCGGGGCCGCGATCCTTTCGGGGATCGCGCTGGGGCCCTTCCGGAGCGCCCGCTCGGGTACTGGGTGGACGGGGAGCGTACGGGCCGCGGCATCGCCTCCCGCCTCGTCGACGAGGTGCTGCGCGCTTCGCGCGACGAGCTCGGGCTGCACCGGATCGAGGCGAGCACGCTGCCGGACAACCACGCCTCCCAGCGGGTCCTCGCCAAGGCCGGGTTCGAGCGGATCGGATACGCCCCCCGGTACCTGCACATCGCCGGCGCGTGGCGCGACCACTTCCTCTTCCAGCGGATTCTGCACGATCAGCCCCCGCCCCGCGCCTGACACGGCGGCCACCGGTGGCGTACCTTTGACGGCTGCCCAGTGCACGTCAGAAGGGGGCCTTAGTGGCCGCGCAGGAAGCCGTCGACACGGTCAGAGACCGTGAGATCGGCGTCGAGCAGGAACATCTGGACCAGGTCTACCGCCGCTTGGAGGAGAAGATCCACGAGGCGGAGTTCCTGATGAACGACGCCGCGCAGAAGGGGCACGTCGGCACGCCCGGCGCCCTCGCCGAGCGCGACGCCCAGGTCTTCCGCGCCGGGGTCCACCTGAACCGGCTCAACAACGAGTTCGAGGACTTCCTGTTCGGGCGGATCGACCTGCTGGAGGGGAAGGACGGGGTGAAGGGGCCCGACGGCGCCTACACGTCCGTCGAGCCCGCCGACGACGCCATCCGGGCCGACAACACCGCCGACATCGGCGAGACCCTGCACATCGGCCGCATCGGCGTCCTCGACGCCGACTACTCCCCGCTCGTCATCGACTGGCGCGCCCCCGCCGCCGCGCCCTTCTACCGGTCCACGCCCGTGGAGCCGGGCCGGGTCGTCCGCCGCCGCGTCATCCGCTCGAAGGGGCGGAGGGTGCTCGGCGTCGAGGACGATCTGATGCGGCCGGAGCTGAAGGCGAGTCTGGGCGGGGCCGCGCTGCCCGTCATCGGCGACGGCGCGCTGATGGCCGCCCTCGGGCAGGCCCGTTCGCACACCATGCGGGACATCGTCTCCTCCATCCAGGCCGAGCAGGACCTCGTCATCCGCGCGCCCGCCGCCTCCGTCACGTACGTCGAGGGCGGGCCGGGTACGGGCAAGACCGCCGTCGCGCTGCACCGGGCCGCGTACCTGCTCTACCAGGACCGCAGGCGGTACGCCGGCGGCATCCTCATCGTCTCCCCGACGCCGCTGCTCGTCTCGTACACCGAGGGCGTGCTGCCCTCGCTCGGCGAGGAGGGGCAGGTCGCCATCCGGGCGCTGGGGAATCTGGTCGACGGGGCCGAGGCCGACGCGTACGACGAGCCCGCCGTCTCCCGCGTCAAGGGCTCGTCGCGGATGCTCGCCGTGCTCCGCAAGGCCTCCCGCGGCGCCCTGGACCGGCCCGACTCGCCGAAGCTGCTGCGCGTCGTCGCCTTCGGGCGGCGCCTGGAGCTGGAGGAGAACGAGCTGCGGCGGATCCGGCAGAACGTGCTCTCCGGCACCGCCCCCGTCAACCTGCTGCGGCCCCGCGCCCGCCGGCTCCTCCTCGACGCCCTGTACGCCCGCTCGGGCGCGGCCGGCCGGCACAGCGACCCCGAGCTCGCCGCCGAGCTGCGCTCCTCCTTCGACGAGGACGTCTCCACCGAGGACTCCTTCCTCGGCTTCCTCGACGCCTGGTGGCCCGAGCTGGCCCCCCGCCAGGTCCTCGACGCGATGGCCGACGAGAAGCGGCTCGGCCGCTGGGCCCGCCGGGTGCTCAACCCGGGCGAGGTCCGCCGGGTCGCCCGCTCGCTGCGCCGCCCGGGCCTCTCCGTCCACGACGTCGCCCTCCTCGACGAGCTGCACACCCTGCTCGGCGCCCCCGCCCGGCCGAAGCGGAAGCGGGAGTACGACCCGCTGGACCAGCTCACCGGCCTGGAGGAGCTGATGCCGGTGCGCGAGGAGACCCAGCGGGAGCGGGCCGAGCGGCTGGCCGCCGAGCGCACCGAGTACGCCCACGTCATCGTCGACGAGGCGCAGGACCTGACGCCCATGCAGTGGCGGATGGTCGGCCGCCGCGGCCGGCACGCCACCTGGACGATCGTCGGCGATCCGGCCCAGTCCTCCTGGTCCGACCCGGACGAGGCGGCCGCCGCCCGCGACGAGGCGCTGGGCTCCCGGCCGCGCCGCCGCTTCGAGCTGACGGTGAACTACCGCAACCCGGCGGAGATCGCCGAGCTGGCCGCGAAGGTCCTCGCCCTCGCGATGCCGGGCAAGGAGTCGCCGAGGGCGGTCCGTTCGACGGGTGTCGAGCCCCGGTTCGTCGCCGTCGGCAAGGGCGGTGACCTGGCCGGAGCCGTACGGTCCGAGGCGGAGCGGCTGCTCGCCGGGGTCGAGGGCACGGTCGGCGTGGTCGTCGCCATGGACCGGCGTGCGGAGGCCGCCCGCTGGCTCGACGGCCTGGGCGACCGGGTGGTCGCGCTCGGCTCGCTGGAGGCGAAGGGCCTGGAGTACGACGCCACGCTCGTCGTCTCCCCGGCCGAGATCGCCGACGAGTCCCCGGCCGGCCTGCGCGTCCTGTACGTCGCCCTCACCCGTTCGACGCAGGCGCTGACGGTGCTCTCGGGCGAGCGGGACCTGCCGGACGAGGCCGGGGTCCCGGACCTGCTGCGGGACTGAGGCCAGGGCCCTCCGGGGATGATTTCCGGTCAACGCGCGCCGGGGGAATCACCTTCGGGGAGGGTTTGTTAGCCTGGTCGTGACACCGGCTCGATCCAAGCCCCCGGGCCCAACCTTCGTCCCTCAGAGGGACCACTTGCCGCGAGGCGAGCATGGCGGGTCGGTGTCACTTAGACGTACATACGAAGTTGAGGCCCCGGTCGTCTTCCGATGACCGGGGCCTCTTCTGTTGTCCGTGAGACTCTCGTATGGTGGAAACTACTTTCCGAAAACAAAATGACCGCATTACCTGCTACCCGCGGGTAGGTGCGACGATCGGAGGGCGCCGCCAGGGCAACCAGCCGGGGCGGGGTAGCAACGAAGCTAGGGAAAGCAGAGGAATCCGGCCATGGCAACGGCGCCCAGCGTCTCGTACTCGATGACGGTCCGGCTGGAGGTGCCCGCGAGCGGCACCGCGGTCTCGCAGCTCACGGCGGCGGTCGAGTCCCACGGAGGGTCCGTCACCGGCCTCGACGTCACCGCCTCGGGCCACGAGAAGCTCCGGATCGACGTCACCATCGCCGCGACCTCCACCGCGCACGCCGACGAGATCGTCGAGCGGCTGCGGGACATCGAGGGCGTCGTCCTCGGCAAGGTCTCCGACCGTACGTTCCTGATGCACCTCGGCGGCAAGATCGAGATGGCGTCCAAGCACCCCATCCGCAACCGTGACGACCTGTCCATGATCTACACCCCGGGCGTCGCCCGCGTGTGCATGGCGATCGCCGAGAACCCCGAGGACGCCCGCCGCCTCACCATCAAGCGCAACACCGTCGCGGTCGTCACCGACGGCTCCGCCGTGCTGGGCCTCGGCAACATCGGCCCGATGGCCGCCATGCCGGTCATGGAGGGCAAGGCGGCCCTCTTCAAGCGCTTCGCCGACATCGACGCCTGGCCGATCTGCCTGGACACCCAGGACACCGACGAGATCGTCTCCATCGTCAAGGCGATCGCCCCCGGCTTCGCGGGCATCAACCTGGAGGACATCTCCGCGCCGCGCTGCTTCGAGATCGAGGCCCGGCTCCGCGAGGCCCTCGACATCCCCGTCTTCCACGACGACCAGCACGGCACCGCCATCGTCGTCCTCGCCGCCCTCACCAACGCCCTCCGGGTCGTCGGCAAGGGCATCGGCGACGTCAAGGTCGTCATGTCGGGCGCCGGCGCGGCCGGCACGGCCATCCTCAAGCTGCTGATCGCCGCGGGCGTCAAGCACGCGGTCGTCGCCGACATCCACGGCGTCGTCCACGCGGGCCGCGAGGACCTGGTGGCGGCCCCGGCGGACTCCCCGCTGCGCTGGATCGCCGACAACACCAACCCGGAGGGCGTCACCGGCACCCTCAAGCAGGCCGTCGTCGGCGCCGACGTCTTCATTGGCGTCTCGGCCCCGAACCTGCTGGGCGCCGAGGACGTGGCCGCGATGGCCGAGGACTCCATCGTCTTCGCGCTCGCGAACCCCGACCCGGAGGTCGACCCGGCCGCCGCCCGGCAGACCGCCGCCGTCGTCGCCACCGGCCGCTCGGACTTCCCGAACCAGATCAACAACGTGCTGGTCTTCCCCGGCGTCTTCCGCGGCCTGCTCGACGCGCAGTCCCGCACGGTCAACACCGAGATGATGCTGGCCGCCGCCAGCGCCCTCGCGGACGTCGTCACCGAGGACGAGCTGAACCCGAACTACATCATCCCGTCGGTCTTCAACGACAAGGTCGCGGGCGCCGTCGCGGGGGCCGTCAGGAACGCCGCCAAGGCGGCGGCCGCGGGCGCCTGAGCGTGTCGCGATTCGCGGAGCCGTAAACCCGCCTTTAGGGTGGCTTTTCGGCTCCGCACCGTTTGCGGGGAGTCGACGCTACGTCACCACCAGGGGCCTCGGGCGCTTTTCGTGTGACCCCAGAGGGTGCCGGATTGGCGTTCCCGCCGCTGGTGGGGGCAGGATGCTCCCCCGAGGACTTCGTCCAGGGGGGAACCCCCAGGGCGCGAGGGATCCACGAGAGGCAGACCCGAGTGCGGGGACTGTCCGAGGCCCCTGGCAGCATCGGCTTCGATCTCACGCCTCACAGGCAAGAAGAACACGGGAGTAACAACATGAACCGCAGTGAGCTGGTGGCCGCGCTGGCCGACCGCGCCGAGGTGACCCGCAAGGACGCCGACGCCGTGCTGGCCGCCCTCGCCGAGACCGTCGGTGAGGTCGTCGCCAAGGGCGACGAGAAGGTCACCATCCCCGGCTTCCTGACCTTCGAGCGCACCCACCGTGCCGCTCGCACCGCTCGTAACCCGCAGACCGGCGACCCGATCAACATCCCGGCCGGCTACAGCGTGAAGGTCTCCGCGGGCTCGAAGCTCAAGGAAGCCGCCAAGGGCAAGTAAGCGGCCTGTAGGCGCACGAAAAGGGCGGCCACCCCCTTCCGGGGTGGCCGCCCTTCCGTATGCCCTTCCCAGACCCCCTGGAGGGCTCAGACGAGCGCGCCGCCCGGCAGCTCGACCTTGGCGCCGAGCTCCACGAGCTTCTCCATGAAGTTCTCGTAGCCGCGGTTGATCAGCTCGATGCCGTGGACCCGGCTGGTGCCCTGGGCGGCGAGCGCCGCGATCAGGTACGAGAAGCCGCCGCGCAGGTCGGGGATGACCAGGTCGGCGCCCTGGAGCTTCGTCGGGCCGCTGACGACCGCCGAGTGGAGGAAGTTGCGCTGGCCGAAGCGGCAGTCGGAGCCGCCGAGGCACTCGCGGTACAGCTGGATGTGGGCACCCATCTGGTTCAGCGCCGAGGTGAAGCCGAGCCGGGACTCGTACACCGTCTCGTGGACGATGGAGAGGCCGGCGGCCTGCGTCAGGGCGACGACCAGCGGCTGCTGCCAGTCGGTCTGGAAGCCGGGGTGGACGTCGGTCTCCAGGTGGATCGCGTTCAGCGAGCCGCCCGGGTGCCAGAAGCGGATGCCCTCGTCGTCGATCTCGAAGGCGCCGCCGACCTTCCGGTAGGTGTTGAGGAAGGTCATCATCGAGCGCTGCTGGGCGCCGCGCACGTAGATGTTGCCTTCGGTGGCGAGCGCCGCGGACGCCCAGGAGGCCGCCTCCAGGCGGTCCGGGAGCGCCCGGTGGGTGTAGCCGTCGAGCTTGTCGACACCGGTGATCCGGATGGTCCGGTCGGTGTCCATCGAGATGATGGCGCCCATCTTCTGCAGGACGCAGATGAGGTCCTCGATCTCCGGCTCCACGGCCGCGTTCGAGAGCTCGGTGACGCCCTCGGCGAGGACGGCGGTGAGCAGCACCTGCTCGGTCGAGCCGACCGAGGGGTACGGGAGGCGGATCTTGCAGCCGCGAAGGCGCTGCGGGGCCTCCAGGTACTGGCCGTCGTCGCGCTTCTCGATGGTCGCGCCGAACTGGCGGAGCACGTCGAAGTGGAAGTCGATGGGCCGGCCGCCGATGTCGCAGCCGCCGAGGCCGGGGATGAAGGCGTGGCCGAGGCGGTGCAGCAGCGGGCCGCAGAAGAGGATCGGAATGCGCGACGAGCCGGCGTGGGCGTCGATGTCGGCGACGTTGGCGGACTCGACGTGCGTCGGGTCGAGCACCAGCTCGCCGGGCTCCTCGCCCGGGCGGACCGTCACGCCGTGCAGCTGGAGCAGGCCGCGGACGACGCGGACGTCGCGGATGTCCGGCACGTTGCGCAGTCTGCTGGGGCCGCTGCCGAGCAGGGCGGCGACCATCGCCTTGGGCACGAGGTTCTTCGCGCCGCGAACGCGGATCTCGCCCTCCAGCGGGGTTCCGCCGTGGACAAGCAGGACATCGTCTGTGCCGGTCATGAATCTCGCGTTCCGGAGTCGTCGGTCGGGTGGCCAGAGAAAAGGGTAAGGGGCCATTGGACCCCGATCGGGCCGGTCGGGGTGCCTGTCAGAGGTAATGAATTCGGCACAACACCCTCCGTTTCCGCGATCTTGCGGAGTGTCACCGTCCGGTTGTTCCGGGCGGGCGGTCCGGGCGGTCCTGTCCCGCCCCTTCCGACCTGCGAGGCTCGCCCCCGCCTTCCCCGCTTTCCCGGGATTCCGCCCGAGAACCCCCGCACGCGCCGAAGATGCGGGATCATGTGTCGCATGACCGAGGTGTCCTCGCTCACAGGACGGCTGCTCGTGGCCACGCCCGCCCTCGCGGACCCGAACTTCGACCGCGCGGTGGTGCTGCTGCTCGACCACGACGACGAGGGCTCGCTCGGCGTCGTCCTCAACCACCCCACCCCCGTCACCGTCGGCGACGTCCTCGCACCCTGGGCGGGGCTCGCCGGCGAGCCCGGCGTCGTCTTCCAGGGCGGCCCCGTCTCCCTCGACGCCGCCCTCGGCCTCGCCGTCATCCCCGGCGACGAGGGCCCGCTCGGCTGGCGCCGGGTCTTCGGCGCGATCGGCCTCGTCGACCTGGAGGCCCCGCCCGAACTCCTCGGCCCCGCCCTCGGCGCGCTCCGCATCTTCGCCGGGTACGCCGGCTGGGGCCCCGGCCAGCTGGAGATCGAACTCACCGAGGGCGCCTGGTACGTCGTCGAGTCCGAGCCCGGCGACGTCTCCTCGCCCACCCCCGAGACCCTCTGGCGCCAGGTCCTGCGCCGCCAGCGCGGCGACCTCGCCATGGTCGCCACCTACCCCGACGACCCGTCGCTCAACTGAGGGCCGCGGGGTTCAGTACCCTTGGGTCCCATGAGCACTCTCGAGCCCGAGCGCGGGGCAGGTACGGGAACCCTCGTCGAGCCGACGCCGCAGGTGTCCCACGGTGACGGCGACCACGAGCGCTACGCCCACTACGTCCAGAAGGACAAGATCATGGCGAGTGCCCTCGACGGCACTCCCGTCGTCGCACTCTGCGGGAAGGTCTGGGTACCCGGGCGCGACCCGAAGAAGTACCCGGTCTGCCCGATGTGCAAGGAGATCTACGAGTCCATGGGCTCGGGCGGGGACAAGGACAAGGGCGGCAAGGACGGCGGCAAGGGGAAGTAACCCCCTCCTCCGGGATCGTCGGGGACGGCCCCCGTCGTGCGCACCAGCGGTGCGCACGACGGGGGCCGTTCCGCGTTTCCGGGTCCCTGTGCGGGGGCTGAAGTGGTCGAGACCTCTTGTCGTGATCGCCGGGCGCGCCTAACCTCACCGCTGTTGTTGTGCAGCACGAAACGCTCGTTGCGTATGTTGCAACGCACGCTCGGAGGGGAACCGCCATGAAGCTTCCTGCCCGGATCACCGCCCCCGTCGCCCTGCCGCTCGCCGCCCTCGTCCTGGCCGCCTGCGCGCCCCAGACCTCCGCCCCCGCCGCCGGCGGGGACGAGAAGACCGGCACCCTGCGCGTCTGGCTCTTCC
This sequence comes from Streptomyces sp. R302, assembly GCF_012927245.1. Taxonomy (GTDB): domain Bacteria; phylum Actinomycetota; class Actinomycetes; order Streptomycetales; family Streptomycetaceae; genus Streptomyces. The sequence continues at coordinate 51,581 of NZ_JABBGE010000001.1, forward strand.
GGGAAGTCGCCAACCAGCCCAAGGAGAAGGTGGTCGACGCGGCCGTCGCCGCCTTCGAGAAGAAGCACCCCGGCGCCGACGTCGAGGTCGAGTACATCCCCGTCGAGACCCGCGCCCAGCGCGTCAAGGCGGCCTTCAACGACCCGAAGTCCGCCCCCGACGTCATCGAGTACGGCAACACCGACACCGCCGGCTACGTGAAGGACGGCGGACTCGCCGACATCACCGCCGAGTTCACCGCCTGGGACCAGGCCGAGGACACCGACCCCACCGCCCGGAAGTCCGTCACCGTCGGCGGCAGGGTCTACGGAGCCCCGCTCTTCGTCGGCGTCCGCGCCCTCTACTACCGCACCGACGTCTTCCGGGAGCTCGGCCTCGCCGCCCCCAAGACCCAGGACGAACTCGCCGCCACCGCCCGGAAGATCCGCAAGGCCAGGCCCGAGCTGTACGGCATCGCCGTCGGCGGCGCCTACACCTACGGCGCCCTCCCCTTCATCTGGGCCGCCGGCGGCGACCTGGCCACCGAGGACGGCTCCGGCACCTACAAGGCGGCCCTCGGCTCCGACGCCGCCGTCGCGGGCCTCACCGCCTACACCTCGCTCCTCGGCGACGACAACTGCCCCGCCGCCACCTGCGCCCAGATGGGCGGCAACGCCACCGTCACCGCCTTCGCCGCCGGCAAGGCCGGCATGGCCATCGCCGGCGACTTCAGCCACGCCGCCGTCGAGGCCGGACGGGTCAAGGGCAGGTACGCCGTCGTCCCGCTGCCCGGCACCACCCCCGGCTCCGTCGCCCCCGCCTTCGCCGGCGGCAACAACATCGGCGTCCTCAGGTCCACCTCCCACCGCACCCTCGCCGTCGCACTCACCAAGGAACTCGCCGGCAAGGAGAGCCAGGCCGCCCTCTTCGACGCCATGGGCTTCCTGCCCACCTTCACCGACGTCCGCGCCGCCGCCGCCCGGCGCAAGCCCTTCGTGAAGCCCTTCATCGACACCCTCGCCGCCGGCACCAGGTTCGTGCCCGCCACCGCTGCCTGGGGCCGCATCGACTCCTCGCTCGTCGTCCCCACGATGCTCCAGGAGATCGCCAGCGGCCGGAAGAACGTGAAGACCGCCGCCCGCGACGCGGCGAAGAAGATGGACGCGGCCTTCGCCGAGGCGGGCTGACCCCGATGACGGCCACCCTCACCGAACGCCGGCCCCGGAGCCGTACCGGCAAGACCGGCGGGACCGGCAAGACCCGCACCGGCACCGCCCGCACCGGCACCTCCGCCTGGACCCCCTGGCTCTACCTCCTGCCCGCCCTCGCCGTCCTCGGCGCACTCCTCCTCTACCCCGTCTACCAACTGGGCCTCATCTCCTTCCTGGAGTACACCCAGGCCCAGGTCAGCGGCGGCGAACCCACCTCCTTCCAGGGCCTCGGCAACTACAAGTCGCTGCTCTACGACCCCCAGTTCCGTCAGGTCCTCCTCGCCACCGTCGTCTTCGCCGCCGCCTGCGTCGCCGGCACCCTCGCCGTCGGCTGCGCCCTCGCCGTCCTCCTCACCCGCGTCCGGGCGCTTCCCCGGCTCGCCCTGATGCTCGCCGCGCTCGGCGCCTGGGCCACCCCCGCCGTCACCGGCTCCACCGTCTGGGTCTTCCTCTTCGACGCCGACTTCGGCCCCGTCAACAAGCTTCTCGGCCTCGGCGACTTCTCCTGGACCTACGGGCGGTACAGCGCCTTCGCGCTCGTCCTCCTCGAAGTCGTCTGGTGCTCGTTCCCCTTCGTGATGGTCACCGTCTACGCCGGGATCCGGGCCGTCCCCACCGAGATCCTGGAGGCCGCCGCCCTCGACGGCGCCTCCCCGTGGCGGATCTGGCGCACCGTGACCGCGCCCCTGCTCCGCCCGATCCTCGCCGTCGTCACCATCCAGTCCGTCATCTGGGACTTCAAGGTCTTCACCCAGATCTACGTCATGACGGGCGGAGGCGGCATCGCCGGCCAGAACCTCGTCCTCAACGTCTACGCCTACCAGCAGGCCTTCGCCTCCTCCCAGTACAGCCTGGGCGCGGCCATCGGCGTCGTCATGCTGCTGATCCTGCTCGCGGTCACCCTGGTGTACCTGCGGATCCTGCGGCGGCAGGGGGAGGACCTGTGACCGGTTTCCGTGCCTTCCGGATACCCGGCGTACGCCGTCCCGGGCGGCTGCTCGCCGAGGCCACGGCCCTCCTGGCCGCCGTCGTCGTCGCCTTCCCGCTGTACTGGATGGTGCTCTCGGCGCTCAAGCCGGCCGGCGAGATCCAGTCGACCGACGCCCGGCCCTGGACCCTCTCCCCGTCCCTCGACTCCTTCCGGAGGGTCTTCGAGCAGCAGGACTTCGGCCGCTACTTCCTCAACAGCCTCCTCGTGGCGACCGCCGTCGTCCTCGCCTCCGCCGCGGTCGCCTTCCTCGCGGCGACCGCCGTCACCCGCTTCCGCTTCCGGTTCCGCACCACGATCCTCGTCATGTTCCTGGCCGCGCAGATGGTGCCGGTCGAGGCGCTGACCATCCCGCTCTTCTTCCTCATGCGGGACGCCGGACTCCTCAACACCCTCGGCTCGCTCGTCCTGCCGCACCTCGCCTTCTCGCTGCCCTTCGCGATCTGGATGCTGCGCGGCTTCGTCCGGGCGGTGCCGGAGGCGCTGGAGGAACAGGCCAGGATCGACGGCGCGAGCCACGCCCGCTTCCTGTGGACGATCCTCTTCCCGCTGGTCCTGCCGGGGCTCGTGGCGACCAGCGTCTTCTCGTTCATCTCGACCTGGAACGACTTCCTCTTCGCCAAGTCGTTCCTCATCAGCGACACCTCGCAGTCCACCCTCCCGATGGCGCTGCTCGTCTTCTTCAAGCCCGACGAGAACGACTGGGGAGGAATCATGGCCGGATCGACCGTGATGACCGTCCCGGTGCTCGTCTTCTTCGTACTCGTACAGCGCCGCCTGGTCTCCGGACTGGGCGGGGCGGTGAAGGACTGACGCGATGGCAGACACGGATCTGATCCCCGCCCCCCTGGCGGCCGTCCACGGGGAGGGCCTGCTCCCGCTCGACGCCGCCACCGCCCTCGACGCCGGACCCGGCGCCGGGCCCGCCGCCCGATGGCTCCGCGCCGTCCTCGGCGCGGCCACCGGCCTGCCGCTCCCCGACGGCACGGGGGCCGGTGCCATCCGGCTGCGGATCCCGCCCGAGACGGAGGAGGAGTACGGCTCCGAGGGCTACCGGCTCTCCGTCACCGGCGACGGCGTCCGCCTCGACGGCGGCGGGCCCGCCGGGCTCTTCTGGGGCGCCCAGACCCTGCGCCAGCTCCTCGGCCCCGACGCGTACCGGCGGGCGCCGCTGCCCGGCCGGACCTGGAGCCTGCCGCACACGGACGTCGCCGACCGCCCGCGCTTCGGCTGGCGCGGCCTCCTCCTCGACGTGTCCCGGCACTTCACCGCCAAGGAGGACGTCCTGCGGCTGCTCGACCTGATGGCCGCGCACAAGCTGAACGTCTTCCACTTCCACCTCACCGACGACCAGGGCTGGCGCATCGAGATCCGGCGCCACCCGCGCCTCACCGAGGTCGGCGCCCGGCGGGCCCGCTCCAAGCGCGGCCACCGCGCCTCGCCGCTCTGGGACGACACCCCGCACGGCGGCTTCTACACGCAGGACGACATCCGCGAGATCGTCGCGTACGCCGCCGAGCGGCACATCACCGTCGTCCCGGAGATCGACCTCCCCGGCCACTCGCAGGCCGCCATCGCCGCGTACCCCTGGCTCGGCAACACCGACGCCGTCGACACCGCCGCCCTCACCGTCTGGGACACCTGGGGCGTGAACCCGAACGTCCTCGCCCCCACCGAGGAGGTGCTCCGCTTCTACGAGGGCGTCTTCGAGGAGGTCCTGGAGCTGTTCCCGGCCACCTTCGTGCACGTCGGCGGCGACGAGTGCCCCAAGGACCAGTGGAAGGAGTCCCCGGCCGCGCAGGCCCGGATCGTGGAGCTCGGGGTGGGCGACGAGGACGGGCTCCAGTCCTGGTTCATCCGCCATTTCGACCGCTGGCTCGCCGACCGGGGCCGCCGCCTCATCGGCTGGGACGAGATCCTGGAGGGCGGCCTCGCCGAGGGCGCGGCGGTCTCCTCCTGGCGCGGGTACGGCGGCGGGATCGCCGCCGCCGAGGCCGGGCACGACGTCGTCATGTGCCCCGAGCAGCACGTCTACCTCGACCACCGGCAGGACGGCGGCCCGGACGAGCCCGTGCCGATCGGCTTCGTCCGCACCCTGGAGGACGTGTACCGCTTCGAGCCCGTCCCGCCCGGCCTCTCCGAGGAGGCCGCCCGGCACGTCCTCGGCACCCAGGCCAACGTGTGGACCGAGGTCATGGAGAACCGCGACCGCGTCGACTACCAGGTCTTCCCCCGCCTCGCCGCCTTCGCCGAGGTCGCCTGGTCGACGCTGCCCGCCCCCGACGCGCGCGACACGGCCGGATTCCTGCGCCGCATGGAGACCCACTACCGGCGCCTCGACGCCCTCGGCGTCGCCTACCGCCCGCCCACCGGACCCGCGCCCTGGCAGCGCCGCCCCGGTCTCCTCGGCCGCCCGAAGGACGGACCGCCCCCGATCGTGTGAGCCAGCTCGCTTCCCGGGGTCACCCGGGAGCGGCGAAACGGGAGTTACCTTCTCTGTCAGGGCGTCCGGGGCGTCCAGGGCGTCCGGGGTGTCCGAGGACAAGCCGGGCGTGCCGGGTGTCCCGGGCGAAGGGTCCCGCGCGGCCCCTCGCTCCGGACGGCTCGGAAGTTGTGCCAGAGTTGCCACGTCCGGCCTGTGAGCACGTACGGTACGCCCACACACAGGCGCGCCGTGCGCCCGCTCGCACGCGCGGCGGCCGGGCACAGTCGGGGACGGACCGGGACAACCGGGAAGGGGCAGCGGGTTGACCACGCACGCACCACAGACGGCGCAGTCCGTGACGCTGCCCGCCTCGCTCGACGAGGCCGTGGCCGCGCTGACCGCCATGCCGGCGGCCGTCCCCGTCGCCGGCGGCACCGACCTCATGGCCGCCGTCAACCGCGGTCAGCTCCGCCCCGCCGGACTCGTCGGCCTCAGCCGCATCAACGAGATCCGCGGCTGGCAGTACCAGGACGGCCACGCCCTCCTCGGCGCCGGCCTCACCCACGCCCGCATGGGCCGCCCCGACTTCGCCGCCCTCATCCCGGCCCTCGCCGCCGCCTCCCGCGCGGCCGGACCGCCCCAGATCCGCAACGCCGGCACCCTCGGCGGCAACGTCGTCACGGCCGCCCCCACCGGCGACTCGCTGCCCGTGCTCGCCGCCCTGGAGGCCGACCTCGTCGTCGTCGGCCCGCTCGGCAGCCGCGAGATCCCCGTCTCGCACCTCCTCGCCGGCCGTGACCTCCTCGCCCCCGGCGAGCTCGTCGCCTTCGTCCGGGTGCCGCTGCTGCACGCCCCGCAGGTCTTCCTCAAGGCCACAGGGCGCACCGGCCCGGCCCGCGCCACCGCCTCCGTCGCCGTCGTCCTCGACCCCGCCCGGCGCGGCGTCCGCTGCGCCGTCGGCGCGGTCGCCCCGATGCCGCTGCGCCCGCTGGAGGCCGAGCGCTGGATCGCCTCCCTGGTCGACTGGGACAACGACCGGGGGCTCGCCCCGGAGGCGCTGACCGCCTTCGGCGAGTACGTGGCCGCCGCCTGCGTCCCCGATCCGCCGGGCGGGGAACAGCCGTCGCCCGCCGTCCTGCACCTCCGGCGCACCGTCGCCACTCTCGCCCGCCGGGCACTGGGGAGGGCCCTGTCGTGAACACCGGCAACAACGAGCCGAACGAGACCGTGGCACCCGCCGCGCCGGGCGGCTGGGAGCCGATCCCGCAGAGCGAGGGGTACGACGAGGGCGCGACCGCCTTCGTGCAGCTGCCGCCGGAGTTCATGCTGGACGGGATCCCCCTGGAGGCCCCCGGTCACGGCTACACGCCGCCGATGATCCTGCCGCTCCAGCCGCGCGCGGAGGGCGTGGAGTTCTTCGCGCCCGAGCCGGAGCCGGAGTCGCTTGCCGAACCGCTGCCGGAGTCGCTTCCGGAGTCGCTTCCGCACGGGTACGGCGTGGACGGCGCGGGCGCGCCGGTGGCCCGGCCGTACATGGAGCACGACCCGCACGCGACGGCGGAGTGGCACTTCGGCGCGACGGGGCAGTGGGAGGTTCCGGCGGAGGGGCTTCAGGAGTTCCCGGGGGAGGGGCTTCAGGAGTTTCCGGCCGAGCCGGTCGTGCCCGAGCCGGTCGTGCCCGGGCCGGTCGCGTCCGAGCCCGTCGCGCCCGTCGCGTACGAGCAGGCCCCGCCGACCCTGCCGGGCGGCGCCCCGGCGCCGTGGGCGGTGCCGGACGCGGTGGCGGAGCCCGTATCCGAGGCCGTGACCGAGGCCGTGACCGAGGCCGTGCCGGAGCCCGAGCTCGTCGAAGAGCCGGAGCAGGAGCCGGTACGCGAGCCGGAACCGGCACCCGAGCCGGAACCGGAACCGGCACCCGAGCCCGAGCTCGTCGACGACACCGCGCCCGCGCCGGAGGCGGACGCGGCGGTGCCCTCGTACACCTCCGTCGACAGCGACGAGCACCCGCACACCTCCTACGTGCTGCGCGTCAACGGCGCCGACCGGCCCGTCACCGACTCCTGGATCGGGGAGTCGCTGCTCTACGTGCTCCGCGAGCGGCTCGGGCTTGCCGGGGCCAAGGACGGCTGCTCGCAGGGCGAGTGCGGGGCGTGCAACGTGCAGGTCGACGGGCGGCTCGTCGCCTCCTGCCTGGTGCCGGCCGCGACCGCCGCCGGGTCCGAGGTGCGGACCGTCGAGGGGCTCGCGGCCGACGGCGAGCCGTCCGACGTGCAGCGGGCGCTCTCCCGCTGCGGCACCGTCCAGTGCGGCTTTTGCATCCCGGGCATGTGCATGACCGTGCACGACCTGCTCGAAGGCAACCACGCGCCCACCCCGCTGGAGACGCGCCAGGCCCTCGCCGGCAACCTCTGCCGCTGCTCCGGCTACAAGGGCGTGCTCCAGGCCGTCGAGGACCTCGTCGCCGAGCGCGCCGCCACCGCCGCCGAGCACGCCACCGCGGGCGAGGACGACGCCACCGCCCGTATCCCGCACCAGCACGACGGAGGCTCGGCGTGAGCAGCGACGCGACGACCGCCATCCCCACCCTCCCCTTCGCGGAGGCCGCCGGGGCCGCGCCGGAGTCCGAGACCCCGCGCCAGGGGCTCGGCGCCTCCCTCCCGCAGGCCGACGCGCGGGCCAAGGCCGAGGGCACCTTCCCGTACGCCTCCGACCTGTGGGCCGAGGGCCTGCTGTGGGCCGCGATCCTGCGCTCCCCGCACGCCCACGCCCGGATCGTCTCGGTCGACACCTCCGCCGCCGAGGCCATGCCCGGCGTACGGGCCGTGGTGACGGCCGCCGACGTGCCCGGCGCGGCCACCTACGGCCGGCGCGTCGCCGACCGTCCCGTCTTCGCCGACGGACTGGTCCGCCACCACGGCGAGGCGATCGCCGCCATCGCCGCCGACCACCCCGACACCGCCCGGCTCGCCACCGCCGCCATCGTCGTCGAGTACGAGCTCCTGGAGCCCGTCACCGACCCGGAGAAGGCCTTCGAGGCCGAACCCCTCCACCCCGACGGCAACCTGATCCGGCACATCCCGCTCTCCTTCGGCGACCCCGAGGCCACCGGCGAGGTCGTCGTCGAGGGCCTGTACCGGGTCGGCCGCCAGGACCCCGCGCCGATCGGCGCCGAGGCCGGACTCGCCGTGCCCCGCCCCGACGGCGGCGTCGAGCTGTACACCGCCTCCACCGACCCGCACACCGACCGCGACCTCGCCGCCGCCTGCTTCGGCCTCACCCCCGACCAGGTCAAGGTCGTCGTCACCGGCGTCCCGGGTGCCACCGGCGACCGCGAGGACCCCGGCTTCCAGATCCCGCTCGGCCTGCTCGCGCTGCGCACCGGCTGCCCGGTGAAGCTCACCGCCACCCGCGAGGAGTCCTTCCTCGGCCACGCCCACCGCCACCCCACCCTGCTGCGCTACCGCCACCACGCCGACGCCGAGGGCCGCCTGGTGAAGGTGGAGGCGCAGATCCTCCTCGACGCGGGCGCGTACGCCGACTCCTCCTCCGAGTCCCTGGCGGCGGCCGTCGCCTTCGCCTGCGGCCCGTACGTCGTCCCGCACGCCTTCGTCGAGGGCTGGGCGGTCCGTACGAACAACCCGCCCTCCGGCCATGTCCGGGGCGAGGGCGCGATGCAGGTGTGCGCCGCGTACGAGGCGCAGATGGACAAGCTCGCGGGCCGGATCGGCATCGACCCCGCCGAACTGCGCATGCGCAACGTCATGTCCACGGGCGACCTCCTCCCCACCGGCCAGACGGTGACCTGCCCGGCCCCGGTGGCCGAACTCCTCGCCGCCGTAAGCGACTTCCCCCTCCCCGCCCTCCCCAAGGACACCCCCGAGGAGGACTGGCTGCTGCCCGGCGGCCCGGAGGGCGCGGGCGAACCCGGCGCCGTGCGGCGGGGCGTGGGCTACGCGCTCGGCATGGTGCACATGCTCGGCGCCGAGGGCACCGACGAGGTCTCCACCGCCACCGTCCGGGTCCTCGACGGCGTCGCGACCGTCATCTGCTCGGCGGTGGACACCGGTTCGGGCTTCTCCACCCTCGCCCGCCAGATCGTCCAGGAGACCCTCGGCGTCGACGAGGTCCACGTCGCCCCCGTCGACACCGACCAGCCCCCGGCCGGCGCCGCCACCCACGGCCGCCACACCTGGGTCTCCGGCGGCGCCGTCGAACGCGCCGCCAAGATGGTCCGCACCCAGCTCCTCCAGCCGCTGGCCCACAAGTTCGGCATGTCGACCGAGCTGCTCCAGATCAGCGACGGCAAGATCACCTCGTACGACGGCGTCCTCTCCACCACCGTCGCCGAGGAGATGAACGGCAAGGAGCTGTGGGCCACCGCCCAGTGCCGCCCGCACCCCACCGAGCCGCTCGACGAGTCCGGCCAGGGCGACGCCTTCGTCGGCCTCGCCTTCTGCGCGATCCGCGCCGTCGTCGACGTCGACATCGAACTCGGCTCGGTGAGGGTCGTGGAAATGGCGGTGGCCCAGGACGTCGGCCGCGTCCTCAACCCCGCCCAACTCGCCGCCCGCATCGAGGCCGGCGTCACCCAGGGCGTAGGCGCGGCCCTCACCGAGAACCTCCGCACCGCCCGAGGCCTGATCCGCCACCCCGACCTCACCGGCTACGCCCTGCCGACCTCCCTGGACGCCCCCGACATCCGCATCGTCAAACTGGTCGAGGAACGCGACGTCGTCGCCCCCTTCGGCGCCAAGGCGGCCAGCGCCGTCCCCGTCGTCACCTCCCCCGCGGCGGTCGCCGCAGCCGTCCGCGCGGCCACCGGCCGCCCGGTCAACCGCCTCCCGATCCGCCCACAGGCGGCGGTGGCGGCGACCGGGAACGCGTAGGTGAACGAGACGCTCCCCTGGGGGTAAGCCGTGTTGGCGCGGCTGGATAGGGTGACGAACGGGACTCACCCGCACGGGGGCGCGGGATGTCGGGAGAGGAGCGGGAACCGAGGGCGGTCGACTCGGGACCGGCCTCGATACCGCACGGCGCCGACGGCCCTCGACAGCGGAGCCGGAACGGGATGAACGGGGAGACATGATGGCTTGGGACGAGTGGGAACAGATCAAGGCCGGAGTGGCTGAGCCTGGGCCCGCTGCCATGCAGCTGAACCAACTCACCTCTGCTGGGGGAGGGGGTGGTACCGCGAATCTGTCCTCCTGCGTCTCGCGCAAGAAAGCGGCGGCAAACGCGATCGGAAACGATCTGGAGCCCGGCGTCAGGACTCACGGCAAAGACGCGGAAGAAAGCACGGCGTCGGCGGTGAAGGAGTTCGGCCCAAGAGACGGTGAGGGTTGGGATACCGCCGCTGCCCTGAAGAAGGCGCATGCGGCGTGGGAGAAGCAGGTGAAGGCGCTGGTCGGCCGTCTGACGTTTGAGAAGAACGGTCTGGCGGACGCGGGACTCACCCTTCGAGGTGTCGACATCGACTTCGCCACGCGGGTGGAGTTGAAGTCGAACATAAGTGGCTGCTGACTTATTCCAGAGGTTTACTGTGCCGACTTACCATGAAGTGATGCAAACGGACCTGTCGACCCTCACCACCGCTGCCGGTAAGTGGGAATCGATGGCAGGTGAGTTCAAGAAGCTCGAAGATCAGTACAGGCGGGATGTTCACGGAGCCTCTGCGGACGGCTCGTGGGTGGGCCTCAGCGCCAATGCGGCCAAACAGCATTTCGACACGACGCTCGGGGAGCTCCAGGGAGCCCAGCAGGAAGCGAAGTCCATAGCTGGGCTGTTGCGTGATGCGCACACCCAGTTCGTGGACCTCCGAGGGAAGGTGCAAGCCGCGCGAGCCGACGCTGTCGCGGCCGGCATGAAGGTCTCCGATCAGGGAGTCTGTCACTACGACTTCTCGAAAGTCACTGCGCAGGAAGCGCACGCGATCCGCCACGACCCTGGCTTCGCGGACACCGAACGGTCGTGGACCGAACACATCCAGGCGGCTGTGAAGGCGGTCACCGACGCCGATGACGGAGTCAGGATCGCACTCAATGCCGTTGTCGTCGACTCCGACTTGCTCGACGGTACGATGAACGGCTTCAACCGCCGGGCCAAGGGTGACGTCGAGGTGTACGAGGCCGAGAACGCCCTGGATATCGCGACCAGACTCAACAGCGGCGAGAAGGTCTCGGTGTCCGAACTCCAGGAACTCCAGCGCGCGTTCCGGGACAATACGCGTCCAGACTTCAACGATCGGACGTTCAGTCAGACGTTCCTGAACAGTCTGGGTGCCGCTGGCACGGTCAAGCTGTCGACATCGCTGGACGCCCTGGCATATCTCGACGACAAGGGCAACAAGACCGCATACCTCGGCATCAAGAACGGCTTCGCTGACACCCTGGCCCACGCCACCAAGGACTCGGAGTTCGCCGCGAAGTGGCGCGAGGGCATCAAGGCGGTGGGCACCAGGGAGTTCGACGGCCCCCGCGGTGAAGGGGCGCCGGCCAAGGGGTCTGAAGGGAAGATCCGCGGGTACCAGGCTGTCATGGGCCTGGTAAGCGCTGGCGACCCCGAAAGCTTCGACGCCAAGTTCCTCAGCGGTCTGGCGAACGACATCTATGATGTCGAGAAGGACAGCAAGGGCAACGTCTGGGACATCAACCAGCTGTACCGGCAGGAGGAATCCTCCTGGTTCGTCAATGACCCGCTGGACAGCGCACTCGGCATGCTGAGCCACCACCCGGACGAGGCGACCAGGTTCCTCGACCCGGGCGGCAAGACAGAGGGCTCCAGGCTGGAGTACCTCCTCAAGGAGCGCGACTGGAACGGGATCGTTCCCGAGTACTCCGAGTGGGGGGCCAATACCGAGACTTCCCAGGTCGGGTACGGCCGGCCGACGGAGGACTCTGATGCCCGAATTGGATTCGGTGCCGCTCTGGAGGCGGCCACCACAGGCCGAGACCCCAACGATCCGGCAGGCCCCGCGGGCCTCCATGACGAGGGCCAGGCCAGGATCATGCATGAAACCATTGAGCTGCTCGACCGGGAAGACAAGGGCGACAGCGTGCCCGAGAACCTCAAGGTTCCCCTCGGGCGGGCCCTGGCGGATTACACCGTTGATGCGCATGAAATCATCAGCGGTGATGAACCCCTGGGCTCAGAAAATATCTCCGGTAAGGGATCTGAGGCGTCTATTGCGAATAGCAAGGACAGCCTCATTCGAGTCATGCGAGGAGTCTCTGACGGGGTCCTTGGTGAAACATCGGATGGTGATCCGGTGCGTGTATTCGACCTCCTCTATGAAGCCCAGCGCGGATATGCGGCAGAGTATCTGAGCACTGCGGCAGATGCCTCCACTGGAAACATCAAGAGTGTGGTCGGCGACTGGGACAACAAGGCTCGTGATGTAGCTATGGTGTCTGGGGCCATGAATGCCATCGGATCCGACATGATCCTTGACGATCGCGATACCAAGATCGGCAGGATGAATGACGTTGCTCGATATGCCTACCACGGGATCGGCGGAGCGCTGACCCCCCTCCCGGTTTTCGGTGATGCGGCCCAGCGAATCGTCGACGCGATCACTTACGAGTGGTCCAAGGATGTTGCGGCCGAGCACGAGGACGCTGCCCGGGGCAAGGTCAGCGAAGAGGCGGCAAAGGGTATCACCGGCACCTATAAGCTCATCGACGAGTGGGGCGAATCCCGTGACGCGAAGGGCACTGTCGCTCTTGAGCACGCAAAGGGAGAGTCTCGGCAGAGCTATATCGGTGGGCGTAGCGAGGCATACGATGCGCTGCGGACGTTGAAATAGGATGGCATGACGACGAAAGTAAAGCGCATGAGAATATGGAAAGTCATCGCCTCGTGTGTTGTGGCTGCCCTTTTTGCGGGTGGCGTGCATCTCTATTTCAACACGAATGCGTTCGGGGAGGGTAGCTTCTGCGGGGGCGCTCTCTCGGCTGATTCGGCCGCAACTGCTTTCGCCCGACCGGGCAGGCTCTCCGAGAGGGAAGGGCCGCGAGCGACCGGAAGCGGTGAACTCGATTTCGACTGCATTGTCGAAAGCTCGTCAATGCTCCCGTCGCGCGACGAGCAACTTCACGTGCAGGGCACGAGCGAAGCGGCAGAGTTCCCCTTCACGGAGGGGCGCTGGCCCAAGCCGGAAGAAATGGCTTTCTTCTCGCAGGGGGCCACGGGTGCTGTGTCGGGTGACCACGGATGGGTCATGCTCCCGGAATCCTGCTGGGATGGCGAGCCGCGGATCGTCGAAGGGCGGATGCCGGGAGGCGTGGACAACCCTCTCGCGCTCTCGCGCATTCTGGTCGAAGCGGCCAACCGCAGTGTGCGGGCCGCGGGGTGCGCGCAGTCGGACCAGTCCGCGCCGACCGAACTCGCGCCGATCCCGAAGGAGCGGAAGACGGACAAGGCGCGGCAGTGCGGCGTTGACGGATTTCTGTACCGCGGACCGGATACGGACGTTTCCGAGGTCGCCCATGAGCCTGGTGCCGGAAGCGGCACATGGGCGTGTACGGTACGGCTGAAGAACCGAAGTGCACCTTCCGTGGAGCGGTCTGGATATCTCACGTATTCCGTGACGAGGGATCCCCTCATCATCGCCGGTATCAAGAAGTCGGCGGACTACTCCACAAGCAGTCCGATCCCTGGTTGGCCGGTCACGGGTGTGGACGGTCGGCACATCGTGGCGAACTGCGGCGGAACACAGACGTACTTCGCCATGGCGCTCGGAAGCCAATACCTGAAGACCATGGAATCTGCCGGTCGGGTCAAGGACCACGTACTGTTCCGGGATTTCGTCGAGTCGGTCGGCAAGCAGTTCGGCTGCACCGGTGTCGCTCCCGCGAGGTGACCGGCCGGGCGGGCCCACATAGGGACATGGGGGCTGTGTCCACACGGAGCGGGCCTTGGCCACGATGGCGGAGGGTGGGTGAGGGCGGTGCCGCGAGGGCGACATGACGGATCCTCTGTCCGCTGTCCGCCCGAAGGAGGCCGGCACCGCCGTGCACGCCCGGCCAGTGCCGGAGACGCACTGTTCGGGCGGGCGCCGATGGGCCCGATCCGCATCACGGGGAGGCTCCTTCCTCAAGCCCAAGCGCATGTAGCCCCGAAGCCCGATTCCCGGGGGAGGGGGCGGCGTACGGTGGCGGCATGGCAAGCGAGGGTCTGGGCCGGCCCCTGCGACGTCTGCTCCGGCCGGCGGGGCTGACCGCAGGAAGAGCTGTCCGAACGACGGCCAGGGCCTGACTTCTCCTTGGACTCCCTCCGTGAGCGGATCGCGGAGGGGGACCCGCGATCACGGGGCCGAGTTCGACGCCGTGAAGGATGCTCTGCGAACGCGGCTGCTACTGGTCGAGGAACGAGACGTCGGCGCCCCCCTTCGGGGGCGAAGGCGGCGAGCGCCGTCCCCGTCGTCACCTCCCCGGCGGCGGTCCCGGCAGCGGTCCGCGCGGCCACCGGCCGCCCGGTCGACCGCCTGCCGATCCGGCCGCAGGCGGCGGTGGCGGCGACCAACCGGAATATGGCCGATCCACGCCCATGGTCGCGCAGAGTATCCGCACCTGTCGATAGGGTGACAGCCGGTCATACCTGTCCACGGGGAGGGGCTGCCTGATGGCCTGGGACGAATGGGAACAGCTCAAGGGTGAAGCCGCTGAGCGGCAGTCGGCACAGATGCGGCTGAATGAAGCCGACGGAGGCGCCGGAGCTCACAGCGGTGCCGGTGGGGCCGGTGTTCTGGGAAGCGTGCCGGCGAAGAAGAAGAAGGCCGCCAACACCATCGAGACCGTGCTGGAGCCCGGTACGCGGAAGGCGGCGGACGTCGCCGACGAGCCGACGACCTCGGCTGTCAGGGCCTTCACGGGCTGGGACACGGCCGTGGGCCTCAAGAAGTCTCACGAGAAGTGGGACGACCAGGTGAAGCGCCTGATGGGGCGGCTGAGTTCGCACAAGGTGGGCTTGCGGAGCGCGGTCACCACCCTGACGGGAACCGATGCCACGGCAGGTCTGACGGTCCACTCCGTGAAGTCCGGTCTTTCGGGCCTGGACCGGTAGGAGGAGAACGGTGCCGACCTATCAGCAGATCATGGAAATGGACTTCGCCGCCCTCACCGGTGCCGCGGACGGCTGGAAGAACATGGCAGCCAAGTTCAAGACTCTCGAGGACACCTTCGCGAGAGAGGTGCAGAGCGTCTCGACCGGAAGCGGCTGGACCGGGGAGAGCGCCAACGCGTCGGCCCAGTCCTTCGCGGTGACGCGACAGGAGTACGACGCCGCGCAGAAGGAAGCGCGCGCCATGGAGTCACTCCTCCGTGACGCTCATGCCAGGTTCGTCGAACTCAAGTCGGCCGTGAAGTCGGCGGTCGCGGACGCCGTCGACGCGGGGATGAAGGTCTCGGACGGCGGCGTCGCGAGCTACGACTTCAGCAGAGTCGACGCCGCCGCCGCCAAGACCGTCCGCCACGACCCGAACCTCCCCGACGTCGAGCATTCCTACACCCGCAACATCACGAACGCGGTGAAGGCGGTCAACGAGTACGACGAGGACGTGAAGCGCGCTCTGCTGAACGCTTCGGGCGCGGACGGCGGCTGGCCGTTCGGGTTCAACTCGAAGCCGGTCGGCGACGTCGAGGCGGTGGAGGCCCTGGCCCTCACGGACAAGATCCGTTCGGGCAAGGCATCACCCGAAGAACTCAAGCACTACCAGGAACTGCTGCGCCAGAACGCCGACGACAAGCACTTCAGCGAGGCATATCTGCACGCACTGGGTGCGGAGGATCTGGTGCGACTCGCCGACCAGATGAATATCGCGGCCAACGGCCGCGACGTCTCGGCGGGCGACAAGAAACTCTACGAGTCCATCACCACGAGCCTCGCCGCAACGATCGCGTCGGGCACCAAGGACCCGAACAGCTACGCTTACAAGCCATTCGTCGAAGGACTCAAGGACTTCGGCGACGACTCGTTGGACAAACTCCTGCCGGTGCACGGCTATCAGGTCCTCACGACACTGATGGCCAACGGTGACGGCTACGGCAAGGAGTTCCTCAACGACCTGGGCAACGGCATCATCGAGGCCGAGAAGGACGGCACGAACTGGTCGCACGCCTACGACCCCAAGCGCCCGAACATCGTGGTCGACCCGCTGGACGCACTGCTCAAGACCATGAGCGAGGACCCGAAGGCGGCCGAGTACTTCCTCGATCCGGCCGCCGAGGGGAACAAGAACGACCACCTCAAGTACCTGCTCACCGAGCGCGAGTGGGACGACTACTCCTACATGGCGCCGCTGTACGGCCCGCCGCACGAGCTTGAGGGCACGCCCAAGGCGGAGGGCCTGGGCGCCGCCATCCAGGCCGCGGCCACCGGACACGAGCCCGGCGAGAAGCTCGGCCCGCCCGGTCCTCACACCGAGGGCCAGGCGCGCGTGATGCACAACGCCATCCGGCTGCTCGACAACGAGATGGGCGGCGACGAGTTCCCGGAGCACTTGGAGAACCTGCGCCAGCCCATGGCCAAGGCGATGGTGGACTATGTGGCGGATACGCATGTGATCTTTAACGGCCAGAAGACCGACTACGGCGGTATCGGTGGTAGCGATGCCATTTATGGGGCCGGTGAAGAGGCGCATATCGCTGTGGGGCAGGGGAGCCTGGTACGCGTTGCGCGTGGCATTGCTGATGACGGTCCGGCGTTTGCTCTCCTTTATGAAGCCGAGCGATCGTACGCCGCTGATCAGATGGCGGTTGCTCCGACCTTCGATGGGGATCGTCTGCATGGCGAGAGCGCTGACTGGAATAGTCGTTCGTCCGACATCGGAGCGGCGCTGGGGGCTCTCAACGGTGTTGGTGCTGACGTATACAAGGACAGGGAAGACGATCGAATCGAATGGGCTGAGGATACAGCGGAATATACGGCTATCAGCGCAAATGGTCTCATCGGAGAGATCCCAGTCGTCGGCACTGCGGGCGGGGCGCTGATCGACACCGTCAAGTATGACTGGGTCAAGGATGTCACCGAGGCTGCCGAGGAGCAGGGAAAGCAAGAATCGAGTAAGAACTACGCGAAAGGCATGGACGGGGCGAACCTGCTGCTTGAGACATGGGCCAAGGAACGGAAGGTTGAGAACCTCAATGCCTTTGACGTGGCGCAAGACCAGATGCGCGACGGCTACACCGCAGGACGTGGAGCAGCCGCGTCGCACCTCCATTAAGGCCAGCTCTCGTGGGGCAAGGCGCCTCGCGATCCTGACTGCCTGTGCCGTGATGTCAGTTGCATCGTGCGCGAAAGGGGAGCGTGAGGCTCGGAGTGAAAATCCTTGCGCCCTCGTGGATGCGTCCACTGAGCAGCAGTTGCTGGAGGAGCTCCTCGAAGCTGGAACGTACAAGTCGAGCGTTCTCAACTCGACATCGGATGTAGAGGAAACCCTGAAGACTGCTCTACGGAAGTGGAGTGGTGAGAAGGATACGTCGTCTGTCTATGTATGCTTCTTTGCTTCATCCTCGAGTCGGGAGGAAGGAGGGGTGCGAACGAGTTTCTCCTGGGCGCCTTCCGGCAGCGGGGAGGCAAGGGCAGATCAGCGACCCGAGACGGTCAAGCGGTTCGACATCAACGGCACTTCGGGCGAGAGTGCCGGAAACTACTCAATGCTGTATTTCAAGTGCGTTCTGCCCGGCGATCTGCGTCGCCCTTCCAGGCATGCATTGCTCCGCGCTCGCGCATCGAATACGTCACACTCGGAACGGAAGGGAACCGACGAGGCGATGCGGCAACACCTGTCCTTCGTCTATCTGATGTCGCGCCGTGTGACGGAAGCTCTGGGATGCGAGAACGAGCCGTTGAAGGTTGATCCGGTGGTGAAACCAGCGCTCGCCAAGAATTCCGAGGTGCCGCCAGGGTCTTTGGCCTTCGAGAAGTAGCCGACGAGTGTCGTAATGAACGGCGGCGGGGGTGGCGTGGGACATGTCCACCCCCGCCGTTGTGTCAGGCCGGACGCGTCACCAGGGGCGCCAGCCTTCGCGCTTGCCGCCGGCGCACTGGGGGCATGCGACCTTGTATGTGTGACTGCACGTCTCGCAGCCCATGAACCCGGCGCAGTCGGGGCACCAGACCGTTCGGTGCCCGGCACACGCCCCGCAGGTGGTGGAGATGCTGTCCAGCCACTCGACGAGGTTGGGCAGCCCCTCGGCGCAGCCGGTGCGCCTGGTTTGTTTCTTCCGTTGTGGCGGTGCCGTCATGGGGTCTCGGGTTCCGGAACGAACCGTCCGCGCCGAGCCGACCGGACACTCCCCGGTCGTGCAGGGGGCGCACCCCTCGACGTGCTCGATCCACAGGCAGCGTGCCTCGTCGGGGGTCAGGTGGCGCGGAGCGCAGCCAGGGTAGGCGTAGAGGCTCCAGCCCGGTCCCGACCCCTGCTCGACGGATCGGATCAGCATCGGCCGATCGGTGATCCGCTCACAGTCCGCGCACATGCGCACGGGGGCGGTGTGGTGTCGCGCGGTTTGGCTCATGCCGGTACCCCCTGGAAGTCGATGCCGACGGCGGCGAGGAGCAGGGCTGTACGGCGGTCCCGCTGGAGAAGCCGTTCCTGTTCCTGGATGTGCCGGGCGTAGTACGGGCGGATCAGTTTCACGTCTTCGCCGCACAGGTAGTCCGGCTCTCGCAGGGAACGGGGAGAGCCGAGGCCGACACCGATCGGCTTACGCGTGATCAGGAGTCGGCGCATCGGGAAGACCGCGGGGGTGTGCTGTGTCGGTGCAGGCTGAGTTGGTTGGGTCTCGCAGGCGCGACGCCTTCCGGTGGAGGGCATGAGCCACGCGAAGAAGAGGGCAAGTACGCTTCGCACGTCGGTCACTCCTTGGGTGAACGGCCATGCCCCGGGAGGTCTGGACACCTCGCCGGGGTCTTCTGCTGTGGTGTGGGTCTTGCTGCTGAGCACTAGCTCATGCAGAGCACACGCGTATACGTGCATACGCGGTCGCGTGATTGCGCAGATACGCGGACGCTGATGGTTATGAATCTCGACCGCAGCAAGCCCGTATGGCCTCAGGTGGCCTCCGAACTGCGCAGACGTCTGGACGCCGAGAAGTATGAGCCGGGCAGTCGGTTCCCCGCCGTGGTCGACCTCGCGGGAGAACTGGACGTGGCGCCCTCCACGGTTCAGAAGGCTGTGGCCGCGCTTCGGGAAGAGGGGCGGCTCTACACCGTGCTTGAGCAAGGTTCGTTCGTGGCCAAGGATTCGGACGGGGCAGTGAGGTCATGCTCGCGCCTTCGCGTCGCCGGTACTGCGGCAACGCTAGGGATGCGGTGGCACCGGACCCAAGGAAGTTCTACGTGGTTGCATGCGAGTTCTCAGCCCAGTGCGGCCAGGGCGTCAGCCACGCACGCGCGTGCCTCGGCGCCGTACACCGCAAGGCCTCGGAGATCCTCGAAGGCCCGTACGTACATGGCGACTTCGCCCGGTGTGGTAAGTGTCACCTGGGCCGTCAGAAGTTCCACATGTACCCGCTGGCCGTCGAAGACGTCGAACGTCTCCAGGGTCCACATGCCCCGGTCTCGGGCCGCGAACGGGATGATGCCGACCGAGACGGCGGGGAGCGACATGACCGACAGCAGGTGTCCGAGCTGGCCGGCCATGCACTCGGTGTCACCGAGCTGGTACCGCAGGACGGCTTCCTCCAGCAGGAAGGTGAAGCGGTGCCCCGGCTTCCGAAGCACGTCGGCTCGGGCTGTCCGGGCTTCCACCGCTTCGGCCGTGTCCTTCGGCGTCCGGTGAAACCGCCCTACCGCCTTTAGCAGGGCGGACGCGTACGCCGGTGTCTGGAACAGGCCCGGCATGACGTGCGAGGCGTAGCCCCGGTGAAGCTTGGTCTGCTCGTAAAGGGGGACGCGAGACTCTTGCAGCCGTCGCAGGCCGGTGCGCTGGAGCCGCTTCCACTCCAGGTACATGGAGTCAGCCGTGCGAGATGCGGCGATGATGTCCGGGGCCTGGTCGTCCGCACCGCAGCCGGCACACCAGGCGCGGGTGTCCGCGTCGGACGGCGGCGTGATCGCGTTCTCGATCCGGGAGATCTTGGACTTGTTCCACCCACAGAACGCCGCCAGTTCATGCCCCTTCAGCCCGGAGTCGCGGCGGACCTCCCGTAGACGTGCGGCGACGTTCTTGCGAGCGGCTTCGACACTGGATGACTGGTAAGTGGGCATGAGCTGGTGGCGTACCGCTGGAGCGGATCAGACCGTGAACCTCTCGTGGGGCGTGGCGCGGGTCCATACCGACTCGAAGGCGTCGGCGCAGAGCTTGACCACCTCGGGGTCGTTGTTCAGCTCGTGGCCGACGAACGCTCCGTCCCCGGCGAAGTGGCCGAAGCGGATCAGGCGATCATCGAGCAGCCAGAAGTCGGCCCCGGGCAGGGCGAGTGTGGCGGCCTCGGGACGAGGGAGCCAGCGGACCGACTCCCCGGCCTCGACGTTCAGGTGCGTGCCCGCGTGCTCGTACCGGATGTACTCACTGACCGGCACGGACACGACGCGGGCGCGGCGTATGACGACGCCACGGCCCACGGTCTCCTTCACCAGGTCGAGCCAGTCGCGGCGACGCTCGACGGACGCGGGGCTGATCTCTCCCAACTCCCGCCACTCGGCAAAGTCCTCGTCCTCCGAGGCGATGCCGTACGAGTCGCGCAGCTCCAGGTGGACGGCCGACCTCCGGCACCCCGCGATCAGCTCACTGAACGGAGGCACGCTGCTCGGCTTCATCACACGCCTTCCTGATCTGATCCACCATGCTCGCCGGGATGCGGAACACGCCCTCGGTCTCGGGGATGCAGCCCCTCTTGAGGCATTCCGCTTCCGTCGCCTCGTCGGCCTTCCAGCCCTGAAGGACAAGATCCGCCGACGTCTCGTCCACCCACACGCTGGGGCAGTTGTCGCCGTTGCTGTTGAGGTCCTTGCCGAAGAACAAGTAGAGCCATGACCTTGCTCCCCGACTACTCGGTTGCGTTCGGTTGCGTGAGCGTCGCCTGCTCGGCTGAGCACCGTTAAGAGCCCCTTCGGTCAGGCTCGGGTTGGCGGGCGTGCCCCGGAGTACGCCGCACGCCGTTCACGGTCGGGCGTCGGGCGTCGGCCGCCGGGTGTAGGTCCCAGGACCGAGGGGGGACCGGTCTCCTGACAGGGGTCATATAGGGCTGCACCTCTTACTCTGGGGGGATGAGCGCCCTTGAACCCGGCGAGGCCGAGACCGCCGTCGGTCCTGCCCTCGACTCTCCTCGTGCCCCTCGCGGGTCCGTTCTCGACTCCGCCCATCGGGCGCTCAGCGTCGGGATCGTGTCCGTCGTGCTGCTCATCGCCTTCGAGGCGACCGCCGTCGGGACGGCGATGCCCGTGGCCGCGCGGGAGCTGGACGGGGTAGCCGTGTACGCGTTCGCGTTCTCCGCGTACTTCACGACCAGCCTCTTCGGGATGGTCGTCGCCGGGCAGTGGTCCGACCGGAACGGGCCGCTGGTGCCGCTGACTGCCGGGATCAGTGCCTTCGCGGCCGGGTTGTTGCTGTCGGGGACGGCCGGGGTGATGTGGGTGTTCATTCTCGGGCGGGCCGTGCAGGGGCTGGGGGGTGGGCTGGTGATCGTCGCGTTGTACGTGGTGGTCAGCCGGGCGTACGACGAGCACCTGCGGCCCGCGATCATGGCGGCCTTCGCGGCGAGCTGGGTCGTGCCGTCGGTGGTCGGGCCGCTCGCCGCCGGGACGATCACCGAGCAGCTGGGGTGGCGGTGGGTCTTTGTCGGGATCCCGGTGCTCGTCGTGGGGCCGCTCGCCCTCGCGCTTCCCGCGATCCGGCGGACCGCCTCCGGGCCCGCCGATCCGTCGGCGCCCGTCGCGGCCTGGGACCGTCGCCGGATTCTGCTGGCGCTCGCGATATCGGCGGGCGCCGGGCTGCTCCAGTACGCGGGGCAGGAGCTGCGGTGGCCGTCGCTATGGCCGGCGGCCTTGGGTGCGGCGCTGCTCGTGCCGGCCGTGCGGGGGCTGCTGCCGCGCGGCACGGTGCGGGCCGCGCGCGGGCTGCCGGCCGTGGTGCTGCTGCGGGGTGTGGCCGCCGGGTCCTTCATCGCGGCCGAGTCGTTCGTGCCGCTGATGCTCGTCACCCAGCGGGGGCTCAGTCCGACCCTCGCCGGGCTCTCGCTCGCCCTCGGCGGTCTGACCTGGGCGCTCGGCTCGTGGATCCAGTCGCGGCCGTGGACGGAGCCGTACCGGGAGCGGCTGGTCGTGCTCGGGATGCTGCTGGTCGCCCTGGCCATCGCCGCCGCTCCGAGCGTGCTGCTGCCGGGCGTGCCGGTGTGGGTGGTCGCCGTCGCGTGGGGCTTCGGCTGCCTCGGCATGGGCGTGGTGATCGCCTCGACGAGCGTGCTGCTGATGAAGCTGTCCCCGCCGGAGGAGGCGGGCGCGAACTCCGCCGCGCTCCAGATCTCCGACGGGTTGTCCAATGTCCTGCTGCTCGCCGCTGGTGGCGCGGCCTTCGCGGCGCTCGGTGGCGGGGCGGTCGGGCACGCGGTCGCCTCGGCCGCGTCCGCCGCGTCCGGGGCCTCCCACCCCGGTGCCTTCGCCGTCGTCTTCCTGCCGATGGCGGGGGTCGCGGCGGTGGGGGCGTGGGTGGCGACGCGGCTGCGGGCGGCGCCGGAAGGCCGGTGACACCATGTGGTACCACGCGGTACCGTGAAGTATGGCCGGTCTGAATGTCAGGTTCACCGAGGAAGAGCTGGACGCCCTGCGCGAGCGGGCGGAGGCCGAGGGGCGCAGCATGCAATCCTTCGCCCACGACGCCGTGATCCGGGCCATAAACGAACACTCCCGCCTCTTCGACGAGGCGGCCGAGCACGTGCTGAAGGCCAGTGAGGAGCTGAACCGGAGGCTCGCGTGACGTACTACCTCACCCTCCCCGAACTGCTGAACCTCGCGGCCAGGCTGGGCGCGGACGAGGTGCGGGACTACGGTCTGCTCGATTCCGCCCTGGCGCGCCCGCAGTCCAGCGTGTTCGGACAGGACGCCTATCCCGACGTGTGGCAGAAGGCCGCCGCGCTCATGGAGTCACTGGCCCGCAATTACGGCCTCGTGGACGGCAACAAACGCATCGCCTGGTACGCGACCTGGGTCTTCCTGCACATGAACGGGCACCCGCTCGACGCGGACTTCGACGTGGACGAGGCCGAGGCGTTCGTCCTCGACGTCTGCCAGGGGGCCCTCGACGTCCCCAAGATCGCCGCGCAGCTTCCGAGGTTCGCGCGCTGAGCCGATGTTGAACCGGGGCCGGGCCCCGTCATGCCCCCGACCCCCGTCATGCCCTCAGCCCGCGCCATGCCCCCCGGCCCCGCCCCCCGGATGTGACCCTCGCCGCACGGACCGAGGTCAGAGCATCGGCCGTTCCGTGTTCGATCGAGGTTCCGTCCGCCCCGCCGGTAAGGTGGCCCGGTTGTCATATCTGGACGAGCGTCTGGACGAGCGTCGAACCGTGACCGGAGATCGTGACTACCACCACCGCCACCTCCTCTCATCACCTCTCTCCCGCCTTCCCCGGCCGTGCCCCCTGGGGTACCGCCAACAAGCTGCGAGCCTGGCAGCAGGGCGCGATGGAGAAGTACATCCAGGAACAGCCTCGTGACTTCCTCGCCGTCGCCACGCCCGGCGCCGGCAAGACCACCTTCGCCCTGACCCTCGCGTCCTGGCTGCTGCACCACCACGTCGTGCAGCAGATCACCGTCGTCGCCCCCACCGAGCACCTGAAGAAGCAGTGGGCGGCCGCCGCGGCGCGGATAGGGATCAAGCTGGACCCGGAGTACAGCGCCGGTCCGCTCAGCAAGGAGTACGACGGCGTCGCCCTCACCTACGCCGGCGTCGGCGTGCGGCCCATGCTCCACCGCAACCGCTGCGAGCAGCGCAAGACCCTCGTCATCCTCGACGAGATCCACCACGCCGGTGACTCGAAGTCCTGGGGCGAGGCGTGCCTGGAGGCGTTCGACCCGGCCACCCGCCGGCTCGCCCTCACCGGCACCCCCTTCCGCTCCGACACCAACCCGATCCCCTTCGTGACGTACGAGGAGGGGAACGACGGCATCCGCCGCTCCTCCGCCGACTACACCTACGGATACGGGAACGCGCTCGGCGACGGCGTCGTCCGGCCGGTCATCTTCCTCTCCTACAGCGGCAACATGCGCTGGCGGACCAAGGCCGGCGACGAGATCGCCGCCCGGCTCGGCGAGCCGATGACCAAGGACGCGATCTCGCAGGCCTGGCGCACCGCGCTCGACCCGCGCGGCGACTGGATGCCGAACGTGCTGCGCGCCGCCGACCAGCGCCTCACCGAGGTCCGGAAGTCCATCCCGGACGCGGGCGGCCTCGTCATCGCCTCCGACCAGGACTCGGCCCGCGCCTACGCCAAGCTGATCCGCGAGATCACCGGCACCAAGGCCACCCTCGTCCTCTCCGACGAGGCGTCCTCCTCCGACCGCATCGACGAGTTCAGCGAGTCCACCGACCGCTGGATGGTCGCCGTCCGCATGGTGTCCGAGGGCGTCGACGTGCCCCGCCTCGCCGTCGGCGTGTACGCCACCACCATCTCCACGCCGCTGTTCTTCGCGCAGGCCGTCGGCCGTTTCGTGCGATCCCGCAGGCGCGGCGAGACCGCCTCCGTGTTCCTTCCCACCATCCCCAGCCTCCTCGGCTTCGCCACCGAGATGGAGGTCGAGCGCGACCACGTCCTCGACAAGCCGAAGAAGGCGGGCGAGGACGAGGACCCGTACGCCGAGTCCGAGAAGGAGCTGGCGGAGGCGGAGAAGCAGCAGGACGAGGACACCGGCGAGCAGGACATGCTGCCCTTCGAGGCGCTGGAGTCCGACGCCGTCTTCGACCGCGTCCTCTACAACGCCGCCGAGTTCGGCATGCAGGCCCACCCCGGCAGCGAGGAGGAGCAGGACTACCTGGGCATCCCCGGTCTCCTCGAACCCGACCAGGTGCAGCTCCTCCTCCAGAAGCGGCAGGCCCGGCAGATCGCGCACAGCCGCAAGCGACCGGACGAGGAGGCCGACCTCCTGGAGCTTCCGGCCGAGCGGCGGCCCGTCGTTTCCCACAAGGAGCTCCTCGAACTGCGCAAGCAGCTCAACACCATGGTCGGCGCGTACGTCCACCAGAGCGGCAAGCCGCACGGCGTGATCCACACCGAGCTGCGGCGCGTCTGCGGCGGCCCGCCGAGTGCCGAGGCCACCGCCGGACAGATCCGCGAGCGGATCAAGAAGGTCCAGGAGTGGGCCACCCGGATGCGGTGAGCCCGGGCCCCCAGGTCATGGGAGAGGCCCGTACGACGGCGGTCGTACGGGCCTCTCCGCCGTCCCGCGCGCGGCGGAACGGCCCCGGGGCCGGCCCCCACGGACGGCCATCCGGCACCCTCCACGCTACGAGCGCGACATAGCCGTTCTTGTCAGCCAAAGTCCCGAGGAGGGCCGACGAAAGTCCTGAACCGTCCGTATCCGGTCGCCCGCGCCCGGATTCTGGACGAGGTCTTCCGCTGAGCGGAGCGGGTCGCTACTGTCCCGGCTCAAAAGCAATCGCCCCGTGGCAGCGCCGCCGCGGAGCGCAGCCGGTGTACCCCTTCCTGCCGGCGGCCTCTGACGTGCGTCGCCGACGGGACCGGCGCCGCGACCCCCGTGGGAGCCGCCGCCACTCACTTTCCGAAGGAGAGGGCGTCGTGACCGCGGAGACCTCCCAGACGCTCGACCGGGGACTCAGAGTCCTCAAACTGCTCGCCGACACCGACCACGGCCTGACCGTCACCGAGTTGTCCAACAAACTCGGCGTCAACCGGACCGTCGTCTACCGTCTGCTGGCCACGCTGGAGCAGCACGCCCTCGTCCGCCGCGACCTCGGCGGCCGGGCCCGCGTCGGCCTCGGCGTGCTGCGCCTCGGCCGCCAGGTCCACCCCCTGGTGCGGGAGGCGGCCCTGCCCGCCCTGCGCTCGCTCGCCGAGGACATCGGCGCGACCGCGCACCTGACGCTCGTCGACGGGGCGGAGGCGCTCGCCGTCGCCGTCGTCGAGCCCACCTGGACGGACTACCACGTGGCCTACCGGGCCGGCTTCCGCCACCCGCTGGACCGGGGTGCCGCGGGCCGCGCCATCCTCGCCGCCCGCCAGGGCACCCTCATCGAACCCGGCTTCACCCTCACCCACGGCGAGCTGGAGGCCGGCGCCAGCGGCGCGGCGGCGCCGCTCGTCGGCGTCACCGGCATAGAGGGCAGCGTCGGCGTCGTCATGCTCGCGGACGCCGTACCGGAGCGCGTGGGCCCCCGCGTCGTCGACGCGGCGAGGGAGGTCGCGGACGCGCTGCGCTAGCGCGCGCCCCGCCGTCACCAGATGTGGGGTACCCGGTACCCGACCACGGGTACCCGGTACCCGACCACGGGTACCCGGTACCCGACCACGGGTACCCGGTACCCGACCACGGGTACCCGGTACCCGACCACGGGTACCCGGTACCCGACCACGGGTACCCGGGTACCCCCGGAGCGCGTCCGGGCGGGTACCGGTACGGCCACCACCCCTCGACGTGCGTGCGGTCGGGTACCCGTACGGCCACCGCGCCTCGGCGTGCGCGTACGGGCCCTGGACGGGTGCCGCACGCACCACTTGCGCGTACAGGCCCTGGACGGGTGCCGCTCTCGGCTCGCGCCCGGCGGGGGCACGTGTACAGGCCCCTCCGGCGCTCGTACGGCCCCCTGGGGCGGTCTCCGGCGGATCATGGTCGGGGGCGTGTGTCTGAGGTGCCGGACGGGTCATGGCGGAGCAGTAGTTCCGTGATCGCCGTGCGGGTGTGGTGGACCGAGCGGCCCGTGCGGGTCGTGGTCAGGAGGCCCGCCGTGCGGAGGGCCGTCGTGTGGCCCGAGACGGTGGCCGCCGAGACGCCCAGCGTCCTGGCCAGTTCGGTCGTCGTCCGTGGTGTGGGCAGGGCGCGCAGCAGCGCCGCTCTCGTCGTGCCCAGGACGCCCGCCAGCGGCTCCTCGGGGCCGCCGGGGGCCTCCGGTACGGGAGGCAGACCCGGGCCCGCCGGATACGCGAGGACCACCGGCCGGTCCGGCTGGTCAGGCCGGTCCTGTACCAGCGGCCCGCCCCGCCAGTGGAAGGTCGGCAGCAGCACGAGCCCCCGCCCCCCGAGCCGTACGTCCCCGCCGCCGGACCCGGCCGGCCAGGTCCACACCCCGCCCTCCACGACCGAACCCGGTGCCAGGGCCGTCAGCGCCGCCGCGGGCCCGTCCTCCGCGAGCGCCAGCGCGTGCCGGGCGAACTCCGCCCGGTGCAGGTCCTGCACGAGCCCCCACACCGGCGCCAGGACCGTCTCGTACGCCGCCCGCTGCGCGCCCGCGAGCGTCCGCCAGCCCTCCGGTCCGCCCGCGTGCAGCGACCGCACCCACGCCGGAGCCGGCCCGCCGTGACCCGCGTACACCCGCTCCAGTTCGGACCGTACGAGCTCCGGCGCCGTCGCCTGCATCGCCGCGAACCCCTCCTGCCGGGTCTCGCCCAGCACGTCCAGGAAGACGGGCGCCGAACCGGCCGGCACCAGGTCCGCGAGCGGCTCCGCGCCCGCCGGAAGGGCCCGCGCCGTCCTGGCCCGCCACCGCCCGAAGAGCAGCCCCTCGTGCGGCGCGCCCAGCATCAGCAGCGCCGCGTGCAGCTCGGGCACGGGCGAGGGCCGCGGCGCGAACCGCAACCGCCCCCAGTCCTCCACCGAGAAGTGAACCCGCACCACGCCGCCCCCTGCCTGCCGTCCCCTGTCCGCCGGCCCCGGGTGACGCCGCCGAACGCGAGCCTTTCGGGCTCGGCCGAAAGGCTCGCCGGGCGGCGGGGCCGGGAACCAGCATGCCCGGCATGAGCACTTACCCGCCTCGCACCCACTCGGCTCGCACCCACTCGCCCCGCACGCCCTCCCGCCGGACCCTCCTCGGCGCCGCGGTCCTCGGCGCTGCCGCCTCCGTCGGCCTCACCGGCTTCCCCGGCTTCCCGGCACAGGCCTCGGCACAGGCCGCGGCGCGGGCCGCGGCGCGGGCCTCGGCCGGGCTCGTGCCCGTGCTGCCGGCGCCGACCGGGCCGCACCCCGTCGGGGTCGTCCGGCACGCGTTCACCGACCCGGCCCGCACCGACCCGTGGGACCCGGCGCTCGGGGCCCGGCAGGTCGTCGTCGGGATCGTGTACCCGGCCCGGAGCGTCATCGGGTACCCGCGCGCCCCGCAGCTCACGCCCGGCGAGGCCGGCACCTTCGGGACGCTCGCGCCGCTGGTGCGGGGGCTGCCCGCCGCCGGGGTCGACTGGGCCGGGACGCTCACCCACGCGCACGCCGGCGCGCCCCCGCTGCCGGGCCGCCGCCCGGTCGTCCTGTACACGCCCGGCGGCGGCGACGCCCGCACCCTCGGCACCGGCCTCGCCGAGGGGCTGGCGAGCCACGGGACGGTCGTCGTCCTCGTCGACCACCCCGGTGAGGCGAGCCAGGTGGAGCTGCCCGACGGCACGGTCCGGGAGACCGTGCTCCACGGGCCGCCGGACCCGGCGACCTTCCGCACCATGGTCGAGACCCGCGTCGCCGACCTCCGCCTCGTCCTCGACCGGCTCGACCGGCCCGATCGGCTCGACGGGCTGCCGTACGCCGCCACCGCCTTCATGGACCTGCGCCGGACCGGGGTCTACGGGCACTCCGCAGGCGGCACCGCCGCCGCCCTGCTCGCCGCCCGCGACCCCCGCGTCCGGGCCGTGGCCAACCTGGAGGGCTACCTCGACCTGGAGCCCTGGCCGGGCGACCGTCCGCTGCTCCTGCTCCGCACCGACGGCTTCGAGGGCGCCGGGCGGATCGAACGCTCCTGGGCGGGCCTGCGGGCCCGCCGCCGTACCCTGCGCGCCGCGAACCACTGGGTCTTCACCGACCACGCGGCGATCGTCCCCCGGCTGCACGCCGCCGGGCTCGTCCCCGACGCCGTACGGGACGGGCTCGTCGGCCCCGGCGACGCGGCGGCGTCCTTCGCGACCGTCCGCCGGGAGCTGCGCGGCTTCTTCGGCCGGGAGCTGGGCGGCCCCCGAGGCCTCCGCGGCCTCCGCCGCTGAACCCGGACCGGCGGGCGCCCGGGGACCGGCGCCCGCCCAGTAGATTGGACGCGTGCTCTCGCGTCTCTCCCGTATGCCCCGGTCCCGTGTGCTCGCGGCGTGCGCCGTGCCCGTCGTCGCGCTGGTCGCCGTGGCGGGGCTGGCGCCGCTGCCGTTCGCCATCGCCCAGCCCGGGACCACCGCCGACGTCCTCGGCAAGGACCAGGGGCGGGAGATCATCACGATCACCGGCGCCCCGGTCCGGCCCACCACCGGTCAGCTGCGCATGACGACCATCCTCGCCACCGGCCCCGGCACGGACGTCGACCTCGGGGACGTCGCCGACGCCTGGTTCCGCGCCGACCGCGCGGTGCTGCCGCACGACTCCGTCTACCCGCCGGGGAAGTCCGACGCGGAGATCGAGAAGCGGAACCTCGGGCAGATGAAGGAGTCCCAGGACGCCGCCACCGCCGCCGCCCTGAACCACCTGGAGCTGGACCCGGCGAAGGTGAAGGTGGAACTGCACCTCGCCGACGTCGGCGGGCCCAGCGCAGGCCTGCTCTTCGCCCTCGGCATCGTCGACAAGCTCGACGGCGACGGGGACGGCGGCGAGCTCACCGGAGGCAAGGTCGTCGCCGGTACGGGCACGATCGCGCCCGACGGGAAGGTCGGGGCGGTCGGCGGCGTCTCCCTCAAGACCCAGGCCGCCTCCCGCGACGGCGCCACCGTCTTCCTGGTCCCCCGGGACGAGTGCTCCGACGCGGAGGCCGAACTGCCGGACGGGATGCGGCTCGTCCCCGTCGACACCCTCAGCGGCGCGGTGGACTCGCTGCGGGCGCTGGGGCAGAAGCAGGAGTCGCGGGTCCCGCGCTGCTAGGGCCTGTCCCCGCCCCCGGGGCGGTCCTACCGGCGTCGGCGGTCTCCCCGGCCCCGCCAGGCGGCTCGACCGGGGCGTCCAGCTCGCGCCAGACGGGGAAGAACAGCGGCGACAGGGTGGCCAGGACGAACGCCCCGCCGACCGTGAGCAGCGCCCCCGTGATGCCCACGCGCTCGACCAGGAAGCCGGCGGCCAGGCCGCCGAGCGGGGTGACGAGCAGCACGGCCGCCGTGCTGGCGCCGCCCACCCGGCTGCGCAGCTCCTCGGGCACCACCTCGTAGAAGGCGGTGGTGAGGATGGGGTTGAGCACCCCGGCGCCGAGCCCGCCGAACACCGCCGCCACCACCATCGGGGCGACGGTGTGGGTGAACGCGGCCGTGAGGATCGGCGCGGCCGATATCAGGAAGCCGACGGTGAAGACCGGCCGGCGCGGGAAGCGGTGGCCCACCGCGCCATGGAGCAGCGCGCCGATGAGGGCGCTGCCGCCGAAGACGGCGACCAGCAGGCCCTGCGCGGCGGAGCCGCCGAGCTCCTCGCGGGCGTGGATCGGCAGCAGCACCGCGCTCCAGCTCAGGGCGAGCCCGTTGGTGACCATCACCATGAGGTCGACGGCGAGCAGCAGCCGGGTGCGCAGCAGGAAGGAGTAGCCCTCGCGCAGGTCGGTGCGGTAGACGGCGAGGTTCAACGCCGGTGCGTTGCGCAGGGGTTCGGCGGCGGGGACGCCGCGCAGGCCCACCAGGGCGAGCAGCGCGGAGAGCAGGAACGTGCCGGCGTCCGCGTAGAGCACCGTGTCGGCGCCTATCACCGCCACCAGCAGGCCGCCGACGGCGGCGCCGGTCATCCGGGCGCCGCGCGAGACGGCGTCGTAGAGGCTGGCGGCGCGGGACAGCGGGGTGCCCGCGCGCCGGGCGAGCTCGGGGACGAGGACATGGCGCGAGGTCTCGCCGGGCGCGTGGAAGAGGCCGGTGACGGCCATCAACGCGCACAGCATCCAGAACCGCAGCAGACCGGCCTGGCTGAGCAGGGGGATCGCGGCGAGCGCGAGGGCGCAGATCAGGTCGGAGGCGACGGAGACCCGGCGGCGGCCTATCCGGTCGATGACCGGACCGCCCGCGATGGCGGAGACGACCACGGGCACGGCGGCGCAGAAGGCGACCAGACCAGCCTTGCCGGCGCTTCCGGTGGTCTCCAGGGTGAACCACGGGACGCCGATGAGGGTGAGCGAATTGCCGCTGATGGAGATGGCGTTGGCGGAGAGGACGGCGAACAAGGGGCGCCTGTCGCGCTGTTCGGCGCTCATGCGGCGAGGGTGACGGTGAGGTCGGTGGGCCCGGACCGCCGGACCCACCGGACGGCGAGCCGCCGTCCGCGTCGCTCCCGGAGCGGCTCGGGGCGGGGCGCCGCGGCGGCCTTCCGGTGCGCTTCGCCGGCGTTCGTCCGGTGCAGGAGGAGGTGAATGTCGGGGTGCATGGCTCGGGGTCCCTTCCGTGGGTGGTGCCGGTGGGTCGGGCGGCGGTGGCGGGGGTGGGGCGGTGCGGATGCCGGAACGGGGCGGCGTGGTGCGGGCCGGGCCGCCGCGCGGGGCCTGCGCCCCACACCCCGGCCCTCCTCGGAACCGGGGCTCCGCCCCGGGCCCCCTGTGGCCTTCGGCCGCGTCCTCGAACTCCCCCACGCCTGGGGGCGTGGGGGAGGAGCCCGAGCGGCGGCCCCGCCCCGGTCAGTCCTCGTGCTGCGGGAAGGCGTG
This sequence comes from Streptomyces sp. R302, assembly GCF_012927245.1. GTDB lineage: Bacteria > Actinomycetota > Actinomycetes > Streptomycetales > Streptomycetaceae > Streptomyces. The sequence goes on from NZ_JABBGE010000001.1 coordinate 82,911, forward strand.
CAGGTGGAGTCGTACGCGCGCGGCGTCCGGCGCGTCGGCCTCGGGCGAGTCCCGGTACTCGTCGATCAGTGCGTGCAGCCGCTCCCCGAGCTCGCGCGCGGCGGAGGGCGGCAGCCGCAGGGTGTAGTCGCTCATGTCGGACGCTCCGGCCCAGGCGGGCCATTCGTGCCGGGTGGCGATCCAGGTCGACAGCTCCTGGGTGTGGTTGGTGGCGACCTCGTGCAGCAGGAGGTCGGCGGCGCCCCGCACTTCGGGGTCGGAGTTCCCGACCAGGGACTCGTCCCAGCTGACGCCCTGCTGCGCGGCCTTCCACCACCGCTCCCGGCCCTTCCCGAGGCTCGGGTCGTCCTCGACGAAGCCGTGGGCGGCGAGCTGGCGGAGGTGGTAGCTGGTGGCGCCGCTGGACTCGCCGAGGCGTTCGGCGAGTCGGGAGGCGGTGGCGGGGCCGTGGTGGCGCAGGGTGCGGAGGAGCTGCATGCGGAGGGGGTGGGCGAGTCCGCGCAGGGAGCGCGGGTCGAGCGCCCGGGTGACGTGCTGCTGGGGGACCTTCTCGGGCTCGGGCATGCCCTGAGCGTAGGGATGCAAAGAAACTCTTGCAAGGGTTTCTTTGCATCCACTTCTTTGCGTCAACTCCCTTGCATCAACTCCCTTGCGTCGACACGCTCGCGTCGAGAAGTCCTTCGCGCGTACTACTCCGGCTCCCCGCCCGCCGCCTGCTCCACCAGCGGGATGATCCGCAACGGCACCGCGTTCTCCATCACGATCGCCGTCGACGCCCGCACGATCCCCTCGAAGGCGACCACCTTGTCGATCACCCGCTGGAGGTCCGCGTTCGACCGCGCCACCAGCCGGCACAGCATGTCCCCGTGTCCGGTCGTCGTGTGCAGTTCGAGGACCTCCGGCACGGTCGCCAGGTGCTCCCGTACGTCCGCGCCCTGGCCCTGCTTGATCTCCAGCGTCGCGAAGGCCGTCACCGGGTAGCCCAGCGCCGCCGGGTCCACCTGCGGGCCGAAGCCGCGGATCACCCCGCTCGCCTGGAGGCGGTCGAGGCGCGCCTGGACGGTGCCGCGGGCCACCCCGAGCCGCCTCGACGCCTCCAGGACGCCGATGCGCGGCTCGCGCGCCAGGAGCACGATCAGCCGGCCGTCCAAATGATCGATCGCCACGACACCCTCCGAGTGGTCACGATGTACAAGTCGCCCGCCCATACTCCCGGGTCGCTGTACAGATTGCCCAGCCCTCCAGCGAACTATTGCGCACCTTGCGAGGCGGCGGGACGCTGAGGCCATGACTGAGACCCTTGACCACACCCCTTCCACCGCGCGTGAGGCCGACCCCTTCCCGGTGAAGGGCATGGACGCGGTCGTCTTCGCCGTGGGCAACGCCAAGCAGGCCGCGCACTACTACTCCACCGCCTTCGGCATGAAGCTGGTCGCCTACTCCGGACCGGAGAACGGCAGCCGGGAGACCGCCAGTTACGTCCTCACCAACGGCAACGCCCGTTTCGTGTTCACCTCCGTCATCAAGGCGAGCACCGACTGGGGCCGCTTCCTCGACGCGCACGTCGCCGAGCACGGCGACGGCGTGATCGACCTGGCCATCGAGGTCCCCGACGCCCGCGCCGCGTACGCCCACGCCGTCGCGCAGGGCGCCACCGGCCTGGTGGAGCCGTACGAGCTCGAGGACGAGCACGGCACCGTCGTCCTCGCCGCCATCGCCACCTACGGCCAGACCCGCCACACCCTCGTCGAGCGCTCGGGCTACACCGGCCCGTACCTCCCCGGGTACACCGCCGCCGCCCCGATCGTCGAGCCGCCGGCCAAGCGCACCTTCCAGGCGATCGACCACTGCGTCGGCAACGTCGAGCTCGGCAGGATGAACGAGTGGGTGACGTTCTACAACGACGTCATGGGCTTCACCAACATGAAGGAGTTCGTGGGCGACGACATCGCCACCGAGTACTCCGCCCTCATGTCGAAGGTCGTCGCGGACGGCACCAAGAAGGTGAAGTTCCCGATCAACGAGCCGGCGATCGCGAAGAAGAAGTCGCAGATCGACGAGTACCTCGAGTTCTACAACGGCCCCGGCGTCCAGCACATCGCCCTCGCCACCAACGACATCGTCGCCACCGTGCGCGCGATGCGCGCCGCCGGCGTCCAGTTCCTGTCCGTCCCGGACACCTACTACGACACCCTCGGCGAGTGGGTCGGCGACACCCGCGTGCCGATCGACGAGCTGCGCGAGCTGAAGATCCTCGCCGACCGCGACGAGGACGGCTACCTGCTGCAGATCTTCACCAAGCCGGTCCAGGACCGCCCGACCGTCTTCTTCGAGATGATCGAGCGCCACGGCTCCATGGGCTTCGGCAAGGGCAACTTCAAGGCCCTCTTCGAGGCCATCGAGCGCGAGCAGGACAAGCGCGGCAACCTGTAGACCGGCCGGCGCGTCCGGGACGGGGCACGGGGCCCGTCCCGGACGCGCGGTCAACCCCTCGGACGCTACGCCGGTTTCCCGGGCTCCATCGGTTTCCCGGGCTCCACCGGCCGCGCGTCCTTCACCGGCCGCGCTTCCTTCACCCGCAGCGCTTCCTTCGCCGGCAGCGCGTCCTTCGGCACCGCCTCCGGGTCCGGCTCGCCCAGCTCCGCCAGCGCCGCCGCCGCGCGCGGCGCGTGCAGCGGCGAGAACGACGGGTGGATCCGCAGCGCCTCCTCCAGGTGCCGCCGCGCCTGGCCCGTCCGCCCGAGCGCCCGCTCGATCTCGCCCAGGTGGTACGTGAACGAGGCGCTCCGCAGCCCCTCGTCGGTGGCCGCGCGGGCGTACGGCAGCGCCTCCTCCGGCTCGCCCGCCCGGTGCAGCGCCCAGCCGAGCGCGTCCGCCACCGCCACCGAGCGGTGGCCCTTCGCCCAGACGCCCTTCAGCCGGGTCACCGCCGCCGCCGGATCGCCGTGGTCGGCGTCGAGCAGGCCCAGGACGACGCCGGGGTCCGCCCAACTCCCCTCCCGCAGCCGCCGGTACGCCGCCCGCGCGTCCCCGTCCAGGCCCAGCGACTCCGCCAGCTCCCCGGACTCCAGGACGTACTCGGGCAGCGGCTGACGGGCCAGCGCCGCCCGCCAGTCCCGCTGCGCCTCGTCGGCCCGGCCGAGTGCCGCGAGCGCCCGCGCCCGGCCCGCGAGCGCCGGCCCGTGGTCCCGTACGAACCGCAGCGCCGTCCCGTACCGCTCCAGGGCCTCGGCCGGCTCGCCCCGCTCCCACGAGAAGCGCCCGAGGCGTGCGTACGCCTCCGCCTTCTCCGCGTCCGTCGCCGCCAGCGCCGCCGCGTCCAGTGCCGTGGCGTCGGCGTCCTCCCGCCAGCCCCGGTCCCGGTAGCTCTGCGCGGCCCGGCCCCGCACCACCGCCCCGCCGTGCAGCTCCTCCAGCCGTTCCATCGCCTTGCGGGCCGCCGGGTAGTCGCCGAGGCCGCTGTACGCGTCGATGAGGAGCGGGTACGTGTTCCACCGCTTCGGCGCCGCCTTCCTGGCCCGCTCGCCCCACTCCTTGGCGCCCTTCCAGTCGCCCCGCGCGCCCGCGAGCGCCCCGAGCCCCAGCTGCGCGTCCACGTTCCCCCGCCCCGCCGGCAGCTCCGCCAGCGAGCGGTTCAGCGCCCGCTCGGCCCTCGGCAGGTCCCGTACGTCCCCGAGCCGGGCACCCCGCTCCGTGTAGGCCGCGCCGAGCACCGCCCACGACGCGGCGTCGTCCGGGTGCTCCGCCAGCCACTTCTCCCGGTCGCCGATCAGCGCCACGAGGTCCGGCAGCGCCGCCGGCGCCCCCGCGTGCGCGGCGCTCGCCGCCCGCTCGGCGGGCCCCGGCGGGCGCGGCGGCGCGTCCCCGCCGAGCAGCTCCGGCAGGTACAGCAGCGCCGTCGCCGCGAGCACCGCCGCCACCCCGGAGGCGAGCACCGCCCGCGACACGTTCTGGCTCTTCATCGCGCTCATGCGCCTCACTGTGCGCCCGCCCGCGCTCGTACGAAGAGCACACGAGCCGCCCGTCCCGGCGGGTTCACACCGTTGGCGGCGGGTGCCACGCTGGAACCATGGACGATCTCCAGACGCTCCTCGCGGACCTCCGCGCCGGGCTCCCCGCCGACGCCGTCCTCACCGACCCGGACGTGACGGCCTCCTACGCCCACGACATGGCGAGCTTCTGCGCGGCCGGCACCCCCGCCGTCGTCGTGCTGCCGCGCACCGTCGAACAGGTCCAGCACGTCATGCGGACGGCGACCGCGCACCGCGTCCCGGTCGTGCCGCAGGGCGCCCGCACCGGACTCTCCGGGGGCGCCAACGCCTCCGAGGGCTGCGTCGTGCTCTCCCTCGTCAAGATGGACCGGATCCTGGAGATCGACCCGGTCGACCGCGTCGCCGTGGTGGAGCCCGGCCTTGTCAACGCGGTCCTGTCCCGCGCCGTGCACGAACACGGCCTGTACTACCCGCCGGATCCCTCCAGTTGGGAGTCGTGCACCATCGGCGGCAACATCGGCACCGCCTCCGGAGGTCTGTGCTGCGTCAAGTACGGCGTCACCGCCGAGTACGTCCTCGGCCTGGAGGTCGTGCTCGCCGACGGGCGGCTCCTCACCACCGGGCGCCGCACCGCCAAGGGCGTCGCCGGATACGACCTCACCCGGCTCTTCGTCGGCTCCGAGGGCAGCCTCGGCGTCGTCGTGAAGGCCGTCCTCGCGCTCAAGCCGCGGCCGCCCGCCCAGCTCGCCCTCGCCGCCGAGTTCCCCTCCACGGACGCCGCCTGCGCCGCCGTCTGCGCGATCATGGAGCGCGGCCACACCCCCTCGCTCCTCGAACTCATGGACCGCACCACCGTCCAGGCCGTCAACCGGATGGCGCGGATGGGCCTCCCCGAGACCACCGAGGCGCTCCTCCTGTGCGCCTTCGACACCCCGGACCCGGCCGCCGACCTCGCCGCCGTCGGCGCGCTCTGCACCGCCGCCGGGGCCACCGAGGTCGTCCCCGCCGCCGACGCCGCCGAGTCCGAACTCCTCCTCCAGGCCCGCCGGCTCTCCCTCACCGCCCTGGAGACCCTCAAGCCGGCCACGATGATCGACGACGTCTGCGTGCCCCGCACCCGGCTCGCCGAGATGCTCGCCGGCACCACCGCCATCGCTGAGAAGTACGCCCTCACCATCGGCGTCTGCGCGCACGCGGGCGACGGCAACACCCACCCCGTCGTCTGCTTCGACCACACCGACGAGGACGAGTCCCGGCGCGCCCGCGAGTCCTTCGACGCGATCATGGCGCTCGGCCTCTCCCTCGGCGGCACCATCACCGGCGAACACGGCGTCGGCGTCCTGAAGAAGGAGTGGCTGGCGCGCGAGCTCGGACCGGTCGGCCTCGAACTCCAGCGGGAGATCAAGCGCGTCTTCGACCCGCTGGGCCTCCTCAACCCCGGAAAGCTCTTCTGAGCCCGCCGGTACGACGTCACAGCTCGCCGTCCTGCGCCTCGTCCGACCCCCAGGGGTCCCGCAGCCACAGGTCGTCGCCGACCACGGTGGTCGCGAGCAGCTCCGCGAGCCCGTCGTCGATGCCGAGCCGCTCCGACTCCGTGCCCGGCGGCACCGTGCGCAGGGTCCGCTCCAGCCAGGCGGACACCTGCGCCGACGGGGCCTCCAGGAGCGCGTCGCCGTCGGGGGAGGAGAGGGCCATCAGGATGACGCTGCGGCCGTCGACCTTCGTCGGCCAGATCCGCACGTCCCCGTGGCCGCAGGCCCGGAAGACGCCCTCGACGAGCAGCTCGCGGGCGAAGGTCCAGTTCACCGGGTGCTCGGAGCCGATGTGGAAGGTCATGTGGACGGCGTACGGGTCGTCGGTGCGGTAGGCGAGCCGGGCGGGCACCGGGACCGAGCGCTCGGGGGACAGGACCAGCTTCAGCTCCAGCTCGCGCTCGACGGTGGTGTGCTCGGTGTTGTTCCGCATGACTGCTGCCTCTCGCGTGGGGGCCCCGGACGGGCCTTCACCTGGAGAGAGCGCGGTCCCCGCGGTTCATTACGCGACTTCGGGAAGTTTTTTCGGGAAGTTTTTTTCCGACCTCCCACGGCACCCCGGTCCCGGGCCCGAACCTCACGGGGAGTGAGCGATTCCGTCCTCCTTCGCGTGAAGGCGGGCTTTCTCGCGGGCTCTTTCCTCCCTCGCGGAGGTTCTTCGTTACTGTGCCTCCTTAGTGTGGTGACGGAACGTTGTGACTGAACGGAGTCGGGGCAGTGGCTACTCCTCCCGGAGGCGGCGGCGAGGTACCGCAGGCGGGGTACTACCCGGACCCGTCGATCCCCGGATACATCCGGTACTGGAACGGCGGCTCCTGGGTGCCCGGCACGAGCCGGCCCGCCCCCAAGGACGGTGAGGGCGCGCCGGTGCCGCCCGCCTCGGCCATGCCGGCCGGGCCGGTCCTCGCGCCGAGCCCCGCGCCCGCGCCGGCCGTGCCCGACCGGGCCGCGGCGCCCGAGCCCGTCCCGGCGCCCGCCCCGACGCCCGTCCCCGAGCCCGCCCCGGCGGCCGCGGCCCCCGCGCGGGCCGCCGTCGACGAGACCGGGCCCGTCTTCTTCGACGAGGAGCCGGACGCCTGGGAGGCCCCCGCGGCCGCCGTGCCCGACCCGCGCTCCCCGGTCGAGTGGCCGACCGCCCCCGCGCAGGCCGAGGCGCCCGCCGCCGACCCCCGCGTCCCGAGCGCCCCCGCCCGCCTCGGCGGCATGCCCGTCACCCCGGCCCCGGCCCCGGCCCCCGAGCCCCCGGCGCCCGTCCACGAAGCCCCGGCCCCCGCGCCCGTACAGCCGCAGCCCCAGCCCACCCCCGTACAGGCCCCGGCGCAGGCACAGGCACAGGCGCAGGCACCGGCCCCGGCTCCCGCACCGGCTCCCGCGCCCGCGCCCGCCGCGCCCTCCTGGGCCCACCCCCACCCCCAGCCGGCGCAGTTGCAGCCGCAGCCGCAGCCGCAGGCACACCAGCCTCAGCAGCCCCAGCAGCCCGTGGTCCCGTGGAAGCCGCCGGTCGAGGACCCCTTCCTCGCCGCCGTCCGGGAGCAGTCCTCCGCGCCGCCGGCCGGGCTCGGGCGCCGGCTGTTCGCCCGGGTGATCGACACCCTGCTGCTCGGCGCGATGACGGCCGGCGCCGGCTTCCCCTTCGTCACCGCCGCCCTGGACCACATCCAGGCCAAGATCGACGCGGCCGAGCGCTCCGGCGTCACCGTGCAGGTGTGGCTGGTCGACGGCACCACGTCCGTCCAGTTCGGCATCGCGCTCGGCCTGTTCCTCGTCCTCGGCGTGCTGTACGAGGCGCTGCCCACCGCCAAGTGGGGCCGCACGCTCGGCAAGAAGCTGTGCGGCGTCCAGGTCAGGGACATCGAGGCGCACGAGCCGCCGTCCTTCGGGCGGTCCCTGCGCCGCTGGTTCCTGTACACCTTCCTGGGCCTGCTGGTGATCGGCGTCCTCAACGTGGTCTGGTGCGTCTTCGACCGTCCGTGGCGCCAGTGCTGGCACGACAAGGCGGCCGGCACCTTCCTCGCGAAGGCCTGACCCGGGGGCGGGCGGCGGTCCCCCGAACGGGGGCCCATCCGTTGCGGCCCCCCGGCCGCCGGGATGCGATGCCCCCATGAGCACCGACCAGCCGCCGCCCGGCCCGCCCCCCGACGACGACCCGTTCGCCAAGCGGCCCCAGGAGCCGCCCAGGGAGCCGCCCCAGGGCCCGCCGCCGGGGCCTCCGCCGCCCGGGAGCCCGTACGACTCGCCGTACCCGCCGCCACCCCCGTACGGCGGTTACGGCGGGGGTTACGGCGGCACCGACCCGCTCTCCGGGATGCCGCCGCTCGCCGAGACCGGGCGCCGGGTCCTGGCGCGGCTCGTCGACTGGGTGATCATCGCGGTGCCGCTCGCGATCATCGGCATCCCCTTCGACATCTACGACCGGGCGACGGTCGACGGCGACGACTTCCAGGCCACCTGGACCGGCGGCGGGCAGCTGGTCTTCCAGCTCCTGACGATCGTCGCGTACGTCACGTACGACACCGTGCTCACGGCGAAGAACGGGCAGACCCTCGGCAAGCGGCTGATGAAGCTGCGCGTCGCCATGCTCAACGACGGCTCCACGCCCCCGATGAGCCAGTCGCTGCTGCGGGCCGTCGTGCTCTGGCTGCCGGCGCTGATCTGCTGCGCCTGCCTGTGGCCGCTGCTCATCCTGATCCTCATCCTGGTCGACAAGCCCTACAAGCAGGGCCTGCACGACAAGGCGGCGAAGACGGTGGTCGTCACCGTGCCGCAGTAGCCGCCGTCCTCGTCACCGGCGGAACGGACGGACTCACCGACCGGTCCGGGTATCGGCTCCCGCGCCCAGCTGCGCGGCCGGTACCCGGACCGCGTCGTTCCCGGAGACCGGCGCCGTGCCGTCGGGGGTCTTGACGGGCCGCGCCGCCGAGGGCATCGTCACCGCCACGAGCACGCCGAGCACCAGTCCGGCGAGACAGGCCGCGGCGACGGCCGGCGGACCGGTGGCACCGGTCAGGAGCAGGAGCGCGGCGGTCGCGAGGACCACGACGGCCGAACCGTAGGCGTACTGCGCTGCGTTCGGACGCTGCATGACGGATACCGCCCCTCCGGACTCCCGGTCGACGACTCTACGACGCTCGATGCCCGCGGGGGGTGGCAGGTAAGCGTGACCTGACCCACGTCTCCGGAGCACGGGGGGCGCACGGGTGGCACGAACGGGGCCTCAAACCGTGAACTTCCGCTACTTTTTCCCTCCCTGACCGTCCGCATATCGGATTCCGACACCCGCATAGTGCACTTGGTGTGTGCAAGTCAAGATCTGTCTTTTCTGCGTTCTCTCCGGTCGAATGTCGTCACTTGTGACGCGCGACCCCGCCCGGACGGACACCCCACCTTCCTGGTCCGAGGGCGTGGGCGCCGGGGAGGAACGACACCAAGTGACCAACAGACGACGGGCGATTCGGGCGTCCGCGGTGGTCGTGGCGCTCGCGGCCACGGCCGCCACCGCCTCGACCTTCAGCACCGCGTGGGCGAACGAGGACGGCAGGATCGCGGCGGCGGACGTCCGCCACGACCCGGCTCCGGGCCACGACCACGGCCAGGACAAGACCACGGTCGACCACGACCTGGACGGCCCCTTCAGCAAGCAGCAGGCGCAGCAGCGCGAGGCCGCCCTGAAGGCCGTGCTCAGCGGAGACGCCAAGGTAGAGCGCCGCGGCGGCTCCAAGGTCGTGAAGCTGGGCGCGAAGAAGTACGTCGAGCTCGGCCGCGAGAAGACCGACAAGATCTTCACCATCCTGGTCGAGTTCGGCGACCAGGTGGACACCACCACCCTCGTCGACCGCAAGGACGACGACACGGACGAGCTGAAGCCGAAGTTCGGCGGCCAGCCCGGCCCGCTGCACAACCAGATAGCCGAGCCGGACCGGTCGAAGGACAACTCGACCGCGTGGCAGGCCGACTACGACCAGCAGCACTTCCAGGACCTGTACTTCGGCACCGGCAAGGACAAGAAGACCGGCCAGCCGAAGCAGTCCCTGAAGACCTACTACGAGCGCACCTCGTCCGGCCGCTACTCGGTCGACGGCGCGGTCTCGGACTGGGTCAAGGTCCCGTACAACGAGGCCCGCTACGGCTCCAACTACTGCGGCCAGAGCAACTGCGCCAACGTGTGGGACACCGTCCGCGACGGCGTCACCGCCTGGGTCGCCGACCAGAAGGCCAAGGGCAAGACCGACGCCGAGATCAAGTCCGAGCTGGCCGCCTACGACCAGTGGGACCGCTACGACTTCGACGGTGACGGCAACTTCAACGAGGCCGACGGCTACATCGACCACTTCCAGATCGTCCACGCGGGCGAGGACGAGTCGGCCGGCGGCGGCGCCCAGGGCGGCGACGCCCTGTGGGCCCACCGCTGGTACGCCTACGGCACCAGCGCGGGCAAGGCCGGCCCGGAGGGCAACAAGGCCGGCGGCACCCCGATCGGCGACACCGGCATCTGGGTCGGCGACTACACGATGCAGCCCGAGAACGGCGGCCTCGGCGTCTTCGCCCACGAGTACGGTCACGACCTCGGTCTGCCGGACCACTACGACACGGCCGGCGGCGAGAACTCGACCGGCTTCTGGACGCTGATGTCCTCCGGCTCCTGGCTGGGCACGGGCAAGGACTCCATCGGCGACCTGCCCGGCGACATGAACGCCTGGGACAAGCTCCAGCTCGGCTGGCTCAACTACACCAAGGTGAGCGACGAGCAGCGCGCCGAGAAGTCCACCCACAAGCTGGGTGTGGCCGCGTACAACACCAAGAACCCGCAGGCGCTCCTCGTCGAGCTGCCGAAGAAGGCCGTCACCACCGACATCGTGGAGCCCGCCGAGGGCGCCACGCAGTGGTGGAGCGGCATGGGCGACGACCTCAAGAACACCCTGACCCGCCCGGTCGACCTCACCGGCAAGTCGTCCGCCACCCTGAACCTCAAGGGCTGGTACGACATCGAGGCCGAGTACGACTACCTCTACACCGAGGTGTCGACGGACGGCGGCGCCAACTGGACCGCCCTGGACGGCACGGCCGACGGCAAGCCGATCGACCGCGACGCGGCCGGCACCCCGGCGCTCTCCAGCGTCTCCGGCGCCTACAAGTCGCTCGCGTACGACCTCTCGGCGTACGCGGGCAAGAAGTTCGACCTCCGCTTCCGCTACCAGACGGACGGCGGCCTCGCGCTCAAGGGCTTCGCGGCCGACGCCATCACGCTGACCGCCGACGGTGCCACCGTCTTCTCGGACGACGCCGAGAACGGTGACAACGGCTGGACGGCCAAGGGCTTCACGCGGATGGGCAAGGGCTTCACCAAGGAGTACGAGCAGTACTACATCGCCGAGAACCGCCAGTACGTCTCGTACGACGCCACCCTCAAGGTCGGCCCGTACAACTTCGGCTTCACCGGCGACAAGGCGAGCTGGGTCGAGCACTACCCGTACCAGAACGGTCTGCTCATCTGGAAGTGGGACCTGTCCCAGAAGGACAACAACACCTCCCAGCACCCGGGCCAGGGTCTGATCCTCCCGATCGACGCCCACCCGACCCCGCTGAAGTTCCGCGACGGCACCCTGATGCGCAACCGCGTCCAGTCGTACGACTCCCCCTTCGGAACGTACCGGACGGACGCTTTCCCGCTGCACCTCAAGGGTGAGCGCACCTGGGTCGGCTCGCAGCCGGGCAACCGGGTCTTCGACGACCGCAAGGGCACCTACTGGTTCCAGGAGACCGAGCGCGCCGGCGTGAAGGTCACTGACACCAACACCAAGATCGAGGTCGTCAAGGAGCCGAGGAACGGCCAGACGATCACGGTCCGCGTGGGCCCGTCGACCAAGTGATCGACTAGCTTCACGGTATAACCGCAGGTCAAAGCATGATCGGCCGTCGCCCTCTAGCGGGCGGCGGCCGATCGTGTTTAGGTGCAGCTGACCGAGTTCTCAGGAACTTCTTATTGACAGTCGGCTCACGGGGGAGTGGTTCCGCATGCCCGGTGGCGGGTTCTGCAAGTTGCCGGGAGGCAGCGTGGTGGTGGCGATAGGACTGCCCAGTCCGGCCGGCGACGGCGCCACCGTGCGCTTCCTCGTCCACGCCGCGAACCGCGCCCGCGCCCTGACCAGGCTGCGAAACCTGGGCCTGCGGTCGGTTTATCTGCGGGGGAACGCCGAGCCGCCGACCGGGGACGAGATCACCGCCGTCCTCCACCACCCGGACGGCCTGCTGTGGAGGTCCACCCCGGGCGTCGCCCAGGAGCTGTGGCACCCGGCCAGGGCGCTGCCGAAGGCCCCGGCGGCCTGAGCCGGGGCCCTCGGGACGCGCCGATCCGGGTCAGGCGACGACCGGCTCGCCGGTGAGCTCGACGCCCGCCTCGCGGAGCTCGGCGAGCGCCCGGTCGGTGGTCTCGCGGGCGACGCCCGCCGTGAGGTCGAGCAGGACCCGGGTGCGGAAGCCCTCGCGGGCCGCGTCCAGGGCGGTGGCCCGCACGCAGTGGTCGGTGGCGATGCCGACCACGTCGACCTCGGTCACCTCCCGCTCGCGCAGCCACCCGGCCAGCGTCCCGCCGTTCTCGTCGCGCCCCTCGAAGCCGCTGTACGCGGCCTCGTAGGCGCCCTTGTCGAAGACGGCCTGCACCGCGCCGCCGGCGACCGCCGGGGCGAAGTTCGGGTGGAAGCCGACGCCCTCGGTGCCGGCCACGCAGTGCCGCGGCCAGGAGGTGACGTAGTCCGGCGCCTCACCGGCCGGGGCGAAGTGCGCTCCCGGGTCGATGTGGTGGTCGCGGGTGGCGACCACGTGCCGGTAGGCGGAGCCCGCCGCCTCGCCCACCAGCTCGGTGATGGCGGCGGCGACGTCCGCGCCGCCCGTCACCGCGAGGCTGCCGCCCTCGCAGAAGTCGTTCTGTACGTCCACGACGATCAATGCGCGGTGCATGGCGGGTGTCCTCGGGTGGTCGGGGCGGTGGGAGCGGTGCTCGAAGGTGGGGCTCGAAGGTGGTGCTCGAAGTGGGGCTCGAAGGTGGGGCCGAGCCTAGAGACTTCCCCTCAGGTCCGGGAGGGGAAGCCCCGGGCTCTGGACGTATCTCCAGATGTACGCGTCCGGCGCCCCGGCCGCACGCGGCGGGCGGCCGCTACGCGTACTCGGTCGGCAGCACCGGCTCGCCGCGCGACAGCTGGACGGCGGACATCGGCAGCCCGGCGCGGGCCGCGATGTGCCGGGTGCGGGCGGTCTCCAGCGGCTCCCTGCCCACCACCTCGCCGCCCTTGACCAGCTCGACCAGGAGCTGGTCGGCGGCGAGCGCGTCCGGGACGGGACCGGTGCCGACGACCTCGGCCTCGGCGACCCCGTGGGCGTCCTTGCGGCGCGCGGCCCACTTGCGGCCGCCGATGGACGCCTTGCCGCCCAGGGACTTCTTGGCGACCGGCACGAGGGGCGCCTTGGGGTCGGCCGACGCGGCACGGGCGACCAACTTGTAGACCATCGAGCAGGTCGGGTGGCCGCTGCCGGTGACCAGCTGGGTGCCGACGCCGTACGCGTCCACCGGCGCGGCGGCCAGCGAGGCGATGGCGTACTCGTCGAGGTCGGAGGTGACCACGATCTTGGTGTCCCGGGCGCCAAGATCGTCCAGCTGCGCCCGCACCCGGTGGGCGACGAGCAGCAGGTCGCCGGAGTCGATGCGGACGGCTCCGAGCTCGGGGCCGGCGAGCTCGACGGCGGTGCGGACCGCCTCGGCGACGTCGTAGGTGTCGACGAGGAGGGTGGTGCCCCGGCCCAGGCTGTCGACCTGGGCCCGGAAGGCGTCCCGCTCGGTGTCGTGCAGCAGGGTGAAGGCGTGGGCGGAGGTGCCGACGGTCGGGATGTTGTAGCGGAAGCCGGCGGCGAGGTCGGAGGTGGCCTCGAAGCCGCCGACGTAGGCGGCGCGGGAGGCGGCGACGGCGGCCAGCTCGTGGGTGCGGCGGGCGCCCATCTCGATGAGCCGCCGTCCGCCGGCCGCGGCCGACATCCGGGAGGCGGCCGCGGCGATCGCCGAGTCGTGGTTGAGGATCGAGAGGACGACCGTCTCCAGGAGCACGCACTCGGCGAAGGAGCCCTCGACGCGCAGCACGGGGGAGCCGGGGAAGTACACCTCGCCCTCGGGGTAGCCCCAGATGTCGCCGGAGAAGCGGTATCCGGCGAGCCACTCCAGGGTCGGCTCGTCGACGATCTCCCGCTCGCGCAGGAAGCCGAGGACGGCCGGGTCGAAGCGGAAGTTCTCGACGGCGTCCAGGACCCGGCCGACGCCCGCGAGGACGCCGTACCGCCGCCCCTCGGGCAGCCGCCGGGTGAACACCTCGAAGACGGAGTGCCGGTCGGCGGTGCCGGCCCTGAGGGCCGCCTGGAGCATGGTCAGCTCGTACTGGTCGGTGAAGAGCGCGGTCGACGGCACGTCCACCGGGAGCCCAAGGTCCGCAGCGTTCATGGGGACGATGCTAGCGCAGAAATCGTCAGTCTGACGAATACTCCTGTTCCGGTGCCCGTTTGTGCGACAGGGGGCCTCGGGTGGCAGCATGGGGTAAGTGAGCATCGCGCCTATCGAGATCGAACGGACCGAGTCGGCCGAGGAGGTCTCCGCGGTCGTCGAGCCCGACGTCCCCTGGGTCACCCTCGTGCACAACGACCCGGTGAACCTGATGAGCTATGTCAGTTACGTCTTCCAGGCGTACTTCGGCTACTCCAAGGACAAGGCGCACAAGCTGATGCTCGACGTGCACAACAAGGGCCGCGCGGTGGTCTCCAGCGGCACCCGCGAGGAGATGGAACGGGACGTGCAGGCGATGCACGGCTACGGCCTGTGGGCGACCCTCACCCAGGACCGCGGCTGATGGCCGGCCACTTCGAGACCGTGCCCGGCGGCGGAGCGGCCGTCGCACTCGACGAGGTCGAGGTCTCCATCCTGCGCTCCCTCGCCGTCCAGCTCCTGGAGCTGATCGGACCGGGCGACGAGCCCGGCGCGGACGCCGACCCGCTCGCCGCCCTCTTCGCCGAGGGCCCCAGCGAACCGCCCTCCGACCCCGCCCTGCGCCGGCTCTTCCCCGACGCGTACGGGGACGACACCGAGGAGCTGCGGGCGGCCGCGGCCGACTTCCGCCGCTACACCGAGAACGACCTGCGGGCCCGCAAGCGCGAGGACGCCCTCGCCGTGGTGCGCGCCCTGGACGGGATGGCCGGCGAGGGCCAGGAGGGGTCCGCGGTCCTGAAGCTGACCCCGGACGAGTCCCGCGCCTGGCTCGGCACCCTCAACGACCTCCGCCTCACCATCGCCACCCGCCTGGACATCACCGAGGACGAGGAGAGCGAGCGGCTCTACCGGCTGCCGGACAGCGATCCGCGCAAGCCGATGGTGATGGCGTACCTCTGGCTGGGGGCTCTTCAGGAGTCGTTGGTCGAGACGCTGATGTCCTGACGGACTCACGGGGTGTTCGCTCAGCGGACGCTCAAATCCGGATAACGAACTCGTTACCTGGGCGGGCACCTCGTCATCTTGAATCCCTTTTGTTCTCATTTTTTTGTGGCGTGCGCCACATTTTTCTCCGTCGATCGCCCCTCACCCCGTGATAGATCTTCACGACCGCTCGGGCACGCCACCCCTGTTCCCGAGGGCGCTCAGGCCGGCTGACCGCCGGTGGCACTCCATCCACATCCGGGGGGATCAGCATGGAGAAAGGCGCACCACCATGACCTCAGTGCGGGTCGACAAGCAGCACGACGGCAGTGAGGCCGCGGACTCCGCCTCCGGCGAGGGTTACCACCGGGCACTCGGCGCCCGCCAGATCCAGATGATCGCGATCGGCGGCGCCATCGGCACGGGCCTCTTCCTCGGAGCGGGCAAGGGCATCTCCAAGGCGGGCCCCAGCCTGATCCTCGCGTACGCCCTCGCGGGCCTCGTCATCTTCTTCATCATGCGGGCGCTCGGCGAGCTCCTCATGTACCGCCCCGTCTCCGGTTCCTTCTCGGAGTACGCGCGGGAGTTCCTCGGCCCCTTCGCGGGCTTCGTGACCGGCTGGACGTACTGGCTCTTCTGGGTCGTCACCGGCATCACCGAAGTCACCGCGGCGGCCACCTACATGACCTATTGGTGGGACATCCCGCAGTGGCTGTCCGCCCTGGTCTTCACGGTCGTCCTGTACGGCGCCAACCTGATCTCCGTGAAGCTCTTCGGCGAGCTGGAGTTCTGGTTCTCCATGGTCAAGGTCACCGCCATCGTCGGCATGATCCTGATCTGCGCCGGCATCCTCACCCTCGGCTTCTCCGACGCCGGTGACACCGCCTCGATCACCCACCTGTGGGACCTCGGCGGCTTCTTCGCCGGAGAGCACGGCATCGTCTCCACCCTCATGACCCTGCAGATGGTCATGTTCGCCTTCCTCGCGGTCGAGCTGGTCGGCGTCACCGCCGGCGAGTCGAAGGACCCGAAGACCGTCCTGCCCAAGGCCATCAACACCGTGCCGTGGCGCATCGCCGTCTTCTACGTCGGCGCGCTGATCATGATCCTGTCGGTCGTGCCGTGGACCGAGTTCCAGCCGGGCGTCTCGCCGTTCGTCGCCGCCTTCGAGAAGATGGGTCTCGGAGTGGGCGCCGCACTCGTGAACTTCGTCGTCCTGACCGCCGCCCTCTCCTCCTGCAACTCGGGCATGTACTCCACCGGCCGCATGCTGCGCGACCTCGCGCTCAACGGCCAGGGCCCGAAGCTCTTCACCCGGCTGACGAAGAGTGGCACCCCGCTCGTCGGCACCACCTTCTCCGCCGCGCTGATGATGGTCGGCGTCTGGATCAACTACCAGTGGCCCGGCGAGGCGTTCAACTACGTCGTCTCCTTCGCCACCATCTCCGGCATGTGGGCCTGGATCATGATCCTGTTCTGCCAGATCCGCTACCGCCGCATGGCCGACCGCGGGCTGCTGCCCCAGTCCTCCTTCAAGGCCCCCGGCGGCGTCTGGGCCAGCACCTTCGCCCTGATGTTCATCGCCGTGGTCATCGGCACCATGACCCTGGACGCCGGCAACCGCGTCGCCCTCTACGGCGCCCCCGTCTGGGGCCTCCTGCTGGCCGTCGCGTACCTGGTCCTCAAGGCCCGCAACCCCGAGGGCGCCGCCTTCGCCAAGCGCTCCTGACCAGCGCCGTCCCGGCATCCGGGCCGCTCCGTACCACTCCTCGGTACGGGGCGGCCCGTCTGCTTATCCTGTCGGCATGCTGACCCTCACCCGAGACCTGTACGACCGGATCGTGGAACACGCCCGGGCGGACCACCCCGACGAGGCCTGCGGCGTGGTCGCGGGCCCGGTCGGCTCCGGCCGCCCCGAGCGGTTCATCCCGATGCTCAACGCGGCGCGCTCGCCCACCTTCTACGAGTTCGACTCCGCCGACCTCCTCAAGCTCTACCGCGAGATGGACGACCGGGACGAGGAGCCCGTGATCATCTACCACTCGCACACGGCGACCGAGGCGTACCCCTCCCGCACCGACATCACCTACGCCAACGAGCCCGGCGCCCACTACGTCCTGGTCTCCACGGCCGACACCGACGCCGCCGGCCCCTTCCAGTTCCGCTCCTACACGATCGTCGACGGCGTCGTGACGGAGGAGGAGGTCAAGGTCGTGGAGGCGTACGAGTAGGAGTGCGAGGAGGAGTGCGAGGAGGCGTACGAGGAGGCGTACGGGGAGGCCCTCCGGGGGTCCTGTCCGACAGGCGGTCGGAAAGTATCCACCATCTGAGATCACATTCCGGAACCCGGACCGGGAATCGATACGATGAGCCCATGGTTTCCCACGACGTGAGCGAAGAGACTCCGGGCACGGTGCTGCTCGTGGCGCGCCTGCACGTCGACCTGTGCCGTGTCGCCGGCGCGATCTGTACGTCCCGCGCCGCGCTCTGATCAGACCGGCCGAGCGCACCTCACCGTACGACCCCCCTCCGCGCGGGGGCCCCAGCAGCGCGCCCACCACGTCACGCAAGAGTCCTTCCGACAGGAGCCCACGCCCATGGCCATCGAGGTCCGCATCCCGACCATCCTCCGCACCTACACCGACGGCGAGAAGGCCGTCGAGGGCAGCGGGACGACCCTCGCCGAGCTCTTCGCCGACCTGGAGACCCGCCACACCGGCATCGAGGCCCGCATCGTGGACGGCGGCAAGCTCCGCCGCTTCGTCAACGTCTACCTCAACGACGAGGACGTCCGCTTCCTGGACGGCATCGAGACGAAGCTGGCCGACGGCGACAGCGTCACGATCCTGCCGGCCGTCGCCGGCGGCATGGTCTGATCCGATGCGCTACGACTCCCCGCTGGCGGCGGTCGGCAACACGCCGCTCGTCCGCCTCCCCCGGCTCTCGCCCTCGGACGACGTCCGCGTCTGGGCGAAGCTGGAGGACCGCAACCCGACCGGCTCGGTCAAGGACCGCCCCGCGCTCCACATGATCGAGCAGGCGGAGAAGGACGGCCGGCTCACCCCCGGCTGCACCATCCTGGAGCCGACCAGCGGCAACACCGGCATCTCGCTGGCCATGGCCGCCAAGCTCAAGGGCTACCGCATCGTCTGCGTCATGCCCGAGAACACCAGCGAGGAGCGTCGGCAGCTGCTCGCCATGTGGGGCGCGGAGATCATCTCGTCCCCCGCGGCGGGCGGCTCCAACACGGCGGTGCGCGTCGCCAAGGAGCTCGCCGCGGAGAACCCGACCTGGGTGATGCTCTACCAGTACGGCAACGCGCACAACGCGGGCGCCCACTACGCCACCACGGGCCCGGAGATCCTCGCGGACCTCCCGTCCATCACCCACTTCGTGGCGGGCCTCGGCACGACCGGCACCCTCATGGGCGTCGGCCGCTACCTGCGCGAGCACAAGCCCGACGTCAAGATCGTCGCCGCGGAGCCCCGCTACGACGACCTCGTCTACGGCCTCCGCAACCTCGACGAGGGCTTCGTCCCCGAGCTGTACGACGCCTCCGTCCTCACCACCCGCTTCTCCGTCGGCTCCGCCGACGCCGTCACCCGCACCCGCGAACTCCTCCAGCAGGAGGGCATCTTCGCGGGCGTCTCCACCGGCGCGGCCCTCCACGCCGCGATCGGCATCGGCAACAAGGCCGTCAAGGCCGGCGAGCCCGCCGACATCGCCTTCGTCGTCGCCGACGGCGGCTGGAAGTACCTCTCGACGGGCCTCTACACGGCCGCGACGACGGAAGAGGCCATCGCCACGGTCCAGGGCCAGCTCTGGGCGTGACCCGCCCCGAGGTGTGCGGGGCGCCGTGCGGTGCGGGTTCGGACCGCTAACGCGCGAGATGGCGGACCTGGTCCCACACGACCGGGTCCGCCTCACCCACCCGCCGCCGGAACTCCCCGAGCGGCACGTCCCGAAGCTCGTCCGTCTCCAGAAAACTGGCCCGCCCCCGCGCGTCCCCCACCGCCCCCGGCGGCAGCGCGATGACCCCGGGCCGCTCGTCGTGGTACTTGCTGGTGATCTTCGCGACGAGCGCACTGTCCCGCCGTACGGACAGCACGAGACACGGCCGGTCCTTCGACCCGGGCCCGTCCTCGAAGGGCACCTCGGCCCACCAGATCTCCCGCGCCCGCGGCTCCCGCACGCCGGGCTTCCGCGCGGGCGGCCGGGTCCTCCCCGAAGGCCGTCCCGGCGGCCGGGTCCGTACGGACGACCGCGTCCTCCCACCCGCGACCGCCACCACCAGCGCGATCACCACGACCGCGACCAGCGCGGGCCACCACGACGTGTCCATACCCCATGACGTTACCGGCGCCGACCGGGCCGCGCCGCCGCGCCCCGCCGTCCATCCGAACCGGTGACAGAGCCCGTGAGTTGCCCCACAACGGGACGCCACGAAGGAGCGACGGGCCTCCGTGCGCCGTACTCTCGTCTGACCGCACGGCCTCCCCTCCCCTCTTCTGCGTGCCTGACCGCACCCGTCCACGGAGGTTCACGCTCCTATGAAGCTCACCGTCGTCGGCTGCTCCGGGTCGTTCCCGTCCGCGGAATCGGCCTGTTCGAGCTACCTCGTCGAGGCCGACGGCTTCCGGCTGCTCCTCGACATGGGCAACGGCGCCCTCGGCGAGCTGCAGCGCCACATCGGCCTGTACGACCTGGACGCGATCTTCCTCAGCCATCTCCACGCGGACCACTGCATCGACATGTGCGGCTACTTCGTCGCCCGCTACTACCGCCACGAGGGCGGCCGTTGCGACGCCCTCCCGGTGTACGCCCCCGAGGGCGCCGAGCAGCGCCTGACCACGGCGTACGCCGACACCCCCTCGCCGACCGCGATGAGCGAGGTCTTCGACTTCCGCACCCTGACCACCGGCAGCTTCGAGCTGGGCCCCTTCACGATCCGCACCGCGAAGGTGTGCCACCCGGTGGAGGCGTACGGCATCCGCGTCGAGCACGACGGCCGCGCCCTCGCGTACTCCGGCGACACCGGCGTCTGCGACGCCCTGCACGCGCTCGCCGACGGCGTGGACCTCTTCCTCTGCGAGGCGTCCTTCACCCACGGCAAGGAGGACATCCCGGAGCTCCACCTCAACGGCCGCGAGGCCGGCGCGCAGGCGGACCGGGCCCGGGTGGGCCGCCTCGTCCTCACCCACATCCCGCCGTGGACCGACGGCGAGCGCAACCTCGCGGACGCCCGAGAGGTGTACGAGGGCCCGGCGGAACTGGCGAAGGCGGGCGCGGTCTACGAGGTGTGAGGGGGCGCCGGCAGTGCCTGGAGGCGCAGGAACAGGGCGCGGGCCTCCTCGGCGCCGGGCCGCCGTCCCACGATCCCGTCGCGCACCGCGTAGAAGTGCCACTCCGGATTCCACGGCTCCTGCTCCGGACACAGCCCGGCAAAAGGAAATCGGCCCCCGGGACCGGAGTCCCGGGGGCCGATTTCCTGTCACGCCGTTTCTGTCACGCCGTACGGTGCGAGGCTCACGCCTTGGTGAGGTCCTCGACCTCCTCCTCGGGCTCGCGGCCCGGGGTGGGGAGGTTGAACTTGGTGATGGCGAAGCGGAAGAGCACGTAGTAGATGCCCGCGAAGACGAGGCCGATCGGGATGATCATCCACGGCTTGGTCGCGAGGCCCCAGTTCAGGAAGTAGTCGATCGCGCCGGCCGAGAAGCTGAAGCCGTGGTGCACGCCGAGGGCCCAGGTGACGGCCATCGCGACGGCGGTGAGGACCGCGTGGATCGCGTAGAGCACCGGGGCGATGAACATGAACGCGAACTCGATCGGCTCGGTGATGCCGGTGACGAAGGAGGTCAGCGCCAGGGAGATCATCATGCCGCCGACGACCTTGCGGCGCTCCGGGCGGGCGCAGTGCGTGATGGCGAGCGCGGCGGCCGGGAGGGCGAACATCATGATCGGGAAGAAGCCCGACATGAACTGGCCGGCGGTGGGGTCGCCGTGGAAGAAGCGCGGCAGGTCGCCGTGCCAGACGGCACCGGCGGAGTCCTTGAAGGAGCCGATCTCCTGCCAGGCGACCGTGTTGACGAACTGGTGCATGCCGATCGGCAGCAGACCGCGGTTGACGACACCGAAGATGCCCGCGCCGACGGCGCCCAGGCTGGTCATCCACTCGCCGAAGTCGGTGATGACGTTGCCGACCGGCTCCCAGACGAGGCCGAAGAAGACACCCATGATCGTGCCGACGAAGGCCATGATGATGGGGACGAGGCGTCGGCCGTTGAAGAAGCCGAGCCAGTCGACCAGCTTGGTCCGGTGGTAGCGCTGCCAGATCACGGCCGCCAGCAGACCCATGACGATGCCGCCGAGGACCTTGGGGTCGTTGTAGGTGGCGGCGACGTCCACACCGCCGTTCTCGGTGGTGTTCACCACGCCCTCGGTCACGGGGAACGCCGTGAGGACGTTCTTGTAGACGAGGAAGCCGACGAGCGCGGCGAGGGCGGTGGAGCCGTCGGCCTTCTTGGCGAAGCCGATGGCGATGCCGACGCAGAAGAGCAGCGGCAGGTTGGCGAAGACCGCGTCGCCGGCGGTCGCGAAGACCTTCGCGACCTTGATCCAGCCGAGGCCGTCCTTGCCGAAGACGTCGTCCTGGCCGAGACGGAGCAGAATACCCGCGGCCGGCAGCACGGCGATCGGCAGCTGCAGGCTGCGACCGACCTTCTGCAGGCCCTGGAACAGGCCGGATCCGCGCTTCTTCGCGGGAGCGGCGGCCTGGGCGGTGGCCGTACTCATCAACTTCCTCCAGTAGGCAAGGCGCCGCCAGAGGACAGTGATACGGGGGGACGGCGGCGTCTCGTGGAACGCGGTGGTCTGGACCGCGTGGTCTACACCAATGAGTGGTGTAGACCAGTTGTAGCACGTGAGACTTAGATAAGGAACCTGCGAATTTTCGGTGCGGCGCCATAGTGATGAAGGCGTGACAAAAGGCCCCCGGACCAGGAGGTCCAGGGGCCCTGTCGGCCTTCCGCGGAGGGCCCCGAAGGGCCCGGACGGGCGGGTCTACTTCACGTTCTCCCGCTCCAGCTCCTCCGCCAGCTCCTCGGGCTCGCGCCCCGGCGTCGGCAGGTTGAACCTGGTGATCGCGATCCGGAAGATCACGTAGTACACGACCGCGAAACAGAGGCCGATCGGGATGATCAGCCACGGCTTGGTCGCCAGATTCCAGTTGATCACGTAGTCGATCAGGCCCGCCGAGAAGCTGAAGCCGTCCTTCACGCCCAGCGCCCACGTCACCGCCATCGACACACCGGTCAGCAGCGCGTGGATGGCGTACAGCACCGGCGCGATGAAGAGGAACGAGTACTCGATCGGCTCGGTGATGCCCGTGACGAACGAGGTCAGCGCCACCGACAGCATCAGACCGCCGACCTCCTTCCGCCGGTGCGGCTTCGCGCAGTGCGTGATCGCCAGCGCCGCCGCCGGCAGTGCGAACATCATGATCGGGAAGAAACCGGTGGTGAACTGACCCGCGTTCGGGTCGCCCGCCAGGAACATCGTGATGTCGCCGTGCACCACCGTGCCGTCCGGCTTCGTGTACGAACCGAACTGGAACCAGATCGGCACGTTGAGGAACTGGTGCAGGCCGATGACGAGCAGCGCCCGGTTCGCCACCCCGAAGATGCCCGACCCCCACGCGCCGAGCCCGACCAGCCAGTCGCTGAAGCTCTCCAGGGCGTCACCGATCGGCGGCCACACCCACACGCACAGCGAGGCGAAGAGGATCCCGACGAAGGCCATGATGATCGGCACGAGCCGGCGGCCGTTGAAGAACCCGAGCCAGTCGACCAGCTTCGTACGGTGGTACCGCTGCCACAGATAGGCCGCCATCAGGCCCATGATGATGCCGCCGAAGACCCCCGGGTTCTGGTACGTGTACTCCGTGAAGGCCTCGTCCGGGGCGACGCAGCCGCCGCCGATGTCCCTCGTGCCCTCCGGGCAGGTCTTCGGGAACTGCCGCAGCACGTTGTAGTAGACGAGGAAGCCGACCACCGCGGCGAGCGCGGTCGAACCGTCCGCCTTCTTCGCCATGCCGATCGCGACACCGATGCAGAACAGCAGCGGCAGACCGAGACTGCCGTCGAGCAGCGCGCCGCCCGCGCCGGACATCACCTTGGCGACGTTGTCCCAGCCGAGGCCGTCGGCACCGAAGACGTCCGGCTGCCCGAGCCGGTTGATGATGCCCGCGGCGGGCAGCACGGCGATGGGCAGCTGCAGGCTGCGGCCCATCTTCTGCAGCCCCTGGAAGAAACCTCCCCACGAGATCTTCCTGGAGCCGGCTGCTGCGCTGTCGGTACTCATCGGCGACCTCCCTGTCCCGGAACAACCCGGGGCCGCGTCTCGTTGCACACTGGTGTAGACCACTTGCGGTAGGCTCCGGGAGCCCACTGAGGACAGGCCGCCGGTGATCGTCATCATTCGGCAGAACGGCGGCACTCGCGCGCGAAGTTGGGCCAACCGTGGGTTAACGTGACACAGCGGACCGTCGGTGCGCCGAGATTCGCGTATCCCGCGAACAGAGACGGACAGGGAGAAACACATGGCCAGCAAGGCTGAGAAGATCGTCGCCGGGCTCGGCGGCATCGACAACATCGAAGAGGTCGAGGGCTGCATCACCCGCCTGCGCACCGAGGTCGCCGACGCCGCCCTCGTCGACGACGCCGCCCTCAAGGCCGCCGGCGCCCACGGCGTCGTGAAGATGGGCACCGCCATCCAGGTCGTCATCGGCACCGACGCGGACCCGATCGCCGCCGAGATCGAAGACATGATGTGAGCAGCTGACACCAGCTGACGAGGGCCCGTTCCGGCAGGGGAACGGGCCCTCGTGCGCACCCCGGGACCGGTCGGTCCCTCCCCTCCAGGGGGCTAGGCTCGTCCCATGTCTCGCATCGACGGCCGTACCCCCGAACAGCTCCGCCCCGTCACCATCGAACGCGGCTGGAGCAAGCACGCCGAGGGCTCCGTCCTCATCTCCTTCGGCGACACCAAGGTCTTCTGCACCGCCTCCGTCACCGAGGGCGTCCCCCGCTGGCGCAAGGGCAGCGGCGAGGGCTGGGTCACCGGCGAGTACTCCATGCTCCCCCGCTCCACCAACACCCGCGGCGACCGCGAGTCCGTCCGCGGCAAGATCGGCGGCCGCACCCACGAGATCTCCCGCCTCATCGGCCGCTCCCTGCGCGCCGTCATCGACTACAAGGCGCTCGGCGAGAACACCATCGTCCTCGACTGCGACGTCCTCCAGGCCGACGGCGGCACCCGCACCGCCGCCATCACCGGCGCGTACGTCGCCCTCGCCGACGCCGTCGCCTGGGCGCAGAGCAAGCGCCTTGTGAAGCCCGGCCGCAAGCCCCTCACCGGCACGGTCTCCGCGGTCTCCGTCGGCATCGTCGGCGGCGTCCCGCTCCTCGACCTCTGCTACGAGGAGGACGTCCGCGCCGACACCGACATGAACGTCGTCTGCACCGGCGACGGCCGCTTCGTCGAGGTCCAGGGCACCGCCGAGGCCGAGCCCTTCGACCGCGCCGAGCTCAACGCCCTCCTCGACCTGGCCGCCGCCGGCTGCGCCGACCTGGCCGACCTCCAGCGCAAGGCGCTCGACGCCACGCTCTGAGCCGCCCCCTCGGAGGAACTCTCCCCTGGCGACCTGCGTCCTTTACGGCGAGGGCCGCGCGGCCGTACCGTGCGCCCCGTCGAACGTACGCAGCCAGGGGAGGACCCGAACCGTGAAGCGCCGCCGCACCATAGCCCTCACCGTCGCCACGGCGGCAGCAGTCGCCACCTTCCTGACGGGCTGCGGAGCCCTCGACAAGGCGATGGACTGCGTGAAGACCGCCGACGCGATCGCCACCTCGGTCGGCAAGCTCCAGCAGGCCGTCTCCAACGCCTCCAACGACGTCGCGCAGATCGAGGAGTCCCTGAACTCCATCTCCACGGAGCTCGGCAACCTCAAGGACACCACCGACAACGCCGACCTCTCCAAGGCGGTCGACGACCTGGCGAAGGGCGTCGAAACGGTCCGCACGGCGGTCAAGGACGGCGACGCGACCCCCGACATCACCCCGATCACCGACGCGGCCGGCGAGATCGGCAAGGTCTGCACCCCGTAGATACTGGGGGCATGACCGGACAGCGCCTGATCCTCGCCACCCGCAACGCGGGCAAGATCACCGAACTCCACGCGATCCTCGCCGACGCGGGCCTCGACCTCGAACTCGTCGGCGCGGACGCGTACCCCGAGATCCCCGACGTCAAGGAGACGGGCGTCACCTTCGCGGAGAACGCCCTCCTCAAGGCCCACGCCCTGGCCCGGGCGACGGGCCTCCCGGCGGTCGCCGACGACTCCGGCCTCTGCGTCGACGTCCTCAACGGCGCCCCCGGCATCTTCTCCGCCCGCTGGTCCGGCACCCACGGCGACGACAAGGCCAACCTGAACCTCCTCCTGGCCCAGCTCTCCGACATCCCCGACACCCACCGAGGCGCCCACTTCGCCTGCGCCGCGGCCCTGGCCCTCCCCGACGGCACGGAACGCGTCGTCGAAGGCCGCCTGGAAGGCACCCTCCGCCACGAGCCCGTGGGCACCAACGGCTTCGGCTACGACCCCATCCTCCAGCCGGCCGGCCACACCGTGACCTGCGCGGAACTGACCCCGGCGGAGAAGAACGCGATCAGCCACCGCGGCAAGGCGTTCCGGGCCCTGGTGCCGGTGGTGCGGGAGCTGCTGGGCTGACGCCCGAAAGAAACGGCCTGCGAATCAGACCTTTGATTCGCAGGCCGTTCATGGTGCGGCGGAAGGGATTCGAACCCTCAAGCCCGATCAAGGGCCACAGATCCTAAGTCTGCTGTGTCGGCCATTGCACCACCGCCGCGTGCACAGTCATGGTAGCGGGCGCTTGGCAGTGGATCGCGGGGTATTCCGCTGCTTCCTCCGTCACCATGTGTCCGTCATCGAGTGGCAGTTGGGGCACGGGTAGCGCAGGTTCTCCCTGCGGTTGTCGAGCCGGTTCCCGTCGATGTGGTCGGACGGCTACGCCGATCGCGCGCGGAATGCGGACGGGCCCGCGCCCCCGGTGCAGGGGTGCGGGCCTGTCGGCAAGGGCCTGGGCGGGTCAGATGCCGAGGTCGCGGATGATCTTGGCTACGTGGCCCGTCGCCTTGACGTTGTAGAAGGCGTGTTCGACCGTGCCCTTCTCGTCGACGACGATCGTGGAGCGGATGACGCCCGTCACGACCTTGCCGTAGAGCTTCTTCTCGCCGAAGGCGCCGTATGCCTCCAGGGTCGACTTGTCGGGGTCGCCGACCAGGGTGACCTTGAGGTTCTCCTTCTCGCGGAACTTCGCGAGCTTCTCCGGCTTGTCGGGGGAGACGCCGATGACGTCGTAGCCGGCGGCGGCCAGCACGTCGAGGTTGTCGGTGAAGTCGCAGGCCTGCTTGGTGCAGCCGGGGGTGAGGGCGGCCGGGTAGAAGTAGACGATGACCTTGCGGCCCTTGTGCTCCGCGAGGGAGACCTCGTTGCCGTCCGCGTCCGGCAGGGTGAAGGCGGGGGCGGTGTCGCCGGGCTGCAGTCGCTCGCTCATGGCTCGCTCTCCTCGGGGGTGTGCGCGTACGCGATGAGCCTAATGGGGGTCGGGGGCGGCCCCCGGACGCGGGAGCTGACAGACTGTCCATCAACGACCGGATCACGACTACGGAGGCAGCGCGGTGTCGGACGCCAGGACCCCTGCGCAGATCGAGGCGGACATCGTCCGCCGGCGCGAGCAACTCGCCGTCACGCTCGACGAGATCGGCATTCGGATGCATCCGAAGACGATCATCGGGGACGCCAAGGCCAGGGTCGCCTCGACCGTGGACGAGACCGCCGGACGGGCGTTCGTCGCCGTGAACCGTGTCGTCTCCGACGTGAAGGCACGTTTCACCGACGAGGAGGGCGCCCCGCGACTCGAGCGCGTCGTCCCGGCCGCCCTCGTGGCCGTCGCCGTCGTCGGACTGCTCCTGAGTTCGTCCCGGAAGCACAAGGGCTGAGCCGGGCCGGTAGGTTCGTTCCCGTGAGCGAGAACACCCACGACAAGCTGCCCATCCGGATGCTCCACGACCGGGTCCTGGTCCGCACCGACTCCCCGGAGGGGGAGCGGCGCTCCGGCGGCGGGATCCTGATCCCGGCGACCGCCGCGGTCGGCCGCCGCCTGGCCTGGGCCGAGGTGGTCGCGGTCGGGCAGAACGTCCGGACCGTCGAGATCGGCGACCGGGTGCTGTACGACCCCGAGGACCGGGCCGAGGTCGAGGTGCGGGGCGTCGCCTACGTACTGATGCGGGAGCGGGATCTGCACGCGGTGGCGGCGGACCGGTTCCAGAGCTCGGACTCGACCGGGCTGTACCTGTAGCGAGCGGCCGGTCGAAGGCCCTGGTGACCGTTGTCACCAGGGCCTTTGCCCGTTCTTTGCTAGGCTGGAGCCACCCCGACGAGACGCGCCGTACCGGGTCATCGGAAAAGACGACGCACCTTTCTGTTCCGTCTCGCGGAGGTGTCTCGTCATGGCCTGGGTTCTTCTCGTCGTCGCCGGTCTGCTCGAAGTCGGCTGGTCGATCGGGATGAAGTACACCGAGGGCTTCACCCGTCTCTGGCCCAGCGTCTTCACCGCGGCCGGGATCGTCGCCTCGATGATGCTGCTTTCGCAGGCCGCGAAGACCCTCCCCATCGGTACCGCCTACGGCGTCTGGGTCGGCATCGGCGCGGCCGGCGCGGCGGTGCTCGGCATGGTGGTGCTCGGCGAGCCGGCGACCGCCGCCCGGATCTTCTTCGTCTGTCTGCTGCTCGTCGCCGTGGTCGGGCTGAAGGCGACCTCCGGGCACTAACGGCCGGCGCGTCTTCCACCCTGGCGCTTCGCCGGTCCCGGGCCCGCCTCGCCCGTCTCGCCCGGCTCGTACCACTCCTCCTCCGCACCGTCCCCCGGCCCGTCCGGTGTCGGCGGTACGTCGGGGAGTTCGGCGCCCGGCATCAGCCGCAGGTCGAAGTCGCGTACGGGAGTGTCCGCGAGGGCCTCGCGGGTGAAGCGGGCCCAGATCTCGGCCGGGGGGCCGCCGCCGTTGACGCGGGGCAGGCCGAGCGCGCCGTACAGCGGCTCCTGGCCGCCGGACTCGGGGTCCTGGCCCATCAGGGCGACGACGGTGGCGAGTTCGGGGGTGTAGCCGGCGAACCAGGCCGCCTTGTCGTCCTCCGCCGTGCCCGTCTTGCCGGCCGCCGGGCGTCCGGCGGCCTGCGCGGCCGTGCCCGTACCGGACTCGACGACGCCCCGCAGCACCGCGGTCGTGGTGTCGGCGGCCTCGCGGCCCACGGCCTGCCGGGGCTCGGCGGCGGGCAGCGGCAGCGGCTCCCCGTCCCGGGAGAGCGCGGCGACGAGGGTGTGCTCGCCGCGCCGGCCGTGCGCGGCGAGCGTCGCGTACGCCTGGGCCATGTCGAGGACGCTGGCGGTGGCCGGGCCGAGCGCGATGGACGGGGAGGCGGTGAGGTCGGGGGTGGTGGCCGGCAGGCCGAGGGCGACGGCGGTGCGGCGCACGTGCGCGGGGCCGACGTCGACGGCCATCTGGGCGTAGACGGCGTTCACGGAGAGGTCGGTGGCGGCGGTCACGGGGATCTCGCCGTAGCTCTCGCCGTCCTCGTTGGCGGGGTCGTACGGCGTCCCCGGCCAGCCCTCGACGGGCCGCCGGTCGGTGCCGTCGTAGACGGTGTACGGGGTGATCGGCTCGCCGTACTGCGTCTGCGCGCCGCTCTGCACGGCGGCGGTGAAGACGAAGGGCTTGAAGGTGGAGCCGACCTGGTAGTCGCGGCGGGTGGCGTTGCTGACGTACTGCTCGGTGTAGTCGACGCCGCCGTAGAGGGCGACCACGTGGCCGGTGGCCGGTTCGACGGCGACGGCCCCGGCCCGTACGTACCGGTCGGCGGGGTTCGCGGCCGGGTCGAGGCGGTGGGTGACGCGGTCCTCGACGGCGCGGACGAGCGCGGCCTGGCGGGCGGGGTCGAGGGTGGTGACGATCCGGAAGCCGCCGCCGGCGAGGGTCTTCTCGTCGACGATCCCGCGGCCGGTGAGGTACTCCTCGACGGCCTGCACGAGGTAGCCGCGCTGGCCGGAGAGGCCGGTGGCGGGACGGGCGGTCCGCGGGTCGGGGAAGCGGAGGGCGGCGCGCTCGCGGGCGGTGAGCCAGCCTTCCTTGACCATGCCGTCGAGGACGTACGCCCAGCGGGCGAGGACGGCGGGGCGGTTCTCGGGGTGGGTGGTGACGTCGTAGGCGCTGGGGGCCTTGAGGAGGGCGGCGAGGTAGGCGCCCTCGGCGGTGCCGAGGCGGGCGGCGTCCTTGCCGTAGTAGGCGTGCGCGGCGGCCTGGATGCCGTAGGCGTTGCGGCCGAAGTAGCTGGTGTTGAGGTAGCCCTGGAGGATCTCGTCCTTGGTCTTCTCGCGCTCCAGCTTGATCGCGATGAAGAACTCCTTGGCCTTGCGGGTGAGGGTCTGCTCCTGGCCCAGGTAGTAGTTCTTCACGTACTGCTGGGTGATGGTGGAGCCGGACTGGCGGCCCTTGCCGGTGACGGTGTTCCAGGCGGCGCGGACCATGGCCTTGGGGTCGACCGCGCGGGAGGTGTGGAAGTCGCGGTCCTCGGCGGCGAGGACGGCCTGCCGGACGGTCGGCGGGATCCGGTCGAGGCGCACGTTCTCCCGGTTCACCTCGCCGTCGCGGGCGAGGACGGTGCCGTCGCGGTAGAGGTACAGGTTGGACTGGGCGACGGCGGCGGCGTTGGCGGCCGGGATGGACACCAGCAGGTACCCGGCCGTGAAGGCCCCGGCGAGGAGCAGCCCGCCGAGCAGGGACAGCCAGAGGACGGCGCGCAGGAGCCGGCGGGGGAGCGGGACGCGGGGGCGCGCGCCGGCGCGCGGGGCGGGGAGGGTGGGGTCCCTCGGTGCCCAGCCCGGATCGTCCGGTGGCGGCGCGGCGGGCGAAGCGGAACGCACAGAAGGGGACATGGCACCACATAGTGCACATAAAGCGGGCGAAACTCCCGAAGGTGGGGGGTGGGGGAGCGGAAATCGCCCGGGAAAACCGCTCGCGGTGGGGTGCGGGGGCCACTAGGGTCGTGCGCTTCGTCCTCTTTCGATCTTTGACGTCCCACATACCTGCATCCCCGAATCCCTGATCCCCCTCACCGGAAGGGAAGCTCCATGCTGCGGCTGTACGCGACCGTGGCCGCGGGTGGCTTCCGGCGGCACGCCACCTACCGGGTGGCCACGCTGGCGGGCCTCTTCACCAACACGGTCTTCGGTTTCGTCTTCTCGTACACCTACATCGCCCTGTGGGCCGAACGGCCCGCGCTCGGCGGCTACTCCATGGCCGACGCCCTCGCCTACGTCTGGATCGGCCAGGCCCTCATCACCGTCTGCGGCATGATGGGCGGCGGCTTCGAGGACGAGCTGATCGAACGGATCAGGACCGGCGACATCGCCGTCGACCTCTACCGCCCCGCCGACCTCCAGGCCTGGTGGTGCGCGGCCAACGCGGGCCGCGCCGCCTACCAGCTGCTCGGCCGCGGCGCCGTCCCGCTGCTGATCGGCGCGTTCGCCTTCGGGTTCACCCTTCCGGCCGATCCGGCCGGCTGGGCCGCCTTCCTGCTCGCCGTGGCCCTCGGCTCGTTCGTGTCGTTCGCGCTCTGGTACCTGGTCGCGATGAGCGCGTTCTGGCTGCTCGACGGGCAGGGCGTGGTCCAGGCGGCCTGGCTGACCGGCCTGTTCTTCTCCGGGATGCTGCTCCCGCTGAACGTCTTCCCCGGCGCCCTCGGCGAGCTGGCCCGCACGCTGCCGTGGGCGGCCCTGCTCCAGGTCCCGGCGGACGTCTACCTCGGCCGGTACGGGGACGGCTGGGGCCTCCTCCGCGCGTACGGCTTCCAGCTCGGCTGGCTCGCGCTGCTCCTCGCGGCGGGGCGGACGGCGCAGGCGGCGGCGACGCGGAAGGTGGTGGTGCAGGGTGGGTGAGCCGCTGCGTACGGACGAGGCCCACGGCTCGGGCGCGGCGGAGGTCCTGCGGACGTACCGCCTGGTCGCCGCCATGTGGATCCGGTCCACGATGACGTACCGGACCTCCTTCGTCCTGACCCTCGTGACGTCCTTCTGCGTCACCTTCTTCGACTTCGTCGTGATCCTGCTGATGTTCGGGCAGGTCCAGGGCCTCGGCGGCTTCTCCTTCGCGGAGGTCGCCTTCCTGTACGGCACCACCGGCACCGCCTTCGGGCTCGCCGACCTGACGCTGGGCTCGCTGCAGCGGATGGGGCGCCGGATCAGGGACGGCTCGCTCGACGTGTTCCTGCTGCGGCCGGTGCCGCTGCTCGCGCAGGTCGCGGCGGACAAGTTCGCGCTGCGGCGGCTCGGCCGGGTGCTCCAGGGGCTGATGGTGCTGGTGTGGAGCCTGGTGCTGCTGCGCGACGAGGTGGCGTGGTCGTGGGGGACGGCCCTGATGGTGCCCGGGATGGTGGCCTGCGGGGCGGTGATCTTCATGGCGGTGATGGTGCTCGGCGCGTCCGCGCTGTTCTGGCTCCAGGACGCCGCCGAGGTCACCAACTCGTTCACGTACGGCGGGAACACGCTGCTCCAGTACCCGCCGACGGTCTTCGCGCAGGACCTGGTGAAGGGCGTGGTGTTCGTGGTCCCGCTGGCCTTCGTGAACTGGCTGCCCGCCCTGTACGTCCTCGGGCGCCCCGCCCCGGCCGGGGTGCCGTCCTGGGCGGCCTTCGCCTCCCCGCTCGTCGCCCTGGTCTGCTGCGCGGTCGCGGGCCTCGCGTGGCGGGCGGGCGTCCGCTCGTACCGATCGACAGGAAGCTGAGGACCCGCCATGGGAGTACCGCTGATCGAACTCGACGGCCTGGAGAAGACCTTCACCGTCCGCCGCAAGACGGGCCTGCTGAGGCGGGAGCGGCGGGAGGTCCGGGCCGTCGACGGCATCTCCTTCACCGTGGACCGGGGCGAGATGGTCGGCTACATCGGCCCGAACGGCGCCGGGAAGTCCACCACGATCAAGATGCTGACCGGCATCCTCACCCCCAGCGGCGGCCGCCTCCGCGTCGCCGGCATCGACCCTTCCCCAAGTGCTCGGCTTCGCTCGAACAGGGGAGGCCCCTATCGCGAGCGCACCCGCCTGGCCCGCCGCATCGGCGTCGTCTTCGGGCAGCGCACCACCCTCTGGTGGGACCTGCCGCTGCGGGACTCGTACCGCCTGGTCCACCGCATGTACCGGATCCCGGACGACCGCTACCGCGAGAACCTCGCCCGCTGCGTGGACCTCCTCGACCTCGGCGACCTGCTCGACGTCCCGGTCCGCCAGCTCTCCCTCGGCCAGCGGATGCGCGGCGACATCGCCGCCGCGCTCCTCCACGACCCGGAGGTGCTGTACCTGGACGAGCCGACGATCGGCCTCGACGTCGTCTCGAAGTCCCGCGTCCGCGGCTTCCTCCGCGAACTGAACGCGACGCGCGGCACGACCGTCCTCCTCACCACCCACGACCTCACCGACATCGAACAGCTCTGCTCGCGGGTCATGGTCATCGACCACGGGCGGCTGATGTACGACGGCGATCTCACCGGCCTGCACGAGGCCGGCGACGGCGAACGCATGCTCGTCGTCGACCTGGCGCGCGACCTCCCGCCGATCGAGGACGTGCCCGGCGCCCGCTTCGTACGGGCCGAAGGGCCGCGCCAGTACCTCGCCTTCCCGGCCGCCGCGTCGGCCGCGCCCCTGGTGGCGGCGGTGGCGGCGGCGTACCCGCTGGTCGACCTCTCGGTGCGGGAACCGGACATCGAGTCCGTCATCGCGAAGATGTACGGGGGAGCGTCCGGGGAACTCACGAGGAGCGCCGGGAGTCCCTGAGATGAGTCCCTGAGACGGGGATGTGAGGAGGTCTGGCGGATGGTGAGCTTCACGTACACGGCGGCGGACGAGGAACGGAACCGCGGCGTCCGCCGCATGAAGGCCCTGGCGACGGCGCTGCTGGCGCTCGTCGCGGTCGTCTACGCCCTGGCGACCTGGGCGGAGAACGCGGGCGCGGGCGCCTGGGCGGGCTACGTCGCCGCGGCGGCCGAGGCCGGCATGGTCGGCGCGCTCGCGGACTGGTTCGCGGTGACGGCCCTCTTCCGCCACCCGCTGGGCCTCCCCATCCCGCACACCGCGATCATCCCCACCAAGAAGGACCAGCTGGGCGCCTCGCTGGGCTCCTTCGTCGGCGAGAACTTCCTCTCCGCGGACGTCGTACGGGGCCGCCTGCGCGCCCTGGGCGTCGCCCGCCGCCTCGGCGGCTGGCTCGCGGAACCGGCACACGCCGACCGCGTCACGGAGGAGCTCTCGACGGCCCTCCGGGGCGCCCTCACCGTCCTCAGGGACGCGGACGTGCAGGCGGTGGTCGGCGAGGCGATCACCCGGCGCGCCGAACAGGCGGAGATCGCACCGGGCGTCGGCAAGACCCTCGAACACATGGTCGCGGACGGCGCCCACCGCCGCGCCGTCGACCTGGTCTGCACCCGCGCCCACGACTGGCTCGTCACCCACGGCGACTCGGTCATGGACGCCGTCCAGGGCGGCGCGCCCGGCTGGACCCCCCGCTTCGTCGACCGCAAGGTCGGCGAACGCGTCTACAAGGAGCTCCTCCGCTTCGTCACGGAGATGCGCGACATGCCGGCGCACCCCGCCCGGGGCGCCATCGACCGCTTCCTCACCGACTTCGCCGCCGACCTCCAGGCCGACACGGACACCCGCGCCCGCGTCGAACGCCTCAAGTCCGACCTCCTCGCCCGCCCCGAGGTCCAGGACGTCATCGCCTCGGCCTGGGCCTCCGTCCGCGCCCTCATCATCGCCGCCGCCGAGGACGACCAGAGCCAGCTCCGCCTCCGCGCCCGCGCCTCCCTGATCTCCCTGGGCAAACGCCTCGCCTCGGACCCCCGCCTCCAGCAGAAGGTCGACACCTGGCTGGAGACGGCCACCATCCACCTGGTCACCACCTACCGCCCCGAGATCACCTCCCTGATCACGGACACGGTCGCCGGCTGGGACGCCGACCAGACCTCCAAGAAGATCGAGGCCAACATCGGCCGAGACCTCCAGTTCATCCGCATCAACGGCACGGTGGTAGGCGCCCTGGCGGGCCTCCTGATCTACACGATCAGCCACGCCCTGGGCGGGTGACCCTCAGCCCCGATCCCGCGTGACGGCCCACGAAGCGACCCCCATGGCCCCGGCCACGGAGAACACCGCCGGCCAGGCCCCGATCTTCTTGGCCAGCGGATGAGACCCCCCGAACGCCGCCACGTAGGCGGCCGACAGCCCCACGGCCGCCTGTACCCCACCCACCCGCTGCCACTCCCGCGCCGCCACCCCACCGGCCACGGCCAGCACCACCCCACCCAACGGCCGCTTCTTGGTCCACCGTGCGACGGCGTAACCACCGACGAGTCCGGCGGCGGCTATGGCGGGGGTGGGGATGCGGGGCATGAGGGGCCTTCTTCCGGTCGGAGCGTGTGGTCCTTCGAGCGTACGGGGCTAGCTGGCGGCGATCGTCGTGTAGGTCCACACATCGGCGGGAAGCTCGTGGTCGAGTCGCCAGGTGATCCCCATGGGCTTGCTGCCCTTGTGTTCGACGTACTCAGCCGGCCCGAGCAGCATCCACGGCTGAGGACCACCGATGTCGGTCTTCTTGTAGCGACGGACGAAGAGGAGCACGTGGGAGCCGTTTGCCCGGTGCCGCTGGTAGCGGCGGCCCGTCGAAGACGTCTCCGATGTGCGGTTCTGAGACTCCCAGTGGAAGAGGGTCTCGTTCAGCGCGTAGTCGCGATAACGCGTCTGCGGCGAGAAGTCTTTTTCGTCCTTTTCAAGCGTGACGAACAGTGCATCCGTCTGGATGTCTTCACACCATTTCACGCCTTCGCGGAAGTGGCCGGGGAGTTCGCGGTCCACAAAGGCCTGTCCCAGTGCGGGAAGGATCTCCTCGCGACTGTAGGAGGCATGAACGGTCAGGGGGACGTGGGCGAGGGGTCCTCCGAGGCTGATGGGGAAGTGGTCGAGGCGCTCCAAGGCGTGGTCCAGGACCTGGCGCAGCTCGCTTCGGACAGCCGGCTGGGCGCGGAGCGACTCCAGCCCCTCCTCGTAACTCGAGAAGCCGCTGAGGGGCCAGAGCGAGAAATAGAGCATGCGGGCGAACGCCTGGCCCCTGCTGCTCAGATCGCTGTAGGGCGGGGCGTCGTCCTCGACGAGCTTCGAGTAGGCGGCGATCCGCTCGGGATCATCGGCATGGTGAAAGGCCGAGATGCGCTTCAGAAGCGCTGCCTCGCCCTGCGGGCCGTCCTTCGGGAGCAGGCCGGAACGGCGGAGGAGACCGGTCCAGGAGTTGCCGTTCCCCCGGTAGATCTCCTTCAGCTCGCGGCCGCTTTCCTGAAGATACGCAGCGAGTTCGGATACGCCGTACCGTCTGACTTCCTGCGTGAGCTGGGTGACGTTCACGCCGATCTGGCTGCGAATGTTGTCGATGATCAGTTCCTTGGCCTTGGACTCAAGGATGATCTGGCAGCCGGACGGCAACTGGGGGAAGTCCTGCTCGATGTTGGTGAGGAGGCGGTTGCGCGTCAGGTTGGTCAAGGCGCGGAACTGCTCTTCGAAGCGGAACTCCTTGCGGTGCTG
Organism: Streptomyces sp. R302; assembly: GCF_012927245.1. Classification (GTDB taxonomy): domain Bacteria; phylum Actinomycetota; class Actinomycetes; order Streptomycetales; family Streptomycetaceae; genus Streptomyces. The sequence continues at coordinate 118,625 of NZ_JABBGE010000001.1, forward strand.
GCCGATGAAGTCCAAGACGGTGAGGACCGCCTTGTTCGCTGTGCGGCGCAGCCCGCGGCCCAGTTGCTGGAGGAAGACCGTGGCACTGGACGTCGGGCGCAGCAGGAGGAGCGTGTCCACGTCCGGAATGTCGAGGCCCTCGTTGAAGAGATCGACCGAGAAGATCACTTGGATCTCGCCGGCGCGCAGGGCTGCCAAGGCGTTCCTGCGCTCCTCCTGGGGCGTCTCACCCGACAGCGCGACGGCTCTGACGCCGGCGCGCCGGAAGAAGTCGGCCATGAAGGTGGCGTGTGCGACCGAGACGCAGAAGCCGAGCGCGCGCATGGCGCCCGGGTTTGCCACCTTGTCCCGGACGGCCTGAACGACGAGTCGCGCCCTGGCGTCATTGCCAGTGAACACCTCGCTGAGGGCCGTCGAGTCGTAGGCCCCCCGCTTCCACTCGATGGCGCTGAGGTCGGTGTTGTCGGTGATGCCGAAGTAGTGGAACGGGCTCAGGAGGTCGTTCTCCAACGCCTCCCACAGCCGCATTTCCGCTGCGATGCGGCCGCCGAAGAATTCGTCCTGGACGTTGCGGCCGTCCATGCGCTCCGGGGTCGCGGTGAGCCCCAGGAACTCCAGAGGACGGAAGTGATCGATGATCTTCTGGTAGGTCGACGACACGCCGTGGTGGAACTCGTCGATGACGATGACGTCGAAGTGGTCGGGAGGAAGCTGCTCCAGCCGCTGCGGCCTCAGGGACTGCACGCTGGCGAAGACGTGCTTCCATCCGTGGGGGACGAGTCCGCTGTGCAACTCCTCCCCGAAGTTGGCGTCCACGAGCACGTCCTGGTAGGTGCGCAGCGACTGGCGGAGGATCTCCTGCCGATGGGCCACGAACAGCAAGCGCAGGTCACGGCCGTGCTGCTGCCGAAGGCGCTGGAAGTCCAGCGCGGCCATGACGGTCTTACCCGTGCCGGTGGCCGCCACGAGGAGGTTGCGGTGCCGGTCGTGGACCTCGCGCTCCACCTGGAGGCGCTCCAGCATGTCTCGCTGGTGCGGGTAGGGCCGCACCTCAAGGCCGGACAGGGTGATGCGCTGGTCGGCTCCCGCTCCCTTGCCGTGCCCAGCGGTCTGGAGCGCTTCGCTGAGTCGCTCGCCGTCGCGATCGGGGTCGTACGTCTCGAAGGCCGGATCGCTCCAGTAGGCGTCGAAGGTGGCTTCGAACTTGCGGATGACGTCGGGGGTGGCGATGGAGGACAGGCGCACGTTCCACTCCAGCCCGTCCAGGAGGGCCGCCTTCGACAGGTTGGAGCTGCCGACGTACGCGGTGTCGTAGCCGCTGTCCCGGCGGAAGAGCCACGCCTTGGCGTGCAGGCGAGTCGAGCGGAGCTCGTAGTTGACCTTCACCTCGGCGTTGAACTGCCGGACGAGGCGGTCGAGCGCCTGCCGTTCGGTGGCCCCGATGTAGGTCGTGGTGATGACGCGTATGGGGATGCCACGGGCATGCGCTGCCTTCAGGGAGTCCTCAATGACCCGCAGGCCGTGCCACTTCACGAAGGCGCAGAGGAGGTCCACGCGGTCAGCCGTGGCAAGCTCCGCGCGCACCTCGAATCCCAGGCTGGGGTCATCCGGGGCGTTGGTGAGGAGCGCGGCCTCCGCCAAGGGAGTCACCGGGCGGATGCGGTAGGCGCCTTCGCTCTCCTGCTCGGCGATGGCGAGGAGCTGACGCGGGCCGTCGGCGACGAGCTCGATCCATTCGCGAGCGCCCTCGATGGTGTTCATCGATTCGAGCACGTGGTTGGCCACATGGACGTGCTCGGACGGAGGGAGCCCCTCCAGAATGCGGCGCACCGTGTCGGCCACGTGCTTCGCGAGGACGCGGGGAGCGGACTCGGCGCCGACGACGTCGTCGACCGCATGCCATCCCTGATTCGCGAGGGACTTGAGCTGTGCTTCGAGTCGCAGGGTCACCAACTGCTCGTAGAGCCCTGAAACCGGTCCGCTGGGACTCGACAGCTCGCTCATTGCTTCCCCTCCCTGGTCAACCTCCCCCATGGGTACCAGGTGTCGCGGACAAGCCCTTGGCGAGCTGCTGTTCCCCCGCGGCTCAGTCCGCCCCGTGGCACTCCCCGTACGTCTTCTCCGCGCCGCACCAGCAGGCCTCCGTGCGGAGTGGGGGCCAGGGGGTGGCTCGGGAGCGGGCGGCGAGGGTGGTGGCGTATTGGGGGAGGAGGGCTGCTTGGGAGGGGTGGGTGGCTTCGGAGGCGGCGAAGGCCTCGTAGGAGGGGACAGTGGCTCGGACGATGCCGAGGTTGGGGGTGCCGGCCGTCGCCAGTTCGCGGAGGGAGGCTTCGATGTCTGTCAGGTGGGCCCGGTAGGTGGGGTACTCCGTTTCGAGCTCCGGGTAGGCCGTGAGGAGTTCCGTGAGTTCCTGGGCCGGCCAGTGGAGGATCGCGACCGGGAAGGGGCGGGAGAGGGCCGTGCGGTAGGTGCCCAGTTCGGAGCGGAGGCGGGCGATCTCGGCCTGGAGTTCGGTGGGGTCGGAGGAGCCCAGGGACCAGAGGCGCTTCGGGTCGTGGAGTTCGTCCAGGGGGATCTTGCCCTGGTGGAGGTGGTCCGCGCGGGTGTCCCAGTCGTCGTGGGGGCGGGCCAGCATGCGGCGGATGCGGTGGCGGGTGGCGAGGAGGGAGTGGGTGGTGTGGGGGAGTTCCAGGGTGGGATGGGCGGCCAGGAGCGTTGCCGCTTCTGTGAGGGTTTCCTCGGCCGACTCCAGTTCGTCGTGGGCCTCCAGGGTCTCCGCCGCGATCTCCCAGGGGGGTGCTTCCGTCGGGCGTGAGCGGCGTACGCCTTCGATGATGGCTCGCGCTTCGGCCTCGTGGCCGTACTCCCACAGGTTCGACGCCTTCAGGGCGCGGATCAGGTGGGGGTCCGCCGGGCTGCCGGACAGGAGGTCGTCGTAGAGGGCCGTCGCGCCGGGACGGTCGTCCGCGAGTTCCAGGTGGGCGGCGGCCTGGAGCAGCAGCGGTTCACGGTCGCCGGGGTACTGCTCGGCGGTGCGCAGCAGACGCTCGGCTTCGGCGGTGTGGGCGGCAGGCGTGTCGGGGCGCATGCCGTCCACCGTACTGCTGTACGGCCCTGGAGAGTTGCTGCCGCAGCGCTTATCGTGCCCGGCGTGCGGGACTGGGGAGGCGGAGCGCGGGAGCGGGTGCCGGTCGTCGTTCAGGGGCGGTCCGGGCGCCGGGGGCTCGTGCGTGTGCTGTGGGGCGGGGCCGAGGCCGTCGTCACCTGCGGGGTTCTGATTCTGCTGCTGGTGGTGCACCAGTTGTGGTGGACCAATCAGTTGGCCCGTGCCGAGGCCGGTGAGCAGGTGTCGGTGCTGGAGCGCGAGTGGGAGGGGGAGTGGGGGATCTCTCCTTCCTCTCCTGCCTCTTCTTCCCCTTCTTTTCCTTCTTCTGCTGCTCCTTCTCTTTCTCCGTCTCCTTCTCCTTCTGCTCTGCCTTCCGGGGCGGCTTCGGGTTCGGCGGTGGGGTCTCCGTCCGTTTCTCCTTCCGCGCCCGTGTCCTCCCGTACTCCCTCCGGTTCCGCCTTCGCCGTGCTGCGGATTCCTCGGATCGGACTGACCGTGCCCGTCGCCGCCGGGATCTCCAAGAGCAAGGTCCTCGACAAGGGGTACGTGGGGCACTACCCGGGTACCGCCGCGCCCGGGGAGGTCGGGAACGTGGCGTTGGCCGGACACCGGAACACGCACGGGGAGCCGTTCCGGTACGTGAACCGGTTGCGGAAGGGGGACGAGATCACGCTGCGGACGCGGGAGGGGACGTACACCTATCTCGTCGACCGGATCCTGCCGGTGACCTCGCCGCGCGACACCGGCGTCATCCAGCCGGTGCCGCGGTCGATCGTCAAGCCCTCGTACGGGTACTCCGAGGCCGGCTCCTACCTCACCCTCACCACCTGCACGCCCGAGTTCACCTCCCGCTACCGGCTCATCGTCTGGGCGACCCTGCGACGGTGAGGGCGGCGCCGGTCAGGGCCAGGGTTGCTGAGCCGATGTAGCGGGCGGTGGTGGCCGCCGTCGGAGGGGCGTATCGCCGTGAGGGTACGGGCCCCGAGCGCCGCCGTCGCCAGGGCCGCCGCGCCGAGCACCGTGTACGCCGACCGCCAGTCCACCAGGGGGAGCGCCCCGGCCGGCAGCGGGCCGAGCGCGTTCCCGCCGCTCACCGACGCGCCCCAGACGCCCGTGGCCCGTATCCGGTCGCGGCCCGAGGGGTACGCGTCGGCCAGCGGGCCCAGGCTGCCCGCGAGGACCGTCGTGCTCGCCGCGCCCTGCGCGATCCGCGCCGCCGTGAAGAGCACCGTCGAGCCCGCGAAGGCGCCCAGCGCCAGCGTCCCGAGCAGGAACACCCGCCGCCTGCCGTGCGCGTCGGCCAGCGCGCCCGCGACCAGGAGCAGGACGGAGAGGCCGAGCGGGGTGCCGTTGAGCAGCCACGCCTGCGCCGAGGACGGCGTCCCGAACTCCACCGCCATCTCCGGGAGCGTCGCCATCGGCGCCGTGTAGTTCATGAGCGCGACGCCGGTGGCCAGGGCGGTGACGGCGGGCGTGGCGGGCGCTGTGGGCCCTCGGCGCCTGGGGGAGGGGCGGGGTGCCCGGCAGCCCGGCAGCCTGCCCATGCGCGACGTCCACCACGCCGACTGCGGTACGGAACTGGGCCCGTCCGGCGAGTGCCCCGCCTGCCGCGGCCCGGTGCCGGGCCGCGGCACCGACCCCGCCGAGCCCGTCGCCCGGGCGCTCCTCGCGCCCCGCCGGCTGCTCACGCCGCTGGAGCCGACGGTGCACCGGTGACGCCGGGAACCTTCTCGTACGACCGTTCGTCCTACTCGACGGACAGTGAAGTTCGGGGAGCGGGGGGTGTGATGAGCGGGAGTCCGGTCCTGCGCCGAGTCGCGCCCCTCGTTCTGCTTCCGGTGCTGCTCCTGATCGCCTTCGCGGGGCTCGTCCTCGCGGACGGCTCCGTCGGCTCCGCCGTCGTCCTCGCCATCTCCGCCGTCGCCTGCGGCTTCCTCGGAGTCCGTACGGCTCCGGCCGTGCCGCCCACGCGGATACGCACCGCGCTGCGCGACCGGGCCCGCCGCACGGCCTTCCTCCCGCAGCGCGACCCCGACGCGGCCGGTCGCCGCCGACCCCGGGCGCCGGGGCGTTCCCTCCCGACGACCGCGTAGGCGCTCCCGCACCCGTACGGCCGCCGTACCCGTACGCCATGGCCGTACGGCCGCCGTGCCTGTACGCCGTACCTGTACGCCGTGCCCGTAAGCCGCCGTACCCGTACGCGTACGGACGTACCCACGTACCCACGTACCCGCATCCCCGCGAGACGCCTTCGCGCGGTCCGTCATGCCGAGACGCACGCACCACTCCACCCCGGCACGACGAACCCCGGAGGGTTCCCTTGTCCTTCTTCCCGTCCCCGCTCCTCGACGCCTTCTCCGCGCTCGTCGACCGGCTCGCCGCCCTGCTCCAGCCGCTCGCCGCCGACGCCTCGACCGCCCTCGCCGTCGTCCTCTTCACCGTGCTCGTCCGGCTCGCCGTCCATCCGCTCTCCCGCGCCGCCGTGCGGGGGCAGCAGGCCCGGGTGCGGCTCGCGCCCCGGATCGCCGCGCTCCAGGAGAAGCACAAGCGCCGGCCGGAGCGGCTCCAGCGGGCGATCCTGGACCTGCACGCCGAGGAGAAGGTCTCGCCGTTCGCGGGGATCCTGCCGAGCCTGCTGCAGGTGCCCGCGTTCCTCCTCCTGTACGCGCTCTTCTCCTCCGGCGACCGGATGGGCGGTCACGGGCTGTTCGCCGCGCCCCTCGACGGCCGCTGGACCGGGGCCCTCGGCGACGGCGGACCCTTCGGGCCCGCCGGGCTCGTCTACCTCGCCCTCTTCGCGGTGGCCCTCGCCGTCGCCGCGTACCAGTACCTCAGGACCCGCCGGGAGACGGGACACACCCCCGCCCAGACCCCGTCGGGAGGGCCCGCCGCGGCCGTCGGGCGGATCCTGCCCCTGCTCTCCTTCGGGACCGTCGTGACCGTCGCCGTCGTGCCGCTCGCCGTCGCGCTCTACCTCGTCACCAGCACCACCTGGGCCGTCGTCGAGCGAGCGCTACTCATGCGTAAGGGTCCGCAGGCTGAACGGGGTCTTGCGGGCTGAACGGGAGTCTTGGAGGATCGGACGATCCTCCGATGGCCGCACTCCATCGGCCGGGGCACCGAAGGGCCTCCCCGGGCCCACCTCGACCACAGGGAGAAGACCATGAAGCTGCTGCGAGTCGGCCCGCCGGGCGCCGAGCGTCCCGCCCTCCTCGACGGGGACGGGACCCTCCGGGACCTGTCCTCCTTCACCGACGACGTCGACGGCGGTCTGCTCTCCGACACCGCCACGCTCGACCGGATCCGCGCCGCCGCCGAGGCCGGCGTGCTGCCCGCGTTCGGCGGCTCCGGTGACGCCACCGGGCTGCGCGTCGGCCCGCCGGTCGGCCGGATCGGCAAGGTCGTGTGCATCGGGCTGAACTACCACGGCCACGCCGCGGAGACCGGCCAGGCCACCCCGGCCGAGCCGGTCGTCTTCCTCAAGGCCGCCGACACCGTCGTCGGCCCGGACGACACCGTGCTCGTGCCGCGCGGCTCGGTGAAGACCGACTGGGAGGTCGAGCTGGCGATCGTCATCGGCCGGACCGCCCGCTACCTGGAGACCGACGAGGAGGCCCTGGCGCACGTCGCCGGGTACGCGCTCGCGCACGACGTCTCCGAGCGCGAGTTCCAGATCGAGCGCGGCGGCACCTGGGACAAGGGCAAGAACTGCGAGACCTTCAACCCGCTCGGGCCCTGGCTGGTGACCGCCGACGAGGTGCCCGACCCGCAGGACCTCACCCTGCGCCTCTGGGTGAACGGCGAGCTGAAGCAGGACGGCCACACCTCGGACCAGATCTTCCCGGTCGCCGAGGTCGTCCGGTACGTGAGCCGGTTCATGACCCTCTATCCGGGCGACATCATCAACACCGGTACGCCCGCCGGCGTCGCCATGGGGCAGCCGGAGCCCAAGCCGTACCTCCGCCCCGGCGACGTCGTCGAGCTGGAGATCGAGGGCCTCGGCCGCCAGCGGCAGGAGCTGAAGAGCGCCTGACGGACTGCGGCGCCTGACGGACTGCGGCGCCTGACGGGCTACGGCGCCTGACGGGCCGTCGGGCCGTCGTCGTCTCCGAGGCGCCATCGGGCCGCGAGCTCGGCGAATCTGGCGGCATCCCGCGTGGGATGCCGCCATTTTCGTACCTTTTTATGCATATTGCGGCGTATGGAACCCGTGAAGACCGACCGCGTCCCTCGCCGCAGAGCCCGTCTCGTCCTCTCCGCCGCGACGGCGGTCCTCGCCGCCGGCGCCCTCGTCGGCGGGCTCGCCGTCACCGGCGTCGCCGATCCGCTGCCCGGCGGCCTCGGCCCCTGCAAGCCGGGCAACTGCCCGCCCACGTACCCCGACATCAACAACGACGACGTCATGTGGCGCGACAACGCCATCAACATCTACGTCGGCGGCGACTTCCTCGTCCGGGAGGCCGCCGCCGAGGCCGAGGGCAAGGTCGTCGTCCTCGGAAACGTCGACCAGTCCAAGCGCGCCGACGTCTCCCAGGTCTACAACGTCGGCATCGCCGGCGGCGGCTCGCGCGTCGTGCCCGACGACGACGAACCCTTCCTCAACGTCGGCGGGAACATCACCGTCGCCACCGGCCAGCGCCTCCTCACCGAGGAGGGCGCGATCAGCGGCGAGACGCTGTACGCGGGCACCGTCACCGGCACCGTGAACCCGACGCCCGTCAAGGACGCCGCCGCCGTCACCCCGTACCTCGCGCTGCGCGACCAGCTGACCGACGCCAGCCAGTGCTACGCGTACGTCGACGGGGCCTCCCGCACCGCCACCGGAACGGCCGTCAACAACGGCTCCGAGACCGTCTTCACCGGCGACGGCACCTCCGCGCTCCAGGTCTTCAACGTCGACTTCGACCTGGAGACGGCGAACGGGGGCCAGCAGGGCATCGTCTTCGCGAACATCCCCGCGGACGCGACGGTCCTCGTCAACGTCCTCGGCGACGACCGCACCATCGACACCTACATCAACGGCCTGCCCGGGCTCCGCGACCGGCTGCTGTGGAACTTCCCCGACGCGAGCCGGGTGAAGTTCGAGGGCACCGCGCAGTTCGCGGGCAGCGTCCTCGTCGGCAACCAGGCGAGCACCGCGACCATCACCATGCCGGGCATGAACGGCCGGTTCTTCACGACCGGCAACCTGACGCACGCGTCCGAGCCGGGCGGGGGAGGCGGCCAGGAGATCCACAACTACCCGTTCAACGGCGACCTGCCGGACTGCGACACGAACGGTCCCACCCCCACGACGCCGACCCCCACGACGCCGACCCCCACGGACACCACCCCGACCCCGACCGAGCCCACGCCGACCGAGCCCACGCCCACGGACCCGACTCCCACGGATCCGACTCCGACCGAGACCACTCCCACTCCGACGGAGCCCACCCCGACGGATCCGACCCCGACCGAGACCACCCCCACCCCCACCGAGCCGACCCCCACCGAGCCCACGCCCACCGAGCCCACGCCCAGTCCGACCGACTCCGCCGACGGCGGCATGACGGACGGCGGTACGACCGACGGGGGCACGGACGGCGGCGGGTCCGACGGCGGTTACGGCGACGACACCGGCGGGTCCGACGGTGGCTACGGCGATGACACAGGCGGGTCCGGCACCAGCGGGTCCGACGGCGGTTACGGTGACGCCACCGGCGGCCACCACGGCCCCGGCCCCCACCCCGCCCCCCACGGTGGCGGTGAGCTCCCCGAGACCGGGGCCGGCACCGGGAAGATCGTCATGGGTGTGACGGCGGCCGGCCTCGCCCTCGGCGGCGGCGTGCTCGTCGCCGTCAGCCGCCGGCGCCGTCGGTCGAGCGGCGCAGCCTGACGGTGACGCCCTCGCGGGCCGACCGCCGTGCCGCCTCCAGGACGTCCAGGGCGGCGGCGGCCTCGTACGCGGTGACCGGGTTCGGCCCGGTGCCGCGTACGGCGGCGGCGACGGCCGCGTAGTACGCCGGGTAGTCCCCCGGCACCGACTCGACCGGCGTACCGCCGCCGGTCAGCGGGGACTCCCCGGAGCCGATCCGGCCCCACAGCGGCTCGGGCTCCATGCCCCAGGCGGTGCCGGGGCCGGGCCGCAGCCCCTCGCGCAGCGCCGCCTCCTGCGGGTCGAGGCCGTACGTCACGAAGCCGGCGCGCTGCCCGAGCACCCGGAAGCGGGGGCCGAGCTGGGCGGCGGTGGCGCTCACGTACAGGTGGGAGCGGACGCCGTTCGCGTGGGTGATCGCGAGGAAGGTGTCGTCGTCGGCCTCGGCGTCCGGGCGGCGCACGTCGGACTCGGCGTACACGGTGACGGCCGGGCCGAAGAGGACCAGGGCCTGGTCGACGACGTGGCTGCCGAGGTCGTAGAGCAGGCCGCCGAACTCCTCGGGGGCGCCGGACTCGCGCCAGCCGCCCTTCAGGCGCGGCCGCCACCGCTCGAAGCGGGACTCGAAGCGCTGGACCTCGCCGAGCTCGCCCTCGTCCAGGAGGCGGCGGAGGGTGAGGAAGTCGCTGTCCCAGCGCCGGTTCTGGAAGACGGAGAGCAGCAGGCCCCGCTCCTCGGCGAGCGCCGCGAGGGCGCGGGCCTCGGCGGCGGTCGGGGCGAGCGGCTTGTCGACCACGACGGGCAGCCCGGCCTCCAGGGCGGCCTCGGCGAGCGGGACGTGGGTCTTGTTGGGGGAGGCGACCACGACCAGGTCGAGGTCGGGGGCCCCGTCCGCCCAGAGCTCCTCCGGCCGGGCGAGCACCCGGACACCGGGGTGGGCGGCCCGCGCCTCGTCGGCGCGCCCGGGGTCGCCGGTGGTGACGGCGGCGAGGGCCAGGCCGGGGGTGGCGGCGATGAGCGGGGCGTGGAAGACGGAGCCCGCGAGGCCGTAGCCGATGAGGCCGACGCGGAGGGGGAGCGGGGTGGTCGTCATGGGCGCCACTTAAGCAACACTGTTGCCGAAGTGCAAACAGGCGGGGACAATGGGCCGGTGACGGTGATGAGGAGAGACCCCGGCGGCGGCGCCAACCTGACGGCGCTGCGCGGCCACAACGCGGCGCTCGTCCTGGACCTGCTGCGCACGGCGGGCGAGGAGGGCATCAGCCGCCTCGAACTGGCCGCCAGGACCGGCCTCACCCCGCAGGCCGTCAGCAAGATCACCGCCCGGCTGCGCGCGGAGGGGATGGCGGCGGAGGCCGGCCGCCGCGCCTCGACCGGCGGCAAGCCCCGTACGGTCCTGCGGCTGGCCCCGGAGGCCGCGCACGCGATCGGCGTCCACCTCGACCGCGACGAACTCACCGTCGCCCTCACGGACCTCACCGGCACCCCGCTCGCCGTCCGCCACCACCCCGTGACCCTGTCCGACGGCCCGCCCCAGGTCCTGGAGGCGCTGGTGGACGCCGTGCGGGCCCTCATGGCGGACCCGGGCCTCCGGGTGCTCGGCGCCGGGGTGGCGATGCCCGGGCCGCTGGGGCATCGGGAGGGGGTGGCGGGGCGGGTCACCGGGGCGGCGGTGTGGGACGGGTTTCCGGTGCGGGAGGCCGTGGAGGGTCGGCTCGGTGTGCCGGTCGTCCTCGACAAGGACACGAACGCCGCTGCACTCGACCTCGCCGTCCGGCCCGGCGCGCCGCGCTCGTTCGCGTACGTCCATCTCGGTACGGGGCTCGGTGCCGGGCTCGTCGTCGGCGGGGTGCCGCTGCGGGGGGAGCGGACCGGGGCGGGGGAGCTCGGGCACCAGACCGTGCAGCTCGACGGGCCCCGCTGCGACTGCGGGGCCCGCGGCTGCCTGGAGGTGCTGTGCCTCGCGGCGGTGGCGCGGGGTGAGCTGCCCGAGGCCGCGCGGATCCTCGGCGCCGGCGCGGCCAACCTGGTCCGGCTCCTCGACATCGACCGGGTCCTGCTCGGCGGCCGGGTGGTGCTGGGGGCGCCGGAGGTCTTCGCGGACGGGGTCGCCGCCGTCCTCGCCGACCGGCGCCTCCCGACCCCGGTCGAGGTGACGGCCACCCCGCACGCCGTGGCCCGCGGCGCCGCCCAGCTGGTCCTCGCCCCGGTCTTCGGCCTGACCCTGCCGGCGTATTCGTCGGAAGAGCGGACTATGCGCTGATCGGGCGGATCCGGCCGGTCGGGCGGTGTCGCCGAGGGGTTCCGGGGCCGCCCTGTGGCAGCGTCGCGGGCGAGACGTACGTCCGCGAGCAGCAAAGGCAACCGCCCATGGCATCCGCCCCCCGGCCCCTGCGCAGCGCCCGTGCCCGTGCCCGTGCTCTTGCCGCCGCGGCCGCCGCGCTGACGGGCACCCTGCTCCCCGCCTCCGCCTCCGCCGCTTCCGCCGCCTCTGCGGCCCCCGCTCCGCCGCCCGTCTGCGGCGCCGACTCCGACTCCGGCTTCCCGCTCGAAACCCGGATCCAGGACGACGGCTCCGCCGACTACCCCGCCGGCGGGGCCTTCCGGAGCTGGGAACTGGAGGTGCGCAACACCACCGGGCGGGCCTGCACGCAGGTCCATCCGGTGCTCGTCCTCGCCGACGAGAAGCGGGTGCTGCGACCCGAGCAGATCCGGCTGGAGTTCTACGACGCGGAGGGCGCCCGCTGGCGGCCCGTCGCCTTCGAGGCGACCGAGGAGGCGGAGAGCGTCGGCGCGTTCACCGGAGCCGACGGGGCCGAAGGGACCGACGGGACCGACGAGACCGATGAGACCGTCGGTACCGACGGTACCGACGGGACCCGGACCCCCGCCGCCTCCCGCGACTTCGACGGCTTCGCCGTGCCCGCCCGCCGTACCGTCACCGTTCCCGTCCGGCTCGCCTTCCGCGCGGACGCCGTGCCCGACGAGGTCGTCGTCAACGCCGCGCTCGTCCAGCGCCGGGGCGCCGACGGCGACTGGGTCGGACGCTCCGACGACTACCGCCTCACGATCGGCCCGCCCGCCCCCGCCGAGCCCTCGCCCTCTGCGTCCGCCGCCCCCACCCCCGTACCCGACCGTTCCCCCCTCCCCCCGCCGTCCGTCGCCGACCCGGCCGCCCCCACCTCCCCCTCCCTCTCCCCCTCCCGTCCCGAACTCGCCCGCACGGGCCGGGAAGAGGTCGTCCCCCTCGCCCCCTGGGCGGCGGCCCTCGCCCTCGCCGGCGCCCTCCTCGTCCGCGCCGGACGCCGCCTCAGAGGCCGCTGACAGCTGCCGACACGCCGCCGAAAGCCGCCGACGCGCCCTCGAACCCGCAGGTCACCCTCCAAGCTCGCCCCCAAGGTCGACAAGGGCGAACTCCTCGTCGGCCACCGGCGACGTGCAGATGAACTTCGCCCAGGCCAAGTCCATGCCGAACCTCGCCATCCGGTTCCCCGCCAAGGAGGGCGGCAAGCCCACCACCTTCGCCCTGCCCTACACCGCCGGCCTCGTCGACAAGGCCCCGCACACCGAGAACGGCAGGAAGCTCCTCGACTTCATGCTGAGCGAGGGCGCCCAGCGCGAGGTCAGCGCCGTCGGCGGCGGCTTCCCCGCCCGCAAGGACGTCAAGGCCACCGACGCCAACGCCACCGACGCCGACGCCATCGAGCTGGCGAAGCTGATCGAGGGCGTCGAGATCTTCGAGCCCGACTGGGCCGACATCGACGAGAACCTCTCCTCCTGCGTCGACGCGTGGAAGTCCGCGACCGGCAGCTGAGAGTCCACCGCACGGCCCCTCGGCCAACGCCCCTGAGGAATCAGGGGCGTTGGCGTGCGTCCCCCGCCGCACCGTGCTCGCCGCCACCGTCTTCCGCCAGCTCGGCATCGTCCCCGGCCGCCCCGGGGCCTCGACGGCAAGCCCGTCCAGGAGAGCGCTCCACGGCGGCACCCCCACCCTCGTCGAGCGCTGCGCCGGCTCCGACGACTGGTACGGGACGATCGACGGGGTCGCCGTCACGACTTCCTGACCTACGCTGGGGGCGTCGCCACAGCGCAGTCGCGTCGCCCCCAGCACACGCACGACTTGTACGGCAGGAGTCCCGCACCCATGGCAGAGCGCAAGCCGATCGAATCCTGGCTCACCGACATGGACGGCGTCCTCATCCACGAGGGTGTCCCGATCCCCGGCGCCGACGCGTTCATCAGGAAGCTGCGGGAGACCGGGAAGCCGTTCCTGGTCCTCACCAACAACTCGATCTACACCGCCCGCGACCTGCACGCCCGCCTCGCCCGGATGGGCCTGGAGGTCCCCGTCGAGAACATCTGGACCTCCGCGCTCGCCACCGCGAAGTTCCTCGACGACCAGCGCCCCGGCGGCACCGCGTACGTCATCGGCGAGGCCGGCCTCACCACCGCCCTCCACGACATCGGTTACGTCCTCACCGACCACGACCCCGACTACGTGGTCCTCGGCGAGACCCGCACGTACTCCTTCGAGGCCATGACCAAGGCCGTCCGGCTCATCAACAACGGCGCCCGCTTCATCTGCACCAACCCCGACGAGACCGGCCCCTCCCTGGAGGGCCCGCTCCCCGCCACCGGCTCCGTCGCCGCCCTCATCACCAAGGCCACCGGCAAGGAGCCGTACTTCGCCGGCAAGCCCAACCCGCTGATGATGCGCACCGGGCTCAACGCCATCGGCGCCCACTCCGAGTCCAGCGCCATGATCGGCGACCGGATGGACACCGACATCCTGGCGGGCCTGGAAGCGGGCATGCAGACCTTCCTCGTCCTCACCGGCCTGACCTCCGAGGCCGAGATCGACCGCTTCCCCTACCGCCCCTCCAAGATCGTGAAGTCGATCGCGGACCTCGTCGACCGCGTGTAGCGCGCCCGGTCCGCCGCCCCTGCGGATGCGAAACCCGCCAGAACGGGTGACCCTGCCAGTACCAGGAGGTCACAATGCGTTCAGGTCCCCTCGCTCTCCGTGCCGCAGGGGCGGCACTGGCTCTGGTGCTCGCTCCCGGCGCCGCCACCGCCCTCGCCCACGACGGCGTCCACGTCACCGTCACCCCGTCCACCGCCGCGCCCGGAGCCGACGTCGACGTCCGCGCCCAGGGGTGCGAGGGCACCACCGGCGCCGCCAAGTCCCCGGCGTTCGTCGCGGACGCCGAGCTCACCGGCCGCGACGGCGGCCCCTACGCGATCTTCGGCGGCGCCACCGTCAGGACGGGCCTTCAGGACGGCACCTACAAGGTCACCATCACCTGCGACGGCCACGACCACCCGGACATCGGCACCCTCACCGTCCGCCGCGACCACGAGCAGCCGACCCACCGCCCGGCCCCGGTCACCCCGGTCGCCCCGGTCCGCGCGGGCGGCGGCGGCACCGCGGCCTTCGCGGCCCCCGCCGCGCCCGGCGTCGCCCAGACGGCGAGCGGGGACGGCCTCGGCACCCCGTACACCCTGCTCGGCCTCGGCATGGCCGCCGTCGCTGCCGTCGCGGTCGCCTTCCGCAGCTCCCGCCGCCGGCGTACGGAATAGGCGTGGCCGCGTCGAGCCGCCCGGTCACCGGCGTGGCCTGGGCGGTCCTGCTCCTCGGCCTCTGGCTCTGGGGCCACGACACGGCCCGGGGCCCCGGCGGCAGCTCGGCCCCCACGCACGGCGACATCGCGGCGGTCGGCCGTCCGCTGGGCGTGGACCTGCCGCCGTCCCGCCCGCCGATACCGGACTCCGCCCCGCCCCGCCGGGTCGAGATCCCCGCCCTCGGCATCGACGCGCCCGTCGTCCCCCGGGGCCTCGACGCCACCGGGGCGGTCGACCCGCCGCCGTACTCGCTGCCGCAGACCGTCGGCTGGTACGGGCTCGGCACCGCGCCCGGCGCGGCGGGCCCCGCGCTCCTCGTCGGCCACGTCGACACCGAGACCCGGCCCGCCGTCTTCTACGGCCTCAGCGCGACCCGCCCCGGCGAGACCGTCCGCGTCACCCGGACGGACGGATCCGTCGCGGTCTTCACCGTCGACGACGTCTCCGTCGTCCCCCGCGACGCCTTCGACCCCGGCAAGGTCTACGGCCCCCACGACCCCACCCGCTCCGAACTCCGCCTCATCACCTGCGGCGGCACCTTCGACCCCAAGGCCGGCCTCTACACGGCAAACGTCGTCGTCTCGGCCTACCTGACAGCAACGACCTAACCAGCCACCGCGGTTCCCCCCCGTCGCTCTGTTGTGGGCAGGCGTTCCGCAAGGGGCGGAACGGGTGGGCACAACGGAACGGCACCCTCTGCGGGTGCCTCCGCACATGCGCCTGAACCCGCACCGGTACGGAGCCGTACATCGTGGTGCGGGTCCAGGCACAGGAAGCCGAGGCGCGGCAGGGGGCGCCGTCCCTGTGCCCACCCGTCCCGCCCTTGCGGGACGTATGCCCACAGGGACGCCGGGCGCGGGCCGCCAGCACGGGGGCGCCGGGGCGCGGGCCCGGGTCAGGGACGCTGGGCCCGGGCTCAGGACGCTGGGCGCGGGCCCGGACCAGGGACGCCGGGCGTGAGCCCGCGCCAGCACGGGGGCGCCGGGGTGCGAGCCCGGATCAGGGACGTCGGGCGCGGGCCCGGACCGGGGGCGTCGGGCACGGGTCCGCGCCAAGCACGGAGGCGCCGGGGCGCGGGCCCGGGCCATCACGGGGTGCCGGGTGCGTCCGGCTGCGGGGGAGGTGCGGTGGGGGGATGTCCGTGGCGGGGTGGCCGCGCCTCGTGGGGGGCGGCGGGGTGCCGTGCCACGATGGGCACCGCTCCGTCACCCCGACCGCGCCCGAGGCCCGCATGCCCGCACCCCGAGCCGCCGCCGCCACCACCCTCGCCCTCCTCGCCGTAACGGCCGCCGCCCCCACCCCGCCCCCGGCACCAGAGGCGCCCTACTGGGTGAACCCCGACGGCAAGGCGGCCCGCGCCGTCGCCGCCCACCGCGCGGCCGGCCGCACCGCCGAGGCCGCGCTGCTGAGCCGGATCGCGACCCGCCCCGTCGCGGAGTGGATCGGCACCGACCGCCCCGAGGCGGAGACCCGCGCCCTCACCGAGGCCGCGACGAAGGCCGGCCAGGCCTCGCTGCTCGTCCTCTACGACATCCCGCACCGCGACTGCGGCCTCCACTCGGCCGGCGGCGCGCCCGACCGGAAGGCGTACCTCGCCTGGGTGGACGCCGTCGCCCGGGGCATCGGCCCCCGGCGTGCGACGGTGGTCCTGGAGCCGGACGCGGTGATGCACATGGTCGACGGCTGCGCCCCCGCCCAGCACCACGCGGAGCGCTACGCCCTGCTCAAGGCCGCCGTCGAGCGCCTCCGGCGGCAGCCGCTGACCACCGTCCACCTGGACGCGGGCAACGCCGGCTGGGCCGCCCCGGAGGAGCTGGCCGAACCGCTCCGGCGGGCCGGCATCGCCGCCGCCGACGGCTTCGCCGTGAACGTCTCGAACTTCCGCACGACCGAGGAGAGCGTGGCGTACGGCCGCAAGCTCTCCGCCCTGGTCGGCGGCAAGCCCTTCGTCGTCGACACCAGCCGGAACGGAAACGGCCCCTACACGGCGGGCGACCCGGCGGAGAACTGGTGCAACCCGCCGGGCCGCGCCCTCGGCGAGCCGCCGACGCTGCGGACGGGCGACCCGCTGGTCCGCGCCTTCCTCTGGATCAAGCGGCCGGGGGAGTCGGACAGGGAGTGCCGGGGCGGCCCGAGGGCGGGGGAGTGGTTCGACTCGTACGCCCTGGAACTGGCCCGCAACGCACGGTAGTTGACCCGCGGCAACAAGAAAGCCCCTCGCTTTCGCGAGGGGCTTTCTCTGTCGGTGCGCCGCCAGGGACTCGAACCCCGGACCCGCTGATTAAGAGTCAGCTGCTCTAACCAACTGAGCTAGCGGCGCCTGCTGACAGAGATAACTCTACCCGACCTCCAGGGGTGCTCCGAACCAAGAGTGACCGCGCTCCGGCCTGTCGGATGGTCGTATCAGGCCGTTGATCCGTCAAAATGCGATTTGTCCAGACAGTTGAGAAACTGGCGCCCGAAACGAGGCCCAAAGGGATCTTGACGAGTGTGGAGGGGATCACATGAGCAGCGTGCCGGTCTTCGAGGAATTCGAACCCGCGCCCGACTGTGGCTGCCCGGGCTGCGCCCGGCACCGCCGCGACCTCGCCCTGGGACTGCCGGTCCGCGCGGGCGGCCACCCGGCGGCCCACGGCGCCCGCCGGGCCCTGGTCCTGGTGACGGCGGCGGGCGCGGTCCTCGGCGGGGGAGGGGCGACCGGCATCGCCACCGCCCTCGCCCCCGCGGCCCCGGCCGACGCGGCGGGCGCGGCGGGCGCCGCCCGGGGCACCGACACCCCGCAGGGCGGCCGCGCCCCGCTGCACGGCCCGCCGGCCGCGCAGGCCGACGGGGTGCCGACCCCCGGCGCCGTCCCGACGACCAGTCAGATCTCGGCGGAGACGCTGCGGAAGACGACCCGGACGGAGATCATCAACCGGGCCAAGACGTGGGTCGCGGTTCAGGTGCCGTACTCGATGGAGAAGTACTGGTCGGACGGGTACCGCCAGGACTGCTCCGGCTACATCTCCATGGCCTGGAACCTGCGCAGCAACGAGTGGACCGGCAGCCTCGACCGCTTCGCCGTCCGCATCGACCGGACCGAGCTCCAGCCCGGCGACATCCTGCTCTTCCACAACCCGGCCAACCCGACGCGCGGCTCGCACGTGACGATCTTCGGCGGCTGGACGGACTACACCCACACGGCGTACGTCGCGTACGAGCAGACCAAGCCGCGCACGCGGAAGCAGGCCACGCCGATGGCGTACTGGGAGAACTCCTCCCGGTACGTGGCGTACCGCTACAAGGGCCTGGCCGGCGGCGGCAGCGGCGCGGGCAGCGGCGCGACGACCCCGCCGACGGGCACGGCGGCGTACCCCGGCGGCGCGAAGTTCGGTCCCGGCGCGAACAACGCGCACGTCACGCGGCTCGGCCGGATGCTGGTCCAGCGCGGCGCCAGGCGCTTCTACGTGACGGGCCCCGGTCCGAGGTGGAGCGAGGCCGACCGCAGGGCGACCCAGGCGTTCCAGCGCGCCCAGGGCTGGAAGGGCGCGGAGGCGGACGGGCTGCCGGGCCCGCACACCTGGATGCTGCTCGTCTCGGGGCAGGGCAAGGACATCGGCGGTTCGAGTGGTTCGAGCGGCCCGAGCACAGATGCGAACGGGTTCCCCGGGCGTGGCTCCTTCCGTCTGGGCCAATCCAACGCATATGTGGAGAAGCTGGGCAAACAACTGGTGAAGCGGGGCTTCGGCAAGCACTACCTGTCGGGACCCGGTCCGCGCTGGACGGAGGCGGACCGCCGCAACGTCGAGGCGTTCCAGCGGGCACAGGGCTGGCGCGGCGCAGCGGCCGACGGCTACCCGGGCCCGGAGACCTGGCGGCGTTTGTTCCGATGACCCCGAGAGCATGAGGTGGACCCCGAATGACGGCAGCACCCCCCAACGACTCCGGCGCGGCGGCCTCCCGAGACGCCGCCCGCACGGCCCGCCGCCTCACCGACGGCACCCTCCCCCGCCGCCCTCCCACCCCCGAGCCCCCCGAGCCGGCCGCCCCGGGTGCCCCGGGCACCCCGGAGGGCCCGCCCCGGCCGGAAACCCCGGCCGACCCGCCCCCGACCTCCACCGTCCGCGCCTCCGACGACCCCGAACCGGCACCGTCCGCCTCCGCCGCCCCGGCCGCGACCGCGACCGCGCCCGACGCCCCGGCGCCGCCGTCCGCCGCCCAGGAGATGGCCGCCCAGGAGGCGGCCGCCGTCCCGCCGGGCCGGACCCCGCCCCCGACGCCTGCCGGTGCGCGTCCCGCGCCGCCCGCGCCCGGCGCGGAGGCCCCGGCCGCGCCGGTCCCGGCGCCGGGCGTCCGCACGCCGGCCGGTCCGCACGCGGCGCCCGCCGCCTCCGGTGTCCTGCCGGACCAGGCCCCGGTGCCTGCGGCCGCAGGGCCCGCCCCGACGTCCGCCGCCCACGAGGCGGGTGCGGTGGCACGTACGGCCGCCGTCCCGCCGGGCCAGGCCCCGCCCCCGACGCCTGCCGGTGCGCGTCCCGCGCCGCCCGCGCCCGGCGCGGAGGCCCCGGCCGCGCCGGTCCCGGCGCCGGGCGTCCGCACCCCGGCCGGTCCGCACGCGGCGCCCGCCGCCTCCGGCGTTCCCTCGCACGCGACTCCGGCGCGTACAGGCATGGGGCCCGCGCCGGGCGCGTCCGGTGCCCCGGCGGGCGCGGCCCGCACGGAGGCCCCGGCCGGCCCGGACCCGGCGCAGGGCCCTCGCCCGCCGGCCGGTCCGCCCGCCACCCCCGGCGTCCCGCCGGGCCAGGCGCCGGCGGGGGCTCCTGCCGCAGCGGGCCCGAAGGCCGCCGTTCCGTCCGGCCAGACCCCGCCCGCGCCGAGCGCGGCCGGTGCCCCGGCGGGCCCGGCCCGCACGGAGTCGCCGGGCACAACCGGCGTTCCGCCGAGTCCGACCCCAGGGCCTGAGGGGCCCGTATCGTCTTCGGCCCGCACGCAGGCTCCGACCGGGCCGGGTTCGGTGCCCGCGCGTGCGGCCGCCGCGGCCGCCGCGGCGGCCGCGGCCCGTGGCCCGGCGGGGGCCGCAGCCGCCGGTACGGGGGTCGGTGTGTTCAAGGAGGAGCGGGAGTTGCTCGACTTCGGGCGGATCACCGGGATGCGGGTCGCGTCGGTCGCGGTGCCGGTCGCGGGCGTGGGGCGGTTGCCGCGGCGGAAGAACCTCATCGGGGCGGAGACCACGGGGTCGATTCCTGTCCATCTCCTCTTCCGCGACGGCAACGGCAACGGCAACGGCGAGGGCGCCGGCCCCGGTGGGGCCGTCGGCGACGACGGTGGGCCCGACACCGTCGCCATGGCGCCGCCCGCCTCGCCGAAGGCGAAGAGGACCGTCATCCCGAGGCCCGCGACCAAGCACGCCCGCCCCGGCCCCGCGCGCCCCGCGCCGACGGCCGATCCGGCGCTGGTGGAGCGGCCGGCGGCGGTGCTGCCGGGCTGGGTCGGCATCGCGGGCGGGCTGCTCGCGCTCGTGGGGTGCGCGGCCGTCGTGTGGTGGGCGGGCGCCGTGCCCGCCGGGGCCGCGCGCATGCTGGGCCTGCCCCCGCGCCCGTACCACGGCATCCACCTCGCCCAGTGGGCGCTGCTGGCGCTCGGCGTGCTGGTGCTGCTGTTCGCGGTGGGCGGGCTCGGCCGGGGCCGGGTCGGGTACGCGTGGGTGCTGACGCTGTTCGGCGAGTACCGCGGCACCGTCCGCCGGACCGGACTGGTGTGGGCGAGCCCGCTGCTGCTGCGCCGCCGGGTGGACGTCCGGCTGCGCCACTGGCGCAGCGAGCCGCTGCCGGCGGTGGACGCGAAGGGCACCGCGCTGGACGTGACGGTCCTCGTGGTGTGGCGGGTCAGGGACACCGTCCGCGCGGCGCTCGGGGTCGACGGTCACGAGGACTACCTGCGCGAGCAGGTGGAGGCGGCGATGGCCCGGGTGCTGTCGCAGCTGCCGGCCGACGCGTTCCACGAGGACGCGCCGACGCTCCGGGACGCGGAGGCGGTCGGCGAGGCGCTGACCCGGATGCTGTCGGCGGAGTGCGCGCCGGTCGGGCTTGACGTGTTCTCGGCGCAGCCGACGAGGATCGAGTACGCCCCCGAGGTCGCGGAGGCGATGCGCCGCCGCCGGATCGCGGCGATCGACGCGAAGCACCGGGACAGCGTGCTGACGTCGGTGGTGGACGCGGTGGACGACGTGGTCCACCGGTTGACCAGTCGTGGTCTGGTCGAGCTGGACGACTACGACCGGAAGGCGCTGGTGAAGGACCTGACGGTGGCGTTCTACACGGGCCGCGGCGGCCCGGGGGAGGGTGCCTGACCGGCCGGTCGGGGTCGGTGCGGCGAGGGCGGTCGGGTCTCCCCGGCCGCCCTCGCCGTTGGTATGGACATGTTCAACTTCCGTCCCTACCTTGATACTTGGTCTAGACCTGAATCGTCCGACAGGAACAACCCGCACGCGTGCAGCACGGCCCACGGGACCCCGAGGCCTACGGGGCCCCATGGGCACCACAGAACTCCCCCACGTTCTCCCTGGAGCGACAGCATGCGCAAAAAGACAGGGCTGGCCGCCGTGGCGCTGGGCGTCACGGCCGCCTCGCTCTTCGCGACCGGTACCGCGAGCAGCCACGGCTACACCGACTCCCCGATCAGCCGCCAGAAGCTCTGCGCCAACGGCACGGTGACCAACTGCGGCTCCATCCAGTGGGAGCCGCAGTCGGTCGAGGGCCCCAAGGGCTTCCCGGCCGCCGGCCCCGCCGACGGCACCATCTGCGCCGGCGGGAACTCCCGCTTCGCGCAGCTGGACGACCCGCGCGGCGGCGCCTGGCCGGCGACGAGGGTCACGGCGGGCCAGAGCTACACCTTCCGCTGGCAGTTCACCGCCCGCCACCGCACCACGGACTTCCGCTACTACATCACCAGGAACGGCTGGAACCCGAACAGCAAGCTCACCCGGGCCCAGCTCGACCCCCAGCCGTTCCTCACCGTCCCGTACAACAGCCAGCAGCCGCCGTCGACGCTCTCGCACTCCGGGACCCTCCCGGCGGGCAAGACCGGCAAGCACCTGATCCTCGCGGTGTGGACGATCGCGGACACCGCGAACGCCTTCTACGCCTGCTCGGACGTTCAGTTCTGACGTCCTGTCAGTTACAGTCCCGGCCATGACGGCCAGGACTCGGAAGGTCGGGACACGGGCGGGCGCGGACACCGTCGCGGAGCTCGTACGGTGCCGCTGGGGCGACCACCGGACCGGGCTGAGGGACGAGCACCACACCCTCAGCCACCACCGGGCCGCCGCCGGCGCCGCCGCGCGGGCCGCCCTGCTCGTGGACCTGATGCCACCCCGGCCGGGGGGCGAGCCGCACCTCGGCCTGCTGCTCGACAACACGCCGGAGTACCCGCTCTGGCTCGGCGCGGCGGCCCTCGCGGGGGCCGCCGTCGCCGGCCTCAACCCCACCCGCCGCGGCGCCGAACTGGCCCGCGACATCACCCACACCGCCTGCCGGGTCCTCGTCACCCAGCGCGCCCACCTGCCGCTCCTCGACGGCCTGCCGCTGCCGGGCGTGCGCGTCCTGGTCACCGACACCGAGGCGTACGGGGAGCTCCTCGCGCCCTACGCGGACGCCCGCCCCGGCGACGCCGTCCTCGGCCCCGTCACCCCCGCCACCCGCTACCTCCTCACCTTCACCTCCGGCTCCACCGGCACCCCGAAGGCCGCGCTCCGCAGCCAGGGCGCGGTGGCCTCGGCCGGCGCCTCGCTCGCCCGCGCGTTCTCCGTCACGCCCGACGACACCCACTACGTCTGCATGCCGATGTTCCACGGCAACGCCGTCATCGCCGACTGGGCCCCGGCCCTCGCCGCCGGCGCCGGGATCGCCCTGCGCGCCCGCTTCTCCGCCTCCCGCTTCCTCCCGGACGTCCGCCGCTACGACGCCACCTACTTCACCTACGTGGGCCGCGCCATCCAGTACGTCCTCGCCACCGCGCCAAGGCCCGACGACCGCGACCACCGCCTCCGCCTCGGCTTCGGCACCGAGGCGGGCGCCGTCGACGCGGCCCGCTTCCGCGAACGCTTCGGGGTGCCGCTGGTCGAGGGGTACGGCTCCTCGGAGGGCGGCGCGTCGATCCAGCGCACCCCCGACACCCCGCCCGGCGCGATCGGCCGCGCCGCGCCCGGCGACGACCTGGCCGTCGTCGACCCCGAGACCCTCCGCGAATGCCCGCCGTCCCGCTTCTCGCCCACCGGCCGCCTCCTCAACGCCGACGCGGCCATCGGCGAACTCGTCAACCGAGGCGGCACCGGCACCTTCGAGGGCTACTGGCGCAACCCCGCCGCCGAGGCCGCCCGCCGCCGCGCCGGCTGGTACTGGACCGGAGACCTCTTCCACCGCGACGAAGCCGGCTACCTCTACTTCGCGGGCCGCACCGACGACCGTCTCCGCGTCGACGGCGAGAACCTCGCCGCCGCCATGATCGAGGCGATCCTCTCCCGCTGGCACCGGGCGGCCGGCGTCGCCGTCTACGCCGTCCCCGACCCGGTCTCCGGCGACCAGGTCATGGCGGCCCTGACCCTCCAGCCCGGTACGGACTTCGACCCGGCGGCCTTCGCCGCCTTCCTCGCCGCCCAGCCCGACCTCGGCACGAAGATGCCTCCGCGCTTCGTCCGGATCACCCCCGCCCTCCCCCTCACCGCCACCAACAAGATCCACCGCGTGGCCCTCCGCCGCTCGTCCTTCCTCTGCCCGGACCCGGTCTGGTGGCGCCCGACCCCCACCTCCCCGTACGAACCCCTCACCGCCCCCGCCCTCGCGACCCTCCGCGCGGAGTACACCCGCCACGGCCGCGAACCGGCATGACCGGAGGACGGACAGCCCCTGCGCCAGGTGCTCGGCGAAGAACGCCATGCGGACCCGGGCCAGGCTCTCCGGCGTGACGAGCCAGGGCGGGCACATGGAGCCGGGCGCCCGCGGTCGTGGCCGCCGGGTACCCGCCGGCCGAGAACCCGGCCACGCCGACCGGCCCGAGCGGGCCCTCCGAGGCGAGCCGGTCGAGGACGAAGGCGACGTCCCGGGGCCGCTCCGGCACGCACAGGAAACCCTCGGGCTCGTAGCCGTAGCCGTAGACGTGGCCGTCGCCGTGGTGGTCCGGCGCCACCGCCCGGAACCCGGCCGCGAGCAGCGGCCCGGCCGTGGCGGGCCGCCGGCCGAGCGGCTCGCGCGGGCGCAGGAGGAGACGGGGCGGGTTCTGGCCGAGCTGCGGGAGCTGATCCCCGGCATCCATCCGCAGGTCCTCGCCGTTCTCGCGTACCTCCAGGCTAGAGGAGCGGGGCACGCAGAAGAGGCCCCTCGCTTTCGCGAGGGGCCTCTTCCTGTCGGTGCGCCGCCAGGGACTCGAACCCCGGACCCGCTGATTAAGAGTCAGCTGCTCTAACCAACTGAGCTAGCGGCGCCTGCTGACAGAGAAAATACTACCTGGTCCCGACGGGTGCTCGTGACCGCCCCGCCGGGACCCCGGTGCTCCGCGGCTCAGATCGCCAGCGACAGCACCACCGGGGCCGCCCGCCGGTTCAGCGTGTCGGCGGCCGAGCGCAGCCGGTGGGCGTGCTCGATCGGGAGCGAGAGCGCCAGGCAGCCCACGGCGGAGCCGGCCGTGAGCGGCACCGCGGCGCAGACCGTGCCGACCGCGTACTCCTGGAGGTCGAGGACCGGGACGGTCGGCGGCTGGCTGTCCAGCTTGGAGAAGAGCACCTTCTCGTTGGTGATCGTCCGCGAGGTGAGGCGGGCGATCTTGTGTCGGGAGAGGTGGTCGCGCCGGCCGTTGAGGTCGAGCTGGGTGAGCAGGCACTTGCCGACCGCGCTGGCGTGGGCCGCCGAGCGGAAGTCCACCCACTCGTTGACCTTGGGCGTGCGCGGGCCGTCGGCGAACTGGGTGATCTTCACCTCGCCGTCGATGTACCGGCTGATGTAGACGGCGGCTCCGACGGAGTCGCGCAGTTCGGTGAGGGTCTCCTGGAGCTTGGCCTCCAGGGCGTCGCGGCGGGTCGAGCCGGAGCCGAGGAGGACCAGGGAGTCCCCGATGACGTACGCGCCGTCGGAGACCTGCTCGACGTACCCCTCGCGCCGGAGCATGAGGAGCAGTGACGAGAGGTGGTGGACGGGCAGTCCGGCCTCCCGGGCGATCTGGACGTCCGACACCCCGCCGCCGTGCCGCGAGACCGTCTCGAGGACGCGCAGGGCGTATTGCACCGAGTGGAACGGCGCGGTGGGCTCGGGCTTCAGCGCCACGGTTTCCCCCTACCAGGTTGTGACCGCAAGCTTCCGTACCACGATAGCCGCCAAGGGCCGTTTACGGGGCGGCTGTTGGCGAGAATCGTGCGGAGGATCCCCGCCCTGTACAGGGGCGCACCACTCTGGCATATGACATAGGCATGAGTGAAAGGAAGAGGGTGAGGTCAGAGCGGCGCCGACCCTCGCTCGCGCAGGCGTTCGGGCGACGGGCGGACGAAGATTCTCTGCGGGGAAGCGGACCCGGACGCAGATCCTCCGGTGGCCGGAATGTGACCCCCGCCACCCGGATCACACCCTTCGTCCCGTAATCGGGCGGCATGGAATAAGTGCCACCGCACCCCTGTTGCCGCTCCGATGGACGACGTACCCGATGGAGGAAGGACCGGACGGTGAGCGAGACCGGCAGCCAGGCAGACACGGACGCGACGGGCGACGCCATACGCGGGGAGGCCCCGGGCTCCGCCCCCGTACCCCTCTCCGTCCTCGACCTGGTGACCGTGGGCAGCGGCTCCACCGCGAGCCGGTCGCTCGCCGGCAGCGTGGAGCTGAGCCGGCTCGCCG
Source organism: Streptomyces sp. R302 (assembly GCF_012927245.1). Classification (GTDB taxonomy): domain Bacteria; phylum Actinomycetota; class Actinomycetes; order Streptomycetales; family Streptomycetaceae; genus Streptomyces. The sequence goes on from NZ_JABBGE010000001.1 coordinate 144,063, forward strand.
AGCGGCGCGGCTACCACCGGCACTGGGTGGCCGAGCACCACTCGATGCCCGGGGTCGCCTCCTCCTCCCCGGCCGTGATCCTCGCCCACCTCGCCGCCCACACCAGCCGCATCCGGCTCGGCTCCGGCGGCGTGATGCTCCCCAACCACGCCCCGCTGGTGATCGCCGAGCAGTTCGGCACCCTGGAGGCGCTCGCCCCGGGCCGGATCGACCTCGGCCTCGGCCGCGCCCCCGGCACCGACGGCGCCACCGCCGCCGCCCTGCGCCGCACCGACACTCCCAACGAGGGTGCCGACGACTTTCCCGAGCAGCTTGCCGAGCTGACCCGGTTCCTGGACGACGACTTCCCCGACGCCCACCGCTACGCCCGGATCCACGCCGTGCCGGGCCCCGTGCAGGGCCCGAAGGGCCGCCCCCCGGTCTGGCTGCTCGGCTCCTCCGGCTTCAGCGCCCGGCTCGCCGGACTCCTCGGGCTGCCCTTCGCCTTCGCCCACCACTTCTCGGCCCGCCACACGATCCCGGCGCTCGACCTCTACCGGCAGTCCTTCCGCCCCTCCGCCGTGCTCGACGCGCCCTACGCCCTCATCGGCGTCGGCGCCCTCGCCGCCGACGAGGAGCGCGAGGCGTACCGCCAGGTGCTCACCGGCGCGCTGTCGATGCTGCGGCTGCGCACCGGCCGGCCGGGGCTGATCCCGACGCCGGAGGAGGCGGAGGCGTACGGATTCAGCCCGGTGGAGCGGGAGTTCACCGACAGCTGGCTGGCGAACGTGGTGTACGGCACCCCGGACGCGGTCCGCGCGGGCCTGGACGAGCTCCAGAAGCGGACCGGCGCCGACGAGCTGATGCTGACCGCCAACGTGCACGGCGGCGAGGCGCGGCTGCGGAGCTACGAACTCGTCGCGGACGCCTACGACATGCCTCAGTCGGGCTGAATCCCGGATTCCGGATGAGCGACTGGTTCACCTTCGAACCACCTCACCGGCTTCCCTAAGGAAACCTTAAACCGCTCGTCACACATGGTGGCGAGCGGTTTCGTTTTGTGCTGCACGCCTCTGACGAGGGCTTTCACCCTCAAATTGGTCTAGTCCTCAATCTGGTTCAGACCATTGACGCGCCGTTGATGCGGGGGCTATCACTTCTCCAACTCCTGTACGGCACCACCAGTACCCCCCATCGGAGGACGCTCGTGCACCCCCGTAAGTCATTGATCGCCGCGCTGCTCAGCTCGGCCCTCGCGGCCGGCGCCCTCGCCGCCACCGCGGGCCTCGGCTCCGCCCAGGCCGCCGACGCCTCGACCACCGCCTCCGCCGGCGGGGTGCGCATCGCGTACTACGACCAGTGGAGCGTGTACGGCAACGCGTTCTACCCGAAGCACCTCGACACGCGGGGCATCGCGAGCCAGCTCGACGTCATCAACTACTCGTTCGGCAACATCCACCCGACGAACCTCACGTGTTTCATGGCCAACAAGGCCGCGGGTGACGACAACAACCCGAACGCGGGCGACGGCGCCGGCGACTCCTACGCCGACTACCAGAAGTCCTTCTCCGCGGCCGACTCCGTCGACGGCGTCGCCGACAAGTGGGACCAGCCGATCGTGGGCGTCTTCAACCAGTTCAAGGAACTGAAGGCGAAGTACCCCCACCTGAAGATCAACATCTCGCTCGGCGGCTGGACCTACTCCAAGTACTTCCACGACGCGGCCAAGACGGACGCGAGCCGCAAGAAGCTCGTCTCCTCCTGCATCGACCAGTACATCAAGGGCAACCTCCCGGTCGAGGGCGGCTTCGGCGGCGCGGGCACCGCGGCCGGCATCTTCGACGGCATCGACATCGACTGGGAGTACCCCGGCTCCTCCGGCGGCCACCTGGGCAACCACTACGGCCCCGAGGACAAGCAGAACTTCACCCTGCTCCTCGCCGAGTTCCGCAAGCAGCTCGACGCGTACGGCGCGGCCGACGGCGGCAAGAAGTACCTGCTGACCGCGGCCCTCCCGGCCGGCCAGGACAAGATCAAGTACATCGAGACGGACAAGATCGGCGCGTACCTCGACTACGCGAACATCATGACGTACGACATGCACGGCGCCTGGGACGGCGACGGGCCGACGTACCACCAGTCCCCGCTGTACTCCGGCTCGAACGACCCGACCGACGTGATCGCGCCGGGCCAGGAGAAGTACTCGATCGACGCCGCCATCGACTCCTGGATCGACGGCAACCCGACCTACGGCATCACCGGCGGCTTCCCCGCGAACAAGCTGACGCTGGGCTACGAGTTCTACTACCGCGGCTGGAAGGGCGTGCCCGCCGGCACCACCAACGGCCTCGCGCAGACCGCCACCGGCGGCTCCAACGCCCGCCCGCTGAGCCAGCAGGCCGGCATCGCCCACTACAAGGAGCTGGGCGGCGTCGTCGACAACGCGTCGACCACCTTCTGGGACGACCAGGCCAAGTCCTCGTACTTCTACAAGGACGGCGAGTTCTTCACCGGCCTGAACCAGAAGTCCATCCAGGAGCGGGTGAACTACGGCAAGCAGCGCGGCCTGGCCGGCGCGATGATGTACTCCCTCCTCGGCCTGGACGAGAACGTCACCCTGCTGAAGCAGATCAACACCGCGCTCGGCGGCACCACCGTCCCGCCGACCACGCCGCCCACCACGCCGCCCACGACGGAGCCGACCACGCCTCCGACCACCACCCCGCCGACCACGCCTCCGACCACGGAGCCCCCGGCCGGCTGCGGCTCGGTCCCGGCCTACGTCGCCGGCACGGTCTACAACGCGGGCAACGTGGTCTCCCACAACGGCCGCACGTACAAGGCCAAGTGGTGGACCCAGAACGAGACCCCCGGCACCACGGGCGAGTGGGGCGTCTGGCAGGACCTCGGCGCCTGCTGAGGCCCTGACCGCACCACCGCGTGGCACCGCACCGCGCGACACCGCATGAACCGCTGCCCCCGCCCGGAATGTCCCTCCGGCCGGGGGCAGTCCCATGCCCGCGCGTTCCCCTCCGGATTCAGACCCGCAGCGGCGTCGTGCCCTCGATCATCGCGGCGATGCGCTCCGGGGCCACCGCCCGCGAGTAGAGCCAGCCCTGCCCGGTGTCGCAGCCGATCCGCCGCAGCCGCGCCGCCTGCCCGGCGGTCTCCACGCACTCGGCCGTCACCGTCAGACCGAGCCGGTGGGCGAGCTGCACCAGCGCCTCCACGATCAGCTCGTCCGCCGGGTTGGCGTGCTCCTGGTCCTGGAAGCCGCGCACGAAGGAGCCGTCCAGCTTGAGGACGGAGACCGGCAGCCGGCTCAGATACGCCAGGTTCGAATAGCCGGTGCCGAAGTCGTCGATGGCGATCCGCACGCCCATGTCGCTGAGGGCCTGGAGGGCCTGGAGCGGGCGGCCCGCCGAGCCCATCACCGCGGACTCGGTCAGCTCCAGCTGGAGCAGGTGCGGGGCGAGCCCGGTCTCGGCGAGGATCCCCGCCACGTCCGCCACCAGGTCGGAGTCCCAGACCTGGCGGACCGCCACGTTCACGCTCACGAAGAGCGGGCGCTCGCGCGGATGGTCCTTCTGCCACTGCCGGGCCTGCTCGCAGGCGGTGCGCAGCACCCACCGCCCGAGCTCCACGATCGAGCCGTCCTCCTCGGCGATCGCGACGAACCGATTCGGCGGCAGTACCCCGAACTGCGGGTGGTTCCACCGCACCAGCGCCTCCACCCCGCGCACCGCCCCGCCGGCCAGATCGACCAGCGGCTGGTACTCCAGGGCGAACTCCCCGCGCTCCACCGCCGGGCGGAGGGTGGAGGAGAGCGACTGCCTTGTCATCCGGTGCGCGTTGCGCTCCGGGTCGAAGAGCGTCCACCGGGCCTTGCCGTCGGCCTTCGCCCAGTACAGCGTGGTGTCGGCGGCCTGCATCAGGCCGGTGGCGGTGGTGCCGGGGGCGGCGCGCTCGACGACGCCGATGGAGGCCGAGACGGAGAGCCGCTGCCCGCCGAGGTCGAAGGGCCGCTCCAGGGCGGCGAGCACCGAGCGGGCCAGGTCGGCGAGTTGTTCCGTACCGGTGGAGTCCTCGACCAGGACGGCGAACTCGTCGCCGCCGAGCCGGGCCACGAGGTGGCCGCCGCTGCGGGTGTAGCCGGCGCTGTCGGCGCACTCGGTGAGCCGCCCGGCGACGGCGGCGAGCAGCCGGTCGCCGACCCGGTGCCCGAGCGTGTCGTTGACCGCCTTGAAACCGTCGAGGTCCAGGTAGCAGAGGCCGATCCGCCCTGTTCTGCCATGGCTGTGTGATCGGTACGACCGGTACGAGTGGGGGGAGCGGTACGGCTCCGGGGCGCCGGCCGGCTCGGTCGGCCCGGCCGCGCCGGTGGCCGCCTCGACGCTCTCCGCCGCCGCGCACTCCAGGGCGGCCGAGAGGCGCTCGAAGAAGAGCGCCCGGTTGGGCAGCCGGGTCACCGGGTCGTGCATCTGGAGGTGGCGCAGCCGGGCCTGGAGCTCGCGCCGCTCGCTGATGTCGGCGACGGAGAGCAGCACCCGGCCGGTGTCGGGGACCGGGGCGACGGTGACCTCGGCCCACAGCTTGCGTCCGTCGGGGTGCTTGAGCCGGCGGGTGCAGCGGAAGCGGGAGCGGCGGCCGCGCAGCACCTCGCGGTAGGCGTGCCAGGTGCGTCCGTCGGCGGCGAGGTCCACGAGGTCGGCGGCGGCCTGCTCGCGCAGGGCGGCGCCGTCGGTGCCGAGGAGGGCGCCGAGGGAGTCGTTGGCGGCGACGACCAGGCCGTCCCGGTCCACGAGGGCCATGGCGAGCCGGGAGGCGCGGAAGGCGGCCCGGTAGTCGCGGAGTTCACGCTCCGTGAGTGCCGGGCGGGCCGGCGGGATGCCGGGCGGTTCTGGGTGTGCCGGTCCTTCGGGGGTTCCGCTCACCGCTCGCTCCCGTGGTGCTGGGGGGCCGTTCACATGTGGTCAGGATGGTCGGCCTCCGGACAAGTCTGCCGATCATAGAGGCAGCCCGGGGGGCCGTTCCAGCTCCTGGGCGGGCGAGCGGGGGCGCGGACGGTGTGAGTCCGGACACCGGGCGCCGCCCCCTCGACCGATTCCTTCCGGGTCTGACGCACGGCGTCGTCGGGATGACCGAATGTGACTGTCAGTGAGGTGGACTGCGATCGCCTCGCGTCCACCGGACGCCACGCTCTCACCCGACCGGGGCAGCGGAAACATGCGAAACACCGCGAACCATCACAAGGTGGGGGAGGTGTCCCGCACTCGCGAACCGGAGGTCCACGTGGAGGGTCAGCAGCCACCCGGGGGAGTGGAGCGCTCCCGGCTGCGCGCCGGAGCCGCCTCGTTCACGGCGCTCGCCGCGCTCGCGGCCACCGGCCTGGTCGCCGGGCCCGCCGTGGCCGCGCCCTCGGCCGGCCCCTGCGCCCTGCCCCGTGCCGCCGTCCACCACTCGCTCGGCCTCGACAGCTGGAACGGCTCCTATCCGCGCCCCGAGCGCACGCTCGACGCGGTCATGATCTTCCTGTCGTTCCCGGACGCCACCCCGCTGACCACCCCGGAGGAGCTGACCGCCGACCACTTCCCGGCCACCACCGACTTCTTCCGGCGGGCCTCCTACGGCCGCTTCACCCTGCGCCCGCACCCCCGCGCCGCCTGGACGCCGATGCCCCACCCGTCCACGGAGTACGACATACGGCGTGACTGGGACGCCGGGAAGCGGGCCGACTACCTGCGGGACGCGGTCGCCGCGGTCGACGACTCCGTGGACTTCTCCCGGTACGACATCGTCTACCTGGTCGCCGACCCGGACGCGCCCGGCGTCGACTCGGACGCCACCAAGGTGGTCAACCTGGAGCGCCCGCTGGAGGCCGACGGGGCGAAGATCCGGCGGGTCGTCACTGTCTTCGAGCGGCACCCGCCGGACCGGAACGTCCTCGCCCACGAGACCGGCCACGTCTTCGACCTGCCCGACCTCTACCGCCGCCCGGTCGACGGCAAGGGCGACTGGGACACCCATGTGGGCGACTGGGACGTCATGGGCAGCCAGTTCGGCCTCGCCCCCGACCCCTTCGGCTGGCACAAGTGGAAGCTCGGCTGGCTCGACCGCTCCCAGGTGACCTGCGTCCAGGGCGGCGAGCCGCGCGTGGTCGCCCTGGAGCCCGTCTCCGCCGCCCCCGCGACCCCCGCGGCCCGCTCCACCCGGCTCGCCGTCGTCCGCACGGGCCGGGACAGCGTCCTCGCGATCGAGGCCCGCGCCGCCACCGGCAACGACGCCGACACCTGCACCGAGGGCGTCCTCGTCTACCGGGTCGAGGCCCGCGCGGCCTCCGGCGAGGGCCCGGTCCAGGTCGTCGACGCCCACCCGGACACCGAGGCCTGCTGGGAGCGCTCGGTCTACCCGCCGCTCGCGGACGCCCCCCTGGAGGTCGGCGAGACGCTCACCGTGCCCGGCACGGACGTCCGCGTCGAGGTCTCCGACCGCAGCGGGTCCGGCGTCTGGACGGTGAAGATCACCCCACCGGGCGCGAACTGAAGCGGACATGCAAGAAGGCCCCCTCGCTTCCGCGAGGGGGCCTTCTCCGTCTGTGCGCCGCCAGGGACTCGAACCCCGGACCCGCTGATTAAGAGTCAGCTGCTCTAACCAACTGAGCTAGCGGCGCCTGCTGACGTCGTAGACATTAGCACCCTCACCCGCGGGAGCGAAAATCGATACCCGCACGTCGGCCGCGGAAACCGTCCGGGCGGCCCGGACGCAGGCCCAGAGCACCACCTCGGGCCCCGGCAGCCACGGGCTGCGGGTGTCGGGGGCGACCAGCCACCGGGGCCCGGCGGACTCCTCCCCGGCCGGCACCAGCGGCGGCACGGTCACCGCGTCGCCCGTCCCGTGGCAGATCGGCCGCGGCACGGCCTCCCCCCACTCCTCCCAGTCGAGGAGCGCGGGCAGCCGCTGGGCGGTCCCCGGCGCGGCGAAGAGCAGCGTCCGGCCCCGGTGCGAGGCGACCGGACCCGAGCCCGGGCCCTCCTCCCACAGCCGGTCCAGCATCCGCCGCCCGAAGACCGGGTCCACGTTGACGACGTCGAAGGCCGTCCCGCAGGGCAGCACCGCCGGCGACTCCGGCCGCGCCTCCCAGCGCGCCAGCGCCGCCCCGGGCTCCCCGCCGGCCGCCGACGCCAGCCAGGCGGCGCCGTCCGCCGTCACCCGGGCCGTCTGGTGCCGGTCCTCGTCACCCGCCCGCAGGAAGCGGAGGACGCCGTACGGGGTGTACGGGGTGGTCTCGTCGCGCAGCCAGGTCGTCGTCGTCATGGAACAGGTCTACCGCCGGTGACGGACCGGACGCCGGGAGTCGCGAAAAGGCGGACAGGGCCGACCCCGGGGGAGTATCGTGCGCGCCGCATAAGGCCCGGCGCATACGGCCTCACGCATATGCCGAACGCCCGTTCTCCCCTTCCCCCGGGCGGCTCAGTCCTCCGCGGGCCGCCCCTCCGCGCGGATCAGGTCCCGCCCGAACTCGATCATCTTCCGCGCGTAGTCCTCGGTCCACGCCGCCCGCTCGGCGACGTCCGCCGCCGTCAGCCGGTCGAACCGCTTCGGATCGGCGAGCTGCGCCGCCGCCACGGCCTGGAACTCGACCGCCCGGTCCGTCGCCGCCCGGAACGCCAGGGTCAGCTCGGTCGCCCGGGCCAGCAGCTCCTTCGGGTCCTCGATCGACTCCAGGTCGAAGAAGTGCTCAGGATCGGCGGTCGCCTCGGCAGGCTCGAAGACCAGGGGCGCCGGCCGCAACCGCCGCTGTCCGCTCCGCTCCAGGTGTTCCGCCATCTTTCCGCTCCTCCTCGCACCCGCACAGGCCCGGGACGCCGGACCACCCCCATTCTCCCGCGCCCCGCAAGACCGCCTCCGGGGTCAGCCCCCGAGGCCGCGCAGCAGCATCCGGAGCCCGCCGGAGAACTCCTCGTCGGGGGTGACGCCACCGGCGTCCCGGGCGGTCGCCGTCAGCAGCGGGAAGGTGTCGACGGGCAGGCCGGCGATCGTCTCCGTACCCGACCCCGCCAGCGGGCCCCGGTGCTCCAGCTGGATCGCCCCGGTCACGTACGCGTGGAGCGCGCGCAGTGCGACCACCCGTCGGGGGCCGTCGATCCCGGCCTCGGTGAGGATGCCGAGCACCGTCTCCGACCAGCGCAGTCCGCCGGGGGAGCGGTGGCGGTGGGTGAGGGTGAGCGGGACGGCCTCCGGATGGCGGGCGACGGCCTCGCGCAGCCGCCCGGTCATGAGCTCGACCCGTTCGCGCCACGGCGTGTCGCGGGGCGGCGGGGTCGTGTCGACCGCCCCGAGGATCCGGTCGACGACCAGCCGTTCCAGCTCCTCGCGGTCGGAGACGTACCGGTAGAGCCCCATCGGGCTCATGCCGAGCTCCTTGGCGGCGGTGCGCATGGAGAGGGCCGCGAGGCCGTCGCGGTCGACGACGGCCAGCGCGGCGGCGGCGAGCCGTTCGGGGGTGAGGGAGCGGGGTCGTGGCATGGCGCTTGACAGCGTACGCCCTACGCCTACACCGTTAGGAGTACGTCGTACGCCTACGAGCCCTCCCACGGAAGGTGACCCATGCGCACGCCCCGGCCGACCCCCGCCCCCGACACGGCACCGGTCCCCGACCCCGCACACGACCCCACGCCGGTCCCCGCCCCCGTCCCCGCCCGGTCCCGACTGAGGCCCGGCGACACCGTCCCCGTCCGGACGCTCACCCCGGTCGTCGGGCCGTCGCTGGTGGTGCCGGACCCCGGGCGCGTCGTCCACGCGCAGTTCCGGCGCTTCGCCGGCTGCCCCGTCTGCCACCTCCACCTCCGCTCGGTGGCCCGGCGCCACGAGGAGATCGAGCGGGCCGGGATCCGGGAGGTGGCGTTCTTCCACTCGCCCGCCGAGGAACTGCGCGAGCACGTCGCCCACCTCCCCTTCGCCGTCGTCGCCGACCCCCGAAAGGAGCTGTACGCGGCCTTCGCCGTCGAGGCGCACCGCCGGTCCCTGCTCGACCCGCGGGGCTGGCCGGGCATCGTCCGGGGCGTCTGCGCGAGCGCCGTGGAACTGTTCCGGGGCCGCGGTCGGCTCCCGGCCGCCGCCCAGCCCGGCGGCCGGACCGGCCTTCCCGCGGACTTCCTCGTCGCCCCGGACGGGCGGATCGCCGCCGCGAAGTACGGAGAGCACATCGACGACCAGTGGTCGGTCGACGAACTCCTCGCCCTCGCGGCGGCGGCGGCCTCACGGGCGGGGGACCAGGGCCTGTCCTAGCACCGCGCGCTGGAGGGCAGGTTCCCGTACTTGTTGCCGGAGAAGTAGATCGCGCTGGCGTAGCCCCAGCGGCCGTTGGTGTACGCGCGGATCCACACGTTGTTGGTGGTGCCCTCGGCGGTCACGGTCTCGCCGTACTTCCAGCAGCTGACCGTGTAGTAGGTGCCCCCGTACAGCTTGCCGATGATCGCGTAGGACCTGGACGGCCCGGTCCGGAGGTTGACGGTCTTCCAGACCTTGCGGCTGTAGGTGGCGAGCGGCTGGACCTGGCCGGCCTCGCCGACCTGCTGCGTCTGCGGGGCCGGGGCCGGGGTCGGGGTCGGTGCGGCGTTGGCGGTGCCCGCCGTGCCCAGGATCCCGGCGAGTGCCAGGGCCCCCGTGGTGAGGGTGACTGCCGTACGGCTCTTGAGAGTTCGCATGGTTCTTCCTCCCGTTTCGTGGTTTCCGCGGCGAGGACACGCCCACGGTCCTGCGCCGTTGGCCAACCATGACGGATTCCGGCGCACCCCGGCGATGCTGTTGCGGCTGACCGAAAAAGCCGAGCTCATCGGGGGGAACGAGATGCTCCGCATCCACTTCGGGGACGCCGACCTCGCCGCCGTGCGGGTCGCCGCCGCGCCCAACCCGTTCTGGGAGATCGCCACCAGCCTGCACCGCTTCCAGACCCGCGACGGCCGCTGGGCGTACGCGGGCTGGCTCAGGGCCGTACGGCTCCGGCTCCGGGAGAAGGGGCTCGAACGGGCCCTGCGCACCGTCCTCCTGCCGCTCTTCCCCCGGGCCGCCTACTTCCCCGACTTCCTGACCCCCGGGCGGGGCGTCGACGGCCTCGCCGCCGGGTGCGACGCGATCCTGGAGACCTGCCCGCGGCGGGTGGCGAAGGAGCTGGCCCGGCTCGACCGCACGGTCGGCGCGCCCCCGTGGACCGCGCGGCTCACCGGCCTGGAGGACCGCAGGGAGCTCGTGCGGGTGCTGCGCGCGTACCACGACGCCGTCATCGCCCCGTACGAGGAGGCCGTCCGCTCCCGCTTCGACGCCGAACGGGCCGTGCTCGGCCGCGGGTTCCTCGACGGCGGCGTCCACGGGCTGCTCGGCGGCGCCGGGCCCACGATCCGCTGGCGACCGCCGTCCTTACAGGTGGACTTCCCGCCCGCCGACCGCGAACTGCGCCTGGACGGTCGCGGATTGACCCTGCTTCCCACGTACTTCTGCTGGCGCACCCCGACCAGCCTCGCCGACCCGGCCCTCCCGCCCGTCGTCTGCTACCCGGTGCGCCGGGACGCCACGGCCCCGCCGCCCGGCCACCCCCTCGCCGACGCGCCCTCCGCCCCCCTGACGGTCCTCCTCGGCCGCACCCGCGCGGCTGCCCTGCGCGCCGCCGCCACCGGCGCGACGACCGGTGAGATCGCCCGCGCGGCGGGCGTCTCCGCGGCCTCCGCCAGCCGCCACGCCACGGCCCTGCGCGACGCGGGCCTCATCACCAGCAGCCGCCACGCCGCGACCGTCCTGCACACCCTGACCCCCGTCGGCGCCTCCGTCCTCCGCGCCGCCGCCCACCGCCCCTGACGGTCAGGCCCTCCAGCGCACCCGGTGCTCGGCCAGGTGCGACAGCACGGCGTGGTTGGCCTCCCAGTCGTCGGGGGCTGTATTCCCTGGCCGCCTGCGGCGGCGCGCCGGACTCCGTCCGGCTGTTCGGGGCCGGCGGGTCAGGTCCTCCAGCGCACCCGGTGCTCCGCCAGGTGCGACAGCACGGCGTGGTTCGCCTCCCAGCCGTCGGGGAACTTGACCGTGACGCCGAGTTGGACGGGTTCCGTGGAGGGGTGTTCGTCGAGGAGGTCCGTCACGCCGGCGCGGCAGACGACGACGCAGGCGTGGCGGTGGCGGGAGGCGAGGACGCAGAGGCGGCCGGTCTCCAGGTGGAAGGCGGTCGCGTCGGGGCGGCCCGACAGCGGGTGCAGGACGACCGTCACGTCGTACTCGCGTCCCTGGAGGCGGTTGGCCGTGTCGACCGTCACCCCCGACACGCCGAGCGCGGCGAGCGCCGCGCGGACGGCCGCCGCCTGGTCCCGGTGGGCGGTGCCCACCGCGATCCGGCCGGCGGTCAGCGGCGCCGGCGTGTCGGACCGCTCGCTGACCGCCGCGCCGCCCCGGTCCAGGAGGCGCCGCACGACCAGCGCGACCGCGTGCACGGCCTCCGGGTCGGTGCGCGGGGTGTGCCGGGCGGGGAGTTCGAGCAGGCCCCAGCCCGAGGCGGCGGCCTCGTCCAGGACCCGGTCGGGCGCCGAGCCGTCCGAGGCGACGCCGAAGGAGAGCCGGCGGTCGCCGTGGCCGGTGCCCGAGCGGAACGGCGTGTACGGGTAGAAGGCGTCCGACACCAGCGGCGCCGCCGACGCCGGCAGCCGCCAGGACACCGGCAGCCGGTGCTGCGGAAGCTCCGGATTGTGTGCGAGCAGCGTCGACACGGCCGACGCCGAGGGGTCGTACGACAGCCCCGCCCACTGGTCCGCGCCGACCACCGAGAACGGATCCAACTGCCCCGGATCGCCCACGAACAGGGCCCGCTCGAAGAGTCCCGCCACGGCGAGGAGCGCGTCCGAACGCATCTGGTACGCCTCGTCCACGATCGCGTGCGCCCACGGCTCCACGTTCTTCACGTGCGCCCACTTCGCGGCCGTCGACACCACCACCGGCAGCCCGGCGAGGTCCCCGGCCTTCGCCGACTTCCGTACGTGTTCCAGCGCGTCGAGCGCCTTGTCGTACGGGTCCGCGTCGCTGGAGTGCAGCCGGCCCACCTCCAGGCCGGGCTCCTTCTCGGCGAGCCGCAGCACCAGGTCGTCGACCTGCGCGTTGGTCTGCGCGACCACCATCAAGGGGCGCCCGGCGGCGGCCAGTTCGAGCGCCGCCCGCACGACGAGCGTCGACTTCCCGGCGCCCGGCGGCGAGTCGACGACGACGCCCCGGGCGGTGCCGTGCAGCGTGGACTCCAGGATCTCCGCCGTCGCCCGCGCGGCGGCCGCGGCCGGGTCGAGCACGGCGGGGTCGTACACGGTCACAGCAGGTCCTCGGGGGTCACGGCGTCGGGCAGTTCGGCGGTGTCGGCGTGGCGCGGCGGGCCGCCGTGGGTCCACGGCGTCTCCTCCGGGTCGGGCAGCCTCGGCCCCACGCGCGTGTCGTGCTCGAAGAGTGTCCAGGCGATCCGCTCGCCCTTCTCCGGCACCGTGCCCTCCGCGGGCTCCCTCGACCGGCCCATCTTGTCGAGGAGCCGCAGCACCAGCGCACCGTCCTCCTCGCGGCCCACGAACTCCGCCGACTGCGGCTTCCCGTCCAGCGAGCGGTACACCTTCACGCCCGGGTCCAGGTGCGGCCGGTCCTCGGTGCGGACCGTCAGCAGCGGGCGCGGCGCGGGCCGCTTCGACTCCGTCCACGCCATCACCACCTCGGCGACCTCGGTGGTGAACGCCTCTCCGGACAGCCGCCGCCCGGCGAGCACCAGCGGATCGTCCAGGGCCTCCTGCGCGTCCAGCTGCCCCTGCGCCTGCTCGCGCGCCGCGAGCTTCGCGGCGGCGGTCACCGCGTCGTCGCGGCGCGGCTGCGGCGGCTCCCCGGCGGCGATCCGGTCCCGGTGCGCGGTGAACGACCACCGGTCCCGCGTCCACCGGTCCTCGACCCGCGCCCCCTCCGGCAGTCCCCGCAGCAGCCCGAGCGCCCGCCACGTCGCGTCCCACGTCGGCTTCAGCTGCGAGACGACGAGCCGCCGCACCTCGCGCTCGGCCCGGTGCAGGAAGGCGAGGGCCGCCTCGGCCGTCTCGCCGTCCTCGGCGGCGCCGACCGCCAGCCGGGCCCGGTCGTACGCCTCGACGGCCGGCGCCAGCAGCTGGTTGTCGAACGCCGGGTCGGTCGCGGGCCCGGCCGGCGGGCAGAGCAGCTGCCCCCGCTCGTCCCGCCCCAGCTCGGCCCGGTACGCCGCGCGGGCGCCGGACTCGCCCTCCGGCGGGTCGATCCAGGCGAGCAGCGCCCCCAGGTGCTGGTCCTCCAGGGACGACTGCCCGGTCGCCCAGTGCCGGTTCAGCAGGTCGGTCGCCGCCAGCAGCAGCGAGGAGCCCGGCACCCGGGCCCGCTCCCCGTAATGCGTCAGCCAGCGCCCGAGCAGCGGCACGCGCGGCGGCGCCGGATACGGCGCGTCCGGGTCCTGCTCGGCGGTGCGCCGGAACCGCGTCGACCGCCCCAGGAGCCGTACGTACTCGATCCCCGCCCGGCTCGGCACGATCAGCTGCGGCGCGTCCAGGCACAGCTCGACCTGGACCTTCTCCCCGGTCGCGGAGTCCTTCCGCTCCACCGGCTCGACGGCGTCCGCGAACCCGTCGACGTACGGCAGCACCTCCTCGGCCAGCTCGGCGAGGAACGCGAACCGCAGCTCCCGGTCGCGCGGCTGCGCCACCACGAGCAGCCGCGGCTCCTCCGGGTCGGTGCCGACCAGCGCGCCGAGCGGGGCGCCCGCCTCGCCCGCTGTGGTCAGTGGCACGAGGACCAGCGGCCGCTCGGCGAGGTGCCGGTGCCGGACGGTCGCCAGCGGCTGCGCGCGGCCCGCCTGCACGGCCTCCATCCGGGCCAGGTGCGAGATCAGCGACATGCGGCGGCCTCCGCCTCGGCCAGGGCCTCCTGCCGCAGGGCCTGCGCCCGGCGCAGCGCGGCCACCGCCGGGTCCTTCGGCTCGCCCTCCTCACCGCGCGCGGCGGCGAGCACCGCGCCGATCGTGGTCAGCCCGCCCAGCTCGCCCCGCACCGAACGGCCCAGGGTCTGCACCGCCTCCGCCTCCCGGGCCCGCGACCGGCAGTGGAAACCGAGCTCGCAGGCGGCCAGGCACTCCGGCGCGTAGGCGTGCGGGACCGCCTCCACGGCCGCCGACAGCTCCTCCGCCGAACAGCCCTTCACATCGAAGCTCAGCCCCTCCGGCAGCGCGTCGGCGATCTCGTCGATCCGGGTCAGCCGCCCCAGCTGCCGCCGGGTCACCGCCCGCTGCCTGCGCACGTCGACCACGGAGGCCGTCGGCAGGTTCGAGAAGTCCTTCGGGCAGACCAGCAGCACCGAGTGCCCGACCTCGGCCCCCTCGGTGAGCGCCGCCACCCGTTCGAGCGCGAGCACGTAGACGGCGGCCTGCCGGGCCGCCGCGCCGACCTTCGCCGCGTCCGCCGCCCCGTCGATCATCGGGAACGACTTGATCTCCACGACCGTCCACCGCCCGGCCGGATCCACCACCACCGCGTCCGGCTCCAGATGCACGGGCGAGCCCGCCACCTCGAGCGTGAGCAGCGGATGGTCGAGCAGCGTCCACCCGTCGCCCGCCGTCGCCTCGCGCAGCGCGAGCGCCGTCCGCGCGGTCCGCCCCTCGGGCCCGGACGCCGACAGATCCGGTACGGAGACGGCCCCCGGGTCCTCGACACCGAGCAGCCGCAGCAGCTCGCGCCCGCCGTCCGCCTTCACCTTCGCCTCGAAGCTGTTGCCCCGCACGATCGCGAACTGCGACTGCCCGAACGGCGCCGGCGAACCCAGCCTCGACGCCAGCGCCCCCTTGTCGACCCCCGCGCCGTCGAGCAGCGCGCGGCGCCTGCACCCCGGGTTCGCCGCGAGCGCGGCCAGCGCACGCGCGTCCAGCGGGCGCGGCGGGACCGCCGGGCCGCGCAGCTCGGCGAGTCTCTCCCGCGTCCTGCGCCGGCTCGCCGGGGTCGGCACGGGGTCGGTCGTCTGCGGCGGCCGTGACCCGCCGTCGTCCAGGGATGCGCTCACCCGCGGAAGTCTCCCATCCGGCACCGACAACGCGGGCGGCTTCCGCCCCGGGGACACCGGGAGTTCGCGCCGACGACACCTGCGGGATGATGGAGAGACCCTCCAGGGCGCCCGACGGCGAGCGCCCGTCCCCCCCCGTATCCGCGCAATCTCTGGAGAGTCCCGCCCATGGCACCGCGCATCCTGCTCGCCCGACACGGCCAGACCGAGTGGTCGCTCCTCGGCCGACACACCGGCAGGACCGACATCCCGCTGCTCGACGAGGGCCGACGCGGCGCCAAGCTGCTCGGCGAGCGCCTCCACCGGGGCCCCTGGCAGGGCCTGCCCGACGTCGAGGTGCGCACCAGCCCCCTGGTCCGCGCGAGCGAGACCTGCGCCCTCGCCGGCTTCGGCGACCGCGCCGAACCCTGGGACGCCCTGATGGAGTGGGACTACGGCGCCTACGAGGGCCTCACCCCGGCCCAGATCCAGGAGCTCCGCCCCGGCTGGCTGATCTGGCGCGACGCCGTCCCCGACGGCGAGTCCCTCGACCAGCTGTCGGCCCGCGCCGACGAGATCGTGGAGTGGGCCCGCTCCGCCGACCGCGACGTCCTGGTCTTCGCCCACGGCCACATCCTCCGCTCCATCGGCGCCCGCTGGCTCGGCGAGCCTGTCTCCTTCGCCTCCCGCATCCGCCTCGACCCGACGAGCCTGTCGGTCCTGGGCTGGGCGTACGGCGCCCCGGCGATCGAGCGCTGGAACGACACGGGGCACCTGGAGGGCTGAGTACGCCGCCCTCACCCACCCGCAAGGATGAGTCGGGTTTCGGCCAGCAGCCCCCTGATCCGCGCCGACGCGATCCCGTCCAGCGATTCCGCCACCCGACGCGCCTCCGCCTCCGCCTCGTCGCGGCGGCCGGCGCGGGCGAGGTTGCCGGCGAGCTGGGCGCGGTAGAGGGCGAGGTTGCGGGCGAAGCGGGGGTGCTGGAGGACGGTGGCGCGGTACGAGTGGCGGGCGGCGCGGCTCCAGTCGCCGAGGGCGGCCCAGGAGTGGGCTTCGAGGGCTTCCAGTTCGGGTTCGCCGAAGAACGACATCCATTCGGGGTCCTGTTCGGCGTGGCCGCGGGCGAAGTGGCCGTGGGCGCGGCCGAGGCACTCCTCGGTGGCCGAGCGGTCGCCGAGTCCGGCCCAGGCGGCGGCCTCGCGCAGGGAGAGCAGGGCGAGCAGCCGGGGGGAGTCGAGCGGCCCCGCGGCGCGCAGTCCGGCCTGGGCGGCGCGGACGGCCTCGCGGTAGCGGCCGGTGTCGCGGGCGAGGAAGGAGGTGTTGCAGAAGGCGTGCGCCTCCAGGGCCGCGTCCCCGGAGACCCGGGCGGTGGCGAGGGCCTCGGCGTAGTGGGAGCGGGCGTCCTCGTGGCGGCCCGAGTCGTGGGCGAGCCAGCCGACGGAGAGGGACAGTTCGCCCGCGCCGGCGAGCAGCCGGTCCTCGGTGGAGCGGCGGGCGGCGGTGCCCTGGTCGAGCAGGCGGTAGGCGCTGCGGAGCGGCTGGGCGGCGCACTTGTAGAGGCCGTCGGCGCCGTGCCGGTCGTCCAGCAGGCGGATCTGCCGCACGGCTTCCTCGACGGCGCGCACCTCGGCCTCGCCGATGCGGTGGGTGCCGCGGGGGCTGGGGATCGCGACGGCGGTGGAGCCGAGTCCCCAGGAGGCGGCCGCCAGGGTGGCGGTGCCGCTCGTCATGAATGCGCGACGCAGCACGTCGCTCTCCTCATCGTTCCGGGTCGGGAGGGCGGGGGCGGGGGGCTCCGAGGCCCCGGCCGGGGCGGCCTGCCGTCGGCCGCGTACCGCCTCCCGCGCAGAGAATCCCAGGTCGGCGAGGGTGAGGCCGGGGAACATGTGCAGGAAGACCCGCTCGTACGCGTAGTTCGGGCAGCGGATCTCACCCGCCTCCACGCGCCCGATGTAGCGGGCGTCGCACGCGACCTGTTCGCCGATCTCCCGTGCCGCCCGGCGGACCGTGGCGGCGAACTCCGCCGGGGAGTGCTGCCCACGGAGCCGTCGGAAGGCGAGATTGGGAACTGCCCGTGACATGGCCATGGCCGAGCCCTCTCCTGGTGCTGCCGGGTGTTCCGGCGGCATGAACGTACCTGCTGTGACCGGATGCGTACGCTGAGTTTGGCTACAAATCGGATATCTCGCCTGCGATCTGCCATGAACTGCCATCCTTTGCGGCGGCGTGCCGCCGTAGCCGTTGACGCGCACGGGCGTTGAACCGTATGGGAGAGACGGAACGTGTCTCCTCTGGGAAGCGAGGAGGGGTCCATGTCCGAGAACGCAGCGCCTTTCGAGACGACCACGACCACGACGGCGACCACGACGGCGACGCCCGCCGCGCCCGCCGCGACCTCGGCCGGCACCGGAGACGTCGAGCCCTGCGACCTGGTGACCGTGCCCGCCCGGCAGGGCCTGGAGGCCGTCGACATCCTTCGCCGCCGGGGCGTCCCCGCCGTCGGGCCCGTCCTCCACGACGGCGCCTGCGACACCCTCGGCTTCCTCGTCCCGCCCGGCACCGCCGCTGCCTGGGACCTCCCCGGCAGCGCCTGCACCCGCACCTCCGGGCGCGGCCTGCGCCTCCCCGAGCTCCCCGAACTGCCCGAGCCCGCCGGGGACGCGCCCCGCCCGGCCGGCTGGCTGCTGCCCCCCGGCGACACCGGCCCGGTCACCGACCCCGCCGTGCTGCGCCGCGCCCTCGGCGAGGCCGCCCGCCTCATCGAGGCGGCCGACGGCTGTCACTGAACGCCGCGCGCCGGACGCGCCGATAATGGACGGATGGCCAGGAAGAAGCAGAGCGAACGGGCGGCGGCCGGCACCGTCTCCGAGACCGTCGACGGCGGGCTCGCCGAACTGATACCCGACCGCGACCGCCCCCGCGCCTGGACGCTGCTCCTCGACGGCGCCCCGCAGTCCCACGTGGACCTCGACGACCCCGCCGCGCTCACCTTCGAGTACCAGCGGCGGCTCGGCCACGTCGCCGACCTCGCCGCCCCGCCCGGCCGCCCCCTCCAGGCCGTCCACCTCGGCGGCGGCGCCTTCACCCTCGCCCGGTACGTCGCCGCGACCCGGCCCCGCTCCACCCAGCAGGTCGTCGAGCTCGACGAACCCCTCGTCCGCTTCGTCCGCCGCGAACTGCCGCTCGACCCCGGCGCCCGGATCCGGGTCCGCGCCGTCGACGCCCGCGCCGGTCTCGCCAAGGTCCCCGACGGCTGGGCCGACCTGATCATCGCGGACGTCTTCCGCGGCGCCCGCACCCCCGCCCACCTCACCAGCACCGAGTTCCTCGACGAGGTGCGGCGCGCGCTGCGGCCCGGAGGCACGTACGCCGCCAACCTCGCCGACGGCCCGCCGCTCGCCCACCTCCGCGGCCAGATCGCCACCGCCGCCGGCGTCTTCCCCGAACTCGCCCTGATCGCCGACCCGACCGTGCTGCGCGGCCGCCGCTTCGGCAACGCGGTCCTCGTCGCCTCGGGCCGCGAACTCCCCGTCGCCGACCTCACCCGCCGGGTCGCCACCGACCCGCACCCCGGCCGCGTCGAACACGGCCGCGCCCTCGCCGACTTCACCGGCGGCGCCACCGCCGTCACCGACGCCACCGCGAAGGCCTCACCCGCACCCCCGCCGTCCGTCTTCCGGTAGGCCGGTCACTCCGTGCGGTCGTCGACCTCCACCCGGGGCGCCGAGTCGTGCCACACGCAGAAGACCGACACCTCGCGGTCGCCCTGCGTGAAGGTCACCCGGATCCACGCCGGCTGCTTCCACACCTGCATCCGCCAGCCCGCGGCCGGGGTCGCCGAGACCAGCTCGGCGGAGCTCTCGCCCAGGTCGAAGGTGACCCGGCCGCCGTCCACCGTCGTGGTCCTCAGGGACGAGGCGGCCGTGGCCGGCGGCGGAGTGCTCCGCGGCGGGGCCGCGGGCCGGGGGGACGGCGCGGCGGCCGTCCTCGGCGAGGACGGCGACGAGGAGGCCGAGGACGACGGTGGCGACGGGGGAGCGGAGGGAGGGGACGGGCGGCGCGTCGAGGCCGTCACCGGGTCGCCGATCGCCGTCTCGGCCGGCACCAGGTCCTCCGGCGAGCCGACGGGCAGCGGCAGGGCGCGCGGCGGGTCGTAGACCGTGCCGGACAGCACGGTGTGCACTCCCCACCAGGAGAGCGTGACCGCCGCGCCGGTGGCGAGCGCCCAGGCCAGGGCGTGAAGGAGTCCTCTTCGCATCCGGGCCATAGTGCACCACGCCCGTCCGGCGCGGACCGGAAGGTGCGGAGTGGCTTCGGCGTCCCCCGAATGGCGTACGGTGCGGGCCATGGCAAGTGTGCTCGTGGTCGAGGACGACCAGTTCGTGCGCTCCGCCCTCATCCGGCAGCTGACGGAAGCCTCCTACACGGTGCGGAGCGTCGGTACGGCCCTGGAGGCGCTGCGCGAGGTCGCCCATCTCCGCTTCGACGTGGTCGTCCTCGACCTCGGTCTGCCCGATCTGGACGGGTCCGAGGCGCTGAAGATGCTGCGCGGCATCACCGACGTACCGGTGATCATCGCGACCGCCCGCGACGACGAGGCGGAGATCGTCCGGCTGCTGCACGCGGGGGCCGACGACTACCTGGTGAAACCGTTCTCCGTCGAGCACCTCACCGCCCGCATGGCCGCCGTGCTGCGCCGCTCCCGGGCCGTCTCCGGGGAGCCCGCGCCGACCACCGAGATCCGGGTCGGCGGGCTCGCCATCGACCCGCTGCGCCGCCAGGCCGAACTCGACGGCGTCCCGCTCGACCTGACCCGGCGCGAGTTCGACCTGCTCGCCTTCCTCGCCGGCCGGCCCGGCGTCGTCGTCCCGCGCAAGGAACTGCTCGCCGAGGTGTGGCAGCAGGCCTACGGGGACGACCAGACCATCGACGTCCACCTGTCGTGGCTGCGGCGCAAGCTGGGCGAGACGGCCGCCCGGCCCCGCTACCTCCACACCCTGCGCGGCGTCGGCGTGAAGCTGGAACCGCCCGGAGAAGAGCAGCGGTGACACGGGAGCGCCGGCCGTGAGATGGGCCCTCGTGAAGGTGTCGCTGGCCGTCACCGCCATGGTCGTCATCGCCTTCGCCGTCCCCCTCGGCCTCGTCGTCGAGGAGATGGCCCGCGACCGGGCCTTCTCCAACGCCGAGCGGCGCGGCGCCGGCCTCGCCCCGGTCCTCGCGATCACCACCGACCGGACGGAGCTGGAGAAGGCCGTCGCCACCACCGAGGACGGCGCCGCCGGCCGGCTCGCCGTGCACGTCCCGCCCGCCACGCCCGACGGCCAGGCCCTGGAGATCGGCACCCGGCGGGCCGGAGCCGAGGAGCTGACCGCCACCCGCACCCTCGGCCGCGCCTCGATCGCCGAGGTGCCCGGCGGCTACGCCCTGCTCCAGCCGACCGCGATCAGCTCCGGGCAGGTCGCGGTCGTCGAACTCTTCGTCCCCGAGGGCGAGGTGACCAACGGCGTCGCCACCGCCTGGCTGGTCCTCGCCGGGGTCGGCGTCGCCCTGATCGTCGGCTCCCTCGCCGTCGCCGACCGGCTCGGCGTCCGCATGGTCCGCCCCGCGCAGCGCCTCGCCCGCGCCGCCCACGAGCTCGGCGAGGGCCGGCTCGGCGCCCGGGTCGCCGAGGAGGGCCCGCCCGAACTCAAGTCGGCCGCCGTCGCCTTCAACTCCATGGCCGACCAGGTCGTCCAGCTCCTCGCCAACGAGCGCGAGCTCGCCGCCGACCTCTCCCACCGGCTCCGCACCCCGCTCACCGTGCTCCGCCTCAACGCCGCCTCGCTCGGCTCGGGCCCCGCCGCCGACCAGACCCGGGCGGCCGTCGAGCAGCTGGAGCGCGAGGTCGACACCATCATCCGCACCGCCCGCGAGGCCAAGCCGCAGACCACCGCGCCGACCGGTCCCGGCGCGGGCTGCGACGCCGCCGAAGTGGTGCGCGAGCGGATGGAGTTCTGGTCCGCGCTCGCCGAGGACGAGGGGCGGCTCGTCCGCCTCGCCGGGGTCGAGCGTCCGGTACGGATCCCGGTGGCGCGCCCCGAGCTCGCCGCCGCCCTCGACGCCCTGCTCGGCAACGTCTTCCGGCACACCCCGGAGGGCACCGCCTTCTCCGTCGACGTCCACAACGGCGACGACGCGGTCATCGTCCTCGTCTCCGACGCCGGGCCCGGCATCGCCGACCCGGACGCCGCGCTCGCCCGCGGCAACAGCGGCACCCGGGCCGGCTCCACGGGCCTCGGCCTCGACATCGTGCGCCGCATGGCCGAGAGCACCGGCGGTGACGTCCGTCTCGGCCGCTCGGTCCTCGGCGGCACGGAGGTACGCGTCTGGATCGGGCTCGCCGGCCACCGCGCCGACGGCTCCGGAGGCCGCCGCTCGCCCCGCCCGCCCGGCCGCCGCAAGGCCGCCGGGCGCTGAACCTTTGCCCGTGGTGATGGCCGCCTTAAGCGGAGCCTAAGAAACCCAACCTCGGCCCGTATCAAGGCATTTGTCTGAATCCCCGGCGCTAGCGTGCTGCCCGCACCCCCACACCGCACCCCCACCCCCACCCCCTACCCCCGCACCACGGAGGCAGCACGCATGGGCAGCAACGGGCACCGGCGCAGGACCAGCGGCCGTACGAAGGCCGTCGGCGCGGTCGTCGCGGCGGCCGTCACCGGAGGCACGGTCCTCGCCCTCACGGGCACCGCCCAGGCCGCCGCCGTCGGCGCCGCCTACACCAGGACCTCCTCCTGGACCGGCGGCTACACCGGCCAGTACGTGATCACCAACGAGACGTCCGCCGCCCAGTCCGACTGGACGCTGGAGTTCGACCTGCCCGCCGGGACCACGATCGGCTCCCTGTGGAACGGCGACCACACGGTCTCGGGCCGGCACGTCACCGTGAAGCCCGCGAGCTGGAACCGGCAGCTCGCCCCCGGCCGGTCCGTCACCGTCGGTTTCGTGACCTCGGCGGCCGGACAGGCCGGGGACCCGGCCGGCTGCCTCATCAACAAGGCCGCCTGCTCGGCCGGCGGCCCCGCCCCCACCCCCAGCGGCCGCCCCACCGACCAGCCCACCGCCACGGCGACCCCGACCGCCACCGCGAGCCCGAAGCCGACCGCCACCGCCACCGCGCCCCCGAAGCCGACCCCCACGGCCACGGCGACCACCACCGCGCCCCCGAAGCCGACCCCGAAGCCGACCCCGACCCCGACCCCGACCCCGACGCCGACGCCCACCCCCACCGGCACCGGGGCCCCCGTCACCGCCGCCAGGTACGCCCCCTACGTCGACACCTCGCTCTACCCGGCGTACGACCTGCTCGCCACCGCCGACGCCACCGGGGTGAAGGAGTTCAACCTCGCCTTCATCACCTCCGGCGGCTCCTGCGCCCCCCTGTGGGGCGGCGTCACCGACCTCGCGAACGACAAGGTGGCCGCCCAGATCGGCGCCCTGCGCGCCAAGGGCGGCGACGTGCGGGTCTCCTTCGGCGGCGCGGCCGGCCACGAGCTGGCGCTGAACTGCGCGACCGCCGCCGACCTGGCGAAGGCGTACGGCAAGGTCGTCGACCGGTACGGGCTCACCAAGGTCGACTTCGACATCGAGGGCGCCGCGCTGCCCGACACGGCCGCCAACACCCGCCGCTCCCGGGCCATCGCCCAGCTCCAGCAGAAGCACCCCGGACTGAACGTCTCCTTCACCCTGCCGGTGATGCCCGAGGGCCTCACCCAGCCCGGAGTGAGCCTGCTCGCCGACGCGAAGCGGAACGGCGTCCGGGTCGACGCGGTCAACATCATGGCGATGGACTACGGCCCGGCCTACAGCGCCGACATGGGCACGTACGCGATCCAGGCCGCCACCGCCACCCAGGCGCAGATCAAGGGCGTCCTCGGCCTCTCCGACGCCGCCGCCTGGAAGACGGTCGCGATCACTCCCATGATCGGCGTGAACGACGTCACGACCGAGGTCTTCACGGTCGACGACGCCGCCCAGCTGGTCGACTTCGCCAGGTCCAAGGGGATCGGCTGGCTGTCGATGTGGTCCTCGACCCGGGACAAGCAGTGCGCGGCCGGCGCCGTGAACCACGCGGACGCCACCTGCTCCTCGATCCTCCAGCAGCCGCTGGCCTTCACGAAGGCGTTCGCCGCCTACAAGTAGGCCGCCCTGTCCCCCCACACCGCGTGCCCCGGCCGGACCACCCCACCTCCGGCCGGGGCACGCTTCCTCCGTACGTCGGACGCGTCAGACCCCCTGGGAGGTCCTCCACTCCTGGGCGTAGTCGTCGAAGATCGCCCGCAGGTGGTGGCCGATCTTCAGGTAGTCGAGGTCGTCCAGGTTGGCCAGCGAGACGCGGACCGACCACTCGGGGCCGTCGAAGCCGCCGCCGTTGAGGAGGACGACGCCGGTCTGCTCGGCGAGCCGGAACAGCGGGTCGACGGGCTCGTACTCCTTCTCCAGGAAGTCGGCGAAGTCCTGGCCGTGGACGCGCTGGGCCTCCGCGAGCAGGTCGAGCTCGATGTAGTACCCGGCCCGCTTGTCGTCCTCGGCGATCTTCATCCGGGCGCCTTCGAGGAGCAGGTCGAGCCGCTGCCCGACGATCGCCCGCAGCCGCTCCTTGTACGCCTGGCCCTCGGGGAGCATGTCGAAGAGCGAGAACAGCGTCATCATGACCTGCTGCGGCAGCGACAGGCCCGCGGTGTGGTTGAGGGCGACCTGCCGGGAGTCGGCGACCAGCCGGTCGATGAACTTGATCTTCTCCGGGTCCAGGGAGAGCGTCCCGTACCGCTTGTTCAGCCGTTCCTTCTCGGCGGGGGGCAGGTCGGCGATCATCCGGTCGATGACGTTGTCGTCGTTGAGCCCGATGACGCCGAGCCGCCATCCGGTGGCGCCGTAGTGCTTGGAGTACGAGTACACGAGGAGCGTGTTCCGCGGCAGGTCGGCGGCGACCGAGCGGAAGCCGGGGACGAAGGTGCCGTAGACGTCGTCGGTGACGATCACCAGGTTCGGGTTCTTCTCGGCGACGATGTCCTTGAGCTGGTTCGCGACCCGCCGGCTCAGCGCGAGGGACGGCGGGTTGGAGGGGTTGACCAGGCAGAGCAGCTTGACCGACGGGTCCTCCAGCTTGGCGACCTCCTCCTCCGGGTAGCGCCATTCGCGGACGCCGGTCTCGGCGAAGAGCGAGGCGTTGACGTGGACGACGTCGAACTCGTACGTGTCGAGCTCGGGGATCTCGATGTACGGGGTGAACACCGGCACCATCAGGGCGATCCGGTCGCCCTTCTCGAGGATCCCGTTCTTCATCAGGGAGTCGAAGACGTAGCACATGGCGGCGGTGCCGCCCTCGGTGGCGAAGTACGAGACGTTCCCCTCGGGCGGCCGACGGTCGAACATCTCGTCCTCGACGTAGCCGCGGACGACCTGCTCGGTGTGGGTGAGGATCCGGTCCGGCACCGGGTAGTTGTCGCCGATGGAGCTGTCGGTGAGCTCGTGGACGAAGGCGTCCTTGTCGAAGCCGAAGCGCTCGACGGCGTACTCGACCGACTTCTGGAGGAGTTCGATGCCGGGCAGGTCGGGGTGCTGCCGTACGAAGGTGTCGAAGCGGGCGCCGGAGCCCTTCAGTTCGGGCATGCCGCCGAGGTCGTCGGCGGTCCACACCCGGCGGGACTCGGAGAGCGCGAAGTAGCCGAGCGCGTGGAAGGCCTCGCGGGGGCTGGTGGCGGTCCAGTTCGGGTTGCCGCGGCCGGCGTTGAGCATCTGGACCGAGGACTTGCCCTTCTGGCCCGGCTGGTCGGCCTGGGCCGTCTGGGCGAGGGTGATGAACTTGTCCTTCAGCTCGAACGGCGAGAGCTGCGCGAAGGACTTGATCTCCTCGCGGGTGAACGTGGTCCTGGGCATGGGGCGTCCTTACGTAGGAGGTCGGCGGGAGGTCAGTGGGAGGTCGGTGGGAGGTCAGTGGTTGAGGATGACGATCACGGCGCCCCAGATGGTCAGCAGCACGTTGCCCACCGCGTAGGGGATCGTGTAGCCGAGCGTGGGGATCTGGGACCTGGACTGCTCGTTGATCGCGCCGATCGCCGCGGTCGTCGTCTGGCCGCCGGCCAGCACGCCCATCAGGATCGGGAAGCGGATCTTCTGCACGTGGTGGCCGACGAGGAAGCCGACGAGCAGCGGGACCAGGGTGGCGACCGCGCCCCACAGGAGCAGCCCCCAGCCGGCCGTCGACAGGCCGCTGGTGAAGCTCGGACCGGCGTTGATGCCGACGACGGCGACGAAGGCGCAGAGCCCGAAGGTGTCCATGAACCACTGGGCGCCCGGCGGGACGTTGCCGTACGTGGGGTACCTGCCGCGGATCCAGCCGAAGACCAGGCCCATGATCAGCGCGCCGCCCGAGGTCGACAGCGAGATCGGCACGCCGGAGACGGTGAGGGCGGGGATGCCGACGCAGCCGCCGAGGAAGACGCCGAGGCCGACCCAGAGCATGTCGGTGGCGAAGGAGGTCGGCACCGGCTTGCCGATGGCCTTCCCCGCCGGGCCCACGAGCCGCTTCGGGCCGGTGAGGATCACGGTGTCGCCGCGCTCGATCTTCGTGGCGAGCCGGTAGGGGAACTCGGCGCCCGAGCGGTAGATCTTGTCGATGTACACGCCGACCATGAAGGGCTCGCGGCGCAGCTCGGCGACGGTCTTCCCGAGCTGCTCCTTGTTCGAGGCGACGACGTGCAGCGACTCGGTCTCGTAGCCGAGGAGTTCGACGTCGTCGGTCTCGGGGCCGATGTGGGTGCGGGCGTCGAAGTCGACGAGGGAGCCGCGCAGCGCGGAGACGGCGACGGTGTCGCCCTCGCGGAGGACGGTCCCCTGGTCGTGGGGGAGGACGGTGCCGTCGCGCCGCACCCGGGTGAGGTAGATGCGGTGGCCGAGCTCCTTCTGCTGGTTCTCGAAGTCGTCGATGGTGCGGCCGACGAGGTCCGGCCGCCGGATCGTGTACGCGCGGAGGACGACCTCGTAGTAGCCCTCGGCGAGGTCGGGGTTGTCGCCGGGGGCGTCCAGCTCCTTGGCGAGCCGCGCGGACTCGGCGGCGAGGTCCCGTCGGTAGAGGCGGGGGAGGATGCCGGCGAGGAGGAGGGCGCAGAGGATCGTGCCGAGCGGGTAGGTGACCGCGTACCCGATGGCGACGAGGTTCTCCTCGGTCTTCGTCTGGCCGGCGGAGAGGCCCGGGAGGTTGCCGATGGCGTCCTGGGCGACGCCGATGACGGCGGACTGGGTGAGCGCGCCGCCGAGCAGGCCGGCCGAGAGCCCGGGGCCGTACCCGAGCATCACGGCGAAGCCCCAGGAGACCAGCAGGCCGGTGACGCAGACGATGAGGGCGTTGACGACCTGCGGCAGTCCGTCCTTCTTCAGGCCCCGGAAGAACTGGGGGCCGACCTTGTAGCCGAGGGCGAAGAGGAAGAGGGTGAAGAAGAGGTTCTTCACCGTCGCGTCGATGGTGATCTTGAACTGGGCGCCGAGCAGCAGCCCCGCGACGAGGCAGCCGGTCACGGCCCCCAGGGCGATCGCCTTGTAGCGCAGCTTCCCGAAGAGGAAGCCCAGGGCGACGGTGATGAAGACGAGCAGCTCGGGGTGGGGCTGGAAGATGTTCCGGTTCAGGAAGTCGATCATGGAGGGAGGGCCGTCTCTCAGGCTCCCAGGATGCCGACCAGGAGCGGGCCGGTCAGCGGGAGCAGGAAGTTGGAGAGGGTGTACGTGATCGTGTAGCCCAGCATCGGGACCGAGCTCTGCGCGACCTGGGTGACCGAGGTGATCGCCGGCGTCGAGCACTGCTGGCCCGCGATGGCGCCGATCAGCAGCGGTTTCTCGATGTTCAGCAGCTTGCGGCCGACGAACAGCGAGACCGTCGCCGGTACGAGGACCATGGCGATGCCCGCGAACGGCAGCAGCGCCCCGTACTCCTTGAGCAGCGGCCCCGCCTGCGGGCCGGAGACGAGTCCGGTGCAGGCGATGAAGATGGCCAGGCCCATGTCCTTGATCGTGGTCGCGGCCTGCGGCGGGAAGGCGCCGAAGGTCTGGGTGCGGGAGCGGAACCAGCCGAAGAGCAGTCCGGAGATGAGGCAGCCGCCGCCGGTGCCGAGCGACATCGGGACGTCGCCGAACTTCACCACGACCTGCCCGAGGAGCGAGCCGCAGGCGATGCCGAGGCCCAGGTAGATGAAGTCGGTGGCGTCGTTCTTGACGATCGCGCCGACCTTGGAGGCCAGCCGGCCGAGCGAGGAGCGGGCGCCCACCAGGGTGAGCACGTCACCGCGCTGGACGACGGTCTCCGGGGTCGCGGGCAGATGCGACTCGTTGCGCAGCACGTCCGTGACGTAGACGCCGCCGGAGGCGATCTCCGGGTGCTCGACGGTCAGCTGGTCCAGGGACTTGCCGACCGCCGCCTTGTCCGTGAGGGAGACCTGCTGGGTGGCGAGCGGGGTGTCGAGGCCCGGGACGGCCGGGGTCTCGGGGCCGATCAGCCGGCCCGCCTCGATGATGTTGGCCCGCCGGCCGACCGCGAGGACCAGGTCGGAGAGGGTCAGCTCGAAGCCGGGCGGGGGAGGGGTGAGGATCTCGCTGCCCCGCTTCACCGCCTCGACGGTGACCCGGTTGCCGAACTGCCGCTCCAGGTCGGAGACCTTGGCGCCGTCGGCGACGGTGACGAGGAAGGTGCGGCCGACCATGCCGGGCAGCGCCTCGCGCTCGTCGGCCTCCAGGCCGCCGCCGGTGCCCCGCATCTTCTCCCACAGCTCGCGGGAGGCGTCGCGGAGGTTGATCCGCATCATCATCGGCATGATCTGGCTGGTGTAGATCACGATGGTGATGAGGCCGAAGAGGTAGCAGACGGTGTACGCGGTGGCCACATGGCCCTGGTACTGGGTGATCTGCGCCTGGGTCAGGTCGGAGAGCTTGCCGATGGCCTCGGTGGCCGTGCCGACGACCGCGGACTCGGTGGCCGCGCCCGCCAGGATGCCGGCGGCGGTGCCGACGTCCAGGTCGAAGGCCGCGGCGAGTCCGAGGGCGATGCCGACGACGCAGACGACCTCGATGAGGCAGAGGGCGAAGTAGCGCAGGCTCTTCTTGTTGAGGTTGGCGAAGAACTGGGGGCCGGCCAGATAGCCGAGCGAGAAGATGAAGAGCGCGAAGAAGATCGTCTTCACGTCGTCGGAGACGGTGACCTTCGCCCAGGCGCCCATGAGCAGCGACACGATCAGCGTCCCGCAGATGCCGCCGAGCGTGATGGGGCCGACCCGGAGCTTGCCGAGGAGGTATCCCGCGGCGAGGCAGACGAAGAGGGCGAGTTCGGGATGGTCGCGCAGCACACCCATCCGGCCTCACCCCACCCACATGGGGCAAAAACCTCTGATAGCAGACATAAGGGGACGCTAGCAGCGGAAGATCGACAGAGGGTCACCACCGCACCCATCCGGGTGAACACCCGTACGCCCCTTCACCCCTTCACCCCTTCACCCCTTCACCGCCCCCCGCATCACCCCGCCCACGATCTGCCGCCCGAACAGCGCAAGCACCACGAGCAGCGGCAGCGTCCCGAGCAGCGCCCCCGCCATCACCACCGAGGTGTCCGGCACATAGCCCCGGCCGAGCCCCGTCAGCGCCACCTGCACCGTCGGACTGCCCGTCTGGGTGAGCGCGAGCACCGGCCAGAAGAAGTCGTTCCACGCCGCCACGAACGACAGCATCCCCAGGACCGCCATCGCCGGCCGCGCCGCCGGCAGCACCAGGTGCCACACCACCCGCAGCGTCCCCGCCCCGTCCATCCGCGCCGCCTCCAGGAGCTCCGGCGGCAGCGCGCCCCGCAGGTGCTGGCGCATGTAGAACACGCCGAAGGCCGAGACCAGCGAGGGCAGCACCACCGCCTGCAGCTGGTCGGTCCAGCCGAGCCGGGCGACCAGCAGATAGAGCGGCACCACCCCGAGCTGCGGCGGCACCAGCATCGTCGCCCCCACCAGGAGCAGCAGCGGCCCCCGGAAGCGGAACCGCAGCCGGGCGAAGGCGAAACCGGCGAGCGTCGAGAAGACCACCGTGCCCACCGCCACCGACCCCGCCACCACCGCCGTGTTGGCCAGCGCCTCGCCCATCCCGCCCTCGCCCCAGGCCACCGACACGTTCCGCGGCAGGTTCCGCCCGAACCGGAACGGCGGCGGCGACTGGGCCAGCCGCCCGCTCGTCCGCGAGGCGGCGACCGCCGTCCACAGCAGCGGGAAGACGGACACCGCCGTGAACAGCGCCAGGAGCAGGTACGTACCCCACCCGCCCCGCTCGTACGACTCCGAGCCCGACCGTCCCGTCACCGCCGCGACCCCCTCCCGCGGGCGAGCCGCACGAGCCCGAACACCACCACCAGGAGCAGCAGCATCGCCCAGGCGATCGCCGCCGCCCGCCCCAGGTGCAGGTTCACCCAGCCCTGCTCGTACAGGTAGAGACCCAGCGTCTGGTACTGGTGGTCGGCGCCGCCCGAGGCGCCCGCCCCGCTGCTGAACAGCAGCGGCTCGCCGAAGAGCTGCACCGCCCCGATCGTCGACACGAGCCCGGTGAACGCCAGCGCCGGCCGCAGCCCCGGCACGGTGACGTGCCGGAAGCGCCGCCACCGCCCGGCCCCGTCGAGCGCCGCCGCCTCGTACAGCTCGTGCGGGATCGTCTGCATCGCCGCCAGGTAGATCAGCGCGTTGTAGCCGGTCCAGCGCCAGATCACGATCGACGCCACCGCGAACCTCGACGCCCACGGCCCGTTCTGCCAGTCCACCGGATCGAGCCCGACCAGGCCGATCGCCCAGTTCACCATCCCCTGGTCCCGCCCGTAGAACAGCGCGAAGACCAGCGTCGCCGCCGCCACCGACGTCGTGTACGGGGCGAGCGCCGCCACCCGGAAGAAGAGCCGCCCGCGCAGCCGCGCGTCCAGGAGGTGCGCCGCACCGAGCGCGAGCAGCAGCTGCGGGACGGTCGCGAGGACCCCGATCAGCACCGTGTTGGCCAGCGCGTTCCAGAAGAACTCGTCGGTGAGCAGCCGGGCGTAGTTGTGGAGCCCCACCCACTCCCGGGCCTCCGGCGCCGTCAACTCCACCCGGAACAGCGAGGTCCACGCCGTCGCCACCAGCGGGAAGAGACCGAACGCCCCGAACAGCAGGAAGAACGGCGCCACCAGCACGTACGGCGCCGACCGCGACCGCAGCCGGCCGAGCCGCTCCCGCCGCCCGGCCCCCGGCCGCCCGGCTCCCGACCGCCCGGGCCCGCCCGGAACGACCACGGGCAGGGCCCGCGCCACGAGCTCCCCGGCGCCGCCCGCACCCGCCCGCCCCTCCGGCTCGCCGCCGTCCCGGCTCCCCACCCCGGCCCCGGCCGCCCCACCGGCCCCCGCCGTCACGTCCTCCGCCATCCCGTCCCGTCCATCCGCCTCACCGGTCCAGCGCGTTGTCGATGGCCTCCATCGCCGCCCGCCACGCCGACTCCGGCGAGCGGCCCGTCTGGTCGACCTGGAGCATCCCGGTGTCGGACAGGATCGTGTTCACCAGGCCGTCCTTCGGCCCGACCGGCGCCACCGGCACCCCCATCGCCGCCGCCGAGTAGATCCGGCCCACCGGCGCGTCCCCGAAGTACGGGTGCCGGGCGTTCCTCACCTGCGGCAGTCCGAAGGCGGCCTCGGCGCTCGGGAAGCTGCCGCGCCGCTCGAAGAGCACCGCCTGCTGCTCCGGCGCGGTCAGCCAGGCCGCCAGCGCGGCCGCCTCCTCGACGTGCCTCCCGGCGGCCGGGACGACCAGGAAGGAGCCGCCCCAGTTCCCCGGCCGGGGCGCCGTCGCGATCTCCCACTTCCCCTTCCCGTCCGGGCCGCCCTTGTCCTGGATGTAGCCGAGCATCCACGCCGGGCAGGCGATCGAGGCGAACCTGCCGTGCGCGAAGCCCTGGTCCCAGTCGGGGGTGAACTGCTGGAGCCGGGCGGTCAGTCCGTCCTCGGCGAACCGCGCGCCGAGGTCCCAGGCGGCCCGCACCGCCGGGTTGGTCGCCACCACGAGCCGCCCCTCGGCGTCGTAGTAGCGCAGCCCCGCGCCCGAGATCACCGCGCCCATCACCCCGGACGCCGAGTCGGTGAAGGCCACGCCCTCCGGCGCCCGTGCGGCGAACCGGCGGCCCGTCTCCAGGTACTTCTCCCAGTCCCCGGCCCACAGCCGCCCCACCTCCTCCCGGTCGGTGGGCAGCCCGGCGGCGGCGAAGTGGTCCGTGCGGTAGCAGACGGCCAGCGGTCCGATGTCGGTGCCGAGCCCAAGCACCCGGCCGTCCTCCGTCCGCGCCTGCGCCCACTTCCAGGGCAGGAAGTCGGCCTCCCGCACGCCGGGCGCGCGGGCCAGGTCGACGAGCCGGCCGGCCTGCGTGTCGACGACCTCCGCGATGTTCCCGACCTCGACGGCCTGGACGTCGGCGAGGCCCGCGCCGGCCGTGAGGTGGGTGAGCAGCTGCGGGTAGTAGACGTCGGCGCGGGCGAGGGAGGTCTGCCGGATCGCCACGTCCGGGTGGAGCCGCATGTACGTGTCGTACAGCCCGGCCTCCTTGAGCCCGAAGGTGCCGTACACACCGACGGTGAGCGTGACCGGCCGCCCCGAGCCGTCGACGGTCTCCCCGGCGCCGGCCGCCGGCGGCACCGGCGGGTCGTCCGCGCAGCCCCCGAGCAGCGCGGCGGCGAGCAGCAGCGCCAGGGCGCGGGCGCGCGCGCCGGTCCCTCGTGGTGTCCCGTTCCTCCGCCCCATGGGCCCGACCGTAGGCGGCGGGGGAGGGGCGTCCGGCGGGGCGGCGCCGGGGCCCGGGCGCGCCTCACCCGTTCGGACGCCTTCGGCGGCGCCCGGTCGCTCCGAGTCGTCGAACGTCTTCGACGACTCCCGCATATTGACCGTGTTCTGACAGGACTCCGATAGTGGGAGCGCTCCCATACCTCTGCTCCACTTCCCGACGGGATACCCATGCGCAGACCACGACTCCTCGCGGGGCTCGCGGGCCTGGCCCTGACGGGCGGGCTCCTCGCCGGCGCCCTCCCGGCCGGCGCCGCCGAGACCGCCGCACCGGCCCGGACCGCCGCATCCGCCTCGTACACCTGGAAGAACGTCCGCGTCGACGGCGGCGGCTTCGTCCCCGGCCTGGTCTTCAACCGGACCGAGGAGAACCTCCTCTACGCCCGGACCGACATCGGCGGCGCCTACCGCTGGGACCGGTCCGCCTCCTCCTGGATCCCGCTCCTCGACCACGTCGGCTGGGACGACTGGGGCCACACCGGCGTCGTCTCCCTCGCCTCCGACACCGCCGACCCCGACAAGGTGTACGCCGCCGTCGGCACGTACACCAACGACTGGGACCCCGGCATGGGCGCCGTCCTGCGCTCCGCCGACCGCGGCGCCACCTGGCGGCGCGCCGACCTCCCCTTCAAGCTCGGCGGCAACATGCCGGGCCGCGGCATGGGCGAACGCCTCGCCGTCGACCCGCACGACAACCGGATCCTCTACCTCGGCGCCCCCAGCGGCAACGGCCTCTGGCGCTCCACCGACTCCGGCGCCACCTGGGCGAAGGTCACCTCCTTCACCAACCCCGGCGACTACCGGCAGGACCCCACCGACACCAGCGGCTACAACTCCGACGAGCAGGGCGTCGTCTGGGTCACCTTCGACGAGTCCACCGGCACGGCCGGCGGCGCGACCCGGACGATCTACGTCGGCGTCGGCGACAAGGAGAACGCCGTCTACCGCTCCACCGACGCGGGCGCCACCTGGACCCGCCTCGCCGGCCAGCCCACCGGATACCTCGCCCACAAGGGCGTCCTCGACGCCGAGAACGGCTACCTCTACCTCGCGTACAGCGACACGGCGGGCCCGTACGACGGCGGCAAGGGCAAGGTCTACCGGTACGCGACCGCCACCGGCGCGTGGCAGGACATCAGCCCCGTCGCCGAGGCCGACACCCACCACGGCTTCAGCGGCCTCACCGTCGACCGGCAGCACCCCGGCACGGTCATGGTCTCCGCCTACAGCTCCTGGTGGCCCGACACCCAGTTCTTCCGCACCACCGACTCCGGCTCCACCTGGACCAAGGCGTGGGACTACTCCTCGTACCCCACCCGCTCCAACCGCTACACCATGGACGTCTCCTCGGTGCCCTGGCTGACCTGGGGCAGCAACCCCACCCCGCCCGAGCAGACCCCCAAGCTCGGCTGGATGACCGAGGCCCTGGAGATCGACCCCTTCGACTCGAACCGGATGCTGTACGGCACCGGCGCCACGGTCTACGGCACCACCGAGCTCACCAAGTGGGACACGGACACGAACTTCACGATCAAGCCGATGGTGAAGGGCCTGGAGGAGACCGCCGTCCTCGACCTGGTCGCGCCGCCGTCCGGCGCCCCGCTGATCAGCGCCCTCGGCGACGTCGGCGGTTTCCGCCACACCGACCTGTCGGCCGTCCCGCCGATGATGTTCACCTCCCCGAACTTCACGTCGACGACCAGCCTCGACTACGCCGAGACCGACCCGAACACGCTCGTCCGCTCCGGCCACGTCGACGGCGGCCCCCGGGTCGCCTTCTCCACCGACAACGGCGCCCACTGGTTCGCCGGGCAGGAGCCCGCGGGCGGCAGCGGCATCACCGGCGGCGGCACGGTCGCCGCGGCCGCCGACGGCAGCCGCTTCGTCTGGAGCCCCGAGGGCACCGCCGGCGTCCACGCCGCCACCGGCTTCGGCACCTCCTGGACGGCCTCGACCGGCATCCCGGCCGGCGCCACCGTCGAGTCCGACCGGGTCGACCCGAAGACCTTCTACGGCTTCCAGGGCGGCACCTTCTACGCCTCCACCGACGGCGGCCTCACCTTCACCGCCAGGGCCACCGGACTCCCCGCCAAGGGCGACGTCCGCTTCAAGGCCGTCCCCGGGAAGAAGGGCGACATCTGGCTCGCGGGCGGCGCCCCCGACGCCGCGTACGGCCTGTGGCACTCCACCGACGGCGGCGCCACCTTCACCCGGGTCGCCGGCGTCGACCAGGCCGACGCCATCGGCTTCGGCAAGGCCGCCCCGAACGCCGCCTACCCCGCGCTCTACTCCAGCGCGAAGATCGGCGGCGTCCGCGGCATCTTCCGCTCCACCGACGCCGGCGCCACCTGGGTCCGGGTCAACGACGACGCCCACCAGTGGGGTTGGACCGGCGCCACCATCACCGGCGACCCGCGCGTCTACGGCCGGGTGTACGTCGCCACCAACGGCCGCGGCATCGTCTACGGCGACACGAGCGAGACGGGCGGCGGGGGCGGGGACGACGGCGGCACCGATCCCACGGATCCGCCGGACCCGACCGACCCGCCGGACCCGACCGACCCGCCCACTCCGCCCGCCGGCGCCTGCAAGGTCTCCTACAAGGTCACCAACCAATGGCAGGGCGGCTTCCAGGCCGACGTCACCGTCACCAACACCTCCGCCGCCGCCTGGAACGGCTGGACCCTCGGCTGGTCCTTCGCCGCCGGGCAGACCGTCGGCCAGATGTGGAACGCCACGCCCGCCCAGACCGGCACGGCCGTCACCGCGAAGAACGCCGGCTGGAACGGCGCCGTCGCCGCCGGAGCCTCCGCCTCCTTCGGCTTCACCGGCTCCTGGACCGGCAGCAACCCCGTACCCGCGGCCTTCACCCTGGGAGGTGCCACGTGTTCCGCCGGCTGACCGCCGCCGCCCAGTTCGGCTCCGTCACCTGATCTGCGCACGAGAACGACCGAGGCCCCGGTTCGTCCGAACCGGGGCCTCGACCTTCAGGGTGAGTAACGGGACTCGAACCCGCGACATCCTGGACCACAACCAGGTGCTCTACCAGCTGAGCTATACCCACCACGACCGGCGGTTTTCCCGAAGGTTTCCCCGACCGGCCGAGAAGAAGTCTACAGGGTTCGGAGGGGTGCTCGCGCACACGTTTTCCCCGGGTGCGCGAGCGAGCCCTTCCGGGGGTCCTACTCCGCCGGGACGACGTGCCGGGCCGCGATCTCCTTCGCGGTCTCCGAGTCCGGACCGGGCTGCGGCACGAAGACGGCCTCCCGGTAGTAGCGCAGCTCGGCGATGGACTCGCGGATGTCCGCGAGCGCCCGGTGGTTGCCGTTCTTCTCCGGACTGTTGAAGTACGCCCTCGGGTACCAGCGGCGCGCCAGCTCCTTGACCGAGGACACATCGACGATCCGGTAGTGGAGGTGCCCCTCCAGGGCGGGCATGTCGCGGGCGAGGAAGCCGCGGTCGGTGGAGACCGAGTTCCCGCACAGCGGCGCCTTGCCGGGCTCCTTCACGTGCTCGCGGATGTACGCGAGCACCTGCGCCTCCGCGTCGGCCAGCGTGGTCCCGCCGGGCAGCGCGTCGAGCAGTCCGGAGGCCGTGTGCATCTGGCGCACGATCTCCGGCATGGTCTCCAGGGCACGGTCCGGCGGGCGGATCACGATGTCCACACCTTCGCCGAGCACGTTCAGTTCCGAGTCGGTGACCAGCGCGGCCACCTCGATGAGTGCGTCGTCCGTCAGCGAGAGCCCGGTCATCTCGCAGTCGATCCACACCATGCGATCGTTCATGCGTCCTACCTTAGGCGGCCGGACGGGCGGAGAGCCGCCCCCGTGCGTCCGGGAAGCGCCCGGAAGCGCCGGGAAGGCCCCCAGAGCCCCCGGACGTGCTGAAGGGCGCCCGGGGGTGGTGTTCCCCGGGCGCCCTTCGGCACCGCGTCGCGCCGCTTGTGGCGGCGGCGGTTCTCGGTGCCGGTGGTGGGGGCTCCCGCGTCAGGTGGGTGCCCCCACCGGGCCGGCGCCGGCGGTCATGGGGCGCTGCGCTGGCCCGGCAGGGCGGGGCGGCCCGGCGTGTAGGCGTCGCCCGGCGGTTTGCCGGGCTCCAGCGACACCCCGGGGCGACGGATTCCCGCCACCACCTGCGAGGGCACGGTCGACTCCAGGACGGCCGTCGCGGGCTCGCCCTGGGGCCGCCTGGCCCGGTACGCCGCCCGGTAGGCCGCCGGCGAGGAGCCGAGCTGCCGCCGGAAGTGGCCGCGCAGCGCCACCGGCGAGCGGAAGCCGCAGCGCCCCGCGACCTCGTCCACCGAGTAGTCCGAGGTCTCCAGGAGCCGCTGCGCCTGGAGCACCCGCTGGGTGATCAGCCACTGGAGCGGCGCGGAGCCGGTCAGCGAGCGGAAACGGCGGTCGAAGGTCCGCCGTGACATGTACGCACGGGCCGCCAGGGTCTCCACGTCGAACTGCTCGTGGAGGTGCTCCAGCGCCCAGGCCACGACCTCGGCGAGCGGGTCGGAGCCGATCTCCTCCGGTAAAGACCTGTCGAGGTAGCGCTCCTGACCGCCACTGCGCCGCGGCGGGACGACCAGCCGGCGCGCCAGGGCGCCCGCGGCCTCCGTGCCGTGGTCGGTCCGCACGATGTGCAGACACAGATCGATTCCGGCCGCGGTGCCGGCGGAGGTCAGCACGTCCCCGTCGTCGACGAAGAGCTCCCGCGGGTCCACGTGGACCGACGGGTAGCGCTTGGCGAGCGTCGGCGCGTACATCCAGTGCGTGGTCGCCGGCCGGCCGTCGAGCAGGCCGGCGGCGGCGAGGACGAACGCACCGGTGCACAGGCCGACGATCCTGGCCCCTTCCTCGTGTGCCCTGCGGAGGGCTTCGAGCGCTTCCGGCGGCGGCGGCGAGGTGATCGAGCGCCAGGCCGGGACGACGACCGTCCCCGCGCGGCCGATCGCCTCCAGGCCGTACGGCGCGGTGAGTTCGAGCCCGCCCGTGGTCCGCAGGGGGCCCTCCTCTCCCGCGCAGACGAGCAGCCGATAGCGCGGAACGCCGGCGTCCTGCCGGTCGATGCCGAACACGGAGAGCGGGATGGAGCTCTCGAAGATGGGGCCGCCGCTGAACAACAGCACCGCGACGACTTCGCGACGGCGGCGCCCGGACAGCTTCCGTGCCGCCTCCGGTGCGGCGGAGTCCTGGCTCATGGCGCTAAGTTCCCCTCGGTGTTCGCGTCTCCCTGGTCGTGTCGCTGTGCCACGTTTCCCCTCGGTTCTGCACGAGACCCCAGTCGTCGGTACCCATGATCGAATCTACTGTGTCCCGTGCCGCCGGCGTGACAAGTTCGCGATCCGGCAGATTGTCGACAAGGCCACTTGGCGTGAAGCGATCGATCCGCAGGTGACCGCCCAAGGGGCCCGCGAGCGGGGCCCCGACGGGGCGAAGTGGCCGTGTGCGAGGGGTGTGGCCCCGTGGGGCGGGGCTTTCGCGGGGGAGCGGGCAGGCATAGGCGTACCGTTTCGGCAAGGACGCGCCGGGAACTTCAAGTTGGCTGAAAACATATGGGATCGGCTGTGCGAACCTGTCAACTCCAGGGGCTCCGTGAGCGTCCGCTCAGCCCCGGTGGCGGCTCCCCGGACCCTCCGCGCGCAGTCCCCGCTCCGACCGGCGCAGCAGCAGCCGGCAGGCGGCCGTCACGGAGGCGAGCCCGAGAGCGGTCCCGCCGGCCCCGCCGAGCGAGGTGCCGAAGGCGAGCAGCACCAGCGGCACGAGGGCGCAGCAGAACACCGCCCAGCGGACCACGTCGCCCGCCGGGTCGGCGAGCCGCCCGCCGGCCGCCCCCGGCTCCGCCCGGCCGCCCGCCGCGGACCCGGCGGGGCCGCCCGTCTCCGGGGCGACGGCCGCCGCGGGGCCCGGTACCCGGGCGCGGCGGCGGGAGCGGGCGGGGCGGACGGCGGCGGCGGAGGCGGTGGACGCGGCGGAGGCGGCGGAGGACGGTGCGGGCACGGGCGGGCTCCCAGCGACGGTGATCCGGACCTGTGGGGAACGAGGAACGGAATGCTCCGGTCACTCTGAGCGACGCCCGTTCGGCCCTCGGGGCCCTGGCCGGGGGACGCCTGTAGGGCACATCCGGCATTGCCAGATGGTGAATCCTTCGTGCATCCTCCGGAGGGCACCGCGCGCACCGACCCGCGCACGAGCGGTCAGCACGCCGGGCACGGCACGGCGGGCCCTGGGCAGGAGAGGAGTGTCGCCGTACCCTTGCGGGTATGGGCTTGGGAAGATGATTCCCGGACACAGCTCCGCCGCCACCCGTTGTTCCGCTCCCTCCCCCGTCCCTTCCCACGAGGACTTCCCTAGCCGAGACACCGATGGCCGGTCACGAATTCCCCGAACCCGCGGACCGCAAGCGCGTCGCCGACTCCACGGTCGACCCCCTCGCGGTGGAACAGCCACGCCACGCCTGCGACCCGGCCTTCCGGCACGGGGTGGTCGTCGGCTTCGACGGCTCCACGTCCAGTGAGCGCGCCCTGGCGTACGCCATCGGCATGGCCCGGCGCTCCGGCTCCGGCCTGATCATCGTGCACGTCGCGAACCGGCTCCCCACCACCGTGTGGGCGGGGTGCGAGCCGCCGGTCTTCGTCGACGTCCCGGACCACCGCACCGAGGTCCTCGGCCTGGAGCTGGCCTGCGCGGACCACCTCTCCGAGGTGCCGTGGATCCTGGTGGAGCGCGGCGGGGACATCTGTCACGAGCTGGAGGAGGTCGGCCGCGAGTACTCGGCCGACGCGATCGTGGTGGGCTCGACGCACGGGATCGTCGGGCGGATCTTCGGCTCGGTGGCCGGCCGGCTCGCGCGGCGCGCGCGACGGCCCGTGATCGTCATCCCCTGACGCCCTTCCGGCCCCGCCCGTCACACCCGACTCTCCCTCAACTCCCTTTCCCCGGCGATAATTTCCGCCCGGCTCAGGTGATTTGTGCGCTTGTGAAGGGTAGTTAAAGAGGACCGGAACTCAGCAGCTCAGGCGGCATCACCGCCCGTTCGAAGGGAGCCCCACGTGAACAAGGACGTCGCGTCGGGGAACGGCACCTCCACCCTCGGAAACCTCGCACTCGGACTGACCCTCCTGGCCTTCGGCCTGGGCGGCACCGGTGTGATCGACAACGTCGCGGCAGCCGATGCCGCGGGCCTCGCCACCTGGGTCGGCGGCGTGGCGCTCTTCCTGGTCGGCCTGCTCGCCCTGCGCGCGGGCAGCACCGGCGACGGCACGGCCTTCGCGGCGCTCGGCGCCTTCTGGTTCACCTGGGGGACCGGAGTCGGCGGCGGGGCCTCGGCGGACGCCGCCGGACTCTTCCTGCTCCTGTGGGCGCTCCTGGTGCTCACGCTGACGCTGGCCGCGAAGGGCGGCGGCGTCTTCGGACAGGGCGTGTACGCCCTGCTGTTCCTCGCCCTGCTGCTCTCGGGCATCGCCGCCCTGGCGGGCAACGAGGGCCTCGGCAAGGCGGGCGGCTGGGTGGCCGCGCTCGCGGGCCTCGCGGCCTGGTACGGCGCCACGGCGGCGGTGGCCGGCTGGCCGACGGCCCTGGGCCGGGCGAGCAGCGGCAGCACGGCGGCAGCGGCGTAAGCCGGTCGCGTAGAGGGAAGCAGAACGGCCCCCGCGCACCTGGGATGCGCGGGGGCCGCTCTTCGTGTCCGGTCGGTTCCGCCGGGGGACAGGCCCGGCGGTACGGCTCCGGGGGACAGGCCCGGGGCCGTGGCGTCGTGCGGCGGGTGACAGGTCCCGCCGGGCGACTACTCGACCGTGACGGACTTGGCCAGGTTGCGCGGCTTGTCGATGTCGCGGCCCATGGCGAGGGCGGTGTGGTACGCGAAGAGCTGGAGCGGGATGCCCATGAGGATCGGGTCGAGCTCGTCCTCGTTCTTCGGGACCACGATGGTGTGGTCGGCCTTCTCCTGCGGCTGGTGCGCGACCGCGAGGATGCGGCCGGAGCGGGCCTTGATCTCCTCCAGGGCGGCGCGGTTCTTCTCCAGGAGGTCGTCGTCGGGGACGATCGCGACCGTCGGCAGGGCCGGCTCGATGAGGGCGAGCGGGCCGTGCTTCAGCTCGGAGGCCGGGTACGCCTCGGCGTGGATGTAGGAGATCTCCTTCAGCTTGAGGGAGGCCTCCAGGGCGACCGGGTAGCCCCGGACGCGGCCGATGAACATCATCGACGCGGCACCGGCGTACTCGGCGGCGAGGCGCTTGATCTCCTCCTCGTCCTTGAGGATCTCCTCGATCTGCGAGGGCAGCTTGCGCAGGCCCTCGATGATCCGCTTGCCGTCGGTGACGGACAGGTCGCGGATGCGGCCGAGGTGGAGGGCGAGGAGCGCGAAGGCGACCACCGTGTTGGTGAAGCACTTGGTGGAGACGAC
Organism: Streptomyces sp. R302; assembly: GCF_012927245.1. Lineage (GTDB taxonomy): Bacteria > Actinomycetota > Actinomycetes > Streptomycetales > Streptomycetaceae > Streptomyces. The sequence continues at coordinate 184,331 of NZ_JABBGE010000001.1, forward strand.
GCAGACCTCGGGTCCGGCGTGGACGTAGACGCCGCCGTCGGCCTCGCGGGCGATGGCGGAGCCGACCACGTTGACCACGCCGAGGACGCGGGCGCCCTTGCGCTTGAGCTCCTGGACGGCGGCGAGCACGTCGTACGTCTCACCGGACTGGGAGACGGCGATGTACAGGGTGTCGGGGTCCACGACCGGGTTGCGGTAGCGGAACTCGGAGGCCGGCTCGGCGTCGGCGGGGATGCGGGCCATGCCCTCGATGAGGGAGGCGCCGATCATGCCGGCGTGGTACGAGGTGCCGCAGCCGAGGATCTTGATGCGGCGGATGGTGCGGGCCTCGCGCGGGTCGAGGTTGAGGCCGCCGAGGTGCACGGTGGAGAAGCGGTCGTCGATCCGGCCGCGCAGCACGCGGTCGACCGCGTCGGGCTGCTCGGAGATCTCCTTGTGCATGTACGTGTCGTGGCCGCCCATGTCGTAGGAGGCGGCCTCCCACTCGACGGTCTCGGGGGTCGCCGTGGTGGAGGCGCCCGCGACCGTGTAGGTGCGGAAGTCGTCGGCCTTCAGGGTGGCCATCTCGCCGTCGTCGAGGGTGACGACCTGGCGGGTGTGGGCGATGAGCGCGGCCACGTCGGAGGCGACCAGCATCTCCTTCTCGCCGATGCCGAGGATGACCGGCGAGCCGTTGCGGGCGACGACGATGCGGTCGTTGAAGTCGGCGTGCATGACGGCGATGCCGTAGGTGCCCTCGATGACCTTGAGCGCGTCGCGGACCTTGTCCTCGAGGGTCTCGGCCTGGGAGCGGGCGACGAGGTGGGTGATGACCTCGGTGTCCGTCTCGGAGGCGAAGACGACGCCGTCGGCCTCCAGCTTGGCGCGGAGCTCCTGGGCGTTGTCGACGATGCCGTTGTGGACGACGGCGACCTTGTTCTCGGGGTCCAGGTGCGGGTGCGAGTTGTGGTCGCTCGGGGCGCCGTGGGTGGCCCAGCGGGTGTGCGCGATGCCGGTGGTGCCGGTGAAGCGCTTGGGGACGCGGGCCTCCAGGTCACGGACCCGGCCCTTGGCCTTGACCATCTTCAGCGCCGCGCTCTTCGGGCTGTTGATGACGAGACCGGCGGAGTCGTAACCGCGGTACTCCAGGCGGGCGAGGCCCTCCAGGAGCAGCGGCGCCACGTCGCGCTTACCGATGTAACCGACAATTCCGCACATAAAGGAAACCCCTCCGGTTGATGAAGTGCTGTGGTGCCGTGGTGCTCAGCCGTAGACGATCCGGCGCAGCTGCCGGAGCGAGAGCTCCGGCGGCGCGACGGCCCGGTGCGGCAGCTCGGCGGAGATCCGTTCGAAGATCTCCGCGTTCACCGCTCCGCCGGACTGCAGTTCGCGGTGGCGGCGCCGGACGAACTCCTCGGTCGTCTCGTCGAAGTACGCCAGCACGTCGAGCACCACCCGGGCGGCCTCACCGCGCTGGAGCGCGGTGCTTCGGACCAGATGGTCGATGAGGTCGTCATGGGACGGGCGGCGTTCGAGCACCCATGAATATTGAGGGGTACCCACGGGTTCCCGCAAGAATCCTGCCCGAAATCGGGCAGGAGCTGCATGATCACCGGCCTTCGGGGGCTATTGGTCCAGACTTGGCCCCCGCGAAGCACAGGTGGCGACACCCACGGTGACCGTGCCGACACGGATGTGAGCCCCCGGCGGGGGACCGTACTCCGCCAGGGGCTCGCATCGGTTTCGGGGGTGTGCCCGTCAGGCGAACCGGGCGATCGGGTTCACCAGGTCGCCGACGAGCTGGAGGGCGCCGGACGGGTCCGCCAGGTCGACCATCTGCTTGTTGTTGCGCAGCTGGAGGCGGTTCAGGGCGGAGAGGGCGAAGGTCTCCGCGAACATGTCGTACTGCGCGAAGCGGTCCGCCAGCTCCGGCTTCGACTCCTGGTAGGCCTTCACGGAGTCGGCGACCGCCCGCCAGAAGACGTCCTCGGCGGCCACGCCCTCCGCCGCCAGGGTCGCCCCCAGGAAGCGGAAGAAGCAGTCGAAGACGTCGGTGAAGACCGACAGGAGCTTCATGGACTCGGGGACGTCGGCGCGGATCCGCTCCACCGCCGGCGGGAGGACCGCCTGCGGGTCCATCACGCAGATCTCCTCGGCGATGTCCTTGAAGATCGCCCGGTCGACCGCGCCGCGCTCGTCCAGGACCAGGATCACGTTCTCGCCGTGCGGCATGTAGACCAGGTCGTAGGCGTAGAAGCAGTGCAGGACCGGCAGGAGGTACGCGTCGAGGTAGCCGCGCAGCCACTCCTCCGGCGTCAGCCCGGACTCCTTGATCAGGGCGCCCGCGAAGGAGGCGCCCGCGTGGTCGACGTGCAGGAGGGACGCCATCGTCGCCAGCCGCTCGCCGTCCGCGAGCCGCTCCACCGGGGACTCGCGCCACAGCGCGGCGAGCATCTTGCGGTACGGCGAGTAGCGGTCCGTCGCGGCCTCGTACTCCAGGTGCCGGTAGCCGACCGCCGCCCGCTCGCGGATGATCGAGAAGCGGGCCGCCTTGAGGACGGAGTCCGACTCGATCAGCTGCGCCAGCCAGTCGTTGATGGCCGGCGTCGCCTCCATGTAGGCGGCCGAAAGGCCGCGCATGAAGCCCATGTTGAGGACCGACAGGGCGGTCTTCACATAGTGCTTGGCCGGGTCGGAGGTGTTGAAGAAGGTACGGATCGACTGCTGCGCCAGGTAGGCGTCCTCGCCCTCGCCGAGGTACACCAGGCGCTGCTGCGCCACCTCGGCGGCGAAGGTCACCGACAGCTTGTTCCACCACTGCCAGGGGTGGGCCGGCATGAGGAGGTAGTCGGCGAGGTCCAGGCCGAGGCCGGCGAGGATGCCGGCGAAGCGGTCGACGGCGGCGTCGCCGAGCTCGGCGCGGATGAAGGCGTCGTACTCGATGCCCGCGCCGGCGGTGAAGGCGGCCCGGTCGCGGCGGGCGGCCAGCCACACCAGGTGGATGGGGCTCGCGGCCTCGGGGGCGTAGGCGCGGTACTCGTCGACGCCGAAGCCGAGGCGGCCGTTGTTGGCGACGAAGCAGGGGTGGCCCTCGGTCATGCCCGTCTCGATGGCCTGGAAGCCGGCGCGGGCCAGCTCGGCGGCGGGCACCTGCGGCTTGGTGGCCTTGTAGGCGGTGCCGGCGAGGGTGGAGGAGATCTCCTCCAGGTAGACGGGGAGGACCTCGTCGCTCAGGCCGAGCGCGCCGCGCAGCTCGGTGATGAACTGCAGCGCGTCGAGGGGGAGCTGCTCGTCGCCCCGGTGCCGGCTGATCGACTCGGGGTAGACCTGCCAGTGGTCGAGGGCGAAGCGGTCCGCGGTGAAGCGGTACTCGGTGGCGCCGTCGTCGCTGAGCACCCGGTAGCGGGACTCGCCCAGCTCCTGCGGGTTCAGCAGCCGCTCGTGGGCGAACTCGGCGAGGCCCTTGCGGATGAGCGCGCGGTTCGCGGCGGCCCAGCGCTCGGGGGTGAGGTGGGAGACGGGGTTCATATGCCAGCTCCGACGGCGGTGGCGGACTCGAACTGGGCCCGGGTGCAGAAGCTCAGCAGGGCCTTCTTCTCGGGCTTCTGGATCTCGCGCTCGGGCACGAAGCCGACGGCCTCGTTGAGGGCGTGGACGGCCTTGTTGGCGACGTCGGGCTCGACGACCACGCGGGCGGTCGCCGGGTCGGCGAACAGCTCGCGCATGACCTCGGTGATCACCATGCGGGTGAAGCCGTGCACCGGGGTGTCGCTGGGCGCGACGAGGAAGTGCATGCCGACGTCGCCCGGGAGCGGGTCGTACAGGCCGACGAGCTCCAGCTCGGACGGGTCGTACCGCTCCATGAGGATGGCGGGGGTCCCGTCCACGAGGCCGACGAAGGCCTGGTGGTGCGGGTTGGCGGCGAAGGCGGCGTACTCGCGCTCGACGTCCTCGACGGTCGCGTCCTGCATCATCCAGAAGGCGGCCTTGGGGTGGGTGACCCAGGCGTGGATCAGCTCCGCGTCCTGGACGGGGTCGAGCGGGCGGAAGCGGACGGTCATACGGAGAACTCCTGGAACGCGATGGTCTTCTCGACGGGGTAATACTCGGATCCCAGCATCTCGCCGATGATGTAGGCGTTGCGGTAGGCCCCCATGCCCAGGTCGGGCGAGGTGATCGAGTGGGTGTGGACGCCGGCGTTCTGGAGGAAGACCTCGCGGCCCGTGGTGTCGACGGCGTAGTTGCGGGCGACGTCGAAGCGGCCCTGCCCGTCGAAGCGGAGGCGGTCCTTGAGCGGCTCCAGGAAGGCGGGGACGGCGTACTTGTAGCCGGTCGCGAGGATCAGGCCCTCGGTCTCGATCTCGTACTCCTTCTCCTGCTCCTCCTGGCGGAAGCCGAGGGTGTACGTGCCCGAGGCCTCGTCGTACGCGGCGGTGCGCAGCGCGGAGTTGGTGAGGAGGCGGCTGGGGACCGGGCCCGCGAAGTTCTTCTGGTAGAGCAGGTCGAAGATGGCGTCGACGAGGTCGCCGTTGATGCCCTTGAAGAGGCCCTTCTGCTGGGACTCCAGGCGGTAGCGGGTCTCCTCGGGGAGCGCGTGGAAGTAGTCCACGTACTCGGGGGAGGTCAGCTCCAGGGTGAGCTTGGTGTACTCCAGCGGGAAGAAGCGCGGGGAGCGGGTCACCCAGTTCAGCTGGTAGCCGTGGACGTCGATCTCCGACAGGAGGTCGTGGTAGATCTCGGCGGCGGACTGGCCGCTGCCGACGATCGTGATCGACTTCTTGCGCTGGAGGGCCGCCTTGTTGGGCACGTAGCGCGAGTTGTGGATCAGGTCGCCGCCGAGCTCGCGGCAGGAGTCGGGGACGTACGGCGGGGTGCCGGTGCCGAGGACGATCCGGCGGGCCAGGAACGTTTCTCCGGCCTCGGTGGTGACGACGTACACCTCGCCGGCCTCGTCGTACGCGACGGAGGAGACGGTGGTGGAGAAGCGGATCGAGGTGAGCCGGTCGGCGGCCCAGCGGCAGTAGTCGTTGTACTCGGCGCGCAGCGGGTAGAAGTTCTCGCGGATGTAGAACGAGTACAGCCGGCCCTTCTCCTTCAGGTAGTTGAGGAAGGAGTACGGCGAGGTCGGGTCGGCGAGGGTCACCAGGTCCGACATGAACGGCGTCTGGAGGTGGGCGCCTTCGAGGAACATCCCCGAGTGCCACTCGAAGCCCGGCTTGGACTCCAGGAAGAGGCCGTTCAGTTCGTCGATGGGCTCGGTGAGGCAGGCGAGGCCGAGGTTGAACGGACCGAGCCCGATCCCGATGAAGTCGTGGATATCGGCGATCTCAGGCGTGGACAAGGTTCTCTCCCAGGTACTGCTCGGCGTGGCCGGCGATCAGATCGAGGACGGCGGCGATGTCGGCCACCGTGGTCTCGGGGTTGAGCAAGGTGAACTTGAGGTACTGGCGGCCGTCGACCTTGGTGCCGGCGACGACGGCCTCGCCCGAGGCGAAGAGCGCCTTGCGGGCGTAGAGGTTGGCGCGGTCGATCTCGGCGGGCGAGGTGACGGCCTCGGGGACGTAGCGGTAGACGAGGGTGGACAGCTGCGGGTCCACGACCACGTCGTAGCGGGGGTCGGCGGCGAGCAGCTCGTACCCGGCGGAGGCCAGGTCGCAGACCTCGTCGAAGAGCTCGCCGACGCCGTCCGCGCCCATGACGCGCAGGGTCATCCACAGTTTGAGGGCGTCGAAGCGGCGGGTGGTCTGGAGCGACTTGTCGACCTGGTTGGGGATCTGCTCGGCGAGGGTGCGCTTGGGGTTGAGGTAGTCGGCGTGGTACGTGGCGTGCCGCAGGGTGGCCCCGTCGCGGACCAGCACGGCGGAGGAACTCACCGGCTGGAAGAAGGACTTGTGGTAGTCGACGGTGACGGAGTCGGCGCGCTCGATGCCGTCGAGGAGGTGGCGGCGCTTGAGGGAGGCGAGCAGGCCGCAGCCGTAGGCGGCGTCGACGTGCATCCAGGCGCCGTACTCCTCGGCGAGGGCGGCGATCTCCGGCAGCGGGTCGATGGAGCCGAAGTCGGTGGTGCCGGCGGTGGCGACGATCGCCATCGGGACGAGGCCCTCGGCGCGGCAGGTCTCCAGCTCGGCGGCGAGGACGACGGACTGCATCCGCTTGGTCTTGTCGACCGGGATCGAGACGACCGCGTCGCGGCCGAGGCCGAGGAGGGTGGCCGACTTCTGGACGGAGAAGTGGCTGCACTCGGAGGAGAAGATCCGCAGTTTCGACAGGTCGTCGGTACCGGCCTCCTCGCGGGCGAGCAGCAGCGCCTGGAGGTTGGACTGGGTGCCGCCGCTGGTGAAGACGCCGTCGGCGAGGGGGCCGAGGCCGATGCGGCCGGTGGTCCAGTCGATGAGCTTGCGCTCGATGAGGGTGCCGCCGGCGGACTGGTCCCAGGTGTCGAGGGAGGAGTTGACCGCCGAGAGGACGGCCTCGCCGAGGACGGCGGGGATGACGACCGGGCAGTTGAGGTGGCCGAGGTAGCGCGGGTGGTGGAAGTAGACCGCGTCGCGGAGGTAGACGTCCTCCAGCTCGTCGAGGGCGGCGGAGGCGTCACCGAGGGGGCGGTCGAGGTCGACGGCGTCGATCACGGGCGCCAGTTCGGCGGGGGTGACGCCCGTGAACGGGCCGCGCGTCGTGGCGAGTTTGGTCGCCACCCGCTCGACCCCTTCGGTGACGGAGCGTCGGTAGCTCTCCGCCGTCGTGTCGTTGAGCAGGTGCGAACGCATGTGGGGGCCCTTCCGGGACGAGGGACGCGGAACGCGCAACCGTGAGTGCAGAAGTAAGGTTAGCCTAACCTAATTTAGTACGACAATGACCCCCCGACCGATGAAGATCGAGGGGCCGTGAGGTGAACCGGCCGACTACGCCGACGTGTTCCGCGTCGCGTCCTGCTCCGCGTCCTGCGTCGCCTCGTCCGGCACCTCGCGCAGGGCGTCCTCCGACAGCCCCTTGCGCCAGTAGCCGACGAAGGTCACCCGGCGCCGGTCGAGCCCGCGCTCGCGCACGAAGTGCCGCCGCAGCGCCTTTACCGCGCCGGACTCGCCCGCGATCCACACGTACGGCGACTCGCCGGGCAGCTCCGCGCCCGCGACCGCCTCCAGGCCGGAGGGCGCGCCCTCCTCCCGTACGAGCCAGGTGACGGTGGCGTCCGCCTGCGTCTCCAGCTCCATCCGGTCGCCGGAGTACGGGACTTCGAGGAAGACACGGGCGCGGGTCTCGGCCGGCAGCCACTCCAGGATGGCGGAGGCGGCGGGCAGCGCCGTCTCGTCGGCCCAGACGATCACCGAGTCGGCGTCCTCCGGCAGCCGGAAGCGGACCCCGGTGTTGTCGGCGACCGCCGGGCCGAGCACGACCACCCGGTCACCGGGCTCGGCGTGCTGCGCCCAGCGGCAGGCGGGCCCGCCGTCCTCGTGGACGGCGAAGTCGATGTCGATCTCGTCCACCGGCTCGGTGCGCTGCTCCCGGACGGTGTACGAGCGCATCACGGCCCGGACGTCGTTGGGCATGGCCCGCCAGGCGCCGAGGATCCCGTACATGTCGGGGTCGTCCAGCGGCGGGAGGACGGGCGCGTCCTGGCCGGGGTGCGGCAGGAAGAGGGACAGCGACTGGTCGCGGCCCCCGGCGGCGAAGCCCTTCAGCTCCTCGCCGGTGGCTCCGGTGAAGGTGACGCGGACCAGCGACGGGCCGAGCCGCCGCGTCCGGTCGACCTGGAGGGAGAAGAACTGGAACGGGGCGGTCTCGGCGGTCGTCATCGGGTCAGGACACCTTCTTCGCGTTCTCCAGGGCGGTGGCCAGGTCCTCCAGGAGGGGGGCGCACTTGGCGTAGGAGTAGACGGGCTCGGTCACGCGCGGGAAGACCTGGCCGGCCTTGACGGCGGGCAGCGCGGCCCAGGTCGGCTTGGCCTTCAGCTGCTCCGGCTGGAGGGTGCCGGTGCGGTTGTCGAGGAGGATGACGTCGGCCTTGTAGGCGTCGACGTTCTCCCAGCTGAGGAGCTCGAACCAGCCGGACGGGTCCAGCTTCTTCGGGGTGACGATGTTGAGGCCCAGCTCCTGGAAGAAGAGCGTGTCGGTCGGGCGGGCCGGGGTGGACACGTAGAAGGTGTCGGGCGCGCCGGAGCCGATGAGGACCTTGATGTCCTTCTTGCCCTGGGCGACCTTGCGCAGGCGCTCGGCGGCGGCCTCGAAGCGGGCCCTGTCCTTCTTGACCTGCTCGCTGTTCACGTCGGCGCCGAGGGAGGCGGCCAGGTCGGCGTGGCGCTGGAGGACGGACGGCATCGACTTGCCGGCGGCCCACAGGGCGACGCTCGGCGCGATCTTCGCGATCTTGGCCTTCTGCTCCTCCGGCACGTACCAGAGGGCGTCCTTCTCCCACATGTCGGTGATGAGGACCTCGGGCTGGAGCTTGAGGTACTCCTCGATGTTGAACTCGCCCCAGACGTTGCCGATGACCTTCACCTTGGTGATGTCGAGGTCGCCGGCCTGGACGTCGGGCTTCTTCTCCTTGGTCTTCGGGTCCTCGACGTAGGTCGGGCCGAAGACGCCGGTGACCTCGACGCCGAAGTCCTTGAGGGCGGCGGCCGTGCCGGTGAAGGCGACGATGTTCTTCGGCGTCGCCTTGGTCTTCACGGTCTGGCCGCGGTCGTCCTTGAACTCCCAGGAGCCGGACTTGGCGGAGGAAGAGGACGGGCTCGCGTCCTTCTTCTTGTCGCCGTCGCCACAGGCGGCGAGCACGGCGCCGAGCCCGAGGGCGCCGCCCGCGGCGAGGATGCCGCGGCGGGTGAGGGAGGTGGCTCGGGCGTTGCTGGGCATGGCGGGATCGCTTTCGATACGTGCCGGAGTCGGCCTGATCAAGTCGAGGGTAGGTTAGCCTAACCTCACACCGACCGACAGGCCCGGGTCCGCGAGGTCTGGATCACATCTCCACGCCCCCACGCCCCCACGCCCCCGCGCACCGTCAAGCGGCTGCCCCTGCGACGAAGGACGCCCGCGCGGCAGGATGGGGCGCGTCCCGCCCGCCGGGGGCGAGGACCCATGCGGGGGAGGCCGGAGGCTGGACCGCCACGGTCTCGTTCGCCGTGAACGGACTCGCCGACGCGTTCGGCTCCTGACGGAGTGCCGTTCCCTGGCGGAGAGCCCCCGGGGGCGCGTTCCGGCGCGCCCGGGGGGAGTGCCCGCGTACGGCTCAGCCCGCGAAGCCCAGCTCGCGGGCGATCAGCATGCGCTGGACCTCGCTGGTGCCCTCGCCGATCTCCAGGATCTTGGAGTCGCGCCACATGCGGGCCACCGGGTACTCGTTCATGAAGCCGTAGCCGCCGTGGATCTGGGTCGCCTCGCGGGCGTTGTCGACGGCGACGGTGGAGGAGTACAGCTTGGCGATCGCCGCCTCCTTCTTGAACGGCTCGCCCATCACCAGGCGGGAGGCGGCGTCGCGCCAGCCGATGCGGGCCATGTGGGCGCGCGTCTCCATGTCGGCGAGCTTGAACTGGATGGCCTGGTTGTCGCCGATCGCGCGGCCGAAGGCGTGACGTTCCTTCGCGTACTTGACCGACTCGTCGACGCAGCCCTGGGCGAGGCCCGTGGCGAGGGCGGCGATGGCGACGCGGCCCTCGTCGAGGATGCGGAGGAACTGGGCGTAGCCGCGGCCCTCCTCGCCGAGGAGGTTCTCCACCGGGACGCGGACGTCGTCGAAGGAGAGCTCGCGGGTGTCCGAGGCGTTCCAGCCGACCTTCGAGTAGGGGGCGGCGACGGTGAAGCCGGGGGTGCCGGACGGGACGATGATCGAGGAGATCAGCGGGCGGCCGTCGGGCTTGCGGCCGGTGACCGCGGTGACCGTCACCAGACCGGTGATGTCCGTACCGGAGTTGGTGATGAAGCACTTCGAGCCGTTGATGACCCAGTGGTCGCCGTCCCGGACGGCGGTGGTGCGGGTGCCGCCCGCGTCCGAGCCCGCGCCCGGCTCGGTGAGGCCGAAGGCGCCCAGCATCTCGCCGGCGCACAGCTTCGGCAGCCACTGCCTCTTCTGCTCCTCGGTGCCGAAGAGGTGCAGCGGCATCGCGCCGAGGGAGACGCCCGCCTCCAGGGTGATGGCGACGGAGGAGTCGACGCGGGCCAGCTCCTCCAGGGCGATGCCGAGGGCGAGGTAGTCGCCGCCCATGCCGCCGTACTCCTCCGGGAACGGCAGGCCGAAGAGGCCCATGCGGCCCATCTCGGCGACGATCTCGTACGGGAACTCGTGGCGCTCGTAGTAGTCGCCGATCTTCGGCGCGACGACGTCGTGGGCGAACGCCTCGACGGTGCGGCGCAGTTCCTCGTGCTCTGCGGAGAGCCGGTGGTCGAGGGACATGGTGTTCGTCACTCCTTGTGGGAGAGGGCTCGGACGGTACGGGACGGGCTCGGCCGGCCCAGTTGTTCGGCCATCCACACGCTCGTGGCGGTGAGGGCGGCCAGGTCGACCCCGGTCTCGATGCCGAGGCCGTCGAGCATCCACACCAGGTCCTCGGTGGCGAGGTTGCCGGTGGCGGACTTGGCGTACGGGCAGCCGCCGAGGCCGCCCGCGGAGGCGTCCACGGTCGTCACGCCGTGCCGCAGCGCGGCGAGCGTGTTCGACAGGGCCTGCCCGTAGGTGTCGTGGAAGTGCACGGCGAGGCGGGAGGTGGGGACCCCGGCCTCGTTCAGGGCCGCCAGGAGCGCCTGGACGTGACCCGGGGTGGCGACGCCGATGGTGTCGCCGAGGCTCAGCTCGTCGCAGCCCATGTCGGCGAGCGCCTTGGTGACGCGGACGGTCTGTTCGACGGGGACGGCGCCCTCCCAGGGGTCGCCGAAGCACATCGACAGATAGCCGCGGACCTTCAGGCCGGCCTCTATGGCCCGGACGACGACCGGCTCGAACATGGCGAGCGCCTCGTCGACGGTCCGGTTGAGGTTGGCCTTCGCGAAGGACTCGGTGGCGGAGGCGAAGACGGCGACCTCGCGGGCGCCGAGCGCGAGCGCCCGGTCGAGGCCGCGCTCGTTCGGCACGAGGACGGGCAGGCGTACGGGCAGGCCGTTGACGAGGGGGAACAGCGCTTCCGCGTCGGCCAGCTGGGGCACCCACTTGGGGTGCACGAAGCTGGTCGCCTCGACGGTGGAGAGCCCGGCGGCGGCGAGCCGCCGGATGAACTCCGCCTTCACCTCGGTCGGGACGGCCGTCTTCTCGTTCTGCAGCCCGTCCCGGGGGCCGACCTCGTGGATCCTGACCCGGGCGGGCAGCGACGGGTCGGGGACGGTCATGGGCAGGGCGGTCATTCCGTGGCCTCCTCGCGGGGGGTGACGACGGCCAGGACCTGGTCCATGGCGACGGTCGTCCCGGGCGTGACGTCCAGTTCGGTGACGGTGCCGGCGTGCGGGGCGGAGATGACGTGCTCCATCTTCATCGCCTCGACGACGAGCAGGCTCTGCCCCGCCTCCACCTCGTCCCCGACCGCCACCTTCACGACGGTGACGGTGCCGGGCATCGGCGCGGCCAGCGTGTCCGCCCCGCCGTGCCGCGCCCCGGAGAGCGCGGCGGCCACCGGGTCGTGGTCCGCGACGTGCCAGGAGTCGCCGTCCCGGCCGAGCCAGGCGCCGGCCCGGCGGAAGGAGTGGACGACCCCGTCGACGGTGACGGTGACCGAACGGTCCGTCACGCGCGCGCCGCCGGGGGCCTCGACCGTGACGGGTTCGAGTCCCGGGACGCGGAACGGGAAGGCCAGGGGCTTCGGCGTGCCGCCGAGCCGCCAGCCGGTCGGCGCGTCGAACGGGTCCGCCCAGCCGCCGCGCGGCCGCGGCGCCAGCTCCGCGCTCCGTACGGCCGCCGCCGCCGCGTACACCTCCTCCGGTACGCCCTCCGGGACGAGGCTCTCCGCGTCGCGCTCCACGAGGCCCGTGTCCATCGCGCCGGACACCACGTCCGGGTGGGCGAGGAGGCGGCGGAGGAAGCCGGCGTTGGTGGGGACGCCGAGGGTGGTGAGGTCCGCGAGGGCCGCGCGGAGCTTGCGGAGGGCCGTGGGGCGGTCCTTCGCGTGGACGATGACCTTCGACAGCATCGGGTCGTAGAGGGAGGAGACCTCGGAGCCCTCCAGGAGGCCGGAGTCGGTGCGTACCCCCTCGCCCGAAGGCTCGTGCAACGCCAGGACCGTGCCGCCGGACGGCAGGAAGCCCCGCGACGGGTCCTCCGCGCAGATGCGGGCCTCGATCGCCCAGCCGTCGAGGCGGACGTCGTCCTGGGTGAAGTCGAGCGGCTCGCCGGAGGCCACCCGCAGCTGCCATTCCACCAGGTCCAGGCCGGTGATGAGCTCCGTCACCGGGTGCTCGACCTGGAGGCGGGTGTTCATCTCCATGAAGTAGTACGCGGAGGGGTCGCCGCCCGGCACGATGAACTCGACCGTGCCCGCGCCGACGTAGCCGCAGGACCGGGCCGCCTCCACCGCCGCCGCGCCCATCGCCGCGCGGGTCGCCTCGTCGAGGAGGACGCTCGGCGCCTCCTCGATGATCTTCTGGTGGCGGCGCTGGAGCGAGCACTCGCGCTCGCCCAGGTGCACCACGTTCCCGTGGGCGTCCGCGAGGACCTGGATCTCGATGTGCCGGGGGCGGTCGATCCACCGCTCCACGAGGAGCGTGTCGTCGCCGAAGGAGGCGCGGGCCTCGCGGCGGGCCGCCGCGATCTCCTCGTCCAGGACCGTCAGGTCCCGCACCAGGCGCATGCCCTTGCCCCCGCCGCCCGCGCTGGGCTTCAGGAGGACGGGCGCGCCCATCTCCCGCGCGGCCTCGGCCACCCGGGGGTCGGCGTCGCCCGGGACGACGGGCACGCCCGCCGCCTTCACGGTCTCCTTGGCCCGGATCTTGTCGCCCATGAGGGAGATCGCCTCGGCGGACGGGCCGATGAAGACGAGCCCGGCGTCGGCGCAGGCGCGCGCGAAGGCCGCGTTCTCCGCGAGGAAGCCGTAGCCGGGGTGGACGGCCTGCGCGCCGGTGCGGCGGGCCGCGTCCAGGAGGGCGGGGACGGAGAGGTACGACTCCGAGGCCGCCGCGGGCCCGATGCGTACCGCCGTGTCGGCCTCCCGCACGTGCCGGGCGTCGGCGTCGGCGTCGCTGTACACCGCCACCGAGCGGACGCCGAGCGCCCGCAGGGTGCGGATGACGCGGACCGCGATCTCGCCCCGGTTGGCGACGAGGACGGTGTCGAACATCTGCTGCATCGTCAGGGTCCTCACATCCGGAAGACGCCGAACTGGGGGTCACCCAGGGGCGCGTTGGCACAGGCGGTCAGCGCGAGACCCAGCACCTGGCGGGTCTCCAGCGGGTCGATCACGCCGTCGTCCCAGAGGCGGGCGGTCGCGTAGTAGGCGCTGCCCTGCGTCTCGTACTGCTCGCGGATCGGCGCCTTGAAGGTCTCCTCCTCCTCGGCGCTCCAGGCGTCGCCGAGCTGGTCGCGCTTGACCGTGGCGAGGACCGAGGCGGCCTGCTCGCCGCCCATGACGGAGATCTTCGCGTTCGGCCACATCCACAGGAAGCGGGGGGAGTAGGCCCGGCCGCACATCGAGTAGTTGCCCGCGCCGAAGGAGCCGCCGACGACGACCGTCAGCTTCGGCACGCGCGTGGTGGCGACCGCCGTGACCATCTTCGCGCCGTGCTTGGCGATGCCGCCGTGCTCGTACGCCTTGCCGACCATGAAGCCGGTGATGTTCTGGAGGAAGACGAGCGGGATGCCGCGCTGGTCGCACAGCTCGATGAAGTGCGCGCCCTTCTGGGCGGACTCGGCGAACAGGATGCCGTTGTTGGCGACGATGCCGACCGGGTGGCCGTGGATCCGGGCGAAGCCGGTGACCAGCGTCTGCCCGTACTCGGACTTGAACTCCTGGAAGCGGGAGCCGTCCACCACGCGGGCGATGACCTCGCGCACGTCGTACGGGGTGCGGGAGTCGACCGGGACGGCGCCGTACAGCCCGTACGGGTCGACCTTCGGTTCCTCGACGGGCTCGACGGACCACGGCAGCGGGCCCCGCTCGGGCAGGGTCGCCACGATGTTCCGGACGATCCGCAGCGCGTGCGCGTCGTCCTCCGCGAGGTGGTCGGTGACGCCGGAGATGCGGGAGTGGACCTCGCCGCCGCCCAGCTCCTCCGCCGTGACGACCTCGCCGGTCGCCGCCTTCACCAGCGGCGGGCCGCCGAGGAAGATCGTGCCCTGGTTCCGGACGATCACGGCCTCGTCGCTCATCGCCGGGACGTACGCGCCGCCGGCCGTGCAGGAGCCCATGACGGCCGCGATCTGCGGGATGCCGGCGCCGGACATGCGGGCCTGGTTGTAGAAGATCCGGCCGAAGTGCTCGCGGTCCGGGAAGACCTCGTCCTGCATCGGCAGGAAGGCGCCGCCGGAGTCGACCAGGTAGAGGCAGGGGAGGCGGTTGTCGAGCGCCACCTCCTGCGCCCGCAGGTGCTTCTTCACGGTCATCGGGTAGTAGGTGCCGCCCTTGACCGTGGCGTCGTTGGCGACGATCACGCACTCGCGGCCGGAGACCCGGCCGATGCCCGCGATGACGCCGGCGGCCGGGGCCTGGTCGCCGTACATGCCGTTCGCCGCGAGCGGCGCCAGCTCCAGGAACGGCGAACCCGGGTCCAGGAGGGTGTCCACCCGGTCGCGCGGCAGCAGCTTCCCGCGCGCGGTGTGCCGGGCGCGGGACTTCTCACCGCCTCCGAGCGCCGCCTCGGCCAGCTTGGCCCGCAGCGTCTCCGAGAGCTCCCGGTGCGCCGCCTCGTTGGCCCGCCAGGCCGCCGAGGCGGGATCTGCCGCGCTCGACAGCTCAGGTGCCTGCCGCATCGACCGATCTCCCTTGTTCGGTTAATGAGCGTTAACGTACGCGGTTCAGGTTAACGACCGCTAACCAGGTTGTCTAGGATGGAGGGCATGAGCACGAGCCCGACCCCGACGCCCGCCCGCATGGACGCGCCGACCCGCCGCGAGCAGATCCTCAAGGAGGCCGCCCGCCTCTTCGCCGCGCGCGGGTTCCACGGGGTGGGCGTCGACGAGATAGGAGCCGCGGTCGGCATCAGCGGCCCCGGGCTCTACCGGCACTTCCCCGGCAAGGACGCGATGCTCGCCGAGCTGCTCGTCGGCATCAGCGAGCGGCTCCTCGCGGGCGGCCGGCTGCGGGTCGCGGAGTCGCCCGGCGACCCGGCGGCCCTCCTGGCCTCGCTCATCGACGGCCACATCGACTTCGCCCTCGACGACCGCCCGCTCATCACCCTGCACGACCGCGAGCTCGACCGGCTCAAGGACGAGGACCGCAAGCGGGTCCGCCAGCTCCAGCGCCAGTACGTCGAGCTCTGGGTCGACGTCGTGCGCGCCCTGCACCCGGCGGCCGGCGAGCCGGAGGTCCGGGCGGCCGTGCACGCGGTCTTCGGCCTCCTCAACTCCACCCCGCACCTCGGCGCCCCCCTGGAGCGCGAGGAGATGGAGCGCCTCCTGAGGAGCCTCACCCACGGGGCCCTGGGCGCCCTGGCGGCCTGAACCGCCGCCGCCTCATGTCGCCGGCCGCTCCTCGCGGGTGAGCCGGCGCAGGACGAGCGCGACGACCACGCCGACGGCGGAGCAGGCCGCCAGGGCCAGGAAGCCGTCCGCATGGAGACGACGGAGGCGTCTGAGGCGCGGAACGTCTCCCCGGCCGCGCGGCGGGCGCGTCACAATGAGCCCCATGCCGATACTCAGCCGTGCCGCCCTCGTCGAGCACCTCGTCCGCAGCCGCATCGCGGGCGACGTCGCCACCCCCCGCGAGAACAACCTCGACCACTACCGCAAGCTCGCCAACGGCGACCGGCACTACTGGTTCGGCCTGGAGCTCGGGGACCGGTGGACGGACGAGCAGGACGTGCTGGCCGTGATGGCCGAGCGCTGCGGCGTCGTCGACGACCCGGCCCACCGCGCCGGGCAGGACACCATCGACCCCGAGCTGACCGTCGACGCCCTCGACCGGATGGCCGCCCGCCTGAAGGAGGCCGCCGCCGCCCGGCAGCGCGTGCTCTTCGCGACCGGCCACCCCGGTGCGCTGATCGACGCGCACGGCCGGGTCGCCGCCGCGCTGCGGGCGCAGGGCTGCGACGTCGTGCGGATCCCCGGCGGGCTCGTCGCCGACGAGGGGTACGTCGTGCAGTTCGCGGACGTCGCCGTGTTCGAGCGCGGCGCCAGCCTCTGGCACACCCACTCGCCGGAGCCGATGAACGCGATCCTCGACGGCCTCGCCCTGCTCGGCGAGGCCGCGCCGGACCTCGTCGTCGCCGACCACGGCTGGGCCGGCCGCGCCGCGCAGCGCGGCATCGACTCCGTCGGCTACGCGGACTGCAACGACCCGGCGCTCTTCCTCGCCGAGGCCGAGGGCACCATGAAGGTGACCGTCCCGCTCGACGACCACGTCGTGGACCCGCGCTTCTACGAGCCGATGACGACGTACCTGCTGAACGCCGCGGGCCTCCTGGGCTAGGACGGCGGCCCCGGCGTCGGGTCCAGGTAGACCCGCCGCACCGAGGGGAAGCGGGCCCGGAGGCGCGCCTCCGCCTGTTCGCAGGCCCGCTCCACCTCCGCCGCCGTCACCACGTCCCGGAAGTCGACCTTCGCGGCGATCATCACCTCGCCGGGGCCCTGGATCAGGGTGATCAGGTCGAGCACGTCCACCACGTGCGCGACGCCGAGGAGCTCCTCGCGGACCTCCGCCCGCATGGGGTGGGGCAGCGGGCGGCCGATGAGGAGCTGGGCGTTGGCGCGGCCCAGGACCCAGGCCACGTACACGAGCAGGCAGCCGATGAGGACCGAGGCGACGCCGTCCCAGACGCCGGAGCCGGTGATCTGGCCGCAGAGGAGGCCGCCGGCGGCGAGCATCAGACCGGCGAGGGCGGCCGAGTCCTCCAGGACGACCGCCTTGACGGTGGTGTCGGGGGTGAGCCGCAGGTAGTCGGCGAACGGCGCCCGCATCCGTTCCGCCTCCGCCTTGACCTGCTTGACGCCGGTCCGCAGGGAGAAGGCCTCCAGGACGAAGGAGACGGCGAGCACGACGTACGAGACGAGCGGGTCGCCGAGCTCCTCGCCGTGGGCGAGGGTGTGGATGCCGTCGTAGATCGAGAAGACGGCGCCGCCGACGAAGGTGGCGACGGCGGCGAGCATCGCCCACACGTACCGCTCGCCCGCGTGCCCGACGGGATGGTCCTCGTCGGCGGGCTTCTCGCTCCGCTTGAGCGCCGTGAGCAGCATGACCTCGGTGACCGTGTCGGCGACCGAGTGGGCGGCCTCCGACAGCATCGCGCTCGACCCGCTGATGACGCCCGCGACGGCCTTGGCGACCGCGATCCCGAGGTTCGCGAACGCCGCCACGATCACGGTGAAGGTGCTCTCGCCGTTGTCGGCCTTGACATCCGTCATGGCATCGGACGGTATGTCCGGTCGTCAGCGCGGGACGCGAACGACACCCTCCTGGATGACGGAGATCGCGAGCCGCCCGTCCCGCGTCCAGATCCTGGCCTGGCCGAGACCGCGCCCGCCGGAGGACGACGGCGACTCCTGGTCGTAGAGGAGCCACTCGTCGGCCCGGAACGGCCGGTGGAACCACATCGCGTGGTCGAGCGAGGCGCCGACCACGTCCCCGACGGCCCAGCCGCCGCGCCCGTGGGCGAGCAGCACCGAGTCGAGCAGGGTCATGTCGGAGACGTACGTGGCGAGCACGACGTGCAGCAACGGGTCGTCGGACAGCTTGCCGTTGGTACGGAACCACACCTGCGAGCGCGGTTCGCGCGGCTCCCCGACCGAGCCCCACGGCGGGGCCTCGGCGTACCGCAGGTCGACGGCGGCGCGCGCCTCGACCAGCCGGTCGGCGATCTCCCGGGGGAGGTGCCGGGGCAGCATCTCCTCGGCGGTCGGCAGCGACTCCGGGTCGGGCGCGGCCGGCATCGCGACCTGGTGGTCGAGCCCCTCCTCGTGCGCCTGGAAGGAGGCGGAGAGGTGGAAGATCGGCCGCCCGTGCTGGATGGCGACGACCCGCCGGGTGGTGAAGGACCGCCCGTCCCGGATCCGGTCGACCTCGTAGACGATCGGCGCGCCCGGGTCTCCCGGTACGAGGAAGTACGCGTGGAGCGAGTGGGCGAGACGGTCCGCGGGGACGGTCCGGCCCGCCGCCACCAGCGCCTGGGCGGCCACCTGGCCGCCGAAGACGCGGGGGACGATCGCGGACCGGGACTGTCCCCGGAAGATGTCCTGCTCGATCCGCTCCAGGTCGAGCAGGGCGAGCAGGTCATCCAGTGCGGAAGGCGCTTCGGGCACTTACAGGCCCATGCTCTTCGCGATGATCGACTTCATGATCTCGCTGGTGCCGCCGTAGATGCGGTTGACGCGGTTGTCGGCGTACAGGCGGGCGATCGGGTACTCGTTCATGTAGCCGTAGCCGCCGTGCAGCTGGAGGCAGCGGTCGATGACGCGGTGCGCGACCTCGGTGCAGAAGAGCTTGGCGGAGGCGGCCTCGGCCGGGGTCAGCTCGCCCGCGTCCAGGGCCTCCAGGGCGCGGTCGGCGACGGCCTCGGCGGCGTCCACCTCGGCCTGGCAGGCGGCCAGCTCGAACTTGGTGTTCTGGAAGTGGGCGACCGGCTTGCCGAAGACGGTGCGCTCCTGCACGTACTCCTTGGCGAAGCGGACGGCGGCCTTGGCCTGCGCGTAGGCGCCGAAGGCGATGCCCCAGCGCTCGGAGGCGAGGTTGTGGCCGAGGTAGGAGAAGCCCTTGCCCTCCTCGCCGAGCAGGTCCTCGACGGGGACCTTGACGTCGACGAAGGCGAGCTCGGCGGTGTCGGAGGTCTTCAGGCCGAGCTTGTCGAGCTTGCGGCCGATCGAGTAGCCCTCGGACTTGGTGTCGACGGCGAAGAGGGAGATGCCGAAGCGGCGGTCGTCCTCGGACGGGGCCGAGGTGCGGGCGCAGACGATCACGCGGTCGGCGTGGACGCCGCCGGTGATGAAGGTCTTGGCGCCGTTGAGGACGTAGTGGGTGCCGTCCTCGGAGAGCTTGGCGGTGGTCTTCATGCCCGCGACGTCGGAGCCGGTGCCCGGCTCGGTCATCGCCAGGGCCCACATCTCCTCGCCGGAGACGAACTTCGGCAGGTAGCGCTTCTTCTGGTCCGCGCTCGCGAGCATCTTGATGTACGGCAGGGCGAGCAGCACGTGCACGCCGGAGCCGCCGAACTGCACGCCGGCGCGGGAGGTCTCCTCGTAGAGGACGGCCTCGAACTTGTGGGTGTCGAGACCGGCGCCGCCGAACTCCTCCGGCACGTTGATGCCGAAGATGCCCAGCTCGCCGAGCTTGTAGTAGAAGTCGCGCGGCGCCTGGCCGGCCGCGAACCACTCGTCGTAGACGGGGACGACCTCGGCCTCGATGAAGGCCCGGATGGTCTCCCGGAACGCCTCGTGGTCCTCGTTGAATACGGTACGGCGCACGGTGCGACTCCTCCGGTGTGCGAGCCCAGTTGTCTAAGCGCTTGCTCAGTCTGTCAGGTCCGAAGTTACCCAGCGGTCACCCGCCCTGTCCAGACTCCCGGCCTGTGATCCAGGCCCGTCCCACGGAGTCGTACCCGTACACCGGCCCTCTCCCCACCCCGCTCGTCCGGAAGGGTTGCCCGTCCTCGTCCCCGATCCGCACCGTGCCGCTCCGCCCCTCCGCGCTCCACTCCAGTTCCAGGTACCAGCGGCAGTCGCACCCCGCCGTCCGCGCCGACACCCGCAGCTCCTCCGGCTCGGCGGCGGTGACCGCGTACGGGAAGGAGACCGCAGGGATCGTCCGCCCCTCCTGTCCGGAGGCGTCGTACCCGTCCAGCGCCCGCGCCACCGGCCGCGGCCGGTCCAGGTCCACCTCGAAACGGCGCGGCGTCACCGCCCCGCCGCACCCGTCGTCCGTCCGGTACGCCGCCCACGGCAGCGGCGCGCCCCGCTCGACCACCCGCACGTGCAACGCCTGGAGCACCACCGCCGCCGCGCCCTTCCCCTGCACCGACACCCGCACCAGCGTCTCCCCGCCGTCCACGGCCCCCTGCGCCGTCGCCCAGCTCCGCGCGTCGGCCGCCTCCGGCGGAGGAGGGGGCGTCCGTTCCACGAGGTAGGTGTGCCCGCACCCGTTCTTCCAGATGTGCGACGCGACCGTCCACGTCAGCGGCGCCGGCGGTTCGGCGACCCGCTCCCCGGTCTTCCCGGGCAGGAGTACGGCTCCGAGCGTCACCGCCCCCACGACCGCCAGCGCCCCTCCGACCACGCCCACCCACCCCCACCGGCGCCGCCGCCGCTCGGACGGGAGGCCCGGCACGCGCGCGTGCACGGGGTCCAGCTCGGGCTCGGGCGCCGCCACCGGGACCGGCACGGGCTCCGGAGCCGACGTCGGCTCCGCGCCGGGTTCCGGTGCCGGAGGGCGGCGGGCGCCGTCCGCGCGGGTCCAGGCCGCCTCCAGGGCCCGCCGCTCCTCCTCGTCCGCCCCGCACAGCCGCGCCAGCCGGTCGACCACGGCGAAGTCCTCCGGGACGGTCGCGCCGGAGCAGTACCGGTGGAGGGTGGACGCGCTCACGTTCAGACGCCGGCCCAGCGCCTCGTAACTCCGCCCGTCCCGCGTCTTCAGCGCGCGCACGAGCCCCGCGAACTCCTCGACCGCGGCGTCCTTCGCCATTCCGCCCCCCGACCCTGCGTCCCACTCGCCTCACGTCCTTGCACGTCAGCGGGGGTGGAATGGTTCCGGGACGGGTGGCGGGCGCGTCACCGTTGCCCGGGGCGGGCGGGGGCCCGACGCTGGTGGAGCACCGACCGAACGACCCGACGGGGGATCCACCACCATGAGCAAGCTCCGTACCGCACTCGCCGCCACCGCCGCCGCAGCCCTGGGCCTCGCCGCCCTCGCCGCCGCCCCGGCGCAGGCCGCCGCCCCGGCGCAGGCCGCCGCCCGGCCCGCCTTCCTCTCCGCCGCCCAGATGCCGGCGTCGTCGACGCCGTGGACCGCCACCCCGGTCTTCACCGGCGTGCCGGAGAACGGCGGCGCCCTCTGCGCCCCCTACAAGATCCCGGCGCAGCACACCCGCTACCGCGAGTTCAGCACCGAGCTCGACACCAACGGCGTCCAGATCACCACCGTCGCCCGCACCGAGGCCGACGCCGTGAAGCTGGTCGACACCCTCCGCAAGGCGATCGCCGGCTGCGGCGCCCTCCTGGAGCGGCAGAACCCGGGCCTGAACGCCGTCAGCGCCTACCACGGCAAGCTCGCCGTGGAGGAGGGCGCCTGGGTCTACAGCCTGGACACCGACGACCCGGAGATCGGGAACACCGACATCCACCTGTTCTCCGTCGGCCGCGACGGCCGCACCGTCACCTACGTCCGGTGGGGCCAGATGGGCGACCTCGCCGACGCCCCGCTGAACGGCTTCCGCACCACGACGAAGACCGCGGTCAACAAGCTCTACTGAGCCCGGCCGAGCGCGAACCACAGCTCCATCCGCACGTCCGGATCGTCCAGGTCCCGGTCGAGGAGGACCGCGCAGCGGGCGATCCGCTGCCGGACCGTGTTGCGGTGGACGCCCAGCGCGGCGGCCGTCCGGTCCCAGCTGCCGTGCAGGGAGAGCCAGGCGCGCAGGGTCTCGGCCTGCGCCTCGCCGAGGGGAGCGAGGAGCGCGCGCGCGTGGGCGGCGGCCTCCGCCGGGTCGACCAGACCCGCGAGGCCGTTCGCCCGGTGACGGACCAGGGGGGTCCGGGTCGCCTCCGCCCGCCGCAGCGCCCGGCCCGCCTGCGCGTCCGCCGCGGGCAGGTCGGACGGCCCGGCCGGGGCGGAGACGCCGAGGGTCCAGCCGGACTGGGCCGTCGCGGGCGCGCCCGGCGGCAGCAGGAGCCGTACCACCGGGCCCGCGTCGACCAGGTCCGTGCCGAGCGCCGCCGCCAGGCCCGCCGCCGCGAACGGGGTGCCGTCGCCGCCCCGGGCGTGCACCACCGTCCACGGGCCGGGGGAGAGGGCGGCCGCGGCCTCCGCCGCCGGGGCGCCGAGCAGCAGCCGGGTCAGCACCCCGTCCCGTACCGCCACGTCGCTCGCCCGGTGCGGCGCGGTCAGCAGCGAGAGCAGCACCACCGCCACCCCGGCGACCGTGTGGTCGCCGGGGTCGCGGCGCTCCGTCGCCACGCCGAGCGTCAGCCCCTCGCCGCCGCCCAGCGCGTACGCCGCGAGGCGCAGTCCGCCGCCCTCGCCGCTCGCCGACGCGGGACCGCCCGGACGCGGGCCGACGACCCCGGCGAGCTCCGCCAGGGCCCGCGCCGCCTCCGGGGACGGCTCCCGGCCCGCCGCCGCCCACTCCGCGCCGTCCCCGCCGTACAGGACCGCCCGGCCGCCGAGCCGCGAGGCCAGCGCGTGGAGGACGGCCGGGACCGGCGCCGGACGCGCGGCGGCCGTCGCGAGGGACTGCTGGGCCTCCGTCACCCGGCGCAGCTCCGACAACCTGGCCTCCGCCATCAGCCGCCACAGCGCCCGCGCCACCGCCGCGAACGGCGTCCCGGGCTCGACCTCGACCAGCGGCAGCCCGTGCCGGGCACACGCCTCGACCAGCTCCGCCGGCACCGTGTCGTACACCGGTGTCACCCCGAAGCCGAGCGCCGCCGCCCCCGCCTCCACCACCCGCTCCACGAACCGCGCCGGATCCGTCAGCTGCACCCCCGCCGTCAGCAGCAGCTCACCGCCGAGGAGATACGGATACGGGTCGGCCATCTCCGAGGTGTGCACCCCGTGCAGCGCCACCTCGTCCGTGCCGGTCAGCAGCCGGAGCCGGAGCTCACGGCGGGCCAGCAGCGCGGCGAGCGGCACCGGCGGCGCCGGAGGGGCGGAGCCCGGATCGGTACGTGCCTCGGTACGCGACTCGGTACGCGCCATGGACATGGTCCTTCCGTACATCTCCCGCCACGACAGTGGAGGAAACGTACACTTCAATGTGGCTTTCGGGCGACTTACCGTCGAGCCGCACCCCGACGACAGCCCAGGAGGCACCGACCATGAGCAGCGACCAGAGCACCCCGCGCGGTCCGATCGACTCGTCCCGCGTCCCGCGGTACGCCGGTCCCGCGACGTTCGCCCGGCTGCCGCGGCTCGACGAGGTCGGCACCGCCGACATCGCCGTGGTCGGCGTCCCCTTCGACAGCGGTGTCTCCTACCGCCCCGGCGCCCGCTTCGGCGGCAACGCCATCCGCGAGGCCTCCCGCCTCCTGCGCCCCTACAACCCGGCGCAGGACGCCTCCCCGTTCGCCCTCACGCAGGTCGCCGACGGCGGCGACATCGCCGTCAACCCCTTCAACATCAACGAGGCCGTCGAGACCATCGAGGCCGCCGCCGACGAGCTCCTCGGCACCGGCGCCCGCATGATGACCCTCGGCGGCGACCACACCATCGCCCTCCCGCTGCTCCGCTCGGTCGCCAAGAAGCACGGCCCCGTCGCCCTGCTCCACTTCGACGCCCACCTGGACACCTGGGACACCTACTTCGGCGCCGAGTACACCCACGGCACGCCGTTCCGCCGCGCCGTCGAGGAGGGCATCCTCGACACCGAGGCCCTCTCCCACGTCGGCACCCGCGGCCCGCTGTACGGCAAGCAGGACCTCACGGACGACGAGAAGATGGGCTTCGGCATCGTCACCTCCGCCGACATCTACCGCCGCGGCGCCGACGAGGTCGCCGACCAGCTCCGCCAGCGCATCGGCGACCGCCCCCTGTACATCTCCATCGACATCGACTGCCTCGACCCGGCCCACGCCCCCGGCACCGGCACCCCCGAGGCGGGCGGCATGACCTCCCGCGAGCTCCTGGAGATCCTCCGCGGCCTCTCCTCCTGCAACCTGGTCTCCGCGGACGTCGTCGAGGTCGCCCCGGCCTACGACCACGCCGAGATCACGGCCGTCGCCGCCTCCCACACGGCGTACGAACTGACCACGATCATGAGCCGCCAGATCGCGGCCGGTCGATAATTCCCGGGGGTGCCCGGCCCTGCTCCCGCGGGGCCGGGCACCCGTCGCGTACGAGACCGACCACGCCCGGAGGAACCGGCCCATGACCCACGACCACGACCTGGTCCTGCGCCCCACGCCCGCGCAGACGGAAGCCGCCCTCGACCCGCCCCCCGGGCGCACCGGAGGCGACCTCGTCGTCGAGACCCTCACCGGCCTCGGCGCCACCACGGTCTTCGGTCTCCCCGGCCAGCACACCCTCGGCGTCTTCGACGCCCTGCGCCGCTCGGACCTCCGCTACATCGGCCTGCGCGCCGAGAACAACGCGGGCTTCGCCGCCGACGCGTACGGCCGGATCACCGGCGAGGCCGCGCCCCTCCTCCTCTCCACCGGCCCCGGCGCGCTCATGTCGCTCGCCGCGCTCCAGGAGGCGGCCGCCGCCTCCGCGCCGGTCCTCGCCATCGGCAGCCAGGTCCCGGCCGCCGGGCTCGGCGGCGGCCGACACGGCCACCTCCACGAGCTCCGCGACCAGCAGGCGAGCTTCCGGGACGTCGTGAAGTCCGTCCACACGGCCCGTACGCACTCCCAGATCCCGTCCGCGATCGCCGCCGCCTGGGAGTCGGCGCTCACCGCCCCGCACGGCCCGGTCTGGGTCGAGATCCCGCAGGACGTCCTCACGGCGGAAACGATCCTCCCCGTCGTCACGGCCATGGACGCCACGCCCGAGGAGCTCGCGCCGCGCCCGGAACTGACCGCGCTGGCGGCGCACCTCCTCTCGACGGCCGAGCGGCCCGCGATCATCGCCGGCGGCGGGGTGATCCGCTCCGACGCCTCCGGCAAGCTCCGCGCGCTCGCCGAGCGGCTCGACGCGCCGGTCGTCACCACCTTCGGCGGCAAGGGCGCGTTCCCCTGGAAGCACCCGCTGTCCCTCCAGTCCTGGCTGGAGGACCGGCACACCACCGACTTCCTGGAGGACGCCGACGTCCTCCTCGTGGTCGGCTCCGGGCTCGGCGAGCTGTCCTCGAACTACCACACCTTCGCCCCGCGCGGCCGGGTGATCCAGATCGAGGCGGACGCGGGCAAGCTGGAGTCCAACCACCCGGGGCTCGGCATCCACGCCGACGCCCGCCTCGCCCTCCAGGCCCTCCTGGAGACGACCGAGCCCCGCACGGACGCCACCGCCCCCGAACGGGTCCGCGCGGTCCTGGACCGCGTCGCGGCCCGCCTGGACGCCCAGGACCTGGCCCTGGAACGCCACCTGGTGGCCGCGGTCCGCGAAGCCCTCCCGCCCCGCGCCCCCAGCTTCTGGGACATGACGATCCTCGCCTACTGGGCGTGGTCCGCCTTCGACCCCCGGCACCCCAACACCATGCACTCCGCGCAGGGCGCCGGCGGCCTCGGCTACGCCCTCCCCGCCGCCCTCGGCGCGGCGGCGGCCGACCCGACGGTCCCGGTCCTCGCCGTCTCCGGCGACGGCGGCGCGATGTACTCGCTCGCGGAGCTGGCCACGGCGAAGCAGTACGGCTTCGACGTCACCTGGCTGATCGTCGACGACGGCGGCTACGGCATCCTCCGCGAGTACATGACGGACACCTACGGCGAGGCCACCGGCACCGAACTCACCCGCCCCGACTTCGTCGCCCTCGCCGAATCCTTCGGCGTCCCGGCCACCCTGACCACCCCCGAGACCCTCACGGCCGACCTGTCGAAGTCCCTGACGACCCCGGGCCCCTCGGTCGTCGTCCTCCCGGCCCACCTGAGGATGTTCGAACCGACGCACCTCTGACGGACCCGTCGGGGCAACGACACGGCCCTGCCGTGAGTCCTTTCCCTCGTACGGCCCGGCCGGGCCGTACGAGGGAATCAGGGGATCCGGGATGCGCGTGCTGGGGAAGACAGGCAGGTTCTTCGGCGAGTTCGTCGGGGAGGTGGTGGGGGAGTTCCTGCTGTGCGCGCTTGCCGTGGGACTCCTCCTCGGCGTCGTGTTCCTCGGCGCCGCGGCGTACGCGGCGAGCCCGGTGGGGGCCCTCGCCGGCGGCGCCGGGCTCCTGGCCCTTGCCGGATACGGCGGCGTGCAGTACGCCCGGGGGCCAGGACGGCGTCAGGGGTGGCTCGCCGGGACCGCCCTCGCCGTCTTCGTCGCCCTCGCGGGCGGCGCCGGTCTCGTGACCTACTGCGGCTGCTGGCAGCTCCTCGGGTGACCCGGCCAGTCCTAGGACCAGCGCCCGGTCTTTGTCGCGGCGGGATGAAAACGCACGTCGGGGGTGTTGTGGCCTTCCGGTAGACCAGGACGGACGGGAGGCGCCACGTGGTGGTGGAGCGGCAAGAGGGGTGGGCGCGGCGGCTGTGGGGCTACGCCTGGCGGTACAAGGCGGACGTCGTGCTCGCACTCGGGTCGTCGCTGGCCGGCATGGCGCTGCTCGCGCTGGTGCCGCTCATCACCAAGGTGATCATCGATGACGTGATCGGCGCGGGGACGCGGTCCCTGGCCGTGTGGACCGGGCTGCTGCTCGGCGCCGCCGTCCTCGTGTACGGGCTGACGTACATCCGGCGCTACTACGGCGGCCGCCTCGCGCTCGACGTGCAGCGGGACCTCCGGGACGACATGTACGGGACGATCCTGCGGCTCGACGGGCGGCGGCAGGACGAGCTGTCGACCGGGCAGGTCGTGGGGCGGGCCACCAGCGATCTCCAGCTCATCCAGGGCCTGCTGTTCATGCTCCCGATGACCATCGGGAACGTCCTGCTGTTCCTGATCTCGCTGGCCGTCATGGCGTGGCTGTCGATCCCGCTGACCCTCGTCGCGCTCGCCGTCGCCCCCGCCCTCTGGTGGATCGCCAAGCGGAGCCGTACCCGACTCCACCCGGCCACCTGGGCCGCCCAGCAGGAGGCCGCCGGCGTCGCCGGGGTCGTCGACGGGGCCGTCACCGGCGTCCGGGTCGTGAAGGGCTTCGGGCAGGAGGCGCAGGAGACCGGGAAGATCCGGGACGCGGGGCGGAAGCTGTTCGCCGCGCGGCTGCGGACGATCCGGCTGAACTCGCGCTACACGCCCGCCCTGCAGGCCGTCCCCGCCCTCGGGCAGGTCGCCGTGCTCGCGCTCGGCGGCTGGCTCGCGTACAAGGGCCAGATCACCCTCGGCACCTTCGTCGCCTTCTCCTCCTACCTGGCCTCCCTCGTCGGCCCGGTCCGGATGCTCGCCATGGTCCTCACCGTCGGCCAGCAGGCACGCGCGGGCGTGGAGCGCGTCGTCGAGCTGATCGACACCGAGCCGGTCATCGACGACGGCACGAAGGAGCTCCCGGCCGACGCCCCCGCGACCGTCGAGTTCGACGACGTGAGCTTCGGCTACGGCTACGGCGACGGCGACGCGGGCGGGAAGCCCGTCCTCGACGGGTTCTCGCTGGAGCTGCGGGAGGGCGAGACCGTCGCCCTCGTCGGCTCCTCCGGCTCCGGCAAGTCGACCGTCTCCCTCCTCCTGCCCCGCTTCTACGACGTCGACCGCGGCGCCGTCCTCGTCGGCGGCCACGACGTCCGCGAGCTGACCCTGGAGTCGCTGCGGGCCGCGATCGGCCTCGTCCCCGAGGACTCCTTCCTCTTCTCCGACACCGTCCGCGCCAACATCGCGTACGGCGTCCCCGACGCCACCGACGAGCAGGTCGAGGCCGCCGCCCGGGCCGCCCGCGCGGACGGCTTCATCGCCGAGCTGCCGGACGGCTACGCCACCAAGGTCGGCGAGCACGGCCTCACCCTCTCCGGCGGCCAGCGCCAGCGCGTCGCCCTGGCCCGCGCGATCCTCACCGACCCCCGCCTCCTCGTCCTCGACGACGCCACCTCCGCCGTCGACGCCAAGGTCGAGCACGAGATCCACGAGGCCCTGAAGTCCGTCATGGCGGGGCGTACGACCCTGCTCATCGCGCACCGCCGCTCCACCCTCGGCCTCGCCGACCGGATCGCCGTCCTCGACGGCGGCCGGCTCGCCGACCTCGGCACCCACGAGGAGCTCCAGGAGCGCTCCGCCCTCTACCGCCGCCTCCTCACCGACCCCGACGAGCTCGGCGGCGTCTCGCCCGGCCACGTCCTGAAGGCCACCGAGGAGCTGGTGGAGGACGCGGGCCTGCGGGCCGAGCTGGACGCCGAGTTCGACGCCGAGCGCGGCATCACCCCCGCCCTCTGGGTGCGGGACGAGGCCCCCGACCGGGCCGCGAAGGCCGCCGGAGCCACCCCCGAGCTGCTCGCCGCCGTCGCCGCCCTGCCGCCCGCCGCCGACACCCCGGACGTGGACGAGGCCCGGGCCGTCGAGCCGGAGACCGAGTACGGGCTCCGCCGGCTGCTGCGCGGCTTCGGCGCGCCCCTCCTCATCAGCCTCGGCCTGGTCGCCCTCGACGCCGGCGCCGGCCTGCTGCTGCCGGTCCTCATCCGGCACGGCATCGACGAGGGCGTGAACCGGCTGGCGATCGGCGCCGTCTGGGCCGCCTCCGCGCTCGCCCTCGTCACCGTCCTCGTGCAGTGGGTGGCGCAGACCGCCGAGACCCGCATGACCGGCCGCACCGGCGAGCGGGTCCTCTACGCGCTCCGCCTGAAGATCTTCGCCCAGCTCCAGCGCCTCGGCCTCGACTACTACGAGCGTGAGCTGACCGGCCGGATCATGACCCGGATGACGACGGACGTCGACGCCATGTCGAGCTTCCTCCAGACGGGCCTGGTCACCGCCTTCGTCTCGGTCGTCACCTTCTTCGGGATCATGGCCGCGCTGCTCGTCCTCGACCTCCAGCTGGCCCTGGTCGTCTTCGCCTCGCTGCCGTTCCTCGCCGTCGCCACGTACTACTTCCGCCGCTCCAGCGTGAAGGCGTACGAGCTGGCCCGCGAGCGGATCAGCGTCGTCAACGCCGACCTCCAGGAGTCCGTCGCCGGGCTGCGGATCGTGCAGGCCTTCGGCCGCGAGCGGGCGGGCGCCACCCGGTTCGCCGAGCGCGGCGACGCCTACCGGGACGCGCGCGTGCGCGGCCAGTGGCTGATCTCGGTCTACTTCCCGTTCGTCACCCTGCTGTCCTCGGCCGCCGCCGCGGCCGTGATGATCGTCGGCGCGAACCGGATCGAGGCCGGCACCCTCACCACCGGCGCCCTCGTCGCCTACCTCCTCTACATCGACCTGTTCTTCGCCCCCGTCCAGCAGCTCTCCCAGGTCTTCGACGGCTACCAGCAGGCCGCCGTCTCGCTGGGCCGCATGCAGGAACTGCTCCGCGAGCCGACGTCGACGGCCGCCGCCGAGAAGCCCCGCGCGGTGCCGTCGCTCCGCGGCGACCTCGCCTTCGAGTCCGTGTCCTTCGCGTACGGAGCGGGGGAGAGCACGGGGGACGGCCCGGAGGGGGGCACGGAGAAGGGCCGGGAGGAGACCGCCCTCACCGGCATCGACCTGCGGATCCCCGCCGGGCAGACCGTCGCCTTCGTCGGCGAGACCGGCGCCGGCAAGTCCACCCTGGTCAAGCTGGTCGCCCGCTTCTACGACCCGACCTCGGGCCGGGTCACCGCGGACGGCACCGACCTCAGGGACCTCGACCTCACCGCGTACCGGCACCGGCTCGGCGTCGTCCCCCAGGAGGCGTACCTCTTCGCCGGCACGGTCCGCGACGCCATCGCCTACGGGCGGCCCGGCGCCACCGACGCCGAGGTGGAGGCCGCGGCCCGCGCGGCCGGCGCGCACGACATGATCGCCACCCTGGACGGCGGCTACCTCCACGAGGTCGCCGAGCGCGGCCGGAACCTCTCGGCGGGCCAGCGGCAGCTGATCGCCCTGGCCCGCGCCGAGCTGGTCGACCCGGACGTCCTCCTCCTCGACGAGGCCACGGCCGCCCTGGACCTGGCCACCGAGGCGCAGGTGAACGCCGCCACCGAGCGCCTCTCCGGCCGCCGTACGACCCTGATCGTCGCCCACCGCCTGACCACGGCGGCCCGCGCGGACCGGGTCGTCGTCATGGACCACGGCCGGGTCGCCGAGGACGGCAGCCACGACGAACTCCTCGCCCGCGACGGCCGCTACGCGACCCTGTGGCGCACCTTCATCGGCGAGGCGGACCCGGAGGCGGAGCCGGAGGAGGAACCCGCCGCGATCTGAGTACGTGGGCTCATGCCCGGGCGCGGCGGGCGGGGTTGGATCGGTGCCGTGAACGACCACGCCCCCACCGCTCCCGCCCCCACCGCTCCCACTGCTCCCACCGCTCCCACCGGCCCCACCGCTTCCGCCCCCGCTCCCGACCGGGCGGTCCGGCTGCTGCGCCGCAGCGCGCTCTGCGCCGGACTGCTGTTCCTCCCGGCGGTCCTGCTCGGCGTCGTGCTCGCCCTGGCCTCCGAGAGCGGCACGGCGTGCGTGATGCGGGGGACGTGCGGCGAGGTCCCCGGCTGGCTCTACTGGGTCACCCTGGCCGTCGGGGGCGGCGCCTGGCTCCGGGCGCTCACCGTCCCCTACGGCGCCCCGCCCACCCGGGCCCGCTGGGCCGCCCTGTGGACGCTGATCGGCGCCGAGCTGCTCTTCCTCGGCCTCGTCATGGCGTACTTCAACGGCTGATCGACGCCACCAGGGCAACCGTACGGACCTCTCGAACGTCGTATGTGTGTACGGCAAGAAGAGCGGTGGGGGAGGAGACGGGCATGCCCGGAGGTACTGCGGTCCGGCGGGCTCTCGCACGCGCGCGTGCGCACCCCGTCGCGTACATCCTCGCCCTCGCCTTCGCCGCCGGGCTGCTGACCCTGGCCGGGCCCGGCGCGGGCACCGCGGAGGCGGTCTCCGTCTGCCAGGGCAGGCCCGCCCGCACGGTCTCCTTCGCCACCGGCGAGCTGCGCGTCTACCGCACCCGCCACTACGCCTGCGCCCTGGTCCTCGCCAAGCGGCCCGGCGCCACGCGCCCCATGAAGGTCACCCTCCAGCCGCGCGGCGGCCGGGCCGCCGCCGTCAGCGGGCGCTGGGGCCGGCAGGCCGGACCGGTGACCGTGCACGCGCTCAACCGCTGCGTCCGCGCCACCGCCACCGTCTCCGGACGCTCCGCCTCCACCGGCTGGATCCTGTGCTGAGCCACAGGTAAGGCCCAACCGGGTCTGGCGGCCCGGACGTTCACCCCGCTAGGTTCACGGCACCGTTGTGAATCATGGGAGGGTGAATGCGTAAGTCGCTGAGACTGATGCTGTCGCTTTCGGTGCTCATAGGCACCGTGGGCTCCACCGGCGTGGCCACCGCCACCGCCGCGGAGACGGAGTCCCGCAGCACCGTCGCGGACGCGCAGAGCTCGGACATCAAGGACCGCCTCCTGGCGATCCCTGGGATGAGCCTGATCGAGGAGAAGCCGTACGCCGGCTACCGCTTCTTCGTCCTGGACTTCGTGCAGCCGATCGACCACAAGCGGCCCTGGGCCGGCACGTTCAAGCAGCGGATCTCGGTCCTCCACAAGGGCACCGACCGCCCCACCGTCTTCCGCACCAGCGGCTACGGTCTGAGCACCACCCCGGGCCGGGCCGAGCCGACCCGGATCGTCGACGGCAACCAGGTCTCCATGGAGTACCGCTTCTTCACGCCGTCCCGTCCGCAGCCCGCCGACTGGTCCAAGCTCGACATCTGGCAGGCCGCCTCCGACCAGCACCGCATCTTCACCGCGCTGAAGAAGGTCTACGGCGAGAACTGGCTCTCCACCGGCGCCTCGAAAGGCGGCATGACCGCCACCTACTACGAGCGCTTCTACCCGCGCGACATGGACGGCGTCGTCGCCTACGTGGCCCCCAACGACGTGGTGAACAAGGAGGACTCGGCCTACGACCGGTTCTTCGCCACCGTCGGCACCAAGGAGTGCCGCGACCGTCTGAACTCCATGCAGCGCGAGGCCCTGCTCCGGCGCGGCCCGCTCCAGGAGAAGTTCAAGACCTGGGCCGCCGCCGAGGGCGTCACCTTCAACACGCTCGGCTCGGTCGACAAGGCGTGGGAGGCGACCGTCCTCGACTTCGTCTGGGGCTTCTGGCAGTACTACGGCGAGGACGTCTGCGACACGATCCCGGACGCCGAGACCGCGAGCGACGACACCGTCTACGAGACGATCGACGCCTACGCCGGCTGGTACGCCTACACCGACCAGGGCCTGGAGTACTACACGCCGTACTACTACCAGGCGGCCACCGAGCTCGGCTCGCCCACCATCAAGCAGCCGCACCTCGCCGGGCTCAGCCGCTACGGCTACCAGCCGGCCTCGAACTTCGTGCCCCGTGAGATCCCCATGAAGTTCAAGCCGTGGGTGATGCGCGACGTCGACGACTGGGTCCGCAAGAACGCGAACCGGATGCTCTTCGTCTACGGCGAGCACGACCCGTGGGGCGCCGAGCCCTTCCGCCTCGGCAAGGGCGCCCGCGACAGCTACGTCTACTACGCGCCCGGCGCCAACCACGGCGCCAACGTCGCCGGACTCGCCGACGCCGAGCGGGAGAACGCCACCGCCCGCATCCTGGCCTGGGCCGGCGTCGACGCCCCCGCCGTCGAGGCGGCCCGCCCGCTCGCCGCCTTCGACGCCCGCCTGGACCGCCCGGTGGACGAGGACGCGATGCCGGGCCACGGCCTGCGGCCGTAGCCCCCGACGAGGGGTGCGCCCGGTGGGCGCGCCCCTCGTGCCGTCAGGCGTAGGAGAGCCCGAACCCCACCGGGTAGAGCGTCACCGCCGGGTCCTCGGCGCTCCGCACCGGCACCGGCAGCCGCCCGCGCGGCTCCGCCCGGCCGGCGAGGACCCGGACGGCGGCGCGGAGTTCGACGTCGGTCCAGGAGTACGCGGCGAGCGTGGCCCGCTGCCCGGCGAGCCGGGCGACGTCGTACGGGTTGCGGATCGCGACCGTCACCACCGGCACCCCGGTCGCCACGAGCCGCTCCACCAGGGTGCGCTGCGGGCTGGTCGCGGTGACGTTGTACGTGCCCACCACGATCACGTCCTGCCCGGCCGAGGCTGCCACCGCCTCCTCGATCCGGGCCGCCGTCGGGGTGATCCCGGTGGAGAGCGCGGTCGCGGTGAAGCCCAGGTCGCGCAGGGCCCCGGCGAGCGTGGCCGTCGGCGGTCCCGTCGTACCGGAGGGGGAGGCGGGGTCGGCGCCGACGACCAGGACCCTGCCGTGCGAGGCGGGGGAGAGCGGCAGGAAGCCGTCCTCGTTGACGAGGAGGGTGGTGGTCCGCTCGGCGATCCGGTCGGCCTCGGCGAGGTGCCGGGCGGTGCCGACGGTCGCGTCGACCTCCGCCGGGGTGGTGGCGGGAGCGGTGAACAGGCCCCGCCGGGCCTTCAGCCGCAGGATCCGCAGAACCGATTCGTCCAGCCGTTCCTCCGTCAGCTCCCCGTTCCGTACGGCCCCGAGGACCGCGTTCCACGCGACGTCGAGCTTCGGCGGGTTGAGCAGCTGGTCCACCCCGGCCTGCAGGGCGAGCACCGGCACCCGGTCGTCGCCGTACTTGGTGCGCACGCCCTGCATGTCGAGGGCGTCGGTGACCACCACGCCGTCGTAGCCGAGCTGTTCGCGGAGCACCCCGGTGAGGATCGGGTACGAGAGCGTCGCCGGGTCCTCGGACGGGTCGAGCGCCGGGACGACGAGGTGCGCGGTCATGATCGCGTCGATGCCGGCGGCGATCGCGGCCCGGAACGGCGGGGCGTCGAGCTCGGACCACTGCGCACGGCTGTGGGTGATGACCGGCAGGCCGTAATGGCTGTCGACGGCGGTGTCGCCGTGGCCGGGGAAGTGCTTGGCGGTGGCCGCGACCCCGGCGCCCTGGTAGCCGCGGATCTGCGCGGTGACGAGGGCGGAGACCGCGCGCGGGTCGGAGCCGAGGGAGCGGACGCCGATGACCGGGTTGGCGGGGTTCACGTTGACGTCGGCGACCGGGGCGTAGTTCTGCCGGATGCCGAGGGCGGCCAGCTCGGCCCCGGCGATCCGGGCGGCCTTGCGGGTGTCCGCGGGGGAGCCGCCCGCGCCGAGCGCCATCGCGCCGGGCAGCAGGGTGGCGGGCTCGCCGACCCGGCAGACGATGCCGTGCTCCTGGTCGGTGGAGATCAGCACGGGGAGCCGGGAGGCGGCCTGGATGCCGTTGGACAGCTCGGCGATCTGGTGCGGGGAGCGGGTGTTGTGGGCCCAGGCGAAGTAGATGATCCCGCCGAGGTGGTAGCGCC
This sequence comes from Streptomyces sp. R302, assembly GCF_012927245.1. Lineage (GTDB taxonomy): Bacteria > Actinomycetota > Actinomycetes > Streptomycetales > Streptomycetaceae > Streptomyces. Next base: position 218,507 of record NZ_JABBGE010000001.1, read on the forward strand.
CGACCAGTTCGGCGGCGGTGCGGACGCCCAGCTCGCGGAGGTTGGCGTCGACGTCCGCCTGGTCGGGGGCGGTGGCCGAGTGGCCGTACACCCGCGAGACGAAGAGCTGGCCGACCTTCTCCTCCAGCGACATCCGGCCGACGATCCGGCGCAGCCGCTCCTCGGTGCGGGCGTCGGTGGCGTGGGCGGGGGCGGCGGCCCCCGTGGCGGCGGCGGCCGCGACCGCCGTGACGGCGAGCAGGGTGCGTCGGGTGGGGTGGGGCACTGGTGCTCCTTCCGGCCGTGCGAGGGTGAAAGAAACTTCCAAGATGAACGGATAGTCTGAAAGTAACTGCCCGGTCAAGGATTCCCGCACGAATCGCCGAGAAGGGAGTCGCGTCTCCCGGTCCGGGCCGCCGCGGTCGGCTTCAGGCCGCCGACGCGATCGACGGCCACGACTCCTGGAGCGTACGGACCGCCTCCCGGATCGCCGGCCGCCGTGCCGCCCCCGCCCGCCACAGCGCGTGCAGCCGCCGCGTCGGAGCCGGGTCGAGCCGCAGCGGCGCCACCTCCGGCGGCAGCGCGCCACGCCCCAGCCGCGGTACGAGCGCGATGCCCAGACCGGCCGCGACCAGGGCGACCTGCGTGTGGTTCTCCTCCGCCTGATGGACGATCAACGGCTCGGCCCCGGCCGCCCGCAGCGTCCGCGTCAGCCAGTCGTGGCACACCGTCCCCGGCGGCTGCGAGATCCACCGCTCCTCCGCCAGCTCCTCCCGCCGCACCGCCCGCCGCGCCGCCAGCGGATGGTCCCGGTGGACCAGCACGTCACAGCCGTCGTCGCCGATCACCGCCTGCTCCACCCCGGGCGGCGCCGGCAGCGGCGCGATGTCCCAGTCGTGCGCCACCGCCAGATCGAGCACCCCGCGCGCCACCAGGTCCACCGACAGATGCGGGTCGACCTCCGTCAGCCGGGCGTCCAGACCGGGATGGCGCCGCGCCAGCTCCGCGAGCACCCGGGGCATGAGCCCGCGCGCCGCGCTCGGGAAGCAGCCGACCGCCAGCAGCCCGGCGGGCAGCCCGCGCCGCTCTTCGAGCCGCACCTCCGCCTCCTCCACCAGCGACAGCAACTGCCGTGCGGTGTCGCAGAGCTGCCGGGCCTCGTCGGTGAGGCGGACGCCCCGCCCGCTCCGTTCGAGCAGCGTCGTACGCGTCTCCCGCTCCAGCTTCGCGATCTGCTGGGAGACCGCCGACGGGGTGTAGCCGAGGGCAGCCGCCGCGGCGCCCACGCTGCCGTGGACGGAGACGGCGTACAGGGCGCGCAGACGGCCGAGATCGAGCACGGGAGCCCCCTGGATTCGATATCCGGATCGCGGATCCTGGATCCAATATTCGGATTCTGGATCCGGGATCCGGGATCCGGGATCCGGGATCCGGGATCCGGGATCCGGGATCCAAATATTGGATCCAACATTTGGATTCAGTATTACTTCATCCAACCATGAAGAAACCCGCGCTGGTGCTACATGGTCGGGCCCCGCCATGCTCGACCGCATGCGCCCCGCACACATCGCCCTCGCCGCGCTCGTCGCCGCGGTCTGGGGAGTCAACTTCGTCGTCATCGAGATCGGCCTCGACCACTTCCCGCCGCTGCTCTTCTCCGCTCTTCGCTTCCTCGTCGCCGCCCTCCCCGCCGTCTTCCTCGTCGGCCGGCCCAAGGTCGCCTGGAAGTGGATCATCGCCGTCGGACTCGCCCTGGGCGTCGCGAAGTTCGGCCTGCTCTTCACCGGCATGGACCTCGGCGCGCCCGCCGGACTCTCCTCCCTCGTCCTACAGGTCCAGGCCGTCTTCACCGCCCTGTTCGCCTTCGCGGCCCTCGGCGAGCGCCCCGGACGGCCCGCCGTCCTCGGCATGGGCGTGGCCCTCGCCGGCATCGGCGTCGCCGCCGTCGACGAGGGTGCCTCCGGGCCCGTCACCGGCTTCGTCCTGGTCGTCGCGGCCGCCGCCTGCTGGGGCGTCTCCAACGTCCTGACCCGCAAGGCCGCCCCGCCCGACCCGCTCAACTGGATGGTCTGGGTCAGCACCGTGCCCGTCCTGCCGCTGCTCGCCCTCTCCCTCCTCCTGGAGGGCCCCGAGCGGGACCTGGCCGCGCTGCGCGCCCTCGACTGGACCGGTGCCGGCGTCATCCTCTACGTCGCCTGGGTCACCACCGTCTTCGGCTTCGGCGCCTGGGGCTGGCTGCTCCGCCGCCACCCCGCTTCCTCCGTGGCCCCCTTCTCCCTCCTCGTCCCCGTCTTCGGCATGTCCTCGGCCGCGCTCCTCCTGGGCGAGACGGTCACCCCCCTGCGCTGGCTCGCGGCGGCCCTGCTGGTCGGCGGCGTGGCCCTGACGACCCTGGCACCGCGGAAGGCGGACGCCGGGAAGGCAGGCGCCGGGAAGACGGACGCCGGGAAGGCAGGTGCCGGGCGGGCGGACGCCGGGCATTCGGACGTCTCCCCTGCCCCCTCCGGGGGACAGCCTCAGCCCGCCGCACCGCCCCCCGCGCCCGGCAGCCCTTCACCTGACTTCTCCCAGGATGCCCTGGCCTTCAGGCCGGGGAGGAATGGGTCCTCGGATCGGAGCCGCGAAGGGGCGGAGTTCTCTTCGCATGTCAGTGGCGGGTGTTAGCTTGCGGATCATGACGACAGCGGCGATGGCCGAGACGGTGGCCGGGCACGCCCGGTACACCTACCGGGTGCGTCTGTCGTCCACTGCCCGTACCGCTCTGGAAGCGGAGTGGGGGCGGTGCAGGTGGGTGTGGAACGAGTGCGTGGCGATGTCCCGCAAGGTCCACCGGCTCAACAAGGGCGCCGAGACGAAGGCGACGTGCGGTCCGGCGCAGCTTGACAGGATGCTGACCGGGGCCCGCCGGTCGATGAGCTGGCTGCGCGAGGGCGCGTCCGTCCCTCAGCAGCAGATCATCCGGGACTTCGCCACGTCCCGGGCCAAGGCTTTGAAGGACATCAAGGCGAAGCTGCCGATGCGGCAGCGTGCCGGGATGCCCCGCATCAAGCGCAAGCGTGATGCCGCGCCGTCGTTGAACTACACGGCCAGGGGCTTCCGGATCAAGGACGGCCGTCTGCACCTGGCGGGCGGGATCGTGCTGACGGTGGTGTGGTCGCGTGACCTGCCCGAGCCGCCGTCCAGCGTGCGTGTCTACCGGGACGGCCTCGGGCACTGGTACGCCTCGTTCGTCGTGGCCACCGTGACCGAGGCCCTGCCGGAGACCGGCCGCGCCATCGGTATCGACTGGGGCGTCAGGGAGACCGCGACCACCACGAGCGACCTGCACGACCTCCCGCACGCCCAGCATGGGCGGACGGCCGCGCAGAAGCTCGCGCACTACCAGCGGATGATGGCCCGCCGGAAGGCGCCGAAGAACCAGCCCGACTCCAAGGGCTACAAGAAGGCCCGCCGGGTGGCGGCGAAGGTGTCCAAGAAGATCGCCCGGCAGCGGACCGACACCGGCCGCAAGTGGGCCAAGCGGGTCGTCCGCGACTTCGACCACCTGGCGGTTGAGGACTTCCGGCCGAAGTTCCTCGCGAAGACCACCATGGCCCGCAAGGCGGCCGACGCCGCGATCGGCGCCACGAAGACCGCCCTGGTCGAGATGGCCCGCAAGCACGGCCGTACCGTGCACCTGGTCAACCCCGCGCACACCACTATGGACTGCGCGCGCTGCGGAGCGAGAGCCAAGCACCGCCTACCTCTTTCCGAGAGAACGTATACGTGCACCGTGTGCGGAGCCGTCTCGCCCAGGGACAAGAACTCCGCCCGCGTGATGCTCGTCCGGGCTGGTCTCAACCCGGCTAGTGCTGACCTTGTAAGCCCTGCCCCCTGCCAGGGGTCAGGCGCAGTGAGCTAGGAATCCCCCTCCTTCAGGAGGGGGAGGTTTCAATGGCCCAGTGAACACACGACCGCTGTACGGAGCGCTGCTCGGTGCCCTCCTGACGATCCCGCTCCTCGCCCACCCGGCCGCCGCGGCCCAGGAGGACTTCGCCCTGAGCGAGTCCGGCGCGGAGGGATCCGTGGTGTCCTGCGAGCCGACCGCGGCCGCCGCCTGCCAGTGGGTCTTCACCGGCACCGCGACGGGTGCCGGACTCCCGTACGGGCAGGACGAGCTCGACGTCGTGGTGGAGCTCCGCACCGCCGGCGACTGGGACGCGCAGGGCTGCCAGCCGCTGGCGGAGGGCAGTACCGTGACCTTCCACCGGCGGCTCGACCACCCGGGCATCGGCTGGCGCAAGGTGCTCAGCGGCACGTACTGCACCTTCGGCGAGGACGGTCACGTCCTCGACGCGACCGCCGTCGTCGAACCGGCCTCCCGTCCCGGCCGCTACCACCGGGTGACCGGCTCCGGAACCATGACCTTCCAGGACGGGGTCGGCAACACCCCGGGGGACACGGGCCCGTGGCAGGCGGGCGAGCAGGGCACGCTCGCCTTCTGAACGGGACGGGGCGGCGGGAAATCGTCGAACGCCCGGTCGGATCATCCGGATAGGGTGCGGCCATGGATCTCGTACCCGTCGACCGCGACCCCTCCGCCCCCGGAACCGTCCTGCTCAGCGGCATCCCCGGCAGCGGCAAGTCCACCGTCGCCGCAGCCCTCGCCGCCCGCTTCGCGTGGTCCGCGCACATCGAGGTCGACGAGCTCCAGAACCTGATCGTGCGGGGCTGCCACTGGCCCACCCCGGACGGCGACCCGGAGGCCGACCGGCAGATCTTCCTCCGGGCCCGCAACGCCGCCCTGCTCGCCGGCAGCTTCGTCACGGCCGGCTTCCTGCCGGTCGTCGACGACGTCGTCGTCCGCCGCTCCCACCTGGGCTTCTACCGCGACCAGATGGCGGCGGGCCCGCTGCACGTGGTCTTCCTCGCCCCCGGCCCCGACAAGGCCTGGGAGCGCAACAACGCCCGCCACAAGCGCCTCACCACCGACTGGTCCTTCCTCGACGAGGCCATGCGCGAGGAACTCTCCGGCGAGGGAATCTGGATCGACAACGCCGACCAGACGGTCGACGAGACGGTCGACGCGGTCCTCGCCGCCACCGGCCTGACCGCCTACACGGACGCCTAGGCCGAAGCCGAAGCCGAAGCCGAAGCCGAAGCCGAAGCCGACGCCTACGCGGACGCGAAGGAGAACGGCTCCGCCGGCTCGTAGCGGTCCGTCACGTCCCCGGCGAGTCCCTCCCGCGTCACGTCGAGGCGTGCCGCCCGGCCGAAGTCGACCCGGTCGAGATGGGTCCAGACGATGTCGGGGGAGTACGAGGACTCGAAGGCGTACACGCCGTTCGTCAGATCGGCGAGGGTGCGCCAGATCGTCGCCGAGATGTTCGGCCGGGCCGGATCGGGCGTCCCGAAGGGCTGCGCCGCGTTCCGCATCACGCTCAGCAGCGCGGCGTAGGCCCGCGCCGGGCTGTCGGCCGGCGGCAGCCGGTCCAGGTAGTACGCGGCCCGGACGAACCGGTCGGCCGCCTCCGTCGTCCCCGGCAGCGGCAGCTCGCCGCCGAACCCCTCGTACCGCTTCAGATGGTCCAACTGCTCGTCGAACGGCGGCGAGTTGGTCATCACCGTGTACGACCGGTCGTGATGGATCCGCGGCTCGCCGTCCAGGAACTCGATCACCGCCGAGTCCCCGCCCGCGTCCTCGATCGCCAGATGGACGGTGCTCCAGGTGCCCGCGTGCGCGTCGCCCTGCGGCCGGACCTGGAACGGCGCGGCCTCCATCGACGCCACCGCCTCCGCGACCGTCGCGAACCGGTCGAGCACGTACTGGGTCCACAGCGAGACGCTCACCGCCGGCAGCTCCGGCCGCCGCTCCCCGAAGTCGGCCTCGGTCAGCCACAACAGGTGGGCGCCCAGGCCCCGTTCGTTCACCCCGTCGGTGGTGGCGGCGTCGTACGCGGTCGCGACCACGCTCCCGTACGCGGCGGACCACCGCAGCGGCGCCGGATCCCCGCCTCCGACCCCGATCCGCTCGGCGCCCCTCGGCAGCACCCACAGCGAGGTCCCGAGGCTCTGCTTCCAGTCCATGTTCCGGCCGACGACCACCGGTTGTCCGGCGGCCCGCCACAAGGCGCGTGTACACATGGGGCCAGGCTATACGGGCGAAAGGCGCGAAACGGGCATCCATGGCCGGGGTGGGCGTTCCTGGTCAGGGGTGGGGGTGCCGGTGCCCGTGGCCGGGGCACGCCGTCCGCCCTTCCGCCGCTAGCTCCGCGGCGCCCCCGTCGAGTCCCGCACCACCAGCGCGCCCGGGACCGTCTCCGTGCCGGTCGGCGGGGCGTCCTCCGTGCCCATCGCCAGGCGGCCGGCCCGGACCCCGGACTCGTGGAGGGGGAGGTGGACGGTGGTCAGGGCGGGGACCGCGTCGATCGAGAAGGGGAGGTCGTCGAAGCCGGCGACGGAGACGTCGCCGGGGATCGACAGGCCCCGCTCCCGCAGGGCCGCGCAGACGCCGAGGGCCACCGTGTCGTTGGCGGCGACGACGGCCGTGAGCTCCGGGTCGCGGGCGAGCAGCTCCGCGACGGCCGCGTGGCCGGCGGCGCGGTCGTAGGGGCCGTGCACGGTCGGCCCCTCGGCGACGCCCGCCGCCGCGAGGGCCTCCCGGTGGCCCTCCAGGCGGTGCCGGGTGGTGGTGCGGTCGGCGGGGCCCGCGACGTATCCGATCCGCGTGTGGCCGAGGCCGAGCAGGTGCTCGGCGAGCCGGCGGCCCCCGGCGCGGTTGTCGAAGACGAGCGCGGCGAGGTGCGCGTCCCCGGGCACGGGCGGGCGCCCGCAGAGGACGACCCGGGTCCCGGCCTCCGCCATCCGGGCCAGCTTCGCCGCCGTCGCGGCCAGGTGCTCGGGGTCCTCCAGGGAGCCGCCCATGAGGATCACGGCGGCGGCCCGCTGTCGCTGGAGCAGCGTGAGGTAGGTCAGCTCGCGCTCGGGGGAGCCGCCGGTGTTGCAGACGACGGCCAGCTTCTCGCCGCCCGCCCGGCCCGAGCCGCCCTCGCCGATCGCGCTCTGCGCGGCGCTCGCCATGATCCCGAAGAAGGGGTCGGCGATGTCGTTGACCAGCACGCCGACCAGGTCGGAGGTGGCGGCGGCGAGTGAGCTCGCGGGCCCGTTCAGGACGTAGTCCAGCTCCTCCACGGCTCTGAGGACCCGCTCGCGCGTCGAGGCGGCGACCGGGTAGTTGCCGTTGAGGACGCGGGAGACGGTCGCGGGGGAGACCCGGGCGCGGGCGGCCACGTCCGCCAGGGTGACGGTCATCGCGTGCGTACCTCCGACTTCGTGCGTGCCTGCGCCTTCGTGAGCGCCTGCGCCTTCATGCGTGCCTGCGCCCTCGTGAGCGTCTGCGCCTTCGTGGGTGCGTCCGACTTCGTGCGTGCCTGCGCCATCGTGCGTGCCTCCGGCATCGCGTGCGTACCTCCAAGGCCGAAGGTGCGGGGCCCTTGTCCGGCGTGTTGTCGGCAGGCTAGCGTCATCCGCGTCAGAAAGCGCTTTCTATCGTCGCGCCGGAAGCGCTTTCTGTCCTGCCTCCGCGCATGCCCCCATGCCCGGAGGCGCCCAGCGAACGCAGTCGGACGAGGGCGCACGCCCGCCGGGGAGAGGAACATTCCGTGACACGCAGGACCATCCGCATCGCCATGAACGGCGTCACCGGGCGCATGGGCTACCGCCAGCACCTCGTCCGCTCGATCCTCGCCCTGCGCGAGCAGGGCGGCCTCGACCTCGGCAACGGCGAGGTCCTCTGGCCCGAACCGGTCCTCGTCGGCCGCCGCGAGCACGCCCTGCGCGCCCTCGCCGAGAAGCACGGCCTGACCGAGTGGTCCACCGACCTCGACGCCGTCCTCGCCGACGACTCGATCGACATCTACTTCGACGCCCAGGTCACCTCGGCCCGCGCCGGCGCCCTCGCCAAGGCCATCGAGGCCGGCAAGCACCTCTACACCGAGAAGCCCACCGCCGCCGACTTCGCCGGCGCCCTCGACCTCGCCCGCCTCGCCGCCGAGAAGGGGATCAAGCACGGCGTCGTCCAGGACAAGCTCTTCCTCCCCGGCCTGCTCAAGCTCAAGCGGCTCGTCGACGGCGGCTTCTTCGGCGAGATCCTGTCCGTGCGCGGCGAGTTCGGCTACTGGGTCTTCGAAGGAGACTGGCAGGAGGCCCAGCGCCCCAGCTGGAACTACCGCTCCGAGGACGGCGGCGGCATCGTCGTCGACATGTTCCCGCACTGGGAGTACGTCCTCCACGAGCTCTTCGGCCGGGTCACCTCCGTCTCCGCCGAGATCGCCACCCACGTGCCGCGCCGCTGGGACGAGCAGGGCAAGCCGTACGAGGCGACCGCCGACGACGCCGCCTACGGCACCTTCCGCCTGGAGGGCGGCGCCATCGCCCAGATCAACTCCTCCTGGGCGGTACGCGTCAACCGCGACGAGCTCGTCGAGTTCCAGGTCGACGGCAGCGAGGGCTCCGCCGTCGCCGGCCTGCGCAACTGCCGCGTCCAGCACCGCGGCCTCACCCCCAAGCCGGTCTGGAACCCCGACATCCCCGCCACCTACTCCTTCCGCGACCAGTGGCAGGAGGTCCCCGACAACGCCGACTTCGACAACGGCTTCAAGGCCCAGTGGGAGCTCTTCCTCCGCCACGTCGTCCTCGACGAGCCGTACCACTGGGACCTCCTCGCCGGTGCCCGCGGCGTCCAGCTCGCCGAACTCGGCCTGAAGTCCGCCGCCGAGGGCCGCCGCCTCGATGTCCCGGAGGTCTCCCTGTGACCCTCCACCTCCCGAACCCCGGCGGCGGCACGCGCGCGTACGACCCCCGTACCGAACCGCTCGCGCCCACCGCGCCCGGACCGCTCACCTCCCGTACGGTCTTCTCCGCCGCGCACGTCGTCGCCGACCCGTACGCCGACACCACCCCCGACGGCCCCGCCGCCGTCGACTGGGACGCCACCCTCGCCTTCCGCCGCCACCTCTGGTCCCACGGCCTCGGCGTCGCGGAGGCCATGGACACCGCCCAGCGCGGCATGGGCCTCGACTGGGCGGGCGCCGCCGAACTCATCCGCCGCTCCGCCGCCGAGGCGAAGGCGGAGGGCGGCCGGATCGCCTGCGGCGTCGGCACCGACCAGCTCACCGGACCGGCCGGCCTCGCGGAGATCAGGGCCGCGTACGAGGAACAGCTCGCCGTCGTCGAGGAGTCCGGCGCCCAGGCCATCCTCATGGCCTCCCGCGCGCTGGCCGCCGCGGCCGCCGGCCCCGAGGACTACCTCGACCTCTACGGCCACCTGCTCCGGCAGGCGTCCGAGCCGGTCGTCCTGCACTGGCTGGGGCCCATGTTCGACCCGGCGCTCGACGGCTACTGGGGCTCCGCCGACCTCGACACGGCCACCGAGACCTTCCTCGACGTGATCGCCGCCCACCCCGACAAGGTCGACGGCGTCAAGATCTCCCTCCTCGACGCCGGCCGCGAGATCGCGCTCCGCCGCCGGCTCCCCGAAGGCGTCCGCTGCTACACCGGCGACGACTTCCACTACCCCGAGCTGATCGCGGGAGAGGCCCCTTCGGACGGCGGGCGCTTCAGCCACGCCCTCCTCGGCATCTTCGACCCGCTCGGCCCCCTGGCGGCGGAGGCCGTCAGGACCCTCGACACCGGCGACACGGCGGGCTTCCGCAAGCTCCTCGACCCGACGGTCGCGCTCTCCCGCCACCTCTTCGAGCCCCCGACCCGCTACTACAAGACGGGCGTCGTCCTCCTCGCCTGGCTCGCCGGCCACCAGGACCACTTCACCATGGTCGGCGGCCTCCACTCGGCCCGCTCCCTGCCCCACCTGGCCCGCGCCTACGAACTCGCCGACGGCCTCGGCCTCTTCCCGGACCCGTCCCGCGCCGAGTCCCGCATGCGGGCCCTCCTCACCGTCCACGGAGTCCCCCAGTGAACCTCGACCGCTTCAGCATCAACCAGATGACGGTGAAGCAACTCCCGCTGCCGAAGCTGGTGGAGGAGTGCGTCCGCCTCGGCGTCCCCGGCATCGGCCTCTGGCGCGACCCGGTGAAGGAGTACGGCGTCGACGAGACCGCGGCCCTGATGCAGGAGGCCGGCCTGAAGGTCACCACCCTCTGCCGCGGCGGCTTCTTCACCACCGACGGCTGGGAGGCCGACAACCGCGCGGCGATCGACGAGGCGGCGGCGCTCGGCACCGACACCCTGGTCCTCGTCTCCGGCGGCCTGCCCGCCGGCAGCCGCGACCTGCCCGGCGCACGCGCGCGTATCGCCGACGCCATCGGCACCCTCGCCCCCTACGCGGGCGAACGCGGAGTCCGGCTCGCCATCGAACCCCTCCACCCCATGTACGCCTCCGACCGCTGCGCGATCTCCACCCTCGACCAGGCCCTGGACATCGCCGAACGCCATCCGGCCGACCAGGTCGGCGTCACCGTCGACACGTACCACCTGTGGTGGGACGAGAACGCCCCGGCGGCGGTCGAGCGCGCCGCCGCCGGAGGCCGCGTCCACTCCTTCCAGCTCGCCGACTGGACGACCCCCCTCCCGGAAGGCGTCCTCGACGGGCGGGGCCAGCTCGGCACCGGCGCGATCGACCTCACCTGGTGGTCGGGGCTTCTGGAACGCGTCGGCTACACCGGCCCGGTGGAGGTCGAACTCTTCAACGACACGCTGTGGGCGAGGGACGGCGTGGAGGTCCTGGAGGAGACGCTGGAGGCCTTCCTCAAGGTCTGAAGCCCGGTCCGGCCCCGTGTGCGGCGGGGCCGGGCCGCTCCTGCTTCCCGCCGCCCAGCAGGTCGCCCAGGCCGCCGGTCCTCTTCGTGGCGGCGCGTTTGGTGAGGACCGCGAGGACCACCGGGACCAGGAGGTCGACGGCGCGGGCGACGGTGGTCGGGGGGAGGCCGGTGCGTCTGGCGACGGCGTCGGCGGCGGGTCTGGCCAGCTTGGCAAGGACGCCTGCCATCAGGCCGCCGGCCGCGAGGCCGCCGAAGGTGGCGACGCCCTGGAGCGGGGGTTCCTGGGAAGCGACCTCGTCGACGGCGGCCTTGACCTCGTCCGCGCTGGCGGGCTCGGCCGCGGCCTGTCGCAGTTCGCCGGAGAGCTCCGCGACGGAGCCGCCCACCAGGTCCCGCGCGCCCGCCAGGTCGGTGCCGGCGAGCACGGCGATCTCCGCCAGACGGTCCTCGCCGAGTTCGGCCAGGACGTCGTCCCGGAAGGAAACGCTGCTTTCGCTCATGTCCGGAACGCTACGGTTCCGCCGCCGGTTCGGCACCCCGGCGCGGGAGTTGTCCACAGCCCCGCCAACCGTTGTCGGCGGCCTTCGCTACGGTCGGTCCATGTCCAACGAGGGTCAGCCGTTCCGCCCCGCCGTCCTGGAGGGCGTGCTGGAGAGGATCACGTACGCCAACGAGGAGAGCGGCTACACGGTCGCCCGGGTCGACACCGGGCGGGGCGCGGGCGAGCTGCTCACCGTCGTGGGCGCGCTGCTCGGTGCGCAGCCGGGGGAGTCGCTGCGGATGGAGGGGCGCTGGGGGTCGCATCCGCAGTACGGCCGGCAGTTCCAGGTGGACAACTACACGACCGTGCTGCCCGCCACCATCCAGGGCATCCGGCGCTATCTCGGCTCCGGTCTGGTGAAGGGCATCGGGCCGGTCTTCGCCGACCGCATCACCACCCACTTCGGCCTGGCGACCCTCGACGTCCTGGAGGAGGAGCCGGGCCGGCTGATCGAGGTGCCGGGGCTCGGGCCGAAGCGGACGAGGAACATCACGGCCGCCTGGGAGGAGCAGAAGGCCATCAAGGAGGTGATGGTCTTCCTGCAGACCGTCGGCGTCTCCACCTCCATCGCCGTGCGCATCTACAAGCAGTACGGCGACGATTCGATCTCCGTCGTCCGCGAGCGGCCCTACCGGCTCGCCGCCGACGTCTGGGGCATCGGCTTCCTCACCGCCGACCGGATCGCCCAGTCCGTCGGCATCCCGCACGACAGCCCCGAGCGGGTGAAGGCCGGCCTCCAGTACGCCCTGTCCCAGTCCGCCGACCAGGGGCACTGCTTCCTCCCCGAGGAGCGGCTGATCGCCGACTCGGTGAAGCTGCTCCAGGTGGACACCGGGCTGGTCATCGAGTGCCTCGCCGAGCTCGCCGACGACCCCGAAGGGGTCGTCCGGGAGCCGGTCCCCGGCCCGGAGGGGGAGCCGGTCACGGCCGTCTACCTGATCCCGTTCCACCGGGCGGAGCTCTCCCTCGCCGGGCAGCTCCGACGGCTGCTGCGCACCCCGGAGGACCGGATGCCGGCCTTCCGGGACGTGGCCTGGGACAAGGCGCTGGCCTGGCTCGCGGACCGGACGGGGGCCACGCTGGCGCCCGAGCAGGAGCAGGCCGTGCGGCTCGCGCTGACCGAGAAGGTCGCGGTCCTCACCGGCGGCCCCGGCTGCGGCAAGTCCTTCACGGTCCGGTCCGTGGTGGAGCTGGCCCGGGCCAAGAAGGCGAAGGTGGTCCTCGCGGCGCCGACCGGCCGGGCCGCCAAGCGGCTCGCCGAGCTGACCGGTGCCGAGGCCTCCACCGTCCACCGGCTGCTCGAACTGAAGCCGGGCGGGGATGCCGCGTACGACCGGGACCGGCCGCTCGACGCGGACCTCGTGGTGGTCGACGAGGCGTCCATGCTCGATCTGCTGCTGGCGAACAAGCTGGTCAAGGCGGTGGCGCCGGGCGCCCATCTGCTGCTCGTGGGGGATGTGGACCAGCTGCCGTCGGTCGGCGCCGGTGAGGTGCTCGCCGACCTGCTGGCCCCGGGCAGCCCGGTCCCGGCCGTCCGGCTGACCAGGATCTTCCGTCAGGCCCAGCAGTCCGGCGTGGTCACCAACGCGCACCGGATCAACGAGGGGCTCCCGCCGGCAACAACGGGACTGCCTGACTTCTTCCTCTTCGCGGAGGAGGAGACGGAGGACGCGGCCCGGGTCGCCGTCGAGGTCGCCGCGCGGCGTATTCCGGCCAGATTCGGACTGGACCCGCGCCGGGATGTACAGGTTTTGGCGCCGATGCACCGGGGACCGGCCGGGGCGGGCGCGCTGAACGGGCTGCTCCAGCAGATGATCACTCCGGCCCGTCCGGACGTCCCGGAGAAGCGGTTCGGCGGCCGGGTCTTCCGGGTCGGGGACAAGGTGACCCAGATCAGGAACAACTACGAGAAGGGGGCGAACGGCGTCTTCAACGGTACGGTCGGAGTGGTGACGGCGCTGGACCCCGTGGAACAGCGGCTCACCGTCCGGACGGACGAGGACGAGGAGGTGCCGTACGGCTTCGACGAGCTGGACGAGCTGTCCCACGCGTACGCGGTCACCATCCACCGTTCGCAGGGCAGTGAGTATCCGGCTGTGGTGATCCCGGTCACCATGAGTGCATGGATGATGCTCCAGCGGAACCTGCTGTACACGGCCGTCACCCGCGCCCGGAAGCTCGTCGTCCTGGTCGGTTCGCGCCGCGCGATCGCCCAGGCGGTGCGTACGGTCTCGGCCGGCCGGCGCTCTACCGCACTGGCCCATCGCCTCACAGGGGGCGCCCCCGTGTGAAAGATCACGGAGGGCTTCCGGAACCGGGGCGAAGGGGGCAGGATGAGCAGGTTGGCGGCACTGAGTGCCGCCGATTGGCCCAATGGCGACCCCGAGTGCACTCTCCTGAGCCAAGTGGGGGATGGTAGAGACAGTCAGGGCACCTCGAAGAAGAGGCACTACGTCGGTGAGGGATGACGTGAGCGACAACTCTGTAGTACTGCGGTACGCGGACGGTGAATACACCTACCCGGTGGTCGAGAGCACCGTCGGCGACAAGGGCTTCGACATCGGGAAGCTGCGAGCCCAGACCGGTCTGGTCACCCTGGACAGCGGATACGGCAACACCGCCGCCTACAAATCCGCCATCACCTACCTCGATGGTGAGCAGGGCATCCTGCGGTACCGCGGCTACCCCATCGAGCAGCTGGCCGAGCAGTCCACCTTCCTGGAGGTGGCCTACCTGCTGATCAACGGCGAGCTGCCGAAGGGCGAGGAGCTCGCCACCTTCCAGAACGAGATCACCCAGCACACGCTGGTCCACGAGGACGTCAAGAACTTCTTCCGCGGCTTCCCGCGGGACGCCCACCCGATGGCGATGCTGTCGTCCGTGGTCTCCGCGCTGTCCACCTTCTACCAGGACAGCCACAACCCGTTCGACGAGACGCAGCGCCACCTGTCGACGATCCGGCTGCTCGCCAAGCTGCCGACGATCGCGGCGTACGCGTACAAGAAGTCGATCGGCCACCCGTTCGTCTACCCGCGCAACGACCTCGGCTACGTCGAGAACTTCCTGCGCATGACGTTCTCGGTGCCGGCGCAGGAGTACGACCTCGACCCGGTCGTCGTCTCCGCGCTCGACAAGCTGCTCATCCTGCACGCGGACCACGAGCAGAACTGTTCGACGTCCACCGTGCGTCTGGTCGGCTCCTCGCAGGCGAACATGTTCGCCTCGATCTCGGCCGGCATCTCCGCCCTCTGGGGCCCGCTGCACGGCGGCGCCAACCAGTCGGTCCTGGAGATGCTGGAGGGCATCCAGGCCAACGGCGGCGATGTCGACTCCTTCATCCGCAAGGTGAAGAACAAGGAGGACGGCGTCCGCCTGATGGGCTTCGGCCACCGGGTGTACAAGTCCTTCGACCCGCGCGCCAAGATCATCAAGGCGGCGGCGCACGACGTCCTCTCGGCCCTCGGCAAGTCCGACGAGCTCCTGGACATCGCGCTGAAGCTGGAGGAGCACGCGCTCTCCGACGACTACTTCGTCTCGCGCAACCTCTACCCGAACGTGGACTTCTACACGGGCCTCATCTACCGCGCGATGGGCTTCCCGACCGAGATGTTCACCGTGCTCTTCGCGCTCGGCCGCCTTCCCGGCTGGATCGCCCAGTGGCACGAGATGATCAAGGAGCCGGGCTCCCGCATCGGCCGCCCGCGCCAGATCTACACCGGCGAGGTCCTGCGCGACTTCGTCCCGGTCGACGAGCGCTGAGCCGACCCCGCACAGGTCGCCTGAGAAGCCTCCACGGCCGACGGCAGGACGTACAGAAGCGCCCCGCTCTCCGATCCCCCCACGGGTCGGCGAGCGGGGCGCTTCTCATATTCCCGGAGCGGATTCCCCCCACGGGATCCGGGCCGGGCGTCATGCGCGCGGTCTGCCGGGGTACGTACGGGAGGGCCGCTCAAAGCTCCCCGTGCACGTGCCCCGGCCGCGCTTGCCTGCCGGGACGTCCCCCAAGACCTCCCGGCGAACGTCCCCCAAGACGTTCTGGCATCGCCCACTTAGACTCGCGAACAGCCCAGATGGTTACCCCCCAATATCTGTGATCTAGGTCTCTTTGTGAAGGACTTGTGCGTCACGTGTAGGTGAAATCAACGGAACCGCCGCAGACGAAGGCTGTTGGACACGACGAAGACGGACGAAAAGGCCATGGTCAGGCCCGCGATCATCGGGTTGAGCAGTCCGGCCGCGGCGAGCGGTAGCGCGGCCACGTTGTAGCCGAAGGCCCACGCCAGATTTCCCTTGATCGTCGCCAGGGTCCGCCGGGAGAGCCGGATCGCGTCGGCGGCGACCCGCAGGTCGCCCCGGACGAGGGTGAGGTCGCTCGCCTCGATGGCCGCGTCCGTCCCGGTGCCCATCGCGAGCCCCAGATCGGCCGTGGCGAGCGCCGCCGCGTCGTTCACGCCGTCGCCGACCATCGCGACCGTACGGCCCTCTTCCTGGAGTCTGCGGACCACGCCGGCCTTCTCCTCCGGCAGCACGTCGGCGATCACCTCGTCGATGCCCACCTCGGCGGCCACGGCCTCCGCGACGGCCCGGTGGTCGCCGGTGAGCAGCACCGGCCGCAGCCCGAGGCCGCGGAGCCGGGCGACGGCCTCGGCGCTGGTGTCCTTGACCGCGTCGGCGACGGCGAGGGAGCCGCAGAAGACCCCGTCCCGGGCGACGAGTACGGCCCCGGTGGCCACGCCGTCCGGCACGGCCACGTCCTCGGCGGCGAGCAGCGCGGCCCGCCCGGCGAGGACGAGGGCCCCGTCGACGGAGCCGCGGACGCCGAGCCCCGGCACGTTCTCGAAGCCCTTGGGGACCGGCAGCTCGCCGACGGGGATCCCGAGGCGCTCGGCGGCGCCGGCGGCGACGGCCCGGGCCACGGGGTGCTCGGAGGAGTGCTCCAGGGCCCCGGCGAGCCGCAGCAGCTCCCGCTCGTCGGTCCCGGCGGCCGGGTGGACGCCGGTGAGGGTCATCCGGCCGGTGGTGACCGTGCCGGTCTTGTCGAGGACCACGGTGTCGACCCGGCGGGTGGACTCCAGGACCTCGGGCCCCTTGATGAGGATGCCGAGCTGGGCGCCCCGGCCGGTGCCGACGAGCAGCGCGGTCGGGGTGGCGAGGCCGAGGGCGCAGGGGCAGGCGATGATCAGGACGGCGACGGCGGCGGTGAACGCGGCGGTCGCGCCGGCCCCGGAGCCGAGCCAGAAGCCGAGGGTGGCGAGGGCGATCAGCAGGACGGCGGGGACGAAGACGGCGGAGATCCGGTCGGCGAGCCGCTGCGCCTCGGCCTTGCCGCTCTGCGCCTCCTCGACGAGCTTCGCCATCCGGGCGAGCCGCGTCTCGGCGCCGACCCGGCCGGCCCGGACGACGAGCCGCCCGGAGACGTTGACGCAGCCGCCGGTGACGTCGGAGCCCGCGGTGACGTCGGCGGGCAGGGACTCGCCGGTGAGCAGGGAGGTGTCGACGGCGGAGGAGCCCTCGGTGACGGTGCCGTCGGTGGCGATCCTCTCCCCGGGGCGTACGACGAAGAGCTCTCCGGTCCGCAGGTCGGCCACCGGCACCCGTACCTCCCCGCCCTCTCTGAGGACGGCGACGTCCTTGGCGCCGAGTTCCATGAGGGCCCGCAGGGCGGCGCCGGCCTTCCGCTTGGCGCGGGCCTCCAGGTAGCGGCCGAGCAGGATGAAGGTGACGACCCCCGCGGCCACCTCCAGGTAGATCGCGGAGGAGCCGTCGGAGCGGTCGGCGGTGAGGTCGAAGCCGTGGCGCATGCCGGGCATGCCGGCGTCGCCGAGGAAGAGCGCCCACAGGGACCAGCCGTAGGCGGCGAGGGTGCCGACCGAGACGAGGGTGTCCATGGTGGCGGCGCCGTGCCGGAGGTTGGTCCAGGCGGCCCGGTGGAAGGGGAGGCCGCCCCAGAGGACGACGGGGGAGGCGAGGGCGAGGGAGAGCCACTGCCAGTTGTCGAACTGGAGGGCGGGGACCATGGCGAGCAGGACGACGGGGAAGGCGAGGACGGCGGAGACGACGAGGCGCCGGCGGAGCGCGGCGAGCTCGGGGTCGGCGGCGCCCTCCTCCTCGGGGGTCTCGGGCTCCGGAGGCGCGGGTTCCTCGGCGGTGTAGCCGGTCTTCACCACGGTGGCGATGAGCGCGTCGACGCCCACCTCGGGCGCGTGCTCGACGCGGGCCTTCTCGGTGGCGTAGTTGACGGTCGCGGTGACGCCGTCCATGCGGTTGAGCTTCTTCTCGACGCGGGCCGCGCAGGAGGCGCAGGTCATTCCGCCGATGGTCAGCTCGGTGACGGTGGTGCCGGGCATGTGCGGTTCCAAAAAGGGAGGAGCGGGGCCGTACCGCCAACGGTACGACCCCGCTCCGACACCGGTGCGGCGCCCGGGTCAGACCAGCTCGTAGCCGGCCTCGTCGACGGCGGCGGCGACGGCCTCGCGGTCGAGCGGGGCGGCGGAGACCACGGTGACCTCGCCGGTCTTGGCGACGGCGGTGACGGAGGAGACGCCGGGGATCGCGGAGATCTCGCCGGAGACGGCGCCCTCGCAGTGGCCGCAGGTCATGCCCTTGACCTGGTAGACGGTGGTCAGTTCGGTCTGCGTCTCGGCGGCCATGACGTTCTCCTCTTCGGTTCGGGGCCTTACGGTGACGATGCTATACCCCTAGGGGGTATAAAATCCAGTCCTCTCGGGTGTGGGTCGCGCGAGCGAGCGCAGCCACGCCAGCCCCACCAGTGTCACCAGCACCAGACCGCCCACCGAGAAGAGGGTGAAGAGGTGTTCCTGTTCGGAGGTGGGCTCCGGGAGGTACCCCTGGGCGAAGAGCGAGCGGTCCAGGTCCGTGGTGGTCAGCTGGAGCACCAGCCAGAGCGCGATCCCGTGCATCGAGTCCCAGAGCGCGTGCAGCGCCGCCACGCCCAGGTAGGTGCCGATCACCGGCCCGGCGAGGCGGAAGCGGCCGTCGGGGCGGCGGAAGGAGAGGAGCACCGCGCCGGCGATGGCCGTCCACAGGCCGTGCCCGAAGGGGGCGAGCAGCCCGCGGAGGACCTCCGTCTCCAGGAGGGAGCGCAGGTCGATGCCGTCCATGGTGACGGCGGCGTTGAAGGCGTACCCCGCGCTCTCGAAGGCGGCGAAGCCGAAGCCGACCGTCCCGCCGAGGACCAGGCCGGCACGCCGGCCGCGCAGCCACGGCCGGTGGCGGACCACGAACATCAGGGCGGCGAGCTTCACCGCCTCCTCGATCAGGCCCACCCCGAGGAACATCCACAGGGACGGGTGGAGCAGGTAGTACTCCATGACCGAGGCGCCGAGCACGCCGAGGATGCCGCCGGTGACGAAGCAGCCGAGGATCACCGGGAGCCCGAGGTCGCGGCCGTGCCGCTCGTACGCCCACAGCACGAAGACGCCCGGGACCAGGAAGCTGCCGAGGAGGATCAGGGTGGGCAGCAGGGTGGTGTTGGCGGTGGCGTACGTGACCACGGCCGTCAGCGCCCACAGGGTCAGGCCGCCCCACAGGCACCGCTTCCACAGGCCGGGGCGCGGCCCGGCGGGCTCGGGCGGGGCGGGTGGCGGCGGGGGAGGGGGCTGGTGGGGCTGATGGGGCTGGTGGTGGGGCTGGGGTGTGGGCCGGTGCTCGTACATCCGCGGGCCTCCAAGTCCCTCCGCCGACGGGGCATCTGACCGGAGCTTATGGTAGATACCCGATATGTCGCATTCGGGGACCACACTCGTCCTGATCATGGTGATCGCCGTCCTGGCGCCGCTCCTGGCGTACTGGGTGGGGCGCCGCGTCCCCGTGCCGCTCGCCGTCTTCGAGATCCTCCTCGGCATCGTCATCGGCCCCGACGTCCTCGACTGGGCCCACTCGGACGCGCTGATCGACGGCCTCTCGGAGCTCGGCCTCGCCATGCTGATCTTCCTGGCCGGGTACGAGATCGAGTTCGGCAAGGTCCGCGGGGACACCCTCAGGCGCTCGGCGTGGGCGTGGCTCGCCGCGCTCGCCCTCGGCCTCGCCGCCGGCGTCCTGCTCGGCGGCGGCTACTCCACCGGTGTCTTCATCGGCGTCGCCCTCACCAGCACCGCGCTCGGCACCGTCCTGCCCGTGCTGCGGGACTCCGGCGGGCTGCGCGGCCGCTTCGGCTCGGTCGTCATGGCCTTCGGCGCGGTCGGCGAGTTCGGGCCGATCATCGCCATGGCGCTGCTGCTCAGCGGGCGGACGGCGGCCCAGTCGACCGCGCTGCTCGCGGTCTTCGCCGCGCTCACCGCGGCCGCCGTCTACTGGGCGCTGCGGCCCCGCCCGCCGTGGTTCGCCAACGTCATCGCCAAGACCCTGCACACCAGCGGGCAGTTCGCGGTCCGCTTCGTCTTCCTGCTGCTCGCGCTGATGCTCGGGGCGTCGACGGCGCTCGGCCTCGACGTCCTGCTCGGCGCCTTCGCCGCCGGGCTCATCACCCGGCTCGTGCTCACCGGGGCCGCGCCCGAGGCCGGACCGGAGATCCTGGGGAAGGTCGAGGGGGTCGGCTTCGGCTTCCTGGTGCCCGTCTTCTTCGTCGTCACCGGTATCGAGTTCGACCTGGACTCGCTGCTCTCCGGCGGCCGGGCGCTGCTCCTCCTGCCGGTCTTCCTGCTGCTCTTCCTGGTGGTGCGCGGCGGCCCGATGTGGTTCCTCGCCCCGCGCGACCTCGACCGGAAGGACCGGGGCGCGCTGGTCCTGTACGGCTCCACCGCGCTGCCGCTCGTCGTCGCCATCACCACCATCGGCCTGGACGACAAGGCGCTGTCGGCGGGCGAGGCGGCGGCGCTGGTGGGCGCCGGGATGGTCTCCGTCCTGGCCTTCCCGCTGCTCGCGCTGAAGGTGCGGGCGGGCCGGGACCGGGAGCCGCAGGAGGGGGACGGGGAGGAGGGGGAGGGGGAGTCGGTCAGCGGGGCGTCGGAGGCGTGGTGAGAGGCGGCGTGGTGGTCGGCGCGGTGGTGACCGCCGCGTCGGTCGGCGTCTCGTCGAAGACCGGGGCGAGGTAGCGGACCAGCACCTTCTTCAGCTCACCGATCGCCGCGTCCCGCACCGGGCCCTCGGGGGCGGCGACGATCAGCGCGAGTCCGCCCTTGAAGACGGCGAAGGCCATGTCGGCGACCCGGTCGAGGTCGGCGGCGGCGAGCGGCGGGACGGCCCGCGCGCCGATCGTCTCGCGGACCTGGGAGAGCAGCGAGGCGTGCAGCTCGTCGTGCTCCTCGGCGATCCGGCCCGGGATGTCGGAGCCGTGCATCAGGGCGAGGAAGGCCGGGTTGAGGCAGTTGAACTCGATCATCGGGTCGAGTACCGCGTCGACCAGCTCCGGCAGCGGCAGCGCCATGTTGGCCGGGGTGAAGACCTGGCCGTGGGCGGCGCGCATCTGCTGGATGAGCCGGCCGCCCAGCTCGACGGCGATCGCTTCCTTGTTCGGGAAGTACTGGTAGAGCGTGCCGGGTGAGACCTTGGCCTCGCGGGCGATCGCGTTGGTGCTGGCGGCCGTGTAGCCGCTGGCGCAGAACACGTCGGCGGCGGCCTGGAGCAGCTGGGAGATGCGGCGTTCGCCGCGGGCCTGTCGGCGGCGCGGCTTCGGGTCCTCGGGCATGGCTGTCCCCAGTCCTCCTCGATACGCATTGACAAACACGAGAGGTCGCTCGCATTCTTGAAATACGCGAGCGATCACTCGTGTTTGCCAGTCTATGGCAATGGAGGGCCCTCGTGACCTGCCGGGAAGCGAGCACGAGGGCCACGGTGAAGGGGACACCGCGTCATGCCCGAAGTCAAGAAAGCGCCTTCCGCGGGGGGTGCCGGCCCGGCCGGAGGCGGAAGCCCCGTCCGGGGCGGGGGATGGACGCGGTTCGTGACCGCGCGGCCCCGGCTCACCCTGCTCGTCGCCCTGGTCCTCACCGCCCTCGCGGTCCTCGCCGGCGGCGGCGTCGCCGACCGGATGGGCAGCGGCGGCTGGGAGGACCCGGCCGCCGAGTCCACGTACGCCACCGAGGAGCTGGAGCGCGCGTTCCCCGGCTCCCAGCCCAATCTGCTGCTCCTCGTCGACGCCGGGAAGGCCGGGGTCGACGATCCCGCGGTGGCCGCCGAGGCCCGCCGGCTCACCGAGCGGCTCGCCGCCGAGCCGGGCATCGAGGGCGTCGGCTCCTACTGGACCACCGGCTCGCCCGCCCTCCGTTCCGAGGACGGCACGCAGGCCGTCGTCGCCGCCCGGATCGCCGGCGAGGAGACGGCCGCGGGGAAGGTCCTCGACCGGATCGCCCCGGAGTACCGCGGCACCCACGGACCTGTCGAGGTCACCCTCGGCGGCGGCCTCGCCGTCCGCCACGAGATGCAGACGATCATCCAGGAGGACCTGCTGCGGGCCGAGCTGATCGCCCTGCCGCTCACCCTGATCCTGCTCGTCATGGTCTTCGGCAGCGCCGTCGCCGCCCTGCTGCCCCTCGGCGTCGGCATCGTCGCCATCCTCGGGACGAACGCGGTGCTGCGCGGCATCACCGAGTTCACCGACGTCTCCGTCTTCGCGCAGAACCTCACGACCGCGCTCGGCCTCGGCCTCGCCATCGACTACGCGCTCTTCGTCGTCCGGCGCTACCGCGAGGAGCTCGCCGCCGGAGCCGAGCCGTCCGCCGCCGTCCGCACCACCCTGCGCACCGCCGGCAGGACCGTACTCTTCTCCGCCCTCACCGTCGCCGTCTCGCTCGCCGCCATGCTCGTCTTCCCGCAGTACTTCCTGCGCTCCTTCGCCTACGCGGGCATCGCCGTCGTCCTGCTCGCCGCGACCGCCGCCCTCACCCTGCTCCCGGCCGCCCTGGTGCTCCTCGGCCACCGGGTCGACGCCCTCGACCTGCGCCGGCTGTTCCGGCGCCGCCGCGCCCCCGCCGAGGAGGCCGCGGAGCGCACCGGCTGGTCCCGGGCGGCCGGCCTGGTGATGCGCCGGGCCCCCGCCTTCGCCGTCCTCACCACCGCCGGTCTCGTCCTCCTCGGACTGCCCTTCCTCGGCGTGAGGTTCGGCACCGCCGACGACCGCCAGCTGCCCGCCACCGCCACCTCCCGGATCGTCCAGGAAGAGCTGCGCGCCGGCTTCCCCGGCGAGCCCGGCGGCGCCCTCACCGTCCTCGTCGAAGGCCCCGCCACCCCCGCCGAGCACGCCGCCTACCGGGAGCGGATCGCCGGACTCGACGGCATCGTCCGCGTCGACGGCCCCGTCGTCTCCGGCTCCGGCACCGGCGCCCGCGCCTACTACAGCGTCGTCCCCGAAGGGACCGCCGTCGGCGAGCAGGCCCAGCGGGCGGTCGGCGCCCTGCGCGCCGAGGAAGCCCCCTTCGCCACCTCCGTCACCGGACAGGCCGCCGTCCTCGTCGACTCCAAGGACGCCATCGGCGAGCGGCTGCCCTGGGCCGCCGGCATCATCGTCCTCGTCACCCTGCTGCTGGTCTTCCTGCTCACCGGCAGCGTCCTGATCCCGGTCCAGGCCGTGGTCCTCAACGCCCTCAGCCTCACCGCGATGTTCGGCGCCGTCGTCTGGGTCTTCCAGGACGGGCACCTCTCCGGCCTCCTCGGCTTCACCGCCACCGGCGACATCGAGACCACCCTCCCGGTCCTCATGTTCTGCGTCGCCTTCGGCCTCTCCATGGACTACGGCGTCTTCCTGCTCTCCCGCATCAAGGAGGAGTACGACACCACCGGCGACCACGAGGGCGCCGTCCGCTTCGGCCTCGCCCGCACCGGCGGGCTCATCACCGCCGCCGCCGTCATCCTCGCCGTCGTCATGGTCGCCATCGGCACCTCACGGGTCACCAATACCAAGATGCTCGGCCTCGGCGTCGCCCTCGCCGTCGTCATGGACGCCATGGTGGTCCGCAGCCTCCTCGTCCCCTCGGTCATGAAGCTGACCGGCCGCCTCACCTGGTGGGCGCCCGGACCGCTGCGCCGCTTCCACGACCGCTTCGGCATCAGCGAGTCCGAGACGGCACCCGGACCCGGGAGCGCGGACGGCGACCGGGAGGCGATACCCGAGACCGTCGGCGCCCGGGGCTGAGACCGCCCGGGGCTGAGACCGGCCGGAACACGGCGCGGCGCCGACCCCCGGACTCCTCCGGAGGACGGCGCCGCGCACGGGCCGGACGGACGGGATCAGTCGCGGCGCGCCCGGTTGCCGGGACGGCTCGCGACCCACTTCCGGACGGTGTCCGCGTACCAGAAGGGCTTGCCGGCCTCGACGTGGTCCGGCGGCGGCAGCAGCCCGTGCTTCCGGTAGGAGCGGACGGTGTCGGGCTGGACCCGGATGTGCGCGGCGATGTCCTTGTACGACCAGAGGCTTCTGTCCGTCATGCCTGTACCTCCCTCACGCCCCGTGCCGCGCAGCGGTGGCGGGGGGTGCCGTTCGGGGGCGCTGCGGGCGGTGGCGTCGGCGATCACCGATCCTGTGCCCGGTGTACGCCCCTTGCGGACGGGACCGCCGCGGCTGTGGAGCGTCTGTGACACGGAGCCCGCGTAACGGAGACACCTGTGACAGAGGAGCGAAAGTCGTGACAGAAGTGACGCATGGTCACAGCGGCGCGTCCGCGTGCGGGCGCCCCCGGTCACACCCCGCAGGAGCGGAGGTAGCCGCGGGTGCGCAGGGCGATCGGGTAGGGGGCGTCCGGCTCGCACGGGTACATGTCCTGCTCCACGATGGCGAAGAGCTCCCTGCCCAGCGCCGCCGCGGCCGCCAGGACCGGCTCCAGGGCCGGCACCCCGGCCGGCGGCTCGCACATCACGCCCCGCGCCACCGCCGGGCCGAACGGCAGCTCCTCGGACCGCACCTCCGCGAGCACCGCCGGATCCACCTGCTTCAGATGGAGGTAGCCGATGCGCTCCCCATAGGTCTCGATCAGCTTGACGCTGTCCCCGCCCGCGTACGCGTAGTGCCCGGTGTCCAGGCAGAGCGCCACCGCCTCCGGATCTGTGGCGTCGAGGAAGCGGGTCACGCTCTCCTCGTCGTCGAGATGGGTGTCGGCATGCGGATGGACCACGATCCGCAGCCCGTACCGCTCCCGCACCTCCCGGCCGAGCCGCTCGGTCAGCGAGGTCAGCTGCCGCCACTGCTCCGGCGTCAGCACCCGGTCCTCCAGGACCTCGCCGGTTCTGTCGTCCCGCCAGAAGGAGGGGATCACCACCAGATGCCCGGCGCCCATGGCCTGCGCCAGGGCCGCGTTCTCCGCGACGTGCGCCCAGGTCCGCTCCCACACCGCGGGTCCGTGGTGCAGCCCGGTGAAGACCGTGCCCGCCGACACCCGCAGCCCGCGCCGGGAGGTCTCCTCGGCGAGCAGCGCCGGATCGGTGGGCAGATAGCCGTACGGCCCCAGCTCGATCCACTCGTAGCCGGCCCCCGCCACCTCGTCGAGGAACCGCTGCCACGGGACCTGACGGGGATCGTCGGGGAACCACACCCCCCAGGAGTCCGGGGCGGATCCGATCCGGATGCGGGAGGGCGACGGCGACGGCGACGGCTTCGTCATGCCAGCCACCTTGACCGCGCCCCGGACCAGCGTCAAGACAGCCGCCCGACCTGCCGAAGGAGGACCGAATGTCCGGACATGTCGTTGACACGCCTCCGGGCGGACGGTTAGACCTGGAAACGGACGCCGGAGTCGAGAGGTGGCACGGGTGGAGTCGGAGCCGTACGACCTGATCACCATGGGGCGGCTCGGCGTCGACCTGTATCCGCTCCAGAGCGGCGTCGGACTCGACCGGGTCGAGACCTTCCGGCGCTTCCTCGGCGGCTCCCCGGCCAACGTGGCGGTCGCCGCCGCCCGCCTCGGCCGCCGCACCGCCCTCGTCAGCCGCACCGGCGCCGACGCCTTCGGCAGCTACCTCCGGCGCGAGCTGAAGGAGTACGGGGTGGACGGCCACTGGGTCACCGAGGTCCCCGAGCTCCCCACCCCCGTCACCTTCTGCGCCCTCTTCCCGCCCGACGACTTCCCGCTCACCTTCTACCGCCGCCCCAAGGCCCCCGACCTGGAGATCCACCCCCACGAGCTGGACCTCGACGCGATCCGCGCCGCGCGCGTCCTGTGGACCACCGGCACCGGCCTCAGCGAGGAACCCAGCCGCTCCGCCACCCTCACCGCCCTGCGGGCCCGCTCCGGCGGCCGCGCCCCCACCGTCCTCGACCTCGACTGGCGCCCCGCCTTCTGGCCCGACCCGGCCACCGCCCGCCCCCACTACACCGAGGCCCTGCGCCACGCCACCGTCGCCGTCGGCAACGCCGAGGAGTGCGAGGTCGCCACCGGGGAGAGCGACCCGGAGGCCGCCGCCCACGCCCTCCTCCGCCTCCTCGCCCCAGAAGCCCCCGGAGCCCCGGAAGCCCCCGCGGCCCCCGCCGGCCTCGGTGCCGTCCGGCTCGCCGTCGTCAAGCGGGGGCCCGAGGGCGTCCTCGCCGTCGCCGCCGACGGGCGGCGCGCCGCCGTCCCGCCGCTGCCGGTCGAGGTCGTCAACGGCCTCGGCGCCGGGGACGCCTTCGGCGGCGCCCTCGTCGACGGCCTCCTCGCCGGCCTGCCGCTGGCGGAGACCCTGCGCCGGGCCGCCGCCGCGGGCTCCGTCGTCGCCGGCCGCCTCGGCTGCGCCCCCGCGATGCCGGACGCCGCCGAGATCGACCGCGCCCTCGCCGCGGGCTCGGGCACCCTCCCGCCGGGAGGCCCCCACCGGTGACCGCTCCGCACGACCCCCGCACCCGTCTCCTCCGCACCGAGGACACCCGCACATGACAAGCTCCGACAGCCCGAGCCACCCGCCCCGGCCGCCCCGCCCGCACCGCCTCCACCTCCCCGCGGGGGTCGCCGCCCGGGGGCCGTACGCCCTCGACATCGAGCCGGGGACCGCCGGATGGAGCCGTTCCGCGCTCCGGATCCTCGACCTGCCGCCCGGGACGGAACACACCTTCGACAGCGCCGATGCCGAATGGGTGGTGCTTCCCCTCGCCGGGGCCTGTACCGTGCGCGTCGACGGGGAGATTTTCGAACTCGGGGGCCGGGAAAGCGTGTTCGCCTCCGTGTCCGACTTCGTCTATGTACCGCGCGACGCCCACGCCCAGATCTCCTCCGGCGCGGGAGGCCGCTTCGCTTTGGCAGGAGCGAACTGCGAGCGACGACTCCCCGCCCGCTACGGCCCCGCGCCGGAGGTCCCCGTCGAGGACCGCGGAACCGGCGACCGCGCCCGCCGGGTGCGGAACTTCGCCGCGGCCGACGCCTTCCCCTGCGACCGGCTGATCGCCGTCGAGGTGATCACCCCCGGCGGCCACTGGTCCTCCTACCCGCCGCACAAGCACGACGAGCACCGCCCCGGGGCCGAATCCGTCCTGGAGGAGATCTACTACTACGAGATCGAGGACCCGCGCGGCTACGCCTACCAGCGGATCTCGCCCTCCCGGCCCGGCGGCGCCGACCTCCTCGCCGAGGTCCGGCACGGCGACGCCGTCCTCGTCCCCGACGGCTGGCACGGCCCCTCGATCGCCCAGCCCGGCCACGACCTCTACTACCTCAACGTCATGGCCGGACCCGGAACCGAACGGGAGTGGCGGATCAGCTTCCACCCCGACCACACGGAGGGATACAAGTGACGCGCTCCACCGTCGCCCAGGCCCTCGTCCGCTTCCTCGCCGCCCAGTACACCGAACGCGACGGCGAACGGCACCGGCTGATCGCCGCCACCTGGGGCATCTTCGGCCACGGCAACGTCGCCGGGATCGGCCAGGCCCTGATCGAGGAAGACGGCATGCCCTTCCACCAGGGCCGCAGCGAACAGGCCATGGTGCACGCCGCCGTCGGCTACGCCCGCCAGCGGAACCGGCTCTCCGCGCACGCCGTCACCACCTCCATCGGCCCCGGCGCCACCAACCTCGTCACCGGCGCCGCCCTCGCCACGATCAACCACCTCCCGGTCCTGCTCCTGCCCGGCGACACCTTCGCCACCCGCCCCGCCGACCCCGTCCTCCAGCAGCTCCAGGTGCCGGGCGCCGGCGACGTCTCCGTCAACGACTGCCTGCGGCCCGTCTCCCGCTCCTTCGACCGGATCGTCCGCCCCGAGGCCCTGATCCCGGCCGCCCTGGAGGCGATGCGGGTCCTCGCCGACCCGGCCGCCACCGGCGCCGTCACCCTCGCCCTCCCGCAGGACGTGCAGGCGGAGGCGTACGACTGGCCCGAGGAGTTCTTCGCCGAGCGGACCTGGCGGATCCGCAGGGCCCGCCCCGACCGGGCCGAACTCGACGCCGCCGCGCGGGCGGTGCGGGAGGCCGCCCGCCCGCTGCTCGTCGCCGGCGGCGGGGTCCGCCACAGCGCCGCCGAGGACGCCCTGCGGGCCTTCGCCGAGCGGGCGGGGCTCCCCGTCGCCACCACCCAGGCCGGCAAGGGCGTGCTCCCGCACGACCACCCGTGCGAGGTCGGCGGTCTCGGCCACACCGGCACCGCCACCGCCAACGGCCTGGCCCGCGCCGCCGACCTGGTCATCGGCGTCGGCACCCGCTACACCGACTTCACCACCGCCTCCGGCACCCTCTTCGCCCCGGACGCCCGCTTCCTCAACCTCAACGTCACCGGCTTCGACGCCCACAAGCAGGCCGCCCTCCTGCCGCTCGTCGCCGACGCCCGCGAAGGCCTCACCGCCCTCACCGAGACCCTCGGCGACCACCCGGCCCGGCCGGTGACCTGGGCCGCCGCCAAGGCGGCCTGGGAAGCCCGCGTCACCGCCGCCCACGCCGCCCCCGACGACACCGCCCGCCCCACCCAGACCCAGGTCCTCGGCGTCCTCGACACCCTGGTCGACGCCACCGACATCCTGATCAACGCCGCCGGCTCGCTCCCCGGCGACCTCCACCAGCTGTGGCGGACCCGCTCCCGCGACCAGTACCACGTCGAGTACGGCTACTCCTGCATGGGCTACGAGATCCCCGCCGCGATCGGCGTCCTGCTCGCCGCCCCCGGCCGGCCCGTCTGGGCGCTCGTCGGGGACGGTACGTATCTGATGAATCCCACCGAGATCGTCACCGCCGTGCAGGAACGGCTCCCGCTGAAGCTGGTGATCCTCCAGAACCACGGGTACGCCTCCATCGGCGGCCTCTCCGAGGCGGTCGGCGCGGAGCGGTACGGCACCGACTACCGCCACCGCGCCGAGGACGGAGGCTTCACCGGCCCCCCGCTCCCCGTCGACCTCGGGGCCAACGCGGCCTCCCTCGGACTGCGGGTCCTACGCCCCCGCACCATCCGTGACCTGCGGGAAGCCCTCGCGGACGCCCGGGCCACCACGGATCCCACATGTGTCTACATCGAGACCGAAACGGCAGACAGTGTGTCGGGCCCGCCCCCGGCCCAGGCGTGGTGGGATGTGCCCGTGGCCGAGATCTCGACCCGCCCGTCGGCGGTCAAGGCCCGTGAGGAGTACGACCGGCACGTCACCGCCCGACGCCGCCATCTCTGAAGCTCTGAAGGAGTAACACGTCATGACGAAGAGCGTCCACCACTGGATCGGTGGCAAGACCGTCGAGGGCACGTCGGGCAACTGGGGCCCGGTGACCGACCCGGCCACCGGCGCCGTCACCACCCGGGTCGCCCTCGCCTCGGTGGAGGAGGTCGACGCGGCGGTCGCCGCCGCGAAGGACGCCTTCGCCACCTGGGGCACCTCCTCGCTGGCCCAGCGCACCACGATCCTCTTCAAGTTCCGCGCCCTGCTCGACGCCAACCGCGACGCCATCGCCGAGCTGATCGTCGCCGAGCACGGCAAGGTCCACTCCGACGCCCTCGGCGAGGTCGCCCGCGGCCTGGAGATCGTCGACCTGGCCTGCGGCATCACCACCCAGCTCAAGGGCGAGCTGTCCACCCAGGTCTCCAACCGGGTCGACGTCGCCTCGATCCGCCAGCCGGTCGGCGTCGTCGCCGGCATCACGCCCTTCAACTTCCCGGCCATGGTGCCGATGTGGATGTTCCCGATCGCCATCGCGACCGGCAACACCTTCGTCCTCAAGCCGAGCGAGAAGGACCCCTCCGCCTCCCTCAAGATCGCCGAGCTGCTCGCCGAGGCCGGCCTCCCGGACGGCGTCTTCAACGTCCTGCACGGCGACAAGGTGGCCGTCGACCGCCTCCTGGAGCACCCGGACGTCGCCGCGGTCTCCTTCGTCGGCTCCACCCCGATCGCCCGCCACATCCACACCACGGCCTCCGCCAACGGCAAGCGCGTCCAGGCGCTCGGCGGCGCCAAGAACCACATGCTGGTCCTCCCGGACGCCGACCTCGACGCCGCCGCCGACGCCGCCGTCTCCGCCGCGTACGGCTCCGCCGGCGAGCGCTGCATGGCGATCTCCGCGGTCGTCGCCGTCGGCGCCGTCGGCGACGAGCTCGTCGAGAAGATCCGCGAGCGCGCCGAGAAGATCAAGATCGGCCCCGGCACCGACCCGACCTCCGAGATGGGCCCGCTCATCACGGCCGTCCACCGCGACAAGGTCGCCTCCTACGTGCACGGTGCCGAGGCCGAGGGCTGCCAGGTCGTCCTCGACGGCACCGGCTACACGGTCGAGGGCTACGAGGACGGCCACTGGATCGGCCTCTCCCTCCTCGACCACGTGCCGACCACCGCCAAGGCCTACCAGGACGAGATCTTCGGCCCGGTCCTCTGCGTGCTGCGCGCCGAGACGTACGAGGAGGGCCTCGCCCTCATCAACGCCTCGCCGTTCGGCAACGGCACCGCGATCTTCACCCGCGACGGCGGCGCCGCCCGCCGCTTCCAGCTGGAGGTCGAGGCCGGCATGGTCGGCGTCAACGTGCCGATCCCGGTGCCGGTCGGCTACCACTCCTTCGGCGGCTGGAAGGACTCGCTCTTCGGCGACCACCACATCTACGGCAACGACGGCGTGCACTTCTACACCCGCGGCAAGGTCGTCACCACCCGCTGGCCCGACCCGGCCGACGCCCCCGCCGGCGTCGACCTCGGCTTCCCGCGCAACCACTGACCCGACGGGTCGTACGACGGCCCCCGGGCGCGCACACCGCGCCCGGGGGCCGTCGCCCATGCGGCCGGGCGGGCACCCCCGAAGGGGAGCCCGCCCGGAGCGGTCGACCGGACCGCGGGTCAGCCCACGTGCCAGCAGGTGGCGTCGAAGTCCGACACGTGGACACTGCCCGCCGTGGCGTCGACGGCGCTGAACCAGCAGCCGTGCACGTCACCGGCGTGGGCCGCCGCGGGGGAGGCGGCGATGAAGCCGACAGCGAGCAGACCGGCCAGAGCGATCGAGATGCGCCGAAGCATGTTCTCTCCTTCGAGTGGGGGCGTTCGCCACGACTCTTCGGCACCTCCCGGCCCACCGCACGCCGGGAGACGCGATCGGGTGGGTCTCCGCTGCCGGACGCCTCCCCGGACGTACCGCGCCCGCTGTACAAGGTCGCACCGCGTACGCCTCCAGGAGGCCGCCGATCTCCGCCCCGGGGCGCCGTCCGCGCACAGCCGGCCCGCATACGCTCGGGGCCATGCGACTCCGACTTCCCCGGTGGGCCGCGGTCACCGCCGTCCTCGCCGTCCTCGCGGGCGCCGGCACCTGGACCGCCGCCGCCCTGGACGAACCCCCGCCCGTCCAGCGCGAGGACCGGGCCCTCACCCTCGACGGGGTGCGGATCGACACCTCGTACTTCACCGGCTCCGGCTCCGGCCGCCGCCCCGCCGTGCTGCTCGCGCACGGCTTCGGCGGCTCCAAGGACGACGTCCGGGCCCAGGCCGAACGGCTCGCCCGCGACGGGTACGCCGTCCTCACCTGGTCCGCGCGCGGCTTCGGCGCCTCCGGCGGGAAGATCGGCCTCAACGACCCCGCGCACGAGGTCGCGGACGTGCGGGGACTCGTCGACTGGCTCGCCGCCCGCCCCGAGGTCCTGCTCGACAAGGCGGGCGACCCGCGCGTCGGCGTCACCGGAGCCTCCTACGGCGGCGCGATCTCCCTCCTCGCCGCCGGGCACGACCCCCGCGTCGACGCCCTCGCCCCCCAGATCACCTACTGGAACCTCGCCGACGCCCTCTTCCCCGGCGGCGTCTACAAGAAGCTGTGGTCCGGGATCCTCTTCTCGATGGGCGCCGACACCCGGGGCGACGCCTGCGGCCGCTTCGCCCCCGAGATCTGCGCCCTGAAGGAACGCGTCGCCGTCTCCGGCCGGCCCGACGCCGAGGCCCGCGCCCTCCTGGAGGCCCGCAGCCCCTCCGCCGTCGGCGACCGGATCAAGGTCCCCACCCTCATCGTCCAGGGCCAGACCGACTCCCTCTTCACCCTCGACCAGTCCGACGCCATGGCCCGCGCCCTCGCCGCCAACGGCGCCCCCGTCGCCGTCGACTGGGCCGCCGGCGGCCACGACGGCGGCGACCGCGAGACCGGGCGCGTCGAGGACCGGATCGGCGCCTGGTTCGACCGCTGGCTGAAGAAGGACGCCTCCGTCGACACCGGCCCCGCCTTCCGCGTCAGCCGCACCGGCGGCGTCGACTCCACCGACGGCCGCGCCACCCTCCGCGCCGCCACCGCCGACCACTACCCGGGCCTGCGCGAAGGCACCCGTGAACTCGCCCTCACCGGCCCGGCCCAGCGCTTCGCCAACCCGGCCGGCGGCGCCCCGCCCGCAGTCTCCGCCGTGCCCGGCCTCGGCGGCGGCCTCGGCGGACTCTCCTCCTCCCTCGGCGTCGGCCTCGCCCTCGACTTCCCCGGCCAGCACGCCCGCTTCGACACGGCCCCGGTGACCGGGCCGCTGCGGATCACCGGCACCCCGACCGCCCGGGTCCGGGTCACCTCCACGGCCCCCGACGGCTCCGCCGTCCTCTTCGCCAAGGTGTACGACGTCGGGCCCGACGGGCGCCGGCAGGTGCTGCCCGCCCAGCTCGTCGCCCCGCTCCGCGTCGAGGACGCCGGAAAGGGCCGCTCCGTCACCCTCACCCTGCCCGCGATCGACCACGAGGTGGAGGCCGGCCACCGGCTCCGCCTGGTCGTCTCGGCCACCGACCTCGGCTACGCCTCCCCGGTCGCCACCGCCGGCTACACCGTCGCCGCCGAGGGCCCGCTCACCGTGCCCACCGCGCCGGCGGTCACCACCCAGGCCGCCGGGCTGCCCTGGTGGGTGTGGGGCCTGCCGCTCGCCGGCCTGGCCGTCGCCGCCGTCCTCCTCCTGACCGCCCGCCGCCGCACCGCCGGCCCGGCGCCGGACCCCGGCCTGGCCGCCGTACCCCTCCGGATCACCGGCCTGTCGAAGAAGTACAAGGGCGGCGACCGGTACTCCGTCCGCGACCTCTCCTTCCAGGTCGAACAGGGCCAGGTCCTCGGCCTGCTCGGCCCCAACGGCGCGGGCAAGACCACCACCCTGCGCATGCTCATGGGCCTGATCACCCCCGACGAGGGCGAGATCCGCGTCTTCGGCCAGGCCATCAGGCCCGGCGCCCCGGTCCTCTCCCGGGTCGGCTCCTTCGTCGAGGGCGCCGGCTTCCTGCCGCACCTCACCGGCCGGGAGAACCTGGAGCTGTACTGGAAGGCCACCGGCCGCCCCGCCGGGGACGCCCACCTCGACGAGGCCCTCCGCATCGCCGACCTCGGCGGCGCCCTCGAACGGGCCGTCCGCACCTACTCGCAGGGCATGCGGCAGCGCCTCGCCATCGCCCAGGCCATGCTCGGCCTGCCCGACCTCCTCATCCTCGACGAACCCACCAACGGCCTCGACCCGCCGCAGATCCGCGAGATGCGGGAGGTGATGATCCGGTACGCGGCGGGCGGCCGCACCGTCATCGTCTCCAGCCACCTCCTCGCGGAGGTCGAGCAGTCCTGCACCCATCTCGTCGTCATGGACCGCGGACAGCTGGTGCAGGCCGGCCCGGTCGCCGAGATCACCGGGGCGGGCGACACCCTCCTCGTCACCCTCGGCGAGCCGGTCGCCGACGCCCTCGTCGAGAAGGTCGCCGCCCTGCCCGGCGTCGGCACGGCGATCCGCACCGAAGGCGGCCTCCTCGTCGGCCTGTCCACGGCCGACGGCCCCGCCGACGCGACCGCGCTCATCGGCGAACTCGTCCGTCTGGACGTCCCGCTGACCGGGGTCGGCCCGCACCGACGCCTGGAGGACGCCTTCCTGACCCTGATCGGAGGATCCGCATGACCGCGACGGCCCCCGGCCCAGAGGCCCCCGAAGCCCCCGAAGCCCCCGAGGCTCCTGAGGCCCTCGCCCCCGGTTACCGTCCCGGGCGCACCCTGCCGCTCCGGGTCGAGGCCCTGCGCCAGTGGAAGCGCCGCCGCACCCTGGTGATGGCGGGGGTGCTCGCCGCCCTGCCGCTCGTCCTGATCGCGGCCTTCGCCATCGGCGGTCCCGACGCCGACGACCGGGGCGGCCGGATCACCCTCATCGACACGGCCACCGCCTCGGGCGCCAACTTCGCGGCGACCTGCCTCTTCGTCTCGGCCGGTTTCCTCCTCGTCATCCCCGTGGCGCTCTTCTGCGGCGACACCGTCGCCTCCGAGGCCGGCTGGTCCTCCCTCCGCTATCTGCTCGCCGCGCCCGTGCCGCGGTCCCGGCTGCTCGCCGCCAAGCTGGCGGTGGCACTCGGCTACAGCACCGCCGCGCTCTTCCTGCTGCCGCTGCTCGCCCTCGCCGTCGGCACGGTCGCCTACGGCTGGGGTCCGCTCCAGCTCCCCACCGGCGGCTCGCTCCCGGCGGGGGAGTCCGTCCTGCGGCTGCTGATCGCCACCTCCTTCGTCCTCGTCTCCCAACTGGTCACCGCGGGCCTTGCCTTCTGGCTCTCCACCCGCACCGACGCCCCGCTCGGCGCGGTCGGCGGAGCCGTCGGCCTGACCATCGTCGGCAACGTCCTGGACGCGGTCACGGCGCTCGGCGACTGGCGCGACTTCCTGCCGGCGCACTGGCAGTTCGCCTGGATCGACGCACTCCAGCCCCACCTGGAGTGGGGCGGCATGGCCCAGGGTGCGGCGATCTCCGTCACCTACGCCCTGGTCCTCTTCGCGCTCGCCTTCCGAGGCTTCGCCCGCAAGGACATCGTGTCCTAGGGCCCGACGGGCCGCACCGTCGTACCAGGTCTCACAACCACCCCCTCCGAGCCGCTTCCGCGCCCGCGCGGAAGCGGCTCGTCGTCCCCAGGGCGGCCATCAGCTCGCCCACCCGCCGGCTGTACGTCCGCGCCGACATGCCGAGCCGCGCCGCGGCCGCCTCGTCCGTCAGCCCCGAGACCAGCGCCTCCAGGACCGGCCGCAGCAGCTCCGGCGGCCCGCCCGCCTGCCGGGGCGGCGGCAGCCGGACCAGCTCCTCCGCCGCCGTCCAGCAGGCGTGATGGGCCCGCACCAGGGCCTGCACCACCACCGGGTCCCGGATCAGCAACAGGCCGTTGTACAGCAGCTCCAGATCGAGCGGGACCGCCGCCACCGTCCGGTCCACCACGATCAGTTTGAACGGGATCGCGTCGGCGAACCGCGCCCGCCCCGGTATCCGCGGCCCGTCCTCCAGCCGGGGCAGCGCGTGCCGGGGCACGATCCGCCGCACCTCCCCGGCCCGCTCCGCCGCCGCGCGCATGCACGCTCCCGCGAGCTCCAGGAACGGCTCGGGGATCGCACGCGACGCCGAGGCCACCGGGTCGTCGAAGGTCAGCAGCTCGTGCCGGGTCGAGGCCGCCAGCCCGGCGAGCGCCGCGCTGATGCGCCGCGCACCCCGGACCGGGCGCCCCGCCGGCCGCTGCCCCTCGGTCGCGGCCCGGTTCATCGCCGAACGGGCGAGCATCACGGAGCCCGCGCTCTCTGCCACCGCTGACCACCCCCGCCCGATCGATGTCCACTCCATGTACTCATGCGACTGCGCACGGTGACAACCCCTGTGGACAAACCTGGCGTCTCCATGCCACTGGCCCCCGTTCCGCGTTCCGTTGCCACATCGAGATCCATCCGCAACTCCTTCGCGGGGTCCGCCCGCGCCTCCCGTTCGTCACAGTCACAGAGGCCCGAAGCCCGACCCGCCCCGCCCGGCGGTGCCGGTCGCCCGGCGCAACTTCCGTACAGAAACGGGGAGTCGACCATGAAACGTCCGCACCGGAGAAGCACCGCCGGAAGCACCGCCGGAAGCACCGTCGGAAGCACCGTCGGAAGCACCGCCGGAAGTGTCGACGGAAGCACCGTCAGGAGCTCCGCCGGAAGCTCCGCCAGGCGCACCGTCAGGACCGCCGCCCTCGCCGGGGCGCTCGCCGCCGCGCTCCTCGCCGGCGGCTGCGCCGGCGAGGCGGGCGACTCGGCGCGCGAGTCCAGCGACCACCGGAAGGCCGCACCCGCGCTCCCCAACGGCGGCGGCACCGCCGCCCCGCCGGCCCCGGCCGACGGCCAGGCGGACAGGGGCGGCGACCAGCGCCCCTCGGGCGCGCCCGAGGGTGAGCAGCGGGCCCCGAGCCCCGACCCCGACTACCTCTCCACCTTCGCCCTCGACGTCGACACCGCCTCGTACGGCTATGCGCGCCGTTCGCTCGCCGAGGGCCGGCTGCCCGACCCCGCCACCGTCCGGCCCGAGGAGTTCGTCAACAGCTTCCGCCCCGACTACCCGCGCCCCGCCGACGACGGCTTCAGCGTCACCGTCGACGGCGCCGCCACCGGCGAGGAGGGCTGGTCGCTCGTCCGGGTCGGCCTCGCCACCCGGGGCGCCGACCGGGCCGGCGAACGCCCGCCCGCCGCCCTCACCTTCGTCGTCGACGTCTCCGGCTCGATGAACGAGCCGGGCCGGCTCGACCTCGCCCAGCACGCCCTGCGGCTGGCCGCCGACGAGCTCCGCGACGACGACTCCCTCGCCCTGGTCGCCTTCAGCGACGAGGCGGAGACCCTGCTGCCGATGACCCGCCTCGGCGACGCCCGCGGCCGGGTCCGCGAGGCCGTCGACTCCCTCGCCGTCCGCTCCTCCACCAACCTGGAGGCCGGCCTGCGCACCGGCTACGACGTGGCCGCCGAGGGGCACCGCAAGGGCGCCACCAACCGGGTGGTGCTGCTCTCCGACGCCCTCGCCAACACCGGGGAGACCGCGGCCGACGCCCTCCTCGGCCGCATCGACGAGCAGCGCCGGGAGAAGGGCATCACCCTCTTCGGGGTGGGGGTCGGCAGCGACTACGGCGACGAGCTGATGGAACGGCTCGCCGACAAGGGCGACGGCCAGACCACGTACGTCTCCACCCAGGAGCAGGCGCGGAAGGTCTTCGTCGACCAGCTGCCCGCCCAGGTCGAGCTGCGCGCCCGGGACGCCAAGGCGCAGGTCGCCTTCGACCGGGGGACCGTGGAGCGCTTCCGGCTGATCGGCTACGAGAACCGCGAGGTCGCCGACGAGGACTTCCGGAACGACCGGGTCGACGGCGGCGAGGTCGGCGCCGGGCACACGGTCACCGCCCTGTACGTGGTGAAGACCAGGCCCGGCGCGAGCGGCCGGATCGCCACCGCCACCGTCCGCTGGCTCGACCCCGACTCCCGCTCCCCGCAGGAGCGTTCGGGCACGGTCGAGGCGGGCGCGCTGCGCGCCGGGCTCTGGCAGGGGGGTCACGACAGTCTGCAACTCTCGGCGATCTCCGCCTATTTCGCGGAGGAGCTGCGCGGCGGCGGCCGGCTGCCGGGCGCCCCGCGCCTCGGCGAGCTCGCCGGGTACGCCGACGCCATCCGGGGGCGCTCCGGTTCCGCGGTGGTCGGCGAGCTGGCCGAGGCGGTGCGCCAGGCCGACCGGCTGATGGGTGAA
Source organism: Streptomyces sp. R302 (assembly GCF_012927245.1). GTDB lineage: Bacteria > Actinomycetota > Actinomycetes > Streptomycetales > Streptomycetaceae > Streptomyces. Next base: position 255,568 of record NZ_JABBGE010000001.1, read on the forward strand.
CGCCCCTCCCAGGAGGGCGAGTTCCGCTCCGGAGACCCGTACGCCTGAGCCGTACGCCCGAGCCGTACGCCCCATGGGTCCGGCCCCTGCCACGCGCGCGTGGCAGGGGCCGGAGTCGTATGCGCGGCGAGGCCGGAGCCGTACCCGCGGAAGCCGCCCGAGGGGAACGGGCGGCTCCGCCGCGGGCGCGGCATCATGAGCCCATGGCCACCCTGCTGCTCGCCCTCGCCGTCGGAAGCACCGGCCTCTACGCCGGGTTCCTCCTCGTCTTCCTCACCGGGATCATGCCCGCCCTGGGCCGCCTCACGGACGCCGCGTTCGTCACCGCCATGCGCCGTGTGAACGAGGCGGTGCCCAGGGCCGTCTTCCTGACCGTCTTCGCCGCCGTCGCGGTCCTCCCGGTCGCCGCCTACCTGGTGCCGGTGGAGGGGCGGACCGAGGCGCAGCGCTGGCTGGTCCTCACGGGCTTCGTCTGCGCGGTCCTCAACCACCTGGTCACCGTCGTCGGGAACGTCCCGCTCAACAACGCGCTCGCCGCGGCCGAGGGGCCCGGCGAGGACCCGTCGGCGAGCCGCGCCGCCTTCGAGGGGCGCTGGAACGGCTACCACCGGATCCGTACGGCCCTGATCCTCGTCTCCTTCGGTCTGCTCACCGCCGCGGCGGTCGGCTGAAACAGACCGTCGGGTCGGGATGCCGTCCCGGATGGCGCGATCTCATCGAAGATCACCCTCCCGGCATCCGCAGGGTCCCTGCTAAACCAAACCCCCGAGTCCGAAACATGCTGCTGGCACGCATCGACTTTCGGCCCCTGGCGTGAACACGACGTCCTTATTCCCCACCAAACCGGGCGAAGGTCTCCCAATTCAGGGACCTGGATTTCATACCTTCCGGTTTCTTATTGACATGACCAGGGGGGTCTTTTTTTAATCAACCTCAGGATCCGCTTGCGCAGACACCGAGGGGGCATAGTGGACATCCACATCCTGGGGGGACTGTCGGTCCGCGAGGGCGGGGTACCGATCACTCCGACAGCGGCCGCTCCACGCCAGATCCTCGCCCTGCTCACCGCCTTCGCCGGCCAGGTCGTGCCCGTCACCGTCCTCACCGAGGAGCTGTGGCCGTCCGGCGCCCCGCGCGGCGCCCGCACCGAGATCGCCACCCACATCGCGGAGCTCCGCGCGCTCATCGCCCGCGCCCTCCACGAGTCCGCGGAGGACACCGGCGCGGCCGGCTGGACCGAGCGGCGCACCGCCGACGCCGTCCTCGTCTCGCTCCCCGGCGGCTACCGCCTCGACACCGGCGTCGGCGTCCACGACATCGGCCAGTTCGAGCGCGCGGCCGGCGCCGGCTACCGCGCCATGGACGCCGGCGACCTGGCCCGCGCCTCGCTGCGGCTCGGCGAGGCCCTCGCCCTCTGGCACGGCGAGCCCTACGCGGGCGTGGCCGCGGGCCCCTGCCTCCGCCGCGAGATAGAGCGCCTGGAGTCCGCCCGCCTCAGCGTCCTCGACCAGTGGGTGGAGGCCCAGCTCGGCCTCGGCCGGCACGAGGCGATCCTCTCCGAACTCCCCGGTCTCGCCGCCCGCTACGCCACCAACGAACCGCTCCACGCCCACCTCATGGTCGCCCTGCTCCGCTGCGGCCGCCACGAGGAGGCCCTCGCCGTCTACGAGCGGCTGCGCACGGTCCTCCACCGGGAGACCGGCATGGAGCCCTCCGCCCGCCTCCGCCGGCTGCAGCACTCCGCCCTCGCCGTCCGCCACACGCGCGCGCCCGCCGCGACCGGCACCCGCACCGCGCTCAACGGCACCTCCGAGGGGCTCTTCGGGTACGCCGTCGTGCCCGCGCCCGCGCGTACCGCCGCCACTGCCGCCGCCACGTCCTCCGCCGCCACGTCCTCCGCCGTCACGTCCTCCGCCGTCACGTCCTCCGCCGCCGCCGAGGAGACGCCCGCCGTCACCTGGTACGGCCCCGCCGTGCCGCGCGTCCCCGGCCAGCCCAAGCCCGTCCGCGCCGGCACCGTCACCACGGGCGTCGCCATGGCTGTCTGACGCGCCGTCGGTTCCGCCTCCGGAGGGGACGGCGGAGCCCCGGGAATGAAGTGCCGCACGTCACCGTTGACCCGCTTCCGGGACCGAATTAGTTTCGGCCGCGAGGACGGGTTTTCTCCGAGGTGCCCGATTTAGGTTCGACGACGGGGGTGGGGGAGATGGACAAGCGGGGCGCGGACCAGAGCGCGGGCGCCGACGCGCTGCTCGCCGTCCTGGAACTGCTCGCCGGACAGGGCGCGCCCGACCGGTTCGAGGCCCTCGTCGACGAGGCCCGCCTCGCCGGACTCGACGGCGCCGGACTCGGCCGCCTGGAGCGGGCCGTCGCCCTCGCCCGCTCCCTCCACGACGAACGCGCCACCGACCGGGCCCGCGCCGCCCGCAGCGGCGCCTCCCTCGCCGTCCTCACCGACACCGCCCGCGATCTGACACTCAGCTACGACCTGGACGGCCTGCTCCGCATCGTCACCCGCCGCGCCCGCCGGCTCCTCGGCCTCGACATGGCGTACGTGACCCTCCGCGGCCCCCAGGGCGCCTGCTACATCCGCGTCACCGAAGGCTCCCGCACCGGCGGGGACACCGGCGAGACCACCGGACCCGGCCTCAGCGTCGGCCTGCGCATCGGCGCGGGGAACTGCCTCGGCGGCGTCGTCCAGCGCACCGGCGAACCCATCTGGACCCCCGACTACCCCGCCGACGAGCGGTTCACCAGCGGCGAGGCCCCCGACCCGGCCGCCGCCCTCGACGACGCCGAGGTCGTCGACCCCGGCGACGAGGCCGTCCGCGCCGAAGGCCTCCGCGCCATCCTCGCCGTGCCGCTGCGCAGCGGGGACTCCGTCATCGGCGCCCTCTTCGGCGCCGACCGCCGCGTCCGCGAGCACACCCCGCAGGAGATCGCCCTCCTCGGCGCCCTCGCCGCCCTCGCCGTCGAGAAGGCCGGACTCCTCGACCGCACCCGCGCCGAACTCCTCGAACTGGAACGGGACAGCGCGCGCGTGCGCACCAGCCTCGCCCGGATGCGGCACGTCTCCGAGGCCCACGGCCGGATCATGAACCTGGTCCTCGCCGGCGGCGACCTCCCGCACGTCGCCAAGGCAGCGGGCGACGCCCTCGACGCCACCGTGATGGTCCGCGACCCCGGCGGCCGGCGCCTCGCCGCCTGCGGCGACTTCCCCGGACTCGACGAGGAGGCCGTCGCCAAGGCCTCCCTCGACGCCCACGCGCTGCGCCGTCCCGTCCTCGCCGCCGACTCCGTCTGGGTCGCCCCCGTCATCGCCGGCTCCGAGGACCTCGGCGGCCTGGTCGTCCGCGTCGAGGGCGGCCTCACCGACGAGGACGAACGACTCCTCGAACTCGTCGCCCAGTCCGTCGCCCTGCTCCTCCTGATGCAGCGCTCCACCGCCGTCGCCGAGGGCCCCGTCCGCGACGAACTCCTCGACGACCTCATCGCCGACCCGCCGCACGCCCCGCAGCAGAGCGCCAGGCGCGCCCGGCGACTCGGCGTGGACCTGCGCAAACCTCACGTCCTCGTGGTCGCCCGCCCCGAGGGCGGCGAGCAGGGCCGGGCCGTGGTCTGGGCGTCCTCGTACGCGTACCGGCTCTCCGGGCTCAAGACCGTGCAGGGCGGCTGTGTCGTCCTGCTGCTCCCCGGAGTGGACGCCTCCGCCGCCGCCTCCGCCGTCTCCGAGGAGCTCACCCCGCTCCTCGGCCACCCCGTCTCCGTCGCCGCCGCCGGACCCGGCGGCAGCCCCGACGCGGTCGGCCCGCTGTACGCGGAGGCGCTGCGCTGCCTGGACGCGATGAGCGCCCTCGGCGGTACGGGCTCCGCCGCGGCCGTCTCCGACCTCGGCTTCCTCGGGATGCTGCTCTCCGACGACCACGACGTCGACGGCTTCGTGGAGAACGCGATCGGGCCCGTCCTCGACTACGACGCCGAGCGGCTCACCGACCTCACCCGCACCCTGGAGGCGTACTTCGCCTCCGGCGGCAGTCCCACCAACGCGGCCGAGGCCCTGCACGTCCACCCCAACACCGTCTCCCGGCGTCTGGAGCGCATCGGCGAACTCCTCGGCCCCGCCTGGCAGAAGCCCGGCCAGGTCCTGGAGGTCCAGCTCGCCCTGCGCCTGCAGCGCACCCGCGAGGTGCTGGGCCGCCGCAGAGCCGCCACGTCCCCGGCACGCCTCCCGGCGGGCCCGCTCGACTGACCGCGTCCCGACCGACCGCGTCCCGACCGGCCACGGCTCCACCGACCACGGACCCCGCACCGCACCCGCCACGCGCGCGTGGGCGCCCGCCCGCGCCGTGCGGACGGGCACCCTTCGGCCCCGGTGGCCCGTTGGGGCGGGCTCGGGCGGACGGCCGGACGGGACCGTCCGGCCGCAAGAGGTCCCGGAGCGGGTCAGCCGGCGCGGCGCGGGGCGTCGCACGCCGTGTCCCACGTCGAGCCGAGCACCGTCGCCGTGTGCGCGGCCGAGGCCAGCGTGATGTGCCGGTGCCAGCCGCGGTACGAACGGCCCACGAAGTCCCGCAGCCCCGCCGCCTCGCCGACCGCGGCGAAGTCCCGCTCCACCCGGTGCGCCAGCTTCGTCAGCCGCAGCAGCGAACCGACCGTCGCCTGCGTCAGGTCGCTGATCCACACCCGGGCCGGGCCCCGGCGCGGGTCGTCCCACTCGCCGAGCAGCATCAGCGGCCGCATCCGCTCCCCGCCGGGGGAGGGCAGCGCGACCCGGACGGCCGTCGCGAGGGAGGTCCGCGAGGTCCGCGCGCCGCCCACCGTGTCCACCCAGCTCACCGGTCGCCGCAGTCCCTTCAGGGACTCCAGTATCTGCGCCGCCGGCAGCGGGCCCGCGCCGAAGCCCGGCAGCGAGCGGTCCGCGATCGCGAGCCGCGAACCGGCCCCGATCCGCGCCACCACCGGCACCCCGGCCGCGGCGAGCCGCGTCAGCGCCGCCCGCCCCGCGCCGCCCCGGATGTCGAGGAGCACCGGCTTGCGGGTGATGTCGGTCCAGTGCGCCGTCTCCAGGGCGGCGGAGACCGCGCACTCCTCAAGCGTCTCCTCGCCGGCCTCCTCGGGGACCTCCGCGCGGTCGCGCCGCGTCCGGTCCTTCACCCACGGATCCGGCAGGAACAGCCGCCAGTTGACCGGAGCGCTCAGCTCCTCCCCGGCGAACCACACGCCGAAGGCCTGCTGGCCCTGGAAGACCTGCCCGCGCTCCGGGTCGAACCGCCGGTCCACGCCCACCGAGTGCTCGCCGGCCTTCGGGATCGGCATCGGCCGCACCACCCACGCCTGCGGATGCCCGCCGCGCTCCAGGAACCGCCCGAGCGAGGCGCGCATCGGCTGCCAGTCCCAGGTGGAGCTGGAGATGAAGTGGTGCAGGCTCTGCTCGGCGGCGGGGCCGCCGATCTGCGCGGCGATGTTCCGGATCGACTTGCGGCCCTGCGCGGTGAGCAGTCCGTGCAGGTACTGCTCGGCCTTCAGCCGCTGGTCGCGGCGGGCGAAGCCGGAGAAGAGCGCGGTGGTCAGCTCGGTGTAGACGTCCGAGCCGGGACGCGGCGCGGCGGCCCGGGGAACGGCGCGGACCCGGGGACGCGGAACGGTCGACGGGACGGCCACGGCGGCCGTCCCGCGCTTGATTGCGACGGATGTACTCACGACACTCCTGCCCGTCCTGCCCGAGGGTTGCGCAGCTGCCTCCCGCTGCCCCTTCACGGTCTCGCCTCCACCCCCGTCCCGACGAGGTGGACCCGGCACCCGAATCGGCCTCTTGATGGTGGCCGGACCACCGCCCCACCCCTGACCTGCGCTTCGACCGCTTCCGCGGGGGCCTCGAACCACCCTCGAACCGAGCCCGGAACGCGCTCCGAGGGCCCCCGCACCCACCTCGGGCACCGGGGGTGGTGGCCGGACCACACCCCCCGGCGCGGGGCCGCGCCCGCCCCGCCGTCACCGGTCCGCGGGCCCTCCCCGAGGAGCTGACAGACTCGCCGGACCCGCTTTGACCCGTCGCGCTCCGTCGCCGGACCATCGCAGAGCGAGGCGGCACGGGCAGGACCCGGTTAATGCCCCAGGCCGGTACCGCGGCCCGTGCGCCTCGCACCACCCTTAACCTGGGGGTATGGGTATCCGGGAGCAGGCGCCGGTCGTCGCGGTGGTCGCCGCCGGCGGTGTGCTCGGCGCGTCCGCCCGTTATGCCGCGACGCTCGCCTGGCCGACCGCGCCCGGCACGTTCCCCTGGACGATCTTCCTGGTCAACGCGCTCGGCTGCGCCGTGATCGGCCTCCTGATGGTCTTCGCCACCGAGGCCCCGTCGGCGCCGCACCCGCTCCTGAGGCCCTTCCTCGGCACCGGGTTCTGCGGCGGCTTCACCACCTTCTCGACGTACGCGCTCGACACCCGGGGCCTGTTCGCCGCGGGCGGCCCCGCCGAGGGTGTCCTCTATCTGGGCGGGACGCTGGTCACCGCGCTCGCCGCCGTCGTCGCCGGCGTCGCCGCGGGCCGGGCCCTGTGGGTGCGGAGGGAGCCGGCATGACACCGCCCGGGACGACACCGCACGGAACGAGGCCGGCGCTGCGGCTGACGGTCGTCGTCGGCGAGAACGACACCTGGCACCACCGTCCGCTCTCCAGCGAGATCGTGCACCGCGCCCACGCCGCCGGACTGGCCGGCGCCTCCGTCTTCCGGGGCGTCGAGGGCTTCGGCGGCGCCGGCCGCGTCCACACCGCCCGCATCCTCTCGCTCAGCGAGGACCTGCCGGTGGCGGTGGTGATCGTGGACGAGGAGGAGCGGATCCGCGCCTTCCTGCCGCAGCTCGACGAGCTGGTGACGGGCGGCGGTCTGGTGGTCCTCGACGCCTGCGAGACGGTGCGCCGGACGGACCCCGCCGACGGCCCGGAAGGGACGCCGGCGGAGTGAACTGGCTGCTCGTCGCCCTCGGCGCCGGCGTGGGCGCGCCGCTGCGCTACCTCACGGACCGGGCCGTGCAGGCCCGCCACGACTCGGTCTTCCCCTGGGGGACCTTCACCGTCAACGTCGTGGGCTCGTTCGTCCTCGGCCTGCTCACCGGCGTCGCCTCGGCGCAGGCGCAGCTGCTGCTCGGCACCGGCCTGTGCGGCGCCCTCACCACGTACTCGACCTTCTCGTACGAGACGCTGAAGCTGTACGAGGGCGGGGCGAAGGGGTACGCGGTCCTGAACGCGGCGGGCAGCCCGATCGCCGGGCTCGGAGCCGTATGGCTGGGAACCGGGGCGGCCGGGCTGCTCTAGCGGCTGCCGGTCAGGCGGTGATCCAGTCGGAGGTGGCGATCACCGGCTGCACGCCGTCGCGGTGGACGGTGCCCTCGATGAGGCCGTACATGCGGTCCGCCGCGAAGTACACCTCGTTGTCGTTCTTCAGGCCGAAGGGCTCCAGGTCCACCAGGAAGTGGTGCTTGTTCGGCAGGTTCAGCCGCACCTCGTTGACGGTGGGCACGTGGTCCAGGACCCGGCAGGCCATCGCGTGCAGGGTCTGCTGGAGCGAGTGGCTGTACGTCTCCGCGAACGCCTCCAGCATGTGCCGGCGGGCCTTGGCGTACGAGCGGTCCCAGTCGTGCTCCGGGTCCGCCGCGGCTGTGGCCGAGTTCGCCCAGCGGGCGGTGACCTTGGTGGCCAGGATCCGGTCGTACGCCTCCTGGAGCGTCGTGTACTCGTCCTTGATGAAGCCGTGGAACTCCGAGTTGGTCGAGTTCATCACGGTCAGGTCCTTCAGACCGGACAGCACCTGGAGGCCGGTGGCCTCGCTGTACGTGACCTGCGCGGTGCGCACCTCCTGGCCCTTGCGGACGAAGGAGTGCTGCTCCTTGCGGGTGGGGACCGGGATCCGCTCCCAGGCGTACTCCTCGACGCGGATCTGCGCCTCGCGGATCACCTCCTGGGAGGTCACGAAGTGCTTGGCGAGGAGGATCGCGAACGCCTCGGGGGAGGCGATGCCGTGCTCCTTGGCGAAGGCGTAGACCGTGTTCTTGGTGGTGTCGGTCGGCAGGCAGTTGCCGTTGTCGCCGGTCAGGTGGACGTCGCGGTACTCGCCGCGCAGCGCCACCGACACGTTCAGGTCGCGGATCTCGTGCCAGGCGCCGTCCTCGCCGCCCTTGCGGGAGATGCGGACGACGCGGTTCTCGGCCTTGCCGTACTGGTTCTGGGCCAGGACGTGCTTGCTCATGCGGTTCAGCTCCTGCGGGTACGCGGATACGGGTATCCCGTACGCCCGGCGTCCAGCGCGCCGCGTCCCGCGGTCGTGCGCTCCCCGCCGTCCGGCCCGTGAACGGCGGACCGCCCCGGGACTGACGAGCATCCCGGTCCGTAGGTGTGGCTCGAAGATAGGCGGCCCGAAGGTCACTGGCAATGGGGGAGCCCCGGACGGGCCGGGTCGTAGGGGAAGCGTCAAGACGGGCGTGCGCGGCGTCAGAGGCACGTCAACGAAGGCGGTGGGGGCCCGGGAAGGAGGTTTTCTCGTCCTGTCCGAGAATCCCCTCTTCCTTCTCCAGGGAGTCACGATGGCCGATCTGGCCTTCGTCGTCACCGCGCTCGCGGTCTTCGCGCTGGTGGCGCTCATCGCCAAGGGGGTGGCGAAGCTGTGAGTGCCGAGAACGTCGTCGGTCTCCTCGTGGCCGCCGCCCTCCTGGGCTATCTCGTCCTCGCCCTCGTCAAGCCGGAGAGGTTCTGAGTCCCGAGATGAGTCCTGTCCTCGCTGGAGTCCTCCAGCTCCTGGCGCTGGTGGCCGCCCTCGGTCTGTCGTACAGACCGCTCGGCGACCACATGGCGCGCGTGTACTCCTCGGAGAAGCATCTGCGGTTCGAGCGGTGGGTCTACCGGGCGATCGGCGCCGACCCGTCGGTGGAGATGCGCTGGCCGGCGTATCTGCGCGGGGTCCTCGCCTTCTCCCTGGTGAGCCTGCTGTTCCTGTACGCGCTCCAGCGGGTGCAGGGCGCGCTGCCCGGCTCGCTGGGCTTCGTGTCGATCGACCCGGACCAGGCGTTCAACACGGCCGCGTCGTTCGTGGCGAACACCAACTGGCAGTCGTACTCCGGCGAGCAGGCCATGGGCCACGTCGTGCAGACCGGCGGCCTGGCGGTGCAGAACTTCGTGTCGGCGGCCGTCGGCATGGCCGTCGCGGTCGCGCTGGTGCGCGGCTTCGCCCGGTCCCGCACCGGTGAGCTGGGGAACTTCTGGGCCGACCTGGTGCGCGGTGTCGTCCGGATCCTGCTGCCGATGGCGGTCGTGGGGGCGCTGGTGCTCGTCGCGTGCGGGGTGATCCAGAACTTCTCCGGGATCCACGAGGTCGGCCGGTTCACCGGCGGCACGCAGCAGTGGAACGGCGGCGCGGTGGCCTCGCAGGAGGTCATCAAGGAGCTGGGCACGAACGGCGGCGGCTACTTCAACGCCAACTCCTCCCACCCCTTCGAGAACCCCGACGGGCTGTCGAACCTCTTCGAGATCTACCTGATCCTCGTCATCCCCTTCGCCCTGACCCGGACCTTCGGCCGCATGGTCGGTTCGGTGAAGCAGGGGTACGCGATCCTCGGCACGATGGCCGCGATCTGGATCGGGTTCACGGCGCTGATGATGTGGACCGAGTTCGCGGGCCGGGGCCCGGCGTTCGAGATCGCGGGCGGGGCGATGGAGGGCAAGGAGACCCGTTTCGGGGTCGCCGGCTCCTCGCTCTTCGCGGTCGCCACGACGCTGACGTCGACGGGCGCGGTGAACTCCTTCCACTCCTCGTACACGGGCTTCGGCGGCGGCATCACCATGCTCGGCATGCAACTGGGCGAGATCGCGCCCGGCGGCGTCGGCTCCGGCCTCTACGGCATGCTGATCATGGCGGTCATCGCGGTGTTCCTCGCCGGTCTGATGGTCGGGCGGACCCCGGAGTACCTGGGCAAGAAGATCGGCACCCGCGAGATCAAGTTCGCGGCCTGCTACATCCTGGTCACCCCCGCGCTGGTCCTGTGCTTCACCGCGGCGTCGTTCGTCCTGGACACGCCGTCGCACTCGATGACGAACTCCGGCGCGCACGGCTTCTCCGAGATCCTGTACGCGTTCACCTCCGGCGCCAACAACAACGGTTCGGCGTTCGCGGGCCTGAACGCCGACACCCAGTGGTTCAACTCGACCATCGGCATCGCGATCCTGCTGGGCCGCTTCCTGCCGATGGTGTTCGTCCTCGCGCTGGCCGGCTCGCTGGCCGGGCAGCAGCCCGTACCGGAGACAGCGGGCACGCTGCGGACCGAGAAACCGCTGTTCACGGGCCTGCTGGTCGGCACGATCGCGATCATCACCGGCCTCACCTACTTCCCGGCCCTCGCCCTGGGACCGCTCGCCGAAGGACTCGCAGCATGAGCACCCTCACCCCCACCCGGCCCCCGAGGACCGGGGCACCCTCCGGAGCGACCGCCGAGACCGGACGCGTCGGCGGCGGGCTCTTCGAACCCCGCCAGCTCCTCGCCTCCTTCCCGGACGCGGTCAGGAAGCTCGACCCGCGCGTGATGGTGAAGTCGCCGGTCATGTTCGTGGTGCTCGTCGGCTCGGTCGTCACCACCGTCCTCGCCGTGATGCACCCCGGGGACTGGTTCGGCTGGGCGATCACCGCCTGGCTGTGGCTGACCACGGTCTTCGCCAACCTCGCGGAGGCGGTCGCCGAGGGCCGGGGCAAGGCGCAGGCCGACACCCTGCGCAAGGCCAAGACCGACACCGTCGCCCGCCGGATCATCGGCGAGAACGAGGAGCGCGTCCCCGGTACCGAGCTGAAGATCGGCGACCTCGTCGTCTGCGAGGCCGGCGACGTCATCCCCGGCGACGGTGACGTCGTCGAGGGCGTCGCGTCCGTGGACGAGTCCGCCATCACCGGCGAGTCCGCCCCGGTCATCCGCGAGTCCGGCGGCGACCGCTCGGCCGTCACCGGCGGCACGAAGGTGCTGTCGGACCGGATCGTCGTCAAGATCACGACGAAGCCCGGCGAGACCTTCATCGACCGCATGATCAACCTGGTCGAGGGCGCGGCGCGGCAGAAGACCCCGAACGAGATCGCCCTCAACATCCTGCTGGCGTCCCTCACCATCGTCTTCCTGCTCGCCGTCGTCACCCTGAAGCCGTTCGCGATCTACGCGGGCGCCGACGAGCAGACCTCGCTCATCGTCCTGACGGCTCTTCTGGTCTGCCTGATCCCGACGACGATCGGCGCGCTGCTCTCCGCGATCGGCATCGCCGGCATGGACCGGCTGGTGCAGCGCAACGTCCTCGCCATGTCGGGGCGGGCGGTCGAGGCCGCCGGCGACGTGAGCACCCTGTTGCTCGACAAGACGGGAACGATCACCCTGGGCAACCGGCAGGCCGCCGAGTTCGTCCCCGTACGCGGCACGACGGAGGCCGAGGTCGCTGACGCCGCCCAGCTCTCCTCGCTGGCCGACGAGACGCCCGAGGGCCGTTCCATCGTGGTCCTCGCCAAGGAGAAGTACGGGCTGCGCGAGCGTCACCAGGGCGAGCTGGCCCACGCCGAGTGGATCCAGTTCACCGCCCAGACGCGCATGTCCGGCGTGGACGTCGACGGCCGGAAGGTGCGCAAGGGCGCGACCGGTTCGGTCGTCGCGTGGGTGGAGGAGCAGGGTGGCACCGTCGCCGAGGACGCGCAGGCGCTCACGGACCGGATTTCCCAGGCTGGTGGCACGCCGCTGCTGGTGGCTGTTCAGGACGACGAGGGCGCGCGCGTCCTGGGCGTGATCCACCTGAAGGACATCGTCAAGGAGGGCATGCGGGAGCGGTTCGACGAGCTGCGTCGCATGGGCATCAAGACGATCATGATCACGGGTGACAACCCGCTGACCGCGCAGGCGATCGCCGAGGAGGCGGGTGTCGACGACTTCCTCGCCGAGGCCACCCCCGAGGACAAGATGGCCCTCATCAAGCGGGAGCAGGCCGGCGGCAAGCTGGTCGCGATGACCGGCGACGGCACGAACGACGCGCCCGCGCTGGCGCAGGCGGACGTGGGCGTGGCGATGAACACGGGCACGTCGGCGGCGAAGGAGGCCGGCAACATGGTCGACCTCGACTCGAACCCGACCAAGCTCATCGAGATCGTCGAGATCGGCAAGCAGCTCCTCATCACCCGGGGCGCGTTGACGACCTTCTCCATCGCCAACGACGTCGCGAAGTACTTCGCGATCATCCCGGCCATGTTCGCCGTGGCCCACCCCTCGCTCGACAAGCTCAACATCATGGGCCTGGCCTCGCCCGAGTCCGCGATCCTCTCCGCCGTCGTCTTCAACGCGCTGATCATCGTCGCCCTGGTGCCGCTCGCCCTGAAGGGCGTGCGCTACCGGCCGAGCAGCGCCGACTCGATGCTCCGCCGCAACCTCGCGGTCTACGGGCTCGGCGGCCTGATCGCCCCCTTCGTCGGCATCAAGCTCATCGACCTCCTCCTCGCCCTCCTCATCCCCGGAATCGGTTGATCGCCGTCATGAACAACTCCGTCAGCAACACCGGGCGTGTGCTCTGGGCGGGCCTGCGCGCCCTCCTCGCCCTCACCCTCGTCTGCGGCGTCCTCTACCCGCTCGCCGTCACCGGCATCGCCCAACTCGCCTTCCCCGGCAAGGCGAACGGCTCCGAGACCGAGGACGCGAGCGGGAGGGTCGTCGGCTCCGCGCTCATCGGGCAGACCTACCTCGACGGGGAAGCCCCCGACCTGCGCTGGTTCCAGCCCCGTCCCTCGAACGGCCTGGGCGTCAACTCCGTCAACACCCAGTACTCGATCATCCTGTCCGGGGCCACCAACCGATCGGGTGACAACGCGGACCTGATCCAGTGGGTCACGGACGCGAAGGCGGCCGTGATCAAGGACAACTCGGTGAACGGCTACACGGTGAAGCCCTCGGACGTGCCCGCCGACGCGGTCACCTCCTCCGGCTCCGGCCTGGACCCGCACATCTCCCCGGAGTACGCGAAGCTCCAGGTCCACCGCGTCGCCGAACGCAACAAGCTCGACGTCGCGACGGTCGGGAAACTGGTCGCCGACCACACCGACGACCGGATCCTCGGCTTCATCGGCGAACCCCGCGTCAACGTCCTCGAACTCAACATCGCCCTCAAGGCGCTGACGGCCGGCGGTCAGTAGGGCAGGACGCGGGTCTCGACCGCCGGCAGGCCCTTCGCCCACCAGTGGTCGTACCGCCCGTACACCCGCGGATCGCGGTCGGCGAGCAGCGCCCCCAGGGACGCCGCCTCGGCCGCGAGCCCGTCCCAGTCGGCGGGCGCGAGCGGGTGGAGGGCCGCCGCCTCGATCCCGCCCTCGACCGGCCGCCAGGCGCCCGCCACGTACCCGTCGACCAGGAGCGTCGGCAGCACGTCGCCGTTGATCCGTATGACGTGCTTCCGGTACGCGGCGGGGACGATCCGGCTCCGGTCCGCGTACGCGAGCAGCGTGCTGTCCCACATCGCCATCAGGCGCGGCGGGGCGGGCACGGCGCCGTCCGGGCGGGCCGCCCCCGGCAGGTCGTACAGGACCGCCCCGTCCGGGCCCGCCAGGACCTCCGCCGCGCCCTCCGCGACGAGCGCGTCGAGCGCCGCGCGGGCCCGGCCGCGCTGCACCAGGCCGAACTGGCCCAGATCCGCCGCCGACGCCGGGCCGAAGCCCGCGAGATAGCGGCGGGCCAGTGCCTTCAGCCCCTCGGCGGCGGCCTCCGGGCCGGCCGTGAGCGACCCGGGCGTCGCCGCCACGAAACCGGGGGAGGTGGCGTACTGCCACGGCGGGCCGCTCGGCACGTGCCAGAGCGGCGCGTACTGCCGCAGCATCCGCCCCGCCGCCGGGGTGAGGCTCCCGCCGCCCCACAACTCCTCGGCGCGCCGCCGTAGTTCCTCCCCGGTGCGGGAACGGGCGGCGTACGCGAGGAGCTCCGGCAGCAGCGCGTCGGCGCCCTCCGGGGTGAGCCCGGTGTCGGTGAACCGCCGGTCGCGCAGCCGGCTGCCGCGCAGCGTCGGCTCCACCGCCGCCCGGAAGGGGCGGTAGTCGTCGGCACGCACGAGGTGCAGGGTGATCCGCATCAGCGTCGAGCGGACCAGCCGGAAGCCCTCGACGGCCGCGTCCAGGGCGGCCGGGTCGAAGCCCGCCACCCTGTTCCACAGCGCCACGTACGGCGAGCCCGGCTGCTGCGCCTGGAGCGCCACCACCCGCCGGACCGCCTCCTCCACGGACACCGGTTCCCGCGCGAGCAGCAACTGACGGGCGAGCGTGGCCCGGTTGAGGGAGCGGGCGGTGAGGGCCGGCGGCACGGTCGCGGTCATGGCTCCGATTGTGGCGGGTGGCACCGACAATCCCGGTGCGTCACGGTCGTCGTCCGAGGTCCCGCCCCCCCCGCGCGAAAAAAGCGGCTCCGCGTGAACGGCCCCGTGCGAACAATGAGGAGGGAACCGCACGCACCGCACGGCACCGTACGCACCGCACCACCGACCACCCACAGGAGCCCCGCCCATGAGCACCCCAGCCCCCCTCCGGATAGGCGTCCTCGCCCCGCTGAGCCGCCCCGGCTGGACGGAGGCGGGCCGGCACCTGCTGGCCGGCCTCGAACTGGCCGCGGACGAGATCACCGCCACGGGAGGGATCACCGCGGCCGGAGGTGTCGGCGGGCGGCCCCTGGAGCTCCTGGTCAGGGACACCGCGGCCGACCCGCGCCGGGCCGAGGCGGCCGTGGACGAGCTGGCGGCCCTCGGGGCGGTCGCCCTGGCGGGGGAGTACCACAGCGTGGTGGCGCGGGCCGCGGCCGCCCGCGCCGAGGCCCTCGGCGTGCCGTACCTGTGCTCGTCCGCGGTGATCGACGCGCTGACCGACGAGCCGGCGGAGCGGGTGGCGCGCCTGGCCCCCGTACAGTCCCAAGGCTGGCGGCTCTACGCCGAGTTCCTCCTCGCCGAGGGCCACACCCGCCTCGCGGTCGCGACCGAGCCGGGCGCCTACTGGGCGGCGGGCACCCGGATCCTCCGCGAGCACCTGGCCCCGCGCGGCGGCACCGTCACGGAGTTCGACGCGCGCGCCCTGGAGCCGGCGGCGCTCGCCGACGCGCTGGCCGCTGAGGGCGCGACGGCGCTGCTCCTCCTCACCGGCTTCCCGGGCCCGGCGGTCGAGCTGGTCCGGGCGGTCCGCGGGGCAGCCCGCCGCGACCCGCGCCTCGCGGGCGTCCTGATCGGCGCGCCGGCCGGCCAGCCGGAGTTCGCCGAGTGGGCGGAGCTGCTCGGCGAGGAGGCCGGCGGGGTCCCCTTCCTCCGCTACCTCCCCGCCCGGCCGACCCCCCTCGGCGCACGGGTGGAGGCGGCCCTCCGCGCCCGCCTCGGCGCCGCGCCGTCCTTCGTGGCCTTCGAGGGGTACGACACGGTCACCGTCCTCGCCGACGCCCTCCGCGTCCACGGCACGGACCGCGCGGCGGTGGCCGGGGCCTGGCCGCGGGTGGTCGTGGAGGGCACCCGGGGCGAGATCCGCTTCACCCGCCCGTCCCCGTCCGCCCCCGTCTGGCAGTGGGCGGGCCCGGTCCAGGTGGCCGACCGCGACCCGGCGGATCCCACCCGCTTCCGTACTCTCCGCGTGCGGTAGGCGAGTCGGAGGCCGTGGTGATCGCGGTGCTGAGCCACCCCGGCGCTGCCGGGCAAGCTCTCCGCGCCGCAGCGCCGGGAAGGCGACGAACGCACCACCGCCCTCCTCACCGCCGCCGCCCCGCCTGACCCCTGCGGGCCGGTCAATCCGCCGTTCGCCGCAGGACCAGGCTGAGGAAGCCGAAGCTGTCCCGGTACCCGTGCAGCCACCGCGAGCGCTGAGCGTCGGCCGTCTCCAGCACCTGTGCGGCGGCCGGATCGGCGGGGTGGTCCAGAGCCCATGCGGCCAGCGAGCCCCAGCAGGCCCACTCGTAGGCGTCCAGCTCGGCGCGGGTGCTGACATGGCCGTGGACGGGGGTCCATCCCTCGGCGACGACGCGGTCCACCGTGGTCGCCAGGTCGTCGAGATCACCGAACATCTCGACGGCCTCCGGCGAGGGGGCGCGGTCCCAGAACGACTCGCCGATCAGGACACGGCCGCCGGGGGCCAGGTGCTCGCGGGCCGCCGCGAGGGTGGGGAGCAGGCCGCCGAAGGCATGGGTCGCGCCGACGCTGACGACCAGGTCGAACCGCTGCGCGGAGACGAACCCCGCGGCTTCCCGGTGGTGGAGGACCAGCCGCTCGCCGACCCCGAGCCCGTTCGCCGCCCGGCGGGCCCGCGCCAGGGAGACGTCGGAGACGTCGACGCCCTCGGCGTGCAGGCGGGGGCGCTTCGCCAGGGCGCGCAGCAGCCATTCCGCCGTGCCGCACCCGAGGTCGAGCACCCGCTCGTCGCCGCGCGGGAGGCCGCGTTCGAGGAGCAGGCCGACCGCGTCGTCGTCGAGCGGAGCCTTGATCGGGTGGCCGGCATGGGCGATCGCGGAGATCCGTTCGCGGCTCATCGGCGCGGCGGGTGCCGTGCCGAGGGCGTCCGCCGTGTCGAGGAGCAGCTTCGCCGCCACCGCTGTCCCGTCGGTGCGGATCGTGGAGGCGACGGCCTTCGCCCGTGCCTCCGTCTCGGGGGCCAGGGCCGTCCCGAGCGCGGCCGACAGCGAGTCGAAGGTCGGGGTCGGGCCGTCGTGCGCCGCGCCGATGCCCAGGTCGGCCACGCGGGCGGCCCAGTGCGGCTGGTCCACGAACTGGGGTACCACCACCTGGGGCGCACCGGCTCGGGCGGCGGTGGTCGTCGTGCCCGCGCCGCCGTGGTGGACGACGGCGGCGACACGGCGGAACAGGGCCTGGTGGTTGACGTCGCCGACGGCGAAGCAGTCGTCCGCGTCGTCGACCGGCCCCAGGCCGGCCCAGCCGCGGGAGACGAGGACGCGTCGGCCCTGAGCGCGGGCCGCCTCGACGGTCGTCCGGGCGATGTCGGTGGCCGTGCCCATGGGCATGCTCCCGAAGCCGACGTACACCGGAGGCGTACCGGCGTCCAGGAAGGCCTCCAGGTCGGCGGGCAGGGGGCGTTCGTCGGGCAGGATCCACGCGCCGGTCTGCACGACGTCGAGGTTCGTCAGCCGCTCCCACGGGCCCAGGACGGGGTCCACCGCCAGCCACGGCCGCTCGCCGAAGACGTGGTCGCGGACGTTGTCCACCGGTGCGAGGCCGAGCGCCTCGCGGTGGGCGTTGAGGGGCTCGCGCTAGAGGGCGTCGACCTTCTGGGCGTCCAGGTCCCACAGGGCCTGGATGTCGGTCGTTCCGGGCGGGGCGGGCGGGCCCGGCCGCGCCGACGGACGGTAGTGCGCGGACGGCATCTCGAACGGATGGAAGCCCGCGTACACGTAGCGGATGCCCAGCTTCTCGGCCACCGAGCGGGCACCGGCCGGCATCAGACCGCTCGCGACCAGCACGTCGCAGCCCTCGGCCGCCTCGCCGACCGTGTCGAAGTGCGCGGCGACCAGCTCGGCGGCGAACGCGGCCGCGTCCGACGGCGGCGCTCCCGTACGCAGCGCGCGCACGTCCCGCCCGAAGGGCACCAGCTCCGCGCCGACACCGGCCAGCAGGTCCGCGAACTCCTCGTCCGGCGGCGCGCACACGCGTACCTCCGCGCCGAGCTTCCGCAGCTGAAGCGCCAGACCCGCCAGCGGTGCGATGTCGCCGCGCGATCCGTAGGCCATCAACAACACGCGCATTCCGTGCATCTCATTCCTGTGGGTGCCGGCCGTGGCCGGCGATGGTGCGGCGGGATTCGGGTCCTCCGAGTCCCGCCGTGGGCCCCCTCGGGGCCGGGACGTCGTGCGGGTGGTGCGGGTCAGCGGGCCCAGGGCAGTTCCCGCGTGCCGTCGGTACCGGGGACGGAGGCGACTCCGCCGGCGGGCATGGAGACGTGGGCCGCGGCCTGTTCCGGGGCGTGGACCCGGCGGAGGAGGTTCGGCGGCAGGATCAGGGTCTGGCCGGCCGTGACCTTCTCGCTCCGGCCGTCGCAGGTCACCTCCAGGGCTCCCGCGGTGACCGTCCAGACCTGTTCACGGTCGACGGAGTGCTCGGGGCCGGTGGCGCCGGCGTTCATCGTGACGGTCCAGGTGCTGAGCGCGGCGCTGCCGCGGCTGGGAGCCGCCAGGCCGGTCATGGTCGCGTTCGGGGAGACGGTGACGTGGTCCGCGGAGGGTGAGATCACCCGCATGGCGGCGCTCACGTCGTCGTCGACGGGATCGGTGGCGGCCGGATCGGCGTCGACAGGATGGGCGTCGGCCGCCCATTCGACGAGCTGGACGACGACACCGTTCGGGTCGGTCATCTGGAACAGCCGCTCGCCCCACGGCTCCTCGCGCAGCGGCATGGTGATGGGGGCGCCCGCCGCGCGCAGCCGGGTCTCCTCCGCCGCGAGGTCGGTCACGGTGAGCGCCAGGATCAGACCGGCCGCCCGCCGGTCGCGCTGCTCGGGCGGGAGGATCTCCGTACCCGCGCGGAGCAGGACGACGTCGACGGCGGCGTCCCCGCGCGTCAGGGACGCGAACCCGTCGTCGGCCCTCGTCACCTCGTAGCCGAGGTAGGCGTGGAGGAACCGGCGGGAGGCGTCCACGTCGGCGACGGTCAGGGAGAGCGTGGAGGAGGAGACGTTCATGCCTGCACCTTCGCGAAGTGGGTGAGGGTGAAGCCGGAGTCGAAGGACCGCGTGCCGACCGGGGCGAAGCGCGTCGGAGAGAACGGGCCGTCGAACAGGGGGATGCCGGATCCGAGGAAGATGGGGTGGCGCTTGATGATCAGCTCGTCGATCTCGTCCCGGAGGACGGCCGCCAGCTTGCCGCCGCCGCACAGCCAGATGTCCAGGCCGTCCTGTTCCTTGAGCTCGCGGACGAGCGCGACGGGGTCGTCCACGACGGTCACCGCCGGATCGGGGCTGACGAGCGTGCGGGAGACGACGTACTGATCCAGGTGGGCGTACGGGCTGGTGAGTCCGGCCTTGAGCCCCGGGTCGTAGGTCGCGCGGCCCATGATGACCGTGTCGAAGCGCCGGGCGGCCCGGTCGGCGACGCCGAACGGCTCACGCGCGGGGGTGGGCATGGTCTCGGGAAAGTCCGCCAGGATCGCGGCGGCCTCCTCCCCCTCGAAGGGGAGGAAGTCGTACTGGCCCTCGGGCCCCGCGATGAAGCCGTCGAGGGTGGCGGATATGTAGTAGGTCAGCTTGCGCAAGCGCTTCTCGCTTCTTCGATTCTTCGATGGAGGGCGTGTACGGGGTGTACGGGGTGTACGGGGTGTACGGGGATCAGGCGGCGGGCACGTCGAGCTGGAACTCGTGCGTGCGCCGGTAGGAGCGGAACCCCAGCCGGTGGTTGACGGCCAGCATGTGGACGTTGTCGTCGGCGTTGTCCGTCTCGATCTCGACGACGCCGGGGTGCTCGGCGCGCAGCCGCCGCACCATGGCGGCCTTGACCCATAGCCCGAGGCCGTGGCCGCGGTGGGCGGGCACGACCGCCGTGTCGTACTGCTGGGCGCGCGGACCCGTGCCCTGGGGGAGCAGGATCTCGGTGTAGCCGGCCATGGTGCCGTCGTCGTGGACGGCGGCGACGGTCAGCAGGGTGTCCCCGCGATCGGCGACCACCCGGCCCATGGCGCGGACCCGGTCGGCGTCCCACGCCACGCTGCCGTAGTCCAGGTCTCCCACGGGCATGTCGTTCATCGCGTTCTTGGCCGCGGCGAAGGCGTCGGCGAGGTCGTCGGGAACGGTTCCGGTCCAGCCGGTCAGCCGGTAGCCGGGGTGCTCGGCATCGGCCGTCCGCAGGAGGTCGGCCCCGCCCGTCCCGTCGAGGCGCAGGAGGAGGTGATCCAGGGTGAGCGCCCTGCGGAAGCCGTGACGCTCGCCGAACGCCTCGCCCGGACCGCCGGCCGCGGCCGTGGTGATCAGGCTGCGCCGGTTCTCGGCGCGGCAGGCCGCCACCGCTGCCGACAGCAGGAGGGTGCCGAAGCCCAGGCGGCGGTGGGCGGGGTCGAGGTGGAGTTCCAGTTCGGCCAGGTGCTCCTGCCCTCCGGAGGTGAACAGCCGCAGGCCGGCGACGCCGACCGGGATGCCGTCCGCACCGGTGGCGAGCCAGGTGAGCCGGCGACTGCCCAGGGCGGGTCCGGTGAGCTGGGCGTGGATCTGCTCCGGGCCGGGCGGCGGTACGTCCGGCAGGTCGTGGGCCATCGAGGCGGCGACGACCTGATGCCACGCGGCGGCTTCGGAGGGCGAAACGGTCTGGAGCGGGTGGATGTGCACTGCTGTGGGCAAAGTGGTGACTTTCGTGATCGATGAAGCACTTCAGGGAGGTGTGAAGGGGGCTGCGCGCCCCGATTCAGGCGCTGCGCCGTTGTTCAGACGCTGCGCCGTTGTTCAGGCGCCGTGGCTCCGACCGTGGCTCGCGTGCGCGTTCTCCCGGTCGGTGTGGCGCACGAGCGGCCAGTCGACGGCGACGCGGCCGGCCATGGCGAGGTAGTTGGTGAAGACGCTCAGAGCGACATGGGCGACGACCTCGACGACCTGCCCGTCGCACAGGCCGGCGCGCCGGGCCGCGGCCAGCTGCTCGTCGGTGACGGTTCCGCGCTCACGGACCAGCACGGCGGCCAGGTCCAGGACGGCGGCGACCCAGGGGTCGTCGGCCTCGCCCCGGCGTGCGCGGGTGGCCTGCCGCGCACTCAGCCCGGCCGTCCTGGTCCCGCGGAACGAGTGCACCGACAGGCAGTAGTCGGACCCGTTCTCCTGCGCCACCAGCAACGCGATGCTCTCGCGCACGGCGGCCGGCAGGGTCGCCTCCGTGTCCAGGGCGGTGACGACGTCCACGTACCCCTTCAGCACCGGCAGGCTGTTGGCCATCACCCTGGCCAGGTTGGGGACGACTCCCAGGGCTCGGTGCGTGGCGGTGAACAGGGCGGCGGCTTCACCGGTCGCGATCTCCGGTTCTACGGTGTGGAGGGGCATGCCGAGTACCCTGCCGGTCGATCTTGATACATTCCCGATGCGTCTTCGATGCGCGCACGGACGACTCCTCGAAGGACGGCATGCGGTTCACGATCCTCGGTCCGGTGGAGGCCGTGGCTCCCGGCTCGGACGCGCCCGGCCTGGCACCCCGCCATCGCGCGGTGCTCGCCTATCTGCTGCTGCACGCCGGGGTGGCGGTCAGCACGGATCGCCTGATCGACGCGATGTGGGGGCCGCTGCCGCCGGACTCCGCCCGCGCGCAGATCCAGACCACGATCGCCGCGATCCGACGGATGCTGCGCGCTTCGGGGAACGACCGGATGCTGGTCACACGGCCGGCCGGATACGTGATCACACCCGGGCCGGGACAACTCGACCTGGACGAGTTCACCGGCCTGGTCGCCAAGGCGTCGGCGGGCTCCGGCGACCCGGGGGAGACGGCGGACCGGATGCGCGCCGCGCTGGCGCTGTGGCGGGGAGAACCGCTGGCCGGCATCACCGCCCACTACGTGCAGGGCGCCAGAGGACGCCTCGACGGGCAGCGGCTCACCGCCGTCGAGCGCCTGGCCGAGGTCGAACTGTCCCTGGGCCGTCACGAGGACGTCATCGACGAGCTCTCCGCCCATCTGGCGGCCCACCCGCTGCGGGAGCGGCTGTGCTGCCACCTGATGCTCGCCCTGCACCGTGCCGGACGGCAGGCCGACGCGCTGGACGTGGCGAGAACCTTCCGGTCGAACCTGGCCGAGGAGCAGGGACTCGACCCGGGCCACGCGTTCGGCAAGCTCGAACAGGACATCCTGCGGGACGCCGCCGACCTGCGGCCGCCGGACGCCGCGCCGGCGAAGCCGCAGGGGAGCAACTTCCTGCCGTTCGACGTCCCGGACTTCACCGGACGCGAGGGCGAGCTCGACGGGCTGACCCGCAAGTGGGCGGGGAACGACGGCGGAGTCGTGACGATCTCGGCGATCGACGGGATGGCCGGGGTCGGCAAGACGGCGCTCGCGGTCCACGTGGGGCACCGCCTCGCCGCGCACTTCCCCGACGGGCAGCTCTTCGTGGACCTCCAGGCCCACACCGCCGGTCAGCTGCCGCTGGACTCCGGCGCCGCGCTGGAGGTCCTCCTCGGCCAGCTCGGCGTGCCGGCGCAGCAGATTCCGGCGTCGGTCGCCGAGCGCGCCGCGCTGTGGCGGTCCGAGCTCTCCGGCCGTCGCGTGCTGGCCGTCCTCGACAACGCCCTCGGCATCGACCAGATACGCCCGTTGCTGCCGGGCTCCTCCTCTCCCGCCCTCCTCCTGGTCACGAGCCGGCGGCGGCTGACCGACCTGGACGGGGCGCACGCCCTGTCCATGGACGTGCTGCCCGCCGCCGACGCCGTCGAGCTGTTCGCGGCGATCGTCGGCGAACGGGCCGCCGCCGAACCCCTGGCCGTCCTCGACGTCCTCCAGCTGTGCGGATTCCTGCCGCTGGCCGTCCGCATCGCCGCCGCCCGGCTGCACCACCGCCCCCGGTGGACCGTCGCCCACCTGGCCGGCCGGCTCCGCGACCAGCGCCGCAGACTGGCCGAACTGGCCACCTCGGAACGAGGGGTGGCCGCGGCCTTCACGCTCTCCTACCAGCAGCTCACGCCCGATCAGCAGCGCATGTTCCGGCTTCTGGGACTTCAGCCGGGCCGTGACATCGGCCCGGAGGCGGCCGCCGCGCTGACCGGCCTCCCGCTCGACGAGGCCGAGACCCTCCTCGAAGACCTCCTGGACGCCCACGTCCTGACCCAGCACCAGCTCGGCCGCTACACCTTCCACGACCTGCTCCGCGAGCACGCCCTCGCCACCGCCGCCGCCGAGGAGCCCTCCGACGCCCGGAGCGAGGCCCTCGGCCGGCTGTTCCACCACTATCTCCACACCGCGAGCACGGCCGTCGACCACCTCTACCCCGAGGGCAGGAACCGCAGGCCGCGCATCCCCGCGCCGGACGAACCGGCCCGGCCCCCGCAGGACGAGGCCGAGGCGATCACCTGGCTGGACGGCGAACGCGCGAACCTCATGGCGACCGGTCAGTACGCGGCCGACCACGACTGGCACTCCCACACCGGCCGACTGGCCGCCACCCTGCACCGCTACCTGCTGGGCCACGGCCACCAGGCCGACGCGCTGGCCCTCAACGGCCTGGCACTGCGCGCCGCCCGCCTCTGCGGCGACACGGCCGCCGAAGCCCGCACGCTCATCGACCGGGGCCAGGTGTACTTCTGGTGGCACGGCGCCTACGAGCAGGCGGCCGAGCACTTCCGGAACGCCCTGGACCTCGCGCGCGAGACCGGCGACCAGGGCGTCGCGGCCAGCGCGCTGGCCGCCCTCGGCACCGTCGCCACGCGGCGGCGCGCCTACGACCGGGCCCACGAACACTGCGCGCAGGCCCTCGCGCTCTTCCAGGAGCTCGGCGACCGCGGCGGCGAGGCGAGATGCCTGACCGACCTCGGCATCGTCCACGAACGCCAGGGACGATACGAGGACGCCCACGAGCACCACCGGAAGGCGCTGCACGTGTACCGCGAGACGGGATCCCGCATCGGCGAGACCGTCGTGCTGAACAACATCGGCCTGCTGTGCCAGCAGCAGGCCCGCTACGACGAGGCCCGGCGCCACCACGGCGAAGCCCTCGACCTGAGCCGCCGCTTCGACTTCCCCGGCGACGAGGCCGAGTCCCTCAACGCCCTCGCGGAAGCCTCCCGCTCCCTGGGCGACCTCGCCCGGGCCGTGACCGAGTTCGACTCCGCGCTGACCCTCGCCCGGGAGTTCAGCTACCTCCCCGAACAGGCCCGCGCCCACAACGGCCTCGCCCACGTCCACCGCGACCTCGGCCGCACCGACCTCGCCCACGACCACGCCCGCCAGGCCCTCGACCTCTACACCGCCCTCGCGGTCCCCGAAGCCGAAGAGGTCCGCACCTTCCTCGCCGACCTCCCCCCGACACCGAGCACCCCCGAACCCTGAACTCGGGGCAGGACGGTGCCAGGGGCGGTTCCTGCCGGCGGGTGCGGGTTCCGCCCGGGCGGGCGGGTGCCGAGACTCGGCGGTGACCGCAGTGTGCGCCGGCATGGGCGGCGTACGCGTCCCGTCGAAAGAGAGCGCACGTGTCCCCAGTACCCCGGGCCAAGCTGCTGAGTCGGGCGATCCTCGCGGGGACGTCCGTCTATCTCGCCGGCCAGGTGGTGCACACGGTCCTCAACACCAACCGGTGGCCGTTCTGCACCTTCAACATGTTCGCGTACCACAAGCGTGACCAGGCGCTGCAGATGCGCGTCCGGCTCTTCACGGACGACGGCGAGGCCGTCGGGCCCACCGATCCGTGGTCGCTGCTGCCGCTGGAGTTCTTCCGGGTGGTGTCCGTCCTGGAACGGGTCTTCCACGCGCAGGACGACGTCGAGGTCCGCGACCGGTTCTGCCGGCAGGCGCTGGAGCGGCTGAACCGGCGCGGGTGGCGGGCCTGGGACGAGGTGAAGGCGTCGTTCTCGGCGGGTCCCGGGCGGCGGTTCGTCGCGATGGAGCTGTACTTCGTCGAGGTCGACTTCCGGACCTGCTCCCCCTACGACCGGACGGAGGTGACGTCGGCCGAGCTCGTCCACCGGTACGACCCCGAAGGCGTCGTGGCCGATCGGGCGGAGGCACCGCTGTGGCGGTTCGTCGAGCCCCTCGTCGAGGAGACCGAGCATGAGAGCAAGGAGGAGGCGGGGCATGCTGCCTGAGATCACCGGGGCGCGTCAGCGCCTCGCACTGGCCCGGCTCACCACCGGCCTGGCGATTCTGAACACGCTCTGGCACCTCCCGCCCGGCGACGCCCTCGTCGACGAGTGGAGCCGGAAGGCGGAGGGCGAGGACGGCCCGGCCTCCGGGCGGCTGAGCGCCGAGCAGTACGAGGCGCTGCGGCGGCTCGCGTTCGTGTCGACGGCCGCCTGGACGCTCGGCGCCGAGAGCAAGGCCCTCACGTTCGCGGCCAACGCCTCGTTCGCCGCCGTGCAGCGACACGTGGCGCAGTTCGACCAGCGGGCGTGGAACTACAACTCCAACCTCAACGTCTACCTGCTCCTGCTCTCCCTGACCGACTCGCGCGGCAGCCTCGCCGAAGCCGTCGGAGAGGGGACGGGCGACGGTACGGGCGGCGGGACGGACGACGGCACGGACGGCGGGGGACCGTCGTCCGACGTCGCCACCGCCGTGCTGCTCGCCCTGCGGCTGTACTACGGCTGCCTCTACTTCCAGTCGGGGCTCTCCAAGCTGCTGCTGAGCGGGCCCGCCTGGGCCGACGGCCGTACCCTGCGCGGCAGCTGGGCCGAGCTGGGCACCCGCGCCGGCAAGTGGCTCAGCCGGCGGCCGATGACGGTGGCGGCCGCCGCCAGCGCCGCCACGCTCGCCTTCGAACTGCTCTTCCCCGCCGCGCAGATCGCGCTGCGCAAGCGCCCCCGTGCCGTGGGGCTGTCCTCCCTCGCCTTCCACGCCTCCATCAAGGCGACGATGGGCATCTCCTTCTGGCACCACGCCGTCCACGCCCTGCCGCTGTTCGTCCTCGACCCGGGCGCCGAACGGCACACGGCACGCCTCCTGCGTCCCTTCCGGAAGCGCTGAACGGAGCCCTCGACAGCGCGCCGACAGGCTGCCGTACGCGTCCTCCGCCGGCCCCCCGAGCCTTCCGCCCGGGGGGCTTTCGCGTTTCCGGAACGGCTTTTCCAGTGGTATCCGATTTCGGCTCGGGGCAGCTTCCTGCCGGGTGCAATTGATGCCAATCGGAAGACCTTCCGTGGGCTCCCGCCACAGGACATCATCAACTCGTCGCCAACAAACGGAGGCGACACCGGGAGGAAATCCCGGGAAACCTCGAAATCACTCAGGGAGTCATCATGCTGAAGATCATCAAGGTCGTCGCCGCCCGCGCCGTCTCCGGCCGCGCCTTCAACTAGCAGTCGTCGCCTCGCGGGCCGGGAGCGACCCCGTTTCCCGGCCCGCGGCAGCGCAGTCCAGTCCCGAAGTTCGTCCGGAGGCGGAACGGCCCATGGTGCATACGGAAAAGAAGGACGCGGAACCGTCCGGTGTGAAATCCATCTGGCGCGACTCCAGATTCCGCCGCCATTTCGCCGGAATGTGGGTCAACGCCTTCGGGAACGGCGTCTTCAACATCGTCCTTCCGCTTCTCGTCCTCGACCGGACGCATTCCTTCGCCGCGATGGGCGGCGTGGCCCTCGCCACCCAGCTGCCCAAGGCGTTCCCCGGCCCCCTCGTCGGCGTGCTCGCCGACCGCCGGTCGCCCCGCGCGATGATGCTGTGGGCCTACCTCCTCCAGGCCGGCCTCGTCCTGACGATCCCGCTCGCCGCCGGCGCGTCCGTCGCCGCCGTCTGGCTGATCGGCCTCATCGCGTACGCGATGAACACCATCGACCTGTTCGCCCGCACGGCCACCTTCGTCACCATCCCCCGCGTGTACGGAGACCGCCGCAGCAAGGTGAACGCGGCCTTCGCCAGCGCCTGGACGTCCGCCTCGGTCCTCGGCCCCGCCGCCGGCGGGTTCCTGCTGCAGGTCACCTCGGCCGACGTGCTGATGCTGCTCGACAGCCTCACCTTCCTGGCCATCGCCGCCGTCGTCCTCACCATCGGCGTCCCCACCACGCCCGGGAACGCCTCCACCGCCCCCATCCGGAAGAGCCTCGTCGAAGGCCTCACCTGGTTCCGCAGGGCCGAGGGCGCCGGGCGGTTCATGAGCTCGATCGCCGCCGTGGCCGTCGTGTACGCGCCCCTCGGCACCCTGGCCGTCTTCGCCGTACGGGACGTGTACGGCGACGGGCCCACCGAGGCCGGCATCGTGACGAGCGCCGCCGGCGCGGGCCTCTTCCTCGGCACCCTGGTCTGCCAGCGCCTCGCCGACCGGCCCAAGGAACCCGTGATGCGGCGGGCCGCCTTCTGGATGGCCTTCGGCGCGGCCCTCTTCGCCGTCCCGTCCTGGATCGGCGCCGCGGCGGCGATGCTCGTCGTGAACCTCTGCGGCATGGTCTACGCGGTCTCCCGCTCCAACCTCATCCAGGAGCGCGTCCCGATGGAGCACCTGGGCCAGACGATGACCGCCGTGCAGTCCCTGGAGTCCGCCGTCCAGCCGGTCTCCGTCGCCGTCGTGAGCGCCGTGCTCGCCCTGGCCGGACCGCCCGGAGCGGCCGTCTTCCTCACCGCCTTCTCGGTCGTCGCGGCCCTGCTCGTCCTCGGCGGCGGGCGGCTCCTTGCACCCCGTACCGAGACCGTGGCCCCGACCACCTCCCGCACCCCGTCCACCCTGAACGCGACCGCCTCCGCGGCGGCCCACGGAGGTACCCGATGACTTCGATCAACCTGCGGCAGGGCCTCTCCGTCCTGCAGCCGGGCAAGGACCTCATGATCGGCCTCATGCCGCCCGCGGCACTGGCCGTCGAGGACGCCCCCGACTACCTGCGGCACGTCCTGTCCGCCTTCTCCCGGCCCGTCCCCGAGGCGGAGGCGCTCGCCACCGTGACCGCCCACTCCGACCTGGGCGTCGAGGAAGCCGGCCGGCTTCTCTCTGAGCTCCGCTGCGCCGGGGTGCTCACCACGCACTGGGTCGACCGGGAGGAGCGCTACAGCCGCCACCGCCTCTACTTCGGCGTCGCGGGCTTCGAGGGCGACCCGATGGCCGTCATCCGGAACAGCACCGTCGGGCTCATCGGCACCGGCGGCATCGGCAGCAACGTGGCGATGATGCTGGCCGCGGCGGGTGTCGGCCGGCTGGTCGTCGCCGACGCGGACGTCGTGGAGACCACGAACCTCACCCGCCAGTTCCTGTACACCGAGGGCGACGTCGGCACCCCGAAGGTCGAGGCCCTGGCCCGCCGCGTCGCCGAACGCAACACCGAGGTGCGCGTCGACGTCGTCAACGACGTCTTCGACGGCCCCGACTTCGCCGTCCGGCACTTCGCCGACTGCGACCTCGTCATCCTCTCCGCCGACACCCCGCAGGACGTCCACCGCTGGCTGAACGAGGCGTCGGTCCGGACCGGCGTCCCCTACACCTGCGCCGGCTACCTCGACACGATGGGCATCGTCGGCCCGCTCGTCGTCCCCGGGCGCACGGCCTGCCTGGAGTGCCACTTCGCCGACACCGGCCTGGCCTCGTTCAACGGCGGCGACCTGGAGACCACCGACTTCACCGACTACAACCAGGCCTACCAGGCCCCGAGCTACGGCCCGCTCAACGCCATGGTCTCGGCCGCCGCCGTCAACGACACCCTGCGCTTCCTCCTCGGCCTGCCGGCCAGGTCCCTGGGCACGAAGCTGCTCCTCGACTCCATCGAGTACGGCGTCCAGACGGAGGAGTACGAGCGGAACGCCGCCTGCGGCTCGTGCGGCACGGGCGGTGCGGGTGGCACGGGCCTACGTGAAGAGGCACTGAGCGGCGCGGTGTAGCCCCGGAGCCGGCTGCCGGTCGGCGCCTCAGTCGCGCAGGAGGAGTTCCATCTCCCGTTCACGCTGGTTCGCGTTCAGCGGGTACGGCTCCTCGTGGCCGGTCGGGACGAAGCCGCTGCGCCGGTAGAAGCCGATGGCCCGGCGGTTCTCCTCGTGGACGAGGAGGACGAGGCGCTCGGCGGCCGTCTCCTCGCGCGCCCAGCGCACGATCTCGTCCAGCATGAGCGCCGCCACGCCCCCGGCCGGGCCCCGGTGGTCCGGGTGCAGCCAGACGCCGACGAGCTTGGCCGTGTCCTGCGCCGGCAGGAATCCGTTCATGACCCCGACCCACGCTCCCTCGGGCTCGACGGCCGCCACACCGATGTTGCCCGGGCTCGCGGACCGCGTCGTGCGGAACCGCCACTCGGAATCGGGGTGGGCGAGGGCGTCGTCGAGCGTCTCCAGGTAGGCGAGCGGGGTGTCGCGGATCATGTCCAGGCGTATCGCCCGGTACGCGGGCCAGTCCTCCGCCTGTACGCGGTGCAGGGTGTAGTCCATGGCGGGCGATCTTCGCAGGAAGCCGGCGCCCTGGCCAGAACCCGATTCATCGAATATCGTCGATGATCGATGAATACCTCAGAGGCGATCACCGAGGACGAGGCCCGTACGTACGCCACGTGGTTCCGGGCCCTCGGCGACCCCACCCGCGTCCGGCTGCTGCACCTGCTCGCCGGGGCCGGGCGGGCGATGACGGTGGGCGAACTGGTCGCCCGGGTGGACGTCGGCCAGTCGACCGTCTCCCACCACCTGAAGATCCTGGCCGAGGTCCGCTTCGTCCTCGCCGAGAAGCAGGGGACCTCGACCCTGTACGCCGTGAACCGCACCTGCCTGTCGGTCTTCCCCCGCGCGGTGCGGTCGATCATGGGGGAGGAGGTGCCCGATGGGTGCTGAGTACGCGTCGGCCCCGATGACCGCCGACCACGCCGAGCAGGTCCTGGCGATCTACCGGGCCGGGATCGACGAGGGCGACGCCACCTTCGAGACCACCGCGCCGACGTGGGAGGTCTTCGACGCGGG
Organism: Streptomyces sp. R302; assembly: GCF_012927245.1. Taxonomy (GTDB): domain Bacteria; phylum Actinomycetota; class Actinomycetes; order Streptomycetales; family Streptomycetaceae; genus Streptomyces. The sequence continues at coordinate 285,090 of NZ_JABBGE010000001.1, forward strand.
CAGACTGCCCGGGCACCGCTTCGTCGCCCTCGGCGAGGCCGACCGCGTCCTCGGCTGGGTCGCCGCCTCCGCCGTCTCCGACCGCCGCGTGTACGCGGGGGTGGTCGAGCACTCGGTGTACGTCCATCCCGAGGCCCGTGGACGCGGGGTCGCCGGCGCCCTCCTGCGGGCCCTGATCGACTCCACGGAGGCGGCCGGGATCTGGACGATCCAGTCCGGGATCTTCCCGGAGAACACGGCGAGCCTCGCCGTGCACGAGCGCGCGGGCTTCCGCCTCATCGGCCGGCGCGAGCGCGTCGGCCGGCACCACGGCCGGTGGCGGGACACGGTGCTGCTGGAGCGCCGCAGCCGGGTCGTCGGCTAGCGCAGGAGCTCGGCGACGGCGCGGGCCGCGTCGCGGGCCGGGCGGCCGACGCCGATGAGGGTGGCGGAGGCGGGGCCGGTCCAGTCGCCGTAGCCGAGGAGGTGGAGGCGGGGTTCGCCGATCGCCTGGGTGCCGGTGGTGGGGATGTGGCCTCGGGGGCCGCGCAGGCCCAGCGGGGCGAGGTGGGAGAGGGCGGGGCGGAAGCCGGTGCACCAGATGATCGCGTCGGCTTCGGCCGTCGTGCCGTCGGGCCATTCCACGCCGGTCGCGGTGAGCCGGGTGAACATCGGCTGCGCCTTGAGGAGTCCGGCGTCGCGGGCGGTGCGGACCGGGGGGACGGCGACGATGTCGCCGAGGGAGGCGACGCCGCCGGTGTCGGTGCGGCCCTCGTCGAGGGCCTTGCGGCGTGCGGTGGCGTGGTCGAAGAGGGCGCGGCCGTCGATGTCGTCGGCGAGGTAGCGGGGTTCGCGGAGGGTGACCCAGGTCAGGTCGGAGTCGTACGCGAGGTCGGCGGCGATCTGCGCGCCGGAGTTGCCGCCGCCGACCACGATCACCTTCCGGCCGGCGAAGTCGGAGGGCCGCTGGTACTCCACGGTGTGGAGCTGGGCGCCCTGGAACTCCGTACGGCCGGGGACGGCCGGGACGAAGGGGCGGGACCAGGTGCCCGTCGCGCTGATGACCGCCCGGGCCCGCCACGTACCCGAGTCGGTTTCGACGCGGAGGAGTTCGCCGTCGCGGTGGACGCCCGAGACGCGTACGGGGCGGTGGACTGGGAGGTCGTAGCGCTGCTCGTAGTCGGAGAGGTACGCGACGACGTGGGCCGCGTCCGGGTACGTCTCGCCCGGCTGCGGGGGCATCAGGCGGCCGGGGAGGGACGAGTACGCGGCGGGGGAGAAGAGGTGGAGGGAGTCCCAGGTGTGCTTCCAGGCGCCGCCAGGGGACGTATCGGCGTCCAGGACGACGAAGTCCAGTGCGGCACGGCGCAGGTGGTAGCCGGCGGCGAGGCCCGCCTGGCCTCCGCCGATCACGACGACGTCGACGGTCTGGTGCTGGGGCATGCCCGGGATTCCCTTCTCGACGACGGTGCCCCGGCCCGCGCGGCGGGGCGGGGCACCTGGTGGTGACGCGGAGCGTGCCTACCGCTGGGCGGGGGCGAACTTCCTGCGCCAGGCCAGCGACACGTACACCAGGGCGACGAGGACGGGGACCTCGATCAGCGGGCCGACGACGCCGGAGAGGGCCTGGCCGCTGGTGACGCCGAAGGTGGCGATGGCGACGGCGATGGCGAGCTCGAAGTTGTTGCCGGCCGCGGTGAAGGCGAGGGTCGCCGTGCGGTCGTAGTGCAGGCCGATCGCCTTGCCGAGCGCGAAGGTGCCGAACCACATGATCGCGAAGTAGACGAGGAGGGGGAGCGCGATGCGGGCGACGTCGAGCGGCTGCGAGGTGATCGTCTTCCCCTGGAGGGCGAAGAGGATCACGATGGTGAAGAGCAGGCCGTAGAGGGCCCACGGGCCGATCCTCGGCAGGAACTTCGCCTCGTACGACTCGCGGCCCAGCTTCTTCTCGCCGATGCGGCGGGTCAGGAAGCCCGCGACGAGCGGGACGCCGAGGAAGATGACGACGTTCAGCGCGATCTTCCACATGGAGATGTCGAGCGTCTCGCCCTCGCCCAGGCCCAGCCAGCCGGGCAGCAGGTCGAGGTAGAACCAGCCGAGGACGCCGAAGGCCAGGACCTGGAAGACCGAGTTCAGGGCGACCAGGACGGCGGCGGCCTCGCGGTCGCCGCAGGCGAGGTCGTTCCAGATGATGACCATGGCGATGCAGCGGGCCAGGCCGACGATGATCAGGCCGGTGCGGTACTCGGGCAGGTCCGGCAGGAAGATCCAGGCCAGGGCGAACATGATCGCCGGGCCCAGGATCCAGTTGATGACCAGCGAGGAGATCATCAGCTTGCGGTCGCCGGTGACGGCGTCGAGCCTGTCGTAGCGGACCTTGGCCAGGACCGGATACATCATGATCAGCAGTCCGACGGCGATGGGGAGCGAGATCCCGCCGATCTCGACCTTCGCGAGGGCGTCGTCCAGGCCGGGGACCAGCCGCCCGAGGCCGAGGCCGAGGCCCATGGCCAGGAGGATCCAGACGGCGAGGAAGCGGTCGAGTGTCGACAGCTTCGCGACCACGGACTTCTCGGGACTCGTGGTCGTGGGGGCGGCGGGGGTCACGGGCAGGACCTCTTGGTGTCGGCGTTGGCGCGGGCGGTGGCGGCGAGGCCGGCGAACTGCTCGGCGAGCGAGTCCAGGACCTCGGGCTGCAGTCGGTAGTACGTGAACCGGCCGCAGGGCTCGGTGTCCACGACGCCGGCCTCGCGGAGCACGCGCAGGTGGTTGGAGAGGTTGGTCTGTCTGGCCCCCGTCTCCTCCACCAGGTGCGTGGTGCACAGGGTCTCGCGGGCGAGCAGGGTCACGATCTGGAGCCGCAGCGGGTCGGCGAGGACCTTCAACAGCTCAGTGTCGACTGACGTCAGCATGGACTGATACTGTCACATCATTGAGGGCTGATGCCAGCCCGGGCTGATACCTGCCTGCTGTGAAGGAAGAACCGATGTCCGAGACCCCGCTCGCGTCCGTACTGTTCGTCTGCGTCCACAACGCGGGGCGCTCCCAGATGGCCGCCGGCTTCCTCCGCCACCTGGCGGGCGACCGCGTCGAGGTCCGCTCGGCCGGCTCCCTCCCGGGCGACCAGGTCAACCCGGCCGCCGTGGCCGCCATGACCGAGCTCGGCATCGACATCTCCGACCAGAAGCCGAAGGTCCTCACCGCCGAGGCCGCGCAGGCGTCGGACTACATCATCACCATGGGCTGCGGCGACGCCTGCCCCTACTTCCCCGGCAAGACCTACCTCGACTGGGTCCTGGAGGACCCGGCCGGCCAGGGGGTCGAGGCCGTCCGTCCCATCCGGGACGAGATCAAGGGGCTCATCGAGGGCCTCATCGCGGAGATCGACTCCAAGAACGCCGAGAAGCAGGAGAGCTGACCTCACCATGACGACTGCCACGACCCCGACCGGTGCCCAGGACGACGTCCGCGAGGTCGTCATCATCGGCTCCGGCCCCGCCGGGTACACCGCCGCGCTCTACACGGCCCGCGCCCAGCTGAAGCCGCTGCTGTTCGGCAGCTCCATATTCGTCGGCGGCTCGCTCACCACCACCACCGAGGTCGAGAACTTCCCCGGCTTCCCCACCGGCATCGACGGCCCGGACCTCATGGACGACATGCGGGCCCAGGCCGAGAAGTTCGGCGCCGAGATGATCGACGACGACATCGTCTCCGTCGACCTCGCCGGCGACATCAAGCTCCTCACCGACTCCGCCGGCACCGTCCACCGCGCGAAGACGGTGATCATCGCCACCGGCTCCGGCTACCGCAAGCTCGGCCTCCCCCAGGAGGACGAGCTGTCCGGTCGCGGCGTCTCCTGGTGCGCCACCTGCGACGGCTTCTTCTTCCGCGACCGCGACATCGTCGTGGTCGGCGGCGGCGACACCGCCATGGAGGAGGCCACCTTCCTCACCCGCTTCGCCCGCTCGGTCACCGTCGTCCACCGCCGCTCCACCCTGCGCGCGTCCAAGACCATGCAGAACCGGGCCTTCGCCGACGACAAGATCTCCTTCGCCTTCGACAGCGAGGTCGCCGAGATCAGGTCCGAGAACGGCATGCTGTCCGGCGTCGTCCTCCGGGACGTCCTCTCCGGCGAGACCCGCGAGCTGGACGCGACCGGCCTGTTCATCGCCATCGGCCACGACCCGCGCACCGAACTCTTCGCCGACCAGCTCGAACTCGACGGCGAGGGCTACCTGAAGACGCAGTCCCCGACGACCCGTACGAGCCTCCCGGGCGTCTTCGGCGCCGGTGACGTCGTCGACCACATCTACCGCCAGGCCATCACGGCCGCGGGCTCCGGCTGCGCCGCCGCCCTCGACGCCGAGCGGTACCTCGCGGCCCGCCGCGACGCGGAGCCGGCCGCCGAGGCCGGGCTCGTCACCGCCGGCTGAAAAGCGTCGGGCCCGGCCCGTCGTGCTTTCCTCACGACGGACCGGGCCCGATCACCGGGGACCCCGCGATGCGGGGTTCAGGAAGCGGTCACCAGCGCGGCCGCCTCCGGCAGTTCCAGCTTGACCGTACGGTCGCAGAGCCGGTCCACCTGGCCCGGGTCGTGCGACACGAGCAGGACCGTACGGTTGCCGCGCAGCGCCGCCACCGACTCCTCGACCGTGTCACGGCTGCGCTCGTCCAGGGCGCTGGTCGGCTCGTCGAGCAGGAGCGCCGCCGGCTCCAGGGCGAGGGCCCGGGCCAGGCACAACCGCTGGCGCTGGCCGTTGGAGAGCGACTGCGCCGGGGTGTCGAGCCGGTCGCGGACCTCGTTCCACAGGCCCGACTCCCGCAGCGCCTTCTCCATCCGGTCGCGCATCTCCGTACGGGAGGCGCGGACCAGGTGGCGGAGGCCGAACAGGGCGTTGTCCATGATGCTTCCGCCGAAGACCACCGGCGTCTGCGGCACCAGGACGACCGTGCTCCGCAGGGTCGCGTCCCCCTTGCCGCAGCAGATCGCGCGCCCCTGCACGTCCACCTCGCCGACCCGCCGCAGCCCGTGCGGCAGGAGGTCGACCAGGGCGCGCAGCACCGTCGACTTGCCGGCGCCGGAGGGGCCGCACAGACCGGTGGTGGAGCCGGCGGGCAGCTCGAAGGAGACCGGGCCGACCAGCGTCTTCTTTCCGTCGAGGACCCGCAGGTCGCGGACGGAGATCACGTTCTCCGGGGTCGCGTTCCCCGTCGTCACGTTGTCCAACGTCGTGCTCCTTCGAATCGGTTGCGCAGGAAGACGGCCAGGGTGAGGAGTCCCGCGGTGATCAGGACCAGGACGAGGGCGCTGCCCCACGCCTGGGCGATCGCCTCGGGGGCGCCGGAGTCCTGCGACAGGGTGAAGATGTGCGTGGGCAGGGCCTGGATGGGGGCGTCGACGATGCCGGCCGGGAGGGCGGGGGCCCCGAAGAACACCGTCGCGGTGAAGATCAGGGGGGCCGTCTCGCCCGCGGCCCGGGCCAGACCGAGCAGCAGGCCGGTGAGCGTCGCCGGCCACGTGTAGGGGATGACCACGGAGCGGATGTACTGCGACCGGGTCAGGCCAAGCGCGAGCGCGGCCTCGGTGAGTTCGCCCGGCATCCCGCGGACGCGTCCGGCAGTGGTGAGCGCGACGACCGGGACCACGACCGGGACCAGGACGACCGCACCGGCCAGCCAGGACCTGCCCCAGCCCATCGTCGTGCAGAGCAGGACGTAGCCCGCCAGGCCGAGCAGGATGGTGGGCGTCCCGCCGACCGCCACCGTCAGCGTCTCCAGGATCCGGGAGGTCTTCGCCGAGGCGCGGGTGCCGATCACGATGCCCGCTCCGTAGCCGAGCGGCAGCGCGATCAGCGCCGTGGTGGCGAGGAGCAGGAGCGTGCCGACGATCTGGTCGCGGATGCCCCCGTCGGCCGCGCCGGCGGACGGCGTGAACCAGAAGGCCGGGTTGAGCGCCGCGCCACCGCGGGCCAGCAGGATGCCGAGCATGCCCAGGAGGAGGGCGGTCGGCAGGAGCAGGGCGCCGTACCGGACGGCCGTCGTCAGCCGGTCCTTGGGGCCGCGCATCCACGCGGAGGTCCGCCGGACGCGCGGACCGCGTCGCACCCGGGCCGAAGAGCCGCGGGTGCCCCACACGGTGGCGGCGGCGACCAGGGCGAGCAGGATGACGCCGAGCCCGCACAGGGCTGCGAAGTACGGGCCGGAGGTGCCCGCGAGCATCGGCTCGGGGCCGGCCAGCTTGGTGGTCAGGGTCTGGCCGGGGCGGACGAGCGAGGAGAAGAAGTCCCCGAACGACTGCGGGAGCCGTCCGTCGGCGCGGCCGATGACCATGAAGACCGCGATGGCCTCGCCGAGTGCCCGGGCCAGGCCGAGCAGGACGCCGGCGCGCATGCCCGAGCGGGCCTGGGGGAGTACGGCGGAGCGGACGACCTCGCGCCGCGTCAGGCCGAGGGAGTACGCGGCCTCCCGGTAGCGGCCGGGCACGGCGGCGAGGGCGTCGACGCTGACCGCCACGATCGTCGGCATGATCATCACCGCGAGGACGATGCCGGCGGCGAGGATGCTGTCGCCGCCCGGCACGTCGCCGAGACCGGCGACGAACGGCCGGATCACCATGATGCCGATCAGGCCGTAGACGATGGAGGGGACCGCGGCGAGGAGCTCGATGCTCAGGCGGAGGGGCTTGGCGAGGCGGGGCGGCAGGTACTCGGAGAGCGCGACGGCCGCCGCCCAGCCGACGGGGACCGCGAGGACCAGGGCGAGGACGCAGACGACCGCCGAGCCGTAGATCATGGCCAGGCCGCCGAAGGCGAGGTTCCCCGGGCTCCAGACGGAGTCGGTGAGCAGGGCCCCCCAGTCGACCGTGCCGCTCGCGATGCCGTCGGCCAGGTACCCGACCAGGACCACGAGGGCCAGGACGACGGACAGGACGCCGCTGTAGGCCCAGCCCCAGACCCATCTCGCCCGGCCGGGGCGGCCGCCCTCCACGGGCGGCCGCGTCGCGGCGGTCACGGGCGCCTCGGCGGGGCGCTCCAGGGTGAGGCTCATCGGTCAGAGCCCCATCTGCTCGCGGGTGAGGTAGCCGTGCTTGGGCAGCAGCTTCTGGCCCTCGGCCGACAGGATGTAGTCGATGTACTGCTTGGCGTGGCCCTTCGGCTGCCCGTTGGTGATCATGTACAGCGGGCGGGTCATCGGGTACGTGCCGGTGGCCACGTTCTCCAGGGTGGGGGCGATGCCCTCCAGGGGGACGGCGACCAGGTCGGGGTGGCCGTCGATGAAGCCGGTCGACAGCGGGGCGACCGAACCGCGGGTGGACTTCAGCTTGTTGCGGGTCTCGGTGTTGCCGCCGACGACGGCGTAGTTCGCGGACTGCGGCGGGGCCGGCGGCTCGCCCTTGCCGTAGACGAACTTGTCGAGGACCTCGCGGGTGCCGCGGCCGGGCTCCTTGTCGTAGACGAAGACCTGGAGGTCGGGGCCGCCGACCTCCTTCCAGTTGGTGATCCTGCCCTCGAACAGGCCCTGCACCTGCGCCTTGGAGAGGCTCTTCACCCCGCCGTCGGCGACCTCCTTGGTGATGATGACGCCCACGGCGTCCGCGCCGATCTGCGTGGTCACGAAGTCGGCGTCCGGGTACGCCTTGTGGTCCTTGTCGGACAGCGGCTTGGAGCTGAGGGCGATCTCGATCTGGCCGGTGCCGAGCTGGGAGATGCCGCCGGCGGAGCCGCCCTGGGTGGCGACGGTGATGTTCAGGCCCTTGGACTTGAGCGCCTCGGCGGCGTCGGAGGCGACCGGGGCGACCGTGGTGGAGCCGCTGGCCTGGAGGGCCCCGGTGTCGGCCTTCGCGGAGCCGGCGCAGCCGGTGAGGACGGCGGCGAGGACGAGTCCGGCGGAGGCGGCGGCGCCCTGCCGCATCCGGCGCGCGGTGAAGACCGCAGCGGTGCTTCGGAGTTCGGTGGAGATGACAGACATGGCGGTGCCTTTGCGGTGGTGGGGAAGGGAAGGGGAGGACGTGCGGGGGCTGTTCGGACGGGCATTGAATGACAGGCGAACAGTGGATGAACTCGACTGACGGGACGCGGTCGGCCGGCCGTGCGGTCATAGGGTGATCGTTATGCCAGCAGAACAAGCGACCGACCATCGCTCGGGGTTGCTGCCCTTCGTCGACGAGGATCCGACCTGCGGGCCGCCTCTCGAAGTGGACCCGCTGCCCAGAGAGCGGGCGGAGGCGCTGGCCCGGAGCGTGAAGGGCATCGCCGATCCCACCCGGCTGCAGATCCTCAGCGTGCTGCTCGCGGCCCCGGACGGCGAGGCATGCGTGTGCGACATGACGCCGCTGCTCGACCTCGCCCAGCCGACCGTCAGCTACCACATGAAGATCCTGGTGAGCACCGGCCTGGTGAGCCGCAGGAAGCGCGGCACCTGGGCCTGGTACGCGGTCCGGCCCGAGCAGCGTGCGGTGCTCGACGCGCTGATCTGGGGCGAGGGCGAGGGCGAGGGCCCGGCGGAGGCGTGAACCGCCCACGCCGGGCGTACCGCCTCGGACGGGCGAGGCCGTTCCCAGGGGCGTACCGCCTCAGACGGCGACGGCCGCCCGCGCGCTCACCTCGGCCGTGAAGGCCGTGATCAGCCGGTGGATCCGGCCCGGTCCGGAGACCAGCTCGGGCTGGAACAGGGTGCCGATGAAGAACGGGTGCCCGGGCACCTCGGCGGCCCGCGGGGCGCCTTCCTCGTCCCATCCGCTGAACAGCACGCCCGCGCCGGTGAGCAGTTCCACGAACTCCGCGTTCAGGCCGTACTTGCAGTGGTACGTCTCCGTCGAGCGCTCGGCACCGTCGTAGACGGCCGCCAGCCGGCTGCCGGCCGTCAGCAGCAGCGGCGCCTGCTCGCCGGCGAGGCAGCAGGTGAGCGGCACGATCAGCGGGGTGGCGGCCTCGGGGTCGTACTGGACGTCGTCGGCGTCGGTGAGGCCGGCGACGCTGCGGGCGTACTCGATCAGCGCGTGCTGGAAGCCGCCGCAGGTGCCCAGGTACGGGACGCCGTACTCGCGGGCGTGCCGGACGGCGGCGAGGACGCCGTCCTTGTTCTCGTACGGGGAGCCGGGGACGACCCAGAGGCCGTCGAAGCCGTCGAAGGACTCCGGGCCGGTGATCGTCTCGGTGGGCACCCACTCGGTGTCCACCTCCAGCTCGGCGCGGAAGCCGTCGAGGCGGGCGTGGGCGGGGGACTTGCCGTGGTCGCCGATCAGCGCCACGCGGGGGCGGGGTCCGGTGACGGTGGTCATGAGGCGGTCTCCTGGTCGGTGTCGAGGGCGCGCCCGAGGCGGACGAACCCGTGGGGGGCGAGGCGGGCGACGAGCCGTCCGTCGCGCTCGGCGGTGGTGGAGGCGCCGCCGAGGAACAGCAGCGGTCCGTCGCCGGGCGGCAGCAGCGGTTCGGGAAGCAGCTCCTGCGCCTCGGAGGTGAGGTTGGTGACGGTCAGCACGTGGGCGGAGCCGTCGGCGCTGGCGAGGACCTCGGCGGCCAGCGAGGGGCCCGCGTCCGGCTCGTGGCGGACGGCGCCGTCGGCGTAGGCGCCGGCGAAGCGGGGGCCGCCCGGGGTGAGGGTCGGGGCGAGCGGGGTGAGGGTCTGGGCGAGCGGGGGCGCGAGGGTCACAGCAGACTCCGTCCGGTCATGGCCGGGCCGTTCGGGCGACCCAGCAGGGCGAGCACGGTGGGCGCGATGTCGGCGAGGCTGCCGCCGTCGCGGAGGGCGTCGGGCAGGAGCTGTCCGGGGGCCGGGACGACGACCGCGGGGACCGGGTTGGTGGTGTGCCCGCCGTACGGGAGCGGGGTGCCGTCCGGGCCGGGCGTGGACATCCGCTCGGCGTTCCCGTGGTCGCCGACCAGGACCACCCAGCGGCCGGTCGCCGCGGCGGCGGTCAGGATCCGGTCGACCTGCCCGTCGGTGTACTCGGCGGCCCTCACGGTGGCGTCGTGGTCGCCGGTGTGGCCGACGACGTCGATGTTGGCGAGGTTGGCCGCCACCAGGGCGACGTCGGACCGGCCGGCGGCCTCGATCACCGCGTCGGCGACCCGGTCGAGGTTCATCTCGGGCCGGGCGGTGTACTCGGGCGCCTCGTCCGAGGTGATCCGGACGTGCTCCTCGACCTCCCGGCGCCGCTCGTCGCGCCCGTTCAGGTAGTAGGTGACGTGCTCGAACTTCTCCTGCTCCGCGACCCGCACGGACCGCAGCCCGTGTGCCTCCAGCTGGTCCGCGAGACCGCCCGAGGCGTCGGCGCGGCCGACCAGGGCGGGGATGTCCGCCTCGGTGTCGTACCGGGTCAGGGAGAGGATCCGCACGTCGCTCTCGGCCAGGTGCTTGACCAGGTCGTCGGCGAGCTGCTGGATGCGGTCGCTGCGGAAGTTGGCGAACAGGACCGCGTCGCCGTCCCGTATGGTCGCCTGCGGTTCGCCGGCGGCGTCGGTGAGGACGGTCGGCGTGACCCAGACGTCGCCGTCGCCGGCCCCGGCCAGGACCTGGGCGTAGTCGCGGGCGCGGGCTCCGCGACCGTCCGCGACCGCCTGGGTGACCTTGGCGGTCAGCTCCAGGTCGCCGCTCTTGTCGAGGGCGTAGCCGCGGCCGGAGACCGTGGCCAGGCGGCCGACGCCGGTCGTCGCGAAGAACTCCTCGACCCGGCCCAGGTAGTGACCGGCCGTGCGGTCGGCGACGTCCCGGCCGTCGGTGACGGCGTGCACCCAGACCCGCCGCACGCCCCGGGCGGAGGCGATGGAGAGCAGCTCGCGCAGGTGGTCGACGTGGGCGTGGATCTGCCCGTCGGAGACCAGTCCGATCAGGTGCAGGGCGCCGCCGCCGGCCGCGAGCGCGTCGAGCGCCTCGGTCAGGCGCGGGTTGTCGCGCAGGCCGCCGGAGTCGATCTGCCGCTGGACGAGCACGCTGTCGTAGTCCAGCGGGCGGCCGGCGCCGATGACCATGTGGCCGATCTCGGAGTTGCCGACCGTACCGGGCAGCAGGCCGACGTACTCCCCGGACGCCTCGACGAGCGTGGCGGGGTACTTGGTGCGGATGCCGTCCAGGACGGGGGTCTCCGCGACCGCGAGGGCGTTCCCGGTCCCCGGTTCGGCGTGGCCCCAGCCGTCGAGGACGAGCAGGATGCCGGGACGGGTGTCGGTGGACCCGGTCATCGCAGGGTGTCCAGGGTCTGCCAGAAGGCGGGGAAGGACTTGGCGACGCAGCCGGGGTCCTTGATGACGACGCCGGGGGTGCGCAGGCCCATGACGGCGAAGGTCATGGCGATGCGGTGGTCGTCGTAGGTGTCGATGACCGCGCCGTGCGAGGGGCCGCCGTGGACGGTCATGGCGTCGTCGTACTCGTCGACCTTCACGCCCATCTTGCGCAGCTCGGTGGTGACGGCCGCGATGCGGTCGCACTCCTTGACCCGGAGGCTGGCGATGTTGGTGATGTGGGTCGGGCCCTCGGCGAAGGCGGCGACGGCGGCGAGCGAGGGGACGACGTCGGGCATGGCGTCCATGTCGACCTCGATGCCCCGCAGCCGCCCGCCCTCGACGGTGACCGAGTTCTCGGTGACCTCGGTGTGCGCGCCCATCCGGCCGAGGACCTCGACCAGGCCGACGTCGCCCTGGTGGGAGGTGGAGCCGATGCCCGGGACGGTGACCCGGCCGCCGAGGATCGCGGCGGCGGCGATGAAGTACGACAGGCCCGAGGCGTCCGGCTCGACGACGGCGTGGCCGCCCTTGAAGGACTGGCCGGCGGGCACCTTGAACCAGCGGTAGCCGTCGCGCTCGACGGTGATGCCGTGCTCGGCGAGCGTGGCGAGGGTCATCTCGACGTACGGCTTGGAGACCAGCCCGTCGACGATCTCGATCTCGGTGTCCTGCTTCGCGAGCACGGAGCTGATGAGGAGCGAGGAGGTGTACTGGCTGGAGACGGCGCCGGAGATCTTCGTCTTCCCGCCGGTGAAGTTGCCGCCGGTGACGCGGATCGGCGGGGAGCCGTTGCCGCGCACCGCGACCGCCTCGACGCCGAGGCCCGGGAGGGCGGCGAGCAGGTCGCCGAACGGACGCTCCTGCATGCGGGCGTTGCCGGTGAGGGTGGTGGTGCCCTCGGCGAGGCCCGCCATGGAGATGAGGAAGCGCAGCGGGGTGCCGGCGCCGCCGACGAAGATCTCCTCCCGCGGGGCCGTCATCGGCTTGCCCGTGGGGGTGAAGGCGATCCGGTGGGCCGCGTGGTCGATCTCGGCGGTGACGTGCCCGAAGGACTCGACGGCCCGGGTGAAGTAGACGGTGTCGTCGGAGATGAGCGCCCCGTCGATCACGCCTTCCTTGCCGGACAGGGCGGCGAGGGCAGCGACGGCGATCTGCCGGTTGGTGTAGCTCTTCGAGCCGAGCACCTTCACGTCGTGGTCGATGGCGGCCAGCGGCTCGACGGTGAGCTCTTCGGCCTTGAGACGGGGGTCGTTGATGCCGCTCATGGGTGGTACTCCTCGCAGGGGTGTGTGATCTGGATCACGCGGGAAGGGGGCCCGAGCCGGGGAGGGCGTCGGGAAGTCGGGGGGCGGTGATGATCCGCCAATGGGCCAGAGAGGGGCTGGAATTCAGTGCCCGCACGCAGATTTCCCACGCGGCGGAAATCGCCTCGGCGGGGTTGCGCGTCCGATGGAAGAAGGTCAGCTCGATTCGACCCGGAGTGGAACTGGCGTGGACATGCTCAAGGTCGTCCTCACCCCTTGCGGACGCCCAGACGATGTCCGTCACCGCCGCCGCCTTCAGGGTCCGGTGCGCGGCGGCGTCGGTGGCGACGAGGGTGGCGGTGGCCATGAGCATGGGGCCTCCCGGCCGGGCGGCGAGCCCAGGTACGGACCACACGTGCTGGTCGGCCTCGGCCGGAGCGATCTCGCCGTACAGCTCGGCGTGGCGGCACTTGGGGCCGCAGCCGTGCCCGCCGGCGGGCGAGAAGCCCAGGGCGACGGCGGCGGCCCTGTTGGCCAGGCGCAGCAGACTCCGCGCAGCGGACATGGCTGTCCTCCGTGTGTGGTGGATGGAATGCCCCGCGAAAAGGGGCGTGAAGTGAGGTGCGGATTCCGTCGTGCCGGCCTGCCGAACCTTTGTGACCACAAGTCTGCTGAGGCCCCGGCGGCGGCGGAAGGGATATCGGCTGGCATGAACTGCGTCCGGCAACGACCTGCCTGTGAGGGGTAATTCCGGCCGCACGGGGTGGCCGGGACCGGTGCCTCGGGGGTCTGGTCGAAAGGTGAAGACGTCTTGTCTGCGGCCGACCTGAGCTGCAAAGATCGGCGCTCGCCGATGGACTGACGAGAATGTCTCGCATCTTGAGACGTGGCCGGGGGGTCGCTGTGCTGGCGAGTTTGGGACTGGATGCGGACGCCGAGACGGTCTACCGCCTGATGCTCACGCACCAGGACTGGGGCGTCGCGGAGCTCGCCGGCCATCTGGGCCGCCCCGAGCCGGAGATACGCGCGGCCCTGGACCGGCTCGCGGAGCTCAACCTGCTGCGCCGCTCCCTCCAGGCCCCCGGCGGTGTCCGACCCGTCAGCCCCAACCTGGGCTTCCAGCTCCTGCTCCAGCGACAGCAGGCGGAACTCCTCGCGCAACAGCAGCAGTTCGCCGAGTCGCAGGCCGCCATCAGCACCCTGCTCGCCGAGTACGCCGAGCTGCGCACCGGTGAACGGCACGGCGTGGAGTACCTCCAGGGGATCGACGCCATCCAGGCCCGGCTCGAAGAGCTGGCCCACCGCAGCACCCACGAGTGCCTGTCCTTCATGCCCGGCGGCGCGCAGTCCGCGGCCAGCCTGGAGGCGAGCCGCCCCCTCGACGAGCAGCTGATGCGGCGCGGGGTGCGCGTCCTGACCGCCTACCTGGACAGCGTCCGCAACGACACGCCCACCGTCGATTACGCGCACTGGCTGCACGACAACGGCGGCGAGGTGCGCACCGTCCCGGCCCTCCCGCTGCGGATGGTCCTCTTCGACCGCGAGGTCGCCCTGCTGCCCGTCGACCCGGACAACACCAAGAAGGGCGCCGTGCAGCTGACCGGCCCCGGCGTCATGACCGCCCTCGTCTCCCTGTTCGATCAGGTCTGGGAGCGCGCGGCACCCCTCGGCAGCGTCCGTGACCGGGACGCGGCCGGCCTGACCGCACAGGAGCGGGAACTGCTGCGCCAGCTCACGCAGGGCGCCACCGATGAGATCGCCGCGAAGAAGCTCGGCATCGGCCTGCGCACGGAGCGCCGGATCATGTCCGAGCTGATGGCACGGCTCGGCGCCCGCAGCCGCTTCGAGGCCGGGGTCCTCGCGGCCAAGGCCGGCTGGACGGACTGACCGGCCCTTCGGCGGCGCCTCTGCCGGGAACACGCCCGGCCGGCCCGGTGCGCGAGGCACCGGACCGGCTCTACGGGGGCGGTATGGAGTGGTGATGAAGAAGGGGAGAGGGCCCGGTCCGCGGCTCAGCCGCAGCAGCCGCCCTCGGGCTGCAGGGGCTTGATCGGCTCGTAGGCCGTGCTGCCGAGCAGCTTCGCCCTCAGACGGCCGATCGCCGTGGTCGGCGCCGCTTCCTCGGCGGTCGAGCCGAGCGTCTCGCGGCGGGCCCGGCCGTAGGCGGCGTGCAGCTCGGCGACCTTCGGGCGGAGCGCGGCGTCGGCGACCAGGACCACGGAGCGGATCCGCCCCGGGCGGAAGCCGCGCAGCCGCTTCGCCTCGTCCGCGCCCGGGCCCGCCTCGATCGCGGTGATCCCCTCGGCGTAGGCGTCGCGCAGCGGGCGGTCGAGCGCGATCTCGAAGTAGACGCCGCTGCGCTCGCCCAGCGCCTCGTAGTCGAAGCCCGCCCACTTCACGAACAGCCGCTTCCCCTGCCTGACCGTCACCGAGGCGGCGACCACCGCGTCGCCCTTGTGGACCAGGTACGCGCGGATGTCGGCGCCGCCCTCGACCAGCGCCGTCAGCAGGGCGCCGATGTGGACCTCGTCCTCGCCGCCCTCGTACTTCTGGCGGTTGTGCGTGACGAGCTCGGTGATCCGGCCGATCAGCGGGCGCAGCTCCTCGCGGTCCTTGCGCTCGATGCGGGTGCCGGAGTTGTCCGCGCGGTCGCGGTCCTCCTTCACGCGGCGCCGCTTCCTGGCGGGCAGCGAGGCCAGGTAGGCGTCGTAGCTGTCGTGCTGGAGGTCGAGCAGGTTGTTCTCGCCGTGGAAGGCGAGGTCGCCGCCGTACGCCTGGAGCGCCAGGGCGAGGGTGTCGCTGTACGCGCTGTCGTGCAGCCAGGGTGCGGTGATCGAGCGGAACCCGGCCTCGATCGCGGCCGGGACGATGCGGTCGACGAGGTCGGCGACGAGCAGCGGGTCCTCGACGGAGGCGTTCGCCTCGGAGCGGTAGCCGAGCGGCGAGCCGAGCAGCAGGGCCGGGAAGAACGCGTCGGCGCCGAGGGCCTCGACGGTGTCGGTGGCGGACTCGCAGCAGGAGGTGGTGGCCGAGCAGCACGCGGCGGTGCCGTCCTTCGGCTGCCAGCCCAGGAGCGTACGGGGGTCGGCGTCCACGATCGGGTCGACGTCGAAGGCGTACCCGGGGAGGAAGGCGATGTCGCCCTCGCCGCGGTCGGCGACGGTGTGCCAGGGCTTGGCGCCCTTCAGGCTCTCCTCGGTCGCCCGCAGCCAGTCCGTCTGCGTGTACGGGGTGGGGTCGGTGGCCTGCGGGATGCCGCCGCCGAGGGCCGCGACCGCGTCGTCCAGGGAGAGTCCGGTCCGCACCTGGGCGGGGTCGGCCTGCTCCTCCTGCGGTCCGCAGCAGCCGGACGCCGCGACGGGCTCGGGCTCGGCGGGGCCGCAGCAGCCGGACGCCTCGGCGGGCTCGGGCTCGGAGGCCGGGGCGTCGCAGCAGCCGGTGGAGGCGGTCTCGACGACCGGGAGGACCGGGGCGGGCTCCTCGGCGGTGGTGCTGCAGCAGGTGGTGCTCATGGGTGCTCTCCTCGTGGGGTCGGCGGTGCGCGGGGTGCGGGGTGGGGTGCCCGGCGGGAAGGGCAGGGGGCTGGTCAGTCCCAGCCGGCGCCGTCGGTGGAGGGGTCGGTGGGGGCCGAGTCCCAGCCGGCACCGTCCGTGGAGCCGGCCGTCGCGGGGGCCACGTCCCAGCCGGCGCCGTCGGTCGAGCCGTCGGTCGAGCCGTCGGTCGAGCCCTCGGTCGTCGCGGGAGCCACGTCCCAGCCCGCGCCGTCGAGGGAGGAGGCGAGGACGACGGGGGCCACGTCCCAGCCGGCACCGTCCGTGGAGTCGGTGGGCGTGGTGGGTGCGGTGTCCCAGCCGGCCCCGGCGAGGGCGGGGAGGGCGGTCGCGCCCAGGGTCGAGGTGGCACCGAGTCCGATCACGGCGACGAGCGCGGCGGTGGCAAGACGCATCGAGGTACGCGAAGCAGACATGGCTCTCCCCTGGGCGATGGCGGTGGCTTTTCGGCGGCCGGCGGCCTCGGCGGCCGTTCCCGGTGTCCCGGGGGCTTGTCGCCCTTCCGGTGTTCATGAGTCTGTCCGAGCTCACCCAGGGTGTGGAAGGGACCGCAGGTGGCAGGAAACGCGTCCGGCATCCACCTGCCTGGAGACGCCGAAGGGCCGGTCCTCCGCGCGTGACGCGGGGGTGAACCGGCCCTTGGTGAGAGGGAGTTGTCGTGCCTGGTCAGCTCGCCGTGAGGAGCTGGGGCGACGGGTCCAGCGCCTGGCAGAGCACGCTCATGCTCTCCGGGGCGATCCGGTAGTAGGTCTGGCGCCCGCGCTTCTCGCGCTCCAGGAACCCGGCCTCGTACAGCACCCGCAGGTGGTGGGTGACGGTCGGCTGGGTGAGGCCCAGGGGTTCGGTGAGGTCGCAGGTGCACGCCTCGCCGGTGGGCTGGGAGCGGATCAGGCCGAGCAGGCGCAGGCGGGTGGCGTCCGCGACGACCTTCAGGGCGGTCGCGAGGTCGTCGGCGGCCTCGGGGGTGAGCGGGCCGGCGAGCACGGGGGAGCAGCACAGCTCCGAGATCGACGTGGGCATACCGGATTCAACGATGGCCATCTATGAATTGTTCCCGCGATCCATTGACAGTCATCTATGGGTTCCGGCAGAGTCTGACCCATCGACAGCCGTCTATGAATTGCTGGAGCCCCCCGTGATCGACACCGTCCTCGACGTCCTGTGGCGCACCGCCCAGGACGTCGGCCACTCCCTCGCCGCCAACTGGCCGTTCCTGCTCATCAGCGTGGTCCTGGCCTCGGCCATCCCCGTCTACATCGGGGCGGAGCGCCTGTCGGCCTGGATGCGCCGCAAGACCGCGGTCGCGGTGCTCGGTGCGATCGTCCTGGCGACCCTCACCCCGTTCTGTTCCTGCGGCACGACCGCGGTGGTCCTCGGGGCGCTCGCCGCCAGCGTGCCGTGGGCCCCGGTCGTCACCTTCATGGTGTCCTCGCCGCTGACCAGCCCCGAGGAGTACGTGTACTCCACCGGCCTCTTCGGCTTCGACTTCGCGACCACCTTCTTCGTGGCCGCGATGATCCTCGGCGTCTTCGCCGGTTTCGTCACCTGGCTCATCGAGAAGACCGGCTGGCTGGCGGGCCAGGCGCGCCTCAGTGCCAACCAGGCGGAGGAGAAGGCGTCCGAGAGCTGCTGCGGCGACGAGGGCGAGACCGAGGGCTTCGGCGGTGGCGGCGTCTCGGCCGGCGGCGGTGTTCCCGCCGGTGGTGGTGGTCTCGTCAGTGGCGGTGGTCTCGCCGGTGGCGGTGGTCTCGCCCGTACGGCCCTGCTCACCCGCCCCGTCGCCCCGGAGCCGGCCCCCGCGCCCGCCCCGGCCGGTGTCGCGGAGCGTCTGAAGCTGAAGGAGTTCGGCGAGGAGCTGAAGGTCAACGCCAAGCGTCTCGCCCTCTACTTCCTGGGCTTCGCGACCCTCGGCTTCCTGCTCATCAACTCGATCCCGACCAGCTTCCTCACCGAGTTCCTCGGCGACGGCAACATCTTCTCCGTCCCGATCGCCGCCCTCATCGGCGTCCCGGTCTACCTGAACTCCGACGGCTCGCTCCCGCTCGTCGCCACCCTGATGCAGGGCGGGATGGGCCCCGGCGCCGCGCTCGCCTTCCTCGTGACCGGCGCGGGCACCAGCATCGGCGCCATCAGCGGCATGCTGCTCATCGCCCGCTGGCGCGTCGTCACCCTGGTCGTCGGCATCCTCTTCACCGGCGCGATCGTCCTGGGCTACTCGGCCCCGATCTGGCTCTGAGTCCCCACGGGCCGACGCCCGGCACCGCGAACCGCACCACGATCACCAGCATCAGCATCAGCACCAGCACCAGCACCACGTAAGACGGCAACGGCCCGCCCCCCTGGCTTCGGGGGCGGGCCGCAGCCGTTTCCGCGTGTGTTCAGCAGCGCGAAGGCGAGCAGGCTGCGCTCCGCATCCCCGCGAGCGGGCCGATCAGGTGCTCGATCCGGTCCGGGCGGACGAAGTAGTAGACCTCGTTCGCGCGCCGTTCCGAGGCGAGGATGCCGGCCTCGCGCAGCTTGCGCAGGTGGTGGCTGATGGTCGGGCCGGTCAGGTCGAACTCGGCGGCGATCTCGCCCATGCAGACCTCGCCCGCCGGGCAGCAGGCCACGATGCTGGCGATCCGCAGGCGCACCGGGTCCGCCAGTGCCTTGAACGCGGCCGACAGCTCCTCCGCCTGATCCGGCGTCATGGGGGCGGAGCAGCAGGATCCGGACGGGGGTTCGGTGGTCAAGGGCTCGATCATGCGGCCCAATGTGGCCGATGGCGGCGCGCCGCGTCCAGGGTTGCCCGCCTTCCGGGCCGCCCTCGACCAACCCATTGACAGTCGTCTATGGATCGCGCCACACTCTTCTCATAGATAAGCATCTATGAATCGAGGTCGTGTCATGCCGTCCCTCCTCGCCTCGCTCCGCCGGCTCCGCAGCACCCGACGGTCCGCGCGCGCCGCCGACGTGCGGTTCTGCGACGGCTGCGTGGAGATCGTCGACCGCGGTGCCCGCGCCGCGGCCCTCCGCCGGGGCCACGAAGCCGCGCTCACCCACTTCGCCGTCCGCCTCTGACCCGTGAGGAACCCCGTGAACCCGCTCCGCCCCGCCGCGCGCGCCGCCGCCGTCCCGCCCTCGGCCACCGCCGCGCTCGACGCCCAGGCCAAGGCCCTCGTCGCCGAGGGCGTCGACGTCGTCAACCTGACCAGCGGCGAACCGGCGTTCCCGACCGTCGGACCCGCCGCCCACGCGGCGGAGCAGGCCATCGCCGAGGACTTCACCCGCTACACCCCGGCGGCCGGCGTCCCCGCCCTGCGTACGGCGATATCCGCACACCTCAACCGCCACGGCACGACGTACGAGGCCGCACAGGTCGTCGTGACGGCGGGCGCCAAGCAGGCCCTGCACCACGCCTTCACGGCCCTGCTCGACCCGGGCGACGAGGTGCTCGTCCCCGCCCCGTACTGGGTCAGCTACCCCCACCTCATCGCCCTGGCCGGCGGAACCCTGGTCCCCGTCCGCCCCGCTCCCGGCGCCGGCCTGAAGGTCACACCCGAGCAGGTACGGGAGGCGATCACCGACCGCACGAGGATCCTGCTCCTCAACAGCCCCGCCAACCCGTCCGGCGTCGTCTATAGCCGCCACGAACTGGCCGCCCTGGCCGAAGTGGCCGTCGAGCGCGACCTCGTCGTCATCAGCGACGAGATCTGCGACCACTGGGTCTTCGGTGACGCGCGCTTCGCCTCCGTGGCGGCGCTGGGCGCCGGGATCGCCGCCCGCACCGTCACGATCGGCGGCGTCTCCAAGACCTTCGCCATGACCGGCTGGCGCATCGGCTGGCTCGCCGCCCCGGCCGAACTGGCCTCCACCGTCACGGCCCTGCAGAGCCACACCGCCTCCGCGCCGTCCTCCATCGCCCAGCGGGCCGCCCTCGGCGCGCTGACCGCCGACCTCGGCGCCGAACTGGAGCGCCGCCGCTCCGCGCTCGACACCCGCCGCCTCGCGACCGTCAAGGCGATCGCCGACATCCCCGGCCTGCGGGTCGACGGCAACCCCGAAGGCGCCTTCTTCCTCCTCGCCGACGTCTCCGGCCTGTACGGGAAGACCCGCGCCGGCCGCACCATCACCTCGGCCGCCGACTTCGCCGAACTCCTCCTGGCCGAAGCCCAGGTGGCGGTCGTCCCCGGCGCCGACTTCGCCGCCCCGGACCACGTCCGCATCTCGTACACGGTCCCACCCGAGCAACTCGACGAGGCGCTCGAACGCCTGGCGCGGTTCGTGAACGGGCTGTCCTGACGGCCGGAGCCACCCCGCCCGCGACCGTGAACGGGCGTCGGCCGCACCGGCCGACGCCCCTTTCGCGCACACCGTCCGACGACGGCGGAGTCCATCCGGCGTGATGGATGCTCTTGAAGGTCTCGCTGCCGTCGTCCGGCATCAGGCGAAGGCGGGGCTGGCTGCCCGGGCTTGGGGGCGTCCCTGGAGAAGGTGTTCACGAAGAGAGCCGTCTCGCCGGCATCCCGCCGTCCCGGCTTGTTCCGGGTCTCGGCGTTCACCTTGCGCGCGGCCGCGGTGACCGCCCGCCGGAAGTGACCGCTCTGCCAGAGGGCTCGGGCCCCTTCCCGTGCCCACGGGTGCATGGTCGAGTCGACATCGACGGCCATACCGCCGTCATGCGACCGGCCACTGACAAGGGAGTGGGCTTCACTCAGGCCGTGGCCGCCGTAGGGCTCAGCAACTGCCCCATCGCCGCGAGGACGCCCGGCTCCACCCGGTAGTACACCCAGGTCCCGCGCCGCTCGGAGGTGAGCAGCCCGGCCTCCTTCAGCTTCTTCAGGTGGTGGGAGACGGTGGGCTGGGAAACACCCACGTCGGAGATGTCGCAGACGCACGCCTCGCCGCCCTCGTGTGAGGCCACGGAGGAGAACAGCCGCAGCCGCACCGGATCGCCCAGAGCCTTGAACATGAGCGCGGTCCGCTCCGCCTCCTCGGCCGTCAGCGGGCGTTCCGTGAGCGGCGGGCAGCACGGCTCGACGGCGGGCTGGAGCAGCGGGAGCGCCTTCACGTTCGACATACGCCTATGTTGACACACGTCTAAACAAGTGCCCAGGGGCTCGCTGTCGGCGCAGGCGCAGGCGCAGGCGCAGGCGCAGGGGCAGGGCTAGGGCCAGGGTCGGGCGTCGGGCGTCGGGCGGCGCGCCCGGCCGCGCTGCCACTCCAGCCCCACCTGGGGCCAGGCGGGCCGGGCGAGCGAAGCGCTGTCCCGGTGCCGGTGCCGGGCAGGTAGCCGGTGTCCAGGACGAATCGTGTCCACCTCTTCCCGCGTGCCGTCGGCCCACGTCACGGTCGAGCCGTCGAGACCGGCGAACGTGGGCCGCCGGTCCGGCCGGCCGGCGGCGAGGGCGACCGGCCCGGTAGCGGCGGCCGTCGCCGACGACCGCCATCGTCGCCGGACGCCGCTGGATGCGACCGAGCGGCGCCGCGTCCGCATTCGCGCCGGTGACCGTGAGCCAGAAGCGCGGGCCCCGCCCGAGCGGCCGCTGAGGCAGCCGACGCACGAGGCGCCCGGCTCACCAGGCTCACCCGCTACCTGCACCGCCGAATTCCCCGCGCCGACCACCACGACCCGCTGCCCCGCGAACGGGTCCGGGGCGCGGTATCGAGCCCGGAAACCCTCCTCGGCCGGGCGTACCGAGGGGTGGCCGTATAGGCGCGGTCCGCGACCATCACTCAATTCGACAGACATCTATGTTGACGTCCATCGATATCCCGTGCATGCTGGGAGCGCAAGAGATCGACGGACGTCGAAACATAAGGGGACCCCCGTCATGAACGCCGCCACTGAGCAGCTGCCCGTCGTGGTCATCGGAGCCGGTCCCACCGGCCTGGCCGCCGCCGCCCACCTCGTCGAGCGCGGCATCGTGCCGCTGGTCCTGGAGGCCGGACCCACGGCAGCCGCGGCGGTACGCGAGTGGTCGCACGTCCGGCTGTTCTCCACCTGGGGCGAGCTCACCGACCCCGCCGCCGAGAAGCTCCTCGCCCCCACCGGCTGGACCAAGCCCGACGCGAAGACCTACCCCACCGGCGGCGACTGGGCGGACGGCTACCTCCAGCCCCTCGCCGACGCCCTCGGCGACCGAGTCCGCACCGGCGCCCGCGTCACCGGCGTCTCCCGCGCCGGGCGCGACCGGATCGTCGACGCGGACCGCGACGCCCAGCCGTTCACCGTGTACGTCACGTACGCCGACGGACGCGAGGAGCGGATCCCCGCCCGCGCCGTCGTCGACGCCTCCGGCACCTGGGCGGTCCCGAGCCCCGCCGGCGCCGACGGACTCCCGGCGCTCGGCGAACGCGCGGCCGCCGACCGGATCGCGTACCGCGTGCCCGACCTCGACGACCCCGCCGTCCGCGCCCGGTACGCGGGCAGGCGCACCGCCGTCATCGGCTCCGGCGCCTCCGCCTTCACCGCGCTCGCCTCCCTCGCCTCCCTCGCCCGCGACGAGGAGGGCACGAAGGCGCTCTGGATCCTCCGCCGGGGCCTGTCCGGCGCCACCTTCGGCGGCGGCAGCGCCGACCAGCTCCCCGCCCGCGGCGCCCTGGGCCTCGCCGCCAAGGCCGCCGTCGACGAAGGCCACGCCGACGCGGTCACCGGTTTCCGTACGCAGGCGATCGAGCGCGACGGCGACGCCCGCCTGATCCTGATCGCGGAGGACGGCCGCCGCCTCGACCCGGTCGACGAGCTGATCGTCCTCACCGGCCTCCGCCCCGACCACTCCTTCCTCGGCGAACTCCGCCTCGGCCTCGACGACCGCCTCCAGGCCCCCACCGCCCTCGCCCCGCTCATCGACCCCAACCAGCACTCCTGCGGCACCGTCTACCCCCACGGCCACCGCGAGCTCTCCCACCCCGAACAGGGCGTGTACCTGGTCGGCATGAAGTCCTACGGCCGCGCCCCGACCTTCCTCGCCCTCACCGGCTACGAGCAGGTCCGCTCCGTCGCCGCCGCCCTCGCCGGCGACCTCGACTCCGCCGACCGCGTCGAACTCACCCTCCCCGAGACCGGGGTCTGCGGCGGCTCGGGCCTGTACGACGCCCCCGAAGCCGCATCCAGCGATGCCGGCGGCGGCTGCTGCGCACCGCCGGCGCCCCAGCTCGTCCAGCTCGGTGCCCCGTCCGCGCTGCCCCTCGTCACCGAGCAGTCCACCGGCGGCTGCTGCGGCTCGTGACCGACACCGAAGCCGAAGCCGAAGCCGACACCGAAGCCGAAGCCGAAGCCGAAACCGCCGCCGCTGACGCCGAAGCCGACACCGACGCCGGCGCGCGCGAGGCCGGGACCGCCCCCGAGGACCGGTCCCGGCCCGGTGCCGTCCTGCCCGCTCTCTGCGTCACCCAGATCACCGGCTGGGGGATCGTCTACTACGCCTTCCCGGTCCTGAACCCGCAGATCACGGCGGCGACCGGCTGGTCCGCCACGACGACCATGGCGGCGTTCTCGCTCGCCCTGGTCGTCTCGGGCATCGCGGGCATCAGGGTCGGCCGGATCATCGACCGGCACGGCCCCCGCACGATCATGACGGCGGGCTCGGTGACCGGAGCCGTGGCCCTGGTCGTGATCGCCCTCGCCCCGAACCCGGCCGTGTTCTCCGCCGGTTGGGTCCTGGCCGGACTCTCCATGTCCGCCACCTTCTACCAGCCCGCGTTCGCCGCACTCACCCGCTGGTACGCCCCCGACCACGTCCGCGCCCTCACGATCGTCACCCTCGCCGGAGGCCTGGCCTCCACCGTCTTCGCCCCGCTCGCGGCCGTCCTCGCGGACCACTTCACCTGGCGGACGGCCTACCTCGTCCTCGCCACGATCCTGGCGGCCCTCACGATCCCGGCCCACGCCCTCGCCCTCCGCGCCCCCTGGCCACCGGCCCCACCCGCACCGACCGCCACCGGCCACACCCCCCGCGCGATCATCCGCAGCCGCCCCTTCCTCCTCCTCGGACTCGCCCTCACCCTCTCCGCGTTCGCGACGTACGCGGCGGTCGTCACCCTCGTCCCGCTCCTCGTCGAACGCGGCTACACCACCGCCCAGGCCGCCTGGGTCCTCGGCCTCGGCGGCGCCGGCCAGACCCTCGGCCGCACCCTTTACGCCTCACTGGCCCGCCGCACCGGCACGACCACGCGCACGGTCGTCCTCATCGCCCTCGGCAGCCTGACCACCGCCGCCCTGGCCGTCACACCCGGCCCGTACGGCCTGCTGATCGCCGTCTCGGTCGCCGCCGGCATGGTCCGGGGCAACCTCACCCTCCTCCAGGCCACCGCCGTCACCGACCGCTGGGGCGCCCGCCACTACGGCCGCCTCTCCGGCCTCCTCGGCGCCCCGGCCATGACCGCCTCCGCCCTGGCCCCCTTCGCGGCGGCCGCCCTCGCACCGACCTTCGGCGGCTACCCGCCCCTGTTCCTGATGCTGGCGACCTCGGCGGGCGCCGCCGCCGTCCTCGCCACCGGCTCGACGCCCAAAGGCCGGGTCGAATGAGACCCAGGACTCCTGGACGACGAACGCCCGATGGCGGGGATCGCGAGGAAGGCGGCGCGGCCCCGGCCTCGACCGCCTTCAGGGTGCCCGTCAGTAGCTACCCCATCCGGGTCGACTCCCGTGGAGGTTGCCGGATGGAAGGGCTCCCACCTGGTTGTCTCTTGCAGTAGCTCGGCACATCATCGACGAGAGGGCGCCCCCATGCGCTTGACGAGCGTATCGCTCGTAGTGCTTCCTGCCGCCGCTGCGATCGCCCTTCTCGGCGCGGGGACCGGCGTGCAGGCGGTCCAGGCCCGTGCCGATGGAGGGCAGACTCCGGCCGACGCCGAGGTCATGTCCAACGACGAGTACGTGGCGCGTTACGGCACCGAGCAGGCGCTCGCGGAGCAGGTCCCGCTTCCGCCGGACAGCACCCCGACTACTGCCCTGCCGTCCGAGGCAGACCCCAGCATCCCGTGGCACCACATCTACTGGTCGGCCTTGGACTGGGACCGCTACGACATCCCCACGCGCAGGGGGACCAACGACTTCGGCCTCAAGCACACCTGCTCGAAGCACAACATGTGCACGCAGAAGGCGATCAACGCGCCGTACAACGGCAAGGCCGACCGTGTCCGAGGAAGCCGTGCCGAGTACGACGGCGTCATCACAAGCGGGGGAACCGTGCGGATGACCATCACCAGCGCCGCCGAGCGCGGTGAACGGGGGCCCCATGGTCAGGACACGCCGGACGGTCGCCCCATCGGTACGGTCACCGCGTTCTGCCGTGGGCAGACCCTCTGCCCGGACTGGGTCAACCAGCTCTGATCCACGCGGCGTCCACGCCGCCTGCCCGGAAGGGGACACGAGGCCATGGAGCGCGACGCGGAAGCGGTTCTGCTGGCGCTGCGTCGGTTCATCGCCGCGCCGATCCCCGGCACAGCCTGGCGCCTTCGCGCCTTCCTGCCTTCCTCCGGTCTCATCCGCGTCCGGCTGGAAGACGACACGCCCAGGACCGTACTGATCGAACTGCCCCACCGCCCAGGAGCCGCGCCGGCGTCGCTCGGCTCCTGGTGGTACGTGGGAGCGCTGCGCGACGCGGCCCGCTGGGCGACCGACAGCACCGAGGCGGGCGTACTGGACCTCGACACGCTGACGGCGGCCGCTGTCCTTCCCGTCGACGTGGAGGTCACCTCGGACGACGCCCTGGACTACGTGGTGGCCGACCTCGTCGGCGACCCGTACTGGCACGACCCCGCTGCCACCGTCGCCCCGGACCTCTACCGCCTTGTCGGCTTCGACACGCGGGACCGAGGGGTGGTCCGCCTCTACCTCGCGTTGCCCGAGCGGGGCACGATCGGCATCGACGTCGGTACGACCGACTCCGAGTCCGGGGAAAGCCGCCCCGTGGGTTGGTGGGCCTCCACCAAGCTCATCGCGCTCCTCAACCCCGACGCGCCGGAGAGTCTGGAGGCCCTGCGCGTCCCTGGTGCCATCGACTCCCACTGCGACGGCGTGTACGACGCGACGGCTTGGGCCTGAGGGCCAGTGCGACTCCCTGGCCTGGCGCTTCGCTGTCGGGGTGGCACGGGAACCCACGACCACTTCGTCCCGAACGAGGTCCGGTCGTGATCGACACCGGGCGGTCTGCTGTTTTGTGAACCTCAGCCGACCCCACGGCGGGGTGGCAGAAGTGCCAGGCTGGTCGCTAAGGGTGCGCGCTGTCTGCAGACCGGCACATAGCTCGTGCGACAGGGCCGCGGCGTCAGCCTCGTTCCCGGCCCTCAGTTCCGTAATCGCCCTCGCTGAGCTGATCGGTGACCGCCGCCTCGCTCCGCTTCAGCAGCAAGATCCGGTTGGCCCGTCGAGCCGAACCTGCCCATCTTGCGGCGGCGCTCCGTCACCTGCCATCGCTGACGTCGGTGTTCGAGGACGGCCTTCCACAACTCCAGACGATGGCGAGAATCCTTCGGCAACACGAAGCGGAGGACTCCAGTCCAGCGGAACTCCCATGAGTCCTCGCCCCCCCCAGAGCCGACGTACGGTACCGTGCCGGACCACTTCCGGTTCCTTCCGGCGTTCGACTCCGGGGCGCTCCAGAGGGTCCCAGGACAGACTGGTCGCCCAGTGGCCACGCCGGTCAACCAGGTTGTAACGGGAAACCAGACCTGCCAGCAGAGTGGTCGCTTCCCCCGAGATCGGGGGGACCGCTGCCAGTGCGCGGCGCTCGTGCGCGGTGGGATCGTTGTCCAACGTGAGATAGGGGCGCCGGGGCACGTGACTGCGCCTGTTGCCGCGCCGGCACCCGGCGGGGTCACCGGTGATGGTCAGCAGTGCACCGGTGGGCAGATGGCGCAGACAAACGGAGCGCCGCCCATGACACGTGTAGGTGGCCTCGTGCCGTAGTCCGGGGGACGCCGCGTGAGCCGGCCCCCTCGGTGGCCAGCAGCCGGGTGGCCACGTTCTCCGGGGCGCGCTCCGCCACCATCACCAACTGATCCCTGCGGGGCGACATCACCGGGTCGTACGAGGCGACAACCGAGTAGTTCCACCTCGCCGTCGGACCGGTGTACACCTTGCCGTTGAAAAGCGCGAGCGCCAGTAGAGCCCGGAAAGCGCGCTGGTCGTCCGAGCAGTGATCCAGGCCCAGTCCGTGAGTGTCGCTGCTGATCGCTGATCGCTGATCGCTGATCGGGCGGCGGCTTTGCTCTCGCCGGTGTACTGGACGCGGAGCCGGATCCGCTCCGCGGGCGCCATGGTGTGGACGGGCAGCCCGCCCAGCTCGTGCGCGGCGGTCAACCGTGCCTGTCGGAAGGGGATGGCGTCCCCGGACTCGCGTCGGATACGGCGTGCGAGTCCGGCGACATCCCTGTCGAGCGTCATGTCCGGCTCCCGGTGGGCGTGCCTCAGTGCTTCCGCCCACTGCGCCCCATAGGAGGAACAACAGTTTTCGATCACGCGCGCCCGACGGCACTTTGCGCCCTCGACCCTGGGTAGTTACGGGAGGAACCCAGGTCCGACGTAACGGCGAGCGTGGTCGCCTGACCGAAGCGTGGCGTCTTGAGTGCGCGCACGGGACGAGGGCGCGCACGGACGAGGGTGTGCTCCGCTTGCGGAGCACACCCTGACCGCCTTTCAGCGCAACCAGCTCGCTGCTCCCATGACACTGGCCGTCACCGCGCTGGCGAAAGCAGGCAACTTGAGCGGTGCGCGATCAAGCGCGCAACGGGCAAGGGGCCGCAACGGAGCTCGACGATGGGCGACGACGGTGCCTTCGACGCCGATCTGTCCCGAGACCTTCACGCAAGACCCTCGGACACGAAGCCCTGTGGGACTCGAACCTCCAATCAACGGAACCCAGAAAGACCACGTCATGGTGGCGCGTCCCCTCGGCAAGGCCGGCGCATCCGCTCACGCGTCGCTCACCGAACGGGCCCTTCGGGCAGTCGTCCAGGGGTTCCGACAGCGAGGCCGCGCCCCGACCGGCCCCCTCTGACCTACTTGCGGTTGCGGGATGAACGGCCAGTCCAGACGGCGTACAAGCCGCCGAGAGCCGATGCGAGAACCGACATCCCCTCGGCGTCGACCGACCGACTCATGATGAGCACTACACCGACCGCGAGAACGCCGATGAACGCTGCGGCGTCAGCGCTGAGTTGCGTAGGCTGGGTGGGCATCAGTGTTCCTCCAGAACGCTGTGGTTGGGCGCGAGGGCGGTGGATGCTTGGCGGCGCTGCCGTCCTCGCCTCCGAGCACCGGGCGGTGCTCGCTGGGAACCATTCTGAGCGGCCCATCGGAGGACAGGCATGGAGAGCGATGACGCCTTGGTCCGACCTATCCGCGCGCGTGCGCCCGCGCGGAGCGACATGGGTCGGACCAAGACGTCATCGTCTGCGATAGGGGGCGACTTTGACGGGGACGACGCAGAATCAGCAGAGGGCCAGGAAGCGCGCCGAGACGCTCAGAGTCCTCGTCCGGGAGCGGGGGCTCCCAGAGGTTCTCGCTGCGACGAAGAGGCTGTGGTCCAACGGCCACGCACCCGACGAGATTCGCATTCGAACCCTTTATGTTCGCAATCCTAAGATTCCGGACGTTGACCTTTGGGCCCCGATTCCCGTCCCTGCGCAGCTCGGATTCGGACCCGAAGCAGACGAACGCAAGCGCCCTGCGTCCCACATAATTCCCCCCATGGCGCGCCTTATTGTGTCGCAAGGAGTGGCGCTTCAGTTTCATTTGACTGCACTATTTGTCGCACACTGTCAATCCCGCCCGGGTCGGGCGTGGGACAACCAGATTCCCCTCGGTAGGCGCACTCCTGATTCGGTGAATTGGTTGGACCTCGTGACTGTTTCTGCCAAATCCAGCGGGAGTTCCGCCCAGGCATCGGCCTATACGCGAAATAAACTCCGCCAGTTCCGATCGGCTCTCGGTCTACTGGCCCGGAATCATGTTGTCGACCTGGGAAAGCTCAGGTCGGTGAATAGGTACGAAGGGTTCCGGCTCCTGTCGGAGGATGCCAGTAGCTCATCGGCGGGCGCAGTCGAGTATCGCGTCCCCCGTGGCGACGAAGACACTCTGAACATTCCCTTTCAGTTCTTCACGAGGGGGTGGGTGCATGCGCTGACGAAGAGTGAGATCGCTGCTTTCTTGATGTGCCTCCAGATGGCCTCCGAAGAGGAGTATCGATCCATTTCATGGAAGGAGCGGGCCGGCCTTTTCGGGCTGTCGCGCGACGTGTATGACGCCATGCAGGCCCTTGAGGCATACCGACTTATCAACATCATGAGGCCAAGGGGTCGCAGAGAGGACGGTACTTGGCGTGGATTCAGCAGCGGCGGCCAACCCTTCTCAAACAAGATTCGCCTGAACCTCCGCGGCCTATGGAGACCCGCTCACGAAGTTGTCGAGGCAGCGGTGATGAAGACTGCTGTCCTAGGTAAGTGGTCCAGACCCCTCGGTGGGTGAGCCAGGTGTATATACCGAGACGTTGAGGGCGGGCGTGCCTGCCCGCTCCGTCGCCGCCGTCCGCACCGCCGAGCAGTACCTGACGCACGTCAGCGCGAGCCCGTTCCCGTACCCGATCGCCGAGGCGCTCCGTCCGCCGGACGCGTACAAGGGACGACGTCGGCCGAGTCCTCGGTCCGGGCGAGCGTGGTCGCCAGCCGGGCGGCGTCGGAGGGAGTGGACTCTTCGGTGAGCAGATGTGAGGCCCCGCCGACCAAGCCTGAACCAGTGGTGCTGACCGCGGTGTTGAGCCAGCGGATCCGCTCCGGCTTCCGGTACAGGTATTCGAGGTGCTTCACAGCAACCCGGTGGGCGGAGGGCCGGACTTTTGCCCGGACCACGACTCGGCCCAGGGTCCCGGACAGCTCCTCCGGCCATCCGTGCTCATCGGCGATGACGACCAGGTACGAGCCGACGCGGCGCAGCGTCTCCGCGTGGGTCACCAGTGCCCCGGCGACCTGGTCGGCTTCTCCCAGCCATTGATCTCCGCGGCGGCGTCCAACAGGTAGCCGGTGCCGGGCTGTTTCGGCAGCGAGGAGATGTCCGGGGCTTCGGGCTTGTCCCCGTCAGGACGGATCTCCGCGAGCGCCAGCGGCGCTCCGCCGCCGGTCCGCTCGGCCTGGGACACCTCCCACAGCGCCCGGATCCCAGCGGTTCGCTTGCCGTAACCGGACGGCCCGGCGATCACCGCGAGCGCGGGTCCGTCCGAGGCGAGAAGGCTGACGGCATCAGCTGCAGTCGTCACGGCTCCTTCCCCGAGTCCCATGCTCACCCATGCGCGGCGCACTACATCGAGCTCGGCCTCGGGGATGTCGTCCACGGGCAGCGGCGGTGTCCCGGTCAGATTCACATCACGGCCCGCGATGATGATCTGCGACCGGTCGACGCTGTGCACGTCGACGCTCATACCCGTGTGCTCCGCAGGCTCTGCAGCGCCCGCAGGAGCTGGTGGTGCCAGCGGTGGTACGGGGTCGGGCGTGCTCTGGTCGCTCACTTCTCGTCCTTCGGGGGCCCGGTAGGTGAAATTGCCGGCCTTGACGTCGTGGCCGGCGATGAGCACCTGGCTGCCCTTGGTGTGGTGCACGGTCACCCGGGTCCCCGCCCCGGCGCCGGACTCCTCCGACCGGTTCACCAGGGCCTGGAGCTCCGGCGCCGCCTCCGGGTGCTTCTGCAGAAACGCGGCCAGCTGGATCAGCAGCTGCTGCTGCAGCGGCTGCGTCACGGAGTCCCGCTCGACCTCCGGGCTCTCCAGCAGACGTGCCCGCGCGGCGTCGACCAGACGGAGCTCCTCTTCCACGTTCTCCTCACCACCGAGACCGAAGAAGCGTTTGACAGCCTGACGCGCCCGTAGCCAGCTGCACAACATCGAGCGCATCGCTCACGAGTAATTCCCCCATGAAGATGCGTGACGGTTTCGACAGCACAGAGTGGAGAACTCGACAGAGCATGGCTTGGATCTGGGGATCCGCGAGATGCGGGGGCGGCCTTCCAATGGCGGATCTCGAGAGTCAGCCGCGCCGACTGGGTGTCAATCCACGCGAAAGAGGCGTGAAACCGGCGGGTCGATCAGAGGAGGAGGATGGGTTTCTGAGCTGAGAGGTTCGCCACGGAGAACGAATCTCCGTCCACCGTGATTATCTCAGGCTGTGGAAAAGGGGGCCTCGCTGCTGTCGCTCGGTGCGGTGAACGGCCTGGGGCAAGGAGGCCGCCGGCGGCACCGGGAGCGGTGGAAGGAGGCGTACGAGTAGAAGGCGAGGACGGCCGGAAAGACGATGGTGCGGGGGTAGGCGGAGTGGTCCGGGGCGGCCGCCCTGCGTCGGTACCCTGGAGCGCATGTCTACTGCCCCGGTTCGCGTTCGTTTCGCCCCGTCCCCGACCGGCATGTTCCATGTCGGTGGTGCACGGTCCGCTCTCTACAACTGGGCGGTGGCGCGACAGTCCGGCGGCACGTTCGTCCTGCGGATCGAGGACACCGACGCGGCCCGGAACCAGCCGGAGTGGATCGACGGGATCATCAACGCGCTCGCGGCGATCGGCATTCATGGCGAGGACGCGGCTTTCGAGGGGCCGTACTTCCAGTCGCACAACGCCGACCGGCACCGGAAAGCGGCTCAGCAGCTCTTCGCGGCCGGCCGGGCGTACTACTGCGACTGCACCCGGGAGCAGCTGAAGGAGCGCACGGGGTCGGATCACCTCGGGTACGACGGGTTCTGCCGGGAGCGGGGGCTGGCCTTCGAGGAGGGCCGGGCGCTGCGGTTCCGGACGCCGGACGAGGGCGAGACCGTCGTGGTCGACCTGATCCGCGGGGAGCCGGCGTTCCCGAACAGCGCGATCGAGGACTTCGTGATCGCTCGCGGTGACGGGTCCCCGGTCTTCCTGATCGCCAACGTCGTCGACGACCTGGACGAGGGCATCACGCAGGTCATCCGCGGCGAGGAGCACCTGTCGAACACGCCGAAGCAGCAGCTGCTGTGGGAGGCGCTCGGTGCCAAGCCGCCGGTGTGGGCGCACCTGCCGGTGATCGTGAACGAGAAGCGGCAGAAGCTGTCCAAGCGCCGCGACAAGGTCGCGCTGGAGGACTACCTCGCCGAGGGCTTCCTGCCCGAGGCGATGGTGAACTACCTCATGCTCCTGGGCTGGGGTCCCGGCGACGACCGGGAGATCATGCCGTACGAGTCGCTGGAGCGGCTCTTCCGGATCGAGGATGTCAACACCGCGCCGGCCTTCTTCGACGTGAAGAAGCTGACGGCGTTCAACGGCGACTACATCCGCGCTCTCTCGCCGGAGCAGTTCGCCAACGCCTGCGCGCCGTGGCTCGTCGCCCCGTACGCGCCGTGGGCACCGGAGGCGTTCGACAAGGACCTCTTCGAGGTGGCGGCCCCGCTGGCCCAGACCCGACTGGCCCTGCTGTCGGAGATCACCAGCTACGTGGACTTCCTGTTCCTCGACGAGCCGGTCGAGGACGAGGCGTCGTGGAACAAGGCGATGAAGGCGGGCGCCGGCGACATCCTGTCCGACGCCCGTGCCGAGCTGGCCACCGTCGCGGAGTGGAAGGCGGACGGCCTGAAGGCCGTTCTGCTCGCCGTCGGTGAGAAGCATGGGCTGAAGCTGGGCAAGGCCCAGGCGCCCGTCCGGGTCGCGGTCACCGGTCGCACGATCGGACTCCCGCTGTTCGAGTCCATGGAGCTGCTCGGCCGGGACCGCGTGCTGGCCCGTCTGGACGCGGCGGCCAAGAAGCTGGCTGCCGCGCAGGCGTAGCCGTAGGTCAGGCGACCTTCGCGAGAAGGTCGCCCAGGCGTTGCCGAAGTCGTTCAGATCGAACCGAGCCAGGGCCTCGTACGCGGCCTTGGCCTCGGTCTGGCGCACCGCCGCGCGTTCCCGGACCTGCGCCGACAGGCGGCCGAGGTCCGGGGCCGGGTGGCCGGTCAGCGCGGCGAGGTCGCCCAGCCCGGCCACCGGGCGGACCAGGCAGGGCAGGCCGAGCAGCAGCGCCTCGGCCGCGCAGCGGCTCCAGCCCTCCCGCAGCTGAGGGAGGAAGACGCCGACGTCGCACGCGCACAGCAGCCGCAGATACTGCTCACGGTCGACGTCGTAGTGGGCACCGTCGAAGCCGATGGTGTTGCTGCCGCTGGTGACCACCCGTAGCCCGGGCGCGCCGGCCAGGGCCCGCCGAGACCTCCTCGGTTCCCTTTCAGTGCACGGCCTTGCCCGCGTGCACGCCGATCACGTCCGGCGACAGACCGAACTCTGCGCGGCACTCGGTCCGGTCGAAGGCGCGGGCCCGCTCGACCCCCGTCATGTCGAAGGCGTTGTAGATCACCCGTACGTTGTCCACGCCTCGGGCCCGGAGGAAGTCGGCCCAGTACGGGGCGACGCAGACCACGGCGGCGCACTGGGGCAGCACGCGGAACAGGCGCTCCCAGAGCATGGCCTCGACCGGGGCGGAGTCGTGCTGCAGGGGCTCGTAGTGGTGGCAGGAGGAACACCGTGCGGGCCCGCATCTCGGGCTTGAAGAGCAGCAGGCTCAGGTCGTCCCACACGAAGGTGCCGGTGGTGCCGTCGAGAGCCCGGACGGTCGGGGCCAGGCGGGCGAGGTGGCGGAGCTTGCGCCAGCGGCGGACGTGGTAGGTGCGCTTGTGGTCCGGGACCGTGCGCCATTCCACGTCGTCGGCCGTCGCCTCGTGGAGCATCCGTAGGTAGACCCGGCCGCCGGTCCGACCGACCGGCTCCATCGAGTAGACGATCCGCTTCACGGACGTACCTCCTGTTGGTGGCGGACGTACTCGGCGTGGAGCAGCGCGTGCATGGCCGCCAGATGGGGGCTGAGGCCGCGGGCGGCATCGGCGAGCGGGAGGTAGAAGTCCCGCAGGCTCTGGAGGAACCACCGGCGCCTGTCGACGTCGAGCGAGGCCGCGAGATCGCGCAGGTTGTGGAGGCGGTCGGCGAGCCGGACGAGGAGCTCCTCGGGCGGGAGCGCGGCCTGCTTGAAACGCCAGCGGGTTGCGTCGCCGGCACCCTTGGGGCGCTGTTCCAGGCGGTGGTCGGCCGTCATCCCACGCAGGCGGTCGGCGAACCGGCCGCCGAGATGCTGGACGAGTAGCGCCTCCGACTCGGGGACCACCTCCAGGGCGTCGTGAAGGAGGGCGACGAGAAGGGTCTCGACCTGGCTGACCCTAATCTCAGTCGCGAAGAGCGTGATGATGGCGAGCGGGTGTTCCAGGTAGGGCGTGCCCTGGTCGCGGGTGTGGCCGTCGTACACCGTGAGCGCGAGGGCGCCGGCAACGCGGGCACGGGACTACTCGTCCGTGCCCCACGCGGCGGCGCCGAGCACGGTCAGGAGGTGGTCCAGGTCGATGGGGTTCATCCGCCTCACCTCGTACGGGGGGCCGTGGCACGGGCGTCGGGCACGTGGTCGGCGAGCAGCAGGGTGTCCCCGACCGCCAGGGCATCGAGGCCCAGGTCCGCTGTCGCTGCCACGGCCTGCTCGGCGGTCCGCAGGATCGGGGTGTCTTGCGGTTGAAGGAGGTGTTCAACAGCAGCGGAAGTCCGGTGCGCTCATGGAACAGTTCCAGGAGTTCGTGGAGACCCTGGTGGTCGGCGGCGACGGACTGGACTCGGGCGGTGCCGTCGTGGTGGGTGACCGCGGCGACGCGGTCGGCTCGGCACCGGCGGACACGGGCGACGCGGTTCATGAAGGGGGCGCCCGCCGACATGAACCACTCCGTGGCGTGCTCGGCGAGGACTGCCGGGGCGAAGGGGCGGTACGTGGCTCGCTTCTCTATCGCGTCGAGCCGGTCGCGCGTGGCGGCGTGGCCGGGGTGGGCGAGGATCGAGCGACGGCCGAGGGCTCGCGGCCCGAAGGCGAGTCGTCCCTGCCACCCAGCCGACGATGTGTTGTTCGGCGAGCAGCGCGGCCACCGTGGGCGCCAGCCCGGGGCCGAGGGTCGGTCAGGGCGCGGTATCCAGGCGGCACCGCAGCCGTGGGTAGGGTGCCCGGGTGCGGGCCCCAGGCCGCGTCGGTCGGCGCCAAGAGGCGCTCCTGGCCGAGCTGGTAGTGCCAGCCGTAGAGCGCGGCGCCCACGGGGGTATGTCACGGTTGTGGAGGCTGCACGGGCGGGCCGCACCGGAGGTGTGATCTTGATGCGGTTGGCGTCGGAGCAGGTGGCGCAGCTGGAGTTGGAGCTGAAGCCGATCGAGCCCGCCCGGCCGTCGGGGCGGAGGTACTGCCCGGGGCACCGCGACAGCATCGCCGGCGCTTGTCTGCGGCAGGCGTGGATTGCGAGCGGGTAAGGCTGCTGCCAGGGGCCGCCTCTGACCGGATTCAGTCGGGCACATCCAGCCACTGGGGGAGTCTTCCCCGACCCCCTCGCCCCCGGCCGAAAACTGCCCCCGATCAGCAAAAAGACCCTCCCGAAGGAGGGTCTTCGATCTTGCGCCCCCGGCAGGACTCGAACCTGCGGCCAAGTGCTTAGAAGGCACCTGCTCTATCCGCTGAGCTACGGGGGCCGGTGGTGGCCCTGGGCCTGGTGGCCCGGGTGGGTGGGGTGGGGCTGCCGGGACAAGGATAGGGGTCCTGGCGGCTCGGCCCGGGTGCTTCGCCTGCGTGGCACTATGTGGAGGTTCGGTGAAGCGAACCGATAATCGCAGGCAGGTGCGATTTACGCAGCGCTTTTCGCGCCGTGTGCGGCGGGTGTTGTGCACTCGTTATGCCCGGGGTTCCGGCCAGGCCCCTCTTCTTCGGCGCGCAGGGTAGCCATACGCTTCAAAAACGCTCATAAATTGGGCATTCTTCGCATGTGGTGACCTTGGACGAACGGCCTCAGCTGATCGACGCACTCTCCGCCCTGCGCGACCGAGTCGCGGCCGTGCGTCTTCCCCTTCCCCTGCCCGACGTGCCGCGCGCCCGGCAGACGCGGGCCGAGCTGCTCGCGCAGCTCGACGACTACCTGGTGCCGCGGCTCAAGGATCCCGACGCGCCGCTGCTCGCCGTCGTGGGCGGGTCGACGGGGGCCGGGAAGTCGACGCTCGTGAACTCGCTCGTCGGGCGGCGGGTCAGCGAGGCGGGGGTGCTGCGACCGACGACGCGGACGCCGGTGCTCGTCTGCCACCCCGAGGACCAGCACTGGTTCGCGGGGCTCCGGGTGCTGCCGCAGCTCACGCGCGTGTGGCTGCCGCAGGCCGATGAGGATCATCCGGGGGAGGGTCCCGACGCGGAGGACAACGCGTTGAGGGTCGAGACCGCCGCCGGGCTGCCGCGGGGGCTCGCTCTGCTGGACGCTCCCGACATCGACTCCCTCGTCGTCGAGAACCGGCTGCTCGCCGCCGAGTTGATGTGCGCCGCCGACATCTGGGTGATGGTCACCACCGCGTCCCGGTACGCCGACGCCGTGCCCTGGCATCTGCTGCGTACCGCCAAGGAGTACGACGCGATGCTCGTCACCGTCCTCGACCGGGTGCCCCACCAGGTCATCGGCGAGGTCTCCCGGCAGTACGAGGCGCTGCTCGACAAGGCCGGGCTCGGGGACGTACCCCGCTTCACCATCCCCGAGCTGCCCGAGTCGACCGGCGGCGGCAGCGGGCTGCTGCCCGAGAGCGCCGTCGCCGCGCTCCGCGGCTGGCTCGCGCACCGGGCCGAGGACCCGGCCGCGCGCCAGCAGGCCGTCTCGCGTACCGCCACCGGCGTCATCGACTCGCTCGACCAACGGCTCCCCGAACTGGCCGGAGCCGTCGCCGCGCAGTACGCCGCCGCCGTACGGCTCCGGGACGCGGTCGAGAGCGCCCACCGGCAGCAGGGGGCGAAGGTCAGGAAGGAGCTGGGGAAGGGGGCCGTGCTCGCCGGGGACGCGCGGGCCCGGTGGCGCGCCTACCCGCGCGACAGCACCGCGGACGAACTCCTCGACGCCCTCACCGAGTCCCTCGCCGCCCTCCTCCACTGCGCCGTCTCCGCCGCCGAGGAGTCGATCAGGGACGCCCACCGGCGGGAGCCCGCCGCGGGCGCCCTCGGGGCCGTCTCCGGCGGCGGCGATCGGGCCGTCGCCGAACGGATCGGCCTGGAGGTACGGCGCTGGCGGCGGGTCCTGGAGGAACTGGCCGAGGAGGAGGTGCGGGGCGTGGAGAAGCCCGCCGGGCGCGGCGCCGCCCGCACCGCCGTCCCCGACGCCGAGACCGTCGCCGCCCTGCTCGCCGCCTCCCTCCTCGGCGGCCGCCGCGCCCGGCCCGCCGGCGAACGGCTCGCCGAACTCCTCGGCGCCCAGGCCGCCCTGCGCCTGCGCGACAAGGGCGGCGACCTCGTCCTCACCCACGTCGACCGCGTCCTGCACGCCGAGCGCGACCGGTGCCTCGCCCCGCTCGACGCCCTCGACGTCACCCCCGAGCCGCAGGCGGAGCTGATCGCCGCGCTCTCCGTACTGCAGAAGGAGAAGTGACGTGGCCGAGAAGGCGACGGAGAAAACGACGGAGAAAATGACGGAGAAGGCGACGGAGAAGGCGACGGAGGCCGAAGAGCGCGAGCGGTGGGACGACGGGCTGATCGCCCGGCGGGCCGCCGCGCGCCTCGCCCCCGGCGGCGAGGTCCCCGACGCCGAGGCGGAGGCCGACGCCGAGGACGCGCGGGGGTTCGGGGGGACGTACGGCGGCGGGCTGCGGACGCGGCTCGACGCCCTCCACGAACTCGTCGGGCTCTCCCGCACCCGCGTCGACGGCGACGCGCTCGCCGAGGCCGGGCGGGTCCTGGACGAGGCCGCCGCCCGCCAGCGGCTCTCCTCCCGGCACACCGTCGTCGCCCTCGCCGGCGCCACCGGCAGCGGCAAGTCCACCCTCTTCAACGCCCTCGCCGGCGTCTCCGTCTCCGAGACCGGGCTGCGCCGGCCGACCACCTCCGCGCCGCTCGCGCTCACCTGGTCGGAGGGGGCCGCCGGACTCCTCGACCGGCTCGGCGTGCCCGGTCGGCTGCGCCGCCGCCCCCTCGCGGGCGGCGCCGCCGACGCCGAACTCCAGCCGCTCGTCCTCATCGACCTGCCCGACCACGACTCGGCCGTCACCGCCCACCGCGACCAGGTCGACCGGGCGCTCGGCCTCGTCGACGCCGTCATCTGGGTCGTCGACCCGGAGAAGTACGCCGACGCCGCCCTCCACGAGCGGTACCTGCGGCCGCTCGCCGGGCACGCCGAGGTCACCTTCGTCGTGCTCAACCAGATCGACCGGCTCGGCGCCGAGGCCACCGAACTCGTCCTCGACGACCTGCGCCGCCTCCTCGACGAGGACGGCATGGCCCTCGGCGAGCACGGCGAACCCGGCGCCACCGTGCTGCCCGTCTCCGCCCTCACCGGCGAGGGCGTGTCCGAACTCCGCGAACTCCTCGCCCGGTTCGTCCAGGAACGCACCGCCTCCGAGCGGCGCATCGCCGCCGACATCGACGCCGCCGCGGCCAGGCTGCGGCCCGCGTACGTCGCCGCCGACGCGCGGGCGGGCCTCGGGGAGCGCAGCCGCGAGGAGTTCGCCGGCCGGCTCGCCGTCGCCGTCGGCGCGCAGGCGGCCGGCGAGGCCGCCGAGCGGGTCTGGCGGCGCGGCGCCATCCGCGCCTGCGGCTCGCCGTGGCTGCGGCTCCACCGCTGGTACGAGCGCAAGCGCTGGCACGGTTCCACCGACCCCCGGCTCGCCGCGCCCGTCGAGGACGAACTGGCCGCCCGGCAGCGCGTCGAGCAGGCGGTGCGGATCGTCGCCGACGAGGCCTCGCGGGGGCTGCCGGCGCCCTGGGCCCACGCCGTGCGGGAGGCCGCCGCGCGGGGAGCGGAGGGGCTGCCCGAGGCGCTCGACGAGCTGACCGTCACCCTCGGCGACCCGGCCGCCCGGCCGCCGCGCCCCGCCTGGTGGCCGGCCGCCGTCCTCGCGCAGGCCCTGATGACGCTCCTTCAGCTCTTCGGCGCGCTGTGGCTCGTCGGCCAGATCGTGGGCGTCGTGGAACCCGGACTGCTGCCGCCGGTCCTGGTGATGCTGGGCGGGATCGTCGGCGGCCCGCTGATCGAATGGGCCTGCGAGAGCGCGGTGAAGGGACCGGCCCGGCGGTACGGGCAGGAGGCCGAACGCAAGCTCGCGGAGGCGGCCGCCGCCTGCGGCCGGGCCCGGGTCCTCGACCCCGTCTCCGCCGAACTGCTGCGCTACCGCGAGGTGCGCGAGCAGTACGCGAAGGCGGCCGGCCCCCGGCCCTCGCCGAGGATCGTCGGAGCGGGCGGCCGCGCGGGCGGCCGGGGCGGCGGCCGGGGCGGCGGCGGGGGCGGCGCCCTGCGGCTGGGAGCGACCCGGACGGGGGCCCGCATCCGGTAGTCCGGTAGTCCGGTAGTCCGGAAGTCCGGGAGCCCGGAAGCCCCGTGGCCCGGTGGTCCGGTGGTCCGGGAGGCCGGTGGTCCGGAAGTCCGGGAGCCCGGAAGCCCGGTGGTCCGGAAGTCCGGGAGCCCGGGAGCCCGGGAGCCCGGAAGCCCGGTGGTCCGGTGGTCCGGGAGCCCGGAAGCCCGGAAGCCCGGAAGCCCGGAAGCCCGGAAGCCCGGAAGCCCGGAAGTCCGGTCGTCCGGAGTCCGGTCGTCGTCTCGGTGTCGATCCCCCTTCCGGGTGGGTGAGTTGTCCACAGCCCGTCGGTCGTCCACAGGTGCCGGCGGGCTTTTCGCCGCCCCGCCAGCATGGTCCTCACGGCGGCCGACAGGGCGTCGCGGGGAGAGGGACGGACATGAACGACACGACGGTGACGCTGGTGGGGAACGTGGCGACGGCGCTGGACTTCCGGGACACGCCGGCCGGGCCCGTGACCCGCTTCCGGTTCGCGGTGACCGCCCGGCGGTGGGACCGTGGGCGGGCGGTCTGGACGGACGGCGCCACCAGCTTCTACACGGTCTCGGCGTGGCGGGCGCTCGGGGCCAATCTGATGGCCTCCGTCTCGGTGGGGGAACCGCTCGTGGTGCACGGGCGGCTGAGGGTCCGTGAGGACGAGCGGGACGGGCAGCGCAAGACCTTCGTCGACGTGGACGCGCTCGCCGTCGGGCACGACCTGACACGGGGGACCTCTGCGTTCAGGAGGACCTCGCGGGCGGAGCCCCGGGCCCCGGGGGAGGGCGACCTGACGGAGAACGAGGAGGCGCCGGGGGCCGCGCCGAGGCTCGCTCCGGCGGACGGGAAGGACCCCTGGACGGCGGCCGCGCACCAGCTGGTAACCGCTCCCTGACCTTGAGTTGTGGGGATTTGTCGACCAACTCGCAGAGGACATAACGATTCCGAGACGGAATGGTTATCTCGCTGTATGACCGGGGACCGGGCGCTTCCGCCTCCCTAGGATTCCCGAGTACTCATGCGGCACGTGAGCCCATGGAGTCACTGAGTCTGCTGGCGGGCGCTCCCCCCACGCGAATCGACCAAGTTCGCGGAGCGACTCGCCCGGAGGGGAATGCAATGTTTTCAGTACGTGGGCGCGGTGCTGCCCGCCTGGCCGCGGCGACCCTGGTCTCGGGCCTGGTCGCCTCCAGTGCGATAGCCCTCGCGGGACCGGCGATGGCCGACGGCGGCGCCGACGCGACGCTGGGCGGACTCAAGGAGTCCGGCAAGATCTGGATCGGTGACGAGGAGGGCGACCCGATCCGGGGCGGTCTCTTCGAGCTCACCGTGGACGGCGGCGGCTCGCTGCAGGCGTACTGCATCGACCTGCTGACGCCGACCGACCCGGGGACGAAGTACAAGGAGACCGACTGGGACAAGTCGACCCTCCACGACAACCCGAACGCCGGCAAGATCCGCTGGATCCTGCAGAACTCCTACCCCGAGGTGAACGACCTCGGCGCGCTGGCCGACAAGGCGGGCGTCGACGCCCTCACGGGCGACGAGGCCGCCACCGCGACCCAGGCCGCGATCTGGAAGTACTCGGACAACGTCACGGCCACCCCGGTCGACCCGGAGGCCAAGGCGCTCGCCGGCTACCTGGTCGCCGAGGCCGCCAAGGCGCCCGACCAGGAGGAGCCGAAGGTCTCCCTGGCCGCCGCCCCGGCGTCCATCGCGGGCAAGGCCGGCGACAAGCTCGGCCCGGTCAAGGTCACCACCACGGCCGCCGACGGCGCCGTCAAGGTCTCCCTGCCCGCCGACGCCCCGGCGAACGTCAAGGTCGTGGACAAGGACGGCAAGGCCGTCACCTCCGCGGGCAACAACACCGAGCTCTTCCTGGACGTCCCGGCCGGCACCCCCGACGGCACGACCAAGATCGGTCTGCAGACCGAGACCGAGGTCGCGATCGGCCGTGTCTTCGGCAGCGTCGAGGGCCACGAGCAGACCCTGATCCTGGCCGGCAGCAGCAAGTCCACGGTCAACGCCGAGGTCACCGCCGCCTGGGCGAAGAAGGGTGCGGTCCCGGCCGTCACCGTCACCGAGAACTGCGCCAAGGGCGGCCTCGACATCACCGCCTCCAACGAGGGCGACGAGGACTGGACCTTCGACGTGAAGGGCATCTCCTACACGATCAAGGCCGGCGAGTCCAAGACCGTCACGGTCCCGGTCGCCGAGGACACCGCGTACGACTTCACCATCACGGGTCCGAACGGCTTCTCGAAGTCCTTCCAGGGCGTCCTCGACTGCAAGACCGCCCCGAGCCCGGAGCCGTCCACCGGCACCCCGTCGGCGACCCCGTCGACCGGCACCTCCGAGACCCCCTCGGCGAGCCCGTCCACCCCGGCGCCCAGCACCTCCACGGACGCCTCCACCGGCACCACCGGCACCACCGGCGGTGACCTGGCCGAGACCGGCAGCTCCAACGCCACCCCGATGATCGCCGGCATCGCCGTCGCGCTCGTCCTGGTCGGCGGCGGCGCGGTGTTCTTCCTCCGCAAGAAGAAGGCCGCCGCCGGTCAGTAGCCACGGCAGCGCATGACGTCACGGGGTGACCGCACCCCGTGACCCCGACGGCCCCGGACGCACCCGCGCCCGGGGCCGTCGCCCGTCCGCGGGGGGCCTCGACGGGCGCCGGGCGCGTACGGGTTTCCGCCTGGGGGTGCCGGTGCGGCAAGATGGGTGTATCTGCCCACTCACTCTCTTGCCGGACGGTTTCTCTTGGCTGAGTACATCTACACGATGCGCAAGACGCGCAAGGCGCACGGCGACAAGGTCATCCTCGATGACGTGACGCTGAGCTTCCTGCCCGGTGCGAAGATCGGTGTGGTCGGCCCGAACGGTGCCGGTAAGTCCACCGTTCTGAAGATCATGGCCGGGCTGGAGCAGCCGTCCAACGGCGACGCCTTCCTCTCCCCGGGCTACTCGGTCGGCATCCTCATGCAGGAGCCGAAGCTCGACGAGTCCAAGACCGTCCTGGAGAACGTCGAGGACGGCGTCGCGGAGATCAAGGGCAAGCTCGACCGGTTCAACGCCATCGCCGAGGAGATGGCCACGAACTACACGGACGAGCTCATGGACGAGATGGGCAAGCTCCAGGAGGACCTGGACCACGCCGAGGCGTGGGACCTCGACACCCAGCTGGAGCAGGCCATGGACGCCCTGGGCTGCCCGCCCGGCGACTGGCCGGTCAACAACCTCTCCGGTGGCGAGAAGCGCCGCGTGGCGCTCTGCAAGCTCCTCCTGGAGGCCCCCGACCTGCTGCTCCTCGACGAGCCCACCAACCACCTCGACGCCGAGTCGGTGAACTGGCTGGAGCAGCACCTCGCCAAGTACAAGGGCACCGTCGTGGCCATCACCCACGACCGGTACTTCCTCGACAACGTGGCCGAGTGGATCCTGGAGCTCGACCGCGGCCGTGCCATCCCGTACGAGGGCAACTACTCGACCTACCTCCAGAAGAAGGCCGAGCGCCTCAAGGTCGAGGGCAAGAAGGACGAGAAGCGCGCCAAGCGCCTCAAGGAAGAGCTCGAGTGGGTGCGGTCGAACGCCAAGGGGCGTCAGGCCAAGTCCAAGGCGCGTCTCGCGCGCTACGAGGAGATGGCCGCCGAGGCCGACAAGATGCGGAAGCTGGACTTCGAGGAGATCCAGATCCCGCCGGGCCCGCGCCTGGGCTCCGTCGTCGTCGAGGTCAACAACCTCTCGAAGGCGTTCGGCGAGAAGGTCCTCATCGACGACCTCTCCTTCACCCTGCCCCGTAACGGCATCGTCGGCATCATCGGCCCGAACGGCGCCGGCAAGACCACGCTGTTCAAGATGATCCAGGGCCTGGAGACCCCCGACGCCGGCGAGATCAAGATCGGCGAGACGGTCAAGATCTCCTACGTCGACCAGGGCCGCGCCAACATCGACCCGAAGAAGACGCTGTGGGCCGTCGTCTCCGACGAGCTCGACTACATCAACGTCGGCCAGGTCGAGATGCCGTCCCGCGCCTACGTCTCCGCGTTCGGCTTCAAGGGCCCGGACCAGCAGAAGCCGGCCGGCGTGCTCTCCGGCGGTGAGCGCAACCGCCTCAACCTCGCGCTCACCCTCAAGCAGGGCGGCAACCTGCTGCTCCTCGACGAGCCCACCAACGACCTCGACGTCGAGACCCTCTCCTCGCTGGAGAACGCGCTCCTCGACTTCCCCGGCTGCGCCGTGGTCGTCTCCCACGACCGCTGGTTCCTCGACCGAGTGGCCACGCACATCCTGGCGTACGAGGGCGACTCCAAGTGGTTCTGGTTCGAGGGCAACTTCGAGTCGTACGAGAAGAACAAGGTCGAGCGGCTCGGCCCGGACGCCACCCGTCCGCACCGCGCCACGCACAAGAAGCTCACCCGGGGCTGAGGTCGTCGTGGCGAGACACATCTACAGCTGCCCCCTCCGCTGGTCGGACATGGACGCCTTCGGGCACGTCAACAACGTGGTCTTCCTCCGCTACCTGGAGGAGGCCCGGATCGACTTCATGTTCCGGCTGGCACCCGGGGACGGCAGCCCGTCCTTCTCCGGCGGGTCCGTCGTGGCCCGCCACGAGATCGACTACCTCCGCCCGCTGGTCCACCGGCACGAGCCGGTGACCATCGAGTCGTGGGTCACGAAGATCGGCGCGGCGTCGCTGACGATCGCGTACGAGATCAAGGACCCCGAGGTCACCTACGTACGGGCCTCGACGGTCGTCGTGCCCTTCGACCTGGAGGCACAGCGACCGCGCCGGATCTCCGAGGAGGAGCGCAGCTTCCTCCAGGAGTACGTCGACGACGGGATGACGTCCGCCGCATGACCGTGCTCGCCCCGTTGCACTTCGCCGACTCCAGGGAGGCGGCGGCCCTCGCCGCCTTCCTGGGCCGGCTGGTGCACTACGACCGCGCCGCCGCTGTCCGCCTCCAGGCCGCCGGCGGCGCGCTCGCCGTCTTCGGACGCCCGCCGTCCTTCGAGGTCCTCGCGATCCGCACGGCCCGCCTGGAGGACGCGGTCGACCTCGACGTCACCGTCTCCGCCGGCGAGCTCCTCGACGGCGTCGAGGAGTCGTCCGGCAAGGCCGTCGTCCCCGCCGCCGTCACCGGCCCGCCGTGGGCCGGAGTCCTCCCGCCGCGCACCGGCTGGCGGCCCGTCGAGGGCCTGCCGGGCGCGGCCGAGCTGCGCGGGGCGGTCGCGGCGGCCGTCGCCGAGTTCCGCCGCCGGGACGCGGAGCTGCCCGAGGAGCGGCGCACCCGCGCCGAGCGCGACCGCGTCGGCCGGGAGATCTGGTCCCGCGTCCTC
The DNA here is from genome assembly GCF_012927245.1 of Streptomyces sp. R302. Lineage (GTDB taxonomy): Bacteria > Actinomycetota > Actinomycetes > Streptomycetales > Streptomycetaceae > Streptomyces. The sequence continues at coordinate 329,731 of NZ_JABBGE010000001.1, forward strand.
GGCCCCACCGGCCTGCCGCTGCGGGCCGTGCACGCCGCCCAGTCCCTGGGCTTCCTGCCGCCGGGGGACGTACCGGTCGCCCTGATGTCCGCCGGCCCCTGGCTGCGGCTGCGCACCCCGTACGGCTCCGTCGCCCTGCGCACGGCCCCGCCGTCGCTGACGGTCACCCCGGCGCCGTAGACCGCACGGCACCCGCACCGGCACCCGCGGGTAGGCCGCGCACCGTCCGCGCCGTGAGCCCCATGGACCCCGCGCCGCACCCCGGCGTACCCCCGCACCCGGCGTACCCCCCACCCCGGTGTACCCCGCACCCCCCGTATCCCCGCCCCCCCGCCGCCGTCACCAGACCCGTTCGCCCGTGCCCTCCAGGGCGATCGCCGTCACCGACAGGGCCGACGTGAGGACCAGCAGCACCGACGGGATCACCAGGGACCCCCGGGCGACGTTCTCGTCGGCCGGGATCGGGTCCATCCGGTGGGCCGGGTCGTAGGCGATCGTGAGCCGCTTGCCCGCCTCGCCGAGTTTCTCCTCCCAGGCGAACCGATCCGGGTAGCCGCCCGGGCAGTCCAGCGTGTGGTGGTACAGGCGCTTCGGCTCGGGGCCGCCCTCGCCGAAGGTGGGGTGGTCGGTGACCCGGACCTTCCCCACCACCACGCACTCCACCGTCGCCCCGCGCACCCGCGAGTCCCGGGCCTCGATCCACACCGCGCCCAGGCCCGCGAGCAGCAGGACCAGCGCCAGGACGCTGCCGCCCTCGCGGAAGAGGGCGTTGTGCGCCGCCACCGCCAGCCCGGCGAGGACCAGGCCGACGAGGACCGCGAGCGCGGTCGGCGTGCCCAGCGGCGACCGCATCGACCAGCTTCCCCACAGGTGCAGCAGCGCGCCGGCGCCGAGCGGCACGGCCACCGCCCCGGCGTACGCGAGAACGCGTCCCATCCCGACCACCCCCCGACTGGGACGGGCCGGGACCGGTGCCGGTTCCTCAGCGCTCCGCGTCGTCCGGCCACACCCCGATGTGGTCCTGCTCCAGTTCGAGCGCGACCCGGTGCTCCATGCCGAGCGCCGCCGTGTAGTCCGCCGGGAGCTGGAGCCGGCCCGCCCGGTCGAGCATCGCGTACTCCCGCGCCACCAGCGACTCCTGGCCCTCCGCGTCGACCTCGGTGCGGCGCAGCACCTCGGAGGAGGTGCGGCCGTCGCGGATGGCGACCGTGCGGCGCACCTCGGTGGCGACCGCCTGGTCGTGGGTGACGATGACGATCGTGGTGCCCAGTTCCTCGTTGGCCCGGCGGAAGGAGGCGAAGACCTGCTCGCCGGTGGCCGAGTCCAGCTCGCCGGTCGGCTCGTCGGCGAGCAGGACCTTCGGGTCGTTGGCGAGGGCGACGGCGATCGCGACCCGCTGCTGCTGGCCGCCGGAGAGCTGGTGGGGCCGCCGGTCCCGGCAGTGCGCGATGTCCATCATCGCGAGCAGCTCCTCGGCCCGCTCGGCCCGCTTCCGCCTGCTGCCCGCCAACTGCATGGGCAGCGCCACGTTCTGGACGGCCGTCAGATAGGGGAGGAGGTTGCGGGCGGTCTGCTGCCAGACGAAGCCGACGACCTCGCGGCGGTAGCGCAGCCGATCCTTGCCGGTCATCGCGAGCAGGTCGCAGCCCGCGACCCGGGCGGCGCCGGCGGTGGGCACGTCCAGGCCCGCGAGGACGTTCATCAGGGTCGACTTGCCGGAGCCGGACGCCCCGACGAGGGCCATCAACTCGCCCTCCTTGACGAGGAGATCGAGCCCCTGGAGCGCCTGCACCTCCACCCCGTCGGTGGTGAAGATCCGCACCAGGCGGTCGCAGGCGATCAGCGCGTCGTGGCCGTACGAGGGCCGGTCGCGGTGCGCGGTGGCCCGCCGCTCCAGCTCCTCCAGGGTCGTGTTCGCGGTCGTCGTCATCGTGCGTCTCCTGCCCTGAGTTCCTTCACCGAGCTCCTGCGCCCCGTCCACCACGCCTGTACGCCCGCCGCCGCCCCGGTCAGCAGGACCACGGCCACGGCCGGCAGGACCAGCGACCACGGGTCGGCCCGCAGCGGCGTATCGCCGAGGCCCGCGCCGCCGTCCGCCATGGCCAGTGCCAGCCTGTGCAGGTCGACGCCCGGCGCGAGCAGCGGCACCGTCGCCCATCCGGCGAGCGCCCCGCCGAGCGCGGCGAAGACGGCGGGCGGCAGCGCCTCCAGGCCGAGCAGCCGCCGCCCCTGCGCGCGGGTGAGGCCCATGGTCCGCAGCCGGGCGAGGAGCGTCGCCCGCTCGGGCCCGCTCCGGGTCAGCGACAGCAGCACGGCGACCACGGCGTAGGCCGCGCCCGCCCCGATGGCCGCCGCGTACAGCCGCTCGGCGCCGGACTGGAGCGGCGAGTCCACGAACGTGCCGCGCGCCTCCGCGCGCAGCGTGACCTCGAAGTCCCGGGACGTCGAGGCGACGGCCTTCCGCAGCGCCGGGCCCTCGGGCGTGCCGCTCACGAGGAGGGTGTTCGGCCGCCGGCCGGTGATGTCGGCGGCGTTGACCACGAGGAAGTTCCCGCCGCTCACCGCCGGGGTGGAGCTCCGTACCGCGACCACCCGGACGCGGAAGATCCCGGCGTCGGCGATCAGCGTCAGCGGCTCGTCGCCGAGGTGGGCGGCGACCTCGGGGGAGGCGAGCGCGGGCAGTACCCGCTCGGTCTCGTCAGCCGCCTCCGGGCCGCCCCTACCGGTCGAGGCGAGCAGCGCCGCGGGGAAGGTGCCGTTGTCGGTCCGCCGGGCGAGCCCCGCGTAGGCCGCCGGGTCGACGGCGACGAGCGGAGCCTTCATCGGCGGGTCGGTGGAGACGCTGGAGGGCAGCTCCACCCCGTATTCGATCTGTACGGGCTGCGCCTCGCGGACGCCCCGCGTGCCGCGCACCGCCTCGGTGAGCCCGGTCGGCAGCGTCACGCGTGTGGTTCCGGCCTCGATCCTGGCGTCGGCGCCGGTGGCGAACAGCGCGGCCCGGTCGCGGGCGTCGGCGACCCCGGCGAGGACCGAGCCGCCGAAGGCCGCCGTGGTCAGCGCGAGGACGAGTGCGAGGAGAGGCAGCACGCCCTCGGCCGAGGAGCGCCCGGCCCGGGCGATGGCCAGCGGGACGACGGCGCCCCGCATCCGGCGGGCCGGGCGGGCCAGCCAGCGCAGCGGCAGCGGCTGGAGCCGTCCGAGGACGAGGGCGACGGTCACGCCGACGAGTACCGGGGCGGCGCTCACCAGGTGGTCGCCGGAGTCGGAGGTGCCACGCAGCCGCAGCGAGCCGATCGCACCGGCCGCCAGGACGAGCAGAGTCAGCTCGACGACGGTGCGGCGCCGGGACGGCCGGGCGTCCGCCAGGTCCTCGCGGGCCCCGTGCAGCCGGGGCACCCGGTGCCGCAGTACGGCCCGGACGGGCAGGACGAGGGCGGCGACCAGTGCCACCAGGGCCGCACCGAGGACGGAGGGGAGGAGCGGCGGGGAGCCGGCAAGGACCGGGGCGCCGGGCGTGTCCGGGCCCCGGACCAGGACGACCGCGGCCGCCAGACCGGACACGGCCGCGGGGACGGCGATCACGGCGGTCTCGCCGAGCAGCCGGAGGCCGATGCCGGGCAGGGAGGCGCCCCGGGCGCGCAGCAGGGTCAGCTCGCCGTCCCGGCGGGAGAGGAAGAGCCCGCCGGTCATGGCCACGACCACGACGGCGACCGCGCCGATGCCGAAGACGGCGACGGCGACGACGGGGGAGATCGCGGCTTCGTAGGCGCGGTGGGCTGCGATGATGCCGTCGAGGTCGGTGGCGACCCGGCCGGTGGGGCCGGTGATCTCCAGCGCCTTCACCGAGAGGGGGCCGTCGGTCAGCGAGTCGACGGAGTCGGCGAGCGGTCCGGCGTCCCGCGCGGTGAGGCGGCCGGCATCCGTCGGAAAACGCCAGTAGGCCTCCAGAGTGCTCCTGGTGGAGGCGAGGGCGCCTGCCGCCCGCGGGGAGACGAGGAGGGCTGCCTGCCAGTAGTAGGTGGTCTCCCTCGGGTTCGGCTTGGTGGTCAGCGCGGGGGTCCCCAGCAGAGGTTCCACGGACCAGTAGGGCCGCTCGGCGTCGCGCGGCCGCACGATGCCGGTGATGGTGAAGGCGACCGGCTCGGCGGTGACGCCGGGGACGTGCAGCACGGATCCGAGCTTGATCCCGAGGGCCTCGGCGGTCGCCACCGTCACCGCGGCCTCCGGTCGCGCCGCGCTGCCGGAGGGCATCCGGCCCTGCTTCAGGGCCGCGTGCGCGCCGAGGTCCGAGGGCGTGGCGAGGGTGAACTCCACCGGTGCGTTGCTCGGCTTGGGCAGCCACGGGTCGAGCCCCGGGACCCGGGCCATGGTCCGGACGCCGCGTACCGTCTGTTCGGGGTCGGTGCGCAGCGGTGCCGGCAGCAGAGCCCGCAGCTTCTCCTGATCCTCCCGCAGGGACTCCGGCGAGACCGTGGTGCCGAGCTCCAACGGGGTGGTGACCTCCACCTGGGAGAGCCGGGCCGGGGCGGTGCGGATGGCGTGCCGCAGCGCCTCGGTCTCGTACGCGTCCACCACCCGCGGCAGCGCGGAGGCGAGCAGCGCGGTGACGAACACCAGCAGCGCGAGCCCGGCCGCGGCGCCCGGCGCGGCCCGCAGCCGGGTGCGCACCCACGGCGCGCCGGCCCGGGCGCCTGCCTTCCGGGACCCGCCCGCGGGCCGTGCCGGGTGGGCCGGGTGGGACTCCTCGCGCGGGACGTCGGACATCAGTTGTCTCCATGGTGGCGCAGGGACACCGCCGGGTCGTTGCGGCGCAGGGCGACGGCCGCGACGACCGCGAGCGGCAGGGCGGCGACTCCGGCGAGGAGCAGCGCCACCTCGCCGAGGGGGAGTTCGACCAGGACGGGCGGCACCGGCCGGGTGGCCCGGCCGGTGAGGACCACGAGCGGGACGACGATCCGGGCCAGCAGGGTGCCGAGTGCGACACCCGTCAGGAGGCCCATCCCGATCAGGGCGCCCTGCTCGGCGGCGAGGAGCCGGGCGAGCCGGCGGCGCGGCGTGCCGAGGGCCCGCAGGATCGCGAACTCGGCGGCCCGCTCCCGTACGGATCCGGCCGAGCCGACGGCGAAGCCGAGGGCGGCGAGCGCCGCGGCGGCGGCCGCGACCGCCATCAGGGCGGTGTGGGGACCAGCGCCGAGCGGGTCGCCGAGCAGTTCGTCGGCGATCGCGTCGCGGGAGACGACCTCGGTGGCGTCGCGGTCGACGCGCAGCGCCCGCGCGACGGCGTCCGCCCGGCCGGGCTCGGGGGTCAGCCACCATTCGGTGGGCGGCACCGGCGCCGTCGGGTCGGAGGTGGCCAGGAACCGGTTGACCGCCTTCAGGTCGACGAGCACGCCTCCGCCGTCCGCCTCGGTGGTCCGGTCCGCGACCCCGGTCGTCGGCAGGTGCGCCACGACGCGGATGACGACCACGTCGACCGCCCGGCCGTCGAGCGAGAGCCGGACGGTGTCGCCCGGCTTCGCCTCGGACGCCGTCATGAACGCCTCCGACGCGATCGCCGGCAGGCGCTCGGGCCGCGCGCCCACGGGCGCGGTCAGCCGCACCGTGTAGTCCTCCGACAGCGGCCCGTAGGGGTCGCCGAAGGAGCCGGTCAGCGTGTACGGGACGGAGTACGGGGCCACCGTGCCGTCGCCCGCCGGGCTTCCGGCAGTGCGGGTCAGCCGCTTCGGATCGGAGGGCTGGCCGCGGACGGTCTGCTCGGCGACGGCGCTCCAGGGGGCGAGTGCGCGAGCCGGCTCGACGGCGCGCGGCGTCCCGTCGGCTCCCGTCGTGGCGAGCCGTTCGACGTGGAGGGTCTGGGCGCGCCGGGTGCCTTCGGTGAAGTCGGCGGTGAGCTCGATACCGGTGAGGGTGAAACGGGCACCACCGGAGGTGAGCCGGGCGAGGTCGAGGGTCAGCCGGTGGGTCCGGCCGTCGGCGGGCAGGGCGCCCACCGGCTGCCGGTACGGCACCCCGTACGCGTCCTCCAGGGTGAGGATGATCCGGGCGGCGTCGGTGCCGCGCGGTGCCTCGCTGCGCAGATCGACGGCGAGCGAGCGGCTGTCCTCCGGCAGGGCGAACCCCTGGCTCGCGCCCCCTCGGGGTGCGAGCGGGGCGAGCAGCTCGGCCGGTGTGCCGCCCGCCAGGTCCTCGCGCATCAGGAGGCCGCCGGAGAGCCGGTCGGTGGCGGCGGCGAGCACGGTCGTCCTGCGGCCGGCGACGTCCACGCCCGTCCGGTAGACGGGGGCGACCTCGCGGACCCCGGGGACGCGGGCGAGCCGCGCCGTCCGGTCCGGGTCGCCCGGGCCGACGCCGAGGACGCGTACCGCCGTGCCGGCCCGGAAGTCGGCCTGGTCGTGCTGCGACCGTTCCCACGAGCGGCTCTGACCGATCGCCAGCATGCCCATCGCCACCGCGAGGACGAGCAGCAGCACCGGGCCCGCGCCGCGCAGCGGGCGGCGGCTGAACTGCCAGCCGGCCAGCGCGGCCGACAGGCCCCGGCCGCCGGCCGCGCGCCGCTCGGCCAGCTTCGCGGCCGGTGGCAGCAGACGCAGCGTCAGGACGGTGCCGGCGAGCAGGGCGAGCGCGGGCGCGGCGACGAGTACCGGGTCGATGCCGGAGCCGTCGGCGGCGGCCTCCGGGGTGCGCCGGAGCTGCCAGAGCGCGATGCCGGCGATGAGCAGCAGCCCGAGGTCCGCGCCCGCCCGCACCGGCCAGGGGAGCGTTCCGGCGCGCGCCTTGCGGAGGGAGACGGCGTCGCCGTCGCGGGTGGCGAGCGCGGGGGCGACGACCGCCGCCGCGCAGGCGAGCGCCACGCCGGCGGAGACCAGCCAGACCGTCGCGCCGGGCGAGGAGTCGAGCCGTACCCCGAGCGAGGACAGCGCGGACCGCTCGGCGAAGAGCCGGGTCAGCGGGCCGGTGAGCAGCGGCGCGAGGAGCGCGGCGGGCAGGGCCAGGAGGAGGGCCTCGGCGGCGGCGAGTCCGGCGATGCGGCGCCGGGAGCCGCCTCGGGCCCGCAGCAGCGCGGTCTCGCCGGCGCGTTCGGTGCTCAGCAGCCGGGCGACGAGCAGCAGCGCGTAGGCGGCGAGCAGCACCAGCTGCACGGCGACGATGAGGAGGGTGGAGCGGGAGACGGCGAGGGCGCGTTCGGTCTCCGCCAGGACGGTCGGCAGGCCGGTGGCGGCGCTGATCGTCGTCCCGAAGGCCGTGGTGTCGGCGAGCAGCCGGGCCGGCTCCCGGGTCGCCGCCTCGCGCAGCGGCGCGATGTCGCCGGTGTCGAGGCGGGAGAAGTCGGCCTCGGCGAGCCAGGAGGTCTCGCCGGGGGCGACGGCGCCGGAGGCGAGGACGGCCGGGTCGGCGAGCAGCGGCCCGTAGGTGGTGAAGGAGACGGTCCGCACGCCGCGGCCGCCGGCCTGGTCGAGCAGCCAGTACGGGTCGCCCGGATCGGTCGCCCGGTAGACGCCGACGATCCTGGCCCGCACCTTCTTCCCGGTGAGCCGGTCGGTGAGTTCGAGGACGGTGCCGGGGTCGGTCCGCAGCCGCTTCGCCGCCTCCTCCGGCAGCGCCGTCTCGATCACGCCGCCGGGGCGGGCGGCCGACGGCCAGGCGCCGCGGACGAGGGTGAGCCGCGCGCGGTCGAGCGTCGCGAAGAGGGTCAGGTCCGGGTCGCCGGCCCGGGCCGCGGGCGCCTGGAGGGAGCGGGGCAGCGCGTACGACCCCGAGAACTCCAGGCGCCGCACGGTGACGGGCAGTCCGTCGAAGGCGCGCCGGGCGCTGTCGGCCACGGCCGCGTCGGCGGCGGTACGCCGCTCGGCCGGGACCTGCCCGGAGACGCGGAGGGTCGCGGCGGCGGCCGAGCGGTCACGCAGGCCGGCCTGGAGCGCGGCGTTCCCGATGGAGGAGGAGAAGCCGGCGAGGGTGGCGAGCACGGTCGTCGTCAGGACGACGGCGAGCAGGGCCGCGCCGAGCAGCAGCCGGTGAGCCCTGACGCGCAGAAGTACGAACCCCGTCACCCATCCCCCTGGCCGCCCTCGAACCCCCGAAGCCTTGAGCTTCGAAACGTTCCGGGAATGCTTTCATCGGCCACGGGTCGATGGAAACCGCTTGTGCACCGACCTTGATGCGATCGTGACCGTTAATCGGTCACCGATCCCCGGAAGGTGTTCATCCGGTGGCATGGAGTGGTCTGTACCGGAGGGGCGGGGGCCGGTACGGGGCGGGGCGGGCTCAGCCGTCGGTGTTCACCATCGAGGCCGCCGCGTACGTCATGTACCGCCACAACTGCGCGTCGTGCTCCGGCGTCAGCTCCAGGCTGTCGATCGCGTCGCGCATGTGCCGCAGCCAGGCGTCGTGCGCGGCCCGGTCGACCGCGAAGGGCGCGTGCCGCATCCGCAGCCGCGGGTGGCCGCGGCGCTCGCTGTAGGTGCCGGGACCGCCCCAGTACTGCATCAGGAAGAGGGCGAAGCGCTCCTCGGCGGGGCCGAGGTCCTCCTCGGGGTACATCGGGCGGAGCAGCGGGTCCCCGGCGACGCCCTCGTAGAAGCGCCGGACGAGGCGGCGAAACGTCTCCTCGCCGCCGACCTGCTCGTAGAAGCTCTGCTCGTTCACCGTTCCATCGTCTCAGACGGACCGGCGGAGGACCGGAGGTCTAGGACCTCCGGTCCTCCTGGGCTCAGCCGCGCCGGACGGTGATCGTCGTCCAGGCGCCGACGTGCACCCGGTCGCCGTCCTGGAGCTGGACCGGGACGTACGGCTGGATCGGCTCCTCGCCGCCGTTGACCGTGGTGCCGTTGGTGGAGTTCTGGTCCACCACCGCCCACGAGCCGTCCGGCTGCTGCACCAGCACCGCGTGCTGGTGCGAGACGCCCGGATCCTCCGGCGGCACGGCCAGGTCGATGTCCGGCGCCTCGCCCGTGGAGTGCCGGCGACGCCCGATGGACACCTGGTTGCCCCGCAGCGGCAGCTGCTTCGGCGGCGCGTACGCGGGCAGGTTGAGCCCCGACGCCTCCGGGCCGCTGCGCCGCATCATCGCCATGAAGTAGTCACGGTCCGGCCCGACGTACGCCGTCCACCCCTGCGGGGCCTGCGGCTGCGGGGGCTGCGCCTGCGACGGCGGCGACAGCACCCAGTCGTCGTCGGCGGCGGCGCGCGGCGGAGCCTGGTGGTGCGTCGGCTCGGCACCGAGCGGCTCGGCCGGCCGGTTCACCTGCGAGGGCCGCGAGTCGTGGTACCCGAACGGATCCTGCGGCGCGGCCGGCCCGGGCCCCGGGGGCGCGGCCGGGAACCCCGGCGGCGGCGCCGAGGGACGCTGGGCCTGCGGCGGGGGCGCGATCGGCGTGTACGAGGTCGCGGTACCGGTCAGGAAGTTCCACCGGCACTCCTCGCAGAACGGCGCCATGTGCTCCCGCGGCGTCCGACACTGCGGACACAACTCCGCCTGCGCGGTCGCATTCGGATCCCCACCGAACCCACCGGGCCGGTCGGACCCACCCGGACCACCGGGTGCACCGGAGAACGAGGGCCCGCCCCCCGGACCGGCAGGGCCGCCGGAACCACCGGACGCCCCGGGGAACCCAGGAGCACCGCCGGGGCCGCCGGGAGCACCAGGACCACCGGGGAAGCCGGGACGCTCGGGAGCACCCGGGGCACCGGAGCCGCCGGAGAAGTCGGGGCCGCCGGGAGCACCGGGGCCTGCGGGAGCACCGGGGCCGCCCGGGCCGGTGGGCGCGCCGGGTCCGCCCGGGGTACCGGGACCACCCGGAGCGCCGGAGAAGGCAGGGGCGCCGGGGGCGCCGGGGAAGCCGGAGCCACTGGAGCCGCCGGGCACACCGGGACCGCCCTGCGCACCAGGTCCGCCGGGCGCACCCGAGCCGCCGGGACCGTTGGGGTAACCGGGACCGTCGGCCTGGGCACCGGGGAAGCCGGGGCCGCCGGGTGTACCGGGGCCGGCAGGGGCGCCGGGAACACTGGGGAAGCCGGAACCCGCCGGACCAGCGGGACCGCCCGGACCGCCGGGCCGACCGGTCCCGCCCGGGCCGTCGGAGAAGCCGGCCGCGTTGGGACCGCCCGGTCCCCCCGGCCTGCCGGGGCCGTCGGAGAAGCCGGATCCACCCGGGAAGCCGGGCGCACCAGGTCCGCCGGGCGTACCCGGTCCCCCCGGACCGCCGGGCCGACCGGCTCCGCTCGGGCCATCGGGGAAGCCGGGCGCACCGGGTCCCCCAGGTGCGCCGGGGCCGCCGGGCGCACCCGGACCGTCGGAGAAGCCGTTGCCGCCGGGACCACCCGGGCCGCCGGCGAAGCCAGGGCCGCTGGGCCGACCGGCCCCGCCGGGCCCGTCAGGGAAGCCGGGACCGCCGGGACCACCGGATCCGCCGGGCCGACCGGCCCCGCCCGGACCGTCGGGGAAGCCGTTGCCGCCGGGCCCGCCGGGGAAGCCCGACCCGCCGGGCCGACCGGCGCCGCCGGGGCCGTCAGGGAAGCCGGGACCGCCGGGGCCACCGGATCCGCCGGGTCGACCGGCGCCGCCGGGGCCGTCGGAGAAGCCGGGTGCACCGGGACCGCCCGGAGCGTTGGGGAAGCCGGGACCGCCGGGTGTGCCCGGACCGTCAGGGCCGCCGGGCCGACCGGCCCCGCTGGGGCCGTCGGGGAAGCTGGGCCCGCCGGGGCCACCGGATCCGCTGGGTCGACCGGCGCCGCCGGGGCCGTCGGAGAAGCCGGGTGCACCGGGGCGGCCCGGAGCGCTGGGGAAGCCGGGGGCGCCGGGCGTACCGGGCGCGTCAGGGCTTCCCGGCTGGGGGTAGCCGTACGCCGGCGGAGGGGCGGGAGGGCCAGGCGGGGCGGGAGGGGGTGGTGGGGGTGCGGGGGCGGCCGGATGTGCGCCCGCCCCGGCCATGCGGTGGCCGCAGACCTCGCACCAGTCGTCGGAGACCGACTGGTGTCCGTTCGGGCAGGTCGGCATGTCGGTGCTTCCCCCTCTCGTCGCCTATCTCTTGACGCGAACGGTCTTGGTGGAGCGCGTTTCGAGTGTCATCTCGTCCGCCTCCGCGACCTTCGCCTTCAACCGCACAGTACCCGCCGCCGCATCGACCACGTCCACCACCTTCGAAAGGAGTTTCGCGGTGTCCGCGTTCCCGGAGGCCGCCGCGAGCTGCACCGCGCGGCCCAGTTTCGCGGTCGCTCCGTCCTGATCGCCCGATTTGCGGGCGTCCAGGCCGGCCTGGATGGCGTCGGCGAGCTCCGCCTGGCCGGTGTAGTGCGCGACCTGGGGATCGATCGCCGTGGTCATCGCCACGTCGTGTGTCCACACCGCCCGTATCAGTCCTTGGGACACCGGGCGGGCGTCGCCGCCCAGCGGGTCGGGGACGATCAGGGAGGCGCGGGCCGCGAGCATCTCCTGGCCGACCGCGTTCGCCGGGACCCGTACGCGCACGTGGTAGTCGCGGGACTCGTCGCCCCAGGAGCCGGTGGGGTAGTCGCCGGAGCGCGGTCCGGTGTCCGTACGGCGCGCGGTGAGGTCGGCGACCGTCGGGGCGACCTGCTTGACGAAGACGAGCTCCGCGCCGACCGGCGTCCACAGCCGCAGCGCCACGTCGGCGACGCCCTTGCCCATGGCGTTCTCCATCATGGCCGTGAAGTCGGCGGCGAGCCCGGCCGGATCGGCGACGATGTCGGCGGAGCCGAGCAGCGCCGAGGCGATCCCGGTGACCTCCTTGACCTCCCAGTCCGTGCCGACGCCCCGCGCGTCGCAGGTGAAGCGGCCGGCGCAGGCGTCGAGCGCGGCCCGCAGCGCCTCGGGCGTCTCGTGTTCGTTGCGCCCGTCGGTGAGCAGCACCGCGTGCCGGATGGCGAGGTCCTCGCCGCCGAGGAGCGAGTCGGCGAGCCGCAGCCAGGTGCCGATGGCGGTGCCGCCGTCGGCCTTCAGCCGGGTCAGGGCCTCCTTGGCCTCCGCCCGGGTCCGCGCGCCCGCCACGGCGAGGCGGCCGTGGTCGGGGTAGACGGGGACGGCGACGTGGTTGCCGGCGACGACGGCGAAGGACGTGCCGTCGCGGAGGGTGTCGATCGCGGCGGCGGTCGCGGCCCGGGCGCCCTCCATCTTCGTCGGCGGGTAGTCCATCGAGCCCGAGCAGTCGACCATGATCACCACGCCGGCGGGTCCGCCGGTCGTGACGCCCCGCGTGCCGCTGGTGCCGCCGCCGGTCGCCGTCACGGTGACGACGGCGTCGACGTCCCGCCCGCCGACCGGCAGGTACTCGTTCTGGTAGACGTCCACCGAGAACTGCGGCACGGACGGCTTGGCGAAGTTCGCCATCTGGTTTCGGCTCCTCGGGGGCGACGAAGGAAGGTGACGGGCGGTCAGGGGGAGGGTGCCCCCGACGGCGTCGGGGCGAACGGCGTCACCGCGACCGTGATGTTGTCGTGTCCGCCGCCGTCGAGGGCGTGGCCGACGAGGACCCGGGCCGCGTGCAGCGGACGGAGCGCCGCGTCGGCGGGGACGGCCCCGGCCATCGCCCCAGCGGCCTCCGCGTAGTTCCACAGCCCGTCGGTGCAGACCACGACGACCCCGGCCCGGTCGGGCTTGAACGCGGCGGTGTGCGGCTCCAGTTCGTACGCGTCGGCGCCGAGCCAGCCGGTGATGGCGTGGGCGCGCTCGTCCGCGTACGCCTGCGCCTCGTTCATCAGGCCCGCCTTGACCATCTGCGCGGCCCACGAGTCGTCCTCGGTGAGCCGGGCGGCGGGCGCGGTGCGGTCGTCGGGCACCCAGTAGGCGCGGCTGTCGCCGACCCAGCCGACGACGAGCAGCCCGTCGGTGACGACGGAACCGACGATGGTGCAGGCGGGGGAGTTGCCGCCGGGCGGGGCGTCGGGGCCCGCCGCTTCCGCGCCGGCCAGCGCGGTGACGGCCTCGGCGGCGGCGACGATCGCCTCGTGCATGGCCTGCTGCGGGTGGGTGCCCCGGGGCAGGGCCTCGCCGAGTACGGCCCCGGCCGCGCGGGCGGCGGCGGCCGACGCCTCGTCGGGCCGGTGGGCGGAGGAGACGCCGTCGCAGACGATCGCGACGGTGGCCGGCCGGCCGTCGGGCAGGCTGGTCTCGGCGAGCGCGAACGAGTCCTCGTTGCGGTGGTGGCGCAGCCCCCGGTCGCTGACGGCGGCCACCGTGCGGAGCTCCCGCTCCATGTGGTCGCGCTCGCGGGGCTGGGCGTGCCCGCAGTTCTCGCAGTAGCCGTCGCCGTCGACCCGCCCGGCCCGGCAGGCCACGCAGAGCCCCTCGGAGCCCTCCGGGACCACGGGTACGTCCGCGTCCACCCGCTCCGCCGCCCGCGGATCCGGCGCGGCCAGCTCGAAGTCGCCGCCGCCGCGCACCGTCTCCCCGCGCGGCGGAGCGGCGGCCGGCACCGGCTCGTCGGTGCGCACCGGGCCCGTCGGCAGGTCGCGCCCGCCGGAGTCGGTGCCCGGCAGTTCGCCCGGGTGCTGGGTGAGCGTCGACAGCGAGCCGGGGTCCCGGGGCGGGGCCTCGGGCCAGACGGGCGCGGCGATCGGCATGGTCGGCCGGTCCTGCCCGGCCGGCAGCTCCGCGGCGGCCGTCAGTTCGTGGCCGCAGGCACCGCAGAAGCGGTCTCTCGGGTCCACGGGCTCCCCGCACTCCGGGTCCGGGCAGACGGCGAGGCCGTGCGACGGCGGCTGGGGCTTCTGGTCCATCCTCACACCCACGTCCTGGGGCGGTAGCGGTTGGCCCGCTCCACCAGTTCGATCCTCTCCTCGCCCCGCTGGGCGAGCCGGGCCAGCGCCCGGTAGGCGCGCTCCAGGCCGAAGCGGAGCCCGTTCTCGTCCAGTGCGCTTCCGAGCAGCGGCTGCCCGCCGCCCGGCGCGGCACCGGGACTTCCGGAGAGTACCCAGTCGAGGGCGGTACCGAGCACCTCCGTCGCCAACCGCTCCCGGCGCACCGGGTCGAGGCCGAAGCCGCCCAGGGCGGAGACCTGCGCGGCGGACGCGGTCAGGTCGGCGCCGAGCGGTTCGCGCGGCGGCCGCCGCCGCAGCCGGGCCCGGACGGCCGCGACGCGGGCGGCCGTGTAGTGGATGGAGGACTCCGGTACGGATTCGAGGGCGGCGACCGCCCCCGTACGGTCCCCGGCGGCGAGCCGCACCCGGGCGAGGCCGAAGGCGGCGCTGACGAAGCCGGGGTCGGTCGCCCACACCAGGTGGTAGTACTCGGCGGCGTTGTCGAGCTGGCCGAGGACCTCCGCGCAGACGCCGAGCGCCAACTTCGGCGCGGGCTCGCCGGGGAAGGCGTCGTAGACCGCGTCGAAGGCGAGCGCCGCGTGTGTCAGGTCGCCGCCCACCAGCGAGGCGACGCCCCGGTGCCACACCACCCGCCAGTCGTCGGCGTCCCACTGCTCCAGGGCGGCGAGCGTCTGCCCGGCGGAGACCAGGTCCCGCAGGTCGAGCTGGGCCCGCAGGGCGCGCAGCCGCAGCTCGGGGGTGTCGGCGGGCGCGGCCCGCAGCGCGCCGAGGAGTTCGGCGGGCGCGGCGGCGAGCAGTCCGGCGAGGAAACCGGCGTTGGCGTCCGCCGGGTCGACCCGCGGCACCGGCAGCGCGAGCGCGGTGGCCGCCACGTCGAGCGGGGTGAGCAGCGCGCCGAGGCCCTCCCCGGCCGGCACGCCGGCGGCGGCCGGGGGAGCGGAGCGGCGGGCCCGGCCGGTGCGGCGCGCGCCGAGCACCGACACGTCGCCGGAGTCCTCGGCGAAGAGCACGGTGTCGGTGACCCGGACCTCCGCGCCGAAGAGCGTGGAGAGCGCGGGCCGGGGCCGCCCCGACTGGAGGGCGACGACCTCCCGCAGCACCCCGGTGAGCTGCTCGGCCATCTCCTCGGCGGAGGCGAAGCGGCGCGCCGGGTCCGGGTCGGTGGCCCGCACCAGCAACCGGTAGAAGGACTCGTACCGCTGGAAGACCTCGATGTGCTCCGGCTCCGGCAGCGAGTCCGCGAAGACGTTGGTGTAGCCCTGGAAGTCGAAGGTGAGCACGGCGAGCGTGCGGGCCACCGTGTACAGGTCGCTGGCGATCGAGGGCCCGACCTCGGCGACCTCGGGCGCCTGGTAGCCGACCGTGCCGTAGATCGCGGACTCGTCGTCGTCCATCCGCCGGACCGCGCCCATGTCGATGAGCTTCAGCTGGTCCTCGGTCTGCAGGGCGTTGTCGACCTTGAAGTCGCAGTACAGCAGGTTGCGGCTGTGCAGGTGGCCGAGGGCCTCCAGGGCCTCGATGCCGTACGCGCAGGCCTGCTCGACGGGGAGCGGGTCGCGCCGGCCCTCGGGGGTCCGCCGGTCGTTGGCGATCTCCTTGAGGGACTTGCCGCCGACGTACTCCATGACGATGTAGCCGTCGAGTGAGCCGGTGCGCGGGTCGAGGTGCTCGACGAAGTTGTAGATCCGGACGATGTTGGAGTGCTCGATCTCGGCGAGGAAGCGGCGCTCCGAGATCGCCGCCGCCATGGCGTCCTGGTCGCCGGTGTCGAGCAGGCCCTTGAGGACCACCCAGCGGTCGGAGACCGCCCGGTCGACGGCGAGGTAGATCCAGCCGAGGCCGCCGTGCGCGAGGCAGCCCGCCACCTCGTACTGCCCGTGCACCACGTCGCCGGAGCGCAGCTTCGGCACGAAGGAGTACGGGTGCCCGCACGAGGTGCAGAAGCCCTCGGTGCGGCCCGGCCGCCCGCCGCGCGGACGGCCCACTGGCGCCCCGCAGTCGGAACGCGAGCAGAATCGCTTCCGCTCGGGCACCTCGGGGTTCGCCATCACCGCCGCGCGCGGATCCGGACGCGGCACCTCCGGGATCGCGACGAGCCCCGCGCCCAGCCGCTTCCGGGCCGACTGCCCGGCCGACGAACCCGAGCTGCGCACCGACACCGAACGGCCGGTGCCCCGCCCCGACAGCGCCCGCGACAGGCGCCCGGACACCGAGCGGCGCGAGGACGACGAGCGGGACGAGGCCCGCGAGGACGCCCGCGAACCGCTGCGCGCGGACGCCGAGTCGGGCCCCCAGGCCGCCGCCTCGGACGGCGCGCCGAAGCCCGCGCCCGCCCCGGTGCGCGTACCCGTCCCGGTGCCGGGCTTGCCGGGCACGGCGACCCCGGTCGGATTGGCCTGGAGCCGGCCGTTCGGCGCCACCACCGGCGCCAGCCCGCACGTGTCGCAGTACAGCTCGCCGCCGCCCACGTCCTCGTACGCGCCCTCGCAGCTGGGCCGCTGGCAGCCCCCCGGCGCTCTGAGACCGCTCACCACTGTCGTCCTCCCGTGTCCGACGGACCGTCCGACGGGCCGGACAGCAGGTCCGCCACCGCCCGCTGGTAGCGCAGCACGGCCTGCTCCGCCGCCCGCAGGTCGCAGGGCGCGCTCCACAGCATGCGGCGCGCCGTGTCGTACCGCTCGGTCAGGAACGGGTCGTCCGCCCCGCCGAGCCGGGCCGCCTTCGCCCGGTACGCGTCGAGCCGGCCGCGCAGCTCCGCCCGCACCGCGAGCGGCGCCGTCACCGCCGTCAGCTCGTCGCGGGCGCGCAGCAACTCCTCCTCCGCCTCCCGCTCCAGCGCGTCGAGCAGCGGCGAAAGCCGGTGCCACCGGGCGTGCCGGCGGTACTCGGCGGCGGTCTGGAGCCGCTCCTGGAGCGCCGTCGGCGGCCCGCTCACGGCCGGCACCTCCGAGGCGGCGATCTTCGCGAGGACCTCGCCGCGCGCCACCCGCGCCTCGGCGAGCGTCCGGTCCGCCCGGGACAGCACGTCCCGCAGCCGGAGCAGCCGCTCCTCGGAGTCCTGCCGCACCGCGAGGACCGCCTCGATCTCCCGCCGTACGTCCTCCAGGGCGAGCGCCGCCCGGTCGTACCGCGCGGTGTCCGGCCGGCCGCCGCCGGGCGCCGAACTCCCCGCCGCCGGGCGCCAGAACGCCAGCGGGTCGGTCACCACCAGGGAGCGCAGCTCGGTCAGCTCGGCGGTGATCGACTCCAGCTCGTCCCCGGCCGGATGCTCTCCGGGACGCACCCCCACCGAGTGCGCCAGCGAACGCGTCCGGCCCAGCTCCGCGGCGAGCAGGTCTATCCGCGCGGGCAGCGCCGACCACACCGCGTCCGCCGTGACCACCACGTCGAGGGAGGCCGCGTACAGCTCGTTCATCCGCCGCACCAGGCCGTCGAGGGTGAACCGCTCGGCGAGCAGGGCCTCCTCGCCGGCGCCGCCCGGCACGTGCACCGAGTCGCCGCGCAGCCGCTCGGTCAGCTCGGCCAGCTCCTCGCGGTTCGGCCACTTGTGCCGCGAGCGGACCTCGCGGGCCTCCCGCAGCGCCGCCGTGTACGCGTCGAAGCAGCTCCAGAGCACGGTGATGGTCCGCTCGGTCGACGCCCAGCGCTCCCGGGTGGTGCCGGTGAGCCCGGCGCCTTCGAGGAGCCGCCGGCCGGCGTGGTCCTGGAGCGCGAGGAGCGAGTCCTCGACCGCCTTGTGCTCCGCGCCGAGGCGCGCCAGCGCACGGTCCACCTCGTCCCGGTCCATCACCGGCCCAGGGGGTCCCGTGACGCCCATCGCTCTCCTCATCTCCTTCGCTCCGTGCGGGCCTTGCGGGGGGCCTACTTGTACAGCGGCTCGGGCGGTTCGGCCTTCCCGAGCCCGGCCTCCAGCCAGACCCCGTACGCCTCCTGCCAGCGGCCCTTGCGGTACTCCTCCAGGACCTTGTTGACCCGGCGCACCAGGTCGTCGTTGCCGAGCCTGGCCGCCACCCCGTAGTACTCCTCGGTGAACGGCTTCCCCTTCAGCTCCACCGCCGGGTCCTGCGCGGCCTGTCCGGCCGCCAGGGCGTTGTCGGTGACGATCGCGTCGACCTCGCCCATCTGGAGCCGGGCCAGGCAGTCCAGCTGGTTCGGCACGGTCAGCAGGTTCCGGTCGGCGGGGGTGCCCTCCCCCTCGTCCCGGATGATCGCGCCGAAGGACCGCTCCTCCAGCGCCTCGTGGGCGGTGGAGCCCTCGGCGGTGCACACCCGGCGGCCCTTCAGGGAGGCGTCGTGGCCGGTGATCGGGGAGGTCTTCGGGGCGAGGACCTGCTGGCCCGCCCGGAAGTAGGCGGTGGAGAAGGCGACCTGCTTGATCCGCTTGCAGTTGATGGTCATCGTGCGGACCACCAGGTCCACCTTGCCGGTGTCCAGGGCGGCGATCCGCTGGTTGGTGGGCACCGCGCGGAAGACGACCGCGTCCTCGCTGCCCAGCAGGTCCTCGGCTATCGCCCGGGCCAGGGCGATGTCGAAGCCCTCCAGGGTGCCGGTCTCCGGGTCGCGGAAGCCCCAGCGGTAGCTGGACTGGTCGACGCCCACGATCAGCTTGCCCCGCCGCTTGATCGCGGCGACCGAGGGCCCGTCCTCGGCCGAGGGCCGCAGCGAGGCCTCCGGGTGCTCGCAGGTGTCGGCCTTGACCTGCAGGGCGGTGCCCACGCCGGGTCCCGGCCCGAACGGGCCGGCGGGCGCGGGCGCGCCGTCCCCGCCCCGGGCCAGCGGCAGCAGGGTGAGGGAGGCGGTCAGCGCGCAGGCCACGCCCATCGCCGCCACCCCGCCCCAGCCGCGCAGCCGCCGGGCCGCCCGCCGTGCCACCGACGCGTCGTCGGGTGTCATTCCGCCTCCTCTCACCGGTACTCCGACAGTCTTCGGTTGATGCCGAGCACCGCGCCGAGGGCGCCGAGGGCGCCGAGCGCGGCCGCGCCGAGCGGCAGCCCGGTCAGCGCGTCCACCGCGCCGCGCGCGGAGCCGGTGAACTGCTCCTGCTCGTGGGTGAGGGCCCGCTCCAGGGCCGCGTCGACCTGGTCGAAGGACCAGCCGGCCGACTCCTTCGCCTCGCCGGTCCCCTTCGGGCCGATGATCCGGTCCAGGGCGGCCTGGTAGTCGCCCGCCTCGCCGAGCTCCCGCGCGGCGGCGTGCCGCTCCCGCCACTCGCCGGCCCGGGCCGTGGCCTCGGCCAGCGGCGCCCGGCCCGCCTCGTCCTCGGCGAGCCGCGTCGCGCGGGCCAGCGCGTCGACGAGCGCCGCCATGCCCTTCGCGTACTCCGCCTCGTACTTGTCGTCCTTGCCGTCCTCGGTGAGCACCGCGCCCCGGGCGACCTGCGTGAGGTTCTCGTTGGCGCGGGCCTTGAGGGAGCTGATCCGCGCCTCGTTGAGCAGCTGGAGCGACTGCTGGCCCTCGGCCCGCGCCGAGCCCAGACCGGCCCGGGCCACGGCGTGCGCCCCGGCGAGCCAGAGCAGCACCGCCACGGTGGCGGCGGTGGCGGCGAGCAGCCCCCGGCTGAACACGCGGTTGGTCCGGCGGTACTCGCGCCGCTGCGCCCACACGAGGACGCCGAGGGCGAGCACCCCGGCGCCGAGCGCCAGGTAGGGCCAGGCGCGGGCGTCGTCGTCGTCCCGGTGCAGCCGGGCGGTCTCGGCCGCGTAGAGCCGCTCGGCGGCGGGCAGCAGCCGGGTGGTCATCTCCTGGTTGGCGTACCGCAGATAGGCGCCGCCCAGCGGGAGGCCCTGCCGGTTGGCGGCTCTGGCCCGCTCCATCAGTCCGGCGTAGCGCGGCAGCAGTTCGTTGAGCGCGGTGATCTCGCGGGCGGACTCGTCCGAACCGTCGGTGTTGGCCGCGGCCTTCACCAGGAGCCGGGAGGCGGTGGCGAGGTCGCGGTCGTAGCGGGCGCGGGACTCGGCGGGTTCGAGGGTGCCGGCGAGGAAGCCGGCCGCGGCGGTGGAGTCGGCGTCGGCCAGCGAGCGGTAGATCGCGGCGGCGTCGGCGCTCAGCGGTTGGCTGCGTCCGACGACGGCCTCGGCGGAGCCGGCCCGGTCGGCCGCCTCAAGGCCGGCGACCGTGCCGAGGGCGAGGACGAGCAGCGCCAGGACGGCCCCGAGGATCCGCAGCCGTCCCGGCTCGGTCGTCGCGGCCTCGCGCAGCACCTCGCGCCCGGTCGCCCACGCGCCCCGCGCGGGCGGCGGCGATGCGGCCCCGTCGGTCCCGGCGGCGGCGCGCGAGACCTGCCCCGGCACGACCGGCCGCGCGGCCGCGGCCGCCGGGCCGTGCGGCGCCGCGGCGGGCGCGCTCGGTGGCTGTGTCACGTGACCTCCCCCTCGGTCTCGACGTCGATCGACCCCGGCGAGCAGTATGGCCGCAGGCGGCCCGCCCGCACACCGGGAATGACACGATCTTGTGCCTATCGTGCCCCACGCGCTGGGGAGTTCCGCGGGCGAGCCCCCTTCGCCGCCGCCCCGGCCCCCGCTGGAACCCTTCTCGAACCCTCCTCGAAGTCCCCTCGAACTCTCCTCAAGTCCAACTTGAACCCGAATCGAATCCCACTCGAATCCAACTCGAACTCCCATCGGATTCAACTCGGATCCAGCTCGGATCCAGCTCGGATCCAGCTCGGATCCAGCTTGGATTCGGCTCGAACTCGACTCGAACACTCTCGTTCTGAAAACGCCCGATCCCCCGGATCGGTTCCGCCCGGGGGATCGCTCGAACAGGTGAACATGTCGTGGGGTCAGCCCGGGTACTGCCCCCGCAGCCGCTCCGCCGCCCCCGGCTCCGCGCCACCCCACTCGTCGAGCGCGAGCAGCCCCGCGCCGAGCACCGGCGGCGCCGTCACGAACCGCACCGCCGCCTTCGGGGCCCGTACGGCCAGGAGTTCACGGATACGCTCCTCCAACTGCGGGTGCCGGGCGGCGAGGACGCTGCCGCCGAGGACCACCGGCGCCTCCTCGCCGAGGAGTCCGAGCCGCCGCAGCGCCACCGCCGACAGGGCCACGACCTCCTCGGCCATCCGGTGCACCAGACCCAGCGCCACCGGGTCGCCCTCCGCCGCCACCCGGAAAAGGACCGGTGCCAGCTCGTGCCGGCGCCCCTGCGGGATGCGCTCCAGGTGCAGCGCCTCGATCAGCGCGTACATCGACTCCAGGCCGAAGTGCGCGGGCAGCGCCCGCGCCAGCGCGGTCGGCTCGCCCCGCCCGTCCTCGGCGCGGGCCGCGAACCACAGGGCCTCCTCGGAGAGCCCGCCGCCCCCGCCCCAGTCGCCGGAGATCTTCCCGATCGCCGGGAAGCGGGCGGTCCGCCCGTCCGGGGTCATGCCCACGCAGTTCACGCCCGCCCCGCAGACCACGGCCACGCCGCGCGGCTCGTCGAGCCCGGCCCGCAGGATCGCGAAGGTGTCGTTGTGGACCCGTAGCGAGGCACTCCACCCCCGCCCGAGCAACTCCCGCTCCAGGGCCGCCTCCTCGACCGGAAGGTCGGCATTGGCGAGGCAGGCGGTGACGTGCGCGAAGGACAGCGGGACGCCGGCGTCGGCCGCCGCCCGCCCCACGATCTCCGCGAGCCCGTCGACCGCCGGTGCCACCCCCACCACCGGCGGCTGGAACCCCCCGCCGCGCGCCGAGGCAAGCACCGTGCCGTCCGGCGCGAGCACCGCGACGTCGGTCTTGCTGTTGCCCGCGTCGACCGCGAGCAGCGTCCCGTTCACGCCCACGCCAGGTGCTCCCGGTTGTGCGCGATCAGGCGGTCGGTGAGCTGCTCGGCGTACGCGTACTGCCCGACCAGCGGGTGGGCGAGCAGCGCCTTGAAGACCCGCTCCCGGCCGCCCCGCAGGGCCGCGTCGAGCGCCAGGTCCTCGTAGGCCGTCACGTTCGCGATCAGCCCGGCGTACAGCGGGTCCACCGGTGCGACCGGCAGCGGCACCGCCCCGCCCGTGCCGACCGCCGCCTGCGTCTCGATGACGGCGTCGTCCGGCAGGAACGGCAGCGTGCCGTTGTTGTACGTGTTCACCACCTGGTGCGGCGAGCCGCCGCCGGCGAGGAGCGAGGCCGCCAGGTCCACGGCCGCCTCCGAGTAGAAGGCGCCGCCGCGCTTCCCGAGCAGCGCCGGCTTCTCGTCGAGCGCCGGGTCGCCGTACATCTCCAGGAGTTCCTTCTCCATCGCGGCGACCTCGGCGGCCCGCGAGGGCTTGGTCCGCAGCTCCTCGACGACCTCGTCGTGCGCGTAGTAGTAGCGCAGGTAGTACGAGGGCACGACGCCGAGCCGGTCCACGACGGGGCGCGGCAGGTGCAGGTCGGCGGCGATGGCGTCGCCGTGCTCGGCGAGCAGCCGCGGCAGCACGTCCTCGCCGTCGGGGCCGCCGAGCCGGACGCCGGTCTCCCAGGTGAGGTGGTTGAGGCCGATGTGGTCGAGGTGGACCTCGGAGGGTGCCACGTCGAGGAGCTTCGCGAACTTCCGCTGGAAGCCGATGGCCACGTTGCACAGGCCGACGGCCTTGTGCCCGGCGTCGAGCAGGGCGCGGGTGACGATCCCGACGGGGTTGGTGAAGTCGATGATCCAGGCGTCCGGGTTGGCGCGCCGGACCCGCTCCGCGATGTCGAGGACGACGGGCACGGTGCGCAGCGCCTTGGCGAGGCCGCCGGCGCCGGTGGTCTCCTGGCCGACGCAGCCGCACTCCAGGGGCCAGGTCTCGTCCTGGTTCCTGGCCGCCTGGCCGCCGACGCGGAGCTGCAGGAGGACGGCGTCGGCGCCCTCGACGGCGGCGTCGAGGTCGGTCGTGGTGGTGATCCGGCCCTCGTGCGCCTGCTTGGCGAAGATCCGGCGGGCGAGCCCGCCGACGAGGTCGAGCCGGTCGGCGGCCGGGTCGACGAGGACGAGTTCGGTGAGGGGCAGGGTGTCGCGCAGCCGCGCGAATCCGTCGATCAGTTCGGGGGTGTAGGTGGACCCGCCCCCCACGACAGCGAGCTTCATTCCGGTATCAGCCCTTCACTCCGGTCAGGGTGACTCCCTCGACGAACGCCTTCTGGGCGAAGAAGAACACGAGGATCACGGGGGCCATGACCAGGACGGTCGCGGCCATGGTCAGGTTCCAGTCGGTGTGGTGCGCGCCCTTGAAGGACTCCAGGCCGTAACTGAGCGTCCAGGCGGCCGGGTTCTCGGAGGCGTAGATCTGCGGCCCGAAGTAGTCGTTCCAGCAGTAGAAGAACTGGAAGAGGGCGACGGCGGCGACGGCCGGCTTCGCCATCGGCAGCACGACCCGCAGCAGGATGCGCAGTTCGCCGCAGCCGTCGATGCGGGCCGCCTCGACGTACTCGTCGGGGATGGTGAGGAGGAACTGGCGCAGCAGGAAGATCGCGAAGGCGTCGCCGAAGGCCATCGGGACGATCAGCGGCCACAGCGTCCCGGACAGGTCCATCTGCTTGGCCCAGAACAGGTACATGGGGATGATCACGACCTGCGGCGGCAGCATCATCATCGAGATCACGAGCAGCAGCGACAGGTGCCGGCCGCGGAAGCGGAACTTGGCGAGCGCGTACGCGACGGGTATCGACGACACCACGACGAGGACGGTGCCGAGGCCCGCGTACAGCAGCGAGTTCTTCCACCAGGTGAGGAAGCCGTCGGTCTCGAAGACCTTCAGGTAGTTCTCGAAGTGCCAGGAGTCCGGGGTGAGATCGCGGGTGAGCGCCTGCTGGTCGCTCATCAGCGAGGTGAGGAGGACGAAGACGAACGGCAGGACGAAGAAGAGGGCCGCGGCGATCCCGAGGGAGTGCACGGCGATCCAGTGCAGCAGGGCCTTGCGCCGGGCCGTCCGGGCGGCGGGTGCGGTCAGGGACACGGTCATGGTTCAGTCACCCGAGCCGATCAGGCCGCCGCGCCGGCGCATGAGCAGCGCGGTGAAGGCCATGGAGAGGGCGAAGAGCACCAGCGCCACCACGCAGGCCGCGCCGTAGTTGAACTGGCTGAAGCCGAGGCTGTAGACGAGCTGCGGCAGGGTGAGCGTGGAGTCGTCCGGATAGCCGGGGACGAAGGTCTCGCCGGAGCCGCCCATCTTGCCCGAGGCGACCTTGGCGGCCACGATCGGCTGCGTGTAGTACTGCATCGCGCCGATGATCCCGGTGACGACCGCGAAGAGGATGATCGGCGAGATGTTCGGCAGCGTGATGTGCCGGAACCGCTGCCGGGCGTTCGCGCCGTCCAGCTCGGCGGCCTCGTACTGCTCCTTGGGCACGTCGAGCAGGGCGGCCATGAAGATGACCATGAGGTCGCCGATGCCCCAGACGGCGAGCAGGGTCAGGGCCGGCTTGGCCCAGGCCGGGTCGGTGAACCAGGCGGGGGCGGGCAGCCCGATGCCCTCCAGGAGGGCGTTGACGGGCCCGGTGCCGGGGTTGAGCAGGAAGACGAAGGCGAGCGTCGCCGCCACCGGCGGGGCCAGGAACGGCAGGTAGAAGAGGGTGCGGAAGATCCCCGCGCCCGTCTTGATCTTCGTGATGAGCATGCCGACGCCGAGTCCGAAGACGACCCGGCAGCTCACCATGACGACGCAGAGCCAGAGGGTGTTCCGGAGGGCGGGCCAGAACTGCGGGAAGGACGTGAAGACGTACTCCCAGTTCCCGGCGCCCCGCCACTCCGGCGGGTTGATCCCGTCGTACTTCATCAGCGAGAAGTAGACGGTCGAGACGAGCGGATAGACGAAGAAGAAGCCGAAGCCGATCAGCCAGGGCGCCATGAAGGCGAGGGTGCGCAGCGCGCCGCGGCGGCGCCGGGCCCGCAGGGTGTTCTTTCCCCCGGCGGCGGCGCCGCGGACGGAGGCGGCCGGGGCGGCCGCCTCCGTCGGGGGCAGGGTGTCCGTGCTCATGGGCGGGTTCCGGCCGTCACTTCGCCGCGGCGATGTCGCGGTCGATCTGGGCGGCGGTGTCGGCGAGCCCCTTCTTCAGGTCGGTGACCTGGCCCTTCTCGTACTGCTGGGCGAACTTCTGGAGGGTGTCCTGGTAGGCGGAGCCGTTCACCGCGCCGTCCGAGGTGGTGGACTTCGGGTGCTGGGCGATCTCCAGGAAGGTCTTGAAGCGCGGGTCGAACTTCAGGTCCGGGGACTTCAGGGCCTCCAGGGTGGAGGGGACGTTGCCGATGGCGTTGGCGAAGCCCACCACCGCCTCGGTGTCGGTGGTCATGAACTTGACCAGCTCCCAGGCCGTGTTCTGCTTCTTCGACTGCGGCGCGATGCCCATGATCGTGCCGGAGAGGTAGCCCTTGCCGTACTCGGCGGCCTCGTCGTCGGCGACCGGCAGCGGCGCGACGCCGACCTCGAAGGGCACCTTGGCGTCCTTGATGAAGTTCAGCCGCCACTCGCCGTCCAGCTGCATGGCGACCTGACCGGTCTGGAAGGGGTGCTTGACGCCCCACTCGTCACCGAAGGTGGTGCGGTACTTGTCCAGCTTCGGGAAGCCGCCGAGCGCGTCCACCAGCGACTTCTGGTACGTCATCATCTCGGCGAACGCCGGGTCGGACGCGGCCGTCGACTTGCCGTCCTCGTCGAAGTAACCGCCGTGGCCCCACTGCGACATGTAGTGTGAGAGGACCGTCTCGTAGCCGAGGTAGTTCGGCATGAAGCCGAGCTGCTCGTACGAGTCGCCCTTCGGCTTCGTCAGCCTCTTGGCGGTCTCGGTGAACTCGGACCAGGTCTTCGGCGGCGCCTCCGGGTCCAGCCCGGCCTTCCGGAAGGCGTCCTTGTTGTAGTAGAGCCCGTACGCGTCCGAGAGCAGCGGCAGCGTGCAGCGCTTGCCCTCGAACTGCGTGTAGTCCTGGAGGACCTTCGGGAAGGTCTTGTCGAGGTCCAGCTCGTCCTTCTCGATGAAGGGCTTGAGGTCGGCGAGCGCGCCCGTGTGGCAGAACTTGCCGACGTTGGCCGTGGTGAAGGAGGCGACCACGTCGGGGCCGTTGGAGCCGCCGGCGCGCAGCGCCTGGCCGAGCTTGTCGTCGTTGATGTTGCCGACGACCTTCACCTTGATGTTCGGGTGGGCCTTCGTGAAGCGGGCGACGTTCTCCTCGATGGCCTTCACCTCGGCCGGGGCCGTCCAGCCGTGCCAGAAGGTGATGGTCGTCTCGGCCTTGGGGTCGTCGCTCGCCGCGTCGCCGGCGGAGCCGGTACAGGCGGAGGCGAAGAGGGCGATGGAGGCGGTGGCGGCGAGCGCGGCTGCGGCTCCGCGCGGGCGTACGGACATGGCGGGGTCTCCCTGGGCGGGCTGAGGGGAAGGGCGGTGCGGTGGTGCGGGGTCAGCGCGAGGTGTCGAAGACCTCGTCGCGGGTGGTGGCGAGCGCGCTCTCCAGCGCGCCGCGCAGCACGGGTTCGCGGGGGACGGAGGTGAGCACGAGCCGCGGCCGGGAGGCCGCGAGGTCGGCGAGCTCGGCCTGGACGCGGGCCCGCAGCGGCTCGCCGCCGGCGACGAGGACGTCCCCGGAGAGCACGATCAGTTCGGGGTCGAGGACGGCGGTGAGCGAGGCGAGACCGGTGGCGAGCCGCTCGGCGTAGCGGTCGAGCAGCTCCGCGTACGGCCCCTCGTCGGGCGTCTCGGCGGCCCGGGCGAGCAGCCCGGACGCCACCGGCACATAGGGGTGGTCGGGGGTGTCGAGGCCGGCCGCGCGGGCGAGCCGGGGCACCGTCTGGACGCCGGCGAGCTCCTGGAAGCCGCCGGAGTTGGCCTTGGTGACCTGGCGGACCAGCGGGGTGCCGGGGACCGGCAGGAAGCCGACCTCGCCGGCGCCGCCGGTGAAGCCCCGGTGCAGCCGGCCGCCGAGGACGAGGGCGGCGCCGAGGCCCTCCTCGTTCCACAGCAGGACGAAGTCCTCGTGGCCGCGGGCGGCGCCGACGGCCCGCTCGGCGATGGCCACCAGGTTGACGTCGTTCTCGTACTCGAAGGGCATGGGCAGGACCGCGGCCAGCTCCTCCAGGAGGGTGGGGGAGTGCCAGCCGGGCAGGTGGGAGGCGTACCGGAGCCGTCCGGTGGCCGGGTCGAAGGCGCCGGGGGTGCCGATGACCAGGCGCCGGACGTCGGCCCGGCAGAGCCCGGCGGCCTTGACGGCCCCGTCGAGGGCGTCGGTGACCTGCCGGACCACACCGTCGCCGGTACGCCCTCCGGTGCGGAGCTCGTACTCGCCGACGACGGCGCCGGTGATGTCGGCGACGGCGGCGCGGATGCGGTGCTGGTTGACGTCGAGCCCGGCGGCGTACCCGACGCCCGGGTCGAGGGCGTACAGCTGGGCGCTGGGGCCTGGGCGGCCCTCGGTGGTGCCGGTGACCCGGACCAGGCCCGCCGCTTCGAGGCGGGCGAGGAGCTGGGAGGCGGTCGGCTTGGAGAGGCCGGTGAGCTTGCCGATCCGGGTCCGCGAGAGGGTGCCGTGCTCCAGGAGGAGGTCGAGCGCGGCGCGGTCGTTCATGGCCCGCAGGACGCGCGGGGTGCCAGGGGTTCCCTGGGTGCCTGCCATGCCGCTCTCCTCGTCACGCTGTTCGTCACACCGTATGCGCTGCACTGTTAGGAAAGTTTCCTATCCGGTGGGAGGAAGGTAGGACGGGCGTCGCCGGGCGTCAATACCCACGGACGCACGACACCCCCGACGGCAACCGAAGCGTTACCGGCGGGGGCGTCGTGGGCAGGCTTGATCAGGGCTTGCCGAGGTCCGTCCTCGGCAGCGGCGTGGTCGCCACCGACTGCGGCGAGACCGTGCTGGAGAACGCCGAGGGCGCCGCCATGCCCGCCGTCGGATCGGCCGGCTTCTCCTCCGACGCCTGCGCGGGCAGCCCGCCGACGATCCGGATCCCGGCCTCGTCCAGGCCCCGCTTGATCCGCCACCGCAGCTCGCGCTCCACGCCCAGCTTCTTCCCCGGCATGGTCTTCACCGAGACCCGGACGGTCATCTGGTCGAGGAGCACCTCGGTCAGGCCGAGCACCTCCACCGGGCCCCACAGCCGCTCGTTCCACGGCTCGTCCTTGGCCATCGCCTCGCCCGCCGCCGTGATCACGGACCGCACCTTGTCCAGGTCCTCCGTCGGCCGGACGGTCACGTCCACCGCCGCCGTCGCCCAGCCCTGGCTGAGGTTCCCTATGCGCTTGATCTCGCCGTTGCGCACGTACCAGACCTCGCCGTCGACGCCGCGCAGCTTCGTCACCCGCAGCCCCACCTCGACGACCTCGCCGGAGGCGACGCCCGCGTCGACCGAGTCGCCGACGCCGTACTGGTCCTCCAGGATCATGAAGACGCCGGACAGGAAGTCCGTCACGAGGTTCCGCGCGCCGAAACCGATCGCCACACCGGCCACACCGGCCGAGGCGAGCAGCGGCGCCAGGTCGATGTCGAAGGCGCCCAGGACCATGAGGCCCGCCGTGCCCAGGATCAGGAACGAGGCCACCGACCGCAGCACCGAGCCGATCGCCTCCGACCGCTGCCGTCTGCGCTCCGCGTTGACGAGCAGTCCGCCGAGCGCCGTCCCCTCCACCGCCTGGGCGGAGCGGTTCATCCGCTCGATCAGCTTCGTCAGGGCGCGCCGGACGGCCCAGCGGAGCAGCAGGGCGACGATCACGATGAGCAGGATCCGCAGGCCGGTGTTGAGCCAGGTGGACCAGTTCTCCTCCACCCAGCTCGCCGCGTTGGTGGCCTTCTCCGCCGCCTCGTCCAGAGTCACCGGGAGGGGCTCGGGTTCGGTGGCGGCGGCCAGGACGGACCAGGACACGGGACAACCTCCAGGCATCGCGGACGCAGGCCATCCAGCCTAACGGGGCATCGGACGCGCACCCGTTGCCCTGTTCGAGGGAGAGAGCGACCTCACCCGGGCACATACCCGGGAGACATGCCGATGTGGTCGAGAACACGTCCGGCCCGCCCCCGGGGATCGCACGAACGTGGTGGCGCTCCGACCAGGCATGAGGAGAGACTGAGAGCAGTTCGTCCCGGCGCGAGCCACGCGCCGCCGGCGTCATAGGAGGCATCCGTGCCGCATGTCCTGGTCCTCAACGCGTCGTACGAGCCCCTGGGCGTCGTACCGCTCCGCCGCGCACTCGTCCTCGTACTGGAGAACAAGGCCCTCTGCATCGAGGAGTCCGGCGCCTTCCTGCACAGCGAGCATCAGATCGTCCCCGCGCCCAGCGTGGTACGGCTGAAGCGGTTCGTGCGGGTCCCCTACCGGGGGCCCGTTCCCCTGACCCGCAGGGCCCTCTTCGCACGCGACGGCGGGCGCTGCATGTACTGCGGGGGAGTGGCGACCAGCGTCGACCACGTCATCCCGCGCAGCAGGGGAGGGACGCACGCCTGGGAGAACGTGGTGGCGGCCTGCCGCCGCTGCAACCACCTCAAGGCCGACAAGCACCTGCGGGAGATCGGCTGGCGGCTGCGCCACCAGCCCGCGCCGCCCACCGGCCTGGCCTGGCGGATCATCGGGACCGGCCACCGGGACCCACGGTGGCTGCCCTACCTCACGCCGTACGGCGCCGAGGACGCGATGGCCCGGATCGACTCCGTCGCCGACACCCCCGCGGGGGCGTTGACGACCGGCTGAGATCCGGGCCATTCGCGTCCCCGGGACAGGGCGCGGAGGCGAGGGCGCCGCTCAGGGGGCGGTGCCCTCCTCCGGCGCGTCCGCCTCCGGCGTGCCCTGATCCGGCGTGCCCTGATCCGGCGCGTCCGCCTCCGGCGCGTCCTTCTCCGGCGTCTCCTCCTCGGGTGCCTCCGGCTTCTCCGGCCCTTCCTCCGGCGTCACCGCGTACGTCTCCACCGACCAGAGCGAGTACCCGTACTCCGTCGCCCGCTTCTCGCCCTGCACCCGCAGGAAACGGGTGTCCGCCGCGTCCATCCGCACCGACTCCCGGCCGCCGCGCCCGTCCGTGACGGTCGCCGCGGTCCGCCAGTTCCGGCCGTCGGCCGAGACCTGCACCCGGTAGCGGGAGGCGTGCGCGTCCTGCCAGTGCAGCACCAGCTGCCCTATGCGGGCCGGTTCGGCCAGCTCCAGCTGGAACCAGGCGCCGTCCTCCGCCGGCGAGGACCAGCGGGTCGCCGGATCGCCGTCCACGGCCAGCGCGGCCGGGAAGTCCGGCGTCTCGTCGCCCGAGGAGGAGGCCGTCGCCGACCGGGCCAGGTCCGGGCCGCCGGTACGCGGGAAGGCCCGCACCGTCAGCACCCGCTCCTCGCCCGCGAACGCCACCGGCACCCGGTACTCCCCGGACGGCGTGCCCGGCGCCACCGACACCTCCATCGGCACCGTCGTCGTGCCGCCGCGCTCCACCGAGGCCTCCTTCGGCAGCCGTACGGTGATGCCCTTCGGCGCCCGCGCGGTCAGCGGGCCCCGCACCTCGGCCGCCCGCCGCCCCGTCAGCTCCAGGTCCACCCGGCCCGCCGGGCCGCCCGCCTCCAGGTCCGTCTCGGTGCGGGCCAGCTCCAGGCCCGCCTTCGGGCCGTCCGCGAACCACGGCACCAGCGACCGCACGTCGGGCGCCGCGCCCTCGCCGTCCCAGACGATCCGCAGCGCCTCCGCGCGCAGCCCCTTCAGCTCGGTCTGCGTCCAGCCTGAGGAGTCGAGCGGTCCGAGCGACCGCCAGCCCTCGCCCGTCACCAGCGCCTCCACGCGCGCGTGCGCCGCCTTCTCCGCGCCCGGCTTCGCGTCGCCGCCGGCGGAGGCCCCGGCCGGCTTCCCGGCCAGCACCGTCACCGACTCCACCGGACGCGCCCGGTCCAGCTTCACCGTGTACGAGCCGGTGGCCCGGTCCACCGCGCGCTCCGGGTCCCGGTCGGCGCCCGTCCAGGCCGCCGCCTCCTTCGCCGCCCGGTCCAGGAACGGGTCCAGGACCCCGGCGCCGACCGTCGCCCCGCTCGCCTCGATCCTCGGCCGCAGCGGCTCCAGGCGCAGCTGCGCCTGCCAGGCCGCCGGGCCGTCGCCGCGCGCCTGCGCGAGGAGCATGTCGACGGCCGCCTCGCCCGCCGCCCCGTACCGGGACAGCTGCTCCAGCCACGGCCCGGCCTCGGCCCTCAGCGCGCCGTCCGCGGTGCCGGCCAGCCGCCCGGGCGCCTCCCGCATCACGGTGAACGCGGCCCGCAGTTCTCTTCCGGCCTTCTCCCGGGCGGCCGCGGAGCCCCCGGCACGGGCCGACCAGAAGGCGCTCATCAGCGGCTTCAGGCCGGCCGACTCGGCGTCCGGGGCGAGGATCGACGAGGCCGCGTTCCCCGCCAGGGCGCCGAGCGCCGCCCGCGCGGCCGGCTCGGGGCCCGCCAGGTCGGCGACGGCCGCCCGCCAGGACTCCCCGGGCCGGTAGCCGCGCGGGTTCCAGGCGAAGTCCGCGGTGGTGAAGAGCGGGATCCGGGAGGCGGCGGGCTGCTCCATCGCGTGCGCCAGATAGGCGGCGGAACCGGCCGCCACGACCGGCTCCCGGCCCCGGCTGGGACCCAGGAAGAGCCGGTCCTGCGCGTAGTCGTTCACCGGGTAGTTGTCCATGGTGACCAGCGGGCGCTGCCCCAGGGCCGCCCGCACCCCGGCCAGTTCGGTGCCGGTGATGGTGCGCGGCACCACCCCGACGCCCGTCCACGCCACCCGCACGCGCGCGTCCAGGGCGCCGGCGAGCGCCGAGCGGTACTCGCTGGTGCCCTCCTGGTAGTACTCCGTCGGCAGCACCGTCAGCGGCTCCGCGGCGGAGTCGTCGCCGAAGCGCTCGGCCATGTGCCGGGCCACCGTGTTCGCCACGCGCGCGTGCGCCCGGGCGGCGCCCGCCGCGTCCCGGCCGAACTCGTCGGCGTCCTCGTCGCAGGTCCACTCGCCGTACCCGGCGTCCGGGAACTGCAGCTGGAAGGAGCGGAAGCCGAGCTCCCGCATCGCGTCCAGCTTCCGCGTCAGCGCCGCCACGTCCTCGTCGGACGACAGGCACATCGACTGCGCGGGCGCCACCGCCCAGCCCAGCGTCACGTGGTTGGCCCTGGCCCGCTCGGCGAGCGCCCGGAACCCGGCCCGCTGCGCCTCCGGATAGGGCTCGCGCCACAGCGCCGCGCGGTACGGGTCGTCACCCGGCGCGTACAGATAGCGGTTCTGCTTGGTGCGGCCCAGGAAGTCGAGCATCGCGAGGCGCTGCCCGGTCGTCCACGGCGTGCCGTAGAAGCCCTCCGCGAGCCCCCGCTCGGCGGTGCCCGGCCAGTCCCGCACGACGACGCCCGGCACCTCGCCGCCGACGCCCCGCGGCCCCTCGCCGAGGAGCTGGCGGAGCGTCTGCACGGCGTGGAACAGGCCGTCCCCGCCCGTCCCGTCCAGGACCACCGTGTCCCGCCCGCCGAAGCGGCCGGTGGCCAGCCGGTAGCCGCCGGACGGCAGATCGGCCCGCTCGGCCACCCCGAAGGAGGCCAGCGCCTCCTGCGCCGCCTCCCCGGACGGCCCGGAGACCCGGACGACCGGGCCCGCGCCCGGCAGCCCCTCGTGCACGGTCCGCACCCCGGCGGCGGCGAGCA
The DNA here is from genome assembly GCF_012927245.1 of Streptomyces sp. R302. GTDB lineage: Bacteria > Actinomycetota > Actinomycetes > Streptomycetales > Streptomycetaceae > Streptomyces. The sequence continues at coordinate 362,020 of NZ_JABBGE010000001.1, forward strand.
GCCCCCGCAGCGCCGCGAGCGCGTACGGATCGGCGTCCTCGTCCGCGACCAGCGTCACCCGGTCCCCGAGGCGCACGGCGGGCCCGGCGGCCGTCAGCGACTGCGGCCGGGGCCAGACGGCGGGCGGCGCCGGAGCCGTGTACGCGGCCCCGATCCGGGGCGCGGGCACGTCCGGGCGCGCGGCGGGCCCGGCGGGCGCGCGCACGAGGTCCTGGGGCGCGACGGCCAGGTCGGGCACCGCCACCGGGAGGGGGACGGCGCCCGCCGAGCCGGGCACGGCACCGCCGAGCAGGCCGCCGATCACGGCGGCGGCGACCGCGGTCGCCGTGCGCGGTCCGCGTCCGGAACGCACGGGGGTCACGGGGGCTCCCTTCGCCGGGGCCCCGGGCCCGCCGGTCCGTCAGGAGCGGGCCCCACCCGGCAGGTTGATAACGAGGGGGTTACGAGCCCACCACCCGTCGCACGGAGGTGTCAATGCGAGGGGGCGAAGTGTCGGCTTTGTCCGGTGAACCTCCGGCGAGCTGTCGCCCTTTCGCCACGTCTCACCGGTAAAAGGGGCAAAGGCAGGCGCGGTGGGTAGGGCTCAGTTGTCCCACCCCGCGGACGCCGGCCACCAGCCGCGCGCCCGGCCGCCCGTCGACACCAGACCCGGGAGACCCCCGTGACCACGACCGCCCGCCAGTCCTCCGAGCGGATACGGATCCCGCGCCAGGCCGCCTCCGGCGGACCCGCCCCGGCCACCGGACCGCTGACCAGCGAACCCCCGAGCGCCGGCCCCGCGCCGCTGACCAGCGAGCCCCCGCTCGCCGGCGCCGCGCCCCTCACCAGCGAGCCGCCCCTCACCGGCGCGGCACCCCTCACCAGCGAGCCCACCGCCGCCGCGAGCCGGTGCGGCACGGAGCAGCCCCCCGGAGTGTGAAGTGACCCTGGCCCGCCTCGCCGCCCGTCACGGCGTCGCCACCGCGTTCAGTCCGTCCGAGGGCGTCACCACGCCCGTGCCCGAGTCCACCGTGGTCGCGGTGCTCGGCGCCCTCGGGGTCGACGCGACCACCCCGGAGGCGGTCGCCGCCTCCCTCGGCGCGGCGGAGCGGGCCGACCGGGAGCGGCTGCTCCCGCCCACCCTCGTCCGGCACACCGGCGACGGCCCCGTACGCCCCCCGGACGGGCTGCCCGGCGGGACCCTGCTGCGGGTCACCACGGAGTCGGGCGCCGTCCACACCGGCGGCGACTGGGAACGGCTGCCGCTCGGCGTGCACACCGTGGACGCCGAGGCCCCCGACGGGCGCACCGCCCGCACCACCCTGATCGTCGCCCCGCCGCGCGTCCCGGCCCCCGCCACGCGCGCGTACGGCCTGCTCGTCCAGCTCTACTCGCTGCTCTCCGAACGCTCCTGGGGCATGGGCGACCTCGGCGACCTGCGCGAACTCGTCTCCTGGGCGGGCCGCGCGCACGGCGCGGGCTTCGTCCAGGTGAACCCGCTGCACGCGGGCGTGCCGGGGGAGCCCTCGGACCCCTCCCCGTACCGCCCCTCCTCGCGGCGCTTCCCCGACCCCGTCCACCTGCGGATCGAGCGGATCCCCGAGTACGCCCACCTGGGCCCCGGCCACCGCGAGGAGCTCGACCGGATCCTCGCCGCCGCCGCCGAACTCCGCGAGAGCGTCCTCGGCAAGGGCACCGCCATCGACCGGGACGCCGTCTGGGCGCTCAAGCTCCGCGCCCTGGAACTCCTCGCCACCGTCGAGCTCGGCCCCGGCCGGCGCGCCGACTTCCACGACTTCCTCGCCGAGCGCGGCCGCGCCCTGGAGGACCACGCCACCTACCAGGCCCTCGCCGAACTCCACGGCCCCCACTGGCGCTCCTGGCCCGAGGCACTGCGTACCCCCGAGGGCGCCGCGTCGGCGGTCCGCGCCGACGCGGTCCTCGCCGCCCGGGTCGACTTCCACTGCCGGCTCGCCTGGCTGACGGACCGGCAGCTCGGCGAGGCCGCCGACGCGGCCCGGGAGGCCGGGATGGCGGTCGGGATCGTCCACGACCTCGCCGTCGGCGTCCACCCGGAGGGCTCCGACGTCTGGGCCCGGCAGGGCGACTTCGCCGCCGGGATGTCGGTCGGCGCCCCGCCCGACGCCTTCAACTCCCGCGGCCAGGACTGGGGCCTGCCGCCGTGGCGCCCCGACGCCCTCGCCGCCGCCGGCTACGCCCCGTACCGCGGCCTGCTCCGCGAACTCCTTCGTCACGCGGGCGCCTTGCGCATCGACCACGTCATGGGCCTGTTCCGGCTGTGGTGGGTGCCGGAGGGCCGGGAGCCCGTCGAGGGCACCTACGTCCGGTACGACGCCGAGGCGATGCTCGCCGTCCTCGTCCTGGAGGCGCACCGGGCCGGCTCCCTCGTCGTCGGCGAGGACCTGGGCACCGTCGAGCCCGGCGTCCGCGAGGCCCTCGCCGCGCGCGGCGTGTTCGGCACCTCCGTGCTCTGGTTCGAACGGGACTGGGCGGGCGGCGGCGCCCCGCTGCCGCCCGAGGCGTGGCGGGCCGACTGCGTGGCCACCGCCACCACCCACGACCTGCCGTCCACCGCCGCCCGGCTCTCCGGCGACCACGTGCTCCTGCGCCACCGGCTCGGGCTGCTCCCCGGCGACCTGGCCCGCGAGCGCGCGGCGGACGCGGCGGAGACCGCCGAGTGGCGCGCGGCCCTCCAGCGGCTCGGGCTGCTCCCGGAGGGGCCGGGCGGCGAGGAGGCCGAGATCCGGGCCGTCCACCGCTTCCTGGCCCGCACCCCGGCCCGGATGGTGGGGGTGTGGCTGCCGGACCTGGTGGGGGACCGCAGGCCGCAGAACCTCCCGGGCACCTGGGACGAGTACCCCAACTGGCGGCTGCCGGTCGCGGGCCCCGACGGACAGCCCGTCACCCTGGAGCGGATCGCCGCCTCGCCCCGCGCGCACGCCCTGCTGCGGACCGCCGCCGAGGGGGTCGGAGCCCGTACGGCACCCCCGGGCGCGCGGTCCGTTTAGGTGTTCGCTACTTTGGCACCGTGGACAAGAAGAACGCCCTGCGCGCCGGCGCCGTCGCGGCCGGTACGACGCTGATGATGCTGCTCATGTCGTCCCCCGCGCTCGCGCTGACCCGCGACGACGGTGACGACCCGGCCCCCAAGCTGGAGGTCATCGAGACCCTCGGCCTGTTCGTTGCGGCCCCGCTGGTGCTGTTCCTGGTCATCGCCGGCCTGGTGATGGTCCTCGACAAGTCCCGCAAGAAGGCGTAACCGCAGGGGGCGCGACCGCCCCTCCGTCCGTTTCCGAGGGCGCCGCACGGCCACACCGGCCGTGCGGCGCCCTCGTGCGTCCAGGCCCGGTCAGGTCGTCGCGAGCAGCTTCCGCAGCAGCCCGGCCAGCTGCTCCGCCTCCTCCTCGGTCAGCGCGCCCTCCAGCGCCTCCCGCTGCTGCGCGAGGCCCGCGCCGACCGCCTGGTCCACCAGCTCCCGGCCGCGCTCGGTGAGCGTGACGCGCAGTGCGCGCCGGTCGTTCGGGTCGGGGCTGCGGGTGAGCAGCCCGGCCTTCTCCAGCTTGTCCAGGCGCCCGGTCATGCCGCCGGTGGTGATCATCAGGGTGGCGGTCAGCTCGCGCGGCGAGAGCGTGTACGGCTCCCCGGAGCGGCGCAGGGTCGCCAGGACGTCGAACTCCCCGAGTGCCATGCCGTAGGGCGCGTACGCCTTGTCCACCTTGCCGCGCATGGCGGCGGCCAGCCGGTAGATCCGCCCGAAGACCGCCATGGGGAGCGTGTCGAGATCGGGGCGGACCACGGCCCACTGGGCGGTGATGGCGTCGACGGGGTCGTGCGTGGGCGGCTGCGTGTTCATGGCCTCAGTGTTCCGCTCCTTCTCGGTCGATGGCAAGAAAGCCACTTGCAAGTAAGTAGCTTAGTGCTAAGTTAATTACCGCCAAGTCAGTCGCGCTCCGGACCGCCGGGGCGCCGCGCTCCAGGGGGAGACCTGTCATGTCACGCAAGGCCGCCGTCGTCGCGCTCACCGCCCTGGCCCCGATCTCCTGGGGCTCGACCTACTTCGTGACCACCGAGTTCCTGCCCGCCGACCGGCCGCTCTTCACCGGCCTCGTGCGGGCCCTCCCGGCCGGCCTGCTGCTCCTCGCGCTGACCCGCAAGCTCCCGACCGGCGCCTGGTGGTGGAAGTCGGCGGTCCTCGGCGCCCTCAACATCGGAGCGTTCTTCCCGCTCCTCTTCCTCGCCGCCTACCGGCTGCCCGGCGGTGTCGCCGCCGTCGTCGGCTCGGTCGGCCCGCTCTTCGTCGTCGGCCTCGCGGCCCTCCTCCTCGGCGAGAAGCCCACGACGAGGACCCTGCTCACCGCCGTCGCCGCGGCCTTCGGCGTCAGCCTCGTGGTCCTCAGGGCGGGTGCCGCCTTCGACCCGATCGGCGTCGGCGCCGGACTGCTCTCCTCGCTCTCGATGTCCGCGGGCGTCGTCCTCACCAAGCGCTGGGGCCGCCCCGAGGGCGTCGGCGCGCTCGCCCTCACCGGCTGGCAGCTCACGGCCGGCGGCCTGGTCATCCTCCCCGTCGCCTTCCTCGTCGAGGGCGCCCCGCCCGCCCTCACCGGCACCAACCTCGCCGGCTACGCCTACCTCGCCCTCGGCAACACCGCGATCTCCTACTTCCTCTGGTTCCGCGGCATCGAGCGGCTGAGCGCCTCCTCGGTCACCCTGCTCGGCCCGCTCTCCCCGATCACCGCCGCCGTCATCGGCTGGGCCGCCCTCGGCCAGGCCCTCGGCCCGGTGCAGGTGCTCGGCATGGCGATCGCCTTCGGCGCCACGCTGGCGGGCCAGCTGGCCCCCGCCGCGCCCAAGTCCGCCGTCACCGCCTCCGCTCCCGCCCCCGCTCCCGCTCCCGCTCCCGCTCCCGTATCGTTCAGTTCTACTGAAAAGAACGGTCTGGAAGTTTCGATGGACCTGGAGGTTTCGGAGGTGCGACGGTAGCGGACATGACCCTCACCACCGCCCGCCACCCCACCACCGCGACTGAAGACGCCACCCGGAGGCCGGCGCCCGCCAAGGGCGCCGGTCCCGGTCTGCTCCTCGCCCTCCTCGCCACCGTCGTCTGGTCCGGCAGCTTCGTCGCCACCCGCGACATGGCCGACACCGTCCCGCCCGTCCAGGCGGTCTTCTGGCGCTGGACCATCGCCCTGCTCGCCGTCGCCCCGCTCGCCGCCCGCGCCTTCTGGCGGCAGCGCGCCCTCCTCCGCCGCCACCTCGGCCACACCGCCCTCGCCTCGCTCTTCGGCGTCGCCCTCTACAACACCCTCGTCCACCAGGCCGGCCTCACCACCTCCGCCACCCACATGGGCATGATCATGGCCGCCTCCCCGGTGATCATGGCGGTCTACGCCCGGCTCGGCGGCGAACGCCTCGGCGCCCGCCGCCTCCTGGGCATGGCGATCGCCGTCCTCGGCGTGCTCCTCCTCGTCGGGAAGGGCTCCCTCGCGATCGACCTCTCCGCCGGCGACCTCTGGATGTTCGCCGCCGCCGTCTCCTTCGCCTCGTACAGCGCCCTCCTCAAGCGCCGGCCCCCGGAGATCGACGGACTCGCCTTCCTCTTCACCACCTTCGTGCTCGGCACGCTCATGCTCGCCCCCGCCTACGCCGCCTCCCTCACCGTCCAGGGCGGCTTCCCCGTCACCCCCGGCACCGTCGGCCCCCTCCTCTACATCGGCGTGCTCTCCTCCGCCGTCGCCTTCCTCTCCTGGAACAAGGCCGTCTCCCTGGTCGGCGCCGCCCGCGCCGGAGTCGTCTACCACCTCCAGCCCGTCTGCGTCGCCCTCCTCTCCCACGCCCTCCTCGGCGAGGAGCTCGGCCTCACCGGCGGCGCCGCCATGGCGCTCATCCTCGGCGGGGTGGCGCTCGGTTCGGCCCGGTGAGCGGGGCCGGATAGGTTGCGCCCATGACCGAGTGGGACATCAAGAAGCTGCACATCCTGCGCACCCTGCGGGACCGGGGCACCGTCACCGCCACCGCGGAGACGCTGCTCATGACCCCCTCGGCCGTGTCCCAGCAGCTCACCAACCTCGCCAGACAGCTCGGGGTGCCGCTCCTGGAGGCCCACGGGCGGCGGGTCCGGCTCACCGACGCCGCCCACCTCGTCCTGCGCCACGCCGAGGCCGTCTTCGCCCAGCTGGAGCGCGCCGACGCCGAACTCGACGGGTATCTGCGCGGCGAGGCCGGCCAGGTCCGGGTCGCGGCCTTCTCGACCTCCGTGCCCGCGCTCCTCGTCCCCGCCGTGCGCCGGCTCCGCACCGCCCACCCCGGGCTCGCGGTCCGGATCCGGGAGGCCGAGGCGGCGGAGGCGTACGAGCTGCTCACCGCCGGCGAGGTCGACCTCGCCCTCTCGCTCGCCGCCCACGCCCCCACCGCGCGCGACCCCAAGTACACCCGGCTGCCGCTGCTCGCCGACCCCCTCGACATCGCCCTGCCGGCCGGCCACCCGCTCGCCGACGCCCCGGGCCTCCGCCTCGCCGACCTCGCCGCCGAACCCTGGATCTTCGGCGGCTCCGGACCCTGGTCCGAGATCACCACCGCCGCCTGCGAGGCCGCCGGCTTCGTCCCCGAGCAGGCCCACAGCGCCTCGGGCTGGACCGCGATCCTCGCCATGGTCGAGGCCGGGCTCGGCATCGCCCTCGTGCCCCGGATGGCCTCCGCCGACCGGCGCGGCGGCACCGGGGTCGTCATGCGGGTGCTCTCCGCCGACCAGCCGCGCCGCCACGTCGTCGCGGCCGTCCGGCGCGGCGCCGAGGACGGGCCGGCGGTCGCCCGGGTCCTCGCCGCGCTCCGCCAGGAGGCCGCCGCCCGCCAGACCGTTCAGCGGAACTGAACGACACCGTCGAAAACATTCGATGGACCCCGGGCCCGAGGCGCGCGACAGTCGGACCATGACCGGAACCGAGGACACCCAGGACCCGCACGCCAACGACGCCGCCCCCTACGGTGGAGGCGACCCGTACGCCGACTACCGCGCCGGCGACTTCCCCTTCACCGAGCTGGTCGACCTCGCCGACCGCCGCCTCGGCGCCGGTGTCGTCGCCGCCGACGACGAGTTCTTCGCCGAGCGCGAGAACCTCCTCGTCCGCGAGCGGGCCGTCTTCGACCCGGAGCACTTCGGCCACAAGGGCAAGATCATGGACGGCTGGGAGACCCGCCGCCGCCGCGGCGCCGACGCCGACCACGTCTTCCCCGCCCCCGAGGACCACGACTGGGCGATCGTCCGCCTCGGCGCCCCCGGCGTCATCAAGGGCCTCATCGTCGACACCGCCCACTTCCGCGGCAACTACCCGCAGAAGGTCAGCGTCCAGGCCACCGCCGTCGAGGGCACCCCGAGCCCCCAGGAACTCCTCGACGCCCCGTGGGAGGAGCTCGTCCCGCCCACCCCCGTCCGCGGCCACGCCGCCAACGGCTTCACGATCGACAGCGACCGCCGCTGGACCCACGTCCGCCTCTGCCAGCACCCGGACGGCGGCATCGCCCGCCTCCGCGTCCACGGCGAGGTACTGCCCGACCCCGAGTGGCTGGACCTCCTCGGCACGATCGACCTGCTCTCCGTGCTCAACGGCGGGTCGTACGAGGACGCCTCCGACCGGTTCTACTCCTCGCCCACGCAGATCATCCTGCCCGGCACCTCCCGCAAGATGGACGACGGCTGGGAGAACCGCCGCCGCCGGGTCCGCGGCACCAACGACTGGGTCCGCTTCCGCCTCCCCGCCCAGGGCGCCGTCCGCGCCGTCGAGATCGACACCGCCTACCTCAAGGGCAACTCGGCCGGCTGGATCGCCCTCCACGGCCGCAACGGCGACACGGGCGAGTGGTTCGAGATCGTCCCCCGCACCCGCCTCCAGCCCGACACCCTGCACCGCTTCAAGCTCCCCGCCCACGCGGTCGTCACCCACGTCCGGCTCGACGCCTTCCCCGACGGCGGCGTCGCCCGCATGCGCCTGCACGGCTCCCTCACCGAGGAGGGCGCCGCCGACCTGCGCGCCCGCTTCGACCGCGCGAGCCGGTAACCCCCGGGCACGGCGAAGGGGCGCCCCCACGGGGGAGGGACGCCCCTTCGCCGTACCGCCCTACGGCGCTACTTCGCGGCCGCCGCGTCCGCCGCGCGGGCCTTCAGGGCCCGCTCGACACCGGCGCGCGACTCGGTCACCAGACGGCGCAGGGCCGGGACCGGGTCGTTGGCCGCGATCCAGGCGTCCGTGGCCTCCAGCGTCTCCTCGGAGACCTGGAGCGTCGGGTAGAGACCGACCACGATCTGCTGGATCATCTCGTGGCTGCGGGTCTCCGCGACGCGCTTGATCGACGCGAAGTACTTCTCCGTGTACGGGGCGAGCAGCTCGCGCTGGTCGGCCTGGACGAAGCCGCCGATCACCGCCTCCTGCACCGCGTTGGCCAGCTTGTCGTCCTCGACGACCGCCGCCCACGCCTCGGCCTTCGCGGCCTCGGTCGGACGGGCCGCGCGCGCCGTGGCCGCGTGCCGCTCGCCGGCGGCGGTGCGGTCCCGCTCCAGCTCGGCCGCGATCTCCGGCTCGTCGAAGCGGCCGGTGGCCGCGAGCCGCTGCACGAACGCCCAGCGCAGCTCGGTGTCGACCGCCAGGCCCTCGACGACCTGGCCGCCGTCGAGCAGCCCGGCCAGCACGTCGAGCTCGGCGTCCGTACGGGCGGTCGCCGCGAAGGCCCGCGCCCACGCCAGCTGGTGGTCGCCGCCCGCCTCGGCCGCCCGCAGCTGCTCCTGCGCGAAGGCGCCCCAGCGGGCCAGGCCCTCGGCGCGCCACTCCGGCGCCGCGTACAGGTCGAGGGCCGCCTTCACCTGGCGCTGGAGCGACTGCACCACGCCGATGTCGGACTCCTTGGCGATGCCGGAGAGCACCAGCTCCAGGTAGTCGCGGGTGGCCAGCTCGCCGTCCCGGGTCATGTCCCAGGCCGAGGCCCAGCACAGGGCGCGCGGCAGCGACTCGGCGAAGTCGCCGAGGTGCGCGGTCACGTTCTGCAGCGACACCTCGTCGAGGCGGACCTTGGCGTACGACAGGTCGTCGTCGTTCAGCAGCACGACCGCCGGGCGGGACTTGCCGATCAGCGCCGGCACCTGCGTCAGCTCGGCCGCCTCGATGTCCAGCTCCAGGCGCTCGCCGCGGACCAGCTTGCCGGCCGCGTCGAGGTCGTAGAAGCCGATCGCGATGCGGTGCGGGCGGAGCACGGCCTCGCCCTTGGCGCCGGCGGGCAGCGCCGGGGCCTCCTGCTTCACCGCGAAGGCGGTGATCGAGCCGTTCTCGTCGGTCTCGATCTCCGGGCGCAGGATGTTGATGCCGGCGGTCTCCAGCCACGCCTTCGACCAGGTCTTCAGGTCGCGCCCGGAGGTCTCCTCCAGGGCGCCGAGCAGGTCGCTGAGGCGGGTGTTGCCGAAGGCGTGGCGCTGGAAGTAGGCCTGTACGCCCTTGAAGAACTCGTCCTGGCCGACGTAGGCGACGAGCTGCTTGAGGACCGAGGCGCCCTTGGCGTACGTGATGCCGTCGAAGTTGACGAGCACGTCCTCCAGGTCGTTGATCTCGGCCATGATCGGGTGCGTCGACGGCAGCTGGTCCTGGCGGTAGGCCCAGGTCTTCTCCGCGTTGGCGAAGGTGGTCCAGGCGTTCGGCCAGCGGGTGCCCGCGACGGAGGCCTGGCAGGCGACCGACGTGTAGGTGGCGAACGACTCGTTCAGCCACAGGTCGTTCCACCACTCCATCGTCACCAGGTCGCCGAACCACATGTGGGCCAGCTCGTGGAGGATGGTCTCGGCGCGGCTCTCGTACGCGGCGTCCGTCACCTTGGAGCGGAAGACGTACTGGTCGCGGATGGTGACCGCGCCCGCGTTCTCCATCGCGCCCGCGTTGAACTCCGGCACGAACAGCTGGTCGTACTTGGCGAACGGGTACGCGTAGGCGAACTTCTCCTGGAACCAGTCGAAGCCCTGCCGGGTCACGTCGAAGATGTGGTCCGCGTCGAGGAACTCGGCCAGCGAGGGGCGGCAGTAGATGCCGAGCGGGACGACCTGCCCGTCCGGGCCCTCGTACGCCGAGTGCACCGAGTGGTACGGGCCGACGATCAGGGCCGTGATGTACGAGGAGATCCGCGGCGTCGGCTCGAAGGCCCACACCCCGTCCTTCGGCTCCGGGGTCGGAGAGTTGGAGATGACGCTCCAGCCCTCCGGCGCCTTCACGGTGAACTGGAAGGTCGCCTTCAGGTCGGGCTGCTCGAAGGAGGCGAAGACCCGGCGCGCGTCCGGCACCTCGAACTGGGTGTACAGGTACGCCTGGCCGTCGACCGGGTCGACGAAGCGGTGCAGGCCCTCACCGGTGTTGGTGTACGCGCAGTCCGCGACGACCTTCAGCTCGTTGCGCCCCTGCTTCAGGCGGGGCAGCGCGATCCGCGAGTCGCGGAAGACGGCGGCGACGTCGAGGGAGTGCCCGTTGAGCACGGCCTCGTGCACGGCGGGGGCGACGAGGTCGATGAAGCTCTCGGCGCCCTCCTCGGCGGAATCGAAGCGGACGGTGGTGACGGACCGGTAGGTACCCCCACCCTGCGCACCCGTGAGGTCCAGTTCGACCTCGTACGCGTCCACGGTCAGCAGCGCCGCCCGCTGCTGGGCCTCTTCACGGGTCAGGTTCGTACCAGGCACCCGGTCAACTCCTCGGTTTCGTGACGTTTGGGCCATCCTTCCACGGGGTGTGTCGCAGACGCACGGCACATTTCCCAGGGCGAACACGCAAGAACGGCGGCCGTCCACCCGGATGGCCGCCGTTCTTCGCGTGGAGGCGGGGTCAGCCCTTGAGCTCGGCCGCCACCAGCTCCGCGATCTGCACCGCGTTCAGCGCGGCGCCCTTGCGGAGGTTGTCGTTGGAGAGGAAGAGCGCGAGGCCGTTGTCGACGGTCTCGTCGACGCGGATGCGGCCCACGTACGAGGCGTCCTTGCCGGCCGCCTGGAGCGGGGTCGGGATCTCGGACAGCTCGACGCCCTCGGCGTCCTTCAGCAGCTCGTAGGCGCGCTCGACGCCGATCGGGCGCTCGAAGCGGACGTTCACCTGGAGCGAGTGGCCCGAGAAGACCGGGACGCGGACACAGGTGCCCGAGACCTTCAGCTCAGGGATCTCCAGGATCTTGCGGGACTCGTGGCGGAGCTTCTGCTCCTCGTCGGTCTCGAAGGTGCCGTCGTCGACGATCGAGCCGGCCAGCGGGACCACGTTGAACGCGATCGGACGCTTGTAGACGGCCGGCTCGGGGAACTCGACGGCCTCGCCGTCGAAGGCCAGCCGGTCGGCCTGCTCGGCCACGGCACAGGCCTGGGTGCGCAGCTCGGCGACACCGGCCACGCCCGAGCCGGAGACGGCCTGGTAGGTGGTGGCGATCAGCGCGGTGAGGCCGGCCTCCTGGTGGAGCGGCTTGAGGACCGGCATGGCGGCCATCGTGGTGCAGTTCGGGTTGGCGATGATGCCCTTGGGGCGGTCCTTGATCGCGTGCGGGTTGACCTCGGAGACGACGAGGGGGACCTCGGGGTCGCGGCGCCAGGCGGAGGAGTTGTCGATCACGACGGCGCCCTGGGAGGCGACCTTCTCGGCGAGGGCCTTGGAGGTGGCGCCGCCGGCGGAGAAGAGCACGATGTCCAGGCCGGTGTAGTCGGCGGTCGAGGCGTCCTCGACCGTGACGCCGTCCACGACCGTGCCCGCGGACCGGGCGGAGGCGAAGAGCCGCAGCTCGTCGACCGGGAAGTTCCGTTCGGCCAGGATCTTGCGCATGACTGTGCCGACCTGACCGGTGGCTCCGACGATTCCGACCTTCACGGGGATTCCTCCGTACGTTTGTGCAGGGTGGTGCGTTCCATGATGCGTATCACCCGTAACGCCTTGTCCAATCCTTTGTCCGAGGACCGGGACGAGAAAGGGGCGGACGCCGGTTCCGGCGCCCGCCCCCTCATGCGTGATCGCGGTGCTACGGAGTGACGCCGCCGATCAGGACGCTGCCGGTGCCCGCGACGGTGTCGCGCGCGTTGAGCAGCTGGACCTGGCCGAAGAACTGGCGTCCCTCGGGGGCCGGGGCGCCGACGACGACCTCGGCCGGGACCTTGGTGGTCGCGCCGTTGGCCAGCGGGTACGTCTTCGTCTCGTCGACCTTCACGGTGCCGAGCGCGGACGAGTAGTAGACGTCCTTGTAGTCGTAGGTCGTGCCGCCCTCGGCGTGGACCGCGTAGCCGTCGATGACGACCTCGTAGGTGCCGGCCTTCGGCTTGACGAGGGAGACGGACTCCTCCGAGTCGCCGTCGGCCGACTGGCCGACCTTGACGCCGTCGAGGAGCACGGTCAGGTCGAGGTCGGCGGCCTTGTCGGAGGTGTTGCCGATCGCGATGTCGAGGCGCTCGACGCCCTCACCGATGGTGACGGTCTTCGTCTGCGTCTCGTGGTGCTGGATGGTCGGCGTCTCGACCTTGGCCGAGCCGAGCGAGCCGCCCTTCAGCTTGCCGTCGATGCCGGCGAAGCCGTTGGTGACGGTCCACTCGACGGCGGCCGGGGTGCCGACCTTCGCCTCGGCGACCGTCTGGACGGCCGGGTCGAAGGAGGCGCCGAGCACGGCGACGTCCAGCTTGTACGGGTTGTCCAGGTACGGCGAGGTGCGGCGCGACTCGACCTCGATCTCCCAGACGCCGGGCTGCGGGTTGGCGTACGACCGCAGGTCCGGACGGCAGGTGTTCGCCGGGTTGTAGTGCGGGTAGCAGTTGATGGTCGAGGTCGAGTCGACCGGGACGCCGTACGGGTGAATGGCGATGAACCGGGTCTGGCTCTTGCCCTTCAGGCCGCCGATCGCCACCTCCAGGGAGGTCGCGCCCGCCGGCACGGTCACGAAGTACGACTTGGTGCTGTTGCGCTGCACCGAACCGGCGGCGGAGAAGCCGTAGCCGGGGGCGACCAGGTCGCTCGCGACGACCGAGGTGGCCATGATCTGCTTGTCGACGCCCTCGGTGCGCCAGTCGTCGGCCTCCAGGATCACGCTGTGCACACCGGCGGTGCGCGGCTGGGCCTGGAGCTTGACGGTGACCGGCTTGTTCAGCGGCAGGGCGACCCAGCGGCTCCCGAGGATCCGGAACGTGCCGTCGTTGTACTTGAGGTCGAGCTCGTGCCAGAGGGTCCGGTCCGGGCCGCTGGTGCGGGTGACGGTGACGTCGTAGACCTTCTTCTGGCCGACCTTGAGGCCGCCCTCGCGGTCGTACACACCGGTGCCGGTGTGCGGGGCCGGGAAGATCACGGTGTCGACCGGGGCCTCGACCTTGTAGGAGTGGGCGGTGGCCCCGTCCTTGATCGACTCCCAGGCCTCGACGATGTCGATGAGACCGGCGCCCTGCTCGTGGGCCGCGACACCCTTGATCCGCTTGGCGGTCGAGGTGAGCGCGGTGCGCAGGGTCAGCGGGGAGAGCTCCATGCCGCGCTGCTTGGCGGCGGAGAGCAGCAGCGCGCTCGCGCCGGCGACCTGCGGGGACGACATCGAGGTGCCGTTGAGCATGCCGTAGCCGGCGGGCAGCGCGTAGCCGGCCTCGGCGACGCCGGAGCCGGCCTGCCAGGTCGGGATGGTGTTCACGGCCGAGCCCGGGCCGGTGATCACCGGGGCCGCGCCGCCGTCCTCACGCGGACCGCGCGAGGAGAACGGGAACATGGCGTACTTCTTCTCGACGGCCGAGCCGTAGTTGGCGGCCCAGGTCGACCGGGAGACGGCCGCGCCGACCGAGAGGACCTTGTCGGCCAGGCCGGGGTCGCCGATGGTGTTGGTGCCGGGGCCGGAGTTGCCGGCCGAGATCACCAGCTGCACGCCGTACTCGTCGATGAGACGGGTGTAGAGGCGGGCGCGGACGTTGTCGCCGTCGTTCAGCGCGGGCAGGCCGCCGATCGACATGTTGACGATGTCGACGCCGCGGTTGACGACGAGGTCGACCATGCCCTCGGTGAGGGCGGTGTTGGTGCAGCCGCCGGTCCAGGTGCACGCGCGCGAGGAGACGATCTTCGCGCCGGGCGCGGCGCCGTTCATCCTGCCGCCGAAGAGGCCCTTGGCGGCGGTGATGCCGGCGACGTGGGTGCCGTGCGAGGACTCGACGAGGCCGATGTTGACGAAGTCGCGCTTCTGGCCGACCCAGGAGCCGCCCAGCGGGTCCATCGGGACGTCCTTGCGGATCTCCACGACGAACGGGGTGCGCTCGGCGACCTCGGTGGCCGGGTCGTCGGTACCGAAGTAGCCGATCTGGTACCCGTCCTTGTACGGCTTCATCGGCTCGTTGTCCGTGAAGTCGCCGTTCTGGTCGGTGTCGACCCGGACGGTCCCGGCGGCCGGGTCGTACAGCATGCCGAAGACGTCGGTGGTGTCGCCGTCGCGGTTGATGTCGCCGGCCGGGTCGCCGCCCGCGGTGACGGACTCGCTGAACCGGCTCCACTGGTAGGAGCCCTCGGGCGCCTTCCAGGACTGCGAGGCGGCGGTGAAGACCGGGCCCGTGACCGGGGTGACCTGGGCGCGCCAGGTGGCGTCGCCCTCGGTGAGCGGGTCCGTGGCGGTCACCCAGTCGACGATCTTGCGCTCGCCGGTGGTGGTCTTCTGCAGGGCCGGGTGGGCCAGGTCGACGCCCGAGTCGAGGATGCCGATGGTCACGCCGCGGCCGTCGGCGCGCGGGTGGTCCTCGACGAACTCGACGGCGCCCGTCTCGTGGGACGGGTTGTACGGGTTCTTCGCCGGGGTGGACTTCGACGGCGCCGGGTACGTCCGGGTCACCGTGGTGCCCTCGACGGCGCCGGAGACACCGGCGTCGGGGCGCGGGTCGTCCAGCTCGATCTCGGCCTGGAGGTCGACCGACTGGACGGCGGAGAGCTTGGTGGCCGCCTTGATGGCGGCGTCGGCCTTGCCGGTCGGCAGGGTCGCGCGGACGTAGCCGAGCTCGTCGTTGCGGTTGCCGACCGAGGCGCCGGGGACGGCGTCCAGCTGGCCGGCGACCTGCTCGGTCGCGCCGGGCGCGGTGGCGACCAGGATCGTGACGTGCGGCTCGCCGGCGGCCTCGGCCTCGGTCAGGCGCTGCGCGTCGATGGCGCCGAGCTTGTCGGCGGGCTCCGCGGTCTTCACCGGGGGAGTGGTGGCCGCCGGGTCGTCGGCGGCGAGGACCGGTGCGGCACCGGCCGCGACGAGCGCGGTCACCAGGCCGGCGGCGGCGGCAATCCTGGCCGCTCGTCTCGTCCCGGTCGAGCGCCCGGGTATGGAGCTCTGGGTTTCGGGGGTGGTCATTTACATCCCTGTTGTGAAAGGAGACAGTCCGGAATCCGGTACCGGATGACCGCTCAGCCTTTCGCAAGTGACAGGGTTTTGTGGAGAGTTCCTGGAGCGCATGTTGTGTCCATGGCGGACATCCGCCACCGCGCATCCTCCGCCACAGAGCACGAATCGCCCTCAATGAGGGCGATTCGACGGGTGGTTCCCCGCTCTCACTGCTCCTTGGTGCGGGCGTAGTGCCGGGACGCCTTCGCGCGGTTGCCGCAGGTCGCCATCGAGTGCCAGCGCCGGGTGCCGTTCCGTGAGGTGTCCAGGAAGTGCAGGATGCACGCCTCGTGCGCGCAGACCCTGATCCGGTCCGGCGCGGTCCGCAGCAGGTCGAGGTAGTCGCGGGCGGCCGTCCACCCCGGCCCCCACGCCGGATCGGCGAACTCGGCGCGCTCGCCGGGCCCTTCGGCGGTGAGCTCCGCGCGGATCCGGCCGTGCTCCAGGACGGCGTCGACCCGCGCGGTCGCGCCCGGGTCGCCGGGCCGGTCGACCAGCGCCTTCAGCGCCTCGCGGGCGGTACGGGTGTGGCGGAGCGTGGCCTCGTCGGCGGCGAACCGTCCGCCGAGCCCGTTGGCCGCGAGCCAGACCGCGAGCCCCTCGACGCCGGCGAGGAGGTCCTGGGGCTCCCCCTCTCTCATCCACCGGGTGTTGAGCAGGTCCAGGGAGAGGGGTTCGCCGGTCAGCGGCCGCGGGTCGGTGACGGTCATGACGGGCGTCCTCCTCGGCCCCGGGGCGTTCTAACCCCTCAAGCGTACGTGACGGGTTGCGCCTGGAGAGTTCTAACCTCTAAAGTCGAGTTAAGCGGTTAGCCCGAAGGGGGCGACCGGAAACGAGGGGACCGTCATGTCCGCGATCGGCACGCTGAACACGGCACACATCGGCATCAACGTCACCGACCTGGACCGCTCGCTCCGCTTCTACGGGGAGGTCCTCGGCTTCGAGACGATCGGCGTCGGCGACGCCGACGGCCGGCGCTACGCCTTCCTCGGCCAGGACGGCCGGCTCACGCTCACCCTCTGGCAGCAGGCCGAGGGCGGATACGAGGCGAACCGCGCCGGCCTCCACCACCTGGCCTTCGAGGCCGAGTCCATCGAGAAGGTCCGCGAGGCCGAGGCCGCGCTCAAGGCCCAGGGCGTCGCCTTCGCCTACGACGGCGTCGTCGCCCTCCGCGAAGGCGCCACCGCCGCCGGCATCTTCTTCCACGACCCCGACGGCACCCGCCTGGAGATCAACGTCCCCAAGGGCGCGGAAGGCGCCCAGGCCCCGAGCGCCACGGCCCCCACCTGCGGCTTCTTCTAGCCGCCCCCTCGGTGTGGGCAGGCGTTCCGCTTGGGGGTCCCCCTGGACGAAGTCCTTGGGGGAGGAACGGGTGGGCACACCGCCGAACGCGCCTCCCGCGCTCAGGGGCTGTCCCGCACCCAAGAACCCGCACCCACCTGGAGCCCGCCATGCAGACCGCGTACCACCACGGCTCGGTAGCCGTACAGGAACGCCTCGGCCTCCGAGACGCCGCCGCCCACATCGCCCCCAGCATCCGCCCCGGCATCCGTCCGGTCGCCGCCGCCTTCCTGGAGCTCCAGCCCATGCTGGTCCTGGGGGCGGCGGCCCCGGACGGCCACGTCTGGGCGAGCCTGCTGACCGGCGCCCCCGGCTTCGCCCGTGCGACCGACCCGCACGCGATCTCGGTCGCGGCCGCACCCCGCCCCGACGACCCGCTCGCGGAGGTCCTGACGACCGAGACCCCCGTCGGCACCCTCGCCCTGGACCCCCGCACCCGCCGCCGCATGCGCCTCAACGGCACCGCCCGCCCCAGCGCCCGCGGCCTCCTGATCGAGGCGGAGCAGGTCTTCGCCAACTGCCCCAAGTACCTCCAGAAGCGCGAGCTGTACGCCCCCGATCCCGCCGGCCCGGGCCCGCTGACCGCCCACCGGGGCGACGCGCTGACGGAGGCCCAGCTCGCCGCCGTCCGCGCGGCCGACACCTTCTTCGTCGCCACCGTCGGACCGGACGGCGCCGACGCCAGCCACCGCGGCGGCAACCCCGGCTTCGTCCACACCGAGGGCCCCCGCGAACTCCTCTGGCGGGACTACCCCGGCAACGCGATGTTCCTCACACTCGGCAACCTGGAGACCGACGAAAGGGCGGGTCTCCTCTTCCTGGACTGGGAGACGGGCACGACCCTCCAGCTCAGCGGCCGGGCGGAAACGGTATACCGTTTGGAGGAGCGGTTCGTCCGCTTCCGGGTCGACAGCGTCGTCGAGACCCCGGCCGCCAGCCCCCTGCGCTGGTCCACGCCGGAATACTCCCCGGCCAATCCGACCACCCCCTGATCACGCACCCTGCCCTGCCGCCCGCACGCGGACTCCCGATCCCCGATCCCGAGGAACCCGTGACCACTGCCACCCAGACGATCGCGGCCACCGCGCCCGCGCCCGCGACCGTCCCCGCACCCGAACCCGCCCCCGCACGCCGCCCCGGGCCGCCGCCCCGGCCCCGCCCGGTCGCGGTCCTCGTCGCCACCGGCACCAGCACCGCCGCCCTCCTCCTGCTGGTCGCCCTCGGCACCGTCCTGCACCACCCGCTGCTCATCCCGCCGCTCGCCGCGAGCATGGCGCTGGTCGCCGCCTCCCCGGACCTGCCGCTCTCCCAGCCGCGCTCGGTCGTCGGCGGCCAGCTCCTCTCCGCCCTGGCCGGCTTCGCCGTCCTCGCGGTCGCGGGCCCCGGCCTGTGGAGCGCGGCCGTCGCCGGCGGGCTCGCCCTCGGCGCGATGATGCTCGCCCGCGCCCCGCACTCCCCGGCCGCCGCCACCGCGGTGATCGTCGCCCTCGGCAGCCCGCCGTTCTGGACCTTCACCGGGCTGCTGCTCGCCTCCTGCGCGGTACTCGTCGCGGTCGGCCTGCTCGCCGCCCGCGCCACCCGCCGTACGTACCCCGTGTACTGGATCTAGCCATCCCCCTAGCCTGCTGCGCATGAAGCAGGAGCTGCGGGTGGCGGCCTACGCCGTAGTCGTCCGGGACCACGAGATACTGCTCGCCCGCTGGGTGGCCAGGGACGGCACCAAGCGGTGGACGCTGCCCGGGGGCGGCATGGAGCACGGGGAGGAACCCGTCGGGACCGTCGTCCGCGAGGTCGAGGAGGAGACCGGGTACACGGTCGAGCCGACCGCCCTCCTCGGCATCGACTCGATCATGCGCCAGTGGATCGCCCGCATCGGCGCGCCCGGCTCCTTCCAGGGGCTCGGGATCCTCTACGAGGCCCGGATCACCGGCGGCGAACTCCGCAACGAGACCGGCGGTTCCACCGATCTCGCGGCCTGGCACCCGCTGGACTCCGTGCCGGACCTGCCCCGGGTCGAACTCGTCGACATCGGGCTCGACCTGTGGCGGGAGCGACCCCCCGTGGGCCGCTCCCGCCTCGCGGGCCCGGCGAACGGCTGAAAAGAGCTCAACCGTCCCACCGCCGCTCAACCTTCCCCGCACCCCCCGTGGTCCTCCCCGCCGACCACACCGGAACACCGGAACACCGGAGACGCCGGAACCACCGGCTCACCGGCTCACCGGTTCACCACGGAACAGGGGAACTCCGCATGGCCACCGCCCGCACCGCCCGTACCGTCGTCGCCACCGCCCTCGCCGCCGGTCTCACCGTCACCGCGCTCGCCGCGCCCGCCCTCGCGGCCGGCCCGGCGGCCCCCGCGGCCCCCGCGGCCGCCGCGAAGAAGGACCACGCGGCCACCCAGGCGGCGCTCCGGGCCGCCGTCGTCGACGGCGTCCCCGGCGCCGTCGCCCAGGCCCGCGTCGGCGGCCGTTCCTGGACCGGCACCGCCGGCGAGCGCGGCGGCGACGACCGCTTCCGCGTCGGCTCCATCACCAAGACCTTCGCCGCCACCGTCCTCCTCCAGCTCCAGGCCGAGGGCCGTCTCGACCTCGACGACCCGGTCGAGAAGTGGCTCCCCGGCGTCGTCCGCGGCAACGGCCACGACGGCCGGAGGATCACCGTCCGTCAGCTCCTCAACCACACCAGCGGCATCTACAACGTCACCGCCGACCCCGTCTTCCAGGAGAAGGTCTTCGGCCCCGGCTTCCTGGAGCACCGCTACGACCGCTGGACGCCCGCGCAGCTCGTCGCCGTCGCCATGGAGCACGCCCCCGACTTCGCCCCCGGCACCTCCTGGAACTACTCGAACACCAACTACGTGCTCGCCGGCATGGTCATCGAGAAGGTCACCGGACGCCCCTACGGCAAGGCCGTCGAGAACCGGATCATCAAGCCCCTCAAGCTCCGCGCGACCAGCGTCCCCGGCACCGACCCGACCATGCCGAACCCCAGCTCCCCCGCGTACTCCACGCTCTCCGCCGACGGGAACGCCCCCGTGCACGACGTCAGCGAGCTCAGCCCCACCCTCGCCTACGCCGCCGGCGAGATGATCTCCGACTCGCGCGACCTCCAGACCTTCTACCGCGCCCTGTTCCAGGGCCGCCTGCTGCCGAAGGCCGCCCTGCGGGAGATGACCACGACCGTCGACCTCTCCGAGCATCGCCTCGGGGCGGGCTACGGCCTCGGGATCATGAAGCAGAAGCTGGACTGCGGCAAGGAGGTCTGGGGCCACGGCGGCGGCATCCACGGCTCGCTCTCGGAGGCGTACACCACCCGCGACGGCCGGCACTCGCTCGCCGCCAACATCAACGCCGACTGGACCGGCGACACCCAGGCCATCATCGAGGGCGAGTTCTGCGGCACCTTCCCCGAGAAGTAGCTCACCTGAGGCACCTCACCGGGGCAGGACGACGACGTACGCGGCGGGCTGCCGCTCCGCCGCGGCCATCAGGGCCGTACGGACCACGGTGGCCTGCTGGTCCATCGCCTCGCGCAGCTTGCGCGGGGTCAGGTGGACCACCGTGATGCCGAGCCGCTCCAGGTGCTCCCGCTTGCGGGTGTACTCGGACCACAGCGCGTCCTCGTCCTGCCGCGGCGCCCGGGTGTCCAGCTCCACCGCCACCGCCTGGTCCGGCCAGTAGGCGTCCACCCCGCCGAGGTGCGGGCCGCCCGGCAGCCGCAGGTCCACGTTCCACAGCGGGTCCGGCAGCGCGAAGTCCCGCACCATCTCGTACAGCCGCTCCTCCGACAGCGCCCGCCCCTCCACGAGGAGCGAGTCCACCGCGTCCACCACGTGCGGCCGGGTCAGCAGCCGCAGCCGGCTCAGCTCCCGGACCAGGACGGTCGGTTCGCAGTGGCCGTCGCGCACCGCCTCGGTGAGCAGCCGGCGCACGGTCTCCGCGTCGTGCAGCCCCGAGACCGCGTCGGCGAGCGCCCGGGCGACCGGCGCCACCGGCAGCTCGTCGAGCTCCACCGGCTCCGGGGAGTCCGGCGCCCGCACGATCCGGACGAAGCCGGTCGTCCGCAGGCGCCGGGTGCGGCCCACCAGGACGTCGATGCGGTCCAGGGCGGCCGGCGGGGGAGTGGAGGAGAAGCCGTGCAGGGCGAGCGCGGCGAGCCCGGTGAGCATCGCGCCGGGGCCGTGCAGGGGCGCCTCGCCGTCCCTGCGGGCGTAGAGCAGCGCGGCCCGCATCCGGTCGTCGCTGGTGGGAGCGCCGGGGTGGAGCAGGAAGACGCCGGGCAGCAGCTGCTGCCAGTCGCCGCCGGCCGCGACCCGTCCGGCGACCTCGGCGGCGGGCACGCCCATGGCCCGCAACTGGCCGGTGGAGGCGAGACGTTGGGCGATGCCCGCGGGGGAGGCGAGGGGGCGGGGGCGGGGGGTGATGGGGGTGTTGTGGTTCATGCCGGGGGTCTTCCGCACCCCGGACCGGCCCTAACGGCCTGTTACAAGGCGGTGGCCGAACCCGGACAAGCCCGCACTAAAGTACGCGCGTTCGACTGCCGAGAGGGGGCCCGCCGGGGAGGGCCCGCGGACAGCGGGCCGGGCGCGACGGCCGGGAGGGGCCCGCGGAGCCGCGGACCCCTCCTTAGCGCCGGCTCAGTCCTCCAGCGCGTCGCACTCCTGCGCCCGCAGCGCGCGGGCCAGGTCGTCGCGGGACTCCAGGACGAGGCGGCGAAGGGCCGGGGCCGCGTCCGCGTGCTCCTTCAGCCAGGCGTCGGTGGCCGCCAGGGTCTCCGGGCGGTCCTGGTGCGCCGGGAAGAGCCCGCGCACCACGGTCATGCCGATCTGGATCGACCGCTCGGCCCAGATCCGCTCGATCGCCGCGAAGTACTTCTCCGCGTACGGGGCGGTCAGCTCGCGCTGCGAGGGCTGCGCGAAACCGGCGATGACCGCGCTGACCAGCGCGTTCGACAGGGTGTCCGACTCGACGACCTGCGCCCACGCCTGCGCCTTGACGGCCGCCGAGGGCCGGGCGGCGAGCAGCCGCACCTGGTGGCGCTTGCCGCTGGCGGTGTCGTCCCTGGCGAGCTCCTCGTCGATGCGCGTCTCGTCGGCCCGGCCGTACTCGGCGAGCGGGGAGAGCAGCGCCCAGCGCAGCTCCTGGTCGACGTCGAGGCCGTCGATCCGGGCGGTGCCGGCGAGCAGCCCCTCCAGGAGCTGGAGGTCGGCGTCGGAGGAGGCGGTCGCGGCGAGGAAGCGGGCCCAGGTCAGCTGGTGCTCGCTGCCCGGCTCGGCGAGCCGCAGCTCGCGCAGTCCGCCCTCGGCGAGCTGCCGTCCGCCCTCGGCGCGCCACGCGGGGGCCGCGTAGTGGGTGACGGCGGTCCGCGCCCAGGCGTGCACCATCTGGAGGACGCCGATGTCGGTCTCGCGGCCGGCGAAGGCGAGGACGGCGGCGACGAAGTCACGGGCCGGCATGAGCCCGTCCCGGGTCAGGTTCCACAGCGCCGACCAGCACAGGGCGCGGGCCAGCGGGTCGGTGATGGAGCCGAGGTGCTCGCGGAGGGTGTCGAGGGAGCGCTCGTCGAAGCGGACCTTGCAGTAGGTGAGGTCGTCGTCGTTGACGAGGATCAGGTCCGGCCGCTCGCTGCCGGCGAGGCCGTCGACGACCGTGCGGGGCCCGGCGACGTCGGTCTCCACGCGCGCGTACCGCACGAGCGCGCCGTCGGTGAGCCGGTAGAGGCCGACCGCGATCCGGTGCGGGCGGAGCTCGGCGCCCTCCTGGAGGACGGCGAGCTCGGTGACGCGGCCCTCGGCGTCGTAGGTGACCTCGGGGGCGAGGACGTTGACGCCGGAGGTCTGGAGCCAGGACTTCGACCAGGCCTTCATGTCACGCCCCGAGGTCTCCTCCAGGACGGACAGCAGGTCGTTCAGGCGGGTGTTGCCGTAGGCGTGGCGCTTGAAGTAGCGGCGGGCGCCCTCCAGGAAGGCGTCCCGGCCGGCGTAGGCGACGAGCTGCTTGAGGACGGAGGCGCCCTTGGCGTAGGTGATGCCGTCGAAGTTGAGCTTGGCGTCCTCCAGGTCGTGGATGTCGGCCGTGATCGGGTGGGTGGAGGGCAGCTGGTCGGCGCGGTAGGCCCACGCCTTGCGGTTGTTGGCGAAGGTGACCCAGCTGTCGGTGAAGCGGGTGGCCTCGGCGAGCGAGAAGGAGCCCATGAAGTCGGCGAAGGACTCCTTCAGCCACAGGTCGTCCCACCAGGCCATGGTGACGAGGTCGCCGAACCACATGTGGGCCATCTCGTGCAGGATCGTGTTGGCGCGCCGCTCGTACGCCGCCTGGGTGACCTTGCCCCGGTGGATGTACTCCTCGGTGAAGGTGACCATGCCGGGGTTCTCCATGGCGCCGAGGTTGTACTCGGGCACGAAGGCCTGGTCGTACTTGCCGAAGGGGTACGGGTAGTCGAAGTTGTCGTGGAAGAAGTCGAAGCCCTGCTTGGTGATCAGGAAGACGTCGTCCGCGTCGAAGTGCCTCGCGAGCCCCTTGCGGCACATCGCGCCGAGCGGGATCTCGACGTCGCCGCGCCGGTAGGTGTCGGTGACGTAGTGGTACGGCCCCGCCACCACGCAGGTGATGTACGTGGAGATCGGCGCGGTCTCGGCGAAGCGCCACACTCCGTCGGCGCCCCGCTCGCCGGCGCCGTTGCTCCACACCGTCCACGCGTCGGGCGCGGTCACCTCGAAGCGGTACGGCGCCTTCAGGTCGGGCTGCTCGAAGTTGGCGTAGACCCGGCGGGCGTCGGCCGGCTCGTACTGGGTGTACAGGTACACCTCGCCGTCCTCGGGGTCGACGAAGCGGTGCATGCCCTCGCCGGTGCGGCTGTAGGCGCACTGCGCGTCGACGACCAGGACGTTCTCGTCGGCCAGGCCGTCCAGGGCGATCCGGGCCCCGTCGAAGACGACCGCCGGGTCGAGCTCCCGACCGTTGAGGGTGACGGCGGTGACCGACGGCGCGACCAGGTCGGCGAAGGTCGTGTCGCCGTCGCCGGTGCGGCGGAAGCGGATCGTCGTCACCGAGCGGAAGGTGCGTACCGCCTCCGTGGACTCGCCGACCGCCGACCGCAGGTCGAGGGCGACCTCGTAGCCGTCGACGGACAGCAGCGCCGCCCGCTCGTGGGCCTCGTCGCGGGACAGGTTCTCACCGGGCACGGTCACTCCTTCGTGGCGTGTTCGAAACAGCACCGATCCTCCCATGCGTACCTTTCACCGGGCGCACGGGAATGCCGACACGGCCCCCGGGTGTTGCGGCGAGTCGGCGCGCATCCCCCTTTTCGACCGCCCCGAGGAGTGACATGTCCGAGAGTAGGACCACCGCAGAGTTCTTCTTCGACCCGCTGTGCCCCTGGGCGTGGATGACCTCCCGCTGGATGCTGGAGGTGGAGAAGGTCCGCCCGGTGGACGTGCGCTGGAAGGTGATGAGCCTCGCGGTCCTGAACGAGGACCGGCTGGACGAGGTCCCCGCCGAGTACCGGGAGATGCTGGAGACCAAGGCCTGGGGCCCGGTCCGGGTGGTCACGGCAGCCCAGCAGCTGCACGGCGACGAGGTCGTCGGCAAGCTCTACACCGCGCTCGGCACCCGCTTCCACAACAACGGCGAGGGGCCCACCCGCGAGGCCGTCGCCGGCGCGCTGAAGGACGTCGGCCTCCCCGAGGACCTGGTGGAGTACGCCGACAAGGACACGTACGACACCGAGCTGCGCGCCTCCCACGCGGAGGGCATCGGGAAGGTCGGCCAGGACGTCGGCACCCCGGTGATCGCGGTGCCCGGCCCGGACGGCGACGAGGTCGCCTTCTTCGGCCCGGTCGTCACCCCCACCCCGCGCGGCGAGGCGGCGGCCCGGCTGTGGGACGGCACGCTGCTCGTGGCGTCCACCCCGGGCTTCTACGAGATCAAGCGCACGCGGACGGCGGGACCGAGCTTCGAGTAGGCGCCCCCCGGCACGGAAGAACCCCCGCGACTCAGGTCGTCGCGGGGGTTCTTCTTTCATCCGCCTGCCCGGTGAAGGTTGAGAAGACGATCACGAGCAGGACGAGCGGGGGCGGGACGAGCGGGGGTCAGAACGAGATCAGCGGGACGCTGGCCTTCGCGGCCTGGTAGCGCTTGTTCACGTCCTGCCAGTTGACGACCTGCCACATGGCCTCGATGAAGTCGACCTTCTGGTTCTTGTACTGGAGGTAGAAGGCGTGCTCCCAGGCGTCGAAGACCAGGACCGGGACCGAGCCCTGGCCGACGTTGCCCTGGTGGTCGTAGACCTGCTCGACGATGAGGCGGCCGCTGACCGGCTCGTAGGCGAGGACGCCCCAGCCGGAGCCCTGGGTGGTCGCCGAGGCCTTGGTCAGCTGGGCCTTGAACTTCGCGAAGGAGCCGAAGGACTCGGTGATCGCGTCGGCGAGCTCGCCGACGCCGTCGGCCGCGAGCGGCTCGCCGCCGCCCTCGCCGCCCTTCGGGCTCGCCATGTTGTTCCAGTAGATGGAGTGGAGGATGTGGCCGGAGAGGTGGAACGCGAGGTTCTTCTCCAGGCCGTTGACCGCTCCCCACTGGTCCTTGTCGCGGGCCTCCTCCAGCTGCTCCAGGGTGTCGTTCGCGCCCTTGACGTAGGCGGCGTGGTGCTTGTCGTGGTGCAGCTCGATGATCTGCGGATCGATCACCGGCTCCAGCGCCGCGTAGTCGTACGGCAGCTCCGGAAGTGTGTAGATCGCCATGTGTGCCAAGCCCTTCGACCGACTTCTTATTGCAACCTCTATGCAAGTGCAGGCTAACAGCACTTGCGGGAGAAGTTGATCAGTCCCTGGTCCTAGGTCCGCCGTTCTCCCGTCCGCTTCCGCGCGCTCCGCCGAACGGCGGACACCGGGGCTGTCCCCACCCCTTTCAAGATCAATAACGTGCGGGCATGAAGCTCCCCCTGAGACTCGCCGCCGCCGGTGTCCTCGTCGCCCTGCTCGCCGGTACCGCCCAGGCCGCCGCCCCCTGGCGCCAGGTCGGCGCGGACGCCCGCAGTGGCGTCAGCGGCCTCGCCGCCGAGGGTGACGGCAGCGGCACCGCCCTCGTCGTCCACGACAACAAGCGCTCCGGACAGCAGCGCCTCTCCCGGCTCGCGTACGGCGCCGACCCCGCCACCGTCACCCCGCTGACCTGGGACGGGGCCGAACCCGTCGACCTGGAGGCCGTCGAGGCGATCCCCGGGGCGCCGGGGGAGTACCTCGCCGTCGCCGCGCGCGGGATCGTCTACCGGCTGAGGGTCGCCGGCACCACGGCCACGGTCGTCGAGTACACCCCGCTGCCGGCGATCGGCGAGGGCGACGATGTCGAGAGCTTCGCGCTCGTCGCCCGCGACGGCCGGTTCGCCGCCCTCTGGGCCGACCGCGGCGAGGGCCCCGACCGGCCCGCCACCCTCTACGCCGCCCCGCTCGCCTTCGCCGCCTGGGGCGAGCCGAAGTTCGGCGCCGTCACCCGGCGCCCCTTCACCGCCCCGTACCCCACGGGCGCGGGGACCCGGCACATCTCCGACATCTCCGTCACCGACTCCGGCCGGATCCTGGTGAGCTCGGCGTCGGACGCCGGTGACGACGGCCCCTTCGACTCCGCCGTCACCGACGCCGGGCAGGTCGTCCTCACCGCCACCGGCCGGGTACGGATCTCCCTCGCCGCCCGCCCGGTCCCGCTCGGCACCTTCCCCGGCTACAAGACCGAGGCCGTCGAGTGCCTCCCCGGCACCGGCGACGCCCTCCTCGGCACGGACGACGAGAACCGGGGCGGACACGTCCGCACGGCGCCCTACTGCGGCGGCTGACCCGGTCCCGTACGCGCGAACGCCCCGCCGGTTCCGTGCCCGGCGGGGCGTTCGTACGAGGAGCGGCGGAGGGCTCAGACCCTCTCGGCCTCGGTCCCGACCGCCTTCTCGCGGGTCCTCTGGAGCGCGAAGCCGACGACGGCGAGGCCGAGCGTCAGCGCGCCCGTCGCGTACAGCTGGATCCGGGTGCCCTCCTCGCGGGCCATCAGGAAGAAGATCGCGGCCATGCCGGCCAGCGCCACCCAGGTCAGTACCGGGAAGGCCCACATCTTCACGACCAGCTTCTCCGGCTCCTCGCGCTCGGTGCGGCGGCGCAGCACCAGCTGGGAGGCGGCGATGAAGAACCAGACGACGAGGATGATCGCGCCGATCGTGTTGAGCAGCCAGACGAACGCCTTGTCCGGCGACCAGTAGCTCAGCAGGACGGCGCCGAAGCCCACGACCGAGGAGGCCAGCACCGCCGGGCGCGGCACGCCGCCGGAGGTGCGGCCCAGCGCCTGCGGGCCCTGGCCGCGGCCGACCAGCGAGCGGGCCATGCGGGAGGCGCCGTAGATGTTGGCGTTCATCGCGGAGAGCAGGGCGACCAGGACGACCACGTTCATGATCTGGCCGGCGGACTCGATGCCCAGGTGGTCGAGGGTGGCGACGTACGGGCCCTTCTCGACGACCGCCGGGTCGTTCCACGGAACGAGGGTGACGATGACCGCCATCGAGCCGATGTAGAAGAGCGCGATGCGCCACATCGCCGTACGGACCGCCTTGGCGACGCCCTGCACCGGGTGCTCGGACTCGGCGGCCGCGATGGTGACCGTCTCCAGGCCGCCGTACGCGAAGACGGAGGCGAGCAGGCCGACGATCAGGCCCTCGGAGCCGTGCGGGAAGAAGCCGCCGTCGCCGGTGAGGTTGGCGGCGCCGGGGGCGTCGGTGCCGGGCAGGACGCCGGCGATGGCGAGCACGCCGATGCCGAGGAAGAGGACGATCGCGCCGACCTTCAGCGCGGCGAACCAGAACTCGAACTCGCCGAAGTTCTTCACCGCGGCCAGGTTGGTGCCGCAGAAGACCAGCATGAAGAGCGCCACCCAGGCCCACGCGGGGGTGCCCGGGAACCAGCCCGTCATGATGTTCGCGGCGCCGATGCCCTCCAGGCCGACGGCCACGCAGAGCAGGAACCAGAAGGCCCAGCCGGCGGTGAAGCCGGCCCAGGGGCCGAAGGCGCGCTCGGCGTGGACGGAGAAGGAGCCGGAGGCGGGGTTGGCCGCCGACATCTCGCCGAGCATCCGCATCACCAGCATGACGAGCACGCCGGAGATCGCGTAGGCGACGACGATCGAGGGGCCGGCGGCGGCGATGCCGGCGCCGGAGCCGACGAAGAGGCCGGCGCCGATGACGCCGCCGAGGGCGATCATCGACAGATGGCGCTGCTTGAGGCCATGGGAGAGGCCCTCGGCGGGAGCGGCGGTGCCGCCCTCGCGGTCGGCCTGCGCGGGCGCGGTGGTCCGGGACATGGGCAACCCTGTTCATCGGCTGAGACGCGGAGGGAAGGCCACAGTCTGGGTGCCCGCACCGCTCAGAGGGAACAGGTGTCCGCTATACGGGCACTACCTTCACACAAGGTGAAGATTCAGTTCCGTTTCGTCGCGGGCGTCGCGGACGAGCGGGCCGCCCGCGACGCCCGCACCTCGCGCAGCCACGCCACGAGCAGCACCGCCGCCGTCGCCCCCGCCGACCACAGCACCTGCGGCCGCGCCCCGTCGTCGGTGAGCATCAGGACGAGCACCGCGCCCATCGCCGCCAGCGCCGTCCACGTCAGCCACGGGAAGCCCCACATCCGCAGCGTCAGCGTCCGGGGCGCCTCCCGCTCGATCCTCGGCCGCAGCCGCAGCTGCGACACCGCGATCAGCGCCCACACGAAGAGCAGCACCGCGCCGACCGCGTTGAGCATGTAGAGGAAGACGGAATCCGGCCACTTCAGATTGAGGAGCACGGAGACGAAGCCGAAGGCCACCGAGGCGAGCACCGCCCGCCGCGGCACCCCGCCCCCCGACACCCTCAGCAGCCCCTTCGGGGCCTCGCCGCGCTCGGCCAGCGAGAAGACCATCCGGGAGGAGCCGTACAGATTGGCGTTGAGCGCCGAGAGCAGCGCCACGAAGACCACCACGTTCATGATCTGGCCCGCGCCCGGCACCCCGATCGCGTCGAGCACCGCCACGTACGGCGACTCGCCCGGCACCATCGACGTCCACGGCAGCAGGGTCACGATCACCAGCATCGAACCCACGTAGAAGAGGAGGATCCGCCACACGGCGCTGCGCACCGCCCGCGCCACGTTCCGCGCCGGGTCCTCCGACTCGGCGGCGGCGATCGTGACGACCTCCAGGCCGCCGAAGGCGAAGACCACGGCGAGCACCCCGGAGGTCACCCCGGACCAGCCGTTCGGCAGGAAACCGCCCTGCCCGGTCAGGTTCGCGAGCCCGACCGGATCGCCGGAGGAGATCGGCGCCGTCGGCAGCAGGCCGACGATCGCGAGCGCGCCGAGGGCCAGGAAGAGCACGATCGCACCGACCTTCAGCGCCGCGAACCAGAACTCGAACTCGCCGAAGTTCTTCACCGCCGCCAGGTTGGCCAGGGTGAAGACGACCATGAAGAGCAGCACCCAGCCCCACTGCGGCACCCCCGGCACCCAGCCGTGCGCGATCCGCGCCGCGCCCGTCGCCTCCACGGCGAGGACGACGACCAGCAGGAACCAGTACAGCCAGCCCACCGAGAACCCGGCCCAGCGGCCGAGCGCCCGCTCCGCGTGCACCGAGAACGCGCCGGACGCGGGCATCGCCGCCGACATCTCGCCCAGCATCCGCATCACCAGCATCGCGAGCGCGCCCGCGATCAGGTACGAGAGCACGATGCCGGGCCCGGCCACCGCGATGCCCGCGCCCGAGCCGACGAAGAGGCCGGCGCCGATGACCCCGCCGAGCCCGAGCATCGTCAGATGACGCTGCTTCAGGCCGTGCGAGAGCGGCTCCGGTTCGGTGAGCGGGGTGAGCTGGGTGGGCGGGGTGGACGGTGCCGCGTCGCGCATGGTGGGGGGACTCGTGCTCTGGGAGTGGTGGGACTTTATAGAGACCCCACAGTCTCTCCGCTGACCGACCCTTGACGCAAAAGGGACCAGAAGTTGTCTTTCACCAGTGACAAGCGTCACGTGGCGTGTGCTGCCCTCCCGGCTCTTTGTCGGAAACCGATGAAGCCCCGGCCCGAGGCTTTGTCGGCGGCTGACGGTGATCGGCCGCTCACTCCTGGCATAGCGTCGACCTGTCCCGACCCCCTCACCCCCGCGGAGTACCGATGAGCACCGCCGCCGCCCCCGTCCGCACCCTCCGTGCGGGCACCGTCCTGGCCGACCTCCTCCCGTCGAGCCGCGTCCGCGACGTCGCCCTCGTCGTCGGCGGCGCCGCCCTCACCGGCCTGGCCGCGCAGCTCACCGTCCCGGTCCCCGGCTCGCCGGTCCCGGTCTCCGGCCAGACCTTCGCCGCCCTGCTCGTCGGCACCGCCCTCGGCGCCCGCCGCGGCTTCCTCTCCCTCGCCCTGTACGCCGTCGTCGGCATGGCGGGCGTCCCGTGGTTCGCGCAGGCGAGCTCCGGCTACGCGATGCCGTCCTTCGGCTACATCCTCGGCATGCTGCTCGCCGCCACCGTCGTCGGCGCCCTCGCCCGCCGCGGCGCCGACCGCTCGGTCCTGCGCACCGCCGGCACCATGGTCCTCGGCTCCGCGATCATCTACGCGGTCGGCGTGCCCTACCTGGCCCTCGCCACCGGCATGACCCTCGGCCAGGCGGTCGCCGCCGGCCTGACGCCCTTCCTCATCGGCGACGCCCTCAAGGCCGCCCTCGCCATGGGCGCCCTCCCGGCCGCCTGGAAGCTCGTCGGCCGCAAGGGCTGACGCCTCCGGAGCCGTACGCGTACGCGAAGGGCCCGCCGCTCCTCCCCAGAGCGGCGGGCCCATTCCCGTACGGCGTGTCTAGACGCGGGTCTTCCTGGCCCGCTCCCGGACCAGCGCGATCGCCAGCACGAGCGCGGCCACCAGGAGCGAGAGCACGACCTGCTCCCGGGCGCCGCCGCCGTCGTAGATCATGTAGCCGAGGACGAAGACGATCATGGCGATGGTCGCCCAGGTCAGGTACGGGAAGAGCCACATCCTCACGACCAGCTTCTCCGGCGACTCGCGCAGGATGATGCCGCGCATCCGCAGCTGGGTCACGCAGATGACCAGCCAGACGAAGAGCGCCACCGCGCCGGAGGAGTTCAGCAGGAAGGCGAAGACGGTGTCCGGCCACTGGTAGTTGAAGAACACCGCGACGAAGCCGAAGACGACCGAGGAGAGGATCGCGGCCTTCGGCACGCCCCGCCTGTCGACCTTGGCGAAGCCCTTCGGCGCGTCGCCGCGCCGGCCGAGCGAGAAGGCCATGCGGGAGGCCGTGTAGAGGCCCGAGTTGAGGCAGGACAGGACGGCGGTCAGGACGATCACGTTCATGATCTGGCCGGCCGCGGGGATGCCGATGGAGTCGAGGGCGGCGACGTACGAGCCCTTCTCCACGATCGACGGGTCGTTCCACGGCAGCAGCGTCAGGACGATGAAGATCGAGCCCAGGTAGAAGACGCCGATCCGCCAGATCACGCTGTTGGTCGCCTTGGTCACGGCCCGCTGCGGGTCCTCCGACTCACCGGCCGCGAGGGTCACGATCTCGCTGCCCATGAAGGAGAAGACCACCATCAGCACACCGGTGAGGATCGCGCCCGCGCCCATGGGCATGAATCCGCCCGCGTCGGTGAGGTGCGCGAAGCCCGCGCCCGGGTTGTCCGATCCCGGCAGCACGCCGAAGACCGCGAGCATGCCGATCACCACGAAGGCGCCGATGGCGACGACCTTGATGCCGGCGAACCAGAACTCGAACTCGCCGTACGAGGCCACCGAGGCCAGGTTCGTCGCGGTGAGCACCACCATCACGATCAGCGCCCAGGCCCACTGCGGCACCGCCGGGATCCAGCTCTCCAGGATGACCGCGCCCGCAGTCGCCTCGACGGCCAGCACGACCACCCAGAAGAACCAGTACAGCCAGCCGATGGTGAAACCGGCCCAGCGGCCGAGCGCCTGGTCGGCGTAGGAGGAGAAGGAGCCGGAGGACGGCCGCGCGGCGGCCATCTCGCCCAGCATCCGCATCACGAACACGACCATCGCGCCGACGAGCGCGTAGGAGAGGAGGATCGCGGGACCGGCGGCGGCGATGCCGGAGCCGGAGCCGACGAACAGGCCGGCGCCGATGACGCCGCCGATCGCGATCATCGACAGATGGCGGTTCTTGAGCCCGGCCTGGAGGCCGTCGGACCGCGGGGTCCCACCGGGGTTGCCGGTGGTGCCGCCTTCCTTGGCGAGGGTCGGCTGCGTGTTCATGAACGCTTCCTTCGGATGTGGGGGTGACTCGGGTCGCGAGCCTGAGATATGAAACCCGGCGACCGGTCAGTACGGAAGCTTTGAATCCGGATCGTGATTCAGGACATACTCGGGCCATCAGGTCCGGACCAACCGGGCCGGAGGTCCCCGACCCGCCGGGACCAAGGTCCCGACCCCGCTGCCCCCCGCCCCGTCCCGGCCGTGCCACACTCGAAGCCATGCGCGTCTACATCGGTTCCGACCACGCCGGCTACGAACTCAAGACCCACCTCGTGGAGTGGCTCACGGCCCACGGCCACGAGCCCGTCGACTGCGGCCCCCACATCTACGACGCCCTCGACGACTACCCGCCGTTCTGCCTGCGCGCCGCCGAGAAGACGGCCGCCGACGCGGACAGCCTGGGCATCGTCATCGGCGGCTCCGGCAACGGCGAGCAGATCGCCGCCAACAAGGTCAAGGGCGTCCGTGCCGCCCTCGCCTGGAGCGAGCAGACCGCCGCCCTCGGTCGCGAGCACAACAACGCCAACGTGGTCGCGGTCGGCGCCCGCATGCACACCGAGGAGGAGGCGACGAAGTTCGTCGAGATCTTCCTCTCCACCCCGTACTCCGGCGACGAGCGCCACACCCGCCGCATCGAGATGCTGAGCGCGTACGAGACCGAGGGCATCATGCCCCCGATCCCGGCCCACCACCCGCAGCAGGGCTGAGCCCGCGCCCGTCCGCGCCGCCGGCCCCCGGGCCCGGCGGCGCGGACGGGCCGTCCCGTCACCCAGGAGAACCGCCGTGCCCGAAGGGCATACGATCCACCGCCTCGCCCAGGACCACCTGCGGCGCTTCGGCGGCCGGCCCGTCCGCGCGAGCAGCCCGCAGGGCAAGTTCTCCGACAGCGCGGCGCTCCTCGACGGCTCCGTCCTGGAGACCGCCGAGGCCCACGGCAAACACCTCTTCCTCGGCTTCCCGCGCGACGAATGGGTCCACATCCACCTCGGCCTCTTCGGCAAGGTGAACATCGGCGACGCCCCCGCGCCCCCGCCCACCGACACGGTCCGCCTGCGGCTCGCGAACCCGGAGTCGTACGTCGACCTCCGCGGCCCCACCACCTGCGCGCTGATCACCGACGCCGAGAAGCAGGCGATCCACGCCCGCCTGGGCCCGGACCCGCTGCGGAACGGCGACGACCCCGACAAGGCGTGGCGCCGCGTCGCCAAGTCCCGTACGACGATCGCCGCCCTGCTCATGGACCAGAAGGTCATCGCGGGCGTCGGCAACGTCTACCGCGCCGAGGTCCTCTTCCGCCACGGCATCGACCCGTACCGCGCGGGCAAGGACCTGACGGCGGGGGAGTGGACCGCGATCTGGCAGGACCTGGCCGCCCTCATGCGCGAAGGCGTCCGCGACAACCGCATCGACACGGTCCGCCCCGAACACACCCCCGAGGCGATGAAC
Organism: Streptomyces sp. R302; assembly: GCF_012927245.1. GTDB lineage: Bacteria > Actinomycetota > Actinomycetes > Streptomycetales > Streptomycetaceae > Streptomyces. The sequence continues at coordinate 395,428 of NZ_JABBGE010000001.1, forward strand.
CGCCCCCCGAGAGTCGACGACCACGGCGGCGAGGTCTACGTCTACCGCCGGGCGAACCAGCCCTGCCACATCTGCGGCACGGAGATCAGGACAGCCGACCTGGCAGCCAGGAACCTCTTCTGGTGCCCCGCCTGCCAGACGCGCTGAACCGCGTTGCGGGCACGCCCTAGAAGCCGTGCGGCAACCAGGGCGCCACCTGAGACCCGAAAGCGACCGACGCCTCCGCCAGAGAACCGCCCCGCAACTCCGTGACCCGCCCGGCAAGGGCAAGCGCGCCCAGGCTCGTACCGCCCAGATACACCGCCCCCAACTCCCGCACGGACAGCGCGAGATCAGCCGCATCCGACGTCCGCGAACACACCGCCCCCTTCGCGTCCCCGGACAGCCGCCACCGCCCCGCGTTCCACGGACAGAACGCGTCCTCGACCTCGAACACGACGTCCACCGGCGCCTGATACGTCCGCGCCTCCAGCGCCGCCCCCACGTCCACGAGCCGCGCGAACAGCTGCTCCCGCACGGTCGGTTCGCAGCGCCTGACGTCGGAGACGAGGTGCAGCCACGCCGAGTCCACCGGCGCGCTGTTCACCCGCACCTTCGACGTCAGGTCGACCGAGCAGACGTACCGCCACAGCGCCGCCTCCGCCACCGGGTCGAGCCCGTACAGCTCGTGCACCGTCACCACGCCGTCCGCGCCGGCCCAGCTCCAGTCCGCCTTGATCGCGTAGACGGCGTACCCGACGACCTCCCCGTCCCGCTCAGCGAGGACGCACAGCCGCGGCGAGGCGCCCTCCCGCGAGCCCGGCGGGTCGAGCAGCGGCAGCCGCTCCCAGCCGGGCCGGCGGGCCAGCATCCCGGGCCGGCGCGGCACCATCCGCGCGTACACCGACTCCACCACCGCCGAGGCCTCCGCGAGCGGCACCCTCCGCAGCGTCACCGCGTCCGTCCCGGCCGGCACGTCGAGCCGCACCCGGGTGGTGTCGACGACCGCCCGCTGCGTCCAGCTCGCCGCCGCGTACCCGAACCGGCCGTAGATCGCCGACTCGGAGGCGGTCAGCACGGCCAGCGGCTCGCCGAGCTCCCGTACGTCGTCGAGCTGCCGGCGCATCATCGAGGTCAGGATCCCGCGCCGCCGATGCGTTCCGGCCACGCTGACCATGGTGACGCCCGCAGCCGGCACCGAGGCCCCGCCGGGCACGGTCACCCGGAACGAGAACGCCCCCGCCGTCGCGACCGGCTCGCCGCCGTCCCAGACCGCCAGCGAACGCCCGCACTCGGTGAGGTCCCGCCACAGCGCCCGCTCCTCCGGCTCCTCCGGCACACCCCCGAAGGCGAGCTCCAGCGTCGCGAACCAGCGATCCCACTCCGAAGGGTCGAGCACCCGCATCTCATTCGTCATATGCCATCGATATCAGCGGCCCCTGCCCGAGGCGACCCGATTTCACGCACCTTGTCACGGGGGTACCCCTGCACGGGACCGGCCGGGGTGGATAGGGTCCAGGCCAATGGGTGACAGCACGGCGATCGACACGTACGCGGCCCGGCTGCGCAGGCGCGCCCGCCGGGCCCGCGTCGCGCTGCGCCGGACCGGGGTCGACTACTTCCGCGGCGGCGCCTCCGACCGCCTCGCCCTCGCCGGGCTGCTCCTCACCATCCCCGCCATCGTCTGCGGCACCGTCCTCGACCCGGTCTGGTGCTCGCCCACCGCCCTCGTCCTGCCGATCGTGGCCGGCGGGCTGCTGCTGCGCCCCGCCAGCCTCCTCGGCCTGTACGCGGCGTCCGCCGGCGGCCTGATCGTCGAGTCCGTCATCCTCGGCCCGTACGGCGAGGGGCCCGCCCGCGTCACCCCGGGCACCGTCCTGGTGGTCGCCGCCTGCGGCCTCTTCGGGCTGCTCATCGCCCAGTTCCGGGCCCGCGTCGGGGTGCCCTGGCGGCGCGGCGGCACCATGCTCTTCGACCTGCGCGAACGGCTCCGGGTGCAGAGCGCGCTGCCCCGGCTGCCGCGCGGCTGGCACCGCGAGATGGCGCTGCGCCCGGCCGGCGGCCAGTCCTTCTCCGGCGACTTCGTCGTCGCCGCCCGCACCCACGGCGGCCGCACCCTGGAGGTCGTCCTCACCGACGTCTCCGGCAAGGGCATGGACGCGGCCTCCCGCTCCCTGCTGCTCTCCGGCGCCTTCGGCGGCCTCCTCGGCTCGCTCCCGCCGCACGGCTTCCTGCCCGCCGCCAACGGCTACCTGCTCCGGCAGAACTGGGACGAGGGCTTCGCCACCTCCATCCACCTCGTCCTCGACCTGGACTCCGGCGACTACGAGCTCTTCTCCGCCGGCCACCTCCCCGCACTCCAGCTCCACTCCGGCACCGGCCGCTGGGAAGAGAAGGACGGCGACGGACCCCTCCTCGGCGTCTACGACGGCGCGGAGTTCCACCCGGTCAAGGGAACCCTGCACCCGGGCGACGTCCTGATGCTCTTCACCGACGGCCTGGTGGAGGCCGCCGACCGCGACCTCGCCGAGGGCATCGACCGCCTCACCGGCGAGGCCGACCGGTGCGTTCCGGCCGGTTTCGAGGGCGTCGCCTGGCACCTCATCGAGGCGGTCGCCAAGGACGTCAACGACGATCGCGCCCTCCTGATCATCTCCCGCCCGGCCTGAACCCTTCGCCCCCGCCCGGCGTCCCACGATTCGTCACCCCCCGTCGGGGGCAACGGGGTTGGTGGCACGATAGAGGCGCGGGGGTGTCCGGATATGCACCCCGGGGCCAGGTGGGACCGACCTAGGGTGTGATCAGTTGTGGCGATATCGCTGTCCGTGGTGCTGTTGTTGGGAATCGTCCTCGTGGTGCTGATCCGCGGAGGCAGCCTCAAGGGAGGCCCCGCCGTGGTCGCCGTCCTCTTCGGCTTCTTCCTCGCCTCCACCGGCATGGCCGACGACATCGAACGCTTCCTGAACTCCGTGACCCAGACGATCAGCGCCGTCAGGTTCTGACGGGGGCGGTTCGGAAACGGCTCCGGGCCCGGTTCCTCGTCGAGGAACCGGGCCCGGAGCCGTACACAGAGCGGGCGACGGGAATCGAACCCGCGTAGCTAGTTTGGAAGACTAGGGCTCTACCATTGAGCTACGCCCGCACAGCATGCGCCGCAGGTCGGAACCAGGGCGGCACGGGAAGCATCGTAGCCGGTCCGGAGCCGTCCGTGCACGCCCCATGAAACGGGGGGCGTCGCAGCGTCTTCGTGCATGTACCCTACGTGTCGCACCGACGGGGTGTGGCGCAGCTTGGTAGCGCGTCCGCTTTGGGAGCGGAAGGCCGTGGGTTCAAATCCCGCCACCCCGACCAGCATGATCCGTGCCTTGCGCGCCCGGGGCTCCGACCTCGCGGGTTCTTGATCACGTTGTGGGCCCCATCCCACGTGCGGTTACTATGCAAGCTGCGTGCCCGTGTGTCTTTCTGACCGGGCCCATCGGCCGGAACCGCACCGCGCGGCCCGTCCGGAATCCAGGAATCAGCCACCAAGGAGACCGAACCGTGAAGAGCGCCGTGGAGACCCTGAACCCGACCCGGGTTCGGCTCACTGTCGAGGTGCCCTTCGAGGAGCTCAAGGACAGCCTCGACGCGGCGTACAAGAAGATCAACCAGCAGGTCACGGTCAAGGGCTTCCGTAAGGGCAAGATCCCGGCTCGTGTGATCGACCAGCGGTTCGGCCGCGGCGCCGTGCTGGAGGAGGCCGTCAACGACGCGCTCCCGAAGTTCTACAACGAGGCCGTGACCGAGGCCGAGGTCAACCCGCTGGGTCAGCCCGAGGTCGACATCACGGAGCTGAAGGACGGCGAGCTGCTCTCCTTCACCGCCGAGGTCGACGTCCGCCCGGCCATCGAGATCCCGGACTACTCCGGCATCGAGGTCGAGGTCGACGCCATCGAGGTCACCGACGAGGACGTCGAGAAGTCCGTGGAGCAGCTCCGCGAGCGCTTCGCCTCGACGAACCCGGTCGAGCGCGCCGCCGCCGAGGGCGACGTCATCACCGTCGACCTGACCGCCAAGGTCGAGGGCGAGGTGCTGCCCGACGGCATCGCCGACGGTGTCTCGTACACCATCGGCTCCGGCGAGCTGCTCGACGGCATCGACGCCGCCGTCACCGGCCTGGAGGCCGGCGGCGAGGCCACCTTCACCTCCGAGCTGAAGGGCGGCTCGGCCGCGGGCAAGGAGGCCGAGGTCACCGTCAAGGTCACCGCCGTCGCCGCCCGCGAGCTCCCCGAGCTCGACGACGAGTTCGCGCAGATGGCCTCGGAGTTCGACACCCTCGACGAGCTCAAGGCCGACAGCCGCAAGCGCCTCGAGAACATGAAGCAGTTCGACCAGGCCACCCAGGCCCAGGAGCGCGTCCTGGAGAAGTTCCTGGAGCTGGCGGAGATCCCCGTCCCCGAGAAGCTCCTTGAGGACGAGGTCAACACCCGCAAGCACAACCTGGAGCACCACCAGCTCGGCCAGATGGGCCTGAGCCTGGAGAAGTACCTGGAGCTCCAGGGCAAGACGGTCGAGGAGTTCGAGGCCGAGACCAAGGAGCAGGCGGTCAAGGGCATCAAGACCCAGTTCCTCCTCGACGAGCTGGTCTCCAAGGAGGAGCTGAACGTCGAGCAGGAGGAGCTCACCGAGCACCTCTTCCGCCGTGCCGCCTCCTCCGGCATGTCCCCCGACCAGTTCGCCCAGGCCGTCGTCCAGGGCGGCCAGGTGCCGATGCTGGTCGGCGAGGTCGCCCGCGGCAAGGCCCTCGCGGTCGTCGTCGAGGCCGCCAAGGTCGTCGACACCAACGGTGAGGTCGTCGACCTCTCCGACGACGAGGACGAGGTCGAGGCCGCCGCCGAGACGGTCGAGGCCGTCACCGGCGAGGCCGAGGTCGCCGAGGAGAAGTAAGGCCCCACCAGGCCGACGCCGAGGCCCCGCCTCGCGCGCTCTGTACCGCGCCACGGGCCCGGACGCACTGCTGTGCGGCCGGGCCCGTGGACGTACGCCGGCCCTTTATGCGCCGCCAACTACCTTGCGCTCCCAGCGAACAGTTCGGGAACCGGGATGGCGTTGTCCTACCTGCGCGTTAGGGTCCATGGATACGGGGGCACTGCCCTCTGAACGAGACGCTGAGACGGCCCGGGGGCCGTCGGAGACGAGCAGGTGGATACGTGACGAATCTGAAGCCTTACGCCGCGGGTGAGCCGTCCATCGGTGGCGGCCTCGGCGACCATGTCTACAACCGGCTGCTCGGCGAGCGCATCATCTTCCTCGGCCAGCAGGTCGACGACGAGATCGCCAACAAGATCACCGCCCAGATGCTCCTCCTGGCCGCCGACCCGGAGAAGGACATCTTCCTCTACATCAACAGCCCCGGTGGCTCGGTGACGGCGGGCATGGCCGTCTACGACACCATGCAGTACATCCCGAACGACGTCGTCACCATCGGTATGGGCATGGCGGCCTCCATGGGCCAGTTCCTGCTCACCGGCGGCACCCCCGGCAAGCGCTTCGCGCTGCCGAACACCGACATCCTGATGCACCAGGGCTCCGCCGGCATCGGTGGCACCGCCTCCGACATCAAGATCCAGGCCGAGTACCTCCTTCGCACGAAGAAGCGCATGGCCGAGATCACCGCGCACCACTCCGGCCAGACCGTCGAGGCGATCATCCGCGACGGCGACCGCGACCGCTGGTTCACCGCGGACGAGGCCAAGGAGTACGGCCTCATCGACGACATCATCACGCACGCCGCGGGTGTTCCGGGCGGCGGCGGCACGGGCGCCTGAGGCGCCGGCAGCCCCCGAAGAGCCCCAGCCCCCCGCCGAACGCCACCAGGACGGTGAACACCCACATGCAGAACAACCTCTCCCCGAGCGGCCTGTACACCGGCGCGCCGATGGACAACCGCTACGTCGTGCCCCGCTTCGTCGAGCGCACCTCGCAGGGCGTGCGCGAGTACGACCCGTACGCGAAGCTCTTCGAGGAGCGCGTGATCTTCCTCGGCGTGCAGATCGACGACGCCTCCGCCAACGACGTCATGGCGCAGCTGCTGTGCCTGGAGTCGATGGACCCGGACCGCGACATCTCCATCTACATCAACAGCCCCGGCGGCTCCTTCACGGCGCTCACGGCCATCTACGACACGATGCAGTTCGTGAAGCCGGACATCCAGACGGTCTGCATGGGCCAGGCGGCCTCCGCCGCGGCCGTGCTGCTCGCCGCCGGCACCCCCGGCAAGCGGATGGCCCTGCCGAACGCCCGTGTGCTGATCCACCAGCCCTCCGGCGGCACCGGCCGCGAGCAGCTCTCCGACCTGGAGATCGCGGCCAAGGAGATCCTGCGCATGCGTGACCAGCTGGAGACCATGCTGGCCAAGCACTCCACGACGCCGATCGAGAAGATCCGCGACGACATCGAGCGCGACAAGATCCTGACGGCCGAGGACGCCCTCGCGTACGGCCTGATCGACCAGATCGTCTCGACCCGCAAGAGCACGGCCGCCGTGGCGCACTGACGCCCGACCTTCCCTCGGCACGGTTCACGCGGCTCGCATGGCCGAATCACGACCATGTGAACCGTGCCAAGGGGGGCCCGAACGGGGGGCCCGGCAAGGTACCGTCGAATATGAGGCACCAGGAGTCGCTGAACCAAGCGCTCCCAGGCGAAGGGGAAGCACCTCGTGGCACGCATCGGTGATGGCGGCGATCTGCTCAAGTGCTCGTTCTGCGGAAAGAGCCAGAAGCAGGTGAAGAAGCTCATCGCGGGACCCGGTGTGTACATCTGCGACGAGTGCATCGACCTCTGCAACGAGATCATCGAAGAGGAACTCGCGGAGACGAGCGAGGTGCGCTGGGAGGAACTTCCCAAGCCCCGCGAGATCTACGAGTTCCTGGAGGGCTACGTCGTCGGCCAGGAGCCGGCGAAGAAGGCCCTCTCGGTCGCTGTGTACAACCACTACAAGCGCGTCCAGGCCGGCGAGAACGGCGGCGCGCAGGGCCGTGACGACGCCATCGAACTGGCCAAGTCCAACATCCTGCTGCTGGGCCCCACGGGCTCCGGCAAGACGCTGCTGGCCCAGACGCTGGCCCGGATGCTCAACGTCCCGTTCGCCATCGCCGACGCGACGGCGCTGACGGAGGCCGGCTACGTCGGCGAGGACGTCGAGAACATCCTGCTCAAGCTGATCCAGGCCGCGGACTACGACGTCAAGAAGGCCGAGACCGGCATCATCTACATCGACGAGATCGACAAGGTCGCCCGTAAGAGCGAAAACCCGTCGATCACGCGAGACGTCTCCGGCGAGGGCGTGCAGCAGGCCCTCCTGAAGATCCTGGAAGGCACGACGGCCTCGGTTCCTCCCCAGGGCGGCCGGAAGCACCCGCACCAGGAGTTCATCCAGATCGACACGACGAACGTGCTCTTCATCGTGGGCGGCGCCTTCGCCGGCCTGGAGAAGATCATCGAGTCGCGGGCGGGCGCCAAGGGCATCGGCTTCGGGGCGACCATCCGCTCCAAGCGCGAGATCGAGGCGAGCGACCAGTTCCAGGAGGTCATGCCGGAGGACCTGGTGAAGTTCGGGATGATCCCCGAGTTCATCGGCCGCCTCCCCGTCATCACCTCGGTCCACAACCTGGACCGCGAGGCGCTCCTCAAGATCCTCGTCGAGCCGCGCAACGCACTGGTGAAGCAGTACCAGCGCCTCTTCGAACTCGACGGCGTCGAGCTGGACTTCGATCGCCCGGCCCTGGAGGCCATCGCCGACCAGGCCATCCTCCGCGGCACCGGCGCACGCGGCCTGCGCGCCATCATGGAGGAGGTCCTCCAGTCGGTGATGTACGAGGTCCCGTCCCGCAAGGACGTGGCCCGCGTCGTCATCACCGCCGACGTCGTCCGCAACAACGTCAACCCGACCCTGGTCCCCAGGATCGTCAAGAACGACGGCCGCCACGAGAAGTCGGCGTAACCGTCACACACGTTGAAGGGGCGCCCCACCGGAATCCGGCGGGGCGCCCCTTCGCGTGTGCCCGGTGCGTCACTTCTTGACGCGGACTTCCTTGCGGAGCTTGGCGGTGATCGCGGCGACCTCGTCGATGGTCCCGCCCTTGCCGAGCATCATGTCGGAGACGTTGAAGTGCATCACGTAGCCGAGTGTGCTGTGGTCGCCCCAGACGCACACGGGCATGGTGACCTCCTTGGGACCGAGGCCCCCGGAGGAGTCGGCGTCCGGCTTGGACTTGACCTCCTGGCACTTCAGCACGGCCCCGTCGAGCTCCGCGGGCGTGACCGTCCGGGGTTCGCCGACGAGCTCGCCCTTGTCCTTGTCGACGTCGGCCTTCATCCCGGCGAAGACGTTGTCGACGGCCTTCTCCGGGTCGTCGATCTCGCCGTACGCGCCGCCGAACATGAGCATCTTCCCGCCGAGCGGGTTGGACTTGTCCTTCACCTCCCAGGAGCCGTTGGCCCGCTGGGGGTTCTTGACGCCGAACCCGGTGGCGTTCTTGAGGAAGTCGTCGTCGTTCGACTTCTTGTCGCTGCCCGGGGACTTCGCGTACTCGCCCAGCACCGTCGCCGGCGTCACCAGCTTGTGCGGGCCGTCGTTCGCGATGTCGGCGCCGCCACCGCCGCCGATCAGGAAGTACCCGCCGACCGCGATCGCCGCGACGACCGCGACCGCGCCGATGATCATCGGGGCCTTGGACTTCTTCGGGGCCGGCGGGTGCGGCACGTAGCCGCCGGGGCCCTGGGGGGCGCCGTACTGCGGCTGCTGACCGTACGGGTTCTGCTGCTGCTGCGGGTAGCCGTACGGCTGCTGCTGCTGCTGCGGCGGCACGCCCTGGGGGGCCTGCTGGGGGTAGCCGTAACCGGGCTGACCCTGCGGCTGGCCGTACGGGCCGGGCTGCTGGCCGTAGGGCCCGGGCTGCTGGGGCTGCTGGCCCCCGTACGGACCCGGCTGGTTGTAGCTCATCGACTGCTTCCCCTCACAGGACGTTTATGCGTTGCAAACATCCTGGCGGAAAGCTTTCGGCGATGGGGCGGCGGGGGGCACACCGTTACCGAACCATCGCGTTTCAGGACTCGACCCTCACCCCCCTAAACTGGGCCCGTGACCGAGAACACTCAGCAGCAGACAGCGCCCACCACCGAACTGCCGACCCAGTACACGCCGGCCGAGGTAGAGGGCCCGCTGTACGAGCGCTGGGTAGAGCGCGGGTACTTCGAGGCCGACGCGAAGAGCGACAAGCCGCCGTACACCATCGTCATTCCGCCGCCGAACGTCACCGGCTCGCTCCACCTGGGCCACGCCTTCGAGCACACGCTGATCGACGCCCTCACCCGCCGTGCGCGCATGCAGGGCTTCGAGACGCTGTGGCAGCCGGGCATGGACCACGCCGGCATCGCCACCCAGAACGTCGTCGAGCGTGAGCTCGCCAAGGAGGGCAAGTCCCGCCACGACCTGGGCCGTGAGGCGTTCGTCGAGCGTGTCTGGGAGTGGAAGGCGGAGTCCGGCGGTCAGATCGCCGGCCAGATGCGCCGCCTCGGTGAGGGCCTGGCCTGGAGCCGGGACCGCTTCACCATGGACGAGGGCCTGTCCCGGGCCGTCCAGACCGTCTTCAAGAAGATGTTCGACGACGGCCTGATCTACCGCGCCGAGCGCATCATCAACTGGTGCCCGCGCTGTCTGACTGCCATCTCCGACATCGAGGTGGACTACCAGGAGGACGACGGCGAGCTCGTCTCCATGAAGTACGGCGAGGGTGACGACACCATCGTCGTCGCGACGACCCGCGCCGAGACGATGCTCGGTGACACCGCCGTCGCCGTCCACCCCGACGACGAGCGGTACGCCCACCTGATCGGCAAGCAGATCAAGCTGCCGTTGACCGACCGGACCATCCCGGTCGTCGCCGACACCCACGTCGACCCGGAGTTCGGCACCGGCGCCGTCAAGGTGACCCCGGCCCACGACCCGAACGACTTCGCCATCGGCCAGCGCCACAACCTCGAATCCATCGAGGTCCTCGACGAGCGTGGCGTGATCACCGTCCACGGCCCCTTCCAGGGCCTGGATCGCTTCGAGGCCCGCTCCGCCATCGTCGCCGCCCTGCGCGCCGAGGGCCGGATCGTCGCCGAGAAGCGCCCGTACGTCCACTCCGTCGGCCACTGCTCGCGCTGCAAGACGACGCTCGAACCGCGTCTGTCCCTGCAGTGGTGGGTCAAGGTCGAGACCCTCGCCAAGGCCGCAGGCGACGCGGTCCGCGACGGTCGGGTCGACATCCACCCGGCCGACATGTCGCAGCGCTACTTCGACTGGGTCGACAACCTGAACGACTGGTGCATCTCCCGCCAGCTGTGGTGGGGCCACCGGATCCCCGTCTGGCACGGCCCGAACGGCGAGCTGGTCTGCGTCGGCCCCGACGAGCAGCCGCCCACGGGCGAAGGCTGGACGCAGGACACCGACGTCCTCGACACCTGGTTCTCGTCCGGCCTGTGGCCGTTCTCGACGATGGGCTGGCCGGAGCAGACGCCGGACCTGGAGAAGTTCTACCCGAACTCCGTCCTGGTCACCGGCTACGACCTGATGTTCTTCTGGGTCGCCCGGATGATGATGTTCGGCCTGTACGCGATGGACGGGCAGCCGCCGTTCCGCACGATCGCGTTCCACGGCATGGTCCGTGACGAGTTCGGCAAGAAGATGTCGAAGTCGTTCGGGAACACGGTCAACCCGCTGGACTGGATGGACAAGTACGGCTCCGACGCCCTGCGCTTCACCCTGGCCAAGGGCGCCAACCCGGGCGTGGACGTCCCGATCGGTGAGGACTGGGTCCAGGCGTCCCGGAACTTCGCCAACAAGATCTGGAACGCGACCCGCTTCGCGATGATGAACGGCGCGACGGTCGAGGGCCCGCTCCCCGACGCCTCTCAGATGTCGGCGACCGACCGCTGGATCCTGTCCCGCCTCAACAAGGTCGTCGCCGAGGCCGACGCCTACTACGACGACTACCAGTTCGCGAAGCTCGCCGACGCGCTCTACCACTTCGCGTGGGACGAGGTCTTCGACTGGTACGTCGAACTGTCGAAGACGACGTTTTTCGACGGCGGCGAGCAGGCCAAGGTCTCGGCCCGCGTCCTGGGCGAGGTCCTCGACGTCACCCTGCGGCTGCTCCACCCGATCGTCCCGTTCGTCACGGACACCCTGTGGACCACCCTGACGGGCGGAGAGTCGGTCGTCATCGCCGAGTGGCCGAAGGACTCGGGCTTCCGCGACGAGGTCGCGGAGAAGGAGATCGAGCTGGTCCAGCGGGTCGTCACCGAGGTTCGCCGTTTCCGTTCGGACCAGGGCCTCCAGCCCGGCCAGAAGGTTCCGGCCCGCCTGGAGATGGCCGGCACCGCGCTCGCCCCGCACGAGGCCGCCATCCGCCAGATCCTGCGCCTCCAGCCGGAGGGCGACGGGTTCGCCGCCACCGCTTCCCTGCCGGTCGCCGGTGCGACGGTCTCGCTCGACCTGTCGGGCACCATCGACGTCGCCGCCGAGCGTAAGCGGCTCGCGAAGGACCTGGCCGCCGCCGAGAAGGAGAAGGCCCAGGCCGAGGCCAAGCTCGGCAACGAGGCGTTCCTCGCCAAGGCGCCCGACAACGTCGTGGACAAGATCAAGGGCCGCCTCGCCAAGGCGGACGAGGACATCGCCCGCATCCAGGCCCAGCTGGAGAAGCTGCCGCCGCAGTAGGCGCCGGGAGCATGCCCGAAGGGGGCCCAGACCGTCTGGTCTGGGCCCCCTTCGGGTTCTTACGCCTCCCGGACGGCGGATCGTGCTTCAATCCGCTCGGTCGGTCCGGCGAAGGCCAGATGCAAGGACCGAGAACTGAGGAGCCAACGGCCTTCGACCTTGAGGAACGTGTCCTCGTAGTGGCCGACCTGCGTCGGGGCCCGCGGGGGCACGAAACCGCCGGCATGTCCGTCGACACGGTACGTGGTGAAGTAGGTGGTCGCGATGGCCGTCGACTCCGACGTGACGGTGACCAGGATGTTCGTGCAGATCCGGCGCGAGAGCCGGTCCGCGGGCCGACCGGCGAAATACGACCGAAGTGCGTCACGGCCCTCAATCCGGCGGTCGCCTTCCGCCCACTCCCAGAACCCGGCATCCGTGAAGAGATCGGCCACGTCGCCCGGATCACCGAGGTCAAGATTGTGGACGAACTCGACGATAAGGCGTTCGCACGCTCGCTCGGCAAGCAGACGTTCTGTGGGACTCAGCGCTTCACTGTCCATCCCCATGTCGTATCAGGATGATCAAGGGCACCGCGACAGCTTTCCTGGAGAGTGACACGCCACTCCGGCGCTGGCCCTACGGAATCCCCAGAGCCTCGTACGGGCTCGACAGAGAGAACTCGCGCTGTTGCGCGACGATCTGGGCCTGGTGGAGATCGAACTGCGCCACGTACAGAAGGTCGTCAAGACGAGTCGGCTTCTGCTCCAGCACATCGAGGGCGATCTCGGCAGCGCTGTCGTTTCGTTCCAGCCGATCCCGGAAGAAGTCGAGGTTCTTCTCCACGACGAGGCGAGTCATGTCGAGCTCCGAGACCTCCGCATCAGACACTCGGTCGACTCGCGAGTGCACCCGGTACTCATAGAAGGGGCCGGCGACGCAGTGGATGTTGTTGGCCGCCCCTCGCCTGAAACGGCTGGCCAGCAGGTTGACAGCGAAGGCCCAGTCTCCCCACTTGAGGACCCTCGGGTCGTACAGGCCGCATTCCAGGGCGTCAGCCCTGCGGCAGACGATCGACGTCGGCACGTGGTGCTTGCGCACCACCAGGTCCTCTCGACACGGGTACGAGGAGATGGTGAAACCCTCGAAGACACCGAACATCCACGACATCGTGTGCACGAACGCGGTGTCGGGGTCGGACTCGAGGACCGCCACCGCCCTGTCCGGATAGGAACCTTCCGCAAGGAGGAACGGCTCGGTGGCCAGCCGGTCGTCGGCATCCACCTGCATCACGTACTCCAGCCGGGCGGCCGCCAGGCCGGCGTTCCTGGCCGCGTGGTGCCCCTGGCGCTGTTCGAGTCGGACGACGCGTACGCCGGGCAGCTCGGCGCAGGTGTCGACGGCCTTCCGGGTCGTGTCATCGTCCGACCCGTCGTCGACGATCACCACCTCGTACGGACGCCGAAGAGGCTGCTCGACGACGGACTCCACGGCCTCGATGAGGTAGTCGCCGGCGTTGTGGCAGGGGATGACGAAGCTGATGCCTCCATGGCCCGTGGTCGTCACGAGGCTTCCCGTCCCTTCGTGGTCGTTGTGCCGGCGGAAGCGCGGCACCTCCGCACCGCGGTGACGGTCGCACGAGTCGCTTCGAAGTAGGTGCGCCGCGAGCGTGTGTCCTGCTCGGCGTGGTCGTCGCAGCTCACGGCCACGTTCCAGCCCTCGTAGATCCGCTCCAGCGCGCGGCTGAGAGTGTCCGGCGTGTACCGGGCCTCGCCTTCGATGTGGATCTGACCGCCATGGGCGTCCGTCCGGGAGATCCCGGTGAAGACCTCCAGGTAGTGCACGTTGACCGATAGGGAGCTCTGTACGGCCTGGGTGAGCACGGCTTCAACGTCGCGCTGGGACAGGTAGTGGAGCACGTCCTTGGCGACGAGCAGGCCGAAGTCCTCATCGACCACGTACTGCTCGATGAGGGACTCCACCACCGTGACGCGCTCCGCCAGGTCCTCGTGCGGCGAGAGTCGCCGGAGCAGCGGTTCGGCCGGGGCCTGGTCCACCGCGACGACGGTGAAGCCGGCCTTCGCCAAGGCGATGGTGTAGGCCCCGGCGCCGTATCCGAGGTCGAGAGCGCGACGCGGGATGTCGGCGGGGAGGGACGTCAGCAGGGCGCGGAACCTCACCGAGACGGGCGCATGCAGCTGCTCGCCGGTGCTTCGACCGTTCCGTAACGCGTCCGCGTAGAAGGCGTGGAGTGACGCCTTCGAGTGCTGTACAGGCAAGGGGCACCACCTGGGGCTGGAGGGATGAGCGAGGGGAGGCATCTAGAAGTCGGTGATCTCGACGGGCCGGCCGGGCGTGAGCAGGGAGGCCGCCAGCGCTTCGGTGACCTGCATCGGCAGCAGGTGCGCGGCGAGCGAGCTCCTGTTCTCGGTGCCCCGCAGCCAGTTCTCCATGAGCTGCCGGTTGCTGTCACTGTGGAACAGCCCGTCGAACGTCCTGACCGACGTGTACTGCTCTTCCGGCAGCAGGGAGGCGTTCGCCCTCGTGGTCAGCCGGGCGAAGGCGTCGATCCGGTCCGCGTTCTGTCCGCGGGGCACGTCGTAGCAGTGGACGTGCGCGGAGTAGAGCGTCGACAGCTGCGCTTCCAGGTCGACGCTGGAGGTGCGGCCGTTCTTGTTGTAGACGTCGTCCGGGAGGTCACGCCAGCTGCGGACGGACGGCGTCGTCTGCTCGAAGGACAGCGTCCCGATGGTCAGGGTCCGCTCCGACTCGACGTCGACCAGGCGGAACGCTGCGGTGATGTCCGTCTCGCCGAAGGCGTTCTCCAGGATCGCGGAGTGCGGCCAGCGGGGGTGTCCGTCCTCGAACCGGCTGGCGGCGGGCTTCGGGATCCGGAGGTGCTGATCGGCGGGGAAGGCTCCGAAGGAGCTGACTTCGAGCCGGAAGCGGCGGTCGGGGAACACGAGCTTGTTGAGGGACAGGCACTGCACGGCGAGGTCCACGTAGTGGTAGGCGCCGTGCATCATCATCCCGTAGCCGTACCGGTAGGGGTGATCGTCCCGCGTCTCGTACTCGTGCTGGAGGTTCCACACACCGCCGGCGGCGCGCAGGTGGAACGAGGTGACGGGGGCCTGCCAGTCCCGTACTCGCTCTTCGAGCGAGCGCAGCACCTCCCCGTTGTAGATGCGGTGGTACCGGCTCAGTGTCATCACGGAGTGCTTGGCACCGGTACGACCGGCCTGAGCGATCAGCTCCCGCATGACCTCGGTGATGCGGGTCGGCGCGAACCGGCCATCCGCCATGGGCGCCAGGACCGGCTTCTCCACCAGGGAGTCGATCCCGTTCTCGACGCAGTAGCGCAGGTACGCCTCGTGCGCCCGCACCTCGGTCGCGATGTACACCTTCGTCGGCAGCTCGGGCAGGCAGAGGCGCCGTAATGCGGCTCCGATCAGCTCTGGCTGCCCCTGCTGGGCGGTCACGCCACGGCCCGATTCCGGGAGGTAGACGACCTCCCGGGGCTTCAAGTCGACGCCCTGGATGCGTTCCTCGATCGTCGGCCGCTCCGACTCCAGGTCGATGACGGAGTACGAGTCGACGTGGCCGGCCTCGATGGCGTTCTTGATGCAGGGCAGGTACTTGTTGGCGACGATCTCGTCGAAGCCGACCACGACGAGGTTGTGGCGACGCGTGTCGGGGCGGGGACCGGGAGCGGCGGCTCGTCCTCCGGGCTCCTCGATGCAGCGGAGGGTCGGCTGCATGGGGATCGGCGTCGAGGTCGCCGGAGACGTTCGAGAGTCGGTTCTCATCCGCATTGCTCCCACTCGTGCTGTGACTGTTCGGAGCTGTTCCGAAGCAGATCGGACGTTGGTGGCCCCGGCCGTGATCGCCTTCTTCTGAAGATCGCGAAGGTGGCGTACCAGCCGGAGACGGAGCTGTCCTCCCCGGCGCCGGCGAGGAGGCGGCGGGGGCTCGTGTTCACACCACAAGGCTGCTGTCTGGGCCGCCCCGTCGGAACGTCCTCCCACCGCCCCAGGACCGAACTTTCACCGAACTTAGGCGCCCTACCAGGCCGTTCATAGCTGAGAGACGTGAACCAGGTGGCACGCTGGCCGCATGGCAGAACTCAACGGAGAACCGGTCGAGCCGGCCCAGCTTCAGAACCTGGCCCTGACCAACTACGGCCACTTCACGTCCATGCGAGTGGACGACGGGCGCGTACGCGGCCTGTCGCTGCACATGGAGCGACTTCAGCGCGACTGCCGAACGCTCTTCGGCACCGACCTCGACCCGCAGCGCGTACGCGAGCTGGCCAGGCGTGCCGCTCCCTCCACCGGATCGACCACGGTCCGCGTCACCGTCTTCGACCCCAGCCTCGACCTCGGCCATCCGGACAAGGCCGACGACCCGCACATCCTGGTGACGTCCCGGCCGGCTGGGGCCCTCCCGCTGCCGCCGCTCAAGGTGCAGTCCACGACCTACGTACGCGACGTACCGAGCGTCAAGAGCGTCGGCCTCTTCGCGACCCTGCACCACCGCCGTCAGGCCCAGCTGAACGGATTCGACGACGCCCTCTTCGTCGACCAGGAGCACGTGATCTCGGAGGGAGGCACCTGGAACATCGGCTTCTTCGACGGAAGCCGCGTGATCTGGCCGAACGCCGACTGCCTCGTCGGTGTGACCATGGACCTGCTGAAGGCCGCCCATGACCATGAGACCCGCTCGGTCCGCCTGGACGACCTGACGAACATGCGGGCCGCATTCGCGACCAACGCGGCGATCGGCGTCCGCGCCGTCAGCGCGATCGACGGAATCGAGCTGCCCGAATCCCACGCGATCATCGACACGCTCCGCAAGGAGTACATGGAGATCGAGGGCGACTTGTTGTAACGCTCCGAAGCCGGGCTCCCACTGGCTAGGCTGCACAGGACCGTCCAGCAACAAGGAGTCCTGGGGTGGCGACAGTTGAGCGATGGTCCGGACTGGAGGTCCGGGCCTTACGCGAGGCATCGCGGATGAGTACGGAGGAGTTCGCGGCACGCCTCGGTGTCAGCGACCGCATGGTGTCCAAGTGGGAATCACGCAAGGACACGATCCGGCTCAGGCAGGTGAACCAAGCGGCTCTGGACACACTTCTCGCCGGCTCCACCCCCGACGTCCACGAGCGGTTCGCGAGCCTCGCCCGCTCGCTGGGCACGGTGCTCCCCACACAGGAAACCCCAAGCCCAGGGCCCCAGCCTCAGCAGCACCAGGTCCGCCATCCTCGCGACGGCAAGAAGATGGCCTTGGTCGAGGCCGGCACGTTCCTGTGCGGCGAGAAGAACGAGCCTGTCTGGCTCCCGTCCTTCTACATCGACGTCTTCCCGGTCACCAACAACGACTACGCGCGCTTCGTGGCCGCCACCGGCCACGAGCCGCCCCAGCACTGGCACCGCGGCAAGTGCCCCGAGGCCATCCTCGATCACCCGGTGGTCTTCGTGACCTGGCACGACGCCTCGGCGTACGCGGCGTGGGCGGGCAAGGAGCTGCCGACCGCCCAGCAATGGGAGAAGGCGGCCCGTGGCACGCGCGGCGATGCATACCCATGGGGCAACAACGCCACCCCGGCCAAGTGCAACTCCCGCGAGAGCGGCATCGGCTCCACGACCCCGGTGAGCCGCTACCACAGCGGAGTCTCCCCCTACGGCGTCTACGACCTGTGCGGCAACACCTGGGAGTGGTGCTCGACCCGCTCCGAGCCAGGCCGCTACGAGCTCAAGGCCGGCGCCTGGACCAGCCCCTTCGCCCGCGCCACACCCGCCGTCTTCAACGACGCCTCCACGGAGATGCTCGACGACGACACGGGGTTCCGTTGTGCGGTTTCCGCCAGTGCCATGGCAGCACTGCTGGGCGGCTGATCGGATCCGCGATGGCCCTTCCGCGTGCCCAGGGGCGCGTCAGGATTCCGTCGCCACCGGGCCGACGCCTGCTGTTTCCGCGTTGCGGCGGGTTTTGGCCCAGCCGGTGCGGCCGCGGAGGAGGCGGATGAAGCCGCGGGTGGAGACGAGGAACAGGTGGTAGGCGTAGAGCCAGAGGGCGAGGCCCCAGAGGAGGCCCTTGAGGCGGGAGCGGTCGGGGGCGAACTCGCGGCGGTAGACCGGGCCCCACAGGACGAAGGGGACGATCGAGAGGAGTGCGAGGGCGAGGGCGAGGGGCCAGGCGGCGAGGACGACCTCGGCCGCGCTGCCGCCGAGGACGAGCGCGACCAGCATGACGGCGGTCAGCAGCAGGGTCGCCAGGTGCGCGAGCGGCTGGAAGAAGGTGTAGAGGGACTCCAGGACGCCCCGGGCCCGGTAGTGCCGGGAGGAGACGATCCGGCCGGTGTAGCGGACGCAGGCGATGTTGCCCTGCGCCCAGCGGGTGCGCTGGGTGAGGAAGCGGCGGGTGTACGGCAGCGCCTCCTGGCTCACCCAGGTGTCGTGGACGTGGGTGACCCTGTAGCCGGCGAGCCGCATGTGCAGGCCGAGTTCGTAGTCCTCCAGGAGGGCGTCCCGCTGCCAGGGGCGGCGTTCGGCGGCGGCGATCCGGTCGAGCGCGGTGAGGCGGGTGAACTGGCCGTTGCCGCCGAGGCCGACGGAGCCGGTGCGGACGCGCAGCAGCTGCATCGCGGTGTTGGAGACGGCGAACTCCGCGTCCTGCATGCGGATCAGGAGGCGGGCGTACGTGTTGGCGAGCCGGCCCCGGTCGGGCAGCGGGCGCTCGTCGTCGACGTTCCGCATCCGGACGCCGATCTGCACGCCGCCCATGTCCGGGTCGCCGAACGCGTCCGGGCCGCTGACCCGGGCCAGGGCGTCGGGGGAGACCTGGCCGTCGGCGTCGACGACGCAGACGACCACCCGGGCGCGGTCGGTGCCGGCCGGCAGGTGCGCGTTCAGCGCGTCGTAGGCGGCGTTGAGCGCCGCGCCCTTGCCGACGCGGGCGTCGGGGCGGTGGCGGGAGACCAGGTGGACGCGGGGGTCGCGGGCGCGCATCGAGGTGACGATCGGGGCGGTCAGGTCGTCGCTGGCGTCGTCGATGACCCAGACGTGCCCGGCGGGGAAGTCGGCGCGCAGCCGGGCGACGGTGGTGGCGATCACGGCCTCCTCGTCGCGGCAGGGCACGAAGAAGTGCCAGTCGTACGCGGCGGGTTCGCCCGGCTCGGTGGGCCTGCGGCGGGCGTACGCGTGCCGGGCCCCGGCCCAGTACACGAGGAAGCCGCCGAGGAGGAGGAACGGGAAGGCGTAGAGGAGGAGTTGGAGGCTCATGGGGGCGGACTCCGGTGGGGGCAGGAGGGGGAGGGGAGGGGGAGGGGGAGAGGGAGTCAGGCGGCCATCGCGTGGGACGCGGCCGGGACCGCGCGCTCCTTGGCGAGGTGCGCGGTGAGGGTCGCGATCCGCTGCGAGGCGGTGCCGTCGCCGTACGGGCTGGGGAGCGCGGCGAGGCGGCGCAGGCCGAGCGGGCCCTCGTCGAGGCGGGCGCGGACGGCGGCGCCGATCCGCGGGCCGGGGGCGACGAGTTCGGCGAAGTCGGCCAGGGCCTCGGGGCGTTCGGTGGAGCGGCGGACGACGATCAGCGGGCGGCCGAGGACCGTGGTCTCCTCCTGGACGCCGCCGGAGTCGGAGACGAGGACGGCCGCGTGCCGGGCGAGCGCCAGGAAGGTGCCGTAGCCGGCGGGCGGGAGGACGGTGACGGCGTCGAGGAGTCCGCCCAGTCCGGCCGCGTCGATCCGGGCCCGGGTGCGGGGGTGGAGCGGGAGGACGACCGGGAGCCGGTCCGCGAGGGCGGCGAGCTCGGTGAGGACGGCGCGCAGCGCCTCGCGGTCGTCGGTGTTCTCGGGGCGGTGCACGGTGGCCAGGACGTAGCCGTCGGCGGTCAGGCCGTGCGCGGCGAGCAGCCGGGCCCGCTCCCCTGCGGGCGGCAGGTGGTCGCGTACGGCTTCGACGACCGGGTTGCCGGTGACCGCGATCCGCTCCTCGGGGAGGCCCTCGGCGAGCAGCAGCGCGCGGTTGTCGGGGGTGGCGGCGCACAGCACGTCGGCGAGGCGGTCGATGAGGACCCGGTTGTGCTCCTCGGGCATGGCCCGGTCGTGGCTGCGGAGCCCGGCCTCGACGTGGACGAGCGGCAGGTCGCGGGCGTTGGCGGCGAGCGCGCCGGCGAGGGCGGCGTTGGTGTCGCCCTGGACGATCACGGCGAGCGGCGGTTCGGTGGCGAAGAGCCCGTCGAGGGCGCCGAGCGCGGCGGCGACCTGGACGGCGCGGGGGCGGCCGCCGACGCCGGTGAGGTACTCCGGCTCGGGCAGCCCGAGCTCGGTCAGGAAGCCGCCCGACAGCTCCTCGTCGTAGTGCTGTCCGGTGTGGACGACCCGGGCGGCGGGCCCGAGGATCCGGATGAGCTCGGCGAGCTTGACCAGCTCGGGGCGGGTACCGAGGACGAGGGCGACGCTGCGGGCGGGAAGGGTGTGCATGCCCTCGACGGTGGCCGGGGCGGGTGGCGGGGGCCGGTGGCGGATGGTTGCCGGACGGTTGCTCAGGCCGTTCCGGGCGGTTTCGTGACGGTGGGCCCGGGACCTTCGTCCCGGACCCCGGTGTTCTCCGTCACCGTCACCGTCACCGTCACCGTCACCGTCACCGTCACCCGGAGTCGTAGCGGTAGCCGAGGCCGCGGACGGACTCGATCGGGTCGCGGGAGTGCGGCCCGCCCGCGTACCGCAGCTTCCGGCGCAGCCGCAGTACGCCGAACTTCACCCGGTCGCGGCCGACGGCGGAGGCGTCGTCCCACACCTGGTCGAGCAGTTGCTCGGTGGTGACGACCCGGCCGCGGTTGCGGACCAGGAGCTGCAGGAGGCGGTACTCGATGTCGCTGAGCCGGACCTCGGCGCCCAGCCAGAGCGCGGAGCGGCGCTCGGGCACGAGGCGGAGGTCCTCCTCGACGGTCTCGCCGGCCCAGGCGCCCGGTCCGGTACGCCGGAGGAGGGCGTCGATCCGGGCGAGCAGCTCGGCCTGGGCGAACGGTTTCACCAGGTAGTCGTCGGCGCCGGAGCGCAGCCCCCTGACCCGGTCGTCGACCTCGCCGAGGCCGGAGAGGACGAGGACCGGAAGATCGCTCATGTCCCGGGTGCGGTCGAGCACCTCCCAGCCGTCGAGGCCCGGCAGGACCAGGTCGAGCACCATCAGTGCGGGGCGCTCGGCGAAGAGCAGCCGCAGCGCCTCGCGGCCGTCGGCGGCGAGCGAGACGTCGTGTCCGCCACGGGTGAGCAGCACACGCAGCGCGAGCGCGAGATCGGCGTCGTCCTCGACGACGAGCAACCGGGTCACGGTCCGGGGTCCGGGCCGTCCGCCGCGCCGCCGGGCCGAGCAAGCCCCTCGACGCCCGGCACCGGGAGACCGGCCGCGCCGGGTCGCGTGAGGTCCACGGCGTCCGGCACTGGGAGGTCGGCCGCGCCGGTTCGCGGGCGTCGGCTGTCCGTCGTGCCGGTCCGCGCATCCCGGCTGTCCGTCGTGCCGGTCCGTGGGTCCTGACTGTCTGTCGTGCCGGTCCGTGGGTCCTGACTGTCTGTCGTGCCGGTTCGCGGGCGTCGGCTGTCCGTCGTGCCGGTCCACGCATCCCGGCTGTCCGTCGTGCCGGTCCGTGGGTCCTGACTGTCTGTCGTGCCGGGCTGCGGGCGTCGGCTGTCCGTCGTGCCGGTCCACGCATCCCAGCTGTCCGTCGTGCCGGTCCGTGCATCCCGGCTGTCTGCCGCGCCGGTCCGCGGGCCCCGGCTGTCCCTCGTACCGGTCCGTGGGTCGCAGACGTCCTGCGTGCTCGGTATCGGGAGGCGGAGGGTGAAGATCGCGCCCGGGCCGTCGGGGCGGTTGTGGACGGTGAGGGTGCCGTCGTGCAGCCGGATCGCCTCCCGGGCGGTCGCCAGGCCGAGGCCGGTGCCGGGGTAGCCGCCGCGCCGGGCGTTGGGGGCGCGGACGTACGGGGTGAAGACCTCCTCCTGGTACTCCAGCGGGACGCCGATCCCGGTGTCCCTCACCTGGACGGTCCAGTGGCCGTCCGACGGCCGCGCGGTCAGTTCCACCCGGCCGTCGGCGGGGGTGAACCGCAGCGCGTTGGCGACCAGCTCCTCCAGGGCGCCGGTGAGCAGCCAGCCGTCGGCGAGCAGCGGGGGGCCGCCGGCCGGGGCGTCGACGGTGAGGTACGGCCCCGCTCCGCCGGTCCGCTGGAGCGCCTCCAGGGCCACCCGTTCGACCAGCTCGGGGACGAGGACCCGGCCGCGCCGGGGCTCGGCGCGGCGCGGGTCCGGCGGGTCCTCGCCGGCGGCGGCCCGGGGCAGGGCGGCGGCGATCGAGGTCATCCGGCGGGCGTTGCGCAGGATCGCCTCCAGGTAGGAGGTCCGCTCCGGGTCGAGCGGGCCGCTCGCCGGGTCCAGGAGGAGCTCGGCGAAGCTGACGACGGTGGCGAGCGGGGTGCGCAGCTCGTGCAGGGCGCGGCCGGCGAAGGCGGTCCGCTCGTCGGTGAGCTCGGCGAGGCGGCGGACCCGCTGGTCGAGGTCGTCGCGGGCCTCGTGCCGGCGGGTGACGTCCTCGATGAGGAGCAGGTGCGCGGTGGCGCCGACGGGGGAGCGGCGGCGGCGCAGGATCCGCCCGTCCGCCAGGTGGTAGTCGGCGGTCCGGGTGACGGGGCCGTGGGCGCGGGCGTCGGCGAGGAAGCGGGCGCGTTCCTCCGGACGGGCGAGCAGCGCGGCGGCGTGGGCGAGGAGCCGCTCGCCGCCGTCCCGCCCGGTCGGGTCCAGGGCGTCGGGCAGTCGGAGCAGGGCGCGGAAGCGCCGGTTGGCCCTGAGGACCCGCGGGCCGTCGCCGACGACGGCGGCCGCCTGGGGCAGCGCGTCGAGGAGTTCCGCGACGGTCGGCTCCGCGACGGTCGGCTCCGCGACGGTCGGCTCCGCGACCGCCGGATCCGGGGGAGGGGAATCGGACACGTCTCCGAGTCAAACAGGTATGGGGACGAAGTGCCTGATCTCACAGCAGACGGGACTTCGGGTCCACGGCGCCGGGACCAAGGACCCTGGATGATGGGGGCATGCTCCGCTTCCCCACCGTCCCCGCGCTGCGCCGCCGCGCGGAGCGGTGGGCCGCCTCACCGCGCGCCCTGGACGTCGTCGCCGCGCTCAGCGCCTTCGCGCTGATGCTCCTCGACGTGCCGGGGCTCGCCCGCGGCGACAACTCGCTCACCGGCGCCACCGCCACCCTCGTCCTCGCCGCCGGCGCGTCCACCCTGGCCCTGCGCCGGCGGGCGCCCTGGGTGCCGTATCTCGTGGCGCTCGGCCTGATGGGCTGGCTGCACGAGGTGACCCTGATCCAGTTCGCGCTGTACTCGATCGGCCGCTTCCGGGGCCGGCGGGCCGCCGTCGCCGCCACCCTGCTCTACATCGGCGTGGCGTACGGCTACTTCCTGACGCCCGGCTGGCCCGTCCAGCACGGCGCCACGCTCAGCGACTTCCTCAGCCTCGTCGTCCCGATCGGCGTGCTCGCGGCCGGCGTCGGCATCGCCGCCCACCGCCACGACCTGGTCCGCGCCCTGGAGGTCCAGCGGCGCGAGGCCGCCGCCCGGCAGGCCGTCCAGGAGGAGCGGATCCAGGTCGGCCGGGACGTCCACGACCTGGTCGGCCGCGAGCTGACCGTCCTCGCGGTGCGGGCCGAGGTGCTCGCCGTACGGGCCAGGGGCGACGCCCACCAGAAGGACTTCGAGGAGCTCGCCGACACCGCCCGGCGCGCCCACCTCATGCTGAACGAGACGCTCGTGCGGCGCGCCGACCGGGAGGGCGCCACGCCCGGCCTGGAGGGGCTCGCGGACCTCGCCGAGGAGAGCGAGCGGATGGGCAGCCCGGTGGAGCTGGACGTGGCCGAGGAGGTGAAGGCGCTCTCGCCGCTGCGGCAGACCGCGGTGTACCGGGTGGTCCAGGAGTGCCTGACGAACGCGGCGAAGCACGCCCCGGGCCTGCCGGTCCGGGTCGTGATCGGCGTCGCGGGACCGGACCTGTGGATCGAGGTCCGCAACCCCCTCCCCGGGACCCCGCCCGACCGCGCCCCCGTCTCCACCGGCACGGGCCTCGTCTCGATGGACGAACGCGTCGCCAGCATGGGCGGCACCCTCACGGCCGGCGAGAAGGACGCCGCCTACGCGGTCCGCGCCGTCCTCCCCTCGGGCCTGCCGACCTGAACCGCCCCGCGAACGGCCCCCCGCCGGGCGCGGGGGCCGTTCGCGGGGAGGGCAGGGCGGGTCCGCCGGATGCGCCGGGAGGGGTGGGTCCGTCGTCCTGTCGGTGCGGCTCCGTAGACTTGACCCCGTGAGTGACCCGAGCGACCCGCGAGACTTTGCCGACGAGCCCGCCGACGACATCGACGAGGACTTCGACGACCTCGTCGGCGAAGCCACCGACCGAGACCCCGACCTGGCGGTGATCGAGGCCGGCAGCCGCACCCTGCGTGCCGTCGCCGGTCCGCCGCAGGGCGACCCCGTGCCGACCCGCCCCGAGGACCCGGAGCTGGACAAGGCGCTGCGCGAGGTCGAGACCGAGCTCTCGACCCGCTGGGGCGAGACCAAGCTGGACCCCTCGGTGCAGCGGATCGCGGCGCTGATGGACGTGCTGGGCGAGCCGCAGCGCGCGTACCCCTCGATCCACATCACGGGCACCAACGGCAAGACGTCGACCGCCCGCATGATCGAGTCCCTGCTCGGCGCCTTCGAGCTGCGTACCGGCCGCTACACCTCGCCGCACGTGCAGACGATCACCGAGCGGATCAGCCTGGACGGCGCCCCGATCTCCGCCGAGCGGTTCATCGAGACGTACCAGGACGTCAAGCCGTACGTGGAGCTGGTCGACGCCCGGGAGGAGTACCGCCTCTCCTTCTTCGAGGTCCTCACCGGCATGGCGTACGCGGCCTTCGCCGACGCCCCGGTCGACGCGGCCGTCGTCGAGGTCGGCATGGGCGGCACCTGGGACGCGACCAACGTGATCGACGGCTCCGTCGCCGTCGTCACCCCCATCGACCTCGACCACACCGACCGGCTGGGCGCGACCACCGGCGAGATCGCCGTCGAGAAGTCCGGGATCATCAAGCAGGGCGCGACGGTCGTCCTGGCCCAGCAGCCGGTGGACGCCGCCCAGGTGCTCCTGAAGAAGGCCGTCGAGGTCGACGCGACCGTGGCCCGCGAGGGCATGGAGTTCGGCGTGGTCTCCCGCGAGGTGGCCGTCGGCGGCCAGCTGCTGACCCTGCGCGGCCTCGGCGGCGAGTACGACGGCATCTTCCTGCCCCTGCACGGCGCCCACCAGGCGCACAACGCGGCCGTGGCGCTCGCCGCCGTCGAGGCCTTCTTCGGCATCGGCGCCGAGCACGCCCGCACCCTCGACGTCGAGACCGTCCGGCGCGCCTTCGCCCAGACGGTCTCGCCGGGCCGTCTCGAAGTCGTGCGCTCCTCCCCGACGGTCATCCTCGACGCCGCGCACAACCCGCACGGCGCCCGCGCCACCGCCGAGGCGGTCTCCGAGGCCTTCGGCTTCTCCCGGCTCATCGGCGTCGTCTCCACCAGCGGCGAGAAGGACGCCCGCGGGCTCCTGGAGGCCTTCGAGCCGATCTTCGCCGAGGTCGTCGTCACCCAGAACTCCACCTCCCGCGCCACCGATGCCGACGCGCTCGCCGCGGTCGCCGTCGAGGTCTTCGGCGAGGACCGGGTCGTCGTGGAGCCGCGGCTGCCCGACGCCCTGGAGACGGCGATCACGCTCGCCGAGGAGGAGGCCGAGTACGGCGGCGCCGGTGTGCTCGTGACCGGTTCGATCTTCACGGTCGGCGACGCCCGGCTGCTGCTCAAGAGGGGCTGACCCGGAATGCGCACGCTCTGCTCCTCCACCCTCATCGGCGAGTTCTTCGTCATCGGCTTCGCCGGTCTCGTCGCCATGAAGGACGACTCGCTCGCCGGCTCCACCGTCTGGTGGGTGTGCGGCGTCGCGATGGCCCTCTCCGTGCTGCTCTGCGGGATGATCACCCGCCCCGGTGGCGTCCAGCTCGGCTGGGCGCTCCAGATCGGGCTGATCGCCAGCGGCTTCTTCGTCCCCGTCATGTACTTCCTCGGGGCCGTCTTCGCCGTGCTGTGGTGGTGTTCGGTGCACTACGGGCGCAAGGTGGACGAGATCAAGGCCCGCTGGGCCGCCTCGAACGCCACGGCCCAGGGCTCCGCAGGGCCTGACGCTGCGTGACGGAGGGCGGTGCGGGCCCTGTAGATTCGTCAGGCCCGCACATCCCTCCCGAAGGAGTTCCCCCCGTGAGCCAGCGCACGCTCGTCCTGCTCAAGCCCGACGCGGTCCGCCGCGGCCTCGTCGGCGAGATCATCGGCCGCATCGAGCGCAAGGCCGGCTGGACCCTCGCGGCCCTGGAGCTGCGCGAGCTGGACCAGGAGACGCTGGAGCAGCACTACGGCGAGCACAAGGGCAAGCCCTTCTACGAGCCGCTGATGGGCTTCATGTCCTCCGGTCCGGTCGTCGCGCTCGTCGTCGAGGGCGAGCGGGTCATCGAGGGCGTCCGCCAGCTGGCCGGCCCGACCGACCCGATCGCCGCCGCCCCGGGCTCCATCCGCGGCGACTTCGGCACCATCGTCCGCGAGAACCTCATCCACGCCTCGGACTCCGAGGAGTCCGCCGCGCGCGAGCTGAAGATCTTCTTCCCCGGTCTCGCCTGACCCTCCGCTGACCCGCCGTCAGCCGAACGGCAGCCAGTTGTGGGGCGACCGATGGAATTCGGTCGCCCCCAGGCATATGAACGCCAATCCCGGGAACGGATCGCCGCGTCCTACCGTCACCTAGTACAGAGGTGGGCCAGCGCGCGCCATCCGCGTGAGCGGCACTACGATGAAAACTCTTCGCCGCACCACCCTCAGCCATGGGAAACAAGGGGAACTTCATGTCGTTCATCGGCCGTGACATGGCTGTCGACCTCGGGACCGCCAACACGCTGGTGTACGTCAGGGGTCGAGGCATCGTCCTCAACGAGCCGTCCGTCGTCGCGATCAACACCAACACCGGCGGAATCCTCGCGGTGGGTGCCGAGGCGAAGAAGATGATCGGCAGGACCCCCGGCAACATCGTCGCCGTGCGCCCGCTGAAGGACGGCGTCATCGCCGACTTCGAGATCACCGAGCGGATGCTCCGCTACTTCATCCTCAAGATCCACAAGCGGCGCTACCTGGCCCGCCCCCGGGTCGTGGTCTGCGTGCCCTCCGGCATCACCGGCGTCGAGCGCCGCGCCGTCATCGAGGCGTCCACCCAGGCCGGCGCCCGCCAGGTGCACATCATCGAGGAGCCCATGGCCGCCGCCATCGGCTCCGGCCTCCCCGTCCACGAGGCCACCGGCAACATGGTCGTCGACATCGGCGGCGGCACCACCGAGGTCGCGGTGATCTCCCTCGGAGGAATCGTCACGGCACAGTCCATCCGGGTCGCCGGCGACGAGCTGGACAACGCGATCATCCAGCACATCAAGAAGGAGTACTCCCTCCTCCTCGGTGAGCGCACCGCCGAACAGATCAAGATCACCATCGGTTCGGCCTACGACCTGGAGCAGGACGAGCACACCGAGATCCGCGGCCGCGACCTCGTCTCCGGTCTCCCCAAGACCGTCGTCATCTCGGCCGCCGAGGTCCGCAAGGCGATCGAGGAGCCGGTCAACGCGATCGTCGACGCCGTCAAGACCACCCTCGACAAGTGCCCGCCGGAGCTCTCCGGTGACGTGATGGACCGCGGCATCGTTCTCACCGGTGGCGGCGCTTTGCTGCGCGGCCTCGACGAGCGGCTGCGCCGTGAGACCGGCATGCCGATCCACATCGCCGAGGACCCGCTGGACTCGGTGGCCCTCGGGTCCGGCAAGTGCGTCGAGGAGTTCGAGGCGCTCCAGCAGGTCCTGGACGCCCAGCCGCGCCGCTGAACCACCGGCCGGGCGTGAGCCCGTACGGTACGAAGCGGTACGCAACGGTACGAACATCTGCACAACGAACCACGAGGAAGGGCACGGCCGCCGCACGTGAGGGACACACGAGAGAGCCGGCTGCTCCTGGTGCTGCTGGTCGCCATCGCGTTCGCGCTGATCACGGTGGACATCCGCGGCGGCCAGGAGTCGCCGGTCGACGGCGCCCGGCAGGCCGCCGCCGCCGTCTTCGGCCCGGTCGAGAACGGAGTGGCGGCGGCGGTCGACCCGATCGGCAACGCCATAGGCGCCGTCCGCGACTCCGGCGAACGCAACACCCGGATCGCCGCCCTGGAGAAGGAGAACGCCGAGCTCAAGGCCGAGCTCGGCAGCGACGACCGCAACCGCAACCGGCTGCGCGAGCTCGACTCCCTGCTCAAGACCGCCGGCGCCGGACAGTACGGCATCAAGGGCGCCCAGGTCATCGCCATAGGGTCGGCCCAGGGCTTCTCCTGGACCGTCACCATCGACGTGGGCGCCCGCGACGGCATCCAGCGCGACATGACCGTCCTCAACGGCGCCGGACTCGTCGGCCGGGTCACCACCGTCGGCCCGACGACCTCCACGGTCCTCCTGGCCAACGACCCCGACTTCACGGTCGGCACCCGCATGGAGAAGTCCGACGAACTCGGCTTCGCCACCGGCCGGGGCGACCGCCCGCTGCTCGTCCAGCTCCTCAACGGCAAGGCCAAGGTGAAGCCGGGCGACCGCCTCGTCACCTTCGGCTCGGCCGGCGCCCGGCCCTTCGTGCCCGGGGTGCCCGTCGGCGAGATCGTCCGCGTCGACCCGATGGGCGGCGGACTGACCCGCAACGTCTACGTCCGCCCGTACGTCGGCTTCAGCAAGCTCGACATCGTCGGCGTCGTCGTCCAGGCCCCCCGCTCCGACCCGCGCGACACGGTGCTGCCGCAGAAGCCGAAGCCCGCGCCGACCGTCACCGTCACGGTCACCGCGAAGCCGCCGGCCGAGGGCGAGCAGGCCCAGGGGGAGAAGGCCGAACAGCCGCTCCAGAACGAGGCGCAGGACCAGGCGCAGGACCAGAACCAGGCCCAGCAGCCCGCGCAGGACCAGAACCAGGCGCAGAACCAGGCGCAGGACCCCGTACAGGATCAGAACCCGGACGACCAGGGGGACGCGACACCGTGAAGTTCAACCGCATCCTCCTCTCCGCGACCCTGATCGTGGTCGCCCTCGTCGTCCAGGTCTCCGTCCTCGCCCGGCTCCAGCTCCCCGGCGCCGTCCCCGACCTCGTCCTCCTCACCGTCGTCGCCCTCGCCCTCGTGCACGGGCCCGTCACCGGCTCGCTCGTCGGCTTCTCCGCCGGCCTCCTCGCCGACCTGGCCCCGCCCGCCGACCACGCCGCCGGCCGCTACGCCCTCGTACTCTGCGTCGTCGGCTACCTGGTGGGCCTCGTCCGGCCCGAGAACGGCCGGTTCACCTCCGCCGTCGGCCCGATGGCCGCCGTCGTCGGCGCGGCCGTCGGCTCCACCCTGCTCTACGCGGGCGTCGGCGCGCTCGTCGGCGACAACGCCGCCCGCCACGTCGGTCTCACCTCCCTGCTCTTCACCGCCGTCCTCTACGACCTGCTGCTCGCCCCCTTCACGGTGCCGCTCGTCATGGCCCTGGCCCGGCGCGCCGAGAACGACCCGGTCGCCGACGCCACGGGGACGGGCGCGGGCGACGTCGCCTCCGGCTGGCTCTCCTCCGGCACGGGCCTGAGGATCGGCACCCAGCGCGGCGGCCTGCGCGTCAAGGCCGCCCGTACCCGCGCCGGCCGGGCCGGACGCATCAAGGGAGTCAAGCGACTGTGACCGAGGGGGCAACGGCAGCATGAGCAACATCCCCGAGACCGGCAGGACCCCCCGGGTCCAGACCCGGCTCGTCGTCATCCAGGTCCTCGTCTTCTCGCTGCTGCTCACTCTGGGCGGCCGGCTCTGGTACCTCCAGATCCGCAACGGCAAGGAGTACGCCGACGAGGCCAAGAGCAACAACATCCAGCAGGTCGTCACCCCGGCCGTCCGCGGCTCCATCCTCGACGCCCGCGGCGTCCCGCTCGCCGACAACGAGACCCGGCTCGTGGTCTCCGCCTCGCGCACCGAGCTCATGAAGATGAAGGACGACGGCAAGGCCGTGCTCACCCGGCTCGCCGGGGTCCTGAACATGAAGCCCGAGGACGTCGCCAACAAGATCCGGCTCTGCGACTCCAAGACGCCCAAGCCCTGCTGGAACGGCTCGCCCTACCAGCCGATCCCGGTCACCGACGAGGCCACCGTCCAGCAGGCGCTCACCATCCGGGAGAGCACCGAGGACTTCCCCGGCATCACCGCCGAGCTCACCGCCGTCCGCCGCTACCCGGCCCCCGGCAAGGCCCGTACCGCCCAGGTGCTCGGCTACCTCTCGCCCGTCACCGACGACGAGATCACCAAGGCCAAGGACACCGACTCCCCGTTCCTCCGCTCCGACCAGGTCGGCCGCTCCGGCATCGAACGCACCTACGACAAGGAGCTGCGCGGCAAGGCCGGCGTGACCCGGTACGAGGTCGACAACCTCGGGCGCGTCATGGGGCAGACCAAGTCCGACCCGGGCGTGGCCGGTTCCACCCTCGTCACCAGCATCGACGCCCGCGTGCAGGCCGTCGCCGAGTACGAGCTCGCGCAGGCGATGAAGACCGTCCGCGGCGAGACCGACAAGATCACCGGCCGCAAGTACGAGGCCGACTCCGGCGCCGTCGTCGTCATGGAGACCAAGACCGGCCGGGTCGTCGCCATGGCCTCCCAGCCCGACTACGACCCCAACGTCTGGATCGGCGGCATCTCCGCCAAGGACTACGCCGCCCTCACCAGCAAGAAGTCCAACTACCCGCTGCTCAACCGCGGCATCCAGGGCCAGGCCCCGGCCGGCTCCATCTTCAAGGTGATCTCCGCGAGCGCCGCCGTCCGGGCCGGCTACGACTTCAACGACAAGTACAACTGCAGCGCCTCCTACAGCCTCGGCAGCCGCAGCTTCGCCAACTTCGAGTCCCAGGGGCACGGCCCCATCACCCTCGGCGAAGCCCTCAAGTACTCCTGCAACACCGTCTTCTACGCCCTCGGCCACAAGGAGTGGCAGAAGGACGGCGGCATCACGGCGAACAAGGACTCCAAGGACTGGTTCTACGTGACCGCCCGCGACTTCGGCCTCGGCTCGGAGACCGGCGTCGACCTGCCCAACGAGGTCAAGGGCCGCATCCCCGACCGCCAGTGGAAGCAGGCGTTCTGGGAGGCCAACAAGGACGGCTGGTGCAAGCAGGGCAAGAAGGGCGGCAGTTACGTCGAGCAGATCGCCTACGAGAACTGCCTCGAAGGCAACCAGCTGAAGGCGTACGACAGCATCAACTTCGCCATCGGGCAGGGCGACGTCCTCGTCACCCCCATCCAGATGGCCACCATCTACGCGGCCATCAGCAACGGCGGCACCCTCTACGACCCCTCCGTCGGCAAGGCGGTCATCAGCCCCGACGGCAAGCAGGTCCGCGAGATCGAGCCCAAGGCCCACGGCAAGCTGCCGGTCGACGCGAAGACCATCCGCGACCTCGACAAGGGCCTGCGCTCGGTCGTCGAGCCCGGCGGCACCGCCGCCTGGCGCTTCGGCGGCTGGCCCCAGGACAAGATCCCGATGCGCGCCAAGACCGGCACCGCCCAGGTCTACGGCAAGCAGACCACCTCCTGGCTCGCGACCTACACCGACGACTTCACCATCGTCATGACCATCTCCCAGGGCGGCACCGGCTCCGGCGCCTCCGGCCCCGCCGTCCGCAACATCTACGACGCCCTCTACGGCCTCGACGACGCGGGCAACCAGAACCTCAAGCGCGCCCTGCTGCCCGGGCCGCAGAAGACGCTGCCGAAGGTCAACGCCGACGGCACCATCGACGCTCCGACGATCAAGGCGTACGACCCCAAGTCCCAGCTGGTCGACCCGGCCGAGCGGAACGGCGCCGCGCCGCCGCCGCTCGCGGGCACGCCCGCCAACAGGAGGGACTGACCCGATGAAGAAGCGGAGGAGATTCTTCGTCTCCCGCTACGCCCCCGAGCGCGGCGCCGTCGCCCGGCTGACCGCCCGCGACTCGGTGCTGCGCCGGCTCGACTGGTCGATCCTGCTCTCGGCCCTGGCGCTCTCCCTGATCGGCTCGCTGCTTGTCTGGTCGGCGACCCGGGGCCGCACCGAGCTGAACAACGGGGACCCGTACTACTTCCTCTTCCGGCACCTGCTCAACACCGGCATCGGCGTGGCGCTGATGATCGGCACCGTCTGGCTCGGCCACCGCACCCTGCGCGGGGCCGTCCCGGTCCTCTACGGCCTGTCGATCGTGCTGATCCTCGCCGTCCTCACCCCGCTCGGCGCCACCATCAACGGCGCGCACGCGTGGATCGTGGTCGGCGGCGGCTTCTCGCTGCAGCCCAGCGAGTTCGTGAAGATCACCATCATCCTGGTGATGGCGATGCTGCTGGCCTCGAAGGTGGACGCCGGCGACCAGCTCCACCCGGACCACGGCACCGTCGCCAAGTCCCTGGTGCTCGCCGCCCTCCCCATGGGCATCATCATGCTCATGCCCGACCTGGGCTCGGTCATGGTGATGATCGTGATCGTGCTCGGCGTCCTGCTCGCCTCCGGCGCCTCCAACCGCTGGGTCCTCGGCCTCATCGGCTCCGGCATCGCCGGCGCGGTCCTCGTCACCACCCTCGGCATGCTCGACGAGTACCAGATCAACCGCTTCGCCGCCTTCGCCAACCCCGACCTCGACCCGTCCGGCGTCGGCTACAACACCAACCAGGCCCGCATCGCCATCGGCTCCGGCGGCCTCAGGGGCGCCGGCCTCTTCAACGGCCACCAGACCAGCGGACAGTTCGTCCCCGAACAGCAGACCGACTTCGTCTTCACCGTCGCCGGCGAGGAGCTGGGCTTCATCGGCTCCGGCTTCATCCTGCTGCTGCTCGGCGTCATCCTGTGGCGGGCCTGCCGGATCGCCCGCGAGACCACGGAGCTGTACGGCACCGTCGTCGCCGCCGGCATCATCGCCTGGTTCGCCTTCCAGGCCTTCGAGAACATCGGCATGAACCTCGGCATCATGCCCGTCGCCGGCCTCCCGCTGCCCTTCGTCTCCTACGGCGGCTCCTCCATGTTCGCCGTCTGGGTCGCCGTCGGACTCCTCCAGTCGATCCGGGTGCAACGGCCGATGACCGCCTGACGCCCGGCCGCCCCGGGGGCTAGATTCGATCCATGGCCGAGACCAAGCGCGAGATCGAGCGGAAGTACGAAGCCACCGCGGACACCCGGCTGCCGGACCTCACCCGCGCGGCCGGGGTCGCGTCCGTGACGGCCGAGGGCGTCACCGAACTCGACGCCGTCTACTACGACACGGCCGGCCTCCGGCTCGCCGCCGACTCCCTCACCCTCCGGCGCCGCACCGGAGGCTCGGACGCCGGCTGGCACCTCAAGTTCCCGGTCGCCGCCGGCGTCCGCGACGAGATCAGGGCCCCGCTCACGGAGGCGCTCCCGCCCTCCCTGGCGGGGCTCCTGCGCTCCCGCGTCCGCCACGCCGGAGTCATCCCCGTGGTCCGCCTCCGCTCCTCCCGAGACGTACGCCACCTCAGGGACGGGCACGGCACGATCCTCGCCGAGCTCTCCGTGGACACCGTCCGCGCCGACCGCCTCCTCGCCGGCGGCTCCGGCGACGCCACCGCCGCCTGGACCGAGATCGAGGTCGAGCTCGCGGACGACGCCGACCCGGCCGTCCTCGACGCCGTCGAGAAACGCCTGAGGAAGGCCGGCATCCACCCCTCCGACGCCCCCTCCAAGCTCGCCCGCGCCCTGAGCGAGACCGGCCTGGAACCCGAGCGGCCCGCGGAGACGGACGCCGACGGCACGGCGCGCGCCGCCGTCCTCGCGTACGTACGGGAACAGGCCGAGGCCCTCGTCCGCCTCGACCCCGCCGTCCGCCGCGACCTGCCCGAC
Source organism: Streptomyces sp. R302 (assembly GCF_012927245.1). GTDB lineage: Bacteria > Actinomycetota > Actinomycetes > Streptomycetales > Streptomycetaceae > Streptomyces. The sequence continues at coordinate 429,139 of NZ_JABBGE010000001.1, forward strand.
GCCGTCCACCAGCTCCGGGTCGCCTGCCGGCGGCTGCGCAGCGCCTTCAAGACCTACCGCAAGGTCCTCGACCGGGACGTCACCGACCCGATCGGCGCCGAGCTGAAGTGGCTCGCCGGCGAGCTCGGCCACGCCCGCGACCAGGAGGTCCTCGCCGCCCGCCTCGGCGACGCCCTCGACGGGCTCGACCGCGAACAGCTCCACGGCCCGGTCCGCGGCCGGCTGCGCACCTGGGACCGGGCCCGTTCCACCGGCTCCCGCCGCCGCGCCCTCGACGCCCTCGACTCGCCCCGCCACCTCGCCCTCCTCGACGCCCTCGACGGACTCCTCGCCGACCCGCCGCTGAGGCCGGGCGCCCGGAAGAAGGCCGAGAAGGTGCTGCCGAAGGCGATCCGGCGCGACTACCGGCGGCTCGCCGACCGGATCGGCCCCGCCCTCGACCTCGCCCCCGGCCACGACCGCGACCTCGCCCTCCACGAGGCCCGCAAGGCCGCCAAACGGGCCCGGTACGCCGCCGACGCCGCCGTACCGACCCTCGGCAAGCCCGCCAAACGGTTCTCCAAGAGGATGAAGTCCGTCCAGTCCCTCCTCGGCGACCACCAGGACGCCGTCGTCGCCCGCGGGGCCCTGCGCGACCTCGCCGCCGAGGCGGAGGAGGCCGGCGAACCCTCCTTCACCTGGGGCGTCCTGTACGCGCGGCAGGAAGCGGCCGCGGCGGCCCGGGAGCGGGAACTGCCCGGTGTCTGGGAGCGGGCCTCGGCCCCGGATCTCCGCGCGGCGCTGAGCCGCTGAGCACCGGGGTACGCTTGAGAGTCGCCCCCCTGCCAGCTCACGAAGGTTCGAGATGTCTGCTGCCGAGTCTGTCTTCCCGCAGCTCGAAGCTCTGCTCCCGCACGTGCAGAAGCCGATTCAGTACGTCGGTGGAGAGCTGAACTCCACGGTCAAGCCGTGGGAGTCCGCCGACGTCCGCTGGGCGCTGATGTACCCGGACGCGTACGAGGTCGGCCTGCCCAACCAGGGCGTCATGATCCTCTACGAGGTACTGAACGAGCGCGAGGGCGTCCTCGCCGAGCGCACCTACAGCGTGTGGCCGGACCTCGAAGAGCTGATGCGCGAGCACAAGGTGCCGCAGTTCACGGTCGACAGCCACCGCCCGGTCGGCGCGTTCGACGTGTTCGGCCTGTCCTTCTCCACCGAGCTGGGCTACACCAACATGCTCACGGCCCTCGACCTGGCGGGCATCCCGCTGGAGTCCAAGGACCGGACGATCGACCACCCCATCGTGCTCGCCGGCGGCCACGCGGCCTTCAACCCCGAGCCGATCGCGGACTTCATCGACGCGGCGATCATCGGCGACGGCGAGCAGGCCGTCCTCGACATGACCGAGATCATCCGCCGGTGGAAGGCCGAGGGGCGTCCGGGCGGCCGCGAGGAGGTCCTCCTCCGCCTCGCCAAGACCGGCTCGGTCTACATCCCGGCGTTCTACGACGTCGAGTACCTGCCGGACGGCCGCATCGGCCGCGTCGTCCCCAACCGCTCGGGCGTGCCGTGGCGCGTCTCCAAGCACACCGTCATGGACCTCGACGAGTGGCCGTACCCCAAGCAGCCCCTCGTCCCGCTCGCGGAGACCGTCCACGAGCGCATGTCCGTCGAGATCTTCCGCGGCTGCACCCGCGGCTGCCGCTTCTGCCAGGCCGGCATGATCACGCGCCCCGTGCGGGAGCGAAGCATCACCGGCATCGGCGAGATGGTCGAGAAGGGCCTCAAGGCGACGGGCTTCGAGGAGGTCGGCCTCCTCTCGCTGTCCTCCGCCGACCACACCGAGATCGGTGAGATCGCGAAGGGCCTCGCGGACCGCTACACCGAGGACAAGGTGGGCCTGTCCCTCCCCTCGACCCGCGTCGACGCCTTCAACGTCGACCTGGCCAACGAGCTGACCCGCAACGGCCGCCGTTCCGGTCTCACCTTCGCCCCCGAGGGCGGCTCCGAGCGCATGCGCAAGGTCATCAACAAGATGGTCTCGGAGGAGGACCTGATCCGGACGGTCGCCACCGCGTACGGCAACGGCTGGCGTCAGGTGAAGCTGTACTTCATGTGCGGCCTGCCGACCGAGACCGACGAGGACGTCCTCCAGATCGCCGACATGGCGATCAACGTCATCGCCAAGGGCCGCGAGGTCTCCGGCCAGAACGACATCCGCTGCACCGTCTCCATCGGCGGCTTCGTGCCCAAGCCGCACACCCCCTTCCAGTGGGCCCCGCAGCTGTCGGCCGAGGAGACGGACGCCCGCCTCCTGAAGCTCCGCGACAAGATCCGCGGCGACAAGAAGTACGGCCGCTCGATCGGCTTCCGCTACCACGACGGCAAGCCCGGCATCGTCGAGGGCCTGCTCTCCCGCGGCGACCGCCGCATCGGCGCCGTCATCCGCGCGGTCTACGAGGACGGCGGCCGCTTCGACGGCTGGCGCGAGCACTTCTCGTACGACCGCTGGATGGAGTGCGCGGAGAAGACCCTCCCCGAGTACGGCGTGGACGTCGCCTGGTACACCACCCGCGAGCGCTCCTACGAGGAGGTCCTGCCCTGGGACCACCTGGACTCCGGCCTCGACAAGGACTGGCTCTGGGAGGACTGGCAGGACGCCCTCGACGAGACCGAGGTCGAGGACTGCCGCTGGACCCCGTGCTTCGACTGCGGCGTCTGCCCGCAGATGGACACCCACATCCAGATCGGCCCGACCGGCAAGAAGCTGCTGCCGCTCAGCGTGGTGAAGTAGTCCGCGCCCGGCACGGGTAACGCCTTGGTGACGGCCCGGCGGAGGGGAAACCCTCCGCCGGGCCGTCGCCGTCCATCTGGGCATGAACACGGAAAACCCGGGCTGCCTCACGGGAGTGGCACGCGCCATCGCCCTCGTGGTCGTCCTGCCCTTCCGGCTGCTCCGGGACGCCCTCGCCTGGTCCGGCCGGCAGCTCTGGCGCCGGCTCCTCGCCCCGATCGGCCGAGCGCTCGGGTGGCTGCTCCACTACCTGCTCGTCGTCCCCCTCCGGTGGCTGTGGGAGTGGGTCCTCGCCCCGATCGGCCGAGCGCTCGGGTGGCTGCTCCACTACGTCCTCGTCGTGCCCCTCCGGTGGCTGTGGGAATGGGTCCTGGTCCCCGTCGGCAAGGCCCTGTGGCGGGTGGTCGACCTGCTGCTCGTCACCCCGCTCACCTGGCTCTGGCGGTACGTGCTCGGCCCCGTCTGCCGCGTCGTCGGCGCAGCCCTCGCCTGGGCCTGGCGCGTCGCCGGCACGATCTCCCGGGCCGTCGGCCGCGCCATCCGCTGGGTGCTGTGGAACGCGATCGGCCGGCCCCTCGCCTGGGTGTACCGGGTGGTCCTCACCCCCGTCGGCCACTGGCTGCGCCGGTACGTGTGGGGACCCGTCGCCACCGTCGCCCGGGCCGTGCGCGCCGCCGCCCGCGAGATGCGGACCGCGCTCTTCGGCTCCGCCCGCTGAACCGCCCCCGGCCCCGCCCCCGACCCGCCCCCGTCCCCGCCGCCGACCCCGCCGGGGAACCCGAGGTGGCCCGGGCGCGTACTCTGGGTAGTACAAGGAACGTCCCCGGCGCGGCGCCCGCCCCCGAGATCTCCCCGCTCCGAGCGGGGGTGATCCGGGCGGGAGCCCACGGGACGTCCGAGAGCTTCCGGGCGGAGCGCCACCCGCGCCCGCCCCGCACCGAGGAGAAGAACCACTGGGCAAGCGACAGCCCGAAGGCCCGCCGCCCGCACCGGCGGTGCAGCGCATCCGTCTGCGCTACACCAAGCGCGGCCGCCTCCGGTTCACCAGCCACCGCGACTTCCAGCGCGCCTTCGAGCGCGCCCTGCGCCGCGCCGAGGTGCCCATGGCGTACTCGGCCGGATTCACCCCGCACCCCAAGGTGTCGTACGCCAACGCCGCCCCCACGGGTACGGGCTCCGAGGCCGAGTTCCTGGAGATCGCCCTCACCGAGCGCCGCGACCCGGAGACCCTGCGGGTCCTGCTCGACGAGTCCCTCCCGGCCGGCCTCGACATCACCGACGCCGTCGAGGCCCGCACCTCCGGCCTCGCCGACCGGCTCACCGCCTCCGTGTGGGAGCTCCGGCTCGACGGCGTCCCCGTCGACGACGCCCGGAAGGCCGTCGAGGCCTTCCTCGCGGCCGAGACGGTCGAGGTCCAGCGCAAGACCAAGAACGGCATCCGCACCTTCGACACCCGCTCCGCCGTCGCCGAGCTCGTCGCGGACCGTCCCCAGGCCGATCCCCAGGTCGATCCCCAGGGCGATCCCCAGGGTGATAGGCCCGCCGACGATGCCTGTGCGATACTGCGGCTGGTCGTTCGGCACGTGACACCCGCCGTGCGACCCGACGACGTCCTGTCCGGTCTCCGAGCTGTGGCCGACCTGGCGCCGCCGGTCCCCGCAGCGGTGACCAGGCTGGCGCAGGGGCTCTTCGACGAGGAGTCCGGCACGGTGACCGACCCGCTCGCGCCCGACCGCGAGGCAGTCACGGCCGCAGCAACCACGGCCGCCGCGACCGCCCCGGCGACGGCGCCGGAGGCAGGCCCCGCGTAGGGGACGGAGTCGAGCGCAGCCCTGGCACTCGGGAGCCACCTGGGTCGGGCAGCGCACTGACCAGGAGACTTTCGCCAGGCCGTACGCATCGGGCGTACGGAACCGGCGAGCCAGACATTCAGCTCCCGTGCGGCGCCCGCGCCCCGGACGGCGGCACCGCGCACGAAGCGCGTCCGTGCCGCCCACCGGAATCCGACGCGGCGCCCGGGAGCGTGACGGGAGAACCGCCCGCATGCTCGAAGAGACCAACGAGAACAACGACAACGCCCCCGGTGACAAGCTGCCGCCGCGCCGCCGGCGCCGCGCCGCCTCCCGGCCCGCCGGCCCGCCGGTGACGGCCGTCGGCGAGACGGCCGAGGCCGCCGAGGTCGTCGAGGCCACCCCGGCCCCGGTCGCCGAGACCCCGGCCGCCGAGCCGGAGGCCGCCCCGGCCCGCACCCGCCGCCGCGCCACCCGCAAGACGGCCGCGCCCGCGCCGGTCGCCGAGGAGACCGCCGCCGAGGCGCTCCCGGCCGAGCAGGTCGCCGTGGAGGAGCCCGCCGAGCCGGTCGTCGAGGCCGCTCCGGCGCGTACCCGCCGCCGTGCGACCCGTAAGGCCACCGCGCCGGTGACCGCCACGGCCCCGGCCGAGGAGGCCGCCGTGGAGGAGCCCGCCGCCGTGGAGGCGCCCGCCGAGCCGGTCGTCGAGGCCGCCCCGGCCCGTACCCGCCGCCGCGCCACCCGCCGCGCCGCCGCGCCCGAGACCACGGTCACCCCGGACGTCGCGGCCGAGCTCGCCGCGCCGACCTCCGGTGAGGCCCTGCCCGCCGACACCGTCGAGGAGATCGCCTCCCACGGTGCCGACGTCGCCGCCGCCGAGACCGCCGCCACCCGTGGCCGCGGCCGCCGCCGCGTCAGCTCCCCGCAGTTCACCTCCGAGCCGGCCACGGCCGAGGAGGCCCCGCGCCGCCGCCGCGCCGAGCGCCCGGCCGTCGCCGTCTTCCAGGCCCCGGTCTTCGCCGAGCCCATGTTCCAGACGCCGGAGACCGCCGCGTTCGCCGCCGCCGTCGCCGCGGAGACCGAGGTCGAGGCCGAGGAGGAGGAGCCGGAGGAGACCGTCGTCGAGACGGTCGAGGCCGTCGAGCCCGTCGAGCGCGCCGAGACCGGCTCGCGCCGTCGCCGTCGCCGCCGGGGTGAGCCCGTCGCCGTCGAGCCCGTCCCGTCGACCGTCGCCGACGAGCCCGAGGTCGAGCACGTCGCCGACGAGGCCGAGGCGGAGGAGGCCGAGGCCGAGGCGGAGGACGCCGACGAGTACGGCGACCGCCCGTCCCGCCGTCGCCGTCGTGGCGGCCGTCGCCGTCGCCGCGGCGAGTCCGCCGAGGCGGAGGAGGCCGAGGAGACCGACGAGTCCGACGAGCTCCATGCCGAGGACGAGGCCGCCGAGGAGGCCGAGGAGGACGACGAGTCCGGCTTCGGCGGCTCCAGCAGCTCCCGTCGCCGTCGCCGCCGTCGCCGCCGCAGCGGTGACGCCGCCGGCGAGGCCGAGACCACCGAAGAGGACGGCGTCCGCACGGTCGTCAAGGTCCGCGAGCCCCGCCCGGCCCGCGAGAAGGCCGAGCCGTCCGACGAGGTGCAGTCCATCAAGGGCTCCACCCGTCTGGAGGCCAAGAAGCAGCGCCGCCGCGAGGGGCGCGAGCAGGGCCGCCGCCGCGTCCCGATCATCACCGAGGCCGAGTTCCTCGCCCGCCGCGAGGCCGTCGAGCGCGTCATGGTCGTCCGCCAGAACGGCGAGCGCACCCAGATCGGCGTCCTGGAAGACAACGTGCTCGTCGAGCACTACGTCAACAAGGAGCAGGCCACCTCGTACGTCGGCAACGTCTACCTGGGCAAGGTCCAGAACGTGCTGCCGTCGATGGAGGCCGCCTTCGTCGACATCGGCAAGGGCCGCAACGCCGTCCTCTACGCCGGCGAGGTCAACTTCGAGGCGCTCGGCATGGGCCACGGCCCGCGCCGCATCGAGTCCGCCCTCAAGTCCGGCCAGTCGGTCCTGGTGCAGGTCACCAAGGACCCGATCGGCCACAAGGGCGCCCGCCTCACAAGTCAGGTGTCTCTGCCCGGCCGCTACCTCGTGTACGTCCCCGAGGGCTCGATGACCGGCATCAGCCGCAAGCTCCCGGACACCGAGCGCGCCCGGCTGAAGACCATCCTCAAGAAGATCGTCCCCGAGGACGCGGGCGTCATCGTGCGCACCGCCGCCGAGGGCGCGAGCGAGGACGAGCTGCGCCGTGACGTCGAGCGCCTGCAGGCGCAGTGGGCCGACATCCAGAAGAAGGCGAGCCAGATCTCGACCTCCGCGCCGAGCCTGCTCTACGGCGAGCCGGACATGACCGTCCGGGTCGTCCGCGACATCTTCAACGAGGACTTCTCCAAGGTCATCGTGAGCGGCGACGACGCCTGGGAGACCATCCACGGCTACGTCTCGCACGTCGCGCCCGACCTGGCCGACCGCCTGACGCGGTGGACCAGCGAGGTCGACGTCTTCGCCACCTACCGGATCGACGAGCAGCTGATGAAGGCGCTCGACCGGAAGGTCTGGCTGCCGTCCGGCGGCTCGCTGGTGATCGACAAGACCGAGGCGATGATCGTCGTCGACGTCAACACCGGCAAGTTCACCGGCCAGGGCGGCAACCTGGAGGAGACCGTCACCAGGAACAACCTGGAGGCGGCCGAGGAGATCGTGCGCCAGCTGCGGCTGCGCGACCTCGGCGGCATCGTCGTCATCGACTTCATCGACATGGTCCTGGAGTCCAACCGCGACCTGGTGCTCCGCCGCCTCCTGGAGTGCCTGGGCCGTGACCGGACCAAGCACCAGGTGGCCGAGGTCACCTCGCTCGGCCTGGTGCAGATGACCCGCAAGCGGGTCGGCCAGGGCCTCCTGGAGTCCTTCTCCGAGACCTGCGTCCACTGCAACGGCCGCGGCGTCATCGTCCACATGGAGCAGCCGGCCACGCACGGTGGCGGCGGTGGCGGCAAGCGCTCGAAGAAGCGCGGCCGCGGCGGCGACGAGCACGTGCACGAGCACGCGCACGAGGCGCACGAGGCCGAGGCTCCGGTGGAGACCGAGGCCGAGGTCGCGGCCGAGCTGGCCGCCCCGGTGGCCGTGCCGGTCCCGATCGCCCCGGACGAGGAGCTGTACGGCTCCGTCGCCGAGGCCGAGGCCGCCGCGACCCGCGGCCGCGGCCGCCGCCGCGTCACCCGCAAGGTGACGGCGCCGGTGGCCCCGACCCCGATCGCGGAGCCCGCGGTCGAGCCCGCCCCGGTGGCCGAGCCGGTCGCGGAGGAGCCGGCCGTGGCGGAGACGGTGGAGACGGCGCCCGCGCCGCGTACCCGCCGCCGTGCCACCCGCCGGGTGACCTCGCCGGTCGTCTCCACGTCCGAGGCGCCCGCCGCCGAGGCCGAGACCGTCGCCGCGGTCGCGGAGCCGGAGGCCGTACCGGCGCCGGAGCCGGTCGTGGAGGCCGCCCCGGCCGCCGAGCCCGTCGTCGAGCCGGTCGTCGAGGAGGCCCCCGCGGCCGCCGCGCCGCGGGCCCGCCGCCGGGTGGTCCGCAAGGCCACCGCCCCGGCCGGTGCCCCCGCCGGCGCCGAGGCCGCCGAGATCGTGGTGGCCACGGCCGCCCCGGTCGCGGAGCCCGAGGCGGAGCCGGCCGCCGAGCCGGTCGCCGAGGAGCCCGAGGCCGCCCCGGCGGCCAAGAAGGCCGCCCGGAAGACCGCGAAGAAGGCCACGGCCAAGAAGGCCGCCACGAAGAAGACGGCGGCCAAGAAGACGGCGGCGAAGAAGACCACCGCCAAGAAGGCCACGGCCAAGAAGACCGCGGCCCCGGCCCAGGACTGAGGCCGGAGCCGTCCCGGCGGGCCCTCGGAAGGGGGCCCGCCGGGACGGTCCGCACCCGCACGGGCGAATTTGACCCTCTGTGGCAGGCGCCCGTAACCTAGACCGTCGGCGTGTCAATGGCGCGCCGCGCCTCTGAGCATCCCCCTCCCGCTCGCCGGGAGAGGCCGCTCGTCCGATCCGGATCGCCGTGGGCCCCCGGGCCCCGTGCGTGGGCGGCTGGCGTCAGAGGTCCCCATTACCGAGTGAGAGAGAGATCCGCGTGTACGCCATCGTGCGCAGCGGTGGTCGCCAGCACAAGGTTGCTGTCGGCGACATCGTTGAGGTTGACAAGATTTCCACCGCCAAGCCGGGCGACACGGTCGAGCTCTCGACCCTGCTCGTCGTCGACGGCGACGCCGTGACCAGCGACCCGTGGGTCCTGGCGGGCATCAAGGTCCAGGCCGAGGTCGTGGACCACACCAAGGGCGCCAAGATCGACATCCTGCGCTACAAGAACAAGACCGGCTACCGCCGTCGCCAGGGTCACCGTCAGCAGTACACGGCGATCAAGGTCACGTCCATCCCGACGGCCGCGAAGTAAAGAGGGACTGAGCAATGGCACACAAGAAGGGCGCATCGTCCACCCGGAACGGTCGCGATTCCAACGCCCAGCGGCTCGGCGTGAAGCGCTTCGGCGGTCAGGTCGTCAACGCCGGTGAGATCCTGGTCCGCCAGCGCGGCACCCACTTCCACCCGGGCTCGGGTGTCGGTCGCGGTGGCGACGACACGCTGTTCGCCCTGCAGGCCGGTTCGGTGCAGTTCGGCACCTTCCGTGGCCGCAAGGTCGTGAACATCGTTCCGGTCGCCTGATCGGACGCTTTGCGGAGGCGGACCTCACTTCCCGGCAGGGAAGCGGGTCCGCCTTTCGCGTGTTACTAGATAGACAATCCCGTACATAGCTTTTCTGTACATCGCATTCTGGAGGCACAGAACCATGACCACCTTCGTGGACCGCGTCGAGCTGCACGTCGCCGCGGGTAACGGGGGCCACGGCTGCGCCTCCGTCCATCGCGAGAAGTTCAAGCCGCTCGGCGGCCCGGACGGTGGCAACGGCGGTCGCGGCGGCGACGTGACCCTGGTCGTCGACCAGTCGGTCACCACCCTGCTCGAGTACCACCACTCGCCGCACCGCAAGGCCACCAACGGCAAGCCCGGCGAGGGCGGCAACCGCGCGGGCAAGGACGGCCAGGACCTCGTCCTGTACGTGCCCGACGGCACGGTCGTCCACGACAAGAAGGGGAACGTCCTCGCGGACCTCGTCGGCCACGGCACGACGTACGTCGCCGCGCAGGGCGGCCGCGGCGGCCTCGGCAACGCGGCGCTGTCCTCCGCGCGCCGCAAGGCCCCCGGCTTCGCGCTGCTCGGCGAGCCCGGCGACGTCGACGACATCGTCCTGGAGCTGAAGACCGTCGCCGACGTGGCGCTCGTCGGCTACCCCAGCGCCGGCAAGTCCTCGCTGATCTCCGTCCTCTCGGCCGCCAAGCCGAAGATCGCGGACTACCCCTTCACCACCCTGGTCCCGAACCTCGGCGTGGTGACGGCCGGCTCGACCGTCTACACCATCGCCGACGTCCCCGGCCTCATCCCCGGCGCCAGCCAGGGCCGCGGCCTCGGTCTGGAGTTCCTGCGCCACGTCGAGCGCTGCTCGGTCCTGGTCCACGTCCTCGACACGGCGACCCTCGAATCCGACCGCGACCCGGTCTCCGACCTCGACGTCATCGAGGAGGAGCTGAAGCAGTACGGCGGCCTCGACGACCGTCCGCGCATCGTCGTCCTCAACAAGATCGACATCCCGGACGGCAAGGACCTCGCGGACATGATCCGCCCGGACCTGGAGGAGCGCGGCTACCGCGTCTTCGAGGTCTCCGCGGTCGCCCGCACCGGCCTGAAGGAGCTCTCCTTCGCCCTCGCCGAGATCGTCGGCAAGGCCCGCGCCGCGAAGCCGGTGGAGGAGGCGACCCGTATCGTCATCCGCCCGAAGGCCGTCGACGACGCCGGCTTCACGGTGACGTACGACGAGCACGAAGAGGTCTACCGCGTGCGCGGCGAGAAGCCCGAACGCTGGGTCCGCCAGACCGACTTCAACAACGACGAGGCCGTCGGCTACCTCGCAGACCGCCTCAACCGCCTCGGCGTCGAGGACGCCCTCCTCAAGGCGGGCGCCCGCGCCGGCGACGGCGTCGCCATCGGCTCCGACGAGAACGCGGTCGTCTTCGACTGGGAGCCCACCCTCATGGCCGGCGCCGAGATGCTCGGCCGCCGAGGCGAGGACCACCGCCTCGAAGCCCCCCGCCCGGCCGCCCAGCGCCGCCGCGACCGCCAGGCCGAGCACGACGACGCGGACCGCGAGTACGACGAGTTCGACCCCTTCTAGGGTCCCCGGGCCCCCGGGTCCCCGGCCCCGGGGTCCCGGGCCTGTCCGGCGGTCCCTTTTCGGGGCATACGCGAGAACCCCCGCTCGGCTTGGCCGGGCGGGGGTTCTCGGGTGTGTGGGGTCAGCCGGCGCGGATGTCGCGGAGGGGGGTGATGTGGGGGCGGCCGTCGAGGCCCAGGGTGACGGAGACCGGGGTGCCGGGGGCGGTGCCGACGGTGAGGGTGGCCGGCGTGCCGACCGTGAGCGAGGGCGCCCCGGTCCCCACGAGCGAGGTGCGGCCGCCGCCGGTGATGTCGTACACCAGCTCCTCCCGCGAGCCGGAGGGGACGGCCAGGACCCCGCCGCTGGAGGCCGTCGTACGGCCGTCGACGAGGCTGACCCGGCCGAAGCCGCCCATCTTCGGCTTCGCCACGGTCGTCCACCGCTTGGCGCGCCCCGCGGGCAGCCGCTCGATGACGACCTCGTCGCTGGCGACGCTCCGGTAGCCGAGCAGCACCGAGCCGTCCGGCGCGGTGATCGCGTCGGGGACGTCACCGGGCTGGTGGGCGAAGCGCCGGGTGCCCTTGCGCAGGTCCCCGGACGGGGTGCGCTGGCTCCAGTGCTCGACCCAGGTGGCGGAGGTGCCGAAGAGGTGGACGAGCCCGCGCCCGTCGACCGCGGCCGTCAGCCCCTCCTGTATGCGCCCGGTGGGCAGCTCCGTCCACGGCGTCCACGTGCCGTCGGTCCGCAGCACCCGGGTGCTGACCCCCTTGGCGCCGTTCCTCGCGAAGAGGTGGACCCGTCCGTCGGAGCCGAGCACGGCAGTCGGGGGCCCCGTCAGCCGGGTCCGCCACGACCTGGTCTCGGGTGAGCCGAGGCGTACCCAGGAGCTTTCGAAGGCGCCGCCGGCCGTCCGCTGCCGCAGCATCACGATCTCGCGCAGGTTCTTCCCCGCGGTCCCCTCCAGGGCGGAGAAGCGCAGGGCGAAGACCAGGTCCCTGCCGTCGGGCATCCGCACCACGGATATGGAGGGGGCGAGCGGGCCGCCGCCGAGGTCCTCGGGCGGGCTCTGCCGGCCGGACACGTCACCGGTCCAGCGCGCGAGCCGGGTGCCGAGGACGCCGTACACGGTCAGCGCGCCGCCGGTCCCGGCGACCGCCTTGGGTCCGGCGTTCGGGTAGCGGCGGTGGGTGGAGCGGGCCCAGCCCTTCATGGACCTGAGGACCGAGTCCTGGCCGAAGGCGTAGTCGCCGCAGCCGGACTCGTTCCCGCACTGCCACGAGGGCTCGCCGCCGTACGCGTTGAGGTACAGCGCCTTCAGGGCGACGGTCGACGCCGGCAGGTTCTTCGGCCAGCGCTGGTTGTAGTACCCGCGGAAGGCCTCCGTCTGGAAGACGGGCGCCTGCGTGCCGCGCCCGGTCCGCCCGCCCCAGTCGGCGAGCGCGCGCCAGGCGAACAGCGCGGCGGCGGTGTGGTCCGGGTGGTCGGAGAAGCCGTGCTGGTCGCTGCCGATCGGATGGCGCTCGTCGTGGACCTGAGTGTCCGGGTCCGGGTCGAGGGTGCGGACCAGGGTGGGCTTGCGCCGGGAGAGCAGGAAGACGAGCGTCTCTATGAGGTCCTTGCGCGTGTACGTGTACTTCTGCTGCACCGGGGACTCCGGCGCCGGCTGGGTGGGAAGCGTCACGCCCGGGGTGCTCCACAGCCGGGTCAGATTGACGGTCCTGGCGCCGTTCTTGGCGTGCATCCGCAGGTTCAGGAAGATCAGTTCGGCCGTCCGGCCGCCGTACTCGAGCCGGTTGACCTCGGCGGTGCGGCCGCCCGGCAGGGCGAGGACGGAACGCTGCCACGGGGTGAAGAGCCTGGCCCCGAGCATCAGCGCGTAGGCCTGGCGGAGGCCCTGCTGGCGGGAGGAGACGTACGCGGGTATGTCGGGCTCGGGGGCGGGCTGGCCCGGGACCGTGTTCACCCCGAACGAGCCGCCGTCCGTGATGTACACGGACGTCACGGGTATGCCCGCGGAGAGGTTCTGGACGACGTCGGGGTTCATGAAGAACAGGTCGTCGTCGGGGTGCGCCACGATCTGCACCACGGCGGGCGCCCCGACCGCCGCGAACCCGTCCTGCGCGTCCGCGGCGGCGAGCCGGCGGACCGTCGCGCGGGCTTCGGCGTCACCGCTCGCCTGGGCCGGGATGTGCACGGGGGACGCGGTCGTCTCCCCACAGCCGCTGACGACTCCTGCCACCGTGACGGCGGCGGTCGAGGCCAGCAGAGTGCGCCGAGACAGCGCGACGTCGGCGAACGAACTCCAGCGTCCCATTTCTCCCCGTTGCTTCCTGTGTGTTCGACTAGCAAGGATCCCTTGAGGGAGAGGGGAAAAACGCCATGCAGGGTTCACTTGACGACGTGATTGCGGTCACGCGCTGCTTGCCGAGGCGTGACTTGCCAAGGCTTCTGCCCCCTTGACACTATGTGGCGCTGACTGTCAGTCCAGAGTGGAAGCGCGGGATTCGTCGTGAGTGACTCACTGCTGCCCTATGCGGTGGGTGCCGCCAACCGAGCCCGCCGAGTCGCCGTCCGCATGCGCCGCAGGGTCGAGCGTCTGCAGACGGCCCCCGCCTTCGCGAGCGGCATCAGGCCCCGCCCCGCCCTGAAGGCCGTGCACTTCTCCGTCCTCGGCGGACGCACGCTGAACGTGGCCCTCGTCGCCCCTCCGGCCGTCGACGTCACCGCCGCCCACCTGGAGTTCGTGCGCGCCGGACGCCACCTCAGGCTCGACCTCGACGTGGAGTCGCAGGGCGACGGAACCCGCCTCCTCACCGCCACCACCGCCCTGCGGTACACGGACCGGGGAGACCTCCCCGACACCCCCGGCGAGCACGGCCCCGGCCGCGCCGGCATGGCCCTCTTCGGCGGCCTCTGGCGCATCGGCGTGGTGCTCACCGGCGCCGACGGGCGGGAGGTGCGCGCCGGTGTCGGCGCCGTGGCGCTTCCCACCGCGGACGGACCGACGGCCCCCGTCTCGCCCTCGCCGGACAGCGGCGCCCACTTCCGGATCATGCGTTCCGTCGACGGCTTCGCCGTTCTCAAGGTGCGCGCCCCCGTGCACCAGGCGGAGCTCGACCGGTTCGACCTCCGCTGGGACCGCATAGTGGTCCACGGCCGGCTCATCGCCCGCCAGGGCCCGAGCTCCGGCTACACCGCCCAGGCCGTCCGGCGCGGCGGCGGTACGGTGGTGCAGGCCCCCCTGGAGTGGCAGGGTGACTCGTTCACCTTCGACGTGCCGCTGGCCGAGATGGTGGCGGGCGGGCGGTCGTACCGCTGGGACATGCAGCTCGCGCACGGGCGTACCGGCCTCAAGATCGGCCGCAGGCTCACGGACGTGAGGCGGCGCCATCAGGTGATCCGCACCACGTTCAGGATCATCGCCCTGGAAGACGGCACGCTCCTCCGAGCGCATGCCTACATCACGTCGGCCGGAGCGCTCGCCGTTTCCTGCGTCGCGTTCGAAGGCGCCCCCCACGGCGCAGAGGAAGTCGCATGAAGATCACCATCCTGCTCACCTGGGGCGATGCGATGGGCGGCACCGAGATGGCTGCCTACACCCAGGCCGCCCAGCTGATGCCGCGCCACGAGGTCGAGATCCTCAGCGTCTTCAAGACCGCCGAGGAGCCCTTCCTTCCGGAGGCGAAGACCCTGCCCGTCCGTTACCTCGTGGACCGTACGGGCCGCACCCCGCGCCCGGTCCGCGAGACCTCCCTCACCCCGGAGGAGTGCGCGGCCCTCGCCAAGCTGCCCAGCGAGCTCATCGAGGCCTCCTGGGAGCCCACGTTCGACCGGCTCTCCGACATCGAGATGACGGCCGCCCTCTCGGGCCTGGACACCGACATCCTCGTGACGACCACGCCGGCCCTGATGGCCGCGGCCGTGAAGCTCGTCCCCTCCTCGGTGGCCACCGTCCACCAGGAGCACCGCGTCTCCCAGCTGCGCGGCGCCACCGGCGAACCGCTCCTGACGCACGCCCCGCGGCTCGACGCCCTCGTCTCGCTCACCGAGCTGACCACCGACTGGTTCGCCGAGTCCCTGGGCGCCTCCGCGCCCCGCCTCGCCACCATCCCGAACGCGATGCCCGACGGCTACCGGCCGCGCTCCGACCTCGGCGGCAAGACCATCGTCGTCGCCGGCCGCATGGTGCCGGAGAAGCAGCTCGACCACGCGGTGCAGGCCTTCGCCGAGCTCTCCGACGAGTTCCCGGACTGGCGGCTGCGCCTCTTCGGCGACGGCCCCCAGCTGGTCAACCTGCGCCGACTCGTCGAGAGCCTCGGCATGCACGACCGGATCGAGCTCGTCGGCCGCAGCCAGCAGATGGCCGAGGAGTGGGCGAAGGCCGCGATCTGCCTGATGCCCTCCCGCGTCGAGTCCTTCGGCCTCGTCATGCTGGAGGCCTTCACCGCCGGCGTCCCGGTCGTCGCGTACGACGCCCTGACCGGCCCGTCGCAGATCGTCCGCCACGAGGTGGACGGCCTGCTCGTCCCCGCCGACGACGTCGCCTCGCTGGGCGCGGCGCTGGCCCGGCTCATGGGCGACGACGAGCTGCGCGCCACCTACGGCGCCGCCGCCCGTGCGGGAGCACGCGAGCGCTTCGCGCCCGAGGTCATCACCGCCCAGTGGGACGAGCTCTTCGCCGCGCTCCGCGCCGAGCCGGAGCCGGTCCGCGCCGCCGCCCGCGCCGACCGGACGGCCCGCCGCGTCGCCGCCGGCGGGAGCAAGAGCTTCGCCGTCTCCGCGCCGATCAGCAAGCTCGCCCCCTCCGCCGACGAGCAGAAGGCGCGGGAGGTCATCCTCCAGGCCCAGGACCGCAAGAACCTGGTGCGCTCCGCCGGTCGTCTCGCCGAGGTACGGGACGACATCCCGGCCTGGCGCATAGGGGAGATCAACCTGGAGATCAGCGCCGAGGCCCTCGAACGCCACGACGTCCCCTACGTCCTGCTGCACGACCCGGCGACCGTCAGCCACCGCCTCGCCGTCAAGGACACCGACCGCGAGCGGGCGCTGCGCGCCCTCGGCACCGAGCTGCACGGCAAGCCCGTGTACGCCGAGCTCGTCGCGCCGAAGAGGGCCGCGCCCGGCGCGCGTCTCGCCGAGACGCTGACGGCCGCCCCCGAGGTCGCGGCCGTACGGGTCTTCAAGCCGGTCGTCAGCGACAGCCGCATCCTCCGGTACGGACCGGTCTACGGCTGCAGCGTCGAGTTCTGGCCCCAGGAGGACGTGGAGCCGCACTGGTTCACCGCGCCCCGCGGCACCACCCTGGTCGGCCCGCGCCTGCCCTCGCTCGACGGCACCGCCCGGATCTCCGTCGGCGGTCGCGCGTACCCGACCCTGGAGGTCCTGACCAAGCGCCTGATGTGGGACGTCGACTTCCCGATCGACGCCGTCTACACCTGGGTCGACGACACCGACCCGGCCTGGCGCGAGAAGCGCGACGCGGCCCGCCAGGCCGCCGGACTCGCCACCGACGACGCCCAGTCCGGTGACGTCCGCTTCCGCAACCGCGACGAGCTCCGCTACTCGCTCCGCTCGCTCGCCACGCACGCCCCCTGGATCCGCAAGGTCTTCCTGGTGACGGACGACCAGGTGCCGGAGTGGCTGAACACCGAGCACCCGGACATCCAGGTGGTCAGCCACCGGGAGCTCTTCGCCGACCCGTCCTGGCTGCCGACCTTCAACTCGCACGCGATCGAGTCCCAGCTGCACCGCATCGAGGGGCTCTCGGAGCACTTCCTCTACGTCAACGACGACGTGTTCTTCGCACGTCCGCTGGCCCCGAGCAAGTTCTTCCAGTCGAACGGCAATTCGCTCTTCTTCCGGTCGCCGACCGCCGTGCCGCCGGGCGAGGTCACCGAGGAGACCGAGGGCTACTTCGTCGCCGCGAAGAACAACCAGGCGCTCCTGGAGGAGGAGTTCGGCCGGGTCGCCACGCACGGCTTCCTCCACACGCCGCACCCGCTGCGCCGCAGCGTCCTGGAGGCGATCGCCGAGCGCTGGCCCGAGCAGACCTCCCTCACGGCGGCCACGCCGTTCCGCGGCCGGACCGACCTGTCGATCACCTCGTCGCTCCACCACCACTTCGCCTATCTGACGGCCAAGGGCGCGCCGGGCAGCATCTCCGCCGCGTACGTCAACATCGGCGACTACAAGCACCACGTGGCGCTCAGCCGGCTGCTCGCCGCGCGCCACCGGGACGTCATCTGCATCGGCGAGTCGGCCGAGGCGGAGGTCCCGCTGGACGAGCGGGACCGCGTGCTGCGGGCGTTCCTGGAGGCGTACTTCCCGGTCCGCTCCCCGTACGAGCGCGACTGACGCCCACGGGCCCACGGCCTACGGGCCTACGGGCCTATGAGAGAGGGGCGCCCGGACCTCAGGGTCCGGGCGCCCCTCTCTCGTGTGCGCGCTACTTCTCGTACGGGCTCGGGACCGGGAAGTACGCCTCCAGGAAGGGGGTGATCAGGTCCTTCTGCTCGCCCACCTCCTGCTCCGTGGACACCGTGTCGTTGACGCAGAAGACCGTCTTGTCCCGGTTGGCGAGGAGGCGGCCGAGCCGGGTCTCCGTCCACGGGTGGGTCAGGTCCAGATAGGAGTACGGCAGCTGGGAGGGGACCGCGCGGCCGGTGTGGAAGGCGTAGTAGTGGTGCAGCGAGGACGAGATGGAGATGTCGTCGATGCTACGGAACCTGCTCGCCTCCGTGTGGCGGTACTCGGCGGCGAACTCCGTCTCGATCTCGGTCAGCACGGTCCGGCTCAGCGGATGCGGCATGTGCTTCATCTTCTGGACGAGCACCGCGCCGTACCGCTCCTGGATCAGGCGGCGGTTGTTCTTGCCGGCGGCGGCCACCGGCGGGTCGTCGACGGTCCGCTCGCCGAGCGGCACCAGCGCGGGCGAGGGGAAGAACTTGGTGATGCCGTTGGCGTGGAAGAAGTCGCCGGGCGTCACCTCGTTCCCGAGCATCACGTCGTCGTTGAAGTAGAGGAAGTGCTCCGAGAGCCCCTCGATGTGGTGCAGCTGCGACTCGATCGCGTGCGAGTTGAAGGTCGGCAGCAGGTCGGGGGAGCGGAAGACGTCCTTGTGGGACACGACCTGGATGCCCGGCCGGTCGGTGTCCAGCCACTCCGGGACCTGGTCGGCGGTCACCAGGTAGATGTTCCGCACCCAGGGGGCGTACATGTGGAGCGAGCGCAGCGAGTAGCGGAGCTCGTCGCGGCTCAGGTAGCGGGCGGCGTTCGCCGCCTCCGCGTGGTAGCCCTCGCCGGAGAACTCGGCGCGCTGCCGCAGCCAGGCCGGGTCGGAGCCGTCCACCCAGGTGTAGACGACGTCGATCGGGAAGGTGACCTCTTCGGTCGGGACGACGGCCGTCTCCGCGCGGGCGGGGACGAGCGGGGCGCCCTCGGTCGCCCGGGGCGCGAGGCTGGTGAAGTACGGCTCCGGGACCGGGACGATCTCCCCGGCCGGCGGCAGCGCCGTGGCGATCCGCCCGGCGCGGGGCGCGGTCAGCTCGCCCTCCTCCAGCGTCCAGAACTCGACGTCGCAGCCGTAGGTGTCGCCGAGCGTCAGCTGGTGGGTCGGGTCCGTGTGGTACCAGGTGAGGCGCAGGACGGGGGAGTTGCGCAGCCGCTGCCAGGTCGACGGCTCGAAGCCGGGCTCGGAGGCGCGGGTGACGGGGCCGTTGGCGCTGAGCGGCGTCACGTAGCCGGGCAGGGCCTTGCAGGCCTCCGCCAGGGCGGCGAGGACGGCGGTGCGGTCCTCCGCGCGGACGGCCACGGCGGCGGCGGTGTCCGACTGGCCGCGGACGGCGAAGTGTTCGACGCCGGCGCCGGCGAGCGCCGCGAGGACGGTCTCCAGATTGGCCCGGCGGGCCCGGAGCGGGGTGATGCCCTCGGCGACGAGCGCCACCTTCGGCTCCTTGCCCACCGTGATCACGGCACGGTCGGCGCCGGCGGTGTAGGCCCCGTAACGCTTGGCGAGACGGCCGCCGCGGCGCCGCTCGGCGGCCGCGGTGCCGCTGGCGATGCGCATCTTCACCCGGCGGCGCATGTCGGCGTCGACCTGCGAAACGATGGCCCGCCTCACACGTTCCGGTACGGCTCGGCGGTAGACCCCAAGCAGCCTGGGTGCCTCGGGATTTCGCACTGCGGTCGACTCCTTGAACGGGACCGGACGGAAGAATGGACTCGTCCAGTATGACGCGTGACCCGACGCCCCTTCGGAGCGGTGGGACCCGGCCGCCCGGCCCAGTCGGTACGGTGGGGTGCCGGTGCGTGGGCACCACGCGGCGGACGGCGGCGGAGCGCGGCGGACGACGGCGTACGGTGGCGGAGCGCGCGTACGGCGGCGGGACGTCGCGGACAGTGACGGACAGTGGCGGACGAGGGGTGTGGTCGAGCATGACCTTTCTGATCACCGGCGGTGCCGGGTACATCGGCGCGCATGTGGTTCGGGCGCTGACGGCGGCGGGCGAGCGGGTCGTGGTCCTGGACGACCTCTCCACGGGGTACGCACACCGGCTTCCCGAGGGCGTGCCGCTGGTGGTCGGCTCCGTCCTCGACCGCGAGCTGCTCGACCGGACGCTCGCCGAGCACGGCATCACCGGCGTCGTCCACCTCGCCGGGAAGAAGCAGGTCGGCGAGTCCGTCGAGCTGCCGCTGCACTACTACCGCGAGAACGTCGTCGGGCTCACCGTCATCCTGGAGGCGGTCGCCGCCGCGGGCGTGCGCAGCTTCCTCTTCTCCTCCTCCGCCTCCGTGTACGGCATGCCGGACGTCGACCTCGTCACCGAGGAGACCCCCTGCCTGCCGCTCAGCCCGTACGGCGAGACCAAGCTCGCCGGCGAGTGGCTGGTCCGCGCCACCGGCAAGGCGCACGGCATCGCCACCGCCTGCCTGCGGTACTTCAACGTGGCCGGCGCGGCCGCCCCCGAGCTCGCCGACACCGGGGTCTTCAACCTGGTGCCGATGGTCTTCGAGCGGCTCGACGCCGACGAGGCGCCCCGGATCTTCGGCGACGACTACGCCACCCCGGACGGCACCTGCGTCCGCGACTACATCCACGTCGAGGACCTCGCGGACGCCCACCTCGTCGCCGCCCGCAAGCTCGCCGAGTGGGCCGGGGCCGGCGAGCCGCGCGACCTCACCGTCAACATCGGCCGCGGCGAGGGCGTCTCCGTCACCGAGATGGTCGAGCTGATCAACGAGATCACCGGGCACGCCACCGAGCCCGTCGTCACGCCGCGCCGCCCCGGCGACCCGGCCCGCGTCGTCGCCTCCGCCGACCGCATCGCCGCCGAGCTGGGCTGGAAGGCGCGGCACGACGTCCGCGACATGATCGACTCCGCCTGGGCCGGCTGGACCGCCCGCCGCGGCGCCGCCGTCTAGGACCTGCCCGACCTTGGACCTGCACGACCTAGGATCTGCCTGACCTAGGACCTGCACGACCTAGGAACTGCACGACCTCGTGGACGGCCCCCTCGTGCGAGGGGGCCGTTCGTCGTGCGGGCGTCGCCCGCCGGGCATGCCCCGTTCATCTCACGGCGATCTGATGGGCCCATGCGAGACCAGCTCGGCCAGATCATCCGCTTCGGCGTGGTGGGCGGGATCAACACCGGCACCTTCTTCGGCTGCTACCTGCTGCTCCACCCCTGGATGCCGTACTTCGCCGCGTACACCCTCGCCTTCCTGCTCAGCATGGTGGGCTCCTTCTTCCTCAACACGTACTTCACCTACCGCACCCGTCCCACCTGGAAGAAGTTCGCCCTCTTCCCCCTCACCAACGTCACCAACTACGTGGTGCAGAGCGCCGGCCTGTACGCGCTCGTCGCCTGGGCCGGAATGGACGACCGGATCGCGCCACTCGTGGCCGCCGTCGTCGCCATCCCCTTCACGTACGTGATCTCCCGCCGGATTCTTGTCAGCCGGGGCCCCGCACTGCAGAGCGCTGGTCCGGAGGGCGAAACGGAGGAGCGGCAGGCGTCCCGGCTCGCGTAGATTGCCCCTCGCGACCGTGCCGGGAGCGCACGGCGCCAGAACAGCGAGTGAGGACGGCGCAGGTGGCGACGGATATGGCGGCGGTGCAGCAGGACATGAACCTGAACCGACAGGACGTGACCCCGCAGTCCCCGAGCCCGCGGCCCACCTCGACGGTCACCCGTCCCTTCGTCACCGAGGCGCGCCGGATCGTCGTCAAGGTCGGCTCCTCCTCCCTCACCACCGCCGCGGGCGGCCTCGACGCCGACCGGGTCGACGCCCTCGTCGACGTCCTCGCCAAGGTCCGCAGCGGCGGCGAGAAGGAGATCGTCCTGGTCTCCTCCGGTGCCATCGCCGCGGGTCTCGCCCCGCTCGGCCTCACCCGCCGGCCCAAGGACCTGGCGCGCCAGCAGGCCGCCGCCAGCGTCGGCCAGGGCCTCCTCGTCGCCCGGTACACCGCCTCCTTCGCCCGCTACGGCGTCCGCGTCGGCCAGGTGCTGCTCACCACCGACGACACCAGCCGCCGCGCCCACTACCGCAACGCCTACCGCACCCTCGACCAGCTCCTCGCCATGGGCGCGCTGCCGGTCGTCAACGAGAACGACACCGTCGCCACCGACGAGATCCGCTTCGGCGACAACGACCGGCTCGCCGCCCTCGTCGCCCACCTCGTCCGCGCCGACCTCCTCGTCCTCCTCTCGGACGTCGACGGCCTCTACGACGGCGACCCGGCCAGGCCCGGCACCTCCCGGATCGCCGAGGTGGCGGGCCCGCAGGACATCGCCCACGTCGAGATCGGCTCCGCGGGCAAGGCGGGCGTCGGCACCGGCGGCATGGTCACCAAGGTGGAGGCCGCCCGGATCGCCGCCGCCGCCGGCATCCCCGTCGTCCTCACCTCCGCCAGCCGCGCCGCCGACGCCCTCGCCGGCCGCGACACCGGCACCTGCTTCCGGCGCACCGGCCGCCGCTCCGCCGACCGCCTCCTCTGGCTCGCCCACGCCTCCACCCCGCAGGGCTCCCTCGGGCTCGACGACGGCGCCGTCCGGGCCGTCGTCGAGGGCAAGAAGTCGCTGCTCGCCGCCGGCATCGCCACCGTCGAGGGCGACTTCGTCGCCGGGGACCCGGTCGAGCTCCGCGACGCCGCCGGCCACCCCGTCGCCCGCGGCCTCGTCAACTTCGACGCCAAGGAGCTCCCCCGGATGCTGGGCCGTTCCACGCACGAACTCGCCAGGGAACTCGGCCCCGAGTACGAGCGCGAGGTCGTCCACCGCGACGACCTCGTCGTCCTGGGCTGAGCCGGGCGGCCACCGCGCCGTCACGTGCCCCGACCGGCCGCCGAGCGGCCCCCACCGGGCCCGGCCCTGGCCGGAACCGGACCGGAGCCGCACCGGATCCGGACAGGCCCCAGGCCGGATCCCGCCAGGATCGAACGGACATCCGGCCGGAAACGGGTCCGGAAGCCCTTGCGAAAGTGCCGCCGAAACGGCTGAAACTCCTGCCATCCGGAAGGGACCTTTACCAAAACCGCCCCATGCGGCGGCTCGGGCTGGTCAACTTTGTCTCGGGGGCAACGAACAACGCGGGGTACAGCAGCACACGCATCACACAGGAGGCCGCCGGTGAGACGAGCGCGCCCAGGGGCCATGGCCCGCGGGACGGCCGAACGCGCCCTGACGAGTGTCGAGGCCGGAGCCGACTTCGACGCGGCACGGGACAGGGCCACGGAGGGCAGGAGCACAGCAGCCGGGACGGACACAGGCGACGGCGGCGCGCGGGAGCGCCCGCTGTCCAAGCTGTGGCACGTCACGCTCAGCGTGTCCGGCGTCGAGTCACCGCTGAAGGAGGTACGGCGCGGGCTCGAACAGCTCGCCCACGACCACCCCTTCCTGCTGACCAGCCGGTACGCCAACGACCACGCCGAGATCCGGTACTGGGAGGAGGCCCGCGACCTGCACGACGCGGCCGCCGTCGCCCTCCGGCTCTGGGGCGAGCACCGGCAGACCGCGAAGCTCCCGCCGTGGGAGATCGTCGGCCTGGAGGTCATCGACCGGGAGACCTACCACCAGCGGATCGCGGAGGGCTACGGCCCGCCGCCCGCCGCCCCGGTCGGAGTCCACCCCTACTGACCCGCCGGGGGCCCGGGTCCTGACGGGCCGGGCCACCGAGGTCCGTACGGTGGCACGGGCGCGTCTCGCACTGCGGGATGCGCCCGTCGTACGTACGGGGTCGACCCGCCCGTACCAGTACCCTGCGGGCATGACCTCGCTCACGCCCCTCGACGACCTCACCCCGGTCACCCGGGCCGCCCACCGGGCCCGCGGCGCCGCCGCACAGATCGCGCCACTGCCGCGCGCGGCCAAGGACGCGGCCCTCCTCGCCATCGCGGACGCCCTCGAAGCCCGCACCGCGGAGATCGTCGAGGCCAACGCCGAGGACATCGCCAAGGCCCGCGAGGCCGGCACCAGCGAGTCGATCGTCGACCGGCTCACCCTCACCCCCGAGCGGATCCTCGCCATCGCCGCCGACGTCCGCCACGTCGCCGCCCTGCCCGACCCGGTCGGCGAGGTCGTCCGCGGCTCGACCCTCCCCAACGGCCTCGACCTCCGCCAGGTCCGCGTCCCGCTCGGCGTCGTCGGCATCATCTACGAGGCCCGCCCCAACGTCACGGTCGACGCCGCCGCCCTCTGCCTCAAGGCCGGCAACGCGGTCCTGCTCCGCGGCTCCTCCTCCGCGTACGCCTCCAACACCGCTCTGGTCGCCGTCCTCCGCGACGCCGTCGACGGCGCCGGCCTGCCCGCCGACGCGATCCAGCTCGTCCCCGGCGAGTCCCGCGACTCCGTCCGCGAGCTGATGCGCGCCCGCGGCCTCGTCGACGTCCTCATCCCGCGCGGCGGCGCCTCCCTCATCCGCACGGTCGTCGAGGAGTCCACCGTCCCCGTCATCGAGACCGGCACCGGCAACTGCCATGTCTACGTCGACGCCGAGGCCGACCTCGACATGGCCGTCGACATCCTGATCAACTCCAAGGCCCATCGGGTCAGCGTCTGCAACGCCGCCGAGACCCTCCTCGTCCACCAGGACGTCGCCGCCGCCTTCCTGCCCCGCGCCCTCGACGCCCTCGCCGAGGCCGGCGTCACCGTCCACGCCGACGAGCGGGTCCTCGCCCACGCCGAAGGCACCAAGGCCACCGTCGTCCCGGCCACCACCGAGGACTGGGAGACCGAGTACCTCTCCTACGACATCGCCGCCGCCGTCGTCGACTCCCTCGACAAGGCCGTCGAGCACATCCGCGCGTGGACCTCCGGCCACACCGAGGCCATCGTCACCACCTCGCAGGCCGCCGCCCGCCGCTTCACCCAACTGGTCGACTCCACCACGGTCGCCGTGAACGCCTCCACCCGCTTCACGGACGGCGGACAGTTCGGCTTCGGCGCGGAGATCGGCATCTCCACCCAGAAGCTCCACGCCCGCGGCCCCATGGGCCTTCCGGAGCTCACCTCCACCAAGTACATCGTGACCGGCGACGGTCACATCCGGTGACACCACCCCGCATCCCTCCTTTCGGCCTTTAGGTACGGGCGGGGAGACTTCGCATCCTCCCTGCCCAAAACCACATCCCCGGTCTACTCTGAATCCGTGCCGGACGACGTGGGGGACAGGCCGTCCCCGAACGGCTGGGAGCCCGACGACGAGCGCGGAGGCGCCGCCGAGGGCCGCTGGGACGTGGTCCTGGACGAGGAGTTCGTCCGGGCCGCCACCCTCCACGAGCCCACGGCCGTCGAACGCCTCCTCGCCTCGGCCCAGGCCCGCGCCGAGGCCGAATCCGCCCGCACCCGCGCCCTCCGGGCCGCCGGCGACGACGACCTCTACGACGAGGGCCGCGACCCCGTCGGCCCCACCTACGAGCCCGACGACATCGGCGACGACGCCAGCCCCTACGGCCGCCACGGCGGCGCCCTGCGCCCCTACCGGGGCAGCGCCCGCTGGCACCGGCCCGTCGCCTGGCTCCTCGCCCTCCTCATGGGCATCGGCATGGTGGCCCTCGCCTTCACCGCCGTCTACCGCGCCGCCGCCGCCAACCGGCAGGACCAGGTCCCCCCGGCCTCCACCGGCGTCGACGCGCCCAACCCGGCCCCGCCCGCCGCCTCACCGGCCGCCGCGCCCCCGGTCCCCGTCCTCACCGGCACCCCGGCCACGGCCGCCGCCCCGCAGGCCCCCGGCAGCCGGGCGACCGCCGAGCGGACGTCCCCGCCGGCCTCCGTCGCACCCGGCACCTCCTGACACCACCCGGACGGCCGCCCCGTCCACCGGAGGCTTCACCCCGACGGCGGAAAACTTCCGAACTTGTCGTGTACCTGGGCGTTTATCGAAGCCTCCGCCGACCTACCCTGAAGGTATGGCAGGGCGTGGCGACCCGCCTGAGGGGAATCCCGAGGGGCTCCCCGGCGGTGAGGACGAGTACCGAGCCGTCGTCTTCGACGAGGCGTTCGTCCGCGCTGCCCACCTCCAGGAGTACTCCGCCCAGGAACGGATGGGTGAGCACGCGCTCGCCGTCCGCAGCCGCCCCGGCCCCACCGGCCGCCGCTCCGGCTCCGGCCAGGCCCTCCTCCTCGTCCTGCTGATCCTCCTCGCCTTCGGCACGGCCGTCTATCTCGGCCTGCGCAACCCCTACCAGCCGCCGCTCGACCAGCGCGCCGAGCCGCTGCGCACCACCGTCGTCCCCCTCGCCCCCCAGGGCCCCGTCCCCGGCGGCGACCCGGCCCGGCTCCTCGCCCGCAGCCCCGCCGCCGAGTACCGCACCGGCGCCGCCGGCATCAACCTCCCCGTCTCCGCGCGCACCACCCACTTCTCCGAGGGCCAGGTCGTCACCGCCCTCAGCATCGCCAAGGACTACCTCGTCGCCTCCTCCCTGGAACCCGACGTCCTCGCCGGGCAGACCGTCCGCCCGGCCCGCCTGCTGCTCGACCCCGACCAGCTCGCCCAGTTCGACCGCAGCGTCGAATCACCCGCCGACGACGGCCGGCACGCCCTCGCCGCCTGGGTGGTCCGCTTCGACCCCCGTCAGGTCTCCGTCGTCGAGCCCGCGCCCCGCGTCCAGGGCACCCTCCGCTTCGCCGAGAGCACCGCCGACACCCTGGACGTCACCGCCGACCACACCTTCACCTACGCGCTGCGCCCCGCCGTCCAGGGCCCGGGCGAGCCCGCCGCGGCCTCCCTCTTCACGGTCCACCGCACCCTGCACCTCCGCTTCGACCGCGAGGATCTGCGCATGCACCGGGCGGAGCTGCTGACCAGTACAGTCGAGGCCGGACCGCAGGCCTGCGGGGAGGACACCGGCGGCGGCCTGAGGCCGCTCCTGGCCGGCGCCGAGGCCCCGGCGACGTCCGGCCCGGCGCTCACCGACCCGTACGCCGCCGACCGACCGGCCGCGCCGGCCCTCTGCGGAGCCCTCGCCCCGGCAGCCCAGCCCCGGCCCTGAGGTCCCCGGGTGCGGCTCGCTACTTCCCGGCCCCCTCGCCCGTGTCCTTGCCGGCGTCCTTGCCCGTGTCCTTGCCGGACTCCTTCGAGGCGCCGCCCCCGAACACGGTCCGCAGCCGTCCGCCCAGATCGCCCGCCAGGTCGCCGGCCCCGCCGGCTATGTCGCCGACGAGCTTGATCAGCGGATCCTTGCTGTCCTTGACGGTCTGCGCGTAGTGCCCCGCCGACTCCCGGAAGGAGTCCGTCACCGAGGTGTCCTTGTCCTCCGAGCGCTTCGGGTAGCGGCCGTCCATCAGCCGCTGGTAGTCCCGGCTCTCCGACCACTTCTTCAGCTCGGCCGCCCGCACCGTGGTGAAGGGGTGCGAGCGCGGCAGCACGTTCAGGATCTTCAGGACCGAATCCCGCAGGTCACCGGCCTTCTCGTACTCGTCCGCCTGGGCGAGGAAGGCGTCCACGTTCATCTCGTGGAGATGGTTGCCGCCCGCGATCTTCATCAGGCCCCGCATCGAGGCCCGGAGGTCCTGCCCCACGAGGAGTCCCGCCCGGTCGGCCGACAGCTCCGACTTGCGGAACCACTCGCGCAGAGCGGTCACGATCGCCATCACCGCCACGTTCCCCAGCGGGATCCAGGCGACCTTCAGCGCCACGTTCGTCAGGAAGAGCAGCACGGTCCGGTAGACCGCGTGGCCCGACAGGGCGTGCCCGACCTCGTGGCCGACCACCGCCCGCATCTCCTCCTCGTCGAGCAGCTCGACGAGCCCCGTCGTCAGCACGATCACCGGCTCGTCCAGGCCCACGCACATCGCGTTCGGCACCGGGTCCTGCGTCACGTACATCGGCGGGACCTTGTCCAGGTCCAGGATGTAGCAGGCGTCCCGCAGCATGTCGTTGAGGTGCGAGAACTGCGCGTCGCTCACCCGGACGGAGTCCGAGAGGTAGAGCAGCCTGAGGCTGCGCTCGGGCAGCAGCCCGCTCAGCGTCTTGAACACCGTGTCGAAGCCGCTCAGCTTCCTCAGCGCCACCAGCGCCGAACGGTCCGCCGGATGCTCGTAGGCCCGCGAGGAGATGTCGGGGAACCGCTTGCGCTGCCTGCTCGGCACGCCGCCCCGCGGCTGCTCGCCGTGGCTCTGGTCGTGGTTCCGGTCGTGGTTCTCGGTCATGAACGCCCCCTGTCCATCCGTACGAGTCGGTACTCGTCCCCCTGACACGACCCACCCTAGGCGAGGGCGCTACCGTGGGCGGAGAGCCTGTGGACAACTCGGGCCCTGTGGACAACGAGGGAGCACGACCCGCATGCCCGACATCGCCGAGGCCGCCGCCGCCCTCACCGGGATCGCCGCCGCGGCGCAGCAGGGCCCGGGCGACACGCTCCGTATCGTCCTGCTGGTCTCCATGGTCGGCGGCGCCCTCCTCGCCTGGTTCCTGCTGCGCGGATACGGCCGCGGCGACACCGGCGAACACCCCGCCGGGCAGCCCGAGGACACCTCCGCCCGAGGGGCGTCCGAGGGCGCCGAGGACGCCAACGCCTGAGTCGGCGTGAGCGGGCCGCGACCGCCCGCATACGATGTGCGCGAAGTCTCCGCTCCCACCCCCGATCGGATAGGTCCCGCCGAAGATGAGCCTCCACAGCACCGCCGCCAACCTCGTCACGCTTGCCTCCGAGGGCGCCGAGCACGGTGGCAACCACGACAGCCTCAACCCGTACCTCACGGGCGGTGGCGCCTTCCTCGCGCTGATGCTGCTGCTCTGGATCACCACCCGCTTCAACCGCGACCGCTGAGCCGGAAGCCGACCCGGAGGCCGCTGAGCTGGCGTCCACCGCCGTGCCAGTAGGCTCTGCACGCATGGGAGAGCAGGAAGTGCCTACTGGCGGCAGCGGCAAGCGCCGCCTCGGCGTGATGGGCGGGACGTTCGACCCGATCCACCACGGACACCTGGTGGCGGCCAGCGAGGTCGCCGCCCTGTTCCACCTGGACGAGGTGGTGTTCGTACCGACCGGTGAGCCGTGGCAGAAGAGTCACAAGGTCGTGTCGCCCGCCGAGGACCGGTACCTCATGACGGTCATCGCCACCGCGTCCAACCCGCAGTTCTCGGTCAGCCGCATCGACATCGACCGCGGCGGCGCCACCTACACCATCGACACCCTGCGCGAGCTCCAGTCGCTCAACGCCGACTCCGACCTCTTCTTCATCACCGGCGCCGACGCGCTCTCGCAGATCCTCACCTGGCGCGACGCGGACGAGTTCTTCTCCCTCGCCCACTTCATCGGCGTCACCCGGCCGGGTCACGACCTCACCGACGACGGACTGCCCAAGGGCGGAGTCTCCCTCGTCGAGATCCCCGCCCTCGCCATCTCGTCCACCGACTGCCGCGCACGGGTGGCATCGGGCGACCCCGTCTGGTATCTCGTCCCGGACGGCGTGGTGCGCTACATCGACAAGCGCCAGCTGTACCGAGGCGAGTGAGTCCCGGGGAAGGGGCACCGGTGAACGACCAGCAGAACCCGTACGACCCGTACTACCCGCAGCCGCAGATCATCGGCTACGACGCGTACGGGCAGCCGGTGTACCAGCAGCCGGCCCAGGCCCCCCAGCAGGCCGCGTACGACCCGTACGCCGGTCAGCAGCAGTCGTACGGCTACGACCCCTATGCCCAGCCCCAGGCGCCCCAGCAGCCCCAGAGCCCTCAGCCGCCCTCGTACGACGCCTACGCCGGGCAGCAGCAGAGCCAGGGCTACGCCCCCCAGCAACCCGCCTACGACCCGTACGAGACCTACGGAGGCGGCGGGCACCAGGGCGGACAGCAGGGCGGGCAGCAGTGGCAGTCGGCCGAGCCCCCGGCGCCCGTCGCCGCCGCCCCGACCGGCGTCCCCGGCCAGCGGCCCGCCCCCGAACCCCCCGCCGCGCCGCCCGCCCCGCCCGTCGCGCCTGCCGCGCCCGCGGCGTCCCGGCGCGCGGACGCCGGCGAGGACCGGGAGTACCGCACCGAGCAGTTCTCCTTCATCGAGGAGCCCGACGAGGACTCCGAGGACGTCATCGACTGGCTCAAGTTCACCGAGAGCCGCTCGGAGCGCCGCGAGGAGGCCCGCCGTCGCGGCCGCAACCGGGTGATCGCCCTCGTCGTCGTCCTGGCCCTCGCCGTCATCGGAGGCGTCGGCTACCTCTGGTCCGCCGGCCTGCTCCCCGGCACCGGGGACTCCGGGCGGAAGGACCAGGCCGCCGCCACGGGCCCGCAGCGGCGCGACACGATCGTCCTCCACCTCCACGACCTCCAGGGCGGCGGCACCACCACCGCCCTCCTCGTGGACAACTCCACCACCAAGCAGGGCACCACCGTCCTGCTGCCCAACGCCCTCGCCGTCGCCGACTCCGAAGGCTCCGCCACCACCCTCGGCAAGTCCGTCGAGGAGGACGGCTCCAGCGGCACCCGCGAGGCCCTCGACACCCTCCTCGGCGCCAAGATCGCCGGAACCTGGCGCCTCGACACCCCGTACCTGGAGAACCTCGTCGAGTACCTCGGCGGCATCGAGGTCGACACCGACACCGCCGTCCCGGACCCCAAGGGCAAGAAGGGCGCCGACCCGCTCGTCGCCCGGGGCGAGAAGCAGACCCTCACCGGCCGCGGCGCCGTCGCCTACGCCACCTACCGCGCCGCCGGCGAGGCCGAGGCCAAGCAGCTCCAGCGCTTCGGCCAGGTGGTGAACGGCATGCTGCGCAAGATGCCCAGCGACCCCGCCAACGCCACCTCGGCCATCGAGTTCCTCCAGCAGATCGCCGACCCCTCCCTCCCCGAGAAGGACCTCGGCGCCTCCCTCGCCAAGCTCGCCGACCACGCCAAGACCGGCGCCTACAAGACGGCGCTCCTCCCCGTGGGCGAGGACGGGACGCTCGCCGAGGGCACCGGCGACAGCGTCGTCAAGGACATCCTCGGCGGCAAGGTCACCGCCGTCGAGGCCGGCGGGGTGCCGCGGGTCTCGGTCAAGGACGCCACCGGCGAGGACGCCGTCGAGGCGGCCAAGGTCGCGCTGATCAACGGCGGCTACGCGTTCGTCGGCGGCAGCAAGACCGACGGCCGGGCGAAGTCCCAGGTCGTCTACGGCGACGACGCCCAGAAGGCCACCGCGGCCGAGGTCGCCAAGACCCTCGGACTGCCGGCCGGATCGGTCGTCAAGGGCAAGCCCGCGGGCAACGCCGCCATCACCGTCGTCCTCGGCCGGGACTACGAGATTCCGGGCGCCTCGTAATCGTTTGCGGGGTCGTCGGCGGTCCGTGAGACCCTGGAGGGGTACTCGACCGCCGACGAAAGCCTGCTTGTGACCGCCACGGATCGCTCCATCGAGCTCGTCAACGCCGCCGCCCAGGCGGCGGCCGACCGGCTCGCTCACGACATCATCGCGTACGACGTCAGCGACGTGCTGTCGATCACCGACGCCTTCCTGCTCGCCTCCGCGCCCAACGACCGCCAGGTCAAGTCGATCGCCGAGGAGATCGAGGAGCGGCTCCAGAAGGAACTCGGCGCCAAGCCGGTCCGCCGCGAGGGCGACCGCGACGCCCGCTGGATCCTCCTCGACTACGTCGACATCGTCGTCCACGTGCAGCACAGCGAGGAGCGGGTCTTCTACGCCCTCGAGCGGCTGTGGAAGGACTGCCCCGAGCTGCCCCTGCCCGAGGACGCCGTCAAGACCCGCGGCAAGGCCGCCGAGCACGCCGCCCTCACCGGCGCCGACCTCGACAGGGCGGACGGTGAGCTGAGCTGAGCACCGCCAAGGGCGGCACCGGCCGCCGCATCGTCCTGTGGCGCCACGGCCAGACCTCCTGGAACCTGGAGCGCCGCTTCCAGGGCTCGACCGACATCGAGCTCACCGAGGCCGGCGTCCACCAGGCCCGCCGCGCCGCCCGGCTGCTCGCCGCCCTCCGCCCCGACGCGATCGTCGCCTCCGACCTGAAGCGGACGGCGGCCACCGCCGCCGAGCTGGCCTCGCTCACCGGACTCCCGGTCGCCCACGACGCCGCGCTGCGCGAGACGTACGCGGGGGAGTGGCAGGGCCTCACGCACGAGGAGATCGTCGGGCGGTTCGGCGAGCAGTACGCCGCGTGGAAGCGCGGCGAGCCGGTGCGCCGCGGCGGCGGCGAGCTGGAGACCGAGGTGGCCGACCGGGCCGCCCCGGTGATCCTGGAGCACGCCGACAAGCTCCCGGCGGACGGCACCCTGGTCGTGGTCAGCCACGGCGGCACCATCCGCACCGCCATCGGCCGGCTCCTCGGCCTGGAGCCGCACCACTGGGAGGGCCTGGGCGGCCTCTCGAACTGCTCCTGGTCCGTCCTCGGCCAGGGCGCGCGCGGCTGGCGCCTCCTGGAGCACAACGCCGGCTCGCTGCCCGAGCCGGTCCTCGGCGACGACACCTGACGTCCCGGACCGGGCCTCAGGGCCCCGTGGCAGCCCGGATTTCACTTTCCGGCAGGTCACAGGCTAAAGTTCTTCTTGTTCGCGGCGCTGAGCGCCGAGAGCGCGAGGGGCTATAGCTCAGTTGGTAGAGCGCCTGCATGGCATGCAGGAGGTCAGGAGTTCAATTCTCCTTAGCTCCACAGTCACCGGATCCCGTTCCCCAGCAGGGGGGCGGGATCTGTCGTTTTGTCACTTCTGAGGGCCGCCCGGCCATGGCAGAATCGGACGGCCGGAGGGGGATCAGGTCCGGACGGGAGGGTGGCCTTTGGGTGCGCACAGGCGGAAGTGCGACTGGTGCGGCAGCGGTACGCCCATCGTGCGGGACATGGACCCCGTCAACCCCGAGTACCAGTACTGGTGCGAGGAGTGCGCGCGGGCGCTGATCATAAAGGGCGACCCCATCGAGACCTACCGCGAGCTCGAAGGGGAGCCGATCTACGGCCGGCTCCTCGACGAGCACTGCACCCTCAAGCGGTTCTACTCCTTCGCCACGGCCTGACGCTCCCGGAGCGCCACCCGCTGCCGGGGAACCTCCGGGTCCGCCGTCGGCCGGGACCCGCGCACCGTCAGCGCGTACCCGGCGAAGACCGCCAGGGCCGTCAGCGGGTAGACCGCCGACAGCAGCATCTGACCCGCGTTCTGGTCGAGTTCGGGGCGGCCCGGGTCGTGCGGCACCCACCACAGGGCGAACGAGGCGAAGGCCAGGGCCACCGCGCCCGTCGCACCCCACGCGCGCGTGCGGTCGTACAGCAGGATCAGCAGCGGCACGCACCAGACCCAGTGGTGGGACCAGGAGATCGGCGAGACCATCAGCGCCGTGAAGGCGGTGACGACCACGGCCACCGCCCTGTCGCCGCGCACCGCCGCCCGCACCGCGAGCGCCATCGCCGCGCCGCCCAGCAGGACCGCCGCCGCCAGCCACCACAGCCCGGGCGCGTCCGTGTGCATCAGCCGGGCGAGGACCCCGCTGAGGGACTGGTTCGCGGTCTCCTCGGCGTGCCCGACCCGGCCCGTCTCGAACAGCGTGCGCGTCCAGAACGTCTTCGAGTCCGCCGGCAGCGCCACCGCCATGGCCAGGGTCGTGACCAGGAAGACCCCGGTCGCGGTCAGCGCGGTGCGCAGCCACTGGTTCATCCCCCGGTCCCGCCGCCACAGCAGCAGCCCGGCGACGAGGAGCAGCACCACGAAGAGGCCCGGTGTGAGTTTCACCGCGGTCGCCAGGCCGATCCCCAGGCCCGCCCAGCGGCTGCCCTCGCGGCGGGTGAAGTCCCACAGCACGGCCACCGCGACCAGCAGGTTGATCTGCCCGTACCGGAGGGTCGTCCACACCGGTTCGCACCAGACCACGACCGCCGCGACCCACAGGGTCGTACGCCACAGATCGGCCCGCCGCGCGGGCGAGGCGAGCACCGGGCGGACCAGCTGGAGCGAGAGCCGCACCAGCGCCACCACGAGAAGCAGGTTCCCCGCCGTGGACAGCGTCCGCATCAGCGGGACGCCCACCAGGGTCAGCGGCAGGAACAGCACGGCGGCGAACGGCGGATAGGTCATCGCCAGGTTCGCCGAGGTGGCGCGCATCGCGTACAGGTCACCGCCGGCCCGCAGGGTCTCGGCCTCGGCCCGGTAGACCATGACGTCGAGCATGTTCACGTGGGCGACGCGCTGCGCCACCCAGAAGGCCGCGAACGAGATCAGGCACGCCGCCGCGGCGGCGACCAGGGGCCACGGCCGGGCGCGGGACGGGGAAGGAGTGGAGGGGGACACGGAGGGGGACACAGGGGGCGACCCTACCCGGAGCCTCCGACAGTGCCCGGGAAACGGATTTGGAGTTCTGCCCGGCGGCCGGTTACTGTTCTGTCCGTCGCCGCGAGGAAGACCCGAGAGGGAGCCGGGCGGACGATCACGAGGGGCTATAGCTCAGTTGGTAGAGCGCCTGCATGGCATGCAGGAGGTCAGGAGTTCAATTCTCCTTAGCTCCACAGAAGGCAGATGGGCCATCCATTCCGGATGGCTCTCCGCACTTCTGCGGTAAGCTGAACGCCGCATATGAGGGGCTATAGCTCAGTTGGTAGAGCGCCTGCATGGCATGCAGGAGGTCAGGAGTTCAATTCTCCTTAGCTCCACAAGGAAGAAGCGGGTCATCCGGATCGGATGGCCCGCTTCGTCGTTCCCGACCGGCCTGTGGATATCGATGCGGCCCGTGTGAGCGCTGCGGTACCCTGGCGCCATGCGTGCCGTACGCCTCCTGCTTATCGAGCCGCGCTGACCAGTCCCGACGGGCGGAAGACACCCCGTCGGAGTCGGCGCGGCGTCCCCTCCTGTGCGAGGGGATTTTTCATTTCGTTGCAGTTCGTGGCAGTGGGCAGAGACGATCGATGGAGCTTCTAGGACCATGACCGAGATCAACACGGCCGCCGAGACGGCGGCCCCGCATCGCTATACGGCGGCCATGGCCGCCGACATCGAGGCACGCTGGCAGGACGTCTGGGACGCCGAGGGCACCTACGAGGCGCCGAACCCCTCCGGTGACCTGGCGGGCGACCCCGAGGTCGCCGCCCGCCCCAAGAAGTTCATCATGGACATGTTCCCGTACCCCTCCGGTGCGGGCCTCCACGTCGGCCACCCGCTCGGCTACATCGCCACGGACGTCTTCGCCCGCCACGCGCGCATGACCGGCCACAACGTGCTCCACACCCTCGGCTTCGACGCCTTCGGCCTGCCCGCCGAGCAGTACGCCGTGCAGACCGGCACGCACCCGCGCGTGTCCACCGAGGCCAACATGGAGAACATGAAGCTCCAGCTGCGCCGGCTGGGCCTGGGCCACGACAAGCGCCGGTCGTTCGCCACGATCGACCCCGAGTACTACAAGTGGACCCAGTGGATCTTCCTGCAGATCTACAACTCCTGGTACGACACCGAGGCCGCCAAGGCACGCCCGATCGCCGAGCTGATCGAGCAGTTCGAGAACGGCACCCGTGAGGTCCCCGGCTCCACGCGCGCGTGGGCCGAGCTGTCCGCCGCCGAGCGTGCCGACGTCCTGGGCGAGTACCGCCTGGCGTACGCCTCCGAGGCACCGGTCAACTGGTGCCCCGGCCTGGGCACCGTCCTCGCCAACGAGGAGGTCACCGCCGACGGCCGCTCCGAGCGCGGCAACTTCCCCGTCTTCAAGTCCAAGCTGCGCCAGTGGAACATGCGCATCACCGCCTACGCGGACCGTCTGCTGGACGACCTCGACGGCCTGGACTGGCCCGAGGCCATCAAGCTGCAGCAGCGCAACTGGATCGGCCGCTCCGAAGGCGCCCGCGTCGACTTCCAGGTCGGCGACACCGGCGCCATCACCGTCTTCACCACCCGCCAGGACACCCTCTTCGGCGCCACCTACATGGTCCTGGCCCCCGAGCACGACCTGGTCGAGAAGATCGTCCCGGCCGAGTGGCCCGAGGGCACCCACGACGTGTGGACCGGCGGCCACGCCACCCCGGCCGAGGCCGTCGACGCCTACCGCAAGCAGGCCGCCTCCAAGTCCGACGTCGAGCGGCAGGCCGACGCCAAGGAGAAGACCGGCGTCTTCACCGGCGCGTACGCGACCAACCCGGTCAGCGGCCAGCAGGTCCCCGTCTTCATCGCCGACTACGTCCTCATGGGCTACGGCACCGGCGCCATCATGGCCGTCCCCGCCCACGACGCCCGCGACTTCGCCTTCGCGCGCGCCTTCGAGCTGCCGATGCGCTGCGTCGTCGAGCCCAACGACGACCGCGGCACCGACCCGTCCACCTGGGACGACGCCTTCGGCTCGTACGAAGCGAAGCTGGTCAACTCCGCCAACGACGAGATCTCCCTGGACGGCCTGGGCGTCGTCGACGCCAAGGCGAAGATCACCGCCTGGCTGGCCGACCGCGGCATCGGCGAGGGCACCGTCAACTTCCGCCTCCGCGACTGGCTGTTCAGCCGCCAGCGGTACTGGGGCGAGCCCTTCCCGATCGTCTACGACGAGGACGGCGTCGCCCACGCGCTGCCCGAGTCGATGCTCCCGCTGGAGCTGCCCGAGGTCGAGGACTACTCGCCGCGGACCTTCGACCCGGAGGACGCCGACACCCGGCCCGAGACCCCGCTCTCCCGCAACGAGGAGTGGGTCGACGTCACCCTCGACCTGGGCGACGGGCCGAAGAAGTACCGCCGCGAGACCAACACCATGCCCAACTGGGCCGGTTCCTGCTGGTACGAGCTGCGCTACCTCGACCCGCACAACGACCAGAAGCTGGTCGACCCGGCCATCGAGCAGTACTGGATGGGTCCGCGCGAGTCCATGCCCACCGGCGGCGTCGACCTGTACGTCGGCGGCGCCGAGCACGCCGTGCTCCACCTGCTGTACGCCCGCTTCTGGTCGAAGATCCTCTTCGACCTGGGTCACATCTCCTCGGCCGAGCCCTTCCACAAGCTCTACAACCAGGGCATGATCCAGGCCTTCGTCTACCGCGACGCCCGCGGCATCGCCGTGCCGGCCGCCGAGGTCGAGGAGCGCGACGGCGCCTACTGGTACGAGGGCGAGAAGGTCAGCCGCGTCCTCGGCAAGATGGGCAAGTCCCTGAAGAACGCCGTCACGCCGGACGAGATCTGCGTCGAGTACGGCGCCGACACCCTGCGCCTGTACGAGATGGCGATGGGCCCGCTGGACGTCTCCCGCCCGTGGGACACCCGCGCCGTCGTCGGCCAGTACCGGCTGCTGCAGCGGCTGTGGCGCAACATCGTCGACGAGGCGACCGGCGAGGTCACCGTCGTCGACACCGCGCCCGACGAGGACACGCTGCGCGCCCTGCACAAGGCCGTCGACGGCGTCGCGCAGGACATGGCCGCGATGCGCTTCAACACGGCCATCGCCAAGATCACCGAGCTGAACAACCACCTGACCAAGGCCGGCGGCGCGGTCTCCCGCCCGGTCGCCGAGCAGCTGGTGCTGCTGGTCGCCCCGCTCGCCCCGCACATCGCCGAGGAGCTGTGGCGCCGCCTCGGTCACACCGACTCGGTCGTCCACCAGGACTTCCCGGTCGCCGACCCGGCGTACCTGGTCGACGAGACCGTGACCTGCGTCGTGCAGATCAAGGGCAAGGTCAAGGCCCGCCTGGAGGTCCCGCCGTCCATCGCCGACGCCGAGCTGGAGGCGCTGGCGCTGGCCGACCCGCACGTCGTCTCGGCCCTCGGCGGCGCCGAGATCCGCAAGGTGATCGTGCGCGCGCCGAAGCTGGTGAACATCGTGGCCTGAGTGCCGCGACGGGACTAGGGGTTTCCCCTACGGGCAGGTTGGGGGTTCCGATGGAACCCTCCGCCTGCCCGTTCCGTTTACCGTGGAAGAACCACAGTTGTGGGACGCCGTCGGAGCCTGAGGAGCCACGCACATGGAAGCCACGATTGTCACGATCCTGGCGCTGCTCTTCCTCTCGTTCGTGGCGCTCGGGGTCTACGCCACGGTGAAGGTGGCCAAGGCCGCCAAGCGCGGCGTCGACCGGACCCTCGACCAGGCCAGACGCACCGTCGAGGACACCACGCTGCGGGCCAAGAGCTTCGGACAGATCGGCGTCGCCGCCGAGCTGGCGAAGCTGCGGCTCGCGCTGCGCACCTCGATGCGCGCCACCCAGGACGCGCTCCAGGCCGGGGCCGTCGAGGACGCCTCGCTGCGGGAGTCGCTCGACCTCTTCGCCCGGCTCAGCGCGCACGGTCGCGAGCTGGACGAGGACCTCAAGCGGCTGGAGCGGGAGCCCGACAAGGCGTACGTGGCCGGGCAGCTGCCCGCCCTGACCGAGCGGACCGAGCGGATCACCGGCTCGGCCGACGCGCTGCGACAGGCCGCCCACGACCGGGCCCGCCGGTTCGCCGAGGACGACCTGGAGACGCTGAGCGCCCAGATCGACGTGGAGACGGGCGCGCTGCGCCACTGGACCGCCGTCGACCGGGAGACCGCCGGACCGGAGGCCGCGCAGACGGCCTGGTACGAGTCGGCCCCCGGGACGTCTGGGCAGACGTCGCCGCAGCCGCAGCCGCAGCCGCAGCCGCAGCCGCAGGTCGGGGAGACGCCGCAGGCGATCACGGCGCCCGACCCGCGGACGACCGCCTACCCGTGGGAGAAGACGGCGCGGCCGGAGTCCGCGGGCTGACCGCCGGCAGAGGGGACCGGACGGTCCACGCGATCGCGGGAGCGGCTGTGACCGGGGCCGGGCTGCCGAGCGGCGGTCGCGGCGGGTAACCTCCCGCTCATGTCCCGGCATGTCGCGATCGTCACCGATTCAACGGCCTACCTGCCACCCCAGACGATGGAGCGGCACGCCATCACCGCGGTCCCGCTGACCGTCGTCATCGGCGACCGCGCCCTCCTGGAGGGCACCGAGATCTCGGCCAGATCGCTCGCCGAGGCACTGCAGAAGCGGCGGCCCGTCACCACCTCCCGGCCCAGCCCCGAGGTCTTCGCCGCCGCCTACCGCGAGGCCGCGGAGGCGGGTGCGCGCGGGATCGTCTCGCTCCACCTCTCCGCCGAGGTCTCCGGCACCTACGACGCGGCCGTGCTCGCGGCGAAGGACGCGCCCGTCCCCGTACGGGTCGTGGACACGCGCATGATCGGCATGGCCCTCGGCTTCTGCGCGCTCGCGGCGGCGGAGGTCGTGGAGGGTGGGGGCTCGCTGGAGGAGGCGGTCGCGGCGGCCGAGAAGCGCGCCGGGGACACCTCCGCCTACTTCTACGTCGACACGCTGGACTATCTGCGCCGGGGCGGGCGGATCGGGACCGCGCAGGCGCTGCTCGGCTCCGCCCTCGCGGTGAAGCCGCTCCTCGAACTCGACGGCGGCCGCATCGAGCTGCGGGAGAAGGTGCGGACCGCGTCCAAGGCGATCGCGAGGCTGGAGGAGCTGGCCGTCGAGCAGGCCGGCTCCGGGCCCGTCGACATCGCCGTGCACCACCTCTCAGCGCCCGAGCGGGCCGACGCGCTGGCCGAACGCCTGCGGGCCCGCGTCCCCGGGATCGGGGAGCTGCACGTCAGCGAGGTCGGCGCGGTGATCGGCGCGCACACCGGGCCGGGGCTGCTCGCGGTGGTCGTCTCACCCCGCTGAGCGGGGCTCTTTCACCCTTGTGGGTGAGGGAGTTGTCCACAGGGTCGTCGCTGTCCACGGAAGTCGGCGGGCGACGGCACGGCGCTGCGGCGGACCCTACCGTCGCAGGCATGGATCTTCGTACGGCTGTTTCTTCGTTCTCCGATTCGTCTTCGACCTCTTCTCGCTCTTCGCGTTCCTCCCGGGTCGGGCCCGCGCCCGTGGGGCCTCGGCGGGGTGCTCCGCCCGGGCGGGCGCGGCGGCGGGCCCGTGTGCGGGGGGACGCACTCTTTCCGCCGCCTCTGTCTCCGCCTCCGCCTTCGCCCCCGTCTCCACCTCCACCTCCACCTCCACCTCCGCATTCACCCCCGTCACCAGCGCCGGTCGTGGAGCCGATGGTGGTCGAGGAGCCTGTGGTCGAGGCCGTGGGGAAGCGGCGGTGGCGGGCGGCAGTGCGGGAGCGGCTGCCGCTGTGGGTGCAGACACGGTGCGGGCTTGAGCCGAGGTCGTTGGCGGCGCTCGCCGTGGTCCTCGTGGTGGCGGCCTGCGCGGCGGGCGGATTCTTCTGGGCGGGGCGGCCGGAGCAGGTGCGGGCGCCGGAGCTCGTGAGGGTCGCGCCGGTGGCGGCTTCGCCCGCGCCGGCGTCGGCGTCGGCGTCGGCGCGGGCGTTGGCTTCAACGGTGCCTGGTTCGGGGGGTGGTGCGGCCGCTGGGGAGGTCGTCGTCGACGTGGGAGGGAAGGTGCGCAGGCCGGGGGTGCTGACGTTGCCGGCCGGGTCGCGGGTGGCGGACGCGCTGCGGGCCGCGGGGGGTGTGCGGGCGGGGGCGGATCTGACGGGGCTGAACCGGGCCAGGGTCCTCTTCGACGGCGAGCAGGTGCTCGTCGGGGTGCCCGGAGTGCCGGCCGGGGGAGGTGCGGCACCGGGCGCGGTATCGGGTGTGGGGGCGGGCGGGAGCGGGGTGCCGTTGAGTCTCAACACGGCGACGGCCGAGCAGTTCGACGGGCTGCCGGGCGTGGGGCCCGTGCTGGCGCGGCGGATCGTCGACCACCGGACGGAGCGGGGCGGTTTCCGCTCGGTCGAGGAGTTGCGCGAGGTCGACGGGATCGGCGAGCGGCGCTTCGCGGACCTTCAGCCGTTGGTGCGGCCGTGACGCGGGACGAGGAGGGGTGGAAGGAGGAGCCGGCCGATCTGCGGCTCGTTCCGCCGGCGCTGGCCGCGTGGGCGGCGGCCGCGGCGGCGCTGGGGGTGGCGGGCTGGTGGGTGGTGGCCGGTGTGGGGTTCTGCCTGGCCGGAGCGGCGGCGTCGCTGATCCCGGCGGTGGCGCGGTGGTTGACCAGGGGGCGGGATCCCGCCGTGGGGGTCGGCCCGGGAGGAGGAGGCCGGGGCGGTGGGTCGCCGGGGTGGCGGCTGCGGGCGACGGCGTGGGCGGGGGTGTTGCTGTGCGCCGCGGCGGGAGCCGCTTCGGCGGGGCTGCACGCGGCGGACCTGAGGAGGGGGCCGGTTCCGGTCCTGGCGGGGGAGTACGGGCGGGCCTGGGCGGAGGTGACGGTCACCTCGGATCCTCGGCTCACCCGGCCTCGGGTGAGCGGGCGGGCGATGGTGCCGGTGTCGGTGGTGATGGATGCCGAGGTGGTCCGGGTGGAGCGGACGGACGGGACGGTCGTGCGGACCCGGGCGCCGGTGCTGCTGATCGTGCCTCCGGGGGAGGGGCGGGACGCCTGGCTGCGGTTGCTGCCGTCCACGCGGCTGCGGGTCGGTGCCCGCTTCGCGCCGCCCAGGGACCCTGGGGATCCGTACGCGGCCGTGCTGAAGGCCGGGGCCGGGCCGCCGCGGGTCGTGGCGCCGCCGAGCGCGCCGCAGCGGACGGCCGGCGAGCTGCGGGCCGGGCTGCGCATGGCGACCGACGGGTT
Source organism: Streptomyces sp. R302 (assembly GCF_012927245.1). GTDB lineage: Bacteria > Actinomycetota > Actinomycetes > Streptomycetales > Streptomycetaceae > Streptomyces. Next base: position 469,904 of record NZ_JABBGE010000001.1, read on the forward strand.
GGCGCCGGACGCGCGGGCGCTGCTTCCGGGCCTGGTCGTCGGGGACACCTCGCGGATCGGCACGGAGCTGCGGGACGCCTTCGAGGCCACGGATCTCACGCATTTGCTGGCGGTCTCGGGGAGCAACCTGTCGATCGTGCTGCTCCTGCTCGTCGGACGTCCGGGGCGGGCGCGGCAGGTGGAGCGGGGCGGGCTGGCTCCGCGGATCGGGCTCTCGCTGCGTGGCACCGCGCTGGCGGGGGCGGGGCTGACGGTGGCGTTCGTGGTCGTGTGCCGGCCTGATCCGAGCGTGCTGCGGGCGGCGGCCTGCGGTCTGGTCGCGCTGCTCGCGATCGCCACCGGGCGGAGGAGGTCGCTGATCCCGGCGCTGGCGGCGGTGGTGCTGGTCCTGGTGCTGTACGACCCCTGGCTGGCGCGGAGTTACGGGTTCCTGCTGTCCGTGCTCGCGACCGGGGCGCTGCTCGTGGTGGCGCCGGGGTGGAGCGAGGCGCTGCGGCGGCGCGGGGTGCCGGGGCGGCTCGCGGAGGCGCTGGCCGCCGCGCTGGCGGCGCAGGCGGTGAGTGCGCCGGTCGTGGTGGTCTTCGCGGCTCGGATGAGTCTGGTGGCGATTCCGGCGAACCTCCTCGCGGAGCCGGCGGTGGCGCTCGCGACGGTGTTCGGTTTCGGGGCGCTCGCGGTGGCGCCGGTGTGGGCGGCGGGGGCGGAGGGCCTGGCATGGGTGGCGGGGTGGCCGGCCGGGTGGATCGCCCGGGTGGCGAGGACGGGCGCGGCGCTGCCGGGTGCCGAGGTGGCGTGGCCCGGCGGCTGGTGGGGAGGGGCGGCGCTCGCGCTGGTGACGGTCGCGGTGGTGGCCGGGGTGCGGCGGCTGCGGCACCGGACGTGGCCGGTGGTCGGGGTGGTCGTGCTGCTGGTGCTCGTGGTGGCCCGTCCGGTGCCGCTGGTGCGCTGGGTCAGCGGCTGGCCGCCGCCGGGCTGGGTGTTCGCGATGTGCCAGGTCGGTCAGGGGGACGCCACGGTGCTCGCGGCCGGCGAGGGCGCGGGGGTGGTGGTGGACGCGGGGCCCGATCCGGTGGCCGTGGACCGCTGCCTGCGTGAACTGGAGGTGAGGCAGGTGCCGTTGCTGGTCCTTACGCACTTCCACGCCGACCATGTGGCCGGGCTTCCGGGGGTGTTGAAGGGGCGGAGGGTCGGGGCGATCCAGACCACGGGGCTGGAAGAGCCGCCCGGGCAGGCGGAGTTCGTACGGAGGGAGGCGAGTGCCGCCGGGGTGCCGGTGGTGCGGGCGGAGCCGGGGGAGCAGCGGCGGGTCGGGGCGCTGGAGTGGCGGGTGCTGTGGCCGCCGGCCGGGCCGGCGCCGCCGGACGGCGGGCCGAACGACGCCAGCGTCACGCTGCTGGTCCGGGGGCAGGGCGGGGTGAGTGTGCTGCTGCTCGGTGATCTGGAGCCGCCGGCGCAGCGGGCCCTGTGGCGGGCGCATCCGGAGCTCGGGGCGGTGGACGTGCTGAAGGTCGCCCATCACGGGTCCGCGCACCAGGACCCGGGGCTGACCGGTGCGGTGCGGCCACGGCTGGCTCTGGTGTCCGCCGGCAGGGACAACCCGTACGGGCATCCGTCGCCCCGGACGCTGGCGGCGTTGCGGGCGGGCGGGGCGCGGGTGCTGCGGACGGACCGGGACGGGGCGATCGCGGTGACGGGTGCGGGGAGGGGGCTGGTGGCGGTGGCGCGCGGCTGGTGACCCCCGGGGAACGCCCCGCTTGTAAAGAAACGCTTGTAAAGCAATCCTTGTAAAGGAGTCTTTCTATAGATAGCTTTACATCATGACGGAGAACAGTGCCTCGCACCCCGAGGGCGAGAAGCGCCACAGCGTCAGGCTGACCGACCCCCGGGCGCTGCGGGCCTACGCCCACCCCCTGCGGATGACCCTGGTCGGGCTGCTGCGCCGACACGGGCCGTTCACCGCCACCCGGGCCGCCGAACTGACCGGCGAATCGGTGGCCAGCTGCTCGTACCACCTGCGGATACTCGCCAAGTACGGGCTCGTGGAGGAGGCGCCGGGCGGGCGCGGCAGGGAGAAGCCCTGGCGGGCCACCGCCCGGTACACCGAGTGGCCCGGCTACAGCGAGGACCCCTCGGTCGCGCAGGCGACCGACGAGCTCAACGTGGCCGTCGCCGAGCGCTACTTCGGACGGTTCGCCCAGGTCCTGGAGAGCCGGACGGGCGTCACGAAGGAGTGGCGGGAGGCCGAACTGTTCGGGGACGCCCTCGTGTACGTCACCCCCGACGAGCTGCGCACCCTCGGCGAGCGGATCGACGACCTGCTCAGGGTCTACCTCGACCGTGAGGACGACCCGGCCGTCCGGCCCGCGGGCGCGCGGGCCGTCAGCTTCCTGAAGATCGCCTACCTGGACCCCGACACCGACGAAGACGAGGAGTGACGAGGATGGGCCTCACCGCACGGGTTCCGGCGCTGCTGCGCGAGCGGACCTTCCGCCGCTACTGGACGGGGCAGACCGTCTCGCTCGTCGGGGACCAGATCTCCCTGATGGCTCTGCCGCTCACCGCCGTGCTCGTGCTCGGGGCCGACGCCGCCCAGATGGGCTGGCTCAAGACCCTCGAACTCCTCCCGGCCCTGCTGCTCAACCTGCCCTTCGGGGCCTGGGCCGACCGGCGGGCCGACCGCCGCCGGATCATGATCGCCACGGACCTGGGGCGGGCCGCGCTGCTGCTCACCCTGCCCGTCGCCTACGCCCTCGACCTGCTGACGCTCGGCCAGCTCTACCTCGTCGCCTTCGGGGTGGGCGCGCTGTCGGTGCTCTTCGAGGTCTGCAACTCCACACTGTTCGCGTCCCTCGTCCCGGCCGACCGCTATGTGGAAGCCAACTCGCTGGTGAACGGCAGCCGTTCGATGGCCTGGCTGGCCGGGCCCAGCATCGGCGGCGTCCTCGTCCAGGTGCTGACCGCTCCCGTGGCGCTGCTCGCGGACGCCCTCACCTACCTGACGTCGGCGGGATACCTGGCGAGGATCCGGCCGGCCGAGGCCGCCCCGGCCGCCGTGGCCAAGGGGCACTTCACGGAGGGGATGCGGTGGGTGCTGCGCGAGCCGTCGATGCGGGCGCTCTTCTCCGCCTCCGGCACCGTCCAGTTCTTCAACTACATGTTCCACACCCTCTTCGTGCTCTACGCGACCCAGGACCTCGGTCTCGGCGCGGGCCTGCTCGGCCTGGTGCTCGGCGCCGGAGCCGTCGGCGGTCTGCTCGGGGCGATGTGGAGCGGGGCGGTCGTCCGCCGGCTCGGCATCGGCGGCTCCATCGTCGCCGGCTTCCTCGGCTTCACCCTGCCGCTGGTCCTCATACCCGCGGCGGACGGACCGCCGCCGCTCGTCGTGGGCGTGCTGTTCGCCGCCGAATTCCTGTCCTGCGTCGGCGTGATGATCGTCGACGTGGCCGCCGGCTCCTTCCAGATGGCGCTCATCCCCGAGACCATGCGCGCCAGGGTCATGGGAGCCTTCCGCACCCTCAACCACGGATTCCGTCCCCTCGGAGCGCTCGCCGGAGGCGTGCTGGGCACCGCGCTCGGCCTCCGGCCCACCCTCTGGATCGCCACGGTGGGCGGCGTCTTCGCGGTCCTGTGGCTGCTGCCCTCGCCCCTGGCGCGCATGCGCGAACTGCCGACCCAGGAGCGGGAATCGGCCGCCGCCACCTCGTGACGGCGGTGAACCGGCAGACTGCCCCCATGACTGATCATGGAAAGCCCGGGGGACTGCCGGACGCGGCCGTGGAGCACTACCTGGAGCGCATCGGGGCCGCATGGCCCGGGCGGGCGGACGCCGGGGCGCTGCGGGAGCTGCACCTGAGGCATCTGCTGGCCGTGCCCTTCGAGAACCTCTCGATCCACCTCGGGGAGGACATCGTCCTCGACGAGAAGGCGCTCGTCGACAAGGTGGTCGTGGCCCGGCGGGGCGGGTTCTGTTACGAGCTGAACACCGCGTTCGCCGCGCTGCTCCGGGCGCTCGGCTACCGGGCCGAGCTGCTCCAGGCGCGGGTCCTCGGCCCGGACGGGCGGGTGGGCATCCCGTACGACCACATGGCGCTGCTCGTGGAGGACGCGGACGGAGGGCGCTGGCTGGCCGACGTGGGCTTCGGGGACCACAGTCACCTTCCGCTCGCCTTCGACGAGCGCGGGGAGCAGGCCGACGCCGCCGGTGTCTTCGTGATCCGGGACGTACCGGGGACGGATGGGGACCTCGACGTGGTGCGGGACGGCACGCCGCGGTACCGGCTGGAGTCGCGGCCGCGGGTGCTCGCGGACTTCGAGGCCGGTGCCTGGTACCACCGGACCTCGCCCGAGTCGCACTTCACCCGCGGGGTGATCTGCTCGCTGCTCACCGAGGACGGCCGGGCCAGCATCGGCGGCCGGAAGCTGTACCGGACCGTGGCCGGGGAGCGCACGGAGCGGGAGCTCGGGACGGACGAGGAGCTGCGGGAGGCGTACCGGGAGCTGTTCGGGATCGCGCTCGACACGCTGCCCGCCGCGCCGCCGGCGGCGGGGGAGGAAGGCGAGCGGAAGTCGTAATTCGGACTGGTCGGTAGCAAGGCCGCGTTTGCCTCGAACGCCGCATGGGTGATCGAATGTGAACTCGTTGCATAGTGAACGAGTCGCACGGGGGTGCGTGAAGAATGTTCGGTGGCCTCTTCGGGAAGCGGGGGAACGGTGGTAGCGGCCGGGGCGGCGGCGCGCTCGCCGGGTACGCCGTACCGGCCTCGGCGGGAGTCCTCAGCTGCCGGGTCCTCGACCCCGTGCACGAGCCGCTGCGGCAGGCCGGGTTCGCGCTGACGGACGCGGCCGGCCGCAAGGTGCTCGGCGGGGAGACCGACCCGTACGGCACCCTCCTCGCCACCGTGCCGGCCGGGGAATACCGGCTCGCCGTCACCTCCGACGGGTACACGCCGCACCACGCCACCGCCGTGATCGGCCAGGGCGTCCACGCGGACCTCGGGGACGTCCTGCTCCAGGTCGCCCCGCAGCCGCCGCTGCCCGAACCCGGCGACTGGGAGATCGACCCCACGCACTCCCAGATCGGTTTCACCGCCCGGCACATCGGGCTCGCGCGGATCCACGGGCGGTTCAACAGCTTCGCCGGCGCGATACGGATCGCCGAGCGCATGGAGCAGTCGGCGATGCACGTCGTCATCGACGCGGCCTCGATCGACACCGGGGTGCAGATGCGCGACGACCACCTGCGCTCCGGCGACTTCCTGGACATCGGCGTCCACCCGACCATCGAGTTCTTCAGCGAACGCTTCACCCACCGCGGCGGCACCCGCTGGAGCGTCACGGGCGCGCTCAGCCTCCACGGCGTGAACCGCACCGTCACGCTGGACACCCAGTACCTCGGGCTCGGCAGCGGCCTGGAGGGCGAGACCCGGGGTGCCTGCCGGGCCACCGCCGAACTGCACCGCGAGGACTTCACCCTCACCTGGCAGACGCTGCTCGCGCGCGGGATCGCGGCGGTCGGCTCCAGCATCGCGATCGACCTCGACGTGCAGATCGTGCCGAAGGCGGTCGGCCGGGGCTGACGGGCGGGGCGGGGCTGTGGGGTGGGGCGGGGGGCCGAGGGCGGGTTACGGGGCCTCCAGCCAGCCCTCGTACTCGGCGGCGAAGTCGTCCAGCGCGGCCGGGTCGAGACGGCCGTCCGGGTCCTCGACGACCACCAGCCACTGCGCGTCCTCGGCGTCGTCCTCGCCGGCCAGCGCGTCGCGGACCAGCTGCGGCTCCTCGGCCACGCCGAAGCGGTCGGACAGCTCCGCGGACAGCTCCTCGGCGGCGTCGCGGTCGGGGAGCACCAGTACATGTCGTTCACTCACCCCGTCATTCTCGCGCGCGGCCCGTTGTCGGTGGGGCGTGGGATGCTGGAACGCGATGGCCACCAGAAAGACTTCCAGCGACGACCTCCTCGGCCCCGTCACGCTCGCCGTGGGCCAGGAGGACCTGCTCCTCGACCGAGCCGTACGGGAGGTGGTGGCGGCCGCGCGGGCCGCCGACACCGACACCGACGTACGGGACCTCACCCCCGACCAGCTCCAGCCGGGGGCCCTCGCCGAGCTCACCAGCCCCTCGCTCTTCGCCGAGCGGAAGGTACTGGTCGTGCGGAACGCGCAGGACCTCTCGGCGGAGAGCGTCAAGGACGTGAAGGGGTACCTCGACGCGCCCGTCGAGGACATCACGCTCGTCCTGCTGCACGCGGGCGGAGCCAAGGGCAAGGGGCTCCTCGACGCGGCGCGCAAGGCGGGGGCGCGGGAGGTGGCCTGCCCCAAGACCACGAAGCCGGCGGAGCGGCTGACCTTCGTACGGCAGGAGTTCCGGGCGCTCGGGCGATCCGCCACGCCCGAGGCGTGCCAGGCGCTCGTCGACTCCATCGGCAGCGACCTGCGGGAGCTGGCCTCGGCGGTCGCGCAGCTGACGGCGGATGTCGACGGGACGATCGACGAGGCGGTCGTCGGCCGGTACTACACCGGGCGCGCGGAGGCCTCGTCCTTCAACGTCGCCGACCGGGCCGTGGAGGGGAGGGCGGCGGAGGCGCTGGAGGCGCTGCGCTGGTCGCTGTCGACCGGGGTCGCGCCCGTGCTCATCACGAGCGCGCTCGCGCAGGGGGTGCGGGCCATCGGCAAGCTCTCCTCCGCGCGGGGCGGGCGGCCCGCCGACCTCGCGCGCGAGCTGGGCATGCCGCCGTGGAAGATCGACCGGGTGCGGCAGCAGATGCGGGGCTGGACCCCGGACGGCGTCGCGATGGCCCTGCGGGCCGTCGCGGAGGCGGACGCGGGGGTGAAGGGCGGCGGCGACGACCCCGAGTACGCCCTGGAGAAGGCGGTCGTCGCGGTGGCCCGAGCCGCGAGAGCCCGCCGCGGCGCCTGACGCGTACCGCGGCGCAGGGTCCTGGCGTCGCGCCCGACGCGGGCCTGCTGCGCGCGCCCGCCCACCGGGCACCGATGGGCTGGGCCTGCCGGCCTGCCGCGCCCCGGTCGTGGCGCGCCGCCCGGAGCCCCCACCCCACCCCTTGCCGAAACCCCGCCGGGGGCACAACCGACGAACCCGGGCCGCGCCCGTTCCCGGGCTGCGGCGCCGCCAGGGCGCAGCACCCGGGTGCGTGGGCGCACGCGCCGAAAGGCCCCGCTCCCTCCTGGGGAAGGAGGGAGCGGGGCCTTTCGGGTGATGCTGGAGTGTCCCGTACACGCGTGGCGAACGCGTCTCGCGTACGGGGCGGGTGGCCGGGCGGGAGCGGTAGAGAGGGTCCGCTGGGTCCCGGCGGCCGGTGGAGCCTGGATCAGGAGATCCGGTCTCAGCCCTGGAGGGAGCCGACCTTGACAGCCAGCGCCGACTTCTTGTTGGCGGCGGCGTTCTTGTGGATGACACCCTTCGAGACAGCCTTGTCGAGCTGACGCGAGGCGGCACGGGCGGCCACGGTGGCCTTCTCGAGGTCGCCGGCGGCGACAGCCTCACGGGCCTTGCGGATCGCGGTCTTGAGCGACGACTTGACGGCCTTGTTGCGCAGGCGCGCCTTCTCGTTGGTCTTGTTCCGCTTGATCTGGGACTTGATGTTCGCCACTGAAAGAGCCTTTACAGGTTCGATGTTTCTTCAGGATGTGCCACGCAGCTGAGAGGGCACACGAGACACAGCTGTCCACGGTATCAGGCGCTCTCCCGGCCGCCCAAACGAGGGCCGCGAGGGGGTGTGGAGCGCCCGAACCGGACGCCCGGCCGTGGGCATGGGACGATGGGGGCTACGTATCCGTTCCGAACACCGCCCCGAGACGAGAACCCTGCGTGCCCGCGACTCCTACCAACGTGCCCGAGCCGAGCCGTACCGACCCGGCTCTGATCCGCAACTTCTGCATCATCGCGCACATCGACCACGGCAAGTCCACGCTCGCCGACCGGATGCTCCAGCTGACCGGTGTGGTCGACCAGCGGCAGATGCGCGCCCAGTACCTCGACCGGATGGACATCGAGCGTGAGCGCGGCATCACGATCAAGTCCCAGGCGGTCCGGCTGCCCTGGGCCCCGACCGAGGGGCCGGAGCAGGGGCGTACGCACATCCTCAACATGATCGACACCCCCGGGCACGTCGACTTCACCTACGAGGTGTCGCGATCGCTGGCCGCCTGTGAGGGCACGATCCTGCTGGTCGACGCGGCCCAGGGCATCGAGGCGCAGACCCTCGCGAACCTCTATCTCGCGATGGAGAACGACCTCACCATCGTTCCCGTGCTCAACAAGATCGACCTGCCGGCCGCCCAGCCGGAGAAGTTCGCCGACGAGCTCGCGAACCTCATCGGCTGCCAGCCGGAGGACGTCCTCAAGGTCTCCGCGAAGACCGGCATGGGCGTCGAGGCGCTGCTCGACCGGGTCGTCCGGGACATCCCGGCGCCGGTCGGCGTGGCCGACGCGCCCGCCCGCGCGATGATCTTCGACTCCGTGTACGACTCGTACCGGGGCGTCGTGACGTACGTCCGTGTCGTCGACGGGCAGCTCAACAAGCGCGAGCGCATCAAGATGATGTCGACCGGCGCCACCCACGAGCTCCTGGAGATCGGCGTCTCCTCTCCGGAGATGACGCCCTCCGACGGTCTGGGCGTCGGCGAGGTGGGCTACCTCATCACCGGTGTGAAGGACGTCCGCCAGTCCAAGGTCGGTGACACGATCACCTCCCTGCACAACGGCGCCACGGAGGCCCTCGGCGGCTACAAGGACCCGAAGCCGATGGTCTTCTCGGGTCTCTACCCGCTGGACGGCTCGGAGTACCCGGACCTCCGCGAGGCCCTCGACAAGCTGCAGCTCAACGACGCCGCGCTCGTCTACGAGCCGGAGACCTCCGCCGCGCTCGGCTTCGGCTTCCGCGTGGGCTTCCTCGGCCTCCTGCACCTCGACGTGATCCGTGAGCGGCTCGAGCGCGAGTTCGGGCTCGACCTCATCGCCACCGCGCCCAACGTGGTCTACCGCGTGGTCATGGAGGACGGCAGCGAGCACACGGTCACCAACCCGAGCGAGTTCCCCGAGGGCAAGATCGACGAGGTGTACGAGCCCGTCGTGCGCGCCACGATCCTCGCGCCCAGCGAGTTCATCGGCGCGATCATGGAGCTCTGCCAGACCCGTCGCGGCACGCTGATCGGCATGGACTACCTCTCCGAGGACCGGGTGGAGATCCGCTACACCCTGCCCCTCGCCGAGATCGTCTTCGACTTCTTCGACCAGCTGAAGTCCAAGACCCGCGGGTACGCCTCGCTCGACTACGAGCCCACCGGCGAGCAGGCCTCCAGCCTGGTCAAGGTCGACATCCTGCTGCACGGCGACAAGGTCGACGCCTTCTCCGCCGTCACCCACAAGGACGCCGCGTACGCGTACGGCGTGCGGCTCGTCGCCAAGCTGCGCGAGCTCATCCCGCGGCAGGCCTTCGAGGTGCCGATCCAGGCCGCCATCGGCTCCCGGGTCATCGCCCGCGAGACCATCCGCGCCATCCGCAAGGACGTCCTCGCCAAGTGCTACGGCGGTGACATCTCCCGTAAGCGGAAGCTGCTGGAGAAGCAGAAGGAAGGCAAGAAGCGCATGAAGATGGTCGGCTCGGTGGAGGTGCCGCAGGAGGCCTTCATCGCCGTCCTGTCGAGCGACGAATCCGGCGGTAAGTCGAAGAAGTAGCAGGAATCGGCCACCTCGTCGTGGACGAAACGGGTCCGCGTGCCTCCGGCGCGCGGACCCGTTCGTTATCCACCGTTATCCACAGGCCCTTACGCGCCGGACGTCGGCGCTCTAATCTGAAGCCCCCCGCAGGTTACTCGCGAGTTAGTTACGCGTCCGTAGCCGCACATCCGTAGTTGTATGACCACCGCACCGCCAACAGGCATCGCCGCCGCCCGGAGGACGACGTGAGCGACAACCAGATCCAGATCGACGACCGGCTGCCCTCCGTCGCGGCTCTCTTCCTCGAACGGGTCGAGCGCACACCCGACGCGGAGGCCTACCGCTACCCGGTGCCCGCCGCCTCCGGCACCGGACCCGACGACTGGAAGTCGCTCAGCTGGGGCCAGGCCGCACAGCGCGTCTTCGCCATCGCCGCCGGCCTGATCGACCTCGGCGTCCAGCCCGAGGAGCGCGTCGCCCTCGCCTCCGCCACCCGCGTCGAGTGGATCCTCGCCGACCTCGGCGTGATGTGCGCCGGCGCCGCCACCACCACGGTCTACCCGCAGACCAACGCCGAGGAGTCCGCCTTCATCCTCTCGGACTCCGAGTCGAAGGTGCTCATCGCCGAGAACGCCGCCCAGCTCGCCAAGGCCGTCGAGCGCCGCGCCGAGCTGCCCGGCCTCCACCACGTGGTGGTCGTCGACGCCGAGGGCGCCGACACCTCCGAGGAGTGGGTCCTCACCCTCGCCGACCTGGAGGCGCGCGGAGCCGCGTACCTGGAGAAGCACCCCGAGGCGGTCAAGGAGCGGGTCGGCGCGATCACCCGCGAGCAGCTCGCCACCCTCATCTACACCTCCGGCACCACCGGCCGCCCCAAGGGCGTCCGCCTCCCGCACGACAACTGGTCGTACATGGCCAAGGCGATCGCCGCCACCGGCCTCGTCACCCGGGACGACGTCCAGTACCTGTGGCTGCCGCTCGCCCACGTCTTCGGCAAGGTCCTCACCTCCGGCCAGATCGAGGTCGGCCACGTCACCGCCGTCGACGGCCGCGTCGACAAGATCATCGAGAACCTGCCGGTGGTCCAGCCGACCTACATGGCGGCCGTCCCCCGCATCTTCGAGAAGGTCTACAACGGCGTCGCCGCCAAGGCCCGGGCCGGCGGCGGAGCCAAGTACAAGATCTTCCAGTGGGCCGTCGGCGTCGGCCGCGAGTACGCCAAGGTCACCCAGGACAACTTCCGCCGCACCGGCACCGCCTCCGCGCCCTTCGGCCTCACCGCCAAGCACAAGGTGGCCGACGCCCTCGTCTTCGCCAAGATCCGCGAGGCCTTCGGCGGCCGGCTGCGCGCCTGCATCTCCGGCTCCGCCGCCCTCGCCCCCGAGATCGGCTACTTCTTCGCCGGCGCCGGCGTCCACATCCTGGAGGGATACGGCCTGACGGAGTCCTCCGCCGCCTCCTTCGTCAACCCCGGCGAGGCCTACCGCACCGGCACCGTCGGCAAGCCGCTCCCCGGCACCGAGGTCCGCATCGCCGACGACGGCGAGATCCTGCTCCGCGGCCCCGGCATCATGGAGGGCTACCACGGCCTCCCCGAGAAGACCGCCGAGGTCCTGGAGGCCGACGGCTGGTTCCACACCGGCGACATCGGCGAGCTCTCCGCCGACGGCTACCTGCGGATCACCGACCGCAAGAAGGACCTCATCAAGACCTCCGGCGGCAAGTACATCGCCCCGGCCGAGGTCGAGGGCCAGTTCAAGGCCGTCTGCCCCTTCGTCTCCAACATCCTCGTCCACGGCGCCGACCGGAACTACTGCACCGCCCTCATCGCCCTCGACGAGCCCGCCCTCCTCGGCTGGGCCGCCGAGCACGGCCTGGGCGGCAAGTCGTACGCCGAGGTCGTCGCCGCCCCGGAGACCGTCAAGCTCGTCCAGGGCTACGTCGACCGCCTCAACGAGGGCCTCCAGCGCTGGCAGACGATCAAGAAGTTCCGCCTCCTGCCCCGCGACCTCGACATCGAGCACGGGGAACTCACCCCGTCCCTGAAGCTCAAGCGCCCGGTCGTCGAGCGCGAGTACAAGGACCTCATCGACGACATGTACGCGGGCTCGCGCGAGGCCTGATCCGGGGGGACCCGGGGGCGCCGCCGCCATCCGGGCCGTACGGTCGGGCAGTACGGGACAATGGGTTCCATGCCTTCCGTACTGCCCGATGGTGAGCCCATGCCCGAGGACGGGGCGCTGCCCCCGCACGCCCTGGAAGGGGCGGGGGAGCGGCCGCTCGGGTTCTATCTGCACGTGCCGTACTGCGCCACGCGGTGCGGCTACTGCGACTTCAACACGTACACCGCGAGCGAGCTGCGCGGTGCCGGCGGCGTGCTCGCCTCGCGGGACAACTACGCGGGGCAGGTCGTCGAGGAGATCCGGCTCGCGCGCAAGGTGCTCGGGGACGACCCGAGGCCGGTGCGGACGGTCTTCGTCGGCGGCGGTACGCCCACGCTGCTCGCCGCCGGGGACCTCGTACGGATGCTGGCGGCGATCCGGGACGAGTTCGGGCTCGCGGACGACGCCGAGGTGACGACCGAGGCGAACCCGGAGTCCGTGAACCCGCAGTACCTCGCCGAGCTGCGGGCCGGGGGGTTCAACCGGATCTCCTTCGGCATGCAGAGCGCGCGGCCGCACGTGCTGAAGGTCCTCGACCGGACCCATACGCCCGGGCGGCCCGAGGAGTGCGTCGCGGAGGCGCGGGCGGCCGGGTTCGAGCACGTCAACCTCGACCTGATCTACGGGACGCCGGGCGAGTCCGACGACGACTGGCGCGCCTCGCTCGACGCGGCCCTCGGGGCCGGGCCCGACCACGTCAGCGCGTACGCCCTGATCGTCGAGGAGGGTACGCAGCTGGCGCGGCGGATCCGGCGCGGCGAGGTGCCCATGACCGACGACGACGTGCACGCGGACCGGTACCTGATCGCCGACGCGGCCTTCGAGGCGGCCGGCTACTCCTGGTACGAGGTGTCCAACTGGGCCACCTCCGAGGCCGGGCGCTGCCTGCACAACGAGCTGTACTGGCGCGGCGCGGACTGGTGGGGGGCCGGGCCCGGCGCCCACTCGCACGTGGGCGGGGTGCGGTGGTGGAACGTCAAGCACCCCGGCGCGTACGCGGCGGCGCTCGGGGCCGGGACGTCGCCCGGTGCCGGGCGGGAGGTGCTGGCGGAGGAGGACCGGCGGGTCGAGCGGATCCTGCTGGAGCTGCGGCTCCGGGAGGGGGTCGAGCTGTCGCTCCTCAAGCCTGCGGGGCGCGGGGCGGCGGAGCGGGCGCTGGCCGACGGGCTGCTCGATGCGGAGCCGTACGCCGCGGGGCGGGCCGTGCTGACCTTGCGGGGGCGGCTGCTCGCGGATGCGGTGGTGCGGGATCTGGTGGACTAAAGCGACGCCGTCCTCGTGGTGCGGTTCAGGCAGCTTCAGCCTGGGCGCGGCCTAGCCCGCCGTCACGAAGTCGATCAGTTCCTCGACGCGGCCCAGGAGGGTCGGTTCCAGGTCCTTGTAGGACTCGACGCGCTTCAGGATGGCCTGCCAGATCGCGCCCGTGTTGTCCGACGGCCAGCCCAGGGCTTGGCAGGTGCCTGTCTTCCAGTCCTGGCCTCGGGGGATTTCCGGCCAGGACCGGATGCCGAGGACGGACGGTTTCACCGCCTGCCAGATGTCGATGTAGGGGTGGCCCACCACCAGGACGTGGTCCGAGGTGACCTCGGCGGCGATGCGGGACTCCTTGGAGCCGGGGACCAGGTGGTCGACCAGGACGCCCAGGCGGGCGTCGGGGGCCGGGGCGAAGTCGGCGACGATGGCCGGGAGGTGGTCGACGCCCTCCAGGTACTCCACGACCACGCCCTCGACCCGGAGGTCGTCGCCCCAGACGCGTTCGACCAGCTCGGCGTCGTGGCGGCCCTCGACGTAGATGCGGCTCGCCCGTGCCACACGCGCGCGTGCCCCCGGGACGGCGATCGAACCGGAGGCCGTACGGGCCGGGCGGGACGGGGCGGGGGAGGCGGGGCGGACGAGGGTCACCGTGTGGCCGTCCAGGAGGAAGCCGCGGGGGGCGAGGGGGAAGACGCGGTGTTTGCCGAAGCGGTCCTCCAGAGTGACCGTGCCCGCCTCGCAGCGGATCACCGCCCCGCAGAAGCCCGTGGAGACCTCCTCGACCACCAGGTCCGGGTCGGCCGGGACCTCGGGGGCGGGGGCCTGCTTCTTCCACGGGGGCGTCAGGTCCGGGTCGTAGCTGCGCAAGGGGTTCGGTCCTCCGGGTGCGCGGGCGGGGTCTCCCGCGCGGCCGAGGGGGCGTCAGGTGCCGGGCGCGGCCGCGCGTTCCGGAGACGCTACGACACCCCGAAGCGGCGTGCCAGTTCATCGCGCTGGCGTCGGACGAAGGCCGCGTCCACGACGGCACCGTGGCCGGGCACGTACCGGGCGTCCTCGCCGCCGAGGGCGAGGAGGCGGTCGAGGGCGTCGGGCCAGCGGGCGCCGACCGCGTCGGGGCCCGCCTGGGGCTCGCCGGACTCCTCGACGAGGTCGCCGCAGAAGACGGTCTCGTGTTCGCCGGGGACGAAGACGGCGAGGTCGTGGCCGGAATGGGCCGGTCCCAGATTGGCCAGGAGGACCTGGCGTCCGCCGAGGTCGAGGGTCCACTCGCCGGTGACCGTGTGGCGCGGGGCCACCAGGGCCTCCGCCGCCTCCGCCGCGGCCCGCTCGTCGACCCCCTGGCGTACCGCGTCCTCGTACAGCTCCTCGCGGGTGCGGGCGGAGCCGAGGAGCTCGTCCGTGCCGACCGCGCCGAACACCTCCGCGCCGGCGAACGCGGCGGTGCCCAGGACGTGGTCGAAGTGGGGGTGGCCGAGTGCGATGTGTGTCACGTGCCGGCCGCCGGTGATCGCCTCCGCCTGGGCCCGGATCTCGGCGCCCTCGGCGAGCGTCGAGCCGGTGTCGTAGAGCAGTACGGCCTTGTCCCCCACGACCAGTCCGGTGGTCGCGTCCCAGCCGGGGAGCCGCCGCCGGCCCACTCCGGCCGCGAGCCGTTCCCACCCCTGAGCCGCCCAGACCGCTTCGTCGATGTCCATGGCGCAGACGCTAGCGGGTCCGCCTCCTTGCCAGGAGCGACGGCCCCGGCCGTACACTGGCCGGGGGATTCCTGGCACTCGGGCAGGGCGAGTGCCAAAAGCGGAGCAACCGGAACGGCCGGAACGGAGGTGTGCGCGTGCTCAGCGAACGCAGACTCGAGGTGCTGCGCGCCATCGTCCAGGACTACGTCGGGACGGAGGAGCCGGTCGGCTCCAAGGCGCTGACCGAGCGCCACAGACTGGGCGTGTCGCCCGCCACCGTGCGCAACGACATGGCGGTGCTGGAAGAGGAGGGGTACATCGCCCAGCCCCACACCAGCGCCGGACGGATCCCCACCGACAAGGGCTACCGCCTCTTCGTGGACCGGCTGGCGGGCGTCAAGCCGCTGTCGACCCCCGAGCGGCGCGCCATCCACAACTTCCTCGACGGCGCCGTGGACCTCGACGACGTCGTGGGCCGCACGGTGCGGCTGCTCGCGCAGCTGACCCGGCAGGTCGCCGTCGTGCAGTACCCGTCGCTGACCCGCTCCTCGATCCGTCACGTCGAGCTGCTGGCGCTGGCCCCGGCCAGGCTGATGCTCGTCCTGATCACGGACACCGGACGGGTCGAGCAGCGGGTGATCGACTGCCCCGCGCCCTTCGGCGAGACCTCCCTCGCCGATCTGCGGGCCCGGCTCAACAGCCGGGTCGGCGGCCGTCGCTTCGCCGACGTGCCGCAGCTGGTGCAGGACCTCCCCGAGTCCTTCGAGGAGGCCGAGGAGCGCGCCACGGTCTCGACCGTGCTCGCGACGCTCCTGGAGACGCTCGTGGAGGAGCACGAGGAGCGGCTGATGATCGGCGGCACCGCCAATCTCACCCGCTTCGGACACGACTTCCCGCTGACGATCCGGCCCGTCCTGGAGGCCCTTGAGGAGCAGGTCGTGCTCCTCAAGCTGCTCGGCGAGGTCAAGGAATCAGGCATGACCGTACGCATCGGGCACGAGAACGCCTACGAGGGGTTGAACTCCACGTCGGTCGTCTCGGTCGGCTACGGTTCGGGCGGCGAGGCAGTCGCCAAACTCGGCGTGGTCGGACCGACCCGCATGGACTACCCCGGAACGATGGGAGCGGTACGCGCAGTGGCACGTTACGTCGGACAGATCCTGGCGGAGTCGTAAGTGGCCACGGACTACTACGCCACACTCGGCGTGCGCCGCGACGCTTCCCAGGACGAGATCAAGAAGGCCTTCCGCCGCCTCGCCCGCGAGCTTCACCCGGACGTCAATCCGGACCCGAAGACGCAGGAGCGGTTCAAGGAGATCAACGCCGCCTACGAGGTCCTCTCGGACCCGCAGAAGAAGCAGGTCTACGACCTCGGCGGCGACCCGCTCTCCTCCTCCGGCGGCATGGGCGGCGGGGGCGGCTTCGGAGCGGGCGGCTTCGGCAACTTCTCCGACATCATGGACGCCTTCTTCGGCACGGCCGGGCAGCGCGGGCCGCGCTCGCGCACCCGCCGCGGCCAGGACGCCATGATCCGTCTGGAGATCGACCTCAACGAGGCGGCCTTCGGCACGACCAAGGACCTCCAGGTCGACACGGCCGTCGTCTGCGGCACCTGTTCGGGTGAGGGTGCCGCCCCCGGCACCGCCGCGCAGACCTGCGACATGTGTCACGGCCGCGGCGAGGTCTCCCAGGTCACCCGGTCGTTCCTCGGCCAGGTCATGACCTCCCGACCCTGCCCCCAGTGCCAGGGCTTCGGCACCGTCGTCCCGACCCCGTGCCCCGAGTGCGCGGGCGACGGCCGGGTCCGGTCCCGCCGCACCCTGACCGTGAAGATCCCCGCCGGTGTCGACAACGGCACCCGGATCCAGCTCGCGGGCGAGGGCGAGGTCGGCCCCGGCGGCGGCCCCGCCGGCGACCTGTACGTCGAGATCCAGGAGACCCCGCACGAGGTCTTCCAGCGGCGCGGCGACGACCTGCACTGCACGGTCACCCTCCCGATGACGGCGGCGGCGCTCGGCACCAAGGTGCAGCTGCAGACGCTCGACGGCCCGGAGGAGATCGACATCCGCCCGGGCACCCAGTCCGGTCAGTCGGTCCCGCTGCACGGCCGGGGCGTCACCCACCTGCGGGGCAACGGCCGCGGCGACCTCATCGTCCACGTCGAGGTCCAGACCCCGACCAAGCTCGACCCCGAGCAGGAGCGCCTCCTGCGCGAACTGGCCAAGCTGCGCGGCGAGGAGCGGCCCACGGGTCAGTTCCAGCCGGGACAGCAGGGCCTGTTCTCGCGGCTGAAGGACGCGTTCAACGGGCGCTGAGCACCCCTGACGGGCGCCGAGCCCGGAGCGGTGTGATCTCTGCGTGAGAGGGGCGGCACTCTGAGTGCCGCCCCTTTCCCGTGCCCCGGAAGGGACATGACACGATGCCCATATGTCCACCACCGCACTGAACGATCTCTTCCGGTACCCGATCGTGCAGGCCCCCATGGCGGGTGGCGCTTCCTGTCCGGCGCTCGTCGGCGCCGTCGCCGAAGCCGGCGCGCTCGGCTTCCTCGCCGCCGGGTACAAGACGGCCGGCAGCCTCTACCAGGAGATCAAGCAGGTCCGCGGGCTCACCGGACAGCCCTTCGGCGTCAACGTCTTCATGCCCCAGACCGGCCCCGGCGCCGATCCCGCGGCCGTCGAGGTCTACCGCCACCAGCTCGCCGGGGAGGCCGGCTGGTACCGCACCGCGCTCGGCGAGACGGACGACGGCCGCGACGACGGGTACGAGTCCAAACTGGCGATCCTCCTGGAGGACCCGGTCCCCGTCGTCTCCTTTACCTTCGGCTGCCCGAAGCCCGAGACCTTCGAGGCCTTCGCCCGCGCCGGCACGTACACGATCGTCACCGTCACCTCCGCCGAGGAGGCCAGGACGGCCCAGGCGGCCGGTGCCGACGCGCTCTGCGTGCAGGGCGTCGAGGCGGGCGGCCACCAGGGCACGTACCGCGACGACCCCGCCGACGAACAGCCCGGCACCGGCCTCCTCGCCCTGCTCGCCCAGGTCCGGGAGGCCACCACGCTGCCGCTGGTCGCCGCCGGCGGGCTGATGCGCGGCGCGCAGATCGCCGCCGTCCTCGCCGCCGGGGCGGGCGCCGCCCAGCTCGGCACCGCCTTCCTCGTCTGCCCCGAGTCCGGCGCCCACCCGCTGCACAAGCGGGCCCTGACCGACCCGCTCTTCCAGCGGACCGCCCTCACCCGCGCCTTCTCCGGCCGGCCGGCCCGCGGGCTCGTCAACCGCTTCATGCGCGAGCACGGGCCGTACGCCCCCGCCGCCTACCCGGAGGTCCACCACCTCACCGCCCCGCTGCGGAAGGCCGCCGCCACCGCCGGGGACGCCCAGGGCATGGCCCTGTGGGCAGGGCAGGGCCACCGCCTCGCCCGCGAGCTGCCCGCCGGGGAACTGGTCCGGGTGCTCGCCGCCGAACTCGACACCGCCCTCACCGACCTCGCCGACCCGGCCTTCAGGAGTGCCTCATGACCGCCCCCGTCTTCGTCGTCGACGCCGTGCCCGGCGCCGGCACCTTCGTCCTGGAGGGACCCGAGGGACGGCACGCCGTCTCCGTGAAGCGGCTCCAGGCCGGCGAGGAGCTCGTCCTCACCGACGGCCGAGGCCGCTGGGCCGACTGCGTGGTGCGGGACACCGAGGGCAAGGACCGGCTCACCGTCGAGGTGACGGGCGCGCACGAGGAGCCCGCCGAGGAGCCCCGGATCACCGTCGTCCAGGCCCTCCCCAAGGGCGACCGGGGCGAACTCGCCGTCGAGACCATGACCGAGACCGGCGTCGACGCGATCGTGCCGTGGGCCGCCTCCCGCTGCATCACCCAGTGGCGCGGCGACCGCGGCCTCAAGGCGCTCGCCAAGTGGCGCGCCACCGCCCGCGAGGCCGGCAAGCAGTCCCGCCGCACCCGCTTCCCCGAGGTCGCCGACCTCATGACCACCAAGCAGGCCGCCCAGCTGCTCGCCGGGGCCGACTTCGCGGCCGTGCTGCACGAGGACCGCGACCACCCGAGCGGTGCCCTCGCCACCGCCGAGCTCCCCGCGAAGGGCTCCATCGTGCTCGTCGTCGGCCCCGAGGGCGGCGTCTCCCCCGAGGAGCTGGCCGCCTTCGAGGCGGCCGGCGCGCGGCCGTACCGGCTCGGCCGGAGCGTGCTGCGGACCTCCACGGCGGGCACGGCGGCCACCGCCCTCGTCCTCGGCCGCACCGGCCGCTGGGGTTAGGGGCGGGGAAGAGCCCGTCGCGAGGCCCGTTGTCCACAGGGTGACGGGCCGGGGTGGTTATCCACAGAGTGGGGGACCCGCTGTCCAAGCGGCCCGGGTCTTTTCTAGGCTGAGCCGCATGTCCGACGAGTCCCCCCTGATCCGCAGTCTGCGCGCCGCGGTCGCCGCCGCGCCCGGCGACGTGCCCCTGCGCCTCCACTTCGCCGAACTCCTCCTCGCGGAGGGGCGGGGCGACGAGGCCGTCACGGAGGCCGCCGTCGCCCTCCAGCACGCGCCGGGGGACGCC
Organism: Streptomyces sp. R302; assembly: GCF_012927245.1. Classification (GTDB taxonomy): domain Bacteria; phylum Actinomycetota; class Actinomycetes; order Streptomycetales; family Streptomycetaceae; genus Streptomyces. Next base: position 489,210 of record NZ_JABBGE010000001.1, read on the forward strand.
GCCGCCCGCGCGCTGATGGTCCGCGCGATGGGGCTGCCGCCGGCCGCGCCCGAGGTCCCCGTCGTTCGGGAGGAGACCGAGACCCCCGTCGTACGGGACGAGACCGAGACCCCCCTCGTACCGGAGACGCCGGACGCTCCCGTACGGCCGGAGCCGAAGGCCTCCTTCGACTGGGCCGCCGCCGAGGAGCAGGTGTCCGATGTCGTCGGGCCGCGGTTCCTGGAGGAGCCGCAGGCCGAGGGCGGGGACGGGCTCGCCGGGGACGCCGCCGCCTGGGACGTGGACGCGCCCGGAGCCGTACGCCTCGCCGACGTCGGCGGCATGACCGACGTCAAGGAAAGGCTCGAAGCCGCCTTCCTCGCCCCCATGCGCAACCCCGAACTGCGCCGCCTCTACGGCAAGTCGCTGCGCGGCGGACTCCTCCTGTACGGCCCTCCCGGCTGCGGCAAGACCTTCATCGCCCGGGCCGTCGCCGGCGAGCTCGGCGCCAACTTCCTCACCGTCTCGCTCTCCGACGTCCTCGACATGTGGATCGGCGCCTCCGAGAAGAACGTCCACGACATCTTCGAGACCGCCCGCCGCCAGGCCCCCTGCGTCGTCTTCCTCGACGAGCTCGACGCCCTCGGCGGCAAGCGCTCCCGCACCCACAACAACGGTCTGCGCAACGTCGTCAACCAGCTCCTCACCGAGCTCGACGGCATCGCCTCCGGCGCCGGCAACGAGGGCGTCTTCGTCCTCGCCGCCACCAACGTGCCCTGGGACGTCGACATCGCCCTGCGCCGCCCCGGCCGCCTCGACCGCACCCTCCTCGTGCTGCCGCCCGACGCCCCCGCCCGCGAGGCGATCCTCCGCTACCACCTGCGCGAGCGGCCCATCGAGGCCGTCGACCTCGGCAAGCTCGTCAAGGCCACCGAGGACTTCTCCGGCGCCGACCTCGCCCACCTGTGCGAGACCGCCGCGGAGACCGCCCTCCTCGACTCCGCCCGCACCGGCTCCGTCCGCCTCATCACCACCAAGGACCTGCTCGGCGCCGCCAAGCAGATACGGCCCTCCACCGAGCCCTGGTTCGCCGCCGCACGGAACGTCGCCATGTTCGCCAACGAGGGCGGTCTCTACGACGACCTCCTCGCCTACCTGAAGCGGAAGCGCAAGCTGTGACCACCTCCGGCACCCCGGCCACGCCCGCCGGCCCCGCCACGCCCGCCGCGCCCTCCGCGCTCGCCCGCGCCGAAGCGCTGTACGAGGCCGGCCGGTACGAGCAGGCCGGGGAGTTCGCCGCCCGGCACCTCGCCGAGGACCCCGAGGACGCCGACGCGCTCACCCTGCTCGCCCGCTGCCAACACCGGGCCGGGAAGCACCCCGCCGCGCTCGTCGCCGTCGAGCAGGCGCTGCGCGCCGAACCCGAGCTGGTCGGTGCCCATCTGATGCGCACCCAGATCCTGCTCGCCCTCAAGCGGTACGGGGACGCCGAGGCCTCCGCCCACCGCACCGTCGAGCTCGCCCCGCAGTTCTGGGGCAGCCACTACGCGCTCGGCACCGCGCTCGCCGAGACCGCCGAGGCCGGCCGCGTCCGCGACCGGGCCAGGACCGCCGCCGCCTACGAGGCCGCGCGGACCGCCGTCGCCCTCGGCCCCGAGGAGGACGCCGCCCACTTCCTCGTCGGCCTCACCGCCCAGCGGTGCGGCGACCACGCCACCGCCCGGCGGGCGTACGAGACGACCCTGCGGCTCAACCCGCAGAGCAGCGAGGCCCACAACAACCTCTCGCTCCTCAAGCTGCGCCGCCGCTGGCTGCGGCGCGGGGCCTGGACCCAGGCCGCCGAAGGCTTCGTCGCCTCCGCCGCGCTCGACCTCGGCGACACCAAGGCCCGCTACAACCTGGAGGCCATGGCCTGGGGCACGGCCGCCGGGGCCCGCTGGGTCGCCCTGCTCGGCTTCATCGCCTCCGCCGTCGGCTCCGCCCCCGTCCGCACCGGCGCGACCGGCGCCGACGCCATCGTGCCCTTCGTCATCGGCGCGACCGTGCTCGTCGGCGCCTGGGCCGGCTGGGCCGTGTGGATGGGCCGCCGGGTGCCGCCCAGACTGCGCCGCCCGCTGCTGCTCGTCGCCCGCAACTGCCGGCCGGTCCTCGCGATGGCCGGCGCCGTCGGACTGCTCGGGCTGTACTCGGCCGTCACCATGGCGCTGTGGAGCTTCGACTCCGGCGTCGTCGCGGGGCTCGGCACCCCGCTCTTCTGGGCCGTGATCATCACCTACTGGGTGAGCCGCTCGGCCCTCAACCGGCGGATGCCGAAGGACTGACCCGGGCCGCCGGATAGCATGCGGAGACAATGACCGTCGGAGGCGAGGAGGCCCGGAGCATGGCCGGAGAGCCGCAGAACGACTGCCTGTTCTGCAAGATCGTGGCCGGGGAGGTGCCGGCGACGCTCGTCCGCGAGACCGAGACCACGCTGGCCTTCCGCGACATCAACCCGCAGGCGCCCACCCACGTGCTCGTCATCCCGCGCCTCCACTACCCGGACGCCGCCTCGCTCGCCGCCGCCGCGCCGAGCGTCGCCGCCGACGTGCTCCGCGAGGCCGGCGAGGTCGCCGAGCAGGAGAAGGTCGACGACAGCGGCTACCGCATCGTCCTCAACACCGGCGCCGGCGCCGGCCAGACCGTCTTCCACGCGCACGCGCACGTGCTGGGCGGCCGCGGCCTCAACTGGCCCCCCGGATAGGACCCGGCCCGTGTCCGTCCGCGAACTCGTCGTCCTCGGCACCGCCAGCCAGGTCCCGACCCGCCACCGCAACCACAACGGCTACCTGCTGCGTTGGGACGGCCACGGCCTCCTCTTCGACCCCGGCGAGGGCACCCAGCGCCAGATGCTGCGGGCCGGGGTCGCCGCGCACGATCTGAACCGGATCTGCGTCACGCACTTCCACGGCGACCACTCGCTGGGCCTGGCCGGGGTGATCCAGCGGATCAACCTCGACCAGGTCCCGCACCAGGTCACCGCCCACTACCCGGCCAGCGGGCAGCACTTCTTCGAACGGCTCCGGTACGCCACCGCCTACCGCGAGTCCGTCGAACTGACCGAGGCGCCGGTCGCCGAGGACGGCCGCGTCGCCGTCACCGAGGCCTTCACCCTGGAGGCCCGCCGGCTCTCCCACCCCGTCGAGTCCTTCGGCTACCGGCTCGTCGAGCCCGACGGGCGCCGGCTGCTGCCCGAGCGGCTCGCCGCGCACGGCATCAAGGGCCCCGACGTCGGACGCATCCAGCGCGACGGCGCCCTCGACGGCGTCACGCTGGAGGAGGTGAGCGAGGTCCGGCGCGGGCAGCGCTTCGCCTTCGTCATGGACACCCGGCTCTGCGACGGCGTGCACGCCCTTGCGGACGGCGCCGACATGCTCGTCATCGAGTCGACCTTCCTCGACGCGGACATCCGGCTCGCCCAGGACCACGGCCACCTCACCGCCGGGCAGGCCGCCGCCGTCGCACGGGACGCGGGCGTCCGGCACCTCGTCCTCACCCACTTCTCGCAGCGCTACTCCGACCCGTCGGAGTTCGAACGGCAGGCCAGGGCCGCAGGATTCGAGGGCGAGCTCAGCGTTGCCCAGGACCTCATGAGGGTCCCCGTACCGAAACGAACGTGAACATGCCCCTCCCCAAGGCCGAACTGCACCTCCACATCGAGGGCACCCTCGAACCCGAGCTGGCCTTCGCGCTCGCCGAGCGCAACGGCGTCACCCTGCCGTACGCGACCACCGAGGAACTGCGCGAGGCGTACCGCTTCAGCGACCTCCAGTCCTTCCTGGACCTGTACTACGCCCTGATGGCGGTCCTGCGGACGCCCGAGGACTTCACCGCGCTCGCCGACGCCTATCTGGAGCGGGCCGCCGCGCAGGGGGTCCGGCACGCCGAGATCTTCTTCGACCCGCAGGCGCACGCGGCGCGGGGCGTGCCGATGGGCACGGTCGTCGAGGGGCTCGCCGCGTCCCTCGACCGGGCCGAGGAGCGGTACGGGATCTCCACCCGGCTCATCATGTGCTTCCTGCGCGACGAGTCCGCCGAGTCGGCGCTCGCGACGCTGGAGGCCGCGAAGCCGTACCTCGACCGGATCACGGGCGTCGGGCTCGACTCGGCCGAGGTCGGGCATCCGCCGGCGAAGTTCCGCGAGGTGTACGAGGAGGCCGCCCGGCTCGGGCTGCGGCGGGTCGCCCACGCGGGCGAGGAGGGACCGGCGTCGTACGTCCGCGAGGCGCTCGACGTCCTCGGCGTGGAGCGGATCGACCACGGGCTGCGGTGCATGGAGGACCCCGAGCTGGTCGAGCGGCTCGCCCGCGAGCGGGTGCCGCTGACGCTCTGCCCGCTGTCGAACGTACGGCTGCGGGTGATCGACGAGCTGGCGGACCATCCGCTGCGGGCGATGCTGGACGCGGGGCTGCTGGTGACGGTGAACTCGGACGATCCGGCGTACTTCGGCGGGTACGTGGGGGACAACTACGCGGCGGTGCGGGGGGCGCTGGGGTTGAGCCAGGAGCAGTTGCGGGTGCTGGCGCGGCACTCCTTCGAGGCGTCGTTCCTGGACGACGACGAGTCGCGCCGTGCGCGGTACCTCGCCGAGGTGGCCGCGTACACCTTCTGACCGCGCCGCGCCGCGCCGCCGTTTCGTTGTGGGCAGGCGTTCCGCAAGGGGCGGAACGGGTGGGCACAACGGAACGGCACCGTTAGCGGGTGCTTCCGCTCCTGCGCCTGGACCCGTACCGGATGTGCGCCGCATACGGGGTGCGGGTTCAGGCCCGGAAAGCCGAGGCGCGGCAGGGGGCGCCGTCCCTGTGCCCACCCGTCCCGCCCTTGCGGGACGTATGCCCACAGGGACGGCGGGCGCGGGTCCTGCGGGTGGGCCCCGCCCTTGCGGGACGTATGCCCGCAGGGACGGCGGGCGCGGGTCCGCGGGGGTGGTGGAGGGAGGGGGGTCACAATGGGGTGGGTGGGGGTTGCGTCGTGGCCCTTTGCCCGTGCCCCTTCGGGCACACTGGTCCCGTCGCACCATGACCGGGGAGTTGTCCGTGAGTACAGCCAGCGGAGAGCAGCGCGAGGACCGGGGCGAGGACCGGGTCGGGGAGTCCGTCGGTGTCGATCCGCTGGAGACCCTCCGTGAGGACGCCGATCCGGACTGCGACGTCTTTCTGACCGGGACCGTCTTCCTCGACATCATCTTCACCGGCCTCGACAGCGCGCCCGTCCGCGGCACCGAGTCCTGGGCCCGTGGCATGGGCTCCAGCCCCGGCGGGGTCGCCAACATGGCCACCGCCCTCGCCCGCCTCGGCCTGCGCACCTCCCTCGCCGCGGCTTTCGGGGACGACCACTACGGCGAGTACTGCTGGGACGCCCTCGAACAGGGCGAGGGCATCGACCTCTCGCTCTCCCGCACCGTCGAGGGCTGGCACTCCCCGGTCACCGTCTCCATGGCCTACGAGGGCGAGCGGACGATGGTCTCGCACGGCCACGAGGCGCCCCGGCCCGACGGCGCCCCGGTCCGCCCGCCGCGCGCCCGCGCCGCCGTCGCCTCCCTCGCGCCCGGCCGCACCGAGGAGTGGGTGGCCCGCGCCGCCCGCGACGGCGCCAGGGTCTTCGCCGACGTCGGCTGGGACGAGACCGGCCGCTGGGACCTGGCGGGCCTGACCGACCTGGAGCACTGCGAGGCCTTCCTGCCCAACGCGGCCGAGGCGATGCGCTACACCCGCACCGACTGCCCCCGGGCCGCCGCCCGCGCGCTCGCCGACAAGGTCCGCTACGCCGTGGTCACCCTCGGTGCCGAGGGCGCCTACGCCGTCGACGGCGGCACCGGGGAGACCGCCGAGGTCCCCGCCATCCGCGTCGAGGCCCTCGATCCCACCGGCGCCGGCGACGTCTTCGTCGCCGGTTTCGTCACCGGCACCCTCGCCGACTGGCCGCTCGCCGACCGGCTCGCCTTCGCCGGCCTCACCGCCGCCCTCTCCGTGCAGGAGTTCGGCGGCTCGCTCTCCGCCCCCACCTGGCCGGAGATCGCCGCCTGGTGGCAGCACGTCCAGCGCGACGGCCGCCAGGACCCGGAGGCCCTGCGGGCCCGCTACGCCTTCCTCGAAGCCCTGCTGCCGGTCCCCGCGCGCCCCTGGCCGCCCCGCCGCGCGGTGCCCACCATCGGCTTCCGGGCACCTGTCTCGTAAACCGCTTCGGGCACACCGGTACCAGGTCGTAGGCTGGGGTGCGAGAGGTTGTCGAGCAGCGAGAACCCCGCAGCAGGAGGTAGGCGCAGGCCAGAGGGCCGGCCCATGACGCAGACACCCACAGCTCCCAACGGAACGCCGGGCGAGGCCCGGGCCCACTTCGCGGTGCCCGCCAAGCACCCCATGGTGACCGTCCTCGGCTCCGGAGACTCCCTGCTCCGCGTGATCGAGCAGGCGTTCCCCCGGGCGGACATCCACGTCCGGGGCAATCAGGTCAGCGCGGTCGGCGACGCCGTGGAAGTCGCCCTCATCCAGCGCCTGTTCGACGAGATGATGCTGGTGCTCCGCACCGGTCAGCCGATGACGGAGGACGCAGTGGAACGCTCCATCGCCATGCTCAAGGCGAGCGAGAACGGCGAAGGCGCCGACGAGACCCCGGCCGAGGTGCTCACCCAGAACATCCTCTCCAGCCGCGGCCGCACCATCCGCCCCAAGACGCTCAACCAGAAGCGGTACGTCGACGCCATCGACAAGCACACCATCGTCTTCGGCATCGGCCCCGCGGGCACCGGCAAGACCTACCTGGCCATGGCCAAGGCCGTCCAGGCCCTCCAGTCCAAGCAGGTCACCCGGATCATCCTGACCCGCCCGGCGGTCGAGGCCGGCGAGCGGCTCGGCTTCCTGCCCGGCACCCTCTACGAGAAGATCGACCCGTACCTGCGTCCGCTCTACGACGCCCTGCACGACATGCTCGACCCCGACTCCATCCCCAAGCTGATGGCGAGCGGGACGATCGAGGTCGCGCCGCTGGCGTACATGCGCGGACGGACGCTCAACGACGCGTTCATCATCCTCGACGAGGCGCAGAACACGAATCCCGAGCAGATGAAGATGTTCCTCACCCGCCTCGGCTTCGACTCGAAGATCGTCATCACCGGTGACGTGACCCAGATCGACCTGCCGAACGGTACGAAGAGCGGTCTGCGGCAGGTCCAGGACATCCTGGACGGGGTCGACGACGTGCACTTCTCGCGGCTCACGTCCCACGATGTCGTCCGGCACAAGCTCGTCGGCCGTATCGTCGACGCGTACGAGAAGTACGACAGCGCCAACGAGCAGCGCACCGGCCGCAACGGGAAGTAGAAGCACCGCACATGTCGATCGACGTCAACAACGAGTCCGGCACCGAGGTCGACGAGCAGGCGATCCTCGACGTCGCCCGCTACGCCCTCGGGCGCATGCGCATCCACCCGCTCTCCGAGCTCTCGGTGATCGTGGTGGACGCGGAGGCGATGGAGCAGCTCCACATCCAGTGGATGGACCTCCCCGGACCGACGGACGTCATGTCCTTCCCGATGGACGAGCTGCGCCCGCCGGCCAAGGACGACGAGGAGCCCCCGCAGGGCCTCCTCGGCGACATCGTGCTCTGCCCCGAGGTCGCCAAGAAGCAGGGCGAGGACGCCCCGACGAACCACTCCATGGACGAGGAGCTCCAGCTCCTCACCGTCCACGGCGTCCTCCACCTGCTCGGCTACGACCACGAGGAGCCGGAGGAGAAGGCCGAGATGTTCGGCCTCCAGGCGGCGATCGTCGACGGCTGGCGCGCGGAGAAGGGCCTCACCGGTCCGTCCCCGGCCCCGACCGTCAACTGACGCCGCGCGCCCGATGAGCATCCAGCTGATCCTCGGCGCGGTCGCCCTGGTCGTCGTCGCCTGGCTCGCCGCCTGCGCCGAGGCCGGGCTCGCCCGCGTCTCCGGCTTCCGCGCCGCCGAGGCCGTCCGCTCCGGGCGGCGCGGCGCGGCGAAGCTCTCCCAGGTCGCCTCCGACCCCACCCGCTACCTCAACGTGGCGCTGCTCGTCCGCGTCGCCTGCGAGATGGCGGCCGGCGTCCTCGTCACCTACGCCTGCCTGGAGTACTTCCCCGAGACCTGGGAGGCGCTCCTCGTCGCCATCGCCGTGATGGTCCTGGTCAGCTATGTGGCGGTCGGCGTCTCGCCGCGCACCATCGGCCGCCAGCACCCGCTGAACACGGCGACGGCGGCGGCGTACGTCCTCGTCCCGCTGGCCCGGATCATGGGCCCGATCCCGCAGCTGCTGATCCTCATCGGCAACGCGCTCACCCCGGGCAAGGGCTTCCGCAAGGGCCCGTTCGCCTCCGAGGCGGAGCTGCGGGCCATGGTCGACCTCGCCGAGCAGGAGTCGCTGATCGAGGACGAGGAGCGCCGGATGGTGCACTCGGTCTTCGAGCTCGGCGACACCCTCGTCCGGGAGGTCATGGTGCCCCGCACCGACCTGATCTGCATCGAGCGGTACAAGACCGTCCGGCAGGCCCTCACCCTGGCGCTGCGCTCCGGCTTCTCCCGGATCCCGGTGACGGGGGAGAACGAGGACGACATCGTCGGCATCGTCTACCTGAAGGACCTGGTCAGGAAGACGCACATCAACCGCGACGCCGAGGCCGACCTGGTCTCCACCGCGATGCGCGCCGCCGCCTTCGTCCCCGACACCAAGAACGCCGGCGACCTGCTGCGCGAGATGCAGCAGGAGCGCAACCACGTCGCCGTCGTCATCGACGAGTACGGCGGCACCGCCGGGATCGTCACCATCGAGGACATCCTGGAGGAGATCGTCGGCGAGATCACCGACGAGTACGACCGGGAGCTGCCGCCCGTCCAGGAGCTCGGCGACGAGTGCCACCGGGTCACCGCCCGCCTCGACATCGGCGACCTGGGCGAGCTGTACGGCTTCGGCCCGGACGAGTTCGACGACGAGGACGTGGAGACCGTGGGCGGTCTGCTCGCCAAGGCCCTCGGCCGGGTCCCGATCGCCGGCGCCTCCGCCGTCGTCGCCCTGCCGGACGGGCGGGAGCTGCGGCTCACCGCCGAGGCCCCGGCCGGCCGCCGGAACAAGATCGTCACCGTGCTCGTCGAGCCGGTCGCCCCGGCCGGCGCGGAGGGAGAGGACCCGGCATGACCCCCGAGCAGCTGCGCGCCTTCTGCCTGGAGTTCAACGACGCGAGCGAGGAGTTCCCCTTCGGCCCCGACACCTCGGTGTTCAAGGTGGCGGGGAAGCTGTTCGCGCTGTCCTGGCTGGACGGCGAGCCGCTGCGGGTCAATCTGAAGTGCGATCCGGAGGACGCCGTACGGCTCCGCGAGGAGCATCCGGCGATCACCCCCGGCTACCACATGAACAAGCGCCACTGGAACACGGTCGAGGTGGCCGGGCTCCCGGACCGGATGGTCCGGGAGCTCATCGAGGACTCGTACGACCTGGTCGTCGCGGGCCTGCCGAAGGCGGTACGGCTCCGGCTCGACCGGCCGTAGCTCACCGGGAGCGGCGCAGGCCCAGGGCGACCAGGACCGCCGCGCCGAGCACGATCGCCGCGTCCAGGGCGACGACGGTGCGCACCCCCTCGTACAGGCCGCCGCCGGTGGTGGCGAGGACGCCCAGCATCGGGATGCCGACGGTGAGGCCGACCTGCTGGGTGGTGGTGACCAGGCCGGTGGCCAGGCCCTGCTCCTCGTCCCGGACGCCCGAGGTGACCGTCAGGCCGTACGAGATGATCGCGCCGAGGTGGAACATCGAGGCGAGGGTGACCGCGACGGTCGCCACGACCGCGCCGGAGCGCTCGCCGATCCCGAGCAGCGCCGCCGTGAGGACCGCCTGCCCGGCGAGCGAGACGACGAGGGTGCGGCGGGCGCCGAGCCGCCCGACCACCTTCGGCGCGAACGTCCCCGCGAGGACCGAGAAGACGCCCTGGATCCCGAAGACGACGCCGGTGGCGAAGGCCGAGAGGCCCAGCGTGGACTGGAGGTAGAGGGTCAGGACGAAGACGATCGTCGACATCGTCGAGAAGGTGACGAGCCCGCCGAGGTTGCCGAAGGCGACCGTGCGGCGGCGGAGCATCGGCAGCGAGACCAGCGGCGCCGGGTGGCGGGACTCGACGATCACGAAGGCGGTCAGCAGGAGCAGCCCGCCGGCCAGGGAGACGAGCACGTCGGTGCCGCCGAAGCCGCGCTCGGCGGCGGTGGTCAGGGCGTAGATGAGGGCGAGCAGACCGCCGGTGACGGTGACGGCGCCGGGTATGTCGAGCCGGGGCCGGTCGGGGACGGGGGCACCTTCCGTGCCCTTGAGGCCATGGGGGCTGGACTCGGTGAGCAGGCCGGGGGCGAGCGGCAGCACGATCAGGGCGAAGACGGCGAGCAGGCCCATGGTGGAGCGCCAGCCGAGGGTGTCGGTCATGACGCCGCCGAGGACCATGCCGATGGTGAAGCCCAGCGACATCAGGGTGCCGGAGACGCCGAGCGCCCGGTCGCGCAGCGGGCCCTCAGGGAAGGAGGTGGTCAGCAGGGACATGCCGGTGGGCACGATCGCGGCGGCGCCGACGCCCTGGAGGGCGCGGCCGGCGAGGAAGGACGCCGGGTCCCAGGCGACGGTGGCGAGCACGGACGCGGCGGCGAAGAGGCCGAGGCCGCCGAGGAAGAGCCGCTTGCGGCCGTAGAGGTCGCCGATCCGGCCGAAGAGCAGCAGGAAGCCGCCGGAGGGCAGGGCGAAGGCGGTGACGGCCCACTGGAGGGCGGAGCGGTCGAGGCCGAGGTCGGCGCCGAGGACGGGCAGCGCGACGTTGAGGACGGAGAAGTCGAGCGCCACGATGAACTGGGCGGCGCACAGCACGAAGAGGAGGCGCCGGGAGCGGCCGGTGAGGGCGGGGGCGGGCGGTGCCGGTGCGGTCGGGGGAGAGGTCACGGTTGCCATGCCCACGACTGTCGCGGCCCGGGAACATCGCCGGGTAGCGGGTACTTATCCTGTTGGTCGCACCACCAGGCGTCCGGGGGAGGAAGCACACGTGGCCACAGCGGTGGAGTACACCGACGGCAAGGCGCACCGACTGGCCGAGCTGCGCGAGTTCCTGATGAGCCGTCGGGCCCGGGTGTCCCCGGCCGAGGCGGGTCTTCCGGACGGCGGCAGGCGTCGTACGCCGGGGCTGCGCCGGGAGGAGGTCGCCGTCCTCGCGGGCGTCGGGGTCAGCTGGTACCAGTGGCTGGAGCAGGGGCGCGACATCACGGTCTCGGCGCAGGTGCTGGACTCGGTGGCGCGGGTGCTGCGGCTGAGCCCGGCCGAGCGCCGCCATCTGTACGTCCTTGCGGCGCTGAACCCGCCGGCCCTCGAAGCCGCCCCGGAGGACCGGGACATGTGCGACGGGTTGCGGCGGCTGATCGAGGCGTGGATGCCGTTCCCGGCGCACATCATGGACGCGTACTGGAACACGGTGATGTTCAACGAGGCGGCGGCGGCCGTCTTCGGGCTGCGGGCGGACGTGCACCGCAACTGCCTGATCGACTTCTTCACCGACGAGATGTACCGGGCGCGGATGCGCGGCTGGGAGGAGCTGGCGCCGAAGGTGGTGGCGCAGTTCCGGTCGGCGTGCTCGGAGTGCCCGGACGACGAGGGCTTCCGGGCGGTGGTCGAGGAGGCGAAGGCGGTGAGCGCCGAGTTCGCGGAGCTGTGGGAGCGGCGGGACATCCTGCCCGGCGGCCAGAACCGCAAGGAGATGGACCACCCGGTGGCCGGGCTGCTCGTGGTGGAGGCCACCCAGCTGAGGGTGCCGGCCCGTCCCGACCTGGTGATCGTGCTGCACACGCCGCTGCCGGAGGCGCGGACCGCCGAGAAGCTGGAGTGGCTGGTGTCGCCGGAGGGGCGGCGGGGGGCGATGTACCCGCTGGCGGGCTGAGCGGGCGCCCCGACCTATGCTCGGTCCATGACACTCAGCAGTGAGCACGGCGAGCTCGGCCCCGAGGACCTGAAGATCATCACGCTGGCGCGCAGCGCCCGCGCCCGCAACGGCGTTCCCGAGGGCGCGGCGGTACGGGACGAGACCGGCCGTACGTACGTGGCGGGCACGGTGGAGCTGGCGTCGCTGAAGCTGAGCGCGCTGCGGACCGCCGTGGCGATGGCGGTGGCGAGCGGGGCGCAGTCGCTGGAGGCGGCGGCCGTGGTGTCGTCCGCCGAGGCCGCGTCGGAGGAGGACCGGGCGGCCGTGCGGGACCTGGGTGGGCCGGAGACGCCGGTGCTGCTCGCGGGGCCCGACGGACAGCTGCGTTCGGCCGTCACGGCGGGCTGAGGACGCTTCCTCGTAGGGCGGGGTCCGGCCGCGGCCGGACCCTTGCGCGTTTGTGAAGGATCTCCGCGACTTCTCTTGCCTTCCCATGCCGTCTGCGCGTCAATAGGCGGCGGACGGTCCGACGGACCGTCAGATCTGCGCCATTCCACGCAGCGCCCGCACCCCTGCGTTCGTCATCGGAAGGGGTACGAACCCGTCATGAGAAGAAGCAGCCTGGGGGCGGCCGGAGCCCTCGCGGCCGGACTCGCCGCCGCGTCCCTCGCCTTCGCGCCGACGGCCTCCGCCGCCGTCTCGCCGGGCATGGTCACCGCGACGTACGACTGCGGCAGCTGGGGCGGCGGCACCGCCACCCTCACCATGACCCACTCCGGCTCCACCGCCCAGGTGTCGATCACCGCTCCCGTGACCACGCCGATCGCGGTCGGCGCGGACTCGATCAGCTCCACGCTGATCCTGGACAACACCACCGGGCCCGACCGGACCTTCACCGGGAAGAAGAACCCGGCGATCCCGGCCGGGGGCACGGCGAAGCTGGGCCCGCTGACCGCCGGCAACGTGGTCGCCGGCGACAGGCTCGACTCCTACTTCGCCGGCGTCGCCCTCAAGCTGGTGATCTTCGGCATCACCGTGAACTGCGACGCGGTCACCTCGCAGTCCCCGGGGCCGTTCGTCATCAGCTGACCCCGCGCACGTCCTTCGCGACCGGTGCCACCCGGGTGGCACCGGTCCTCGCCATGCCCGCGCGAAATCCGGAGAAGTCACCACATCGACCGATCCCGCCATTATCTGATGGCCCATCAGTCAATGGGTTCCGTCGTTATTGACTTCTCTCGCCCCCCGGCCGTCAATGGCGCCCTCTCGACCCTCAGGAGGGGGCACACGCCATGACACTCACCCGAACCCGGGCGGCGGCCCGAAGACGGCGCTGGACCGCCGTGCTCGGCGCCACCGTCCTCGCGTTCGCGGCCGGCGGCGCGCTCGCCGCCCCCGCGCAGGCGACCGGCGCCGGACTCTCGGTGGAATTCCCCACCCGCTGCGTCCCGCCGCCCATCGCGGGCATCCCGCCCATCGAGGGCGTCACCACCGCCGTGATCTCGGTCGACAACGCCAGCCCCAAGGTCGGCGACACGGTGAGCGTGACCTACTCGATCACCAAGCCCGCCGCGTCGAACCCGGTGGACCTCGCGCTCCCGGCCGACATCCTCACCCCCACCGGCACGGTCGTCCTCGGCGGCGCGCAGACCGGCCAGGTGAACGTCACCGGACCCAAGAAGAACCCGCCGGTCCCCGGCAAGGGCGCCTTCCCCGGCTTCTCCATGACCGGCACCTTCACGGTCACCGCCCCCGGCGCGATCACCCTCTCGCCGGGCGACTACAACATCCACACCAGCTACATCATGGAGCTGGACACCCCCTGCACGGTCCTCGACCCGCCCGCCCCCGTCTCCGAGACGGTCCAGGCCGGCGACCAGACCGTGCCCAACGAGCGGACCCTCGAACTCGGCGCGTCCTCCGGCGCCCCGGCCACCCGGGTCACCGTCACCGGTGCCGAGTTCACCCCGCTCACCGAGGTGACCGTGGCCGCCAGGGCCGGAGCCGCCGAGACCGCCGACCGGATGACCGTCACCACCGACAGCGAGGGCGGCTTCGTCGCCCGGCTCAAGGTGAACGACCTCGCCACCACCGGGATCGTCGCGTACGAAGGCGGCAGCTGGAACGCGGAGAAGGGCGCCGGACCGCTCCCGTACCAGGTGATCGACGACACCCCGACCCCGCCGAACAGCCAGAAGATCACGGCCACCGTCCGGGCGGGCGAACTCTCCATGACCCAGGCCGGTGACGCCGTCGCGCTCTCCGCGGTCGACTTCGGCCAGGGCGGCGCGGCCACCGGAGCCCTCCAGACGGTGACGGTCAAGGACTTCCGCGGCGGCCCCGCCGGCTGGTCCGTGACCGGCAAGGTCACCGACTTCACCGGACCGGGCGGCGCCATCGGCGCCGACCAGCTCAGCTGGACCCCCGCCTGCGTCGCCGAGGAGGGCAGCCCCAGCGCCTGCACGGCCGGCTCCGCCGGACCCGTCGGCGCCGGCGCCACCCTCGCCTCCACGGCGAACGGCACGGTCACCGGCGGCGAGTTCACCCTCGACGCCGGACTCTCGCTCGACGTCCCGGCGTTCACCGCGCCCGGCGCCTACGCGGGCGTGCTCACGCTGACCCTGTCCTGACGGCGGCCGACGGGCCGGCCGGGCGCACCCCCGGCCGGCCCCTCGGCGCCCCTCACCCACCCCTCCCGACCGCACCCCCGGGGGTCCGCACCGTGCGACGCAAGCTGTACGTCCTCCTCCTGAGCGCCGCCCTGCCGCTCCTCGGGGCCCCGGCCGCCCACGCCGCCGAGAACGGCGAATGGGCCGTCTACCCGGCCGCCGCCCGGCTCGGCGAACGCCCCTACTACGTCCTCACCGCCGACCCCGGCGCCACCCTCCGCGACCAGGTCACCGTCGCCAACAAGACCGCCGCCCCGCTCACCTTCCGGCTCTACGGCGCCGACGCCTACAACACCGAGCGCGACGGAGGCTTCGCCGTCCGCACCCTCAAGGAGGAGCAGACCGGCGCCGGCGCCTGGATCGAGCCCGAGCGGACCACGGTCACCGTCCCGCCGCGCTCCGCCGTCACCGTCCCCTTCACCCTCACCGTCCCCGCCGACGCCGATCCCGGCGACCACCCCGGCGCGCTCGTCGCCCTCGACGAACGGATCACCCCGGCGGGCGGCGGCGGCGTCGCCATGGGCGTCCAGAGGGCCGTCGCCGCCCGCGTCTACCTCAAGGTCAGCGGCCCCGCCGTGCCCGCCCTCGCCGTCGAGGACGTCACCCTGGAGCAGGACCGGCCGCTCGTCCCCGGCACCAGGGACGGCACCGCCCTCGTCACGTACACCCTCCACAACCGCGGCAACGTCACCCTCAACCCCAAGGTCGTCCTCAGCGCCGAGGGACTCTTCGGGCGGACCCTGCTCGAACGCGACCTCGACCGGGTGCCGGCCGAACTGCTGCCCCGGCAGAAGATCCGGCTCACCGAGCGGTGGACCGGCTCCCCGCAGCTCGACTGGGGCGAGGTGACCCTCACCGCCACCGCGAAGGACGTCCGCGAGAGCGCCGGCGTCCCCTTCCTCGCGGTGCCCTGGCTCGCCGCCGCGGTGCTCGCCCTGGGGGCCGCCGGAGGCCTCGTCGGGTGGCGGATCCGGCGCCGCCGGGCCCGGCGGGGGCACTGAGTGCGTGACGCGGCCGCGCATCGGGGACAATGGCCCCCATGAGCGTGCGCAGTGAAGACACCGATGAGAACACCGCCCCCCACCGGGCGGGCTTCGCCTGCTTCGTCGGGCGCCCCAACGCGGGCAAGTCCACCCTCACCAACGCTCTGGTCGGACAGAAGGTGGCGATCACCTCCAACCGCCCCCAGACCACCCGGCACACCGTGCGCGGCATCGTGCACCGCCCGGACGCCCAGCTGATCCTGGTCGACACCCCGGGCCTCCACAAGCCGCGCACCCTCCTCGGCGAGCGGCTCAACGACGTCGTCCGCACCACCTGGGCCGAGGTCGACGTCATCGGCTTCTGCCTGCCCGCCGACCAGAAGCTCGGCCCCGGCGACCGCTTCATCGCCAAGGAGCTCGCCGAGATCAAGAAGACCCCCAAGGTCGCCATCGTCACCAAGACCGACCTGGTCGACTCCAAGACCCTCGCCGAGCAGCTGATCGCCATCGACCAGCTCGGCCGCGAGCTCGGCATCGAGTGGGCCGAGATCGTGCCCGTCTCCGCCGTCGGCGACAAGCAGGTCAAGCTCGTCGCCGACCTGCTCATCCCGCTCCTGCCGAAGTCCCCGCCGCTCTACCCGGAGGGCGACCTCACGGACGAGCCGGAGCAGGTCATGGTCGCCGAGCTCATCCGCGAGGCCGCGCTCGAAGGCGTACGCGACGAGCTGCCGCACTCCATCGCGGTCGTCGTCGAGGAGATGATCCCCCGCGAGGGCCGCCCCGCCGACCGACCGCTGCTCGACATCCACGCCAACGTGTACATCGAGCGCCCCAGCCAGAAGGGCATCATCATCGGCCCCAAGGGCAGCCGCCTGAAGGAGGTCGGGATGAAGTCCCGCAAGCACATCGAGGCCCTCCTCGGCACCCCGGTCTTCCTCGACCTGCACGTCAAGGTCGCCAAGGACTGGCAGCGCGACCCCAAGCAGCTCCGCCGCCTCGGCTTCTAGCCGTGCTCGACGCCGAGACCGGGCGCTTCGTCGACGCGGCGGTCGCCCTGCCGCCCGCCGCCCTGGCCACCGCCTGGGACCGCGTCGTCGACGACCGGGCCCGGGGCGGCCGGGAGGCCTCCCTCGCGGCGCGCCCGTCGGCGGCGCGGGACTCGGCGCTGGTGCACCGGGTCCGCTCGGCGCTCCTGCCCCGCGCCGACGAGCTGAACGGCCACCTCGACGGGCTCCACTCCGACGCGAAGTCCGCGATCTGCATGGCCTCCCGCGCGGTCCTCGCACGCGGACGGCTCACCCCGGAGCAGTACGCCCTCCTCGTCACCCCCTTCACCGACCTGGGCGTCCCGGCCCCGCCGCACCCGACCGTGGACCTGCCCTGAGACGGCGTGCCGGCATGACGCCGTGACGCAGACCGGCAAGGGGAAGAAGTCCGGCTTCCGGAGCCGTCTCTTCGGGCGCCAGGTCACGCGCCTTCCTTGAGGACCCTCGTCACGAGGGTCCGCTGGGCGTCCGTGAGGTGGGGGTCGGCGCACCGCACCGTCCGGCCGTCGACCGTGATCTCGTACGAGAAGCCGTCCGGGACGCCCCGGGCGGCTTCCGGCGCCGTGAGGACGGCGGAGGCCAGGGACTCCCACTCGGGGCCCGAGACCTCCACCTCCGCCGACCGCTCGATGCCCGCGAAACCACCGGTGCGCCGCACTCGAATCCGCATGGGCCCTGTCTACCAGCCCGGCTCAGTCGGTGGGTACGCCCACGGCCGCCCACGCCTTCGTCACGGCCTGGATCTCCGCCGCGTCGCCGTACCGCGCCTTCGCCGCCGCCACCGTGGCCGCCGCGAACTCCGAGAAGCGCGTTTCGGGCGTCAGCGTGCCGCCCGTCATCACGTCGTACCAGATCCGCCCGGCCCGGTCCCAGGCGTGGCCGCCGAGCTCGGTCGCCACCAGGTAGAACGCGTGGTTGGGGATGCCGGAGTTGATGTGCACCCCGCCGTTGTCCCGGCCGGTGCGCACGTAGTCGTCCATGTGGGCGGGCTGCGGGTCCTTGCCGAGGACGTCGTCGTCGTACGCGGTCCCCGGCGCCTTCATGGAGCGCAGCGCCGTCCCCTCCACGTCCGGGTGGAAGAGGCCCTCGCCGATCAGCCAGTCGGCCTGCTCGGCGGTCTGGCCGAGCGAGTGCTGCTTCACCAGCGAGCCGAAGACGTCGGAGACGGACTCGTTGAGCGCGCCGGACTGGCTGAAGTACTCCAGGTTCGCCGTGTACTGGGTGAAGCCGTGCGCCAGCTCGTGGCCGATGACGTCCACGGGGAGGGTGAAGTCGAGGAAGATCTCGTCGTCGCCGTCGCCGAACACCATCTGCTCGCCGTTCCAGAAGGCGTTGCCGTACTTCTCGTCGTAGTGGACGGTCGCGAGCAGCGGCAGCCCGGCGCCGTCCATGGAGTCGCGTCCGAAGGCGTCCCGGAAGAGCGCGAAGGTGGCGCCGAGGCCCGCGTAGGCGCGGTTGACGGTGGCGTCGGCCGTCGCCTCCTCGCCCTCGTCGCGGACCTTCACCCCGGGCAGCCCGGTACGCCGCTGGGCGTCGTACACGGTCCGGCGCGGGGCCGCGGGCTCCGCCGGCGCGCCGGAGGGGGCGACGGCCGTGCGGGGCAGGACCCGGGCGGTACGGGCCGAGGCGTCGGCGATCAGGGTGCGGCGGGCGGCCGCGGCGACGGCCGGGTTCGCGGAGGCCGCGAGGTGCTCCAGGAGGTGGGGCGGCACGATCGTGCAGAAGGGGGAGGTCATACCCGGCAATGTGGCACTGCGCGACGCGACTGTCACGAGTTGTGACAGGGATTGGCGAAATGGAGTGATGAGTCACCTTTCGGCCTTGACGACACCGCCGTCCCGCATACTGGAACAGGACGTCCGCCTTCCCCGGGCCTGGGCTATGGTGACGCACATCATGCGTTTCGGGCTGCTTCTCCTTAGCTGCCGCGGCGAGGGCCTGTAGTCGTAGGCCGACCCCCTCCCCGCGGGTTTCGGTGTTGCGTTCGACAGTCGGCCGTCCCCCGTGAAGGACCCGAGGAGCCCTACGCAATGTCCCAGTCTCCGTTCGTCAGCCGTCCGACGCCGATCACCAACGCGACGCACCTGCAGCAGCCGTCCGGGATGCCGATCCACAAGTACGGCCGGTACGAGGCCGTCGAGATCCCCGACCGCACCTGGCCCGAGCAGCGGATCACCAAGGCGCCCCGCTGGCTGTCGACCGACCTGCGCGACGGCAACCAGGCCCTGATCGACCCGATGTCCCCGGCCCGCAAGCGCGAGATGTTCGACCTGCTGGTACGCCTGGGCTACAAGGAGATCGAGGTCGGCTTCCCGTCCTCCGGCGAGACCGACTTCGCCTTCGTCCGCTCCATCATCGAAGAGGGCGCGATCCCGGACGACGTCACCATCTCCGTCCTGACCCAGGCCCGCGAGGACCTGATCGAGCGGACCGTGGAGTCCCTGGTCGGCGCCCACCGCGCCACCGTCCACCTGTACAACGCCACCGCGCCGACCTTCCGCCGGGTCGTCTTCCGCGGCTCCAAGGACGACATCAAGCAGATCGCCGTCGACGGCACCCGTCTGGTGATGGAGTACGCCGAGAAGCTGCTGGGCCCGGAGACCACCTTCGGCTACCAGTACAGCCCGGAGATCTTCACCGACACCGAGCTGGACTTCGCCCTGGAGGTCTGCGAGGCCGTCTGCGACGTGTGGCAGCCCGGCCCCGGCCGCGAGATCATCCTCAACCTGCCCGCCACCGTGGAGCGTTCGACGCCGTCCACGCACGCGGACCGCTTCGAGTGGATGTCCCGCCACCTGACCCGCCGCGAGCACGTCTGCCTGTCCGTGCACCCGCACAACGACCGCGGTACGGCCGTGGCCGCCGCCGAGCTGGCCATCATGGCCGGCGCCGACCGCATCGAGGGCTGCCTGTTCGGGCAGGGCGAGCGGACCGGCAACGTCGACCTGGTCACCCTGGGCATGAACCTGTTCAGCCAGGGCGTCGACCCGCAGATCGACTTCTCGCAGATCGACGAGATCCGCCGGACCTCCGAGTACTGCAACCAGATGGAGGTCCACCCGCGCCACCCCTACGCGGGCGACCTGGTCTACACGGCCTTCTCCGGCTCCCACCAGGACGCCATCAAGAAGGGCTTCGACGCCATGGAGGCCGACGCGGCCGCCCAGGGCAAGACCGTCGACGACATCGAGTGGGCCGTCCCGTACCTGCCCATCGACCCGAAGGACGTCGGCCGCTCCTACGAGGCCGTCATCCGGGTCAACTCGCAGTCCGGCAAGGGCGGCATCGCGTACGTCCTGAAGAACGACCACAAGCTGGACCTGCCCCGCCGGATGCAGATCGAGTTCTCCCGGATCATCCAGGCCAAGACCGACGCCGAGGGCGGCGAGGTCACCCCGGCGGCGATCTGGTCCGTCTTCCAGGACGAGTACCTGCCCAACCCGGAGAACGCCTGGGGCCGCATCCAGCTGCGCTCCGGCCAGTCCACGTCGGACACGGACGGCACCGACACGCTGCGCGTCGAGGCGGTCGTCGACGGCGTCGACACCGTCCTGACCGGCTCCGGCAACGGCCCGATCTCCGCCTTCTTCGACGCCCTGCAGTCGATCGGTGTGGACGCCCGCCTGCTGGACTACCAGGAGCACACCATGAGCGAGGGCGCCTCCGCGCAGGCCGCCTCGTACATCGAGTGCGCCATCGACGGGCGCGTGCTGTGGGGCATCGGCATCGACGCCAACACCACCCGCGCCTCCCTGAAGGCGGTCATCTCGGCGGTCAACCGCTCCGCGCGCTGACCCCGCGCGCGTGCGTACGGCGCCCCGCCCCTCCGACCGGGGGGCGGGGCGCCGTCGCCTGGGCCCCACTCGTTTCCGCCCCCTCCGCGACCACCCCGGAGGGTGATCTCGCGACGACGGATTCGGCCGTCGGGCCCGGTGTCATCGGCGCCGCCGGGCCCGAAACCCGGGCGTCATGTCTCGGCCATCTCCGGTGCGAACTACGGACGAGGTGCTGACGTCACATCAAGGATGTGGCTAACATCACGCCAACGCACCGGCAGTGCAGCCGGGCCGTTGAGGAGGTGCGCGTGCGTTCTGCCAGGAAAACACGTGGTGGGAAGCTGACCGTCTGCGGGATCCGCACCTCCTGGAACACCATCGGCGACGGCGAGTTCTTCTGCGAGGAGTGCGGCGGCGACCGCAACTACCGGCGGCGCACCGGACGCCGCCGGTTCGCCGTCCTCGGCGTCCCGCTCGTGCCCCGGGGCTGTACGGGGCCGGTGGTGGAGTGCGCCGCCTGCCAGACCCGCTTCGGCACCGAGGTCCTGGACCGGCCCACCACCGGACGGTTCTCGGCCCTGCTGCGGGACGCCGTCCACACCGTCGCCCTCGCCGTCCTCACGGCCGGCGGCACCGGCTCCCGCGAGGTCCTCGACCGGGCCGTGCACGCCGTCCGCTCCGCCGGATACGCCGACTGCACGGCCGTCCAGCTCGTCGACCTGGTCGAGGCCCTGGAGGCGGACACCGGCCGCTTCATGCCCGAGATCAACCCCGAGGGCGCCCTCCTCGCCATCGAGATCCACGAGGCGGTCGCCCCGCTCACCCCGCACCTGGAGCCGGTCGGCCGGGAGACGCTGCTGCTCCAGGCGGCCGGCATCGCGCTGGCCGACGGCGGCTACAGCCCCGCCGAGCAGGAGGTCCTGGGCACCGTCGGCACGGCGCTCGGCCTGCCGCCCGAGGACGTCCTGCGGCTGCTCGCCACCGCCCGCACGGTCTCCTGACCTTCGGCGCGACCGGCCTACGGGACGATGTTCTGGTTGAGCCGGAACACGTTGTCGGGGTCGTAGCGGCGCTTCACCTCCCGCAGCCGCGCGTAGTTCTGCCGGTAGTTGACCCGGACCCGGTCCTGGTCGTCGGTGTCCATGAAGTTCACGTACCCGCCGGCCTCGGTGTGCGGGCGCAGCGCGCCGTCGTAGGCGCGGGTCCAGGCCACGTTCGCGGCGGTGCCGGACGGGTCGGTCCAGGTGGCGCCGAAGGAGTGCGAGACGTCCGCGTCCCGGTAGGCGAAGGCGGTCTCCTCCGGCCCGGTCCGGTGGCAGGCCCCGTCGATGGGGAAGAGCGCGGTGTCCGACTCCATGGTCGGCATGGTCGCGCCGTACTCGGCGTGCGCGGCGGCGGCCCCGGCGCTCAGACCGCGGCTGAAGTTCCCCTTCCAGTAGTGGTGGAGCCCGGCGGGCAGCTGCGCGTCGAAGAGGGTGTTGATCACCGGGTACGGCATCCGCTCCATGAACCGGCCCACGACGGGGCCCAGGGCGTCGAGGAGCGCCAGGGTCTTTCCGTCGCCTTCGGGCGGGCCGCTGGAGCAGGTGAACGCGGCGCAGATCGGGCGCCCGTGCCAGCGCTCCGGCAGGAACGGTTCCTCCGGGCCGAGGGCCAGCACCATGATGACGTTCAGCTCCTCCGGCGCGGCGGTGACGGCCTCGTACCAGGCGCGGATCACCGCCGGGTCCAGCGGATAGCAGGTCAGCCCGCCGAAGACCTCGGTCAGCGGGTGCAGCCGGTAGCGGAACTCGGTGACCACCCCGAAGTTCCCGCCGCCGCCGCGCAGCGCCCAGAACAGGTCGGGCCGGCGCTCGGCGTCGCAGGAGACGAGGGTGCCGTCGGCGGTGACGACCTCCGCGCCCGTCAGGTTGTCGCAGCTCAGGCCGTACCGGCGGGCGAGGTGGCCCATGCCGCCGCCGAGGGTCAGCCCGGCGATGCCGGTCGTGGAGATCACCCCGCCGGTGGTGGCGAGCCCGAAGGCGTGGGCGGCGTGGTCGAAGTCGCCCCAGGTGGCGCCCCCGCCGGCCCGGGCCGTCCGGGCCTCCGGGTCGACCCGTACCTCCCGCATCGGGGAGAGGTCCACCACCAGGCCGTCGTCGACCGTGCCGAAGCCGGCCACCGAGTGGGCGCCGCCGCGCACCGCGAGCGGGAGGCCGCGCTCCCGCGCGTGGCGGACCGCCGCGATCACGTCGCCGGCGTCCACGGCGTGGACGACGACGGCCGGCCGGCGGTCGTGCAGGGCGTTGTAGACCCGCCGGGACTCCTCGTACGAGGGGTCGCCGGGGGTGACGACGGTGCCGCGCACGGCACCGCGGAGCGTGTCCAGGGTCTCCGTCGAAGTGGTCATGCTCCCGGTGTACGCGGCCGGGCCCGGCGGCCGCGTCGCCCGTACCGCCCATCTCCGGGGGCGCCGCCGGATGGGCCGTTCAGACCAGGCCGTGCGCGTAGGCGTAGGCGGTCGCGGCGGAGCGGGAGGAGACGCCCAGCTTGGCGAAGATGTTGTTGAGGTGCCGGGCGACCGTGTGCTCGCTGATCACCAGGGCGCGGGCGACGCCCTTGTTCGTGGCGCCGCCGGCGACGAGCCGCAGCACCTCGGCCTCGCGGGCGGTCAGTCCGCCCGGCAGCCGGCGCCGGGCGGCCGCCGAGAGCAGCGCGGCGGCCCGGCGGGCGTCGGGCGCGGCGCCGAGCCGCTCGAAGCCGTCCCGGGCGAAGGCGAGTTCGAGGCGGGCGGCCTCCTCGTCCCCGGCCGCCCGGTCGGCCGCCGCGACCAGCATCCGGGTCTGCGCCGCCTCGTAGGGCACCCGCAGCCGCAGCCAGCCGTCGAGGGCCCGGCGCAGCAGCGGCAGCGCCGCCTCGGGGTCCTCGGCCAGGGCCACCGCGCCGGTCGCGGTGTCGGCGAGGGCGCGCAGCAGCGGCACGTCACCGGCGAGCGCGTCCAGCTCGGCCGCCGCGCCGGCCGCGTCCCGTACGGCTCCGACGGCGAGGGAGACCTCGGTGGCGGCGGCGAGGAGCCGGGCCCGGGCCAGCGGGCCCCGGTGGGTGTCCTGGCAGGCGAGCGCGAGCCGCAGCCCGGCCGCCGCCGCGTCGGCGCGGCCCTGGGCGAGCCGCAGCAGGGCGAGCCCGGGCTGGGGGAGCAGGCCCAGCTCGTGGGCGTGGGAGTAGGAGCGGGCCGCCTCGTCGAGCCGGCCCTGGCGGCGCTGTACGTCACCGGCGGCGCGGTAGGCGGCGGCCGCCGACTCCAGGCAGTCCACCGGCACCTCCCGGCAGGCCCGCCGCGCCTCCTCCTCGGCCGCCGTCCAGTCGCCGAGCAGGCCGAGGACCTCGACCCGGTGGGACCGGCAGACCCCGCGGAAGGGGTTCTCGCCGTCGTCCGTGGTGGCGCACCACTCCATCGCGGTACGGGTCCACTCCACGGCCCGGCCGAAGTCGGCCGTCTCCATGCACTGGGTGAGGGCCAGGCAGTACAGCCAGCCGGTGAAGAGGCCGCTCAGCTCGCCGGCCTCGGCCGCGCACATGGCCTCGTCGAGGAGCGCGAGCCCTTCGGCGCGGCGGCCCTGGGCGAGGAGGGCGGCGGAGCCCGCCTGGCGGCTGAGGGCGAGGAGGTCGGGGCTGCCGGAGCGTTCGGCGAGCAGGTTCATGCGGGCGGTCGCGGCGAGCGCTGCGGCCCCGTCGCCGCGGGCGGTGGCCTCCTCGGCGTCGGTCCAGGCGAGGAAGGACTGCTCGGGGCAGGGCGGCAGCCCGTCCAGGTGGTGGCGGGCGCGGTGCAGCCAGCCCGCGGCGACGGCGGGCCTGCCGAGGCCGGCGTACTCGTAGTGGAGCCACCAGGCGTCAAGGCCGGCGCTCCGGTGGTCGCCGGCGGCGACGTGGGCGGAGTGCGCCCGCAGCCGGGCGGCGACGGACTCGTCGAGGTGCCCGGACCACCAGGCGGCGTCGGAGAGCGCGTCGAGGTCCTCGGCGGTCAGCGCCTGGTCCGGGTGCCGGTCGCAGGCGTGTAGCAGCGCGTACGCCTCTCCCCAGGCCTCGCGCGCCACGGCGTCCCGGGCCCGCCCGGCCCGGTCGATCACGGGTGCGGACACGTGCCTCACCCCTTCCGGTCCCTCCAGCCTAGGACGGGACGCGCGAAGGGGGCACCCGGTGGGTGCCCCCTTCGCGCGCGGTGGTGTGCCGGTCAGTCGATGGCGCCGCTCGCGCGGAGCATGTCCTCGCGCTCGACGATCTTCACGCGCTCGCGGCCCTGCGGCTCGCCCAGCGCCTTCTCGGCGGCGTCGAGCGCGTACCAGCCCTCCCACGTGGTGTAGGTGAGGCCCTTGCCCTCCAGGAAGGCGACGATCGCGTCGGTCTCCGGGTTCGCGGGGGTGAGGAGCCGGCCGGCGGCGAAGTCCTCCAGGAGGTTCGCGACGGTCTCGTTGGCGTCGCCCTTGGTGTGGCCGATGAGGCCGACCGGGCCGCGGCGGATCCAGCCGGTGACGTAGGTGGAGGCCATCGGCTCGGTGCCCTCCATGACCCGGCCGCCCTCGTCGGGGACGGTGCCGCTGATGGTGTCCCAGGGGAGCTTGGGCAGCTCGTCGGAGAGGTAGCCGACGGCGCGGTAGACGGCCTGGACGTCCCAGTCGGTGGTGGCTCCGGTGCCCTTCACGTTCCCGGTGCCGTCGAGCTCGGTGCGCTCGGTGCGCAGGCCGACGACCTCGCCGTTCTCGCCGAGGATCTCGACGGGCGACTCGAAGAAGTGCAGGAAGAGCTTGTGCGGGCGGTCGCCGACGTCGCGGATCGCCCAGTTCTCCAGGGTCTTGGCGACCATGTCGGTCTGCTTGTTCTTGCGCCGCTCGGCGATCGAGCCCTCGTCGTAGTCGATGTCCTCGGGGTTGACGATGACCTCGATGTTGGGGGAGTGGTCCAGCTCGCGCAGCTCCATGGGGCTGAACTTGGCCTGGGCCGGGCCGCGGCGGCCGAAGACGTGGACCTCCAGGGCCTTGTTGGCCTTGAGGCCCTCGTACACGTTGGCCGGGATCTCGGTCGGCAGCAGCTCGTCGGCGGTCTTGGCGAGGATGCGGGCGATGTCGAGGGCGACGTTGCCGACGCCGAGGACGGCGACCTTCTCGGCGGACAGGTCCCAGGTGCGCGGGACGTCCGGGTGGCCGTCGTACCAGGAGGCGAAGTCGGCGGCGCCGAGCGAGCCCTTCAGCTCCACGCCGGGGATCTTCAGCTCGCGGTCGGCCATGGCGCCGGTGGAGAAGACCACGGCGTCGTAGAAGGAGCGCAGGTCGTCGAGGTGGACGTCGGTGCCGTAGTCGATGTTGCCGAAGAGGCGGACCTGCGGCTTGTCGAGGACCTGGTGGAGGGCGGTGATGATGCCCTTGATCCGCGGGTGGTCGGGGGCGACGCCGTAGCGGATGAGGCCGAAGGGGGCCGGCATCCGCTCGAAGATGTCGATGGACACGCCCGGCTCGGTGGCGGTGTCGGACTTCAGCAGCGCGTCGGCGGCGTAGATGCCGGCGGGGCCGGCGCCGACGATCGCGACCCGGAGGGGGCGGGGCATGACTGATTCCCTTCGCATACGGGGTGCGGCGAAGCCGCCGACACTTAGGCCACCCTAATGAACCCCGCGCGGGAAGCGGTACCCGACCCTGGCCTATGCCCCCATAAGGCGAACTTATGACTTCTCAAAGGAGGGCTGGGGTGCTCAGTCGATGAGGAAGAGGACGGTCATCACGGCGGTCAGCAGGGTCAGCGCGGCGCCGCCGAAGAGCAGGACCACCCCGGCCAGGGCGTTCACCAGCTGCGTGAACGGGGGTGACAGCACGAGCACGTCCGCGGGGTCGTCCGGGGGGAAGGCCACGGGGACCGACGGCTCGGGCCGGCTGTGGAGGAGGCCGCGCCAGGCACCGGTCCCGTCCGGGTAGATGTACCCGCCGCGGGTGGCCCGGACGGCGGTCGTCGTGACGCCGTGGGTGAGCAGCCACTTCTCCCGCCGCGAGCGCCCCGCGCCGTACGCCCCGCACCAGAGCGCCAGCCAGCTCAGCCCGCCGAGCGGGATCAGGATGACGGCCAGGTCCCCCTCGCCCAGCGCCGCGGCGATCACGATGAGGGCGACGAGCGCCAGCAGATAGGCCAGTACGCCCCGCAGGAGCCGGCGGTGGAACGTCTTCCGCCAGGTCGGGCGGAGCGAGCGGATCACCGCGAAGGGGGCGCCGTCGACGTCGTCGCTGTCCGTGCGGTTCGCGAGCAGCGCGTTGATCCCGTCGGCGAAGCGGACCGCCGCCTCCGCGTCCACGTCGTCGATCCGGTGGACGAGCGGCGTCGTCCCGGCCCTCGACCGCAGCTCGATCAGGACCGTCCGCCCCTCGGCGCGTATCCGGCCGAGCCCGTCGGCGGTGAAGGTGACCTGCTCGGTCGGGAGGTCCAGGACCAGACCGCCGTCTTCGGCGAACAGGACGGTTCCCTCCCGGCCCCGGAGCACCGGGAGGGAGGAGAGGGGTGTCGACATGGGCGTGATCGTAGAGCCGGGGACGGGTCCGGGTCAGCCCCTTGTCGTGATCACCGCGGACACCGTGAAGACCGCGAACACCGCCAGGGCGATGAGCAGGACGGTGACGGCGACCGGCTTCCAGGGGACGCCATGGGTCCAGGGGGTGCCGGCGGGCTCCGGGGCGCCGGGCGCGCGGGTGGTGACGAGCGCGGCGCCGTCGGGGGCCGGGTCCGCGGGGAGCGCGGCCGTCACGGCCTCCCCGAAGGCGAGCGCGGCGGCCTCGTCGACACCGGTGACGCGGTAGATCGTCGGCTCGGTCGCGCCCGAGGCGGTCAGGACGATCGCGAGCGACCGGCCCTCGGCGTGGACGAAGGAGATCGCCGCCAGCGGTATGTGGTGTTCCTTGTCCGGCCGGTGCAGGGTGACCGGCCCGCCCGCGAAGTGGAGAACCGATTCGCCACCGTGCAGGACCAGAGAAGGGGTGGCCGTCATCGTCCGCGTTCCTCCGCCGCCGTCGGTCGGTCCCGGGGCGCCGCCGGGCGGCAGGGCGACGCTCCCTCGCCGATCGTAGGGGCACCGGCACTCCCCGCACCACGTCCGGGCCCCCGGAGGCCGCTCCGGACGGACCGCCCCGCGCGCTCCCTTCACGCGCCCCCGGCGCACGCCGGAGCGAAAACCGAAGGCTCCGGGAACAATTCCACGACGCCCCGGGACGACAGTTCGACAATCCTCCGGATTTACGGGACTTCAGCGATTCCGCGACCGACCCGACGGCCGCGAATCGAATCATCCGCTCGAACATCCCGCCCCCGGTGGCGTGCGGGAACGTCCCGAACTCCCTTGGTGCGTCCGACGATTCTACGGAGCACGGGTCGCCCGGGAGTGGGGAAGCGGGAAATGGATTCAGAAAGGCATACGTTGGTGAAGGAAGACACCAGAAGAGAACGACCACGGGGGAAGTCGGAGCGAGCGCGGCGCGCGGAGCCGGAATTGCGCGGGAACGGCGCGGAGGGAATCACCCCCCGGCCCGGACCCGGCGGCAGGCGGCCCCGCCGCTCCGCCGTCCCCTCGGCCGCTCGTTCGCTCGTTCGCAAGGGACACCGCACGGTGGCCAGGCCCGGCGCACCCCGCCGGCCCGGGGCCGCCGGGGAGGAGGGCCGGTCATGGCACTGCAGATCGGTGCGTACGTCGTGGAGATCCGCACCGGGCGGGTCGCGAGAGTGATGGGCCACGAGGGCCCGTACGTCCAGATCCGCCCGCTCGGCGGCGGACGCGAGTGGGACGTCGCCCCCGAGGAGGTCCGCGAGGCCACCTCCGCGGAGCGCCTCAGCGCCGCCACCGCCCACGCCAACGCCCGCAGCCGCGGCGAGGTCCCCTGAAGAAGCAGGGCCCCCTGAAGCGGCGGGCCCCCTGAAGCGGCGAGGCCCCTGAAGCGGCGAGGCCCCTGAAGCGGCGGGACCCCGTCGCGGACGGGCGGCCCGCGCCGCCACCCGCGTACGGGAGAATGGGGCCCATGAGTCTGTTCCGTGACGACGGCGTCGTGCTGCGCACCCAGAAGCTGGGCGAGGCGGATCGCATCATCACGATCCTCACGCGCGGCCACGGGCGGGTGCGGGCCGTCGCGCGCGGAGTGCGGCGGACCAAGTCGAAGTTCGGGGCGCGGCTCGAACCCTTCTCCCACGTGGACGTGCAGTTCTTCGCCCGCGGCAGCGAGCTCGTCGGCCGCGGCCTGCCGCTCTGCACCCAGAGCGAGACCATCGCCGCGTACGGCGGCGGCATCGTCACCGACTACGCCCGCTACACCGCCGGCACCGCCATGCTGGAGACCGCGGAGCGCTTCACCGACCACGAGGGCGAGCCGGCCGTCCAGCAGTACCTCCTGCTCGTGGGCGGACTGCGGACCCTCGCCCGCGGCGAGCACGCCCCCCACCTCATCCTCGACGCCTTCCTCCTCCGCTCCCTCGCCGTCAACGGCTACGCGCCCAGCTTCTCGGACTGCGCGAAATGCGGACTCGACGGCCCCAACCGCTTCTTCTCGGTCGCCGCGGGCGGCGTCATATGCGGCGACTGCCGGGTGCCCGGAAGCGTCGTACCCTCGGCGGAGGCCATCGGCCTGCTCAGCGCCCTGCTCACCGGCGACTGGGCGACGGCGGACGCGTGCGAGCCGCGTCACGTCAGGGAGGGCAGCGGGCTCGTGTCCGCCTATCTGCACTGGCACCTGGAGCGCGGCCTGCGCTCCCTGCGGTACGTAGAGAAAAGCTAGGAGAGACCACGTCATGGCCATCGCACGACTCCTCGGGCGCCAGCGTCGGGAGTACAGGACCCCCGAGCCGCACCCGTCCGGCGCCCGCCCGCCGAAGCTCCAGGCCGAGCTTGTGCCGCAGCACGTCGCGATCGTCATGGACGGCAACGGCCGCTGGGCCAAGGAGCGCGGACTGCCCCGCACCGAGGGCCACAAGGTCGGCGCCGAGCAGGTGCTCGACGTGCTCCAGGGCGCGATCGAGATGGGCGTCGGCGCGATCTCGCTGTACGCCTTCTCCACCGAGAACTGGAAGCGCTCCCCCGAGGAGGTGCGCTTCCTGATGAACTTCAACCGCGACTTCATCCGCAAGACCCGCGACCAGCTCGACGAGCTCGGCATCCGGGTCCGCTGGGTCGGCCGCATGCCCAAGCTGTGGAAGTCGGTCGCCAAGGAGCTCCAGGTCGCCCAGGAGCAGACCAAGGACAACACCAAGCTCACGCTGTACTTCTGCATGAACTACGGCGGCCGCGCGGAGCTCACGGACGCGGCGCAGGCGCTCGCGGAGGACGTGAAGGCGGGCCGGCTCGACCCGGCGAAGATCACCGAGAAGACGATCCAGAAGTACCTCTACTACCCGGACATGCCGGACGTGGACCTCTTCCTGCGGCCCAGCGGCGAGCAGCGCACCTCCAACTACCTGATCTGGCAGAGCGCGTACGCCGAGATGGTCTTCCAGGACGTGCTGTGGCCCGACTTCGACCGCCGCGACCTGTGGCGCGCCTGTGTCGAGTACGCCCAGCGCGACCGCCGCTTCGGCGGCGTCGACCCGGCCGACCTCGCCGTCCTCGACAAGGCGTAGGCCCGGCCGGCGGAGAGGGGGACGCGTCCCGCTGCGGCACGGCCGCACCGCGCGGTACTGGACCGCCACCTCACCCGCATGCGACGGGCACGGGAAGGGGCCCGCACTGGAATCGTCCGGTGCGGGCCCCTTCCCTGTCGGTTTCCGGCCTACTTCGCCGCGCACTCCGCGCAGGTGCCGAAGATCTCGACGGTGTGCGCCACGTTCACGAAGCCGTGCTCCGCGGCGACCGTCTCGGCCCACTGCTCCACCATCGGGCCCTCGACCTCGACGGCCTTGCCGCAGGCGCGGCAGACGAGGTGGTGGTGATGGTCGTCGGACGAGCAGCGGCGGTAGACCGTCTCGCCTTCGCTGGTGCGCAGCGCGTCCACCTCGCCCGCGTCCGCCAGCGACTGGAGGGTGCGGTAGACGGTGGTCAGGCCGACCGAGTCGCCGCGATGCTTGAGCATGTCGTGCAGCTCCTGGGCGCTGCGGAACTCGTCCACTTCGCTCAGCGCGGCCGACACGGCGGCGCGCTGCCTGGTGGAGCGGCCGCGTACGGGGGGTCCTGCCGTCGCCACGGGGGCCTCCTTGATGTATCCGTTGCCCCCGCCATTCTGCCAGTCCCCCCTGTGCCGGGTCAGACCCTGACGTCGTCCGTCGGCCGCCGGGTCTCCGGCACGCAGCGGGCGTCGCACTCCGCCGCCGCCCGTTCGGCGATCCGTGCCCGCCGTCGGGCGAGCGGAGTCGCCAGTACGGCGAGGGCGATGAAGACGCCGATCGCGAGGAGCACGATCGTCGCGCCCGGCGGTACGTCCTGGTAGTACGAGGTGATCGTGCCGGACAGGGTGACGCCGGTGCCGATGAGGACGGCGAGCACGAAGGTGGCCTTGAAGGACCGGGTCAGCTGCTGGGCCGCCGCGACCGGGACCACCATGAGCGCGCTGACCAGGAGCAGGCCGACGACCCGCATCGCGACGGTCACGGTGACGGCCGCGGTGATCGCGATCAGCAGGTTGAGCAGCCGCACCGGCAGGCCGGTGACGCGGGCGAACTCCTCGTCCTGGCTGACGGCGAAGAGCTGGCGGCGCAGACCGACGGTGACGAGGATCACGAAGGCGGCGAGGAGTGCGATCGCGGTGATGTCCTCCGACGAGACCGTGGAGAGCGAGCCGAAGAGGTACGAGGTCAGGTTGGCGTTGGAACCGGTCGTCGAGAGGCTGGTCAGCATGACGCCGCCGGCCATGCCGCCGTAGAAGAGCAGCGCGAGCGCCAGGTCGCCGCGGGTCCTGCCGTACGCCCGGATCAGCTCCATGGCGACGGAACCCGCGATCGCGACGAGGGTCGCCATCCACACCGGGCTGGAGTTGAGCAGGAAGCCGAGGCCCACGCCCGTCATCGCCACGTGGCCGATGCCGTCGCCCATCAGCGCCTGGCGGCGCTGGACGAGGTAGATGCCGACGGCGGGGGCGGTGATGCCGACGAGGACGGCCGCGAGGAGCGCCCGCTGCATGAAGGCAGGTTCGAGGAAGTCCATGGTCAGGTCAGCAGTCCCGTGCGGAGCGGCTCGTCGGCCGCGTGGGGGTGGACGTGGTCGTGGCCGGGCAGCGCGTGCTGGCCGACGGCCTTCGGGGGCGGGCCGTCGTGGACGACGCAGCCGTCGCGGAGGACGACGGCCCGGTCGATCAGCGGCTCCAGCGGGCCCAGTTCGTGCAGGACGAGGAGGACGGAGGTGCCGCCGGCGACCTGCTCGCGCAGGGTGGCGGCGAGGATCTCCTGGCTGCCGAGGTCCACGCCGGCCATCGGCTCGTCCATGATCAGGAGGTCGGGTTCGGAGGCGAGCGCGCGGGCGATGAGGACCCGCTGGTGCTGGCCGCCGGAGAGGGCGGTGACGGCGTCCCTGGCGCGGTCGGCGAGGCCGACCAGCTCCATGGCCCGCTGGACGGCGGCCTTGTCGGCCTTGGACACCCAGCCGAACCTGCGGCGGGCGAGCCGGCCCGAGGCGACGACCTCGCGGACGGTGGCGGGGACGCCGCTCGCGGCGGTGGTGCGCTGGGGGACGTAGCCGACCCGGGCCCAGTCGCGGAACCGCTTCCGGTCGGTGCCGAACAGCTCGATGGAGCCGCCGGTCAGCGGCACCTGGCCGATGACCGCGCGGACGGCGGTGGACTTGCCGGAGCCGTTGGCGCCCAGCAGGGCGACGACCTCGCCGCGGCCGACGGTGAGGTCGACGCCCCGCAGCACGGGGCGGGCGCCGAGGGCGGCGGTGGCTCCGCGGACGGAGATGACGGGGTCGTCGTTCACGGGTGTCTCCTACTTGGCGCCGAGCGCGGACTTCAGGGCGGCGAGGTTGGCCTGCATGACCTCGATGTAGTCATCGCCCCGGGACTTGTCCGTGATTCCCTCCAGCGGGTCGAGCACGTCGGTCTTCAGACCGGTGTCCTGCGCCAGGGTCTTCGCGGTCTTGTCGCTCGCGAGGGTCTCGAAGAAGACGGTGGTGACCTTGTCCGCCTTCGCGATGTCCTGGAGCTCCTTGATGCGGGCGGGGCTCGGCTCCGACTCGGGGTCGACGCCGGAGATGCCCTCCTGGTCCAGGTGGTAGCGCTCGGCGAGGTAGCCGAAGGCGGAGTGGGTGGTGATGAAGGTGCGGGTCGTGGTGTTCTTCAGGCCCGTCTCGAACCGGGTGTCCAGGTCGCCGAGCTTCTTCACCAGGGCGGCGGTGTTCTTCTCGTAGTCGGCGGCGTGGTCCGGGTCGGCCTTCGCGAAGGCGGCGCCGACGCCCTTGGCGACCTCGGCGTACTTCACGGGGTCGAGCCAGACGTGCGGGTCGGTGCCGGACTCGGAGCCGTGGTCGTGGCCCTCGTGGGACTCCTCCTCGGCGTGCTCCTCGCCCGCGTGGGCCTCGCCCTCGTGCTCGTGCCCCTCGCCGGCCCCGGTGCCGTGGGCTTCGAGGGTGGTGAGGGTGGCGGCGTCGACGGTGGTCTTCACGCCGGCCTGGGCGATGGCCTCGTCGACGGCGGGCTGGATGCCCTTGAGGTAGAGGAGGACGTCGGCGTCGGCGAGCTCGCCGATCTGCCGGGGCTTGAGCTCCAGGTCGTGGGGTTCGACGCCGGGCTTGGTCAGGGTCTGGACGGCCACGTGGCCGCCGCCTATCTGCTCGGCCAGGTACTGCATGGGGTAGAACGACGCGACGACGTCCAGCTTGCCGTCCGTTCCCTTGTCGGCGGCCGAGGAGTCCCCGCCGCAGGCGGTGAGGGTGACGAGACCGAGGGCGACGGCTCCGGCGACGGCGGTGGTGGGTATCAGACGGCGTACGTTCATGACACTCATTTTCAACAAAATTGGAAACGGTTGTCAATTGCCCGGGGCGGCTCCGGGGTGTGGTCCCGGCCACCCCGGAGCCGCCGGCATACCGATTTGATACGGGGCCCATGGGCGCCGGTAACCTGTGGCATTCGCACTTCGTCGTCGTAATGAAGAGAGCACCGTGGCCGCCGACAAGATCGACACCATCGTCAGCCTCAGCAAGCGCCGTGGCTTCGTTTTCCCCTGCAGTGAGATCTACGGCGGTCAGCGCGCCGCCTGGGACTACGGGCACCTGGGCGTCGAGCTCAAGGAGAACATCAAGCGCCAGTGGTGGCGTTACATGGTCACCTCGCGCGAGGACGTCGTCGGCATCGACTCGTCGGTCATCCTGGCGACCGAGGTCTGGGAGGCCTCCGGTCACGTCGCGACCTTCACCGACCCGCTGACCGAGTGCACCTCCTGCCACAAGCGCTTCCGCGCCGACCACCTGGAGGAGGCGTACGAGGAGAAGCACGGCCGCCTCCCCGAGAACGGCCTCGCCGACCTCAACTGCCCCAACTGCGGCAACAAGGGCACCTTCACCGAGCCGAAGAACTTCTCGGGCCTGCTCTCCACCCACCTCGGCCCGACCCAGGACTCCGGCTCGGTCGCCTACCTGCGCCCCGAGACCGCCCAGGGCATCTTCACCAACTTCGCCCAGGTGCAGACCACCGCGCGCAAGAAGCCCCCGTTCGGCATCGCGCAGATGGGCAAGTCCTTCCGGAACGAGATCACTCCGGGCAACTTCATCTTCCGGACCCGCGAGTTCGAGCAGATGGAGATGGAGTTCTTCGTCAAGCCGGGCGAGGACGAGGAGTGGCAGGAGTACTGGATGCAGCAGCGCTGGAACTGGTACACCAACCTCGGCCTGCGCGAGGAGAACATGCGCTGGTTCGAGCACCCGCAGGAGAAGCTCTCCCACTACTCGAAGCGCACCGCCGACATCGAATACCGCTTCTCCTTCGGCGGCAGCGAGTGGGGCGAGCTGGAGGGCGTCGCCAACCGCACCGACTACGACCTGACGGCCCACTCCAAGGCGTCCGGCGCCAACCTGACGTACCTGGACCAGGAGTCCGGCGAGCGCTACACGCCGTACGTCATCGAGCCCGCCGCCGGTGTCGGCCGCACCATGCTCGCCTTCCTCCTCGACGCCTACACCGAGGACGAGGCCCCCAACGCCAAGGGCGTCATGGAGAAGCGCGTCGTCATGCGCCTCGACCACCGCCTGGCCCCGGTCAAGGCCGCGGTCCTGCCGCTCTCCCGCAACGCGCAGCTCTCCCCGAAGGCCAAGGGCCTCGCGGCGGACCTGCGGCAGAACTGGAACATCGACTTCGACGACGCCGGTGCCATCGGCCGCCGCTACCGCCGTCAGGACGAGATCGGCACCCCGTACTGCATCACCGTCGACTTCGACACCCTCGAGGACAACGCGGTGACCGTGCGCGAGCGCGACACCATGAAGCAGGAGCGCGTCTCCCTCGACCAGATCCAGGGCTACCTGGCCACCCGCCTCATCGGCTGCTGACCTCGGTCGTACGCGTACGGGAGAGCCCCCGGTCCGGAGTGTCGGACCGGGGGCTCTCCCGTACGTGCCCTTCGTGCGTACCGGGCTCAGGCCGCCGCGGTCGCCGCGGCCGCCGCTTCGGCCTCGGCCTGGCGCCGGGCCCCCTCGGCCGCCCGCCGCTTGCCGAACCAGGCCGTCCAGACGCCGAGCGCGCCCAGCACGCCGTAGATCATCACCGGGCTGACCACGACCATGGTGTCGGTCGGCAGGGTGTACGCGAGCGCGATCCGGGCCAGCGCCTCCGCCGCGTACGCCACGCCCCACACCAGCGTCATCGTGCGCATGGTGGAGCGGAAGCCCTCGTACTGCCACAGGCCGTTCCACCAGGCGGTGGACTCCGGGGTGCCGTCGGTGGCGAACTTCCGCCCGAAGTAGAACATCAGCGGGCGCGGCGCGAGCAGGGTGCCCAGACAGAGCAGGCCGAACAGGCCGGTCACACCGGAGTCCTTCACCAGGAGCGCGCGGGCGGTGTGCGCGCCGACCAGCGAGACGACGGCCGTGATGACCAGGAAGACCAGGGTGACGACGGCGAACTCGTCGAGCTTGCGCCGCCAGGCCACCATGATCGCGCTGTCCAGCACCGGCCAGGCGCTGCTGAGCAGCAGCGCGGAGAACTCGGACCAGCCGTGGTCCTCCGTCAGCGTGTTGTACGTGACGATCGGCGCGACGACGTTGAGCCCGATGGTCAGGATCCAGCCGAGGGCGGACGCCTTCCCGGAACGGGCCGGCGGGCCGGGCGGCCGGGCGATGTCGGACATGTCTCCCCCTGAGAGCGTGCGGTCGGGGAGAGGCTAGTCAGGTACAGGACAGGGAGGGGGAAAATCCAGGCCAAATGATCTTCAAAAAGGTCTCAGGCCCGGCGGAGCGCCCTGAGGACCAGGGAGACGACCGCCTCGAAGGCGGCTTCGATGTCCGGTGCGGACCAGTCGGCGGCGTGCGCCGGGTCGTGGAAGCGGTCCGTGGCGTCGAAGACGGCCCGGGCGGTCGTGGTGACCTCGGGATCCGAGGCGGTGAAGATCCCGTCCCGGATCCCGCTCGCGATGATGGCGGCGATCTGCTCCACGAGGTGTGCCACGTGCCGGTCGACCACCGCGCTGTTCTCGCCGATGAGGACCTGGAAGGTGGCCATCAGCTCGGGGTCGCCGCCCGCCTTGTTCCGCTTCAGCGCGAAGAGCGCCGTCAGCCAGCCGGTCAGCCGCTCGTCGGCCGGGCCGGTCCCCTCCGCGTACGGGCGGAGCTCGGTGATCGTCCCCTCCAGCCACCGCTCCGTGACCGCCTCGCGTAGCGCCGCCTTGGTGCGGAAGTGGCGGTAGACGCTGCCGTGGCTCACGCCGAGCGCCCGGGCCACGTCCACGACCGTCGCCTTCGCGGGGCCGTAGCGCCGCAGCACCTCCTCGGTGGCTTCGAGGATGCGCTCGGCGGTGAGGGTTTCGGTGGCGGCCATGGGACCGACAGTACCTGTCAGTGCTCGCTGTCCAGGTGGGCCATCTGCGCGGCCGGGTAGCGCTCGCCCGCGGCCGCGCCCGCCGGGACGGCGTCCTCGATCGCGGCCAGGTCGGCGGCGTCGAGCGTGACGTCCAGGGCGCCGAGCGCCTCGGCGAGCCGGGTCCGGGTGCGGGCGCCGACCAGCGGCACGATGTCGTCGCCCTGCGCCAGGGCCCAGGCGATGGCGGTCTGCGCCACCGAGACGCCCTTGGCCTCGGCGACGGCCCGCAGCCGGTCCACGAGGTCCAGGTTGCGGTGCAGGTTCTCGCCCTGGAAGCGGGGGCTCATGCCGCGGAAGTCGTCCGCGGCGAGCGCCCGGTCGCGGGTGAAGTGGCCGCTGATCAGGCCGCGGGAGAGGACCCCGTACGCGGTGACGCCGATGCCCAGCTCGCGGGCGGTCGGCAGGATCTTCTCCTCGATGCCGCGGGAGATCAGCGAGTACTCGATCTGGAGGTCCGCGATCGGGGCGACGGCGGCGGCCCGGCGCAGGGTGTCCGCGCCGACCTCGGAGAGGCCGATGTGCCGGACGTGCCCGGCCTCGACCAGTTCGGCGATGGCGCCGACGGTCTCCTCGATCGGCACGTCGGGGTCGACGCGGGCGATCCGGTAGACGTCGATGTGGTCGGTGCCGAGTCGCTGGAGCGAGTACGCGGCGAAGTTCTTCACCGCGGCCGGGCGCCCGTCGTAGCCGGTGAAGCCGCCCTCGACGGTGCGCAGCGCGCCGAACTTGACGCTGGTCAGGGCCTGCTCGCGGCGGTCGGCGGGGGCGGTGCGCAGCGCCTCGGCGATGAGCAGCTCGTTGTGGCCCATCCCGTAGAAGTCGCCGGTGTCGAGGAGGGTCACGCCGGCCTCCAGGGCCGCGTGGATGGTCGCGATCGACTCGGCGCGGTCGGCCTCGCCGTACAGCGCGGACATGCCCATGCAGCCGAGACCGAGCGCGGAGACGGCGGGGCCGGTGGTGCCGAGGGAGCGGGTGGGAAGCATGAGGGTCTCCTGAGGGGAGGGAGGGGGAGGAGTGCTGCCCTACAACCATGGCATGACCGATGACAGATTTCAATATTTGTCATTCGGCTGGGATGGTGGCCCCGGAAAACCGGATGCACCACGCCGAGCCGCCCCGCTACCGTGCGGGGCATGCACGCACACCTCCCGATCTACGAGTGAGGGCGGCGCCGCTCCGGCGGACCACCGACGACCCACCGCACACCTCACCGAAGGGGAGAACCCCATGGCCAAGAGCCGCAACAACCTCCTCGGCGTCGGCGGACAGCGCAAGAAGCTGTCCCGCGCCGAACAGAACGGCGCCCGGCAGGGCCGCGCCGCCGACGTCCGCTCCGCGGACGAGAGGAAGCAGGACCTCCTGAAGAAGATGCGCGAGCGCACCCAGGACGGCGCCGCCGAGTAGTCACCGACACCGGAGGGCCCGAGCCGCACACCAGCGGCCCGGGCCCTTTGCCGTGTCCGCTCAGGCCGTCGTCCTCGGCAGGCGGAGGGCGTAGAGGGCGGTGAGGAGGGCCAGGGCCAGCTGGACGAGGAGGGTGGTCGCCAGGGCGGTGCCCATGGGGGCCGTCGCCGCCAGCGTCAGGAAGAGCGAGCCCAGGGTCGCCACGCCGAGGGCCAGGGCCGACTGCTGGGTCGTCACCATCACGCCGCTGCCTACGCCGGCCCGGTCCGACGGGACCTCGGCGAGGACCACTCGGAAGAGGAC
The DNA here is from genome assembly GCF_012927245.1 of Streptomyces sp. R302. GTDB lineage: Bacteria > Actinomycetota > Actinomycetes > Streptomycetales > Streptomycetaceae > Streptomyces. Next base: position 527,278 of record NZ_JABBGE010000001.1, read on the forward strand.
CGGCAGTTGGAGGCCCTGGCCGAGGCCGGCCACCGCCATGCCCGGGGCCAGGGTCCAGGGGGTGACGTCCGGCCAGGAGTGCCAGGCCGTCCAGGCCAGCATGCCCAGGCCGGCCGCCTGGAGGACCGCGCCCGCCGGGACGACCCTGGTGCCCCAGCGGGCCACCAGCCGCGGGCCCGCGAGCGAGGCGGCGAAGAAGGCGAGCGCCATCGGCGCGAGGGCCGCGCCCGAGGCGACCGGGCCCAGCTCCAGGCCCTGCTGGAGGGCCACCGCGATCACCAGGATGAAGCCGCCGAAGCCGCCCGAGAGGGGCAGCACGAGGACGAGGCCCCGGCGGAGCGGGGTCAGGCGGAGGAGCGACGGCGGGACCAGCGGGGTGCCGCCCCGGAGCTCCGTGTGCCGCTCGGTGCGCCAGAACGCCGCCGCCAGGAGCGGGAAGGCGGCGAGCGCGCCCCACGTCCACAGCGGCCACCCCGCCGCCCTGCCCTCCGTCAGCGGGGCGAGCAGCGACACCAGGGCCAGGGCGAGGAGGACCGTGCCCCGGACGTCCAGGGGCGCCGGGGCCGCGGCGCGGGTCTCCGGGACCGTGCGGAGCGCCGGCGGCAGGACGAGCAGCACCGCCGGTACGTTCACCAGGAAGACCGCGCGCCAGCCGAGGCCCGCCACGTCCGCGGCGACCAGCAGGCCGCCCAGGATCTGGCCGGTGACGAACGCCAGCCCGGTGGTCGCCCCGTACAGGCCGATCGCCCGCGCCCGGCGGGCGCCTGTCGTCGAGGAATGAAGGGTCGCGAGCACCTGCGGCAGCAGCAGCGCCGCCGTGGCACCCTGTGCCACCCGTGCTGCGACGAGCGACCAGGCGCCCGGGGCGAGCCCGCAGAGCAGGGACGTCACGCCGAAGGCCACCAGGCCCACGAGGAAGAGCCGGCGCCGGCCGAAGAGGTCGCCGAGCCGGCCGCCGAGGACCAGCAGCACCGCGTACGCCAGGCCGTATCCGGCGACGACCAGTTCGAGGAGCGACTCGTCCGCGCCGAGGTCACGGCCGATCGACGGCAGGGCGACGTTGACGATGAAGAAGTCGACCAGGGGCAGCGCGGCCCCCAGGAGGACGGTGAACAGGCCCAGGGAGCCGAGGGCCGGCGCCGGGGCGCCGGGGGCGAGGGGAGCGGGACGGGTGCGGGAGCGGTGGGTCGTCGTGGTCACGTCCCGACCTTCGGCGCCCCGCCTGCCTGGTACCAGAGTCTCCTCATCCTGGTACCGGAAGTGCCTGGCACCGGACTCCGCGGGCGGGCACGCTGGGATCATGAGCATCGCCGTGACGACCGGACCCGAGGCCCGGCGGCGGGAACTCGCCGCCTTCCTGCGCAGCCGCCGCGAGCGCGTCACCCCCGAACAGGTCGGCCTGGTCAGGGGCCGCCGGCGCCGCACCCCGGGCCTGCGCCGCGAGGAGGTCGCCCAGCTCTCCGCCGTCGGCGTCACCTGGTACACCTGGATCGAGCAGGCCCGGGACATCCAGGTCTCCCCGCAGGTCCTCGACGCCCTCGCCGGGGCGCTCCTCCTCGACCCGGCCGAGCGCGCCCACCTCTTCGCCCTCTCCGGGCAGCCCGACCCCCGGCCCGGCCTGCCGAGCCCGGCCGTCACGCCCGCCGTACGGGCGATGCTCGACCAGCTGGAGCCCGTGCCCGCCGCCGTCCAGAACAGCCGTTTCGACATCCTCGCCCACAACCGCGTCTTCGGACGGCTCTTCCGCGACCTCGACACGCTGCCGCCCGAGGACCGCAACACGCTCTGGCTGGCCTGCACCGACCCGGAGTTCCGGGCCGCCGTCACCGACCCGGACCTGATCGCCCGCCTCGCGGGCAAGCTGCGCGCCCGGATGGCCGGGTGCCTGGTCGAACCCGCCTGGAAGCGGCTCGTCCAGCGGCTCGAAGCGGCCTCGCCCGAATTCCGCGAGGTCTGGGCCCGGCACGACGTGGTCTCCTCCGAGAGCATGGCCAAGGTCGTCCGCAACGCGCTCGTCGGGCCGCTCAGCTTCGAGCACACCGACCTGTGGCTCCAGCCCGGTCCCGGGCCCGTCCTCGTCACGTACGTGCCGCTCGACGAGGAGACCCGGGCCGGCTGCGCCCGGCTCCTGGAGCTGGTGGCGGGGGAGCGGGCGGCCCGGTCCGCCGCCTGACCGGGGCCGTACAGAGGTGGGGCCGTACGGAGGTGGGGCCGTTCGGCGGTGGGTCCCGTACGCGGGCGGAGGCGTACCCCGGACCTGTCCCCCGACATCTACCCCCAGACCTACCCCCCGCCGTACTCCCGACGGCCGTTCCCCGCGGTACGGGACAATGGGGCCATGACCGCGTTCTCCCCCCTCTCCATCGGCCCGCACCTCGTGCAGCCCCCGGTGGTGCTCGCGCCCATGGCCGGCATCACCAACGCCCCCTTCCGCACGCTCTGCCGCGAGTTCTCCGGCGGCAAGGGCCTCTTCGTGAGCGAGATGATCACGACGCGGGCGCTGGTGGAGCGCAACGAGAAGACGATGCAGCTCATCCGCTTCGACGAGACCGAGAAGCCGCGGTCGATCCAGCTGTACGGGGTGGATCCGGTCACCGTAGGCAAGGCGGTGCGGATGATCGTCGACGAGGACCTCGCCGACCACATCGACCTGAACTTCGGCTGTCCGGTGCCCAAGGTGACCCGCAAGGGCGGCGGCTCGGCGCTGCCGTACAAGCGGCCGCTGCTGCGCGCGATCCTCCACGAGGCCGTGACGAACGCCGGGGACCTGCCGGTCACGATGAAGATGCGCAAGGGCATCGACGACGACCACATCACCTATCTCGACGCGGGCCGGATCGCGGTCGAGGAGGGCGTGACGGCGATCGCCCTGCACGGGCGGACGGCGGCGCAGCACTACGGCGGTACGGCCGACTGGGACGCGATCGCGCGGCTCAAGGAGCACGTGCCGGAGATCCCGGTGCTCGGCAACGGCGACATCTGGTCGGCGGACGACGCGGTGCGGATGATGCGCGAGACCGGCTGCGACGGCGTGGTCGTGGGGCGCGGCTGCCTGGGCCGGCCGTGGCTCTTCGCGGACCTGGTGGCGGGTCTGGAGGGCACCGGGGAGTACCGGACGCCGGGGCTGCGGGAGGTCGCGGAGGTGATGGTGCGGCACGCGACGCTGCTCGGTGAGTGGATCGGCGACGAGTCGCGCGGTGTCATCGACTTCCGCAAGCACGTGGCCTGGTACCTGAAGGGGTTCGCGGTCGGTTCGGAGATGCGGAAGCGGCTCGCGATCACCTCGTCCCTGGAGGAGTTGAGCGCTCAGTTGAGCGAGCTCGACCTGGACCAGCCGTGGCCGGTGGGAGCGGACGGCCCCCGGGGCCGTACGTCCGGAAACAACCGGGTCGTCCTGCCGGACGGCTGGTTGAAGGACCCCTACGACTGCGCCGGAGTGAGCGAGGACGCGGAGCTGGACACGTCCGGCGGCTGAGATTTCCGGGCGACCGGGCGAGTGATCCTCGCCACCCTTGAGGGGGGTGGTGCTCAGATGAGCACGTTACCGGGGGGTGTGGGGCTTGAAGGGGTGGCACTGGGTGCCACCCCTTTTGTGTTCAACTCTTGAACGCAAATGCGCAGGGAAGCCGCTCACCTGAGCGCCCTGTCCCTGGATTGGGTCAAGCGGGCTTCGGGGCGTGAATGCGGAAGCTTCGCGTCGGTAACTTTCGAAGTGGGGGCGGACGGGTGGTTACGGCCGTGTGACCGGTAGGCGTCCCTCCCCAGAAGCCTTCGATCTGGGTATGTTCCTCGCCGTCAGGGCAGCCAACCGAGTCGTCGAGGAGTCGAGACCCGTGTCGGAAAATATTGATCAGAAGTTCGTGTACGACTTCACCGAGGGCAACAGGGACCTGAAGGACCTGCTCGGTGGCAAGGGGGCCAACCTCGCCGAGATGACCAACCTCGGTCTCCCGGTCCCTCCCGGCTTCACGATCACCACCGAGGCGTGCAAGGTCTACCTCGAGTCCGGCTCGGAGCCCGTCGCCCTGCGCGACGAGGTCACGGCCCACCTCGACGCCCTTGAGCAGAAGATGGGCAAGAAGCTCGGCCAGGCGGACGACCCGCTCCTGGTCTCGGTCCGCTCGGGCGCCAAGTTCTCCATGCCGGGCATGATGGACACGGTCCTCAACATCGGCCTCTCCGACGAGTCCGTCACCGGCCTCGCCCGCCAGGCCGACAACGAGCGCTTCGCCTGGGACTCGTACCGCCGCCTCATCCAGATGTTCGGCAAGACCGTCCTCGGCGTCGAGGGCGAGCTCTTCGAGGACGCCCTGGACGAGGCCAAGGCCGAGAAGAAGGTCGCGAGCGACACCGACCTGGACGCCGCCGACCTCCGGAAGGTCGTCGAGGGGTTCAAGAAGATCGTGAAGGCCGAGACCGGCCGCGACTTCCCGCAGGACCCGCGCGAGCAGATGGACCTCGCCATCGAGGCCGTCTTCAACTCGTGGAACACCGACCGCGCGAAGCTGTACCGCCGCCAGGAGCGCATCCCCGGCGACCTCGGCACCGCCGTCAACGTCTGCTCCATGGTCTTCGGCAACCTCGGCCCGGACTCCGGCACCGGCGTCGCCTTCACCCGCGACCCCGCCTCCGGCCACCAGGGCGTCTACGGCGACTACCTGCAGAACGCGCAGGGCGAGGACGTCGTCGCCGGCATCCGCAACACCGTGCCGCTCGCCGAGCTCGAGTCGATCGACAAGAAGTCGTACGACCAGCTCATGGAGATCATGTCGACCCTGGAGACCCACTACAAGGATCTCTGCGACATCGAGTTCACCATCGAGCGCGGCCAGCTCTGGATGCTCCAGACCCGCGTCGGCAAGCGCACCGCCGGTGCCGCCTTCCGCATCGCGACCCAGCTCGTGGACCAGGGCCTCATCGACGAGGCCGAGGCGCTCCAGCGCGTCACCGGCGCCCAGCTCGCCCAGCTGATGTTCCCGAAGTTCGACGAGCGCGCCGAGGTCGAGCAGATCGGCCGCGGCATCGCCGCCTCCCCGGGCGCGGCCGTCGGCAAGGCCGTCTTCGACTCGTACACGGCCGTCAAGTGGTCCCGCTCCGGCGAGAAGGTCATCCTGATCCGCCGCGAGACCAACCCGGACGACCTGGACGGCATGATCGCCGCCGAGGGCATCCTGACCTCGCGCGGCGGCAAGACCTCGCACGCCGCCGTCGTCGCCCGCGGCATGGGCAAGACCTGTGTCTGCGGCGCCGAGGAGCTGGAGGTCGACACCAAGCGCCGCCGCATGACCACCGCCTCCGGCACGGTCATCGAGGAGGGCGACGTCGTCTCCATCGACGGCTCCACCGGCAAGGTCTACGTCGGTGAGGTACCCGTCGTACCGTCCCCGGTCGTCGAGTACTTCGAGGGCCGCATGCACGCCGGCGCTGACGACGCCGACGAGCTGGTCCAGGCCGTCCACCGGATCATGGCCTACGCCGACCGCGTCCGCCGCCTGCGGGTCCGCGCCAACGCCGACAACGCCGAGGACGCCTCCCGCGCCCGCCGCTTCGGCGCCCAGGGCATCGGCCTGTGCCGCACCGAGCACATGTTCCTCGGCGAGCGCCGCCAGTACGTCGAGCGGCTGATCCTGGCCGACACCGACGCCGAGCGCGACGACGCCCTCAAGGCCCTGCTGCCGCTGCAGAAGACCGACTTCGTCGAGCTCTTCGAGGCGATGGACGGGCTGCCGGTCACGGTCCGCCTGCTCGACCCGCCGCTCCACGAGTTCCTGCCCGACATCACCGAGCTGTCGGTGCGCGTCGCCCTCGCCGAGTCCCGCAAGGAGCCGCACGAGAACGACCTGCGCCTGCTCCAGGCCGTGCACCGGCTGCACGAGCAGAACCCGATGCTGGGTCTGCGCGGCGTCCGCCTCGGCCTGGTCATCCCCGGCCTGTTCACCATGCAGGTCCGGGCGATCGCCGAGGCCGCGGCCCAGCGGATCGACGCCAAGGGCGACCCGCGCGTCGAGATCATGATCCCGCTCGTCGGCACCGTCCAGGAGCTGGAGATCGTCCGCGAGGACGCCGAGAAGGTCATCGCCGAGGTCGTGGCGGAGACCGGTGTGGAGCTGAAGCTGGCGCTCGGCACCATGATCGAGCTGCCCCGCGCGGCCGTCACCGCCGGCCAGATCGCCGAGGCCGCCGAGTTCTTCTCCTTCGGCACCAACGACCTCACCCAGACGGTCTGGGGCTTCTCCCGCGACGACGTGGAGGCCAGCTTCTTCACCGCGTACCTGGAGAAGGGCATCTTCGGCGTCAGCCCCTTCGAGACCATCGACAAGGACGGCGTCGGCGCCCTGGTCCGCTCCGCGGTCCAGGCCGGCCGGGCCACCCGCCCCGACATCAAGCTCGGCGTCTGCGGCGAGCACGGCGGTGACCCGGAGTCGGTGCACTTCTTCCACGAGGTCGGCCTCGACTACGTCTCCTGCTCGCCGTTCCGGATCCCGGTGGCGCGCCTGGAGGCCGGCCGCGCGGCCGCCGAGGCGAAGGGCAGCGACAGCCGCTGACCCCTCCAGGGGCCTGCCGGGCCCCGTGAGCCCCCGGGGCCGCCGTCGGCCATCCCTTCCGTACCCTCACCGGCGGAGGGCGGTCCCGGAACCGATAACGACGGGACGGACACCTTGTGCGGAGGTGTCCGTCCCGTCGTTTTCACGTCAGATTCGTGCGTAATTACGTCCGCATTGAATTATTGGAAATTGAACGTCTATGTTTGCGGGCGTTTCGGTCGCGGCCCCCGGATCCCCACCCGGGGGCCGCTCCCTTTTCACTGTGTCGGGCAGGTGAGCCGCAACCCTCGCCGACCGCCGCCGGACGGGCAAAGCCCCCCACGGTCTTCACCACGTCACCTCGGTCCTGAAGGTTTCCTGTCCGACCCGCACAGCATTTCCGTTGGGCTGTGTTCGCCGCGATGCTTTTCATCTGTGGCTGAAACACCCTGGTAACGTGCTGTGATGGAGTGCATACTCGATCGCGGGGTGGTTGCGAGTGCACAGGTGGGGACTTCATGCTTCGTATTCATTTCACTGCGGACGATCTGGCGGGGGTGCGGATCGCCGCCCGTCCTGACGTCCTGTGGGAAACGATTCTCAGCTTTCACCGTTTAAGGGACCGGCGCGGCCCGGTGGTGTTCGGCGGATGGCGCACGGAAACCAGGGCGCGGCTCGGCGGGGAGACCCGGCTGCTCGCCGCCCTCGTCCCGAGCCGCGGCTATTTTCCCGACTTCCTCACCCCGGCGGAGGGCCTCCACGGCCTCGACGACGGGCTCGGGGCGGTCCGCGGCACGCCGCACGGCCGGCTCCGCTCGGAGCTCTCGCTGCTGGCCGCCGACCGGTCGGGCGGCCGCACGGTGCCGCATTCGCTGCGGGCCCTCGCCGACGGCGGCCCTGAGCCCTTCGACCGGCTCCTCGGGGCGCTGCGCAGCTACCACCGGGCGGCCGTGGAGCCGTACTGGGCGCACATACGGGCCCGGGTGGAGGCGGACAGGGCGCGCCGGGGCCGGGCCGTCCTGGACGGCGGCGCGGAGGAGCTCCTCGACTCGCTGCCGCCGATGCTGACCTGGCGGGCGCCGGTCCTGGAGGCGACCTATCCGGTCGACCGGGACGTGCACCTGGACGGGCGGGGGCTGCTGCTCCAGCCCTCGTACTTCTGCCGGGGTACGCCGGTGATGCTGCGGGACCCGGCGCTGCCGCCGGTGCTCGTCTACCCGGTGACCCACGGGGAGGCGCCGACGGTCCGGCCGCCGGGCGCGTCCTCGCTGGCGAAGCTGGTGGGCCAGACCCGCGCGGAGGTCCTCCAGGCCATCGGGGACGGCGGGACGACCAGCGAGCTGGCCCGCCGGGCCGGGGTCTCGCTCGCCTCGGCCAGCCAGCACACGGGCGTGCTCCGGGACGCCGGGCTGATCGCGACCCTGCGGCACGGGAACGCGGTGCTGCACACGCTGACGCCGCTGGGCGCGGCGCTCCTGGGGGGAGGCGAGGCCCAGCGGCGTCGGAGCGAGCGCTGTTACGCGCGGAACGGGCCGGTCACCTCGTAGGTGATGCCGCCCGAGGAGCTGCCCGAGGTGCCGCGCTGGCTGGAGAAGTACAGCCGCGTGCCGTCGGGCGAGAAGGCCGGTCCGGTGATCTCGGAGCCGGACTGGCCGGTGATCCGCAGGAAGGGCGCGACGGTGTCGTCCGGGGTGATCAGGCAGATCTCCATGTTGCCGCCGTCCTCGGCGATGTACAGGTCGCCGGAGGAGGCGCCGGTGACGTTGTCCACGCCGGTGAGCGGGGCGGCGCCGCCGGGGACGAGGGAGTCGTCGTAGGCGAGCTCGTAGGTGTTGTTGGTGAGGTTCAGCTGCCAGAGGCGGTTGTCGCCCTTGGTGGTGAACCAGACCTTGTCGTCGGCGTAGTGGCAGCCCTCGCCGCCGTTGAACTTCTTCGCGCCGGAGACCTGGTAGCGGGTCGCGGTGGGGGAGCCGTCCGGGTCGGGGACGTTTGCCCAGGAGAAGGAGCCCGAGGTGGCGGTGCCGGCGGTGAGGACCTGGAGGGTGCCGGAGGAGAGGTCGCCCCAGGTGCTCGGCACGAAGCGGTAGAAGCGGCCGTCCGACTTGTCCTCGGTCAGGTAGACGACCCGGCGCACCGGGTCGGCCGCGGCGGCCTCGTGGTTGAAGCGGCCCATCGCGGCCCGGCGGGTGGCGGGGTTCACGCCCCACGGGTCGGTCTCGTAGACGTAGCCGGTGTCGACCTCCTCGCAGGAGAGCCAGGTGTTCCACGGGGTCTTGCCGCCCGCGCAGTTGCGGTTGGTGCGGGACAGGATGCGGTAGGCCGAGGTGACGGTGCCGGACGAGTCGAACTTGATCGCGCTCGCGCCGCCGGTGCTGGAGATCTCCGAGTTGGAGACGTAGATCCAGCCGGTGCCGTCGGCGAAGCAGGCTCCGCCGTCGGGGGCGCTGTGCCACTTGTACGAGGTGCCGGGGACGGTCTGTCCCGAGCGGGCGACGACCCGGCTGGTGAACCCGGCCGGCAGCATGATGCCGTTCGCGTCCGCCGAGCCGAGCGCGCCGTACGGGCCGGCGCCGGGCTGGGCGGGCGCCGCGTAGGCGGCCCCCGCCATCAGGGTGCCGCCGAAGGCCGCCGCCGACGTGCCGATGACCGCTCCGCGCAGGAAACTGCGTCGCTCCACGTCTTCTCTCCAGGGGTGTCGTGACCGCCCGCCGCCCGGTCGGCGGCGGGGCCGCGCGAGGGGAATCTAGGAGTGTGGAGTTGACTGTGCATCAACAAACGGTGACCGGGAAGGGGCGAGCGCGGGGCGGGGGAGTCGCGACCTGAGCAGGACGTCGGTTTCGCGCCATGGCGACCACCGGGGCTGCCGGGGCCGGGGGCGACACGGGGGGCCGCGCGCTGCGGGGCGACCACCGCACGCCTGCCGGGACCGGTACGGCCGCCGGGCGCGGCCGCCCATGCCTCCGAAGGTGGTCACGGCCGGGACCTTCGGCACTGGGGGCCGGGGGGCTCCGCCCGGCAGACTGGACGCATGCGCGAGACCCGGGAGCTCACCGACATCGGCGGCCGCGACGACCTCGACGTGCTGCTGCGCCGCTTCTACGAGGCCGCCTTCGCCGATCCCCTCATCGGGCCCTTCTTCACCGAGGTCGCCGGCACCGACCTGGAGGTCCACCTCCCGCGCATCGCCGACTTCTGGGAGCGGGCCCTGTTCCGTACGGCCGCGTACGGGCGGGACGCCTTCGCCCCGCACGCGGCCCTGCACTCCGCCCGCCCGCTCACGCCCGCCCACTTCGGGCGCTGGACGCAGCTCTGGCACGCCACCGTCGACGGGCTCCACCGGGGGCCGCTCGCGGACCGGGCCAAGGCGCTGGGGGAGCGGATCGCCGTCTCGATGCTGAAGCGGCTCGGCGGCCCCGGCGCGGAGGCCGAGGCGGCCGCGGGCGGGACCGGCGGATTCGTCCCGCTGGCGGCGCTCACCCTGCGCTCGGCCGCCTGATCGAAAAAACTTCTCCGCGGAGCGATGAGTTCGGGCCGGGCGGCCCGTCCTACCTCTCGACAGCACCGCACGACAGCACCGCACGACGGCACCGAACGACAGACCGCACGACGGAGAAGAGAGCACACCATGGCCCCGCAGATGATCTTCGTGAACCTGCCCGTGAAGGACCTCGACGTCAGCAAGGCCTTCTACGAGAAGCTCGGCTACTCGATCAACCCGCAGTTCAGCGACGAGACCGCCGCCTGTGTGGTGATCAGCGACACCATCTTCGTCATGCTGCTCACCGAGGAGAAGTTCGGCACCTTCACCGCCCCCGGCAAGGCGATCGCCGACGCCTCCGCCACCACCCAGGTGCTGCTGACCCTGAGCGCCGAGAGCCGCGAGAAGGCCGACGAACTGGCCGACCTGGCCCTGGAGGCGGGCGGCGGCCCGGCGAAGGAGGCCATGGACATGGGCTTCATGTACGGCCGCTCCTTCGCCGACCCGGACGGCCACCACTGGGAGGTCTTCTGGATGGACCCGGCCGCCGCCCAGGGCTGAGCGGCGCCCCGGAGGGCTCAGGCGGAGACGCCGCCGTCGACCACCAGGTCCGTGCCGACGGCGGAGCCCGCCGCGTCCGACGCGAGGTACAGGACGGCCGCCGCGATCTCGGCGGCCGAGGAGATCCGGCCGAGCGGCGACTGCTCCTTCATCCGGACCTCCCGCTCGGCCTCCGTCTCGCCGGGCAGCAGCGACATCGTGGACTCCGAGGCACCCGGGCTGACCGCGTTGATCCGCACCCCGTCGGCGATGTGGTCGCGGGCCGCGGCGCGGGTGAGCGCCGAGACGGCCGCCTTGGACACCTGGTAGCCGAAGACCCCGGGGACCCGGACGTGCGCGCCCAGGTTGGACGAGATGTTGACGATCGCGCCGCCGCCGTGCGCCCGCATGTGGGCGACCTCGGCCTGGAGGGCGTTCAGGACCCCCGTGACGTTGGTGTCGAGGAGGGCCTGCCAGTCGTCGAGGGGGAAGTCGGCGGCGCTGTGGCCGCCCCGGAAGATCCCCGCGTTGTTGACGGCGACGTGGAGCCCGCCGTACGTCTCCACCGCGCGCCGGACCAGGGCGCGGCCGGAGGCGGGGTCCGTGACGTCGGCGGTGACGGCGGTGGCGGTACCGCCCTCGGCCTCGATCAGGGCCACGGTCGCGTCGAGGGCCGCGGCGGTGCGCCCCGCGGCCACCACCCTCGCGCCCTCGGCGGCGAAGGCGCGGGCGATCTCCCGGCCGAGGCCGGAGCCGGCGCCGGTGACGAGGACGGAGCGGCCGGTGAAACGTGCGGACATGGGAACTCCCCTGGGAACTCTGGCTACTGGGCGAGACGGATGACGGCAAGGGTGAGGGCGGCGAAGAGGACGGCCGCCGCGGCGAGCGGCGCGGCCGAGCCGCCGAGGGTGAGCAGGGCGGCGAAGACCACGGTCGGCCCGAGCTCCATCGCCGTGTTCAGGACGCCGCCGGCGAGCCCGGCCCGGTCGGCCGGGACCCGTTCGGTGGCGAGGACGGCGGCGCCCGCGAAGGAGAGCGCCCCGCCGGCGGGCAGCAGGAGCAGCCCGGGCAGCAGCCCGTACGCGTACGGGAGGGCGGGGTCGCCCGCGCCGGCCGCGAGCAGCGCGAGCCCGGCGCCCGCCGTGCCGAGTCCGGCGGCGGTGACCCGGCCGGGCCCGTACCGGCCGAGCAGCGGCCCCGCGAGCCGGCCGGCGCCGAGCAGCGCGGCGGCGAAGGGCACGAAGGCGGCCGAGGTCAGCAGCGCCGAGTAGCCGCGCTGCCGCTGGAGGTCGAGCGAGAGCAGGACGAAGACGGTGGCCGTGCCGGCGGCGGTGAGCGCGATCGCGGCGAGCCCGAGGAGCCGCCGCCGGTCCCGCAGGAAGTCCGGCGGGAGCAGCGGGTCGGCGGCCCGGCGTTCGGCGCGGGCGAGGCCGGCGAGCAGGGCGAGCCCGCCGAGCAGCGGTACGAGGACGGGCGCGGAGCCCCACGGGTGGGCGTCGGTCAGCACCAGGCCGGTGCTGGCGAGCACGATGCCGGCGGTGGCGAGGAGGGCGCCCGGCAGGTCGAGGGCGCGGTCCGCGCCGGGCGGGGTGGCGGGCAGCAGCCGGGGCGCGAGGAGCAGCGCGGCGAGCGCGACGGCGACCGGCACGGCGAAGGAGGCGCGCCAGGAGGCGGCGGCGGTGATGACGCCGGAGAGCAGGTTGCCGGCGGTGGCGCCGAGGACGGAGAGGCCGCCCCAGGTGCCCATCGCCCGCCCGTACGCGGCGGGTTCGGGGTACAGGGCGCGCAGCGCGCCCATCGCGGCCGGGGCGACGAGCGCGGCGCCGGCGCCCTGGGCGAAGCGGGCGCCGAGCAGGGCGGCGTAACCGGTGGCGAGCGGGGCGAGCGCGGAGGCGGCGGCGAAGAGGAGCAGCCCGGCGGTGAGCGCCCGCCGGGCGCCGTACCGGTCGGCGAGCCGTCCGCCGAGCAGCAGGAGTCCGGCGAAGGTCAGCCCGTACGCGGCGCTGAGGAGGATCAGCCGCCCCTGGTCCAGGCCGAATTCGGCGGCGATCCGGGGGAGCGGCACGGCCAGCGAGGCGAGCGTGAAGACGAGCGTCGCCTGCACGGTGCCCAGGAGGGCGAAGCCCCGTGCGGGGTGCCCCCGTCGTGTGGGTGCCGCGGTTCTTCCGTAGGTCGTCATGCCGTCCCCCTGTGTGGCGCACGTGTGTACTTGACCGTTCATTCCAGAATTGGCCCCGAGAAAAGGCGCCCCCTTGAGGGCGCCCGTCCTTCCGGCCGCTCAGTCGAGCAGTCGCAGGGCCTCTTCCGCCGCGTCCCGGACCCTGGCCGGCTCCGTCGACGCCTTGCCGACCACCCGGATCCCCTGGAGCAGGACCAGGAGCATCCGGGAGAGGGTGCGCGGATCGCGGCCCTCCGGCAGTTCCCCCTGGGCGCGGGCCCGGGTGAGCGCCGCGTACAGCAGGGTCTCGACCTGCTCCCAGCTGAGCTCGACCCGGCGGGCCACCACCGGATCGCGCGGGGCCAGCTCCGCCGCCGAGTTGGTGACGAGGCAGCCGCTCTGGCGCAGGCCCTCCGCCGTCGCCTCGTCGGCGAAGCGGCGGACGAGCGCCCGGACGGCCGGCAGTGCGGGGCCCGGCGCGGACAACTCCTCGACGAGCCGGGGGTCCCGGGTCTCCAGGTAGCGGTCCATCGCCTTCAGGTACAGCTCGTGCTTGTTGCCGAAGGTCGCGTAGAGGCTGGCCCGGCCGATCCCGAGGTGCTCCACGAGGTCGGCCATCGACGTCGCCTCGTAGCCGCGCGCCCAGAACAGGTCGAGCGCTGCCTGGAGCGCGGCCTCGGGATCGAATTCCTTGGTCCTGGCCACGCCCCGGACGCTACCCCTGTATGGAACGATCGGTCAAGTAACCCGGGTTCAGGTCAGCCGCACCGGATAGACCGCCACCGTCACCGCGTCGTCGTCCAGGCACCGCCCGGTCTCCAGGTCGAAGCGCTGCTTCAGGAGCGGCGAGGCCACGAACGGACGGCCGTCCGCCGTCCCGATCAGCCCCCGGGACAGCACCTGCGCCCCGGTGAACGGATCGCGGTTGTCGATCGCGTACGCACGGCCCGCCCGGTCCCGGAAGACCGCCGCCTGCCGGCCGTCCGGCAGCAGCGCCGCCAGGCCGCGGCCCGGGGTCAGCCGGGCCTCCTCGCAGACCGTCATCCAGGAGTCGGGGGCGGGGCTGAGCTGCACACTTGTCATCGGGAGGTGGCTCCTTCCAGGGTGCCGATCGTCAGGATCGTGAGGTCCGGCTTGATCTGGTCGCGCTCCGGCACGAACCGCACCGTCGGGTCGGGCGTCTCCGGCGCGTTCACGAAGGAGACGAAGCGCCGCAGCCGCTCCGGGTCGTCGAGGGTCTGCGCCCACTCGTCCTGGTAGTCGGCGACGTGCGCCGCCATCAGGCCCTCCAGCTCGTCGCAGAGGCCCAGCGAGTCCTTCACGATCACGTCCCTCAGGTGGTCGAGCCCGCCCTCCAGGCGCTCCAGCCACACCGACGTCCGCTCCAGGCGGTCCGCCGTCCGGATGTAGAACATCAGGAAGCGGTCGATGAGCCGGATCAGTTCGGCGTCCGACAGGTCCTGGGCGAGCAGGTCGGCGTGGCGCGGGGTCGCGCCGCCGTTGCCGCCGACGTACAGGTTCCAGCCGTTCGCCGTGGCGATCACGCCGAAGTCCTTCGACTGGGCCTCGGCGCACTCGCGGGCGCAGCCGGAGACCGCCGACTTCAGCTTGTGCGGGGCGCGCAGGCCGCGGTAGCGCAGTTCGAGCTGGATCGCCATCTTCACCGAGTCCTGGACGCCGTAGCGGCACCAGGTCTGCCCCACGCAGGACTTCACGGTGCGCAGCGCCTTGCCGTAGGCGTGGCCGGACTCGAATCCGGCGTCCACCAGGCGGGTCCAGATCGCCGGGAGCTGGTCGACGCGGGCGCCGAAGAGGTCGATCCGCTGACCGCCGGTGATCTTCGTGTAGAGGCCGTAGTCGCGGGCCACCTCGCCGATCACGATCAGCTTCTCCGGGGTGATCTCGCCGCCGGGGATGCGGGGGACCACCGAGTAGGAGCCGTTGCGCTGGAGGTTGGCGAGGTGATGGTCGTTGGTGTCCTGGAGGGCGGCCTGCTCGCCGTCGAGGATGTAGCCGTTGTTGAGGGACGCGAGGATCGAGCCGACGGTCGGCTTGCAGACCTCGCAGCCCTCGCCGCCCTTGGCGCCGTCCCGGCCGTGCGAGTCGAGCAGCGCGGCGAAGGAGGTCACCCGCAGGGTGCGGGCGATCTCGTAGAGCTCGCTGCGGGTGTACGGGAAGCAGTCGCAGAGGCCCTTGTCGGCCGCCTTCGGCAGCAGCTTCTCGATGACCTTCACGCAACTGCCGCAGCCCGTACCGGCCTTGGTGCACTTCTTCACCTCGGGCAGCGAGGTGCACTGGGTGATGGCGTGCTTGGTCACGTTGTGGCAGGAGCAGATGACGGCGTCGTCCGGCAGCGCCGACGGGCCGAGCGCCACCGGCGCCCCGGCGCCCGCCGGGAGGACCAGCTGCTCGGGGGAGACGGGCGGCCTGGTGCCGGTCAGCGGACGCAGCAGGCCGTACGACTCGGCGTCGCCGACCAGGACGCCGCCGAGGAGCCGGCCCTCGCCGTCCACCACCAGCTTCTTGTAGACGCCCGCGCGGGAGTCCGAGTAGACGACGTCGAGGCAGCCCTCGGCGGTGCCGTGCGCGTCGCCGAAGGAGGCGACGTCCACACCGAGCAGCTTCAGCTTGGTCGACAGGTCGGCGCCGGTGAAGCCGGTCTCCTCGTCGGCCTCCTCGGCGAGCACCGCGGCCACCGTCTGCGCCATCTCGTACCCCGGCGCTACCAGGCCGTAGACCCGCCCGTCCGAGGCGAGCGCGCACTCGCCGATCGCGAAGACCGCCGGGTCGGAGGTGCGGCACAGCTCGTCGACGGCGATGCCGCCGCGCTCGCCCACGTCGAGCCCGCAGTCGCGCGCCAGCTGGTCCCGGGGGCGTACACCCGCCGAGAACACCACCATGTCGGTGGCCAGTTCGGAACCGTCCGACAGCTTCATGCCGGTCACGGCCCCGTCGGCCGTCACGACCTCCTGGGTGCCCGTGCCGGTGTGCACGGTCAGCCCCATCTGCTCGATCGTCCGCAGCAGCGCCGCGCCGCCGCCCTCGTCGACCTGCACCGGCATCAGCCGCGGCGCGAACTCCACGATGTGCGTGGCCAGCCCGAGGCCCTTCAGCGCGCCCGCCGCCTCCAGGCCGAGCAGACCGCCGCCGACCACCGCGCCCGTCGTCGCCGTCTTCGCGTACTCCTCGATGGCGAGGAGGTCCTCGATCGTCCGGTAGACGAAGCAGCCGCGGGCGTCCTTGCCGGGCACCGGCGGGACGAACGGGTACGAGCCGGTGGCGAGCACCAGGTGGTCGTAGGCGACGACCCGGCCCGACCGGGCGGTCACCGTCCGGGCCGCGCGGTCGATGCCCACGACGGGCTCGTCCGTGTACAGCTCGATGCCGTGCTTCTCCATGAAGCCGTCCTCGACCATCGACAGGTCGTCGGGCGTCTTCCCGGAGAAGTACGAGGTCAGCTGGACGCGGTCGTACGCGGGCCGCGGCTCCTCGCAGAGGACCACGATCCGGGCCCGCTCGGTGACGCCCCGGTCGGCGAGCGCCTCCAGGAACCGCTGGCCGACCATTCCGTGGCCGACCAGGACGATGGTGGGGGTGGTCATGAGGAGCCTCCGTCGTGGGTGAGCAGGTGGAGCAGGGGGGCCTCCGGGAGGGCTTCGTCGCCCTCCCAGGCCCGGGCGAGCGCGCCGACCGCGGCCAGATCGCCGAGGAGGACGCCCCCGACGAGCCGGTTGTCGCGGACGACGACCTTGCGGTAGGCGCCCTTGGTCGCGTCGGCCAGCTGGACGACGTCGTCCCCCGGCCGCGGGGTGGCCTCGCCGAAGGCGGCGAGGTCCAGCGGCTGCGCGCCGCCGAGGGTGAGCCGGGTGAGGGCCCGGGTGCCGGTGTAGCGGGGCCCGGCGGTGCCGGACAGCACGTCGGCGAGGACGTCGGCCTGTTCGAGCGCCGGGCCGGCCAGGCCGTAGACCCGGCCGTCGTGCTCGGCGCAGTCGCCGATCGCGTGGATGTACGGGTCCGAGGTCCGCAGCTCGTCGTCGACGACGACGCCGGTGCGGACGTCGAGCCCCGCCTCGCGGGCCAGCGCCACCCGGGGGCGCACCCCGCAGGCCAGGACCACGACCTGCGCGTCCAGGACGAAGCCGTCGGCCAGCTCGACCGCCGTCACCGCCCCGTCGCGCTGCCGCAGGCCGCTGACCCGGCACTCGGTGTGCGTCTCGACGCCGAGCCCGTCCAGGTGCTCCCGGAGGAGAGCGGAGGCGTGCGGGTCCAGATGGCGCTCCATCAGGCCCTCGCCCTGCTGGGTGAGGACCACCTCGGCGCCCAGCGCGGCCAGCGCCCGCGCCGCCGACACCCCGAGGAGGCCGCCGCCGATGACGACCGCCCGCACCCCGGGCCGTACGACGTCCCGCAGCGCCAGGCAGTCGTCGAGCGTACGGAAGGAGTGCACGCCCTCCGGGAGCGCCGCGCCGCGCAGCCCGCGCAGCGGCGGCAGCACCGGGTTCGAGCCGGTGGCGAGCACCAGCCGGTCGTACGGGACGAGCTCGCCGTCGGAGCACTCCACCGTCCGGGCCGCCCGGTCGATCCCCACCACCCGCACCCCGCGGCGCACCGGCTCGCGCGGCTCGGGCAGGGCGACGACCTCGGGGGCGTACCGTCCGGCGAGGACGTCGGCGAGCAGCACCCGGTTGTACGGGGTGTGCGGCTCCTCGCCGAGGAGGGTGACCGGCAGGCGCTGGGCGAGGCGGAGGCCCGCCGTTCCGCCTCCGACCACCACGATCCGTGTACTCATACCCGGAAGGGTGCGGGCCCGGTGTTTCCCGGTGGCATCCCGACTGTTACCCGCACGGAACGCTGATCTCAGCCGGGGGAGGGGCGGGCTGTGAGGGCGCGGGGCCGCCCCAAGCTCAGAGCTTGCTCAAGATTCGGCCGATCGATGGCGGGGCCAACGATCCCGTCCCTAGGGTCACAGCCATGCCCGACATCGCCCTCACCACCCTCGTCCTGCTGTGTATCGCCGCCCTCGCCGCGGGCTGGATCGACGCCGTGGTCGGCGGGGGAGGGCTGCTGCTCCTGCCGGCGCTGCTGATCGGGATCCCGGCCGCCCCGAACGGCTACGTCCTCGGCACCAACAAGGCGGTCGCGATCGTCGGCACGACGGGCGCGGCGATCACCTACGCCCGCAAGACGAAGGTGCCGGTGCGGACGGCGGTACGGGTCGGGCTCGCGGCCCTCGCCGGCTCCTCGGTCGGCGCCCTCTTCGCGACGATGATCGACAAGGAGCTGCTGCGCCCGCTCATCATGGTCGTGCTCGTCGCGGTCGCGGCCTTCGTCATCCTCAAGCCGACCTTCGGTACGCGGCCCGAGGGCGAGGACCGGGTCCGGCTCACCCGGGCCAGGATCGTCACGGCGATCGTCGTCGTCGGCGGCGGGATCGGCTTCTACGACGGGCTGTTCGGGCCCGGCACCGGCACGTTCCTGGTGCTCGCGCTGACCGCGGTGCTCCACCTCGACCTGGTGACGGCCTCCGCCACCGCCAAGATCGTCAACGTCTGCACCAACGCGGGCGCGCTCGCCATGTTCGCCTACCAGGGCACCGTCTACTGGCAGCTGGCCGCGCTCATGGCCGCCTTCAACCTGGCCGGCGGGATGGTCGGCGCCCGGATGGCGCTGAGCAAGGGCTCGGGCTTCGTCCGCGGGGTGCTGCTGGTCGTGGTCCTCTCGATGGTGGCGAAGCTGGGCTGGGACCAGTGGGCGTGAGCCCGGACCGGCTCAGCGCACGCCGATGAGGTGCCCGAAGGCGACCACGTTGCCCTGGTAGCCGCCGCGCTTCGCGGAGAAGCCGCCGCCGCAGGTGATGACGCGGAGCTCGGCGCGGTCGGTGGCGCCGTACACCTTCTCGTCGGGGAAGGCGTCGTTGTCGTAGACCTCGACGGCGTCGACGGTGAAGACCGCGGTCTTCCCGTCCTCCCGGTCGATCTCGATCCGGTGCCCCTTCCGCAGGGCGCCGAGCGTGTAGAAGACGGCGGGGCCGCCGGCGTTGTCGACATGGCCGGCGACGATCGCGGTGCCCTTCGCGCCGGGCGTGACGCCGTCCCCGTACCAGCCGGCGAGGTTGCGGTCCTCGGCCGGCGGCACCTCCAGGGAGCCGTTCGCGGCGAGGCCGAGCCGGGTCATCGGCGCGTCCACGTCCGTCTCCGGGATGCGCAGCCGCACCGGCGGGGACGACGGCAGCGGGTCGGCGGCGGCGTCGGTGTGGACGCTCGGCCCGGCGGCGAAGGCCTGGGCGGCGGACGGGACGGGCGGGGTGACGTCCTGCGAGCCGTTCTGGACGAGCCAGAGGCCGACGCAGGCGGCCACCGCTATGCCCCAGCCCTTGCTCCTGTTGCTCACGTCGTTTCCTCGGGATCGGGGGGAAGGACCCGCCCCCGGCCGGCCGTGTGCGGGAGCCGGTCGGGGGCGGGACGGGGCGGTGTGATCAGTGGCCCTGGGCGCCGCTCGCCCGGCGCCGCATGAGCCACACACCGCCGACGGCAGCCGCGGCCAGCACCGCCGCGCCCGCCGTGACCTGGGCGGTGTCGGGGCCGATACTGCCGCCGACACCGGTCTTCACATGACCGCTGGGCTCGCGGTGCTTCACGGTCAGCTCGCCGCGGGCGGTCCTGCCGTTGTCGCAGGCGACGGCGATCCAGTGGGTCCCGGGCTTGGCGTGCTGGGGCAGGGTGAACTGGCCCACCACGACCTCCTTGTGCGTGCTCGGGCTGAGCTGGAACTCCCCGGCGCCCACCGAGTTCGCGTCGCCGACGCCGTGGCCGTTCTTGCCGCAGGCCAGGGTGTTCACGGTGACGGTGGTGCCGGGGGAGGCGGAGGAGGGGTAGATCTCCAGCGTCTCGGGTCCGTCGTTGTTCGCGTACGCGGCCGGCGCCGCGAAGGCGCCGAGGGCGACGACCGTCAGCGCGGTTCCGGTGAGCAGGCGGGTGGTGGGGCGCATGGTGGGGTCCTCCGGGGCGCGCGGTCGTTCGGTCGTACGGTCTTCCGTACGACCGAGCAAACGGCCCCGGCGCGCCCCCCGCCTCCTGATGGCACGTCAGGATTGCTCCGTCCGATACGGCGCGTCGACTGGAATCAGGACGTTTTCGCAGGTCAGAGCTGGTTACGAGGCGTCAGTTGACGCGTCGTGCCGAACGGGTGAGCGGGCCCCGGAGGAGGGTGCCCGCGCCTCGGGCCACCGCCGTCAGTCCTCGTCCTCGCGCTCGCCCTTGCCGTGCTTCAGCCGGGCGAGGCCCTCCAGCCACTGCCGGGCGTCGGCGTCGAAGTCACGGGCCCCGACCTCGTGGTGCGCGGCGGCGAACCGCAGGGCCTTCGGCTGGTCGCCCCAGTAGCCGTCGGCGCTCTGCCGGAACCGGCGGAGGAAGATCTCGGAGCCGACCGCGTTGGTGTGGAAGACCAGCTCCAGCTGCGGCGGCCGGCCCTCCCCGCCCTTCCGGTCGACGAGCCGGAACCCCTGCCACAGGTAGAGGTGGTACTCCGCGGGGGCGATCGAGTTCTCGTGGACCCGGGAGCTCTCGAAGGCGTACCCCTCGGCCGCGAAGGCGTCGAGGACCGCCTCGTGGAGCGGCAGCGTCTCCACCCGCACCGGGTCCAGGTCGGTCGCCGCCTTGACGCCGACCGCCTCCACCTCGGTCCGGATGCCGATCGAGACGCCGAGCCGCTCGCCGCGCAGCTCGTTCGGCGGGGTCTCCCACCTCAGGCGCTCGGAGAACGGGATGCGCCGCTCCTCGCCCTTCTTCATCTCGAACCAGCCGCTGGCGGTGGGGTAGCAGAGGGTCGCGCCGTCGTTCGTGCCGTCGCCGTCCCCCTTGTGCGTGAGGGAGGCGTTGACGACCATCCGCATCCGTATGGACTCGATCTTCAGGTCGCGTTCGGGCGCGCGGACCACGACCTCGCCGCGCACCTTCCCGCCGGGACGGACCGGCTCGTCGGGGACGATCGTGTCGATCTCCAGCGGGATGCCGCCCTTGCCGAAAAGTCTTCTGAACACCATGGCCGCAGGCTAACCGGCGGAACGGGCGGATCCGTCCCCGTCACCGGAAACGATCTCCTCGCCCGGCGCCTGCGCGTACGCGGCCGACACCCGCTCCATCAGCGCCCCGTCGACCGGGTACGCGACCTCGTCGATGCCCGTCACGGGCGCGATCTCCCGCGCGTTCACCACGAACGCGGCCCGGAAGCCGGGGAGTTCGGAGACCGTCACCGACCGGTGGACCGACGGCAGCCGGGACGCGAGCAGCGCCATGGTGACCCCGTCCAGGTGCGGGGCCGTCGGCCACACCAGCGAAGTGCCGTCCCAGAACGCGATGTTGGCGACCGCACCCTCGGCGACCTCGCCCGCCGGCGTGGTCAGCAGCGCCCCGTCGAAGCCGGCCCGGCGGGCCGCGTCGCCGTGGTACCTCTGCCCGAAGCCGCCCAGGTGCTTGAGGTGCGCCGCCGGGCGCAGGTAGTCGACGGCCGTCAGCCGCTGCGGCGCGCCGGGGCCGTCGGGCGCGGCCTCGCGTACGGTGACCGCCACCAGGAAGCCGGACCCGCCCTCGTACACGTACACCCGTGCCGACGCGTCCCGCCGCCCCGCCCGCCCGAGCGCCCGCGCCAGGAGCTCCCGCACCCGCTCGCCGGGCAGCGGTGCGCCGAACAGCTCGCGGGTGGCCCGGTCGAGGCGGTCGAGGTGCAGGCCGAGGCCCTTCACCCGGCCGTCCCGCACCTGCGCCGCGGTGAAGTGGCCGTAGCCGCTCATCACGGCCGCGAGGGTGCCGGGATCGGCGGCCGGCACCCCGTCGATCTCGATGTGCGCGGGGGCCGGAGCGGGGGGAGTCGTCATGGGCCCACCGTAGTCAGGGAGGCCGTCCGGACGGGGCCCGTTCGGACGGGCCCCGGAAACGTGCTTGACCTCAACCAAGCTTGAGGTACCACGATCCTCGTCATGGACATCACGAACGCCACCGCGGCCCCCCTGACCCTCGCCCTCGTCGTCGCCAGCGACCGCGAAGGCCGTCTCGCCCCCGTCGTCGCCGACTGGTTCCGCTCCCGCGTCGCCGAGCGCGACGACTTCGCGCTCACCGTCGTCGACCTCGCCGAGGTCGCCCTCCCCACCTCCCTCTCGTACGACCCCGACCCCGCCGTCCGCGCCGAACTCGCCCGCGTCACCCCCGTCCTGGAGGCCGCCGACGCCTTCGTCGTCCTCACCCCCGAGTACAACCACTCCTTCCCCGCCTCCCTCAAGAACCTCATCGACCGCCACTACACCGAATGGCGCGCCAAGCCCGTCGGCTTCGTCTCCTACGGCGGGATCTCCGGCGGCATCCGGGCCGTCGAACAGCTCCGCCAGGTCTACGCCGAGCTGCACGCCGTCACCGTCCGGGACGGGGTCGTCCTGCCCGACGTCCACGGGCAGTTCGACGAGGACGGCCGGTTCAAGGACCCGGCCGGGCCCGAGGCCGGCGCCAAGCTCATGCTCGACCAGCTCGCCTGGTGGGGGACCGCCCTCCGCGACGCCAAGGCCGTGCGCCCGTACGCCGCCTGAGGACCCGTACGGTGGGGGCGTGACCGACCAGAAGCCGGGCGCGCCCACCGCCCTCACCGTGACCACCACCACCGACAGCCGGGAGAAGGCGGAGGCGCTCGCGCGCGGCGCCGTCGAGGCCAGGCTCGCCGCCTGCGCCCAGGTCACCGGGCCCGTGACCGCCGTCTACCACTGGAAGTCGGCCGTCGAGACCGCCGAGGAGTGGCAGGTCCTCTACAAGACCACCGAGGGCCGGTACGCCGCCCTGGAGGCCCACCTCCTCGCCGCGCACGACTACGACACCCCGGAGATCCTTGCCGTCCCGGTCGTCCACGCCTCCGCCGCCTACCTGGAGTGGCTGGAAACCGAGGTCGGCACCGCGTGACCCTGCCATTCTTCGTCTACGGCACGCTCCGCCCCGGCGCGCGCCACCACGACCGGCTCCTCCTCGGGCGCACCGCCACCGAGGAGGACGCCCTCCTCCCGGGCGCGCTCCTCCACGACGGGCCCGGCTACCCGTACGCCGTCCCCGGCGAGGGCACGGTCCGCGGCAGCCTGGTGACCCCGGTCCCCGAGGCGTACGGCGAACTCCTCGCCGTCCTCGACCGTATGGAGTACGAGGCCGGGTACGAGCGCGCGGCCCGCGACACCGTCCGCACCGGCGACGGCGCCGCCGTCCGCGCCTGGGTCTACCTCGCCGCCCCCGGCACCCCGGTCGGCCCGCTCATCGCCTCCGGCGACTGGTTCAGACGCGCTCCAGACGCACCGCGCACACCTTGAACTCGGGCATCCGGGAGACCGGGTCGAGCGCCGGGTTCACCAGTGAGTTGGCCCTGCCCTCCCCGTACCAGTGGAAGGGCATGAAGACGGTGTCCGGGCGGATCGCGCCGGTGATCCGGGCCGGCGCCACCGCCCGCCCGCGCCGCGACACCACCGCGACCGGCTCGCCCTCCGCGACCCCGAGCCGCTCCGCGAGCCGCGGGTGCAGCTCCACGAAGGGGCCGGGCGCGGCGGCGTTCAGCTCCGCGACCCGCCGGGTCTGCGCCCCCGACTGGTACTGGGAGACGACCCGGCCGGTGGTGAGCACCACCGGATAGTCGGCGTCGGTCTCCTCGGCGGCCGGACGGTGCGTCACCGGTACGAAGCGGGCCCGCCCGTCGGCGGTCGCGAACCGGTCGAGGAAGAGCCGGGGCGTGCCCCCGTGGTCCTCCTCCGGGCACGGCCAGAAGACGCCCTGCTCCTCCTCGATCCGCCGGTAGCTGATGCCCGCGTAGTCGGCGGGACCGCCGGCGGAGGCCCGCCGCAGCTCCTCGAAGACCTCCTCCGGGTCGGTGGGGAAGCCCTTCTCCCAGCCGAGCAGCCCGGCGAGCGCGTGCAGCACCTCCAGGTCGGTGCGCACCCCCTCCGGCGGGGCGAGGGCGCGGCGGCGCAGCAGCACCCGGCCCTCCAGGTTGGTCATCGTGCCGGTCTCCTCGGCCCACTGGGTCACCGGCAGGACGACGTCGGCGAGCGCGGCGGTCTCGGAGAGGACGACGTCGGCGACGGCGAGGAAGTCGAGCGAGCGCAGCCGCTCCTCGACGTGGGCCGCGCGCGGCGCGGAGACGACCGGGTTGGAGCCCATCAGGAGCAGCGACCTCACCTCGCCGCCGAGCGCGTCGAGGAGTTCGTACGCGCTGCGCCCCGGCCCCGGCAGGGTCTCGGGGGCGACGCCCCACACCCCGGCGACGTGGGCGCGGGCGGCGGGGTCGTCGAGCTTGCGGTAGCCGGGCAGCTGGTCGGCCTTCTGGCCGTGCTCGCGGCCGCCCTGGCCGTTGCCCTGTCCGGTGAGGCAGCCGTAGCCGGAGAGCGGCCGGCCCGCCCGGCCGGTGGCGAGGCAGAGGTTGATCCAGGCGCCGACGGTGTCGGTGCCCTTGGACTGCTGCTCGGGGCCGCGCGCGGTGAGCACCATGCCGGTGGGGGCGTCGCAGAACAGGGCGACGGCCTCGCGCAGGGCGGGCACCGGGATGCCGGTGATCCGCTCGACGTGCTCGGGCCAGTGGGCCATCGCGCCGGCCCGGGCGGCCTCCCAGCCGGAGGTGCGCCCGGCGACGAACTCCTCGTCGACGCGGCCCTCGGCGACGACCAGGTGGAGCAGGCCGAGGGCGAGCGCGAGGTCGGTGCCGGGGCGGGGGGCGAGGTGGAGGTCGGCCTGTTCGGCGGTGCGGGTGCGGCGCGGGTCGACGACGATCAGCTTCCCGCCGTTCTCCTTCAGCTCGGTGAGGTAGCGCAGGGCGGGCGGCATGGTCTCGGCGAGGTTGGAGCCGACGAGGATCACGCAGCCCGTCTTCGGGATGTCCTCAAGGGGGAAGGGCAGGCCGCGGTCGAGGCCGAAGGCCCGCTGGTGGGCGGCGGCCGCCGAGGACATGCAGAAGCGGCCGTTGTAGTCGATCTGCGAGGTGGCGAGTACAAGCCGGGCGAACTTCCCCAGCGTGTACGCCTTCTCGTTGGTGAGTCCGCCGCCGCCGAAGACCCCCACGGCGTCGGGGCCGTGGTCGGCGCGGGTCCGGCGTAGCCCCTCGGCGACGGCGGAGAGTGCCTCCTCCCAGGAGGCCGGTTCGAGCGCCCCGGAGTCAGGGCGGCGGACCAGGGGCTCGGTGAGCCTGACCCGGGAGGAGAGTACGGCGGGGGCGGTGCGGCCCTTGCCGCACAGCGCGCCCCGGTTGACGGGGAAGTCGGTCCGCTCGACCACCTCGGCGGGCAGCTCCGCCGTGCCGGTCGGGCGAAGCTTCATGCCGCACTGCAGGGCGCAGTAGGGGCAGTGGGTGGGGACCGTGGTGGCGTCGGACATGCCGTCAAGGGTGCGTCGGGCGTGTTACGGGCGGCGGCGCCCTGTATTACGGGCGCGGTGCTCTCCGCTCAGGTCACGGGGTGGTGCGGGGTGAGGCGAGGGCTTCGGTGACCCCGCTCTCCCGGGGGCCGAGGAAGCGCGGGTCGGGGCGGACGGCGGCGTCCAGGGCGGCCTTCCCGGCGGCGAAGAGCTCGCGGGTGGTGCCGTAGTACCAGGTGGTGTCGTGCGGTTCGGCGACGCCGACGCCGTACGAGGCCACTCCGGCCCGCTCGCAGAGGGCGACGGCCCGCTTGACGTGGAAGTCCTGGGTGACGAGGACGGCCCGGTCGACGCCGAAGACCTTCCGGGCCCGGACGCAGCTGTCCCAGGTGTCGAAGCCCGCGTAGTCGCTGACGACCTTCTCGTCCGGGACGCCCCGGGTCGCCAGGTAGGCGCGCATGGCGCTCGGCTCGTCGTAGGCGGTCCGGCTGTTGTCGCCGGTGACGAGGAGGACCTTCACCTTGCCGGTGCGGTAGAGCTCGGCGGCCGTGTCGAGCCGGTGGGCGAGGTACGGCGTCGGGCGGCCGTTCCACAGTCCGGCGCCGAAGACCACGGCGACGTCCCGGGCGGGCACGTCGGCGGTGGTCCGCAGCTTCCCCGCGGCGGCGGTGTGCGTCCAGGTCGCGGGGGCGAGGGCCAGGACGGCGGCGGCCATCACGGCCTGGACGGTGCGGCGGCGGGCCCGGACGGTGCGGGGGAACCGGACCTGCATCGACTGTGCCTCCAGGGGCGGGAAGGGGCGGGAAGGGACGGGAAGGGGACGGGCTGTCACCCGGTCCGACGCGCGGAGGCCCTCCGCGGTTCGGCGGAGCCCCTGTCTGTTCCGTAGAGCACACTCGCGAGCCCCATCCCGAGCAGCATCCCGAGGAGCTGGGCGGCGGCGTAGGCGGGCACCGAGGCGGGGGCGATGCCGGTGAAGGAGTCGGTGAGGGAGCGGCCGACGGTGGCCGCCGGGTTGGCGAAGGAGCCGGAGGAGGTGAACCAGATGGCGGCGCCGATGTACCCGGCGACGGCGACGGGCGCCAGCTGGGGGCGGCCGATGTGCCGCAGGCCCTGGACGACGAGGACGAGCCCGGCGGTCGCGACGGCCTCGCCGAGCAGCAGGTGGAGCGCGGCGCGCGGCTCGGTGGACCAGGAGCCGGGCGCCCGGCCGAACATCGCCTCGGCGAGCAGGGCGCCGGAGACCGCGCCGGCGACCTGGGCGGTGACGTAGGCGAGGACCTCGCGGCCCTCCTGCTCACGGCGCCGGCCCCACCACTCGGAGAGGGTGACGACGGGGTTGAAGTGGGCGCCGGAGAGCGGCCCGAGGAGCGCGATCAGCAGCCCGAGGCCGAGGGCGGAGGCGGTGGCGTTGGCGAGCAGCCGGACCCCGACGTCCTGGCTGAGGGAGTCGGCGCGGAGGCCGGAGCCGACGATCACGGCGACCAGGGCGGCGGTGCCGGTGAACTCGGCGGCGACGCGCCGGGGGAGCGACGCGGGGGACATTCTCATAACGGAAAAGATATTCCGTGATTCGGAATGAAAAAAGAGGGGAGGAGAGGGGCGCGCCTTCCGTACGATCCGGCGGTGATCAACGACCTCGACATCCGCCGCGCCGGCCCCGCCGACGCCACCGCCGTCGCCGACGTCTGGCTGCGCTCGTACACTGCCGCCCTCCCCGACGTCCGCCGGGCCCACACCGACGACGAAGTCCGCTCCTGGCTCCGGCACGTGGTCGTGCCCCACCAGGAGACCTGGGTGGCGACGGCCGACGGCGCGGTCGTCGCGATGATGGTGCTCGACGGCGAGGACCTGGACCAGCTCTACGTCGACCCGCCCTGGCGCGGCCACGGCATCGGCGACCGCCTCGTGGAGCTGGCCAAGCGGACCAGCCCGGCCGGCCTCGAACTGTGGACCTTCCAGGTCAACGCCCCGGCCCGGCGCTTCTACGAACGGCACGGCTTCGTCGCCGCCGAGCACACCGACGGCAGCCGCAACGAGGAGCGCGAGCCGGACGTCCGGTACGTGTGGCGCCCCGGCCCCGCCTGACACCCGGCCCCACGCGCGCGTGAGCCCGGTGAAACACCCGTGTGCGGTCCTGGAAAAGAGTCGTGACCGGCGCGCAACGGGCAGGCAACGTGCCGGGGCCAGGATCGGTCCATGACGGAGCCGGACAGCACGTTCGCGGACGCCGCCGCCCTGCTGGGGCGGGTCGCGGAACAGCTCGGACTCCAGCTCCGCCGGGTGCGCCCGTACGACGCCCCGGCGGGGAAGCCCGAGCAGGAGGTACGTCGCCCATGCAGCCGTTCGCACAGCTCCCCGGCACCACCACCGCCCCCCGGCCCGCCGCCGGCAACTGGTCCGGCACGGGCCCCCGGACCGGCACCGACACCTGGTCCGGTACCGGCCGTCCCGTGCCCGTGCTCGTCGCCGTAGGGCACGGCAGCCGGGACCCACGCGCGCGTGCCACGCTCGCCCGCCTCCTCGACCGGGTCCGTGAGCTGCGCCCCGGGCTCGACGTGCGGCTCGCCCACATCGAGCTGAACGCGCCGCTCCTCGACGACACCCTCGCGGGCCTCGCCGCCGAGGGCCGCGAGGCCGTGCTCGTCCCGCTCCTCCTCGCCCCCGGCTACCACGTCACCCACGACCTGCCCGCCGCCCTCGCCGCCGTACCGGACCTGCCGGCCCGCGTCGCCGAGCCGCTCGGCCCGCACCCGCTGCTCGTCGAGGCCCTCGCCGACCGGCTCGCCCAGGCCGGCTGGACGCCCGCCGACTCCGCCTCCCGCGCCACCGGTGTCGTCCTCGCCTCCGCCGGCTCCCGCGACCCCCGCTCCGCCGCCACCCTCCGCCGGATCGCCACCGCCCTCGGCGAACGCCTCGGCGGGACCCCGGTCGTCGCCGCGTACGCCTCCGCCGCCGCCCCCACCGTCCCCGAGGCCGTCGCCGCGCTCACCGCCCGCGGCCGCCACCGGATCGCCGTCGCCTCCTGCTTCACCGCCCCCGGCCTCTTCGCCGCCCGCGCCGCCGCCCACGCCCCCTGGATCGCCGCCGACCCGCTCGGCGCCCACCCGGCCCTCGCCCGGCTCGTCCTGCACCGCTACGACCTGGCCCGCACCGGCCGCCCCGCCGCTCCCACCACTCCCTCGCGGGAACTCGCCGCCATCTGAACCCTTTTGTCGGTCCCTCCGGTTACCGTCGAGGCATGGCAGGCTACGACGGCACCAGCGAGACCCCCGGGTACGACCCGACCGCCACCGAGCGCTGGGCCGGCGAGCCCGACAAGCGCCCCGGCCGCACCGCCTTCCAGCGCGACCGCGCCCGCGTGCTGCACTCCGCCGCCCTGCGCAGGCTCGCCGGGAAGACCCAGGTCGTCACCCCCGGCACCCGGGGATACGCCTGGGACGCCAGCCCCCGCACCCGGCTCACCCACTCCCTGGAGTGCGCCCAGGTCGGCCGCGAGCTCGGCGCCGCCCTCGGCTGCGACCCCGACCTCGTCGAAGCCGCCTGCCTCTCCCACGACATGGGTCACCCGCCCTTCGGGCACAACGGCGAACAGGCGCTCAACGACGTCGCCAAGGACTGCGGCGGCTTCGAGGGCAACGCCCAGTCGCTCCGCCTCCTCACCCGCATCGAACCCAAGCGCTTCGTCCCCGGCCCCGACGGCGAGCCCGTCTCCGTCGGCCTCAACCTCACCCGCGCCGCCCTCGACGCCGCCACCAAGTACCCCTGGCCGCGCGGCGGCCACCCCACCGAACCCGGCTCGTCCAAGTTCGGCGTGTACGAGGACGACCTGCCCGTCTTCGAGTGGATCCGGCGCGGCGCCCCCGACCAGCGCAAGTGCTTCGAGGCCGAGGTCATGGACTGGTCCGACGACGTCGCCTACTCCGTCCACGACTTCGAGGACGGCCTGCACGCCGGCCACATCGACCCCAACCTCCTCCACGCCGAGCCCGAGCGCGCCGACGTCTTCGCCGTCGCCCTCGGCCGCTACGTCCCCGAGGACACCGACCCCGCCGAACTCGCCGAGGCCCTCGACCGCCTCCTCGACCAGGAGTGGTGGCCGCACGGCTACGACGGCTCCGCCGTCGCCCAGGCCCGCCTCAAGGACGCCACCAGCCAGCTCATCGGCCGCTTCTGCCTCGCCGCCGAGGGCGCCACCCGGCAGGCGTACGGCTCCGGCCGCCTCACCCGCTACGGCGCCGAACTCGTCGTCCCCCGCGCCACGCGCAACGAGTGCGCCGTCCTCAAGGCCGTCGCCGACCGGTACGTCATGCAGCGCGCCGAACAGGAGGCGCTCCGCGCCGACCAGCGGATCGTCGTCGCCGAACTCGCCGAGGCGCTCGTCGCCCGCGCCCCCGACGGACTCGAACCGCAGTTCCGCGCCCTCTTCGCCGCCGCCCCCGACGACCGTTCCCGCAAGCGGGTGATCGTCGACCAGATCGCCTCCCTCACCGACGCGTCCGCCCGGGCCCTCCACGCCCGCCTCCGAACCCCCGGTCCCTAGGGTCGTTCGCCCTCTTTCGCCTTCCGGCGCCGTGCGGGACCCTCGCATGCACGTCCCGGGGCGGTGCGACCGGGGCCGGGCCCGGGGGCGTAGCGTAGAGAATCGGTCGCAATGAGGAGGAATCACCGTGGTCGACGCAGATCAGACCTTTGTCATCGTCGGCGGGGGCCTGGCCGGCGCCAAGGCGGCGGAGACGCTCCGCGCCGAGGGCTTCAACGGCCGGGTGATCCTCATCGGCGACGAGCGCGACCACCCCTACGAACGCCCCCCGCTCTCCAAGGGCTACCTCCTCGGCAAGAAGGACCGGGACTCCACCCTCGTCCACGAACCCGCCTGGTACGCCGCCCACGACGTCGAGCTCCACCTCGGCCAGAGCGTCACCGCCGTCGACCGGGACGCCCACACCGTCCGCCTCGGCGACGGCACCGTCATCCGCTACGACAAACTGCTCCTCGCCACCGGCTCCGAGCCCCGCCGCCTCGACATCCCCGGCACCGACCTCGCCGGCGTCCACCACCTGCGCCGGCTCTCCCACTCCGAGCGGCTCCGCGACGAGCTGAAGGCCCTCGGCCGGGACAACGGCCACCTCGTCATCGCCGGCGCCGGCTGGATCGGCCTGGAGGTCGCCGCCGCCGCCCGCACCTACGGCGCCGAGGTCACCGTCGTCGAGTACGAGCCGACCGCCCTCCACCGGGTCCTCGGACCCGAGCTCGGCCAGCTCTTCGCCGACCTCCACACCGAGCACGGCGTCCGCTTCCACTTCGGCGCCCGCATCACCGAGATCACCGGCCAGGACGGCATGGTCCTCGCCGTCCGCACCGACGACGGCGAGGAGCACCCCGCCCACGCCGTCCTCATCGCCGTCGGCGCCGCCCCCCGCGCCGCCCTAGCCGAGAACGCCGGCCTCGCCCTCGTCGACCGCGCCGACGGCGGCGGCATCGCCGTCGACTCCTCCCTGCGCACGACCGACCCCGACATCTACGCCGCCGGCGACGTCGCCGCCTTCGACCACCCCTTCCTCCACCACCGCATCCGCGTCGAGCACTGGGCCAACGCCCTCAACGGCGGCCCCGCCGCCGCCCGCGCCATGCTCGGCCAGGAGGTCTCCTACGACCGGATCCCGTACTTCTTCACCGACCAGTACGACCTCGGCATGGAGTACTCCGGCTGGGCGCCCCCGGGCTCGTACGACCAGGTCGTGGTCCGCGGCGACACCGGCAAGCGCGAGTTCATCGCCTTCTGGCTCCACGAGGGCCGGGTGATCGCCGGGATGAACGTGAACGTGTGGGACGTCACAGAGCCGATCCAGAAGCTGATCCGCTCGCGTGCCACCGTGGACCCCGATGCCCTCTGCGACCCCTCCGTACCCCTGGACGGCCTGGTTCCGTAGGGGACCCCCGTACACTTCATGCGTGGCAGGCAGGATCAACGATGACGACGTGAAGGCGGTCCGGGACGCGGTCCCGATCGACTCCGTGGTGTCCGAATACCTCCAGCTCCGCAACGCCGGCGGCGGGAACCTCAAGGGACTCTGCCCCTTCCACGACGAGAAGTCGCCCTCCTTCCAGGTCAGCCCCAGCAAGGGACTCTTCCACTGCTTCGGCTGCCAGGAGGGCGGCGACACCATCGCCTTCGTGATGAAGATCGACCACCTCTCCTTCTCGGAGACGGTCGAGCGCCTCGCCGCCAAGGCCGGCATCACCCTCCGCTACGAGGAGGGCGGCTACAACCCCGGCCACCAGCGCGGCGAGCGCATCCGCCTGATCGAGGCCCACAAGGTCGCCGCCGAGTTCTACGTCGCCCAACTCGCCTCCCCCGAGGCCGAGATCGGCCGCAAGTTCCTCGCCGAGCGCGGCTTCGACCAGGCCGCCGCCGAGCACTTCGGCGTCGGCTACTCCCCGGCCGGCTGGGACCACCTCACCCGCTTCCTGCGCGGCAAGGGCTTCTCCGACAAGGAACTGATCGTCTCCGGCCTCTCCCAGGAAGGCCGCCGCGGCCCCATCGACCGCTTCCGCGGCCGCCTCATGTGGCCCATCCGGGACGTCGGCGGCGAGATCGTCGGCTTCGGCGCCCGCCGCCTGCGCGAGGACGACAACGGCCCCAAGTACCTCAACACCCCCGAGACCCCGGTCTACAAGAAGTCCCAGGTGCTCTACGGCGTCGACCTCGCCAAGAAGGAGATCGCCAAGACCAGCCGGGCCGTCGTCGTCGAGGGCTACACCGACGTCATGGCCTGCCACCTGGCCGGCGTCACCACCGCCATCGCCACCTGCGGCACCGCCTTCGGCGGCGAGCACATCAAGATCCTCCGCCGGCTCCTCATGGACAACGGCTCGGCCCGCGTCATCTTCACCTTCGACGGCGACGCCGCCGGCCAGAAGGCCGCCCTGCGCGCCTTCGAGGACGACCAGAAGTTCGCCGCCGAGACGTACATCGCCATCGCCCCCGACGGCATGGACCCCTGCGAGCTGCGCCTCGCCAAGGGCGACGACGCCGTCGCCGACCTCGTCGAGCCCCGCACCCCGCTCTTCGAGTTCGCCCTCCGCCAGATCGTGAACCGCTACGACCTGGACACCCCGGCCGGCCGGGCCGCCGCCCTCGACGAGGCCGCCCCCGTCGTCGCCAAGATCAAGAACGTCTCCTCGCAGCACGAGGTCGCCGTCCAGCTCGCCGGCCTCGTCGGCATCCTCGACACCCAGTTCGTCGTCCGCCGGGTCGCCCAGATCGCCCGCTGGCAGCGCGGCGGCGGCAAGGAGCAGGGC
This sequence comes from Streptomyces sp. R302, assembly GCF_012927245.1. Classification (GTDB taxonomy): domain Bacteria; phylum Actinomycetota; class Actinomycetes; order Streptomycetales; family Streptomycetaceae; genus Streptomyces. The sequence goes on from NZ_JABBGE010000001.1 coordinate 559,642, forward strand.
GGCCCCCAGCGCGGCGACGGACAGCGGCAGCAGCGCTCGTACGGCGAGGTCCAGGCCCCCAGCGGCCCCGCCGGACCCGCGCTCAACCTGCGCAGCCCCGCCCACCGCACCGAGCGCGAGCTGCTCAAGCTCGCCCTCCAGTACCCGGCGCTCGTCTCCCCGGCCTTCGACGCCTACGGCACCGACGAGTTCACCGCCCCGCCCTACGCCGCCGTCCGCCAGTGCGTCCAGGACGCCGGCGGCGCCGACGGCGCCCCCGCCGACTACCTCGACGCCGTCCGCGAGGCCGCGCCCAACGACACCGTCCGCGCCCTGGTCACCGAACTCGCCGTCGAGACGATCTTCGCCAAGACCATCGACGAGGTGTACGCGGGCGCCCAGCTGGTCCAGGTCCGGCTCCGCGCCGTCGACCGGCGCATCCGCGACGTCCAGGGCACCCTCGCCCGGCTCGGCGCCCACGGCGACCCCGAACAGCTCGCCGCCGTGCAGAACGAGCTGTGGGTCCTCACCCAGTACGGCCAGTCCCTCCGCAACCACGGCGCCGCCGCGCTCTGAGGCACGTTCGGTCACGGACCGGACTCAAAAAGTCACCGCACGCCCCTCGTGGCGGCGTTGTGTCGTACTCCACACTGGGGCGGGTGACGGAGCCGTTCCGCCCCTCCTGGAGGTCGCCCGCCGTGCAGACCGAGATCCAGACCACCGAACCGGACGAACTGCCCCCGCTCCCCGAGGTCCCGGCCCAGCGGCGCCGCGCCGCCGACCCCGGCGGCAACGGCCCCTCCGCCGACCTCTTCCGCCAGTACCTCCGCGAGATCGGCCGCATCCCCCTCCTCACCGCCGAGGAGGAGGTCGAGCTGGCCCGCCGCGTCGAGGCCGGCCTCTTCGCCGAGGAGAAACTGGCCCGCACCCCCGACCTCGACTCGCAGCTCGCGTACGACCTCGACCGGCTCGTCGTCTTCGGCCGGATCGCCAAACGGAAGCTGATCGAGGCCAACCTGCGGCTCGTCGTCTCCGTCGCCAAGCGGTACGTCGGCCGCGGCCTGACCATGCTCGACCTCGTCCAGGAGGGCAACCTCGGCCTCATCCGGGCCGTCGAGAAGTTCGACTACGCCCGCGGCTACAAGTTCTCCACCTACGCCACCTGGTGGATCCGCCAGGCGATGTCCCGGGCCCTCGCCGACCAGGCCCGGACCATCCGCGTCCCCGTCCACGTCGTGGAACTCATCAACCGCGTCATCCGCGTCCAGCGCCGGCTCCTCCAGGAACGCGGCACCGAGCCCACCGCCGAGGAGGTCGCCGCCCACCTCGACCTCACCCCCGGGCGGGTCGTCGAGGTCCTCCGGCTCGCCCAGGAACCCGTCTCCCTGCACACCCCCGTCGGCGAGGAGGAGGACGTCGACCTCGGCGACCTCATCGAGGACGGCGACGCCGCCTCGCCCGTCGAGTCCGCCGCCTTCCTGCTGCTCCGCCGCCACCTGGAGGACGTCCTGTCCACCCTCGGCGAGCGCGAGCGCAAGGTCGTCCAGCTCCGCTACGGCCTCGACGACGGCCGCCCCCGCACCCTGGAGGAGATCGGACAACTCTTCGGCGTCACCCGCGAACGGATCCGCCAGATCGAGTCCAAGACCCTCTCCAAGCTGCGCGACCACACCTACGCCGACCAGCTGCGCGGCTACCTCGACTAGAGCCCCGACCCGCAGGGTGACCGACGGCACCCAGGAACTCTCGGTCGTGTGACCCGTGACGCACACGATGCGGCACGGGTCACCGCGCGGTCGATCGTCCGGGTCAGTCGACCTCGACGACCGCCTCCGCGAACTGCGCCGCGTACAGCCGGGCGTAGGCGCCGCCCGCCGCGAGCAGCTCCTCGTGGCTGCCCTGCTCCACGATCGAGCCGTTCTCCATCACCAGGATCACGTCCGCGTCCCGGATGGTGGAGAGCCGGTGCGCGATCACGAAGGAGGTACGGCCCTGGGCCAGCCGGGCCATCGCCTTCTGGATCAGCACCTCGGTACGGGTGTCCACCGAGCTCGTCGCCTCGTCGAGGACCAGGATCACCGGGTCCGACAGGAACGCCCGGGCGATGGTGATCAGCTGCTTCTCGCCCGCGCTGACGCCCGCGCCCTCGTCGTCGACGACCGTGTCGTAGCCCTCCGGCAGGGTGCGGACGAAGCGGTCGGCGTGGGCCGCCCGCGCGGCCTCCTCGACCTCCGCCCGGGTCACCTCGCGGGTGGCGCCGTACGCGATGTTGTCGGCGATCGTCCCGCCGAAGAGCCAGGTGTCCTGGAGGACCATGCCGATCCCGGCCCGCAGCTCCTCCCGGGACATCGACGCGATGTCCGTGCCGTCCAGCGTGATCCGGCCGCCGGTCACCTCGTAGAACCGCATGAGGAGGTTGACCAGGGTGGTCTTGCCGGCGCCCGTGGGGCCGACGATCGCGACCGTCTGGCCGGGTTCCACGGTGAGCGACAGGTCCTCGATGAGCGGCTTGTCGGCCTCGTAGCGGAAGGAGACGTGCTCCAGGGCGACCTTGCCCTTGAAGTCGCGCTCCTCCTCGGCGGCGGGCGCGTCCGGCGCCTGCTCCTCGGCGTCGAGCAGCTCGAAGATCCGCTCCGCCGAGGCGACGCCCGACTGCACCAGGTTCGCCATCGACGCCACCTGCGTCAGCGGCATCGAGAACTGGCGCGAGTACTGGATGAAGGCCTGCACGTCACCGATGGAGAGCGTGCCGCTCGCCACCCGCAGACCGCCGACCACGGCCACCAGGACGTAGTTGATGTTCGAGACGAAGAACATCACCGGCTGCATCATGCCGCTGTTGAACTGCGCCTTGAACCCGGCCTCGTACAGCGCCTCGTTCTGCTCGCGGAAGTCCTTCGCGGCCTCGTCCTGCCGGCCGAAGACCTTCACCAGGGTGTGCCCGGTGTACATCTCCTCCACGTGCGCGTTGAGCGCGCCCGTCGACTTCCACTGCTGCACGAAGTGCGGCTGCGAGCGCTTGCCGATCCGCGCCGCGACCACCACCGACACCGGCACGGTGACCAGCGCGACCAGGGCGAGCAGCGGCGAGATCCAGAACATCATCGCCAGCACGCCGACGATGGTGAGCAGCGAGTTGATGAGCTGGCCCATCGACTGCTGCAGCGTCTGCCCGACGTTGTCGAGGTCGTTGGTCGCCCGCGACAGCACCTCGCCGCGCTTCGCCTTGTCGAAGTACGACAGCGGCAGCCGCGACAGCTTCGTCTGGACGTCCTCCCGCATCCGGTACACGGTGCGGTTGATCACCCTGATCGACATCCGGGTGGAGACCAGCATCAGCAGGCCCGCCGCCACGTACACCGCCAGCGCGAGCAGCAGCACCTCGCCGACCGCGCCGAAGTCGATGCCGCGCCCGGGCGTGAAGTCGACCCCGGACAGCATGTCGGCCATCCCGCCGTCACCGTCGGCCCGCAGCTTCGCCAGGGCCTGCGCCTTCGTCACGCCCTCGGGCATCCGCCGCCCGACCACGCCCGCGAAGACCAGGTCCGTCGCCCGGCCGAGGATCTTGGGGCCGACGACCGCGCCCGCCACCGACAGCACGCCGGCCAGCAGCATCACCCAGAGCGCGGTCCGCTCCGGCGCGAGCTGCTTCAGCAGCCGCTTCGACGAACCCTTGAAGTCCATCGACCGCTCACCCGGGGCGCCCCCGGCCATCATGCGTCCGCCAGGACCGGCCATCAGGCTGCCTCCGCCTCGGTCAGCTGGGAGAGCACGATCTCCCGGTACGTCTCGTTCGCCGCCATCAGCTCGTGGTGGCGGCCGGTGCCGACGACCCGGCCCTCGTCGAGGACCACGATCCGGTCGGCGTCCCGGATGGTCGACACCCGCTGGGCGACGATCACCACGGTCGCGTCCGAGGTCTCGTCGGCGAGCGCCGCCCGCAGCCGGGCGTCCGTCTCGTAGTCGAGCGCGGAGAACGAGTCGTCGAAGAGGTAGATCTCCGGCCGCTGCACCAGCGTCCGCGCGATCGCGAGCCGCTGCCGCTGACCGCCCGACACATTGGTGCCGCCCTGCGCCACCGGCGCGTCCAGACCGCGTTCGAGCTTCCGCACGAAGTCGGCGGCCTGGGCCACCTCCAGGGCGTGCCACAGCTCCTCGTCGGTCGCGTCGGGATTGCCGTACCGCAGGTTCGACGCCACCGTCCCGGAGAACAGGTACGGCTTCTGCGGGACGAGCCCGACCGTCCGCGCCATCAGCGCCGGGTCCAGCTTCCGCACGTCCACCCCGTCGACGAGGACCTCGCCGCCGGTCACGTCGAAGAGCCGCGGCACCAGGCCGAGCAGCGTCGACTTGCCGGAGCCGGTCGAGCCGATGACGGCGGTGGTCTCGCCGGGGCGGGCCACCAGTTCCACGTCCTGGAGCACGGACTCCTCGGCGCCCGGGTAGCGGAAGTCCGCCGCCCTGACCTCCAGGTGCCCGCGCCGGTCGAGGGTGGTGACCGGCGCGGCCGGCGGCACCACGCTGGACGAGGTCCCGAGGACCTCCTCGATGCGCTCGGCACAGACCTCGGCGCGCGGCACCATCATGAACATGAAGGTGGCCATCATGACCGCCATCACGATCTGCATCAGATAGGCGAGGAAGGCGGTCAGCGCGCCGATCTCCATCCCGCCGCTGTCGATGCGGTGCGCGCCGAACCAGACCACGGCCACGCTGGACACGTTCACGACCGTCATCACGGTCGGGAACATCAGCGCCATCAGCCGGCCGGTGGAGAGCGACACACTTGTCAGCTCGCCGTTGGCACCGCGGAAACGCTCCTCCTCGTACCCGTCCTTCACGAAGGCGCGGATGACGCGGTTGCCGGTGATCTGCTCGCGCAGCACCCGGTTCACCGTGTCGAGCCGCTCCTGCATGGTCCGGAACAGCGGCCGCATCCTCTTCACGATCAGCGTGACCGAGATGCCGAGCACCGGCACCACGGCGAGCAGCACGCCGGAGAGCGGCACGTCCTGGCCGAGGGCCATCACGATGCCGCCGACGCACATGATGGGCGCGGAGACCATCAGGGTGAAGGCCATCAGGACCAGCATCTGGACCTGCTGGACGTCGTTGGTCGTCCGGGTGATCAGCGAGGGCGCGCCGAACTGCCCCAGCTCGCGGGCCGAGAAGGACTGCACCCGGTCGTAGACGGCGCCGCGCAGGTCACGGCCGACCGCGGAGGCGGTCCGCGCGCCGTAGTACACGGCCCCGATGTTGCACACCACCTGGACGACCGAGACGCCGATCATCAGCGCGCCGAAGCGCAGGATGTAGCCGGTGTCCCCGTTGACGACGCCCTCGTCGATGATGTCGGCGTTCAGGGTGGGCAGGTAGAGGCTCGCGCAGGTCGCCAGGAACTGGAGCAGGACGAGCAGGGCGATGGGTTTTCGATAGGGCCGCAGGTGGGTTCGGAGAAGTCTTATGAGCACGGTTCCCACTATCGCCCGAGGGCGCCGGGCGTTACGACTGGTTTAGGCCTGTCAGCCGCCGAAGGCCCCCGGGTGGATCTGCTCCCGCGTCGCCACGTACTGCTGGCGCACCGCCTGTCCGACCGCCAGCTCCTCGCCCGGCTCCAGGACCTGCGCGGCGGCGCCCTGCCAGGCCGGGGGAGCGGACGGCGAGAGCGTGCCGCGGGCGACGCCGAGCGCCCAGGCGGCCTGCTTGGCGGCGCCGAGCGCCGCGTAGTCGGCCGGCTGGGGGACGACGACCTGGGTGCCGAACAGCGCGGGCGCCAAGGCCTGCACGGCGGGCAGCGCGGCCGTGGCGCCGAGCAGGAAGATCCGCCGGACCTCGACCCCGCGGCCGCGCACCACGTCCAGGGCGTCGGCGAGCCCGCACAGCATGCCCTCGAAGGCGGCCCGTGCCAGGTGCTCGGGCTTCATCGCCTCGCGGCGCAGCCCGGTGAGGGTGCCGGCGGCGTGCGGCAGGTGCGGGACCCGCTCGCCCTCCAGGTAGGGGAGGAGCACCAGGCCGGAGGAGCCAGGGGTGGACTTCAGGGCGAGCGCGGAGAGTTCCTCCAGCGACTCGGCGCCGAGCATCTCGGCGGTGCCGCGCAGGGTGCGGACGGCGTTGCTGACGGAGACGACCGGCAGGTGCATGCCGGTGGCGTCGGCGTACGAGGTGACGGCGGCGCCCGGCCGGTCGAGGGCCTCGTGGTGCACGGCCATGACGGAGCCGGAGGCGCCGAGGGAGACGACGGCGTCGCCGGCGCCGAGCCCGAGCCCGAAGGCGGCGGCCATGGTCTCGCCGGTGCCGGCGGAGATCAGCAGCCCCTCGGGCGTGGTCCCGGCGGGCTCCGCGGGCCCGAGCACCTCGGGCAGCGCGACGCCGTGTCCGAGCGCGAGCTCGACGAGGTCGGGGCGGTAGGCGCCGGTGCGGGCGGACCAGTAGCCGGTGCCGGAGGCGGCGCCCCGGTCGGTGGTGCGGCGGGCCGGGCGGCCGAGGAGCTGCCAGACCAGCCAGTCGTGCGGCTGGAGGACGGCGGCGATCCGGGCGGCGTGCTCGGGTTCGTTCCGGGCGAGCCAGCGGAGCTTGGCGACGGGGAGGCCGGACTGGGGGACGCCGCCGACGGCCTCGCCCCAGGCCTCGCGCCCGCCGAGGGCCTCGACGAGGTCGGCGGCGGCGACCTGGGCCCGCTTGTCGTTGCCGACGAGTGCGGGCCGCACGAGCCCGCCCTGCGCGTCCAGCGGGACGACGCCGTGGGCCTGCGCGCAGACGCCGATGGCCTCCACGCCTTCGAGGAGCCCGCCGGTCGCGGCCTCCCCGAGCGAGAGCAGCCAGGTCTGCGGATCGACGTCGGTGGCCTTGGCGTCGACCGGGTGCGGGGCGTGCCCCTGCCGCAGTACGGCCCCGGTGTCCGTGTCACAGACCACGATGCGCGTGGCGTCCGAAGAGCTGTCGAGTCCGGCGACTATCCCCATGACACCCGATTCTGCATCACGCGGGCCGGTTCCGGCTCAGGTGTTGCTGGTGCCCCAGTCGTCGTCCTCGCCGAACCGCCCGTCGGGGTGGGCGCGGCCGCGCAGGGCGGACACCCGGTCGGTGACGGCGGGCGGCAGGTGGTCGCCCACCTTGTCGCCGACGACGTGCGCGGCCTTCCCCGCGTACTGGCGGCCGGTGTGGGCGGCGGTCTCCGCCGCGTTCCGCACGGCGGGGCTGCGCGCGAAGTCCTTGGCGGCCTTCTTCATCTGCTCGTACTTCTCGCGTCCCGCGCGCGTACCGATCACGTAACCGAGCGCGAGACCCGCGACGAACGTCAGCTTGTACCGCACGCTGCGATCCTTCCCTGGAGGGTCCTGGGGATGCCCCGGGACTGTCCCGGGGATACCGATTGGCGGAGCACCCCCCTGCTTGCGCTAATGTATGTCTCGCAGCGAGCGCCCGCCGCCCGGGAGACCCCGGGCAGGACCGTTCGGTGCAACCGCAGCAATCCCCTGTAGCTCAATTGGCAGAGCAGCCGGCTGTTAACCGGCAGGTTACTGGTTCGAGTCCAGTCGGGGGAGCGCGATCCCCTGTAGCTCAATTGGCAGAGCATTCGGCTGTTAACCGGAGGGTTACTGGTTCGAGTCCAGTCGGGGGAGCAGAGCGAAAGAGGACCCTCAGGGGTCCTCTTTCGCGTTTCCGGGAACCATCCGCCCCCGCACGCGGTCTTCATGGTCGAGCAGCACCGATCGTGCCGATCATCCGAAGCAGGAGATCGTATGAGCGGCTATGCTGCGGCAGACGGCGCGCACACTTGTACGCGCGTCGCCCGGGGGCGGTAGCTCAGCCGGTTAGAGCAGCGGACTCATAATCCGTCGGCCGTGGGTTCGAGTCCCACCCGCCCCACCGAAGAAAAACGTTCTGACGTGCGGAAACGCCCCTGGAGGGGTGTTTCCGCGTGCAGCGATCGCCTCGCATCAGTGCGGCGGAACGGGCGCCCCCGGCTTGTGTCACAGGGGTCGTACCTTCTTGACCTGCGGTTTTGGGTGGAGCGTGGGTGTGGAACCGCGTCGATGTTCCCACGGCGACCCCACAACTCCTGCGTGTGACACGCCGCACATCACGCCGAATATCTGCGCTCCTTGCGGGTCGGGTGGTGGGGTGTACCGGGCCCAGGCCACGCGTGCCTGGGCCCGCTCATCGGATCGCGGCGGCGCGGGACAGGGAGCCGAAGGTGCCGTCAACCGTGCCCGGGTGGACGCCGCCGAGTGCTGCCTGCCCGTCCGGCGTTCTGGTACCGAAGAAGTGGAATCGTCTCCCGGGGCTTTTCGTGCCTGTGCCGGGGCAGGCGATCAGTACCGCCGACCGCACCGGCGGCGAGAAGACCGAGGCCGAGCTTCCATCGGCTTGAGCGCAGGACGACAGTCGTCAGTTCTTGCTCTGAGCCCTGGCCAGACGGCGGGCCTTCGCGCGGCGCTCCGGTGAGGCCGGGTCCTCCACCGCGCCGGGACGCGGGCCGTCGTGGTGCACGGCGCGGCCGCGGAAGGCCCTCGTGAGCCGCGTGAAGGCCTTCGCGTCCGGTCCGACGTCGATCTGGAAATGACCCGCGGCGGCGGGCGAGAGGTCCGCACCCCAGCGCACCACACCACCGCAGTCGGCCAGGATGTCGCGGACCACCGCCTCCTGATGCGGCCACAGGCCGTCACCCGCCCCGAGCAGCGCGATCGCACTGCCGGAGAGGTGGTTCGACTCGTACGCGGCCCGAACGGCGCGGTCGCTGCGGTGCCCCAGGACGTCCTTGGAACTGTGCAGCGGCACCACCTCGTAGTGCCAGCGTCTCGCGACATGCAGCAGCACCGCCGACGCCTCACGGTGCAGACGCACGGTGGCGGGGGAGCCCTCGATGCGGAACGAGTCGATGGCATCCGGGTCGATGACCCAGCCGTTGTCGCTGCGCCGCGCGCTCCACGTGCCGTCGGCCGCGACCGCGGACCCGGTGAGCACGCCGCCCAGCGCGGCGCCCGCGCCCAGGGCGCCGGCGGAGAGGAGGACGGATCGTCGTGTCAGTGTCATGTCATATGCCCTTCTCGGCGTCGACGCGCTCCGCGAGCTCGAACGCGTAGGCGAGGACGAAGCTGGCCAGCAGGTTCGAGGCGATGTTGGCCGGACGGTCCTCCGCGCCGAGGCTCCAGCCACCGCTCAAGAACCAGGAGCCCCCTCGCACTTCGAGGTCCGAGTCCACGCCGAGGAGCATGTTCCTGGCGAGGGACTGCGCTCTCGCGATGTCGCTGCTGAAACGATCCCTGAAGAACTGCGTGTAGCGCCGCTGGCAGACCCGGTCGCCGGCCGCCGGACTGTCGGTGCCGTAGTAACGGGCGAACGCTGTGGGGAGATTGATCTCCTCCGTCCTGATGAGCCGCATGATGTTGAACGCGTCGGCGTCCTGGACCCAGTCGTCGTTCGCGAACTTGGATACGGTGTCACGCCGTCCCAGGTAGTCCTGGGCGTACAGCATGGGGTTCGGGTACTGCTCCTTGACCGTCCGCCATCCTGCGTAGAACGACGCGAGGTCACCGGCCCAGCCGCCCATGTCCCCCAGCGTCACGCGGTCGGCGGTCCCCGGAGACCTCAGGCACATCTCCAGGGTCGCCATCAGGTGCTCCGTACCGGTGGGGGCCCCGGTCACCGGATCGGTGAAGTGCTTCTTGCCGGCGAGGGTGATCCCCTGCCTCGCCAAGTGATCGATCCAGCCCTCGTCGATTCCCGACTCCAGGATCGTGTTCCAGGCGAGGTTGGCGTACTTCTCCTGCCGGAAGAACATGCAGATGAGGCGGTACGGTTCGACTGCCGGGTTGTACTTCAGAGCCTCCGTGAACAGGCGCTGGACGAGGTCGATGAAGTCCTGTGCGGGGGAGCGGGCGGGATTGAGCACGGACGTTCCAGGGTCGGAGAAGCGGCGCCACACGTTCCGGTCGATCTCCCAGGCTTCGCCGAAACTTCCGCTGCCGTAGCTGAACGTGCCGTTGCGGATCTGGTTGAACGACCAGTTCGCGGGCAGCGGGTAGCCGAGGTTGCCGGAGAACCCCCAGGACAGGCCGGAGACGAACGACCAGGTGGCTCCGACGCGGCGGGTGACCGCGCTGCACACGTTCCGGGAGCCGTAGACGCCGTAGGTGTAGCGGTTCGTCCGGCCCAAGGCCGCGCGTACGCCGCGGAAGTAGTCGATGACCACGTCCATGTCCGCCGCGGTGGCGTCGAAGTCCACGGCGAAATAGATGCAGGTGCCGCGGCCGAACCCGAACTCCCGCGCCCTCTTCTCGGCCACGTCGCCTTGCTCGAAGCCCTTGTCGTACGTGAAGTTCCAGTCGTACTTGGCGTTCCACTGGAAGATCGGGTACACCTTCAGGCCGCCGCGGAGGATGTCGCCCAGCTCGGCACTGGTGAGCGCCTTCCCCAGGTAGTCCTCATGCTCAGGGGGGAGGTGTTCGTCGAGGTAGCGGCCCACGATCTGGAACCCGGCGCGGCTGAGCGCCTGCGCGCGGACGAAGGTGAGCGGTTCCGCCTCGTCGCACGCGGTGGTCTCGCGGAACTCGTTGCCGGTGGAGACCAGGAGCTGCGCCCAGGTGTCGAAGTCCGACTTGCCGGTCACATGGATCTGGCTGAACTTCTGGAAGGCCCGGACGAAGCTCTCCGTCTTGTCGATGTACTCGCGGCGGATCGCCGTCGTGGTCACGCCCTCGCCCTCTACGATCGGCGAGTTGAACACGCACAGGGCCGTGAACAGATGGACCAGGTCCCCGCTGCTGCCCACGCTCAGGGTGGGCAGCTCCTTGAGCTTCGCCTTGGTGTTCGCGCCGAAGTACCCGCCGATCTCCGAGCGGGGGATGCCGATCTCGAACTGGAGGGCCTTCATCACGGCCTGCTGCACATCACGCGAGTAGAAGCCGTCGCATGGACTGAGGTCCATGGTGGTGATGTCCTCGCCGTACACGTAGTTCAGGTTGAGATGCTGCTGGAACGACCGGATCTCGGTGGTGCCGCCGGGGACACGCCGGAACTGGTCCATCCGCAGGAGTGCCTTGATGAACTGCACAAGGAGCCTGGTGGGGATGTTGGACATGGTGGCGGCCGAGGACAGCCCGGCGTCACCGATCAGGTCGTTCATCGAGTCGGTGGTCGTCGAGGTCCATTGACTTGCCGGTGAAGCGCCGGGGTACCCCTTGCACCACAGGGCGTAGTTGACGATGCGGACGATGTTGGCGTTGGACTCGGAGGAACGGATACCGCCGCGTGCCTCAAGGGCGCTGAACGTGCCCGGACCGAAGTTCCGTACGGTCGGGGAGATGCCCAGCTCGTGCTGGAGGCCCTGGGTGAGGCTGAGGACCGTCTGCCATCCGGTGCTGCCGTCCTGGGCACAGCGGACGTACCCGGCGGCCACGCCGTCGTAGGTCGCGTTCACCCATTGCTGGGCCGCGAGCACATTGGGATCTTCCATGCGATATGTCCCCCGTTGGGTTCGTTCCGAGACCGGAAGGGCGCCACGACACCCCGCCGCCAGACCGTCACCCATGACGTGGGCATGGGGAACCTCGAAGGTTGCAGGGTCCCTCCGGCGTCGCTTCGGGGAATCCTTTGGGCGGTAAGCGCAACAGGAGGGGACCACATGAACGTGTGCGGGAAGCGTTTTCGGGCGGCCGCCGCCGTCGTAGGCGCCGCGCTGGCGGCCACGCTGGGGCTGGGGGCTTCGCCGGCCTCGGCGGCCACGTCCGACGGGTGGGTGCGGGGCTACGACACCTACGTCGGCGACTGGGGCGACGAGGGGACGGTGTCGATGTTGGTCAGTCAGTACAAGAATTCCAACGCCACATGCCTGTGGCAGAGGGTTCTGTGGGCCGAAGGTGCCGGCGGGGATCCCGAGCACCCGTTCTATGAAGGCTGGATCAACGGGAGCTTCGGGCCCGAGACGTCCAGTGCCACCTTCAACCTGCAGAGGCGCTGGGGCCTGACGGCGGACAGCTATGTCGGTCCCAAGACCTTCGGCAGGGCGGACGACAACCTCGTCAAGACGGGCGGCAGCACCGGCCGGGGAGAGACGCTCTATCTGGAGTATCGAGGTCGCAGCCACACCTTCCCCGTGCGCCGCAACACCGAAGGAAAGTACCTCTTCAAGGACGCCGACGGCACCTGGCGGCAGGCGGGATACAACTACCGCACCTGCAGTTAGCCGTCGGCGCAAGGCGTCGGACATCCTCCGCCGTGCGCAGCGCGTCCCATGTCGCCGGGCCGACCGTTCCGTCCGCGTCCAGGCCCGCCCGCTTCTGGAAGGTGAGGACGGCTCCGTGCGTCATGGGGCCGAAGTCGCCGTCCACCTCGCCGACTTCGGTGACGCCGTGCAGGTACCGCAGCAGGCACGGGAGTTCACGGACCTGGCTGCCGCCGTCGCCGCGCTTGATGGTGAAGTCCCAGGTGCTGTTCTCGCCCGCGGTGGCCGGGGGCTCGTCCCGGAGTGCGTGGGCCGCGGTCGTGGCGCTCAGCAGGGCCGCCGCCACGAGCGCGCCGACGAGTGCGGCGCAGCAGCTCCTGTGCAGTGGGGCGTTCGGCGTGAGTGGCGGCCAGGCAGTCCCGGACGATCTCCCGCCAGGCTTCCGGGAGTTCGGGGGAGAGCCGGAGCTCCTCGGCGCCGCGCGCGTAACGCGCCACCGCGTCGCAGCGGGCCTCCGTGGTGCTGCCCGGGAGCGGGAAGGTGCCGGTGAGGACGGTGTGCGCCAGGACGCCGAAGGCTCATACGTCCGCCGACGGGCGGAACTGCCGACACCTCATCAGCCAGGTGGATGGCTCGGCTCTCCGGCGGTCCGCGGTACGGGGCGCAGCGGAACCCGCTGTGCCACTTCGGCGCCGGACGCGGGGTGTCCGCCCCGGTGGGCGGTCCAGGGCGGCCGGGGCGGGTGCCGCCGTTCGTCACGGGCGCTCCTGCGACTTCTGCAGGCCGTTCCGGCGGGGCGCCCCCGCGGACTCGCCGTTCGCGGCGGGGGCGAGTGCCTCGGCGAGCCGGAGGAACTCCAGCGGGAACGGGAAGAACACCGTGGTGCTGCGGTCGCCGGACATCTCCGCCATGGTGGACAGGACGCGGAGCTGGAGGGAGGCGGGGTGCTCCTCCAGGCGTCCGGCGGCGGCGCTGAGGGTTTCGGCGGCCTCGTACTCGCCCTTGGCGTGGATGACCTTGGCGCGCCGGTCGCGTTCGGACTCGGCCTGGCGGGCCATGGCGCGGCGCATGCCTTCGGGGAGTTCGACGTCCTTGACCTCGACGAGGGTGACCTTCACGCCCCAGGGGTTGGTGAGATCGTCGATGATCTGCTGGAGGCGCTGATTGATCTCGTCGCGGTTGATGAGGAGCTCGTCCAGGTCGACCTGGCCGAGGATGCTGCGCAGGGTGGTCTGGGCGACCTCGGAGGTGCCCTTGATGTGGTCCTCGATCGCGACCACCGACTTGTTGGGATCGGTGACGTTGAAGTACGTGACCGCGTTGACCCGGACGGTCACGTTGTCCTTGGTGATCACGTCTTGCGGCGGGATGTCCATGGTGACCGTCCGCAGTGACACGCGGAACATCCGGTCGACGACCGGGATGATGAGGAACAGGCCGGGCCCCTTCGCCCCGATGAGTCGGCCGAGACGGAAGATCACTCCGCGCTCGTACTCGGGCACGATCTTGATGGCTGCCATCGCCAGCAGAACGACGACGACCGCCGCGGCGATGAGTCCGATGGTTCCGGCGTTCATGACTCCTCCTCGGGGAGGGGCTCGACGATGAGGACCAGTCCGTCCTGGCTCGTGACCCGGACCCGCCCGCCTTCGGTGAGGGGCCGCCCGGAGGCGGACCGTACCGCCCACCACGCTCCGTCCAGGAAGACCTGCCCGGTGTCTCCGCCGGCATGGCGCACCTGTGTCTCGGCGTCCACCAGCGTCTGGATCCCGGTTGCGGCAGGTGCCCGGCGTGCCCGCCAGGCGAGCCTGCCGGCCAGCACGCTGCCGGCGCCGACGACCAGCGCCGTCGGCCACAGGACCAGCGGGTCCACGGCCAGCTCGCCGCGGAACAGCAGTACGCCGGCCATGACCAGGGCGGCTGTGCCACCGGCGGCGAACACGCCGATGCCCGGAGTGAACAGCTCCGCGAGGAACAGGACGGCCGCCAGCAGGAGCAGGAGCAGCCCACCGGCCTGGAACGGCAGGACGCTGAGCGCGACGAATCCGAGGACGAGGAGGATGACTCCGGCGGTGCCGGCCAGCCCCATGCCCGGCGTCGCGAACTCGTAGACCACCGCGAGCGTGCCCAGGGACAGGAACAGGAACGCCAGCTCCGGGCTGGCCAGGGTCTGGCGGAGCTCGCCGAAGAAGCCGAGCTCGTGGGGGACGGTCTCGGCACCGGCCGTTCGCAGGACGACGTGTCGGTCGCCGTCGAGGGTGACCGTGCGGCCGTCGATCGCGTCGAGCAAGGCCGCCCGGTCGGGTGCGACCACGTCCACCACTCCCAGACTCAGGGCTTCGCGGTCGGTGACCGAGGTGCCGTCGCGGACCATGCGCTCGGCGAAGGCGGTGTCGCGACCGCGCTGCTCCGCGATCGACACCGCGAACGCGGCGGCATCGTCGACCACCTTGTCACCGGCCTTCTCGCCCTCCGCGTTCACCGGAGTGCCGGCGCCGATGTGCGTTCCGGGGGCCATCGAGGCGACGTGCGCGGACAGGGTGAGGTACGCCCCCGCCGAGGCCGCGCGGGCGCCGGAGGGCGTCACGTACACGACGACGGGCACGTCGGCACCGAGGAAGTCCCGCACGATGTGGCGCGTGGACTCCAGGAGCCCGCCCGGAGTGTCCAGCTCCACCAGGAACGCGGCCCGGTCGTCGCGTTCCGCCTCCCGCAGTCCGTCGGCGAGGTGCTCGGCGATCACCGGTGTGATCGCCCCGTCCACCCGCGCCACGAGCACCGAAGGCCGCTCGGCCGCGGCGCCCGATCCCCACCCGGGCAGCAGGGCCGGCGCGGCCGTCATGACCAGGAGCGCCACCCGTGCGAGAAGCCCTCCGAAGAGTCCGCAGTGCACCGGTCTCCTCTCTTCGCCGGGCGTCTTCGCCGGGCGGCCCGAACCCGCGCGGCCGTCGGGTCACGTACTGTGCTCCGCCCCGTCGCACACCGGACACAGAGCGGTTCGGCCCGGCAGGCGTCCCGTGGTCCTGCCCAGGCCCGACTCGTGGTGCACCTCGCGAGGTGCGAATCTCACATGGTCCCCGCACAGCCCCGCGCCGCAGTCGCAGCACACCGCCACCGCGGCGACGGCCTTGTCGTTCCCCGCCCGGCACTCGAAGCACTCCATCAGTGCCTCCTCGCGGCTTCGCTCCGGCGTCCCGTCCGGCCTCCGCGTACGTCCGGCGCCTACCCGCGACGGTGAGGGCCATCCGCCCAGGGGCTCAGCGCGTGCCGGCCGGAGCGGGCGGCGATTCGAGCAGGGCGCGCTGCACGGCGAGGGCGATCGCCAGCTGTCCGGTTGCCGTGGGGTGGAGCGGGGCCTGCTCGGCGGGTCCCCTCACGTACGGGTGGCCGGTGCACAGGCCGTGGCCCGCGAAGTCGGGACGGGCCGTGGAGAAGCCGGCGGCTTCGGCGCCTTCCCGCAGTACGGCGTTCAGCTCCGCGAGGTACGAGCGGAGCACGCGCGCTTTGTCCGGGGTGATGCCTTCCTCGCTGAGGCAGTCCGCCTGCTCACCGAAGGGGTCGTAGTACTCGGTGACGACGACGCGCGGGGACCCGGGGAGGGCGGCGAGGTGGCGCAGCAGCTCTCGGTAGTCCAGGGAGAAGCGGGCGAGCTGTGCGTCGAAGAACGTGTCCGTGGCGCGGTCCCCGCACCGTGGCTGCGTGGTGCACAGCCGCGTGAGTGCGGCCCATCGGACGTCGTTGGCGCCGACACTGACGGTGACCGCCGATGCCTCGGGAGCTCGCCGCAGCTCGGACAGCTGCGGCGGGACCGTCACTCCGCCGACGGTACGGGCGCCAAGGAGGCCGTCCCTGATCGTCGCTCCCGCGCAGGCGAGGCTGAGCACGCGGCGGCCGTGCAGGCGCTCCAGGTACTCGGAGAACGCGTCCGCGCTGCGTCGGCACGCGCGGTCCTGGGCCGTGGCGTCCGCCAGGGGCCCGTTCCCGGATCCGGCGGCCGTCGAGTCGCCGAGGACGACCAGGCGGACGTCCTGGGCGACGGGCCCCTCGGGCGGCGGCAGGCGGGCCGGGGGACCGCGGCCGACCAGGTTCTCCAGCGAGTCGACCGAGCGCAGCACCTTCGGGGTGTCGTTGGCGAGCACCAGGTATCCGGTCGTGCTGAGACCGCTCACCACGACCAGGCCGGCGCAGGCGAGCGTGACGGCCGATCGGACGGTCAGACGCCTGAGCACGGCCACGGCCACCAGGATCGCGAGAGCGATGCCGGCGGCGATGACCGTCTGCCACAGGGCGTACCGGAACCAGCCCTCCGCGAGCCGGCGTCCCACCTCGGCGACGGAGCCGTCCGGTTCCCGCGCGAGCTCGTCCAGCTCGCGCCCGAACCTGATCTCGGTCAGCGTCAGGCGGGGCCGCAGCGGACCGTGGAAGGTCACGGCGGTGGGCATGTCCTGGCCGAACAGCACGAGCGTCCCGGGCCCGGTCCAGTCGGCCCACGGTCCCGTGACCGAGAGCCGGACACTCTGCCCACCGACGGAGACCTGCTGCGGTGGCGTGAGACGTACCGCGAGCCACACGGAGAAGACCGATACCGCGACCAGACCGACGGCACGAGCCGCGAACGACCTCCACCCGGCGTGGCGCTCCCGCCTGCGGCCGGTTGCCGTCGGCGCGGTGTCAGCCCGCCGGATCCGCGTCGTCCACCGCATCGCCGGTGATCACAGCCGCGAAGTCGCCCACCCCGACCAGCCGTGCCCCGTCGAACGTGTCACCGGCTGTCAGCAGCGTGACCAGGCTCCCGTCCGCAGGATCGAACTCGACGTCACGGACCTCCCCGAGCCGGTCGCCCCGGTCCGTCATCAGGGACTTCCCCACCGCGTCGCCCGGAGGGGCCTCCGCGTCACCGCCGGAGACGCGCTCATCGGCGTCGGGTGCACGGCGGACCATCACCGCGTCCGGCCCGCAGGCCTGCACCGCGCCCCACGGCACGCTCATCAGATGGGCACCGGTGCGGATCCGGAGCGCCTGCACGCGGGCGGGCGCCGGACTCAGAAGGAGTCCGGTCACCTTCCCCAGCGTCTCGCCGGTGCTCACCAGTACTACCTGACGTCCGGCCAGGTCACTGCTCAGCATCGCCCTTCTCCTCCTCAGGCAAAGCCCCCGCGGCCTCCCGGAACTCCGCCAGATCAGCGGACCGGGAGCGCATGGCGGCGGCGGGCACCAGCACGTTGTCCGCCGAGACCACGACCGGGGCGGAGACCGGCACAAGGATGGTCCCCTTCTCACCGTGGCGGTCGAGCCGCACCTCGTACCCGACCAGCCTGGCCTCATCGGCCGTCACGTCGAGTACGACATCGGTGACCTTGCCGACATCCTCGCCTTCGTGCGTGAGTACGCGCCTTCCCAGCACGTTGGCGCCGCCCCCGGCGCCGGCCACCCTGTCGGCCCCCTCCCGCAGCGCGTTCCGATCGGCGACCATCACGGCGTCCCGGCCGAGGGCGTGGACGGCGCTCCAAGGAATCGCCTCCTTCAGCGGCCCGGACAGCAGCCCCCGTCCGCTGAGCGTGAAGGCCCGGATCCGACCGGTTTCGGGATCGACGACCACGTCCTTGACCTGGGCGATCGCATCACCGTGCAGCGTCAGGACCGGACGGCCCACCACATCACCGGCTCGGATGAGGAGGGCGTTCATGGCTCGTCACCGTCCCCGGGCAGGTGATGCTCGTCGGCGATCACCCCACCGCGTCGACGTCTTGCCTGGGTCACGAGTGTCGACACCCCGATCACGATCACGATCACGATGGCAATCACCAGCCACGCCCACCACTCCATGGCGCACCCCTTTCCACGTCAGCCTGCGGACGCCCCTACGTCGGAGGCCATGGTTCGTGCTGCGGGAACCCGCGACAGCGACGACCGCCGCCGACCGCGCCGGTGGCGCGGGATCGCCCCGCTCCGCAGGCGCCAGGAACTTCGCGTACGCCACGAGCCGCACGGCGGCGGACAGCAGCCCGCCGACCAGCCAGGCGATCAGGTGCCGTCGCCGCGCGGCCAGGCGCGGATCAAGTCTCGCGCCGAGGCGGTCGAGGCGCCCGCACCGTACAGGCGCGTCCCGGCGGAGACCGGCCTCCATGACCGCCACTGTCCGGTCGTCTCCGTGTGAACTCACGACACCTCCCCAGCCGGAGCAAGCCATCCATCCGTCGGGTACGGGGCGACTACCCCTTCCTGCCGCGGTGACACGGTGGGCTCGATGTCGCGGAGACCACCCCCGGTCACGGCGTCAGGTAGGGGGCGGCGGCGGCCACCGCGAGCGCCGCTGGGCGTACGCCGGGCTCCTCGTCCCCCGGGGAGGGCGAGTCGGTCAGGAGGCCGGTGATCAGCAGTGCCAGGAGTGCGATGGCGCCGAGCACGAAGGCCATCACCACGCGTCGGTCACGGCGCCCCGTCGGCTTGCTCGCGCGCGTGGCCGACTGCTCGGGAAACTGCTGGTTGAGCGTGTCCATCGTGGCGGCGAGCGCGGGATCGTCCCGGGTGAGGGCACGCTCGATCGCGGCCAGGTCGCTCCGGTCGTCCGAAGGGTGGCTCATGGTGACCCTCCACTGCTGCGGCGGGCTGCCTGTAGGGATTGTGCCCGCCGCAGCCCGTCGGCATGTAGGCCACCCAGGATCAGCTCGCCGAACCCCTTCAGCGGGTCGGGGCCCGAGCGTCAGGCGGTCGCCGAGGCCCTGCGCACGGAGACTGTCGGCGGCGTCATCCTGCTCGTCGCCGTGGTCGCCGCGCCCGTAGGGGCCGGCAGTCCGTGGAGCGCGGCCTACGAGTCCCTGCGGGACGTCCACTTCGGCATTCCCGCCCCCGGACCGGACCTCTCCATCGTGCGTCGGACCGCTGACGGTCTCCTCGCGGTCTTCTTCCTTGTCGCGGGCATCGAGTTGAAGCGCGAACTCGTGACCGGTGCACTACGCACCCCGGCCACCGCGGCGCTGCCGGCCGCGTCCACGCGACCGTCGCCGGAGTCGTCATGGGCTTGATCCTGCGCACCCCTTGTCGGCCGGAATCGCCGTCCCCCCCACCCCGGAACCCCTCGGTGTCTTCGCAGGCCTGGTCGTCGGCAGGATCCCGCATCGGCTTCACCGTCGCTCTCCTCATCGGCGAACTCGCTTCCCCGAGCGCGGCCGCACTCGCGGCCGTGCTTCCGCGTCGGCGCGACCGGGTCTACAGGCGCCTGTACGAAGCGGAGGAACACGACGCGAGCGCCGACCGGAGGACGGCCCTGGCTGATCGGGCAGGGGGCGGCGCGCGAGCACGGTCCGTACGCTGCCGGCGCCGCGGCGGCACGGGTTCGCCGAGCCGGGTGGCGACTCGACGCGGTGCGGATGAAGCTGGGAGAACCGGGGGCATCCGCAGCGTGGAGGTGTCGTGGCAGGTCTGATCGTCGTCGGAGCAGATGGATCGCCGTCGAGTCTTGCCGCGGTGGAGGAGGCTGCCCAGGAGGCCCGGTGGCGCGGGGCGGGACTGCGGGTCGTGTACGCGTACGTCTGGCCGGCCATGCACCCGCCGGTGGACTCGTCGCTGCTCGGGCCGGAGGGAGGGCTTCGCGCAGGAGTCGAAGAACTGGTGGCCGAGTCGGTGGCACGAGCCAGGGCGACCGCGCCTGACGTGGAGGTCACCCATGCCGTGGTGACCGGCCAGCCGCTGACGGTGCTGGAGAAGGAGTCGCGCGGCGCGGACCTCGTGGTCGTCGGGTCGCGCGGCAGGGGTGGGTTCGTCGGACTGCTGGTGGGCTCCACGGCGGTTCACCTCGCGGCACACGGCAGCTGTCCGGTGCTGGTCGTACGGGAAGGCGGTGTCGAGTCCGGGCCCGTCCTGCTGGGCGTCGACGGCTCGCCCGCCGGCGAGCAGGCGGTGGACTTCGCCTTCTCCGAGGCGGCTCTGCGCGAGGCGCCTCTGGTGGCGCTGCACGCCTGGACCACTTGGAACGCGCCGCTGCCCCCACCGCAGGACGCCTCCGAGCCGAACGCCAACCCTCCCGGTGCGCTCGCCGCGGCGGAGCAGCGCCTCCTGTCCGAGGCGCTGGCCGGCCACCGCGACCGGTATCCGGGCGTGGAGGTGGAACTCCGGTCGGTGCGCGGCCGTACACGGGAGACCCTGATCGAGGCGAGCCGGTCCGCCCAGTTGGTGGTGGCCGGTGCGCGAGGGCGTGGCGGTTTCACGGGGCTGCTGCTGGGCTCGGTCAGCCAGGCACTGCTGCATCACGCGCACTGCCCGGTGGCGGTGGTGCGGGGCGTCGGTACGGACGACTGACGGTGCGGGCGCCGCGCGATGACGGGCGGCTCAGCTGCCGGCGGGCGGGTCGTGCGGCCTCCGGTCGCGCGAGGGCCCGGATGAACCGGAGCGACCTGCTTCTCCGGCTTCCGAGCCGTGGGCACGATCGGAGGCACCCGGCCGTAGCAGGCTGAGGAGGATCGACGCGGTGAGGATGAGCGTGATGAGGGTGAGGCTCACGTAGACGGGGATCTCGGGAATCGCCGGTGTGATCATTTCATGGGACGCCTGGAGGACGAGCTTGACGCCGATGAACGAGAGGATGATCGCCAGACCGACGTCGAGATAGCGGAATCGGCCCAGGAGGTCGGCCAGCAGGAAATACAGCGCTCGCAGTCCCAGGATGGCGAACGCGTTGCTGGTGTACACGATGAAGGCGTCGTCGCTGACGGCGAGGACGGCCGGGACACTGTCCACGGCGAAGACGAGGTCGGCCGCCTCGATCGCCGTGATCACGACCAGGAGTGGGGTGGCTGCGCGTCGGCCTCCCTCCTTGACGAAGAATTTCGTGCCCACGTAATCGTCGCGGACCGGGACCGCCTTCTTGAGGGCGCGTACGGCTGCGTTCCTGCCCGGATCGAACGTCTCCTTCTCCTGGAGAAGTTTGTAGGTGCTGTAGAACAGGACCGCGGCGAAGACGAAGAGGACGGCTGTGAAACGGCTGACCACGGCGATGCCCAGGAAGAGGAAGACGCCTCGGAAGACGAGCGCGCCGACGACGCCGAGGAACAGCACGCGGTGCTGATAGGCGCGGGGGACCTTGAAGTAGCCGAAGATCACGGCGAAGACGAAGAGGTTGTCCACCGCCAGGCCCTTCTCCAGCAGCCACGCGGTCGTGTACTCGGTTCCCGCCGTCGGGCCGAGGACCAGGAAGACCACACCCCCGAAGCCCAGAGCCAGACCGATCCACAGTCCGCTCCAGGCCGCGGCCTCCTTGAACCCGATGACGTGCTCACCGCGATGGGCCACCAGGTCGACGGCGAGTGACACCACCACCGTGGCCGCGAACGCCAGCCAGAGCCAGATCGGTACCTCCAGCATGCGGCAGCCTCACCTTCGACCGTCGGCCCGTAGGCCGGTCGGCTCACTCACGGGGCTCCGCGCCTCGGCGGGAGTTCCCGAGACCGACGGCCTGCCGAATCGCGTCCCGGGAACTGCCCTGGACCGGCCCGGATACCAGGCGATTGCCCGAGACGACGGCCGATTAACGAACGGGACACCCCGGAACGGACGGACGGGCCGCATGCTTCGGGGTCGTCGTGGAGATCCGCAGGGCAGAGGGGTGGAGGTGACTGCCGTGAGGCCGACGTTCTCCCTCGGGAGGTTGGCGGGCGTGCGCGTCGGGGTGCACTGGAGCGCCCTGCTCATCGTCGTGGTGATCGGCACGGGACTGGCAGCCCGGCTGTCCGTCGCCCATCCGGATCTGCACGGCTGGCAGTACGGCATCACGGCGGTTGTCGCCGCAGTGGTCCTTCTGCTGTGCCTGCTGGCTCATGAGCTCAGCCACGCCGTCGTGGCCCGCCGAAACGGTGTCGTGGTGAAGGACATCACCCTGTGGCTCCTGGGTGGCATGGCGCGGCTGCGGGGCGAGGTGCCCTCTCCCGGCGCGGAGGCGCGCATCGCGGGTGTGGGGCCGCTGGTCAGCCTGCTGCTGGGGGTACTGTTCGGTCTCCTCGCCGGCCTCTTCGGGGGTTTGTACGGTGCGGGGCTGCCGGTCGAGGCGCTCGCGTGGCTGGCCGGCGTCAATCTCCTCCTGGCCGTCTTCAACGCCCTGCCCGCGGCTCCGCTCGACGGCGGACGGCTGCTGAGAGCGGCGGTGTGGCGCTGGACCGGCAACCGGCTCTGCGCGACGGCCGTGGCGACGGGCGCGGGCCGGGCGCTCGGCTGGGCGCTGGTCGTCCTGGGTGCCTACCTGACGATCCGCGGGGTGGCGCTCAGCGGCCTGTGGCTCGTGGTGATCGGCTGGTTCCTCGTCGCCGTCGCGACCGCTGAGGTGGAACAGGCGAAGCTGGAGGAACTGCTGGAGGGGGTCACGGTCGGAGACGTGATGGGGCGGGCCCCACTGACCGTTCCCGCCTCGATCACCGTCGCGGAGTTCCTCACGGAGCCGGACTTCCGCTTCCACCACGCAGCTTTTCCCGTCGTCGACTCCGACCACCGTCCCGTGGGTCTGGTGACCGTGAACGCCGCCGCGCGCGTGCCGGAAGGCCGCCGCGACACTCCGGTGGCCTCGGTGATGGTTCCGATCGAGGAGGTCCCCACGCCGAGCCCCGAGGATCCGCTGGTGGGCCTGGTGCACGACCTGGAGGAGAGCCCTGCCCATCGCGCCGTGGTCGTGGCGGACGACACGGTCGTCGGCGTGGTCACCCGCTCCGACATCAGCCGGGTGACAGCATGGCTTGCCTCCTCGGCATGGCGAAAACGGGCCTTCTGAGCAGCGTCAGGACTGAGGACCGGCCAGTGCCGTCACCGGCGGAGACGGCCGCGCCGACCCCAGCGCGGCAGGAGCGGAGGGCAAGGCCGTGAACGGACACTGGTGGGACCTCGTGCTCATCGCCGCCCTCATCCTGCTCAACGCCCTCTTCGCGGGCACGGAGATCGCCCTGATCTCCCTGCGCGAGAGCCAGCTGCGTCGGTTGCGACGACGGAAGGGGCGTACAGCCGCCCGCCTGGTCCGGCTGGCAGCCGACCCCAACCGGTACCTCGCCACGATCCAGATCGGCATCACCCTGGCGGGCTTCCTCGCCTCCGCCACCGCGGCGGTCTCGCTCGCCAAGCCTCTGGTGCCCTTGCTGGACTTCGCCGGCCGGGCCGCCGAGCCCCTCGCCGTGGCCCTGCTGACCACAGTCCTCACCTTCGTCACCCTCGTCGTCGGAGAGCTGGCTCCCAAGCGACTGGCCATGCAGTTCCCACTGCGCTGGTCCTTGATCGCCGCTTCGCCCCTGGACATCCTGGCGACGGCCTTCCGACCCGTCCTGTGGGCCCTCGGTCACGCGACGAACCTGGTCGTCGGCATCCTGGGAGGTGACCCGAAGGCAGCCAAGGAGCCGCCCACCCCCGAGGAACTGCGCGACATGGTCGTCAGCCACCGGGGCCTCACCCCGCAGCAGCGCACCATCATCTCCAGCGCTCTGGAGCTCCACGAACGCACGCTCCGCGCGGCGCTCGTTCCCCGCCGGGCGGTGTTCACCCTCCCCGCGGAGGTTCCGGCCGCGCAGGCCCGTACGCAGCTCGCGCATTCGGGCCACTCCAGGGCTCCCGTCCTCGCGACCGCCGGGTACGAGGAGGTCGTCGGCGTGGTCCACCTCAAGGACCTCACCACGAGCGATGGGGCGACGGCGGTGGGTGCGCTGGCCCGCCCGGCCACCGTCTTCACCGAATACATGAAGATCACCGAGGCGCTGCGCCGCTTTCAGGCCGACAGACAGCAGTTCGCCCTGGTCGCCGACGAGCACGGATCGGTCGAGGGCATCGTCACCCTGGAGGACCTGCTGGAAGAGATCGTCGGAGAGATCTACGACGAGACGGACCAGGACATCCAGGCCGTGACGCCTCAGCCGGACGGTTCGTGGCTGGTGCCCGGCTCCTTCCCCGTCCATGACCTTCCGGACCTCGGAATCGATCCCGCCGACCTGACGGAATCCGGCCCGTACACCACCGTCGCCGGCCTCGTTCTGCACGAGCTCGGGCGTCTTCCCGCCCCTGGCACGGGTATCACGGTCGGCCGGTGGACCATCGATGTCACGGCCGTCGATCGCGACGCCATCGGCGAAGTACGGATCACCCGGGCCGACACCGGCCCCGACACCGGCCCCGGCACCGCTCCTGCCGACGCCGAGCCGCCGGACGAAGCGCCTTGACCTGGGCCTTGGGCCGAATCAAGGAAAGTTGCCGGGCAGACGCGCCAGGGCCTCGGCGGTCTCCGGCGCGCGCGTCACCAGGGAATGAAGAAGTCCTTGAGTGCCGTGAAGGAGGAGCAGCTCTTGATCAGCCGGTGCGAGCGGGGGGCGTAGGTTCCCGCCAGGTTGCCCATGCTGTTCTCGGGGCTGCAGCCGGTACGTTGCGCCAGTCGGCGTCTGTCGGCGTCGGCGGGCTGGTAGTCGGCGCCCCGGAAGTAGGCCACGGCGCTGCGGTCACCGCCGATGTTGTTGAAGATCGACCGTACGGGGTTGTTGTCGGCCCAGGAGCAGATGTCCTCGCCGGCCAGCCAGTCGGGGTCGTCTCCGCGCCAGACGCACAGGTCACCGGTGCCGTTGTGACCGCTGAAGAAGCAGAGGGCGTCCTCCGGGCAGCGGTGGTAGCCGTAGACGACCTTCCCGTCGGGCCCGGTGGGGAAGGCCTTGTCGCGGGGCAGGGCCGCGTAGACGGGCGTGCCGTCGTGGCGCGTGACGTGGCGATGAGCGCTGAAGGCTGTCGCAGTGGTGAGGAGGAGGGTGACGGCGAGCAGTGCCGTGGCGGCCGGGTGCCGTCGGACAAGGCCGGGGCGCAGGCGTGGCAGGCGGGCGGATCGGGCGGTGCCTGCGGCCTCCTCCACTTCGCGGAGCAGCGCCTTCGCGGTGCCCCGCCGGCTCTGGGCGCGGGCCAGACACGTTGTGATGATCTTTCGCCAGAGCGGCGGCAGTTCAGGGGCCAGCCTCAGTTCCTCCGTACCCCGGGCGTAGCGTTCCGCGGCCTCGCTGCGTGCCTGGGGAGTCGTACCGGGCAGCGGGTGGCAGCCGGTGAGCACCTGGTGGGCCAGGACGCCGAAGGCCCAGATGTCGGCGGTCGGCCGGATCAGCGCGCCCCGTTCGGTGAGCTCGGGCCACAGCAGTTCGGGCGGGGTGTAGTCGGGCGTGGCGAAGGCGGGGGAGTAGGCGTGTGTCCCTTCCATCTCGGCGGCCATGTTGAAGTCGGCCAGCCTGACCGACCCGTCGTCCATCAGCAGCACGTTCGCGGGCTTCAGATCGCCGTGCACCCAGCCGGCGTGGTGGAGCTGGTGCAGCCCTTCGCAGATCTGGGCGAGGAGGGCCGGGCCGGCGGCGGGGACGGCGGTCCGCTCCAGGAGTGTGGCCAGGGACGTCCCGGCCCGTTCGAGGACGAGGACGGTCGCGCCGTCCAGCTCGGGATGATCCACGTCGTCAATGGTCAGCGTGTCGAACATGCGGATCAGACGAGGGGTGCGGAGTCGCTTGAGCACGTCGACCTCGCGCTCGGCCAGTTCGCGCAGGTGGCGCAGCTGGCGCGGGGTGCGGGTGCCGGTGGGCAGGATCTTCAGCGCCACCTGGCGCGGAACGTCGGTCTTCCCCGGCGTGCCGGGTGCGGCTCCAGAGGTCCTGCGGGCCGCGTAGACCGTGGCGAAGGCCCCGGACGCCAGCCTTTCACGGACCTGCCACGGGCCGATGCGGTAACCCTTGGGGATGGCGACCGGATCCGTGCTGTCGGACTGCCCGGTCATCGGGACGCCCTTGCGGGGGCCCCTGCGAGGACCACGAGGTCGTCCTCGCGGACCAGGTCGAACCTGCCGTTGGTTCTGCGTCCGGCCTCCGTCTCGTGAGGGGCGGGCCGCAGCCCGGGCAGCACGACGCGGGAGAACTCGAACGGGACCGGAGCCTCGACGCGGCCGTCCGCGTCGCCCGACCGTCCGAACCGCAGACGTTCGCCCGGCGCGAGCCGGAACCGTTCGTCCTGTGCTGTGCCCGGTGGTGGCACGACGACGATGCTGTGCATGAGCCGCTCCCCCTGCCCTGATCCGACCCTCGGTTGATCGATCAGTCGAAGAGTAGTGACATCGCCGAGCGGGTTCGAACCTGTGTGCATGCGGCGTGCGGAGGAGGTGGGGGCATCCGGGAACGGACAGAGCTCCGGAACCGCCCGCTGGGCGGTCCCGGAGCTCTGTCCGGTGGTCCTGGATCAGGCCCTGGCGCATCCATCCCGTTGGAGACGGGTGTGCGCTGAACCCGGACGTCGACGTGGAAGGTGTCCCCGTCATTGGCCGTGTCGTAGATCCACAGCTTCTCGCCGTACGGGTGGAACTCGACCTTCCCGACAAGCTTTCCGTCGTGGTACATGAGGCTGCGCAGCCCGGCGCCGCCGACGTCCTTCAGGGAGTACGTGCCATCCGGGCCGTGCCGGTCGAAGCGATCAGAGCCAGCCCGGCCCCGGCGGCCAAGGCCGAGAAGAGTCTGCGGAGTTTCATGAGGGCACCCTTGCTCAGTGGGGGAGACGGGGGAACCTGAAACGTTGCAGGTAGCGGTGGGCTGTCCTCGGTACGAGGCTGCTGCCCCTGAACCTTGAGACCCCTTCGCGCTCCGCCGGGAGCCGCACGAAAGGAAACACCCCTCGCCATGCGCAAGCGCAGCATCGTAGGCACTGCTCTGGCTGCCGCCACCCTCGCCCTTGGCCTCACGTCCTCCGCTCAGGCGGGCAGCAGCACCGTCTGGGGCTGCAAGCCCGGGAACGTGTGCGTGTACTACTACACGTCCATCCCCAGTGCGGAAACCCCCCGCTACCAGACCGGCTCCGGGTTCAACCAGACCATGCGGATCCAGCGGCTCCTCAACAACGGCCGCACCCACCACATCACCTACAGCGGCTCCTACGGCGGCGGCCACAGCTTCCGAGGATGCCTGCCCTACAACACCTCCAGCGGCTCCCCCACTTCCGCGTCGTACATCAACCTGACCGGCCACCTCGGCCAGGACGTGTGGATCAAGGAAGCCTGGTTCGGGTCCGGTAGCTGCGGCCTGCCCAAGCTCCAGGTCCACCGCGTATGGCAGGACACGGACCCCTACTGGGTCACCCTCGTCAGGTAGGTCACCCTGGCAAGCGAGACCCCTGTGCCGTCGAGTCGCGGCGTCGAAACGCCACTCTCGACGGCACAGGAGCCTTCAGGCGCTGGGCCGGCTGTCGCCCGGTGGATTCCGGATCAGGCGATGATGCGGCTGAAGTTGTTCCAGCCGTGTCCGATCTGGCGGTTGCTGCCGTACGGTACGCCGTTGTCGCGCAGGTAGTTGTTGGCGTACAGCCACATCGTGCCATCCGGCCTGAGTGCTACCAGGTCGGTGAATCCGTCGCCGGTCGCGTCGGCGGCGATGATGCGGTCGAAGTTGTTCCAGCCGTGTCCGATCTGACGGCCGCTGCCGTACGGTACGCCGTTGTCGCGCAGGTAGTTGTTGGAGTAGAGCCACATG
Organism: Streptomyces sp. R302; assembly: GCF_012927245.1. Classification (GTDB taxonomy): domain Bacteria; phylum Actinomycetota; class Actinomycetes; order Streptomycetales; family Streptomycetaceae; genus Streptomyces. The sequence continues at coordinate 587,275 of NZ_JABBGE010000001.1, forward strand.
GTGCCGTCGGGCTTGAGTGCTACCAGGTCGGTGAATCCGTCGCCGGTCGCGTCGGCGGCGATGATGCGGTCGAAGTTGTTCCAGCCGTGTCCGATCTGACGGCCGCTGCCGTACGGTACGCCGTTGTCGCGCAGGTAGTT
>NZ_JABBGE010000001.1:587512-1288273 GCF_012927245.1 Streptomyces sp. R302
CCAGCCGTGTCCGATCTGACGGCCGCTGCCGTACGGTACGCCGTTGTCGCGCAGGTAGTTGTTGGCGTACAGCCACATCGTGCCGTCCGGCTTCAGCGCCACCAGGTCGGTGAATCCGTCGCCGGTCGCGTCGGCGGCGATGATGCGGTCGAAGTTGTTCCAGCCGTGTCCGATCTGACGGCCGCTGCCGTACGGTACGCCGTTGTCGCGCAGGTAGTTGTTGGCGTACAGCCACATCGTGCCGTCCGGCTTCAGCGCCACCAGGTCGGTGAATCCGTCGCCGGTCGCATCCGCCTGGAGGACGCGGTCGAAGGTGTTCCAGCCGTGCCCGATCTGGCGGTTGCTGCCGTACGGCACGCCGTCGTCGCGCAGGTAGTTGTTGGAGTACAGCCACATGGTGCCGTCGGACTTCGTCGCCACCAGGTCGGTGAACGAGTCACCCGTCACGCTGTGGGTGGTCCTCCCGGGCTCCTCCCACGTCCACCAGCTCGTCTGCTTGCGGGCACCGGCCCAGCTGAGACTGACGTGGATGTGGTCCCTGTGCGGATTGCTGCCGCCGTACTCCCGCCACCCTTCCGTGGCCCGGCTCGACGACCAGATCCGGTCGTTCCAGATCAGGTACATGACGCCGAGCCGCCGGGCGTTGGCATGCTTGTTGCCGTACTTGTCCGTCTTCAGCAGCCACGTGAGGATGTCCTCGGCGACGGCGCGCTCACCGGAGTCGTAGTAGTCGAGCATGTAGTCCAGCGCACGGCCTTCCTTGTGCTCGCTCGTGCCACCGCTGTCACAGGCGCGGGTGACGTAGGAAGTGTGCGAGCCGTACGCCTTGTTGAGCAGGTCCCGGAGACCCGCGGTGCCCGGCTTGACGGCCGGATCGCAGGTGTCCTGGGGGTCGTAGGCGGCGTACGCGTCGATGGCCGACCCGAAGTCCGGGGTGGACGGCGCGGCCGATGCGGGCGTCGCCACGAGGAACGTCGTCGCGGCGACGACGAGCCCGACCATCCAGGCCGTCAGCGCGGTGGCCGGCCGCCACCGGCTCCGCGGGTGCGGACCGGCGGATGGTACGGATTCCGCCTGGGGCCTTGGTTCTGTTCTGAACACGTCACTCCCTCGGTCGATGAGTCGTTGACTTGCCGCTGTGCTGACGCGCTCGTCGTCAGGTGCATGTCGCCGCCTGGAGAGCGCAGTCGTCGGTTCCTGCTCTGAGCCCTGGCCACGCGGCGCGCCCTGGCCCCCCCGTCGGGTTCGTTTCGAGACCAGGGGGCGCCACGACACCCCGCCGCCAGACCGTCACCCATGACAGGAGCACGGGGAACCTGGAAAGATGCAGGGTCCCTCCGGTGCCGCTTCCTGGAATCCTCTGGGTGCGAAGCGCAACGGGAGGGGATCGCATGAGCATGCGCGGGATGGGTTCACGGGCGGCAGTACCGACCGGGGTAAGACTCTGTACCTGGAGTACCGAGGCCGGAGCCACTCCTTCCCCCTGCGCCGCGACACCGAGGGCAAGTACCTCTTCAAGGACGCCGACGGCACCTGGAGGCGGGCGGGGTACGACTACCGCACCTGCAGTCAGCGGCCGGTGCCCGGTCCCGGGTCCTCCGCCTTGCGCAGCGCGCGCCATGTCCGCGGGTCGACGAGTCCGTCCGCGTCCAGGCCCGCCCGCTTCTGGAAGGTGAGGACGGCTCCGTGCGTCATGGGGCCGAAGTCGCCGTCCACTTCGCCGACTTCGGTGATGCCGTGCAGGTATCGCAACAGGCACTGGAGTTCACGGACCTGGCTGCCGCCGTCGCCGCGTTTGATGGCGAACTCCCAGGTCCCGTTCTCGCCCGCCGTGTAGCCCCGGCCGTGCTCCTCGTCCTCGTACACCTTGGGCTTCTCGCAGGTGGGTGGTGCCGACGCGGCGGCCGGGGCCTCGTCCCGGAGGGCGTAGGCCGCGGTCACGGCGCTCAGGAGTGCCGACGCGGCGAGCACGCCGACCAGTGCGGGGAGCCGCCGGCGTCGAGGGCGGAGGCGTGGCAGTCGGGGCGACCGGCCGACGCCCGCGGCGTCCTCCACGCGGCGCAGAAGGTGCTGCGCGGTCGGGCGCTCGGCGGGGGAGGAGGCCAGGCAGTCCGCCACGATCTGCCGCCAGCGGTCCGGGAGTCGGTGGGACAGGCGGAGTTCCTCGGCGCCGCGCGCGTAGCGTGCCGCCGCGTCGCACCGGGCTTCCGTGGTGCCGCCCGGGAGCGGGAAGGCGCCGGTCAGCACGACATGCGCCAGGACGCCGAAGGCCCATACGTCGGCCGACGGCCGGGTCCGGGCACCTCGCTCGTCGATCTCCGGCCGGAGGAGTTCGGGCGGGGTGTAGTCGGGGGTCGCGAACGGAGGCGCGTACGCGTGCGTGCCCTTGAGCTCGGCGGCCATGTTGAAGTCGGCCAGTCTCGCCGAGGAGTCCTTCATCAGCAGGACGTTGGCCGGCTTCAGGTCGCCGTGCACCCAGCCCGCGTGGTGCAACTGGTGCAGGCCCTCGCAGATCTGCGTGAGCAGTGCCGGGCCGGCGTCGGGCGTGGGCGTGTGGTCGAGCAGGGAGTCCAGGGATCCCTCGGCCTCTTCCAGCACCAGGACGGTGGCGCCGTCGAGCTCCGGGTGGCCGGGGTCGTCGACGGTCAGGGTGTCGTACATCCGGATCAGGCGCGGTGCGCGCAGCCTTCCCAGTAACTCCACCTCCCGCTCGGCCAGTTCCCGCAGGTGGCCCAGTTGGCGCGGGGTGCGGGTGCCGGTCGGCAGGAACTTCAGCGCCGCCCGGTCGGGCAGCCCCGGAGCCGGGGTTCCGGTGTGCCGGGCCGCGTAGACGGTGGAGAACGCGCCGGATGCCAGAGGCTCACGGACCTCCCAGGGCCCGACCGTGTAGCCCTTCGGTACGGGAACCGCGTACGACCGCTCGGTCACCGTGCCACCTTGCTCACGGTCGGGGCGAGCACCGCGAGGTCGTCTTCGCGTACGAGGTCGAAGCGGAGGGCGAGGGAGACCAGTGACTCCTTCTTGCCGTTGGTGCGCCTGCCCGGTTCCGCCGTGTCCGGGCCCGGACGCAGGCGCAGTTTCGTGGCCAGGTAGTCGATGTTCCAGTAGACCGCGGAACGGCTGACCGCGGGCCAGACCGGCCGCAGGCGGGCCACCAGATCGTCCACGGCGGGCAGCGGGGCGTGCGGTTCGCCGCGCAGACGGGGCTCGCACAACGCGGCGAGTACCGCGAAGTAGCGTTTCGTGCGGTCCAGGGCGAAGGCCGGTGTGGTCGACGTTCCGGTCAGTTCGTGGCGGGCGACACTGCCGAAGGTGTGGCAGGGCGCCCAGACGTCGAAGGTGAGCAGGTTGCCCGCGGCGGGAAGCACCACGCGCGAGAACTCGAACGGCACCGGCGCCTCCAGCCTGCCCGGCGTGACCTTGATGTGTTCGCCGGCGCCCTCCGGGTTCTCCACCACGTAGGTCTGGTTCTCGCTGAGGTTGCTCAGCAGCCAGAAGCTCCGGTGCGCCGTGATCTCGCCGGCGATCCTGGGCACTCCCTCGTGCGCGATGATGAGACCGCCGCCGTCGTCGGCCGCGCGTCCGAAGGCGAGCCGTTCGCCGCTGGCGATCCTGATCTGGTCGTCGGTCCGGCTCCGCTGATCTCCGTAGGACGGTGGCACGACGATGACGCTGTGCATGGACGCGTTCCTCCCCGGGTGCGGTGTGTGTCTCCCGCTGGCCGACGATGGGGAGACTAAGGGGCGTCAGAGAGCGCTTGCAAACCTCTCAGGGTGCTTGGGCGGGTCGGTGGAGGGCCTATGGTGGGAGCGCTCCCGTGTGCCTGTCGTCGCCTTCCGCTCGCCGCGCCTCGACCCGGTCGGCGCGACGTCCTGCTGCGGGAACCGCTGAGCCGCGGGCCCCGGGGGACGCACGACGTCCTCGGCCCGCCGGGCGCCCGCGCGTCCATGACCTCCGTCACACACGCGCGCCGCGGCTCGTCGCCGGCCGCGTCCGCCGCCCCTGGTCCGGGCCCGGATCCGTCGCCGGCCGGTTGACGCGCGTCGGCCCGGCCCGGGCCTAACTTCCTTGATCATGTCGCCCCGCCGCGCTTGGATGAGCGGTGAGGGCTTTTTTCGGACCCTTGTTTCGAATAGATCTCAATAACCTGCCGGACCTGGACCGTTGAGGAAGAGGATCGTGAAGCCGCCAGTGGAAAGCGCCCCCGGGCAGACCGAGTTGGTGCACAGGGAGTTCGCCCGTCAAGCGAGCACGTTCGAGGACTCGCGGCTCAACGGTGCCTTCACGATGCACCTGCGGGGGCTCGTCGACTTCATCGCGCCCGACGCGGACGCGGTCTGTCTGGACTCCGCCTGCGGCACCGGGATCGTGGCCCGCGCCCTGGCCCCCCGGGTGCGCCACGTCACCGCCCTGGACACCACGCCGGAGATGCTCGCGCAGGGCAAGGCGCAGGCGGACGCGGAAGGCGTCGCCAACGTCGTGTTCCAGGAGGGCGACGCGGCCCGGCTGCCCTTCCCCGACGACTCCTTCTCCCTGGTCGTGACGCGGTTCTCGCTGCACCACGTCGCCTCTCCCGAGCGGGTCGCCGCCGAACTGGTGCGGGTCTGCCGGCCCGGCGGGCGGGTCGTGGTCGCCGACATGGTGGCGCGCCCCGAGCTGCCCGGTGACGCCGACCGCCTGGAGCGGCTGCGCGACCCCTCGCACGGCACGCTCCTCACCGTCGAGCACATCACCGGACTGCTGACCTCGGCCGGCGCCACCGCCGGGCCCTCCGACGTCTTCGACGTGGAGCGGCCCCTCGCGCCGTGGCTGGAGCAGTCCCTGACCCCCGAGGACACCGCGCGCGCCATCGAGCGGGAGCTGGCCGAGGAGCTCGACGGCGGGCCCGCGACCGGTCTGCGCCCGCTGCGCAGGGACGGCGCGCTGTGGTTCACCCAGACGTGGGCGCACCTCTCCGTGCGGGCCGCCGCATGACCTTACGTACGCTCGCCCCCGCTCCCGACGACTTCTTCGACGGCATCGCCGGCGCCGACGACACCTGGCGCCCCGTACGCCCCTTATTCCTCTCCGCGGACCGGTTCCGCGAGCTGGGCGAGCTCACGCTCCGCGCGAGCCGCCTCGTCCTCGACGCCTGCCGCCGCCGCGCCGCCACCGCCGGCGAGCTGCGCCGCGCCCTCGGCGTACCGGCGGACCGATGGCCTCTGCTCGGTGACGACGAGCCCCTGGACGATCACCTCCTGGCCGCCGTGCGCCCCGACATCCTCGTGCGGGACGGCGTCCCCCGGTTCGTCGAGCTGAACATCGACAGCGCCCTGGGCGGCGCGTCCCACGCCGCGCTCCTCGGCGAGCGCTTCCTCACGCTGTACGGCGACAGGCCCGGCCTCCGGGTGCCGCCCTCGGCCGTGGACACCCGGTCCGAGGCGATACGCACCACCCTCGGGCTCGCCGAGGGCGACCGCCTGGTCGTGCCCGCCTTCTCCGCGGGGGCCACGCCCGGCCTGGAGGATCTCGCCGCGTTCACGGCGTGGATGCGGCCGGTGTGCGAGAGCGCCGGACGGCAGGGCCTGGACGCGGTGACGCATCCGCTGGACCGGCTCACCGCCGACGAGCGCGGGCGGCTGCTCGTGGACGGGCGCCCCGTGGACGCCGTGCTCCGGATGTTCGTCAGCCACAGCCAGCCGCCGAGTCCGGGGATGGACGCCCTGGTCCGGGCGCTGCGCGCGGGCACCGTCCGCATGTTCACCTCCGAGGCGGCCATGCTGCTCGCGCACAAGCTGACGCTGGCCTGGCTCTGGCAGGACGCCGACGGACTCCCCGCCCCGGACCGGGAGTTCGTCCACCGGCACATCCCCTGGACCGGTGACGCGGGCGACCCGGCCGCCCGGGCGCCGGAGCGCCGCGCGGAGCTCGTGCTCAAGCCGGCCGACGGCTACGGCGGCAGCGGGGTCGTCCTCGGCGCCGCCGTGGACGACGCGGAGTGGCGGGCGGCGCTCGACCGCGCCGCGCGGGACGGCGGGCACATCCTCCAGGAGTACGTCGCCGGGGACCGGGTGCCGGTCGGCTTCCGCCACGCGACCTCCGGCGAGATCCGCACGGTGGAGGTCCCGTACGTCATCGGCCCGTACGTCTTCGGGGGGCGGCCGTCCTCCGTGCTCGTCCGGCACGGCACGCCGGGCGGCGGCGCCGTGCTGAACGCCCGGCACGGCGCCTTTCTCAACACCGCACTGCTGACGGAGACGCATGACGACCTCCGCGACCTCTGACGGCGGCCGGAGCGGCGCCGCCGCGTCCGGGGGCCCAGGGCTCGGGCGACGGTTCCGGATCTTCCAGGCGGCGGTGCTCTCCTCCGACCTCGCCGACGGCGTCTACCGCGTCGCCGTCCCGCTCCTCGCCCTCCAGCTGACCCACTCGGCCCTCGCGATCAGCGCGGTCGGCGTGGCGATGCGCATGCCGTGGCTGCTCGTCACCCTGCCGGCCGGCGTGGTGGTCGACCGCTACCACCCGCACCGGGTGCTGCGCGCCGCCTCCTGGCTGCGGATGCCGCTGGTGCTGCTGCTGGCCGCGGCGGCGTTCACCGGTCACCTCTCGGTGTGGGCGCTGGCGCTCGGCGCGTTCGCGGTCGGGGCCGCGGGCACCGTCGTGGACATCGCCGCGCAGTCGCTGGTGCCGCGCCTGGTGGACGGCGCCGCGCTGCCGCGCGCCAACGCGAGCCTGCAGTCCGTGCAGACGGTGATGGCGCAGTTCCTCGGGCCCGCCCTCGGCGGTGTCGTCGCCGCGCTCGGCGCGGGCGGCGGCATCGGCTCCGCGACGGTGCTGTACGTGGTGACCCTGCTGGTTCTCGGCGGTCTGCGGACGCCCGGCGACGGGCCGGCGGCCGAGCCTCGCGGCGGCTCGCCGAAGTCCGTGCTCGCCGACCTGCGGGAGGGCCTCGGCCACTTCCGGGGCCGCCGCGACCTGCTGCACCTGGCCGGGGTCACGGCCTGCGTGAACCTCGCCTACGCGGCCGCGATCACCATCCTGCCGCTGTGGGCCATCGCCCCGGGCCGCCTCGGGCTGCCCTCCTGGGCGTACGGTGTGCTGCTCGCCGCTCCCGCGGTGGGCGGCGTGGCCGCCGGGCGGTTCGCGGCGAAGGCCCTGACGCGGTTCGGCGGCGGGAGCGTCCTGCGCGTCTGCGCGCCGTTGGTCGGCGCCTGCTACATGGCGCTCGCGATTCCGCACGTCGCCGCCGCCGCGGTGGCGCTCACCGTCTCCGGGGCCCTGCTGATGGCGATCAACGTCATGAGCGTGACCTACCGTCAGACCTCCATCCCTCCCCAGCTGTTCGGGCGGGTCAACGCCGCCTACCGGTGGATCATCTGGGGCGTGCTGCCCCTCGGCTCGCTGGTCGCGGGCCTGCTGGCCGACGCCTTCGGCGTGGCCTGGGTGTTCCTGTGCACGGGCGGACTCGCCCTGGCCACCGGGCTGTTGCGGGCCCCGCGGCTCGCCGCGGACACGGCCGCCGAGACGCCGGCGGCCACGCCCAAGGCTCCCTCAGGATCGTAAGGACGAACGCCATGCACATCCTCTTCGTGGACTCGAACGCGGCCTCCCTGGAGGCGTTACGCTGCGCCAAGGAGGCCGGCCACCGGGTCGGCTACGTGCAGTCGCACACCCCGTACTACCGGCTCGGCGAGCGCGAGCGCGAACTGATCGGCCTGGCCGACTGGTTCAGGGACGGCGTGGTCACCACCGACGCCTCGGCGGTCGCGGAGGTCATCGCCGAGGCCCACGCGGAGCACCCGGTCGACTTCGTCTCCACCCACTTCGACCTGACGGTCGAGGCGGTGGCCCTGGCCTGCGAGAAGGTCGGGGTGCCGGGGCCCGCTTCCGGTCCGGCGCTCACCGCGCGCCGCAAGGACCTGTGCCGGCGGGCGCTGGCCGCCGCCGGGCTGCCCTCGGCCCGCTTCGCCACGGCGGAGACCGTCGACGGGGTCCTGGCCGCCGCGGGGGAGATCGGCTACCCGGTCGTGATCAAGCCGCCGTCCGGCGCCGACAGCGCCCTGTCGTTCGTCGCGCACACCGAGAAGGAGGCGCGGGCCGCCGCCGGGCAGGTGCTGCACCGGCTGGACTCCGTACCGGAGCTGTGGCGCGAGCAGTACTCGCGCGGCGTCCTCGTCGAGGAGCTGCTGGTCGGTCCGCTGGTCTCGGTGGAGATCGGGGTGCGCGGGGAGGAGTTCTTCCCGTTCTCCGTCAGCGGGCGCACCCGCTCGGCCGACGACCAGGTCATCGAGCTCGGCGCGCACATCCCGGAGTCGCTGGCCGCGCGGGAGCGGGACGAGTGCGTCGGCTACGCGCGGGAGGTGTGCCGCGCGGTCGGCCTGGACCGGGGGATCTTCCATCTGGAGATGATCCGTACGGAGCGCGGACCGGTGCTGGTGGAGGCCAACGCCCGGATCATGGGCGGCGTGATGCCCTCGCTGTACCGGCACGCCACGGGCCGGAGCATCTACACGGCCTATCTGGAGCTGCTGAGCGGCGCGCCGGTCACGGTCCCGGAGGCGACGGGGGTGGCGATGAGCCGGCGGCTGCTCGCCCGCCGCGCGGGCGTGCTGCCCGACCGGCTCGACGTGGCGTGGCTGGGGGAGTACGGGGACGCGCTCGTCCGGTACGACGACTTCGCGCAGTTCGGCGTGGGCCCCGGCAGCGAGGTCGCGGCGGGTGCCGCGCTCGGCCGGGTGATGCTGCTCGGCCGCGACCACGCCGAGGTATCGGCCATGGTCGGGGAGATCACCGGGCGCTTCGAGCGTCTGCTGGGGCTGCCGCTGACGCCGGGCGAGAACGACTGACGCCGGGCGGAACGGCCCCGGAGGCATCCGACCGTTGAAACACCGCGTCCATCATGTGGGACGGCGGTGCTGTGAGATTGTCCATACGCCTCTTGATCAACAAGCTGTTGAATTCCGGCCACCAGCCGATTGAAGTGGCACTCGACAGCTCCAACCCCCTGGAACAGAAGGAGAGTTCAGCGTTGCACGGAACCTTCGCCAGCATCACGGCGCTTCCCCCCGTCTACAGCGAGGTCCTGGAGGACGAACGGCCCGTACGCTCCTGGCTGAGGGCCGGCCCAGGCGACACCGTCCTCAGCATCGCCTCCGGCGGCGACAACGTCCTCAACCTCGCCCTCGACGGACCGGCCAAGGTCTACGGCCTCGACATCAGCCCCGCCCAGACCGCCTACTGCCGCGCCAAGTCGGCCGCGCTCGGCGGACTTCCGTACGACGCCGCCGTGAGACTCCTCGGCGTCCACGACGCCCCCGCCCAGGAGCGCTCGGCGCTGCTCGACGAGGTGCTCACCGCCGCCGGGACCACCGTCGAGGACCCCGCCGCGCGCGAACTCGCCCTGCGGCAGGGCCTGCTGCAGATCGGCGCCTTCGAGCAGCTGGTGGGCGTGGTCCGGGCCGAGATCCACCAGGCGGTCCCCGACCGGGTGCTGCGCGCCCTGATGACCGAGCCCGACCACGCCGAGCGGCTCCGGATATGGAAGGGCGAGGACATCGCGGCCAAGCTGCTGCCGGTCTTCCGGCTCTTCTTCGCCGAGGACTCCCTGAAGGACGTCTTCACCCCGGCGAGCTTCCACTCCATCTTCGACTGCTCGCCCTTCCCCGAGTTCCTGCTCTCCGTCATCGAGCGTCGCCTCGTCGAGGACGACCCGACCGGCAACTACTACATGCACCGCTGGTGCTTCGGCGGCTATCTCCCGGACGGCGCCCTGCCGCCGTACCTCCGGGCCGAGGAGAACGACCGGCTGAAGGAGGCCCTCCCGCGCGTCGAGTGGGCGACCGGCCACCTCCTGGAGTTCCTCGGCGGCCTCGCCGACGGCGAGGTCGCCGGCTTCAACCTGAGCAACGTCCTCGACTGGTGCGAGAACGACTACGTCGAGCAGACCTTCGACCAGCTCACCCGCGCCGCCGCCCCCGGCGCCCGCGTCTTCGTCCGCTCCTTCCTCAAGGAGCGCCCGTTCACCGCCCACGCCGCGAAGCTCGGCTGGGTCCGCGACGCCGAGGCCGAGGCCGCCGCCCAGGACGCCGACCGCGTCGGCTACTACCCGCATTACCAGCTCTGGGAGCTGAGGGCGTGAGCCTGCTCGGCCTGACGCCCGCCATCACCGGCACCGCGCCCTTCGGCAGCTGCTACCAGCAGGCCGCCGCGAACCTCGCCGCCTGGAAGGGGCTCGGGGACGCGGCGGAGACCCTCTGCACCACCTGGGGGTTCTCCTGGGACGGCGGCCCCGTCCTGGACGGCAGCGGACGCTGGAGCGCGGCCGCCGCCGCCGTCCACCGCATGGACCTCGCCGACCGCACCTACGACTCCTGGGCCGCGGCCGAGGACGCCGAGCGCGCCTCCCTGGCCGGCGGCCACCCCGTCGCGGCCGCCGTGGACGCCTTCCACCTGCCGTCCCCGTACGAGGGCCGGGAGCACCTCGCGCACTGCGTGCTGCTCCTCGCCCACGACGGGGACCGGGTGTGGATCAGCGACCCCATGAACCGGCCCGAGCCCACCGCGTACCCCGCCGGGGCGTGGCGGCGCATGCGCTCCGCAGAGGCGGCCGGCTCCTACCGCACCCTGCTGCTCACCTCGGGTCCCCGGCACCGGGCCACGGCCCTGGAGCTGGCCACGGCGGTACGCGAGGACGCCCGCGCCCACCGGAGCGCCGACCGCGCGGCCTTCGAGGGCTACCTCGCCGCCCGCGAGGCGGAGGCGGCCGAGGGGGCGGAGGCCCTCGACGTCGGCGGGGTGGCGGCCGAACGGCTCTACCTCGGCGGACTGTTCAAGCGGCTGGCGGGCCACCCGGGGGCCGGCGAGGAGGCGGCCGCCGTGGCGGAGGGCTTCACCTCGCTCTCCCGCCGCTGGTACCTGCTGCACACCCTGTCCCGCGAGAGCGGCGGCAGCGCCACCGGCCGTGCCCGGCTCCTGCGCATGCTGGCCGACCTCGGCGACAGAGAGACACGCCTGACGGCGGCGGTGGACGCGCTCGTGTCCGCCCTCACCGTGCGGGCCCGGTGAAGAGGAACTGATGAACGACACCGCACGGCAGTACGACGCCGTCATCCGCGAGGCGCTCGTCACCCATTCCGACCTGGGCGACACCGCCCGGGAGGTGGACCGCGACGCCGACCTGTACGCGATCGGCCTGACCTCGCTCCACTCCGTCCGCGTGCTGCTCTCCGTGGAGGACGCGCTCGGCGTGGAGATCCCGGAACAGCACGTGGGCCGGGCCCTGTTCAGCTCGATCGGCCACTTCAACGACGTCCTCCTGGACATCACCGGCAGCACGTCGGGAGCCGCCCGGTGACGGCCCCCGAACGGGTGCTGTCGTTCGCCGGGGCACGCGAGGCCGCGCTGCGCGCCCGCGACGTCCTCGTCGAGCACGCGCCCGCCACCGACCGCGACGCCGCGTTCCCCGCCGGGCCGGTCGCCGCCCTCCGCGCGGAGCGGCTGCTGTCCGCCGCCGTGCCGAAGGAGTACGGCGGCCATGGCCTCGCCCCGGACGAACTCGCCGCGCTCGCCGCCGTCCTGGGCGGCGGCTGCGGCTCCACCGCCATGGTCTGGGCCATGCACCAGCTGCAGCTCGCCTGCCTCGCGGGCGCCGCCGCCACCTCGCCGGAGCTCGCCGCCTACCTCCAGGAGGCCTGCGACGGACAGCTGCTCGTCGCCTCCGTCACCTCCGAGGCCGGGGTCGGCGGCAGCCTGCGCGAAAGCCGCTGCGCGCTGGTGCCGGACGGCGAGGAGCTGCTCCTGGAGAAGGAGGCCACCACCGTCTCCTACGGCGCGTACGCCGACGCCTTCCTCGTCACGGCCCGCCCACGGCCGGACGCCGCGCCCACCGACCAGGTCCTCGTCCTGGTCAGGGCGGGGCAGGCCCGGCTCACCCGGACCGGCGAGTGGGACACCATGGGCATGCGCGGCACCTGCAGCCCCGCGCACTCCCTCAAGGCCCGCGTCCCCGCCGCCCAGGTGCTGCCCGTCCCGTTCGGAGAGATCGCGACCCGCTGCATGGTGCCGCTGTCGCACCTGCTGTGGGCCGGCGTGTGGACCGGCATCGCCGCCGACGGGGTGCGCCGCGCCGCGTCGTTCGCCCGCGCCCGGGCCCGGGCCCAGCTGCGGTCCGGCGCCGTCGTGGACGACCCGCGCCTCGGGCAGGCGTACGCCTCGCTGCGGGTCCTGCAGGACTCCGTACGGCAGTTCGGCGCGGACTACACCCGGTTCACCGCCGAGCCGGACGCCGACACCACCGCGATCACGGTACGGGCCAACGCCCTGAAGACCTCCGTGTCCACCGGCTGCCTCCGGGTGGTCGAACAGACCCTGGAGATCTGCGGCATGGCCGGCTACAGCGAGTCCGGCCCCTACTCGGTCGCCCGCCATCTGCGGGACCTCCACTCGGCCCGACTGATGATCGCCAACTCCCGTCTGGACCAGTCCAATTCCCAACTCCTGCTCCTCGGAGGGAGCGTGATCGACGCATGACCGCGTACGAACGGACGCGACAAGGCTGGACCGCCCCCACCGGGCTGCCCGGCGCCCTCGGCCTCTCCCCGCGCTTCGAGGCGGTGATCGCCGGATTGCAGCGGGCCCTGAACACCGCGGGCGCGGTGCCCTCGCCCGGCCCCGTCTGGTACCCGCCGGTCGTCCCCCAGGACCTCCTCGAACGGGCGGAGTACGCCGAGTCCTTCCCGCACCTCCTCGGCACCGTGCACGCCCTCGCCGAGGGATCCGCCCCGGAGGCGGGCCCCTCCTCGTCGGGCGTGGTCCTCGCGCCCGCCGCCTGCTACAGCGTCTACCCGTCCTTCGCCGACCGGGAGCTGACCGAGGCGGCGTACGCCGACGTGGCCGGCTACTGCTACCGGCACGAGGCGACGACCGAACCCGGGCGCTTCCGCTCCTTCCGGATGCGCGAGTTCGTCATGGTCGGCGACGCCGGGACCGCCGTCGACTGGCGGGACGAGTGGATCGCCCGTGGCGAGGCGCTCTTCTCGCGGCTCGGCGTGAAGGTCTCCGTGCAGGCGGCGACCGACCCGTTCTTCGGCCCCGGCGGGCGGTTCATGCGCGCCAGCCAGCTGGAGCAGTCCCTGAAGTACGAGTTCGTCGCCAAGGTGACCGCCGACGACGAGGGGACGGCCATCGCCTCGGCCAACTACCACAAGGACCACCTGGGCGCCCGGTTCGGCATCGGCTACGCGGGCCGGGGCACCGCGCACAGCGCGTGCACCGCCTTCGGTCTGGAGCGCGTCGTCCTCGCCCTCGTCCACGCCCACGGAGACGACCGGGCCGACTGGCCGTCCCTCACGGAGGAAGCGATATGACCGCCCACCACCTCGTGACCGGTGCGACCGGCTTCGTCGGCGGCGCCCTGGTCCTGGAGCTGTTACGCCGTACCGACGCCGACATCACGTGCGTCGTCCGGGAACGGCCGGGCCGCCCCGCGCGGCAGCGCCTCGACGCCGCGCTCACCGCCGCCGCGGAGGCGTACGGCGAGCAGGACCTGATCCCGCTCCTCGCCACGCGCTGCCGGGCGGTGGCGGGCGACGTGACGGAGGACCGCTGCGGTGTGGACACCGCGGGGCTGCCGGACGTCGACGAGGTCTGGCACGCCGCGGCCTCCCTGGACTTCGAGGAGCGCCGCAAGGACGAGATCCTGCGCGACAACCTCCACGGCACCCGGCACGTCGTGGCCCTCGCCGAGGCGCTGCGGGCCCCCCGCTTCAACTACGTGAGCACCGCGTACGTCGCGGGCGAGCGGACCGGCTGGATCCCGGCCCTGCCCGTACCGGCCGGCACGACCAGCAACAACGCGTACGAGCACAGCAAGATCCAGGCGGAGGCGGTGGTGCTCGCCGCCGGCTTCGAGCGCACCCGCGTCTTCCGGCCCAGCATCGTCATCGGCCACAGCCGCACCCTGGCCGCGACCAGCTTCACCGGCATGTACGGCTTCGTGAACGGGCTGTCCGCCGCGCGCGCCGAAGTGCGCCGCCACCTCGGCGACATGCTCGTCTTCCGGTCGCTGCGGATCCGCGCCGCCGCCGACGCGCGCATCAACTTCGTCCCCGTGGACCGGGCGGTGGCGGCGGCGGTCGGCGTGAGCCTCGCCGACGGCGACTCGGACGTCTACCACCTGGCCAACTCCCGCCAGCCCACGGTCGGCGAGTCGCTCTCCGTGCTGTGCGAGCTCCTCGCCATCCGCAAGCCCGTGTACGTGACGGACGCGGAGGAGTTCACGCTCATCGACGAACGCGTCGACGAGCGACTGGAGTTCTACCGCTCGTACATCCACGGCTCGAAGGACTTCGACCTGGCCAACGTGCACAAGCTCGTCGGCGAGGACGTCCTCGACCACCCCCTGCCCCCGGAGCGACTCGCGGACTTCATGGGCTGGTACCTGGACCGCCGCGGGCTGAGGGGAGACTGACCATGCACGTCAAGGGCATCGAGTCGTGGGACCTCGCCTACGACGGCCGCCAGGCACTGCACCGCACCGAGGACGGCAGCGAGCTCTACTACGAGCTGCGCGGCACCGGAGGACCGGTCGTCACGCTGGTGTCGACGATCTACGTGGTGAGCACCGCCTGGCGGAACTTCACCGGGAACCTCGTCGGCGACCACCGGCTGCTCTCCTACGACCTGCGCAACCAGGGCGCGTCCGACGGGAAGCCCGCGGAGTTCGCGCAGCACACCGAGGACCTGAAGTCGCTCCTCGACGACCTCGGCATCGAGCGCACCCACCTCGTGGGCACCTCCATCTCCACGCTGATCTGCCGGGACTTCGCCAACGCCTACCCCGAGCGGGTGGCGGGCCTGGTCCTGGTCGGGCCGCCGTTCAGCCCGCGCGGCTCCTCGCGCCGCCGGCGCGTCGCCAAGTCCTGGCTGGCGGCGCTGGACGCGGGCGGCCCGCGCGCCCTGTTCGACCTGATCTATCCCCTGGTCTTCGGCGACAAGGCGATCGCGGAGGGCGGCTCGGGCGCGTACCTCGCACTGAGGGAACGATTCCTCGCCATCAACTCGGCGGCCCAGCTGCGCGCCAACCTGCGCGAGGCGCTCGGCGCCGGCGACCAGGTGGAGCGGCTCACCTCCATCGAGGCGCCCACGCTGCTGCTCTCCGGCGACGACGACTTCTCCACGACCGAGTCGACGCTCGACGCCACCGCGGAGCTCATGCGGAACGCGGCGGTGGAGATCATCCGGGAGTGCGGCCACCTGCCGTACTTCGAGCGGCCCGAGGCGTTCCAGGACGCCGTCGCGCGCTTCGTCGCCTCGGTGGAGGAGGGGACGTTCCCCACGCCGTGGACCACGCCCGCGACCACCGCCACGACCGAAGGGAAGGACCGATGAGCACCCGCCTGACGGACGAGGAGATCGTCCTCGAACGTCTCGTGGCCCTCCTGGAGCACATCGCCGCCGATGTGCTGGAGGGGCCCGTCACCGACACCGGGCCGGGCTCGCTGCGCCGGCTCGGTCTGACCTCCGTCAAGCTGCTCGAATTCCTCGTCGCGATCGAGGACGAGCTCGGCCATGTCTGGGACGACGACGTGGAGGAGTCGGTCATCGGCTCCCTCGACGCGATGGCCGCCCACATCAGCGCCGCCGGTGCCACCCCGGCCACCACGAATCGAGACTGACATGACCTCGCCCTCCTCGACGTCCTCGACCTCCTCCGCGCGCACGCTCCCGAAATTCCTCACCGACTACGCCCCGACCCGCTACCGCCGCCGCCTCACGCCCTTCTCCCGGGTGCCCATCACCGGGCGGATCGGCGAGGTGTGGCACCTCGCCGCCCAGCGCAACCCGCGCAACCCGGTGATCGTCGACCGCGCCCCCGACGTGGACCCGGACGGCCCGCGCGAGCGCAGCTACCGCCAGTGGGCGGCCCTCGTCGACGAGCTCGCCGTGAAGCTGGTGGCGCTCGGCGTCCGGCCCTGGGACCGGGTGGCCGTCGTCAAGGAGAACCACCTGGACGTGGCGCTGCTCGCCTCCGCCGCCGCCCGGATCGGCGCCGTGCCCGCGCTGATCACCAACAACCACCCGCACGAGACGATCACCGTGATGCTGGGCCGCCTGGAGCGGCCGTACCTGATCACCGACGCGGTGACCGTCGAGCGCATGCGGCTCGACAAGGACACCCTCGCCGAGCTGACCGAGGCCACGGCCTGCCTGGGCGAGGTGCCCCAGGACCGGCCGGACCTCCGGGTGTTCGCGGAGCTCGGCGGCGGCCCGGTGCCCGCGCCGGCGCTGCGCGCGTACCACGAGCCCATGGTCATCACCCACACCTCCGGCACCACCGGCATCCCCAAGCTGGTGCTGCACTCGGCCGAGTCGCTGTACTCGCTCGGCCTGGTGGAGGCCGAGCGCTGGCCGTTCTTCCGGCTGCGGGAGGACGACACGGTCGCGTTCTGCGAGCCGTACTCCCACCAGCGGGTCATCACCGGACTGCTGCCCCTGGCGACGGTCGCGCCCAAGCTGGTCATGATGTCCGACCCGCTCTCGCCGCGGGTGCGCGAGCTGCTGGTCGAGCACCGGCCGACGCTGGTCGAGACGCTGCCCAACGCCTTCCTCGCCTGGGAGGAGCTGGCCCGCGACCCCGAACGGCCCTTCCGGAACGTCCGCGTCTACGTGAACTCCTTCGACGCCATCCACACCCGCACCGTGCGGACCTTCCTCGCGGCCACCGACCGCAAGCTGCCCGTCTGGGTGCAGTCGTGGAGCCAGACCGAGGCCGGCGCGGTGGCGATCCGCCCGTACGTGCGCGGCTCGGTGAAGCGGCGGGGCCACCGGCCGCCGCCCACCCAGGTCCTCGGCTGGCCGGTCCCCGGCTTCGGGAAGATCCGGGCCCTCGACCCGGCCACCGGACGGCCGCTGCGCCGCGGCGAGGTCGGCCTGATCCAGTTCTCCGCGCCGGGCCGCTGTCTCGCGTACGTCGGCGAGCAGGAGCGCCACGACAACAAGCGGGACGGCCGGTGGTGGAACCTCGGCGACCTGGCGCTGATCAACCGCTGGGGCGCGGTGCGGCTGATCGACCGCGAGATCGACCGGATCCCCGGCGGCAGCGCCCTGGAGATCGAGGACGTCCTCCTCGACCGGCTGCCGGAGACGACCGAGGTGATCGTGCTCGCCGTGGCCGGCTCGAAGCCGCAGCCCGTGTACAGCACGCAGGGCGACAAGCCGGTCTCCGCCGGGGCGTGGGCCCGGGTCACGGCGGACCTGCCGGTGATGGCGGAGCCGATCCACATCCGCTGGGACGAGTTCCCGCGCACGGCGACCTGGAAGGTGCGCCGGGTGATGCTCCGGGAGCGGCTCTTCGAGGGCTCGTCGGCCATCGGTCTGGGCAACTGGACCTGACCGGCGGAACGCACGGGGCCGTCCTCGGTGATCGCTCACCGAGGACGGCCCCGTGCCCCCCCCGCACGACCGACCGGAGGACCGCATGGACGTCACCCTGCCGACCCGCGACGGAGAACGCCTCGACGCCGCCCACCTGCGCGGCCCGGCCGGTTCGGACCTCTGCGTCGTCCTGGCGCACAGCTTCGCGGGAAGCCGCCGCACGCGGGCCTACCGCCGGCTGGCGGCGGAGCTCCGCCGCACCGCGTCGGTGGTGACGTTCGACTTCCGGGGCCACGGCCGCTCCTCGGGCCTCTCCACGGGCGGCGAGGCGGAGGTCCACGACCTCGCGGCCGCGGTGGAGTTCGCCCGCGCGCAGGGGTACGCAGAGGTGGCCGCGGTCGGCTTCTCGATGGGCGCGGCCTGTGTCATCCGCCTGGCCGCGGCCGGACCGGGCCTCCTCGACGCCGCGGTGGCCGTCAGCGCGCCGGCCCGCTGGCAGTACCGGGGAACGACGCGGATGCGCCTGGTCCAGGGGCTGACCTCGACGCCCCCGGGCCGCGCAGTCCTGCGCCTGACGACCGGAACCCGCCTGTCCCCCCGGCCGTGGAACCCCGCGACGGAATCCCCCCTGGACGCCGTCCCGAAGGCCGCCGCCACCCCGCTCCTCCTGGTCCACGGCGCCCGGGACCCCTATTACCCGCTCGCCACGGCCCACGCCCTCGAGGAGGCGGCGGGCGCTGCCGCCCACCTCTGGGCGGAGCCGTCCATGACCCACGCGGAGGCGGGCACGTCCACCGCCCTGATGCGCCGCATCGCCGACTGGCTCACCGCGCCGCGCCCGTGAGCCCGCGGTCCGGCCGAGGGCGGTGGTTCGGGGGCCGGTGGCGGAGCGAGGAGCCGGCGGATCAGGCGGGTGCGGGGGTGCGACCAGAGCGTGTCCGGGTCGGGCGCGAGCGTGGCGGCGGCCACCGCGTGCGGGCCGAGGCCCGCCTGATGAGCCGGTACCGCGCTCGGCTGATCGACGAGCCCACGCGTGAGATCCGACGCGTGGGCGCCGTGGCCCTCGTCGTACGAAAGCCCCCGTCACGGCTCCTCACGGCTCCCCACGGCTCCTCGCGGCTCCGGTGGTGCGCCCGACTCGCCGTCGTGCAGGGGCGGTTCGGGCGCCGTCGCCCCGTCGTCCGGGGTGTGGCGAGGTCCGGAGACGTCGCCACCCTGTTCGACGGGTTCCTCCTCCGGAATCGTCCGGAGTGGTCGGCGGACGTCCGGGCGGACTACTCGACGACGAGCTCCACGGCGATGTTGCCGCGGGTGGCCTTGGAGTAGGGGCAGAAGGCGTGGGTCTTCTCCAGGAGGGTGCGGCCGGCCTCGCCCTGGAGGTGGTCGGGGAACTCGGCGCGCATGACGACGGCGAGGCCGAAGCCGCCGTCGGCGGGGTCCTTGCCGATGGAGACCTCGGCGGTGACGGAGGCCTCGGAGATGTCGATCTTCTCCTGGCGGGCGACGACGCCCATGGCGCTGGCGAAGCAGGCGGCGTAGCCGGCGGCGAAGAGCTGCTCGGGGTTGGTGCCCTGGCCGTTGCCCCCGAGGGCCTGCGGGTGGGCGAGGGGGAGGTCGATGCGGCCGTCGGAGCTGACGGCGCGGCCCTCGCGGCCGTTGGCGGTGGCGGCGGCGGTGTAGATGGCGTCCATGAGGTCTTCCGTTCCTGTTCCTCGGTAAGGGGTGGCCTCTCATTTGTAGCGCACGATTCAGTTGTGCACAACTGAATCGCGTGTGAGGGGGGTCTCGCGTACCCTGGACGCATGGAGACGCTCGACACGGTCCCGGACGAGGACTTCCTCCGGCTCGACCACCAGATCTGCTTCTCGCTGCACGCGGCGACCCGCGCCTTCAACGGCGTCTACCGCGAGGCGCTCAAGGAGCTCGGGCTCACCTACCCCCAGTACCTCGTGATGCTCGTCCTCTGGGAGCACGGCGAGCTGCCCGTGAAGGGCATCGGCGAGCGGCTGCGGCTCGACTCCGGCACCCTGTCGCCGCTGCTCAAGCGCCTGGAGGCGGCCGGATACGTCGAGCGCCGGCGCAGCCCCGAGGACGAGCGCTCCGTCACCGTCCGCGCCACGGAGGCCGGCGCCGAGCTCCGCGGGCGGGCCCTCGGCGTGCCCCGCCGGATCGCCGCCGCCACCGGCCTCGACCTCGCGGAGATCGCCGAGCTGCGCGACCGGCTCGGCGCCCTCGCCGCCCGCCTCGACGGCATCGACCCCGACGCGTTGCGCCCCTCCTGCGGCTGACGGCCGCGGCTCCGGCCGGGCTCCGGCCGGGCTCCGGTCGGGCCCCGGAAAATGTAAGGGCCGGATCCCGAGAGCGTTCCTATACTCAC
This sequence comes from Streptomyces sp. R302, assembly GCF_012927245.1. GTDB lineage: Bacteria > Actinomycetota > Actinomycetes > Streptomycetales > Streptomycetaceae > Streptomyces. Next base: position 607,242 of record NZ_JABBGE010000001.1, read on the forward strand.
CCCATGTTCGAGATCACCATCCGCCGCGCCACCGCGGCCGACTCCAAGCGGCTGACCCGGCTCGTCCGGGGCTCCGCCGCCTACCGGGGGCCGTACGCCGTCATGGTCGACGGCTACCAGGTCGGCGGGGCCTACATCGAGCACCATCCGGTCCACGTCGCCGTCGACGCGGACGGCCGCGTCCTCGGCTTCTACGCGCTCCTGCTCGACGAGGCCGAGCTCGACCTCGCCTTCGTCGCCGACTCCGCCCAGGGCCTCGGCATCGGCCGCCTGCTGATGGCCCACATGAACTGTGCGGCCCGTGTCGCCGGCCTCACCTCCGTCCGGGTCGTCGCCCACCCGCCCGCCGAGGAGTTCTACCTGCGCACCGGCGCCCGCCGCACCGGCACCGTCGCCGCCTCCGGACGCATCCACTGGGACCGCCCCGAGCTCACCTACGACCTCACCGGCCCCGCGGACCCCGCCGACCTCTCCGGTACCTCCGGCGACGCCTCGTGACCGGCGTCGAGGCGCCGCAGGAGGAGAAGCGGCGGATCTTCGCCGACCTCACCCCGCTGCGCACCTCCGCCGACTACCGCCGCCTCTGGTTCGGGAACACCGTCTCCTGGGTCGGCCAGGGCATGACCGCCCTGGCGATCTCCCTCCAGGTGTACGACATCACCGGCTCGGCCTTCTCCGTCGGCCTCGTCGGCCTCTGCTCCCTCGTCCCGCTCGTCGTCTTCGGCCTCTACGGCGGGGCGATCGCCGACACCGTCGACCGGCGCACCCTCGGACTCGTCGGCGCCGTCGGCGCCGCCGCCCTCTCCGCCGCGCTCGCCGTCTCCGCCTTCGCCGGCTTCCACCGCGTCTGGTTCCTCTACGCGATCGTCGCCCTCCAGGCCGTCTGCGGCGCCCTCAACGCGCCCGCCCGCAGCGCCATGATCCCCCGCCTGCTCCCGCCCGAGCAGCTGCGCGCCGCCAACGCGCTCAACTCCATGGTCATGACCTTCGGCACCCTCGTCGGGCCCAGCCTCGGCGGGGTCGTCGTCGGCTTCGCCGGCTACCAGACCGCCTACACGATCGACGCCCTCGCCTTCTTCGCGAGCCTGTACGCGATGTGGCGGCTGCCCTCCATGCCGCCCGAGCACACCGGGGCCAAGAGGGCCTCCGTCCTCGACGGGCTGCGGTTCCTCGGCACCCGGCCCAACCTGCGGGCGACCTTCGTCTCCGACCTCTTCGCGATGATCCTCGCCCAGCCGAAGGCGCTCTTCCCGGCCGTCGCCGCCCTCTGGTTCGGCGGCGACGCGAAGACCACCGGACTCCTCGTCGCCGCGCCCGCGTTCGGCGCGCTCCTCGGCGGGGTGATATCCGGCTGGCAGAGCCGGATCCGCCACCACGGGCAGGCCATCCTCATCGCCGTCGCCGCCTGGGGCCTCGCGATCGCCGCCTTCGGCCTCAGCCGGAACCTCTGGGTCGGGCTGCTCTGCCTCGCCGTCGCCGGGTACGCCGACACCGCGTCGATGATCTTCCGCAACACGATGATGCAGGTCGCCGCCCCCGACGAGATGCGCGGCCGGCTCCAGGGCGTCTTCATTGTGGTCGTCGCCGGCGGGCCCCGGCTCGGCGACTTCGTGGCCGGCTCCGTCGCCGACCTCGCCTCGCCCACCGTCGCCGTCACCGGCGGCGGCCTCGCCTGCGTCCTCGGCATCGGCGTGTTCGCCCTGTACGCACGCGGATTCCGCCGGTACGACGCGCTCGACCCGAAGCCCTGAACCGACCCGTCCCTCCTGGCGGTTGGCCACCACGGCACATAGCCGCCAGGTGGGACGGGGGTCAACTCCCGTGCCCAGCGGCCAGACTCCTCGCGGATCCGGAACCTCCACACCCGAACCCCGGGTCCGCGAGGAGCCGTTCGATGACCGCACCCCTGACCAGAGGAAGGGCCGGGCTGATCGCCGCGGGCGTCTCCCTCGTGCTGCTCTCGGCCGGGCAGACCGCCGCCGCGCCGGGCGCCGCGGCCGCCGCCGTGCCCGACACCTTCAAGGGCCCGGCCACCGCCACCACCGCCACCACCGCCCCCACCGTCACCCTCGTCACCGGCGACCGGGTCACCCTCACCACGCTCGACGGCGGACGGCAGACCGTCACCGTCGACCGGGCGAAGGGCGCCACCGGGGCCGTCCGCACCCAGGTCACCGACGGCCGGGTCACCGTCGTCCCCGACGAGGCCCGCGCCCTCCTCGCCTCCGGCGTCCTCGACCCGCGCCTCTTCGACGTCACCGGCCTCGCCGAGCAGGGCGTCACCAACGAACTCCCGCTGATCGTCACGTACGGGAAGGGCGCCCGCGCCGCCGTCGGCGCCCCGCGCGGCACCGAGACCGTCCGCGCGCTGCCCAGCGTCGGCGGCGCCGCCGTCACCGCCACCGACCCGGCCGCCTTCAACCTCGGCCTCGACCTCGACACCGACCTGTACGGCGACGTCCGGGCCGGCTCCCGGATCCCCGTCGGCGTCTCCGCCGAGTACGTGGAGGGCGCCGCCGGCACCGGCACGATCACCGGCGGCACGCTGGAGGTCTCGTACGACGACGGTGCTACCTGGAGCACGGTGTCCCTCCGCGAGCGCCACGGCGCCTCCTGGACCGGCGAGCTCCGCGTCCCGGCCGGCGCGGCGGCCGTCTCCCTGCGGGCCGGCGCCACCGACGACCGGGGCGGCTCCGTCACCCAGGAGCTGATCCACGCGGTGGGCGTGACGAAGTGATCCGCACGGCGGGGGAGGGCCGGACCCGCGGGGGTCCGGCCCTCAGGGCCCGCCCGGCGGATCAGGCCCGGGTAGGCCCTCTCCGTCACCCCCGGGGCAGCTGCTTCTTCAGGATCTTCCCCAGGTCGTTGCGGGGCAGCGCGTCGAGCAGCCGGACCGCACGGGGCCGCTTGTGCGGGGCGAGCAGCCGGGCCACATGGTCCGCGAGCTCCTCCGCGCCCGGCGGGCGCGCCGGATCCGCCGGGACGATCCAGGCCACGATCCGCTCGCCCAGGTCCGGGTCGGGCTCCCCGGTGACGGCCGCCTCCCGGACCCCCGGGTGGTCGAGCAGGGCGTTCTCGATCTCGCCCGCCCCGATCTTGTAACCGCCGCTCTTGATCAGGTCGGTGGCCTTCCGCCCCACCAGCCGGATCGTCCCGTCGCCTTCCCGGACCGCCATGTCGCCGGTACGGAACCACCCCTCCTGGAAGGCCTCCGCCGTCGCCTCCGGACGGTTGAGATAGCCGGAGAAGAGGTTCGGGCCGCGCACCTGCACCTCGCCGACCGCCTCCCCGTCGGACCCGGCGAGCACCGAACCGTCCTCCTCCACCAGGCGCACCTCCACGCCCGGCAGCGGCGTCCCCACCGTGCCGGGGCGCGGCGGGCCGCCGGGCCGGACGCTGGTGTTCATCAGCGTCTCGCTCATCCCGTACCGCTCCACCACCGTCCGGCCCGTCGCCGCCGCGATCCGCTCGTGGTCGTGCACCGGCAGCGCCGCGGACCCCGACACCAGGAGCCGGGCCCCCGACAGCGCCTTCACCAGCGCCGGGTCGCCGGGGAGGGCGTCGGCGAGCCGGTGGTACATGGTGGGGACGCCGAAGAGCATCGTGCCGCCGTCCGCCAGCTCCCGCGCGACGCCCTCGGCGGAGAAGGAGCCCAGGTACCGGACCTCGCCGCCGCGCCGCAGCGGGCCCAGGATCCCGAGGACCAGCCCGTGCACGTGGAAGAGCGGCAGCGCGTGCACCAGGACGTCGTCCGCCGTCCAGGACCAGACCTCGGCGAGCGCGTCGAGGGAGGCGGCGACCGCCCGGCGGGAGAGCAGCACGCCCTTCGGCGGGCCGGTGGTGCCGGAGGTGTAGACGATCAGCGCGGTCGCCTCGGGGTCCACGTCCCTCGGCGCCGGGGCGGGGGAGGTCCCGTCGAGTTCCACGAGCTCCACGAGCTCCACGAGCTCCACGGAGATCCGGGGGAGGCCGTCGAGCGCGGCCGGAAGCTCGTCCTCCGGGCCCGCGAGCACCGCGTCCGGCGCGCTGTCCCCGAGGATGTGCGCCAGCTCCCGCTCGCCGGAGCGCGGGTTGAGCGGCACGGCGGGGACGCCGGCGAGCAGCGCCGCCACGGTGGCCACCGCCGTCCGGGCGGTCGGCACGGCCCAGACGGCGACCCGCCGGACGGATCCGAGCCGGGCCGCGAGCGTGCCCGCCGCCCGGGCCAGCTCCTCGTACGAGAGCGAGACCGGGCCGTGGCGCAGGGCGGGGCGGTCGGTCGGGGCCTCCAGGGCCGGGAAGAGGGCACTCACCGGTCGTACTCCTCGGGTCGCAACGGAAAAACGCGGCTGCCGAGGGGCATTCTGCCGCTCCGTCAGGGCTTCGCGGCCGTGACCTTCGTCGCCCCGGGCGCCGGCTCGCCGCCGCCCGGCCGGATCCCGCGCATCCGCCCGTACGCGTACACGCAGCCCGCGAGCGCCAGGTCGGAGAGGAGCATGAAGCCGATCGAGTACGAGTCCTTGGCGCTGTAGATCGCGCCCATGACCAGCGGCGGGACGAAGCCGCCGAGACCGCCCATCGCGCCGACGATGCCGGTCACGGAGCCCACCTGGGCCTGCGGGGTCACCTGCGAGACGAGGGCGAAGACCGAACCGCTGGCGGTGCCGAGACCGGCCGCCATGATCAGCAGGGCGATCGTGCCGCCCGGGGCCAGCTTCGGGTCGAAGGCCTGGACGATCGCGAGGAGGGCGACGGTGCCGAGCGCCCAGGAGGTCACGACCGCCGGGTGGGCCCGGTCCGAGAGCCAGCCGCCGATCGGCCGGAACACGACGGTGACCAGGGCGAATCCGGCCGCCTTGGTGCCCGCGTCGGTCGGGTCGAGGTCGTACCAGGTCTTCAGGTACGTCGGCAGGTAGACGCCGAAGGCCACGATGCCGCCGAAGCCGATCGCGTACAGCGCCGACAGCTCCCAGGTCACCCGCAGCCGGCCCGCCGAGCCCAGCCGGGTCGCCAGCGAGGCGGTCGGCACCGGGCGGTCGGGGCGGTCGGTGATGAGGACGGCGGCGAGCATCGCGTACACGGCGAGCGCGACCGCCACCACGACGAACGGCAGGTTCTCGCCGTGCTTCGCGATCCGGGGCGTGAAGTAGCCGGAGAGCGCCACACCGCCCATGCCCATGCCGAACACGCCGAGCGCCAGGCCCCGCTTCTCCGGCGGGAACCACGAGTTGACCAGCGGGATGCCGATCGCGAAGGTCGTGCCGCCGAGGCCGAGGAGGAAGGCGACCACGATCATCAGGCCGTAGGAGTCCTTCACCACGATCAGCAGCAGCACCGGGATGATCGTCAGCGCGGAGACCAGCGGGAACATCAGCTTCGCGCCGTACCTGTCGGTCAGCGCGCCGGCCGGGATCCGGCCCACCGAGCCGACGAGCACCGGCACCGCGACGAGGAACGACTGCTGGAACGAACTGAGCCCCAGCCGGTCGCCGTACCAGCTGCCGAGCGGTGCGATCAGGTCCCAGGCCCAGAAGGTGAGCGTGAAGCCGATGGTGGCCATCACCAGGTTGCGGTAGGCCGCGGCGGTCGGGGGCTTGACGTCGGAGTTCACGCCTCCAGTCAAGATCCGCCCCCCAGGCCCGGCGCGCGGAACTGCTCCGTCCGGGGTCCCGAGGGTAGGACATCCGCGAGCGCGCGCCGGGCGTCGCGAGCGAGGCGTCGCGGGCCCGGATGATCCCGGAGGCACCGGAGGCACCGGAGGCACCGGAGGCACCGGAGGCACCGGAGGCACCGGAGGCACTGGAGGCACTGGAGGCACTGGAGGCACTGGAGGCACCGGAGGCACCGGAGGCACCGGAGGCACCGGAGCACCGGAGGCACCGGTGGCACTGGAGGCACTGGAGGCACTGGAGGCGCCGGTGGCACCGGACGTACCGGAGGTACCGGAGCCACCGGAAGACTCCGGCAGACGCGGCCTAAGGCCAGGTCACCGTCGTCGGAGGGGTGCCGTCGTCCTCGACGCGCAGCCAGGCGCCCGCGTCGCCGACGCCGACGTCCACCGTGATCCGCCCGATCCCGGACCGGCGGTGGGCCGCCGCCAGCGCCCCGCGCAGCGCGGCGAGGAGCTTCCGCGCCTCCGGCTCCGCCACCAGCGCGTCCACCGCGCCGGTGAACCGCACCGACGGCTGGAAGCCGAGCAGCACCCCCGCCCCGCCGGTCTCGCGCAGCACCCGCCCCCGGAACGTCGTCGGCGCCTCGGCCGGCGGCTGCTGGAGGGCGAAGATCGTCGTCCGTACCTCCTGGATCGTGGAGTCCAGCTCGTCCACCGCCCTGCCCAGGAGCTCGTCCTCCTCGGAGGAGCCGCCGGCCCGGCGACGGGTCGACTCCAGCATCATCTCCGTGGCGAACAGCCGCTGGACGACGAGGTCGTGGAGGTCCCGGGCGATCCGGTCGCGGTCCTCGAAGACGGCGAGCCGCTCCCGGTCGTGCCGGGCGTCCGCCAGGACGAGCGCGAGCGCCGCCTGCGAGGCGAACTGCGAGGCCAGCAGCCGGTCCACCGCCGAGTACGGCTCCGCGTCCCGGTGGCGGGGGAGCGCCAGGGTGCCGATCAGCCGCCCGCCGCTGCGCAGCGGCAGCATCATCGAGGGGCCGAAGCGGGAGCGGACCGGGGTGGTCATCCGGGGGTCGGTGGCGGAGTCCTCGACGAAGACCGGCTCCCCGCCGAGCAGCTGGACGAGGACGGCGGAACCGGGCCGGATGGTGGTGCCGACCAGCTCGCCGGGGTCGCCGGCCGTGGAGGCCGTGACGATCTCCATGCCGCCCTCGGGGGTGGGCTGGAGGATCACGCCGGCGGCCGCGTCGGCGAGGATCCTCGCCTGCTCGGCGACGGTCATCAGGGCGTCCTCGGCGGACTCGCCGGTGAGCAGCGCCGTGGTGACGGCCGCCGCGCCCTCGATCCACCGCTCGCGCTGCCGGGCGGTCTCGTAGAGCCGGGCGTTGCCGATGGCGATGCCGGCCTGGGCGGCGAGGACCCGCAGCAGGGCCAGGTCCTCCTCGGTGAAGCCGCCCTCCTTCCCGGTGAGGTGGAGGGTGCCGAAGACCTGGGTGTGCACCCGGATCGGGACGGCGAGACCCTCGGCGGCACCGTCAGGGGCGCCGTCGGGGAGCGGGCCGACGCGGGCCCGCTCCTCCTCGGTCATCCCGGTCGTGAAGAGCCCGGTGAGCCGGGGGCGCTCGGGGTCGACGACCCGGAGCACGCCGTGGCGGGCGCCGACCAGTTCGGCGGCGGAGTCCACGATGTGCTGGAGGGTGGCGCGGAGTTCGAGGTCCGTGCCGACGCCGAGGACGGCTTCGAGCAGCAGGGGCAGGCGCGCCTGCTCCCGCTCCCCGCCGCCGACCGCGTCCCCGGTCACGTCCTCGTCCATGATCACCATGGTCTCATCCAGGCATGAATCGGATGATGTCGGGATTGGTCACTCCGTCAGATCGTCGGCGTACGCCTGATCGCGGCCCCGGCCCCGGCCCCGGTCCCGGCCCCGGTCCCCGGTCCGGTCCTTGTTCTCCTCGCGGTCGTCCGCCAGGCCGCGGTGGTCGCCCAGTGGGTCGAGGACCATCGGCTGGACCTTGCCCTCCAGCATCGCGCCGAGGCCCAGCACGGCGCAGACGTCGGGGCGTTCGGCGATGTGCACCGGCATCCCGGTGGCGTCCCGCAGCATCTGGTCCAGGCCCGGGAGGAGCGCGCTGCCGCCGACCATCATGATGCCGCGGTCGGCGAGGTCGGCCACCAGGTCCGGCGGGCAGTCCCGCAGCACCTTCCCGATGCCGTCGAGCACCGCCGTCAGCGGGGTGTGGATGGCCTCGCGCACGGCGGCCGTGTCGACGGTGACCGAGCGGGCCAGGCCGGTGGCCACGTCCCGGCCGTGGATCTCGGTGGACGCCGGGCCGTGCGGGGTCAGGCCGTTGCCGCTCAGCGCGAGCTGGAGCGGGCGCACCGACTGGCTGGGCAGCATCAGCTCGTGGTGGTGGCGCAGGTGCTGGATGATCGCGTGGTCGATGGCGTCGCCGCCGACCGGGATCCGCTCGGCGGTCACGATCGCGCCGAGCGAGAGCACCGCGACCTGGGTCGTCGCCGCCCCGCACACCATGATCATGGTCGCGGTCGGCTGCTCGACCGGCAGGCCGCAGCCCACGGCCGCCGCGATCAGCGTGTCCACCAGCTCGACCCGGCGCGCCCCGAGCCCCACCAGCGTCTCGACGGCGGCCCGCTGGGCGAGCGGATCGCTGTCGTGCGGGGTGCAGGCGGCGGCCCGGAGCCGGGGCTTGCGGCGGAGCTGGCGGCGCAGCTTCTCGCCGAGGAGGTGACGGAGCATCCGCTGGGCCATCTCGATGTCGACGACCGTGCCGCCGGAGACCGGGCGTACGACCCGGATGTAGTCGGGGGTGCGGCCGGTCATCTTCTCGGCGAGCGCGCCGACCGCGATCAGCGCTCCGGTGCGGGTGTTGACGGCGGCGACGCTCGGCTCGTCGACGACGAGTCCGGCCCCCTTGACGAAGACCCGGGTGCGGGCGGCACCCAGGTCGACGGCGACATGGCAACGGCGCAGCTGATCGAGGCTGACGGTCACGGCGGATCCTCCGGGGTGCGGTGCTGACACGGGCGAGGTGTCGCGGTTCGGGTTTCCTGTTGGCATCGTGCGACCGCCGGGCCCGCCGCGCGCGCTGGGCTGCGCCGCCCGGGGCCGGTACGGGGGCGGGGTGGGCCTCGTACGGCGCCGGCGGGGCGGGATCAGGCGAACCGGGAGATTCACGACGCCACGGCGTCCACCTGCGGTTTCCTCACAAGATCCTCACGTCCTCGGCTACCCGGAGTCGCGGCACTCGTCCTAGCGTGCGAGCCCCATGGATTACTGCCACGCGTGCCGGCGGCATCTCAATGGGGCCCTCGCCTGTGCCGGGTGCGGGACTCCCGTCGAGCGGCTGCGGTACGACACCCCCCACGCCCCGCCTCACCCCGCGCCTCACGAGGGCGCCGAGGCACCCGACCCGTACGCGTCCGGCTGGCCGTACGCGGGGCAGTCGTACGCGCCGGAGCCACCCGCTCCCGAGCCGTACGCACCAGCCCCGGTTCCGCACGCGCCCGCTCCGGAGGCGTACGCGCCCGCTCCCGAGCCGTACGCACCCGCTCCGGATCCGCACGCGCCCGCTCCCGAGGCGGAGGTCCCGGCCCCCGCCGAGCCCCTGGCCCCCGAGCACGTCTACGAGCTGGACCTGGTGGTGCCGCCGAGGCCGGCCGGACGGCGGGCGGCGGGCCGGGCCGCGACGCGGCGCAAGCGGGGGCGCTCCGGGCGTTCGGGGCGGGGCCGGACGGTGGCGGTGAGCGCGCTGGGTCTGGTCCTGGCGGCCGGGTCGCTGGGCCTGGCGAAGTCGGTCTTCGGGGAGTCGGAGGAGAAGGGCGGCGCCGCGACGGCGGTGGAGGAGCTGGAGGTCACCGAGACCCCGCTGCCGCCCGCACTGCCGACCCGGAGCCCGGGCGGCGAGGACGCGGAGGACGGCGACCGGGCGGGCGGGGCCTCGACGGCTCCCGCCTCCCCGACGGGCCGCCCGCGGCAGATCGGCACGGGGACGGGCGGCGGCTCCGGCACGGGCGCCCCGGCCGGTCCCGGACGGAGCGGAGGCTCGGGCGGCGGATCCGGTACGGGTACGGGATCGGGCTCCGGTACGGGTACGGGTACGGGCGCCGCGCCCACCGTCCGGCCCTCCTCCGCCGCGCCCTCCTCCCCGGCGCCGTCCGTGCCGGAGGTCACCCCGGGACCGCAGGACGCGAGCCCCGGCGGCACGCCGAGCGCCTCGGGCTCGCCCACCGCCTCCGCCTCGGGCGGCGCGAGCCCCTCCGCCCCGTCGAGCCCCCGGCCGACCACGGCGGAGCCGACCCCGGAACCCTCGGAGACCTGCACCCCCTTCCTGTGGTGGTGCCTCTAGAGGGGCTCCCCGCCGATCATGCGGCGCAGGAGGTCGCGCAGGAGGGTGCGCTCGACGGCGGTGAGCTCGCCGAGCGGTTCGCGGGCGAAGTGGAGCGAGTCGCGCAGCCGGCGGGCGGTGTCCCGGCCCTCGTCGGTGGGCGCGGCCAGCTTCACCCGGCGGTCGGCCGGGTCGGGGCGCCGCTCGACCAGGCCCCGGGACTCCAGGCGGTCGATGATCCCGGTGACGTTGGAGGGCTCGCACTTGAGCTTCTCGGCGATCTTCCGCATCGGGGTGGGCTCCAGGGTGAGCAGCCCGAGGACGCGGGCCTGCGCGCCGGTCAGGGAGTGGGCCGCGGCGGCTTCCTCGTACTCCTGGTGGTAGCGCGCCACGACCGTGCCGATCAGCTCGACGACTTCGAGGGTCACGGGGTCGGTGTGTGAGGTGGGCATGGGCACTATCGTACTCCGATGCTTGACAACATGAAATATTCAGGAGCATGGTTGTTTCAGTAAGTGAAGCTTTCCTGTTCGCCCCGGAGGTCCCCCCATGACCGCACTGCCCGCCACCAGCCGCGCCTGGCACCTCGTCGCCCGCCCCCACGGCTGGCCCGCCCCCGCCGACTTCGCCCTGCGCGAGACCCCGGTCGAGGCGCCCGCCGAGGGCCGGATCCTGGTCCGGAACCTCCACTTCTCGGTCGACCCGTACATGCGCGGCCGGATGAACGACGTGAAGTCCTACATCCCGCCGTTCGAGCTGGACCGGCCGATGGACGGCGGCGCGGTCGGCGTCGTCGTGGCGTCGGGCGCGGAGGGGTTCGCCGAGGGCGACCACGTCCTGCACGGCCTGGGTTGGCGTGAGTACGCCGACGTGCCCGCGCAGCACGCCACCAAGGTGGACCCGGAGCTCGCCCCCCTCTCCGCCTACCTCGGCGTCCTCGGCATGACCGGCCTCACCGCCTATGCCGGCCTCTTCGAGACCGCGTCCTTCAAGGAGGGCGACGCCGTCTTCGTCTCCGGCGCGGCCGGCGCGGTCGGCAGCCAGGTCGGCCAGCTCGCGAAGCTGAACGGCGCGTCCCGGGTCATCGGCTCGGCCGGCTCCGACGAGAAGGTGAAGTGGCTGGTCGAGGAGCTCGGCTTCGACGCCGCCTTCAACTACCGCAACGGCCCGGTCAAGGACCAGCTCCGCGAGGCCGCCCCCGACGGCATCGACGTCTACTTCGACAACGTGGGCGGCGACCACCTGGAGGCCGCCATCTCCTCGCTCAACGTGCACGGCCGCGCCGCCATCTGCGGCATGATCGCGCAGTACAACGACACGGAGCCGGTGCCCGGCCCGCGGAACATGGCGATGATCATCGGCAAGCGGCTCCGCCTCCAGGGCGTCCTGGTCGGCGACCACTACGGCCTGCAGCAGAAGTTCGTCGAGGAGGTCGGCGCCCGGCTGCGCTCCGGTGAGCTGAAGTACCGCGAGACCTCCGTCGAGGGCATCGAGAACGGCGTGGACGCCTTCCTCGGTCTGCTCCGCGGCGACAACACCGGAAAGATGATCGTCTCGCTGGACCGGTAGTCTGCCCTCAGCCGTCGCGATCGTGGGCGCGAGTCGAGGCGGGGAGAAGAAGGCAGAGACCAGCATGTCCATCCAGCACACCGACGTTCTCTACACCGCCGTCGCCACCGCGGAGAACGGCCGCGACGGCCGTGTCGCCACCGACGACGGCCGGCTCGACGTCGTCGTCAACCCGCCCAAGGCCATGGGCGGCTCCGGCGAGGGCACCAACCCCGAGCAGCTCTTCGCGGCCGGCTACAGCGCCTGCTTCCAGGGCGCCCTCGGCGTCGTCGCGCGGAACGAGAACGCGGACATCTCCGGCTCGACGGTCACCGCCGAGGTCGGCATCGGCAAGAACGACGACGGCTTCGGCATCATCGTCAAGATCTCGGCCGCCATCCCGAACGTGGACGCCGAGACCGCCAAGAGCCTGATCGAGAAGGCCCACCAGGTCTGCCCGTACTCCAAGGCGACCCGCGGCAACATCACGGTCGAGCTCGCGGTCTGACCCGGGCCGGACGCACGGCCGTGCGGGCCGCACCCCGACCGACCGGGGTGCGGCCCACACGTGCGTTCGGAGCCGGTGATCCGCCCCGATAGGCTGCGCGCATGCGCGAGTTCGGGGTGGGTTTCGGTCATCTGGTCCAGGGCCAGAAGTGGGTGGCGCGGCACGGGCGCCGGTTCGGGTTCGGACTGCTGCCCGGTCTGGTGACGCTGGCCCTCTATCTGGTCGCGCTGGGAGCCCTGGCCTTCAACGCGACCGAGCTCACGGCCTGGGCGACCCCCTTCGCCGACGACTGGTCCACCCTGTGGCGCGAGATCTTCCGCAACGCCATGACGGCCCTCCTCGTCGGCTTCAGCGTCTTCCTCGCCGTCGTCACCTTCACCGCCGTCACCCTCCTCATCGGCCAGCCCTTCTACGAGGTCCTCTCCGAGGACGTCGACCGCAGCATGGGCGGCGACGTGCCCGAGTCCGGGCTTCCGCTCTGGCACGATCTGCTGATCTCGGCCCGCGACAGCCTGCGGGTGGTGCTCCGGGTCGCCTTCTACTCCGTGCTCCTCTTCGGCTGCGGCTTCATCCCCGTCGTGGGCCAGACCGTCGTCCCCGCCCTCGCCTTCTGCGTCTCCGGCTTCTTCCTCGCCGAGGAGCTGACCGCCGTCGCCCTCCAGCGCCGGGGCGTCGAGCTCAAGGAGCGCCTCGCGCTGCTGCGCGGCCGGCGCCGGGCGACCCTCGGCTTCGGCGTCCCGCTCGCCGTCGCCTTCGTCGTCCCGTTCGTGGCCGTCTTCCTGATGCCCGGTGCCGTCGCCGGCGCCACCCTCATGGTCCGCGACCTGCGCGGCGAGGACCCCGCAGAAAACGATCAAGAAGACGGCAACCTTTCCTCCGCGGGCGGCGACCAGGGGGTGCACCACATCCCCCACTGAGGAAGAGAGCCATGACGTCACACAAGCGCAGGACGGGACGCCGCAGGGTGCTCGTCGGCGGTCTGGCCGCGTTCGGAGTCACCGGCGCGGCCGTCGTCACGACCGGCCTGCTCGCTCCCGCGGGCGCGGCCCCGGCCGCCGTCCCCGCCTGGCCGACGGCCAGGGGCGAGAAGCCGGTCGCCGCGACGATCGAGGTCTCCGGCACCTACGACGGCAAGCTGAAGCGCTTCTCCGGCACCGGCGAGCTCGGCTCCGACAGCCAGGACGAGAGCCAGCGGCCGCTCTTCGTCCTGAAGGACGGCGCCGTCCTCAAGAACGTCGTGCTCGGCACCCCCGCCGCCGACGGCGTGCACTGCCTCGGCAGCTGCACCCTCCAGAACGTCTGGTGGGAGAACGTCGGCGAGGACGCCGCCACCTTCAAGGGGACCTCGGCCGGCGCCGTCTACTCGGTGTACGGCGGCGGCGCCAAGGGCGCCTCCGACAAGGTCTTCCAGTTCAACGGCGCCGGCAAGCTCGTCGTGACCAAGTTCCAGGTCTCCGACTTCGGCAAGCTCGTCCGCTCCTGCGGCAACTGCAAGAAGCAGTACCGGCGCACGATCATCGTCAACGACGTCGACGTCACCGTCCCCGGCAAGTCGCTGGTGGGCGTCAACGCCAACTACGGCGACACCGCCTCCCTGCGGAACATCCGCATCCACGGCGACGCCAAGAAGAAGATCAAGCCCTGCACCCGCTTCACCGGCAACAACACCGGCAAGGAGCCCAAGGAGACCGGCTCCGGCCCCGACGGCACCACCTGCCGCTACACGGCCTCCGACGTCACCTACGACTAGCAGGGGCCGGACCGCCCGGTCACTCCGCCGTCAGGACCGGATGCAGTTCCGGCCTGGCGGCCCACCACTCCTGATGGAAGGCGTTGTTGGCGACGTTCGCCAGATACGCCCCCGCCGCCGCCTGGTACAGCAGCTCCGCGTGGCGGGCGGAGACGGCCGCGCGGTTCCAGGCGAGGCGGATGCGGCCGGTGACGGGGTCGCCCTCCAGGGGGCGGAGGACCGTGCCCTCGGTGGGCGGGGCGGTGGGCTGGCTGAGGGAGATCGCGCGGCCCGAGGCGATCAGGTCGTAGTGGATCTTCCGGTCGGCGACCCGGTGCCGCAGGGACGGGGTGAAGCCGGCCCGCTCGCAGGCGGCGACCAGCGCCTCGGGGCCGCCGTCGTCGTCCTCGACCAGCGTCATCCAGGACTCGTCCGCCAGCTCGGCCAGGGCGATCCGTTCCTTCGCCGCCAGCGGATGCCGCGCCGAGAGGCGGACGCAGAAGGGTTCCTTCGCGATCAGCGTCCGGGCCGTCGTGCCCTGCGGCAGCGGCACCTCGTGGTCGTTGACCTCGCCGTACAGCACCGCGTCGTAGCGGCCCGCGCCCAGCTGCCGGGTGAGCGTCGTCGCCGACTGCTCGACCGTCACCGCGATCTCCCGCCCCGCCACGACCTGTTCGAGCCCGACGAGCAGCCGGTCCACCAGGACCAGCAGGATGCAGCCGAGCCGCAGCGGCGTGGACGGGTCGGCGGCCCGCGCCCCGGCCGCCAGCGCGTCCATCTCGCCCAGCACGAGGCGTGCCTTCGAGAGGACGAACTCGCCCAGCGGCGTGGGCTCCACACCCCGCCGCCCGCGCAGGAACAGCTCCCCGCCCGCGACCCGCTCGATCCGCCGCAGCTGCGCCGAGAGCGCCGGCTGCGAGATGCCGAGCCGCTGCGCCGCGCGGCCCAGGCTTCCCGCCTCCGCAATCCGGCAGACGGCTTCCAGATGCCTCAACTCCAGCTGCATTTCAGCAGCGTACGCAGCCCCGCACGGCCGCACCATAACCCCCGTCTTATGCCCGATGAGATGTCCCGAACCCGCCATGTCCACGCCCATACTCGGCGCGACGATCCGACCTCCCCCACCCTGAACGGAGCACGACGTTGCACCCCACCAGACTCACGGCGGCCGTGGCCGCCCTGGCCCTCTCCGCGAGCCTCGCGACCGCCCTCGCCGGACCCGCCTCCGCCGCTCCCCAGGCGCAGCCGGTCCCGCCGGGCCACGGCAGGTCCCTGGCCCTGGCCGCCGCGGACTCCGCCGCCGCCAGCGGCCTCGACGAGCTGCGGCACGGCGCCGACGAGGACCTCGTCCGGACGTCCGTCACCCCGTGGGCGAACGGCCTCTACTACGCCGCCTACCAGCGGACGTACAAGGGCCTCCCGGTCCACGGCGGCGGCGACGCCGTCGTCCTCTCCGACTCCTCCGGCAAGGTCCGCGACGTGAGCGGCAGCGCCGCCCCGGCCATCAAGGTCTCCACGAGCGCCAAGGTGACCGCCGAGAAGGCCCTCGCCACCGCGCGCGGCCAGCTCGCCGCCGTGGAGAGCGCGAGCGCCCCCGAGCTGACCGTCCTCCTCAAGGGCGGCAAGCCCGTCCTCGCCTGGCACACCCTGGTCGTCGGCACCACCGCCAAGAGCCTCCCGAGCTCGCTCGACACCTACGTCGACGCCCGCACCGGCAAGGTCGCCCAGGCCACCGACAAGGTCCGGCACGCCGAGGGCCGCGGCTACCACAACGGCAACGTCACCATCGACACCGCCGCCGGCTCCATGACCGACACCAGCCGCGGCGCCTTCAAGTGCGGCGGCCAGAACGGCAGTGCGTACACCGGCTCCTCCCCGTGGGGCAACGGCGGCGCCAACGACCTCGTCACCGCCTGCGTCGACATCATGTACGCGGCCCAGCGCGAGTCGGACATGCTCAAGGAGTGGTTCGGCTACAACGGCATCAACGGCCAGGGCGGCATGGTCCCGGCCCGCGCCGGACTCTCCCAGGTCAACGCGTACTACGACGGTACGAAGACCACCTACGGGCGCAACCAGAACGGCACCAACCAGCTCACCGGCATCGACGTCGTGGCCCACGAGTACGGCCACGAGATCTTCGACCGGACCCCGGGCTCGGCCGGCTCGTCCAACGAGAACGGCGGCCTGAACGAGTCCACCGGCGACATCTTCGGCGCGCTCACCGAGCACTACGCCGACAACCCGAACGACACCCCCGACTACACGGTCGGCGAGGAGCTCAACTTCACCGGCAACAACCAGCCGATCCGCAACATGTACAACCCCTCGCTCATCAACAACGACCCCAACTGCTACCCGCAGCTGTCCTCCGGCACCGAGGTGCACGCGGCGGCCGGCCCGCAGAACCACTGGTTCTACCTGCTCGCCGAGGGCTCCAACCCGGGCGGCGGCAAGCCCAACAGCCCGATATGCTCCGGCGGCCCGTCCTCCGTCACCGGCATCGGCATCCAGAAGGCCGGCAAGATCTTCATGGGCGCCCTGCTCCTGAAGACCTCCTCCTGGAACCACCTCGCGGCCCGCCGCGCCACTCTCACCACCGCCAAGAACACCTACGGCGCCACCGAGTGCAACGCGGTGAAGGCGGCCTGGAACGCGATCGGCGTCCCCGCCCAGTCCGGCGAGACCGACTGCGGCGGCACCACCACCCCGGACTTCTCGCTCTCCCTGAACCCGTCCTCGGGCTCGGCCCAGCCGGACACCCAGGTCACCGCGACCGTCGACACCAGCACCACCGGCGGCTCCGCGCAGACCGTCCAGCTCTCCGCGAGCGGCGCCCCGAGCGGCGTCAGCGTCTCCTTCGACCCGGCCTCGGTGACCTCGGGGAACTCCTCGACGATGACGGTCAAGGTCGCCGCCGGCACCCCGAACGGCACCTACCCGATCACCGTCACCGGTACGGGCTCCGCCACCCACACCGTCACCTACCAGCTGACGGTCGGCACCACGACCCCGCCGACCGGCTGCGACAACACCGAGTACACGTACCGGGGCACGCTGGCCTCCGGTCAGGCCGCCGCCCAGCCGGACGGCTCGTACTACTACTCGGCGAGCGCCGGCACCCACGTCGGCTGCCTGCGCGGCCCGGCCGGCACCGACTTCGACCTCTACCTCCAGAAGTGGAACGGCGCGGGCTGGGCCGACGTCGCCGTCGGCGGCACCGCGAGCGCCGACGAGGACACCAGGTACTACGGCACCGCGGGCTACTACCGCTACGTCGTGCACGCCTACAGCGGCTCCGGCGCCTACACGCTGGGCCTGAGCGCCCCGTAAGGGCAGACGAGCGCCCCGCAAGGGGGGCATGAGCGCCCGGGGCGGGGTGACCGACCCCCGCCCCCGGGTGGGAGACCGCGCGACGGACCGGGGGTTCCGTCGTACGGCCTCCCGGGCCGGGCCGCCGGAGTCCCACGGCGGCCCGGCCCTTCCCCGTACGCCCGTACACCGGCACGCCGGCACGCCGGCGGGTCAGCCCACCCCAGCGAGCACGAACCCCGGCCTCTCCGGGCCCGCGTCCGCGAGCCGCCCGCCGTCCGGGCCCCAGATCCCGGCCCGGCCGCCGCCCTCGCCGGCCTCGCTCGGCCCGAGCGCGTTGCCGAGCGCCACGAAGAGCCCGAAGTCCCGGGCCCGCGCCGGGTAGACGGTCTCGAAGGAGTCGTTCCCGCCCTCCAGCATCGAACTGGCCAGGTACACCGAGCAGGTGTCCGCCGCGGCCCGCTCGGCGAGTTCGGGGAACCGGTTGTCGTAGCAGGTGGCGAGCGCGAACCGGAGCCCGTCGAGGGCGAACCGCCCGTCGGCGGCGCCCGCCGCGAAGGTGTCCGTCTCCGGCCCGGGGAAGAGGTTCCGCTTGTCGTAGCGGGCGAGCGTCGTGCCGTCCGGCCCGATCACCAGCGTCGTCAGGCCGGGGCGCGAACCCCCGCCGCGCACCGGCCCGTTGACGACCGCGGCCGTCCCGGCGGCCCGGCAGGCGTCCCGGACGGGCCCGAGGCGCGGGTCGTCCTCGGTCAGGACCAGGGCCGGGTCCTTCCGGATCAGGGCCGGCTCGTATCCGGTGAGCGACAGCTCCGCGAAGACGACGAGCCGGGCCCCGGCGGCCCCGGCCTCCCGGACGAGACCGGCGATCGTGCGGACGTTGGCCTCGATGTCCCCGGCGACCGGGGCGAACTGCGCGGCGGCGATCTTCATACCGCCCATGCTCGCAGCCCGCAGCCCGCAGCCCGCAGCCCGCAGCCCGCAGCCCGCAGCTCGCAGCCCCCGACCCCCGGCCCCAGCTCCCGGCCCACAGCCCTCAGCCCCGGCCCTCGGCCCCGGCCCTCGGCCCACAGCCCCGGCCCCAGCTCCCGGCCCCCGGCCCTCAGCCCCGGCCCCCAGCTCCCGGCCCCTCGGCCCCTCGGCCCCTCGGCCCACAGCCTCGGCCCCAGCTCCCGGCCCACAGCCCTCAGCCCCGGCCCCCAGCTCCCGGCCCCCGGCCCACAGTCCTCAGCCCCGGCCCCCGGCTCCCGGCCTCAGGAAAATCCCGGGACCCGTGCGGGCGCCGTGTCCTAGGCTCGCCGGAGCGGTGCCGCGCGCGGTGTCGCAGGGTGCGGGCCGTGGCAGAGCGGGCGATTGCGGAGCCGGGCCGAGGAGGTCCCCGAGGCCCGGGGAGAGGGAGTCGCCGCCGGACCTGGCGGTGGGCTCGCGCGGGTTCGAATCCCGTCGGCCCCGCACCCGTCCCCGCTACTCCTCCGCGTCCCCGCGCAGCAGCCGGAGGAAGTCCCGGAAGGCGCCCGGCATGTCGACCGCGGCCGGGTCCAGGAGCCACTGGTACTGGAGGCCGTCCATCATGGCGGTCAGCAGCGGCGCCGCCCGCTCCGGCGTGAGCCCGCCCGGCAGCCGCTCGCCGAACTCCAGGCGCAGCACGTCCGCCATGCTCGCGCGGACCTGCGCGTACCGCTCGGTGAAGAACTCCCGCGCCGGATGCCCGTCGGTGACGCTCTCGCCGAGCAGCGCGGAGAAGGTCTGCACGATCCCCGGCCGCATCGCGTTGTACTCCACCAGCGAGTCGAGCAGGTCGAGCCGCCAGCCCTCGCGGTCCCGGCCGCCGGTGGTGTCCCAGCGGTCGCGCTCCTGCAGGACGGCGACGAGCAGCGCCTCCTTGGTGGGGAAGTAGTGCAGCAGCCCCTGCTGGGTGAGGCCGACGCGCTCGGCGACCGAGCCCAGGGTGGCGCCCCGGTAGCCGCGCTCGGCGATCACCTCCAGGGCGGCGCGCAGGATCTCCGCGCGGCGCTCCTCGCTCCTGGTCCGTGCCATCGCCGGCTCCCTCTCCGCAGGTCCTGTCCCCAGGACCGTACGCCATCCGCCGGGCGGACATGTAACGAAGAGATCACATCACCTACCGATCTACAGGTAGGTGGGTCCATGATGTCCGCATCACCACTTCGACGCGGAGGTACGACGTGACGGACGAGACGGACGAGACGGACGTGAACGAGGACGCCGTGCGCGAGGCGGCCGTCGAGGCCGCGCTCGCCCGGCTCGACCTGGACACCAAGACCCGGCTCCTCGGCGGCCAGGACATGTGGTCGCTGCCCGCGGTCCCGGAGATCGGACTGGCCTCGCTCGTCATGTCCGACGGCCCCGTCGGCGTCCGCGGCGTCCGCTGGACCGCCGACGACCCGTCCGTCGCCCTGCCGTCCCCGACCGCCCTCGCCGCCGCCTGGGACCCCGCCCTCGCCCGCCGGGCCGGCCGGCTCCTCGCCCAGGAGGCCCGCCGCAAGGGCGTCCACGTGCTGCTCGCCCCCACCGTCAACCTGCACCGCACCCCGCTCGGCGGCCGCCACTTCGAGGCGTACAGCGAGGATCCGTACCTCACCGGCGCCATCGGCACCGGCTACGTCCAGGGCGTCCAGGACGGCGGCGTCGGCACCACCGTCAAGCACTTCGTCGCCAACGACGCCGAGACCGACCGCTTCACCGTCGACAACCGGATCGCCCCGCGCCCGCTCCGCGAGCTCTACCTCGCCCCCTTCGAGGCGATCGTCGCCCACGCCCGCCCCTGGGGCGTCATGACCGCCTACAACCAGGTCAACGGCGTGACCATGACCGAACACCGCCACCTCGTCAACGAGGTCCTGCGCGGCGAGTGGGGCTTCGACGGCTTCAACGTCTCCGACTGGATGGCCGCCCGCTCCACCACCGGCGACATCACCGGCGGCCTCGACGTGGCCATGCCCGGCCCCGCCACCGTCTACGGCGAGCACCTCGCCGCCGCCGTCCGGGCCGGCGAGGTCGACGAGTCCGCCGTCGACACCGCCGTACGCAACGTGCTGCGGCTCGCCGCCCGCGTCGGCGCCCTCGACGGCGCCCCCGCCGCCGTCGCCGAGCCCCCCGCCCCGGTCGACGGCGACGCCCTCGCCCGCGAGATCGCCCGCCGCGGCTTCGTCCTCGTCCGCAACGAGAACGGCGCGCTCCCGTTGAAGCCCGGCACCGTCGCCCTCTCCGGCGTCGCCGCCCGCGACGCCCGCGTCCTCGGCGGCGGCTCCGCCCAGGTCTTCCCCGAGCACGTCGTCTCCCCGCTCGACGGCCTCACCGCCGCCCTCCCCGACGGCGCGCTCACCTTCAGCGTCGGCGCCGACCCCAGCGACGAACTCGCCCCCGCCGACCAGGGCTTCACCCTCCGCGCGGTCTGCCGCGACGCCGACGGCACCGTCCTCGGCGAGGGCACCCTCCCCAACGGCCAGGTCCAGTGGATCGGCGACGACCTCCCGGCCGGCGTCACCCACGAGACCCTCGCCTCCATCGAGGTCACCGGCGCCTTCACCCCGCGCGAGACCGGCGCCCACGCCTTCGGCACCCGCGGCCTCGGCGCCTTCACCCTCACCGTCGACGGACGCGAACTCTTCGACGGCGTCCAGGAGATGGGTCCCGAGACCGATCCCTTCGAGGCCTTCTTCGGCTCCCCGGTCGAGCGCGGCACCGTCGAACTCACCGCCGGCCGGACCGTCCGGGTCTCCCTCCGGCACACCCTCGCCAAGGAGTTCGCCGCCCCGCTCCCGGCCGTCATGTTCTCCTTCGTCCACCTCGGTCCCCGCCGGGACCCCGACGAACTGATCGCCGAAGCCGTCGAGGCCGCCCGCGCCGCCGACGCCGCCGTCGTGGTCGTCGCCACCACCGAACGCGTCGAGTCCGAGGGCTTCGACCGCAAGGACCTCGCCCTCCCCGGCCGCCAGGACGACCTCGTCCGCGCCGTCGCCGCCGCCAACCCGAACACGGTCGTCGTCGTCAACGCCGGCTCCCCGGTCGAACTCCCGTGGCGCGACGACGTCGCCGCGATCCTCCTCAGCTGGTTCCCCGGCCAGGAGGGCGGCGACGCCCTCGCCGACGTCCTCACCGGCGCGGAGGAGCCCGGCGGCCGCCTCCCCACCACCTGGCCCGCCGCCCTCGCCGACGCCCCCGTCACCGAGGTCACCCCCACCGGCGGCGCCCTCGACTACACCGAGGGCCTGTTCATCGGCTACCGCGCCTGGGACCGGACCGGCGCCGTCCCCGCGTACCCCTTCGGCCACGGCCTCGGCTACACCACCTGGTCGTACGACTCCGTCACCGCGACCCCGGAGAGCGTCACCGTCCGCCTCACCAACACCGGCGACCGCCCCGGCCGCGAGACCGTCCAGCTCTACCTCGCACCCGTCGCGGACACCGTGGAGCGCCCCGCCCGCCGGCTCGCCGCCTTCGCCGGCGTCGAGGCCGCGCCCGGCGAGACCGTCGAGACGGTGATCGGACTCCCGCGCCGCGCCTTCGAGATCTGGGACGAGGAGAAGCACGCCTGGACCCTCGTCCCCGGCCGCTACGAGGTCCACGCCGCCCACTCCCTGGCAGAGCCGCGCCTGACCGCCACCGTGGAGGTGTAGGCGCCCCCGATCGGCCCCGGGACGGTGGACCTGACGCCCGCCGCCCCGGGGCTCCTCCCCGGCTACTTCTCCGTGACCCGCCGGTACGCCAGCTCCGCCAGCCGAGCCTGCCCGTCACGGCTCGGATGGAACCAGTCCCAGGTGCTCAGCAGCGAGGCGTCGAAGCGGAAGCGGTGGACGGCGCCGCCGTCGTACCGGCACAGCTCGTCCGCCGCGCAGACCTCCGCGAGCACCCCGTTGTACGCCGCGACCCGCTCGCTCACGGAGGCGCGCCGCTTCTCGGCCGCCGCGCCCAGGTCCTCCGGGTCCGCCAGCATCGAGCCGCAGACGCCCAGCTCCCACACCCGCCGGACCAGCGGGTTCGTCCGGCCGGTGTCCCACAGCCGGCGCAGGTCCGGCACGCTCGCCACGTACACCTGCGCCTCCGGGGCGTCCTTCCGCAGCCGGGCGAGCGACGCCTCGAACGAGCGGCGGAAATCCGCCACCGGCGTCATCCCCGCCGGGGTCGGCCGGCAGGCGTCGTTGGCGCCGATCATCACCGTGACGAGGCCGGGCCGCTCGGCCGCCGCCCGCGCCATCTGCTCCGGCAGCGCCGCCACCCGCGCCCCGCTCCGGGCCAGGTTCCAGCTGTTCCCGGCCACCCGGTCGGCGCCCAGCAGCCGCAGCGCCAGGCTGTTCACCGCCGGGTCCGTACCCGTGGCCCAGGACGCCTCCGGGCAGTCGGCGAGCAGCGAACAGGCGTCGAAGGCGCGGGTCACGGAGTCGCCGACGGCGGCGACGGACGCGGGGGAGACGTCCCACCGCGAGGTCGGGGTCGGGGTCGGGGTGGGCGTGGGCGTGGGCCGCGGTGTCGCCCGGTCGCCGGGGTCCTGCGGCGACGCGCTCGTGCACCCCGCGAGCGCGACGACCGAGAGGAGCGCTCCCACGACGGCGGTACGGATGCGGTGTCGGCCGTACGGCACCGGCCCCCTCCTTCACACAGACGTCCTCGCGAGTGAAAGCTTCGTGTCCACCCGCCCCCGGACCGACCGTACGTCACCCTGATGACGGTGCGGCACGGTAGCTTTTCCCCCGTCGAACCTGCGGCGCGCCCGCGCCGACCGGCTCCGGTAAATTACATCACGTCACATGCTGTCCCTTTTTAGAAGGTTTGCGGAGTTTTCCGCCTGATGCTGTTTACCGAGGCCGCTGGGAAGGCGAACCTCGTCCCACACTGGAGGTCCCGGTGACGACACGTGGAGTCCTGTACGTACACTCCGCACCGCGCGCGCTCTGCCCGCACGTCGAATGGGCGGTGGGGGGTGTCCTCGGCGCGAGGGTCCAGCTCGACTGGATCCGGCAGCCCGCGGCGCCCGGCACCTGGAGAGCGGAGTTCTCCTGGCAGGGCGAGACCGGCACCGCCTCGAAACTCGCCTCCGCGCTGCGCGGCTGGCAGATGCTCCGCTTCGAGGTGACCGCCGAGCCCTGTCCCACCGCCGAGGGCGAGCGCTACAGCGCCACCCCCGAGCTCGGCATCTTCCACGCCGTCACCGGCATGCACGGCGACATCCTCGTCCCCGAGGACCGTCTGCGTGCCGCCCTGGCCCGTGCGGCGCAGGGCGAGACGGTCCTGGAGGCCGAGGTCGCCCGGCTCCTCGGCAAGCCCTGGGACGACGAACTGGAGCCCTTCCGCTACGCCGGCGAGGGCGCCCCGGTCCGCTGGCTTCACCAGGTCGTCTGAGCCCGTTCACCCGGCTCGGCTAGCTTCCCGCACCGAGGCGCGCCGGGCGGCGCGCGGGCGGGGGACGGGCAGTGACCAATCTGCGGAGGACGGCCGGCGCGGCCGCCGTCCTGCTGGCGGCGACCGCGCTGGGCGCCACCCTGGTGCTCCTCGCGGGCTTCGTCTACCAGCTGGCGGCCGGCGGCGCGGCGGGCACCATGGCCGCGTGGGCGGCGGGCCTGCTGGTCCTGACGGTGGTCCTCTTCGGCGTCTTCGGAGCCGTCCTCCCGGACGAGCCGCGGACGACACCGTCCGAGGGCTGGTTCGACGTCCTCACCTTCTGCTTCGTCCTGCTCGGCCTCATAGCCGGCGCCCCCTTCGGCATCGCCGGCTACGAAGCCCTACGCCCCGAAACCACCACGACCGCCCCCGCGCCCGCACCCGCCGAACCCCGCTGACACACGTGAGGCCCGCCCCGAAGTACGGGGCGGGCCTCACAAGTGTCAGAAGGTCAGACCGTGCGGAACGCCAGGACCACGTTGTGGCCGCCGAAGCCGAAGGAGTTGGCCCCTTCCCCGTGCGCCCCTCGCACCGCTTCGCGGGCTTCGGGGCGCTGTGCCGGACTCCGTCCGGCGGGAGGAGGCGAAGGCCCGCCCCCCGAGCAGGGAGCGGGCCTCACGCGGGGGCTCGGGTCAGACCGTGCGGAACGCCAGGACCACGTTGTGGCCGCCGAAGCCGAAGGAGTTGTTGACCGCGGCGATCGAGCCCTGGGGGAGGGGGCGGGGTTCGTCGCGGACGATGTCGGCGTCGACCTCCGGGTCCAGGTCGTCGACGTTGATGGTCGGCGGGGCCACGCGGTGGTGGAGCGCCAGGACCGTCGCGACGGTCTCGATGCCGCCGGCGCCGCCGAGGAGGTGACCGGTCATCGACTTGGTGGCGGAGACCGCCACGTGGTCGAGGTCGTCGCCCAGGACCTTCCGCAGCGCCTTGATCTCGGCGACGTCGCCCTGCGGCGTCGACGTGGCGTGCGCGTTGAGGTGCACGACCTCGGCCGGCTTCAGGTCGGTGGTGTCCAGGAGGTGCTGGAGCGCGGAGGCGATGCCCCGGCCGGTCGGCTCGGGCTGCGCGATGTGGTGGCTGTCGGCCGACAGGCCCTGGCCGATCGCCTCGCAGTAGATCTTCGCGCCGCGGGCCTTGGCGTGCGCCTCGGACTCCAGGATCACGACGCCGGCGCCCTCGCCGAGCACGAAGCCGTCGCGGCCGGTGTCGTAGGGACGCGAGGCCTTCGTCGGCTCGTCGTTGTTCTTCGACATCGCCATCATGTTGGCGAAGGCGGCGATGGGCAGCGGGTGGATCGCGGCCTCGGTGCCACCGGCGACGACCACGTCGGCACGGCCGCTGCGGATCATCTCGATGGCGTAGCCGATCGCCTCGGCGCCCGACGCGCAGGCGGAGACGGGGGTGTGGACGCCGGCGCGGGCGTTCACCTCCAGGCCCACGTTCGCGGAGGGGCCGTTCGGCATCAGCATGGGCACGGTGTGCGGGGAGACGCGGCGGACGCCCTTCTCCTTGAGCACGTCGTACTGGTCGAGCAGGGTCGTGACACCGCCGATGCCGGAGGCGATCACGGAACCGAGCCGCTCGGGGGCGATGGCGGCGTCCTCGCCGGCGGGGGCGGTGAAGCCCGCGTCGGCCCACGCCTCACGCGCCGCGATCAGCGCGAACTGCGCCGAGCGGTCCAGCTTGCGGGCGAGCGGGCGGGGCAGTACCTCACCCGGGTCGACCGCGGCGAACGCGGCGATCTGGACGGGAAGTTCGGCGAAGCGCTCGCCCTCCAGGGGCCTGACGCCGGAGCGTCCGGCGAGGAGACCTTCCCAGGTCGTCGCGGAGTCGCCACCCAGCGGTGTGGTTGCGCCGATACCGGTGACGACCACGGTGTGATTGGTCGAGCTCACAGGAATTCGTTCTCCATGTGTGTGATGGTCGAAAGACGGCGCCACCGCCGGGTGGCGGACCGAGTCAGCGGGGACCGGGCCCCGTGGGGCCTGGTCCACCAAGGCCGAATCAGGCCTGGTGCTTGAGGATGTAGGAGACGGCGTCGCCCACGGTCTTGAGGTTCTTGACGTCCTCGTCGGGGATCTTGACGTCGAAGCGCTCCTCGGCGGCGACGACGACCTCGACCATGGACAGCGAGTCGACGTCCAGGTCGTCGGTGAAGGACTTGTCCAGCTGGACGTCCTCGACCGGGATGCCGGCGATCTCGTTCACGATCTCGGCGAGGCCCTCGACGAGCTGCTCCTGGGTGTGAGCCATAGTGGCGCTCCTTCTTGCGATTACTTGGTAAGAGAGGGGCTTCCGGGAGGTCCCGGTCGCCTAGGGGAGAGTAACGACCGTCGCGGCGAACACGAGACCCGCCCCGAAGCCGATGATGAGCGCGGTGTCGCCACTCTTGGCCTGTCCGGTCGCCAGGAGCCGCTCCATCGCGAGCGGGATCGAGGCGGCGGAGGTGTTGCCGGTGGTCTCGATGTCACGGGCGACCGTGACGTGCTCCGGCAGCTTGAGGGTCTTCACCATCGAGTCGATGATCCGCATGTTGGCCTGGTGCGGGATGAAGACGTCCAGGTCGTCAGCCGTGATGCCGGCGGCGTCCAGGGCCTGCTGGGCGACCTTCGCCATCTCGAAGACGGCCCAGCGGAAGACCGCCTGGCCCTCCTGCGTGATGGCGGGGAACTTGATCTCGCCGGCCTCGTTGAGCGGCAGCTTGGTGACGTCGCCGATGTGGAACTCGTTCCACGGGACCGTCTGCTTGATCGTCTCGGACTTGTCGCCCTCGGAACCCCAGACCGTGGGGCCGATGTGCGGCACGTCGGAGGGGCCGACCACGACCGCGCCGGCGCCGTCGCCGAACAGGAAGGCCGTCGCGCGGTCCTCCAGGTCCGTCAGGTCGCTCAGCCGCTCCACGCCGATCACAAGTACGTGCTCTGCCGAGCCCTCGACGATCATGCCCTTGGCGAGCGTCAGGCCGTAGCCGAAGCCCGCGCAGCCTGCGGAGATGTCGAACGCCGCCGGCTTCCCGGCACCGATCTTGTCGGCGATCTCGGTGGCGACGGCCGGGGTCTGCTTGAAGTGCGAGACCGTCGAGACGACGACGGCACCGATCTGCTCCGGGGTGATCCCGGCCGCGGCGATCGCCTTGCCGGACGCCTCCACGGACATCGCGGTGACGGTCTCCTCGGGGGAGGCCCAGTGGCGGGTGGCGATGCCCGAGCGCGAGCGGATCCACTCGTCGGACGAGTCGATCTTCTCGAGGATCACCTCGTTGGGCACGACCCGGGCCGGGCGGAAGCCGCCGACGCCCATGATCCGCGCGTACGGGGCGCCCTTGCTGGGCTTGATCTTCGACATGCTTCTCGACACTCCTCGTCAGACGGCCGTGTGCTCGGCGACGAGCGTACGGGCCGCGTCCAGGTCGTCGGGCGTCTTGAGGGCCACGGTGGCCACCCCCGGCAGCGCGCGCTTGGCGATGCCGGTGAGCGTGCCGCCCGGGCAGGCCTCGATCAGCGCGGTGGCACCGAGGGCCTGGAAGGTCTCCATGCACAGGTCCCAGCGGACCGGGTTGGCGACCTGGCCGACCAGCCGGGCGAGGACCTCGGTGCCGGTGGCGACGGCCTGACCGTCCTTGTTGGAGACGTATGTCACCTTCGGGTCGGCCGGGGTCAGCTCCTTCGCGGCCTGCTCCAGGGTGGCGACCGCGGGGGCCATGTGGTGCGTGTGGAACGCGCCGGCGACCTTGAGCGGGACGACCCGGCGGACGCCCTCGGGCTTGTCCTCGGCCAGGGCGGCCAGCTGCTCCAGCGTGCCGGCGGCCACGATCTGGCCCGCGCCGTTCACGTTGGCCGGGGTCAGGCCCAGCTTCTCCAGGTGCGGGACGGTCACCTCGGGGTCGCCGCCGAGCAGCGCCGACATGCCGGTCGGGGCGATCGCGGCCGCGTCGGCCATCGCCAGACCGCGGGTGCGTACGAGACGGAGCGCGGCGGTGTCGTCGAGGACGCCCGCGAGCGCGGCGGCCGTGAACTCGCCGACGCTGTGGCCGGCGACCACGCCGGGACGCAGGTCGTCGCCGAGGGCGGCGGCGGAGAGCAGGCCGGCCGCGACGAGCAGCGGCTGGGCCACGGCGGTGTCACGGATGTCGTCCGCGTCCGCCTTCGTGCCGTAGTGGACGAGGTCGAGCCCGATGGCGTCCGACCAGGCCGCGAGGCGGTCGGCGGCACCGGGGAGTTCGAGCCAGGGAGTCAGGAAGCCGGGCGTCTGAGCGCCTTGGCCGGGAGCGACGAGTACGAGCACCCTCACACTCTCTCTTGCGGACGGTGTCCGGCGCCCGTGGGGACTAGGACGAAGAACCGTCGGGGTAATTGTCGGTGTTCGACAAAAGTCTAGGACTGGCCCTCCGCCTCGGCCAAGCGTCCGAGGATCAGTGCGATCCGCAGGGTGAAGGCGGAACGGACATCGGAGGGTGACCAGCCGGTGACGTCGGTCACACGTCGGAGCCGGTAGCGCACGGTGTTCGGGTGGACGAACAGCATCCTCGCCGCGCCTTCGAGACTGCTGGCCTGCTCCAGGTAGACACTCAGAGTTTCGAGGAGCGCCGAGCCCGCTTCCTCCAGCGGTCTGTAGATCTCCTCCACCAGCTGTTCACGCGCCGAAGGGTCGGAGGCGATCGCGCGCTCCGGCAGGAGATCGTCCGCGAGCACCGGCCGCGGCGCGTCCTGCCACGCCGTGCACGCCTTGAGCCCGGCCGCGGCGGCCTGCGCGGACCGGGTCGCCGCCAGCAGGTCGGGCACCACGGGCCCGGCCACCACGGGGCCCGGCGCGTACGGCCCGAGCAGCGCCTTCGCCACGCCGAGCGGATTGTCGGAGCCGCCCGCGATCACCACGAGCCGGTTGCCGAGCACCCCCGTGAGGACCTGCAGCTTGGCGTGCCGGGCGGCCCGCCGGATCGCCTCCACGGTCAGCTCGCTGTCGCCGTCCGGGGCGGTGCCGAGCACCACGCACACGTGCTCCGGCGAGTTCCAGCCGAGCGCGGCGGCCCGGGACACGGCGCCCTCGTCGGCCTCGCCGGACAGCACCGCGTTCACCACCAGCGACTCCAGGCGCGCGTCCCAGGCGCCCCGCGCCTCCGCCGCCTGCGCGTACACCTGGGCGGTCGCGAAGGCGATCTCCCGCGCGTACACGAGCAGCGCCTCGCGCAGCACCGACTCGTCGCCGGGCGCGGCGACGTCCTCGATCGCCACCTCCATGACCTCGATGGTCGTCCGGACCATCTCCACGGTCTGCCGCAGCGTGATCGCCCTGGTCAGCTCGCGCGGCGCCGTCCCGAAGACGTCGGTGGAGATCGCCTGCGGGGTCTCCGGGTGCCGGAACCACTCGGTGAACGCGGCGATACCGGCCTGCGCGACCAGTCCGATCCACGAGCGGTTCTCGGGCGGCATCGCCCGGTACCACGGCAGCGTCTCGTCCATGCGGGCGATGGCGTTCGCGGCGAGCCGCCCGGCGGACTGTTCGAGGCGCTTCAGGGTCGCGGGGTGCGGATGAGCGGCGTTCGTGGGTTCAGACACGGGACAAGACTGCCTCATCCGGGCGCGGACGTGCGGGGTCGGGGCGGTTTCGCCACGACGGGCCCCGCTACCGTACGTGGGATGATCCGCATCCAGCGCGCGGCCGACCGCTACCCGGGCGGCGACCCCGGGGCCGGCATCGAGACCCGGCACGCCTTCTCCTTCGGGGCGCACTACGACCCCGACAACCTCCGCTTCGGCCCCCTCCTCGCCGTCAACGAGGAGCGCCTCGCCCCCGGCGCGGGCTTCGACGAGCACCCCCACTCCCACACGGAGATCGTGACCTGGGTGGTCGAGGGCGAGCTCACCCACCGCGACACCACCGGCCACGAGACCGTCGTCCGCCCCGGCGACCTCCAGCACCTCTCGGCGGCGGCCGGCGTCCGCCACGTCGAGCGCAACGCGGCCGCCACCCCCCTGACCTTCGTCCAGATGTGGCTGGCCCCCCGGGAGCCGGGCGGCTCACCCTCGTACGACCTGATCCGCGGCCTGGAGGGCCCGTACCCCGTCCCGGCGGCGGGGGCGACGCTCCACGTCCACCGGCTCGCGGCGGGCGAGGAGACCGGCCTCCCGGCGGCCGGGACCCTCTACGTCCACGTGCTCCGGGGCGCGGTCGCCCTGGCGGGCGAGCACCTGGCGCCCGGCGACGCGGCACGCGTCACGGAGGCGGCGGGGCTGACGCTCCGGGCGGCCTCCGAGGCGGAGGCACTGGTCTGGGCGTCGGACGTCTGAGGCCCTTCAGCGCAGCGCGCTCTTCGCCTTCCAGTCGGCCCAGGACAGGTTCCATGCCCCGTACCCGTTGCCCTCGGCGACGACGCCCTTCGTGTCCGCGCCCTTGATCTCGAACGGGTCCCCGACGTTCACGCTCGCGTAGAAGGACTTCGCGTCGGCGGTGCTCATCCCGATGCACCCGGAGCTCTTGTTCGCGACCCCGAAGTTCCCCGCGTTCCACGGCGCCGCGTGCGCGTACATCCCCGACCACGTCAGCCGCATCGAGTAGTCGACCATCTTGTCGTACGCGTCGCCGAGGCCGACCGTCTCGGAGTTC
Source organism: Streptomyces sp. R302 (assembly GCF_012927245.1). Classification (GTDB taxonomy): domain Bacteria; phylum Actinomycetota; class Actinomycetes; order Streptomycetales; family Streptomycetaceae; genus Streptomyces. Next base: position 637,271 of record NZ_JABBGE010000001.1, read on the forward strand.
ATCCGGATCGTCCCCTCCTTGGCCATGAGCACGGCCGTCCCCCGCCAGGACCGCTTGTCGCCGCCCGGCGTCCCGCCCGAGACGGGGATGGTCCGCACCGTCCGCCCGTCCTTGACCAGGGAGAGCCGCTTGGTGTCCAGGTCCACCTTCACGACCTGCGCCGCGCCGACGGTGAAGCCGGTCCGGTAGTCGCGGACGAACCAGCCGTCGCCGGAGTCCGTGCCGTTCAGGTCCGCCTCCAGCGTGACCTTCGTGCCGGGCTTCCAGTACTCCCGGGGCCGCCAGTCGACCCGGTCGCGCCCGGAGTAGTCGGTGACCCAGCCCCACGACCCCTCGGTGCCGTTGGACGTCGTCACCTTCAACTGCCGTTCCACGTCCGCCTTCCGCTGCACGGGCCGGTCGAAGACGATCGACAGCGGCTGCCCGATGCCGACGGTCGTGTTCTTCCCGGGCGCCAGCGTCAGCTTGTTGACCCGATCGGCCTTCTCCGTGGCGAAGGTGGACTTCGTCGTCGTCTCCTTCCCGCCGGCGCCCCGCGAGACGACCTCGACGGTGTACGAGGCCCCCGGCGCCGCCTTGCGGTCCGAGGTCCAGCGGGCCCCGCCCGCCGCGGACTTCCCGGCGAGCCGCCCGCCGTCCGCGTCCGTGACCGTCACCGACGCGATCGTCCCGCCGGCCGCCGTCACGGTCACCTGCTTCCCGGCCTCCGGCTTGGCCACGGTCACCTTCGCGGGCGCCCCGTCCCGCGCGGCGCCGTCCGGCGGGGCGGCGGAGGGGCCGGGGCCGCTCGCCGCCTGGGCCGTACAGGCGGTGAGGGAGACGGCGAGGGCGACGGCGGCCAGGGCGGGCCGGGACGTGCGTATCGGCGGCACGGAGCACCTCCGGAAGAGGAGAGAAAAGAGTGGGATGCCCGGACTCTAGGCCGCCCGGGAGCCCCTCCGCCCCGCCGGAGGCCCATGTGACGGGCGCTGATGGGAAACGGTCATCGTCCCGTCACACACGCCGCGCGGACCCGTCTCATCCGGCTGTGAGCCTGCTGTGCGCCGCGCCACCGAGGGGCGGCCGAACCAAGGAGGCTCCCGTTGTGTCAGCGCTGCTCGTGACGCCCGCACCCGTGAAGCGCCGCCCCGCCGCCGCGCCGTCGCCCGCCGGACCGCTCCGGCTCGGCCCCGTCTCCCCGGAGGCGTACCGCGCCTTCCTCGCGGCCCGCTCCACCGGCGCGGACGGCCCCAGTTTCCTCCAACTCCCCGCCTGGGCCGAGGTCAAGGAGGGCTGGAGTCACCAACTCATAGGCTGGGGACCTGAGTCGGGTGAGCTCACCGGTGTCGCCCTCGTCCTGCTCCGGACCTTCCCCGGCACCCGCAAGCACTTCGCCTACCTTCCCGAGGGGCCGGTCGCCGACTGGGCCGACCCGGACCTCGACCGCTGGCTCGACCCGCTCCTCGCCCATCTGAAGGCCTCCGGCGCCTTCGCCGTGCGCATCGGGCCCGGCCCCGCCCACCGCCGCTGGACCGCCGCCACCGTCAAGGCCGCCACCGGTCCCGGCCGCCGCCTCGGCGACGTCCTCGCCGACGAGGTCGACCCGCTCGGCACCGCCGTCGCCGAACGGCTCCGCGCCCGCGGCTGGAAGCGCTGCGGCGGCGACTCCGAGGACGGCGCGGACGCCCAGCCCCGCCACGTCTTCCAGGTCCCGCTCACCGGCCGCACCCCCGACGACCTGTGGTCCGGCCTCAACCAGGAGTGGCGGCGCAACGTCCGCAAGGCCCGCAAGTCCGGCGTCGAGATCACCGTCGGCTCCGCCGCCGACCTGCCGGAGTTCCACCGGCTGCTGCGCATCACGGAGGAGCGCGACGGCTTCCGCCTCGGCCGCTCCCTCGCCTACTACGAGCGCCAGTACGCCGTCCTCAACGCCGAGCACGCCGGCCGGATGAAGCTCTACCTCGCCCGCCACGAGGGCGAGATCCTCGCCGCCCACACCATGGTCACCGTCGGGAAGCGGGTCTGGTACCAGACCGGCGCCTCCGCCGACCACCGCCGCGAAGTCCGCCCCTCCAACGCCCTCCAGTGGCGGATGCTGCTCGACGCCCACGCCCTCGGAGCCGACGTCTACGACCTCCGCGGGGTACCCTCCACCCTCGATCCGGACGACCGCGCACACGGGCTGCTCCGCTGGAAGCTCGGCACGGGCGGACAGGTCGTCGAGACGCTGGGGGAGTGGGAGACACCGATGCACGGCACGACCAACCAGGCGCTGTACCGCGCCTTCCAGGCCTATCTGAACCGCCGATGAGCGCCGGCACCACCCTCGCCCCGCCCGCGCCGTCCCGGCGCAAGCCCGCGTCCGCGCTGCGCAGCGGCGCCCTCATGGCGGCCGGCTCGCTCGTCTCCCGCGCCACCGGCTTCGTCCGCGCCGCCGCCGTCGCCGCCGCGCTCGGCGCGGGCGCGGTCGCCGACGGCTACGCGGTGGGCAACTCCGTCCCCACCATCGTCTACACGCTGCTCCTCGGCGGCGCCCTCAACGCCGTCTTCGTGCCCGAGCTGGTCAAGGCCGCCAAGGAGCACGAGGACGGCGGCGCCGCCTACACCGACCGGCTCCTCACCCTCTGCGGCCTCGCCCTCGCCGTCCTCACCGCCGGCGCCGTCCTCGCCGCGCCCGCGCTCGTCGACGGCTACACCGACTACGACGGCGGCCAGCGGGACCTGACGATCGCCTTCATGCGCGCGTGCCTCCCGCAGATCCTCTTCCTCGGCCTCTTCACCCTCCTCGGCCAGGTCCTCAACGCCCGCGGCCGCTTCGGCGCCATGATGTGGACCCCGGTCCTCAACAACGTCGTGGTCGTCGCCGTCTTCGGCCTCTTCCTCGCGGTCAGCGACGGCGGCGAACTGACCGCCGGGGAGACCGCGCTCCTCGGCTGGGGCACCACCGCCGGCATCGCCGTCCAGGCCCTCGCCCTGCTGCCCTCGCTGCGCGCCGCCCGCTTCCGGTTCCGGCCCCGCTTCGACTGGCGCGGCAGCGGCCTCACCGCCCCGCTGCGCGCCGCCGGCTGGCTCGTCCTCCTCGTCCTCACCAACCAGGCCGCGTACTGGGTCACCACCTGGGTCGCCACCTCCGCGGGCACGGACATGGCCACCGGAGGCTCCGGCCTCGCCGCGTACAACAACGCCTATCTGCTGTGGGCCGTCCCGCACGGCATCGTCACCGTCTCCCTCGTCACCGCCCTCATGCCCCGGATGAGCGGCGCCGCCGCCGACGGCGACCTCGCCGCCGTCCGCCGCGACGTCGGCTACGCGCAGCGCACCACGGCCGCCGCCGTCGTCCCCGCCGCCTGCGCCCTCTTCGCCCTCGCGGGCCCGCTGATGTCGGTCGTCTTCGGGTACGGGGCGACCGACGCCGCCGACGTCCGCGCCATGGCCTGGACGCTCACCGCCCTCGCCCCCGGCCTCATCGCCCTCTCCGGGCAGTACGTGTGCACCCGCGCCTTCTACGCCCTCCGCGACACCCGCACCCCCTTCCTGCTCAACCTGGTGATCGCCGGACTCAACGCGCTGCTCTCCCTCGCCGCGTACCACTGGCTGCCCTCCCGCTGGATGGTCACCGGCATGGCCGCCGGCTACTCGCTCGCCCTCTGGGCGGGCTGGGGCCTCACCGCGTACGTCCTCCGGCGCCGCCTGCCCGCGGCCGACGACGGCGGCACCGGCCTCGGCCGGCTGCTGCTCGCCGCCGTCCCCGCCACCGGCTACGGCCTCTTCGCCGCCGACGGAACCGCCTTCGCCGGCGCCGTCGTCTCCGGTCTCGCGGGCGCGGCCGCCGTCCTCGGCTCCTTCGTCCTGCTCGCCGGGCCGCTGCGCCTCACCGAGGTCTCCGCCCTGCTCAAGACCGCCGCCGGCCGGCTCACCCGCCGGTCCTGACCACCGGGGCTCCCCTCCCGCGGGGGGCCTCCACGACCCTGGGATACTCCACGAATGCCTCGCGTGCTCCTCATCGAAGACGACCCCTCGGTCCGCGAAGGCGTCGAGCTCGGGCTCCGGCGCCGCGGGCACGAGGTGCGCACCGCCGCCACCGGGGAGGCCGGGCTCGCCGCCCTCGGCGAGTTCCGCCCCGACCTGCTGCTGCTCGACCTGATGCTGCCCGGCATGAACGGCGTCCAGGTCTGCCGCCGGGTCCGCGAGGACAGCCAGCTCCCGATCATCATGCTGACCGCCCGCGGCGACGACTTCGACGTCGTCATCGGCCTGGAGGCGGGCGCCGACGACTACATCGTCAAGCCGGCCCGCACCGAGGTCATCGAGGCCCGCATCCGGGCCGTGCTGCGCCGCATCGAGGACGTCGGCGGCGGCCGCCCCGCCGTCGAGCACCACGGCGCCCTCGCCGTCGACCGGGCCGGTCTCACCGTCGCCAAGAACGGCGAGCGCCTCGCCCTCGCCCCCTCCGAGCTGAAGCTCCTGCTCCACCTGACGGCCGCTCCCGAGCAGGTCTTCAGCCGCCAGCAGCTCCTGGAGCACGTCTGGGAGCACAACTACCACGGCGACGCCCGCCTGGTGGACGCCTGCGTGCGCCGCCTCCGCGCCAAGATCGAGGACACCCCCGGCGAGCCCCGCTACATCCAGACCCTGCGTGGCTTCGGCTACCGCTTCGGACCCCTGTGAAGACCTGCATACCCGGCGAGGAGCCGGGCACGGGGCACGAACACGGACCGACGGCGTACGCACCCGCCGCCGGGCCGATGGCGTACGAACCCGCCGCCGGGCCCGCGTACGGCACCGCCCGGGAGACCGCTGTCCGCGAGAGCTCCGTCCGCGAGAGCTCCGTCCGTGAGACCTCCGTCCGCGAGACCGAGGCCCGCCGGGAGGAGGCGCCCGGGCAAGCCCGGCGGCGGGTCAGGGCGCGGGGGCGCCGGCCCCGGCCGTTCGGGCTGCGGACGCGGCTCGTCTTCGCGTTCCTGCTCGTCGCGGCCGTCGGCTGCGGCACCACCGCCGCGCTCACCTACCGGGCCGCCCGCAGCGCCATCCTGGAGCAGACGCAGAACACCGCCGTCTCCGCCTTCCGCCAGCAGGTCGAGGACCTCAACATCACCCTCCCCCTCGACGAGGGCTCGCTCCGCGACCGGCTCCTCCACATCGCCCGGCAGGGCAAGCCGCGCCCCTGGCGGGTCTACGCCGAGTACGGCACCCTCCGCGTCTCCTCCACCGACCGCCCCACCTCCTCCGTCCTCACCCCGGAGCTGCGGGCCCGCGCCCACGCGCGCGAGGGGACCCCGCACACCGGCTTCCAGCGCGTGGTCACGAACGGCACCCCGTATCTGACGATCGCCGTCCCCGCCGTCTTCCTCACCCAGGTCGGCGGCGACCCGCGGCCCACCGGCCTCGTCCTGTACGCCGTGATGGAACTGCGCGAGGACGAGGCCAACATCGAGGCGCTCGTCACCGCCGCCCGCGACGGCGCCCTGCCCGCCCTCGCCATCGCCCTGATCCCGGCCCTGATCGCCGCCCGCGGCGTCCTGCGCCCGGTCCGCGAACTCCGCCACGCCGCCGCCAGCATGGGCCGCGGCCGGCTCGACACCCGCATCCACGCCAAGGGCAGCGACGAACTCGCCGACCTGGCGCGCACCTTCAACGAGTCCGCCGCCGAACTGGAGCGCTCCGTCACCGAACTGCGCCGTGCCGAGGCCCGCGCCCGCCGCTTCGCCTCCGACGTCTCGCACGAACTGCGCACCCCGCTCGCCGGGATGCTCGCCGTCACCGAGGTCCTCGACGAGGACGCCGGCACCCTCGACAGCGACACGGCCCGCGCGGTCCGGCTGATCAGCGCCGAGACCGTCAAGCTCGCCGTGCTCGTCGAGGACCTGATGGAGATCTCCCGCTTCGACGCCCGCGCCGCCGAACTCCACACCGACGAGGTCGACGTCGCCGACTGCGTCCGCGAGACCCTGAGCAGCCGGCACTGGACGGACCCCGAGCAGGTCCGCGCGGTCCTCGGCGAGGGCATCAGGGCCCGGCTCGACCCCCGCCGCTTCGACGTCGTCGTCGCCAACCTGGTCGGGAACGCGCTGCGGCACGGCCGCGCGCCCGTCACCGTCCGGGTGTCCGCCGACGGCGGGTCCACACTCGTCGTCGAGGTCTCCGACCGGGGCCCCGGCATCCACCCGGACGTCCTGCCGCACGTCTTCGAGCGCTTCTTCAAGGCCGACCCGGCCCGCACCCGCTCGGCCGGCAGCGGCCTCGGCCTGGCGATCACCCAGGAGAACGTCCGGCTGCACGGCGGCACCGTCGGGGCCGCCAACGACCCGGCGGGCGGCGCGGTGTTCACGGTGAGGATCCCGCTGTGAGGCGCCGGACGGCGCTCTTCGCGGCGCTGCTCGCCGCCCTGCCGCTCGCCGCCGGCTGCGGCATCCAGGGCAGCGACGTCGTGGAGGCGGGCGGCGCGCCGACCGTCGTCGTCCAGCCGGTCCCCGAGAGCCGGATGCTGCTCTACTTCCTCGGCCCCCACGGGGAGCCGATGCCGGTCTCCCGGGACACCGACATCACCTTCGTGCCCGTCCCCGAGCGGACCGCTTCGGAGGGCGGCCCGGGAGCGGACGACGCGTCCGCCTCCTCCGAAGGGGTCGGCCTCGGCTTCGAGTCCGACGACGACCCCCCGCACGGCTCCGCCCCGGCCACCATGAAGGTGCTCGCCGCCCTGCTCGCCGGGCCCGGCGGCGCCGAGTTCCAGGCGGGCATCACGACCGAGCTGCCCCAGAGCCGCGAGCTGATCCGCGTCGAGTCCGAACTCGCGGGCGGGATCCGGCTCCGCACCCCGTTCGCGGCGCGCGAGCTGTCGCGGGGCGCGGTCGTCCAGCTGGTGTGCACGGCCGCCCACGCCGTGGACCGCTCCGGCACGCTCCCGGTGACCGTCGAGGGCCCGGACGGTGTCCTCCCGGCCACCACCTGCGAGGCCGCGGCCCGCTGAGGCGGCAGTGGACGTCGTGGGTCAGCGCCGCAGGTCGGCGAGGACCGCGTCCGTGAACGGCGTCCACGCCTCGATCGCCCACGGCCCGAAGGCCCGGTCGGTGAGCGCCACACAGGCGGCCCGCACGTCCGGGTCGATCCACAGGAAGGTGCCGGCCTGGCCGAAGTGGCCGAAGGTGCGCGGCGAGGAGGTGGTGCCGGTCCAGTGCGGCGACTTGGCGCTCCGGATCTCGAAGCCGAGCCCCCAGTCGTTGGGCCGCTGGTGCCCGTAGCCGGGCAGGATGCCGGTGAGCCCGGGGTACGTGACGGTCATCGCGTCCAGGACCGTGCGGGCGTCGAGCAGCCGGGGCGCCTGCACCTCGGCCGCGAACCGCACCAGGTCGTCCACGGTCGACACCGCGTCCTTGGCGGGGGAGCCGTCGAGCGAGGTGCTCGCCATGCCCAGCGGCTCCAGGACCGCCTGGTGGAGGTAGTCGGCGAAGGGGATGTCGGTGGCCTTGGCGACCAGATCGCCCAGGACCTCGAAGCCGGTGTTGGAGTAGATCCGGCGGGTGCCCGGCGCGGCCTGGACACGGTTCTCGTCGAACGCGAGCCCGGAGGTGTGGGCGAGCAGGTGCCGCACGGTCGCGCCCTCGGGCCCGGCCGGCTCGTCGAGGTCGATCGCCCCCTCCTCGTACGCGACGAGGACCGCGTAAGCCGCCAGCGGCTTGGTCACCGAGGCGAGCGGGAAGCGCTGCCCGGTCGGGCCGTGGCTCCCGGCCACCGTGCCGTCCGCGCGGACCACGGCCGCCGCCGCGGTGGGGACGGGCCAGTTCTCTATCGCCGCCAGGCTGGGCAGGCTGCTGCTCTCCATGGGGCCGAGCCTACTTGCTTGGAGTGCACTCCAACCTTTTAGCGTGGGGGAATGAGCGTGACCGAGAGCACCCCCCGGCCGTCGGCCGCCCGCAAGGACCGCTACACGATCAGCGAGGTCGCCGCCCTGACCGGACTCACCGCGCACACCCTGCGCTGGTACGAGCGGATCGGCCTCATGCCGCACGTCGACCGTTCGCACACCGGGCAGCGCCGCTTCACCGAGCGGGACCTGACCTGGCTGGACTTCGTCGGCAAGCTCCGGCTGACCGGGATGCCCGTCGCGGACATGGTCCGCTACGCCGAGCTGGTCCGGGAGGGAGAGCACACCCACGGGGAGCGCCGGGCCCTCCTGGAGGCCACCCGGCGGGACGTGCTGACCCGGATCGACGAGCTCCGGTCCACGCTCGCCGTGCTCGACCTCAAGATCGACCACTACGGAACCATCTGCGGAGGTACCCCCTCATGACCGAGACGACCGAGACGACCGAGACGACTGACAGGACCGGGAAGACCGACAGGACCGGGAAGATCGACACCGTACGGCTCGGACCCGGTCAGGACGGGCCGGAGACCGGCGTCCAGGGCTTCGGCGCCATGGGCATCAGCGAGTTCTACGGCGCCACCGACGAGGCCGCCGCCCGCGACACCCTCGACGCGGCCCTGGAGGCCGGCGTCACCCTGATCGACACCGCCGACATCTACGGCAGCGGGGCCAACGAGGAGTTCCTCGCCCCCTTCGTCGCCGCCCACCGCGACGAGATCGTCCTCGCCACCAAGTTCGCCATCGAACGCGACCCGGAGCGGCCCTCGCACCGGGGTGTCCGCAACGACCGCGCCTACATCCGGCAGGCCGTCGAGGGCAGTCTGCGCCGCCTCGGCACCGACACCATCGACCTCTACTACATGCACCGCCGCGACCCGGCCGTGCCGCTCGCCGAGTCCGTCGGCGCGATGGCCGAGCTGGTCGCCGAGGGCAAGGTCCGCCACCTCGGTCTGAGCGAGGTCACCGGGCCCGAGCTGCGGGAGGCGTACGCCATCCACCCGATCACCGCCCTCCAGTCGGAGTGGTCGCTCTTCTCCCGGGACGTCGAGCGCTCCGCCGTGGCCGCCGCCGCGGAGCTCGGCGTCACCTTCGTCCCGTACTCGCCGCTCGGCCGGGGCTTCCTCACCGGCGCCTTCGCGGACGCCGGCAAGGACCTCTCGGACAGCGACTTCCGCCGCCACCAGCCCCGCTTCACCGGCGAGAACGCCGAGCGGAACGCGGCCCTCCTCGACCCGGTCCGGAAGATCGCCGCCGCCCACGGGGCGACCCCCGCGCAGATCGCCCTCGCCTGGGTCCAGCAGCGCGCCGCCGTCCACGGCCTGACGGTCGTCCCCATCCCCGGCACCCGCAAGCGGTCCCGCCTGGAGGAGAACGCCGCCGCCACCCGCATCACCCTCACCGCCGCCGAACTCGCCGCACTGGAGCCCCTCGCGGGCCTGGTCGCCGGCGACCGCTACCCGGACATGAGCTTCACCTCGGTGAGCCGGGAGGTCTGAGCGGCGCGTCTAGGCCAGCCCCAGCGCGAAGACCGCGAACCCCGCCGCGAGCACGCCCGCGAGGGCGCGGCGGGCCGGGCCGGTGCGCGCCCACGGCGACTCGAAGCCGCGCGCGTACCGGCCGATCAGCACAAGCAGTCCGGCGAAGACCGGCATCCAGGCCAGCCGGGCCAGGATCCAGCCGACGGAGTCCGGCGCCCCGACGAGACCGGGCACCTCGCCCAGGTACGAGGCGGGGACCGCCGCCGCGAGCATCGCGGTCTGGTGCCAGCACAGGATCGTCATCGCCGACAGGTTGATCACGACGACCGGCGCCCACAGCGCGGGCCGCCGCAGCCACCGGCCGAGCCGGTCCCGCAGCAGGATCGCGGCCCCGCTCTGGAGCGCGGCGAGCGCCAGGACGAGCAGCGACGGCGGGTGCGAGTTGGTGCGGGCCTCGCCGGGCACGCCGACCATCGACGACGGGTAGCCGAAGACGAGCAGGAGGACGGCGAAGAGCGCCGCCCCGCCGAGCAGCAGCCCCCAGGCGTGCCGGCGGTTCACCCGCCCCTCGCCCCAGGCGGTGCCGAGCTGGTACGCGAAGAGCCACCCCGGCAGGATGTTCAGCAGGCTCAGCCAGGACGGCACGGCGTCCGCGTACGGGCCGTACCGCAGGAAGTCCACGACGGCGACCGAGCCGAGCAGCGGGGCCGCCGCCCACACCCCGAACCGGCGCGCGGCCCGCACGCACAGCGGGGTCAGCGCCGTCACCACCGTGTACACCCCGACGAACCACAGCGGCTGGACCACCAGCGTGGACGCCGTCCGCAGGGTGTCCACCGGCATCCCGAACCCGTGGTGCAGCAGCGGAAGCAGCGCCGCCCACACCGCCGTCACCCCGAGCACCGGCCGGCCGAGCCGGGCGAGCCGCCCGCCGAGCCAGGCGCGGGTGGTGCCGGTCCGGCGGCGGAAGGAGAGGGCGGAGGCGTACCCGCCGACCAGGAAGAAGATCCCCAGCATCTGGAGGATCCAGCTCGCCGGGGCGAGCGCGCCGAAGGCGGCGAGCGGCGAGGCGTTGTGGATCGCGCCGTCGGCGGAGAGCGTGAACCCGCCGAGCAGCCAGTGCCCGGTGGGCACGGCGAGCAGCGCCAGGGCGCGGAGCCCGTCCACGGCCCGGTCGCGATGGCCCGGAGTACCGGCCTCGATCCTCCGCACGAGCGCCCTGACCGGAGCGAGGGCCTGTGAGGGAGCGGGCGCTTTCACCGGAGCGGGTGCCGTCGCGGGAGCGGCCGTCTTCACCGGAGCGGGTGCTTTCACGGGCGTGGGCGTCGTCGCCGGAGCGAGGGCCTTCGAGGGAGCGGGCGTCGTCGCCGGAGCGGGTGCCGTCGCGGGGGCGGCCGTCGTCGCCGGAGCGGGTGCTCTCACGGGCGTGGGCGTCTCCACCGGAGCGAGGGTCTGCGCGGGAGCGGGCGTCTTCATCGGACGTCCCCCTCGGCGATCGCGGCGAAGGCGCGCAGCGACGAGGTGCCGGGCGCGAAGTAGCCGTCGTGGCCGGCCGCGTCGCCCGCCGGCACGGCCCGCGCTCCGAACTCGGGCGCCGTGGGGTCGGTGCCGTGCCCGTACCCGCCCACCGACACGTACGGCACCCGGTCGATCCAGTCCGTCGGGTCCTTCGCCGCCCACACCCGCGCCGTGGTCCGCAGCGCCGCCGCGTTCTCCGCCCGCATGCCGGGGGAGCCGAACACCACCAGGTCCTTGGCCTTCAGGCCGTGCGCGGCGAGCCCGCAGACCACGGAGCCGTAGCTGTGGCAGAACAGGGACGGCTCGGGGCGCACCCCGGCGGCCCGCAGCCCCTCCGCGAAGCGGGTGAGGCGCTCGGCGCCCGCCTCCGCCAGGTCGCCCGCGGCGGCGTCGAGTCCGACGCCGAGCGGGGTGGTGTAGCCGGCCCAGGCGACGACGGCGGTCCCTCCGCCGGTGGCTTCGCGCAGGGCGGTGGCCTTCCGGGTGAGGGAGTCCATCCGCCCGGCGTCGACGTCCGAGCCCGGCACGAGGACCGCCACCCGCTCGGCCGTCGCCAGGTCCCCGTAGACCAGGACCGTCTGGCCCCGGCCCCGGGAGTCGTGCGCGAGGACCCGCGCCCCGGGGAAACGGCCGGGTGCGATACGGGAGTTGGCCTCGTAGCGCAGCTCCAGCGGCGTCCCGTCCAGGTTTCCGACCACGGTCGGGTGGGCCCGTACGAGCTCCTGCCGCTCCTCGGGGGCGAGTCCGGCGAAGAAGCGGGCGATCCCGGCCGGGTCCGTCCGCTCCGGGTCCGGCAGGCCCGCCGCCCGCCACTCGGCGGTGCCCGGCGGCGGCCCGGTGACCGGCTCCTGCGCGGTCCCGGACGCCCAGCCCGCCGTCCCCGCCACGACCGCCGTCACCATGACGGCGGTCACCAGGCTCCTCGTGATGCGGCCCATGCCGTCCTCCCTCTCTCGTCGTCGGCCTGTCGGCGAGAGGAAGGTAGGAAGGGGGTGGGTGACGGCACGTCACACCGGGGAGCCAACTCCCGTGCCATACCCGGGTAGGGGGTGGACGAGGTGACCGCCCCCGGCGGGAGGTGGGGCTAGCCCCCGGGGGTCACCAGGCCCGACTCGTAGGCGAAGACCACCGCCTGGGCGCGGTCCCGCAGGTCGAGCTTGGCGAGCACCCGCCCGATGTGGGTCTTCACGGTCTGCTCGGCGAGCACGAGCCGCTCCGCGATCTCCTGGTTGGAGAGCCCCCGGGCGATCAGTTCGAGCACCTCGGTCTCACGCGGTGTCAGACCGTTGAGCCGCAGCGCCGTCACGTCCTTGCGGGCGGCGGGGCGGGTCGCGGCGAAGTCGGCGATGAGCCGCCGGGTCACGGACGGGGCGAGCAGCGCGTCGCCGGCCGCCACGATCCGTACGGCGGCGATCAGGTCGGCCGGCGGCGCGTCCTTGAGCAGGAACCCGGACGCCCCGGCCCGCAGCGCCTCGTACACGTAGTCGTCGACGTCGAAGGTGGTCAGCATCAGCACCTTGGGCCGGTGCACCACCCCGGCCGGCGGGTGCAGGATCTCCCGCGCCGCCGCGAGCCCGTCCAGCTCCGGCATCCGCACGTCCATCAGCACCACGTCGGGGTGGACGGCCCGCGCCACCTCGACGCCCTGCCGCCCGTCCGGGGCCTCCCCGACCACGTCGATGTCGGCCTGGGCGGCGAGGAGCGCGGCGAACCCCGCACGCACCATGGCCTGGTCGTCCACGATGATCACCCGAATGGTCACACGACACCCTTGCTGACGAGCCGACGGGAAGTCCCCTGCCCGACCGACTCTAGTTCGGGTCCGGGCTGGTATTCGTACCCGTATCCGCACCCGTGTCCGCGTCCGAGCCCGAGCCCGAGTCTGCGCCCGTCTGCGTGTCCGCGTCCGCCGGTCCCAGGGGCAGGAGGGCCGCCACGCGGAAGCCGCCGTCCGGCAGGGGGCCGGTGTCGAGGGTGCCGCCGGTGAGCCGGACGCGTTCGCGCATGCCGACGAGGCCGTGCCCGGTCCCCGCGCTCTCCAGCGGCGAGACCGGCTCCGTGGCGGGCCCGTTGACCACCAGGACGGTCAGGCTGCCGGAGCCGTCCTCCCGCACCGACACCCGGGTCGGCGCGCCCGGCGCGTGCCGTACGACGTTGGCGAGTGCCTCTTGCACGATGCGGTACGCGGAGAGGCCCACGGCCTGCGGCACCTCGGTCCGCCCGTCCGCGAGCTCCGCCGCCAGCGACAGCTCGGCCGGAACCCCGGCCCGTACGGTCGCCTCCACCAGCTGCTGGAGCCGTTCGAGCCCGGGCTGCGGGGCCCGCTCGCCCTCGCTCCCGTCGCTGCGGAGCACCGCGAGCAGCCGTCGCATCTCGGCCAGCGACTCCCGCGCGCCGCCCGCGATCGAGGCGAACTCCTCGCGGGCCGCCTCGGGGAGCCCGGGGATCCGGTACGGCGCGGAGTCCGCCTGCACGGTGATCACCGACATGTGGTGCGCGACGACGTCGTGCAGCTCGCGGGCGATCCTGGCCCGCTCCTCCAGGAGCGTGCGCCGGGCCCGTTCGGCCTCGCTGATGGTCTCCTGCTCGGCGAGCCTGCGCTGCGCCTCGCCGCGGGCCCGGAACGAGGAGGCCAGGAGCAGCAGCACGCCGCTCAGCACGAAGAGCAGCGTGGTGACCCCGGATTGGCCGTACGGCCGGACGAGCTCCAGGAGGTAGCCGGCCGCGCCGGTCGCCAGCCACACCCCGACGAGGGTGCGGCGCGGCTCGCGCAGACCGAGGGCGAGCATCAGCGCGCAGTAGCCCACCACCGCCGGCGGCGTCCACGGCCACAGGCGGGCGTGCGGGCCGTCGGAGGCCAGCAGGACCAGCGCCCCGGCGATGTCGGCGGGGAACACGACCCACCAGGCCTGGAGCGGCCGGGTGGTGGCGAGCAGCAGCGGCGCGGTCTGCGCGGTGGCGAGCGCCCCGGCGAGGGCGCCGGGCACGCCGTAGTCGGTGATGAGCAGATGGACGGTGACCGGGAGCAGGGAGGCGACGAGGGCGACCCCGAACGCGTACGGCAGCAGCCGCGCCCAGCGGGACGAGGCGCCGCCGAAGGGTGCGGCGCCCGGCGCGGCGGGGGTGGCGAAGGTGGCTTCCAGTGCCTGGAGGGCGGGGCGTGACCAGGTCTGGAGCCGCACCGCGAGCCGGCCGGGGCGCGGTCGCTTCTCGAACGCTTTCATGTCGGGTCAGCCTAGGTTCGCGGCCCGGCCCCGTCGTCGTACCAGGGGGTCGATCCCGCACAGGACCCTGGTATGACCTCCCGGGAGCCGCGGGACGACTCGGGGGCGTACTACAGCTCGGCGAGCAGTTCCGTCTTCTTCGCCGCGAATTCCTCGTCCGTGACGAGGCCCGCCCGATGCAGTTCACCGAGGTGCCGAATCCTTTCGGCAATGGCCCCGGGGTCCCCGTGCGCCGCGCTGCGCGCCCCCGCGGGGACCGGCGCGCGGTCCTTGGCGCGGATCGCCGCGAGGACCGCCGCCGCGAACGGCAGGGAGTCGTGCACCGGGCCGTAACCGAGTCCGAAGACCACCGACGCCGGATCGTGGTCCGGCCGCTCGGGCCGGGGCGCGCCGCCCCGGGGGAGCAGGCGCAGGAACCCGCCGGGGGAGTCGGGGCTGCGCCACTCGACCCCGCTCAGCTCCCGTACCGGGAAGACCTGGTCCCCCGTCTTCCACTTCTCCGAGGTGGCCATCGTCGACGACCAGCGGAAGGTGACCTCGGACGTGCCGTCGAACGTCGCCTTCCCGTCGTACGCCTTGAAGGAGACCGGCCCCTGCGGCGCCGCGACCAGGAAGCCCGAGTCGAAGCGGTCCAGCGGATCGAACGGGTCCGAGGGATCCGACCGGTCCAGTGGATCCAACCGGTCCAGCGGATCCGGCCGATCCAGTGGATCCAACCGGTCCAGCGGGTCCACGGGATGCGACGGCCCCCCGGGGATCACCGCCGCCAGCTCGTCGCGCAGCCGGGAGGCGAGCTCCTCGCGGTCGGCGGGCAGCGCGAGCCGATACGGGTCGCAGGTCTCCTTCAGCTGCCCCGCGGCCGCCTCCATCAGCGGATCGGCGCCCGGCCGCGGCACGGCGTGCAGCACGACGGTGCCGCGCCTGCCCGGCGCGAGCGTCGCCGCGGACAGCGCCTCATACGGCACGCGTCGCTCGCGCAGCGCCTGGAACAGCCTCGGCGTACGGATCCCCCGTTCGAAGCGGATGACGAGGGCGTCGCTCTCGAACTCCCAGGTGGCATGAATTCCGGCCAGCACATCACCCATACGCCTCATCGTAAGCGGCGCGTGCCCGTGCGTCGCCCCTCGGAACTATGGGGAAATTCCGTGATCTACGCGCGTCAGATCGCGTCAGATGCCGGTGCCGCCGGAGATTCCCCCGTGGCAAGCGCGGTCGGCACGTGCGCAGACGACCCGGCCGAAGGCCCCCGCGCCGATCGCCGCGAAGTTGCCGAGGCTCTGCGTCCCCGGCTCGAAGTAGCCGCTGTGCCCGGCCGCTCCGGCCGCCGAGACCAGCCGCGCCCCGAACTCCGGCGCCACCGGGTCCGCCCCGTGCCCGATCCCGCCGACCTCCAGGTGGGGGACGTCGGCGATCCAGTCCTCCGCGTCCCGCATCGCCCATATCCGCGCCTTCGTGCCCAGCTCGGCGGCGGTCTCCACGCGCATCCCGGGGCTGCCGGCCACGGCCAGGTCCGTCACCCGTTCCGGCAGCCGGGGCGCGGCGATCCCGCAGAGCACGGAGCCGTAGCTGTGGCAGAAGAGCGCCACCCGCGCCGTCCCCGGCAGTCCCTCGGCGAGCCGGACGAGCCGGTCGGCGCCGGTGGCGGCGAGCCGCCCGGTCACCGCGTCCACGCCGACGCGGGCGGGCGCGGTGTAGTCGGCCCAGGCGATGACCGCGACCCGGGCCCCCGGGGAGGTGCGCCGCTCCGCCTCGTACAGGGCGCGCGCCATGCCGACGGGGGCGGTGTACCGGCCGTTGGTCTTCTGGAAGGTGAGGAGGTGGGTGTCGACGCCGGGCACGACGACCGAGACCCGCCGGGCCCGCTCCAGGTCGCCCAGGACCTCGGCGGCCCGTCCCGTACCGGTGGGGTCGAAGGCGAGGATCCGGCGGCCGGGGGCGAGGAGGGACCGGAAGCGGTCCACCCGCCGGCGGGCCTCGTGCCGGCCCTCGGCGGAGAGCCGGGTGTCGTCGACGCGGGGCCGTTCGGCCGCGAGCGCGCGGGTGAGACCGATCCGGTTGGCGCGGTAGCGCAGGGCCGGCGGCGCCCCGTCGAGATTGCCGACGACGAACGGATGCCGCTCGGCGAGGCCCTCGGCGCGGGCCGGGCCCAGCGCGGCGAACCAGGCGGCGACCGTGCGCGGCGGGGCGGTGGCCGGATCCGGCGGCGGGGTGTCCGCTGTCCGCTCCCGTGCCCAGGCGGCCAGCGCGGCCTCCATGGACGGCCCGGCCACCGGCCGGTGCCGGACGGTGGTCCACCCGGTGGTGGCCAGCATCACGAGGACGACGGCGAGCGCGAGCAGCGTGCGCAGGACGGCGAGGGACGGCGGGACGTCGGCGGAGGTCACGGGCGCACACCCTAGACGGCCGAGATGACGGACCGGGCGGGGGCGGCCCGGGCGTGCCCCTCCGCCCGGGCTCGCGTCAGCGCTGCGCACGGGGCCGCGCCGGCCTCGCGTACGGGGCTACCGCCAGTGCAGGGACAGGGCGGGGCCGAGGTGGTCGAGGTACCGCTCGGTGAGGGCGCGGATGGCCTCCAGGGTGCGGTCCGTCCCCTTGCCCCACATCTGCCCCGTGACGCGCATCACGCCGCAGAAGGCGGCCACGGCGATCCGGGGCCGCGGATCGGCGTCCACGTCGAGCCCCTCGCGGCGGGCGACGAGCCGGGCGACGGTCTCCTCCATCTCGCTCGACCTGCGCAGGTGCGCGGCGAGCAGCGCCGGCGTCGACTCGATCATCAGGAAGGTGCTCAGGTACAGCTCGACGGGGACGACCTCGTGGATCGCGTCGCCCACCCCGTCCCAGGAGGCGAGGACGGCGTTGCGCATCGCGTCGAAGGGCCCCTCCTCGGGCGGGCGCGCGGCCAGCGCCCGGACGAACTCCTCCTCGACGATCCGCTGGAGGGCGAAGGCGACCTCCTCCTTGGAGGCGAAGTAGCGGAAGAAGGTGCGCTGCGAGACCTCCACCGCCTCGACGATCTCGTCGACGGTGGTCCGCTCGTACCCCTGGGTGGTGAAGAGCTCCAGGGCGACCTTGATGAGCGCGTCGCGGGTGCGCTGTTTCTTCCGCTCACGCAGGCCGGGCGCGGACACGGTCAACTGAGTCTCTTTTCGGTCGATTACGGGAGCTTCTCCCTGATCAGCGTACCTGTGAGCTACGTGACAGTTACCGACGCATGAATCGCTTTGTCAATTGTCAGTGACTGTCACTAGCCTTCGTTTCCATGACTAGTCAGACCACAGTGGAAAAGGCCCCGCAGGGCCAGGGGGGCGCCCGGGAGCCTGGTCCGGTCCCGGCGAAGGGCCTGCGCGGCCACCCCTGGCTGACTCTGTTCGCCGTCGCGGCGGGCGTGATGATGGTCGCCCTCGACGGCACGATCGTCGCCATCGCCAACCCGGCCATCCAGGCCGATCTCGGCGCCTCCCTGGACCAGCTCCAGTGGATCACCAACGGCTATCTGCTCGCGCTCGCCGTCGCCCTGATCACCGCCGGCAAGCTCGGCGACCGCTTCGGCCACCGCCAGACCTTCCTCATCGGCATCGCCGGCTTCGCCGCCGCGTCGGGCGCCATCGGCCTCTCCGACTCGATCGCCGCCGTCATCGCCTTCCGCGTCCTCCAGGGCCTCTTCGGCGCCCTGCTGATGCCGGCCGCGCTCGGCCTGCTCCGCGCGACCTTCCCCGCCGAGAAGCTGAACATGGCGATCGGCATCTGGGGCATGGTCATCGGCGCCTCCACGGCGGGCGGCCCGATCCTCGGCGGCTTCCTCGTCGAGCACGTCAGCTGGCAGTCCGTCTTCTTCATCAACGTGCCGGTCGGCGTCCTCGCCCTCGCCCTCGGCCTGCTGATCCTCAAGGACCACCGCGCCGAGAACGCGCCGCGCTCCTTCGACCTCCTCGGCATCGCGCTGCTCTCCGGCGCGATGGGCCTGCTCGTCTGGAGCCTCATCAAGGCCGGCGCGGACTGGGGCTGGGCCAGCGGCAACACCTGGGGCTGCCTGATCGGCTCGGTCGTCCTCTTCGCCGTCTTCGCGGTCTGGGAGACGAAGGTCAGGGAGCCGCTCATCCCGCTCGGCATGTTCCGCTCCGTGCCGCTGTCGGCCGGTGTGGTGCTGATGGTCCTGATGGCCTTCGCCTTCATGGGCGGCCTCTTCTTCGTGACCTTCTACCTCCAGGGCGTGAAGGGCCTCGGCCCGATCGACGCCGGTCTGCGGCTGCTCCCGCTGACCGCGATGATGATCGTCTCCTCGCCGCTGGCGGGCGCGCTCATCACCAAGTTCGGCCCGCGGGTGCCGCTCGTCGGCGGCATGGTCTGCACGGCCGCCGCGATGTTCGGCATGATCTCGCTCTCGGCCGGGACGAGCACGCTGACGATGTCCCTGTGGTTCGCCCTCCTCGGCCTGGGCCTCGCCCCGGTCATGGTCGGCGCCACCGAGGTCATCGTCGGCAACGCGCCGCTGGAGCTCTCCGGTGTCGCCGGCGGTCTCCAGCAGGCCGCCATGCAGGTCGGCGGCGCGCTCGGCACCGCGGTGCTCGGCGCGGTCATGTCCTCCAAGGTCGCCGGCTCCTTCGCGGAGAACTGGAAGGAGGCCGGCATCCCGGTCCCGGTCGACCCGCGCCTGGAGGAGGCCGCCGAGTTCGGTGTGGCCCCGGAGGCGATGGCGAAGGCGCCCGGCATGACGCCGGACCTCTTCGCCAAGATCACCGACGTCATCCACGACACCTTCCTCCAGGGCATGGGCCTCGCCTTCACCGTCGCCGGTGTCGTCGCGGTGGTCGCGGCCCTGGTCGCCACCCTCACCAAGCGCGGCGCGAACGCGCAGGCGGGCATGGGCGGCGGACACATCTGATCCACAGGGGACCCTGAGGTTCCCCAGGGGGCCGTCACCCGTTCGAAGGAACGGGGGCGGCCCCTCTTCCGTTCGGAGGGTCACTTCCTCCATGCTCGTGATTACAGAGAGTAACGACATGGGGGATGATCTGCATGAACGCAAAGGCGATGGCCGTGCTCACCGGGCTGGCGGCCCTGCTCCTGGCCACCCTCCCGGCCGCGGCCGCTCCGGCGGCACCGGCGGCACCGGCGGCCCCGGCCGCACCAGCGGCATCGGCGGCACGGGCGGGCGGGACCACGCTGGGGGCGTGCGGGCCCGGGCGGCTCTGCCTCTGGCCGAAGCCCGACTTCAAGGGCCGGCCGTGGACGTACGAACTGGCGACGACGGACCTCGACAGCTGCGTGGCCCTCCCGGCCGGGGCCTCGGCCCAGTCCCTGGCCGTCCGCACCGGCCGGCCGGTCACCGCGTACCAGTCGGCGGAGTGCGCGGAGACGGGCGAGTTCGAGACCTACCCGGGCCGGGGCACCTGGGCCCCGCAGACCCCCTACGAGGTCAGAGCCTTCAAACTCTGGGAGCGGTAGGACCACCCGACGCCGGCACCCCGTCCGGTACGTCCTCCGGTACGCCCTCCGGACCCGCGGCCGCCTGGCGCGGCACCGGGTCCGAGAGGCGGGCGACCTCGGCGCGCAGCTCGCGGACCTCCCGGGTGAGGGTCTCCAGGAGCTCCGTCTGGCGGCGCTCCAGCGCGTCGTCGCGGTCGAAGCGGGAGATGAACCAGGCCGCGATGTTCGCGGTCACCACACCCAGCAGGGCGATGCCCGAGAGCATCAGCCCGACCGCGAGCACCCGCCCGAGCCCCGTCTTCGGCGCGTGGTCGCCGTACCCGACCGTCGTCATCGTGGTGAACGACCACCACACGGCGTCGCCGAGGGTCTTGATGTTGCCGTCCGGCGCGTCCCGCTCGACGTGCAGCACCGCCAGCGAGCCGAACATCATCAGCCCGGTCACCGCGCCCGCCACATAGGTGGTGAGCGTGATCTGCGGGGCCATCCGGGCCCGCCGGCCCACGAGGAGGAGGGTGGCGACCAGACGCAGCAGCCGCAGCGGCTGCACCAGCGGCAGCAG
The DNA here is from genome assembly GCF_012927245.1 of Streptomyces sp. R302. Classification (GTDB taxonomy): domain Bacteria; phylum Actinomycetota; class Actinomycetes; order Streptomycetales; family Streptomycetaceae; genus Streptomyces. The sequence continues at coordinate 657,323 of NZ_JABBGE010000001.1, forward strand.
CACCGCGAGCAGATCGAGGGGGTGGGAGCGGACGAAGGCCCAGCGGGACGAGGCGAGCGCGAGCCGGACGGCGTAGTCCACCGCGAAGGCGCCCCACACCGCCCACTCCACGTAGTGGCACAGCCGGAGCAGCCACGGCTCGGCGTCCGGCGCGACGATCGGCACGGCGTAGGCGATGCCGAAGGCCACCGCCATCACGAGCAGCGGGGTCTGGGTGCGCTCTTCCCAGCGGACCTGCGGGGGGCGCTCCTTCTTCACGGACATACGAGGCATCGTAAGGAATGCCGGGGACGGCGAAGGGCGGCGGGACCCGCCGGTCCCACCGCCCTCACCAGGTGCTACGCCCCGCCACTGCCCGTCAGGCGTCGCCGCCCGCGGGGCCCGGGTCGGCGGCGGCCACGTCCAGGAGCTGGTAGCGGTCCACCGCCTGCTTCAGGACCGCGCGGTCCACCTTGCCGTCGCGGGCCAGCTCGGTCAGCACCGCGAGCACGACCGACTGGGCGTCGATGTGGAAGTACCGGCGGGCGGCGCCCCGGGTGTCCGCGAAACCGAAACCGTCCGCGCCGAGGGAGGTGTACGGGCCGGGGACCCAGCGGGCGATCTGGTCCGGCACCGAGCGCATCCAGTCCGAGACCGCCACGAAGGGGCCTTCGGCGGCCTGGAGCTTGCGGGTGACGTACGGCACGCGCTGCTCCTCGTCCGGGTGGAGCAGGTTGTGCTCCTCGACCGCCACGGCCTCGCGGCGCAGCTCGTTCCAGGAGGTCGCGGACCAGACGTCGGCCTTGACGTTCCACTCCTCGGCGAGGATCCGCTGCGCCTCGACCGCCCACGGGACGGCGACGCCGGAGGCCATGATCTGCGCGGGGATCGTGCCGGCCTCGGCCCGCTTGTAGCGGTGGATGCCCTGGAGGATGCCCTCCACGTCCACGTCGTCCGGCTCGGCCGGGTGCTGGATGGGCTCGTTGTAGACCGTCAGGTAGTAGAAGACGTCCTCCGCCTGGGGGCCGTACATCCGGCGCAGACCGTCCTTGACGATGTGCGCGATCTCGAAACCGAAGGCCGGGTCGTAGGCGATGCAGGCCGGGTTCGTCGAAGCGAGGAGGTGCGAGTGACCGTCGGCGTGCTGGAGGCCCTCGCCGGTCAGCGTGGTGCGGCCGGCCGTGGCGCCGAGGACGAAGCCGCGGGCGAGCTGGTCGGCCATCTGCCAGAACTGGTCGCCGGTCCGCTGGAAACCGAACATCGAGTAGAAGACGTAGACCGGGATCAGCGGCTCGCCGTGGGTGGCGTAGGCCGAGCCGGCGGCGATCAGCGAGGCCGTGCAGCCGGCCTCGGAGATGCCGTCGTGCAGCATCTGGCCGGTCGGGGACTCCTTGTAGGCGAGGAGGAGTTCGCGGTCCACCGCCTCGTACTGCTGCCCGAGCGGGTTGTAGATCTTGGCGCTCGGGAAGAAGGAGTCCATGCCGAAGGTGCGGTACTCGTCCGGCGCGATCAGCACGAAGCGCTTGCCGATCTCCTTGTCCCGCATCAGGTCCTTGAGCAGCCGGACGAAGGCCATGGTGGTGGCGATCGACTGCTGGCCCGAGCCCTTGCGGACCGCCGCGTAGGTCTTGTCGTCCGGCAGCGCCAGCGGCCTCGACCGCACCACGCGGGTCGGCACGTAGCCGCCGAGCCCGTTGCGGCGGTCGTGCATGTACTGGATCTCCTCGGAGTCCCGGCCCGGGTGGTAGTACGGCGGCAGGCCGGACTCCAGCTCCTTGTCGGTCACCGGGATGTGCAGCCGGTCGCGGAAGCGCTTGAGGTCGTCGACCGTCAGCTTCTTCATCTGGTGGGTGGCGTTGCGGCCCTCGAAGTTGGGGCCGAGGGTCCAGCCCTTGACGGTCTGGGCCAGGATCACCGTCGGCTGGCCCTTGTGCGCCTTGGCCGCCGCGTAGGCCGCGTAGATCTTCTTGTGGTCGTGGCCGCCGCGCCCCAGGTGGAGGATCTGCTGGTCCGACATGGACTCGACCATCGCCCGCAGCCGGTGGTCGTCGCCGAAGAAGTGGTCGCGGATGTACGCGCCGGTCTCCGTCGCGTACGTCTGGAACTGGCCGTCCGGCGTGGTGTTCAGCCGGTTGACCAGGATGCCGTCGCGGTCCTGGGCGAGCAGCGGGTCCCAGGAGCGGTCCCAGATGAGCTTGATGACGTTCCAGCCGTTGCCCCGGAAGATCGACTCCAGCTCCTGGATGATCTTGCCGTTGCCGCGGACCGGGCCGTCGAGCCGCTGGAGGTTGCAGTTGACGACGAAGGTGAGGTTGTCGAGGCCCTCCCGGGCCGCGATGGAGAGCTGGCCGAGCGACTCGACCTCGTCCATCTCGCCGTCGCCGAGGAAGGCCCACACGTGCGACTTCGAGGTGTCGGCGATCCCGCGCGCCTCCATGTACCGGTTCATCCGGGCCTGGTAGATCGCGCCGAGCGGGCCGAGGCCCATCGACACCGTCGGGAACTCCCAGAAGTCCGGCATCAGCCGCGGGTGCGGATACGACGACAGCCCGTTCGGGTACTTCGACTTCTCCTGGCGGAAGCCGTCGAGCTGGGTCGCGGTCAGCCGGTCCAGGAGGAAGGCGCGGGCGTAGATGCCGGGGGAGGCGTGGCCCTGGAAGAAGATCTGGTCGCCGCCGTCGCCCTCGTCCTTGCCCCGGAAGAAGTGGTTGAAGCCCACGTCGTAGAGGGAGGCGGAGGAGGCGAAGGTGGCGATGTGGCCGCCGACGCCGATGCCCGGGCGCTGGGCGCGCGAGACCATCACGGCCGCGTTCCACCGGGTGGCGTTGAGGACCTTGCGCTCGATCTCCTCGTTGCCGGGGAAGAAGGGCTCGTCCTTGGTGGCGATGGTGTTGACGTAGTCCGTGCTCCGCATCTCGGGCACGGCCACCCGCTTCTCGCGGGCGCGCTCGATCAGCCGGAGCATCAGGTAGCGGGCCCGCTCGCGGCCCCGCTCGTCGACGGCCGCGTCGAGGGAGTCGAGCCACTCCTGGGTCTCTTCCGGGTCGAAGTCCGGGACCTGGCTGGGAAGGCCGCCAATGATGATCGGGTTGCGGTCGGATCCGGGAGCCACGCTGTTCCTTCGCTGGTCGGGGGGAGCCCCACGAGGGAGGGGAGCCCCGTTGAGGCCGGGATGTCCGAGGCCGGGGACGTCCATCGTGTACCCGGCTCGCGGCACCCGTCATCTTTACCGAGAGGTAATCCTCCGCGCGCCCTCCCCGCGCGAGCGGTGTGGTCAAATCGCAACCTTACGCTCAATCCGCGCATGCGTTCCGGCAATGCGTTCGGCAGACTGAAACCGCAGAAACCCGCGAAGCGGGACGAATCGCGTACCCCTGATCACGGAGCGCTGTCGAAAGTCGCCGGAAGTTGCGGTGAGACGGCCCCAAACGTCACCGTTTCGGCGGTCTCCACGGCCGGGTACTTGCGCGATCCGCCCCGTCACGTGTGGACTACGGCCAGCGCCGCGCGTACGTGCGGCCCGAGCATTTTCCGTTACATGATCAGGAGGCAAGCCGTGAGCGCGACCGCGGACCACGCGGAGGAGCGGACCAACCCGGCGGCGAGGCTGGGGTTCGAGCCCGGACAGGTGGTCCAGGAGATCGGCTACGACGACGACGTCGACCAGGATCTCCGTGAAGGCATCGAGTCCACCATCGGCCAGGAGCTCGTGGACGAGGACTACGACGACGTCGCCGACGCCGTCGTCCTCTGGTTCCGTGACGAGGACGGTGATCTCACCGACTCGCTGGTGGACAGCATCGGTCTGCTGGAGGACGGAGGCAACATCTGGTTGCTGACGCCGAAGACCGGCCGTGACGGCTACATCGAGCCGTCCGACATCAACGATGCCGCGCAGACCGCTGGTCTCTCCCAGACCAAGAGCATCAGCGTCGCCAAGGACTGGACGGGCACCCGCCTGGCCGCTCCCAAGCGCTGATCCCCCTGCTGCGCGAAGCCCCCGCCGTCACCACGGCGGGGGCTTCCCCGCACCCGCGTCCGCACCCGCGTACGCGCCCGGACCCGACCGCGCCCCGGGGGCCCGCCGGCCAGGCCGTAGGGTGGGGTTCACCGGTTCGGCCCAGAGGCCGGGCCCCTTCGAAGGGATGCGTACGCGATGGCGATCGAGGTCGGCACCAAGGCCCCCGATTTCGAGCTCAAGGACAACCACGGCCGTACCGTGAGGCTCTCCGACTTCCACGGTGAGAAGAACGTCGTCCTGCTCTTCTACCCCTTCGCCTTCACCGGCGTCTGCACGGGCGAGCTGTGCGAGCTCCGCGACAACCTGCCGACGTTCGTCAACGACGACACCCAGCTGCTCGCGGTCTCCAACGACTCCATCCACACCCTGCGGATCTTCGCCGAGCAGGAGGGCCTGGAGTACCCGCTGCTCTCCGACTTCTGGAAGCACGGCGAGGCCTCCCGCGCCTACGGCGTCTTCGACGAGGACAAGGGCTGCGCCGTCCGCGGCACCTTCATCATCGACAAGGAGGGCGTCGTCCGCTGGACGGTCGTCAACGCCCTGCCGGACGCCCGTGACCTCGACGCGTACGTGAAGGCGCTCGGAACCCTCTGAGCCCGCCGGGGCGGCCCCGGAATCGGCGACGCGAACCGACATCCCCCGATTCCCCGGGCGAATCGCCTGTTTCGACTGGGAACCCGTCACTAGGATCCAGTCGTTGATCCGATGCCAACGCACGACCGGGGGCGCTGCCCCTGGAAACCAATGATGGAGGGACTCGTGGGAGTCAGCCTCAGCAAGGGCGGCAACGTCTCGCTGACCAAGGAGGCCCCTGGCCTCACCGCCGTGACCGTCGGTCTGGGCTGGGACGTCCGCACCACCACCGGTACGGACTTCGACCTCGACGCCAGCGCCATCCTGGTGAGCGAGGCCGGCAAGGTGCGCAACGACCAGGACTTCGTCTTCTTCAACAACCTCAAGAGCGCCGACGGTTCCGTCGAGCACACCGGTGACAACCTCACCGGTGAGGGCGAGGGCGACGACGAGCAGGTCAAGGTCAACCTCGCCGGCGTGCCTGCCGACGTGGCCAAGATCGTCTTCCCGGTGTCCATCTACGACGCCGAGAACCGCCAGCAGTCCTTCGGCCAGGTGCGCAACGCGTTCATCCGCGTCGTGAACCAGGCCGGCGGCGCCGAGATCGCGCGGTACGACCTCTCCGAGGACGCCTCGACCGAGACCGCCATGGTCTTCGGCGAGCTGTACCGCCACGGCGCGGAGTGGAAGTTCCGCGCGGTCGGCCAGGGTTACGCCTCGGGCCTGCGCGGCATCGCGCAGGACTTCGGCGTCAACGTCTGAGCCGAGCCCGCTCGCACACGTCCGGCGCCGCACCTCGTGCGGCGCCGGACGTGCCTCATGGCAGCAGCATCCACCGGGGAGGAACCGAACACCATGGGCGTCACACTCGCCAAGGGAGGCAACGTCTCCCTCTCCAAGGCCGCACCCAACCTCACCAAGGTCCTCGTGGGCCTCGGCTGGGACGCGCGGTCCACCACCGGAGCCGACTTCGACCTCGACGCCAGCGCGCTGATGTGCCAGGCCGGCCGGGTGCTCGGTGACGAATACTTCGTCTTCTACAACCAGCTGCGCAGCCCCGAGGGTTCGGTCGAGCACACCGGTGACAACCTCACGGGAGAGGGCGACGGCGACGACGAGTCGCTGATCATCGACCTCACGCGCGTCCCGCTCCAGTGCGACAAGATCGTCTTTCCGGTCTCCATCCACGACGCGGACAACCGCGGCCAGACCTTCGGCCAGGTCAGCAACGCCTTCATCCGCGTGGTGAACCAGGCGGACGGTCAGGAACTGGCCCGCTACGACCTCTCCGAGGACGCCTCCACCGAGACCGCGATGATCTTCGGCGAGCTCTACCGCTACAACGGCGAATGGAAGTTCCGCGCGGTCGGTCAGGGGTACGCGTCCGGACTGCGCGGCATCGCTCTAGACTTCGGGGTCAACGTTTCGTAAAGCCGCGTTATCACACAATGGGGTAGGCAGTGCTTCTGAAAACCTTCGGCTGGTCGTTCGCGATCACCGCGCTCGGCCTGGTCGCCGCGGTGTTCTACGGGGGGTGGGAGGCGTTCGGGATCGTCGCGATCCTGTGCATCCTCGAGATCTCGCTCTCCTTCGACAACGCGGTCGTCAACGCCGGCATCCTGAAGAAGATGAATGCCTTCTGGCAGAAGATCTTCCTCACCATCGGCATTCTCATCGCCGTCTTCGGAATGCGACTGGTCTTCCCCGTCGTGATCGTGGCGATCAGCGCCAAGATCGGTCCGATCGACGCCGTCGACCTGGCGCTCAACGACGCCGACCGATACCAGGAACTGGTCACCGACGCGCACCCGTCGATCGCGGCCTTCGGTGGCATGTTCCTCCTCATGATCTTCCTCGACTTCATCTTCGAGGACCGTGACATCCAGTGGCTGCGCTGGATCGAGCGCCCGCTGGCCAAGCTCGGCAAGGTCGACATGCTGTCGGTCTGCATCGCGCTGATCGTCCTGCTCGTCACCTCGATGACCTTCGCGACCCACGCCCACCAGCACGGCGGCGCCCACGTCGACAAGGCGCAGACGGTCCTCATCTCCGGCATCGCCGGCCTCATCACGTACCTCGTCGTCGGCGGTCTCTCCGGCTACTTCGAGAACAAGCTGGAGGAGGAAGAGGAGCGCGAGCACGAGGCCGAGGAAGCCGCCAAGCGCAGCGGCAAGAAGGTCTCCGCGGTCCAGCTCGCCGGCAAGGCCGCCTTCTTCATGTTCCTCTACCTGGAGGTCCTCGACGCCTCCTTCTCCTTCGACGGCGTCATCGGCGCCTTCGCCATCACCAACGACATCGTGCTGATGGCGCTCGGCCTCGGCGTCGGCGCCATGTACGTCCGGTCGCTCACGGTCTACCTGGTCCGCCAGGGCACCCTGGACGACTACGTGTACCTGGAGCACGGCGCGCACTACGCGATCGGCGCCCTGGCCGTGGTCCTCATGATCACCATCCAGTACGAGATTCCCGAGATCGTCACCGGAGGCATCGGCGTCGCGCTGATCGCCTGGTCCTTCTGGTCCTCCGTCCGCCGCAACCGCGCGCTGGCGGCGGCCGAGGGCGGCTCCGGCTCCTCGGACGACAAGGCCGAGGTGAGCTCCGGGGTGTGACACCCTGCACCCGGGTGTGCGCCCGGCCACGGGGTGTGACACCGGGGACAATGAGGAACGCTTCCCTGCGGGGCGGCCGGCTCGTCCGGTCGCCCCGCAGGCGCGTGACAGCCGGGCAAGGCGAGCGATATGGGGGTGGGGGCCCGATGGCCTTCTGGGACAACCTGATTCCGGGGCGCGCGGCGTCCTTCGACACGGGGGTGGGTACGTCCCACACCATCGACCTGACCAGGCGCCGCCCCCAGGTCTCGCTGGCCCGCCAGGGCGGCGCCACCGGCAACCTCAGGGTCAACCTCTCCTGGCGGATGCGCACCTCCGACATCGAGGGCCGCTCCCGGCAGAGCGGCCGGCTGCTGCGCAACCCGGCCCAGTTCTTCAAGCCCGAGGTCGTGCAGGCCCACACCCAGGGCATGGTCAACGTCGACCTCGACCTCGGCTGCCTCTACGAGCTCAAGGACGGCAGCAAGGGCGTCGTACAGCCGCTCGGCGGCTTCTTCGGCGACCTCAACACCGCCCCGTACGTGAAGCTCAGCGGCGACGACCGCTTCGGCGCGCCCTCCGGTGAGACGATCTTCGTCAACCTCGACCACAAGGACGAGATCAAGCGGCTGTTGTTCTTCGCGTACATCTACGACCAGACCCCGGCCTTCGACCGCACGCACGCCAAGATCACGCTCTATCCGAGCAACGGCCCGCGCATCGAGATCGACCTCGACGAGCGCGCCCCGCAGGCCCGCTCCTGCGCCGTCTTCTCGGTGGACAACAGCAAGGACGAGCTGCTCGTCCGGCGCGAGGTGAGGTTCGTCTACGGCTTCCAGGCCGAGCTGGACCGGCTGTACGGCTGGGGACTCCAGTGGGGCCGCGGCTACAAGTCCAAGACCTGACGGCGGCCCCCCGGCTCCCGGGTCAGGAGCGCTGGAACTGCGGCCCCATCGGCGGCATCCGGAACTCCACGACGGGCTCGGGCCCGCCCTGCCCGCCGTGCCCGGCGTACACCGGCTGCGGGTAGCCGTACGCGGGCTGCCCCTCGGGCATCGGCGGCACCGGCGGGGCGGGCGGCATCGGCGGCGGCTGCGGCGAGCGCGGTACGGGGGCGTGGACGACGGTCGCGTCCAGGTCCGGGTCCGGGGCGGAGCCCGTACCGGCTCCCGCGCCGGCTCCGGAGGCGGCGGAGGAGTCGACGAGCGCGGTCTCGGCGAGCGAGCCGTCGGTGGAGGCATCGTCGACGGGGGTGTCGGCGACGGGGGTGTCGGTGGGCGTGTCCGCGGCGGCCTCGGGCTCCTCGTCGACCGAGATGCCGAAGTCCGTCGCCAGGCCCACCAGACCGGTCGGATAGCCCTGCCCGACCGCCCGGAACTTCCACCCGTCGCCCCGGCGGTACAGCTCGCCGCAGATGACCGCGGTCTCCTCGCCGGTCTCCGCCGTCACGTCGAAGCGCGCCAGCGGCTCCCGGTCGGGCGCGGCCGTGGCGTCGTACAGGAAGATCCGCAGGTCGGTGACCGCGCGGAAGGTGCCGCCGTCCGAGGAGGCGGCGAGCACCACCCGGTCGACGGCGGCGTCGAGCGCCCCGAGATCGGCCTCGACCGTGTCCGTCAGCCCCTCGGCCACCCGCTTCTTCGGCAGCCGCCGCACCAGGCCCGAGGGGTGGCGCGGCTGGTTGTAGAAGACGAAGTCCTCGTCGGAGCGGACTCGCCCGTCGGGACCGAGGACCAGGGCCGAGGCGTCCACGTCGGGGACCCCGGGGCCCGGGGTCCAGCGGAGCACGGCCCGTACGGCCGCGGTGTCGAGAGGGACGTTGGAGCCCTTCAGCATCGCGTGCGTCATGACGGCCATCCTGCCCTCCTGTCCGACCGGGGGACAACGCGGGGGCGCCACGGGTCGCGGAACCGGTGGCGTACCGGGGGCGTACCGGGGCCGTACAGGGGTCGTACGCCTGTCGGAATCCGGTGTAGGGAAGGGACCCGACGGGGACGGGTTACCTGGATTTCATGAGCGGTGGGAACTACGGACACCCGCACCTACGTACTATTACCGGCCACGTGTCATCCGGCCAAGGAAACCAGACGGGGACTTATATGCGTCATTTCGGGCACATCCCGTCCGCCGTGCGGAGCGGGCTGTTCCACCGCGAGCCGGTCGAGTTCACCGCCGACTCGCCCGCCGGCACACTCGCGGTCGCCCTCGGCGCCACGCTCTACAGCCCCGCCACCCGGCCCCGGCTCGCCGACGCGATCCGCAAGCAGGCCGCCCGGGGCGTCGTGTCCATGGTCCTCTGCCTGGAGGACTCGATCGGCGACGGAGACGTCGAGGCCGGCGAGGCCAACCTGGTCCGGGAGTTCCGCCGCCTGGCGGACGAGGCCCCGGAGGCGGGCGACGGTCCGGACGGACGGCGTTCCGGCGAGGGCCCCGGCGAGGGTCCTGGTGGCGGCTCCGGCGAGGGCCCTGGTGGCGGCTCCGGCGAGGGCTCTGGCGGTGGCTCCGGCGAGGGCTCTGACGGGGGCCCTGGTGGCGGCTCCGGCGAAGGCCCTGGCGAGGGTCCTGGTGGCGGCTCCGGCGAAGGCCCTGGCGAGGGTTCTGGCGGCGGCTCCGGCGCAGGCTCCGGCAAGGGCTCTGGCGGTGGCTTCGGCGAAGGCCCCGGCGAAGGCTCTGGCAGGGGCACCGGCAAAGGCACCGGCGACGGATCCGGAGCGCGCCCCGCCGAAGGCCCGGGCGTGCCCCTGCTCTTCATCCGGGTCCGCGACCCCCGCCAGATCACCGACCTCACCACCCGCCTCGGCGACACCGTGCGCCTGCTGTCCGGATTCGTCCTGCCCAAGTTCACCGAGACGCGCGGCGCCGCCTTCCTCGAAGCGCTCACCCAGGCCGAGCGCATCGCCGGCCGCCGCCTCTACGCCATGCCCGTCCTGGAGTCCCCCGAGCTGCTCCACCTGGAGACCCGGGCCGAGACCCTCGCCGGCATCGCCGCCATCACCGACAAGTACCGCGACCACGTCCTCGCCCTCCGCCTCGGCGTCACCGACTTCTGCTCCGCGTACGGGCTCCGCCGCTCGCCCGACATGACCGCCTACGACGTCAAGGTCGTCGCGAACGTCATCGCCGACGTCGTCAACGTCCTCGGCCGCGCCGACGGCACCGGCTTCACCATCACCGGCCCCGTCTGGGAGTACTTCCGCCCCGGCGAGCGCATGTTCAAGCCCCAGCTGCGCCGCAGCCCCTTCCTGGAGGGCCGCGCCGAGGACCTGCGCACCGCCCTCATCGAGCACGACATGGACGGCCTGCTCCGCGAGATCGAGCTCGACCGCGCCAACGGCCTCCTCGGCAAGACCTGCATCCACCCCACCCACGTGGTGCCCGTCCACGCCCTGTCCGTGGTCAGCCACGAGGAGTGGAGCGACGCCCAGGACATCCTCCGTCCCGAGCGGGACGGCGGCGGAGTGCTGCGCTCCGCCTACACGAACAAGATGAACGAAGTGAAGCCGCACCGGGCCTGGGCCGAGCGCACCCTGCTGCGCGCGGACGCCTTCGGCGTCGCCCGCGAGAACGTCGGCTTCGTGGAACTGCTCACCGCCGGCCTGGCCGGCTGACGAAAGGACTGCGGCGACGTGGTGTGGACCGGAACGTGGGTCGCGGAGCGGCTCGGCGTCGAACTGATCGGCGACGAGGAGCTGCCGGCCCTCTTGGGCCTCGCCCTGCGCCGCAACCCCAAGCGCGCCCACCTGCTCGTCTCCAGCGTGCTCGGCAAGCACGTGCCGCAGCACCCCTCCGTGGTGTACGGCTCCGGCCTCGGCCTCGGCCTGCGCGTCCGCGAGCTCCTCGGCGCGGAGGAGGCGGAGCGGGCCGTCGTCCTCGGCTACGCGGAGACCGCCACCGCCCTGGGCCACGCCGTCGCCGACGGCCTCGGCACCGCCCCGTACCTCCACTCCACCCGCCGCCCCGTCCCCGGCGTCGCCACCGCGGGCGGCTTCGAGGAGTCCCACTCCCACGCCACCTCGCACCTGCTGCTCCCCGAGGACCCGGAGCTGCTGGCGGGCAAGGGCCCGCTGGTCCTCGTCGACGACGAGTTCTCCACCGGCAACACCGTCCTCAACACCATCCGCGGCCTCCACGAGCGCTACCCCCGCGACCGGTACGTCGTCGTCGCCCTCGTCGACATGCGCGCCCCCGCCGACCGCGACCGCCTCACCGCCTTCGCCGCCGAACTGGGCGCCCGCGTGGACCTCCTCTCCCTGGCCGCCGGCACCGTCACCCTCCCGGAAGACGTCCTGGAGAAGGGCCAGGCGCTGGTGGCCCGCCACGAGAGCCCCTCCACACCCCGCCCCCACGGGAAGCCCTCGACCACCCCCTCCCCAGCCGCCGCACCGACCGTGCCCGCTACGTCCACCCCTTTCGACGCGTCCGCCGAACGGCCCGCGCCCACGGCGCAGGGTGTGCCTGCGGCGCAGGCCGCGCCGGATGTGCAGGCCGCGCCCACGGCGCCTGCCGAGCCGGACGTGTCTGCGGCGCAGGGCGTGCCTGCGGCGCCTGCCGTGCCCGCCGAGTTCGGCGCGCCCACGGTGCAGGCCGTGCCCGCAGTGCCTGCCACGCCGGATGTGCCTGCGGCGCAGGGCGTGTCTGCGGCGCCGGACGCGCCCGGCGAGGTCGGTGCGCCCACGGTGCAGGCCGCGCCCGCGGCGCCTGCCGAGCCGGATGTGCAGGCCGCGCCAGCCGCGCAAGGCGTGCCTGCCATGCAGGGTGCGCCTGGCGCGCAGGGCGTGCCTGCGGCGCCTGCCGTGCCCGCCGAGTTCGGCGCGCCCACGGCGCAGGCCGCGCCCACGACGACCCCCCCCCCCACCCACACCCACACCCCCGCCCCCGCCCACACCCCCACCGTCACCCGCATCCCCCTCGACTGGCCCGCGGAGGTCCCCGACGGGGGCCGGCACGGGTTCACGCCCGGGCATCGGGCCCGGCTCGAGGCGGCGCTGCCGGCGATGACGAAGGCGGTCGCCGAGGCGGTCACCGCAGGTGCGGCGGACGGCAGCGGCGCGTCGGACGGCGGCGCCGAGCGCGCGCCCCGGATCCTCGTCCTCGGGTTCGAGGAGCTGATGTACGCGCCGCTGCGGCTCGCCGGCGCGCTGGAGGACGCGGGGCTCGACGTCCGGTACTCCACGACCACCCGCTCGCCCGTCCTCGCCGTCGACGACCCCGGCTACGCCATCCGCACCCGGCTCGTCTTCCCCGCCCACGACGACCCGGCCGACGGCCCCGGCGAGCGCTACGCCTACAACGTCGCGGGCGGCGGCTTCGACGCCGTCGTCGCGGTCGTCGACTCGGCCGCCGACACCCCCGCACTGCACGCCCCCGACGGCCTGCTCGCCCAGCTCGCCGCGCACGTACCGCGCGTCGCCCTGGCCGTCGTCCCCGCCTACGCACCGCAGCCGCAGCCGCAGCCGCAGCCGCAACCGCAGGCGCAGGCGGCCATGGCGCCGGTGGCCGCGACCCTCACCGAAGCTCCCGACCTCACCGAAGCTCCCGAAAGGAGCTCCATGCTGCCCGAGCCCCTCCGCGGCCCCGCCTTCTCCTCGTACGCCCCCGAGGAGGTCGGCTGGCTGCTCCAGGACCTCTCGGACGTCGAGCTGGAGGCGCCCACCGAGGAACGCGAGGAAGCCATCCAGCGCGGCGGCGCGCACTACGCCGAGTCGCTGCCCGTCGAGTACCAGCCGAGCGCCCGCTACCAGGAGCTCTTCCACAGCGCCCTGGAGGCCTCCGCCGCCCGCATCGCCCACGCGGTCGGCACCGTCACCGAGACCGTCCTCGCCGAGAAGAACGGCCGCCGTCCGGTCCTCGTCTCCCTCGCCCGCGCCGGCACCCCCGTCGGCGTCCTGATGCGCCGCTGGGCGCTCCACCGCCACGGCCTCGACCTGCCGCACTACGCCGTCTCGATCGTCCGCGGCCGCGGCATCGACGCCAACGCGCTGCGCTGGCTCGCCGCCCACCACGACCCGGCCGACGTCGTCTTCGTCGACGGCTGGACCGGCAAGGGCGCCATCACCCGCGAACTCGCCGCCGCCCTGCGCGAGTCGGAGGAGTTCGCCGGCTTCGACCCGGAGATCGCGGTCCTCGCCGACCCCGGCTCCTGCGTTCGCACGTACGGCACCCGCGAGGACTTCCTCATCCCGTCCGCGTGCCTCAACTCCACCGTCTCCGGCCTGATATCGCGTACGGTGCTCCGCTCCGACCTGGTCGGCGCGGACGACTTCCACGGCGCCAAGTTCTACCGGGACCTGACCGGCGCCGACGTCTCGAATGCCTTCCTCGACGCCGTCGAGGCCCGCTTCGACGAGGTCGCCGACACCGTCGACACCGACGTGAAGGACCTCCTCGCCGCCGACCGCGCCGACCGCACCCCCACCTGGGAAGGCTGGGCGGCCGTCGAGCGGATCAGCGAGGAGTACGGCATCCACGACGTGAACCTCGTGAAGCCCGGCGTCGGCGAGACCACCCGCGTCCTGCTGCGCCGCGTCCCCTGGAAGATCCTCGCGAAGCGCGGCGCCGGCGCCGACCTCGCCCACGTCCGCCTCCTCGCGGAGCAGCGCGGCGTCCCCGTGGAGGAGGTCGACGGCCTCCCGTACACCTGCGTGGGCCTGATCCACCCCCAGTACACCAGGGGTGCGACAGGCGCCGACGGGAAGGCGGTGGTGTCCCGATGAACGCGCCCTCCACCACCACCCTGGTCGCCAGCGACCTCGACCGCACCCTCATCTACTCGACCGCGGCCCTCGCCCTCGGCATGCCGGACGCGCAGGCGCCCCGGCTGCTGTGCGTCGAGGTCCACGAGTCCAAGCCGCTCTCGTACATGACGGAGGATGCCGCCGAACTCCTCGCCCGGCTCACCGCCGAGACGGTCTTCGTACCCACCACGACCCGGACGCGCAAGCAGTACGAGCGCATCCAACTCCCGGGCGCCACACCGAAGTACGCCATCTGCGCCAACGGCGGGCACATCCTCGTCGACGGCGTCACCGACGCCGACTGGCACGCCTCCGTCCTCCGCAGGCTCGCCGACGAGTGCGCCCCGCTCTCCGAGATCCGCGCCTACCTCACCGCCACGACGGACCTCTCCTGGGTGCGCAAGCACCGCGTCGCCGAGGACCTCTTCGCGTACCTCGTCGTCGAGCGGGAGCGGCTCCCGGAGGACTGGCTGGACCGCTTCGGCGCCTGGGCCGGCGAGCGCGGCTGGACGGTCTCGCTCCAGGGCCGCAAGGTGTACGCGGTGCCGAAGCCGCTCACGAAGGGCGCCGCCGTCCGCGAGGTCGCCCGGCGCACCGGCGCCGCGCTCACCCTCGCGGCGGGCGACTCGCTCCTCGACGCGGATCTGCTGCTGGCCGCGGACCGGGCCTGGCGCCCGGGCCACGGCGAACTCGCCGACAGCGCCTGGACCGCCCCCCACCTCGACGTCCTCACGGAGCGGGGCGTGGCGGCGGGCGAGGAGATCCTCCGCCGCTTCCGCGCGGCGGCGCTCAGCTGATCTCAGCCGCAGCAGCCCCCGCCGCAGCAGCCGCCACCACCGGAGGCGGCGGGGGCCTGCGAGGAGGCCGCGGACCCGCCGACGGCCACGGCCGACAGCAGCTTCACGGTGTCGTCGTGCCCGGCGGGGCACGCGGCGGGGTCGGAGGACTCGGCCATGGGCCGGCTGAGCTCGAAGGTGTCACCACAGGTGCGGCAGCGGTATTCGTAACGAGGCATGGCACAAGGCTAGCGGCGCCCCCTCCCGGGTCACCGGGTCACCGGGTCACAGCGTCACCGCCCCGACGGCCCGACGGCCCGACGGCCCGACGGCCCGACGGGCTCAGCGGCCTGGCGGCCCAGCGGGCTCAGCGGCCTGGCGGCCCGGCGGGCTCAGCGGCCTGGCGGGCTCAGCGGCCCTTCCCACCGCCCCGCTCCTCCCGAATGGCGGCGACCACGCTCCCGGCGGCGTCCCGCACCGCCTCCAGCTCCATCAGGAAGTGCCAGTAGTCGGGATGGCGCCCCTCCAGCCCGTCGACGGCCCGCTCGATCCGCGCGACGGCCTCGTCGAGCGGACGGGCGTGCCGCGGCTCCGGCCGGCTGCGCCCGTCCATCGCGAGCCGCTGCGCGTCCCGCACCGCGAACCTGGCCCGGTCCGTCTCCGCCTTCGGGTCCTTGGCGACCGCGTCGAGCCGCCGCAGCCGGTCGCCGGCGGCGGAGACGGCCTCCCCGGTCGTGTCGAGCAGCGCGCGTACGGTCGACAGGAGGGCGGTCACGTCCGGCCACCGCTGCTCGGCCCGCGCCGCCGCGGCCTCCGCGAGCCGCTCCCGCGCCTGCCGTACGGCCTCGGCGGCCTGCTCCGGAACCTGCTGAAGGTCCTGCCAGCAGGCGGCGGAGTACCGCCGGCGCAGCTCGGACAGCACGGGCTCGACGGCCTCGGCCCGCGTCCCCAGCGCCTCGGCCCTGGTCCGCAGCGACACGAGCCGCTTGTCGATCTCCGCGGCCCGCTCCGGCAGCCGCAGGGCCTCGGCCCGCACCGCCTCCGCGTCCCGCACGACCCGATCGGCCCGCTGAAGCGTTTCCCCGACCCCATGCCGTCCGGCCCCCTCATTGAGCCGCGTCAACTCGGGCCCGAGCGAAGCAAGCCGCGCGGCAAGCTCATCAGCCCGCAACCCGTTCCCCCGTACGGCATCCAGCGCGTCACTGGCCCCCCGCAAGGCCTGCCGAGCCCGCTCGACAGCGGGCGCGAGCCGCGCCAGCTGCGTCTCGGCCCGGTCGAGCAACGGCGCGAGCCCCGCCTCGAACCGGTCGAGCTCCCCCTTGACCCGCTCCAGCTCCTCCCGCGCCGCGGTGAGCTCCGCCCGGGCCCGCTGAGCGCTCCCGGCGTCGACCTCCTCCCGGTCCAGATCGACCCGGTCCACGGCCGAGATGTACCCGTGCGACACCTCGTCGATCCGCCGCCCCAGCGCCTCGAACTGCTCGACCGCCCGCCGCGCCTCCGGCGACCCGTCCACGGCGGTGATGGTCTCCATGGTGATCCGCAGCCCCCGCTGCGCCGTGTCGAGCTCGTAGAAGGCCGCGGCCGCCGCGTCCTTGGCCGCCTGCGCCTCCGCCCGCTGACTCTCCCCGCGCCCCCCGAACCACCGCCGCGTCCCCCCACCGGCGAACGCCCCCGGCAACAGCGCCCCGACAAGCAACGGCAACGCCAGGCCCAGCCGAAACACGGAACCGGCCCCGGGCGCCGTACGGCCCCCCGAGGATGTCTCGCCACTCGCCGCCAACGTCCCTCTCCCGTGCTGTCTCCGCCGTGCCCGGTCCGCTTCATTCTCCCACCCACCAAGGACGAACACACGGCCCGATCAGTTCACCCCCACCCACCGGTTTGCGGCACCCACCCGTAACCCATGTAGGCTGTTGCTCTCCCACGGGTGCGTAGCTCAGGGGTAGAGCGCTGCTCTTACAAAGCAGATGTCGGCGGTTCGAAACCGTCCGCGCCCACCAGCAGGTAGATAGGCAAAGGCCCAGGCTACCGGTACTGAACCGGGAACCTGGGCCTTGTCCGTTCCCCGGCGGGGAAGGCGACTACGGGGCGCCGTGCCAGTTACGTGCCAGAAGCGTCGCCGGACTCGCCCGGCCGGACTTTCTTGATCTGCTCGTCGACGTGAGCGGCGATGGCGTGGTCACGCCCGTTCACCAAGTGCTGATAGATCAGCGCGGCCCGCACTGACGAATGCCCCATCCGCTGCATCAGCTCACGCGTCGTGGCGCCGCCGGTCGCGGCGAGGGTGTTCCCGGTGTGGCGCAGGTCGTGGAAGTGGACGTCGCGGAGGCCGGTGTCCTTCAGGGCCCGCAGCCACAGCCGGCGGAAGTTGTTCTGGCGCAGCTGCCCGCCGCGGGCTCCAGTGAAGACCAGCCCGGTCCGACCCGGCTCGGCGTAGACGGCGAGATGAGTGGCCAGGCTCTCCGCCAGCGAGGCCGGGAAGGCGACGGTGCGCACACCGGCCGCGCTCTTGGGCGTCTTGATCAGGATGCCGTCGGTGCGGGTCTCTGCCAGAGAACGCCGTACGGCGATGGTCCGCCGGTCAAGGTCGACGTCATGGCGCTGAAGCGCGGCGAGCTCCCCGAAGCGAAGGCCGGTGAAGGCCGCCAGCAGGATGAACACCCGGAAGCGCGCCGGCACGGCGTCGGCGAGCTGGAAGACCTCGGCGACGTCGAGGAACGGCCGCTCAGCCGTCTTGGCCGCTCCGGCGCCCTTGATGCGGCAGGGGTTGCGCTGGATCAGCTCGTCGTCGACCGCAGTGTTCATGATGGCGCGGAGGATCTGGTACGCCTTGGCTACCGTCGGCTCGCCGACACCCGCCTCCAGGAGGCCGGCACGCCATCGGCGGATCTGGGGTGTGGTGATCTCACTCAGGACCACGTCCGCGAAGGTCGGCAGGATGTGGAGGCGCAGTGCGCTGCCGTTGCGTTCGCGGGTGGTCGCGGCGTAGTCGCGCTCCTTGAACCAGGCGTCGGCGTACACCCCGAAGAGAACCTTGTCGTCGGGGTTCTTCCACTTGCCGTCGAGGATCTCCGCTTCCTTGCGGACGAGCCACCGATCGGCATCGGTCTGCGAGGCGAATGTCTCGGGCGCGGATCGCGTCAGCCCGTCCGGCCCCTGATAGCGAGCCTGAAACCGCCCCGAAGGCAGCCTGCGCACGGCACCGAAGCGACGACGCTTCCCTTTGGTGTTCGCCATCAGGCCACCGCCGCGAATCGGCGACGAGTGGTGATCGGCTGGACGGTGTGGGCGACGACGAATTCCTCCAAGGCCCGCTCAGGAATGCGGACATGCCGCCCCACCTTGACGAAGGCAATCCGGCGCTCGGCGATGAGCCGACGCGGAAACCTCTCGGTGGTACCGAGGAGTTCGGCGGCTTGGCCCACGGTCAGCAGTCGGTCGGTCATGCGGTTGCTCCCTCCAGGGCGAGTTGGTCGCCTAGGGCGTCACGGGCGGTCTCACGGTTGAGCTGGATGTCCCGGGCGATGGAGGCGGCGAGGGCGGCCTCGCCAGGGCTGTGCCCCTGGCCGACGTACTGCCAGGAGGTGAGGACGAGGACGGTGTCCGGCTCGATGTCGTCGAGGCCGCGGGCGGTGCGTTCCTTGGCGGCGCGGTAGTCGGCTCGGGTCTGGCGGAGCTCGCTCAGGGTGGTGGAGTACTGGCGGGACTTGGTGGAGAAGTGGCCGCGGAAGCCGAGCATGTGGGCCCAGGCGAGAAGGCGCCGGTCTGGGTACAGCGGGTCGAGGTCGAAGCAGGCTTCGACGAGACGGCGGGTGTGGTCGGGGACGCCGAGGAGGACCAGGGCCTCACGGTTGCCGACGCGGCGGTCGAGGCTGCCGGTGGTCTCCGCGGCTTTGGTCGCGTACTTGGCGATGTACGAGGCAACGGCCTGTTCGGTGATGTCGGAGCCGTCGCCGAACGCCTTCACGGGCCGGATGTCGAGCTGGGTGCCCCAGCGGAGGCGACGTAACGGCTGATCGCCGGCGGCGGGGACAGTCACGGTCGTGTACGCGTGGGTGGCGGCGGCGCGGATGGCATCGGTGAGGCGCTCGGTGGTCGCCCACGATGGCGGTGGGGAGTCGGGACCGTCCGGGCCGTCGATGCGGACGACGGCGTGGAAGTGGACGGCGCCGCGCTTCTGGAACTCGGCGACCTTCCCGTACGAGATCAGGGCGACCTCCTTCAGCTCACGCTGGGAGAGGCCGGCCGCGGCGGCGATCTCTCGACGGAGGCGATTCGTGAACCTCTGCCAGAGCTGCCCGGCGTGGTTGTTGAAGAGGACGGCGGCGGCGTAGTCGTACGACTCGGGGTCGAGCGGCGTGCCGAGGGTGGCGTCGTCCTCGGCGTGGCGGACGCCGCAGCGACAGGGCCGGGTGTCGGGACGGTTGTGGACCGGTCCGAAGGATGGGGCGGTGAGGGTGAGGAAGACGCGGGGGTGTTCGCGGACGGTGGTGGGGATGTCCCGGGCGCTGTCTCCGGCGAGGCCGGCCCGGATGAGGTGGTACGTGTCCCCCGCGTACGTCCAGGCGCAGGCGGGGCAGCGAGAGGCCCGGCGGTTGCCGCAGGCGATCCGGAGATGGCCGCCCGGCTCGGTGTCGGTGGAGTAGCGGTGCAGGGTCTCGCCGGTGGTCTTGTCCCGGGTGAGAGTCCAGCCGGTGAGGTGGATGGGGTGGGAACAGCCGCCGGTGCGGTGGATCTGCTCGCGCCAGCGGTCGAAGCCGGGGGATCCGGCCACCCGGAGCATGTCGCTCAGAGTGGCAGTGTCCAAGCCCGCCGACGCGGTGGCCGGGTCGGTCATCATGGGGCGGTTCCTTCTGGTTCTGCGAACTGGGTAGGGGCGGCTTCCGGGCAGCGGAGACTTGGCGGTTGAGCTGCCCGGAAGCCCGACTAGCGGTGTCGGTTCTGGCCGTTGAGGAGCGAGCGCAGCACGACGGCGCAGACGGCGACCGAAGCGGCGGTGACGGCGACGGCCAGGAGCATGGAGACCAGGACCGGGCCGACGACCAGGACGGCACCCGCGCCGCCGGCAACGACCATGGCCAGGCCGCCCGGGGTGAGGCGTACGGCCGGGGACTGTGACGGGGCGGGGGCGTGGTGGTGGTCGCAGACCAAAGCGGGCGCGGTGTGACGGGGCTCGACGTCGCCCGTGCCGGTCGGCTGGACGAGCGGGCTGACGATGCCGGTCGGGAGCGGGTTGACCGGGATGCGCGTCCGGAACATGGCAGTTCTCCCTACTTGTTGATCGTGGTGTCGATGAGCGGGGCGACGACGCTGTCGGCGAGTAGATAGCCGCCGAGGAGGATCACGGCGACGAGCCACCAGGGCGGGCGGATGAGCTTGATGCCGAGGCCGCCGACGACGATCAGGGCGAGCCAGAGCGGGACGTCCATGACGCGGGTCTCCTTCGAGGTCAGCGGGGCTTGCAGCGGTGGGTGCGGGCGGCGAGCTGGGCGGCGGAGGAGCTGGAGTACTCGGTGGACCAGCCGCAGCCGTCGGCCGTGCAGACGGCGGCGTACTTGTTGCGGCCGTGGCGGTCGCGGTGGGTGCCGATCTGCACCGGGCCGATCCGCATCACGGAGTGGAAGTGGTCGCGAGGGGCCATGGGGGTCTCCCTTCAGGCGAGCTGGGCGGCGATGGCGTTGGCCATCAGGGGCGGGACGCCGAGGCGAGCGCGCAGGGTGTCGGTGTCGATCGGGGAGCCGGTACGGGTCTGGTGGTCGTCGGCAACCTTGCGGGCGTGGGCGACCAGGGCGGGAGGCACAGCGACCGCGGCCGGCTCCGGTGTCGGCGCTGGGGCAGGCTCCGGATTGACAGACGGCAGGGCCGGTGTCGGCTCGGGGACGGGCTCTGGGCCGACGAACGGCGGGGCCGGTGCCGGAGTGGGCCCGGTCTCCGGCTCGGCGGGGGAGTGGACGAGGAGGGTGCCGCCGAGGAAGGCGAGGGCGGGCCACCCGGCGACGAGGATGCGCAGCCAGGCGGGAACGTGGCCGAGGTCGAGGAGACCGGCGGTGGCGACGTTCGCGCCGAGGGAAGCGGCCAGGGCGACCATGAACCACGTCCAGGCCGAGCGGGCAGGCACACCGGCGGCCCGCGAGGTCCGCAGCCGGTGCCAGGCGGCGACGAGCAGGAGGTCCACGGAGACGGGGTAGGCCCAAGCCTTCCAACCAGACTGTCCGGCAGCCGCAGCCAGGTCGTGGAGATGAGCGAAGGACAGGGCGCCGGCGATCACGGCTTGTACAAGGACGGCGTCCGGTCGGCGGATGGGACGCATCGGAGGGTCCTCCTTCCGATATCAGGCATGGGAGGGGTAGGGGCCTGGCGTGAAGCGCGGTCACGCCGCCGTGGAGCGTGGGGATTCAGACGATCGCAGGAGCCGTGACGGCCGAGGGCGCCGCGGCTTTGCCCAGAGGCGACAGAACCGGCCGGAAGGCGTCCAGCGCGGGAACCTCGGGCGTGCGGTGAGCATGGGAGTTCGCGATGTTCACGGCTCGCCGGAGCGTGAGGTGGGGGGTACGGATGCGGACCCACCCACCAGAGGAGTCGCCGGCGACAGCGGTGCCGGGCCGATCGGTGCGGATCTGGACCGTGGCGAGGACGGCGTCCGGGGCGATGTCACCGAAGGCCATGTTGGCGGACGTCTCGTCGTTGACGCGGTGAGCGGTCCGGCCGGTGAGCTGGGCACGAAGCATGGTGATGCCCTTACCGAGCTCGGAGCCGAAGCGCTGCCCGCAGATCTCCAGGTAGATGCCGGCGGCCCGGCCGAGCTGGGCGAGCCGGACCAGGGAGGTGATGATCCGGTCCCGCCGCTTCTCCTCCTCCTTCGTGGCGAAGAGGGCGAGTTCGGCGACCTCATCGACCAGGAGCACGATCGGCGTCGGTCGCAGGTGATCGGGCAGGTCCCAGATATCGGCGGTGATCTCCGCATCCGGCAGGTCTGCACTCAATCTCTGCTCGCGTCGGATCAGTTGGTAGACGCCCTCCATGTGCTCGACGAGGGCGTCGAGGAGGTCGGCAGCGGCATCAGGGTTATCGGTCAAGGCAGTGAACCGACGTGCTAGCGGGGCGAGTTCGACTCCCTGCTTGCAGTCGATCCCGACGAGGGCGACATCCAGCGTGGCAAGCGCGGCGACGAGATTGCGCTGATAGACGGACTTTCCGGACTGGGTGGCACCGACGTTCAACGCGTGCGGGGTCTGGTGGTAGTCGCGGTAGTAGACCTCCCCGTCCTCCCGCATGGCTACCGGAACCCGCATCACCCCACCGCGGGCAGCCGCGGGCATCTGGACCCGCTTGAGGACGTCGTAGCCAGTCATCCGCAGCTCAACCACACCCGATCGGATCTCCCGAGCGGTGACGTTCTGCATGACGAACGAGTGCCGGAGACGGTCCGACGCGGCCGAGAAGTCGAAGGCGTCCTGACCGGGCCGCAGCTTCAGCCGCAGGACAAGCCCGGTACGTGTCGGCCGCAGCCGCAGGATCCGGGGCGCCCGCGACTCGGGGATGGGCCGGCCGGTCATCCGGGCCAGCGCCAGGCGCCAGCGCGAGGGCGGGACGGTCAGCCCACACGCGTCCATGACCGACGCGTACCGGGCGAGGATCCGCACCACGGCGAAGACGACGCCGAAGCTCATCCAGTACCAGGCCGGACGCTGCCACCGCAGCAGCAGCGCGACCGAGGCGACCAGGGCGAGAGTGACCGTTAAGGCGGTCATGGGTCAGCCGACCTTCGCGGCAGCGAGCGAGGTGACGGCGACGGCGCGGAAGCTGATGCCGTGGCGCTTCTGGCCGTTGAACTCGTTCTCCCAGGGCCGGGCGATGACACCGGTCAGGGCGACGGGAGTGCCCATGGACAGCTCCTCGGAGATGCCGGTCTTGGGGACGGTCAGGTTCAGGATCTCGGCGTTCCCGTCCATGACGAACATGACGTCGACGGTCATCAGCGGGGCACCGGTGTCCCGGTCGGTGGCGATCTCGCCGGTCTGGCGGTTCGCGATCTTCGGGGCCGGGGGCTGGGCCACCATCACCATCGCGGCGGACGTGTCGACGGGGATCTGACGCACAGTGGATCACTCCTCTATAGAGGCTGGGCTCATGCACTCCTATATAGGAGTGACATGAAGAAGAGTGCACCACTCCTGTACATGAGTCAACCCGCCGCGGAAGTAAACCGCAGCGGGTTGAGGGAAGTTGAGTGAGCGTCAGTCGGTCGCGGGGATCCGGTACTGGAAGACGAACTGGTCAGCAGCCATGAGCGTGTCGCACACCTCCACGACCCGCCCCTCCTTCGTCACGGCACCCCGCAGCAGGT
Organism: Streptomyces sp. R302; assembly: GCF_012927245.1. Lineage (GTDB taxonomy): Bacteria > Actinomycetota > Actinomycetes > Streptomycetales > Streptomycetaceae > Streptomyces. The sequence continues at coordinate 680,338 of NZ_JABBGE010000001.1, forward strand.
GCACCACAGAGGCACCAGGACTCAGAGCCAACTCCGACGCTTCCGCCTTCGAGGCCGGCCGAGCCTGAAGGGTCTCGATGAACTCGGCGAAGGTGTGGCCGTGGTCTTCGAGCCGGGCGTAGATGCCGCCGGGGCCGGGGTTCTCGGCGAACAGCTCGGGGATGTCCTTCACGACGTCCCACGGCAGGTAGGACGAGGCGGTCTCGACAGGCGTCCCGTTCCGGAAGTACAGCCGCCGCCGCGCGAGCACCTGAGTCCCCGCATCGACACCGAGCCGTTCGGCGATGTCCGCCGGCGCTTCCATGGGCCCGATGTAGAGGACGCTCACCTTGGCCGTGGCGCCGGACTGCTCGGACTCGGCGAGGTAAGCGGCCTTTCCGCCCCGCCGGTGCGAAGCGCGGAAACGATCCGAGGACCGGAGCCGTACGGGAGGCCGATCCTTCACGATCGAGCCCTTGCCGTGCCGGGTCTCGACGAGCCCGCTGGCCCGTACTTCCACCATGGCCTTACGGATGGTCCCGCCGGCGACCCCGTACCGCTCGACGAGCTCGGACTCGCTGGGCACCATGTCGCCGGCCTTGAGCACGCCGGACCGGATCTGCTGGACGATCTCGTCCGCGATCTGCACGTACCGAGGTACGGCCCTGCCAGCTCCTGCTGGAGTTCCCACAGTCCTACCCACTCTCATATTCTCCTGTACATGAGTAATGGGAGCGCGGGAACAAAGTCAACGCCACTCCACTCGGTGTCCGTGGCCGGAGCGGTAGTGCGCGAGGACGGGCGACTCCTGGCTATCCGCCGAGCGGACAACGGCACGTGGGAGCTCCCGGGCGGAGTGCTCGAACTCACCGAGGCACCGGAAGCAGGTGTGGCCCGCGAGGTCCTGGAGGAGACGGGCATCCATGTCGAGGTGGACGAGCTGACCGGCGTCTACAAGAACACGACGCGAGGCATCGTGGCCCTGGTCTTCCGCTGCAAGCCCTCCGGCGGCACCGAGCGAACCTCGGACGAGTCCACCGCGGTCGACTGGCTCACGCCGGCCGAGGCCAAGGAGCGCATGGCCGAGGTCTACGCGATCCGCCTCCTGGACGCCCTGGACGGACACGGCCCCCACGTCCGCAGCCACGACGGTCGCCACCTCCTGGACACGTCCGCATGACCACCGCGAAGCCCGTCAGCGAGTGGCGCGACGTCTACGACTTCCTGGATCAAGTCCGCTTGCGACCCGGAATGTTCGTACGCGGCGGTTCCCTCCCGGAGCTCCAGGCAATGCTGTACGGCTATCGGGTCGCATCCGAGATTCACGGCCCCGAGCCCATGACGGACTTTGAGCATCAGGGCCCGTTCGCCGAGTGGTTGTGGCCGCGACTTGGCCATGCCTACGCGAGCCCCTTGGGGTGGGCGGTCGAGATCACGAAGGCCGCGGAAGCGAGCGGCAGGGCAGGCATCGACCTGTTCTTCGACCTGCTGAGCGAGTTCAAGGCCGAGCGAAGCCCAGAAGCGCGGTAAGACTTTCTCTACTTCATCAAGGCACCCGCCGCGCGCGGCGCGGCGCGCGCGGCCCGTCGCCCGGGCCTGCGCTCCTGTCTGCGCCCCGCTCCAGCCCGGCCGCCGTCCGCACGCCTGACAGCTCGGGTTGATGGGTGACGAACCCATGACTTGGCCGAGGCGGTACGCGAGTGCAACCTCAAGACGATGCCTCCGGCGGGGGCGCTCAGGCTCCGGGACGGCGGGGGCGCCGTTCGCGAGTGCCGGCCGATTGGTGGCGTGCGCGGGGAGCTCCCATCCCGTCTGCCGTCGACCCAGGCAAAGCCGAGCAGTCGCGGCCCAGGGCGTCAAGGTCGTTCGTACAGTGGCGCGCTCCACCTTGACGCCCTGAACCACGCCCGCTCCACGGTGTGTGGGTTGACGGCAGACGGGATGGGAGCTTGGGGTGAGTGGTGGGTTGAGGTAGGCGGCGAAGGCCCGCAGTAGCGTGACCGCAAAATGCAGGCAGCCGCCACGCCGGACACGACAAGAGGGCAGAACCGGCCGGATTCGAACCGGCGTCCTCGCGATTTTGGAGACCGCGCGCGACGACCTCTGCGCTACAGCTCCGCCCCGCCCGCCATCCTAAGGACTCCTGCTGCTGCCAAGGTGGCACTCGTGCCCTTGGCGTGCCCGTTCGGCCGGGAGCTGACGGGGGACCACCGTGGTTGACGGGCAACGCACGCGACGACGGCCCCCGACCGATCTGACTGATCAGGGGCCGTTCACCTGCGGTGGGGGTGGGATTTGAACCCACGGTGACTCGCGCCACGACGGTTTTCAAGACCGATCGGTTTCGTGAAGCCTCTGACCTGCAACTTCGCTCTATCGAGCCTTGCCGTCCGCGCCGTACTGGCCAGACGGCCGCAGGACTCCGTGATCTGACAAACCATCGGCGGCGGACGCTAGCGTCGGTATAGTTGATGCTCCTGCCCTCAGCTCGCATCCCTGATGGATCGCTAACTCTGTTGGAGCATACAGATTGGCCGACTACGACTTTCGAACCCTCTCGCCTAACGACTTCGAGATACTAATTCGTGATCTTCTCGAAGCCGAGTATCGCTGGCGCCTCGAGGCATTCGGGCGTGGTCGCGACGGGGGCATCGACTTACGGGCGAGCACGACAGCAGGGAAGGTCGTCGTCCAGTGCAAGCACTATCTCAGATCGTCGTTCTCGGACCTCCGAACGTCGGCACGCCGGGAAGTTCCAAAAATGAACAAAGAGAAGCCCGACCGGTATCTCTTCGTCACATCCCAAGACCTAAACAGGACCCAGAAAGACACCCTCGCTGGCGACCTCAAGCCGTGGCTTTCGGACACCGCCGACCTACTAACCCAAGCTGACATCAATGACCTAATCACACGGCATCCGATAGTAGAGCAACAACATTTCAAGCTTTGGCTGGCCTCGACAACCGTTTTGGAACGCATTGTTCAGAGTGGCATCTGGGAGCGCAGCGAGGCACTGCTTGAGGACATCAGGGATAGAGTCAAGCTGTACGTTCCAACCAGCAGCTTCAAGGCGGCGTACAAACTGCTCGACGATAAGAATGTAGTCGTCCTAACGGGTTCGCCCGGCGTTGGCAAAAGCATGCTCGCGGAAATGCTTGCTCTAAGGTACTGGCACGAAGGATGGCAGATCGTGTCGGTGGGAACCGACGTTGATGACGCATGGGAGACATATAAACCGGGTCGTAAGCAGGTGTTTCTGTATGACGATTTCCTCGGGCAGACGGACCTCAGCGAAAGGCGCGCGAAGGACAGTTCTGTAATACGTCTAATGGACCGCGTGGCGCGGAACCCAGACAAGCGGCTTGTCATGACTACGAGATCGCAAATCCTTCGGCAAACTCGACTAATCAGCGAGCCGATCGCTCATGCAGACTTACGAGTTGTCGAGTTCGTAATGAGGATCGCTGACTACGGGGCGATCCAACGAGCCCGCATACTGTACAACCACCTCTACTTTTCTACCCTGTCACGAGAAGTCGTCAGGGAGTACGTAGAGAATTCTTCCTACTGGACAGTGGTTAGACACGAAAACTTCTCCCCACGGATCCTGGAATTGGTCATCAAGCGGACTCACTCGTCGGCGGATGAACTCGCGCGCACCCTCAACCACACGCTTGACCATCCGCTGGATCTTTGGAGAATAGTCTTCAACAACGGGTTGTCGGATCTTGCGCAACGACTAACGCTTACACTTGCCTCATTTCCTGTTCAAGGCGCCAGCTCCAGGGTCCTTAAGGCTTTGGTCAAAAAAGAGTCGAAGCCAACTGAGTACACAAGCGCACTTCGAGTACTGGAAGGCACCTTTGTCAGCCTGGAAAAAGGGCATGACGGGGACACGGTGATATCCTACGCCAATCCAAGCGTACGTGACTTCACTCTCGCTTTCCTTGACGAAGAGCCGGACTATCTGATGGATACTATCCGGGATGCAATGCATCTGGCTCAGGTGAGCACGCTCCTGGTATATGCGGTATCCGAACTTGAAGGTAAGCTCCGCTTCCCGAACTGCGCCGAAACCGTTACTCGCCACACAAGCTTCATTGTCAGGAAAATGATGGATCTGATTGCCAAAGAAAAAGAGGCAAGCAAATCCGATTCACGTGGACCGGCTAGGATTTATCAGCGAACGGTCAAACCTCTTCTCAAGTCACTACGGCCGGCGCATCGATTGCTGGGGGCAGAATTCACTGAGATCCTTGCGGTGACAATCGAACTTCTTCAGTGTTCAGCCTCGAGGTACATGGATCCGGACGATTGGGAGCCCTTCAACGAGGCCTTGATGATGCGTTATGACGAAGACCCGGATCATGTGCGAGACGAGCTGAGGTGGGCCTTCGAAAGTTGGGGTGAATTGCTGTACACCCTAGATAACGTGACCGCATTCGAAAATTTCTTTGTATCGTATGGTTCAGTCCTAGGCAGGCATTTCGACCCTAGCGAAAGATTTCACGAGAGCGTCTGCTCTGGCTTGCGACAGGAACTGGAGAATTTGTCCGGAAATGAGCAAGATCGTGATTCTGATCATCAGTGGGTCGACGAAGTGGAAACAGCGGCGATTAGGATCGGCGTCATTGACGACATGAGATCAGACATCGAGTCTGCCCGAGAGTCGATTGAACAACATTACGAATATGACGAGTACCCCGACGGCCGGCCGCAGTCTGGGATGAGCTACGGATTCCCAGGCACCTCTGTATCGCCTTCCGAGCATGCTGCGATCGAGGGCATGTTTCGCGAGCTTTCATAGCGCCCGGAGACCGCACGCGTCTGCCTCGTTGGCATCTTCGTGCGGGCATGGGCCACGGTGGCAAGCGCTTCTTGCTGCTCGCTGACGGTTATTCGGGATGGTGGCCGCCGCTGTCTTCGGCTCGGGCATCTTCATGGCTAGCGTGGAAGCGCTCAGCGGATGAACCCGCTGAGGTGCAGCAGCGAGGTACAGCAACCCCAGCACCGGCAGCGCCCCACGCCACCTTCCATGGGCTTCCCGGCAGCCTGTATGACCTCAACGGTCGATCTCTGTAGAGCTACGGATCAGAAGGTCGTTGGTCAACTAGTGTGCGCCTGGGCCGTCCGAAGCCACTCGGCAGCGGTCGGATGCAACCATCGAAGACGGCTCAGGTAATCGCTAGCAGGCCTCCGAGCTGCAAGAACACGCGCCTCCAAGATCCTCGACAATCCGTAAGCGGTGCTGCTGGGCGGTGGCTATCATCACGGCATGACGTCCTCTAGATTCAGGAACATCCTAAACACGGCAAAAGAGTCTCCGGGCGATGCCGTCACGTTCCTCACGATCACAACGATTGTCGTGGTCACACTACTTGACATGTTTGATGTTCTCTCCCTCGGTCAGGAGTTCCTGTCTGCGGCGGCCATCGTAGTTTTGAGCGCATTCCTAGTAACGCTTCTAGCCAGCAAGAAGGCCGCTGTAGAGCAGAAGGGAGCGCTGCAGAATGTCGTAACAGATCTAGGCGCCATCAAGCAAGACATTGAAATCCGAGGTACAGGGGCTCATGTGATCGAGATCCCTCGGGAGGAAATCGGAAGGCGCCTTGATGAACTCCTAAACTCGGCAAACTCATGGCACTTTCGCGGAGGTCTGGGTGGTTGGCAGCGAAGCACCGCCCTTCCTGCCCTGGCGAGCGTAATGAATCAGGATATCTCGTACGTGATGCATATCCTAAACCCAGCTAACGAGGATTTGTGCCACCGCTACGCCAATTATCGTGCGAGCGCGGGACAGCGGACCGGAACTACAGATCCTCAGAGTGTTCGTGACGAGCTGCTTGCACTTTTGTACGCAGCGGCCTGGTATCAGCAGCGCACTCGCGTTAAGCCCGATATTTCATTCCTTTCCAACTACAGTCCGCTCCGCTACGACTTGAGCAACGCCGGGCTGATTGTCACCGTACCGGACATGCAGGAGCGGGCCATTTACGCTCCGGCGGGGGGATGGTATTGCACTTCGGTGCGGGACGAGCTGGAACAAGCCGGAAAAGCGCTCCCTGCCGTCGTACTTCCGTCCGGCGATGATATGTTTCCGCGCAACTGGAGAGACGTCAGGGCGCAGCATGTCATGGACGCGCTGGAAGCTGTAAGAGTTCGACCCAGCAGGATCTCAGATCAACCAAGCCTGCCCCTCCTAGCAGACTGGGCCGAAAGTCAGAATCTCGATTTCGAGAAAATCGCGCAACTACCCTTTAAGGGGAGGTCGAATTAAAATGAACCCACTCCGGAATGCAGTCAATGCAATGCGGTCAGGTTCAAGTGGTGAGCCCATTTCGCTCGACTCTCGGGAGCTGCTTGGTTTTCTCGCGAATGGATCGGACAACTTCGCCGCATTTCGGCACCCTCTCGGATTTGTGCACGCCGAGCTCACCGGACTTGTTGGTGAGATGCCGGAGGGTGCACGGGTGCGCTTGCATGTTTGGACAGAGTCCACTTCGGGCGGCGATGCGCTTGGCCTAGTTCACGATCACATGTGGCACCTGGACAGTATGGTGCTGGTGGGCCAGCTGACCGATATTGCAATTAGGGCAGTTCCTGATCCTTGCGGGTCTCATGATGTAATTCGAGTATCGTATGGGGAGGTAAACGACTTCACTTACGAAGGGCGAGCGCATCTGCAAGAGGTAAATCGTCGCCACGTGACAGCGGGCCAGGTTTATCGAATCCCATCCAGATCAATCCATGAGACCCTGATTACCCAAGCGCCTGTCGCCACATTGCTCATTACGCAGGATGATTCTCCCGGCGATCCTGGTCCGCTCATCTTCGCACCTCATCCGGCTGAGCCTCTGGGGACAGCCATTCGGGAACCCGTTTCACCCGACGAGATTTCTGCGCTCTATAGGAATGTGGCTGCCATTGGGGGCGCGAGATAGTGGGCCGTACCGCCGGGAGAAGCCTTATTGGCGCCCTTGAGTGATTGGGGTACTGCGGGTGAGTTGGGCGGCTTGAGATATCAGCAGCTACGTCTTATTCGAGCGGTGAGTCACACGGCGCCGCCAGGGCTACACCCGCCCTCCGGCGATGCCCCACCAACGGCGGCCAGTTGGCAGGGCTCTCCTGAGTCGAACTGTGGTGGAGAGTGACGTCTGGAGGTGACCTCTCACTGCACCTCGCCGTGGATCGTGGATAACGAAGCCCGCAGCGATGTCGTGATCCTGCCGAACGAGGGTTGGCTGAGAGCGGTAGGCACTGGTAAACCCACAGGCCACAGACGGTGGACTGAGCCCGCAGTCTGTCAGCCCCGCCCTTGTGCTTCTGTTTATCCGTCTGGTGCCCTCGAGTACTAGTTGAGGCGCGGACTACCCGTGGACGAAACCATCGCCCTTGACTCTCTATAAGCCACTGACCAGTGTGAATGGTCGAAACACACGGGCCCTCCGGAGCCGTGTGCAGAGAAGCCCCGGACCTTGGCCCGGGGCTTCGACTTGTTGCGGTAGGTAGCTGCTAACTGAAGGCCGCAGCGGGGGACCGAGGGCCCGCTTCTTCATCTCCGGGTGCGGCGGGGTTCGGCGCAGGAAGGCGGTGACCGCGGCTCACCGCCACGCGGAGCGTGTCCCGCAAAGCTTCTGTGAGATCCCTTGCCAGGAGGCGGAGCTCCGCCGGCCCGGGCTCCGCGTCGACGATTACCTCGATGGCGTGCTCCAGGAGCTCTTGCCCGACGTCGAGTTGCGCGGCTTCAGTGGTGTCGGCCAGGCGGGACAAGTGACTGCTGGCGTCGTCAGTGCTCAGGTAGCAGGGCTTTCCGTCAGGGCCCGACCAGGGGAGGAGGCGGAGCTCGCTGTGGGCTTTCATCCGTCCGTCCTCATCTCTTCGATCGTGTGATGAGTGGTGAAGAGCGCTTCGGCGCGGTCGCCGGGGAGGATCAGGCGGGCTACCTCGATCACGCGGCCCGTGATGTCGGCAGACACTCGCGTGATCGCGATCACGGCCAGCGTCGTGCTGATTCTGAGGTCGGAGGCCTCTTCTGGGGTGGGGAGTCGGGCGGTAACTACTTCTCGGGTCTCCGCCCGTCCGTGGCGATGCCACGACAGTTCGGCTGGCTCCAGGTCGCGCGGGACGTAGATGCGGGCCAGGCTGTGCGGCCTCTCTCCCTGATGGGTGAGGCAGAGGAACTCCGTCAGCGGGGTGCGCGAAGGGACCTTGAGTAGAGGGATGAGGTCTCCGCGCGCTCGGAGTTTGGTGGTGCGGATCGTGACGTGAAGGTCTGCGTCCGGGGTGAGGCGGCCTCCGGTGTACGTGAGTCTGCGGAGAGGGCGGCGGACGAAGTTGCCCTTGCCGTGGATCTTCTCGATTAGGCCTTCGGCCTGGAGGAGCGCGAGGGCGTTGCGCAGGGTCGGGGTGCTGACCTTGTAGTCCGCGGCGAGTTGGGGCTCCGAGGGGAGGCGGGCGCCAGCCTTCAGATGGCCGGTGGTGATCCGGGCCCGGAGGTCGGCGGCGATGGTGTGGCGTAGAGACGGCATAGGGGCGATCACCACCTTCTGAGCACTCGTACGGCGATCAGGCGTGTTCGGGTGTGCATGGTCAGGAGTTCGCCCGATTCGAAGAGGAGGCGCTTGGCGCCGCCGGGCAGTTGGCGGAGGTCAGCTACTCGGCACGGTTGGCCGCCGATCTGGATGACGTCGCCGCGCTGCACGGTGGTCGTGGTGATCTCGACTGGGGAGGCGAGTGCGCCGCCCGGGGGGAAGCCGTTCACGAGGTCGCCTCCGGTGACGTGGTCGCGGAGTGGCAGGAGCAGGCGCACGCCTCGTAGATGACCGGGATGCCGATCGGCGCCGTCGTCGGGGAGGAGTGCGCGCACTCGTGGTGGGTGCCGATCCGGCATGCGCTGGATCGGTAGGGCGTGGTCGCCGCCGAGGCACACGGGTCATCCGTGGACCTCCGCCGGCGCGAAGCAGGTGTGGGCGAGGAGGTCGTGCGGGATCGGCTCCGAGCTCTGCCGGGTGCATTGCTCGCCGGCCAAGACGTACGGGCGGACGAGGGCCGTCTCTTCGCCCGGGAGGAAGTCCGTGCGGTCTCGGAGCTGCCGGAGGAACAGCGTCAGTTCGTCGGACGGCTTGGGGCGGATGAGCGTCGGGGGCGTTGGCGTTAAGGCATTGCGGTGCCGGGCCCTTGGGGCGTGCCGTTCCCTGGTGCGCCTGATGGCGTGACGGATACGGTTGAACATGCTGATCAGCTCCTATCGCTGATGGCCAGGTCCCCGGACATCGCCCGTCGCGGGGACCACTTTGGTCACGGCGGCCCAGAGTGTGCGGCCGCCCAGGCTGGTAGCCAGGAGACCGAATCGGTCCGCTGCGGCCACCACTTCCAAGACCTCCCGCCATGTCTCGGCGGGGAGGGATTTCGGTACCTCCGCTTCGATCGATGTGTGCTCGGGGTGCTCTTCCACGCGTGTGGTGAGTCCGACAGCTGCTAGCCGGGCGGCCAAGGCCTCCGCGCTTACTTCTGGAGCAGGCACAGGACAGCCTCCGTCACCGGCGATCACTTTGAGTGAAGCTAGTTAACTAGATTAGAGCTAGTGGACTAGATTTTCCATATGTCTGAGCAGCCGCCATACCTCCGCATCGCCGACGAACTGCGGCGGCGGATCGCGGAGCACGAGTGGACTCCCGGAGACCGTCTGCCCTCGCGGGCCCAGATCGGCCAGGAGTGCGGGGTGGGTGAGAACGTCGTCCGTCGGGCCCAGGAGCTGCTCATCTCCCAGGGTGTGTTGGAGGGGCGGGCTGGGTCGGGGACGTACGTGGCCGAGCCTCGGCAGCGGGTGCGGATGGTTCGGTCTGCGGCGCGTGAGCAGCCCGATGGGTCGCCGTTCCGGGCCGACATGAAGGCCGTGGGGCGGAATGGCGGCTGGGAGAGTCGAACCGATGCGAAGGTGCCCGCGCCGACCGAGATCGCTGCGCGGCTCGGGGTCGGTGAGGGCGAGCTGTGCGTCCGGACCGTGTATGAGTTTCTTGCCGACGGGCGGCCCGTGCAGCTGTCGACGAGCTGGGAGCCGTACGACCTCACTGGCGGGACCCTTGTCGTCCTTCCTGAGGGTGGGCCTCACGCCGGGGCCGGCGTTGTGAACCGGATGGCAGAGATCGGAGTCACGGTCAGCCACGCCGTCGAGCAGCCCGAGCCGCGGCAGGCGACCGCAGAGGAGGCGTCGCTCCTCGGGATCCAGAAGGCCGCGCTCGTCACCCACATCCGGCGGACGTACTACAGCGACCAGGGCAGGCCCGTAGAGACGGCGGACATCGTCGTACCTGCTTCCCTGTGCGAGATCGTCTACGAGGTTCCGATCCAGCGGCATTGACGTCCGTGGCTCGAATCGTCATGCCGGACGCGGGCGACGTCTGTAGGTCGCTCGCTCCAGAACAACTCCAGTCCACAGCAGCTCTTCCGACCTCGGCTGTACGGTCACCATGTGGACGAAGAACCAGTGATTATCAAACTCACGCGTGACCAGGCATTCGTCCTGTCTGACTGGCTGTATGAAGTCATGATGCAGTCCGACAAGCTGGACGCCATCGTGCCGGACCGAGCGGTCTGGTCGGGGATCTACGCGATTTCCGGAACGTTGGAGACGACTCTGCCCGAGGTCTTCATGCCTGACTACGCCGGCCGCCTGGAGCAGGCGAGGCGGCGTTTGTTGGAGACCGTGGGCAGCGACGAAGACGACGAAGCGGGAGCGTGAAGGACTTTGGAGACACTCGGGTACGCGATTGCCGCCGTGGCGTGGGGCAGCGCTGTCATGGCCCTACTCGCAGGTGTGGTCGCCACGGTGCTGACCGTCAGGTGGCGTCGGCGCGCCATCGCGGCTCTGGAAAGCGAAGAGCTGGCCGCCGAAGGGTGGCAAGCCCCGGGCCGGCCTGACATCTCTCCCTGACAACAGTGACACCGCCGATGGTCCTGCCCGAGGCCCTCTTGAGCGTGGGTCGCTCGGTGGACAATGACGACATGACGTTGACGATTTGGGTCGATGACTGGCAGATGCAGTGCTGCGGAGAGAGCTTCGCGCCGGGGGACGTTGTCTCGTGGACGCTGCTGGAGGTCGATTCGGAGGACTACGTCGACGTTGTCGGTAGCGAACGTGCGGATGAGATCGACTTTTGCGAGGAGCATCACGGCCAGGAGGAGGGGCACGCACCCACCTCGGTGGAAGTGGTGTCGATCGTCGAGGTGCACTGCCGTTATGGGGTACCCCCGGGCTCCACGGACAGGGTGAACCACCCCGTTCCGGGGACGACTGTACTGGTGCCGGTTGAGAAGGCGGACGGGTGGGCGAAGGCCAGGCCTGACGTGAGCTTCGCGGGCTACCTGGTGACCGCCCGGCGCGTCACCGACCTGCCGGAAGGTGCGGCTGCTCGCGGTCAATGAGGGGGCCGGCGGCACGCGTGCCAGATGCGTGCCAGATCGAACGGTCAACCACGGTCACTGGAGGATCGATGCGGCGTTCACGGCTTGTGGCAGCCGTCGTAGCGCACCGAGGGGCTGAGCTGCGATGACGGATCAGCCGCAGGCGCCAGGCTTACAAAGCAGATGTCGGCGGTTCGAAACCGTCCGCGCCCACCAGCACAAAGGCCCCCAGTCGATCATGGCTGGGGGCCTTTGACGTCCGTGCCCGACGTAAAAGGGCGTGATCAGGGGAAATGGCGGAGGAAGCCTTCAACATAGGGGGGAAGAAGGAGTGGCTCCGGGAGGGGCGGGTGGGTTCGTGGTGCTGATGGGCGACGGACCGATGGCCGGGTGCGTTCGGCTACCCGGGGGAGGTTCGTGACGTCGTTCTCCGTCGGGCAGCTGATTGGTTGATTTGGCGAGGCTTCGTGCTCGATGACGGCTGCCGTGCACGCCTTCTGACGTGCGGCAGCCGTCTGGTCCGGTCAGGAGGTCTCGCCTTGGGTGGCATGGGCGGTCGTGTCCCTGCCGCAGAGCGCTCGGTGGTAGCGAAGGTGCGCTTCGTCGAGTGGGTGGGCGGGGTGCTTGCGGAGCGGGCCTATGGGGCTGTTGTTCGCCGTCGAGCGAACGGTTCCTTCGGCGTCGATGTAGATCGCCAGGGTGTCGAACTGAACGTGGTGATTCGGGCACAGGACGAGCAGGTTGGCCTGTTCGTCGGGGCCGTTGTGGGGGCGGCCGAGGCCACGGATGTGGGCGGCCTCGCTGTAGGTGCCGAAGCGGGTCGACAGCTGGAGGGCGCACACCTGACAGCGGTCGCCGTGCAGCTTCTTCACCTTGGCCGTCAGGGCGGTGTCGCGGATGACGAGGGAGGAGGTGACCGTGCGGCGTGCGGCAGGAACCGTTTCCCTCGCGTGATCCTCTGTGGAGTCCTCGATGCCGCCGGCGCTTTCGTAGCCGGCCAGTCCCAGCCGCTCCAGCAGGGCGTGCTGATCTATGTCTGCCAGGTAGGTCTCCCGCAGGACAGCCACAGCCTGGGACCGGACGAAGGGGTCTTCCAGCAGCCGCGCGACCTGCTCGGTCACTCCTCCTTCGGGGTTGAGCCTGTCGAACGCTGCGGCGTGGGCCACGGCGACCAGCTCGGGTGGGAGGCCATGGACATCCCACAGTCGGCTCGTCTGCAGGTGCACGAACGGGTACTCGGGGGTGATGGAGGATTCGGGGAGGCCGAACTCGGCCAACAGGCTGCCCACTTCCTCGCGGAACTCTCGCCAAGGTGCGAGGTGAGGCTTGCCCGTGGCCACTCGGGAGATGCCCCACAGGAGAGCCAACGGCTTGTGCCTGCTCTGCCGACCGTTCCTCTTGTGGACCCGGAGGTTCCTCAATCTGTCCATGAGCACGCTCACCATGAGCTCGGCGGACGATTCGGTCGGGGTTCGGGAGGCCGAACCGGAGGCGTCCGGTTCGCGTGGCGCGGGAAGCGGCGGCGTGAGTTCCCGGCCGCTCTCGGGCGACTGCCGGACCGTTTCCCTGCCGCTGGGAGGGCGAACGGCCCAACGCCGAGCCTCGGGCATCGCAGCATGCCCCTGCTCCACCCACTGGCGCCAGGAACGGGGAGCGAGCTGCAGCGCGTCGGCGGTCGAGAGCTCAGGGTTGCCCCGAGCCTCGATCCAAGCCCAGTCGACCTGATCGTTCTCTGCGCTCAGATCCAGGAGGGATAGTTCGTATCGATAGTTCGGGAAGGAGGTTCCCGTCGCTTGCTGCTCGATCTGCTCGGCGCGGTCGATCACCGCAACGCCGCAGAACTCGACGTATCCCTTGGGTGTCTTGTTGCGCGAGACCGCGGCGAACACCAGCAGCGGTACGGCCAGCGCGCGCTGCTCCGCAGCGAGCCCCTGGTGTTCCTCCAGTGCCTCCAGCAGTACCGCATTGCCTTGTGTGGTGCCCACCGGCACCGTGTGGTCGACCCGATGGTCGCCGAAATAGAGGATTCGGCCGTTGTCCAGGTCGAACACATCGTGCCAGGGCGTTTCAGCCGTTCCGGCCTTCCACGGGCTGGAGCGGATCAGGATGCACGGACGGCGCAGCCCGCCGGGCGCCTTGACCTTGGCAATCGGGTTGATTCCCTTGCTGAGCTGGATCTGAGCGAGCCTCTCCGAGGCTGTGACGTGGTGGATGTTTGGGTGACCGTCGATGAACGCCACCTCGGGATCTCTGTTTCGAGCAGACCGAAACACGTCCCCGACACGCAACAGGCTTCCCACCGGTCCTCCCCTCATGGCACTGCCCCGCCTCCTCGATCTTGCCAGGTCCGCGAGGCCACTGGCCCTGCAGGTCAAGCGGGGGCTCGCCTCAGTTTCGTAGGTGTGGCCAACCGTCTCTGTTCGAGCAGCTCTCGAAGCAGTGGCGGGTCGTGCGGTCCCACTCGTTGCCGGTGGCCAGCTCGTACGCCTCGTCCGGGACGTACAGGAGCGATTCGCCGTCGAGCTCGGTGGAGGTGTACGGAGCGAACTTGTCCGTGTCGGAGAAGACGCTCTCCCACACGGCCCGGCCGGCGGCGACGACCGCGCATCGGGAGTACAGGAACGCGTCGGACGACTGTGGGAAGGGACTGCCGTCCCGAAGCGTCATGTCGATCACCGGCAGGGTGCCGAACTTCTCCTGGTCCAGACGGTAGAGCGCCTCGGCGTGCCGTTCCGCGAAGCCGACGATGTCGGAGACGGGGCGGCGGCTCAGCTCCTCAGCGAGGCGATGGCAGTTCTCTTTGGTGGCTTCGCCGTTCAGGGTGGCTATCAGTGCCCAGAAGTCGGCCCATGTCATTCTCACGGGCGCAGGATGCCAGGGAGGTCTGACATGTCGGGCGGGCCGACTACTGCCAAGCGCCCGATCGAACTGGGCTGTCAGTGCCTCTGCGCACCTTCTCGTCATGGTGAGCAGGCCTCCTGAGACCTGGCGTGTCTGGATGGCGCAGGCGGCCCGAGACGTCGAGGCCGGGATCTTGGAGCCCGATGGTGCAGGCGTGGCAGAGATGCACCCAGAGTTCGTGCTGAGGGCGACGGACTCGGCGCTGGAGGCGTTCGAGGCGGAGATGCGGGGTCTCGTGAATCCTTCCGACGGGAAGGTCTTCCGGGCGGTCGAAAGGATCGTTCTCGCGCTCAACGCTGTCGACACACATGGGAGCCGGTTTCTGCACCGAGGAGCGGGAGCAGCTTTGCTGGTACGTCGACCTCACCCTGGGCGAGTACGGCGTGGACGTGGCTGCTCTGCTGGCGAGAAAGGACATCGTCCGAGCGAGGATCACTGATGCCTGGCGCAACTGTGACCGTGGCTTCCTGGACGTCTGTCAGTGTGCGGGGCACGAGGGAAAGCTCCCGGCCCTGGTGCCCTGCCCCTGTGGCGGCATCATGAGTTCCATGACTTCGGAAACCGGCTCAGTGCCGATCGAGAGCACTCACGTCACGGCCGCCGTTGAGGGCGCGAGGCTCCACTTCTCCTGGGATGCCGATGCCCGGATCGAGGTACGCAACCTTGGAGGCGAGGTCGTCATCGAGGCGAACGCCGCGGGTCTCAGGACGCTTGCCGGGCATCTTCTGGTGCTGGCAGGCGAAGGAGTTCCTGATGGGGCTCATCTGCACCTCGAAGACAACAACGGACTGGAAGACGGGTCCGTCGGCCTGGTCTTGGAGCGTAGCGACGAAGAGTGACCGGGTTCCTCGCGGTTGTCGCAGGAGCGGACATCTAGAACTGACATCAACGAAGCTGGATGACGGCGGCCATGCGCAATTGCCATGGCAGATGGAGCCGGCGATCCGGTTCTGAACGGGGCATGGCGGACGGACTCACGGCGCAGGCGTCGGCGCCAGGGACCGTGCCAGATCCGCGCCAGACCGAGCAGACAGCCACGGTCAATCGGGGGCCGCGGCAGTGTAGGCGAGGGCGGGGCGTGCAGTGCCGGGTGGGGCGGTTCCGCTCCTCGTCGGTGGCCGGCTCGTGCGCCCCGTCCGCATTGCCGAATAGCCAGGAAGTGCACGCCAACCGGTATGGGATGGTCTTACGAGATTCGGGTCGGTGGAGCTGTAGGTGAGGGGGAGAGTGCCTTGGAGTCGGTCGGGTATCTCATGGGCGCCTTGGTCTGGGGTGCTGTGTTCGCCGCAGTGCTGGTGGCTGTGGTCGGGGCGTTTGTGGTTGTTCGATGGCGGCGCAGGACGATCGCGGCCTTGGAGCGTGCGGAGTTGGAGGCGGTCTCGCAACCCTCCGGGGGATCCCCGATCGGTTAGCTGGAGGTCTGCGGGGGCGCGTCGGCGGGAGGCGTGTGTCGGGGGGAGGGGGTGGGTTGACGGGGGTGTCGGGGGTGGGTGTACTCGCGGGATGGTTGACGTGGGGGGATGCTCCTGATGCGGGGGCTGTCGGTGGGGACATGACGGCGCAGAAGTATGTGGAGACTCGGCAGGGGCGGTATCAGGAGTGGTACGACGTCAAGGCCGGGCGGATGAAGGCGATGCATCTGCGGATGCGGACGGTGTCCGTGGTGGACGGTGTCCGTGGTGGGTGGGGCGTTGGTGCCGGTGTTCGTGAATCTGGATGCCGGGTTCGCGCGGGTGACCGCGACCGTGCTGAGTGTGGTCGTGGTGGCTGCGGTGTCGTTGGAGAGCGTCTACCGGTAGCGGGAGCAGTGGAAGAACTACCGGTCGACCGAGCAGCTCCTCGGGCACGAGCGGGTCTACTTCGAGACGCGGGTCGGGCCCTATCGGGAGCTGTCGCAGCGGGAGGCGTTCGCGTTGCTCGTGGCCCGGGTGGAGAAGGCCATCGCCCATGAGAACGCAGCCACGTTGAATGTGATGACCTTGGGGGCGCAGGTCGGGGGGGATGTGGAGGGGAAGGGCGGGAGCCCTGTTGTGCCTGGGGCTCGGGAGGGGTAGCTCGGGAGGGGTAGGCGGCGTCAGGCGTCGAAGTCGTATTCCAGGATGTAGGACGAGGCGTCCAGGGTCATGTCGTTGAGTTCGACCGGGCGGCCCCGTTCCGTGAACGCCGTGCGGCCGATGAGGACCACCGGGGTGCCCGGGGGGAGGGTCAGGCGGGTGGTCTCGTCCGCCGTCGGCATGCGGCAGCGGATCTCCTCGCGGAAGCGGACCGGGCGGTGGCCCAGTTCGGCCAGGCGGGCGTACGTGCCGCCCGGGCCCGTGTCGGGGCGGGTGACGGCCGTGTCGCGGACCAGATCGGCGGAGAGGTACGAGACCGAGAGCAGCACCGGCTTGTCGTCGAGGACGAAGCGGCGGCTGCGGACGCAGACGGGGGCCTTCGGCGGCAGGCCGAGCGCGGCGGCGACCCGGGGACCCGCCTCCTCCTCCGTCACCGTGATCCCGTCCACGACCAGGTCCCGGTTCTCCACCTCCGCCGCCCACACCGAACGCCCGCCCGCCCAGCCGTCCGCCGCGAGGCGCGGGATGCCGCGGCGGCGCAGCGGGCGGAAGGCGCGGACGAAGACGCCGGCCCCCTTGCGGGCCTCCGTGAGGCCCTCGCCGCGGAGGACCGAGAGGGCCTGGCGGGCGGTCATCCGGGCCACCTCGTAGGTGGACATGAGGTCGTTCTCGCCGGGGAGCCGGTCGCCCGGCGCGAAGTCGCCGGACTGGATCGCTGTTCTCAACTCATCCGCGATGCGCTGGTACTTGGGGCGACGAGTGCTGTCCTGGTCGGTCACGAGTGGACCACTCCCTTCGTCTGCGGGACACCCTAAGGGGCCTCCCGCGGCCAGGGTGCACACGTGTGCGCCGTCCTGCCCTCGTGATCCATCCATCGGGGGACATCTCTAGAGATACGTTGACAGGGCGAGGTCTCCGGGTTTCCCTGGGTGTCCCCACGCAGCATTCCGGACGGGACGGAGGGGTGGCGTGCAACCTGTGCCCGAGGTCGGCGACCTCGTCCGTGACACCGCCACGGGGCGGGTCGGCTTCTTCGTACGGAGCGATTCCGGCCGTTTCCTGATCCGCGCCGTCCACGGCGGCCCCGAGGCCGAGTGGGAGGCCGAGCCCCGCGACGTCCAGCCCGCCACGCCCCTGCGCGAGCTCCGCGCCCGCGCCGCCGAGATCAACGCGCGCAGCCGGCGGGGGCTGAACTGATCCCTGCCGCGCCGTGCTGATCGTGCCGTGCCGAGGCATGCCGGGTCGTGCCGAGGCGTGCTGATGCGTGCCGCGCCTTGTCGCGTCTGGCTGGAATGCGACGGTCGTCCGCGACCCGCACCCGCTGTCAGTGGGGCGGGTCACACTGGAAGCATGTGCCGCAGCATCAAGACGCTCCGTCCGCCCGTCCTGCCCCACGAAGCCACCCAGGACGACATCCGCGCCGCCGCGCTCCAGTACGTCCGCAAGGTCTCCGGCTTCCGCGCCCCCGCCGCGCACAACCGGGAGGTCTTCGACCGGGCCGTCGACGAGATCGCCGACGCCACCGTCCGGCTCCTCGCCACCCTGGAGGTGAGAGGAGCCCACCACCACGCCGTCAGGACGCCGGAGCCGGAGCCGTCCCCGGACGCCGTATGAGGTAGCCGGCCAGTCCGCCCGCCAGCAGCAGCGCCAGGGTCGAGACCCCCGCGCTGAACCAGGTCGCGCCCAGCCACTGGCCGCCCAGCCAGCCGAGCCCGACGCTGTACGAGGCCCAGATCACCGCCGCCAGGGCCGACCAGGGCAGGAACTCCTCGGGGCGCCGCCGTGCCGCGCCCGCGCCGAGGGAGACCACCGAGCGGCCGGCCGGGGCGAAGCGGGCGAGGACCACGATCAGGCCGCCGCCCCGGGCCAGGGCGGTGCCGAGACGTTCCCGCGCCACGGTCAGGCGGCGGGAGCGGGCTATCGCCCGGTCCATGCGCCGTCCGCCGCGCAGCGCGAGCCGGTACGCGAGGAAGTCCCCGAGCGCCGAGGCCGTCGCCGCGGTGAGCAGCAGCGGCAGCAGGGAGGGGACGTCCGCGGGCGCGTTCGCCGAGCCGAGGGCCGCGGAGGCGGCCGTGGCGGCGGAGATCACGAGGAAGCCGCTCGGCAGCACGGGAAGGAAGACGTCGAGCAGGATCGACGTCGCCACCACCGGATAGATCCACGGGCCCGCGGTCAGCGACCTCAGCGAGCCCATGTTGTCGAGCAGATTCACAGGGCCAGAGCCTACGCGCCGCCGCCCGGACCCCCGCCGGGTGGGTACCGGCGGGAGCCCGGGCGGGGCCGAGGGAGCGGGAGGGGTCGGGAGGGGTGGGAGGGGTGGGAGGTGAGTGCCTCGGGGCGGGGATACGGCCTCGGGCAGGATGCACGGCCTCCGGCCGGGGGTGTGGCCTGGGCCGGGGTGTGGCCTTGGGTAGGAGGCAGGGCCTCCGGTCGGAGGTGCTGCCTCAGGCCAGGGGTACGGCCTTCGGCCAGGGATGTGGCCTTCGGCCGGGGATGCGGCCTGCGGTCAGGGGTATGGCCTTCGGCCGGGGATGCAGCCTTCGGCCAGGGATGCGGCCTGCGGTCAGGGGTATGGCTCCGGCCGGGGATGCGGCCTGCGGTCAGGGGTATGGCTCCGGCCGGGGATGAGGCCTCCGGCCGGGGGTGCGGCCTCCGGCCGGAGGCACGGCTCCGGCCAGGGGCATGGCCTTGAGCCGGGGATGAGGCCTCCGGCCAGGGGCATGGCCTTGAGCCAGGGATGCGGCCTCCGGCCCGGGGTGCGGCCTTGGGCCGGGGGTGCTGCCTCCGGCCAGGGGCACGGCCCGAGGCCGGGGATGCGGCCTCCGGCCCTGCGTACGGCCTCCGGCCCTGGGGTACGGCCTCCGGCCAGGGACGCGGCCTTCGGCCGGCGATTCGGCCTTCCGCCAGGGGTACGGTCTCAGGCCGCGACCGGCGTGCTCTGCTTCTCCGTGCCTCGCTCGGGGTCGCCTGCGCGGGAGCCCTTCGTGCCCTTGCCGCCGAAGAGGCCGTCGAGTGCGAGGGCGCCCGGGCCGGTGAAGATCAGGAGGGCGAAGGCCCAGCAGAAGAGCGCGGCGGTCTCGCCGTGGTTCTGGAGCGGGAAGAGGGCCTCGGGCTGGTGGGCCCAGAAGTACGCGTACGCCATCGAGCCCGAGGAGATGAGGGCCGCGCCGCGCGTGCCGAGGCCGACGAGGACCAGGACGCCGCCGACGAGCTGGATCACCGCCGCGTACCAGCCGGGCCAGGTGCCGGCGGGGACGGTGCCGCCGCCCATCGCGCCGCCGAGGACGCCGAAGAGCGAGGCGGCGCCGTGGCAGGCGAAGAGCAGGCCTATGACGATGCGGAAGAGACCGAGCGCGTAGGGCTGCGCCTGGTCGAGGCGGTGCGTGAGGGTGCTCATGGTGGGGGAACTCCTTCGGCCTGGCCCGCCCGGAGAGGGGCGGACGTGGGGGACGGAAACCGAACGGCCGCCAGGTTAGGCATCCCTCAGTTGTACTTGCAAGTTCAATCATCTCGGGCGAGGGGCCGTGGGGGGGGCGCGCCTGCGGTAAGAGTTGCTCAGGTCTGGACCACAGGCGCGCCGAATTCACGCCGTTTTCGGGCCGGGGCTTCCGCGCCGGCTCACGGTGTGTCAGGAGGGGTGCGGTCAGCAGCCGTTGAGGACGGACTGGAGGGCGCTCTTCTCCGCCGAGTCGACGCTGAGGTGGTAGTGGTACTTCACGTGGACCCAGGCGCGGGCGTAGGTGCAGCGGTACGCGGTGCGCGGCGGCAGCCAGTCGGCCGGGTCCTTGTCGCCCTTGGACTGGTTGACGTTGTCGGTGACGGCTATGAGCTGCGGCCGGGTGAGGTCGTTGGCGAAGCCCTGGCGCTGGGCGGTGGTCCAGGAGTTGGCGCCCGAGCGCCACGCCTCGGCGAGCGCGACGACGTGGTCGATGTCGAGGTCGGAGGCGGCCGTCCAGGTGGCGCCGTCGTACTGCGAGTACCAGCTGCCGCTGACCGAGGCGCAGGAGGAGTTGGTGACGACGTTCGAGCCGTCGCGCTTGAGGACGGTCTCGCGGGTGTTGCAGGTGCCGGACTGGGTGATCCAGTGCGGGAAGAGGTCGCGGCTGTAGCCGGTGAGGGAACCTTCCGCCTTGACCGTGAGGGAGGCCAGGTAGGTACGGGCGGTGGCGGCGCTGACCGGGGTCGGCATCGCGGCCTGGGCGGAGGGCGCGGTGGTGGTGAGCCCGGTGAGGGCGAGGGCGGCGGAGGAGGCGAGCACGGCGGCTCGACGCGCGTAGACCTTGCCGATGGGCATGGGGGGACTCCCTTGATTCGGTGGGACCTCGGCGGTTCGGCCGGTCCCGTGCGGTACCGGGCGACGGCCCGGTCATCGTGGCGGCGCGAGGTTTCGTCGGGGGGTGCGCCAGGTAACAGGGTGGCGACATGGACACGTCACATCAAGGGGTGTGACGTGTCCTGACGGAGTGCCAGATTCCGCCGGTGGGAGGGGTGGAGGGGGATCGTCTGTCGAGCCCCCCCCGCGTGCGCGGCCGCCGCCCCCACGGCCGCCGCCCCCGCGACTGCCCCCCCG
This sequence comes from Streptomyces sp. R302, assembly GCF_012927245.1. Lineage (GTDB taxonomy): Bacteria > Actinomycetota > Actinomycetes > Streptomycetales > Streptomycetaceae > Streptomyces. The sequence continues at coordinate 701,245 of NZ_JABBGE010000001.1, forward strand.
TGACCGCCGCCCCCGTGACCGCCGCCCCCGTGACCGCCGCCCCCGTGACCGCCGCCCCCCCCCGCGGCCGCAGACCACCGCGCGCGGCCGGATCGTCCGGCCGCGCGCGGTGGTCTGTGCGGTGATGTGAGGTGGGTGGAGTCCGCGGGGTGGGCGGGCTCGGGAGTCCGAGTTGCCGGGTGGCCGGGGATTACTCCGGTACGACTCCGAGGGTCATCGTCCCGTCCCCGTTCGCGTCCAGTCGCAGGCGGGTCAGGTTCGGTACGTACAGGTCCGGCGCGAAGGCCGCCGCGCGCGGGCCCACGCCCACCACGCGCATCCCGGCGGCCTTCGCCGCCTGGATGCCGGCCTCGGAGTCCTCGAAGGCCACGCACTCCGCCGGGGCCGTGCCGAGCTCGGCGGCGCCCTTGAGGAAGCCCTCCGGGTCCGGCTTGCTCGCGCCGACCTGCTCGGCGGTCACCCGGGTCGTCGGCATCCGCAGGCCCGCCGCGCCCATCCGGGCCTGGGCGAGGGCCTCGTCCGCCGAGGTCACCAGGGCGTGCGGGAAGTCCGTGATCGCGTCCATGAAGGCGGGAGCGCCTGCCACCGGCACGACGCCGTCGACGTCGGCGGTCTCCTCGGCGAGTATCACGGCGTTGTCCGCGTGGTTCTCGGCCATCGGGCGGTCGGGGAGGAGGACCGCCATCGTGGCGTAGCCCTGGCGTCCGTGGACCACCTTCAGGACGTCGGCGGCGTCCAGCCCCTGCCGGTCGGCCCAGCGGCGCCAGCAGCGCTCCACGACGGCGTCCGAGTTGACCAGGGTGCCGTCCATGTCGAGCAGGAGGGCGCGGGCGGTGAGCGTTGCCGGGGTGGCGGCCATGGGGGTCTCCAGGGGGGTGGTGCGGAGAACGAAGCGGTCCCGCCCGCCGGTCAGGGAGTACGGGCGGGGCCACTTTGTTTCTTCACGATACAAAACCGGGGGCGGTCTTGGCCACCCGGCCCCCCCGCCGAGCCCCTTCCGATCCCTTCCGGCCCCTGCCGACCTCTTCCGACCTCTTCCGATCCCGTCAGCGGTGGGAGTTTTTGGTCTCCCGCTCCAACTTGCGCCGGGTGTCCGGGCCGTACACGCCTTCCGGGTCCTCCAGCTGCCAGAACCGGCTCTGGTACTGAATGAGTGCCGAGCGCAGCTCTTCGTCGAAGACCCCGTCGGCCTCGCCCAGATAGACCCACAGGATCCGGAGCCGCGTCTGGAGCTCCTCCACCTCCGGCCCCGTGTCGCCGAGGCTCAGCGTGGCCCCTTCGGGAGCGTCCGTGTGGGTGGCGGTGGGCGAGGCGGTCGTCGGGGCCGCGGGCGCCGCGGGTGCCGAGGAAGAGGGGCGGGGCGGGGCCGCGGCGCCCGTCGCGGACGGCGAGCCGGTCGCCGTCGGGGCCGTCGTCCGCGAGGCCGACGGGGACGGGGACGGGGACTTCGAGGCCGTCGGGGACGACGAGCTGGGCGAGGGCGTCCGCGAGGGGGTCCGGCTCGGCGTCGGACTGTCGGAGGACGGGGACGGCTCCTCCGAGACGGCGAGGTTCAGGGACGCGCTCGTGGTCACCTCGGGGACGATCGCCCGGTCCTCGGGCTCCTCGCCGCCGAACACCGCCGCGGCCAGCGCGGCCGTGCCGACCACGGCCGCCGCCGCGACGCCCGCGACCAGGGCGCCGCCCCGCCGCCGGCGCGACCGCTCCCGCCGCGCCCCGGCCGTCCCGGGCGCCCCTGCCGCCCCTGCAGCCCAGGAGTCGCCGGCGCCCCCCGCGCCGCCGACCCCGCCGAGCAGCAGCGGCATGGTCGCGTCGGACCCGCCCTCGGAGCCGTACGGGGAGACGGGGGAGAAGCCGTCGTCGTACGGCCCGTATCCGCCCTGCCCGCCCTGCCCGCCGGACCCGCCATGTCCTCCACCGGGCCCGCCATGGCCGCCGTACTCCCCGGCGCCCCCGGGCGCGCCAGGCATCACCCCGTACTCCCCGGCGTGCCCGGCGTCCCCGGGTCCCACCCGTACCGCCGTGAGCTGCGTCGTCGGCGGGTCGGCCGCCTCGTCGTCGGGCGCGTCCAGCGTGACGTACGGTCTGATTCTGAGCGGGTCGAAGTCCTCGGTCGCCGCCGCCTCCGCCGTACGGGCGCAGGCGCAGCCCGGACGCCGACCGCCGCAATCAGGACATGCGTGTCCGGTCATGATGTGTCCCCTCCCCAACGCAACTGGCAGTGATTATGCAGGCGCCCCGCTGCCCCCGGGTGAACACGCGTGCCCCTTCGCAGGTCATATCCGGACATTCGGCTCGTGGCGGAGAACGCGGGACCGGGTCGGTAACCTGTCCAGCCGAAGATCGACTTCCAGTCACAGGGGGACGGACAGGATGAGCAGTCACGAGCCGGGCCAGAGCTGGCCGCCGCAGCCGGGACACGCGCCGGGGCAGTACCCGGAAGGACCCGCGTACGGCGTCGTCTACACGGCCCCGCCGACCCGCCCGCCGTCGCACCGGGGCGCCTGGATCGGCGCGGGCGCGACGCTGGTGGCGGCGGTGATCGGCGTCGTCGGCACGTATCTGGCGAGCAGCGGCAACGACAACACCCCGGCCGCCGCACCGGCCCCGGCGCCGACCAGCGCGAGCCCGTCGGCGGACGACAAGCCGACGCGGGACGCCACGGCCGGTACGGACACCACGCCGACCGCGGACACCGCGCCGACGACGGACGCCGCGTCGACCCCGTCCGCCCCCGCCACCCCCTCGGGCCCGGCGCCCGACACCGTCCACTGGCAGGGCACCCTCGTCATCACGTACGTGGAGGACAAGGACCTCGACGCGGCGCCGCCCGTGATGTCCGAGATCAACCGCGACAACGACTTCGCCGTCTTCCCCTTCGGCGACCACATGCTGCGCCCCGACAACGGCGCCAAGGCCCTCGTGTGGAAGGGCGCGGCGAAGGCGCCGACGTACGAGGACTGCGCGGGTGTCGTCGACACCCAGGCCACCTCGAACGACATCCGCATCAAGACCGGCCTCACCGTCTGCGGCCGCACCGGCGAGGGCCGGCTCGTCCGGATGACCGTCAAGGACATGGCCGGCCAGGCCGGCGACACGAACGCCACCTTCGACGTCGTCGTCTGGGCGGGCTGACGGAGGAGGCGGGGCCGCCCGGGCCGGCTGGGCTCAGAGCTCCTTGCCGTACCAGATCTCCATGTACGGCCCCGTGCAGTACGCCGGGATCTCCCCGTACCCGTGCCGCACGTACAGCGTCCGCGCCTCGACCAGGTCGAGGCGGGTGTTGAGGACCGCGCGGCGGGCGCCGAGCGCGCGGGCGGCCTCCTCCAGGCCGCCCATGAGCAGGTCGGCGCCGCCGAGGCCGCGGAAGGCGGGGCGGACGAACACCCGGGTCAGCTCGGCGCGGTCGGCGTCGAGGAGGATCAGGCCGCCGCAGGCGGCGGCCTTCCCGTCGTACCGCCCGACCAGGAACTGCCCGGCGGGCGGGGCGAGGAGGCCGAGCCCGTCGTCGATCATGTCGTCGTCGTACTCGTCCTCGGTCAGCACCCGCCCGAAGTACCGTCCGGCGACGTCGCCGTAGTAGTCGCGGCGGAGTGCGGTGGCGTCCGGGGTGTCGACGCGCTCGGGGGAGAAGTTCCAGGTCATGCGGGCCATTCTGCGGCCCGCACGATCACGTCCGCCGCCGGATTTCGCTCCGCCTCCCCAGGGGGCCGCCTCCCCAGGGGGCCGCCTCCCCAGGGGGCCGCCTCCCCGGGGTTCCGCCTCCCCCGGGGCTCCGGGTCACTGCTTCGGCGACGCCTGCTGCACGACCTCGAAGGACCACAGCGTGGAACCGGAAGCGGCCGGCTTCGGACGCTCGCCGCCGCCTTCGCCGCCCGCGCCGCCGGCGGTGCCCTGGTGGGCCGCCTTCATCGAACCGTTCATCCAGTTCTGGAAGTCCTCCTCGCTGCGCCACCGGGTGTACACCAGGTACTGGTCGGTGCCCTCCAGCGGCCGCAGCAGCTCGAACCACTCGAACCCGCCGGAGCCCTCCACGGCCCCGGCCCGCGAGGCGAACCGCTGCTCAAGGACCTCGCGCTGCTCGGCGGGCACGGTCAGGACGTTGATCTTCACGATGCTCATGAAAGGCAGGATATGACCGGGAAGGGCGGGGCCGTGTGGGCGGGGGCGGTGCGGGAGTTGGCGGAGTGGCTGCTGCCGGGGGACGCGGCGCGGGACTTCGTCGGGTCGCCGGCCGGGTTGTGGGTGGCGCTCGGTGCCGTGGCGGCGGGGGCGCGGGGGCGGGCCGCCGAGGAGCTGCGGGGGGTGCTCGGGGTGGCCGGGGAGGAGGCGGGGCCGGCCGTCGCCGGGGTGGCGGCGGCGTTGGCGCGGTCCTCGGGCGTCTCCGCCGGCGTCGCGGTGCGGAGCCGGGTGCCGGTGCGCGCGGCGTACCGGAGCGCGCTGCCGGGCATCGCGTTCGGGGAGCTGGGCGGGGACGCGCGGGCGGAGCTGGACGCGTGGGTGGCCGAGGTCAGCGGGGGGCGGATGGGCGGGTTGCCCGACGCGCTGGACGGGGGCGCCGACCTGGTCCTCGTCGGCGTGGTGGCCCTGGGGGCGGTGTGGCGGGAGGCGTTCGACGCGGGCGGGACCCGGCCCGCGCCGTTCACCGGGGCGGACGGGAGCGTGGCGGAGGTGCCGACCATGCACCGGCGCGTTCCCGCCCGGTGGGCGTGGCGGGTCGCGGGCGGGACCGTGGTGGAGCTGCCGTGCGCGGGGGAGCGGGCGCCACGGGTGCGGTTCGTGCTCGGACTCGTGGGCGCGGGGCCGGACGCGGTGGTGCCGCTCGCCTGGGCGGACGGCGGGCGGGAACCGGTACGGGCCGGGGGCGTCGAGCTGGCGCTGCCCCGGTTCGGGCTGCGGGGCCGGATCGACGCGCTGGCCTGGCTGGGGTCGGTGGGGGTGACGGCACCGTCGCGGCCCGGCGCCGACTTCTCCGGGCTCTCGCCCGAGCCGCTGTACGTCTCCAAGGCGCTCCAGGAGGCGGTCGTGGAGGTCGGCGAGACGGGGGTGGAGGCGGCGGCCGTCACCCAGGTGGAGATGACCCGGAGCGCGGCCCGGCCGCTGCCCGTCGAGCGGATCGCCTTCGACCGGCCCTTCGGGGTGGTCGTCCTCGACGCCGACGGGGAGCTGCCGCTCTTCGTGGGATGGCGGGCCGGGGGGTCTCCGGTCAGGCCGTGACGCGGGCGATGAGGAGGCCGTCGTGGCCCTTCGTGCCGACCGTCTGGAAGGCGGTCGCGTCGAGGCGCGGCTCGTTCGCCACGAGCTCGAACATGGCGCGGGTGCCGGTGATCGCCGGGTCCGAGGGGTCCGGGGCGGCGACGCGGCCGGCGCGGACGACGTTGTCGACGACGATCAGGCTGCCGGCGCGGGAGAGCTTCAGGGCCCAGGTCACGTAGTGCGGGTTGTTGGCCTTGTCCGCGTCGACGAAGACCAGGTCGAAGGGGCCCGCGCCCTCCTTCTCCAGGAGGGGGAGGGTGTCCAGGGCCGCGCCCGTGCGGACCTCGACGCGGTCGGCGAGCCCCGCGCGGGCGAGGTTGGCGCGGGCCACCTCGGCGTGCCGGGGGTCGTACTCCAGGCTGATCAGGCGCCCGTCGGCGGGCAGGGCGCGGCCCAGCCAGATGGTGCTGTAGCCGCCGAGGGTGCCGATCTCCAGGATGCGGCGGGCGCCCTGGACCTGGGCGAGGAGGTTCAGGAGCTTGCCCTGGTTGGGGGCGACGGCGATCTCGGGGAGACCGGCCGCCGCGCTGTCGGCCAGCGCGGCGGTCAGGACCTCGTCGGCGGGGACCAGCAGGTCGGTGACGTACGCGTCGACCTCGTTCCACTGAGGGTTCGTCTGAGGATTCGTCATACCGCCGAAGGTACCCGGCGGCGGTTCGCCCGTACGGTCAGGAACACGGTCAGGCCGGCGATCACCGCCGCGCCCGCGCCCGCCGTCAGCATCCAGGCCGGGATGCCGGCGACCGTCAGCAGGTGCTCCCGGTAGACCACTTGGCGGTACGGCGTGTCGGCGACCGTCCGCAGGACGTGGTCGTCGTCGATGCGGGAGGGCTCGGGGAAGCGCTGCCGGAGGACGGTGAGGTGGACGGGGGCGCCGCCGGCGAGGGCGGCGACGGGGCCTTCGGGACGGTCGATCCGGCCGGCGAAGGTGACCTCGGGGGCCTCGCCGCCGATCGACGAGCGGGGCTCCATGCGGTGGGCTGCCAGGATCGAGAGGCCGAGCGTCTGGCGGGTCTCGGCGAGGCGCGAGAGCCGCATGGGGTAGACGAGTTCGGGGGAGGCGAAGGTGATGCGGAGCGGCGTCAGTTCGCCGTACAGGGGCACGCCCTTCGCCTCCGGGGAGAGGCGGATGGCGACGTACTCCCACTTCCGCTCGACGTAGGGCCGGAGTTCGGGCGAGAGCCGCTCGGGGAGCGGGAAGCCGTTGGCGTGCAGCCAGTCGCCGAGGGCGTTCGGGTCGGTGGCGGTGAGCCGGGCCACGTCGAAGGGGCCGAGCCGCTCGCGGCCGACGACGCCGACGGAGTCGCCGGGGGGCGCGCCGGCCGAGGCGCCGTCGCCGTAGCCGGAGTCGAAGGGCCAGTCGTCCTCGCGGGGCCAGAAGTAGGAACGCTCCCGCTCCTCGGGCGCCGCGAGCTCCTCGATCGCGTCGAACAGCCCGGGGTCGCCGAGGGTGACGTCCGCGCGGTGCGGCACCGGCATGACCCAGGCGGCGTGCTTGGCGTCGCCGTGGACGCGGAAGCGCATGACGATGGTCTCGGTCCGGCCGTCCCAGTGGACGGCGGACTGCTCCTGGTCGACGCCGATGCGCTCCTCGGGGCGCGTGATCATCGCGCCGCAGCCGCACGCCCAGGCGGGCGCGACGAGCGAGCCGAGCTGCAGCGCGAGCAGCGCGACGAGTGTGGCCAGGATCCTGGGCGTGGTTCTGGTGGTGGTTCTGGTGGTGCTGATGCTGGTGGTGTTGGTTCTGGTGGTGTGTGTCCCCCGCATGTCCGCTCGGACGTGCGGGGGAGGATTCCGGTTCCCGGCCCCAGGTCCGGTGCCGGTGCCGGTGCCCAGCGGTGCTCAGCGGGTGGTGCGGACGCGCAGTTCCTTCACGCCGTTGAGCCAGGCGGCCCGCAGCCGGCGCGGTTCCGCCGCGAGGGTGAGGTCGGGCAGGACGTCGGCGATCGCGTCGAAGATCAGCTCGATCTCCTTCACGGCGAGGGACTTGCCGAGGCAGAAGTGCGGCCCGCCGCCGCCGAAGCCCAGGTGGGGGTTGGGGTCGCGGCCGATGTCGAAGGCCTCCGGGTCCTCGAAGACCTCGGGATCGTGGTTGGCGGAGGAGTAGAAGAGGCCGATCCGGTCCCCCTTCTTGATCTTCTGGCCGCCGAGCTCGGTGTCCTGGGTGGCGGTGCGCTGGAAGGAGACGACCGGGGTGGCCCAGCGGACGATCTCCTCGGCGGTGGTCGCGGGCCGCTCCCGCTTGTAGAGCTCCCACTGGTCGGGGTGGGTGAGGAAGGCGTGCATGCCGTGGCTGATCGCGTTGCGGGTGGTTTCGTTCCCGGCGACGGCGAGCAGCAGTACGAAGAACCCGAACTCGTCCGAGGAGAGGTTCCCTTGGTCCTCGGCGGCGACCAGCTGCGAGACGATGTCCGCGGCGGGGCACTCCTTGCGCGCGACGGCCATGTTCATCGCGTACCCGATGAGTTCCATGGCGGCCTCGACGCCGACCTCCTCGGTGATGGCGTACTCGGGATCGTCGTACGCCACCATCTTGTTGGACCAGTCGAAGATCCGGGAGCGGTCCGCCTGGGGGACGCCGATGAGTTCGGCGATGGCCTGGAGCGGCAGCTCGACGGCGACCTTCGTGACGAAGTCGAAGGAGCCGTCGGGGTCTTCGGCGGCGGCGGCCCGCGCCTCCTCGGCGATCGCGCGGGCGCGGGTGCGCAGGGCGGTCTCCAGGCCGCGGATGGCGCGGGGGGTGAAGCCGCGCTGGACGATCTGGCGGACCCGGGTGTGCTCGGGCGGGTCCATGTTCAGCATGATCAGCTTCTGGACGTCGATCTGCTCGCGCCCGATGTGCTCGTTGAAGCGGATCACCGCGGTGTTCTCCTGGGACGAGAACAACTCGGGGTGCGTGGAGACGTACTTGACGTCCGCGTGGCGGGTGACGGCCCAGTACCCCTCGTCGTCGAAGCCGGTGATGCCGCGCGGCTGGGGGCACCACCAGACCGGCGCGGTACGCCGCAGCTCCGCGAACTCGGGGAGCGGGACGCGGCTGCGCAGCAGGTCGGGGTCGGTGGCGTCGAATCCTTCGGGGAGGTGGGGGCAGGTCGGCATCGGCAGCACGCTCCATATCTGATGGACCATCAGAAGTTGCCCGGAAAGTTAGTAACGAGTTCTACAAGTGGCAAGAGGCGCGGGCCGAATACGCCCTCAGACGCCGCCGAATATGCCTCCGGGCGCCGCCGCGTACGCCTCCGGGCGTGCGGCCGACGCTCGTGTCCGTCGCCGAACTCCTCCCTCCCGGACCCTTGCGTACCGGCGGTAGCAGTCATAAGACTTCACTCAGAACTAGAACGCGTACTAGTTCTCCCGTGACGCCGACAGGACGGGGTGCCGGGACACCCCGCCGGTCGAGGAGAGGACGAGCTCATGGCCGCGGAACCCGTCATCGTCGAAGCCGTACGCACCCCCATCGGCAAGCGCGGAGGCGCGCTCGCCAACCTCCACCCCGCCTATCTCCTGGGCGAGACCTACCGTGAACTCCTCGGCCGCACCGGCATCCCCGCCGACTGCGTCGAACAGATCGTCGGCGGCACCGTCACCCACGCCGGCGAGCAGTCCATGAACCCCGCGCGCACCGCCTGGCTCGCCATGGGGCTGCCGTACGAGACCGGCGCCACGACCGTCGACGCGCAGTGCGGCTCCTCGCAGCAGGCCGGCCACATGATCGCGAACATGATCACGGCCGGGGTCATCGACGTCGGCATCTCCTGCGGGGTCGAGGCCATGTCCCGCGTACCGCTCGGCTCCGGCTCCAAGCACGGGCCCGGCAAGCCCTTCCCCGACGAGTGGAACGTCGACCTGCCCAACCAGTTCGAGGCCGCGGAGCGCATCGCCCGCCGCCGCGGCCTCAGCCGCGAGCGCGTCGACTCCCTCGGCGTCATCTCCCAGGAACGGGCCGCCGTCGCCTGGTCCGAGGAACGCTTCAAGCGCGAGACCTTCGCCGTCCAGGTCCCGACCACCGAAGCCGAACAGCACGCGGGCCAGGGCATGTGGCGGCTCGTCGACCGCGACGAGGGGCTGCGCGACACCAGCATGGAGGGCCTGGCCCGGCTCAAGCCGGTCATGCCCACCGCGATCCACACCGCCGGGAACTCCTCCCAGATCTCCGACGGCTCCTCCGCCGTGATGTGGGCCTCCAAGCGGATGGCCCGCGCGCTCAAGCTGCGGCCCCGCGCCCGGATCGTCGCCCAGGCGCTCGTCGGCGCCGACCCGCACTACCACCTCGACGGGCCCATCGACGCGACCCGGGCGGTCCTCGGCAAGGCCGGCATGTCCCTCCGGGACATCGACCTGGTCGAGATCAACGAGGCCTTCGCCTCGGTGGTGCTCAGCTGGGCGCAGGAGTTCGAGAAGGACCTCGACGGCCTGGAGAAGGTCAACGTCAACGGCGGCGCGATCGCCCTCGGCCACCCGGTCGGCGCGACCGGCGCCCGCCTCGTCACCACCGCGCTGCACGAGCTGGAGCGGTCCGACAAGGAGTTCGCGCTGATCACCATGTGCGCGGGCGGCGCGCAGGCCACGGGAACGATCATCCAGCGGCTGTAGCGGCCCGCGCGGCCTCGCGAGACCTGGCAGGGGTGCCCGGGAAACCGCGGGGCCCCGTCCCTCCGGAGTGGGAGGGGCGGGGCCCCGCGCCCGCGCCCGCGTCCGCGCCCGTGCCCGTCGGTGCGGAACCCGGGAGCGGGGTGCCCGTGTCCCCGGACGTATGAGGACGAGACGCGGAGTATGGGGATCGGCGGCGGTCGGCCGGGTGCTGCTGCCGCTGATACCGCTGCTCGCGGGGTGCGCGCAGGAGGCCGAAACGGCAGACGGTCGACGCGTACGTACGGGCGCTGAACGGACGGGACGTGGCCGCGCTCGCCGAGCTGGGGCCCCCGGGGTACGTGGAGGTCGACGCGGACGGGGGTAAGGGGATCACGGTCGCGGACGTCGAGGTGTCGCACGAGTCCGGCGACGACCTGGCGAGCGCGCGGGTCACCGGGACGGGCCGGGACGGCCGGCCCTTCGCCACGTACGTGTCGATGTTCCGCCGGGACGGCACCTGGGTCGTGGCACTCGGGCACGCACCCGGTGCGGCGACAGGCAAGGCCGGCGCGAGCCCGGCGTCCACGGAGCGTCCCTGAGGCCCGGACCCGGACCGGACCCGGACCGGAACCGGCCCGAAACGGGCGACAGGCCGTCCCTGAGGCCCAGAGCCGGCCCGAACTCGGACGACCGGGCGGCCCCGAGGCCCGAGAACGGCCTGAGGACGGCCCGGACCTGACCCGGACCTGACCCGGACCCGGCCTGGACCTGGCCAGGACCTGGCCCGAGGCCGACCCGGGGTTCGGCCCGGGGTCGGCCTGAGGACGGGCCACGGGGCGGCCCCGAGGTCCGAGGACAGCCCGGAATCGGCCTGGGAACGGGCCACCGGGCGGCCCCGAGGCCCGAGGGCGGCCCGGAACCGGCCTGGACCTCGCCCGGAACCAGCCTGGACCTGGCCCGGGCCCGGCCCGTCGGCCTGAGAACGGGCCATCGAGCGGCCCCGAGGCCCGAGGACGGCCTGGAACCGGCCCGGACCTGGCCCGAGGCCGGCCCCGGGTCGGCCTGAGAACGGGCCATCGAGCGGCCCCGAGGCCAGAGGACGGCCTGGAACCGGCCCGGGCCTGGCCTGGAACCGGCCCGGGCCTGGCCCGAGGCCGGCCCCCGGGTCGGCCTGAGAACGGGCCACCGCGCGGCCCCGAAGCCCGAGGACGGCCCGGGCTCGTCCGAGGACGGCCCGGACCCGGCCAGGTCGGGACCGGCCCGGACCTGCCCGGACCCGGCCCGGACCTGCCCGGACCCGGCCCGGACCTGCCCGGACCTGCCCGGACCCGCCCGGACCCGGTCCAGCATCGGCCCGGACCCGGCCAGGGATCACCCGGAGCGGTCCGGGAACGCCGCAGGCCCCGCCCCTCCGGGAGGAGGGCGGGGCCTTGCGGTGTGCGTGGGGCGGCGTGGTGAGGCTTAGTACCAGCCGTTGGCCTGCCAGAACGCCCAGGCGGCGTTCGGGGAGCCGTAGCGCTCGTTCATGTAGTTCAGGCCCCACTTGATCTGGGTGGCCGGGTTGGTCTTCCAGTCGGAACCGGCCGAGGCCATCTTCGAACCGGGCAGGGCCTGGACCAGGCCGTAGGCGCCGGAGGAGGAGTTGGTGGCCTTGTGGTTCCAGCCGGACTCGTGCGAGACGATCTTGCTGAAGGCGGCGTACTGCGAGGCGGGGACGATGTCGCGGGCGAGCTCCTGCGGGCTGGCGGCCGAGGCCGTGCCCGTCGTGCCGAGCACCGCACCCGAGGCGCCGAGCAGCACGGCTGCGGTGGCGGCGAAGGACTTCTTGCGGGCAGCGGCGCGAGTGGTGATCGAGCGGAACAAAACGTCTACCTAACGTCGGGGACTGTGGCTGCGCCGGGCGTCACGGCCGTTTCCGGCCGCTTCAGGCATGCCGGAACCAGAGCCCGGGAGACCCGGGGGACTGGGGGGAACCGGCCTGCCGCGGTGCCGCGCCCTCGCTGAGCGTTTCGCTTGCGTTGGGCCGAGCACCTGCTGCCTGGCGACGTCCACTACAGAAACAAATCCCCGGGGGGCGGCGCAACGCCCCCCTGTACGAGGAAGCTTCGGACTCGACGGGGTCGGGCGGCTCGACGACGGGTGGGAGTTTTCGCAGCTCACGCCCATCTTTGGGCGTTTTGTGCGACTCGTCCCGCTCTACTATTTCCGGTCGTACGTGACGTGGGTCCTATGAGGCGCCTCACCCGCGGACCCCTCTCCGGGCCCCTCGAATGTGACCTGGGCCTCGAAGTTCGCCCGCCGGGTGGCCCTGCGCAGCGCCCTCAGCAGCGGTCCGCCGACCGTGAGCGTCAGGACCACGGTGAGCGCGGCCCGGCCCAGGTCCCAGCCGAGGGAGGTGGCCAGCACGTACGCGAGGAAACGGACCAGGTTCTCGGCCGTCGGAGCCCCCGGCACGAAGGAGATGCCCTGGCCGAGGCCGCCGACCGTCACCCACCCGTACAGATTGGTGACCGTGCCGTACGCGAACGCCGCGACGAAGCCGTACGCGGCCAGCATCAGCCGCTCCGGCCGGCCCCGGACGCCCGCCGGCAGCAGGCCCGCGCCCATCGCGAACCAGCCCATCGCCAGCATCTGCGTCGGCATCCACGGCCCGACCCCGCCCGTGAGCAGCGCCGACGCGAACATCGTCACCGCGCCCAGGACGAAGCCGAAGCCCGGACCGAGGACGCGGCCGCTCAGCACCATCAGGAAGAACATCGGCTCCAGGCCGGCCGTGCCCGCGCCCAGTGGGCGCAGCGCCGCGCCCACGGCGGCGAGCACCCCCAGCATCGCGACCGCCTTCGCGTCCATCCCGCAGTCCGCGATCGTCGCCACGACGACGGCGATGAGGAGGGGGAGGATCAGCGCGAAGAGCCACGGCGCGTCGGCGGCGTGGTCGGTGACGGCGGAGCCGGCGTCCGCGAAGAGCGGCCAGCAGATGCCGGCCAGCCCGACGAGGGAGACGAGGACGAGGGCGGCGACGGAGCGCGGCCCGAGGCGGATCGGATGCGTCCTCACGTGCGCAGCGCCTCCTCCACCTGCTCGACCGTGAGCCACGGCTCGGGGGCCAGGATCTTCGCGACCTGCGGGGCGAAGGCCGGGGACGAGACGACGACCTCGGCCGTCGGGCCGTCCGCGACGACCTCGCCGCCGGCGACGATCACCACCCGGTCCGCCAGCTCCGCGGCGAGCTCCACGTCGTGCGTGGCGAGGACGATCGCGTGCCCGTCGGCGGCGAGGGCACGCAGCCGGGTCACGAGGCGGGCCTTCGCCGCGTAGTCCAGGCCGCGGGTCGGCTCGTCGAGCAGCACCAGCGGGGGTGCGGCCGTCAGCACGACGGCGAGGGCGAGCGCGAGCCGCTGCCCCTCGGACAGGTCGCGCGGATGGGTCGCGTCGGCCACCCCCGGTACGAGCTCCGCCACGAGCGCCCGGCAGGTCCCGGGCGGGGCGCCCGCGTCCGCGTCGGCCGCCGCGCACTCGTCGCCGACGGTCTCCGCGTACAGCAGGTCCCTCGGCTCCTGCGGGACCAGGCCCACCTGCCGGATCAGCGTGCGCGGCTCGGTCGCGTGCGGGACGAGCCCGGACACGAGGACGCTGCCGGAGGTCGGGGCGGTCATGCCGACGAGGGTCGACAGCAACGTGGACTTCCCGGCCCCGTTACGGCCCATGAGCGCGACGGTCTCGCCCCGGGCGACCCGCAGATCCACCCGGCGCAGCGCCTCGACGCGGCCCCGCCGGACGGCGAGCCGGTCGACTTCCACGAGCGCCACGTCCTCGCGCGCCGCGGCCCCCGCACGTCGCCGCCGCCGCCGGAACAGGGACCTTCCCCCACCCCGCCCCTTCCCGAAACCAGGGGCTCCGCCCCCGGACCCCCGCGCCTCAAACGCCGGCGGGGCTGGAATTCCGGGCTCGGCCTCCTGCTCCGGCGGGGCCGGCAATTCAGCCCGTCCGGCGTTTGAGGACACGGCCGGAGGCCGTAGGGGGTCCGGGGCGGAGCCCCGGTTTCGGGAAGGGGCGGGGTGGGGGAGAGGCCCCGTGCGGCGGCTGCGTACCGGGGTCCGTCCCTCCAGTCGGGCCTTCAGGGTGGGGGACCTGCGGCGGGCGTCCCGGACCGTCAGGGGGAGGGGGGTCCAGTCGGCCAGTCGGCCCAGGGCGACCACCGGGGGGTGGATCGGGGAGACGGCCATGATCTCGGCGGGGGTGCCGAGGACCGCCTCCGGGAGGAGGAGGACGCGGTCCGCGTACTGGACCACCCGCTCCAGGCGGTGTTCCGCCATGAGGACCGTCGTGCCGAGGTCGTGGACCAGGCGCTGGAGGACCGCGAGGACGTCCTCCGCCGCGGAGGGGTCCAGGGCGGAGGTCGGTTCGTCGAGGACGAGGACCTTGGGGTGCGTGGTGAGGACGGAGCCGATGGCGACGCGCTGCTGCTGCCCGCCGGAGAGCGTGGCGATGGGGCGGTCGCGGAGGTCGGCCAGGCCGAGGAGGTCGAGGGTTTCCTCGACGCGGCGGCGCATGACCGCGGGGGCCAGGCCCAGGGACTCCATGCCGTAGGCGAGCTCGTCCTCCACGGTGTCCGTGACGAAGTGGGCCAGGGGGTCCTGGCCGACCGTGCCGACGAGGTCCGCGAGCTCGCGCGGGTGGTGGGTCCGGGTGTCCCGGCCGTCGACGGTGACCCGGCCCCGCAGCGTTCCGCCGGTGAAGTGGGGGACGAGCCCGGAGACCGCCCCGAGGAGGGTCGACTTGCCGACGCCCGAGGGGCCGACGAGGAGGACGAGCTCCCCCTCCGGCACGACGAGGTCGACGTCCCGCAGGGTGGGGCCGGCGGCGTCCTCGTACGTCACCGAGACGTTCTCGAAGCGGATCACGCGGAGGACTCCTCGCGGGCGGGCGGTACGGGGACGGGCGGTACGGGGGCGATGACGGCGGGCAGCAGGCCGGGGAGGACCGACAGGGCCGGCCAGAGGGGCAGGTCGGGGGCGACCAGGGGGACGACCCCGGGGTGGAGGGCGCCGGGCGCGTACGTGTTGGCGTGGATCATGAGGGCCGCCACCGCGATGCCGGACGCGGCGACCAGCCAGGAGCGGGGGCCGAAGCGGTCGGGCCGGTAGCGGGTGCGCAGGGTGCGCCGGCCGCCGAGGCGCAGGCCCGCGACGGCCGCGGCGAGGCCGGCGGCGAGCAGCGGGAGCCCGTATCCGGCGCCTTGCGCGGCGAGCAGGCCGTACGAGCCGGCGCAGACGCCGAGGAGGCCGCCGAGGGTGAGGACGTTCGTGGTGCGGCGGACGCCCGCCGGGACCTGGGCGGTGCGCCCGTACCCGCGCGCGTCCATCGACGCGGCCACGGCGACCGACCGTTCAAGCGCGCCTTCCAGGACCGGCAGGCCGATCTGGAGGACCGCCCGCACCCCGCCCGTGGGCCGGCCGCGGAGCCGTCGGGCGGTGCGCAGCCGGACGACGTCCGCGACCAGGTTCGGCGCGAAGGTCATCGCGACGACGACCGCGACCCCGGCCTCGTACAGCGCCCCCGGCAGCGACTTGAGGAGCCGCGCCGGGTTGGCGAGCGCGTTCGCCGCGCCCACGCAGATCAGCAGGGCCGCCAGTCTGAGCCCGTCGTACAGGGCGAAGGCGAGCTGTTCGGCGGTGACCCGGCCGCCGACGCGGATGCCTTGCGCCCAGCCGGGGAGGGGCAGTTCGGGGAGGGTGAACAGTTCGTGCGTACCGGGGATGGGCGAGCCCAGGACGAGCGAGAAGACGATCCTCAGGGCGACGACGAAAAGGCCGAGTTTCACGAAGGCGCCGTACGAGCGGGCCCACGGCGCGTCCGTCCGGCGCGCCGCCACCACGTATCCGGCGACCGCGACGATCAGTCCGAGCAGCAGCGGGTTCGTCGTGCGGGAGGCGGCGACGGCGAGGCCGAGGGCCCACAGCCACCAGGCGCCGGGGTGCAGCGCGTTGCCCCGGTCCGCCACGGGCGCCAGGAGGCGCCCCGGCAGGCGGCCGGGGGTGACGGACGTGACCCGGGTCATCCGCGGCGGCGGGACTTCCAGACGGCCGCGCCGCCGAGCGCGAGGACGGCTCCGCCGCCGACGAGGAGGCCGAGGGACGGGCCGTCGCCCCCGCTGTCGTTCTTCTCGGAAACGGGTTCGGAAGCGGGTTCGGAGGAGGGGGCGGAGGAGGGGGCGGAGGAGGGTTCGGAGGAGGGGTCGGCGGCTTCCGTCGCGGCCACCGCCTCGCCGCAGCCCTTCTCCGGGTAGCCCGCGATGCCGCACAGCATCGCGGAGCTGTCGTAGCGGAGCGGCTTGGCGACGGCGGCGAGGGCGTCGGCGGCCGTGCCCTTGTCGTCGATCAGGGCGCAGCCGGTCGTCGGGGCGGTCTTCGGCGGGGTCTCGCCCGCGGGGGCGTCCTTCGGGGTGCCGAAGTCGACGACGACCGCGACCCGCTTCGTGCCGGGCGTCCTCTCGACGCCGGCGCAGACCGTGTCGAAGCCGGGTGCGGCGGTCGGCTTGGCCGCGTCGGCGGAGTCCTCGCTGAGCGCGAAGCGGAAGCCGATGGCGGCGCCGTCGGCGGGCCGGGCGGTCGCCGGGCCCTGGGTGGCGTACGTCCACTTTCCGGCGTCGGACTCCCAGAACGACCAGTACCGGTAGCCCGCGGCCTGCGCCGGGGCCGCCGCGCCGAGGGCGAGCAGCAGCCCGGCGGCGGCGCACGCCCCCCAGCCGGTGATCCGCTTCGGGAGGGTCACTTCTTGCGGCCGCTCAGGAGGAAGCCGATGCCGACGCCGACGACCATGCCGATGCCGATGATCCACCAGACGTCGAAGCCGAGGAAGGAGTCGTCGTCCTCGTCCTCGGTGGAGGCGGCGGAGGTGTCGGGGGTCTTCGGGGCGGGCCCGGTCGCGTTGAGCGCCTCGACGAGGTCGACCTTGCCGAACTCGCGCGGGTCGGCCTCCATCGCCCGCGCGGCGAGGATCAGCTGCGCGTAGGCGGCGGGGCCGGACTCCTTCGCCCAGGGGGCGGCGTTCTGCTCCAGCCACTGGAGCGCGGGCTCGGCGAGGCGGGCGGTGCCGGCGGCGGCGAGGGCGACGACGGCGTCGGCGGTGTTGCCGAAGTCGGGCTTCGGCTCGGTGTCGGTGGCGCCGGGCAGCGGCGGGGTGGTCAGGTGGCCGGTCTGCACGAGCGCCTTGGCGAGGTAGGAGGCGCCGTTGAGGGCGGCCCGCTCGACGGTCGGCTCGGAGAGGTCGACGCAGGTCGGGGCCTGCGGCGGGGTGGCCTTCACGGCGGTGATGCCCTTGCCGAGCCCGGCGAGGGTGGCGGCGGCGGTTGCGTCCGCGTTGGCGGCGAGCTCGCCCTCCTTGTCGGGCTGGTACGCGAAGGCGCCCGGCCCTTCCTCCTCGGCGCAGGGCAGCGCGAGCGCGAGCAGCGCGTCGTACGGGGTGCGGCCCTCGGCGGAGGTGTACGAGCCGGGCTTGACGCCCGAGGCGGCGAGCGCGCTGACGACGATCGAGGTGGAGTTGGCGTCGCTGGGGCCGCCGGGGGTGTAGCTCCAGCCGCCGTCCTTGTTCTGTACGCCGCGCAGCCAGCCGTAGCCGGACTTGACCGCGGTGTCGATCTTCGTCGGGTCGGCGGCCTCGCGGCGGACCGCGCCGAGCGCCTGGAGGGCGACGGCGGTGGCGTTGGAGTCCCGCATGGTCTGCGCGTCGCAGGGCTTGGTGGTGTCCGCGCGGTAGGAGGCGAACGAGCCGTCGGCGCACTGCTGGCCGAGCAGCCAGTCGACGGCCTGGTCGGCGGGCTGGTAGCCGGTGGCGCGCTGGGCGAGGAAGGCGAGCGACTGGCGCCAGACGCCGTCGTACGTGGGGTCGCTCTTCCCGTACAGGCCGGGCGGGAGCGCGGCGGCGGAGGCGCTGGGAGAGGGCGCGGCGGAGGCCGTGCCGGTCGCGGCGGTGCTGAGCACGGCTGCCGCTGCGGTGAGCGCGGCGGCGGCGCGACGGACGCTGATCATGGTTGCCTCTCGTGCGGGCACCGGACACCGGCGCCCGCGCGGGGCCCGCGTCCGGCGCCGTATTCCTCGACGGTGCCGGCGCTCACTTCCGAGGGCAGGGCGTTCCGGCTCGCCATTCCCTGGAACGGCTCACGGTTGCGGGTCAGCGCCGGATTCGCACCGGCTTTCCCCTGCTCGGGCATGAAGACGACCGGGCCACTGTACCGGCCCGTACGGCCCTGCCCCCGGGCGTGCGAGCCGCGTCACACCGCCACGTACGCCACCGGCTCGGTCCCCGGCACGGCCTCCGCGCGGCCCAGCTTCACGAGCCGCCGGATGTGGGCCTCGGCCTCGCTGACGGCGATGTTGCGGGAGCCGTACGGGATGCGGTCCCAGGGCCGGTTCCACTCCATGCGTTCGGCGAGCTGCCACGGCGTGAGGGGGGTGGTGAGGAGGGCGAGGAGGCCGGTGAGCCGGTCCTCGTGGTGGTCGAGGAGTTCGCGGACGCGCCCGGCGGCGTCGGGGAAGGCGTGCTGGTGGGCGGGGAGCACCTCGGCGACGCCGAGCCGCCCGATCCGCTCCAGGGAGTCCAGGTAGTCGCCGAGGGGGTCCCCCCTGCTCGAACGAAGTTGAGAGCTTGGGGGCGGATCGGTCACCGCGGCGTCGTCGGGGTCCTCGTACAGGCCGATGTGCGGGGAGATCCCGGGGAGGAGGTGGTCGCCGGAGAAGAGCCGGCCGTGGCCGGGGAGCCCGGCGGGGTGTTCCTCCTCCAGGTGGAGGCAGACGTGGCCGGGGGTGTGGCCGGGGGTCCAGACGGCGCGGAGCCGCCGCCCGGCGAGGTCGAGGAGCTCGCCGGGGACGATCTCCCGGTCGGGAAGGGCGGCGCCGAGGCCGGGCAGGGTGCGCATCCCGCCCCCGGAGCGGGCGGCGCGCAGCGGCGCGAGGTGGTCCTCGGGGGCGCCGGCGGCGGCGAGCTTGCGGGCGAGGTAGTCGAGCCAGGTGCCGGGGTCGGATTCGCGGGTGCGGCGGACGACGGCGGTGTCGGCGGCGTGCATGGCGATCCAGGCCCCGGACTCCTCCCGGACCCGGCCCGAGAGGCCGTGGTGGTCGGGGTGGTGGTGGGTGATGACGACGCCGTGGACGTCCGCCGGGTCGATGCCCAGGGCGCTCAGCCCGGCGGTCAGTTCGGTCCAGGAGTCCGGGTCGTCCCAGCCGGTGTCGACGAGGACCGGCCCGCGGTCGGTGTCGAGGACGTGGACGAGGGTGTGGCCCAGGGGGTTGTCGGGGATGGGCACCCGGAGCGACCAGACGCCGCCGCCGTGCTCGGTCACCTGCGTCATGAGCGTCCTCGTCTCTCCGTGCGGGTACGACCATTGCCGACCATAACTAGAACTGATATCAGTTCTGAGACACCGTCAGATACCCCCGGGAGGCGACCGGCATGAGCGAGCTCGTGGAGCACGGAAAGCTGTTCATCGGCGGGGAGTTGACCGATCCGCTCGGCGACGCGTCCATCGAGGTGATCTCCCCCCACACCGAGGAGGTCATCGGGCGCGTCCCGCACGCCTCCCGCGCCGACGTCGACCGGGCGGTCGCGGTGGCCCGGCGGGCGTTCGACGAGGGGCCCTGGCCGCGGACGAGCCTGGCGGAGCGGATCGAGGTCGTCTCCAGGATCAAGGACGCCATCGCCGTCCGGCACGAGGAGATCGCCCGCTCGGTCAGCGCGCAGAACGGCTCCCCGTACTCCTGGT
This sequence comes from Streptomyces sp. R302, assembly GCF_012927245.1. Classification (GTDB taxonomy): domain Bacteria; phylum Actinomycetota; class Actinomycetes; order Streptomycetales; family Streptomycetaceae; genus Streptomyces. The sequence goes on from NZ_JABBGE010000001.1 coordinate 720,833, forward strand.
CCGTCCTCGCGCAGGCGCTCGGCGCGATGATGGTGTGGGACTCGGCGATCACCGTCGCCCGGGACTTCGTCTTCGAGGAGCGGCGCGCCGGCGTCCTCGGGCCGCTGCTCGTGCGGCGCGAGCCGGTCGGGGTGGTCGCGGCCGTCGTGCCGTGGAACGTGCCGCAGTTCACCGCCGCCGCCAAGCTGGGCCCGGCGCTGCTCGCCGGCTGCACCGTGGTCCTCAAGCCCTCGCCGGAGTCGCCGCTCGACGCGTACCTCCTCGGCGAGATCGCCGCCGAGGCCGGGCTGCCCGAGGGCGTCCTCTCGATCCTGCCCGCCGACCGCGAGGTCAGCGAGTACCTGGTCGGGCACCCCGGCGTCGACAAGGTCTCCTTCACCGGCTCGGTCGCCGCCGGCCGGCGCGTGATGGAGGTCGCCTCCCGCAACCTCAGCCGCGTCACCCTCGAACTCGGCGGCAAGTCGGCGGCGGTGGTCCTCCCGGACGCCGACGTGGCGACCGCCGTCGCCGGGATCGTCCCGGCGGCCTGGATGAACAACGGCCAGGCGTGCGTGGCCCAGACCCGGATCCTCGCCCCCCGCTCCCGGTACGAGGAGTACGCCGAGGCGTTCTCCGCCGCGGCCTCCGCCCTCGTCGTCGGCGACCCGCTCGACCCGGCCACCCAGCTCGGCCCGCTCGTCGCCCGCCGCCAGCAGCAGCGCTCCCTCGACTACATCGGCATCGGGCAGGCGGAGGGCGCCAAGCTCCTCACCGGCGGCGGCCGCCCGGAGGGCCTCGACCGGGGCTGGTACGTCGAGCCGACGCTCTTCGGGGACGTCGACAACGCGATGCGGATCGCCCGGGAGGAGATCTTCGGCCCGGTGATCTGTCTCCTGCCGTACGGGGACGAGGCCGAGGCCCTGCGGATCGCGAACGACTCCGACTTCGGCCTCAGCGGCAGCGTCTGGACCGGCGACGTCGAGCACGGCCTGGACTTCGCCCGCCGGGTGCGCACCGGCACCTTCAACGTCAACACCTTCAGCCTCGACATGCTCGGCCCCTTCGGCGGCTACAAGAACTCCGGCGTGGGCCGCGAGTTCGGCCCCGAGGGCTTCGGCGAGTACCTGGAGCACAAGATGATCCACCTGCCCGCCGGGTACGGGGACAACTGATGGGCGACCGCTGGCGCGTGGAGGTCGACCGGAGCGTCTGCATCGGCTCCGGCCTGTGCGTGAACCACGCCCCGCACGGCTTCCGCCTCGACACCGCCCGCCAGTCCCACCCGGTCCGTCCGGAGGCCGACGCGGGCGAACGCCTCCTCGCGGCGGCCGAGGGCTGCCCGGTCGAGGCCATCCTCCTCACCCTCGCCGACGGCGGCGAGCCGGTCTACCCACCGGAGGACTGAGGTCCGCGCCCGTGTCACACTCCTCGCCTGATCGCGCGGCGAAAGACCCCGTGACCTGGGGAGGGAACGCACGTGCAGGGGAAGGGACGGGTCGCTGCCGCGGCCCTGACGGCGGTGCTCGCCACCGGGTGCCAGGCCGCCGAGGAGCCGGCCGCCTTCGGCCGGGACGCCGTGCGGGCCGAGATCCGGACGGTCGTCGCAGAGGCCGGGATGCCGGAGTCGAAGCTGCCGGGGCCGGGCGAGGAGACCGGTACGGCGAGCCCGGCGACGGACCGCGAGCGGGTGGCGCGGCGGGCCGCCGCCTGCTCCGCCGGCTGGCAGTACATCGGGCCCGTCGCGGACGGCGCGCGCGGGAAGTACGACAAGGCCCTGACGGGGCTGGCCCGCGCGGGCTGGAAGGAGTCGGGGAAGCGGTTCGAGCAGCCGGTCGGCGAGAAGGGCGGCGACACCATGGTGCAGGTGGCGTTCAAGAAGGAGGGGTGGACCCTCTACGCCCGGCACAACCCCTCGCGCGCGCTGGGGGCGGACATCCTCTCCTTCATCGCCGCGGAGGACGTGTGCATGGGGCAGTTCACCGAGCAGGAGACCGCGCTGCTGTCCGGCGACGAGCCCCGCGAGGAGTCCGGTCACTGACGCGCGGCGGCGCGGGCCCGTTCCGGGGTCGTCAGGTCGATCAGGCGGCAGACCGTCTCGATGTCGATCTTCACCTGGGCGATCGAGGCGCGCCCCGAGAGCCAGGTGATGAGCGCCGAGTGCCAGGTGTGCTCGATGACGCGGACGGCCGACAGCTGCTCGGGCGTCGGCTGCTCCGCGCCCATCGCGTCCAGGATGATCGCGGTCGTCAGCCGCGAGACCGTGTCGACCTCGGGGCTGACGCTGCGGTCGGCGAAGGTCAGCGCCCTGACCATCGCGTCGGCGAGCTGCGGCTCGCGCTGGAGCGCGCGGAAGGCCCGCATCAGGGTCTCCGCGACCCGCTCGGCCGGGGCGGCGCCCGCCGGGGGCCGCTTCCGGAGCGTGGTGTGCATGTGCTGGAGCTGGTCCTGCATGGTCGCCACGAGCAGGTGGATCTTGGACGGGAAGTAGCGGTACAGGGTGCCGAGGGCGACCCCGGCCGCCTCCGCGACCTCCCGCATCTGCACCGCGTCGAAGCCGCCGCGGGCGGCGAGCCGGGCGCTGGCGTCCAGGATGCGGCGCCGCCGCGCCTCCTGACGTTCCGTCAGGGGTGGTGTGGCGGAGGGGTGGTGGTCCGCTCTGCTCTCTGCGGTCATCGGGGTCCCGTTCCGTGCGGTGGGCAGCGCCAGTATGGCGGAGGACGGCCGTGGCGCGAACCTCTGCGACCGGGTGGCGCGAATCACCTGTTCCGACGCTCACAGCGAAGCTACCTGCCGGTAGATTCTGTGCCTCCCGAAGGGGCGGTCGACGTCGGGAACGATCAAGTCTGTAACTTGTTCTACCTTAGCGCGAGCGGTTACGCTCGCGCGAAACGCACGCTCGAAGGGGGTCGCGCATGACCGCTGAGGCCATAGAGGCAAGCCCCCGGCAGGGCGTCACCGACTCCGGTGACCGTCCGTTGCGGGTCGCTCTCCTCACGTACAAGGGCAACCCCTTCTGCGGAGGGCAGGGCGTCTACGTCCGCCATCTCTCCCGCGAACTGGCCCGCCTGGGCCACACCGTCGAGGTCTTCGGCTCGCAGCCCTACCCGACGCTCGACGAGGGCGTCCCGCTCAGCGAGATCGCCAGCCTCGACCTGTACCGCCAGCCCGACCCCTTCCGGACGCCCGGGCGCGAGGAGTACCGGGACTGGATCGACGCGCTGGAGGTCGGCACCATGTGGACCGGCGGCTTCCCCGAGCCGCTGACCTTCTCGCTGCGCGCCCGCCGCACCCTCGCCGCCCGCCGCGGCGACTTCGACGTGATCCACGACAACCAGACCCTCGGGTACGGGCTCCTCGGCGGCCCCCGCGCGCTGGGCGCCCCACTGGTCACCACGATCCACCACCCCATCACCGTCGACCGGCAGCTGGAGCTCGACGCCGCCGCCGACTGGAAGCGCCGCGCCTCCGTCCGCCGCTGGTACGCCTTCACCCGCATGCAGAAGCGCGTCGCCCGCCGGCTGCCGTCCGTCCTCACCGTCTCCGGCACCTCCCGCGACGAGATCGTCGAGCACCTCGGCGTCCGCGAGGACCGCATCAAGGTCGTGCACATCGGCGCCGACACCGAGCTGTGGTCCCCTGACCCCTCCGTCGCCGAGGTCCCCGGCCGGATCGTCACCACCTCCAGCGCCGACGTCCCCCTCAAGGGGCTCGTCTTCCTCGTCGAGGCGCTCGCCAAGCTCCGCACCGAGCGGCCCGAGGCGCACCTCGTCGTCGTCGGCAAGCGCGCCGAGGACGGGCCGGTCGCCCGGGCGATCGAGCGGTACGGGCTCGACGGCGCCGTCCGCTTCGTGAAGGGCATCAGCGACGCGGAGCTCGTCGACCTCTACCGGTCCGCCGAGGTCGCCTGCGTGCCCTCCCTGTACGAGGGGTTCTCGCTGCCGGCGGCGGAGGGGATGGCGACGGGGACGCCGCTGGTCGCCACGACCGGTGGGGCGATTCCGGAGGTCGCGGGCCCTGACGGGGAGACGTGTCTCGCGGTGCCGACCGGTGACGCGGGGGCGCTCGCGGCGGCGCTCGGGCGGGTGCTCGGGGATGGTGAGCTGCGGGCTCGGCTCGGTTCCGCCGGGCGGGCCAGGGTGCTGGACCGTTTCACGTGGGCCAGGGCCGCTCAGGGCACCGCCGAGCTGTACCGCGAGGCCCTGGAACGCCAAGGCGCCCGTCGGTGACACCTCGCCTTGTTCGCCGGGTGCGGCCCGGTGGGTGGGTTGTGCCCACCCGTTCCGCCCCTGCGGAACGCCTGCCCACAACCAACTCCGAAAGGCAGACTCCGTGCTGACCGTCGACTTCACCCGCTTCCCGCTCGCCCCCGGCGACCGCGTGCTCGATCTGGGCTGTGGTGGGGGGCGGCATGCCTTCGAGTGTTACCGGCGCGGTGCGCAGGTCGTGGCGCTCGACCAGAACGGCGAGGAGATCCGCGAGGTCGCCAAGTGGTTCGCGGCCATGAAGGAGGCCGGTGAGGCGCCGGCCGGCGCCACCGCCACCGCGATGGAGGGCGACGCGCTCAACCTGCCGTTCCCCGACGAGTCCTTCGACGTCGTCATCATCTCTGAGGTCATGGAGCACATCCCGGACGACAAGGGCGTCCTCGCCGAGATGGTGCGCGTCCTCAAGCCCGGCGGCCGGATCGCGATCACCGTCCCCCGCTACGGCCCCGAGAAGGTCTGCTGGGCGCTCTCCGACGAGTACCACGAGGTCGAGGGCGGCCACATCCGCATCTACAAGGCGGACGAGCTGCTCGCCAAGATCCGCCAGGCCGGTCTCAAGCCGTACGGGACGCACCACGCGCACGCGCTGCACGCCCCGTACTGGTGGCTGAAGTGCGCCTTCGGCGTCGACAACGACAAGGCGCTGCCGGTGCGCGCGTACCACAAGCTCCTGGTCTGGGACATCATGAAGAAGCCCGCCGTGACCCGGGTCGCCGAGCAGCTGCTCAACCCGGTCGTCGGCAAGAGCTTCGTCGCGTACGCCACCAAGCCCCACCTCCCGAAGGCGGAGGCGTGAGCCCCGAGCGGATAGCGGAACACCTGGTCCTGCCCGGCGTCCTCACCGCCGAGCAGGCCGCCGGGACGGTCGCGGGCATCCTCGCCGTCCAGCGCGAGGACGGCGCCATCCCGTGGTTCCGCGGCCACCACCTGGACCCGTGGGACCACACCGAGGCCGCCATGGCCCTGGACACGGCCGGCGAGCACGAGGCGGCGGCCCGCGCCTACGCCTGGCTCGCCCGGCACCAGAACGGCGACGGCTCCTGGTACGCGGCCTACCGGGACGGCGACCCGGACGACGTCACCGACCGCGGCAAGGAGTCCAACTTCACCGCGTACATCGCCGTCGGCGTCTGGCACCACTACCTGTCGACCGGCGACGACGCCTTCCTCGACCGGATGTGGCCGGCCGTCTACGCGGCGGTCGAGTTCGTCCTCCGGCTCCAGCAGCCCGGCGGCCAGATCGGCTGGAAGCGCGAGCCCGACGGCACCCCCGTCACCGACGCGCTCCTCACCGGCTCCTCCTCGATCCACCACGCCCTGCGCTGCGCCCTGGCGATCGCGGAGGCCCGCGAGGAGCCGCAGCCGGACTGGGAGCTGGCCGCCGGCGCCCTGGCGCACGCGATCCGCCGCCACCCGGAGCGCTTCCTCGACAAGGCGCGCTACTCGATGGACTGGTACTACCCGGTCCTGGGCGGGGCGGTCACCGGCGCCGAGGCGAAGGCCCGCATCGACGCGCGCTGGGACGAGTTCGTGGTCCCGGGCCTCGGCGTCCGCTGCGTCGTCCCCAACCCGTGGGTGACCGGCGGCGAGAGCTGCGAGCTCGCCCTCGCCCTGTGGGCGACGGGGGAGTCCGACCGGGCCCTCGACGTCCTCCAGTCCATCGGCCACCTGCGGGCCGCGAGCGGCCTGTACTGGACGGGGTACGTGTACGAGGGCGCGGACGGCCACGAGCCGGCGGTCTGGCCCGAGGAGCAGACCACCTGGACGGCGGGCTCCCTCCTCCTCGCCGTCGCCGCGCTCGGCGGCGAGCAGGCGACCGTCGCCGTCTTCGGCGGCGAGACCCTCCCGACGGGCCTGGCCCCGGACTGCTGCGAGGGCTGACCCCGGCGGGGACCACCCGGACGGGCCGCCGGAATGGCGGCCCGCCGGGAGGCGGACGAGGCTGGCGGGAACCAGTCCCAGGGAGGTCCGCTGTGCCCAGAAGTCTCCGTCGCGGGGCCGCCGCACTGCTGCTGTCCGGCTCCCTGCTGCTCGGCACGGCCGGGTGCGGGTCCGACACCGACGCCAGTCTCACCGCCGCCGGCAGCCCCTCGGCGTCGGGCACCTTCGAGCAGCAGAAGCTGGCGAAGACCCGGTTCGTGGCGAACGCCGGGCTCGCGGCCGGCGCCACGTACCAGTGGATCGTGAAGCCCTACAAGGCGGGGAAGTTCAAGAAGGGCGCGGACGGGCGCACCTTCGCCCTGGTGAAGGCGGGGCTCGCGGGCGCGTTCACGTACAACCGGCTGAAGGCGGCGGTGAACAACGCGAAGGGCGACCCGCTGCTCTCCAAGGCGGTGGCCCCGCTGACCGCGGGCATCGACTCCCTGAAGGATCTCGGTACGAAGCTCCGCAAGGGCGAGATCGACGCGGCGGACGTCGGCGGCCTGGAGGGCGTCATCAACGGCATCAAGGACGCGGGCAAGTCCGCCGGGGCCGAGGTCGTCGACAAGGTCCCCTCGGCCTCCCAGCTCAGCGGCGGCTGATCCCCCGTCACGCGAGGGCGGCGGACTCGGCGAGGGTCGGGTAGTCGTTGTACCCGGCCTCGTCGCCCGAGTACATCCAGTTCGTCTCCCGCAGCGGGTTGAGCGGCGCGCCGGTGCGGAGCCGTTCGACGAGGTCGGGGTTGGCGAGGAAGGCCCGGCCCAGCGAGATCAGGTCCGCCCCGGCCTCCAGGAGCCGCTCGCCCGCGGCCTTCCCGCCGTCGGCGGGGAGGGGCCCGCCGAAGCCGAGCACCGGGTTGGCGATCAGGGTGTTCGGCCAGGCGGCGCGGATCCGCCGGTACAGCGGCTGCCCGGGGTCGGCGAAGACCACGTGCAGATAGACCGGGCCGAGGGCGGCGAGGGCGGGCACGAGCGCCGCGTAGATGTCGTCGGTGTCGCCCTCCTCGATGCCGTTGACGGTGACCCCGGGGGAGATCCGCACCCCGACCCGGTCGGCGCCGATCTCGTCGACGACGGCCCGGACGACCTCGACCGCGAACCGGACGCGGTTCTCCACGGACCCGCCGTACCCGTCCGTCCGCCGGTTGGTGTTCTTCGCCAGGAACTGGTGGAGGAGGTGGCCGTTGGCGGCGTGCACCTCGACGCCCTCGAAGCCCGCGTCGACGGCCCGGCGCGCGGCGGCGGCGAAGTCGGCGGCGGTCTCCCGGATGCCGTCGGCGGTCATCTCGCGGGGCACGACGGACGGCTTCCGGCCGGAGGGCGTGTGGATCTCCTCGGGAAGCGCGACCTGCGAGGGCGCGACCGGCAGGAGACCGCTGTTGTCGGGGTGGCCGACCCGGCCGCCGTGCTGGATCTGGAGGAACATCCGCCCGCCCTCGGCCCGTACGGCGTCGGTGACCGCGCGCCGGCCGGCCACGTGGGCGTCGGTGTGGAGGGCGGGGATGTTCGGGTACGTCCGGCCGACCGCGTTCGGCGTGGTCCCCTCGGTGATGATCAGGCCGGCGGCGGCCCGCTGGGCGATGGGGGTCCCCCCTTGCTCGAGCGAAGTCGAGAGCTTGGGGGAGGACGGCCATGAGGGGGCGGGGGACGCCGTCGGCGGCGGCGCGGTTGCGGGTGAGCGGGGGCATCACCAGCCGGTTGGGGAGGGCGAGGGCGCCGAGGGCGGTGGACTCGAAGAGGCGGGAGGAAGCGGCTGCGTTCGTCATGCCGGTACCGTAGGAGTTGACACCAGTGTCAGGTTCAAGTCCTTCTACTCTCCGGCGAGGTGGCGGATGCGCATCGGTGAACTGGCCCGCCGCAGCGGCGTGAGCGAGCGTTCGCTGCGCTCCTACGAGACCCAGGGCCTGCTGCGCTCCGAGCGGACCCCGGGCGGCCAGCGCCGCTACGGCGAGTGGGCGGTGGACCGGGTCGTCCGCGTCCAGGCGCTGTACGCGGCGGGCCTGAACAGCCGCAAGATCGCCCACCTGCTGCCCTGCATGCGCGACGCGGACGGCGCGCCCAGCGAGATCGCCACCTCGCAGCTGGTCGACGAGCTGTCCGCCGAGCGGATCCGCATCGACGCGATGATCGCCGACCTGGTCCGCTCCCGCGACATCCTGGACGAGGTCATCGAGACGGCCTCCACCGGGCGCGGTTAGCCGGACAGCTCCGCCAGCGCCCGCAGGGTCTCCGGGTCCGGGGCCGCGACCAGGAGGTCCGTCACCGGGCCGGAGCGCCATTCGGCCAGCCGCTCCGCGATTCGCTCCCTCGGCCCGACCAGGGAGATCTCGTCGGCGAAGGCGTCGGGGACGGCGAGGACGGCCTCCTCGCGGCGGCCCTCGGCGAAGAGGGCCTGGATGCGGCGGGCCTCCGCCCCGTATCCCATGCGGGCCATGAGGTCGGCGTGGAAGTTGCGGGTCGCGTGGCCCATGCCGCCGATGTAGAAGCCGAGCATCGCCTTCACCGGCAGGAGGCCCTTCGCCACGTCGTCGCAGACCTGGGCGCGGACCATCGGGGCGACCAGGAAGCCGTCCGGGAGGCGGTCCGGGAGGGCGTACGCGTCGCGGAAGCGGCGGGGCGACCAGTACAGCGGCAGCCAGCCGTCGGCGATCTCCAGGGTCTGCGCGATGTTCCTCGGGCCCTCCGCGCCGAGCAGGACGGGCAGGTCGGCGCGGAGCGGGTGGGTGATCGGCTTCAGGGGCCTGCCGAGGCCGGTGCCGTCCTCGCCCGCGTACGGGAAGGAGTAGTGCCGTCCCGCCAGGGTGACCGGCGCCTCCCGCCGCAGCACCTGCCGGATCACGTCCACGTACTCGCGGGTCGCCGTCAGCGGGGAGCGGGGGAACGGCCGGCCGTACCAGCCCTCCACCACCTGCGGGCCCGACAGCCCGAGGCCGAGCCGCATCCGGCCGCCCGACAGGTGGTCCAGGGTCAGCGCCTGCATCGCGGTCGCGGTCGGGGTGCGGGCCGCCATCTGCGCGACCGCCGTGCCGAGCCCGATCCGGCGGGTGTGCGCGGCGATCCAGGTGAGCGCGGTGAAGGCGTCCGAGCCCCAGGCCTCCGCCGTCCACACCGAGTCGTAGCCGAGGCGCTCCGCCTCGCGGGCGAGCTCCAGGTGGGCGGGGGAGGGGCCGCGGCCCCAGTAGCCGAGCGCGAGTCCCAGGCGCATGACCGGACTCCTTTCTGACGTATCGTCAGATCAGGGTGTCCGGGGACTGTACGACGGCGGCCCCCCGACCGGAAGGGTTCCGGTCGGGGGGCCGCCGTCGAAACGGAGCGGGCCGGGTCAGCCGCGCTGGATGCCCGTGGCGTCCTGGAGGACGCCGCGGCGCCCGTCCTGCGTCTGCGCGATCAGCGCCTGGCCGCGCTGCTCCACGGCCAGGTACCAGGTGCCGGGGGCCAGTTCGGCGATCTGCGAGCCGGAGCCGTCCTCCGCGTACAGCGGGCGGGCGACCGGCACGGCGAACCAGAACGGGGTGAAGTCCCCGCCGCCCTGGGCCTGCGGCTCGGGCTGCGGCGCCGGCTGCGCGGCGGCCGGCTGCGGCTGGGCGTACGGCTGACCGCCCTGCGAGGCGTCCTGCGGCGCCGGGTACGGCTGCTGGCCCTGCTGGCCCTGCTGGGCACCCGGGTAGCCGTAGCCGCCGCCCTGGACGCCCGGGTGGCCGGGCTGCGCGCCGTACGGCTGCGGGGCGACCGGGCGCGGGGCGCCGACGAGCGGGGCCTTGAGCGCGGGCACCATCGGACCGGCCACCACGGCACCGGCGAGGACGAGCGCGGCGATCAGGCCGAGGATGAGGCCGGCGCCCGCGTTCTCCGCCTCGAAGATCCACATGAGCAGGGTCCACGCCGAGGCGATCGTGAAGGCCGCCCCGACCTGGCCGAGCTCCAGACCCACGACCTTGCGGGGCTGCGGCAGGCCGCGCGAGACGACGACGAGCGCCGCGCCGGCGATGCCGAGGAAGAAGGAGCCCCAGCCCAGGTAGGAGATCTCCCAGGAGTTCACGCTGGTGTAGTACCGCGAGCATTCTTGAGGCGTCCCGGCGCAGCCGGCGATGTCGAGGAACGAGGCGATGAACAGCAGCACCGCAGCACCGATCACTACGCCATCGCCTCGGGTGAGGGAGCGGATATTCACGTAAGAAGTCCTTCGTCGGGTCGTCGTCGCGTCGGGCAGGCGCCGGTTTCTCGGCACGGGGGCGGCCCCATCGTACGGAGCGAATCTATCGCTCGCGGGTTCTACCCCTGGAGGTAGGTCACGATGCCGTCGGCGATGCCCCGCGCCGCCTTCTGCCGCCACGCGCCGGACGTCAGCAGTGCTGCGTCCTTCGGATCACGCATATTGCCGCATTCGACGAAGACCTTGGGCACGGTTGAGAGATTGAGCCCGCCGAGATCCGAACGGACGTCCAACCCGGTGCCGCCGCCGAGGTAGTTGGCGGGGGAGGTGCCGGTCGTCCGGGCGAAGGCGGCGGCGATCCGCTCGCCGAGCCTACGCGACGGGGCGACGATCGGGCCGGTGTCCGCCGATCCTTCACGGACCTCGGCGGGGACGATCACATGGAAGCCGCGGTTCCCCACGGCGGAGCCGTCCGCGTGGACGGAGACGACGGCGTCGGCCGCCGCCTCGTTCCCGATCCGCGCCCGCTCGTCGATGCACGGCCCGAACGGCCGGTCCGCGTCGTGCGTCACGACCACGGTGGCGCCGCGCGCCTCCAGGAGCTCCTTCAGCCGGTGCGAGACGTCGAGCGTGAAGGCGGCCTCCGTGTACGCGGCCTTCCCCGCGGACGCGTTCGTCGAGGTCCCGGTGGTGTCGCACTCCTTGCGGGCCGTCCCGATGTCCACCTTCTCGGCGATCTCCCGCCCGTGCCGGAAGTTCCCCGGGTTGTGCCCCGGGTCGACGACGACGGTCCGGCCGGCGAGCGGCCGCGCGGCGGCGGTGCCCGGCGTGGCGGAGCCGGTGGGGGTACGGGCCGGGCCGGGCGTCGTGGCCGCCGCGCCCGGCCCCCGGCTGCCCTCCGCGGCCTCGGAGGCGGCGCCGCATCCGGCGAGCGCGGCGGAGCAGACGAGGGCGGCCAGGGCGGCGGGCAGCGAGCGGGTCACGGGGTTCCTGTGGTCGTACGGCACCCCGCGACTCTAGGCCCTCCCCCGGACGAAACCGCGGACCGGATGTACCGGCTCGGTCACGCGGTCCGCAAAACGGTGGACGCGCGGTCGGGGACCCGGGAAGGCTGGGAACACGGAGTGGCGTGGGGGTCACCGCGCCTGGACCCACGAGGGGGAACCGGTGGGGGAAGAACCGAACGACACGCGTCCCCAGGACGCACCGCCCAAGCTGGGCCTGAACAAGCCGGAACCGGAGGCGACGGAGCCCGACGCACCTTCGACGACCGTCCCGTCCAACGAAACGGTACGCATCCGCCCGTCCCGCCCGACCCCGCAGGACGCGAGGCCGGGGGAGGGGACACCGGGGGACGGGGCGCCCCGGGACGCGGTGCCTGGAGGCGCGGTGCGTGGAGACGCGGTGCCTGGAGGCGCCAGGCCCGGGAGCGCCGCGCCCGTGCAGGCCGTGCCCGGGGCCGCGCTTCCTGCGGACGCCGCGCCCGTGCAGGCAGCGTCCGGGGCCGCGCTTCCTGTGGACGCCGTGCCCGCGCAGGCGGCGTCCGGGGCCGCGCTTTCTGTGGACGCCGTGCCTGCGCAGGCGGCGTCCAGGGACGCGCTCCCGGCGGACGCCACGCCCATGCAGGCAGCACCCAGGGACGCGCTTCCCGCGGACGCTACGCCCATGCAGGCAGCACCCAGGGACGCGCTTCCCCCGGACGCCGCGCCCACACAGGCCGCCCCTGCGGCGGCCACGCCCGCGGACGCCACGCCGACGGGCTCCTTCCGGCTGGCCGCCCCGGCGCCCGCGGGCGGCCCGGCGCCCTGGGAGGCGCCGGCGCAGAACGGCGGCTCGGCGGGTCCCGCCGGTTCCGTCGGCCCCACCGGCTCTGCCGGCTCGGCCGGGGCCGCCGGTCCTGCCGGTTCGACCGGCTCAGTCGGTCCCGCCGGCCCCACCGGTCCCGCCGGCCCCGCCGGTCCCGCCGGGACCTCCGGCTTCGCAGGGGGCACCGATTCCGGCGGGGCCGGTTTCGGGGCTTCCTCCGGCGGAGCCGGCGGCTTCGGGCCGCCCTCCGGCAGCTTCGGGGCCGGGGACGGTGGGGCGCACGGGCAGGCGCCTGTGGCCGGGCCCGGGTGGGCCGGGGCGGGGGCGCTTCCGCCGTTGCCTCCCGCGCCGCCCGGGTTCGGGGCCGGAGGGGCCGGAGGGGCCGGCGGTGCCGGTGGTCAGGGGGAGGCGCGGCCGCTGCAGGCGGTGGCGGTGGGGCTGTTGAACCTGTCGTGCCTCGGGCTCGGGTACGTGCTGCTGCGGCGGTGGGTCCTGGCGGCGGTCTGCTGGGCGGCCACGGCCGCGCTGCTGCTGCTCGCGCTGCCGGCGGACGCGGACGGCGTCCCGGTGGGCGTGCTCGTCGGGTACGGCGCCGTGCTGCTCGCCGCCGTCGCCGACGGCGCCCGTCGCGGGCTGCGGGCCCGGCTCCCGCTCGGGGGCACGGCCCGCCGCCTCGCGCTGCCGCTCGCGGTCGTGCTGCTCGCCGCCCCGGCCGGCGGCACCGTCGCGTACGGGGCGGCCCGGGAGGAGGCGCGCGAGGAGGCGTTCCAGCAGTCGCTGCTGGCCCGGCTCGCCGACGCCGACGCGGTCGTGAAGTCCAAGGACGGCGTCCGCTTCGACCTCGCCGAGCCCTACTACGAGGAGGCCCTCGGCACCTACGAGTCGCTGGCGCTCGAACACCCCGGCTCCCGCGCCGCGAAGCTCGTACCGGAGCGCCTCGACGCGTACGTCGTGTCCGTGTCCGCGCCGTACACGGAGAAGAAGTACTGCCTGGCGGTCGACCCGCTCAAGCACCTGCGGTCGCTCCCGGACACCGTGGACGAGTCCGTCCTCGGCGACCGGGCGGCGCGCTGGGACGAGCCGCTGGCGCGCTCCCTGTACGAGTGCGGCAGCGCGGAGCGCGGCCGGTCGGATACGGAGCCCGCCCGCGAGGCGTTCACCGAACTGCGCGCGCTGTTCCCGAAGTCCCCGCACGTCGCCGAGGTCGAGAAGCTCGTCGGCGGCGACCTCTCCAAGGCGGCGGCCCCGCTGACCGCCGGCACCGCGTCCGACCCGTGCGCCGCCGTCAAGACGGTGGAGACCCAGCGGGCCTTCGCCACCTCGCTCAAGGACTACGCGCTCTCGGGGGCGGTCGCGGACGCCGACCGGGGCATCCAGAAGGGCGTCTTCGCCTGCGGCACCCGGCAGTTCCGCGACGGGGACTTCTCCGACGCCGGGACGACCATGGACCGGTACCTCAAGGACTACCCGAAGGGCCCGCAGGCGGCCCACGCCCGGTCGGTCTCCATCGCCGCGGAGATCGCCGACGAGGTGCCGGAGGCCGGGAAGAAGCTGCCCCCGGCGACGGCTCCGGGCGGCCCCCGCATGACCATGGTGATCAGCAACGACGCCCCGGACACGGTGGAGCTCCTCTACACCGGCCCGGTCACCGGCAAGATCACGCTGCGGGCCTGCGGCGGCTGCCGCAAGTACCGCGCCGTCGACACCGCCGTCAGGGGCTTCAAGCCCTGCTCCGGCCCGTCCTCCAAGTACCCGAAGACGACGATCTCGCTGCCGGCGGGGACGTACCACCTGCTGCAGAAGCGGGCGGGCAGCGGCCTCTCCTCGGCCGGCGACACCAAGTCCAGCAAGGCGAAGATCGAGCCCGGCTACAGCTACACCAACTGCCTCTACGTGACCTCGCTGCTCTACTGAGTCTGAGTCTCAGTACCCGTCCACGATCCGGTCCACCGCCGCCGCCACCAGCGCGTCCCGCTCCTCCTCCGAGAAGACGTCGGGGAGCGTCAGCTGCTCCACGATCAGCCAGTTCAGGGTGAGGATGAGCAGCTTGACGGAGGTGGCGTCGCCGGGCAGCCCGGAGGACTCGTGGAAGGCGACGTTGGCCTCGACGTCGGCCCGCACCCGCTCGGTCAGGATCGAGCGGAGCGCGGGCCGGCGGGTGGCCTCCAGCCGTAGTTCGAGGAGGGCGAGGTAGCCGGTGCGGAAGGACGAGACCCGCCCGACCAGCTCCCGCATGATCCGCGTGTACGTCTCCTTGTCCGGGGGCGCCGTACGGGTCTCCTCCATCGTCGCCTCGTCGGGCCGGAGCCGTTCGTAGACCCGGGCGCCGGCCTGGGTGAGGAGTTCGTCGCGGTTGGCGAAGTAGTTGGACGCGGTGCCGGTGGGCACCCCGGCCTCGCTGTCCACGGCCCGGAAGGTCAGCCCCCGGGCGCCCTCGCGGGCCAGCACCTCGATCGCCGCGTCCACGAGCGCGGTGCGCCGCTCGTCGTTCCGCCTCGCCATCGACACCACTCCGTTCGTAGTACTACAACTGAACCCCTTCTCGTAGGGTACGCGTCCCCGCGCGACGTGCGATGAGTTACCGCCGTCCGGGCAGTCATCCATGCGGAACGACCGACCGAGGAGGCGCCCCATGCCCGCCCAGCCCCCCAGGCCCCAGCTGTTGAAGGTCCAGAGCTTCTGCGTCTCCACCGACGGGATCGCCGCCGGCGAGGACCAGTCCCTGGAGCGGCCCTTCGGCCACGTCGACCCGGGGCGCCTCTTCGCCTGGGCCGGAGCCACCGCCAGCTGGCCCAACCGCACCGACCCCGGCGGCACCCGAGGCCTCGACGACTACCTCGTCCGCGACTTCCACCACGGCATCGGCGCGGAGATCATGGGCCGCAACAAGTTCGCCCCCCTGCGCGGCCCCGGGCAGGACGAGGACTGGAAGGGCTGGTGGGGCGAGGAGCCGCCCTTCCGGACGCCCGTCTTCGTCCTCACCCACCACCCCCGCCCGTCCTTCACCCTCTCCGACACCACGTTCCACTTCCTCGACGCCGACCCGGCGACGGCCCTGGAGCGCGCGAAGGAGGCGGCGGACGGCAAGGACGTCCGCCTCGGCGGCGGCGTGACGACGGTCCGCGAGTTCCTGGACGCCGACCTCGTCGACACCCTCCACATCGCCGTCTCGCCGGTGAAGCTCGGCACCGGCCTCAAGCTCTGGGACACTCCCGAGGAGCTCACCGACCGCTTCCACCTGGACGTCGTGCCCAGCCCGAGCGGCGTCACCCACCACCTCTTCTGGCGCAGGTGACCCGCCCGCCCGGCCGGCCTCAGGAGGCCCGGCGCAGCACCCGCAGCGAGTCCGTGACCGAGACCTCCTCGAAGTCGCCGGACTCCAGTGCGCGCAGATAGATCCGGTACGGCGCCTGGCCGCCGTCCGCCGGGTCCGGGAACACGTCGTGGATGACCAGCAGGCCCCCGGGGGCGACCCGGGGGGCCCAGCCCTCGTAGTCGTTCGTGGCGTGCTCGTCCGTGTGCCCGCCGTCGATGAACACGAGCCCGAGCTCCCCGCCCCACACCTTCGCGACCTGCGGGCTGCGCCCGACCACCGCGATCACGTGCTCCTCCAGGCCCGCCTTCCGCAGCGTCCGCCGGAAGGTCGGCAGCGTGTCCATCGCGCCGACCTCCGGGTCCACCACGGTCGGGTCGTGGTACTCCCACCCCGGCTGCTGCTCCTCGCTGCCCCGGTGGTGGTCCACGGTCACCGCGACCGTCCCCGCCCGCCGCGCCGCGTCCGCCAGCAGGATCGTCGACCGCCCGCAGTACGTGCCGACCTCCAGGAGCGGCAGCCCGAGCTTGCCGGCCTCCTCGGCCGCCGCGTACAGGGCCAGCCCCTCGCCGACGGGCATGAACCCCTTCGCCGCCTCGAAGGCGGCGAGGATCTCGGGAGTGGGCTCGGACATGGCGGTCTCCTACTGGCAAGTAGTACGTCGGTACGGGCGCCCATCGTGCCTTACCCGTCGCACTCGAACCACACCGTCTTCCCGTCCCTCCGCTCCTCCACCCCCCACCGGTCCGTCACGCCCTCCACCACCGCGAGCCCCCGCCCGCTCTCCGCAGCCGCCTCCGGCACCTTCGCGTGCAGCGTGCACGCCACCCCGTCCGCGACCTCCACGCGCAGCCCGTACGGCTCCCGCAGGAACAGCACCGAGCACCGCCGCCCCGGCACGTGCCGCACGACGTTCGCGACGAGCTCGGTCAGCGCGAGGGTCGCGGAATCGCTCACCTGGTCGAGTCCCCAACGCGTGAGGAACATGCGCAGGATGGTGCGCATGTGGCGGGCCGAGTGCTCACCCACGGTGAAGCCCATCCGGTAGCTGGCCTCAAGTGCCGCAGGATGCAAGTCTGTTGGTTCATTCATGCCTCTAGGGTGACCACACTTCGTTACGCTCGGCTACCGGACTGAACGCAACGCCACGGTGCGTACGCAATGGGGGGTGACCTCGCCATGGTCAACATCCGCAGCCTCGATCCCAGCGCCTCGCCGCTGGACTACTACGGTTACGAACTCCGCCGCCTCAGAGAGGAAGCGGGGATGAGCCAGTCGCAGCTGGGGGCGATCCTCTTCTGCACGGGCTCGCTGGTGGGCCAGATCGAGACCGCGAGAAAGGTCCCCACCAGGGAGTTCTCGGAGCGGCTCGACGCGGCGCTGATGACGGGCGGGCTGTTCTCGCGGCTGGTGGGGCTCGTGCTGAAGAGCCAACTGCCGTCGTGGTTCAGGCCGTACGCGGAGATGGAAGAGAAGGCCACCTATCTCTGCACGTTCCAGGCGCAGCTGGTGTACGGCCTACTCCAGACGGAGGCCTATGCCCGGGCCGTCATCGGCGTCAGGTTCGAGAGCGATCTCGATGGTCTGGCCGCCGCCCGCCTTGAGCGTCAGCGGATCCTGGACCGAGACAACCCGCCCCTGCTCTGGGTCGTCATGAGCGAGGCGGTACTGCGCCAGGAGGTTGGTGGACGGGAGGTAATGAGGGATCAACTGGCTCATCTGTTGGAGATGCAGGAACGCCAGAGGGTGAACATCCAGATCCTCCCGTTCAAGGTGGGCGCGCACGGTGGACAGATGGGCTCCTTCAATCTCCTCCGGTTCGAGGACGATCCGGATCTCGTCTACACCGAGGACTTCGTCCAGGGTCATATGACCGTGGATTCCGCCGCGTTCATGCGGGGGTCGCTCCGTTACGATCACCTGCGAGCGGCCGCTCTCTCGGTGGAGGACTCGTCCGCGCTGATCACCCGCGTCATGGAGGAACACTATGGAGACCAACCGGAGCCTGGCGGGAGCGCGCTGGCGTAAGTCCTCGTTCAGCGGGGACACCGGCGGCGACTGCATCGAGTGTGCGCCGCTCGGCACCGCGGCCTGGCGTAAGTCGTCGTACAGCGGGGATACGGGCGGCCAGTGCATCGAGGTCGCCGACCTCGCCGCGCACGTCGCGGTCCGCGACTCCAAGAACCCCGAAGGCCCCGCCTTCCTCGCCTCGTCGGCCGCCTTCACGGCGTTCGTGAGCGCCGCTGCCGAGGGGCGCATCGGTCGCTGACCGGCCATGGCGACCCTCATAGGGATGGTGATCCTCGCCCTCGTCCTGCCGACGTGGGCGGGGATCACGTACGTGGGGCTCGTCCGCGCCCGCCGCGAGAACGCGGGTCTTCCGGGCCCGCCCCGCCCCCGGCGTACCGCTGCGAAGAAGGCCGCCTGGATCGCCGTACTCGCGTACGTCCTCGGCGGGGCGCTGCACCTGTACGGGTTCTCGTACCTGGTGTTCCTCCAGCCCGAGGACGCCTGCTGGTTCAAGGCGGGGCGCATGGTGGTGCCCGACTCCAGCGGTGGGCTGCCGGTGAGTCTGGTCTGCGCGGGGGAGGAGATCGTCCCGCCGTGGCTGAACCCGGGGCTCGCCGTCCTCGCGGTGACCGCCGTCGGTGCGACCGTCGCCGCGATCGTGCTGAGGGTCAGGCGCCGGTAGGGGAGAGGCGATCGTGCGGCGGACCCGGTGCGCGGCGCTCGGGGACGACGGTGCCGTCGGCCAGGTCGAGGAGGTACGCGGGGCCGTGGAGGCCCCACGGTGTGTACTCCAGGGAGTCCGTCGTCACGAGGCCCCGGCCGCCGGAGACATGGGCCCGGAGGGTACGGTCTCCGGTCCCGGTCGCCCGGACCTCGCCGTGCCGGGCGGGCGGTTCGCCCCGGTGGTGGACCCGCTCGTACGGCGGCGAGCCCTCGGCCCGCCGACGCCCGTCATGGCGGGAGCGTACGCCCGCCGGACCGCACCGCCCGGAGCCGTCGGTCAGCCCAGGTCGGCGCGGCCCAGCCACGACGGCCTGACCGGCACCCCGTCCGCGTACCGCTCGACATCGGGCTCGGGCTCGGGCTCGGGCTCCGGTTCGGGCTCCGGTTCGGGCTCGGGCTCCGGTTCGGCTTCCGTCGGTTCCGGGTCGGGCTCGGGCGGAGGCGACGCGGAGTCCTCCAGCAGCTCCGCCAGGGTGAACCCGCGTGAGGTGGGACTGCCACGCCCCGTCCACGACGAGCAGGAAGGCGTCCCCCTCCCGAAGAAGCCGACGGCGCCGGGGATTCCGGGGATGCGGCGGCGAGAAGTCGCGAGCCCGCTGCTCCAGTTCGGCCAGCGCGTCCTCGCGCGACCCGGTGACGTGCGTCAGCACGTACGCCTCCAGGTGTTTGCGCTCCCCGATCCCCACGGTCATCTCCACGACCAGCCCCCACGTCGGCATTGCCTCCGGACCTCCGCTCTCGTCGAGCCCTCACAGTAGGCGGCGGACGGGCCGAGGCGACGACCGGTCAGGCCCCCGCCAGCACGCCCCGCAGCTTCAGCACCCCCGCCTTCCACTCCTCGCCGTCCGACTCCTCCCAGAGTTCGAGCAGTTCGGACGGCTCGGCGAGCACCCGGTCCAGCGCGGCGACGGCCTCCGCCCGCAGCAGCGCCACCGGCAGGTCTCCGACCGGCGCCTTCGGCCCGTACGAGCTCGTCACCGGCTCCCCGCCCGGACACCGCGCCGCCACCAGCGCGGCGGCCGCGAGCGCCTCCGCCCCGAAATCCGAGTCCAGGTACTCCTCCCCGGTCCCGGTCACCTCCCGGAAGGCCGCGAGCAGCACCTCCGCCTTCTTCCCGTCCGGGGCCTCGTCCACCCGGTACGAGAAGTCCGCCGCCGTGTCGTTGTCGAACGGTCCGATGTCCCAGGTCCCCATGGCGCGTACGCCCTTTCGTGATCGTGTCGTCCGGTCTCGTCGCCATCGTGACAGCGCCCACTGACAACACGAGGAGGAGCGGCGCGCCCTTCTCATGCGCGGATCCTTCTCATGCGCGGATCGGATGCGTCGACGGCGGCGGGTCCGCGAACGAGGCCGGCCACGCGACGTCGTCGATGGCGAGCCAGGGCGCAGCGGCTACGGCGGTGGGCGTCACCCCGGTGAACGCCTTGACCTCGCGGTGGAGGTGGGCCTGGTCGGCGTAGCCGCTCGCGGCTGCCACCTGGGCGGCGGCGTTGCCTGCCGCGAGGAGATGGGCGGCGTGGTCGAAGCGCACCAGCCGGGCGGCGTGTTTGGGGGTGAGGCCGATCTGGGACCGGAAGCGGGACCACAGGCGCTGACGGCTCCAACCCACCTCGTTCGCCAGGCTGTCGACGCGCACCCGTCCTCGGCCGGCGCGCATCAGCCGCCAGGCGGCGGCCACCTCAGGATCGAGCGAGGGGCGGGCGCTGATCCGTCGGCCGAGGACCTCCGCCGCGATCGTGAACCGCTCGTCCCACGACGTGGCGGCCCGCAGCCTGTCCTCGGTTCTCCCGGCGTCGCGGCCCCAGACGTCCTCCAGGGAGACCACCGTCCCGCTGAGGTCGGTCGATGCTCCGAACACCGCGACCGCCAGGACCGGCGACAACCGGATCTGGAGGCACTCGATCCCGGCTGTCGCCCGGCCCCCGAGCCGAAGGCCGCGCGGTACCAGCCCGACGACCGTGCTGCCGCGTTCGCGCCGGCCGTGGGCGTCGTGGACGAGGCCCTCTCCCTCGCTCAGGTCCATGAACAGAGTGATCGAGGGGTGCGCGACCATGGCGATGTCCATCATGGCGACATCCAGCATGGCGACATCCATGTGCGCCGGGGCACGTCGGCGGAACCCGGCCATGCCGACCCCCGGCAGCCGGCCCGGCTTCCCGGGCACGGCGACCTCCAACGACGCCCAGTCGGGTGGTGGTTCGGTGGACCTCACGGCACCAGGCTAGACGAGGGGGGTCAGCGGACCGTGGCCGCGAAGTCCAGCAGCAACTCGCCGGTCGCCTCCGGCGCTTCGAGCATCGGGAAGTGCCCGACGTCGGGCAGCTGCTCGACCCGCGCGTTCGGCACGGTGTCGTAGTCGTGCGCCGAAGCCGGGTCCCAGCGGGGGTCGGCAGCGCCGAAGATCACCAGAACAGGGACGTCGAGTGCGGTCAGGCGCGCGGGGACGCTCCTCTCGGCGATGTACGCGGTGTTCTGGCGCAGCACCGTCTTGAACGTGCGGTAGCCGATGTCCCGTACGTCGGCGATCAGCTCGTCCGGGACGTCCACCGGGCGGTTGCACACCGAGGTCACCCCCCGGCGGAGCATCGCGTCGGAACGGATCCTCCATACGAGCGGGCCGAGCGGCGGGCCGATCAGGACCCGGAGGAAGGCGGGCTGCGGAAGGAGCGCGTCGGGACTCGGGCCACTGCTGATCAGCGCGAGCGAACCCACCAGGTCCGGGCGCTGTTCGGCGAGGGCGGTGGCGATGTATCCGCCGCTGGAGTGCCCGGCCACCGTGACCGGACGAAGGCCGAGCTCGTCGAGCACCTTGGCCAGGCCGGCGGCCTGCCCGGGCACGTCGTACGACGGCGCGGGCGGGGACTGGCCGTGGCCCGGGAGGTCGATCCGGATGACGTGGTACCGGCCGGCCAGGGCCGGCACCACCGGGCCCCAGGAGCTGCCCGAGGCCCCCGATCCGTGGATGAGCACCAGCGGCGGCGCCTCCCGGGGGCCGTCGTGGACCACGCGCATCCCGTGCACATGCTTACCGTCGTGGATAGCCATGCACGGGAGGATGCCCGGGCCGCCGGCCCCGGTCTTGTACGAATGTCGTCACGGGGCCGACAGGGTGCGGGTCACGCGGCCCGTGGTCACAGGTCGAGGGCGTGGCCCGTCGTCGCGTCCACGTGGGCCGGGACCGGGTCGTGGCGGTCGCCGACCGTGGAGGTGCCGGTGGGTTCGAGGAGGAGGATCGACGCGCCGGCGGGGGCGTACGGCTTGTGCTCGACGCCCCGGGGGACGGTGAAGACCGAGCCCTTCGGGAGGCGGACCGTGCGCTCGCCGTCCGGTTCGCGGAGCGCGATCGACAGCTCGCCGTCGAGGACGAGGAAGAACTCGTCGGTGTCGTCGTGCGCGTGCCACAGGTGCTCGCCCTCGACCTTGGCCACGCGCACGTCGTAGTCGTTGACGCGGGTGACGATCCGGGGGCTCCACAGGGCGTCGAAGGAGGCGAGGGCGGCGGCGAGGGCGACGGGTTCGTTGCGGGTCATGGGGTGATCCTCGTCGTGGCGGGAGCGGAGCGGGAGTGCTAGGAATCGCGTATGTCGCAAGGATCCTCGCAGCACGGCCCGAGTCCGTCCGCCCTTCACCGGGTCGTCGTGATCGTCGACGCCAACTCCAACCCCTTCGAGCTCGGCTGCGCCAGCGAGGTCTTCGGCCTGCGCAGGCCGGAGCTGGGGGAGGGGCGGGAGCTGCTGTACGACTTCGGGCTCTGCTCGCCGGAGCCGGAGACCCTGATGCGGGACGGCTTCTTCACGCTGACCGGGGTCCGGGGGCTTGAGGCGGCGGACGCCGCCGACACCGTCATCGTGCCGAACCGGCCCGACGTGGCCGTGCCGCGCCGCCCCGCCGTCCTCGACGCGATCCGGCGGGCGCACGCGCGCGGGGCGCGGCTGATCGGCTTCTGCAGCGGGGCGTTCACGCTCGCGGAGGCGGGCGTCCTGGACGGGCGGCGGGCGACGGCGCACTGGCAGTGGGCGGACGCCTTCCGGGCGCGGTTCCCGGCCGTACGCCTGGAGGAGGACGTGCTGTTCGTCGACGACGGCGACATCCTGACGGCGGCGGGCAGCGCGGCGGCGCTCGACCTGGGCCTGCACGTGGTGCGGCGCGACCACGGGGCGGAGGTCGCGAGCGCGGTGAGCCGGCGGCTCGTCTTCGCCGCCCACCGGGACGGCGGGCAGCGGCAGTTCATCGAGCGGCCCGTGCCGGAGGTCCCCGAGGAGTCGCTCGCGCCGGTCCTCGCCTGGGCGCAGGAGCGCCTCGACCGGCCGCTGACGGTGGCCGACCTCGCCGCGCGGGCGGCCGTCAGTCCCGCGACCCTGCACCGGCGCTTCCGGGCGGAGCTGGGCACGACCCCGCTGGCCTGGCTGACGGGGGAGCGGGTGACGCTGGCCCGCCGGCTCCTGGAGCGCGGGGAGGCCCGGCTCGACGTGGTGGCGCGGGCGAGCGGGCTCGGCACGGCGGCCCATCTGCGGACCCTGGTGCGCCGCGAGACGGGCCTGTCCCCGTCGGCGTACCGGAACCGCTTCGGCCCGGGCGGGAGGTGAGTCCCGGCCCGGGCCGCGGGGGGCGTACGGGTCGTGCGGGTCGTGCGGGTCGTGCGGGGGCGCCACAGGGGTGGCGGTCTCAGTTGGAGTGGGCGGAGATGTCGCCGTAGGAGGTGGTGGCGCGGATGGCGAGGCCGGCGCCCGCGCCCTCGGCGTTCCGGAGGCCGTTGCTGACGCGGCCGTAGGAGGTGCCGGCGTCGAGGGTCGCGGCGACGCCGCGGGCGGCGCCGACCGAGATCGAGCCGGACTGCGTGCTCAGCTCCACCGAACCGGCCGTCGCCTCGGCGATCCGCAGGTCGCCGCGGGCGGTGGTGAGTTCGGCGTCGCCGTTGACGCGGCCGAGGGTGATGTCCCCGTCCTGGAGGGCGAGGCGGACGCGGCCGGCCTCGTCGAGCTTGACCGGGCCCTGGGCGGCCTCGAAGGTGACGTCCCCGAGCCGTCCGACACCGCGCAGGTCCGCGGCGGCGGCCTTGCCCTCGACGGAGGACCCGGCCGGGAGCTGGACGGTGATCTCGACGGAGCCGGAGGCGCCGAACAGCTGGTTCTTCGCCTCGGGGGCGGTGATCCGCAGGACGCCGTCCGCGAAGGCGACCGTGGTCTCCTCGGCGGCCTTCACGTCACGGGACCGGCCGGCGGAGGCGGGGCGGACGTCGACGGTGACGTCCTTGCGGTCGGCGGCGATGAAGCGGAGGTGACCGGCCGGGACGGCGACGAGGGCGGCGATCGGGGCGGCGGCGGCGAAGGTCTGCATGAGGGGCGCTCCTTGTGGAGTGGTGTTCCGTCGGCGTTTCCGACACGAGAAAAGCTACGTTGCTTTCCAAGATCTAGCAACTACTTCGTTGCACTGGATTGATGTATTTGCAGGTCGGTGCCGAGATTTCGTTGCAATGGATCGAGAATTGATGCAACGTCGCCGATCCGTTGCGTTGCAATGGAGGGAGGGTGAACGCTATGCTGGCCGCGTTGTGCACGCACGGGGGCGAAGTCGAAAGGGGAGCGCGATGCCGGGAGGCAGGCTCACTCAGCAGGAACGTCAGCAGATCGCGCTGGGACTGGCCGACGGGCTCGCGTACGCGGAGATCGGCAGGCGGCTCGACCGCCCCACCTCCACCGTCACCCGCGAGGTGATGCGCAACGGCGGACCCACCGCCTACCGCCCCGACCTGGCGCACCGCGCCACCGAGGGCCGCGCCCGGCGCCGCAGGCCCGGGGGCGCCGCCGCGGTGCCGGCCGCGCGGGCGGACGGGCGGGACGCGGAGGCCGTGCGCGACTACGAGGAGGCGTTCGCCACCGTCTTCATGCAGAGCGGTCTGCCCCGGATGACCGCCCGCGTCCTCGCCGCCCTCTACGCCACCGACGCGGGCAGCCTCACCGCCGGCGAACTCGGCGAGCGGCTCCAGGTCAGCGCCGGCTCCATCTCCAAGGCCATCGCCTTCCTGGAGGGCCAGAGCCTCATCCGCCGCGAGCGCGACGACCGGCGCCGCGAGCGGTACATCGTCGACGACGAGCTCTGGTACCAGTCGATGATCGCCGCCGCCAAGGCCAACGAGCAGATGGTCGAGATCGCCCGGCAGGGCGTCGCCGTCCTCGGTCCCGGCACCCCCGCCGCCGCCCGCCTGGAGAACGTCGCCCGCTTCATGGACTTCGTCAGCGAGGCCATCGTCCGCGCCGCCGAACAGGCGCGGGACGTCCTGCTGACGAAGCCCGCGGAGCCGGAGGGCGTACCGGACGGGGAGTGAGTCGCCTCCCCCTGTGAGACGCGGGCCACATCTGACCTTCCGTCAGATGTGGCCTTCCGTCGTAGTGGAACGTGTTCTACTCTGCGCGCCATGGGCATCGCCATCACGCACGAACAGCGGGACCTCGCCCGGTCCGTCCGCGCCTGGCTCACCCGCGCCGCACCCCCCGAGGAGCTCCGCCGCCTGCTCGACGCGCCCGAGCCGCCCGCCGGCCCGCCCGCGTACTGGCACGCCGCCGCCGCGCAGGGCCTCCTCGGGATCCACGTACCGGAGGAGCACGGCGGCGGGGGCGGCGGCCTCGACGACCTCGCCGTCGTCGTCGAGGAGACCGCCCGGGCCCTGCTCCCCGGCCCCTACCTCCCCTCCGTCCTCGCCGCCGAACTCCTGCGCCGGGCGGGCGCGCACGGGCCCCTCCTCGCCGACCTCGCCGAAGGCCGCCGCGTCGGCGCCGTCGCCCTCGGCGGAACCGGCACCCTCACCGCCGTACGCACCGGCGCCGGATACCTCCTCGACGGCACCGCGCCCCCCGTCCTCGGCGCCGCCCAGGCCGACCTGCTCCTCCTCCAGGCCGCCACCGCCGACGGCACCGTCTGGCTCGCCGTCGACGCGCACCCGGCCGACGGGCCGGGCCCCGACGTCCGTGCCCGCGCCGCCGACGGGCCGGGTCCCGACGTCCGTGCCCGTGCCGCCGACGGGCCGGGTCCCGACGTCCGTGCCCGTGCCGCCGCCGGGCCGGGTCCCGACGTCCGTGCCCGTGCCGCCGCCGGACCGCGCCTCGCCGTCCGCCCCCACGCCTCCGCCGACCCCACCCGGCCCACCGCCGAGGTCGGGGCCGCCGCCGTCCCCGTGCCCGCCGACCGCGCGCTCGCCCTCGACACCGGCCTCGTCCACGACCTCGCCGCCGTCCTCTTCGCCGCCGACGCCTGCGGCACCGCCGCCCGCGCCGTCGACACCGCCGCCGAACACGCCCGCACCCGCGAACAGTTCGGGCACCCCATCGGGAAGTTCCAGGGCGTCAAACACCTCTGCGCCGACATGCTCGTCCGGCTCGAACAGGCCCGCGCCCTCGCCTGGGATGCCGCCCGCGCCGCCGACGACCCCGCCCGGCCCCTCGTCGCCGCGCTCGCCGCCGCCACCGCCCTCGACGCCGCCCACACCTGCGCCAAGGACTGCGTCCAGATCCTCGGCGGCATCGGCTTCACCTGGGAACACGACGCCCACATCCTGCTGCGCCGCGCCCTCGTCGCCCGCCAGCTCCTCGGCACCGGCGACCGCTTCCGGCTCGACGCCCTCCGGCACGCCGCCACCGGCCCGCGCCGCTCCCTCCGCCTCGACCTGCCGGCCGCCGCGGAGCAGTACCGCGAGGCCGCCCGCGCCGCCATCGCCCCCGCCGCCGGACTCGACCCGGCCGCCGCCCGCCGCGTCCTCGCCCGCACCGGCCACGCCGCCCCGCACCTCCCGGAGCCGTACGGCCTCGGCGCCGGGCCGCTCCAGCAGCTCGCCGTCCAGCGCGAACTCGACGAGGCGGGCGTCACGATCGCCGGACTCTCCATCGCCACCTGGGTCGTACCGTCCCTCCTCGCCCACGGCAGCCCCGCCCAGCAGGAGACCCACCTCGGCCCCACCCTCCGCGGCGAACGGCGCTGGTGCCAGCTCTTCTCCGAGCCCGGCGCCGGCTCCGACCTCGCCTCCCTCCGCACCCGCGCCGAACGCACCGAGGACGGCGGCTGGCGCATCACCGGACAGAAGGTGTGGACGAGCGCCGCGCAGGAGGCCGACTTCGGCATCCTCCTCGCCCGCACCGACCCCGCCGCCCCCAAACACCGGGGCCTCAGCTACTTCCTCGTCGACATGAGGAACACCCCCGGCATCGACATCCGCCCGCTGAAGGAGATCACCGGGGACTCCCTCTTCAACGAGGTCTGGTTCGACGGCGCCGTCCTCCCCGCCGACGCCGTCGTCGGCGAGGTGGGCGACGGCTGGCGGGTCGCCCGCACCACCCTCGGCAACGAACGCGTCCACATGGCCGACCAGGTCGTCTTCGACACCGGCCTCGAAGCGCTCATCAAGGCCTCCGCCGAAGCCGACGGCTCCGTCCGCGCCCGCACCGGCGCCCTCCTCGCCGAGGCCCACGCGCTCGCCTGCATCGGCCTGCGCACCACCCTCCTCCAGGTGTCGGGACTCGAACCCGGCGCGGGCGCCAGCGTCCGCAAGCTCGTCCAGACCCTCCACCAGCAGAAGACCGCCGAACTCGCCCTCGAACTCCTCGGCCCCGACGGCGCCGTGGCCGAGGGCGCCGGCGCGGCGGCCGTCCACGGCTTCCTCATGTCCCGCTGCCTGACCATCGCGGGCGGCACCACGCAAGTCCAGCTCAACGTCGTCGCCGAGCGCCTGCTCGGCCTCCCGCGAGACTGACCGAGAGGCCCTCATGAAGTCGTACGTCGTCGGTGTCGGCATGACGAAGTTCGAGAAGCCCGAGACCCGGGACTGGCAGTACTGGGACATGGCCCGCGAGGCCGGCACCGCCGCCCTCGCCGACGCCGGCGTCCCGTACGAGAAGGTCGAACAGGCCGCCGTCGGCTACTGCTTCCAGGCCTCCACCGCCGGGCAGCGCGCCGTCTACGAACTCGGCCTCACCGGACTTCCCGTCTACAACCTCAACAACAACTGCGCCACCGGCTCCACCGCCCTCATGACCGCCCGCCAGTTCGTCGAGGGCGGCATCGCCGACTGCGTCCTCGCCCTCGGCTTCGAGAAGATGAGCCGGGGCTCGCTGGGCGGCGGCAGCGGCGCCGGAGACTTCGCCACCTCACCCGTCGCCCGGCACTACGGCATCATGGCCGCCGCCCACGGCTTCGAGGCCTCCCCGCCCACCGCGCAGATCTTCGGCAACGCCGCCCGCGAGCACATGGAGCGGTACGGCACCACCGAGGCGCAGCTCGCCGCCGTCGCCGCCAAGAACCACCTCCACTCCTCGCGCAACCCCCAGGCCCAGTTCCAGGACGTGTACACGGTCGAGGAGGTCCTCGCCGCGAAGCCCGTGCACCATCCGCTCACCAGGCTCCAGTGCTCGCCCACCTCCGACGGCGCCGCCGCCGCCCTCGTCGTCTCCGCGCGCTTCGTCGCGGAACACGGCCTGGAAGGGCGGGCCGTGGAGATCGCGGGCCAGGCCATGACCACCGACACCGGAGAGTCCTTCGCCTCCGGCTCCTGCGTCGACGCCGTCGGCCGGCCCATGTCGCGGGAGGCCGCGCGGCAGGCGTACGAGGCCTCCGGGCTCGGCATCGAGGACGTCGACGTCATCGAGCTCCACGACTGCTTCTCCATCAACGAGCTCCTCACCTACGAGGCCCTCGGCATGTGCGCGGAGGGCGCTTCCGGCAAGCTCGTCGAGTCCGGCGCCACCACCTACGGCGGCCGGTGGGTGGTCAACCCCTCCGGCGGCCTCATCTCCAAGGGGCACCCGCTCGGCGCCACCGGCCTCGCCCAGACCGCCGAACTCGTCCGCCAGCTCCGCGGCGAGGCCGCCGACCGCCAGGTCCCCGGCGCCCGCGTCGGCCTCGCCCACAACATCGGCCTCGGCGGCGCAGCGGTCGTGACCCTGCTGCGTCGCGAGTCGTAGGACTCTTTCCGCATGTACGGGGCGGAGCCGCTCTGCGACCATGACACGCATGCCGCAGACCGACTCCGCCACCGGAAGCACCGCCACCCGCCCCTTCATACGCACCGCCCGGCCCTGGCTCGTCGTCCTCGTCGCCTGCGCCGGGCAGTTCCTCGTCGTCCTCGACGTGTCGGTCATGAACGTGGCGCTGCCGTCCCTCAAGGCCGACCTCGGCCTCGGCACCCTCGGCCTCCAGTGGGTCCTCAACGCCTACGCGATCGCCTTCGCCGGCTTCATGCTCCTCGGCGGCAGGGCGGCCGACTTGTACGGGCGCAAGACCATGTTCCTCGCAGGTCTCGGGCTCTTCACCGCCGCCTCCGTCGTCGGCGGCCTCGCCCCCGAGGGCGGCTACCTCGTCGCGGCGCGGGCCGCGCAGGGACTCGGCGCGGCGGCGCTCTCCCCGGCCACCCTCACCCTCGTCACCTCCGCCGTCCCGCCCGGCGCGGCCCGCACCCGGGCCATCGCCACCTGGACGGCGGTCGGCGCGGCGGGCGGCGCCGCGGGCGGCTTCGTCGGCGGCCTCCTCGTCGACCTCCTGAACTGGCGCTGGGTGCTCCTCGTCAACGCGCCCCTCGGCGTCCTCATCCTCGCCGCGGCCGTCCTCTGGCTCGCCGAGAGCCGCACCGCGGAGGGGCGCCGCCTGGACCTGCCCGGCGCGGTCCTCGTCACCGGGGGCCTGGCGACGCTCGCGTACGGCATCGTGCAGACCGAGATGGCCGGCTGGACCTCCGCCGCGACGCTGCTGCCGCTGCTCGGCGGCCTCGCGCTCCTGGCGGTCTTCGTCGCGGTCGAGAAGCGCACGAAGGAACCCCTGGTCCCCCTCGGCATCTTCCGCAACCGGGCCGTGTCCGCCGCCAACACCGGCATCATGCTCTGCGGCTCCGCCTCCTTCGGCATGTGGTTCTTCATGACGGTGTACGCCCAGAACGTCCTCGGCTACACCCCGCTCCAGGCCGGACTCGCCCTCGTGCCCAGCTCGCTGGCCGTCCTCGTCGGCTCCAAGACCGCGCCCCGCCTGATGGCCGTCACCGGCGCCCGGACGCTCGCGATCGCCGGCATCCTCACGGCGGCGGCCGGCTTCGCCTGGCAGTCCACCCTCACCGCCGACGGCACCTTCCTCACCACGGTCCTCGGCCCCGGCATCCTCATGATGGCCGGCATCGGCCTCGCCACCACGCCGCTCGCCACCCTCGCCACCTCCGGGGCCGCCCCCGGCGACGCGGGCCTCGTCTCCGGCCTCGTCAACACCTCCCGGACGATGGGCGGCGCGATCGGCCTCGCCCTGCTGACCACAGTCGCGGCCGCCGCCACCCCGGACCCCGCCCACCTGGTCCCCGGCTACGCGACGGCCTTCCGCGTCTCCACGGGCATCCTCCTGGCGGCAGCGGCCCTGATGGCCGTCTGGCTGCCCCGAAAGGCCAAGGCGACATAAGCCGGTCGAGGATGCGGGGGTCGGCAGGACGAGAGAAGCCTTGACGGACAGGCCAGTCCACTGGGGCAGGATGCGGGACGGCAGGCTGGTGACGTTGAGCTTCGATACGAACGGACACACACGAACGGACAGCACGGCCTAAATAGGTGATTTTCTTCCTGTGTGAGAAAAGATCGATCAATCTCCGCGCTTCGGGTGCCGCCTCCTCCATACGTCGATTCAATTAGATCAGGCATTTGATGGAAGGGGGGTGACAGTGATGCAGGCTGCCCAGGGGCGGAAGTTCCGGGGGAGGAACAAAGCTCCGAAGTGGGCCAAGCCCGATGACGGGATGGTGTCGGTGATGGTGCTGCCGCTGGCCGTCACCGACCCCGCCGACCTCGCCCGGCTGGAGAAACTGTTCGGCGCGATGTGGTTGGTCAAGCGGCCGTCCAGCGCGACGCCCGCGCCAAGGTCGATGCGTACTGGGCCGCCTTCCACGAGCGGGGCGAGCAGGGAGCGAAGGCCGTACGCCAGCGCCTGGGCCTGTCCCGAGAGGGCCTGGAGCGCTGTGCGTACAGGCACCTCGAAGACGCCGGTCACCTCAAGCACCACGCCTCCAAGGCCCTGGCCATGCATATGGCCGACGAAGTGTGGAACGGCGTGCAGCGGCATCTGTTCGCCGATTCCTCGGGCAACCGCCACGGCCGCCCCCGCACAGGCCGGTGGCACGACTTCACCCGCATCCCCGGCCGCGCCCGCGGGAGACCTCTGCTCACCGAACCGCCGAACGACGGGACCGAGCAACCCCAGATGAGCCGCGCCCAGCGCGCGACCACGCTGGAGCGCCCGGCACCCGAACGGCGTGCAGTCCGCAGCTCACCCTCTGGTGAATTACGGATCAAGTCTTAGAGCCAGCCCTGCTGCCGGGCGGCCCGAGCCGCCTCCATCCGATTCCGGGTCCCGGTCTTGCCGATCGCCGACGACAGGTAGTTCCGCACGGTCGACTCCGACAGGTGGAGCCGGCCCGCGATGTCCGCGATCGTCGCCCCGTCCACCGCCGCCGACAGGGCCTCCCGCTCACGGGCCGTCAGCGGGTTCGGTCCCGCGCCGAGCGCCGCCGCCGCGAGCGCCGGGTCGATGACGGTCTCGCCCCGCAGCACCTTCCGGACCGCCTCCGCCAGCTCCTCCACCGGCCCGTCCTTCACCAGGAACCCGGCCGCCCCCGCCTCCATCGCCCGCCGCAGATACCCGGGCCGTCCGAAGGTCGTCAGGATCAGCACCCGGCAGTCCGGCACCTCGTCCCGCAACTCCGCCGCCGCGTCGAGCCCCGACCGCCCCGGCAGCTCGATGTCGAGCAGCGCCACGTCCGGCCGCGCCACCAGCGCCCGCTCCACGATCTCGTCCCCCCGCCCGACCTGGGCGACGACCTCGATGTCCGTCTCCATCCCGAGCAGCAGGGCGAGCGCCCCGCGCATCATCCCCTGGTCCTCGGCGAGGAGCACCCGGATCGACTTGGACGGGCGGTGGTCCTGAGGCATCTCGTTCACGAGCGAAAGCCTAGGCCGGATGGTTCCTCCCCGCCTGGGGCGTACAGGTCCGGGGACGCCGGGAGTTCCGCCGTCAGGCGGAAGCCGCCGGCCGGCGCCTCGGCCGTGGTGAGGGTGCCGCCCGCCGCCGCGAGGCGTTCGCGCAGGCCGCGCAGGCCGGTGCCGGTGATGGTGGGGGAGGGGCCCCGGCCGTCGTCGGTGACGGTGAGGCGGGTCCGCTCCGGGGCGGTCGTGACCTCGATCTCGCACCGGGTCGCCCCCGCGTGCCGGACCACGTTCGTTGCCGCCTCCCGTACCACCCAGCCGAGCAGCGCCTCCGCCGCCGGTTCGAGCGGGGGGCCCGAGCGCCGGACCACCGGCTCCACGTCCGCCGAGGCCAGCGCCGAACGGGCCCGGTCCAGCTCCGTGGTGAGGCTGCCCTCGCGGTAGCCGGTGACCGCCTCCCGGATCTCGGTGAGTGCCTGGCGGCCCACCGCCTCGATGTCGGTGATCTGGGCGAGCGCCGCGTCCGGGTCGCGCGGCACGAGGCGCCGTGCGGCCTCCGACTTCACCACGATCACCGACAGGGTGTGGCCGAGCAGGTCGTGCAGGTCCCGGGAGAAGCGCAGCCGCTCCTGCTCCACCGCCGCCCGGGCCAGCTCCTCGCGGGTCTCCCGCAGCTCCCGCACCGTCTCGTCCAGGGCGAGGATCGCTGCCGTCACCATGACCGAGATGAACGTCCCGTACACGACCCCGAAGGCCGTCCAGCTGTCCCGCCACAGCGTCACCACGGCGACCGCCGCGCAGAGCGGGAGGGCGACCGTCGGCAGGAGGCGGGGGCGGCGCACCACGGAGCCCACCGCGAGGCCGAGGAGCGGGAAGAGCAACAGCCACTCCCGGCCGTAGCCGATGGCGAGCGCGAAGGCCAGGACGGCCAGGGCGGTGAGCAGCGTCCAGGTGAGGGGGGCCTCGCGGCGGCTCCGGTCGAAGGCGCGGAAGACGATCCCGATGTAGAGGGTGTTGAAGGCGAAGAGGCCGAGCCCGCCGAGCCAGGGGTTGGCAGCCTCGCCCTGGACGAGGTGGGAGAGGGCGCCCAGGCCCATGAGCAGCCAGGGCAGCAGGCTGAAACCGGTGGGCCCGCCCTCCCTCCTGGCCCGCCACCGCTCCCGTACCGTCGCCGGACGGCACACCGCCGCCGTGCGCCTCAGTAGGGCTTCCGTCATGACGCGGGCTCCTCTTCGTTCTACGCAGTCCTCGCCGCACGACGGTACGAGACCGCCGCGTAGCCGCCGAAGAGGGCCGTCCACAGGGCCAGGACGCCGAGGGCCGCCGCGGTGGGGGCGTGGCCCGCGGCCACGCTCCCGCCCAGCTCCGCGAAGCGGAAGGTCGGGGTGGACGCGGCCAGGGTCCGCATCCAGTCCGGGAAGAGCTCCGCCGGGAACCAGAGCCCGCCCACGACCGCGAGGCCGAGATTGCAGGCGAGGTTGACGACGCCGGTGGTCTGGGCCGTGAGCCGGTAGCCGTTGCCGAGGCCGAGCAGCGCGAACGGCAGCGAGCCGGCCCAGAGGGCGAGCGTCAGCGCGCCCCACTGCCAGGCGGCCAGCCGGACGGAGTTGACCAGGGCGCCGGCGAACAGCACCGAGACGATCGCGGGCAGCACGACCACCGAGCCGGTCAGGGCGCGGCCCGTGACGACCTGCCCGGGCGTCATGGGGGTGATCCGCAGCTGCCGGAGCCAGCCGGTGGACTTGTCCTCGGCGACACCGGTGCCGAGCGAGAGCGCCGCGCCGAGGGTGCCGTACGCGGCCATGCCGATCATCGCGGCCGTGCGGTAGGTGGTGTCGTCGCGGCTGCCCAGGAGGTTGGTGAAGAGCAGGTACAGCATCACCGGCACGCCGACCGTGGAGATCACGAAGGCGGGGTCGCGCAGGGTGCGGCGTGTTTCGAGGCGTACGTACGCGGTGATCATCAGTCTGTCTCCAAAGGCTGCGGGGGCTGCGGTGCGGTCACGGGTTGCGGTGCCGTCAGGGCGAGGAAGGCGTCGTCCAGCGAGACCGGCGCCACCTCCAACGCCCGGATCGCGCCCCGCTCGGCGAGGGCGCGCACGGTGCCGTCGGAGTCGGTGGTGCGCAGCAGGGCGCGGTCGCCCCTCACCTCGTACGAGCCGACGCCGGGCAGCAGGCCGAGCCACCGGGTCGGGGCGCCGGCCAGGTCGAAGGAGACGAGGCTGCCGCCCGCGGCCCGCTTGAGTTCCGCGCTCGTGCCGGCGGCCGTGATCCGGCCGGAGTCGAGGACGACGATCCGGTCCGCGTGGGCGTCGGCCTCCTCTAGGTAGTGGGTGGAGAACAGGACGGTGTTGCCCCGGCGGGCGTATCCATGCATCGCCTCCCAGAACTCCCGGCGGGCCTCCACGTCGAGCGCCGTCGTCGGCTCGTCCAGGACGATCAGCTCCGGGTTCCCGGCCAGCGCGACGGCGAACCGGACGCGCTGGGCCTGGCCGCCGGAGAGCCGGTCGACCCGGCGGTCCGCGAGGGAGGTCAGCCCGGCCGCGGCGAGCGCGTCGGCGACGGGCAGCGGCGCCGGGTACGTCCGGGCGACGAAGCCGACCAGTTCGCGGACCGTGACGCGGGGGACCGGCCGGCCCTCCTGGAGCATCGCCCCGACCCGGCCCGCGGCGACCGCCCGGTCCGGGCGGTCGCCGAAGAGCGCGACCCGGCCGCTGTCGGGGGTGTCGAGGCCGAGGAGCAGGCCGATCGCGGTCGACTTCCCGGCGCCGTTGCGTCCCAGGAGGGCCACGGTCTCGCCGCGCCGCACCGTGAGGTCCAGGCCGTCCGCCGCGCGGACGGAGGCGTACGCCTTGGTGACCGCCTCGAAGACGGCCGAGGGTTCCTTCGTCATGGACCCGACGGTACGGAGCCGGGGGTCGGGCGCGGCAGGCGTCCGCGTACGGACCTGGCGGTGACAAATGTCCTGTGTCAGGGCGCCCGCGGCGATGTCTGACGTACCGTCAGGAGTGTGGGCGTGCGAGGGTTCCCAACGCACCGCCCCTCCGCTATACATGGGGGACACCGAACTGGAACGCGTTCTACAACGGCGCGTACGGGACGGTTCCCGCACGGCCTCGGCGTGACCGACGGTGCGGACGGTCGCGCCGAGGTCTTCCACTCCAAGGACCTCCAAGGAGCAGCAAGCCGATGCCCATTGACGCCGCCAAGGCCCTCGCCGCCGAGCCCCGC
Organism: Streptomyces sp. R302; assembly: GCF_012927245.1. Classification (GTDB taxonomy): domain Bacteria; phylum Actinomycetota; class Actinomycetes; order Streptomycetales; family Streptomycetaceae; genus Streptomyces. The sequence continues at coordinate 755,163 of NZ_JABBGE010000001.1, forward strand.
AGCGCCGAGATCGCCTGGGACCACAAGGACGTCCAGCTCTACCACCTCGGCCTCGGCGCCGGCAGCCCCGCCACCGACCCGGCCGAGCTGCGCTACACCCTCGAATCGCGGCTCCACGTGCTGCCCAGCTTCGCCACCGTCGCCGGCGCCGGCATGGGCGTCGTCGGCGGACTCTCCGCCCCCGGCATCGACATCGACCTCGCCGCCGTCCTCCACGGCGGCCAGTCGATCACCCTCCACCGCCCGCTGCCCACCGGCGGCCGGGCCGTCTCCACCTCCCGCGTCGCCGCCGTGTACGACAAGGGCAAGGCCGCCATCCTCGTGCTGCGCTCCGAGGCCGCCGACGACGAGGGCCCGCTGTGGACCTCCGACGCCCAGATCTTCGTCCGCGGCGAAGGCGGCTGGGGCGGCGACCGCGGCCCCTCCGAACGCCTGGAGGTCCCCGCGCGCGAACCGGACAAGACCGTCGAGCGCCCGATCCGCGAGGAACAGGCCCTGCTCTACCGGCTCTCCGGCGACTGGAACCCGCTCCACGCCGACCCCGAGTTCGCCGCCCTCGCCGGCTTCGACCGCCCGATCCTGCACGGCCTCTGCTCGTACGGCATGACCCTCAAGGCGGTCGTGGACACCGTGCTCGACGGCGACGTCACCCGGGTCCGCGCCTACCGCACCCGCTTCGCCGGGGTCGTCTTCCCCGGCGAGACCCTGCGCATCCGGATGTGGGCCGAGGACGGCCGCGTCCAGGTGACGGTGACGGCCGTGGAGCGCGACGACGCCCCGGTCCTCGCCGACACCGTCGTCGAACACGCCTGATCCGCCCTGCTGATGGGAGCCGCACCATGCGCGCAGCCGTACTGCACGAGATCGGACAGGACAAGCTGGAGGTCCTCGACGACGTCGAGGCGGTGGGCTTCGGCCCGGGCAGGGTGCGGATCCGGGTGCGGGCCACCGGCCTGTGCCACTCGGACGTCTCCGCCATGAGCGGCGTCCTGCCGCAGCCCGCGCCCTTCATCCCCGGCCACGAGGGCGCCGGCGAGATCCTCGACGTCGGCGACGGCGTCACCGGACTCGCCCCCGGCCAGCGGGTCCTGCTCTGCTGGCTGCCCGCCTGCGGCAGCTGCGCCGCCTGCAGGCGCGGCCAGACCCAGCTCTGCCTCGCCGGCTTCATGAACGCCGGCACCCCCAACTTCAAGCGCCCCGGCGGGGACGTCTTCGGCTTCGCCGGCACCGGCACCTTCACCGAGGAGGTCGTCGTCGACGCCGGCTGCGCCGTCCCCATCCCGGACGACGTGCCCTTCGACATCGCCGCCCTCATCGGCTGCGGCGTCACCACCGGGCTCGGCGCGGCCATCAACACCGCCAAGGTGGAGGCCGGTTCCTCGGTCGCCGTCATCGGCTGCGGCGGCGTCGGCATCTCCGCCATCCAGGGCGCCCGGCTCCAGGGCGCCGCCCAGATCGTCGCCGTCGACCCCGTCGAGTCCCGCCGCGAGGCCGCCCTCCGCTTCGGCGCCACCGAGGCCGTCGCCCCCGAGGCGCTGGCCGACGCCAAGCAGCGGATCACCGCCGGCGAGGGCTTCGACTACGTCTTCGAGGTCGTCGGCAAGTCCGCCACCGCGCGGACCGCGTACGAGACGACCCGGCGCGGCGGCACCCTCTGCGTCGTCGGCGCCGGCGCCATGGACGACAACCTCCAGCTCAACATGTTCGAGCTGTTCTTCGACGAGAAGCGGATCCTGCCCTCCATGTACGGCGGCGGGGACGTCCTGCGCTCGTACGAGCGGGCCATCGCGCTCTGGCGGGCCGGCCGCATCGACCTGGAGTCGCTCATCACCCACCGGGTCCCGCTGGCCCACGTCAACGAGGCCCTGGAGCAGATGCGGACCGGCGCGGCCCTGCGCACCTGCATCGAGATCTGAGAGGACACCCCAGCCATGTCACTGCCTCTTGAGGGGCTGAGCGCGATCGTCACCGGCGCCGGGCGCGGGCTCGGCCGCGCCGAGGCGCTCGAACTGGCCCGGCTCGGCGCGGCCGTCGTCGTCAACGACTACGGGCAGCCCGGCCGGGACGGCTCCGGGGAGGCGTCGGCCGCCCCCGCCGAGGAGGTGGCCGCCGAGATCACCGCCGCCGGCGGCCGGGCCGTCGCCCACCTCGGCGACGTCTCCGACTTCGAGACCGCGCGCGGCCTGGTCGACCTCGCCGTCGCCGAGTTCGGCAAACTGGACGTCCTCGTCAACAACGCGGGCATCCTGCGCGACCGGATGGTCTTCTCGATGAGCGAGGACGAATGGGACTCGGTCATCCGCGTCCACCTCAAGGGCCACTTCAACACCACCCGCTTCGCCGCCGTCCACTGGCGGGGACGCGCCAAGGCGGGGGAGAGCGGCGTCTACGGCCGGATCGTCAACACCTCCTCCGAGGCCTTCCTCGCCGGTTCGGCCGGACAGCCCAACTACGCGGCGGCCAAGGGCGGCATCGTCGGCCTCACCACCTCCACGGCGCTCGCCCTCGCCCGGTACGGGGTCACCGCCAACGCCATCTGCCCCCGGGCCCGCACCCGCATGACGGAGGACGTCTTCGCCGGCTTCGCCGAGCCCTCGGGCGAGGACGAGCTCGACCCGCTGTCGCCCGAGCACGTGGCCCCGCTCGTCGGCTACCTCGCCTCCCCGGCGGCGGCCCGGGTCAACGGCCGGCTGCTCGTCGTCCACGGCGGGATGGTCGCCGTCGTCGAACGGCCCCGGGTGGCAGCCAAGTTCGACACCGCGAAGGAGGCCTTCGGCTTCGAGGAGCTGGACGGCCTTCTCACCCCGTACTTCGCGGAGCGCCCGCCGAACGAGACCTTCGCGGCGGCGGAGGTGCTGGGCCTGAAGAAGGGCTGAACCCCGGCCCAGGGGGGGGCCGGAGGAGGGGACGGCGAAGGGCCCCGGGGGAGCGGATCCCCCGGGGCCCTTCGCCGTCGCGCGCGGCCTAGCCCTCGTGCGCCTCGCGGCGGTGCCGGCCGTGCGGGGCGGAGGTGGTCTCCTCCGCCGGCGCGGCCGGGCCCCGGTGCCGTCCGGCACCGCCCGTCCCCTGTCGCTCCTCCGTGGACTGCGTGCTGTCGTCCGCCATGTCGTACTCACCCCGTTGACGTGCCTGTGCGTGCGGTACTGCGGCGGTGAGTCTAACCAGCGGGTTTACGGTCCGTCAGAGGCGCCTGCTGGAGCGGCACCGGCCGCAGCGCGCGCGGCTGCTCCTCCTCCGTCGGGAGCGTCGCTTCCGCTTCCGGTTCCGCTACCCGTCCCGGCCCCGGCTCCGGTTCCGGCTCCGGGTCGTCCGGCACCGTCAGCCCGGCCAGCGCGCACGGCAGCTCCGCCGTGGAGCACGGCAGTCGCAGCACGCCCTCCGGCGACCAGGCCCCGGCCCCCGCCACCCACCCGGGCGGCGCCGCCATCTGGTGCATCCGCCGCTCCGAGGGCCGCCACAGGCCCACCCAGGTGCCGCTCGCCGCGTCGATCCGCAGGGCCACCCCGCAGCTCTCCGGCATCAGCGCCTGCCCCGGCTGGACCGCGAACGGCGTCACCGCCGCGTCGTCGAGGCGCAGGCAGTCGGGGAAGCGCACCGGCAGCAGGCTCCCCAACACCCCCCAGCCGAGCCGCTCGTGCCCCGGCGAGGGCGCGTCCGAACGGATCAGCAGCAGCCCGCTGTCCGGGTCAGCGAGCAGCAGCCGGTCGTCGCTCGTCTCGGTGATCTGGAGCAGCGGCGACACCTCGCCGCCCCGCTCCAGGTCCACCGCCACCGTCTTCACCGGCCCGTCGCCGAGCCGCCGGTCCAGGGCCAGTATCCGCCCCGTACGGTCGAGCCAGACCCCGCCCGCGCAGTGGCCCGGGATCTCGGCGACCCGCTCCGGGCCGAAGGCGCCGCCCGCCACCAGCCACAGCGTGGTGGTCTCCGGGCCGATGTGACGCGCGTAGGCGCAGATGCCGTCCGGGGACGGCGGCAGCAGCTCCACCGGGCCGGGGCCGGGCGCCTCCACCGAGCCGAGCCGCAGCTCGCCGGTGCCGGGGCCGGTCGGGTACAGCAGCGAGAAGGTGTGCCGCCGCCCGTCCACCCGGCGGCACACCAGGACCCGCCCGTCGGCGAGCGGCAGCAGCCGCGCGTCGCGCTCCTCGGGCTGGTCCAGGGGGAGCGGCACGGCGTACGGCTCCGGGCCGTCGAGGGTCCAGCGCTCCGCGTACAGGGCGTCCCCGGAACCCGCGAGCCGGGCCGCGTACGCGCCGTTCGCGGTGATCGTGAAGCCCGCCGGGGGGTGGACGGCCGTCCCCTCGTGGTCGCCGTCCCCGGCCGTGGTCTCGATGGCCAAGGCTGTCATCGACTCGTCACCTCCGGCCACGAAGCTAGTTTTCGCACTTCCAGCCGAACAACACGAGCCCACGCACTTCACACATAAGGATGGCGGTGGGCCGGTTCGATTGAGCGGAGGGGGCCGGTTGTGCTGACGGGGCCAGGGGTACGTAAGGTAAGGGCAACCTAAGCGGACCCTGTGGCTCCGCTCGGGAGCGCGCCGCCGCACCCCCGTACGGCGGCCCCACCTCGGCGTCCGCCCTCGACTCCGCCATCGAAGAGGAGCCCCTCGATGTCCCTCCGCCGCCGCGGCACCGCCGCCGCCGTCGCCCTCGCCGCCGCGCTCTCCCTCGCGGCCTGCGGAGGCGGCGACGACTCCTCCGACGCCGCCGAGAAGGAGGACGGGGTGAAGAAGAAGGACGTCGCCGTCGGCGGCAAGGACTTCGGCGACGCGGCCGCGAAGACCGCCGCCCTGGGCACCGACGCCAAGCCCGGCCAGTTCCCGCGCACGCTCACCCACGCCATGGGCACCAGCGAGCTCAAGGCCGCCCCGAAGCGGGTCGTCGTCCTCGACGTCGGCGAGCTCGACAACGTCGTCTCCCTCGGCATCCAGCCCGTCGGCTACGCCCCCTCCGAGGGCGACGACGGCATCCCCGGCTACCTCGCCAAGGAAGCCGGCAGCCCCAAGCCCGTCGGCACCATCAACAACCTCAACCTGGAGGCCATCGCCAACCTCCAGCCCGACCTCATCCTCGGCAGCCAGCTGCGCGCCGCCGACCAGTACGACGAGCTGTCGAAGATCGCGCCGACCGTCTTCTCCATCCGCCCGGGCTTCACCTGGAAGGAGAACTACCTCCTCAACGCCGCCGCGCTCGACAAGACCGCCGAGGCGAAGGAGAAGCTCGCCGCGTACGAGACGAAGGCGAAGCGGCTCGGCGCGGACATCGGCCCGAACAAGCCGACCATCTCGATGGTCCGCTACCTCCCCGGCAAGATCCGCCTCTACGCGAAGGCGTCGTTCATCGGCACCATCCTGGAGGACACCGGCCTGCCCCGCCCGAAGAACCAGCAGGTCGACGACCTCGCCGTCGAGGTCAGCCCGGAGAAGATCGACCAGGCCGACGCCGACTGGATCTTCACCGGCGTCTACGGCGACGCCAAGGCGACCAAGAAGGACGCCGCCCAGGGCAACCCGCTCTGGAAGAACCTCGGCGCCGTCAAGGCCGGCCGGGCCAAGGACGTCCCCGACGAGACCTGGTACCTGGGCCTCGGCGTGACGGCGGCGGACAGCGTCCTCGACGACCTGCGCGCCGACCTGGTGAAGTAGGCGTTCGGGCGTTCGGCCGGGGAGTTGTCCACAGGCCAGGACGGCGGGGCGCGGAGGACAGGTAGCCTTTCCTCCGTGCCCCGTCTGTCTGAAGTCATCGCCGAGCTCGACGCCCTCTGGCCGCCCCAGCGGGCGGAGCAGTGGGACGCCGTCGGCACCGTCTGCGGCGACCCCGACGCCGAGGTGACCCGCGTCCTCTTCGCCGTCGACCCCGTCCAGGAGATCGCGGACGAGGCCGTCGCCCTCGGCGCCGACCTGATCGTCACCCACCACCCGCTCTACCTGCGCGGGACGACGACGGTCGCGGCCGGCCACTTCAAGGGCCGCGTCGTGCACACGCTGATCAAGCACGACATCGCGCTGCACGTCGCCCACACCAACGCCGACACCGCCGACCCCGGCGTCTCCGACGCCCTCGCCGGCGCCCTCGACCTGCGGGTCACCGGGCCGCTCGTCCCCGAGAACAACCTCGGCCGGATCTGCGAGCTCGACCAGCCGGAGACCCTCGCCGCGTTCGCGGCCCGCGCCGCGAAGCGGCTGCCCGCCACCGCGCAGGGCATCCGGGTCGCCGGCGACCCGGACATGACCGTCCGCCGCGTCGCCGTCAGCGGCGGCTCCGGCGACAGCCTCTTCGACGCGGTGCGCGCCGCCGGAGTGGACGCCTTCCTCACCGCGGACCTCCGCCACCACCCCGTCTCCGAGGCCACCCAGGCCGCGTCCTCCTCGGGCCCGCTGGGCCTCGTCGACGCCGCCCACTGGGCCACCGAATGGCCCTGGTGCGAGCTGGCCGCCGCACAGCTCGACGAGATCTCCGACCGTCATGGCTGGGACCTCCGCGTCCACGTCTCGAAGACGGTCACCGACCCCTGGTCCTCCCACCACACTTCCTCTGGAGCCCCCAACTGAACGCCGCGCCCGCCGACCAGATCCGCCTCCTCGACGTCCAGGCCCTGGACGTCCGCCTCCAGCAGCTCGCCCACAAGCGCAAGGCGCTGCCCGAGCACGCGGAGATCGAGGCGCTGACCAAGGACCTCACCCAGCTGCGCGACCTGCTCGTCGCCGCGCAGACCGAGGAGAGCGACTGCGCCCGCGAGCAGACCAAGGCCGAGCAGGACGTCGACCAGGTCCGCCAGCGCGCCGCCCGCGACCAGCAGCGGCTCGACTCCGGCGCCGTCTCCTCCCCGAAGGACCTGGAGAACCTCCAGCGCGAGATCACCTCGCTCGCCAAGCGCCAGGGCGACCTGGAGGAGATCGTCCTGGAGGTCATGGAGCGCCGCGAGTCCGCGCAGGAGCGCGTCGCCGAGCTGACCCGGCGGGTCGAGGCCGTCCAGGCCAAGGTCGACGACGCCACCGGCCGCCGGGACACCGCCCAGGCCGGACTCGACGAGGAGGCCGCCGGCGTCGCCAAGGAGCGCGAGGTCGTCGCGGGCACCGTCCCCGCCGACCTCCTCAAGCTGTACGACAAGCTCCGCGAGCAGCAGGGCGGCGTCGGCGCGGCCCGCCTCTACCAGCGCAAGTGCGAGGGCTGCCACATCGAGCTCAACATCACCGAGCTGAACGAGGTCCGGGCCGCCGCGAAGGACACGGTCGTGCGCTGCGAGAACTGCCGCCGGATCCTGGTCCGCACGGCGGAGTCCGGCCTGTAATGCGCGAGCTCGTGGTCGAGGCGGACGGCGGCTCCCGGGGCAACCCCGGGCCCGCCGGCTACGGGGCCGTCGTCCTCGACCCGGCCACGGGCGAGATCCTCGCGGAGGCCGCCGAGTACATCGGCGTCGCGACCAACAACGTCGCCGAGTACAAGGGCCTCATCGCGGGCCTCCGCGCCGCCCTGGACGTGGCGCCCGACGCCACCGTCCGGGTCAGGATGGACTCCAAGCTCGTCGTCGAGCAGATGTCCGGCCGCTGGAAGATCAAGCACCCGGACATGAAGCCCCTCGCGGCCGAAGCGTCCCGCGCCTTCCCGCGCGACCGCGTCACCTACGAGTGGATCCCCCGCGAACGCAACAAACACGCCGACCGCCTGGCCAACGAAGCGATGGACGCGGGCAAGCGCGGCGAACAGTGGACCCCCCGGGACACCTCCGCCGCCCAGGTGGCGGCGACCCTGCCCCCCGCCGGCCCGCCCGGCGACGCGACGGCGGGCGCGGCCCGCGCACGAGCGGCCTTGTCGGCAGCGGTGAAGGCGCCCGGCGCCGCCGCAACTGACGCCACGGCGCCCGCGCGCGCCGCCGGTGCCGACGCTGTCACCGCTGTGGGCACCCGTTCCGCGGGGCGTGGGGGCACCCCCTCCGGGGGAGGGTGGGCACAGCCCCCGGTGCCGGGTGCCGGCTCGCAGGACCCGTCTGCCGCTGAACCCGCGCCTGCGGTTCCCGCACCCGTAGGCCCCGTACCCGACATGGCCGCCCCCGCCACCTTCGTGCTGCTGCGGCACGGAGAGACCGCGCTCACTCCCGAGAAGCGGTTCTCGGGGAGCGGGGGCGCCGATCCGGAGCTCTCCGAGGCGGGGCGGCGCCAGGCCGCCGCCGTCGCCGACGCGCTCGCCGCCCGCGGCACGATCCAGCACATCGTCAGCTCCCCCCTCACCCGCTGCCGCCAGACCGCCGAAGCCGTCGCCACCCGCCTCGGCCTGGACGTCGTCATCGAACAGGGTCTCCGCGAGACCGACTTCGGCGTCTGGGAGGGCCTCACCTTCGCGGAGGTCCGCGCGCGGTACCCGGAGGACATGGACGCCTGGCTCGCCTCCCCGACCGCCGCCCCCACCGGCGGCGGCGAGAGCTTCGCCTCCGTGACCCGCCGCGTCGCCGCCGCCCGCGACCGCCTGGCCGCCGCCCACGCGGGCCGCACGGTCCTCGTCGTGAGTCACGTCACGCCCATCAAGACCCTGGTCCGGCTGGCCCTCGGCGCCCCGCCCCCGTCCCTGTTCAAGTTCGAGCTGTCGGCCGCCTCCCTCTCCGCCGTCGCCTACTACGCCGACGGCAACGCCTCCGTACGCCTCCTCAACGACACCTCCCACCTCCGCCGCTAGGCCTGTCCGACCGGTCCCGTCGGGTCCGACGCGAATCGCCGCACAGGCCCTGGCGCCGGTCGGAGGCGCCCGCGCAATTCGCTCGCGCCACCCGCCGTCGACCCGTCACCATCCGGGTATGAGCTGGCACTTCACCACAGACCTCCAGGAGTTCCTGGCCGCCGCGGGCCCGCACCTCGCCGCCGAACCGGCCCGCAACACCGCCCTGCTGACCACGATGGAGGGAGCGGAGCTCCTCGGCTGGTGGACCGGCCCGGACGGGACCACCGCGACCGGCGCCCTCGCCGCCGCCCCGCTCGCCGACCTCACCTTCGGCGTGGTGCCCGTGGAGGCCGCCGCCGCGCTGGTCCTCCCGCCCGGCGCGGAACCGGCCACGCTGCGCGGCGAGACGGCGGCGGTGGAGGCGTACGTCGCCGCCGCCGGCCGCCCCTGGGAGCCGGTCGTGGACATCCGGCTCTTCCGGCTCGACGAGCTCACCCCGCAGGACCCGCCACCGGCCGGCCGCAGCCGCCCCGCGCGCACGGCGGACCTCCCGCTGCTCGGCGCGTGGGCCGCCGACTTCGACGTCGTCCACCACTTCGAACCACGGGACGACTACACCGACTTCCTCACCGAGCGGATCACCGAGGACCGCCTCCACGTCTGGAAGTCCCCCGACGGCCGCCCCGTGGCGATGGCCGCCCGCTCGCGCACGGTCCAGGGCCAGTCCCGCGTCCACCTCGTCTACACCGCGCCCGGCGAGCGCGGCCGCGGCTACGCCGCCGGCGTCACCGCCACGATCAGCCGCGCGGCCGCCGACTCCGGCGCCGCGGACGTCGTCCTCTTCACGGACCTCGCCAACACCACCAGCAACGCCCTGTATCCGCGCCTCGGATACCGCCCGGTCGCCGACCACCAGGCCGTCCGCTTCACCGACGGCTAGCCGGAGAGCCCCGCCGCCTCCCGCGCCAGGGCCTCCACCCGGCCCCAGTCGCGGGCGGCGAGGGCGTCCGGCGGCAGCATCCAGGTGCCGCCGACGCAGGCGACGTTGGGGAGGGCGAGGTAGGCGGGGGCCGAGGCGGCCGAGATGCCGCCGGTCGGACAGAAGCGGGCCTGCGGCAGCGGGCCCGCGAGCGACGTCAGGTACGGGACGCCGCCCGCCGCCTCGGCCGGGAAGAACTTCAGCTCCGTGACGCCCTCCTCAAGGAGGGCCAGCACCTCGGAGGCGGTCGAGACACCCGGCAGGAACGGCACGCCCGACTCCCGCAGCGCCCCAAGGAGCCGCCCCGAGCACCCCGGGCTCACCAGGAACCGCGCCCCGGCCCGTACCGCGTCCGCCGCGCCGGCCGCCGAGACGACCGTGCCCGCGCCGACCACCGCGCCCGGAACCTCGGCCGCGACCGCCCGCACCGCGTCCAGCGCGGCGGGGGTGCGCAGGGTGATCTCGATCAGCGGCAGCCCCCCGGCCACCAGCGCCCGCGCCAGCGGCACCGCGTCGGCGGCGTCCTCGACCACGACGACCGGGACGACGGGGGCGTGCGGGGCGAGCGCGAAGAGACCGGGGGTGCGGGGCATGGCCTCATCCTGACCGGACCCGACACCCCGCGCAACGACCGTTGCGGAGCGCGCAACGCGCTCAGTGGATCTCGTCCACCAGCACGTCGAGAACCCCCGCCTTCGCGCCCGTCTCCACCACGTACCCCAGCTCCCGCACCGCCTCCACCAGCTCGTCCGGCGTGCCGGGCGCCGCGCCCGACTCCAGCAGGCTCCGGACGATCCGGCCCTTGGTCGCCTTGTTGAAGTGGCTGACCACCTTCCGGGTCGGCGCGTGCAGCACCCGTACCGTCGCGGTCCGCGCCGCCACCTCGCCCTTCGGCTTCCACGCCGACGCGTACGCCGACGAGCGCAGGTCGAGCACGAGGCCGTCCCCGGCCGCCTCCGGCAGCACCGAGGCCATCGCGCCCCGCCAGTGCGCCCCCAGCGCGCCGAGCCCGGGCAGCTTCACCCCCATCGAGCAGCGGTACGACGGGATCCGGTCCGTCACCCGCACCGCGCCCCACAGCCCGGAGAAGACGAGCAGGGAGTCCGCCGCCCGCTTCCGGGCCGCCGCGTCCAGCGTCGCCAGGCCCAGCGCGTCGTACAGGACACCGGTGTAGATCTCCCCGGCCGGCCGGGCGCCCGCCGTGCGCAGCCCGACGTTCTTCGCGACCTCGCCCCGCAGCCCCTCGCTCAGCCCGAGGACCTCGCGCGCCTTCTCCTCGTCGGCGGCGCACAGCTCGACCAGTTCGTCCAGGACCGCCGCCCGCGCCTCCGCGAGCCCCGGCAGCGACAGCGACTCCGGCTTGAGCGGCGCCCCGGACCCGGAGGGTGCCTTGCCTTCGGAGGGCGGCAGCAGCACGAGCACGGTGGTTCTCCTTACGTACGTACGCGAACGGGGATGCGGCCCCGACAAGCCAGCGTACGAGGTGCCGGGCCCCCTCCCGCCCCCTACGCTCGATTGCATGCCCCGACGCCACATCCACGTGACCGGCGCGGCGGAGGCTCCGCTGCGGGCCGCGCTGCGCGCACTGCGTACCGAGCTCGGGGTGCCCGAGGGGTTTCCGGCCGCCGTGCTCGCCGAGGCCGAGGCCGCCGCGAAGAGCCCCCGCCTCCCCGCGTACGACGCCACCGACCTGCCGTTCCTCACCATCGACCCGCCCACCTCCACCGACCTCGACCAGGCCATGCACCTGGCGCGGCGGGCCGACGGCGGCTACCGCGTCCACTACGCGATCGCGGACGTCGCCGCCTTCGTCGCCCCCGGCGGGGCGATCGACGCCGAGGCCCACCGGCGGGTCCTCACCCTCTACTTCCCCGACGGCAAGGCCCCCCTCCATCCGCCGGTCCTCTCCGAGGGCGCCGCCAGCCTGCTGCCGGACGAGCCGCGCCCCGCGCTCCTGTGGCGGATCGACCTCGACGCCGAGGGCCGCCGCGTCGCCACCGACCTCCGCCGGGCCCTCGTCCGCAGCCGCGCCAAACTCGACTACGCCACCGTCCAGCGGCGGATCGACTCCGGCACCGCCGAGGAACCGCTCGCCCTGCTCCGCGACATCGGCCGGCTCCGCGCGGAGCGCGAGATCGAGCGCGGCGGGATCTCCCTCGACGTCCCCGAGCAGGAGATCGTCGAGGTCCCCGGCGACCACGGCTACACGCTCGCCTACCGGGCGCCGCTGCCCGCCGAGAGCTGGAACGCGCAGATCTCCCTGCTCACCGGCATGGCCGCCGCCGACCTGATGACCGCCGCCGGCACCGGCATCCTGCGCACCCTGCCGGTCGCCCCCGACGGGGCCGTCGCCCGGCTGCGCCGCTCCGCCGAGGCGCTCGGCGTCGCCTGGCCGCACCACGTGCCGTACGCGGAGGTGGTCAGGAACGCCGACCCCACCGACCCGCGCCAGGCCGCCTTCCTCCAGGAGTGCACCACCCTGCTGCGCGGCGCCGGCTACACCGTCTTCACCGATGGCCGGCTGCCCGACCCGGCCGTGCACGCGGCCGTCGCCGACGAGTACACCCACTGCACCGCCCCGCTGCGCCGGCTCGTCGACCGGTACGCCTCCGAGCTGTGCGTGGCGGCGGTCGCCGGGAACGAGCCGCCGGAGTGGGTGCGGGCCGCGCTGCCCGGCCTGCCCGACACCATGGCCGGCGGCGCGCGGCGCGCCAACGCGGTGGAGCGGGAGAGCGTCGACATCGTCGAGGCGGCGCTGCTCAGCGGCCGGGTCGGCGAGCTCTTCGACGCGTACGTGATCGACGTCAAGGAGCGCGAGCCGTCCGTCGGCACCGTCCACCTCGACGACCCGGCCGTGGTGGCCCGGGTCGAGGGCGGTACGGCCCCGCTGCCGCTGGGGGAGTGGCTGCGGGTCAGGCTGTCGGAAGCGGATCCCGGCCGGGCGAAGGCGCTGTTCGCGCCCGCGTGACGGCGACCGCGTCGCGTACCGCCTCGTACAGCGCCCGGGGATCGTCGGCGTGCAGCCGTACGGTCGTCACCGGCCGCACCCGGCCGAGCAGCCCGACCACCTCCACCGGCTCGCTCAGCTCCAGCGTCACGGAGGTCTGCGAGCCCACGTCCAGATTGAGCTCGCCGTCCTTCTTCTCATGGGTGAAACGGTTCTCCCGGCGGACGGCCGCGATCCGCTCCAGCGGCACGTCCACGTCCACATGGGCCGCCTGCCGGGCCCGCAGCCGCCCACCGCCCAGCACGTGCGGCCGGGTCACGGAGGCGGCGTGCAGCCCGAGCACGAACAGGACCGTGTAGACGTCGAGGACGAACACGATCGCGTGCACCACCGGCAGCCCGGCCAGCAGCCACGACATCCCGACGGTCTCCACGAGGCAGACGAAGGCGAAGCCGTACATGAGCGCGGCCTGGTCCCGCGCGTGCCGGAACACGCCCTCCGCGCCCGCCGTCCCGTGCGGCCGCCGCGCCACCCACCGCCCCAGGCTCGCCATCAGCGCCAGCTCGTGCCCGATCAGCCGCAGCACCCGCTCCGGTACGAGCTCCGCCAGCGCCTCCCGCCGCGTCAGCCCCCGCCGCCGCAGCCGCAGCCACACGACCGCCTCGGCGGCGAGCAGCACGGCCATCACCAGCTCCGCGCCGCCGAGCACGGCCCCCGGCATCCGCACCCCGCCGAGCAGCAGCACGAAGACCACCAGCTCGGCGGGGAGCGCGGCGTACGCCACGGCGCGCAGCACCCGCAGCACGGGCCCCCGCTCACTCCCCGTCGCCATGCCCCTCACCTCCCTCTCCCTCTCCCTCTTCTTCCTCTCCCCCGCCCTCGAAGCGCTCCGCCACCAGGGCGAGGCTCCGGCGCACGGCGGCGGCCTGCGCGGGCGCCAGATCGGCGAAGAAGACGTCGGCGAGCCCGCCGGCGCCCTCCGCGGGCAGCTCGAACCGCCCGATCCCGACCGGCAGCACCCGCGCGAGCGCCTCCGCCGCCTCCTCCACCCGGGGATCGTCCGCGGGAGCGTCGACGAGCGCGTCGAGGAGCCCGTACACCTCCCCGGCGCTCCCGGACACCTCGTGCATCAGCCCCATCAGCCGCGTGCGCTCCTCCGCCGGCACGACCGTGTCGAGCAGGGCGAGGATCTCCCGGTCCTTCACCGCCATCGGCGAGTCCGGCAGCTCGCCGACCCCGGCGAGCAGCGCGGCCAGCTCCGGCGACACGGGCCCCTCGGCGGTGAGCCTCCCGGCCCGCGCCTCCGCGAGGAGCCCGGCGAGCCGCGCCCGCCGCTCCCGGATGACGGCCTCCTGCCGGGCGAGGTCGGCGTCGAGCTCCTCCAGGACCTCCACGACCTCACGGCCCGCGTCGTCGGCGAGCACGTCCCGCACCTCGTCGAGCCCGAGCCCCAGCTCGGTCAGCCGCCGCACCCGCGCGAGCAGCACGGCGTCCCTGATGCCGTACTCCCGGTAGCCGTTCGGCAGCCGTTCGGGCTCGGGCAGCAGCCCCAGATGGTGGTAGTGCCGCACCGCCCGGGGCGTGACCCCGACGAGCGCGGCGATCTCGCCGATGCGCATGCCCTCAGTAGAAACCCTGACGCTACGACAAGGTCAAGCGCTGTCCGTTCCGGCGGGTAGCATGGTCGGCACGGCAGACGAGCCGGGCGGGCGGCCGCGTGGAGATCCCCGGATCTCCCCGAGGAACGTCCGGGCTCCACAGAGCAGGGTGGTGGCTAACGGCCACCCGGGGTGACCCGCGGGACAGTGCCACAGAGAACAGACCGCCGGGAGCTTCGGCCCTCGGTAAGGGTGAAACGGTGGTGTAAGAGACCACCAGCGCCTGAGGTGACTCAGGCGGCTAGGTAAACCCCACCCGGAGCAAGGTCAAGAGGGGACACCCCGGTGTCCCTGCGCGAATGATCGAGGGCTGCTCGCCCGAGTTCGCGGGTAGACCGCACGAGGCCGGTGGCAACGCCGGCCCTAGATGGATGGCCGTCACCCCGACGACCGCGAGGTCCCGGGGTACAGAACCCGGCGTACAGCCCGACTCGTCTGCCCCTTCTCAGGGCCCCCACGGGGGCCCTTTCGCATGCGGTGGGGGCCGGGCCTCAGACCAGGATCTCCAGCGTCCAGTGGGGCGCGCGGTCGTCGGTGCGGATGACGATGGGCTTCGGGGCCCGGGACGGGGGCTCGAAGAGGTCGCGGCCGAGGGCGAGGCCGTTCTGGGTGATGACGTAGGTGCCGGTGGCGAGAGTGGCGAGGTCGGTGACCGTGGCGGTGCCCTCGGGGGTGACGCGCTGGAGGCGCCAGACCGAGGCGGGGGAGTCGTCGGGGCGGACCAGGGCGGGGGCCCGGTCGGTGCCGGGGGCGGTGACGCGGTCCTCGGTGCCCTTCACGGTGAGGCGGAAGCCGCCGTCGGCCTCGCCGACCGCCCACTCGGCGGTGCGGTGCTCGTCGACCAGGAAGCCGACCAGCCTCCCGTCCAGGACCCCGACCGGGGCCCCCTTCGCGTACAGCTTGACGATCCGGTCCTGCTCCGACATCTCTCCTCCAGAGGGGAAGGCGGGCTTGGGGTCCCCCCGATACTGCCCGGGGCGCGCCCCGGGCCGCCGGAGGCTGCCGCGGGGCCGCCGCGGGGCTCGCCCGACTGGCCCATCCCCGGCGCCGGAGCGGGGCGGGCGGCCGTCCGGCGGGTACGGGTGGTTCATGACCATTCCTGTGGACCGGCTCACCGAGCCCGCCGTGCGCGCCTTCGTCACCGCGCTGAACGCCAACGACCGTGCCGCCTTCGAGGCCGCCCTCGCGCCCGGCGCGACCATGTCCGACGACGGGTCCGAGCGGGACCTGCGGGAGTGGACCGAGCGGGAGGTGTTCTCCTCGAACGGGCGCATGGAGGTGGAGAGCGAGGACGAGGACGGCCTCGCCCTCACCGCCACCTACAGCAACGACACCTGGGGCGCCATGCGCACCGTCTGGCGGTTCACCGTCGAGGACGGGAAGGTGACGCGGTTCGAGACCGGCCAGGCGCCCGTGGAGTGACCGGAGCGGGGGTCGGGGTCGGGGTGAGGCGTCAGCCTCGGCCGATGTAGGGCATCGTCGTGGCCATGACCGTGGCGAACTGGACGTTCGCCTCCAGGGGCAGGGCCGCCATGTGGACGACCGTCGCGGCCACGTCCGCCGCGTCCATGACCGGCTCCACCGCCAGTCCGCCGCCGGCCTGGAGGATGCCGGTCCGCATGCGGGCGGTCATGTCCGTGGCCGCGTTGCCGATGTCGATCTGGCCGCAGGCGATCCGGTACGGGCGGCCGTCCAGCGACAGCGACTTCGTCAGGCCCGTCATCGCGTGCTTCGTCGCCGTGTACGCGATCGAGTGCGGGCGCGGCACGTGCGCCGAGATGGAGCCGTTGTTGATGATGCGGCCGCCCTGCGGGGACTGCTCCTTCATGGCCCGGAAGGCGGCCTGCGCGCACAGGAACGCGCCCGTCAGGTTGACGTCGACCACCGACCGCCAGGTGTCGTAGGGCAGCTCCTCCACCGGCGTGCCGCCGCCCGCGAACGTCCCCGCGTTGTTGAAGAGCAGGTCGACGC
Organism: Streptomyces sp. R302; assembly: GCF_012927245.1. GTDB lineage: Bacteria > Actinomycetota > Actinomycetes > Streptomycetales > Streptomycetaceae > Streptomyces. The sequence continues at coordinate 771,369 of NZ_JABBGE010000001.1, forward strand.
GGCCGAAGCGGTCCCGTACCGCGTCGAAGAGGGCGGTCACCGCCTCCGGTGACGTCACGTCCGTCGGCACGCGGAGCGTCCGCTCGGCGGGCAGGCCCTGCGCCGTCTCCTCCAGGGGGGCGAGCCGGCGGCCCGCGAGCGCCACCTCCCAGCCCGCCTCCGCGAGGGCCCGCGCCACGCTCCGGCCGATGCCCGAACCCGCTCCCGTCACCACTGCGACGCCCATGCCGAACCACAACCTTCCAGCTTCGTGTCGCCCCGGCCGCGCAGCGTACGCCAGACGCGTGCCCCATGAACTCATCCGTCCGACACGTGGATGACCTGTCCCCGACAAGGCGATGTCGTCCCGGCCCCCTCGAACACCGACGGACACCAACCGTCAGGGGAGGGGCACATGACGCCCACCGAGGCCCCGCTCACCCTGGGCGCCGCCGCCGCCGACGGCCCCCTGCCCGGCTCCGCCCTGCTGTGGACCCGGCCGGCCATCCACCCCTTCGAGCCGGGCGGCGGCGCGTGTCAGTCCCCTGGGAGCTCGCCCACGACGAGAGCTTCACCCGGACCGTGCGGCGCTGCGGCTCGGCGCCGTCTCCTGCCAGGCGTACCACGACGGGTACGTCACGGCCTACGGGCACCTCGCCGACGAGGACCTCGACGTCGTCCTCCACCTCGGCGACTACCTGTACGAGTGGCCGCACCACCGTGACGCTCGGCGAGGAGAGCGCCCGCGCCGACTTCCGTACGGTCCCGTACGTGACGACGCCGGGCGCCCCGGTCACCACCGCCGCCTCCTTCGTCACGGAGGCCGGGCGGCCGGGCCTCACACCCGCGTGAGCTCCGCCGCCTCCTGCGGATAGCGGACGCCGACGCGGTCCCGTACCGCGTCGAGCGTCCGCATCACGGCGAGCGTGCCGTCCAGCGGGACGAGCGGCGACTCCGTCTCCCCGGCCCGCAGGCAGCGCATCACCTCGGCGGCCTCGTGCCGCATCGAGTGCGGGTCGTCGGCGTTGGTGAACTCCTCCGGCTCGGCGCCCTCCCGGTACAGCGTGAACCGCTCCGGGAAGAAGAAGCCGCGCGGCACCTCGATCCGGCCCTTCGTGCCGGTCACGGCGGCGGTCAGCGGGGTGTCCGCCTCCAGGGAGCAGGACAGCAGCGCCGACGCCCCCGAGTCCGACCAGCCGAGCAGCATGCCCGTGTTCAGGTCGACGCCCTCCGGGGAGATCCGCGCGTGCGCCTGCACCGAGTCCGGCTCGCCGAGCAGCAGCTGCGCGAAGGAGACCGGGTAGACGCCGAGGTCGAGCAGGGCGCCGCCGCCGACGGCCGGGTCCCGCAGCCGGTGATCGGGGCCGAAGGGGCCCGCGAGGCCGAAGTCGGCCTGCACGGTGCGTACGTCCCCGATCGCGCCGTCCCGCACCAGCTCCGCGAGCCGGCGGACGAGCGGATTGCAGTACATCCACATGGCCTCCATGAGGAAGAGGCCCCGGTCCCGGGCGAGGGAGACCAGCTCCGCCGCCTCCCGGGCGTTCAGCGTGAACGCCTTCTCGCACAGGACCGCCTTGCCGGCCTCCAGGGCGCGGCCCGCGGCCTCCCGGTGGGCGTGGTGCGGGGTCGCCACGTACACCACGTCCACCTCGGGGTCGGCGAAGAGGCCGTCCCAGCCGCCGTACGCCCGCCCGATCCCGAACCGGTCGGCGAAGGCCCGCGCCGACGCCTCCGTACGGGACGCCACCGCCACCACCTCGGCGCCGTCCAGCTCCGCCAGGTCCGTCACGAACCGCTCGGCTATGCCGCCGGTCGCGAGCACGCCCCACCGCACCACGTCGTCCATGTCGTCCATGTCCGTCCACCCCAAGGGTCTCGATCCGCCCCGCCGAGCTGAGAGCATAGGCAAGGATTCAACGAAAGGGAGCAGTCGATGCCGGAGAGCGGCCAGAAAGCAACAGAAGAGCACATACCCGGGACCGGGGCCGGGACCGGGACCGGAACCCCGGTGGCCGTCCCCGCCGCCGCCCGGAGGGCCGGACTGCTCGTCACCCTCGTCCTCGGCGGACTCACCGCGCTCCCGCCGCTCTCCATGGACATGTACCTGCCGGCCCTGCCGGAGGTCACCCGCTCGCTGACCGCCCCCGCCGCCACCGTCCAGCTCACCCTCACCGCCTGCCTCGCCGGCATGGCCCTCGGCCAGCTCGTCGTCGGCCCCATGAGCGACAAGTGGGGCCGCCGCCGGCCGCTGCTCGCCGGCATGGTCGTCTACGTCCTCGCCACCGCTGTCTGCGCCTTCGCGCCCAGCGCCGAACTCCTCATCGGCTTCCGGCTCCTCCAGGGCCTCGCCGGGTCCGCCGGCATCGTCATCGCCCGGGCCGTCGTCCGCGACCTCTACGACGGCGTCGAGATGGCCCGCTTCTTCTCCACCCTCATGCTGATCTCCGGCGTCGCGCCGATCATCGCGCCGCTCATCGGCGGACAGATCCTGCGGATCACCGACTGGCGGGGCGTCTTCCACGTCCTCGCCGTCATCGGCGTCCTCCTCACCGTCGTCGTCTGGCGCTTCCTCCACGAGACGCTGCCGCCGGAACGGCGACAGGAGGGCGGCGTCGGGCAGGCCCTGCGCACCATGCGCGGGCTGCTCGCCGACCGCGTCTTCACCGGCTACATGCTGGCCGGCGGCCTCGCCTTCGCGGCCCTCTTCGCCTACATCTCGGCCTCGCCGTTCGTCGTCCAGGAGATCTACGGGGCCTCGCCGCAGACCTTCAGCCTCCTCTTCGGGCTCAACTCCATCGGCCTCGTCGCCGTCGGCCAGATCAACGGCAAGCTGCTCGTCGGGCGGGTCAGCCTCGACAAGGTGCTCGGCTTCGGGCTGTCCGTCATCGTGCTCGCCGCGACGGCGCTGCTCCTGATGACGACCGGCGCCTTCGGCGAGGTCGGGCTCGTCCCGGTCGCCGCGGGCCTCTTCGTCCTCATGTCCGCGATGGGACTGGCGATGCCGAACACGAACGCGCAGGCGCTGATGCGGACGCCGCACGCGGCGGGCTCCGCCTCCGCGCTCCTCGGCACGTCCTCGTTCCTGATCGGCGCGATCGCCTCCCCCCTCGTCGGCATCGCCGGCGAACACACGGCCGTCCCCATGGCCGTCGTCCAACTCACCTGCGCCCTGGCCGCCCTCACCTGCTTCCTCCTCCTGTGCCGCCCCTGGCGCAACCCGGCAACCACCTGACGACCCGTCGGCTGCACCCGCCCCCCTGCGCCGGGGCGCCCGCAGGGCGGTGCCCACTCCGCGCCACCACCACCGCCCCCGCGACCAGGCGTCCCAAGAGACCGGCACCCACCCGCAGGCCCCACGCGGGCCCCGGCCCCGGCACGAGCCCGCACCCGCCGTCCCTGCGGGCCCGCGTCTCGCTGGGGCGGTGCCCACCCGCAGGGGCCTGGCCCTGGCGATGGGCCCGCGCCCGTCGTTCCTGTGGGCCCGCGTTCCGCTGGGGCGGCGCCCACCCGCAGGGGCCTGGCCCTGGTGCGGGGCCGTGCCCGGCGTCCCTGTGGGCACGCGTCTCGCTAGGGCGGTGCCCACCCGCAGTCCCGGCGCGCGGGGCCTGGCCCCGGTGCGGGCTGCGCGCCCGGTGTCCCTGTGGGCATGCGTCCCCCTGGGGCGGTGCCCACCCTCAGGCCCGGCTTGGGGCCTGGTGCTGGTGCGGGTGGCGCGCCCGGCGTCCCTGTGGGCATACGTCCCGCTAGGGCGGGACGGGTGGGCACAGGGACGGCGCCCTCTGCCGCGCCTCGGCTTTCCGGGCCTGGACCCGCACCACGATGTACGGCTCCGTACCGGTGCGGGTTCAGGCGACAGGTGCGGAGGCACCCGCAGAAGGTGCCGTTCCGTTGTGCCCACCCGTTCCGCCCCTTGCGGAACGCCTGCCCACAACGGAGCGGCGGTGGAGGGTGGGCACCGCCCTGGCGGAACGTATGCCCACAACGGGGTGGCGGCGCGGCACGTATGCCCACAACGGGGCGGCGGGCCGGGTCCGCGGCCGGGGCGGAGGGGGCGCCTAGACTGGGTCGGTGAATGTGTCTTCCCCTTCTGCCGAGTCACTGCGGGGCGCCCTCGCCGGGGTGCTGGGCGGGCTCCCGCCCTCGCAGGCCGCGAAGTCCGTCGAGCGGCTGATCGCGCACTACCGCGGGGTCACGCCGACCGACGCGCCCGTCCTGCGGGACCGCGCGGACGTCGTCGCGTACGCCGCCTACCGCATGCCCGCGACGTTCGAGGCCGCCCGGGCCGCGCTCGACGCGCTGCGGGACGCCGCGCCGGAGTGGGTGCCGGGGACGCACACCGACATCGGCGGCGGGACGGGCGCCGCGAGCTGGGCCGTCGCCGACGTGTGGGACGGGCAGCCGCCGCGTACCACCGTCCTCGACTGGGCCGAGCCCGCCCTCGCCCTCGGCCGCGAGCTCGCGGCCGGCGTCCTGGACGCCGAGTGGCGCCGCGAGCGGATCGGGACGGCGCTGCGCCTCCCCGAGACCGACCTCGTCACCGTCTCGTACGTGCTCAAGGAGCTCACCGAGGGGGACCGGGCCGCGCTCGTCGCCGAGGCGGCCCGCGCCTCCCGCGGCGCGGTCGTCGTCGTCGAGCCCGGCACCCCGGACGGCTACGAGCGGATCATCGCCGCCCGCTCCGTCCTGACCGACGCTGGCTACACCGTCGCCGCGCCCTGCCCGCACAGCGGCGCCTGCCCGATCGAGCCGGGCACCGACTGGTGCCACTTCTCGGCGCGGGTCAGCCGCTCCTCGCTGCACCGGCAGGTGAAGGGCGGTTCGCTGCCGTACGAGGACGAGAAGTACGCGTACGTCGCCGCCACCCGGTTCCCGGTGACCCCCGCGCCCGCCCGCGTCACCCGCAGGCCGCAGACCCGCAAGGGCCTCGTCCTCCTGGACCTCTGCGCCCCCGAGGGCCTGGAGCGGGCGACCGTCACCAAGCGCCACGGGCCCCTGTACAAGCAGGCCCGTGACGCCGAGTGGGGCGACTCCTGGCCCCCGGCCGACGAGGGCTAGGCCGGGCGCAGCTCCTGGGTGCAGCACTTCACGCTGCCGCCGCCCTTGAGGAGTTCGCCGAGGTCCATGCCGATCGGCTCGAAGCCGCGCGCCCGGAGCGGGTCGAAGAGGCCCGTCGCCGTCTGCGGCAGCAGCACGTTCCGGCCGTCGCTGACCGCGTTGAGCCCGAGCGCCGCCGCGTCCTCCGCGCCGGCCTTCAGTGCGTCGGGGAAGAGGCGCGCGAGGACGGCTTGGCTGCCGGCGGAGAAGGCCTCGGGGAAGTACATGACCTCGTCGGCGGCCTCGTCGAGGACACAGAGCGCGGTGTCCAGGTGGTAGTAGCGCGGGTCCACCAGCTCCAGGCCGATCACCGGCCGGCCGAAGAACTCCTGGGCCTCGCCGTGGGACAGCGGGCTGGAGCGGAAGCCGGTGCCGGCCAGGATCCAGGAGGCGGTGACGGCGAAGTCGCCCTCGCCCTCGTTGACGTGCTCCGGCTCGCGCAGGTCGATCCCGGTCCAGCCGTTGCGGCGGAACCAGGCGAGGTGCGCGTCGGCCTCGGCGGTCCGCTCGGGGTGGGCGAAGCGGGCGCCGAGCACCCGTCCGCCGACGACGGTCGCGCCGTTCGCCGCGAAGACCATGTCCGGCAGCGCCGGGTCGGGGTCGAGGAGTTCGACGGTGTGCCCGAGGGCGAGGTAGCGGTCCCGGAGGTCCTCCCACTGGGCGAGGGCGAGCGGCAGGTCGACGGGTTTCGTCGGGTCCATCCACGGGTTGATGGAGTACGTCACCCTGAAGTGCGCGGGTGGGCACATCAGGTAGCGGCGGGGCGAGGACTCGCGCGGAGTGGAGCGCAATCGGGCCTCCTCACGGGCAGGTGACCCGCCGGTGGCGGGCCGTGGATCGGTGGAGCCATGGTCCGCTCTCGCGGCCCCGCGCGCAGTGGACCGTTCGGGTGGTTCGCCCGCCGTACACCAGATCGACATCCACACGGCGATCGACACCCGTGCAAGCCCCTCGACACCCGTCCGAGCCGCCCGACTCCCGTGCGAGCCGCCCGACGCCCGCGCAGGCCGCGCGACTCCCGTTCGAGCCGGTTGGCTCCCGCGCAGTCCGCCCGTTGCCCGCGTCAGGCCGCGTGGCTTCCGTACGGGCCGGTTGGCTCCCGTGCAGTCCGTCCGATGTCCGCGTCAGGCCGCGTGGCTTCCGTACGGGCCGGTTGGCTCCCGTGCAGTCCGTCCGTTGCCCGCGTCAGGCCGCGTGGCTTCCGTACGGGCCGGTTGGCTCCCGTGCAGTCCGTCCGATGTCCGCGTCAGGCCGCGTGGCTTCCGTACGGGCCGGTTGGCTCCCGTGCAGTCCGTCCGATGTCCGCGTCAGGCCGCGTGGCTTCCGTACGGGCCGGTTGGCTCCCGTGCAGTCCGCCCGTTGCCCGCGCCAGGCCGCGTGACTCCCGTTCGAGCCGGTCGGCTCCCGCGCAGTCCGTCCGATGTCCGCGCCAGACCGCGCGACTCCCGTCCGAACCGGGCGACGCCCGCGCGATGCCCGAGCAAGCCGCGCGACTCCCGCGCCAGGCCGCGAGACTCCCGTCCGAGCCCGTCGAGCACCCGCGCAAGCCGCCCGACTCCCGCGCAAGCCGCCCCGCGACGCCCGTACGAGCCCCCCGCACCCCCCGCACTCCCGCACCCCCCCCGCACTCCCGCCCCCCCGCAACTCCCCCCACCCCCACCCCACGAGACGCGTCGTCTCGTCCAGTGGTAGGTTCGGCGTCATGTCCGAGACCAAGGCGCCCGACGCCTCCCGTCGTAGCGAGCGTTCCCGGCGTGCCATCTTCGATGCCGCGCTCGCTCTCGTCTCCGAGAGCGGGTACGCGAAGACGACCGTCGAGGGCATCGCCGCCCGTGCCGGTGTCGGCAAGCAGACCATCTACCGCTGGTGGCCCTCCAAGGCGGCCGTGCTTCTCGACGCCTTCCTCGACCTCGCCGCCCGCGCCGCCGAGGAGGCCGGTGCCGATCCGGGGCAGACCGAGCTGCCCGACACCGGGGACCTCGCCGCCGACCTCCGGGTCGTGCTGCGGGCCACCGTCGACGAGCTCAACAACCCCCGGTACGACGCCCCCACCCGCGCGCTCGCCGCCGAGGGGTCCACCGATCCCGCGCTCGGCGCCCGCTTCACCGAGGCTCTCCTCGAACCCCAGCTGCGGGTGTTCGCCCGCCGTATCGAGGCCGCCCGGGCCGCCGGGCAGGTCGATCCGGCCGTCGACGCGCGGCTCGCCACCGAGCTCCTCGTCGGGCCGCTCCACCACCGCTGGCTGCACCGCACGGGCCCCCTCACCCACGCCTACGCCGACGCCCTCGTCGACCACGCGCTGCGCGGCCTCGCGCCCCGGCCGTGACGAGCGTGAGCGTCGTCACCGGCCCCTGGTTCCCCACTCCGGTCACCCGGGGAGCAGGATGGTGGGACCATGGGCAGAGCCTTGACCGGGCGAGCATGAGCTGTGAGGGGATAGATGGGCGACGGCATCGGCCGCTACCGCGGCACGGAGAGCAAACTCGCACAGTGGCTGCGCAGGCGCCCCAAACGGACCGCGCCCGACGACGGGAACACCCGCGAGACGCTGCTCCTGGCCATCGCCGCCGCCGGCCTGCCCCTGGCCCCCGCCGCCTACCCCGTCGGCTACAGCTGTTCCTGTGAGCGGATCGGCTGCCCCACCCCCGCCCGCCACCCGGTCTCCTTCGCCTGGCAGACCCAGTCGACCACCGACCGCGCGCAGATCGAGCGCTGGGCGCGGAACGAGCCCGCGGCGAACTTCGTCACCGCCACCGGCATGGTCCACGACGTCCTCGACGTGCCGCTGGCCGCGGGCCGCGCCGCCCTCGACCGGCTCCTCGCCGCGGGCGTCGAGGTCGGACCGGTCGCCGAGTCCCCCGACAGCGCGGGCGACGGCGGCCGGATGCTCTTCTTCACCGCCACCCGAGGCACCCCCGAGGACGAGGACGAGTGGTGGCCGTGCGAGCTGGACTGCCATCCCGAGACCATGGACGAGCATCCGGGCCTGCGCTGGCACTGCCGCGGCAGCTACGTCCTCGTCCCGCCCGCCCGGCTCCCCGGTGACGAGGCCGACCACCCGGTCGTCGGCTGGGTCCGCGGCCCCGAGCACGCGCTGCCCGACCCGCTGAACCTCCTGGAGGCCCTCACCGACGCCTGCGCCCGGCACGCCGCCGAGCGGGAGGCCGAGGGCGAGGAGCACCGCTCCCACGACGTTGCCTGGCCCCTCACCCGCTGACCCGCTGACCCCCTCACCCGCTGACCCACTGACCCGCTGACCTGCGGTCCAGGCCCGCGCCCGCCCCCGCCGCCCCCCGCGCCCGCGGGGCGCAGGCGCGGGGCCGGGGTCACGAGCCCTCGACCGCGACCACGCCCTGGAGCCGGCCCGCGAAGACGACCGCGTCCTTCGCCGCGGCCCCGCCCGTGCCCGCCGGCTTCACCAGGACGACCTGGCTCGACACCCACTCCTTGGTCACCGTGTTCACGACCTCGCCCTTCATCAGGGCCTTCAGCTCCGGGCCCACCTTCGGGCGGTAGCCCTTCGCGGTCGTCTGGCGCTCGAAGTGGCGGCTGGCGAAGAAGACCAGTGCCCCGCCGTCCTCCGTCGCGAGCGCCAGCGGCGCGAAGTCGCCCGAGTCGGCGGCGCGGTCGATCCACTGGGTCGCCACGCCGGGCCGCGAGGCCGTACGGGCCCGCCGCTCACGCCACTCGGTGGTGTGCGCGCCCGCAGCGAAGGGACTCGTACCGCCGTCCTTGAGGTACGCGGCGTACCGCTCGCTCAGCACGCCGGGGGCGACCGCCACGGCGTCCGAGCCGGCGGCCACCGCCACCTCGTCGCCCTCCTCCTCGGCGAACTCGGGCATCTCGTCCCGGCCGAGGATCACCAGGTGGGCGGCCTTCCACGGCTGTTCGGGGCCGTTCTTGACGAAGGCCACCAGCCAGCGGTTGTCCGCCTGCTTCGTGTCGTCGTCGCGGTTGGAGTCGGTGTCGGCGACGAACCAGCGCGGCCAGCCCGCCTTCCTGGGGACCAGGAAGCGGGGGTCGCGCAGCTCCAGCGGCTTGTGGTCCGGATTGCCCTCCGGCCGGGTCACCGACTTCGACTTCAGGCCGGCCTGGTTGATCGCGCCCAGCGCGCCGGTGACCTGCCCGGCGTCGAGCGTCGGGTCGTTGGCCTTGTCGGCCCGGTTGAACGCGGTGACGAAGGCGGCGAGCGCCGCCGAGGCCTCCTCGGGCGTCGCCCCCGGCACGACCGCGGTCTCGCCGTGGACGGTCACACAGCCGCTCGCGGTCAGCGCCACGACGGTCGCCGCGGCGACGGACGCCAGGGCCCGGGAGGGCCGCCGTCCCCGCCGTCCCCGCCGTACCTCAGACCGCCGGGTCTGCCGCTCCAGCCTCAGCCTTCTCATCGGTCGCCTTCTGCTTCTCCACGCGCTCGGACGGACCCGACCTTATCGGGGCGAGGAAGAGCGCGAGCGTCGGGACCAGATACAGCGCCCACACCGTGACCTGAAGGACCGTCGGGTCGGGCTGGAAGTTGAAGACGCCCTTGAGGAGCGTGCCGTACCAGCTGTCCGGCGGGACCGTCGCCGAGATGTCGAAGGCCTTGTCGGCGAGACCGCCGAGGAAGCGGGCCTCCTGGAGGTCGTGCACGCCGTACGCGAGGACGCCCGCCGCCACCACGACCAGCATCCCGCCGGTCCAGGTGAAGAACTTCGCCAGATCGATCCTCAGCGCGCCCCGGTAGAACAGCCAGCCGAGCAGCACCGCCGTCAGCAGGCCGAGGACCACGCCGAGCAGCGGGGCGTGGCTGCCGTCGGAGGAGGCCCGCACCGACGCCCACACGAACAGCGCGGTCTCCAGGCCCTCCCGGCCCACGGCCAGGAAGGCGGTGGCGACCAGCGCGCCGGTGCCCATCGCCAGGGCCGCGTCCAGCCTGCCGTGCAGCTCCGCCCTCAGGTGCCGGGCGGTCTTCCGCATCCAGAACACCATCCACGTCACCAGGATCACGGCGAGGATCGACAGCGAGCCGCCGAGCAGCTCCTGCGCCTCGAAGGTCAGCTCCTGGGAGCCGAACTCCAGGCCGGCGCCGAAGGCGAGCGCGAGGGCGACGGCCACGCCGATGCCGGTCCAGATCGGCTTCAGGGCGTCCCTGCGGCCGGTCTTCACCAGGTAGGCGATGAGGATGCAGACGACGAGGCTGGCCTCCAGACCCTCGCGGAGGCCGATCAGGTAGTTGCCGAACACGACGGTTACCTCCCAGGGTTACGAGAAAAGGGCGCGGCCCCACCAGTCGTCCGTGTCGCGGACGCCCGGCGGGACGGCGAAGACCGCCGAACCGACGTGCTGGATGTACTCGTTGAGGGCGTCCGACTTCGCGAGCGCGGTCTGCACCCGGACGAAGCCGGCCCGGACGTCCTTCTGGTACGCGAGGAAGAACAGGCCCGCGTCCAGCCGGCCGAGGCCGTCCGTGCCGTCGGTGAAGGAGTAGCCGCGGCGCAGCAGGGTGGCCCCGCCGTTGGTGTCCGGGTGGGCGAGCCGGACGTGCGAGTCCGGCTTCATCGCCTTCAGGAACGGCTCGTCGTGCTCCTTCGGCTTGCCGACCGGCGCGCCCTCCTTCTTGTCGCGGCCGAAGATGTCCTCCTGCTCGGCGAGCGGGGTGCGGTCCCACGTCTCGACGTTCATCCGGATCCGCCGGGCGACCAGGTACGAGCCGCCGGCCATCCAGGCGGCGCCGCCGGTGGCGTCCTTCGGGCCGACCCAGACGTGCTTGTCGAGGGCGGCGGCGTCGGTGCCGGCGATGTTCCGGGTGCCGTCCTTGAAGCCGAAGAGGTTGCGCGGGGTCTGCGCGTCCGGGGTGGTCGAGGACGTCTTGCCGAAGCCCAGCTGGGACCAGCGGACCGCGACCGTGCCGAAGCCGATCCGGGCGAGGTTGCGGATGGCGTGCACGGCGACCTGCGGGTCGTCGGCGCAGGCCTGCACGCACAGGTCGCCGCCGCTGCGCGCCGGATCGAGGTTGTCGCCCGGGAACCTGGGCAGTTCCACCAGGGCCCCGGGGCGCTTGTCCTTCAGCCCGAACCGCCCGTCGAAGAGCGAGGGGCCGAAGCCGATCGTGAGGGTGAGCCGGGACGGCTTCAGGCCGAGGGCCTCACCCGTGTCGTCCGGCGGCGCCTCCGGGATCCCGCCGTACGCGCCCTCGCCGACCTCCCGGCCGGCGGTCATCCGCTCGGCGGCCCGGGTCCACTCCTTCAGGAGCTTCACCAGCTTCTCGCGGTCGTCGGTGGTGACGTCGAAGGCGGCGAAGTGCAGCCGGTCCTGGACGGGGGTGGCGATGCCGGCCTGGTGGGCGCCGTGGAAGGGGACGGCGGCGCCGCTGGAGGCGACGGGCGTCGTGGCGTCCCCGTCGCGGGTCAGCGCCACGGCGCCGCCGGCGACGGCGGCACCGAGGGCGAGTCCGCCGCCGGCGGCGAGGACGGTGCGGCGGGCCGGGGCGGCCGGGGTCCCGGCCGTCTCGGGGGTCACTTGACGACCGCCGCGGCGAGCTTGGAGAGCGGCTCGGCCAGCGCGTTGACGCCGTCCGACAGCTTCTTGCGCTCGGCGTCGCCGACCTTGTCGTACGAGGTGAAGTCGTAGCCGGTCTTGTCGGCGCGGTAGGCGTCGAGCAGCGTGTTCAGCGCGGCGAACTGCTTGTCCAGTTCGGCGACGAGGGCGGCGTCGTTCTTCGCGGCGACCGGCTTGAGCAGGTCGAAGGACTTCTGGGCGCCCTCGACGTTGGCCTTGAAGTCGACCAGGTCGGTGTGGGAGTAGCGCTCCTCCTCGCCGGTGACCTTGCCGGTGGCGACCTCGTCGAGGAGTTCCTTGGCGCCGTTCGCCATCGAGGTGGGGGTGATCTCGGCGGTGCCGACCCGCTTCACCCAGTCCGCCAGGTCCTTGTCGAGGAGGTCGGCGAGCTGCTTCTCGCGCGGGGTGATCTTCTTGTCCTGCCAGAGCGCCTTCTCCAGGCGGTGCCAGCCGGTCCAGTCCTTCGCCGGGTCCTGGCCCTCCTCCAGGCCGTCCTCGCGGACGTCGACCTTCGGGTCGATGTCGCCGAAGGACTCGGCGACCGGCTCGGTGCGCTCCCAGCCGATGCGGGAGGGGGCGTACGCCTTCTTCGCGGCCTCCAGGTCACCGGCGCGGACGGCGTCGGTGAAGACCTTCACCTTCGGCAGCGTCTCCTCGGCCTGGGCCTGGACGTACTGGCGGTACGCGGCGACGGCGGCGTCCATCTCGGGCGAGCGCTTCGGGGCGGAGGCGTCGTCGCCGGTGAGGGTGACGGCCTGGCGGATGCCGGCGCCGGTCATGCCGGGCTTGCAGACGATGGCGTACGAGCCGGCCTTGATCTCGGCGGTGAGCGTGGCCTTGGTGCCGGGGCCGATGTTCTCGCGCTCGGTGACGATCCGGTCGTCCGGGTAGAGGACGTACACCTCGGTGACCTTGGAGCCTCGGTTCTCCACGTTCAGCGTGACGTGGCCGGCCGGGAACTCCTTCTTCGACACCTCGCAGGAGTCGTCCTTGGCGGTGACGGTGACTCCGTCACCGTCCGCCTTGGCGTCGCTCTTCGCGGTGCATCCGGTGACGGCGGCCAGGACGGCGGCGCCCGCCAGGGTGGTGACGGCGGTGGTGCGGACGGCTCGCATGAGGGCTCCAGGACGGGCGATCGGACGGGGGACTGACGCTGAGGCGGACCTAACTTAACCGAGGCTTACCTCAGTCGTACCCCCTCGTCCAGTGACGTGACTCTCACGTTCGGCGGATCGGATACGGGGTGGTCACGGACACGCCATGACCGCCCCATCGCCGGGTCAAACACCGGTCAAGCGGGGTGGTTCGTGACGATTTCTCCTCAGGAGGCTTCCCGGCGCGGCACGACCTGCGGGACGCCCGTCCGCGGATGCGGGAAGACCTCCACCGGCTGCCGGTGGACCCGGCGCAGGAGCTCCTCGCCGAACACCTCGGCGGGCGGCCCGTCGGCGGCCACGACACCGCCGTGCGCGACCCCCACCCGGTCCGCGTGCGCCGCCGCAAGCCCCCGGGTCGTGCAGGACGACCACCACCGCGTCCCCGGCCGCCGCCCGCTCCCGGCGGACCCGCAGCACCAGTTCCCGGTGGCGCAGGCCGAGCACGGCTGCCGGCTCGTCGAGCAGCAGCCCGGTCCGCTGGGCCGCCCCCTGGCCGGCGCCACCCGGGCCCGCTCCCCACCGGAGAGCGCGGAGAACGGCCGCGCGGCGAAGTCGGCCACCTCGGTCGCGGCCCTCGCCTCCGCCACCGCCGCCCCGTCCTCCGCCTCGCGTACGGTGCCCGCCCACGGGGCCCGGCCCATCCGGACGACCTCGGCGACCGGGAAGGGGAAGGACAGTTCGGCGGCCTGCGGCAGCACCGCCCGCCGCCGGAACCACGAGCACCCTCACCGCCGACGTCACCACCGCCTCCGGCGCCAGGAAGGGCGTGCGCTTCGCCGAACTCGACCCGACGAAGGCCGACTGGACCCCGAAGGGCGAGGTCGTCACCCTCGCCGCCCTGCCCGCGAAGCCGACCGCCGACCGCGCCGCGCTCTTCGCCGCCTCCGGCGGAGTGTCCTCCTGCGACGCGGGCCTCGCCCTCGACCCGGTGACCGTCTCCCTCGCGCTGGACGAGGACGCCGTGCTCCCGACCGCCCACCGCCACCAGTAACGGGACTAGTACCACCGTCACCACCGGCGCGGGCACGGTCGGCGGTGCCGGCGCCGAGGGGTGACCGGGCCGCGCCGGCAGGGCCGTACCCCGGGACGAACCGAGGTAATGCCCTGTCACCTGTCCCTGGATGGTTCAATTCCGGCATGAACACGACTGGCGAGACCGGCACCGGCACCGAGATCGACGTCCTGCGGGTCTTCTGCGCGGGCGACGGGCGCCACGGCAACGCCCTCGGGGTCGTCCGCGACGGTCGCACCCACCCCGACGAGGCGTCCCGGCAGGCGCTCGCCAAGGAACTCGGCTTCAGCGAGACCGTGTTCGTCGACGACCCCGAGCGCGGCATCGTCGACATCTACACCCCGGGCCTGCGGATGCCCTTCGCCGGACACCCGCTCGTCGGCACCGCCTGGCTGCTCGACCTGGAGGTGATCTGCCCGCCCGCCGGAGAGATATGGGTGCGCGGCGACGGCGAGTTCACCTGGATCGAGGCCCGCGCCGCCTGGGCCCCGCCGCGCACCCTGCGGCAGTACGCCTCCGCCGCCGAGGTCGACGCGCTGGAGGTGCCCGAGCCGGGGGAGTGGATCTACGCCTGGGCGTGGGAGGAGGAGGCCGCCGGCCGGGTCCGGGCGCGCGCCTTCCCCGGCCGCGGCGACGGCATCGACGAGGACGAGGCCACCGGCGCGGCGGCCCTGCTGCTCACCGAACGCCTCGGCCGGGCCCTCAACATCACGCAGGGCCGGGGGTCGCAGCTGCTGACCGCCCCCGGCCCTGACGGCATCGTGGAGTTGGGCGGACGGGTCCGCCTGGAAAGAACGCTGATGCGCTAGAAGCGCTTACGCGCTGAGCGGGAACTCGCCGCCCAGCTCGCGGAAGACGGCCGTGTTGAAGGCGAAGGCCCGCTTGCACTCGTCGACGATCCGCTGCTTCTCCAGGTCGTCCGCGTTCACCCCGTCGAGGAGTTCGCGGTAGGACCGCTTGAACGCGGCCGGGTTGCCGATCGCGTCGAAGACGTAGAACCGCACGCCGTCGCCCTTGCGGTCGAAGCCCCAGGTCCGCTCGGCCTTGTCGCGGATGATCTGACCGCCCGACAGATCGCCCAGGTAGCGGGTGTAGTGGTGGGCGACGTAACCGGCCGGCCAGGTGCGGGCGCACTCGGCGACCCGGGCCGCGTACGCCTCGGTGGCCGGCAGCGCGGAGAGCCCGGCGCGCCAGCCGGGGCCGCGCAGATGGGCGAGGTCCGCCTCCAGGGCCTCCGTGCGGAAGAGCTCGGGCTGTATGAAGGGCCCGGCGACCGGGTCCTCGCGCAGCGCCTCCGCGCCCTCCTCCAGGGCCCGGTACACGAACCACAGCTGTTCCGTGTAGCGGGCGTAGGCGTCCACGCCGAGCCGTCCGCCCAGGAGGTCGCCCATGAAGGACGAGGTCTCCGCCTCCGTGTGCTGCTCGTGCGAGGCCGTGCGGATGAGGGTGGAGAAGGGCGTGTCCAAGGCGTGCCTCCGAGACCGATGGGGCGGGAACCAGTCGACCCGATCTTGCAAGGTTAGGTTTACCTAAGTCAACTGGTTTCCCGACGACCTGTCGGTAAAGGTTGTACCCCCGAGGGGGGTCAGGGCAACGTAAGGATGTCCGCTCCCGTCTCGGTGACCACAAGGGTGTGCTCGAACTGCGCGGTCCGCTTGCGGTCCTTGGTCACCACGGTCCAGCCGTCGTCCCACATGTCGTACTCGTGGGTGCCGAGGGTCAGCATCGGCTCGATCGTGAAGGTCATGCCGGGCTGGATGACGGTGGTGTGGTGGGGCGAGTCGTAGTGCGGCACGATCAGCCCGGAGTGGAACGACGTGTTGATGCCGTGCCCGGTGAAGTCCCGCACCACGCCGTAGCCGAAGCGCTTGGCGTACGACTCGATGACCCGGCCGATGATGTTGATCTGGCGGCCCGGCTTCACCGCCTTGATCGCGCGGTTCAGCGACTCCCGGGTGCGCTCGACGAGCAGCCGCGACTCCTCGTCGACGTCGCCGCAGAGGTAGGTGGCGTTGTTGTCGCCGTGGACGCCGCCGATGTACGCCGTCACGTCCAGGTTCACGATGTCGCCGTCGCGCAGCACCGTGGAGTCCGGGATGCCGTGGCAGATGACCTCGTTGACCGAGGCGCACAGCGACTTGGGGAAGCCCCGGTAGCCCAGGGTCGACGGATAGGCGCCGTGGTCGCACATGTACGCGTGCGCGACCCGGTCGAGCTCGTCGGTGGTGACGCCCGGGGCGATGAGCTTGGCGGCCTCCTCCATCGCCTGCGCGGCGATGCGGCCGGCGATCCGCATCCGTTCGATCGTGTCGGAGTCCTGCACCTCGGGCCCCGTGTACGGGGTGGGGGCGGGCTTTCCGACGTACTCGGGGCGACGGATCGAGCCCGGGACGGAGCGGGTGGGGGAGAGCTCCCCCGGTACGAGAAGCGACTGGCCAGACATGCCAGCGAGTCTAACGACCGTGTCTGGGGCAGCATGGTCCCGAAGGAAGGAGCCGACGACCATGGCCCTGTTCAAGAAGCGCACGGCCGGAAAGCCGGGCGAGTGGTACTACTGCCTGGAACACAAGAAGGTCGAGGAAGGGCCCGAATGCCCGGCGAAGAACCGATTCGGCCCCTACGCCACCCGTGAGGAGGCCTCGCACGCCATGGAGACCGCCCGCGAGCGGAACCTGGAGTGGGAGACCGACCCCCGCTGGCACGACAAGCCGGGCCCGGTGGAGGACCAGGACTGACGGCGCCGGGCGGCGGCCGGCCCCCGGCCCCGCCCCGCCCCGGTCACATCGCCACTGCCGCCGCTTCCTGGTGGGCCTTGCGGCGCAGCGCGTCCTCGTCGGTGTCGGAGTCGTAGCGGAGCAGCTTCGGCAGGGTCAGGCAGAGCAGGCCGACCGAGGCCACGCAGGCGACGCCGCCCGCCCAGACGGCGGTACGGGTGCCGGTCCATCCGGCCATCACGCCCGCCCGCACCTGGCCGAGCTGCGGGCCCACGCTGTACGAGAGCACCTCGATGCCCGCGAGCCGGCCGCGCAGTTCCTCCGGGATCGTCTGGTTCCAGATCGTCGAGCGCCCGAGCCCGCTCAGCATGTCGCCGGCGCCCGCGAACGCCAGGCACAGCAGAACCGCCCACACGTTCCCGAACCAGCCCGCGCCCGCGATCGCGAGCCCCCAGCCGGCGGCGCCGCCGGCCACGAGCAGCCCGTGCCGCCGCACCTTGGAGGTCCAGCCGCTGGTCAGCCCGAGGACCAGGGAGCCGACGGAGCCGGCCGCGTACATGAGGCCGAGGGACCAGGGGGCGTCCAGCTCGTCCGCGAGGAAGGGGAAGACCGCGTTCGGGAAGGCGAAGACCATGGCGGCCAGGTCGATCGCGTACGTGCCCAGCAGCACCGGGCGCGACCAGGCGTACCGGGCGCCCTCGGCGATCGACCGGAGCGACGGCTTCTCCGCGTCGTGCGCGGGCGGGGCGGGGGAGAGGCGCCGGCACATCAGGACCGACACGGCGAAGCCGGCGAGCGTCACCGTGTACGCCGGGGCGTGGCCCGCGTAGGCCACCACGACGCCCGCGACCGACGGGCCCGCGACGGCCCCGATCTGCCAGCGCAGCGAATTCAGCGCGGCCGCCGCGGTCTGCTGCTCGTGCGGCACGATCCGCGCCAGCAGCGAGTCCAGGGCGGGCCGCTGGAGCCCGGCGAGCGCGGACACGCCCGCCGCGACCACGTACAAAGGCCACAGCAGGGGGCGGGGGAGCAGCGAGTTCAGCAGCAGCAACAGGGCGAGCACCCCGAGCCCCGCCTCCGTCCCGACGATCACCTGCCGCCGGTCCACCGCGTCCGCCAGCGCCCCGCCGTACAGCCCGAACACCACGAGCGGCACCAGCTCCACGGCGCCCATCGCGCCCACGGCGAGCGGCGAGTCCGTCAGCTCCTTGATCTGCAGCGGCAGCGCCACCATCGCCATGGCGCTGGCGAAGTACGTGACCAGCCCCTGCCCCCACAGCAGCCGGAAGTCACGGGAGGAGCGCCACGGCGCCGTATCGGGAAGCACGGCCCCAAGCCGCGAACGCAAGGAAGAACCCACGGCCGCCCATGCTCCGCCCACCCCCACCCCAGAGCAACCGATTTCCCCCGCCCCCGGGCCGCCCCCGGACAGGCCCCCACCGGTTCCGCCGCCCACCCTGCGCCGCCGCCCCCAGGCCGCCCCGCCAGGGCGGTGCCCACCCCGCGCCCGTCGTCCCCGTGGGCATACGTCCCGCTGGGGCGGTGCCCAGCCGCAGGCCCGGCGCGCGGGGCCTGGCCCTGGCACGCGCCCGCACCCGTCGTCCCTGTGGGCATACGTCCCGCCAGGGCGCGTATCGGGTCGCGATCAATGAGCATCGCAGCTTCCGGAGCGGGTGCCGGCCTGGGGCACGGGGCCCGGCGATCTGCGGCTGCGCCGTGTGGACGCGAGTGACCGGAAGCGTTGCCGCAGGCAGCGGCCGGGACCCGGCTGCGTGCCCGCCGGGACGGTGTTTCAGACCACGGCGAGCCGGTCCACCAGCAGCTCCACCCTCGGCTCGGCGTCCTCCGGCGGCAACCGTCCCGCCCGGGTCAGGGTCGCAAGGCCGTGCAGGGACGCCCAGAACACCTCGGTGAACAGCCCCGGGTGGACACCGTCCCCGGCGACCTCGCCCAGGCTCTCCAGCAGCGCGGCGAAGGCGTCCTTCAGCGGCTCCGGGGTGTCCTCCTGCGCGTACGCCAGGCCGCCGTCGAGCTGGAACAAGGCGTCGTAGACCGCCGGGTTGCGTGCGGCGAAGTCGAGGTAGGCGCGGGCGAGCGCGGCGACCCGCTCGCGCGGGCCGTCCGCGGCGGAGGTCGTGGCACGCACCGCCGCGGCCAACTCGGCAGCGCCCTCCAGGGCGACGGCGCCGATGATCTCCCGCTTGCCGCGGAAGTGGCTGTAGAGGACGGGCTGGCTGTACTCGATGCGCTCGGCGAGCCGGCGGGTTGTGACCGCGTCCCAGCCCTGCTGCTCGGCGAGTTCGCGGGCTGTCGCCACGATGAGGCGCTCGCGCTCCGCCCGTTCGCGCTGCTTGCGTTCTTGTACCGACATGACTCGAATCCTAGCATCGCTAGACAATCGAGCGGGAGCAGCACTAGCGTTGCCTCATCATCTAGCAGCGCTAGCTCCCAGGGGGGCGTCATGCTCAACGCACTCGAGGTGTTCACCACCGTGATCGTCGGCTTGATGGTGGGGGTGGAGTTCTCCGTCGCCTTCGTCATGAACCGGATCTTCAACGCCCTCCCCGAGGACAGTGGCCAGCTCGCCCGCGCCCACGGGGGCCGGATGCTCGGCGCCCTCATGCCGTTCTGGTACATCGGCTCGCTCGTCCTCAGCGTGGTCTGGGCCATCGCCGGATGGGACCGCCCCGGCGCCGGACTCGTCGTCACTGCCGCCGCGCTGCTGATCGTGAGCGTGATCATGTCGCTCCTGCTGCTCGTCCCGATCAACAACCGGGGCAAGACGTGGACCCCCGAGAACCCGCCCGCGGACTGGAAGGAGCAGATGAACCGCTGGGACCGCTACCACTACGTCCGCGTCGCCGTCATCGTCGCCGCCTTCGCCTTCCTGGTCACCGCCCTCGTCTGAGCCCGATACCCACAAGGAGAAGAACAGTGTCGCTGAAGAAGATCAACACCGTCCTGGCCTCCGCCTTCATCCTCTTCATCCTCTGGTTCGGGTCGGAGTTCATCCTGCGCCCGGAGACGGTGGCGCCGGGCTTCGGCCTGCCGAGCTGGCCGTCCGGCGACGGCGGCGGCTTCCTGATCGTCAAGGGAACCCGCGACGTCGTCATGGCCCTGGTACTGGGTGTCCTGCTGCTGGCAGGTCACCGCCGGGCGCTGGGCTGGGCGATGCTGGTCGAGGCCCTCGCCGCGTACGGGGACATGGCCAACGTGTTGGCCCACCACGGCTCCGTGGCCACCGCGCTCGGCGTCCACGGCCTGACCGCGACACTGATGGTGGTCAACGGCCTGCTGATAATGCGCGAGACCCGCAAGGTCGCGGCTGCTCCGGCAACGCGCGCCCCGCAGCCCGCCTAGGGAGCGTATCGAGTCGTGATCAATCTGCGGGATGCGGCTTCGTGGCACGGTCTGGCCCGGTAGACCGTCTTGTATGACGCGAGTGCAACTGACCGACCCGGAGTGGGAGTTCATCGGGCCGTACCTGCCGATCGGCGAGTACGGCCCGTACCCGGGGCGGCTGCGGCAGCAGTTCGAGGGCGTGATCTGGCGGTTCAAGACGGGCGGGCAGTGGCGGGAGATGCCGACGGAGTTCGGTGCATGGTCGACCGTCCACAACCGCTTCCGGCAGTGGCGTGACGCCGGGGTCTTCGAGGCCCTGCTGGAGGGCCTGATCGCGGAAGCCGCGAAGCGCGGTGAGGTGGACCTGTCCCTGGTCAGCATCGACTCCACCACCGCCCGTGCCCACCACGACGCGGCCGGGATGCACCTCGACGAGGATGTCGTCACCGCTCTGGAGAAAGCCGCCGCCGAGGAGGAGAAGGCCAGGCCAAAGGGGGCGGGCTCGAAGAACCAAGAGGGCAGGAGGCCGAAAGCGATCCCGCGCGGGAAGAACGACGACGCGTCCGGCGCCGGCGGAAACTCCGGCTGAAGGCCGCCCTCCTCGGACGCTCCAGGGGCAGGCAGACCGGCAAGGTCCACCTCGCCGCCGACCGCAAGTGCCGCCCGCTGGCGTTCATCCTGACCGCGGGCCAGGCGGCGGACAGCCCACAGTTCATCCCCGTCCTGAAGAAGGTGCGGGTGCGCGGGCCCGTCGGCCGCCCCCGCACCAGGCCGGACGCAGTCGCCGGAGACAAGGCTTACTCGTCTCGCGGCAACCGTGGCCACCTGCGCAAACGTCGCATCAAGGCGGTCATCCCGGAGAAGAAGGACCAGGCCGCCAACCGGAAGAAGAAGGGCAGTGGGGGCGGCCGGCCCGTCAGTCACGACACCGAGCTCTACAAGGAACGGAACACCGTCGAGCAGGCGATCGACAGGATGAAGGCATGGCGAGGCATCGCCACCCGCTACGACAAGACCCCGGGGAGCTACCTCGCCGGCCTCCACCTCCGCGCCTCCATGATCTGAATCAAGGACCTCGCACGAGCAGCACCTTGATCACAACCGAATACGCTCCCTAGGGCGGGACGGGTGGGCACAGGGACGGTGCCCTCTGCCGCGCCTCGGCTTCCTGCGCCTGGACCCGCACCCGATGTACGGCTCCGTACCGGTGCGGGTTCAGGCGCAGGTGCGGAGGCACCCGCACAGGGTGCCGTTCCGTTGTGCCCACCCTCCCCCAAGCTCTCGGCTTCGCTCGAGCAGGGGGGACCCCCATCGCCCTAGCGGAACGTATGCCCACAACGGAACGGCGGCGGCGGGTGGGCGCCGCCCTGGCGGGACCGCGGCCCGCTACGGGTGTGGCGGGGTTACCAGCGGGGTGGGGGTGGGGAGGTCAGGTGGTTGGTCAGGAGGGAGAGGCGGTGGCGGAGGCGGAGGCCTCGGGGCGCGGGGAGGCGGTTCTCGCCGGCCGCCGCGCTCACGAGGTGCTGGACCGTGTCCAGGTCCAGGCCCTCGTCCTCCGTCACCGAGAGCGCTTCGTGCGCCAGGCCCCGCACCTCCTCGTCGCCCCCGTCGAGCGACAGCACCGTCGCCCCCGCCCGCCGCGCGTCGTGCACCCGCTGCAGCAGGTCGTCCTCCGGCCGCGCCGGTGCCACGACGAGGAGGGCCGTGCCCCGGCCCGCCGCCGCCAGGCGGCCCAGGCCCACCGCCAGGTGCGGCGGGTCGCCGGGCCTGGCCCGGTGGCGTACCAGGGTGGGGGCCAGCTCCGGAAGGCCCGACCAGGCCGCCTCGTCCACCAGGTGCGCCGCCAGGTGCCACGGCTCGTACGCCTCCGTGCCCACGAGCAGCAGCGCCCCCCGCCGCGGCGCCACCGACGCCCGCAGCGCCCCGGCGAAGCGGCGCGCGGCCGCCGGCCACTCCGTCCCGGCGAGCACTTCCCGCAGCAACGCGACCCGTACGGCATCCATGGCGCCGCATCCTGCCCCAGCGGACGCCCGCGCGCGGCCGGTTGCCCCCGATCCACCCGAACGGGTCCCGAACCGGTCGGTAGGGTCGGGCCATGACTGACTCGACCGACTCGACTTCCCCCCGTTCCCCCAGGGACCCCTGGGACCTGCCCGACGTCTCCGGGCTCGTCGTCGGCGTCCTCGGCGGCACCGGCGACCAGGGCCGCGGCCTCGCCTACCGCCTCGCCGCCGCCGGCCAGCAGGTGATCATCGGCTCTCGCGCCGCCGACCGCGCCGAGGCCGTCGCCGCCGAGATCGGCCACGGCGTCGAGGGCGCCGACAACGCCGAGTGCGCCCGCCGCAGCGACGTCGTCATCGTCGCCGTGCCGTGGGACGGCCACGCCAAGACCCTGGAGTCGCTGCGCGCCGAGCTCGCCGGCAAGCTCGTCGTCGACTGCGTCAACCCGCTCGGCTTCGACAAGAAGGGCGCCTACGCCCTCAAGCCCGAGGAGGGCTCCGCCGCCGAGCAGGCCGCCGCGCTGCTCCCGGACTCCCGGGTCGCCGCCGCCTTCCACCACCTCTCCGCCGTCCTCCTCAAGGACACCTCGATCGCCGAGATCGACACCGACGTCATGGTCCTCGGCGAGCAGCGCGCCGACGTCGAGATCGTGCAGGCGCTGGCCGGCCGCATCCCCGGCATGCGCGGCGTCTTCGCGGGCCGGCTCCGCAACGCCCACCAGGTCGAGTCCCTCGTCGCCAACCTGATCTCGGTGAACCGCCGCTACAAGGCCCACGCGGGCATCCGCATCACCGACATCTGAGCGACTCCCGCGCCCCGGGGCGGAGCCGGAGAACGGACGCTTCGGGGCATGGGGGACACTGGTGGGGCACCGTCTGCCGTACCCGACAGGAGCCGACCCCCATGCCCCGTCTCGCCCTCTACGCCCTCGTGGTCTGCGCCCTGGCCGTCGCCGCGGCCGTGATCTCCTTCGTCAACGGCAGCTTCATCGGCATCGTCTGGGTCCTCCTCGCCGGCCTCTCCTCCAACATGGCCTGGTACTACCTCCGCCGCGCGAAGGCGGAGAAGGAGGAGAAGGCGGAGACGGCGGCAGAGGCAGAGGCCGTCTAGAGCCCGTCCAGAGGCCGTCTAGACCGGGCAGGCCGCCGGGGTGCCCTCCCAGAAGCGGAAGAGCGCCGAGCCGCAGGCGCGGTCGAGGCCGTCGACGCCCAGCGCCCGCATCAGCGCGTCGACCGCGTCGAAGAAGGCGCCGTTGACGACCGGCACGAAGAGCAGCGCGATCACCACGAAGAAGCCGTACGGCGCGTACGGCTCGATCCGCCGCTTCAGCCCGTACGACAGCCAGGGCTCCGCGATCCCGTAGCCGTCGAGCCCCGGCACCGGCAGCAGGTTCAGGAGCGCCGCCGTCACCTGGAGGAACGCCAGGAACGCCAGCGCGTACCGGAAGGCCGCCGGCACCCCGTCGAGCGTGCCCAGCCAGAACGGCGCCGTGCACACCACCGCGAACAGCACGTTCGCCAGCGGGCCCGCCGCCGAGATCAGACTGTGCTTCCAGCGGCCCTTGATCCGGCCCTGCTCGATGAAGACCGCGCCGCCCGGCAGACCGATCCCGCCCATGATCACGAAGAGCACGGGAAGCACCACGCTGAGGACGGCGTGGGTGTACGCGAACGGGTTCAGGCTCAGGTACCCCTTGGCGCCCACCGTGACGTCCCCGCCGTGCAGGGCCGTGCGGGCGTGCGCGTACTCGTGCAGACAGAGCGAGACGACCCACGCCGAGGTCACGAAGAGGAAGACCGCCACCCCGGGCAGCGCGGCGAAGTCCGTCCACACCGCCCATCCGGTGACCGCCATGACGGCGAGCACCGCCAGGAAGACGGGACTGATCCGGCGCTCCTCGCGGCGGACGGCGGCCGAACTCATCATGGGCTCCCCCCGATCCGGAACAGGCTGTGGTGGTGCGAGAACGTACCGCTCGCGGCCCCGGTTCCCCGTGACCTCCCCCGCCGCCCGGCGCACGCGGGGCGCTCGCGGAGAATGGGGGAGTGCGTTACTGCCTCCTGGGACCGACCCGTGTGCTGAGCGCCGACGGCGGCGAGCTGCCCGTCGGCGGGCCGCGCGTCCGCGCCCTGCTCACCGCCCTCGCCCTCCGGCCCGGCCGCGCCGTGCCGGTGGCCGTGCTCGTCGACGAGGTCTGGCACGGCGACGAGCCGCCCGCCGACGCCGTCGCCGCGCTCCAGGCGCTGGCCGGCCGGCTCAGGAAGGCGCTCGGCAGGGACCGGGTCCCGTCCGCCGACGGGGGCGGCTACCGGCTCGGCGCGGCCCGCGAGGACGTCGACCTCTACCGCTTCGAACGGCTCGCCGCCGACGGCTCCGCCGCCCTCGCCGCCGGGGACCCGGGCCGGGCCGCGACCCTCCTCGACGAGGCCCTGGGCCTCTGGGCCGGGCCCGCCCTCGCCGACCTGCCCGACCGGCACGCCGAGGCCGCCCGCTGGGAGGCCCGCCGCCTGGACGCCCGGCGCGGCCGGCTCGACGCCGCGCTCGCCCTCGGCCGGGCCGCCGACGCCCTCCCCGAGCTCACCGCCCTCTGCGCCGACCGGCCGCTCGACGAGCCCCTCCAGGCCCTGCGGATCCGCGCCCTGCGCGACACCGGCCGCGCCGCCGAGGCCCTCGCCGCGTACGAGGAGGTCCGCCGGACGCTCGCCGACCGGCTCGGCGCCGACCCGGGCCCCGCACTGCGCGCCCTCCACGAGCGGCTGCTCACGGCCGAAGCGAAGGACCCCGCCCCCACCCCGGTACGCAGGACCGCCCCCGCCCCCGCTCCCGCCGCCGCCCCCGCCCCCGCCCCCGCTCCCGGCAATCTGCGGGCCCGGCTCACCTCCTTCGTCGGCCGCGAGGAGGAGATCACCGCACTCCGCCACGATCTGGGCACCGCCCGGCTCGTGACCCTCCTCGGGCCCGGCGGCGCCGGCAAGACCCGGCTCTCCCAGGAGGCGGCCGAGCGGGCCGCCGGTGCCTGGCCCGACGGCGTCTGGGTCGCCGAACTCGCCCCGGTCCGCGACCCGGAGGCCGTCCCCGAAGCCGTCCTCGCCGCCCTCGGCGCCCGCGAGACCGTGCTGCGCGGCGCCGGCGCCGAGGAGCTCCGCGCCGGCGGCGACCCCCTGCACCGCCTCGTGGAGCACTGCGCGGGGCGGCGGATGCTGCTGCTCCTGGACAACTGCGAGCACCTGGTGGACGCGGCGGCCCGGCTCGCGGAGACGGTCCTGGCCGGCTGTCCCGGCGTACGGGTCCTCGCGACCAGCCGGGAGCCGCTCGGCGTGCCGGGGGAGCGGCTGCGGCCGCTCGGTCCGCTGCCGGAGGAGACGGCGCTGCGGCTGCTCGCCGAGCGGGGCGCGGCGGCGCGGCCCGGTTTCGACGTGGCCGGGGACCCGGAGGCGGCGGCGGAGATCGTGCGGCGGCTCGACGGGCTGCCGCTGGCGATCGAGCTGGCGGCGGCGCGGCTGCGGCTGCTGTCGCCCCGGCAGATCGCGGACCGGCTCGACGACCGCTTCCGGCTGCTGACCTCGGGCGCGCGGACGGTGCTGCCCCGTCAGCAGACGCTGCGGGCGGTGGTGGACTGGTCGTGGGAGCTGCTCGAAGGGCCGGAGCGGGCGGTGCTGCGGCGGCTCGCCGTCTTCACCGGCGGCTGCGACCTGGAGGCGGCCGAGGCGGTCTGCGCGGGCGCGGAGCGGACGGACGTCCTCGACGTGCTCGGCGCGCTGGTCGACAAGTCGCTGGTGGTGTCGGCGCCGGAGGAGTCCGGGATGCGGTTCCGGCTCCTGGAGACGGTGGCCGAGTACGCGGGGGAGCGGCTCGACGAGGCCGGGGAGCGGGCGGCCGTCGAGCGGGCCCACCTCACGTACTACCGCGAGCTCGCCCGTACCACCGACCCGGGACTGCGCGGATCGGGCCAGCTCGCCGCCATGGTCCGGCTCGACGCCGAGTACGGCAACCTCCGCACCGGGCTCGCCCGGGCCGTCGCCGCCGGCGACGAGGACGAGGCCCTGGTCCTCGTCCACGCCCTGCTCTGGTACTGGCAGTTGCGCGACCTGCGCTCCGACGCCCTCCAGTCGGTCCGGGCCGTCGCCGCCCTCGGACCCGACCCCTTCACCCCGCCCGCCGCGCCGCTCGTCCCGCTCGCCGAACCGTGCACGGCCGCCCCGCCGCCGCTCTCCGAGGAGCAGCGCTGGGAGGCGCGGCGCGGGGTGCGGCTCGTCGAGCTGATCAACATGGACCACGAGGCGGACCGGTGGACGAGTCCCGAGGGCCAGGCCCGGCTCCGCGAGATCACCGCCGTCTACCGGCCCGGGCTGCCGCAGACCTGCCGGCTCCCCGGCTCCTTCGCGGTCTTCGCCGTGCTCATCATGGGCGAGCCCGAGCGGCTGCACGAGCTCCTCGACGTCACCGTGGAGGCGTGCCGACGATACGGGTACGCGTGGGAGCTCGCCCACATCCTGCAGGTGCGCGCCAACATGCGGGCCAACCGGGGCCAGTGGGCCGACCTCGCGATCGCGGACGCCGACGAGAGCCTGGCCCTCTTCGAGGAGCTCGGGGACGCCTGGGGAGCCGCCGAGGCGCTCTCCGCCCGGGGCGAGGCCCACGAGCGGCAGCTCTCCTACGACGCGGCGTCCCGGGACTTCGCCGCCGCCATCGGCTACGCGGAGAAGATCGGGGCGCCCTCGCAGCGGAGCCTGCTGCGGGCCCGGTACGCCGACACGCTGATCGAGGCGGGCCGGATCGAGGACGGCGAGGCGATCCTGCGGGAGATCCTGGACGATCCCGCCACGGGCCACGAACCGCAGCTCGGCGCGCGCCTGTTCCTCGCGCTCGCGCTGGGCAGGACGGGCAGGACCGCCGAGGCCCGCACCCATCTGACGGTGCTCCTGGCGGAGTTCGGCAGCGAGACCCTCGCCGTCTTCCAGGGGTTCATGCTCGGCACCCTGGCCTGGATCGACGTCCTGGAGGGGAAGTACGCCGACGGGCTCGCGCGGGTCACCGCGGCGTACCGGCGGTCCCTGGGCCCGCTGTCGATGATGGTGGTGCCGCAGATGCCCGGGGTCCATCTGGTCGTCGGGGCCTGGGCGCTCGCCGGGCTCGGGGGCGAGGCGGCCAGGACGGCGGCCCTGCTCCTCGGCGCGCGCGACGCCCTCGTGCCCGAGGGGCACCGGGAGCCGGGCCTGGAGCGGGAGAACCTGGCACGGGCGACCGGCCTTGCCCGCGCGGTCCTCGGCGCGGACGCCTTCGAGGCCGCGCACGCCGAAGGCGGCGGCCTCTCCCCCGAGGAGGCCGCCGCCCTGCTCGGCAGCGCCGCCGACGCGATCAGTGGGCGCGCCGAGTCCTGAGCCCCCGTCACCGGGGGTGCCGGCTCAGGTCTTCTTGCGGAACTTGGCGACCGCGAGCGGCGCCGTGACGAGGGTGATGGCCAGCGACCAGCCCAGCGTCATCCACACGGAGTGGGCGACCGCGCCGCCGTTCATGAGGGCGCGGGCGGCGTCCGCGAGGTTCGACAGCGGGTTGTAGTCCGTGAAGGTCTCCAGCCAGCCGGGCATCGTCGCCGTCGGGGCGAAGATCGAGGAGCCGAACTGGAGCGGCATCAGGACCATCATCGCCACGCCCTGCACCGCCTGCGCGGTCTTCACGGTCAGACCGATCAGGATGAAGATCCACATCAGCGAGGCGCCGAAGACCATCGACAGGCCGATGGCGGCGAACAGGTGGAGCACCGAGGTGTGGATCGTCAGGCCCAGCAGGAAGCTCATGCCGAGCAGGATCGCGGTGGCGATCAGCATCCGGCCGATCTCGACGACGATCTTGGCGATGAGGACCGAGGAGCGGGCGATCGGCATCGTCCGGAACCGGTCCATCACCCCCTTCTTGAAGTCGTCGTTGATGCCCACGCCGACGGCCATGGCGATGTTCATGCCCATCATCGCCATCAGGCCGGGCGCCACGTAGTTCACATAGGCGTCGTTGTTGCCCTTGCCGGCGATCGCGCCGCCGAAGACGTACACGAAGAGCAGGATGAAGATGATCGGCATGAACACGGCGTCGAACATCGACTCCGGGTCCTGCTTGATCTGGAGGGCGTTGCGCCGGGCGAGCGCGCCGATGTGGCGGAGGTTGGCCCGCAGGCCGATGCGGCCGTCGTCGCCGGTGCGGACCGGACGGGCGGGGGCCCGGTCCGGGGTGCCGGCGGGGGACTGGGTGACCGTGGTCGTGCTCACGCGGCGACCTCCTCGCGGATCGCGTCGGAGTCGGCGGTCCTCTGGCCGGTGATGGCCAGGAACACCTCGTCCAGACTGGGCAGATGGGTGCCGATGTCGGCGATGCCGAAGCCGCGCGCGCCGAGCAGCGCGACCACGGCCGTCAGCTGCTGGTCGGTGAGGATCGGCACGTACAGCGCGCCCTCGTCGGGCACCACGGTCGCGCCGGCGACGCCGTCGAGACCGGTCTCGCGGAGCGCGGCCGCCATCGCGGGCAGCTGCTCCGGGTCGAGCGGGCGGACCTTCAGGGTGCGGCCGCCGACCTTCGCCTTGAGCTCGTCCACCTCGCCCCGGGCGATGACCTTGCCCCGGTCGACGACGGTCAGCTCGCTCGCGAGCTGCTCCGCCTCCTCCATGTACTGGGTGGTGAGGAGGACGGTGACGCCCTCGGAGACCATCCGCTTCACCTCGTCCCACACCTCGTTGCGGGTGCGGGGGTCGAGGCCGGTGGTCGGCTCGTCCAGGTAGAGCACGGCCGGCTGCCCGATCATGGAGGCGGCGAGGTCGAGGCGGCGCCGCATGCCGCCGGAGTAGTTCATCGCCGGGCGCTTGGCGGCCTCGGTGAGGGAGAAGCGCTCCAGCATCTCGTCGGCGCGGCGGCGGGCGTCCGCGCGGGACAGGTCGAGCAGCCGCCCGATCATGTACAGGTTCTCGAAGCCGGAGAGCTTCTCGTCGACGGAGGCGTACTGGCCGGTGAGGCCGATGGTGCGGCGCAGCTGGCGGGGCTGGCGCACCACGTCGTAGCCGGCGACGGTGGCGGTCCCGGCGTCCGGGACGAGGAGGGTGGAGAGGCAGCGGACGAGGGTGGTCTTCCCGGCGCCGTTGGGCCCGAGGACCCCGAGGACGGTGCCCTCGCGGACCTCCAGATCGACCCCGTCCAGGGCCTTGGTCTCGCCGAAGTGCTTCACGAGGCCCCGGACCTCGACGGCGTTGGTCTGTGATCGCGTCATGCCCCTCATGGAACAGGCCGCCACTGACAGCCCTCCGACAGCCCTCCGACAGCCCTCCGACAGACGGCCTACAGGCGGCCTGCAGGTGGGCTACAGGCGGTCTGCGGACGGGCGACAGCCCGCCGATGGGGGAAGTCGGCGGGCTGTCGGTGGTGCCGGAGGTGGCCTAGTGGAAGGTGTGCTCCTCGGCGGGGAAGGCCCCGCCGGCCACGTCCTCGGCGAAGGCGCGGGCGGCGTCGCCGAGCGTCTCGCGGAGGTTGGCGTACTGCTTGCTGAAGCGGGGCACCTTGCCGCCGGTGAGCCCGGCCATGTCGGTCCAGACGAGGACCTGGGCGTCGGTGTCGGGGCCCGCGCCGATGCCGATGACCGTGATGTCGAGCGAGCGGGTGATCTCGGCGGCCAGCTCGGCCGGGACCAGCTCCAGGACGAGCGCGAAGGCGCCCGCGTCCTGGGCGGCCTTGGCGTCGCGCAGCAGCCGGTGCGCGGCCTCGTCGGACCGGCCCTGCACCCGGTAGCCCATGGTGTTCACGGACTGCGGGGTGAGGCCCAGGTGCGACATGACGGGGATGCCGGCCTGGACCAGCAGCTCGGTCTGCGGCAGCGAGCGCTCGCCGCCCTCCAGCTTCACGGCCTGGACGCCCGCGTCCTTGATCAGCCGGGTGGCGCTGCGCAGGGCCTGGACGGGCCCTTCCTGGTACGAGCCGAAGGGCAGGTCGCCGACGACGAGGGCGCGCTTGGTGCCCCGGACGACGGCGGCGGAGAGGAGGGTCATCTCGTCCATCGTGACGGGCACGGTGGTGTCGTAGCCGAGGTGGCAGTTGCCCATGGAGTCGCCGACGAGGATCACCGGGATCCCGGCCTCGTCGAAGACGGAGGCGGTCATGGCGTCGTAGGCGGTGAGCATGGGCCACTTCTCGCCGCGGGTCTTGGCGGCGGCGATGTCGTGGACGGTGAGACGGCGCGAGCCCTTGCCTCCGTACAGCGTCTTCGTGCTGTCGGCGGGCGGTTTCTGGGCAGCCTGAAGCGTCATGGTGAACGGCTCCTTGTGTCATCTCGAGGCGCCCTGACGGCGTCCCCGGACCACATCCATGGTGGCACTTCGCCGGGTGGGCGGGGAAGTGGGCCGAAGTGGCGCTGTTCACACTCGACGGCTTCCCCGGAAACTTTCCGATACGAGACGGTCCCGTATCGAAATAGCCCTAAAGTGGTGCCATGCCAGAGCCGTCCCTCTCCCCGCCCCCCGCCCCGTCCCCCGCCTCCGTGCCCGAGGCCGTGCACCGCCGCCGCTGGGCCGTCCTCGGCGTGCTGATGCTCAGCCTGCTGATTGTCGTCCTCGACAACTCGATCCTGAACGTGGCGGTCAAGACGATCGCCTCCCCCGACCCGGTCGGACTCGGCGCCACCCAGAGCGAGCTGGAGTGGGCGATCAACTCCTACACGCTCGTCTTCGCCGGCCTCCTCTTCGCCTCCGGACTCCTCGGCGACCGGCTCGGCCGCAAGAAGTCCCTCCTCTTCGGCCTCGCCGTCTTCGGCCTCGGCTCCGCCCTCGCCGCCTTCTCCGGCTCGCCGGGCGAGCTGATCGCCCACCGGGCCGTGATGGGCCTCGGCGCGGCCTTCGTCATGCCGGCCACCCTCGCCGTCCTCATGAACGTCTTCGAGCGCGACGAGCAGCCCAAGGCCATCGGCATCTGGGCCGGCGGCGTCGGCCTCGCCATCGCGATCGGCCCGATCACCGGCGGCGTCCTCCTGGAGCACTTCTGGTGGGGCTCGATCTTCCTCGTCAACGTGCCGGTGGTGCTCGTGGCCCTGGCCCTCATGGCCTGGCTGGTCCCCGAGTCCAGGGACCCGGCACCCGGCCGGATCGACCTCGTCGGCGTCCTCCTCTCCGTCCTCGGCCTCGTCCTCCTCGTGTACGGGATCATCCGCGGCGGCGAGCGGGCGTCGTTCACCGAGCCGGGGGTCCTCGCCCCGGTCCTCGCGGGCCTGGCTGTCCTCACCGCCTTCGTCCTGTACGAGAAGCGCAGCGACCACCCGGCGCTCGACGTCTCCTCCTTCCGCAAGCCGGTCTTCTCGGCCGCCGTCGCCGCGATCGCCCTGGTCTTCTTCGCCCTCATGGGCGTGACCTTCTTCTCCGCCTTCTACCTCCAGAGCGTCCGCGGCTACAGCGCGCTCGACTCCGGCCTCCTGCTGCTGCCGCTCGCCCTCGCCCAGATGGTCTTCGCGCCCCGCGCCCGGCTCGCCGTCGCGCGTTTCGGCGCGCGGACGGTCTGCGCCGCCGGCATGGCCGCCGTCGCCCTCGGCCTCGGCGCCTTCGCCTTCTTCGACGCGGACACCCCGGTGTGGGTGATGGCCCTGGTCTTCCTGGTGCAGGGCGCGGGCATGGCGCACATCATGCCGCCCGTCACCGTCGCGATCATGCAGTCGCTGCCGCGCGAGAAGGCGGGCTCGGGCTCCGCGATCAACAACACCTTCCGCCAGGTCGGCGGCGCGCTCGGCGTCGCGGTCCTGGGCTCGGTCCTCTCCGCGGTCTACCGGAGCGAGATCGAACCCCACCTCGACGGGCTGCCGCCTTCGCTCCGCACCACGGCCGGCGAGTCCCTGGAAGCCACCCTCGCCGTCGCGGACAGACTCCACACCGACGCCCTGACGGCCCCCGCCCACCAGGCCTTCCTCGACGCGATGCACGTCACCGCTTTCGCCTCGGCGGCGATAGCCGTGATCGGCACGCTGGTAGTGGCCGCCTTCCTCCCGGGCCGCACCCCGCCCCCACCCACCCCCACCCCCTCGCCCCCGGAACCCGCAGCACCGGCCCACCACTGACCCGCCCCCCCGGGCACCCGACCCCGAACCTCCGGCTCCGGGCCCCGACCCGACCCGAGCCTCCGGCCCCGGCTTTCGCCCGGTCGGGCTGCTGCGGCGGCCCCTCGGGGTGGGTCCCTCGCCCTGTCGGGCGAGAGCGCCCACTCCTCATGCGGGTGCTCCGGTCCGGCCTGGGTTGGGCCTTCGGTTCCGGTTCGGGCCCCGGCCCCCGGCTTTTGTGGCGGCCCCTCGGGGTGGCTCCCTCGCCCTGTCGGGCGAGGACGCCCACTCCTCATGCGGGTGCTCCGGCCTCGCCCGGGCCGGGTCTTCGGCCCCGGTTCGGGCCCTGGCCCGGCTTCCGCCCGGTCGGGCCGCCGCGTCGGGGTTCGGGCCTCCGGCCCGGCCTTCGCCCGGTCGGGCCGCTGCGGCGGCGGCCCATCGGGGCGGGTCCCTCGCCCTGCTGGGCGAGAGCGCCCTCCACCGACCCGGGCCCTCCGGTCCCGGCCTGTCCGGGCCTTCGGTTCCGGGTTCCGGTTCTGGCCGGCCTCCACCCCGCCGGGGCGCCGGGGTCGCTCCTCGGGGCGGGGCCCTCGTCCTGCCGGGCGAGAATGGGGGTGGCAGGTTGCCCACGACGACGAGAGGCGGTGCGCGTGTCCCTGGCGGACGGCGAGAACCCCGGAGCTCCGGGCCGCGAGCCCGGCCCGGCCCCCGGGCGGCGGCGCCCGGCGGCGGACGGGACCGGCGCCCCCGGGCCGTACGGCGCCCCGGCGTCCGAGCCCCGCGCGGACGCCGACGCGCCGGAGCGCGAGCCGCGCTTGAGCGAGGCCCCGGACCCGGGTGCGGCCCTGGACCCGGGTGAGGCCCCGGACCCGGGTGAGGCCCTGGACCTGGGTGAGGCCCCGGACTCAGGTGAGGGCCCGGACTCGGGTGAGGGCCCGGACTCGGGTGAGGCCCCGGACTCGGGTGAGGCCCCGGACTCGGGTGAGGCCCCGGGCCCGGCCCTGGACCCGCGCCCGGACCCGCTCCCGGCCCCGCACCCGGGCCCGGCCCTGGACCCGCACCCGCACCCGGACCCGCGCCCGGACCCGCACCCGCACCCAGCCCCAGCCCCGCATCCTGACCCGGACCCCGAGCCGTGCGTCGAGGGTGGCCCCAGGCGGGGGCGGCCCCGTAGTGAGGCGGCGGAGCGGGCGATCTTCGATGCGGTCATCGCTCTGCTGGAGGGCGGGGTGCCGCTGGGGGACATCTCCATCGAGCGGATCGCGCGGACCGCGGGGGTCGGGAAGGCGACGATCTACCGCCGCTGGGCCGGCAAGGAGGACCTGCTGGTCGAGCTGATCCGGTCCGTCGAGCCGCCCGACCCCGAGCTCCCGGGCGTCTCGGTGCGGGACGACCTCGTGATGATGCTGGAGTTCATGCGGCGGCGCGGGCTCGCCAAGCGGAGCTCCGCGCTGCTGCGGAACATGTTCACGCAGATGCAGGCGTATCCGCGGCTCTGGGACCAGTACCACCGCACCGCGATCGAGCCTCGCCGCCGCCGCGGCATCGAGGTGCTCGAACGCGGCGTCGCCACCGGCGAGGTGCGGGCCGACCTCGACCTGGACCTGGTCAACGACCTGTTCATCGGGCCGCTCCTGCTCCGTACCGTCCTCCAGCCGGACGCCGACCTCTCGCCCGACTTCCCCGCGCGCGTCGCGGACGCCATCCTCGACGGGGTCCGGCCGAAGGAGTAGGCACCACCACTCCGACTCGTACGAATGTGCGCGTTCTGTCACAGCCCGCCCGAACCGGCCTCCGGCCGGAACCCCGGTACGCGCCGCGGCCGTCCTTGGGGGAGTGCGCGGGACCCCGTATCGCCTAGGGTCGAGCCCGGGTCCCGCAGCACGGACGGCACGACGCACGACGGTACGACACGGCACGGCACGGCAAGACGAGCGAGGGCAGCGATGGCGCGGGTGGACACGACGGGGACGGAGCACGGCGGAACGGGAGGTACCCCTTCCGGGTCCCGCGACCGGTTCCGCTCCGCCCTCGGCCGTCTCCGCCGCGACCCGGGCATCTGGCGCCGAGGCATCGTGCTGGCGCTCTGCGCCCTCGTCCTCACGCTCCTGATGGCCTTCCACGCCCAGATCCCCAACCGCGTCGGCAACCTCGGCAGCCTCACCGAGACCTTCCTGCCCTGGCTCGGCCTCTTCGTGCCGGTCCTGCTCCTCCTCGCCCTGCTCCGCCGCTCCGCCACCGCGCTCCTCGCGCTGCTGCTCCCCGCGGTCGTCTGGCTCAACCTCTTCGGCGGCCTCGTCGCCGACAAGTCGACCTCCGGCGGCGACCTCACCGTCGCCACCCACAACGTCAACGCCGACAACCCCGACCCCGCCGGCACCGCCCGCCTGCTCGCCGGCTCCGACGCCGACGTGCTGGCCCTGGAGGAGCTGAAGGCCGACGCGGTGCCGGTCTACGAGCGGGAGTTGGCGGAGAAGTACCCGTACCACTCCGTCCAGGGCACCGTCGGTCTGTGGAGCCGGCTGCCGCTGCGCGACCCCCGCCCGGTCGACATCCACATGGGCTGGACCCGCGCCATGCAGGCCACCGTCGTCGCCCCCCAGGGCGAGCTGCGGGTGTACGTCGCCCACCTGCCGTCCGTGCGGGTCAAGCTGAACGCCGGCTTCACCGCCAACCAGCGCGACTCCAGCGCCAACGCCCTCGGCGAGGCCATCGCCAACGACCGCGCCCAGCGCATCGTCCTCCTCGGCGACCTCAACGGCACCATGAACGACCGCGCCCTCAACGCCGTCACCTCCCAGCTGCGCTCCACCCAGGGCGCGGCCGGCGACGGCTTCGGCTTCTCCTGGCCGGCCTCCTTCCCGATGGCCCGCATCGACCAGATCCTGGTCCGGGGCGTCGAGCCGGTCTCCTCCTGGGCCCTGCCGCAGACCGACAGCGACCACCTCCCCCTCGCGGCCCGCATCGCGTTCTGAGCCGCCGGAATCCGGGTGTACGGGGACCCCTCCGGGATCTGCGACAATTTGTTTCGTTAGAAAACAAACCCCTGGATCCGGAAAGGGTCTCCCACCCATGCCCGTGGCCCTGATAGCCCTGGCCATCTCCGCTTTCGGCATCGGCACCACCGAGTTCGTGATGATGGGCCTGCTGCCCAACGTCGCCGGCGACCTCGGCACCACCGTCCCCACCGCGGGCCACCTCGTCTCCGCCTACGCCCTCGGCGTCGTCGTCGGCGCCCCGCTGCTCACCGCCCTCGGCTCCCGCCTCCCGCGCAAGCGGATGCTGCTCCTGCTGATGGCCCTCTTCACCGTCGGCAACCTCGCCTCCGCCCTCGCCCCCGGCTACGGCTGGCTGCTCGCGGGCCGGGTCCTCGCCGGCCTCCCGCACGGCGCCTTCTTCGGCGTCGGCGCCGTCGTCGCCGCCCGGCTCGTCCGCCCCGACCGGCAGGCCCGCGCGGTCGCCACCATGTTCCTCGGCCTCACCGTCGCCAACATCCTCGGCGTCCCCGCCGCCACCCTGCTCGGCCAGCACCTCGGCTGGCGCGCCACCTTCGTCGTCGTCACCGCCATCGGCCTGGCCGCGCTCGCCGCCCTCGCCCGGCTGGTTCCCGACCTCCCCGTCGACGACCGCCAGGGCCTCGGCCGCGAGCTGCGCGCCCTCGGCCGCCCGCAGGTGCTGCTCGGCCTGCTGACCGCCGTCCTCGGCTTCGCCGGCGTCTTCGCCGTCTACTCCTACCTGGCCTCCATGACCACGGAGGTGATGGGCTTCGGCGAGTCCACCGTCACGATCGTCCTCGCCCTCTTCGGGATCGGCATGACGGCCGGCGCGCTCGCCGCCGGACCGCTCACCGACCGCGCCCCGCGCCCCACTCTGTACGGTTCCCTGGCCGCCCTCGCCGTGACCCTGGTCGCCTTCCGCTTCACCGTCCACGTGCCCTGGCTCGCCCTGGTCACCGTGGTGGTGCTCGGCGCCGTCGGCTTCATGACCACCACCCCGCTCCAGATGCTGGTCATGGAGAAGGCGAAGGACGCCCCGACCCTGGCCTCCGCCTCCAACCACTCCGCCTTCAACCTCGCCAACGCGGGCGGCGCCTGGGCGGGCGGCGCCGCCGTCGCCGCGGGCTGGGGCTGGACCTCCCCGGCCCTGGTCGGCGCGGCCCTCGCCGCCGTCGGCCTCGCCGTCGCCGTGCTCGCCGGCCTCCTCGACCGTACGGGGAGGACGGCGGAGGGGGCCTCGCACGTCGTCGCGCGAAGCCCCCTCGCCGCCGGAGAGCCGACCGCCCGAGGACCGGTCAGGACGCCGGTGTCTCCCGCCAGCGGTTCGTGATCGGCAGCCGCCGGTCCTTGCCGAAGCCCTTCGCCGAGATCTTGGTGCCCGGCGGGTACTGGCGCCGCTTGTACTCCGCCGCGTCCACCATCCGCAGCGTCCTCGCCACCAGCTCCGCGTCGAAGCCGGCCGCCACGATCGCCTCCCTGCCCTCGTCCCCGTCCACGTACAGGGCGAGGATCCGGTCGAGCACCTCGTAGTCCGGCAGCGAGTCGGTGTCCACCTGGCCCGGGCGCAGTTCGGCGCTGGGCGGCTTCACGATGGAGTTCTCCGGGATCGGCGGGGTCTGGCCGCGCTCCTCGGCGGCGCGGTTGCGCCAGCGGGCCAGCCGGAAGACGTCCGACTTGTAGACGTCCTTGATGGGCCCGTAGGCGCCGACGGAGTCGCCGTAGAGGGTCGAGTAGCCCACCGCCAGCTCGGACTTGTTGCCCGGGGCGAGGACGAGGTGGCCCTCCTGGTTGGAGATCGCCATCAGGGTCGTGCCGCGCAGCCGGGACTGGAGGTTCTCCTCCGCGAGCCCGGTGAGTTCGAGCGCGGCCATGTACGCGTCGAACATCGGCCCGATCGGCACCGTGCGGAAGTGCAGCCCGGTGCGGCGGGCGAGTTCGGCCGCGTCGCCCTTGGAGTGCTCGGAGGAGTACTTCGACGGCATCGACACCCCGTGCACCCGGTCGGCGCCGAGCGCGTCGCAGGCGATCGCGGCGACCAGGGCCGAGTCGATGCCGCCGGACAGGCCGATCACCACCGAGCCGAAACCGTTCTTCGCGACGTACGCGCGCAGTCCGATGACGAGCGCCGAGTAGACCTCCTCGTCGTCGTCGAGCCGCTGCGCGTAACCGCCCGTCAGCTCCGCCCCGGTCAGCGGGAGCGGCTCGCCGGCCGGGCCCTCCAGGACCGCCCGGTCGATCCGCAGCCCGTCGTCCACCACCGTCCCCGGCACCGGGGCGTCCGGGTCGGCGGCCGGCAGGTCCAGGTCGAGGATCACGCTGCCCTCGGTGAACTGCGGGGCCCGCGCGATGACCTCGCCCGCCGCGTCCACCACGATCGAGTCCCCGTCGAAGACGAGCTCGTCCTGCCCGCCGGTCGAGGCCAGGTAGGCGGTGGTGCAGCCGGCCTCCTGGGCCCGCTTGCGGACCAGTTCGAGCCGGGTGTCGTCCTTGTTCCGCTCGTACGGCGAGGCGTTCACCGAGAGCAGCAGCCCGGCGCGGGCGCTGCGCGCACCCGGCACCCGGCCGCCCTCCTGCCACAGGTCCTCGCAGATCGCGAGCGCCACGTCGACCCCGCGCACGCGCAGCACCGGCAGGGTGTCGCCCTGCACGAAGTAGCGGAACTCGTCGAAGACGCCGTAGTTCGGCAGGTGGTGCTTGGCGAGGCGGAGCACGGCCCGGCCGCGGTGCAGCACCGCGGCCGCGTTCTCCGGCGAGCCGGCCGGGCGGCCGAGCCGGGGCACCGCCCGCTCGGTGCGGTCCAGGTAGCCGACGACCACCGGCACCTCGCCGAAGCCCTCGTCGGCGAGCCGCTCCGCGAGCGCGTCGAGCGCCGCGCGGGAGGCCTCGACGAAGGACGGCCGCAGGGCCAGGTCCTCGACGGGGTAGCCGGTCAGCGCCATCTCGGGGAACGCGACGAGATGCGCGCCCTGCCCGACGGCGTGCCGGGTCCAGTGGACGATCGCCTCGGAGTTCCCGGCGATGTCCCCGACGGTGGAGTCGATCTGATTCAGCGCGAGGCGTAGTCGATGCACGCCCCCCAGTGTAATCGTCAAACCGACGCTATGTCCTGGGAACCGCGCCCCACCGTGCCCCGAGGAACCGTTTCACCCCGACATGCGAAGAAGATCCGCCCCGTCGTCGTGGAGGACCCGGCGGTCCTCCACGACGGCACCGAGCGGCGGGGCCGCGGGGGCGCCCCGGACTGCCCTGAGCGGCACGGACTTCAAGGATGTGCAGGCGGCGGGTCTCGTGGAACCACTCGTGCTTCGAGCGGTAGCCGCCGGGCGCCCGCCCGGTGCCCTGCGCGCCGAAAGGCAGTGCCAGGCGGCGCGCGATCGTGCGGATACCGGCCCGCGGGCCCTGAACGTGGGCGGCCTGACCGCGACGGGCCGGCGCCCACTGACCGTGCGTGGCCTTCGTCGACGACCCGGCCCACCCATGCCATCCGCGCAACGGGCCTTGAGGTCACGGGAGGCGAGCGAACCGAGATGCTCACCCACCAGCCGCGCCCCCCGAAGGCCCGGCGCGACGAACGAAGCCGCCGCCTCCCGCAACGCACCCACCGAGACACCCCCCCCAGAACGCACACAGGCACGCCCACTCGCCGGCCGCTCACCACCCCTCTGGCGCCACCTGCTGATCCTCATCCCCGCCGCCCTCCTCAAGTTCCGCAAACCCGAAGGGGTCCACCCCGAACACCGGGAACCTTCCGGCACTCCCTGACGTCTGACCCCGTATGCCCGGAAAGGTCACGCGCGCGTCCGCCGCCCTGCTGTTCCTGGGGGCGCTCGCGTACACCGCCTGGGTCCTCGAAGCCTTCGTACGGACCGGCCTCGACCCGGTCCGTACGTACGTCTCCGAGCTCGCCGCCGCCGACCAGCCGCTCGGCGGCCTCTTCCGCGCCACCGACCTCGCCGCCGGCCTCCTCGTCCTCGCCGGCGCCGTCCTCGGCCTCCGCGCCGCCCGCGCCGCCCGCGCCCCCGAGGACCCCGCGCCCGGGGTCCCCCGCTGGGCCCGCACCGCCCCCGGGCCCGCCGCCCGCCGCCCCTGGCTCCCGGCCGGCTGGGCCGCCCTGGCCCTCTTCGGCGCCGCCACCGCCGTCGACTCCCGCCTCCCGCTCAGCTGCGCCGCCACCGCCGACCCCGCGTGCGCCGCCCGCGAGGCCGCCGGACTCGTCCCCGCCACCCATACGGCCCACGCCGTCAGCTCCGGACTCGCCATGACCGCCGCCCTCGCCGCCATGGTCGCCCTCACCCTCGCCGCCCGCCGGTACGGCCACCGGCCCCTCCTGGCCCGCACCGGACCGGTCCTCGTCGGCCTCGCCCTCGCCGCCACCGCCTGGACCCTCGCCGCCGTCGCCTCCTTCGAGTCCGGCGGCGGCCACGGCGCCCTCGGCGCCGCCCAGCGCCTCCAGGTCCTCCTCGTCGCCGGATGGATCACGCTCCTCGCCGTCTCGGTCGCCCGGGAGCGCGGATGAGCTTCGTACGCCTCGGTGGCCTCGCCCACCACGTCGCCGTCGACGGCGAAGGACCCGTCTGCGTGCTCTCCGCCGGGCTCGGCCTCGGCTGGTTCGACTGGGACCCGGTCGTCCCCCTGCTCGCCCCGCACCGCACCGTCGTCCGCTTCGACCGCCCCGGACACGGCCTCACCCAGGAGGGCACCGCACCCCCTACCCTCGCCGGCGAGGCCGACCGGATCGCCGCCCTCCTCGACGCCCTCGCCCTGCCCGGGCGCGCCACCGTCGTCGGCCACTCCATCGCCGGACTCCACGCCGAGGGCTTCGCCCGCCTCCACCCCGGGCGCACCGCCGCCCTCGTGCTCGTCGACTCCTCCGTCGAGGACGACCCCCGCCCCGGCGGCCCGGTCCTCGCCGCCGCCACGGAAGCCGCCGGGACCGCGCTCACCGCCCTCGGCCTGCCCGCCGCCCTCGGTCCCGCGCTGCGCCGCCTCGCCGTCCGCCCCGACCCCGCACCGCCCGCCGAGGTCCGCCGCGTCTACCGCGCCTCACGCGTCTGGCGCGGCGCCCTGCGCGAGAACGCCTCCTACGGCTCCGTCGCCGCCGAACTCCTCGCCCTGCGCCGCGTACGCCCCCTGCCGCCCGGCGCCCCCGTCACCGTCCTCGCCGCCCCCGACGGCTCCGCCCGCTGGGAACACCGCCAGCGCACGCTGGCCCGACGGCTCGGCGCCCGCTACGAGGCGGCCGAACCCTCGGGCCATCTGGTCATGCGGGACGCCCCCGGCACGCTCGCCCGGGTCGTCCTCCAGGCGCTTCAGGAAGCGGCGTAGACGCTCGCGCAGAAGGCCTTCAGCTGCTCGTCCGACAGCTGCTGCGCCAGGTCGGCCTCACTGATCATGCCGACGAGCCGCTTGTTCTCGATCACCGGGAGCCGCCGGATCTGGTGGCTCTGCATCTCCTCCAGGACCGCGCCCACGTCGGCGCCCGCGTCGATCCAGCGCGGCGTGCCCTGCACGATCGCGCCGCAGGTCACCTTCGCCGGGTCGTGGCCCATGGCCACACAGCGGACCACGATGTCGCGGTCGGTGACGATGCCGCACAGCCGCTCGTTCTCGTCGGCGACGGGAAGCGCCCCCACGTTCAGGTCGCGCATCCGCTGCGCCGCGCGGTCGAGCGTCTCGTGTTCCGGGATCCACTCGGCTCCCGGGTGCATGATGTCCTTCGCCGTGGTCATGGGGTGCGTACCTTTCGTCGAACGTCGTTGTACGTACGTCGTCCCCGAGCGCCTCTCATTCTCCCGGCACGCGTCGGCCCCCGCGACCGCAGCGGGTCACGGGGGCCGGGGTCTCGCGGGCGCAGGTCAGGCGGTGGCCCCGCGCTTGCGGAGCATGTCCGCCATCAGCGCGATCTCCGACTCCTGGGCGTCGACCATGCCCTGGGCGAGGTCCCGCTGGATGTCCACCGAGCACTTCTGCACACAGCCCTGGGCCATGTGCACCCCGCCCTTGTGGTGGGTGGTCATCAGCCGCAGGTACAGGATCTCGGCGTCCTTGCCGGACGCCTTCCGCAACGCGTCGAGCTGCGTGTCCGTCGCCATGCCGGGCATCAGCGCGCCGTCCTTCGAGGCGGCGTCGCCGGTGACGGGCATGCCCATCCAGCTCATCGGCGCGGTGCCCGACTCGACCTTCGGCAGGCCCCACACGTCGAGCCAGCCGAGCATCATGCCGCGCTGGTTGGCCTGGGTGTTGGCGATGTCGTACGCGAGCCGGCGCACCGACGCGTCGGTCGTCCGGTCCCGGACGATGAAGGACATCTCGACGGCCTGCTGGTGATGGACCGACATGTCCCGGGCGAAACCGGCGTCCGCCGAGGCGGTGTCCGGGGTCCGCGGCGCCTCCTCGCGCTCGGCCGAGGCGACCGTGACGGCACCCGCGGCGAACAGCACCGACAGGGCGACCGCGGTGACCGCCGCGTACCGCGTGCGGCGGGGGGTCACTGGCCCATCCCGGTGCCGCCCATGCCGTCGGCGCCGACGCCGCCGGTGCAGGCGGCACCGGGCTCGGGCGTCTGCTTGCCCTGCACGTACTTGGTGAAGAAGGCGTCGACGCGCGGGTCGCTCGCGCTGTCCACGGTGACCTGCTTGCCCCAGGCGGAGAGCATGATCGCCCCGCTCTGGTCCTCGACCGGGCTCATCAGCGTGTACGGGGTGTCGGAGACCTTCTCCTTCAGGGCCTTCACATCGGCCTCGGCGGCCTTCTTGGTGTACGTCACCCACACGGCGCCGTGCTCCAGGGAGTGCACGGCGTTCACCTCGGGGACGGCCTTGTCGTAGACGTCGCCG
Source organism: Streptomyces sp. R302 (assembly GCF_012927245.1). GTDB lineage: Bacteria > Actinomycetota > Actinomycetes > Streptomycetales > Streptomycetaceae > Streptomyces. The sequence goes on from NZ_JABBGE010000001.1 coordinate 813,088, forward strand.
TTGCAGTTCAGCCACACCGGGTGGTGGTCGCCGCCGACCGGGGGCTTCATCTCGTACTTCACGGCCGTCTCGACGTGGTTGCGGCCCAGCTTCGCCGCGTCCCAGGACTTCTCGCCGGCGATGGGGGCCTTGGCGGCGGCCTCCTTGGCGTCCTCCTCGTCGGCCTTCTTCATCAGCACGAAGGTGCCGAAGCCGACGAGGCTCAGCACGACGACGGCGGAGACGCCGAGGGTGAGGAAGCGGTTGCGGCGCTCCCGGGCCTGCTCGGCGCGGCGCATCTCCTCTATTCGGGCGCGGCGGTCGGCGGTGGTGGAGCGGTTGGCGGCCATGGTGATGTCGTCCTTCTGGGAAAGATGAAAAACGGGAAGTCGTCGTTCGGGGAAAGGCGCGGGCTGGCCTAGGTCCGGAGAACCTGAAGGACGTGCAGGTCCGGGGCGCGCGGCCGGGCCCCCGGATTCCGCCCCGCGCCCTCGCCGGCGAGCGCGTCGACGCGCGGCAGCCGGTCCTCGGTGTGCAGCGGCGGATCGAGGGGCGGGGCGCTGAGCACCGCGGGGGAGAGGGCCGGGAAGAGGGAGCAGTCGCCCCGGTCGTACGGGCAGACGTACGCGGCCCGCCCGGTATCGGTGACGGGGGTGGCGGAGGGCCCGGCAGCGGCCGGGGCCGCGGCCCGCTCATGCCCCGGATGGCCGCCCGGCCCCGACGGACCGCTCCCCAGACAGACGAAGAGCGCGGCGAGGAGCGTCGCCACGGCACTCGCCAGTGCCATGGGACGCGCGTGCCGGTACGGGCGTTCGAGCCGTAGGGCTCCCATGGGCGCAGATCGTAGTGGGAGAGGGACCGCCGTGGGCCGAACGGGGTAGGACTTCCCCAGGTCCTCGGTTACCTGTGTCACACCCGAACAGGCAGTATGGGTGTGCAACGTGCGCGAAACCATGTGGTGGGATGCTCAGGTGCCCCCCGATATGCCCGAGGCGGTGGGAGCAGGCGGCCTGACCAGCGAGGATGGGTGTGGAAATGGACAAGCAGCAGGAATTTGTGCTCCGTACGCTCGAAGAGCGCGACATCCGCTTCGTGCGCCTGTGGTTCACCGATGTGCTCGGCTTCCTCAAGTCGGTCGCCGTCGCCCCCGCCGAGCTGGAGCAGGCCTTCGACGAGGGCATCGGCTTCGACGGCTCCGCGATCGAGGGCTTCGCCCGCGTCTACGAGTCCGACATGATCGCCAAGCCGGACCCGGGCACCTTCCAGATCCTGCCCTGGCGGGCCGAGGCCCCCGGTACCGCGCGGATGTTCTGCGACATCCTCATGCCGGACGGCTCCCCGTCCTTCGCCGACCCGCGCTTCGTCCTCAAGCGGGCCCTCGCCAAGGCGTCCGACCTCGGTTTCACCTTCTACACCCACCCCGAGATCGAGTTCTTCCTCCTGAAGGACAAGCCGCTCGACGGCTCGCGCCCCACCCCCGCCGACAACTCCGGCTACTTCGACCACACCCCGCAGAACGTCGGCATGGACTTCCGCCGCCAGGCCATCACCATGCTCGAATCGATGGGCATCTCGGTCGAGTTCTCCCACCACGAGGGCGCCCCCGGCCAGCAGGAGATCGACCTCCGGTACGCCGACGCGCTCTCCACCGCCGACAACATCATGACCTTCCGCCTGGTCATGAAGCAGGTGGCGCTGGAGCAGGGCGTGCAGGCCACCTTCATGCCGAAGCCGTTCTCGGACTACCCGGGCTCGGGCATGCACACCCACCTCTCCCTCTTCGAGGGCGACCGGAACGCCTTCTACGAGTCGGGTGCCGAGTACCAGCTCTCCAAGGTGGGCCGCTCCTTCATCGCGGGCCTCCTCAAGCACGCGGGCGAGATCTCCGCCGTCACGAACCAGTGGGTCAACTCGTACAAGCGCATCTGGGGCGGCTCCTCCCGCACCGCCGGCTCGGGCGGCGAGGCCCCCTCGTACATCTGCTGGGGCCACAACAACCGCTCCGCCCTCATCCGCGTCCCCATGTACAAGCCCGGCAAGACCGGCTCCTCCCGCGTCGAGGTCCGCTCCATCGACTCCGGCGCCAACCCCTACCTGACCTACGCGGTCCTCCTCGCCGCCGGCCTCAAGGGCATCGAGGAGGGCTACGAACTCCCCGCCGGCGCCGACGACGACGTCTGGGCCCTCTCCGACTCCGAGCGCCGCGCCATGGGCATCGAGCCCCTCCCGCAGAACCTCGGCGAGGCCATCGCCCTCATGGAGAAGTCCGAACTGGTCGCCGAGACCCTCGGCGAGCACGTCTTCGACTTCTTCCTCCGCAACAAGAAGCAGGAGTGGGAGGAGTACCGCTCCGAGGTCACCGCCTTCGAGCTGCGGAAGAACCTGCCGGTGCTGTAGCCCCCCGGCGGCCAGGGGAAACGTGTTGCCCCTGGCGGGTGGGGTGTTCAGACTGCCCGGTGTGAAGATCGAATCCGTCGCCACCGGGCGGCTCCTCCTGCATCCCCTGACCGTCGTCGAGGGCGAGCGGATCGCTGCCCGTGAGCCCCTGCCGGAGGACCGGTGGGGGGAGGGGTATCCGGGGGCGGGGGACCTCGCCTCGGTCGGGGCGTTTCTGCGGAGGTGCGCCGAGGAGGGGGATCCGGGGGCGTTCCGTACGTATCAGATTCGGCTCGCGGAGAGCGGGGTCGTCGTCGGGGGGATCGGGTTCCACGGGGCGCCGGGGCCGGACGGCGGCGTGACCGTCGGGTACGGGATCGTGCCGGGGGAGCGCGGGAAGGGGTACGCCTCCGAGGCGCTCGCGGCGGTGATCGGCATCGCCCGGGCCGCCGGGGCGACCGTGCTGCGGGGCGATGCCGATCCCGTCAATGTCGCCTCGCACCGGGTGATGGAGCGGGTGGGGATGCGGCGCGTGGGGGGCGGGGAGGGGCTGGTGCGGTTCCTCGTGGAGCTGGAGGCGTAGGAGTCCTGCCGCTCAGCGCTCCGCGAGTTCCGACGGGGCCTCCTGGACCACCCAGCCGTTGCCGTCGGGGTCCTCGAAGGTGAGGAAGGAGTTCCAGGTCTCGCCCTTGCCCTCCTCCCAGCCCGCCGCCCCGACGTGCATCACGGGGGAGGCGTCGACGCCCGCCTCGACGAGCGTCTTCCGGGCCGCCTCGATGTCGGTGACGCACAGCTGCAGGCCGTGCAGGGTGCCCGGGGCCATCTCCTTCGTGCCGGGCATCGGCGGCATGCCGGAGAGCAGCGCGACGGAGCAGCGCGAGCCCGGCGGGGTCGCCTGGATGATCCGCATCCCGGGGGCGACCTCGTCGTCCAGGTCGATGGCGAAGCCGCACTTGTCGGCGTAGAACTCCTTCGCCCGGTCCATGTCGGTGACGGGGATCGGGACTACTTCCAGTGTCCAGTTCATGCGACCACCGTGCCGCATCCGGCTCCGCCGTGCACGCCTTCCGCGCGGGCAACATGACGGAAAATCACCTTGTGCTTGGTCGAATGATCTGATCCTTTCGCTCGAAGCATGAGACAGATCAGGAACGACCGCTTCGGCGTCACGCAACCTCCCTATAGTGACCACGCGTTGGCCGCACACCGCAGGAGACAGGACAGATGACGCCCTCCCCCACCGCCGGGCCCGCTTCCGATGCCGCACCTCCGTCCGGCTGCCCCGCGGGGGCCGTCCCGCTCTCCGGGCCCGGGTTCCACACCGACCCGCAGGCCCTCTACCGGACCATGCGCCGCGAGCACGGCCCCGTCGTCCCCGTCGAACTCCCCGGCGGCTTCCCCGCCTGGCTGGTCATCGGCTACCGCGAGGTCCACCAGGTCACCAGCGACCCCGAACTCTTCCCCCGGGACGTCGGCCTGTGGAACCAGTGGCCGCACGTCCCCGCCGACTGGCCGCTGCTCCCGATGGTCGGACAGCCCCTCCCCTCCATCTACTTCACCGCCGGCGAGGAGCACCGCCGCCACGTCCGGATGGTCGTCCCCGCCCTGGAGGCCGTCGACCCCTTCGAGATCCGCGGCCACTGCGAGCAGCTGGCCGACCGGCTCGTCGACGCGTTCTGCTCCCGCGGCACCGCCGACCTCGTCGCCGCCTTCTGCGAGCCGCTCCCCGTCCTCGTCCTCGCCCGGCTCGTCGGCTTCCCCGACGACGAAGGCGCGGATATCGCCCGGGTGTTGAAGGACCTCGCCGACGGCGGCCCCGAGGCGCAGAGCGCCCACCGGCGGTTCGGCGAGCACATGGCCCGCCTCGTCGCCGCCAAGCGCGCCGAACCCGGCGACGACGTGACCTCCCGGATGCTCGCCCACTCCGAGGAGTTCACGGACGAGGAGTACATGCTCGACCTGATGGCGATCACCGCCGCAGGGCACCTCACCACCGCCGACTGGATCGGCAGCTCGGTCCGGCTGATGCTCACCGAGGACGAGTTCGCCGACTCCATGGCCCGCGGCCGCCGCAGCGTCGCCGACGCCATGACCGAGGTGCTGTGGGAGGAGGGTCCCACCCAGATCCTCGCCGGCCGCTGGCCGTCCCGCGACACCCGCCTCGGCGACCGGCGGATCAAGGCCGGCGACATGCTGCTCCTCGGCCTCGGCGCCGCCAACACCGACCCGGTGATCCGGCAGGGCGCCCCCGGCGGCGCCCCCTCCGAGCGGGGCGGCGCCGGCGCCCATCTCGCCTTCAGCCACGGCGAGTACCGCTGCCCCTTCCCCGCCCAGGAGATCGCCGAGATCATCGCCAGGACCGGCATCGAGGTCCTCCTCGACCGGCTGCCCGACCTCGAACTCGCCGTCCCCGTGGAGGAACTGGTCCGCCGCCCCTCCGCCTTCCTGCGCGGCACCACCGCCCTGCCCGTCCGGTTCACCCCCGTACCCACCACTGGAGACCTCTCGTGACCTGCCCGCACGCAGCCGCCCGGGACGCCGCCCCCGTCGTCGTCGACCCGATGGTCCAGGACCTCGACGGCGAGACCGACCGGATCCGCGCCGCCGGCCCGCTCGCCCGCATCGACCTGCTCGGCGTGCCCGCCTGGGCCGTCACCCGGCACGCCGACGCCCGCCGGCTGCTCGTCGACCCCCGGCTCGTGAAGGACATGGCCGCCTGGGACCTGTGGACCAGCGGAGCCGTCACGCACGCCTGGCCGCTCATCGGGATGATCGACGCCGGCCGCTCCATGTTCACCGTCGACGGCGAGGAGCACCGCAGGCTGCGCGCCAAGACCTCCCAGGCGCTGACCCCGCGCCGCCTGGAGGCGATCCGCCCCGACATAGAGAAGTTCACCGCCGAACTCCTCGACGCCCTGGAGGAGGCCGGCCGGGACGGCGCCGTCGCCGACCTCAAGTCCGTCTTCGCGCAGCCGCTGCCCATGCGGGTCGTCGGCATGCTGATGGGCGTCGACCCCCAGGCGAACGCCATGCTCACCCGGCAGTACAAGAAGTTCTTCTCGATGCTCACCCCGCAGGAGGAGCGGCTCGCCCTCCTCGCCGAGCTCGACGTCTTCTACACGGACCTGGTCCGCGCCAAGACCGCCCTGCCCACCGACGACCTGACCTCGGCGCTCATCCTCGCCGAGGACGGCGGCGAGCCGCTGACCGAGGAGGAGGTCGTCGGCAACCTCAAGGCGATGGTCGCCGCCGGCCACGAGACCACCATCGGCCTCGTCCTCAACGCCGTCCGCGCCCTGCTCGCCCACCCCGAGCAGCTGCGCATGGTGCTGGCCGGCGAGGTCCCCTGGGAGGCGGTCATCGAGGAGACCCTCCGCTGGGACACCCCCACCACCCACCTCCTGATGCGCTTCGCCACCGAGGACATCGAGGTCGGCGACGCCGTGATCCCCAAGGGCGAGGGCGTCGTCATCTCCTACCGGGTGATCGGCCGCGACCCCGAGCAGCACGGCCCGGACGCCGACGCCTTCGACATCACCCGCCCGGCCCCCCACCGCCACATGACCTTCGGCCACGGCCCGCACATCTGCCCCGGCGCGGCGCTCTCCCGCGTCGAGGCGGGCATCGCCCTCCCGGCGCTCTTCGCCCGCTTCCCCCGGCTGCGCCTCGCCGTCCCGGACGAGGAGCTGCGCAACCTCCCGGTGATGACCCAGAACGACCTGGAGTCCTTCCCGGTCCTCCTCGACGCCTGACCCCTCGGGTACGCGGGTCAGCGCGGCGCCGGCACCCAGCGCAGCCGGCCGTCCTGGCCCAGGGCGGCCACCCCGCCCGGGCCGGCCGCCGGAGCACCCGCGAGCGGGAAGCCGGAGAGCCGCCAGGCGGCGCCGTCCCCGAGCGGGGCCACGGCGAGCCGACCGGTCCTGGACCGGGCCGCCACCAGGCCGTCCGCCGCGCTCACCGGGCCGAAGCCGGCGACGCCACCGGACGGCGGGGCGACCGGCGCGAGCCGGACGGTGCCCGCGAAGTCGGCGGCCTTCGGCGCGCCGGTGCCGGGCTCGCGGGACCAGAGCCGGACGCCGTCGCCGGCCGGCGAGGGGCCCGCGCTCAGCGCGAGCGTGGTCGCCGGCAGACCGGTCGGCCGCGGCCCGGAGACCCGGCCGCCGCCCGGGCCGCCCGTCCACATCAGGACCGAGCTCCGGGTGCCCGCGAAGACGTACGTACGGCCCCGGGCGTCCGTCGCCGCCACCGGGTCGCCGTGCAGCGCCGCCCCGCCGAGGGAGTGCCACGGACCCCAGCCGCCGTCGGGCGTCCGCTCCCGCCCGGCGAGCCGGTGGTCGCCGTCGCGCAGGAAGAGCGAGACCCGCCCCGTGCCGTCCACGGCCACTGCGGGCGCGCTGACGTCCGGCGTCCGGTCGGCCTCGTCCCGCTTCCCGGGGGTGCCGAGCGAGCGCCAGGCACCGAACCGCCCGCCCGGCGCGGTCTGTTCGACGGTGACGACCTCGCGCCGGTAGCCGGCCGGGCCCGCGAACGTGGTCCGGGTGCCGAAGACCGCGATCCGCCCGTCCGGCAGCCGTACGGTGTCGACGCCGCCGTCGAGCCCGCCGCCGGGCAGCAGCTCCGGACCCTTCCAGGCGTCGGCCCCGGGCGCCCGGCGCCAGGTCGCGAGCCGCCCGTCCTGGACGCCGAAGGCGAGCAGCCCGCCGTCGGCGGCGGGCTGGATCCAGCCGGTCGAGGCGCCCCGCGCGTACCGCACGGTGCCCGTCCAGTCGCGGCCCTGCGGCCGGTCCGCCATCTTCAGGTCGCCGCACCCCGCCGGGCTGCCGCAGTGGTCGGTCCCGTCCAGCCAGGCGTACGTCTTCAGGCTGCGCAGCTTCTCCTCGGCGGTGCGGCCGTCGAGGGCCTGCGGCAGCTCGGTGTTCGGGTAGCCCAGGTAGCTCTGCACGCCGACGCGCGGATGCCCGGGCCGCTCCGCGTACCGGGCCAGCGCCGCCTGCGCGAACCGCGCCCCGTACGCGTGGTCCTGGTGGTCCCGCAGCTTCCCCGTCGCCGCGTGCGTGCCGGGCGTCGGGTCGAGGGTGCGGACGAAGGTCGGGCGGAAGCGGTCGAGCAGCCCCGTCAGGGTGGCCACGACCTGCTCCTTCGAGTACGCGAAGTCGGTGGCGACCGGCGTCCCCGAGGAGCGCAGCGAGCCGAGCGCCGGTATGCGGCCGTGCCACAGGCCCCGCAGGCTGTGCGGGCGGTCGCCGTACGGCGAGCCGGCCTCGCGGAGCTGGAGCCAGACGAGCCGCACCCCGGGCCGGGCCCGGAGGGTGTCCAGCTCGGCCGCGCCCCCGCCGGCCGTACGGATCGACGTCCGGTCCCAGGGGCTGGTGCGGTCGCCGGTGACCAGCTCGGCGTACGCGGCGCGGATGCCGTTCTGCCGGGCCTCGGCGTACGCGGGCTTGTCGGGCGCCGTCACGGCGGCCCGCGCGGCGCGGGCGTTCACGCCGTTGGCCTCGCCCGCCGTCAGGTACACGGTGGTCAGCGGGGTCCGGTCGGCGAGCGACTGCGCGGTGTCCGGGTTCATGAAGTACAGGTCGTCGTCCGGATGCGACACGAACTGCACGACGGAGGCCGCCCCGGCCCCCGCCGTCTCCGTCCGCGTCTCCGTCCCCGTGTCCGCCGATGCCGGTGCAGCCGCCGCCGTCGGTGCGTCACCGCCGGCCGCCGGTTCCTCCTGCGCGGCCGTCGCCGTGAGCACGCCCGCGAGGGTGCCCCCGGCCAGCAGCGTCGCCATCCCGGCGACCACGGCGGACCGCCGGTGACGGAAGGGGCGTATGAGGCGGGTGTGACGGCGAACGGACATGGGCGCGGGAGGGCTCTCTACCTCGGGGACGGGGCGCGCGTCGACGGCGACGGCGGCGGTGCGCGAGCCTCCTGCGACGGTCGTGGCGACCGCGGCGAGCGGGACGGGCGACTCACATGGCTACAGGGCCGGAGCCGTCGGCGGGTTCCGAAAACGGGCGGATGTGCCCGAGGTCACGTGTGATCCGTGTCGGCACGGGGAGGAGGGGCCGCTTCCGGACGGGCGGGATCGCCGTCCCCCCTCGCGTCGTCCCGCACGCCCCCGCCCCTCCCTGCGGATAGGCTCGTCGCCGTAGGACGTACGGGGTTGTACGGGGTGTACGGGGTGTACGGGCGTGAGGGAGCGGCGGAGATGACGGTGCCGGGGCGCAGGAGCAGTACGTTCTCCCGTCTGCTGCGGCACGGGTTCACCGATCCGTCCGGGGCCGAGGGGCTGCTCGACCTGCCCGAGCTCGCCGCGCTCCGCGGCGACCCCGTCCTGCTCGACGCGCTGGGCGCCACCGCCGACCCCGACCTCGCGCTGCGCGGCCTCGTCCGGCTGGTCGAGGCGCAGCCCGAGACCGAGCGGCAGACCTTCACCACCACGCTGCTCTCCGCCAAGCCCTTCCGGGACCGGCTGCTCGGGGTGCTCGGCGCGTCCGAGGCGCTCGCCGACCACCTGGCCCGCCATCCGGGCGACTGGGAGACCCTGGTCACCTACGAGGCGGTCGACCTGCACCCCGGGATCGCCGAGTTCGAGCGGGGCCTCGCCGGGGCGACGGACCCGGTGTCCCTGCGGGTCGCCTACCGCCGCTGCCTGCTCGGGATAGCGGCCCGGGACGTCTGCGGCACCACCGACGTCGCCCAGACCGCCGCCGAGCTGGCCGACCTGGCCACCGCCACCCTGCGGGCCGCGCTCGCCCTCGCCCGGGCGGCCGAACCCGCCGACGCGGCCATGTGCCGGCTCTCCGTGATCGCCATGGGCAAGTGCGGCGGCCACGAGCTGAACTACGTCTCCGACGTCGACGTCATCTTCGTCGGCGAGCCGGTCGAGGGCGCCGACGAGTCCAAGGCGCTCCAGGCCGCCACCCGGCTCGCCTCCCATCTCATGCGGATCTGCTCCGAGACCACCGTCGAGGGCACCATCTGGCCGGTCGACGCCAACCTCCGCCCCGAAGGCCGCAACGGGCCGCTGGTGCGCACCCTCTCCTCCCACGTCGCCTACTACCAGCGCTGGGCCAAGACCTGGGAGTTCCAGGCACTCCTCAAGGCGCGCCCGGTGGCCGGCGACCCGGAGCTGGGGAGCGCGTACGTCGACGCCCTCTCCCCGATGGTCTGGCAGGCCGCCGAGCGGGAGAACTTCGTCACCGACGTGCAGGCCATGCGCCGCCGGGTCGTCGAGAACATCCCGGCCGCCCAGGTCGACCGCGAGCTGAAGCTCGGCCCCGGCGGCCTCAGGGACGTCGAGTTCGCCGTCCAGCTGCTCCAGCTGGTGCACGGCCGCAGCGACGCCACCCTGCACAGCGGCTCCACCCTCGACGCGCTCGCCGCCCTCGCCGCCGGCGGCTACGTCGGCCGCGCCGACGCGGCCCAGATGGACGAGGCGTACCGCTTCCTGCGCGTCATGGAGCACCGCATCCAGCTGTACCGGCTGCGCCGCACCCACCTGGTCCCCGAGGGCGAGGAGGACCTGCGCCGCCTCGGCCGCTCCCTCGGCCTGCGCACCGACCCGGTCGCCGCGCTGAACAAGGAGTGGAAGCGGCACGCCTCCGTCGTCCGCCGCCTCCACGAGAAGCTCTTCTACCGGCCGCTGCTCGACGCCGTCGCCCAGCTCGCCCCCGGCGAGACCCGGCTCAGCACCAAGGCGGCCGGCCAGCGCCTCGAAGCCCTCGGGTACGCCGACCCCGCCGCCGCCCTGCGCCACCTGGAGGCGCTGGCCTCCGGCGTCAGCCGCAAGGCCGCCATCCAGCGGACCCTGCTGCCGGTGCTCCTCGGCTGGTTCGCCGACTCCGCCGACCCGGACGCCGGCCTCCTCGGCTTCCGGAAGGTCTCCGACGCCCTCGGCAAGACCCCCTGGTACCTGCGGCTGCTCCGCGACGAGGGCGCCGCCGCCGAGAACCTCGCCCGCGTCCTGTCCGCCGGCCGCCTCGCCCCCGACCTGCTGCTGCGCGCCCCCGAGGCCGTGGCCATACTGGGCGACCCCGAGGGGCTGAAGCCGCGCGGCCGGGCCCACCTGGAGCAGGAGGTCGTCGCCGCCGTGGGCCGCGCGGACGACGCCGAGCAGGCCGTCGCCGCCGCCCGCGGGGTGCGCCGCCGCGAGCTGTTCCGCACCGCCGCCGCCGACCTCATCGACTCGTACGGCACCGAGGACAGCCCCCGCACCTCCGACCCGGGCGCCCTCGTCGACCGGGTCGGCGAGGCCGTCACCGACCTCAACGCCGCCACGATCGCCGGCGCCCTGCGCGCCGCCGTCCGCGCCGAGTGGGGCGACGAACTCCCCACCCGTTTCGCGGTCATCGGCATGGGCCGCTTCGGCGGCCACGAGCTGGGCTACGGCTCCGACGCCGACGTCCTCTTCGTCCACGAGCCCCGCGAGTGCGTCGACGAGCAGGAGGCCGCCAAGGCGGCCGCCCGGGTCGTCACCGAGATGCGCAGGCTCCTCCAACTGCCCACCACCGACCCGCCGTTGCTGATCGACGCCGATCTGCGCCCGGAGGGCAGGAGCGGCCCCATGGTCCGCACCCTCGCCTCCTACGAGGCGTACTACCGCCGCTGGTCGCTCGTCTGGGAGTCCCAGGCGCTGCTCCGCGCCGCCCCGATGGCCGGCGACGCCGACCTCGGCCGCCGGTTCATCGAGCTGATCGACCCGCTCCGCTACCCCGCCGAGGGACTCGGCGAGGACGCGGTCCGCGAGATCCGCCGCCTCAAGGCCCGCATGGAGTCCGAGCGGCTGCCGCGCGGCGCCGACCCCACCCTCCACGCCAAGCTGGGCCGCGGCGGCCTCAGCGACGTCGAGTGGACCGTCCAGCTCCTCCAGATGCGGCACGGCTGGGCCGAACCGGGGCTGCGCACCACCCGCACGCGGGCCGCGCTCTCCGCCGCCCACGCCGCGGGACTGATCCCCACCGAGGAGGCGCAGACCCTCGACGAGGCCTGGGTGCTCGCCACCCGGGTGCGCAACGCGGTCATGCTCGTCCGCGGCCGCCCCGGCGACACCTTCCCCTCCGAACCGCGCGAACTGGCCGCCGTGGGCCGCTATCTGGGGTACGCCCCCGGACACGTCGGGGAGCTCGTCGACGACTACCGCCGGATCACCCGCCGCGCCCGCGCCGTCGTCGACGAACTCTTCTACGGCTCCTGACCGTCGGACCGGGCCCGGCCGGGGCCGCCGCGCCCCGCCCCGGCCGTTACGATCCCGGCATGGCCCCGCTCATGACTGACGATGTGGACCGGTTCGAGAAGGCACGCCCCCGCCTGCTGGCCCTCGCCTACCGGATGTTCGGCTCGTCGGGCGAGGCGGAGGACGCCGTGCAGGAGACGTATCTGCGCTGGATGGCCGCCGACACCGGGCGCATCGAGGTGCCCGAGGCCTGGCTCACCAAGGTCCTCACCAACTACTGCCTCAACCAGCTCACCTCGGCCCGCGCCCGCCGCGAGACCTACGTGGGCCAGTGGCTCCCCGAGCCGCTGCTCGCCGGAGACCCGATGCTCGGCCCCGCCGACACCGCCGAGCAGCGCGAATCCGTCTCGTACGCCGTCCTCGTCCTCCTGGAGCGGCTGACCCCGAACGAGCGGGCCGTGTACGTGCTGCGCGAGGCCTTCGGCTACGCCCACCGCGAGATCGCGGAGATCCTCGACATCGGCGAGGCCGCCGCCCAGCAGCTCTTCCACCGCGCCAAGAAGCACCTCGCCGACGGCCGCGCCCGCACCGACATCGACGAGGCCGCCGCCCGCAGGATCGTCGAGGAGTTCCTGGCCGCCGCCACCAGCGGGCGTACCGAACCCCTCGTCCGGCTCCTGACCCAGGACGCGGCCGCCATCGGCGACGGCGGCGGCAAGGTGCCCGCCCGGGCGAGCGCCTTCGAGGGCGCCCGCGCGGTCGCCACCTTCCTGCGCGGCCTCTTCAAGCCGAGCGACGCCAAGCGGGCCCTGGTGGGCGGCTCGCCCTCCTTCTACGCCTCCACCGCCAACGGCGAGCCCGCGATCGTCGCCGTCGTCGGCGGCCGGGTCGTCGGCATCACCTGCATGCAGGTGACTCCGGACGGCATCGTCGCCCTCCGCAGCCAGGTCAACCCGGACAAGCTGGAGCGGGCCACCGAGCGGTGGGCCGCCGAGGGGCACGAGCCCCCGCTGTTCGCCTTCTGACACCCCTCCGAGAGCGTGTGACCCAGGTCACATGCGAATCCTGTCAGGAAACGCGGGGCCGCCCGGTTCAAGGTGCGCCACCACGCCGGAGAAACGGCGCGGACCCCGCGCAGACAGGAGCTCGGTCATGCAGCACCGCATCGTCGTCCTCGGAGCCGGCTACACCGGAGCCGTCACCGCCGGCCGCCTCGCCCGCCGACTGCGCCGCGAGGACGTCACCCTCACCCTCGTCGACGCCGAGCCCGACTTCGTTGAGCGGGTCCGCCTGCACCAGCTCGCGGCCGGCCAGGACCTCACCCCCCGCCCCTTCGCCGAGATGTTCGCCGGCACCGGCGTCGAGCTGAAGCTCGGCAAGGTCGCCGCCGTCGACGTCGACCGCAGGACGGTCCGGGTGGACGGCGCCGCCGGCCGCGAGGAGCTCGGCTACGACAGCCTCGTCTACGCCCTGGGCAGCGGCTGGGACCACGGCGGGGTCCCCGGCGTCGCCGACCACGCCCACGAGGTCTCGTCCCGCCCCGGCGCCCTCCGGCTCCGCGAGCGGCTCGCCGCCCTGGAGCCCGGACGGCCCGTGGTGGTGGTCGGCGGCGGCCTGACCGGCCTGGAGGCCGCGACCGAGATCGCCGAGGCCCGCCCCGACCTCGACGTGGCCCTCGTCGCCCGCGGCGCGCTCGGCGACTGGCTCTCGGAGAAGGGCCGCGGCCACGTGCGGAAGGTCGCGAAGCGGCTCGGCGTCACCGTCCACGAGCACACGGCGGTCGCCGCCGTGACCGCGGACCGGGTGACTGCCGCCGACGGCACCGCCATCCCGGCCGACGTCACCGTCTGGACCACCGGCTTCGCCGTCCACCCGATCGCCGGGGCCACCGGCCTGGAGCTCGCCGAGGACGGCCGGATCAGGGTCGACGAGACGATGCGCTCGGTCTCCCACCCCGACGTCTACGCGGTCGGCGACGCCGCCTTCGCCCTCGGCCCGAAGGGCAAGCCGCTCCGCATGTCCTGCGCCTCGGGCGTCCCGATGGCCTGGCAGGCGGCCGACGCCCTCGCCGCCCGGCTCGCCGGCGTCGAGGTGCCCGCGGTCTCGATCCGCTACGTCCAGCAGTGCGTCTCGCTCGGCCGCAAGGACGGGCTGATCCAGTTCGTCACCGCCGACGACCGGGCCAAGGAGAAGGCCCTCACCGGCCGCACCGCCGTCCTCTACAAGGAGATCATCTGCAAGGGCGCCGCCTGGACCGTCGCCAACCCGACGGGCGGGATGCCCTCCCGCCGCCGCCCCCTGGCCCGGCGGCGGGCCGGGGACGCGGCCCCGGCGGAGGCCACCGCCTGAGGGACCGGGCAGCGCCGAGGCCCCCGCCGAAGAGAACGGCGGGGGCCTCGGTCCTGCTCAGGGGCGGCGGCGGCTCATCTGCCGGAGCCGACCGGCTCCTCCTGGTCCTGGTCCTCCTGCTCCGCGGGCTTCCTCCGCGCGGGGGCGGACGCCTCGGGCGCGACGGCGAGCACCGGCTCCACCTGCTTCGAGAGGCGGTGCGGCCAGGTGCCGTACCAGAAGTAGGCGACGAGGAAGCCGAAGGCGAGGCAGATCACGCCGCCGACGGCGTCCAGCCAGAAGTGGTTGGCGGTCGCGACGATCACGACGAGCGTGGCCGCCGGGTAGAGCAGGCCCAGGATCCGGGCCCACGGCGCCTTCGCCAGGAAGAAGAGGGTCAGCCCGCACCACAGCGACCAGCCGATGTGCATCGACGGCATCGCCGCGTACTGGTTCGACATGTGCTTGAGGTCGCCCGAGGCCATCGAGCCCCAGGTGTGGTGCACCAGGACCGTGTCGATGAAGTCCTTGTTCTCCATCAGCCGCGGCGGCGCGAGCGGGTACAGGTAGTAGCCGACCAGGGCCACGGCGGTGGTGGCGAACAGGACGGTGCGGAACGCCGCGTAACGGCCCGGCTGCCATCGGTACAGCCACACGAGCACACCGATGGTGACGATGAAGTGCAGCGTCGCGTAGTAGTAGTTCATCGTCACGATGAGCCACGTCACCGAGTTCACCGCGTGGTTGACGGCGTGCTCGAAGGCGAGGCCGAGGGACCCCTCGGTCCGCCAGATCCAGTCCGCGTTCCTCAGCGCCTCGGCCTTCTGCTCCGGCACCGCGTTGCGGATCAGCGAGTACACCCAGTAACTGAGGCCGATCAGCAGCAGCTCGAACCAGATGCGGGGACGCCGAGGCGTACGCGCACGCAGCCACGCCCACCGCCCGTCGGCCACGATGGGTGACGACGGGGTCGTCCGGTCGTCCAAACTCTTCACGGTCGTTTCACCCATAGGCAGAGAGTTTGCCAGATCCACGCCCCCCGACCGATCATCCCTCGGTCGGGTGTACGGCGCACCCTCTCCCTCTCAGGTACTAGGGGCCGCCTGGGACGCGGGAGGGGCCGAGGCGGTGGAGCCGCGGACGACCAGCTCCGGCATGAAGACGAACTCGGAGTGCGGGGCCGGGGTGCCGCCGACCTCCTCCAGGAGGGCGCGGACGGCCGCCTGGCCCATCGCCTGGACCGGCTGCCGGATGGTGGTGAGCGGCGGGTCGGTGAAGGCTATGAGCGGGGAGTCGTCGAAGCCGACGACGGAGACGTCGCGGGGCACGTGCAGGCCCTGCTGGCGGGCGGCGCGGATGGCGCCGAGCGCCATCATGTCGGAGGCGCAGACCACGGCCGTGCACCCCTTGGCGATCAGGGCGGCGGTGGCCGCCTGGCCGCCTTCGAGGGTGTAGAGGGAGTGCTGGATCAGGTCCTCGGACTCCTCCGGGGTGAGGCCGAGGCGGTCCCGCATCCCCTTCTGGAAGCCCTCTATCTTGCGGAGCACCGGCACGAAGCGCTTCGGTCCGACGGCGAGGCCGATCCGGGTGTGGCCGAGGGCGGCGAGGTGGGTGACCGCCAGCTGCATGGCGGCCCGGTCGTCGGGGGAGACGAAGGGCGCCTGCACCTTGGGGGAGAAGCCGTTGATGAGGACGTACGGGACGCCCTTGCCGCGCAGCTGGTCGTAGCGGGAGGTGTCCGCGGTGGTGTCCGCGTGGAGCCCGGAGACGAAGATGATGCCGGCGACGCCGCGCTCCACCAGCATGTCGGTGAGCTCGTCCTCGGTGGACCCGCCGGGGGTCTGGGTGGCGAGCACCGGGGTGTAGCCCTGGCGGGTCAGGGCCTGCCCGATGACCTGCGCGAGGGCCGGGAAGATGGGGTTGTCCAGTTCGGGGGTGATCAGCCCGACGAGGCCGGCGCTGCGCTGGCGCAGCCGTACCGGTCGCTCGTAGCCGAGCACGTCGAGCGCGGCAAGGACGGATTCGCGGGTGGCGGTGGCCACACCGGGCTTGCCGTTGAGCACGCGGCTGACTGTGGCTTCACTGACCCCCGCCTGGGCTGCGATGTCGGCAAGCCGCGCGGTCATGACAGTGGACTGTACCGGTCACAGCGCGTGTTGCCCACCAGTGGGGGCGTGACCGATGGATGCAAGACCGCTCGCAAGACCGCTCGCAAGGTCTTGCAGTTCTTGCGGTGCGATACGTGGGGTGGTTGAGGCGGAACGGACTGTTCCGTGCGCGGTGGAGGGCTCCGCCGCTCAGGGCGTATCGGGCGAAAGGGCGGAAGGGGTGCCTCCGCGCTGCTGTCAAGCGGCCCTACGGCAACCTTCGGGACACGCAGATGTAACGATCCCCGGTCCTTGCAGAAATTTCACGCAAGGTCTTTCGACTCGTTTTCATCCCTGTTACGTTCCTGGCAACCCGGAGCGCCGCGAGGGAGCGGTCGCAATGAGGAAGGTTCCAGCCCCTCGTCTCCCCGGGATCATGTTGAAGGAGTTCACATGCGGCGTGGCATAGCGGCCACCGCGCTGGTCGCGGCCCTGGGCGTCACCCTGGCGGCGTGCGGCGGGAGCGACAGCGGTTCCAACGGCGGCTCGAAGGGCTCGGGCGAGCTCTCCGGCACCGTGACGTGGTGGGACACCTCCACGGTCGGTTCCGAGGACAAGGTCTTCAAGAAGCTGGCCGAGGACTTCACCAAGAAGCACCCGAAGGTCACCGTCAAGTACGTGAACGTGCCCTTCGGCGAGGCGCAGAACAAGTTCAAGAACGCCGCGCAGTCCGGCTCCGGCGCTCCCGACGTGATCCGCTCCGAGGTCGCCTGGACCCCCGAGTTCGCCGACCTCGGCTACCTCGCCCCGCTGGACGGCACCGCCGCGCTGAAGGACCAGGACGACTTCCTGGAGCAGGCCGCCGCCTCCACCAAGTACAACGGCAAGACCTACGCGGTGCCGCAGGTCATCGACTCCATGGGCATCTTCTACAACAAGAAGATCTTCAAGGACGCCGGTGTCGAGGTCCCGAAGAGCATCGCCGAGCTGAAGACCGTCTCCGCCACCATCAAGGAGAAGACCGGCAAGACCGGCCTGTACCTCCGCGGCGACGACCCGTACTGGTTCCTCTCCTTCCTGTACGGCGAGGGCGGCGACATGGTCGACGCCGCCAACAAGAAGGTCACCTTCGACGACCCGGCGGGCGTCAGCGCCTTCAAGACGGTCAAGGACCTCGTCGACTCCAAGGCCGCGATCACCGACGCGACCAACGGCTGGGACAACATGCAGGCCGCCTTCAAGGACGGCAAGGTCGCCATGATGATCAACGGCCCGTGGGCCGTCGCCGACACCTACGCGGGCAAGGAGTTCGCCGACAAGGCGAACCTCGGCATCGCCCCCGTCCCGGCGGGCACCGCCGGCCAGGGCGCCCCGCAGGGCGGCCACAACCTCGCCGTCTACGCCGGCTCCAAGAACCTCGACGCCTCCTACGCCTTCGCCGAGTACATGACCTCGGCCGAGAGCCAGGCCAAGGTCGCCGAGGAGCTCAGCCTCCTCCCGACCCGCCAGTCCTCCTACCTGCAGAAGGAGGTGGCCCAGAACCAGATGATCGCCTTCTTCAAGCCGGTCGTCGAGAAGGCCGTCGAGCGCCCCTGGATCCCCGAGGGCGGCAGCCTCTTCGAGCCGGTCAAGGTCGAGTACACCAAGGTCCTCACCGGTCAGACCACCCCGGAGGCCGGTGCCAAGGCCGTCGGCGACGCCTACCGCAAGCTCCTGAAGGACTGGAAGTAAGAAGGAAGGCAGGCCGGCTGATGGCTGTGGACACTCCCAGCCAGTCGGTGGCGAAGGCCGCGGGCGATGTCGCCCGCGGCCGGAGCCGCGGAACTGGTACCCCGCGACGGGCGGCGAAGCGCTCCCTCGCCACCCACTGGTACGCCTGGGCGATGGTCGCCCCGGTGGTGATCGTGATCGGCGTGATCATCGGCTATCCGCTGGTCCGCGGCATCTACCTGTCGTTCACCGATGCCAACGAGCGCAACGTCGCGCGATCGATCGGCGTCAACGAGATCCCGGCCACCTACGAGTTCATCGGCCTGGACAACTACACCGACGCGATCACCGGCAGCCAGTTCCTCGGCACGCTCGGCTGGACGGTCGTCTGGACCGTGTCCTGTGTGGCGATCACCTTCGTCCTCGGCCTGGCCCTCGCCAACATCCTCAACCGGAAGATCGCCGGCCGCTCCGTCTACCGGATGATGATCATCCTGCCCTGGGCGGTCCCCGGCTTCGTCTCGGTCTTCGCCTGGCGCTTCCTCTACGACGAGCGCCGCGGCCTGCTCAACCAGATCCTCTCCGGGGTCGGCCTCGACGCCGTCCCGTGGCTCAACGACCCGCTGATGGCCAAGTTCGCCGTCATCGCCGTCAACGTCTGGCTCGGCGTCCCCTTCATGATGGTCGCCCTCCTCGGCGGCCTCCAGTCCATCCCCGGCGAGCTCTACGAGGCCGCCGAGATGGACGGCGCCAACGCCTGGCAGCGCTTCCGCAACATCACCCTGCCCGGCCTGCGCTCCGTCTCCACCACGGTCCTGCTGCTCTCCACCATCTGGACCTTCAACATGTTCCCGGTGATCTTCCTGCTCACCCGGGGCGGACCCGGCGAGGCCACCCAGATCCTCGTCACCCAGGCGTACAAGTTCTCCTTCGAGATCAGCCCGCGCGACTTCGCCCAGTCGTCCACGTGGGGCGTCCTCATCCTGGTGCTCCTGATGATCTTCGCCGCGATCTACCAGCGCGTCCTCCGCAAGCAGGGAGAAGTCTGGTGACGACCACGACCCCCACGGCCCGCCACGCCGCGGCCCCGGCCATGAACGCCCCGATCCGCGGCCGCCGTTCGCCGCTCGCCTCGGTGGCGCTGCACCTCACCCTGATCGTCGCCTCCGTGGTCGCCGTCTTCCCGGTGCTGTGGGTCCTGCTGACCTCGCTCAAGCCCGCGAAGTACGCCACCACGACGGACTTCTTCAAGGAGACGACGTTCGAGAACTACACGAACCTGCTGAGGGACACCCCGTTCCTCACCTGGTTCGGGAACTCGCTCCTCGTCGCCGGACTCACCACGGTCGTCGGCGTCTTCATCTCCGCCACCACCGGCTACGCCGTCAGCCGCTTCCGGTTCCCCGGCAAGCGCGGCCTGATGTGGACCCTGCTCATCACGCAGATGTTCCCGGTCGCCGTCCTCATCGTGCCGATCTACAACATCATGGCGTCGCTGGGGCTGCTCAACCAGTCGGCCGGCCTGGTCATCACCTACCTGACCATCGCCGTCCCCTTCTGCGCCTGGATGATGAAGGGCTTCTTCGACGGCATCCCGCGCGAGATCGACGAGTCGGGGTACGTCGACGGGCTCACCCCCTTCGGCACCTTCTGGCGCCTCATCCTGCCGCTCGCCAAGCCGGGCATCGCGGTGACCGCCTTCTACTCCTTCATCACCGCCTGGGGCGAGGTCGCCTACGCCTCCGCCTTCATGGTCGGCGACGAGAACCTGACGCTCGCCGGCGGTCTGCAGAAGTTCGTCAACCAGTACGGGGCCCAGTGGGGTCCGATGACGGCGGCCTCCGTCCTCATCGCCATCCCCGCGGCCCTGGTGTTCCTCTTCGCCCAGCGCCACCTCGTCACCGGCATGTCCGCCGGTGCCGTCAAGGGCTGACGGTTGAGCGACCCACTTGTACGCCCCTCCTTACCTCCCAGGGAAGACATGACCCAGCACCTCGTCACCGCCGCCGCCGACGCCCCCACCACCGGCACCGACACCGGCTGGTGGAGAGACGCGGTGATCTACCAGGTCTACCCGCGCAGCTTCGCCGACGGCAACGGCGACGGCATGGGCGACCTGGAGGGCATCCGCAGCCGGCTGCCGTACCTCAAGGAGCTCGGCGTCGACGCCGTCTGGCTCTCCCCCTTCTACGCCTCCCCGCAGGCCGACGCCGGGTACGACGTCGCCGACTACCGGGCCATCGACCCGATGTTCGGCTCGCTGCTCGACGCCGACGCCCTGATCCGCGAGGCCCACGACCTGGGCCTGCGCATCATCGTCGACCTGGTCCCCAACCACTCCTCCGACCAGCACGAGTGGTTCCAGCGCGCCCTCCGCGAGGGCCCCGGCTCCCCGCTGCGCGAGCGCTACCACTTCCGCCCCGGCAAGGGCGAGAACGGCGAACTCCCGCCCAACGACTGGGAGTCCATCTTCGGCGGCCCCGCCTGGACCCGGGTGGCCGACGGTGAGTGGTACCTCCACCTCTTCGCGCCCGAGCAGCCGGACTTCAACTGGGAGCACCCGGCGGTCCGCGACGAGTTCCGCTCGATCCTGCGCTTCTGGCTCGACATGGGCGTCGACGGCTTCCGCGTCGACGTCGCCCACGGCCTGGTCAAGGCCGCCGGCCTGCCCGACATCGGCGCCCACGACCAGCTGAAGCTGCTCGGCAACGACGTCATGCCCTTCTTCGACCAGGAGGGCGTCCACGAGATCTACCGCTCCTGGCGGCAGATCCTCGCCGAGTACGACGGACAGCGCATCCTCGTCGCCGAGGCCTGGACCCCGACCGTCGAGCGCACCGCCAACTACGTGCGCCCCGACGAGATGCACCAGGCGTTCAACTTCCAGTACCTGGGCACGCACTGGGACGCGGCAGAGCTCCGACTTGTCATCGACGCCTCGCTGGAGGCGATGCGCCCGGTCGGCGCCCCCACCACCTGGGTGCTGTCCAACCACGACGTCACCCGGCACGCCACCCGCTTCGCCAACCCGGCGGGCCTCGGCACCCAGCTGCGCACCCCCGGCGACCGCGAGCTCGGCCTGCGCCGGGCCCGCGCCGCGACCCTGCTGATGCTGGCGCTGCCCGGCTCCGCCTACGTCTACCAGGGCGAGGAGCTCGGCCTGCCGGACGTCACCGACCTGCCCGACGAGGTGCGCCAGGACCCGTCCTTCTTCCGCGCCAGCGGCCAGGACGGCTACCGCGACGGCTGCCGGGTGCCGATCCCGTGGACCGTCGAGGGCTCCTCGTACGGCTTCGGCGACGGCGGCTCCTGGCTGCCGCAGCCGGCGGCCTGGGGCGCGCTCAGCGTCGAGGCGCAGACCGGCGACCCCGGCTCCACCCTGGAGCTGTACCGCAGCGCGCTCGCCGTGCGCCGCGAGCGCCCCGAACTCGGTGCGGGCGAGGCCGTGGAGTGGCTGGAGGCACCCGAGGGTGTGCTCTCCTTCCGCCGCGACGGCTTCGTCTGCACCGCCAACACCACCGGCCGGGCCATCACCGTCCCGCTGCCCGGCCGGTATCTCCTCTCCAACGAGGGCATCAGGATCGTCGACGACGCCGCAGAGGTGCCCGCCGACACCACCGTCTGGTGGGCGGTGTGACGATCCCCCCGCCGCGGGGCACCGGCAACGGCGCCCCGCGGCTCGCGGACATTGCGGCCCAGTCCGGGGTCAGCGAGGCCACCGTCAGCCGGGTCCTCAACGGCAAGGCGGGGGTGGCCGGCGCGACCCGGCACAAGGTGCTCGCGGCGCTCGACGTGCTCGGCTACGAGCGTCCCGTACGGCTCAAACGCCGCAGCGCGGGCCTCGTCGGGCTCGTCGTGCCCGAGCTGACCAACCCGATCTTCCCGGCCTTCGCGCAGGTCGTCGAGCAGGTGCTGGCCGGGCACGGGTACACCCCGGTGCTCTGCACCCAGATGCCCGGCGGCGCCACCGAGGACGAGCTGGTCGACCAGCTCGTCGAGCGCGGGGTGGCCGGCATCGTCTTCCTCTCCGGGCTGCACGCGGACGCCTCCGCCGACCCGGCGCGGTACGGCCGGCTGACCGAGCGGGGCGTGCCGTACGTCCTCATCAACGGCTACCACGAGCGGATCGACGCCACCTTCGTCTCCCCGGACGACCGGGCCGCGGCCCGGATGGCCGTGCGGCACCTGGCCGAGCTGGGGCACGAGCGGATCGGCCTCGCCATCGGCCCCACCCGTTACGTGCCCTCGCGCCGCAAGGCCGAGGGCTTCGCCGCCGAGCTGTACGAGTGCCTCGGCGTGGAGCGGGCGGAGGCCGAACGCTTCGTGCGGCCCACCCTGTTCGGCGTCGAGGGCGGGCACGCCGCCGCCGAGATCCTGCTCGACGAGGGGTGCACCAGCATCGTCTGCGGCTCCGACCTGATGGCGCTCGGCGTCGTCCGGGCCGCCCGCGCCCGGGGCCTCGACGTGCCCCGGGACGTCTCCGTCGTCGGCTTCGACGACTCCCCGCTGATCGCCTTCACCGACCCGCCGCTGACCACCGTGCGCCAGCCCGTGCAGGCCATGGCGACGGCGGCCGTCGGCGCGCTCCTGGAGGAGATCGAGGGCAATCCGGTGCAGCGCACCGAGTTCGTCTTCCAGCCGGAGCTCGTCGTGCGCGGGTCCACCGCGCAGCCGCCGCACACGGCTCCGTAACTCCTTGCGCAATCTCTTGCGATGGGCGTGCGCGAAGTATTGACCGCACGCCTGTACGCACCTACGGTCGCGGCTGAAAACAGTTGCTGAGAATTTCGGCAACTTCTTGCGAACAGCTCTCGACACGACAGGGACGTCGTCCAGGAGGAAGCATGGCAAGAAAGACCGTGGCCGCTGCACTCGCCCTCGTGGCGGGAGCCGCTGCGGCCGTCACGGCGAACGCCCCGGCCCAGGCCACCCCGCCGGGAACCAAGGACGTCACCGCGGTGATGTTCGAGTGGAACTTCGCCTCCGTGGCCCGTGAGTGCACCGACCGCCTCGGCCCCGCCGGCTACGGATACGTCCAGGTCTCCCCGCCCCAGGAGCACCTCCAGGGCAGCCAGTGGTGGACCTCGTACCAGCCCGTCAGCTACAGGATCGCCGGCCGGCTCGGGGACCGCACCGCCTTCAAGAACATGATCGACACCTGCCACGCCGCCGGCGTGAAGGTGGTCGCGGACTCGGTCATCAACCACATGGCCAACGGCTCCGGCACGGGAACGGGCGGGACCCCGTTCTCCAAGTACGACTACCCGGGCCTCTACTCCGGCTCCGACATGGACGACTGCCGGGCCACCATCTCGAACTACCAGGACCGGGCCGACGTCCAGAACTGCGAGCTCGTCGGCCTCCCCGACCTCGACACGGGCGAGGAGTACGTCCGCGGGAAGATCGCCGGCTACCTCAACGACCTGCTCTCGCTGGGCGTCGACGGCTTCCGCGTCGACGCCGCCAAGCACATGCCGGCCGCCGACCTCGCCGCCATCAAGGCCAAGCTGACGAATCCTTCCGTCTACTGGAAGCTGGAGGCCATCCACGGCGCCGGCGAGGCCGTCTCCCCGAGCGAGTACCTCGGCAGCGGCGACGTCCAGGAGTTCCGCTACGCCCGCGACCTCAAGCGCGTCCTGCAGAACGAGAAGCTCGCCTACCTGAAGAACTTCGGCGAGGCCTGGGGCCACATGCCCTCCGGCCAGTCCGCCGTCTTCGTCGACAACCACGACACCGAGCGCGGCGGCGACACCCTGAACTACAAGGACGGCGCGAACTACACCCTCGCCTCCGTCTTCATGCTCGCCTGGCCCTACGGCTCCCCGGACGTCCACTCCGGCTACGAGTGGACCGACAAGGACGCCGGCCCGCCCAACGGCGGCCAGGTGAACGCCTGTTACAGCGACGGCTGGAAGTGCCAGCACGCCTGGCGCGAGATCTCCTCCATGGTCGCCTTCCGCAACACCGCCCGCGGCGAGGCCGTCACGAACTGGTGGGACAACGGCAACAACGCGATCGCGTTCGGCCGCGGCTCCAAGGCGTACGTGGCCATCAACCACGAGTCCTCCGCCCTGACCCGCACCTTCCAGAGCTCCCTCCCGGCCGGCACCTACTGCGACGTCCAGTCGAACACCGCCGTGACCGTCAACGCCTCCGGCCAGTTCACCGCCACCCTGGGCGCCGACACCGCCCTCGCCCTGCACGTGAACGCCATGAGCTGCGGCGGCGGCACCACTCCCACCACCCCGCCGACCACGCCCCCCGCCACCACCGGCGCCTCCTTCAACGTCACCGCCACCACCGCGATGGGCCAGAACATCCACGTGGTCGGCAACCGCGCCGAGCTCGGCAACTGGGCCCCGGCCGCCGCCCTCAAGCTCGACCCCGCCACCTACCCGGTGTGGAAGCTGACGGTGAACCTGCCCGCCGGAACGTCCTTCGAGTACAAGTACATCCGCAAGGACGCGGCCGGGAACGTCACCTGGGAGTCCGGCGCCAACCGCACCGCGACCGTCCCCGCCTCCGGCCAGGTCGTCCTGAACGACACCTTCCGCAGCTGAGCCGAGCTGAGCTGAGCTGAGCCCCCTCCCTCCGCAGGGCCGCCCCGACCGGGGCGGCCCCCTCTTCCCGTACCTCCAGGGAGCCCCCGTGATACCCAAGCGAACGGCCGTGGCGCTCGCCGCCGCCCTCGTCGCCGCCCTCGTCCCGGCCCTGCCCGCGACCGCCGCGCCCCGCCCGCCGGCCCCGCCCTCGGACCGGACCCTCGCCGCGGAACCGGCCCGCCAGGACCTCACCCGCGAGCAGTTCTACTTCGTGCTGCCCGACCGGTTCGCCAACGGCGACACCTCCAACGACAAGGGCGGCCTCACCGGCAGCCGTACCTCCACCGGCTTCGACCCCACCGACAAGGGCTTCTACCAGGGCGGCGACCTCAAGGGGCTCACCCAGCGCCTGGACTACATCAAGGGCCTCGGCACCACCGCCATCTGGATGGCGCCGATCTTCAAGAACCGGCCCGTGCAGGGCGAGGGCAAGGACGCCAGCGCCGGCTACCACGGCTACTGGATCACCGACTTCACCCAGGTCGACCCGCACTTCGGCACCAACGACGACCTGAGGAAGCTCATCGCCGCCGCCCACGCCAAGGGCATGAAGGTCTTCTTCGACGTCATCACCAACCACACCGCCGACACCGTCGACTACGCCGAGAAGAAGTACGGCTACCGCCCCAAGGGCGCCTACCCCTACCTCGACAAGGACGGCCGCCCCTTCGACGACCGCGCCGCCATCGGGAAGGTCGACGCCGACTCCTTCCCGTACACCCCCGTCGAGCGGAGCGGCGACAAGGTCCCCGCCTGGCTCAACGACCCGACGATGTACCACAGCCGCGGCGACTCGACCTGGCAGGGCGAGTCCGCCGAGTACGGCGACTTCGTCGGCCTCGACGACCTGTGGACCGAGCGCCCCGAGGTCGTCGAGGGCATGCGGAAGATCTACGAGACGTGGGTCCGCGACTTCGACATCGACGGCTTCCGCATCGACACCGTCAAGCACGTCGACCTCGACTTCTGGACCCAGTGGGCCACCGCCCTCGACAAGTACGCCGCTCAGCAGGGCCGCGAGGACTTCTTCATGTTCGGCGAGGTCTACTCCGCCGACACCGCCGTCACCGCCCCCTACGTCACCCGCGGCCGGCTCGACGCCACCCTCGACTTCCCCTTCCAGGACGCCGCCCGCGCCTTCGCCTCCCAGGGCTCCGGCGCCGACCGCCTCGCCAAGGTCTTCGCCGAGGACTACAAGTACACCGCTCGCCATGCCAACGCCTACGAGCAGGTCACCTTCCTCGGCAACCACGACATGGGCCGCTTCGGCACCTTCCTGAAGCAGGACAATCCGAACGCCTCCGACGCCGAACTCGTCCGCCGCGCCACGCTCGCCAACGAGCTGATGTTCCTCTCCCGCGGCAACCCGGTGGTCTACTCCGGCGACGAGCAGGGCTTCACCGGCGCCGGCGGCGACAAGGACGCCCGCCAGCCCCTCTTCGCCACTCAGGTCGCCGACTACCTCGACGACGACCGGCTCGGCACCGACCGCGGCCACGACACCGACGCGTACGACACCGGCCACCCGCTCTACCGGTCGATCGCCGCCCTGTCGAAGCTCACCCGCGAACACCCCGCCCTCCGCGACGGCGTCCAGCGCGAGCGCCTCGCCGAAGGCTCCGTCTACGCCGCCTCCCGCACCGACGCGAAGCAGCGCGTCGAGTACCTCGTCGCCGCCAACGGCTCCACCGAGGCGAAGACCGTCTCCGTCCCCGTCGACTCCGCCTCCTTCCGGACCCTGTACGGCGGCCAGGGCGCCGTCGCGGCGAAGGACGGCGAGGTCACCGTCACCGTCCCCGCCCTCTCCACCCTCGTCCTCAAGGCCGACCGGCCCCTCCCGGCCGTCACCGGCAAGCCGACCGTCGCGCTCAAGGCCCCCGCCGCCGGCTCCACCGGCACCGTCGAGCTCACCGCCGACGTCACCGGCGACGCCCTCAGCCGCGTCGTCTTCGCCGCCCAGGTCGGCAACGGCCGCTGGCAGACCCTCGGCACCGCCGACCACGCCCCCTACAAGGTCACCCAGCACGTGACCGCCCCCGCCGGCACCCCGCTCCGCTACAAGGCCGTCGTCGTCGACGCCGCCGGACACACCGCGAGCACCACCGCCGCCACCACCGCGGGCGCGCCCCCCGCGCCCGAGAAGCCCGTCGCCGTCGAGCGCCCGTACGCGATCGTCCACTACAAGCGCGAGGACGGCGACTACGACGGCTGGACCCTCGACGCCGCGGGCCGGCAGGCCGCGTTCACCGGCCGCGACGCCTTCGGCGCCTTCGCCTGGGTCAAGGTCCCCGAGGGCGCCTCCTCCGTCGCGTACACCGTCGAGAAGGCGGGCACCGCCGACGGCCCCCGGCGCACCATCCAGCTCGGCCGCACCGGCGAGGTCTGGATCACCCAGGGCCAGGACGGCCAGTCCGACACCAACCCGGCCCCGACCGCCCCGGACAAGACCAAGGCCGTCATCCACTACCAGCGCCCGGACGGGAACTACGACGGCTGGGGCCTCCACCTGTGGACCGGCGCCGCCCAGCCCACCGACTGGTCCAAGCCCCTCCTCCCGACCCGCGTCGACGCCTACGGCGCCGTCTACGAGGTCCCGCTCGCCGAGGGCGCCACCTCCCTCTCGTACATCCTCCACAAGGGCGACGAGAAGGACCTCCCCACCGACCAGTCCCTCGACCTCGCCGCCACCGGCCACGAGATCTGGCTCCTCGCCGGACAGCCCAAGCACCTCCTGCCGACCTCCGGCGGCGCCCCCGCCCTCGACCTCTCCAAGGCCGAGGCCCAGTGGATCGACCGGAACACCGTCGTCTGGAAGGTGAAGGCGAACGACTCCACCAGCCAGCAGCTCGTCTACGCCCCCGACGGCGGCATCACCGTCACCGACGGCGCCCTCAGCGGCGAAGGCCAGTGGCTCCGGCTGAACGCGGGCAGCCTCACCGACGCCCAGAAGGCGAAGTTCCCGCACCTCAAGGACTACCCCGCCTTCACCGTCGACCCCCGCGACGCCGACCGCGTCCGCGCCTCCCTGCGCGGCCAGCTCCTCGCCACCCAGCGGGCCGCCAACGGCGCCCTGCTCGCCGCCACCGGCGTGCAGACCGCCGGCGTCCTCGACGACCTGTACGCGGCGAAGGCCACCACCAGGGCCCTCGGCCCGGTCTTCCGCCACGGCCGGCCGACCCTCTCCGTGTGGGCCCCCACCGCCCAGTCCGTCGCCCTCGAACTCGACGGCAGGACCGTCCGCATGCGGCGCGACCACACCACCGGCGTCTGGTCCGCCACCGGCGACCGCTCCTGGACCGGCAAGCCCTACCGGTACGTCGTGAAGGTCTGGGCGCCCACCGTCGGCAAGCTCGTCGAGAACCGCGTCACCGACCCCTACTCGACCGCCCTCACCGCCGACTCCGCCCGCAGCCTCGTCGTCGACCTCGCCGACCCGAAGCTCGCCCCCGCCGGCTGGAAGACCCTGGCGAAGCCGGCCGCCGTGCCGCTGCGCGACGCCCGCATCCAGGAACTCCACGTCCGCGACTTCTCCGTCGCCGACCCCACCGCCGAGGCCGGCCACCGCGGCACCTTCCTCGCCTTCACCGACAAGGACAGCAAGGGCTCGAAGCACCTCAAGGCCCTCGCCGACTCCGGCACCAACTACGTCCACCTCCTCCCGGCCTTCGACATCGGCACCATCCCCGAGAAGAAGTCCGACCAGGCCGAACCCGCCTGCGACCTGAAGGTCTACGCCCCCGACTCCGAGGAGCAGCAGGCCTGCGTCGCCGAGGCCGCCGCCAAGGACGCGTACAACTGGGGCTACGACCCCCTGCACTACACCGTCCCCGAGGGCTCCTACTCCACCGACCCGAACGGCACCCGCCGCACGGTCGAGTTCCGGCGGATGGTCCAGGCCCTCAACGGCCAGGGCCTGCGCACCGTCATGGACGTCGTCTACAACCACACCGTCGCCGCCGGACAGTCCGACAAGTCCGTCCTCGACCGGATCGTCCCCGGCTACTACCAGCGCCTCCAGGACGACGGCACCGTCGCCACCTCCACCTGCTGCGCCAACACCGCGCCCGAGAACGCCATGATGGGCAAGCTCGTCGTGGACTCGGTCGTCACCTGGGCGAAGCAGTACAAGGTCGACGGCTTCCGCTTCGACCTCATGGGCCACCACCCCAAGGAGAACATCCTCGCCGTCCGCGCGGCGCTCGACGCCCTGACCGTCGAGAAGGACGGCGTCGACGGCAAGGCGATCGTCCTCTACGGCGAGGGCTGGAACTTCGGCGAGATCGCCGACGACGCCCGCTTCGTCCAGGCCACCCAGAAGAACATGGCCGGCACCGGCATCGCCACCTTCTCCGACCGGGCCCGCGACGCCGTCCGCGGCGGCGGCCCCTTCGACGAGGACCCCGGCGTCCAGGGCTTCGCCTCCGGCCTCTACACCGACCCCAACGCCTCCACCGCCAACGGCACCCCGGAGCAGCAGAAGGCCCGCCTCCTGCACTACCAGGACCTCATCAAGGTCGGCCTGAGCGGCAACCTGGCCTCGTACTCCTTCACCGACACCTCCGGGCGCGCGGTCAAGGGCTCCGAGGTCGACTACAACGGCGCCCCGGCCGGCTACGCCGCCGTCCCCGGCGACGCCCTCGCCTACGCCGACGCCCACGACAACGAGACCCTCTACGACGCCCTCGCCTTCAAGCTCCCGGCCGGCACCTCCGCCGCCGACCGGGCCCGCATGCAGGTCCTCGCCATGGCCACCGCCACCCTCTCCCAGGGCCCGGCGCTCTCCCAGGCCGGCACCGACCTGCTCCGCTCCAAGTCCCTCGACCGCAACTCCTACGACAGCGGCGACTGGTTCAACGCGATCCACTGGGACTGCCGCGACGGCAACGGCTTCGGCATCGGCCTCCCGCCGGCCGCCGACAACAAGGCCAAGTGGGGCTACGCCAAGCCGCTCCTCACCCACCCCGACCTGACGGTCGGCTGCAACGAGATCGACGGCGCCTCCGCCGCCTACCGGGACCTCCAGAGGATCCGCGCCACCGAGCCCGGCTTCTCGCTGGCCACGGCCGGACAGGTGCAGTCCGCCCTCTCCTTCCCGCTCTCCGGGAAGGACGAGACCCCGGGCGTGATCACCATGCGCCTCGGCGACCTCGTCGTCGTCTTCAACGCGACCCCGGGCGAGGCGGAGCAGACGGTCGCCGCCCTGGCCGGCACGGCCTACGGCCTGCACCCCGTCCAGGCGAACGGCTCCGACGCCGTGACCAGGTCCGCCTCGTACGAGGCCGGTTCGGGCACCTTCACGGTCCCGGCCCGCACGGTCGCCGTCTTCAAGGCCGCCACGACCTGACCAAGTCGTCGCGAAGGTCCCGGCCGTCCTTGTGCGGCCGGGACCTCCGTGGTGACGCTGTGGCCGGACACCCCGTACGAGCACGAGAGGCCGTCATGCCGCAGATCACCGTCGACCATTCCGTCCCCTTCGACCGGCGGGCCTTCGCGCTCGACCTCCACGGCCTCGTCGCGGAGACCGTCAGCACCTCCGTCGGCAACTGCAAGACCCGCTTCCGGGAGGTCGCGGAGACCTTCGTCGCCGACGGCACCACCGACGCCGCGATGGTCAACGTCGAGATCGCCTTCGCCTCCGGGCGGACCGACGCGCTCAAGACCCACCTCGCGCAGGGCGTGCTCGCCCTGCTGCACCGGCACCTCAAGGGCGCCGAAGGGGTACGCCTCGCCGTCGAGGTCCGCGACCTGGAGAAGGCCTACCGCAGGGTCTGATCCGGCACGGCGGGCAGGGGGGCCGGCGGCGCCAGTTCGAGCAGCCGGCCCACCAGCTCGGCGAACGGACCGTCCGCCGGCTCCTCGGCGAGCACCGCCGTCAGCACCTTCGCCGTCTGCTCGTCGTGGACCGCGCTCACCGCCGTCAGCGCCGCGAAGTCGTGCACCAGCTTCCGCTCCAGCTCCGCGCGCGGCACCCGCCGCCCGTCCAGCCACAGCAGCGCCGTCGACTCCGCGAGCGACACCCAGGACCGCACGACCAGTTCGAGCCGCGGCGACGGCTCCGCCACCCCGAGATGGGCCACGATCTGCTCGTACGCGGCCTGCCGCACCTCGTCGATCATCGCGTTGGTCGTCGACGAACCCACCGCGGGACCGCCCCGCATCAGCGCCGCGAAACCGGGCCCGTGGTCGTCGACGAAGTCGAAGAACCGGCCCATCACCCGCAGCAGCCGCGCCCCGAGGGGGCCCTGCGGCGGCTCCAGGAAGCGGGCCGCGAGCTCGTCGGCCGCGCGCCGCAGCGCCGCCTCGTACAGGCTCTGCTTGCCGGGGAAGTAGTGGTAGACCAGCGGCCGGGAGATGCCCGCGGCGGCGGCTATCTCGTCGATGGAGACCTCGTCGGGGGAGCGGCTGCTGAAGAGTTCGAGGGCCACCCCGATCAGCTGCTGCTTGCGCTCCTCGACGCCCATCCTGCGCCGCACACCGGTCGTCATACGAACAGCCTATCGGGGTCCGTTACGCTCCTCGTCCATGACAGCTTCCGACCAGGACACCCCGGCCGCCGAGAACCCCGAGAAGCCCGAGCCCGACGCCGCAGCGGAGGAGCGGGAACCGGAGGAGCCGGACGAGGAGCCGGAGGAGCCCGCGCCCGGCGAGGGCATGACGCCCAAGCAGGCGAGACGGCTGCGCGTGGCGGCCGCCTCGGTCCTGCTGGTGGCGATGGGCGTGATCCTGGTGATCCGCCTCGCGAGCCGCACCTCCGTGCTGGTCGTCGGCGTCTACGGCCTCGCGATGATCCTCTGCGGGATCGTCATCGAGCTGGCCCGCAACGGCCGTACCCGGCTCGGCACCTGGCTGCTCGTGGGCGGCCTCGCGGCCGCCCTCGCCTTCGACTGGCTGATCCTGCCCTGACGCCCCAGAGCCACGGACGCCCAGAGCCACGGACGCCCAGAGCCACGGACACCCAGGGCCCCGGACGCCCCGGAGCCCCGGACGTCCTAGAGATCCAGGACGAGCTTCTTCCCGGCGCAGCGCGACACGCAGATCAGCATCGAGTCCGCCCGCTCCGCGTCGGTGAGCAGCTCGTCCCGGTGGTCGACCTCGCCCTCCAGAACGGTCTGCCGGCAGGTGCCGCAGAAGCCCTGCGTGCAGGAGTACATGAGGCCCGGCACCTCCTCCCGTACGGCCGCGAGCACCGACCGGTCGGCGGCGACGGCCACCGTCCGCCCGGAGCGCCGGAGTTCGACCTCGAAGGCGGTGCCGCCGGCCGGGGCGAGCGCCGAGAAGCGCTCCAGGCGGGCGGTACGGCCCTCCGGCAGCGCGGCGGAGACGGCGTCCATCAGCCCGTCGGGGCCGCAGCAGTAGACCTGCGTCTCGGCCGGCACCTGCGCCAGGAAGGACAGGTCCGGATACCCGTCCTCGTCCTCCGCGACCACCGTCACCCGGTCCCCGCCGAGACGGAGCAGATCGGCCAGGTACGGCATCGAGGCGCGGGACCGTCCGCAGTACACGAGCCGCCAGTCCGCGCCCGCCGCCTCCGCGGCCCTGACCATGGGCAGGACCGGGGTGATCCCGATGCCGCCGGCGACGAAGGCGTACGCGGGGGAGTCGACCAGCGGGAAGCGGTTGCGCGGTCCCCGGATCTCGATCTCGGCGCCCTCGTGGAGCTGTTCGTGCACCTCGCGCGAGCCGCCCCGGCCGCCCCGCTCCTCCTCGATGAGCCGGGTCGCGATCCGGTAGACGCCGGCCTGGGCCGGGTCGCCGCAGAGCGAGTACTGCCGCACCTGCCCGGAGGGAAGCACGACGTCGATGTGGGCGCCGGGCTCCCAGGACGGCAACCGCTCGCCCTCCAGGCGCAGTTCGACGACGCCCTCGGCGGGGACGGCCCGGCCGGTGACGAGCACCCGGCGCGGGACGGTCGCCCCGCGCCCGTACCCGGAGACCGGCGTCTCCAGGGACGGCATCGGCCACAGCGGCGCGGTCGTCATCCGCGAGCGGACCGCCCGGCGGACGAGGAGCGCGGCGCCGGCGACGAGCGCGACGGTGGTGAACCGGGCCATCAGCGGCCTCCGTTGGCGCCGGGGGAGGAGGCGAGGTAGGCGACGGCCTGCGCGGTGTCACCCTCCTGGGAGGGGTGGTAGGCGCGGCTCAGGTAGCGGGGTATCGAGCGCAGCACGTCCGGGGTGGCGGGCAGCACGCCCTCGCGGCCCCTGCGGTAGAAGTCCGCCCAGGACGCCTTGGGGTCGAGCAGGCTCGGGTCGTTCTCCAGGAAGAAGCGGACCCCGCGCTGCCAGAGGAAGACCAGCGCGCCGAAGGCGAGCGCCCAGGTGCGGGCGCGGCGCCGGTAGCCGCCGTCGAGGTGCATGAACAGCTCGAAGGCGACCGCCCGGTGCTCGACCTCCTCGGCGCCGTGCCAGCGCAGCAGGTCCATCATCATCGGGTCGGCGCCCCGCCGGTCGAGCTCCTCGGCGTTGAGCACCCAGTCGCCGAGGAAGGCGGTGTAGTGCTCGATCGCGGCGATCAGCGCGACCCGCTCCATCAGCCACCAGCGGCGGGCCCGGCCCGGCGGCAGCGTCCGGTCGCCGAGCAGCTTCTCGAAGAACCAGTCGACCTGCGCGGTGTACGGCGTCGGGTCGAGCCCCTGCCCGCGCAGGTGCGGCAGCACGTCGTCGTGCGCCTGCGAGTGCACGGCCTCCTGCCCGATGAAGCCGATGACGTCCTCGCGCAGCCGGTCGTCGGTGATGTACGGCAGCGCCTGCTGGTAGACGTGCACGAACCACCGCTCCCCGGCCGGGAGGAGCAGGTGCAGCACGTTGATCGTGTGCGTGGTGAAGGGGTCGCCGGGAACCCAGTGGAGAGGTGTCTCCCGCCAGTCGAAGGCGACCTTGCGCGCCTTGAGCTCGACGTGCTCCGACGCCACCGGTGCAGGCTGCGTATTAGACATGACGTCAATGTACTGAGGAGTAAGCACGGGGAACAGACTCGTGCAGACGCTTTTTGGGCGAGGGCTACGGGCGTGGGGCCCCGCCCCGTCGCGGGCGTCCGGGGAGGGCTACGGGCGCGGGCCTGCCCCTCCCGCGCGTCCGGGTTCAGCCGGGGTACGGGGGAGGGAGTACGGGCGCGGGCTCGTCCCCTCCCGGGCGTCCGGGTTCAGCGGAGGGCGGGCATCCGGCGGCCGTCCTTCAGGGTCGCGCTCGGCTCAGCCGGGGGGCGGGGGACGGCGGAAGGGTTGCGAGCGCGAGCTCGTCCCCTCCCGGGCGTCCGGGTTCAGCGGAGGGCGGGCATCCGGCGGCCGTCCTTCAACGTCGCGCTCAGCTCCGCGCGGGCGCCCGCCGGCGCCTTCGCCGCCAGGACCGGCCCCGCGGCCCGGGCCGTGACCCCGCCCTCGACCCGCACCGACGCCACGTCAGGGCCGCCCGCGGCAAGCACGTACCAGCCGCCGGCCGGCGCCTGCCACAACGCCCCGGCCAGCACCCTCGGCTCCCGCAGCCCGCACGCGGGCGCGTCCTGCGCACGGGAGGCGAGCGCGGCCGGGACCTTCGGGTCCGGCGGCAGGAACTGGGCGAGGACCCGGCTGCCGGTGCCCCGCCAGGTCTCCGCCCGGGTGCACACCCAGGCCGCCCGCCCCGCGCCCTCCGGCAGCGGCTGCCGGGCGAACCGCCAGGCCCGCACCGAGCCCACCCCCTGCCCGAGGACCGTCGTCAGCTGGCACGCCGTCCGCGCCCAGACCGCCCGCGCCTCGCGGCCCGTGGCGTCCACGGGCGCGCCGGGCGGCCCCCACAGCAGCCGGGCCGGCACCAGCTCGCCGAGGTCGCCGAGCAGCCGGCCGCCGGAGTCGTCCGTCACCTGGAGGGTGTTCCACCGCGCGCACTCCTTCGCGAGTGCGGGGCTCGGCACCGCGTCGGTCACCCCGTGCCCGTCCCGCCCCAGCGCCCACGGCTCCTTGGCGGGCATCAGTAGATCCCGTACGGCCGTCCCGGTCACCCACGGCGCGGTCAGATACCGCACGTTGCCCGCCGCCCGCGTCACCACGACCGCGCTCGCGCCGGGCCCTTCCGCGCCGTCGGTACGGGCGAAGTCGAGCGCGGCGCCGGCCGTCCCCTCCACCGGCTCGGCGTACCGCACGATCCGCAGCCCGTCGTGGAACAGCACCACCCGGGCCGCGTCCACCCGCCCCGCGAACAGCAGCTGCGGCGGCCCCATCGGCGGCCCGACCGGCGTGCCCGGCGTCGCCGAGGACGCCACCGCCCCGCCGGGCCGCGCCCACACCGCGAGCGCCCGCCGCAGCAGCGGCGCGTCCCCGGCGAGCTCCCCGCGCGCCGGCCACACCGAGAAGTCCCGCCGTACGGCGCCGGGCCAGACGGCCGGCGCGACCCGCTTCACCTTCGCCGG
The DNA here is from genome assembly GCF_012927245.1 of Streptomyces sp. R302. Taxonomy (GTDB): domain Bacteria; phylum Actinomycetota; class Actinomycetes; order Streptomycetales; family Streptomycetaceae; genus Streptomyces. Next base: position 847,716 of record NZ_JABBGE010000001.1, read on the forward strand.
GTCGAGCGCCGCCTCGGCGGCGGGGTTACGGGCGTAACTCGGCGCCGCAGCACCGTTTCTGCCCCACCCGTCACCCGGCAGCCCGAGCAGCGTCCCGCACACCAGCAGCGCCACCACCCCGACGAGCACCGCCCGCCCGTGCTGCCGCCGCCGCAACAGATCCCCGGGCCGCGCCTGCAGCGTGCACGGGTCGAACTCGGCCGATTCGAGCAACGAGGCCCCACTGAGACGCCGGCGCGCCGCCCGGTCCCCGACCCCGTCGCCACCGGGCCGCGATTCCGCGCGCGGCACGCCGCCGGCCCCGCCGGTCCCGGCATCCCTCGCCCCGGTGTCTCCGGCCCTCGCCCCGCCGGTCCCACCGGTCCCGGAGACGGCGCCCGCCCCGGCACCTCCCGCCCCGGTATCTCCGATCCCGCCGGTCCCGGAGACGGCGCCCGCCCCGGTACCTCCGGTCCCCGCCGCGGCCCCCGTCGCCGGCGTGCCGGCCGCCCCCAGCGGCCCGCCGCCGCGGGTGCGACCGGGCCCGGCCTGTCCGCCCACCCGGTCGGGGCGCTCGCCGGGGCGCTTGCCGGAGTGCTCGCCGGAGCGACCCGGGCCGGCGGTGGGGCCCTCGGGGCGGCCCTCCGGCCCGCCGGCCGCGAGGCCCTCGCCCTCCTCGGGCGCCTCCGTCTCCTCCAGCGCGGCCAGTTCGGCGAGGGCCGCCTCCGGATCCCGGGCGCCCGCCACGGCCAGCACCCGGAGGACCTCCGCGTCGCCCTGCCGCTCCAGGCCGCGCAGCACGTACGCGGCGCGGGCCGGGGCGGAGAGCCGGGCGAGCAGCTGGTCCAGGGCGAGTTCGTCCGCCCCGCCGGCCCGGGGGAACAACCGCAGCCCCCACACCTGCGGCAGCAGCGGCGGCAACTGCGCCCGGCGCGGCACGGCGAGCCGCCGCAGCGGCAGCCCGGCGACAAGCGCCTGCCGCAGCACTTCGCCCCGCACGTACGCGTACCCGGGATCCACCGCGTCCTCGGGCCGCCGGGGCTCCGGTACGGCGGGCCCCGGCACCCGCCGGCGCGGCAGCGCCCGCTGCACCAGCGCGTGCGCGGTCAGCACCCGCCGTTTGCGGCCCATCGTCGGCGGCAGGACCAGATAGGCGATGCGTACGAGCCGGGGATAGCGCTCGACGAGGGCGGCCTCGGCCTGCTCGACGTCGACGGGGCCCACGGGCGAGGGAACGAGATCCTGGGTGCTCACGTTCAGCAGAACGAGCGATTCTTGCGATGGTCACCCCAGGCAGGCCGGGCCCGGGCGGCGCGCGCCGCCGCCTCCCGCGCGCCGTTTCAGGCCGCGTACACCGTCAACCGCTCCCGGAGCAGCGCGATCGTCGCGTCCGGCACCCCGAGCCCGTCCCGTACGTACGCCTCCATCGAACCGTGCCGCTCCGCGACCTCCTCAAGGCCCGCGTCCAGGTACTCCGGCAGGACGCCGATCATCGCGAGCGCCAGGTCGGGGTCGCCGCCCTGGGTGACGAAGCCCTCGATCAGCGGCGCGAACGCGTGCCGCACCGCCGGATTCACCGCCAGGTACTCCTCCCGCACCGTCGCCTCGTCCGCGCCGAGCAGCGCGAGCACCACCGTCGCCGCCCAGCCCGTACGGTCCTTGCCGGCCGTGCAGTGGAAGAGCAGCGGCCCGGCGCCCGGCGTCGCCAGCTCGACGAGCAGGGCGCGGTAGGAGGCGCGGGCGGAGGGGCTGCCGACGAAGGCCCGGTAGGTGCCCCGCATCGCCTCGATGATCCGCCCGCCCCCGAGGTGCTGCTCGGCGAGCGCCGGATCGGTGAGCAGCGTCTTCAGCCGCGCGGCCGGCGGCAGCCCGCTCGCCGCCAGGTGGTCGGCGAGCACGTCCGCGACGAGCAGCCGGGCGCCGTCCGGCAGCCGGTCGGGCCGGTCGGCGCGCTCGGCGGCGGTCCGCAGGTCGACGACGGTCCGCAGCTTCAGCCCCGCCACCGCGGCCTCGTCCGGCTCCAGCCGGTCCAGCTGCGCCGACCGCAGCACCAGGCCGCCCCGCACCGACCGCCCGTCCCCCAGCGGCACTCCGCCGAGGTCCCGGAGGTTGGCGACGGAGGCGGCGGCGATCGCGGGCATGGGCGGTACTCCTCCGAGGGGACAGGGCACTCTCTCCCGACCGTAACGGCCGGATCCCCACTCGGCACCAGCAGGCGGAGTAGTCCGTTCCGTACCACCGGGAGGCGGTCTGTCCGGTGATGCGGACGGGTGACAGCATGTCCCCGATGACGCACCCCCACTCGCCGCTGCGCGCCCTGAGAGCCGCCCTGTTCGCGGTGGTGTGCGTCATTCTGGCCGCAGTAGGGCATTCATCCATGTCTGTCCATGCACTCGCCCCGCGCACCCTCCTCGCCGCCTTCGCCGTCACGACCGCAGGCGCCTGGTGCGCGGCCGGCCGCCGCCGCGGCCCGCTCGCCTGCGCCGCCGGCATGCCGGCCGCCCAGGCCGCCCTGCACGCCACCTTCTCCCTGACGGGCGCCCACCAGGCGCCGGCGACGGGCCACGGGACGCACGCGGCGCACGGCACCACAGCCGCCACCCCCGACACACTCCTCGACGGAGGCGTCGGAATGCTCGCCGCCCACCTGCTGGCCGCACTGGTCTGCGGCCTGTGGCTGGCGCGCGGCGAGGCCGCGTTCTTCGCGCTGGCGGAGGGCGCGACCAGGCCGCTCCGGCGGCTGTTCGCCGCCCCGCCCGGGCCCGTCGCCGCCCCCGGCGACCCGCGTCGCCCGGTGCGCCGGCCGCGCCGGACCGCCCGGCGGCCGCACGTCGTCGTCCTCGCCTCCGTCCTCTCCCGACGGGGACCACCCCACCGCCCCCGCACCCGCGCCACGGCCCTCGGCCCACTCGTCTGACACCGCCGGGGGCCGCTTCCCCCTGCCCGACAGCAGGCCCCCACCGGCCCCACACGAGCCTCCGAGGACCCCCATGCCCATCGACGACCCCGCACGCCCCGACACGACCGAGAAGCCAACCTCCCCACCGCCCCGCCCCGGCGCGGCGGACGCGGCCGTCAACCCGGCCTCCCGACCGTCCCGCCCCGGCGCGGCGGACGCGGCCGAAGCGGCCGTCAACCCGGCCTCCCGACCGTCCCGCCCCGGCGCGGTGAACGCGGCCGAAGCGGCCGTCAACCCGGCCTCCCGACCGTCCCGCCCCGGCGCGGCGGACGCGGCCGAAGCGGCCGTCAACCCGGCCTCCCCACCGCCCCGCCCCAGCGCGGTCGACGCGACTGGCGCGATCGACGCGATCGACCCGGCCGAAACCTTCGGCGCGGCCGGTGCGGCCGGCACCCCGCCCTCCCCGCCCTCCCCGCCCTCGCGCCCCACCGCCTGGACGGCCCTCCGTCCCCTCCTCCTCCGGCTCCACTTCACCGCCGGGCTGCTCACCGCGCCCTTCCTCCTCGTGGCCGCGCTCAGCGGGCTGCTCTACGCGCTGTCCTTCCAGGCGGAGAAGGTCGCGTACGCGCACGAGCTCTCCGTGCCGGTCGGCGACACCGTCCTCCCGCTGGACCGGCAGGTCGGCATCGCCCGTGCGGCGAACCCGGACGGCACCGTCACCGCCGTGTGGCCGGGCGCCGAACCGGGCGCGACGACCCGCGTCCTGATGGCCGACCCCGACGCCCCCGAGGGCACCTCGCTCGCCGTCTTCGTCGACCCGTACACGGGCGACGTGCGCGGACGGCTGCCCAGCTACGGCAGCAGCGGCGCCCTGCCGCTCCGCACCTGGATCGACGGCCTGCACCGCGACCTCCACCTCGGCGAACCCGGCCGGATCTACAGCGAACTCGCCGCGAGCTGGCTCTTCGTGCTGGTCCTCGGCGGCCTCGCCCTCTGGTTCGCCCGGCGCCGCACCAGGCGGCGGGCGCTGCTGCTGCCGGAGCGCGGCCCCAGGTCCCGCCGCCGCACCCTCTCCTGGCACGGCTCGGTCGGCCTCTGGGCCGCCCTCGGCCTGCTGCTGCTCTCCGCGACCGGCCTGACCTGGTCCCGGTACGCCGGCGAGAACATCGGCGCCCTCCAGGACGGTCTCGGCGGCGCCACCCCCACCCTCTCGGCAGGCACGGCCGGCGTCGCGGGCGGCGAGCACGCGGGTCACGGCCCCGGCCACCAGCCGGCCGACCCCGCCCCGGCGCCGCCCACCGCCGACATCGGCGTCGACCGGGCCGTCGACGCCGCCCGCGCCGCCGGGATCGACAGCGCCTCGATAGCCGTCACGCTGCCCGCCGACGGCCGCGGTTACGTGGTCAAGGAGACCGACAAGCAGTTCCCGGTCGAACTGGACCAGGTCGCCGTGGACCCGGCCGACGGCACCGTCCTCGACCGGCTCGACTTCGCCGAGTACCCGCTCCTCGCGAAGCTGACCAGGATCGGCATCGACGCCCACACCGGCGTCTTCCTGGGCCTGTTCAACCAGCTGGCCCTCGCCGCGCTCGCCCTCGCGCTCGCCCTGATGATCCTCTGGGGCTACCGCATGTGGTGGCTGCGCCGCCCCCGCCGCCCGGTCGGCCGGGCCGCCTGGCGGAAGCTGCCGGTGACACTCCTGCTGCCGCTCGCGGCAGCGGCCGCGCTCCTCGGCTGGTTCGTCCCGCTGCTCGGGCTCAGCCTGCTGGTGCTCCTCGCGGCCGAACTCGTCCTCGCCCTGGTGACCCGGAACCGGAACCGGATCCGGATCCGGCGGGCGAGGACGCGCTAGGCCGAGGGCCTGGCAGCCGGGGCCAGGGCAGGTACTTGTAGCCGGCCCGCCGCACGGTCTGGATCGTGCGGCGGTGCTCGGCGCCCAACTTGCGGCGCAGCCGGGCCACGTGGACGTCGACCGTCCGCCCGTCGCCCACGTGCCCGTACCCCCGCACCGTCTGCACCAGCTGGTCGCGGGTGTGCACCCGGTACGGATGCCCCCCGTCGACGGTGGCGATCCGCCGCGCGTCGGCCGAAGGCCGCGGACCGGACAGGTCTCCGGTCGGGGTTTCGGAGGGCCGACGCGTTCCTCACGCGCCGGCAGCACCGGTCGTAGTCGTGGTGCTGACGGGAAGGCCGGAACGGCTCAAGGCCATGGCGACCCCGCGCGCTGTCGTTCCGCTCCGAGGGAACGCCAGAGCGAAGGGAAGCCCACGGGACGAGACGCCCGGCACCCGGCACACGAAAAGGTGCCCGCCGGGCGAACCGGCGGGCACCTCACGGAAACTGACGGGCGATCAGACCTGGCCGGCCTTCGCGAGCGCCTCGCAGCAGGTGTCCACGATGAGGCGGGTCACCACGTACGGGTCGACGTTCGCGTTCGGGCGGCGGTCCTCGATGTAGCCCTTCTGGTCCTGCTCGACCTGCCACGGGATGCGGACCGAGGCGCCGCGGTCCGAGACGCCGTAGGAGTACTCGTCCCACGGGGCGGTCTCGTGCAGGCCCGTCAGGCGCTCGTCGATGCCGGCGCCGTAGTTCTTGACGTGGTCGAGCGGCTTCGAGCCCTCGCCCAGCGACTCGCAGGCGGTGATGATCGCGTCGTAACCCTCGCGCATCGCCTTCGTGGAGAAGTTGGTGTGCGCGCCCGCGCCGTTCCAGTCGCCCTTCACCGGCTTCGGGTCGAGCGTCGCGGCGACGTTGAAGTCCTCGGCCGTGCGGTAGAGCAGCCAGCGGGCGATCCACAGCTGGTCGGAGACCTCCAGCGGGGACAGCGGGCCGACCTGGAACTCCCACTGGCCGGGCATGACCTCGGCGTTGATGCCGGAGATGCCGAGACCGGCCGTGAGGCAGTTCTCCAGGTGCGCCTCGACGATCGGACGGCCGTGGATCTCGTCCACGCCGACGCCGCAGTAGTAGCCGCCCTGCGGGGCCGGGAAGCCGTTGACCGGGAAGCCGAGCGGACGGGTGCCCTCGAAGAAGGTGTACTCCTGCTCGATGCCGAAGATCGGCTCCTGCGCGCCGTACTTCGTGGCGACCTCGGCGAGCGCGGCGCGGGTGTTGGAGGCGTGCGGGGTCATGTCCGTGTTGAGGACCTCGCACAGCACCAGGATGTCGTCGCCGCCGCGGATCGGGTCCGGGCAGGAGAAGACCGGCTTGAGGACGCGGTCCGACGCGTGACCCTCGGCCTGGTTGGTGCTGGAACCGTCGAAGCCCCAGATCGGCAGCTCCGCCAGCGCCCGGCCCTCGCCCGCGATGATCTTCGTCTTGGAACGAAGCTTCGCGGTCGGCTCGGTGCCGTCGATCCAGATGTACTCAGCCTTGAAGGTCACGGGGTCATCCTTAGGGCGTGGCGTGCTGCTGCGGGTGTCGTCCGCGGCGGCTCGCGGCGCTGCGAGAAGCTGCGGGGCGGCGCCGGACAACCAACCGGTGGCCCGGCCCGCCGCCCATGGCGCCTTTCGTGTGACCGCAGCTTCGCAACACGGGATTTCCCGACGGTTGCCCGTTTGTGAACCCCGTGTTACTCAGCCTTCCTGTGATACGCGCGCCGCCCGTGCGAGCCCGTGCGCGTCGAGCAGCGGGCCGAAACCGGCCGCCCGGATCCGGCGGACCAGCTCCTCGCCCGAGATGCCCAGCTCCTCGGCCGTCCGGCCCAGGTGCCAGTCGCGGGACGCCAGCCGGCGGAGCAGGTAACCCCTTCTGACCTGCGCGTCCGAGAGGCGGAAGGTCTTCAGGTAGGCCGTCCGCCCCTTGTGGTCGGTGATCAGCTCGCCGATGTGCTGCTCCCGCCCGTCCCGCAGGAACGGCGGCAGGAAGCGGTACAGGGAGAAGGACCCCGTCCGGTACGCCCGCTCGAAGGCGTACGGCGTCTCCAGGAGGTCCCGCGCCATCAGCCCGTCGTGCGCCACCGCCCAGCGCCGCTCCTGCTCCCGGGCCGCCGCCCGCAGGTCCGCGAGGTTCCGGATGCCGTCGGCGCCGTCCCGGATCCGGGCCGTGAATTCGGGCACCGGCGCCCCGTAGTGCGCGTACTGGTGCACCAGTTCGCCGTACAGGTCCTCCACCAGTGTCGGATGCAGCAGCCGGTAGTCCTCCGGATGCGGGACGACGAAGGCCGCGGCCAGCGCGTCCGCCGCGTACACCAGCACCCCGCACTGGCCCGGGTGCACCTCGAAGACCCGCAGCGCCTCCGCGAGCCCCGGCACGTCCACGCCCGCGTACGCCGCCTCCGCCCGCGGCGGGAGACCGCGCCGCAGCGCCTGCCGCGACCACTCCTCCCACAGCACCGACGGCCCGCCGAAGTGCAGCGAGAGGTAGCCGTCCAGGGCGAGGTGGAGCGGCAGGAAGCGCACCCGCCGCTCGCCGCGCCGCCGCTTGGCGAGCCGGTGGTGCGGGGCGCGCAGCGGCACGGCGGCCCGCGGCGCGTCCCCGAGCCGGGTGCCGTACGCCGCCTCCTCCTCCCGCCCCGTCCCCGACCGGTCGGCGACGAAGCCGTGCGGGACGTAGGAGGTGCAGACGGTGCCGTCGCCGACGTCCACGGGCGCGCCCACGGCGTCGTACACCTCCCGGCGCAGCCGCAGCCCCTCGACCGGCTCCTCCCGCACCAGCGGCACGAGCCGGATCCCGCCCCACACCTGCGCGGCCCGCACACCGAGCCCGGTGAGATCGATCCGGGTCACCGCCCCACCCCCTTCTCGTGCCCCGCCAGGAAGTCCGCCACCCGCCGGTCCAGATAGGCGCGCAGCTCCGTCAGCCCGGTCCGCCCCTCGGCGAACCCGGCGATCTCCACCAGCGCCGGCAGGTCCTCCGCGTCCCGGATACCGACCGCCGGCACCGAGGGCCCAAGCCGGCGCACGTCGAACACCCCGGCGTCGTATACGGGGTTCACGTGCACGGCCGCCGTCCGCCGCTCCGGGTCGAGCCGCGACCGCCACACCCGCAGCACCTCGCCCGCCAGGCCCGGCGGCGCGTTGTCCCAGCCGTCCGAGACGATCACGAGCCGCTCGGGCCGGCCGTCCAGCGCGTCGAGGATCCGCAGCCCCAGCGGAGTGGGCCCGTACGGCCTGACCAGCAGCGGATCCGTACCGCCCGAGGTCCACAGACCGGTGTACGCCCCCGGGGCCGCCAGCGCCTCCAGGAGGAAGTGGCAGCCGAGCGCCACCGCCAGCGGCCGGCGCCGCTTCACCGCCGAACCCGACGAGGAGAAGCTGTCGTCGAGGACGGCCGCGACCCGCCCCCAGCTCCCCGCGTACGGCCCCGCCGCCCGCCGCGCCGCCGCCCGCAGCACCCCGGTCAGCTCGGCCCGCCGCTCCGCCCGCTCGGCGAACGGCAGCGCGAGGACGTACAGCGCGAGCCGGGTCAGCGGCATCACGGCCAGGTCGGAGGCGCCGGCGGCCCGGCCGGCGGCCCGTTCGCTCCGCAGCCGTTCGAGCCGGGTCATCCGGGGCGCGATCCGCTCCAGGAACACCTCCCGCGCCACCCCGTGCTTCGCCGCGAACCCCTCGGCGACCGTGAACGGCAGCTCGTACAGCGCCTCCTCGGCGAAGTGGGCCCGCCGGTACGCCTCCAGGGTCCGGTTCTCGTACCGCACCCGGCGCCCGGGCGCGAAGAGGAAGTCGCCGGTCTCGGCGTCGGCCGGCGGCACGTGCGCGTGCTTGAGGGCGGCCTTCACCCCGGCCCGGTACTTCACGGCGTCGAGCGCCGGATCGGGCCGGGCGGCCAGCCACTCCCGCACGATCGCGCGCGTGCGCCGGTTGTTCACGCCGGCCTCCCGCAGCCGCCCGAAGAGCCGGTACACCCGCTGCGGCGCCATCCGCGCCAGCCGGGCCGCGACGAGCCGCCCCTCGCCGTCCCCGGCCTCGCCGGGCGTGCGCAGCAGCTGCTCGACGACGAGCGCGGCGTTGTGGTCGTTGATGTCGAGCGCGAGGCAGGCGGCGTACAGCGGCCGGTAGTTGACCCGTACGTACTCGTGCAGGAAGGCGAGCGACAGCCGCTGCTCGGCGGCGGAGGAGCGGAACTCCCGCTGTCCGGTGGCGGTCACGGCCGCGTTGACGAACAGCAGCACGTCCTCCGCGGCGACGAGCTCGGACACGGCGCCCCCCTGTCTTTCGCGTGTCGGGGTGCCGGCCGGGGAGAGGGAGCACGATCAGCGAAGACGTTGCTTTACAAGGCAGGTATCGGAAGTCGTACCGAAGTCCCGCGGCCGGCACCCGAGCACGCTAGACGCCACGGCCCCCCGACCGCCACCGCATTCCCGCGGCCCCCCGCCCCCACGGCAGACTGCTCCCATGCCCGACAACAGCACCACCCTCCCCGACCGTCCCCGCATAGGCCTCCTCGGCACCGGCCCCTGGGCCGCCCGCACCCACGCCCCGGCGCTCGCCGCCCACGAGGGCGTCGAGTTCGCCGGGGTGTGGGGCCGCCGCCCGGAGGCCGCCGCCGAACTGGCCGCGGCCCACGGCACGCGCGCGTACGACGACCTGGACGCCCTCCTCGACGCCTGCGACGCCGTCGCGTTCGCCCTCCCGCCGGACGTCCAGGCCCCGCTCGCCGCCCGCGCCGCCCGGGCCGGCCGCCACCTCCTCCTCGACAAGCCGCTGGCGACCACGGTCGAGGCGGCCCGCGAGGTCACGGAGGCGGTGACGGAGACGGGCGTCGCCTCGATCGTCTTCTGCACCCTGCGCTTCGCCCCGGAGACGGCCCGCTGGATCGAGGAGCAGCGGGCGACGGGCGGCTGGTACGTGGCCGAGGCCCGCTGGCTCGGCTCCCTGTACGGCCCCGGCGCCGACAGCCCGTACGCGGCGAGCCCCTGGCGCCGCGAGAGGGGCGGCCTCTGGGACGTCGGCCCCCACGTCCTCTCGGTCCTCGTCCCGATCCTCGGCGACGTCACCCGGGTGCGGGCGGCGAAGGGCCCGGACGACACCCACCACCTGATCCTCGGCCACTCGACGGGCGCGAGCAGCACGGCCACGCTCACCCTGAGCGCCCCGAAGGCGGCGGCGGGCGCGTCCCTCACCCTCCACGGCACGGCGGGCAGCACCACCCTCCCGGCCTGGAACGGCGCGCGGCCCGCCTACACCGAGGCGATCACCGCCCTCCTCACCGCGGCCCGCACCGGCACCCCCCACCCCTGCGACGCCCACTTCGCCCTCCGCCTCACCGAACTCCTCACGGAAGCGGAGACCCAGGCGAAGCCCCTCTGAAGGCCCACTAACCCCTCGGACCGCCACCCCTCCCGAGCGCGTCCCGAACGGCCTCCTCGGACCGCCCGACGACGGCGGTGCCGTCGTCGGCGGTGATGATCGGCCGCTGGATGAGCTTCGGGTGGGCGGAGAGCGCCTCGATCCACCGCTCCCGGTCACCCGGCTCCCGCCCCCACTCCTTCACGCCGAGCTCCTTGGCGACGGCCTCGCCGGTCCGCGTGATGTCCCACGGCTCAAGCCCCAGCCGTCCGAGGACGGCCCGGATCTCGTCCACGGAGGGCACGTCCTCCAGGTACTTCCGGACGGTGTACTCGACCCCCTCCGCATCGAGCAGGGTGAGGGCTCCGCGGCACTTGGAACAGGCCGGATTGATCCAGATCTCCATCCCCCCAAGGTACCGCCAAACCCCGTCCGACCAGGCCCGATTGTCAGTGCCCCGCACTAGAATGGGAGTCGAAGGCAAGGGCCCCGGGGAGGGCCCCCGCCACCGTTCGCCAGGAGGTAGCCCATGGCAGTCGCCGTGATCCGCAGGCCGTCCATCGAACCCTTCACGCCCGTCGAGAAGAAGGCCCTTCCGGCCGGCCGCCCCCGCGAGTGGTACGTCACGCACAACCGCCGCCTGAAGGCCATGCGCCTCGCGATCGCACTCCTCGACTCCGGCGTCTACGTCCCGAGGAAGGCCACGAACGCCACCATCCGCACCATGGCCGAGCGCATAGGCATCCACCCGCCCTCCAACCTCACCTGCCGCATGGTCCGCACCTTCATCCGCGACAAGAAGCACTGACGGCCCGTGCCGGAACGGCGAAGGCCGCCGCCCCGGGGATCCGGGGGCGGCGGCCTTCGTGGTGGTGCGGGGTGCCTCGCGGTTTAGAGGTCGTAGTAGAGCTCGAACTCGTGCGGGTGCGGGCGGAGCTGGATCGGCGCGATCTCGTGGGTGCGCTTGTAGTCGATCCAGGTCTCGATCAGGTCGGAGGTGAAGACGCCGCCGGCCTGGAGGTACTCGTTGTCCTCCTCCAGGGCCTTGAGCACGGCCTCCAGGTTGGTCGGGACCTGCGGGACGCCCGCGTGCTCCTCGGGGGCGAGCTCGTACAGGTCCTTGTCGATCGGCTCCATGGGCTCGATCTTGTTCTTGACGCCGTCGAGGCCCGCGAGGAGGAGGGCGGAGAAGGCGAGGTACGGGTTCGAGGACGGGTCCGGCGCGCGGAACTCGACGCGCTTGGCCTTCGGGTTCGAGCCCGTGATCGGGATGCGCATGGCGGCGGAGCGGTTGCGCTGCGAGTAGACCAGGTTGACCGGCGCCTCGAAGCCCGGGACCAGGCGGTGGTAGGAGTTCACCGTCGGGTTGGTGAAGGCGAGCAGCGACGGGGCGTGCTTGAGGATGCCGCCGATGTAGTAGCGGGCGGTGTCCGACAGGCCCGCGTAGCCGGCCTCGTCGTAGAACAGCGGGTCGCCGTTGGCCCACAGCGACTGGTGGACGTGCATGCCCGAGCCGTTGTCACCGAAGATCGGCTTCGGCATGAAGGTCGCGGACTTGCCGTTCCGCCAGGCGACGTTCTTGATGATGTACTTGAACAGCATCAGGTCGTCGGCCGCGGCGAGCAGCGTGTTGAACTTGTAGTTGATCTCGGCCTGGCCGGCGGTGCCCACCTCGTGGTGCTGGCGCTCGACCTGCAGGCCGACCTTCTCCAGCTCCAGGGACATCTCGGCGCGCAGGTCGGCGAAGTGGTCGACCGGCGGGGCCGGGAAGTAGCCGCCCTTGTAGCGGACCTTGTAGCCGCGGTTGTTCTCCTCGGAGCCGGTGTTCCAGGCGCCGGCCTCGGAGTCGATGTGGTAGAAGCCCTGGTTCGCGGAGGTCTCGAACCGCACCGAGTCGAAGACGTAGAACTCGGCCTCGGGGCCGAAGTACGCGGTGTCGGCGATGCCGGTGGAGGCCAGGTACGCCTCCGCCTTCTTCGCGATGTTCCGCGGGTCACGGCTGTACTGCTCGCCCGTGATCGGGTCGTGGATGAAGAAGTTGATGTTGAGCGTCTTGTCGCGGCGGAACGGGTCCAGGCGGGCCGTCGACAGGTCGGCGCGCAGCGACATGTCGGACTCGTGGATGGCCTGGAAGCCGCGGATCGACGAGCCGTCGAAGGCCAGCTCCTCGGACGGGTCGAAGGCCGTCGCCGGGATCGAGAAGTGCTGCATCACGCCGGGAAGGTCGCAGAAGCGGACGTCGACCATCTTGACGTCCTCGTCCTTGATGAACTTCGCGACTTCCTCGGCGTTCTGGAACCCGTGCTTGGACATCCAACTCCTCCTACTCCCGGCCCGGGGAGGGGCGGGGTTGCAGCTCGGTGATGCACCAGTGCGGTGGCGCACGCTCGGACCCGACCCTAGGCAGTCGGGATTTCTCAAGCATGACCCATTTGTTTCGTCGAAGTTAACCGGGGCGGCCGCGGCCGGCTCGTGTCGCGTCGCATCCGCACCCGGACCGAAGTGATCGAAAACGGGCGCAGTACGGTGGTCGGGTGGACAACAGGCAAGCACTCGGATCGTGGCTCTCCGGCCCCCGTGCCGCGGCGGAGCAAGCAGGCGTGGACTTCGGTTACCGGGGGCAGCAGCTGGGCCTCCCCGAGGAGGGTCCCGGCTCCATCGCCCGCCCCGGGGCGCGGCTCGGCGCGCTCGCCGTGGACTGGGGCCTGTGCCTGCTGATCGCATACGGTCTCATCACCGACGGCTACGGGCAGGCGACCAGCAACTGGGCCCTGCTCATCCTCTTCGCCCTGAGCGCCCTGACCGTCGGCACCGTCGGCGCCACCCCGGGCAAGCTCCTCTTCCGCCTGCGGGTCGTCTCGGTCGCGGGCGGCCGGCTCTCGCTGCCCCGCGCCGTGCTCCGCGCGGCCCTGACCTGCCTGGCGATCCCCGCCCTGGTCTGGGACCGGGACGGCCGCGGCCTCCACGACCGCTTCTCCGGGGCCGTCCAGGTACGCGTCTGACCCACGGCGAAAGGCGGTGCCCCGGACCTGTCGCAGGTCCGGGGCACCGCCTTTTCCGGTTCTCGGCACGTCTTCGTGCGCGTCAGCGCATCTTTCCGCCGCGCGGCATCTTCATGCCCTTGGGCATCGGGCCCTTCGGCAGCGGCATGTTGCTCATGAGGTCGCCCATCGCCCGGAGCCGGTCGTTCGCCGCCGTCACCTGGGGGCCGCTGAGCAGCCGGGGCAGCTTCAGCATCTTGGTGCGGACCTTCTTGAGCGGGACCTGGCCCTGCTCCTCGTCGTTGCCGACGATGATGTCCGTCACCGGCACGTCGACCAGGATGCGGGCCATCTTCTTCTTCTCGGCCACGAGGAGGGGCTTCAGCCGGTTCGGGTTGCCCTCGCCGACCAGGACGATGCCCTGTCGGCCGACGGCCCGGTGCACCACGTCCTGGCTGCGGTTCATCGCGACCGCCGGGGTGACCGTCCAGCCGCGCCCGATGTTCTGCAGCACCGCCGCGGCCGCGCCCGGCTGGCCCTCCATCTGTCCGAAGGCCGCCCGCTCGGCGCGCCGGCCGAAGACGATCGCCATCGCCAGGAGCGCCAGGACGAAGCCCAGGATGCCCAGGTAGACCGGGTGTCCGATCAGGAAGCCGATACCGAGGAGGACACCGAGTACGACGATGCCCACGCCGGCCACGACGAGCCCGACCTTGGGGTCGGCCTTCCGGGTCATCTTGTACGTGAGGGCGATCTGCTTCAGTCGCCCGGGGTTCGCGGCGTCAGCGCCGCCCGTGTTTGCCTTCCTCGCCATGCCTTGAAGTCTACGTGGCCCGGGACGTCCGGCCAGACGCGGCCTCCAGCACGTGCTGGGCCTCGACGCGGTCCTTGGCGCGGCGGCGGTCCTCCAGGACGGACGTCCAGGCGTTGCGGCGGGCGGTGCGCTGGCCGGCGCCCAGGAACAGGGCCTCGACGGCCCGCAGGGTGTCGGTGACGGACGGGAGGGCACTGACGCGGACGTGCGTCGACGCGGCCGGCATGAGGGGTCCTCTCTCGGGAGCGGGTGAGACGAGGTGGGGGAGCGAGCGGATGGTGGCGGTGCGTGGAACCATGCTCACAGAACGGTGTTACCAGCGCATGACCCGATGGTCAAACCCTGATGAAACGCTGATGTGGGACCCCCGTACGGCGGAGCGGCCCGTACCGCCCCGCTGAACTGCGGGGCCGTACGGGCCGCTCCTCCCGTCGCTCATACCGACGGGTAACAACGTGTGCGGGGACTCACACCGGACTCACGCCGGACTCACCTCGGACTCACACCGCCTGGGCGGCCTCCACCGCCGCGCCGCGCTTCTCGATCGCCTGCTGGTACAGACGGCCCGCGCGGTACGAGGAGCGGACCAGCGGGCCCGACATCACACCGGAGAAGCCGATCTGGTCGGCCTCCTCCTTGAGCTCCACGAACTCCTGCGGCTTCACCCAGCGCTCCACGGGGTGGTGCCGGACGGAGGGGCGCAGGTACTGGGTGATCGTGATGAGCTCGCAGCCCGCGTCGTGCAGCTGGCGGAGCGCCTCGCCGACCTCCTCGCGGGTCTCGCCCATGCCGAGGATCAAGTTGGACTTCGTGACCAGACCGTAGTCACGGGCCCGGGTGATGACGTCCAGGGAGCGCTCGTAGCGGAAGCCGGGGCGGATCCGCTTGAAGATCCGCGGGACCGTCTCGACGTTGTGCGCGAAGACCTCGGGGCGGGAGTCGAAGACCTCCTGGAGGAGCTCCGGCACCGCGTTGAAGTCGGGGGCGAGCAGCTCGACCTTGGTGCGGCCGGTGGCGCGCTCGGCGGTCTGCTGGTGGATCTGGCGCACGGTCTCGGCGTACAGCCAGGCGCCGCCGTCCTCCAGGTCGTCGCGGGCGACGCCGGTGATGGTGGCGTAGTTCAGGTCCATCGTGACGACGGACTCGCCCACGCGGCGCGGCTCGTCGCGGTCGAGGGCCTCCGGCTTGCCGGTGTCGATCTGGCAGAAGTCGCAGCGCCGGGTGCACTGGTCACCGCCGATGAGGAAGGTCGCCTCGCGGTCCTCCCAGCACTCGAAGATGTTGGGACAGCCCGCCTCCTGGCAGACCGTGTGCAGGCCCTCGCTCTTCACGAGGCTCTGCATCTTCGTGTACTCCGGACCCATCTTCGCGCGGGTCTTGATCCACTCGGGCTTGCGCTCGATGGGGGTCTGGGCGTTCCGGACCTCCAGGCGCAGCATCTTGCGTCCGTCGGGGGCGACTGCGGACACATCGGCTCCTGTAGCTTCGATTCTTCGGCGCACACCAGGGTACGCCCGTTGCTTCCATGCCTTGCTACGTCTGGCCAACCCGTGGCCAGAGCCCGGCATTCCTCAGGCGGACGCCGTCTCCACCGGCCGCTCGATCTCGCGCGGCTTGAGCTCCGCGTTCTCCAGCACGTCCCGCAGGTGCCGCTCGACCACCGGGAGGACCTCCTCGACGGTGATGTCGCGGCCCAGCTCGTTGGCGAGCGAGGCGACGCCCGCGTCGCGGATGCCGCACGGGATGATCCGGTCGAACCAGGCGTTGTCCGGGTTCACGTTCAAGGAGAAGCCGTGCATCGTGACGCCCTTGGCGACGCGGATGCCGATGGCGGCCAGCTTCCGGTCCTCGCGGCGCTGGCCGGCGTTGGAGGGGGCGTACTCGGGGCCGTGCAGCCGCGGGTCGAACTCCTCGTCGGTCAGGCGCGGGTCGAAGTCCAGCGAGAGCCCGCCGAGGGAGGGCCGCTGCTCGACCGGGTCGCCGAGGACCCAGACGCCGCTGCGCCCCTCGATCCGGGTGGTCGCCACGCCGAACTCGGCGGCGGTCCGGATCAGCGCCTCCTCCAGGCGGCGCACGTGCGCGACGACGTCCACCGGGCGGGGCAGCTTGAGGATCGGGTAGCCGACCAGCTGGCCGGGGCCGTGCCAGGTGATCTTGCCGCCGCGGTCGACGTCGACGACCGGGGTCCCGTCGAGCGGGCGCTCGCTGTCCTGCGTGCGCCGGCCCGCCGTGTAGACCGGCGGGTGTTCCAGGAGCAGACAGGTGTCGCCGATCTCGTCGGCGAAGCGCGCTGCGTGCACCTCGCGCTGCTTGTCCCAGGCCGTCCGGTACTCGACGGCGTCCGTGCCGAAGCCCAGGCGGACGAATTGCAGCTCACTCACGGCCATGCCTCCTCCTGGGTGCCCGCGGCCGGGTTCCGGGGATCGTCCCGGGGCGGGAGCCGGCCCGGCACCCTGCGTCTTTCGCGCCCCTGCCACTGTACGGCGGCGCGGCGCGAACCCATCGGGCAGGTGGAGACGGGGGCGGGGCGGGACCGCTGTCAGCGCGAAGTGGCAACGAGGGTTCCGGTTCCTCACACGATCGGATGAATGTGGGGCGAAGCTGGCGGTACGGGCCGGGATGACCGCTACATTCACGCCGTTCCATGAGGGTCGAAAACGGGCTGCCACCTGCGCCCGAGGGCAGGAGACCGCACAGCCGATGACGGAACGACCACCGCAGCGCGTCCCGAACCGCCAGCTCGCCGCGCTCATCACCGAGGCCGGGTTCTCCAACGCCGGGCTCGCCAGAAGGGTGGACCAGCTCGGTCTGGAGCACGGACTCGACCTGCGGTACGACAAGACCTCCGTGACCCGCTGGCTGCGCGGGCAGCAGCCGCGCGGCACCACCCCGGCCCTCATCGCCGAGGTCTTCACCCGCCGCCTCGGCCGCCGCCTCACCGCGCAGGACCTCGGCCTCGACGCCTGCGCCCCGGTCTACGCGGGCCTGGAGTTCGCCGCCACCCCCGAGGAGGCCGTCGACATCGTCAGCGGCCTGTGGCGCAAGGACTCCGGCAGCCACGCCGAACTCCGCAAGATCGCCTTCACCCCGGCCGGCCTCGTCGTGCCCAGCCGCGACTGGCTCATCGGCCGCGCCGACGACCGCGTCGCCCGCGGCGAGCCGGTGCCCCCGCCTCCGGTCCGCCCGGCCGCCCCCGGCGGCCCGGTCCGCCCGATCGGCACCCAGGACCCCCGGGTGCCGCAGCAGGGCCGCTACAGCGTCCCCCGCCAGCGCGGTACGGAACGCGGCCCCGGCCAGCGCGTCACCGGCGGCGACGTCGCCGCCCTCCGCTCCGTCGGCGACCTCTTCCGCACCCTCGACCACGCCTACGGCGGCGGCCACGCCCGCCAGGCCCTCGTCCGCTACCTGGAGCACGAGGCCGAGCCCATGCTCCGCGGCACCTACGGCGAGAACACCGGCCGACGCCTCTTCGCCGCCGCCGCCGACCTCACCCGGCTCGCCGGCTGGACCTCGTACGACATCGCCGCCCACGGCCTCGCCCAGCGCTACTTCGTCCAGGCGCTGCGCCTCGCCCAGGCCGCCGGGGACCGGGCCTACGGCTCGTACGTCCTGCTCACCATGAGCTGCCAGGCCGTCTACCTCGGCCACGGGCGCGAGGCCGTCCAGCTCGCCCGGGTCGCCCAGCAGGGCGTCGGCTCCGCCGCGCCCCCGGTCGTCCAGGCGATGCTGCACGCCATCGAGGCCCGGGGACACGCCGTCCTCTCCGAGTCCCGGGCGTGCAGCGCCGCCCTCGTGCGGGCCGAGCGGGCCCTGGAGTCGGCCCGGCCCGGCGACGAGGTGCCCTACTGGGCCCGCGCCTTCGACGAGGCCCAGCTCGCCGACGAGCTCGGCCACTGCCACCGCGACCTCCAGCAGTACCGCCCCGCCGCCCAGCACGCCGAGCGGGCCCTCCAGCTCAGCGCCCCCGGCTACGCCCGCAGCCGGCTCTTCTGCCGGGTCGTCCTCGCCACCGCCCGGCTCGCCCTCGGCGAGCTCGACCAGGCGTGCGCGCTCGGCGCCGAGGCCGCCCAGCAGGCCGCCGAGATGCGCTCGGCCCGCGCGATCGAGTACGTCCGCGACTTCGAGCGCCGCCTGGAGCCCTACCGCGACGCCCCGCCCGTCCGCACCTACCGCGACCGGGTCTCCACCCTCGGCTGACCGGGGCCCGGCGGGTCAGGCCGCGTCCTCCCCGGCCTCCTCCACGGCCGCGGGGCGCAGCCCCAGGTCGGCGAGGACGGCGTCCGCGGCGCGCTCCCCGGAGGCGAGCGTGGAGCGCAGGGTGCCCGCCGCGCGGTGGTCGCCGCAGACGTACAGGCCCGCGAGCAGCCGCACCGAGCGGCAGGGGTCGTGCGCCGGGGGAGTGGCCAGGAACGCGTCCCGGGTGTGGTGCAGGGCCAGCAGCTCCCATTCGTCCGTGGACGTCCCGTACAGCGCCGCCAGGTGCTTGCGGACCCGCCGCTCGGTGTCGTCCGGCGGCGTCCCGAGGACCGTCGAGGTGATCAGCGGCCGGCCGGCCGGCGCCCGCGTCGGGTCCACCGCGCTCATCACCGCCGTGTGCGCCACCGGCCCGCCCGGGTCCGACTCCAGGAGCAGTGTCGGGTCCGCCGTCGGCGCCACCGGCGCCGTGTGGTGCACCACCGTCACCGGGTGGTACGCCGGGACCCGCAGCCCCGGCAGGAGCGCGGCGGCCGACCGGGCACCCGTCGCGAGGACCACCGCCCGGCAGCCGACCGGCCCGTGCTCCGCCGTGTCGACCCGGGCCACCGACACCGCCGTGACCCGGACGCCGGTCCGCACCGTGCCCGGCGGCAGCAGCGCCGCGAGCCGCTCGGGGACCGCCGCCGCACCGCCCTCCGGCACCGACACCCGGCCCCGCGCGAAGGCCCGCAGCGCCAGGTCCGCCTGCCGGCTCGACACCGCCAGGTCAGGGTCGGCGAGCAGCGCCGCGAGCAGCGGCCGCAGCACCGTCTGCACGGTCCTGGCGGGCAGCCGGCCCGTCAGCGCCTCCCGCGCGGTCCGCTCGGGCCGGGCGAGCAGCCGCTGCGTCGGCGTCGCCGCGAGCCGTACCAGGGAGGCGCCGAGCCGCGCCTGGTCGAGCGAGGCCGCCGGATGCCGGGGGGCGCTCGCGAGGGCGCGCGCCACGGTGAACGCGCCCCTGCGGGCCCTCGGGTGCGGGGCGCCCCAGCGCGCGTACCGCCCGTCGGTGTGGACCAGCACCCCGGGCGCGAAGGGCCGCGGCACCACCCCGCCGAGCCCGGGCAGGGCCCGCAGCTCCTCCGGGGCGAGGGTGAGCAGCCGGCCCACCCGGTCGAGCCGGAAGCCGTCGGCCCAGCCGGTGGCGTGCCGGCCGCCGATGTGCGGCTCGGCCTCCAGGACGGCGACCGAGAGTCCCGCCCCGGTGAGCCGCCGGGCCGCCGTGAGCCCGGCGATCCCCGCGCCCACGACGACGACGTCGACGTCCTCGATGTCCTCCGTGACGCCGTCCGCGTGCTGTGCCTGCTGTGCGCTGCGTGCGGTACTGAGCACGTGCCCCTCCCCAGGTCTGCGCCGCCTGTTGGTGGCCTATGCCCCCAACAGGTCCCCGGAATGCCGGAGTTCGCGATCCATGTCGACTGGTGGGCACCGAGGGTAGGCAGCGCTCCCACGGCACAGGGCCCGCGCGCGGCGGGCTTGCCGGAGCACGGGGGAGCGCAGGGAGCGCTCGGGCGCGGCTCAGCGGGGCGCGGCGGCCCGGATCGACGCGTCGATGGTGGGGAAGGCGAAGGTGAAACCGGAGTCGAGGAGGCGGCGCGGGACCACCCGCTGGCTGCCGAGGACGTCGGCGGCGAAGTCCCCGAGGACGACCTTCAGGGCGGTGGCGGGCACCGGGAAAGGGGTCGGGCGGCGCAGGACGCGGCCCATGGCGGCGGTCACCTCGCGGTTGGTGACCGGCTCGGGGGCGGTGAGGTTCACCGGGCCCGAGAGCGTCGGAGTGTCCATCAGATGCCGCAGGGCGGCGACCTCGTCGTGGAGCGAGATGAACGACCAGTACTGCCGGCCGTCGCCCATCCGGCCGCCGATCCCCGCCCGGAAGACCGGGAAGAGCCGCCCCCAGGCGCCGCCCTGACGGGCCACCACCAGTCCGGTGCGGGCGTACGTCACCCGGATCCCGGCGTCCTCCGCGGGCGCCGCGGCGGCCTCCCACTCCACGCACACCGAGGGCAGGAAGCCGGTGCCGGCCGGGGCGCTCTCGTCCACCGCGCGGCTGCCGGTGTCGCCGTACCAGCCGAGGGCGGTGCCGCAGACCAGCGTCTCGGGCGGCTCGGCGAGCCCGGCGAGGGTCCGGGCGATCGCCGTGGTGCCGAGCACCCGGCTGTCCCGGATCTCCCGCTTGTACGCCTCGGTCCACCGGCGCTCGCCGACGCCGGCGCCCGCCAGGTGCACGACCGCGTCGACGCCGACGAGCCCGGCCCCGTCCACGTACAGCCGCTTCGGGTCCCACTCGACCTCGTCGGCGGTCCTGGCCGGGCGGCGGACGAGCCGCAGGACGTCGTGCCCGTCGGCGCGCAGGGAGCGGACGAGGGCGGCGCCGATCAGCCCGGAGGCCCCGGTGACGGCGACGCGCTTGCGGAGGGTGGAACGCTGCATGCCCCCATCCTGCCCGGTGGGCGGCCCGGCGTGGGAGAGTGGCCGCCATGACCGAGCCGGAGAGCTTCGTGATCCGCGCCGCCCTCCCGGGCGACGCCGAGCCGCTGGGCCTGCTGGACCGGGCGACCTGGTCGACGCTGCACGCGGTGGCGCCCGCGCCCTCGGAGCCGTACCCGCCGTTCTTCGACGAGCGCCACCGGCCGGAGGACTTCCTGGTCGCCGAGCGGTCCGGCATCCTTCTCGGGTACGTGCGGGTGGTGCGGCCGACCCCGCTCGACTCCAACGCCCACGTCCGCCAGATCCAGGGCCTCGCCGTCGCCGACGCGGCCCGGGGCCAGGGGGTGGGCCGCGCCCTGCTGCGGGCCGCCCTGGCGAAGGCCCGGGCCGACGGCGCCACCCGGATCACCCTGCGGGTCCTCGGCCGCAACGGGCCGGCCCGCGCCCTCTACGAGGCCGAGGGCTTTGCGGTGGAGGGGGTTCTGCCGGGCGAGTTCGTCCTCGACGGCGAGCCCGCCGACGACGTCCTGATGGGCCGCTCGCTCACCTAGAACCGTTCCACAGCGCCACCCCGCCCATCAGCTCGCGCAGGCAGCGCAGGGCGAGGGCGGCGGGGGAGTCGGGGCCCTCGGCGGGGGCGTCGGACTCGGACCAGGTCTCCAGGGCGATGCGGATCGCGTCGGTGGCGGCCGCCGCGGTGAGCCGGACCTCCAGGGGGTCGGCCCCGGGGCCGGCGAGGGCGGTCAGGACCTCGCGGAGCCGTTCCTCCGACTCCTGGTTGACCCGGTACCAGACGGCCCGCAGCGCCGGGTCCTCCGCCGAGGCGCGCAGCAGGCCCCGGGTCCAGCGCAGGCCCTCGGCCCCGGCCTCGTCGGCCGGGGTGAGGGAGGCGGCGATCGAGCCCTCCAGGGCGGCCGCCAGGGGCGTGCCGGGGGCGGTGGCGGCGAGCGACTCCCGCCAGCGGTCGGCGCCGCCGGCGAGGAGGGGGGCGACGGCGTCCTGCTTGGAGCGGAAGTAGCGGTAGAAGGTGCGCAGCGCGACGCCGGCCCGCTGGGCGATGGACTCCGCGGTGGTGCCGTCGGGCCCGTCCTCGCTGAACAGCTCGGCCGCCGCGCGGGCGATGTCCAGCTGGGTGGCGGCCTTGCGGCGCTGGGTCAGGGAGGGCGGCGCGGTCGTCGGCCCGGCTCGGTTGCTCACCGTACGAGGGTACGCCCCGGAGCCGTGGGAGTGCATGAAATGCAAAGATGGCAAAACGTGCCACTTCGGCGTACGGTGGTCGCCAGGCAAGGAAGCTTGACATCGAGAGGTCGCCGCCATGAACCAGCTCACCCGTTACGAAGGACGCCGCGCACTCGTCACCGGCGGAGGCTCCGGCATCGGCCAGGCCACCGTCCTGCGCATGCTCGCCGAGGGCGGCCGCGTCGTCGCCGCCGACATCAGCGAGGACGGCCTGAAGGACACCGTGGCCAAGGCCGGCGACGCCGCCGGCCGGCTGAGCACCGTCCTTGTGAACGTCGCCGACGAGGAGTCCGTACGCGCCGGCGTCGCCGCCGCCGTCACCGCCCTCGGCGGCCTGGACGTGCTGGTCAACGCGGCCGGCGTGCTCCGCTCCTCGCACACCCACGAGACCAGCCTCGACTCCTTCGAGCAGGTGCTCCGGATCAACCTCACCGGCACCTTCCTCGTGATCCGCGAGGCGATCCCGGCGCTCCTGGAGGGCGACGGCGCCGCCGTCGTCAACTTCTCCTCCACGTCCGCGATGTTCGCCCACCCCTACATGGCGGCCTACGCGGCCAGCAAGGGCGGCATCCAGTCCATGACCCACGCGCTCGCCGCCGAGTACGCCAAGCAGGGCATCCGCTTCACCGCCGTCCAGCCCGGCTCCATCTCCTCCGGCATGACCGACGGCTCCGGCGCCAGCAGGCAGTCGATCGGCCCCGGCCTCCCCGCCGACGCCGACATGGCGCTCTTCATGAAGCTCGCCCCCGCCCTCGGCCAGGGCTTCGCCGGCCCCGAGACCGTCGCCGGCGTCGTCGCGATGCTCGCCTCCGAGGACGGCCGCTTCATCACCGGCACCGAGGTCCGCGTCGACGGCGGCACCCACTTCTGAGCACCGCCCCCCGGTTCGGGCCCGGCCCGCCGGTCAGGGCCTGAACCGCTCCCACAGCCGGGGCAGCCGGGCCGCCAGGGCCTCCTCGTCCGCCAGATCCAGCGGTACGCCCTCCGGGTCGCCGTCCGGCATCGTGATCCCCAGGTCCGGCGTCTCCGTCCCGGTCAGCGTCTCGTACGCCTCGTCCGCCGCGAAACCGAGCTCCTCGCCGTCCCCGTCCAGCTCCGGGTCGAACTCCTCCAGGAGCTCCGCGAGTTCGTCCGGATCGGCGACCCCACCCTCGTACACCTCCCGGCCCTGCCCGATCAGCCAGCAGCGGAAGGCGTCGAAGCCCTCCTCGCCCGCCCCCGCCCCGTCGAGCAGCACCGCCGCCGCACCCCACACGTCCCAGTGGTACGCGCGGTTGAACCGGGCCTCGAAATGGCGCGCGTAGTCGAGCACCGTGTCCGGATCCAGCCGGGTCAGCCGCTCCACGAGCAGATCCGCCTGCTCCTCGGGATCGCCCTCGGCGTCCTCGCGGGTGGCGTCGATGATCTCCCAGAACTCGGTCTCGTCCATCACGGCACCAGCATCCTGGTTCCCCGACCCCGACGCACCCGGAAAGTCCGGATTCCCCCGCCGATCCATCCGGACAGAAGATGTCGGGTATTCCTGCGAGCCTGAGGCCATGAGCACCGACAAGATCACCGAAACGAAGCCGCTGCACGGACGGATCTGCCTGGTCGCCGGGGCCACCCGGGGCGCCGGACGGGCCATCGCCGTCCAGCTCGGCGCCGCCGGAGCCACCGTCTACGTCACCGGCCGCACCACCCGCGAGAAGCTCAGCGAGGTCGGCCGCGCCACCGAGACCATCGAGGAGACCGCCGAACTGGTGACCGCCGCCGGCGGCCGGGGCACCGCCGTCCCCACCGACCACCTCGACCCCGGGCAGGTCCGCGCCCTCGTCGACCGGATCGACCGCGAGCACGGCCGGCTCGACGTCCTCGTCAACGACGTCTGGGGCGGCGAACACCTCCTCGTCTTCGGGAAGAAGACCTGGGAGAACGACCTCGACGGCGGCCTCAGGATGCTCGAACTCGGCGTGCGGACCCACGCCATCACCTCGCACCTCGCGATCCCGCTGCTGATCCGCAACCCCGGCGGACTCGTCGTCGAGGTCACCGACGGCACCGCCGACTACAACGGCACCCGCTTCCGCGAGAACCTCTACTACGACCTCACCAAGAACGCGCCGATCCGGATGGCCTTCGGCCTCGCGAAGGAACTGGAGGAGTTCGGCGGTACGGCCGTCGCCGTCACCCCCGGCTGGCTCAGGTCCGAACAGATGCTCGCCGGCTTCGGCGTCACCGAGGAGAACTGGCGCGACGCCACCGCGAAGGTCCCCGACTTCGCCGTCTCCGAATCACCGGTGTACGTGGGCCGGGCCGTCGCCGCCCTCGCCGCCGACCCCGACCGGCACCGCTGGACCGGCCGCTCGCTCTCCAGCGGCGGCCTCGCGAAGGAGTACGGCTTCACCGACGCGGACGGCTCCCGCCCCGACGCCTGGGGCTTCATCGTCGCGTCCGAGACGGGGAAGCCGGACGTGGCCGACTACCGGTAGCGCTCCGCCGCCGCCCGCGCCGCCTCGGCGAACCGCGCCCGCAAGGAGGCCGGAGCCACCAGCTCCGCCTCCGGGCCGAGCCCGAAGAGCTGCCCGAAGGCGACCTCCTCGCTCTCCACCCGGAGCGTCGCCGTCACCCGGCCCTCCGCGTCCGGCACGGCCCCCGCCAGCGCCTCCCCGGCCGCCGCCCGGTCCGTCACGTACGGCAGCCGGCGCGCCCCCTCCGGCGTCAGCCGCACCACCACCTCGGCCCGCAGCAGCGAGCGCGCGAACTCCGCCGCGCGCTCCGCCCAGAAGGCCGCCAGATCGAAGTCGGGGTCGCGCTCGAACCGCTCCTCGCCCACCGCCACCGCCGTGAACCGGTCCACCCGGTAGGTGCGGTACGCGCTCCCGGCGCGGGCGCACACGTACCAGACCCCCGCCTTGAGCACGAGCCCGTACGGCGCGAGCTCCCGCTCCACCTCCTCGCCGTCCCGCCGCCGGTAGCGCACCGCCAGCGACCGGTCGTCCCAGACCGCCTCCGCCACCGCCGGCAGCAGCTCCGGCGTCACCGGCTCCTGGTACCAGCCCGGCGCGTCCAGGAAGAACCGGCGGGCCGCCGAACCCGGTGCGTCCGCCAGCGAGGGCAGCAGCGCCGCCGACACCTTCAGCCGGGCCGCCGAGGCCGCGTCCTGGAGGCCCATGTCCCGCAGCGCGCCCGGCAGCCCGGAGAGGAACAGCGCCTCGGCCTCGTCACGGGCGAGCCCGGTCAGCCGCGTACGGTACCCGCCCACCAGCCGGTACCCGCCCGCCCGGCCCCGGTCCGCGTACACCGGGACCCCCGCCTCCGAGAGGGCGAGGGCGTCCCGTGTGACGGTCCGCTCCGACACCTCCAGCTCGGCGGCGAGCTCGGCCGCCGTCATGGAGGCACGGTTCTGGAGCAGCAGGACCATCTTGATCAGCCGGGCGGCGCGCATGGCCGTCATTCTCCCGTTTTCCGCTCCGCCGGTGCGGCGCTTCGAGGAGCGGACGGGGTGGTTCCGGGCTAACGTGCCCTCAGGTCAGTTCTGGAGCAGGGACACCCGCGACGACCGAGGACAGGCGTATGACGGTACAACCCCGTGAGCAGTGGACCACGCGTGCCGGATTCCTGATGGCGGCGATCGGATCCGCCATCGGTCTGGGCAACATCTGGAGATTCCCGGCCGTCGCCTACGAGAACGGCGGCGGCGCCTTCCTCCTGCCGTATCTGATCGCCCTGCTCACCGCCGGCATCCCCTTGCTGATCATGGAGTACACGATCGGCCGCAAGTACCGGATGTCACCCCCGGCGGCACTGCGCCGAATGTCCCGGCCCGCCGAGGTCATCGGCTGGTGGCAGGTGGTGATCTCGTTCGTGATCGCCACCTACTACGCGGTCATCATCGCCTGGGCCGTGCGGTACGTCGGCTTCTCGGTGGGACAGCAGTGGGGCGACGACCCGCAGGCGTTCCTCTTCGGCGACTTCCTGGAGGTGGCCGAGAAGCCGGGCGCGGTGTCGAGTTACGTGCCCGGGGTGCTCTGGCCCCTGATCGCCGTCTGGGTCGTCGTGCTCGTCATCCTGGCGTTCGGCATCCGGCGCGGCGTCGAGCGCGCCAACCGGATCTTCATCCCGCTGCTCGTCGTCTTCTTCGCGGCCCTGGTGATCCGGGCGCTGACCCTGGACGGCGCCGCCGCCGGGCTCGACGCGCTCTTCTCACCCGACTGGTCGGAACTGGGCAACGGCAGCGTGTGGGTCGCCGCGTACGGGCAGATCTTCTTCTCGCTGTCGATCGGCTTCGGCATCATGGTGACGTACGCCTCCTACCTCGGGCGCAGGGCGGACATCACCGGCTCCGCGATGGTGGCCGGCTTCGCCAACAGCTCCTTCGAGATCCTCGCGGGCATCGGCGTCTTCGCGACGCTCGGCTACCTGGCCACCGCCTCGGGCGTCCCGGTGGGCGAGGTCGCCAGCGCGGGCCTCGGGCTCGCGTTCGTCGCCTTCCCCGCCGTCATCTCCGAGATGCCGCTGGGCGGCCTGTTCGGCGTCCTCTTCTTCTGCTCCCTGGTGGTCGCCGGACTGTCCTCGCTGATCTCCATCGTCCAGGTGGTCGTCTCCGCGGTGCAGGACCGCACCGGAATGCGCCGGATCCCCGCCGTGTTCGGCATCGGCGGCCTGGTGGCGCTCGTCTCGATCCTGCTCTTCCCGACCGACGAGGGGCTGTACCTGCTCGACGCCTCCGACCACTTCATCAACGCGTACGGCATCGCGCTGGCCGCCCTGGTCGCCCTCGTCGTCATCGTCTGGCTGCTGCGGCAGCTGCCCGCGCTCCAGCGGAACGCGGACGCCACCTCGGCGATCGCCCTCGGCCACTGGTGGCGGATCTGTCTCGGCGTCATCACCCCGCTGGTGCTCGGCTGGATGATGATCGACAGCCTGCGCAAGGAGTTCGACGAGAACTACGAGGGCTACTCGACCGGCTTCCTGCTCACCGCCGGCTGGGGCGTCGCCCTCGGTGCCCTGGTCATCGGAGTGATCCTCGCCCTGATCCCCTGGAAGGCGGGCGGCGAGGACATCGACCTCGACATGGAGGCACCGGAAGAAAGGAAGGAGCCCTGATGTCGGCAGGCGCCATCGTCATGATGATCATCGCCATCGCCATCGTGTGGGGCGGTCTGATCGCCGCCATCATCCGGCTGCGACGGCACGCCCCCGAGCCCGAGCCCCCGCCGCCGGGAGTCCGGCCGGCCGAGTGACCGGCGAACGGGTGGGGCCCCGCCGCGACAGTCTTCGTCGCGGCGGGGCCCCACCCGTTTCGGCTCCTACAGGCCGTAGCGCTCGCGCGCCTCCTTCACCGCGGTGGCCGGGACCTCGCCGCGGCGGGCGAGCCGGGCCAGCGACGCGGCCACGATCGACTGGGCGTCGACGCCGAAGTGGCGGCGGGCCGCGGCGCGGGTGTCCGAGAGGCCGAAGCCGTCGGCGCCCAGCGACGAGTAGTCCTGCTCGACCCACTGCGCGATCTGGTCCGGGACCTGGCGCATGTAGTCGGAGACCGCCAGGACCGGCGACTCGACGCCCGCGAGGGCCTGGCGCACGAACGGCACGCGCTCCTCGCCGCGCAGCAGGGCGGCGTCCGCCTCCAGGGCGTCGCGGCGCAGCTCGGTCCAGGAGGTGGCGGACCACACGTCGGCGCCCACGCCCCACTCCTCGGCGAGCAGCTTCTGCGCCTCCAGGGCCCAGTGGATCGCGGTGCCCGAGCCGAGCAGCTGGATCCGGGGGGCGTTGGCGGGCAGGGTGAGCCCGGCCGACTCGGCGGTGTTGAAGCGGTACAGGCCCTTGACGATGCCCTCGTCGACGCCCGCGTGGCCCGGCTTGGCCGGCTGCTGCATCGGCTCGTTGTAGACCGTCAGGTAGTAGAAGACGTCCTGGTCCTCGCCCGGCGCGGCCTCGCCGTACATCCGGCGCAGACCCTCCTTGACGATGGCCGCGACCTCGTAGGCGAACGCCGGGTCGTAGGTCAGGGCGGCCGGGTTGGTGGCCGCGATGACGGGGGAGTGGCCGTCGGCGTGCTGGAGGCCCTCACCGGTCAGGGTGGTGCGGCCGGCGGTGGCGCCGACGAGGAAGCCGCGGCCGAGCTGGTCGCCGAGCTGCCACATCTGGTCGGCGGTCCGCTGCCAGCCGAACATCGAGTAGAAGATGTAGAACGGGATCATCGTCTCGCCGTGCGTGGAGTACGCGGTCGACGCGGCGATGAAGTCGGCCATCGAGCCGGCCTCGGTGATGCCCTCGTTCAGGATCTGGCCGTTGACGGCCTCCTTGTAGTACATCAGCTGGTCGCGGTCGACCGGCTCGTACGTCTGGCCCTTCGGCGAGTAGATGCCGAGCGAGGGGAAGAGGGACTCCATGCCGAAGGTGCGGGCCTCGTCCGGGACGATCGGGACCCAGCGCTTGCCGGTCTCCTTGTCGCGGACCAGGTCCTTCACCAGGCGGACGAACGCCATCGTGGTGGCGACCGACTGCGAGCCGGAGCCCTTGTCGAAGGAGGCGAAGGCCTTCTCGGACGGGGCCGGGAGCGGGGCGACCGGGTGGACGCGGCGGGCCGGGGCGGGGCCGCCGAGGGCCGCGCGGCGCTCCTGGAGGTAGCGGACCTCGGGGGAGTCGGCGCCCGGGTGGCCGTAGGGGACGACACCGTCGACGAACCGCGCGTCGGAGATGGGCAGCTCAAGAAGGTCACGCATGTTCTTGAACTCGTCCGTGGTGAGCTTCTTCATCTGGTGGTTCGCGTTCTTCGACGCGAAGCCCTCACCCAGGGTGAAGCCCTTGACGGTCTGCGCCAGGATCACGGTTGGGGCGCCCTTGAACTCCAGGGCGGCCTTGTACGCGGCGTACACCTTGCGCGGCTCGTGGCCACCACGCGAGAGGTGGAAGCACTCCAGGATCTTGTCGTCGGAGAGCAGCTGCGCCATCGCGACGAGCGCCGGGTCCTTGCCGAAGAAGTCCTGGCGGATGTAGGCGGCGTCACGGGTCTGGTACGTCTGGACCTGCGCGTCCGGCACCTCGCGGAGGCGGCGGACCAGGGCGCCGGTGGTGTCGAGCGCGAACAGCTCGTCCCAGGCGTTGCCCCAGAGGGTCTTCACGACGTTCCAGCCGGCGCCGCGGAACTGGGCCTCCAGCTCCTGCACGATCTTGAAGTTGGCGCGGACCGGGCCGTCGAGGCGCTGCAGGTTGCAGTTGATGACGAAGGTCAGGTTGTCCAGACCCTCGCGGGCCGCGAGCGCGAGGGCCGCGGTCGACTCGGGCTCGTCCATCTCGCCGTCGCCGAGGAAGGCCCAGACGTGCGAGGCGGAGACGTCCTTGATGGCGCGGTTCGTCAGGTAGCGGTTGAAGCGCGCCTGGTAGATCGCGGAGAGCGGGCCGAGGCCCATGGAGACGGTGGGGAACTCCCACAGCCAGGGCAGGCGGCGCGGGTGCGGGTAGGAGGGCAGGCCGTTGCCGCCCGACTCCTGCCGGAAGTTGTCGAGGTGCGACTCGTCCAGGCGGCCGTCGAGGAAGGCGCGGGCGTAGATGCCGGGGGAGGCGTGGCCCTGGATGTAGAGCTGGTCGCCGGAGCCGTCCCCCTCCTTGCCCTGGAAGAAGTGGTTGAAGCCGGTCTCGTAGAGCCAGGCTGCGGAGGCGAAGGTGGCGATGTGGCCGCCGACGCCGTGCTTGGAGCCGCGGGTGACCATCGCGGCCGCGTTCCAGCGGTTCCAGGCGGTGATCTTCCGCTCCATCTCCTCGTCGCCGTCGATGACGGGCTCGGAGGAGGTGGGGATGGTGTTGAGGTAGTCCGTCTCCAGAAGCTTGGGGAGGGCCAGGCCCGCGCCCTCGGCGTGCTGGAGCGTACGGCGCATCAGGTAGGCGGCCCGGTGAGGGCCGGCGGCCTTGGTGACGGCGTCCAGGGAGGCCGCCCACTCGGCGGTCTCCTCGGTGTCACGGTCCGGGAGCTGGTCGAGCTCGCTCGGAATCTTGCCTACGGGATCGGTCATGATCGCCGCCTTCCGGACAGATGGGGGTGGAGATAAAAACGGTGGCCTTGTCTGGCAGGACAGGGCTGTGGGCCGGGTGACGGCCCGCCGAAGACTGTAAACCGTCGATCGATGATCGATCAAAGGGTTGAAGGCGGAAACCTCTTCAGATCGAGAAAGTCGGCACAGGGTGCCGCGAAAAGGGGCACCCTGTGCCTTGTTTTCGAACAGTCCGGAAACAGTCCAGAAACGCGCGAAGCCCCGCCGAAGCGGGGCTCTGACCTGCGAGAACGTCTCAGGCGCGGGGAGCGCAGCCCAGCACGTGCGCCTTCACGAGGGCGCCGATGTTCGGATCGCCCCGGCGGAAGGCCTCCACCAGCTCCTGGTGCTCCTCCGCGTACGACTTCTGCACCGTGCCGAGCCAGCGGATCGACAGCGCCGTGAAGACCTCGATGCCGAGTCCCTCCCAGGTGTGAAGGAGCACGCTGTTCCCGGCCGCCTTCACCAGCTCGCGGTGGAAGGCCACCGTGTGCCGGACCTGCGCCGTGCCGTCGGAGGTCGCGTCCGCCTCGTACAGCGCCGCCACGTGCGGCTCCAGGGTCGAGCAGTCGGCCGAGAGGTGGGGCGCGGCCAGCTCGGCCGCGATCTGCTCCAGGCCGGCCCGGACCGGGTAGCTCTCCTCCAGGTCGGCCGCGGTGAGGTTGCGGACCCGGACGCCCTTGTTCGGCGCCGACTCGATCAGCCGCAGCGACTCCAGCTCCCGCAGCGCCTCGCGGACCGGGGTCTGGGAGACCTCCAGCTCGGTCGCGATCCGGCGCTCCACGATCCGCTCGCCCGGCTTCCAGCGGCCGCTGACGATCCCCTCCACGATGTGCTCGCGGATCTGCTCGCGCAGCGAGTGGACGACGGGGACGGTCATGGAGCGGCTCCTCCGGGAGTTTCGTGACCCTTAGACAATACGGCGGTGCCCCCGCCCGGACCCACATCCGGACGGGGACACCGCTGGTGAGGCTCGTTACGTTGCCTCCGAGGCGGGAACGCCTCCACGCGCCTTACAGGCCGAGGTCCACCTCGAACTCGCCGGCCTCCAGGATCGCCTTGACGGCGGTCAGGTAGCGGGCGGCGTCGGCGCCGTCCACCAGGCGGTGGTCGTACGACAGCGACAGGTAGGTCATGTCGCGGATGCCGATGACCGTGCCCTCGGCGGTCTCGATGACGGCCGGACGCTTCACCGTGGCACCGATGCCCAGGATGGCGACCTGGTTCGGCGGAACGATGACGGTGTCGAACAGCGCACCGCGCGAACCGGTGTTGGAGATGGTGAAGGTGGCGCCGGCCAGGTCGTCCGGCGTGATCTTGCCGGCGCGCACGGCGCCCGCGAGCTCCGCGGTCTTCTTGGAGATGCCGGCGATGTTGAGGTCGCCCGCACCCTTGATGACCGGGGTCATCAGACCCTTCTCGGAGTCCACCGCGATCCCGATGTTCTCGGAGTCGAAGTAGGTGATCGTGCCCTCGTCCTCGTTGATCCGGGCGTTGATGACCGGGTGGGCCTTCAGCGCCTGGGCCGCCGCCTTCACGAAGAACGGCATCGGGGAGAGCTTGACGCCCTCACGGGCGGCGAAGGCGTCCTTGGCGCGGGCGCGCAGCTGCATCAGCTTGGTGATGTCGACCTCGACGACCGAGGTCAGCTGGGCCTGCGAGTGCAGCGCCTTCATCATGTTGTCGCCGATGACCTTGCGCATGCGGGTCATCTTGACCGTCTGGCCACGCAGCGGGGAGACCTCAAGGGCGGGGGCCTTCGGCGCGGCGGCGGCGGCGGCCGGAGCGGCGACGGGGGCGGCAGCGGCGGCCTTCTTGGCCTCGGCGGCCGCGAGGACGTCCTGCTTGCGGATGCGGCCGCCGACGCCGGAGCCCTTGACGGCCGCCAGGTCGACACCGTTCTCGGTGGCGAGCTTGCGGACCAGCGGGGTGACGTAGGCGCCGTCCTCCGCCGGAGCGGCGGCCGGGGCCGGGGTGGCCGGGACCGGGGTGACGACCGCCGGGGCGATCGACGGCGCGGCCGGGGCGACCGGAGCCGGGGCGGCGGCGGGCGCGGCCGGGGCGGCCGGCGCGGGGGCCGGAGCCGGGGCGGCGGGAGCGGCCGGGGCCGGAGCCGCGGCGGGGGCGGCCGGAGCCGGGGCCGGGGCGGCGGCCGGGGCGGCACCCGCGGCACCGATGACGGCGAGCTTGGCGCCGACCTCGGCGGTCTCGTCCTCACCGACGACGATCTCCAGGAGAACGCCGGAGGCGGGGGCGGGGATCTCGGTGTCGACCTTGTCCGTGGAGACCTCGAGCAGCGGCTCGTCGGCCTCGACGGTCTCGCCGACCGACTTCAGCCAGCGGGTGACGGTGCCCTCGGTGACGGACTCGCCCAGCGCGGGCAGCACGACGTCCGTACCGGTGGCGCCACCGGCCGGGGCGGCGGCGGGAGCCTCGGCGGCCGGAGCCGGAGCCGGAGCCGGGGCGGCGGGGGCCTCGGCGGCCGGCGCGGGGGCGGCGGCCGGAGCCGGAGCCGGAGCGGCCTCGGCGGCGGGGGCCGGGGCGGCCTCGGGGGCGCCGGAGCCGTCGTCGATGATGGCGAGCTCGGCGCCGACCTCGACGGTCTCGTCCTCGGCCACCTTGATGGAGGCGAGGATGCCGGAGGCGGGGGCGGGGATCTCGGTGTCGACCTTGTCGGTCGAGACCTCGAGCAGCGGCTCGTCAGCCTCGACGCGCTCGCCCTCGGCCTTGAGCCAGCGGGTGACGGTGCCCTCGGTGACGCTCTCGCCGAGCGCCGGCAGGGTTACGGAAACCGACATGGTTTCAGTTGCTCCTAACGAATTGCGGAAGTTTGTCGTCGCGCCCTGTGATGACGTGAGCGTCAGTCGTGTGCGTGCAGCGGCTTGCCGGCCAGGGCCAGGTGGGCCTCGCCGAGCGCCTCGTTCTGGGTCGGGTGGGCGTGGATGAGCTGCGCCACCTCGGACGGCAGCGCCTCCCAGTTGTAGATCAGCTGCGCTTCGCCGACCTGCTCGCCCATGCGGTCGCCGACCATGTGGACGCCGACCACGGCACCGTCCTTGACCTGGACGAGCTTGATCTCGCCGGCGGTCTTCAGGATCTTGCTCTTGCCGTTGCCGCCGAGGTTGTACTTGAGGGCGACGACCTTGTCCGCGCCGTACAGCTCCTTGGCCTTGGCCTCGGTGATGCCGACGGAGGCGACCTCGGGGTGGCAGTACGTCACCCGCGGCACGCCGTCGTAGTCGATCGGGACGGGCTTCAGGCCGGCCAGCCGCTCCGCGACGAGGATGCCCTCGGCGAAGCCGACGTGCGCGAGCTGGAGGGTCGGGACCAGGTCGCCGACCGCGGAGATCGTGGGCACGTTGGTGCGCATGTACTCGTCGGCCAGGACGTAGCCGCGGTCCATCGCGACGCCCTGCTCCTCGTACCCGAGGCCGGCCGAGACCGGGCCGCGGCCGATGGCGACGAGCAGCACCTCGGCCTCGAAGGTCTTGCCGTCGGCGAGGGTGACCTTCACGCCGTTCTCGGTGTACTCGGCGCTCTGGAAGAAGGTGCCGAGGTTGAACTTGATGCCCCGCTTGCGGAAGGCGCGCTCCAGGAGCTTCGAGCTGTTCTCGTCCTCGACCGGAACGAGGTGCTTCATGCCCTCGATCACCGTCACGTCGGTGCCGAAGGACTTCCACGCGGAGGCGAACTCGACGCCGATCACACCGCCGCCGAGGATGATGGCGGACTCCGGCACACGGTCCAGGGTGAGGGCGTGGTCCGAGGTGATGATGCGGTTGCCGTCGATCTCCAGGCCGGGCAGGGACTTCGGCACGGAACCGGTGGCGAGGAGGATGTGGCGGCCCTCGACCCGGCGCCCGTCGACGTCGACCGAGGTGGGGGAGGACAGGTGGCCGGTGCCCTCGATGTAGGTCACCTTGCGGGAGGCGACGAGACCCTGCAGACCCTTGTAGAGGCCCGCGATCACGTCGTCCTTGTACTTGTGCACGGCCTTGATGTCGATGCCGTCGAAGGAGGCCTTGACACCGAACTGCTCGGCCTCACGGGCCTGGTCGGCGACCTCGCCGGCGTGCAGCAGGGCCTTCGTCGGGATGCAGCCGTTGTGCAGGCAGGTGCCGCCGAGCTTGTTCTTCTCGATGAGTGCGACGTCCAGGCCCAGCTGCGCTCCGCGCAGCGCCGCGGCGTAACCGCCGCTACCGCCGCCGAGGATCACTAGGTCGAAAACGGTGCTGGCGTCGTTCGCCACGTCACGTCCTCCATGCATGTGCGCTCGTCGCCGGTCGTCGATGACCGGGCGGCGGCTCCGGTGTCCGGCCGCATTATTTCGGCCCTGTGGTGGGGGCCCTGTCCTGCCGAGAACCCATCTTCGCACTTGTTGGCGGACGGCGGGACGCGGGGCCGGTGGATGAGACCGGGCGATCCTCCGTCCGGCCGCCCGAGCAGGCGTGCGAAGCTACGGATTTCGTCGTCGGCGAACAACGCCGGAAGGCCCCGGAGCCGCAGCTTCCGGGGCCTTCCGTCACTCGGCCGGCTCAGAGCTCGCCGGCCGCCGTCAGCTCGGCGAGACGGACCAGGGTGCGGACCGAGGAGCCGGTGCCGCCCTTGGGGGTGTAGCCGAACGGGGCGCCCTCGTGGAAGGCCGGGCCCGCGATGTCCAGGTGGGCCCAGGTGATGCCCTCGCCCACGAACTCCTGCAGGAAGAGGCCGGCGATCAGACCGCCGCCCATCCGGACGCCCATGTTCGCCATGTCGGCGGTGGGGGAGTCCATCGTCTTGCGGAGCTCGGCGGGGAGCGGCATCGGCCAGGACTGCTCGCCGACCTCGCCGGCGATCTCGTGGATCGCGGTCCGGTAGTCGTCGTCGTTGGCCATGATGCCGAAGGTGCGCTCGCCGAGGGCGAAGACCATGGCGCCGGTCAGGGTCGCCACGTCGATGATCGCGTCCGGGTGCTCCTCCGACGCCTTGGTGATCGCGTCGGCGAGGACGAGCCGGCCCTCGGCGTCGGTGTTGAGGACCTCGACGGTCTTGCCGCCGTACATGCGCAGCACGTCACCCGGGCGGGTGGCGGAGCCCGACGGCATGTTCTCGGCGAGGGCGAGCCAGCCCGTGACGTTGACCTCCAGGCCGAGGCGGGCCGCGGCGACGACGGTGGCGAAGACGGCGGCGGCGCCGCTCATGTCGCACTTCATCGTCTCGTTGTGGCCGGCCGGCTTGAGGGAGATGCCGCCCGAGTCGTAGGTGATGCCCTTGCCGACCAGGGCGAGGGTCCGCTCCGCCTTCGGGTGGGTGTAGGCGATGCGGACCAGGCGCGGCGGGTTCACCGAGCCGGCGCCGACGCCGAGGATGCCGCCGAAGCCGCCCTTGGCGAGCGCCTTCTCGTCGAGGACCTGCACCTTGAGGCCGTGCTCCTTGCCGGCCGTCTGGGCGGCGGCGGCGAAGGCGGCGGGGGTGAGGTCGTTCGGCGGGGTGTTGATCAGGTCGCGGGCGCGGTTGATCTCCTCGGCCACGGCCAGGGCGCGGTCCGCGGCGGCCTTGTGGGCCTTGTCACGCGGCTTGGCGCCGAGCAGCGCCACCTCGGCGAGCGGCTTCCTGCCGTCCTTCTGCTCCTGGTAGGCGTCGAAGGAGTAGGCGCCGAGCAGCGCGCCCTCCGCGATCGCGCCGGCGTCCTCGGCCGAGGCGACCGGCAGCGCGAACGCGGCCTTCTTCGTGCCGGACAGGGCGCGGGCGGCGGTGCCGGCGGCGCGCCGCAGGGTCTCGGCGTCGTACGACTCGCCTTCCTCGGGGGCGGAGCCGAGGCCGACGGCGAGCACGACGGGGGCCTTCAGGCCGGCGGGCGCGGGCAGCTTGGTCGCCTCACCCTCTCCACCCGAGGCGCCCAGGGTCTCCAGGACGGCGGCGAGCCTGCCGTCGAAAGCCTTGTCGACGGCCTCCGCGCCCGGGGCGACGACCAGCGTCTTCCCGGCCTTCGCGACGCCGACGACGAGGGCGTCGGCACGCAGCGTCGCCGCTCCGGCAGTGCTGAGAGTGAGAGCAGTCACGGTGGTGAATTCTCGCTTCCATTGAGTTCTGTGGCGGTCGAGGGGTGGGCCGACCGAGCCCGCCGCATCGTATTTCGGCCCGATGAGCGCCGAGAACGAGCCTACGCTCGCTCACCCGGTTCGCTCACCGCGGCTTCGATTCACTCATCCGAGGTGTCTCTTTCATGTTTGTCCTTCCGGCTGTCGTGCCGACGCCACACTCGCCTCATTCACACAAGCGCGGCCTTCACGCCTCCGCTTC
Source organism: Streptomyces sp. R302 (assembly GCF_012927245.1). Taxonomy (GTDB): domain Bacteria; phylum Actinomycetota; class Actinomycetes; order Streptomycetales; family Streptomycetaceae; genus Streptomyces. The sequence goes on from NZ_JABBGE010000001.1 coordinate 883,814, forward strand.
ATCTCCACGGGTCCCCCCGAGCCGGGGGACCTGCCGAGGGGGGACACCACACCATGCACGCAAACAGAACCCGCACGCCCGCGCCCGCGCCGACGACGTCCGGAAGGCGGGGGGCGCCGCGCCGCGCCGGCCGTACCGCCGGGGCGCTCGCCGCCGCCGCGCTCCTCGCCACCGTGCTCCCGTCCGCGCAGGCCGCGGCCGCCCCCGTGCCCCGGATCGACCTCACCGTCCTGGTCGTCGACGACGGCGGCAGCGCCATCGAGGCCCTCACCGCCGAGCTGAAGGGCTCCGGCGTCCCGTACCGCACCGTCGACCTGAACGACCCGAACCGGCCCGTCCTCACCCCCGCCTTCCTCAGCGACACCGTCGACGGCCGGCCCCGCGCCAAGTACCAGGGCGTCGTCCTGCCCCACGAGACCGCCTTCGGCCCCGACTCCGCCGAGCACACCGCCCTCCAGGCGTACGAGCGGACCTTCGGCGTCCCGCAGGTCGACGCGTACACCTGGTCCCACCCCGGCGTCGGCCTCGACTACACCACCGACGGCGGCTGGTCCGGCGTCCTCGACGGGGTCACCGCCGGCGTCACCCCGGCCGGGAAGGCCGGCCCCTTCGGCTACCTCGCGGGCGCCCTGACCTTCGAGGACAACGACCCCGCGGTCTCCGAGAGCTACGGCTACGCGGGCCGCCCCCGGACCGGCTTCACCAGCCTCGTGGACATCCCCGTCGACGGCGGCGGCCGGGCCAGCCTGGTCGGCGAGTACGCCTCCGACGGGCGCCGCGAACTCGTCGTCACCTTCGCCTACAACCAGCACCAGCGGCAGTTCCGCGCCCTCTCCCGCGGCATCGTCGAATGGCTCACCCAGGGCGTCCACCTCGGACAGTCCCGGAACTACCTCTCCGTCCACGTCGACGACGTCTTCGCCCCCGACGCCCGCTGGGACACCGTCCGGAACTGCACCCCCGGCGACCTCGACTGCGTCGGCGGGGACCCCGAGGCCGAGAACCCCATCCGGATGACGGCCGCCGACGCCACCTACGCCGCCGCCTGGCAGAAGGCCTCCGGCTTCACCCTCGACATGGTCTACAACGGCGGCCAGGGCGAGCAGTGGAAGACCGAGCACGGCGGCAGCGACCCGCTCGCCGCCCGGCTGATCGCCGACCGCGCCCAGTACCGCTGGATCAACCACACCTACACCCACCCCTACCTCGGCTGCGTCCAGGACAACACCACCGTCCCCTGGCGGTGCGCCACCGACGCCTCCGGCAGCACCCTCTGGGTGAGCCGCGCCGAGCTCACCGCGCAGATCCGGAACAACGTCAACTGGGCTGTGGGCAAGGGCATCTCCGTCGACCGCTCCGAACTCGTCACCGGCGAGCACTCCGGTCTGAAGACCCTGCCCCAGCAGCCCGCCGACAATCCGAACCTCGCCGGCGCCCTCGCCGACAACGGCGTGAAGTGGACGGCCAGCGACAACTCCCGCGAACCCCGCCAGCGCGCCGTCGGCGCCGCGAAGACCGTGCCCCGGCACCCCATGAACGTGTACTACAACGTCGGCACCGCCGCCGAGATGGCCGACGAGTACAACTGGGTCTACACCTCCCGCGCCGACGGCGGCAGCGGCGTCTGCGAGTCCAACCCCGCCTCCACCTGCCTGCCCGCCCCGCTCGACCCGGCCACCGGCTACGCGGAGCACATCGTCCCGCAGGAGGCCCGCATCGCCCTCGGCCACGTCGTCGCCAACGACCCCCGCCCGCACTACGTCCACCAGTCGAACCTGGCCGAGGAACGCCTCCTCTACCCGGTCCTCGACCGGATCCTCGCCGAGTACCGGTCGCTCTTCGCGGCCAGTACGCCCCTGGTGAACCCCCGTCAGAAGGACGTCGGCACCGAGCTGACCCGCCGCGACGCCTGGGACGCCGCCCTCGCCGCCGGCAAGGTCACCGCCTACCGCGTCGGCACCACCGTCACCGTCAAGGCGCCCGCCGGCGTCCAGGTGCCCCTCACCGCCCCCGAGGGCACCCGCAAGCGACTCGTCCTCGGCACCACCGCCTTCGGCACCGCCTACGCCGGAAGCCGCTCCGCCTGGACCGCGCCCGAGCTGCTCCAGACCGCCGTCACACTCCAGCTCCCGACCGCCTGACCAGCACGCTCTGGGGGGAACACACACCATGCCGAGCAGTGGCCGTCACGTCACCATGCTCACCGAAGGCACCTACCCGCACGTCCACGGCGGCGTCAGCACCTGGTGCGACCAGCTCGTCCGGGGCATGCCCGAGGTCACCTTCGAGATCCTCGCCCTCACCGGCAGCGGCCGCGAACCCGTCACCTGGGAGCTGCCGCCCAACATCACCCGGCACACCGCCTTCCCCCTCTGGGGCCACCCGCGGGGACCGGCCGCGCCCACCCGGGCGCGCCGGCCCCCACGGGGGCGCGCACGCCGCCGCTTCCTCGCCGCCTACGAGCACTTCCTGCTCGCCCTGCTCGACCCGGCCGCCGGCCACGACCTCGCCGGCCCCCTGTACGAGCTGGCCGCCCTCGCCCGCGAGGGCCGGCTCACCCCGGCCCTGCGCTCCGAGGCGGCCCTGCGCTCCCTCATGTGGATCTGGACCATGCCGCACCTGCCGACGCGTGCCGCCGGGCCGACCGTCCACGACGCCCTCACCGCCACCGACCTGCTGGAACACGCCCTGCGGCCGCTCGGCGCCCGGATAGCCGACGGCAGCGTGGCGCACGCCGTCTCCAGCGGCCTCGCCACCCTGCCCGCGCTCGCCGCGCAGCACTTCGAAGGGGTGCCCTTCCTGCTCACCGAACACGGCATCTACCTCCGCGAGCGCTACCTCGGCTACCGCACCGAGGCCCAGCGCTGGCCCGTCAAGGCCCTCATGCTCGGCTTCTACCGCGAGCTCAACTCCCTCGGCTACCGCCAGGCCGACCTCATCACCCCCTGCAACCAGTACAACCGGCGCTGGGAGGAGCGCGGCGGCGCCCCCGCCGACCGCATCCGCACCGTCTACAACGGCGTCGACCCCGCCCTCTTCCCCGAGGCCGGACCCGAACCCGAGACCCCCACGCTCAGCTGGTGCGGCCGGGTCGACCCGATCAAGGACCTGGAGACCCTCATCCGGGCGTACGCGATCTGCCGCGCCGAACTCCCCGAGCTGAGGCTCCGCCTCTTCGGCCCCGTCCCCTCCGGCAACGAGGACTACCGCACCCTCCTGGAGAAGCTCGCCGCCGAACTCGGCGTCGCCGACGGCGTCTCCTTCGAGGGCCGCGTCTCCGACGTGCCCTCCGCCTACGCGGCCGGCAGCGTGGTGATGCTCTCCTCCATCAGCGAGGGCTTCCCCTTCTCCCTCATCGAGGCCATGTCCTGCGGCCGGGCCACCGTGTCGACGGACGTCGGAGGGGTACGGGAGGCGGTCGGCGACGCCGGCGTCGTCGTCCCGCCCCGCGAACCCGCCGTCATGGCCGCCGCGGCCTCCGCGCTGCTGCGCGACGGCGCCCGCCGCGCCGAACTCGGCCGGCAGGCCAGGCAGCGGGTCATCGACGAGTTCACCCTGCACCGCTCGGTCGACGGCTTCCGCCGCATCTACCGCGAACTCGCCGCGCCCCGCGCCGCCTCGGCCACCCCCGCCGCCCCGCCGCTGCGCGTCAGCATCCCGTCCCCGCGCCGAGGCGCGCCCCGAGTCCCCGAAGGCACCCCGGCATGAGCGGCTCCCTCTGGCTGAAACCCCCGACCGCCCTCCCGTCCCTCCCGGTCCTGCCCCGGCCGGGCCGGGAGCCCGCCCCGGCCGGCACGGCGCCCGCCGCAACCGCAACCGGAACCACAACCGGAACCGCGCCCGACCCGCTCGACGACCTCGCCGACCGGCTCGACGCGTTCGTGGCCGCCGCCGTGCACCCGGACGAGATAGCCGCGCTGCTCGAATCCGACGGCATGACCGACGATCACATCCGCCTCGGCTACGGGCGGAACGATTCCTTCGCGCTCGCCGAGGACCTGTACGCGCGCGTGGCCCGGCGCCACCCCGAACCGCCCGCGCGGGACCCGGACGGCCCCGGCCCCGCCGAAGGGCTCGGCGGCTGCCTCCTGCGCGGCCTCGTCTTCGCCCTGCCCGGCCTCGCCTACGTCCTCGCGGGACCGCTGCTCGCCGGACCGCAGGGGCGGTACGGGCTGCCCGCCGGCACCGTGCCGCTGCTCGCCGGAGCCGTCACCGGCTGGGTCTGGAACCAGGCCCTCTCCCACCGCGCCCACACCTGGCTCGGCCTCGGCGACCGGGCCGCCGCCGCCCGCGCCCTGCTCACCGGCGCCCCGGCCGGCGCGCTCGCCGGCACCGCCGTCGCCCTCGCCGCCGCCCGCGACGGCGAACTCCCGGCCGCCGTCTTCGCCGCCGGCCAGTCCCTCTACCTCGCCGCCGCCACCGTCCTCCTCGTCCTCGGCCGCGAACGGGCCCTGCTCGCCGCCCTGCTGCCGCTCCTCGGCGCCCTCCCCGCCCTCCGCTGGGACCTGCCGGGACCGCTGCGCGTCGCCCTGCCGGCCCTCTCGCTCACCGCCGCCTGCCTGGTCGCCGCCCGCGCGCTGCGCCCCGGCACCGCGCGCGGCGCCGCCGGGCGGGGCGGACCGCCGCTCGCGGCCTCCGTCCCGTACGGCCTCTTCGGCCTCGGCAGCGGCGTCCTCGTGCTGTACGCCGGACTCGGCGACGCCCTCGCCACCGGCAGCGGCGCGGTCATCGCGCTCACCCTCTCCATGGGGCCCGCCGAGTGGCTGCTGCACCGCTTCCGGGGCGGCAGCCTCGCCCGGCTGCGCACCCTCACCACCGCCCGCGCGTTCCGCCGCGCCGTCACCGGCACCCTGGTCCGCTGCCTCGGCGGCTACCTGACCGCGCTGCTCGGCCTCCTCCTCGCCGCCACCCTGCTCTGGCCGGACACCCCCTGGCCGACCCCGGAGCGGCTCCTCCTCCTGCTGCTCCTCGGCACCGTGCTCTGGCTGGGGCTGCTCCTCCAGGCCTTCGGCGCCGTCCTCGGCGCGGCGGCCGTCTGCCTCCTCGCCGCCGCCGCGCAGACCCTGGAACCGGCGGCGGGAACGCTCGCCGCCGGGGCGGCGGCCGCCGTGCTGGCCGTCCTCACCCGTGCTCTGCTGGTACGACCGACCGCCCACCGCCTCTAGAAGGGCACCGCACGTGCAACGTTCCCTCCTGGTGCCCTTCTACGAGCACCCCGCCGACCGCCCCGAGGAGTGGGCGGCCCTGGTCGCGGCCGCGCCGGCCCTCCACGGCGTCGTCCTCAACCCGGCGGACGGCGCCGGCGAGGCCCCCGACCCGGCCTTCGCCGAGGCCGCCGAGCGGCTGCGCGCCGCCGGGGTGCGGATCCTCGGCTACGCGGACACCGCCTACGGCCGCCGTCCGCACGCCGAGGTCGTCGCCGACCTGCTCCGCCACCGCGACTGGTACGGCGCCGACGGGGCCTTCCTCGACCAGGTCGCGACCGCGCCCGACGCCCTCCCGCACTACCGGCGCCTCACCGTCGCCGCGCGGGCCGCCGGCGCGGCGACCCTCGTCCTCAACCACGGCACCCACCCCGACGACGGGTACGCCGAACTCGCCGACCTGCTGGTCACCTTCGAAGGCCCCTGGGACACCTACCGCACCCTCGACCCGCCGGCCGCCCCGCACCACTGCCACCTCGTCTACGCGGCCCCGCCCGGCTTCCGCCCCGCGACCCGGATCCACTGCGCGGTGCCGGGCACCGGCGCGCACCCCTGGGGGACCCTGCCGCACGGCCTCCCGGAGCCCGCCCGATGAGACGCCTCCTGGCCCTCCTCGCGGCCGTACTCCTCCTGGCCACGGCCTGCACCACGACCCCCGCCCCCGACCCCAAACCGGAGGAGACGGAACGCTGGCGCCCGACGGCGGGCCTGGCCTGGCAGTGGCAGCTCAGCGGAAAGCTCGACCCGACCGTCGACGCCCCCGTCTACGACATCGACGGCTTCGACCACTCCGCCGCGACCGTCGCCGACCTGCACCGCCGGGGCCGGAAGGTGATCTGCTACCTCTCCACCGGCGCCTGGGAGGACTTCCGCCCCGACGCGGACCGCTTCCCGAAGTCCGTCCTCGGCAGGAGCAACGGCTGGGCCGGCGAACGCTGGCTCGACATCCGCCGCACCGACGTCCTCGAACCCCTCATGACGGAACGGATCGACATGTGCCGCGCCAAGGGCTTCGACGCCGTCGAACCCGACAACATGGACGGCTACCGCAACCGCACCGGCTTCCCCCTCACCGCCGCCGACCAGCTCGCCTACAACCGCCTCATCGCCCGCCTCGCCCACGACCGAGGCCTCGCCGTCGGCCTCAAGAACGACCTCGACCAGATCCCCCAGCTCCTCCCCGACTTCGACTTCGCCGTCAACGAACAGTGCGCCGAATACGCCGAATGCGACCGCCTGGCCCCCTTCACCGCCGAGAACAAACCCGTCTTCCACGCCGAGTACGAACTGACCCCCCGCCAGTTCTGCGCACAGTCCCGCGCACTGAACCTCAGCTCCCTGCAGAAGCGGTACGACCTGGGGGCCTGGCGCCGGACCTGCTAGGAGAGCCGGTAGCAGGTGGCCCGGCCTTCGCGGAGGTCGCTCCACTCCGCCGGGGGCGACCAGGCCGTCCGGCTCCGGGGGCCCTCCTCGCCCGCGCACGCCCGGCGGGCGCGCTCCCTGACGGCGTCCGGGCCCGGATCGACCCGGCCGGTGACGTCCTGGACGGCCGTGGTCCGGCCCGCGGTGAAGGTGGCGGTCTGGCGGAGGACCGCGCCGCCGGACTCCTGGGTGTGCCGGAGGGCGAGGAGCACCTGCCGGGCCGGCGGTGCGGAGGAGACGGGGTGGGCGGCGGGGGCGGCCTCGGTGCTCCCGCCGGTGCAGGCGCTCAGGAGGAGGGCGACGGCGGCGAGCGCAGCGGAGCTGCGGGCGGGACGGTTTCTGTTCACGTCCTCATGACCCGGGGATGGGGGCGAGGGTTGCCCGCCGGGCGGTCACGAAGTGGTCGAAGGGCGCTCAGCCCAGCGTCAGCGCCACCAGCGTCGCCGTCGCGGCCGTCTCCTCCAGGGCACCGAAGACGTCGCCGGTGACGCCGCCGAAGCGGCGGACGCAGCGGCGGAGGAGGAGGGCGGCGGCGGCCAGGCCGGCGCCGGCGGCGAGGACGGCGTGGACGGCGTCGTACGGGGAGAGGAGGAGGCCGGTGCCGGCGGCGAGGAGGAGGACGGCGGCGGTGCAGAGGGTCGCGGAGCGGACCGGCACCGTGGCGGCGACGATCGCGCCGAGGCCCTCGGGCCGGGCCGCCGGGACGCCGTGCCGGGAGGCGTGGGTGAGCGCGAGCCGGGCGACCGTCGCCGCCAGGACGGCGGCGACCGCGCCGTGCACCCAGCCCTCCCCGTACAGCTCGTAGAGCGCCGCGACCTGCGCGAGCAGGACGAGGACGAGGGCGATGACGCCGAACGGCCCGATGTCGGACTGCTTCATGATGCGCAGCGCGTCCTCGGCCGGCTTGGCGCTGCCGAGCCCGTCGGCGGTGTCGGCGAGGCCGTCGAGGTGGAGGCCCCGGGTGAGGACGGCGGGGACGGCGACCGTGACGACGGCGGCGGTCAGGGGGCCCGAGCCGAGGGGGAGGAGGACGCCGCCGACCGCCGCGGCGGTCAGGCCGACGACGAGTCCGGCGAGCGGGGCGCAGACCATGCCGGCGCGCGCCGCGTCCCGGTCCCAGCGGGTGATGCGGGCGGGGAACACGGTGAGGGTGCCGAAGGCGAAACGCAGGCCGTCCATCCGGGCAGAGTAATCGCCGGACCAGGACGGTAGATTGCGCCTATCGGACAAGGGTCGCATTTCGGAACGGGGTGGCATGGGTCACTGGTTCTCCCGCAACATCCTGGAGCCGGGGAAGCTCCCGATGCTCCTCGCGCTGACCTCGTTCGTCCTGACCTTCCTGCTCACACGCACGGTCACCCGGCTGATCCGGGCCGGGAAGGGCCCGTTCCGGAACGTCTCCTCGGGCGGGCTCCACATCCATCACGTCGTGCCCGGCGTGGTTCTCACCGTGCTCGGCGGCTTCGGCGCGGTCGCCAGCGGCCGGCACGGCTTCGGCGCCGCGGCCTTCGCCGTCGTCTTCGGGATCGGCGCCGGCCTCGTCCTGGACGAGTTCGCGCTCATCCTCCACCTGGACGACGTGTACTGGTCGGAGGAGGGCCGGCAGAGCGTCGAGGTCGTCGTGCTCACCGCCGCGCTCGTCCTGCTGCCGCTCAGCGGCTTCTCGCCGCTCGGCGTCGACGACGTCACCGAGGAGGAGCGCCAGGACCGGGTGGGCTTCCTCCTCACCCTGGCCCTGAACTTCCTGTTCATCCTGGTCACCCTGGTCAAGGGCAAGCTGCGGATGGCGCTCGTCGGGGTCTTCGTGCCGTTCGTGGCGCTCGTCGGCGCCGTCCGCCTCGCCCGCCCCGGTTCCTGGTGGTGGCGGCACCTCTACCGCCGCCGCCACCGGGCACGCGCGCGTGGCACGGTCCGCGCCTACCGGCACGACAAGCGCTGGACCCGGGTGCGGCGGAAGGTTCAGGACCTGATCGGCGGCTTCCAGGAGCGGGTCCCGGGCCGGGGGACCGGTTCGTCCTGACCCCGCCCCCGCCACGCCCGGAAGGCCATCAGGACGAGCACGCCCGCGATGGCGGCCAGGTGCTCCTTGCCCGCGAGGTTCGGCTTGACGAACACCTCGACCACCATCGCCACCACGACCGCCGCGCCCGTCCAGTACGCCCGCTGGCGCCAGCAGACGTAGACGGCGAGGCCGACCACCGCCGCCGACGGGCCGGTGTCCACCACCTGCGCGTCGGAGGCCGGCAGCCCGAAGGGGGTGCCGGGGCCCAGGGCGATGCCCACGCGCGCGTACAGGGTGCCGCAGAGCGTCGCCAGGTACGCGATCCCCAGCGTCCGCCACCGCCCGAGGCACAGCTCCGCGATCCCGAAGACCAGCAGGACCTGCGCGAGCGCGCCCCAGACCGGCAGGTCGAGCGCGGGGACGAAGAGCGAGAGCGGGGTCCGCAGCAGGGCCAGCCACAGCGGGTCCTCGGCCCGTACGGCGCCGATCGCCTGGACCGGCCCGTACCCCCACTCCTGGTTCTGCACGAACTGGAAGACGGCCGTCAGGCAGACCGCCGTGAGCGTCAGCGGCACCGCCCTCCACCGCCGGGCCGTCGCTTCCCGCCGCAGGGTGGCGGAGAGCGGCCCCCACTCGCGCCGGGCGAAGCGCCGTACGGGGGAGGTCAACGCCTGCCCGCCAGGTGCTTGCGGTTCATCCACTTCGGCAGCCCCGGCGCCTCCAGGAAGCCCTCGGCGCGCCCGGCGGCGATGCCGATGCGCGGCAGGTCGGCGCTCTTCTCGAAGAGCATGAATCGCGGCTCCCAGATCGGTCGGTACTTGGCGTTGGCCCGGTACAGCGACTCGATCTGCCACCAGCGGGAGAAGAAGCTGAGCAGTGAGCGCCACAGCCTCAGCACCGGTCCGGCGCCGAGCTTCGAGCCGCGTTCGAAGACGGAGCGGAACATCGCGAAGTTCAGTGAGACCTGAGTGATCCCGATCTCCTTCGCCCGCTGGAGGAGCTCGATCACCATGAACTCCATCAGCCCGTTCTCGGAGTCCCGGTCACGCCGCATCAGGTCGAGCGAGAGGCCCTTCGGCCCCCACGGCACGAAGGAGAGCAGCGCCCGCAGCTCGCCCGTCCCGTCGGTGCACTCCAGCATCACGCACCGCCCGTCGCGCGGGTCCCCGAGCCGGCCGAGCGCCATCGAGAAGCCGCGCTCGGTGGCCCCGTCCCGCCAGTCGTCGGCCTTGCGGAGCAGCTCGTCCATCTCCTCGGCGGGGATGGACTCGTGCCGCCGGATCCGGACCTCGTACCCGGCCCGCTTGACCCGGTTGTACGCCTGCCGCACGGTCCGCATGGCCCGCCCGTCGAGGGTGAACTCGTCGGTCTCCACGATCGCCTCGTCGCCCAGTTCGAGGGCGTCCAGTCCGTGCCGGGCGTAGATCACCCCGGCCTCCTCGCTCGCGCCCATCACCGCCGGGATCCAGCCGTGCTCCCGCGCCTCGGCGAGCCACGGCTCGATCGCCCCCGGCCAGGCCTCGGGGTCGCCGATCGGGTCGCCGGAGGCGAGCGAGACCCCGCCCACCACCCGGTAGGCGATGGCGGCCTTCTCGCTCGGCGACCAGATCACGCTCTTCTCGCGGCGCAGCGCGAAGTAGCCGAGCGAGTCCCGCTCCCCGTGCTTGTCGAGCAGCGCCCGCAGCCGCTCCTCGTCCTCCTCGGTGAACGCGTCGACCGCCCGGCGGGAGCGGAAGGCGGCGAAGAGCACCGCGAAGAGCAGCAGCGTGGACATCACGTTGATGAACACGTCGACCCAGCCGGGGGTGGAGATCGCCGGGAAGCGGGAGTCGTCCGCGGCCAGGGTGATCAGCCGCATCACGCCGTACCGCCAGCGCTCCAGGAAGGTGGAGTGCCCGGCGGCCGTGTCGGTGACGGTCACCAGGAGGGCGGCGAGCAGCGAGGTGACGAGCAGGCCGCCGACGGCGACGATCGCCGCGAGCAGCGGGTTGGAGCGGTCGCCCTTCGCGTAGAACTCCTTGCGGCCGAGCAGCAGCGCGAGGAAGAAGGCCGCCGTCAGGGTCAGCGAGATCCAGTTCTGGGCGTGCTGCCGGACCTCCGGGAAGATCATCACCAGCGCGAAGAGCAGCAGGAACAGTCCGCACAGCACCGTGTTGAGGATCCAGGCGGCCCGCTTGCGGCGGCGCATGGTGATCGCCAGGAACAGCGTGAAGACGCCGGAGGCGAAGCCCGCCGTCAGCATGTACGGCGTGAAGTAGTCGTCCTCGTTGTGCCGGCGCAGGTCCTGTCCGAAGGAGACCCAGACGGCACTCAGGAAGTTGACGAACGTGACGACGCGGAGGTACCAGACGGCGAACGCGGCACTGCGCCGCGACCGGTCGGTGCCCCGCGGCATTCCTTCGGCGGACAAACGGACCTCTCCCATGAAAAGCGATCATATGGGGCACCGCTTGCCATGCGGCGACGCCGGAGGCGGCCGTCCGCGCGTCGCGGACGGCCGCCTCCGGGCCTCACCGAATCCGGTGGTGCGCTCCCCCGTCAGACCGCCCCGAAGGGCACGGTCGCGCCCGCCGCGGTCGGCTCGGGACGCTCGGGCAGCTCGGCGGCGAGCGCCGCCGCGGCCCGGACGAGGGGAAGCGCGAGCAGTGCCCCGGTTCCCTCACCCACCAGGACGCCCTGATCGAGCAGAGGGTTGAGCGCCATCCGGTCCAGCGCCTTCGCCTGCGCCGGCTCCCCGGACACCTGGCCCGCCAGCCACCAGTCCGGCGCCCGGAACGCCGCCCGCTGCGCCACCAGCGCACAGGCCGCGCCCACCACGCCGTCCAGGATCACCGGCATCCGCCGCACCGCCGCCTGCAGCAGGAAGCCGGTCGTCGCCGCCAGATCCGCCCCGCCGACCACGCCGAGCAGCGCCAGCTGGTCGCCGAGCACCGGCCGCGCCCGCCGCAGCGAGTCCCGGATCGCCGCGCACTTCCGCATCCACGCCAGGTCGTCGATCCCCGCGCCGCCGCGCCCCGTCACCACCGAGGCGTCCGTCCCGCACAGCGCCGCGATCAGCGTCGACGCCGGGGTCGTACCGCCCACGCTCAGATCGCCGAGCACCACCAGATCGGTGCCCGAGTCGGCCTCCTCGTCGGCGATCGCCATCCCGAGCCGCACCGCCGCCTCGGTCTCCTCCGGCGTCAGCGCGTCCTCGACGTCGATCCGGCCGCTGCCGCGCCGCACCCGGTGCCGGGTCACCGCCTCCGGCAGCAGCTCCGGGTCGCAGTCCAGACCCGCGTCCACGACCCGCACCGGCACGTCCATCGAGCGGGCCAGCACCGCCAGCGGGCTCTCCCCGTCGAGCAGCTCCCGGACCAGGACGTGCGCGGTCCCGGCCGGACGGCCCGAGACCTCCGCCGCGGCGATGCCGTGGTCGCCGGCGAAGACCACCACCTTCGGCTGTGCGATCGCCCGCACCCGCACCGCCGACTGGGCGGCCGACAGCCACTCGCCCAGCTCGTCGAGGCGGCCGAGCGCGCCCGCGCGGACGGCGAGCCGCTCCCGGCGCTCCTCGGCGTCACGCCGGATCCCGCCGTCGGGGCGCTCGATCAGATCGGAGAAGTCGTCGAGATTCAGGGGGTCCATCGGTCATCCGCCTTGTGACATCAGCGAGGTTCGGCACAGGTCCGTCGGGACCGGCTCCTTCGGGATCAGCACCCTACCCGCGCAGCACCAGGGCCTGACCGGCGACCACGAGGACCACCTGCTCGCACTCGTCCCCGAAGGCCGCGTTGAGCCGCCCCAGCTCGTCCCGGAACCGCCGCCCCGCCGCCGTCGCCGGCACCACGCCCGAGCCGACCTCGTTCGTCACCGTCACCACCGTCCTGCGGGTCGCCCGCACCGCCGCCACCAGCTCCGCCGTCCGCTCCCGCAGCGCCGCCTGCCCGCCGTCCGCCCAGACGCCGTCGTCCCAGGCGCCCACCCGGTCCATGGCGTCCGTCAGCCACAGCGACAGGCAGTCGATCAGCAGCGGGGGGCCCTCCTCGGCGAGCAGCGGCACCAGGTCCGTGGTCTCGGCCGTACGCCACGAGCCCGGCCGCCGCTCCCGGTGCAGGCTCACCCGCTCCGCCCACTCCGGGTCGCCCTCGCGGGTCCCGCCGGTCGCCACGTACACCACCTCGGGGAAGGTCTCCAGGCGCCGCTCGGCCTCCACCGACTTCCCCGACCGCGCCCCGCCCGTCACCAGCGTCCGGCGCGGCACCTCCGGCAGCTCGTGGTACTCGCCCAGGTACAGCACCGTGCCGTCCGGCACCGCCCGCGCCCCGGCCGCCGTGAGCCGCCGGTCCAGCTCGCCGCCGGCCGGCGCGTCATGGTCCAGATGGACGGCGATCACCTCCGTGCCGGGCCCCACAGCGCCGCTCGCCCGCAGCCGGGCCAGCGCGTCGGGACGGCCCGTCACGTCCGCCGCCACCAGGTCGTACGGCTCCTGGTGGTTCTCCGCGAGCCCGGCCGGCGCCCCGCCGCGCGGCAGGTAGAGCAGCCGCTCGCCCTCGGCCGACACCACCTCGTAGCCGGTCCCCGGCGAGTCCATCGGCACCGCCCGCACCCGGTGCCCGCTGATCAGCGTCAGCTCCCGTCCGTCGGGCACCCGGCCGGCCGTCGGCAGCCCCGCCGGCAGCTCCACCGGCGGACCGTCGTGCGGATACGTCAGGAGCACCTGCCGCACCCCCACCAGCGAACGCCCCGCACGGGCCGCGGCGAGCGCCGCCCCCGGGGTCAGGTCGAGCAGCAGCGCCCCGTCCACGAGCAGCGCGGTCGCGGCACGCGCGCGTGCGCCGCGGGAGGACGCGCACACCGCGCAGGGGCAGTCGGGGCGGGGCAGGCCGAGCGGGGAGCCGGTGCCGAGCAGAGTCAGTTCCACGCTCTGATCCTCCCGCGCCCCCGCGCGCGGTGCTCGCCCGGCTACGCTGCGGGCAGGAAACAGATCATCCGGTGAGCCCCAGGAGGCGGACATGGCATGGACGTGGCGGTTCGAGAAGTCCGACGGCACGGAGGTCACCCCGGTGGTGACCCCGGAGGACTTCACCACGCAGGGCGACGCCGAGAGCTGGCTGGGCGAGCACTGGCGCGACCTCCTCGCCGGCGGCGCCGACCAGGCGACCCTCTCCGAGGACGCGGCCAAGATCTACGGCCCGATGCCCCTGGACGCGGGGGAGTAGCGGCAGCAGCGCACGCGCCCGCGGGGCCGGGGGCCGCTCACATCTCGCCGAGCGTGACCTCCGCCTTGCGGGTCGCGGTGCCCCGCACGTAGGTGACGGCCACCTCGTCTCCCGGCCTGCGGTCCGCCAGGGACTCCGCGAGCGAGGTGATCGTCGTGATGTCGTCGTCGGCGAGCCGGGTGATCACGTCCCCCGCCCGCAGGCCCGCGTCCGCCGCCGCCCCGCCGGCCTCCGCCTCCACGACCGCCACGCCCGCCGGCTCGTACTCGTCGTCCAGGACGGTGCGGCCGGTGATGTCGAGGGCGGCCCGGCCCGAGTCGGTGACCTTGCCGTCCTCGATGATCTGGTCGGCGACCGTCCGCACCATCGACGCGGGGATCGCGAAGCCGATCCCGGGCGCCGAGCCGCCGCCCATCTGCGGGTCGCTCGCCGCCAGCGTCGGGATGCCGATGACCCGGCTGTCCAGGTCGACCAGCGCGCCCCCGCTGTTGCCGGGGTTGATCGCCGCCGAGGTCTGCACCATGTTCCCGATGGTCGCCCCGGTGCCGCCGCCGGTCCTGCCCTCGCTGACCGTGCGGCCGGTGGCCGAGACGATGCCCTGGGTGACGCTCCCCGACAGTCCGAGCGGGGACCCCATCGCCAGCACGATCTGGCCCATCTCCACGGTCGACGAGTCGCCGAACGCGGCCGGCCTGAGCCCGTCGGGCACCGACTCCAGACGGATCACCGCGAGATCCTGCTCCGGATAGGCGGCGACCAGGCGGGCCGCCACCGGCTGCCCGCCGGTGGCGGCGGTGACCTGGAAGGACGTCTCCTCGCCGACCACGTGCGCGTTGGTGACGATGTGCCCCTTGTCGTCGTAGACGACACCGGAGCCGAGGCTCTCCGAGGCGTCGATCTGCACCACGGACGGCAGGACGTCCTTGATGACGGCCTGGTAGTCGTCCTGGAGGTCGTTCGCGGCGAGCGGCGCCGCCTGCGCGGTGGTCCGCTCGGGCGCGTCGGCCGCCCCGGAACCGGAACCGGACGAGCACCCGGCCGTCAGCGCGGCGGCACAGACCCCGGCGGCGAGGGGAAGGACGAGACGTCGGGTACGGGAGCGGGTTCGGCCACGGGCGCGGGCACGGGAGGCATCCATGTCCGGAGTATCCGTTCCGCCCCCTTCGCCCGTCCCGATGGGCGCCGCCGATCAGGCGTACGACCCGGCGGACCGGGCAGGGGTAAGGGTCGGGAGCAGACGATACGGAAAAGGGCCGGCGCGCCGCGTCGGCGCACCGGCCCCTCGGGCCGTGGGGACGGGCTCAGCCCCGTACCCCGCACAGGTGCAGCAGCGCCGCCACCCGCCGGTACGGATCCGTCCGGCCCGCCCGCTCCTCGGCGGCCAGCAGCCGCTCCAGCTCCTCGGCGGCCGGCAGCCCCGCGTCCGGCGGGACGCCGTCGGTGAAGACCCGCACCCCGTACCAGGCGTGCAGGGGCGCCGCGATCCCCGCGAGCGTCGCCGTCAGCGCGTCGAGGCGGTCGGCCCGCACCTTCACGCCGTCGTCGTCCTGGTAGACGTCCGTGTCGAAGCCGGCCAGCGCACCCGCCCAGTCCCCGGCGAGCCCCGGCCGCATGGCGAGGGCGTCCGCGTTCCGTACCACCAGGGAGAGCAGACCGCCGGGCGCCAGCATCCGGGCCAGGCCCGCGAGCAGCGCGTCCGGCTCGTCGGCGTACATGAGCACGCCGTGGCACAGCACCACGTCGAAGCTGCCGGGCAGGAAGTGGACGCCGGTCTCGCGGCCGTCGCCCTCGATGAGCCGGACCCGCTCGCGGATCCCGGCCGGCTCGGTCGCCAGCGACTCCCGGGCCGCCTTCAGCAGCTCGGGGTCGGCCTCCAGGCCCGTGACGGTGTGCCCGGCCCGGGCCAGCCGCAGCGCCTGCGTACCGGCCCCCATGCCCGCGTCGAGGATCCTCAGCCGCTGCCCCACCGGGTAGCGGCCGGTTATCTGCTCGTCGACCTGCCGGGCGACGATCTCCTGCCGGATGGTGTCCCGCAGCCCGCCGTGACCGGCGGGCCAGTGGACGACCACGGGCAGCACAGAGCCGCCCGCCCCGGTGGCGGCCGCGCCGAGAGCGTGGCCGCCGGAGACCGAGCCGTCCGCGCTCAGGGCCGCTCTCCGCGCTTGACCTGCGGCTTCGGAAGCCGCAGACGGCGCATCTGGAGCGTACGCATCAGGCCGTACGCGACCGCGCCGCGCTTCGGCTCGTTCGGGAAGCGCTCGTTCAGCTGCTTCCGCAGGCGGATCCAGATGCCGATGGAGTCGATGATGATCAGGATGATCACACCGAGCCACAGCAGCAGCGAGATGTTCTGCAGCGAACGGTTCGTGTTGCCGAAGAGCGAGAGCACGAGGATGACCACGGCCATCGGCAGGAAGAACTCGGCGATCGCGAACCGCGAGTCGACGAAATCACGCACGAACTTGCGCACCGGACCCTTGTCACGGGCCGGCAGATAACGCTCGTCACCGCTGTTCAGCGCCTCGCGCTGACGCGTCAGGTCGGCCCGCCGAGCCTCACGCTGGCGCTTGGCGGCCTCCTTGCGGTCGAGCGGGGCGCTCTGGGCGCGACGGCGCTGGGTCTGGGCCTCACTCCGCTTCGGGGTCGGGCGGCCCTTGGGGGCCTCGGGGTCGCGGGGCTGCTTGGAGAGGTCCGCCGTCACCTTCTCGGTGGGGGCCTTCTCATCCTTCGAACGGCTACGGAACACAAAACCCAAGGGTACGGGGTGGCAGGCATGGAACCCCAGTCCGGGAGGGAACGATCCGCTCACAGCCGGCGTCGTAGCCGGTACGCACACGAGGACGCACGGGCACGCCAGGGGTCTCCCCGAGACCCTTCTACTCCTCCCGCCGGATACGGGAGGTGCCCCAGTCGTCCTTGGGGAGGAGCGCATCCGGCTCCGAACAGTGCGGTAATAGAGGCAGGGACCGTAGTGTGGATCCTGACGAAGAGCTGGTGCCGAGTCCGTCAGAAGGGGGCGCGCGAAGCCCATGAGCGGTGTCATGAAGCGTATGGGGATGATCTTCCGCGCGAAGGCGAACAAGGCCCTTGACCGGGCCGAGGACCCGCGCGAAACGCTCGACTACTCCTACCAGAAGCAGCTGGAGCTGCTGCAGAAGGTGCGGCGGGGCGTCGCCGACGTCGCCACCTCCCGCAAGCGGCTCGAACTCCAGCTGAACCAGCTGCAGGGCCAGTCCGCCAAGCTGGAGGACCAGGGCCGCAAGGCGCTGGCCCTCGGCCGCGAGGACCTCGCCCGCGAGGCGCTGTCCCGCCGGGCCGCGCTCCAGCAGCAGGTCAGCGACCTCGAAGTGCAGCACCAGACGCTCCAGGGCGAGGAGGAGAAGCTCACCCTCGCCGCGCAGCGCCTCCAGGCCAAGGTCGACGCCTTCCGCACCCGGAAGGAGACCATCAAGGCCACCTACACGGCCGCCCAGGCCCAGACCCGGATCGCCGAGTCCTTCTCCGGCATCTCCGAGGAGATGAGCGACGTCGGCCTCGCCATCCAGCGGGCCGAGGACAAGACGGCCCAGCTCCAGGCCCGCGCCGGCGCCATCGACGAGCTGCTCGCCTCCGGCGCCCTCGACGACCAGTCGGGCCTCGCCAAGGACGACATCCAGGCCGAACTGGACCGCCTCTCCGGCGGCACGGACGTCGAACTGGAGCTCCAGCGCATGAAGGCCGAACTGGCCGGAGGCCCCTCCGACCGGCAGCAGGCCATCGAGGGCGGCGCCCAGGGCGCCCAGCAGCAGAACCAGCAGCAGAACCACCCCCGCTTCGACAAGCAGTAGCCGACCGGCAGAGGACGCGTCATGATCGTACGGATCATGGGGGAGGGCCAGCGCGAGCTGGCCGACAGCCACTTCGCCGAGCTCAACAAGCTCGACGACGAGTTGCTGCGCGAGATGCAATCGGGCGACGAGGAGGGCTTCCGCCGCACCCTGGCGGCCCTCCTCGACGCGGTCCGCACCCTGGGCACCCCCCTCCCGGACGACGCCCTGGAACCCTCGGAACTCATCCTCCCGTCCCCCGACGCAACCCTGGACGAGGTCAAGGACATGCTGTCGGACGACGGCCTGATCCCGGGCTAGGAGGTGTGGGCAGGCGTTCCGCGAGGGAAGCCGAGAGCTTGGGGGAGGGTGGGTGCACCGGACGGCGCCCTCAGCGGCCCAGAGCCGCCGACCCGGCCCCCGGACCCGCACCGTTCCCCGCCCCCTCGGCACCCCGTACCGTTTCCGGGTGACCCGCACCAGCCTGGCGGCCCGCCTGAGGCACCACCTCCGCGACCACCCCCTCGCCTTCGACGCCGCCCTGGCCGGAGGCGTACTCGTCGCGATGATCGCCGCCTCCTTCACCGACCCCCACGGCAGCGCCACCGGCCCCACCTTCGGCGACCGCGTCCCCACCCTCCTCGGCGTCGGGATGATGCTCGCCGCCGCCGTCGCCCTCATCCTCCGCCGCCGCAGACCCTTCGCGGTCCTCGCCTTCACCTCCGCGCTCGCCCTCGTCGAGCTGCTCGGCGAGACCCGCCCGGCCCCGGTCACCATCGGCGTCGTCGTCGCGCTCTACACCGTCGCCTCCCGCACCGACCGCCCCACCACCTGGCGCGTCGGCCTGGCCACCATGACCGTGCTGGCCGTCGCCGCCATGGCCTTCGGCCCCACCCCCTGGTACGCCCAGGAGAACCTCGGGGTCTTCGCCTGGACCGGCATGGCCGCCGCCGCGGGCGACGCGGTCCGCAGCCGCCGCGCCTTCGTCGACGCGATACGGGAGCGCGCCGAGCGGGCCGAGCGGACCCGCGAGGAGGAGGCCCGCCGCCGCGTCGCCGAGGAACGACTCCGCATCGCCCGCGACCTCCACGACGTCGTCGCCCACCACATCGCCCTGGTCAACGTGCAGGCCGGGGTCGCCGCGCACGTCATGGACAAGCGCCCCGACCAGGCCAAGGAGGCCCTCGCCCACGTCCGCGAGGCCAGCCGCTCCGCCCTCGACGAGCTCCGCGCCACCGTCGGCCTGCTCCGCCAGTCCGGCGACCCCGAGGCCCCCACCGAGCCCGCCCCCGGCCTCGCCCTCCTCGACGGGCTCCTCGCCGGCTTCCGCAAGGCCGGACTGCCGGTCACACTGGCCCGCACCGACGGCAGCCGCCAGCTCCCCTCGGCCGTCGACCTCGCCGCGTACCGGATCGTCCAGGAGGCCCTCACCAACGTCCGCAAGCACGCCGGTCCCGACGCCCGCGCCGAGGTGAGCGTCGTCCTCGTGGGCCGTACGGTCGAGATCACCGTCCTCGACGACGGCGCCCCGCAGCCCGGACCCGCCGCCGAGCCGTCCGGCGGCCACGGACTGCTCGGCATGCGCGAGCGGGTCACCGCGCTCGGCGGCGTCCTCACCACCGCACCCCGCTACGGCGGCGGCTTCCGCGTCCAGGCGATACTGCCGCTGACGCCCGGGACGGCCCGGGAGCCGGGGGAGGACGACCGATGACGATCCGGGTACTGCTCGCCGACGACCAGGCCCTGCTGCGCAGCGCCTTCCGGGTCCTCGTGGACTCCGAGCCCGACATGGAGGTCGTCGGGGAGGCCGCCGACGGCGCCCAGGCCGCCGCACTGGCCCGCAGCGAACGGCCCGACGTCGTCCTCATGGACATCCGGATGCCCGGCACCGACGGCCTCGCCGCCACCCGCGCGATCACCGCCGACCCCGAGCTCGCCGACGTCCGCATCGTCATGCTCACCACCTTCGAGATCGACGAGTACGTCGTCGAGTCGCTGCGTGCCGGCGCCTCCGGCTTCCTCGGCAAGGGCGCCGAACCGGAGGAGCTGCTCGGCGCCATCCGGATCGCGCACGCCGGCGAGGCGCTGCTCTCCCCGGCCGCCACCAAGGGCCTGATCGCCACCTTCCTCGCCCAGAGCGCCGCCGCCGGCCCGGTCGGCGCCGGGGTCGACGCGGAGCGCCTCGCCGCGCTCACCGCCCGGGAGCGCGAGGTCCTCGTCCTGGTCGGCGGCGGACTCTCCAACGACGAGATCGCCGAGCGGCTCGACGTCAGCCCGCTCACCGTGAAGACCCACGTGAACCGCACCATGTCCAAGCTCGGCGCCCGCGACCGCGCCCAGCTGGTGGTGACCGCGTACGAGACGGGACTGGTACGCCCGAGGGGTGACTGACCCGGCCCGTCGGCGTACTCCAGACGCGGTACGCGGCGGCCGGGAAACGGGCCCGAGGGGCGAGGAATCCGTCGCCCGGATGGCCGATCCTGGGGCCTGGGGGGCGCTCCTGGCTGCCCGCCGCCTGCCGACGCGTACGCCACAGAAGAGAGACCCCATGTCCTGGCTGTCCAGATTCAGCCTCGCGCAACGGGCCCTGATCGGGCTGATGTCCATCGTCGCCGTCGTCTTCGGACTGATCGCGATACCCCAGCTGAAGCAGCAGCTGTTCCCGTCGATCGAGCTTCCGATGGTCTCGATCATCGCCCCGTACCAGGGCGCCTCTCCCGACGTGGTGGAGAAGCAGGTCGTCGAGCCGCTGGAGAACAACCTCAAGGCCGTCGACGGCATCAAGGGCCTGACGTCGACCGCCTCCGAGGGCAGCGCCGTCATCATGGCCTCCTTCGACTACGGGGACGAGTCGACCAAGCAGCTCGTCGCCGACGTCCAGCAGGCCGTCAACCGCGCCCGGGCCGTGCTGCCCGAGCAGGTCGACCCGCAGGTGGTGGCCGGCTCCACCGACGACATCCCGACCGTCGTCCTCGCCGCCACCTCCGACAAGGACCAGCAGGCGCTCGCCGACCAGCTGGAGCGGACCGTCGTCCCCGCCCTGGAGGACATCGACGGCGTCGGCCAGGTCAGCATCGACGGAGTCCAGGAACTCCAGGTCTCCGTCACCCCCGACGAGCGCAAGCTCGCCGCGGCCGGCCTGACCTCCATGAACCTCGCCGAGGCGCTCCGCAACGGCGGCGGCACCATGCCCGCCGGCTCCTTCTCCGAGGCCGGCAAGAGCCGCACCGTCCAGGTCGGCGGCGGCTACACCTCGCTCCGGCAGATCCAGGACCTGCGGATCAAGCCCGCCCAGGGCAAGGCCGTCCGGCTCGCCGACGTCGCCACCGTGGAGCAGGAGGAGTCCGCCCGGGTCTCGCTGACCCGCACCAACGGCAAGCCCAGCCTCGCCGTCATGGCCACCATGGACAAGGACGGCAGCGCCGTCGCCATCTCCGAGGCCGTCGAGGAGAAGCTGCCGGAGCTGCGCAAGCAGCTGGGCGCGGGCGCCCAGCTGACCGTCGTCTCCGACCAGGGCCCGGCCGTCGCCAAGTCGATCTCCGGCCTCACCACCGAGGGCGCCCTCGGCCTCGTCATGGCCGTCCTGGTGATCCTGGTCTTCCTCGCCTCGATCCGCTCGACGCTGGTCACCGCGGTCTCCATCCCGCTCTCGGTCGTCCTCGCGCTGATCGTGCTGTGGACCCGCGACCTCTCGCTCAACGTGCTGACGCTCGGCGCGCTCACCATCGCCATCGGCCGGGTCGTCGACGACTCGATCGTGGTCCTGGAGAACATCAAGCGCCACCTCGGCTACGGCGAGGACCGCCAGTCCGCGATCATCACGGCCGTGAAGGAGGTGGCCGGCGCGGTCACCTCCTCGACCCTCACCACGGTCGCCGTCTTCCTGCCGATCGGCCTGGTCGGCGGCATGGTCGGCGAGCTGTTCGGCTCCTTCAGCCTCACCGTCACGGCCGCCCTGCTCGCCTCGCTGCTGGTCTCCCTGACGGTCGTCCCGGTGCTCTCGTACTGGTTCCTGCGCGCCCCCAAGGGCACCTCCGAGGACCCGGACGAGGCCCGCAGGCTCGCCGAGGAGAAGGAGGCGAAGAGCCGGCTCCAGCGCGCGTACGTGCCGGTCCTCCGCTTCGCCACCCGCCGCCGCCTCACCAGCGTGGCCCTCGCCCTCGTCGTCCTGGTCGTGACCTTCGGCATGGCGCCGCTGATGAAGACCAACTTCTTCGACCAGGGCGACCAGCCGGTCCTGACGGTCAAGCAGAAGCTGGCCCCCGGCACCGCCCTGGACGCCTCCGACGAGGCCGCGAAGAAGATCGAGAAGGTCCTCGCGGACACCGAGGGCGTCAAGGACTACCAGGTCACCGTCGGCTCCTCCGGCTTCATGGCGGCCTTCGGCGGCGGCACCGGCGCCAACCAGGCCTCCTTCCAGGTGACCCTGGAGGAGTCCGCCTCGTACGAGAGGACCCGCGACGCCATCGAGTCGGCGCTCGGGAAGCTCGACGGCGTCGGCGACACCTCGATCTCGGCCGGCGACGGCTTCGCCGCCCAGGACCTGAGCGTCGTCGTGAAGGCCGGCGACCGTGAGCTGCTCCAGAAGGCGTCCGAGCAGGTCCAGAAGGCCGTCGCGGAGCTGGAGGACGTCACCGACGTCCAGAGCGACCTCTCCCAGTCGGTCCCGCGGATCTCCGTGCGGGCCGACGAGAAGGCGGCCGACGCCGGCTTCGACGACGCCACCCTCGGCATGATCGTCGCCCAGGCCGTCCGCGGCACCCCCGCCGCCAAGGCCACCCTGGACGACACCGAGCGGGACGTCCTCATCACCTCGGCCACCCCGGCGACCACCCTCGACCAGCTGAAGGCGCTGCCGCTCGGCCCGGTCAGGCTCGGTGACATCGCCACCGTCGAGCTCGTGCCCGGCCCGGTCTCCATGACCCGGATCGACGGCGCCCGCGCGGCGACGATCACGGCCAAGCCGACCACGGACAACACCGGCGCCGTCGGCACCGCGCTCCAGTCGAAGATCGCCGAGCTCGACCTGCCGGAGGGCGCCTCGGCGTCGATCGGCGGCGTCTCCGAGGACCAGAACGAGGCCTTCCTCAACCTGTTCCTGGCGATGCTCGCGGCCGTCGCGATCGTCTTCATGCTGCTGGTCGCGACCTTCCGGTCGCTGATCCAGCCGCTGATCCTGCTGGTCTCCATCCCGTTCGCCGCCACCGGCGCCATCGGCCTGCTCGTCGCCACCGGCACCGCGATGGGCGTCCCGGCGATGATCGGCATGCTGATGCTCATCGGCATCGTCGTCACCAACGCGATCGTCCTGATCGACCTGATCAACCAGTACCGGGCGCAGGGCTACGGCGTCGTCGAAGCGGTCGTCGAGGGCGGCCGGCACCGGCTCCGCCCGATCCTGATGACCGCCCTGGCGACGATCTTCGCCCTGCTGCCGATGGCCCTCGGCATCACCGGCGAGGGCGGATTCATCGCCCAGCCGCTCGCCGTGGTCGTCATCGGCGGCCTGATCAGCTCGACCCTGCTGACCCTGCTCCTCGTCCCGACGCTCTACGCGATGGTCGAGCTCCGCAAGGAGCGCCGCGCGGCGAAGAAGGCGGCGAAGCGGGCGGCGAGGACCGGCGGCGACGCCGGGGTCCCGCCGCAGCAGAAGGAACCCGCGAACGCCTAGCGGCCCACGCGAAGGGGCGCCCCGCGAGTCCGCGGGGCGCCCCTTCGCCGTACCTGCCGGAGAATCGTTACGGCAGTGCCAGCATCCGCTCGAGCGCCAGCTTCGCGAACGACTCCGTCTCCTTGTCGACCTCGATCCGGTTGACGAGTGAGCCCTCTGCCAGCGACTCCAGCGTCCACACCAGGTGCGGCAGGTCGATCCGGTTCATGGTCGAGCAGAAGCAGACCGTCTTGTCGAGGAAGACGATCTCCTTGCCCTGGTCGGCGTAGCGGTTCGCCAGGCGGCGGACCAGGTTCAGCTCCGTGCCGATGGCCCACTTCGAGCCGGCCGGGGCCGCCTCCAGGGTGTTGATGATGTACTCGGTCGAGCCCACGTAGTCCGCGGCGGCGACCACCTCGTGCTTGCACTCGGGGTGGACCAGCACGTTCACGCCGGGGATCCGGGCGCGGACGTCCTCGACCGACTCCAGCGAGAAGCGGCCGTGCACCGAGCAGTGACCCCGCCACAGGATCATCTTGGCGGCCCGCAGCTCCTCGGCGGTGAGTCCGCCGTTCGGCTTGTGCGGGTTGTAGACCACGCAGTCGTCCAGGGACATGCCCATGTCGCGGACGGCGGTGTTGCGGCCCAGGTGCTGGTCCGGCAGGAAGAGCACCTTCTCGCCCTGCTCGAAGGCCCAGTCCAGCGCCCGCTCGGCGTTGGACGAGGTGCAGATGGTGCCCCCGTGCTTGCCGGTGAAGGCCTTGATGTCCGCCGAGGAGTTCATGTACGAGACGGGCACGGTGACGTCCGCGATCCCGGCCTCGGTGAGCACGTCCCAGCACTCGGCGACCTGCTCGGCGGTGGCCATGTCGGCCATCGAGCAGCCGGCCGCCAGGTCCGGCAGGACGACCTTCTGGTCGTCGCCGGTGAGGATGTCGGCCGACTCGGCCATGAAGTGCACGCCGCAGAAGACGATGTACTCGGCCTCCGGCTTGGCGGCGGCGTCACGGGCGAGCTTGAAGGAGTCTCCGGTGACGTCGGCGAACTGGATGACCTCGTCGCGCTGGTAGTGGTGGCCGAGCACGAAGACCTTGTCCCCGAGCTTCTCCTTGGCCGCGCGGGCCCGCTCCACCAGGTCCGGGTCGGAGGGAGACGGCAGGTCGCCGGGACACTCCACGCCGCGCTCGCTCTTCGGGTCGGCCTCGCGGCCGAGCAGCAGCAGGGCGAGCGGCGTCGGCTGGACGTCCAGGGTGGTGTTCTGGGCGGTGGTCACGTCACGCACCCTTTCTTCGGGGGGAGCTTCAAAAGCCTTTTCGTCTAAATGACGCTATCTATCATAACCGCTTCACGTCATTCTGACGATGGCCATAGTGTCGATGTGACGAATTCGCCTTCCGCGTCTCTGGACAGGGTGTGCGAGCATGAAGGAGGGAAATCCCACCCGACCCGGAATGAATCCGGGGCACCGCCGGTTGTCACCGTCGGCAAGCAGTCTCCGTACAACCCGGGAGAGATGTAGATGTCCGTATCGGACGAGACCAGCACCGTCACCGACGGCATCCTTCTGAGCGACGCCGCCGCGGCCAAGGTCAAGGCTCTGCTCGACCAGGAAGGCCGTGACGACCTCGCGCTGCGCGTCGCCGTCCAGCCCGGTGGCTGCTCCGGCCTCCGCTACCAGCTGTTCTTCGACGAGCGCACGCTCGACGGCGACGTCGTCAAGGACTTCGACGGCGTCAAGGTCGTCACCGACCGCATGAGCGCCCCGTACCTCGGCGGTGCCTCCATCGACTTCGTCGACACCATCGAGAAGCAGGGCTTCACGATCGACAACCCGAACGCCACCGGCTCCTGCGCCTGCGGCGACTCGTTCAGCTAAACCGTCGCGGAGCGCCGAAGAGGGCGGTGGCCCGGGAGACCGACCTCCCGGGCCACCGCCCTCTCCGCGTACCCGGCGGCTACCTGCGCGGCACCGCCTCGCCGCTCGCCGCGTCCACCACCGGACGGTCGCCGAGCGGCGCCGCCAGGGTCACCTCCACGGTGATCTCCTTGGCGATCAGGATGCAGGCCCGGTCCGGATCCAGCGGCTTCTCCTCGATCCGGACCCGCACCTGCCGCGGGTCCTCCGCGGTGTGCGCCGTGTACGCGTGGCACACCCCGCCCCAGAAGGTCACCGCCAGCGTCCGCCCGTCACCACCGGCCGTGAACGACTCGATCCGCCGCACCGGCGCCGTGCCATCGGACGGCTCGGGCGTGGGCTCGGGCGACGGCTTCGCCGGCGGCACCAGGAACTCCGCCGCCACCGCCGTCGAGGTCACCGTGTACGGCGCCGAATCCGCCGGATCCGCGGTGAACAGCCACGTCGGCACCAGCATCCGGCCGTCCGCCGTGTCCGTCGCCGCCAGACCGAGCACCGCACCCGTCACCGGCACC
This sequence comes from Streptomyces sp. R302, assembly GCF_012927245.1. Classification (GTDB taxonomy): domain Bacteria; phylum Actinomycetota; class Actinomycetes; order Streptomycetales; family Streptomycetaceae; genus Streptomyces. The sequence goes on from NZ_JABBGE010000001.1 coordinate 909,529, forward strand.
TGACGCGGCTGGGCCGGGTCCACGATCGCCTGGCAGGGCACGTCCTCCCCGGCGTCCCCGGGCTTCCCGGCCGGCGGATCCGTGGCGCAGCCGCCGATGCCGATCGGATCCGCGGGCCTCGACGCCTCGTTCAGCCGCGCCAGCGCCCGGTCCGCCGACACCACCGGGTACGTCGCGCCCTCCACCGGCTCCTTCAGCGTCCCGCTGCCCGCGACCGGCCGTCCGTCCGGGCCGATGTGCAGCCCCGTCGACCAGCCGTACGTGGGCAGCCCGCCGATCACCGGATCGGCGTTCACCACCCGCACCGAGCCGTTCATCACCTGCGTCGCCGACACCTTGGCGTCGTCCTGCCCCAGCGCCTTCAGCACCGGAGCCGCCGCCGCCTTCGCCGCCGCCTCGCTCACCGGGGAGCCGCCCGCCGGCGGCTTCGTCTCGCCCGGCGGCGGACACGCCTTCCCCTTCAGGCAGGTGTCGCCGGCCGGACCGCCGTCGTACCAGGAGTACGTCCAGTTCCCCGGCGCCTGCCGCGCCACGTCCAGGCGCGGCCCCCGGCCGTCCTTCTCGGGCCGGATCGTCCACACGTCCCCGACGAGCGCCGGGCGCCCCTCGACGCCCAGAACCCCGGCCAGCCTGGCCACCTCCTCGGAGGTGACCAGGCCCTTCGGCCGGTGGACCGCGGCCGACGAAGGCCCTTGGGGGAGTGGGCCCTCGGCTCTGTAGACCGTTCCCCGCGGATCGCCGCCCGGGTCGGGCTCGCCCGGCGCGATCCCCGCGCCCGGGGCCGTACCTCCGCTCCCGCCCCCGAGGCGCAGGAGCGGCGGCCGGGCCGCCGCCCCCGCGCTCTTCGCCTCGGTCCGCGCTTCGCCCTCGTCACCGGCGGCGGTCAGATACAGCCCACCGCCACCGGCCAGCAGCACACCCGCCGCCACCGAGGCGACGAGCGCGGTCCGCCGCCCGTGTCCGCTCTCCGTACCGCTCACCGCAACGCTCCCTCGTGTCGTTCGGACACCGGTCGGACGGGGCGGGGGCGCGGTCGGTTCCCTCCCGTCAGCCGCCGTACTCGGCGGTGGCGGCGATCAGCCGCGCCGACGCGTCCGGGACGACCACCCCGTGGATCGAGGCGGGGGAGACCGGGACCGGCGCCGGGTCGGCCGGCGTCACCCAGTGCGGGACCATCCGGGCACTGGCCCCGCGCAGCTCGGCGAGGCTCAGTTCGGACTCGTGTCGCTCGCGGGGAGCGGGGTACGTGGTCATGGGCGCACCGTATGCACCACCCGGCTCCGGAGAAAAGACCTACTCTGGGGTAGTTTCCACTGTTCGGCAGCGGCCCCCGCAGCGGCTACCGTGGATCGTCATCGCCCTTTACACCCGCAGGAGCGTCCCAGCCGTGCGTATCGCAGTCACCGGCTCCATCGCCACCGACCACCTCATGACCTTCCCCGGCCGGTTCGCCGACCAGCTCGTGGCCGACCAGCTCCACACGGTGTCCCTGTCCTTCCTCGTGGACAACCTCGACGTCCGCCGCGGCGGCGTCGGCCCCAACATCTGCTTCGGCATGGGCCAGCTCGGCGGCAACCCGGTCCTCGTCGGCGCGGCCGGCTACGACTTCGACGAGTACCGCGCCTGGCTCGACCGCCACGGCGTCGACACCGGCTCGGTCCGCATCTCCGAGGTCCTGCACACCGCGCGCTTCGTCTGCACCACGGACAAGGACCACAACCAGATCGGCTCCTTCTACACCGGTGCCATGAGCGAGGCCCGGCTCATCGAGCTCAAGGCCGTCGCGGACCGGGTGGGCGGGCTCGACCTCGTCCTCATCGGCGCGGACGACCCCGAGGCGATGCTCCGCCACACCGAGGAGTGCCGGACCCGGGACATCCCCTTCGCCGCGGACTTCTCGCAGCAGATCGCCCGCATGAACGGCGAGGAGATCCGTACGCTCCTCGACGGGGCGACGTACCTCTTCTCGAACGAGTACGAGAAGGGCCTCATCGAGTCGAAGACCGGCTGGACCGACGAGGAGATCCTCTCCCGCGTCGGCCACCGCGTCACCACGCTCGGCTCGCGCGGCGTCCGCATCGAGCGCGTCGGCGAGCCGGTGATCGAGGTCGCCTGCCCGGAGGAGGAGGCCAAGGTCGACCCCACGGGTGTCGGCGACGCCTTCCGCGCGGGGTTCCTCACGGGTCTGTCGTGGGGCGTCGGCCTTGAGCGGGCGGCGCAGATCGGCTGCATGCTGGCGACGCTGGTCATCGAGACGCTCGGCACGCAGGAGTACACGCTGCGCCGCGCCCACTTCATCGAGCGCTTCACCAAGGCCTACGGCGAAACCGCCACCACCGAACTCCAGACCCACCTCTCCTGACACCAGGGCGGCACCCCCCCCGTGTGGGCAGGCGTCCCGCTAGGGGCGGTGCCCCACCCTCGGGTCCGGCGCGGGGCCTGCCCCCCGTGTGGGCAGGCGTCCCGCAGGGCGGGACGGGTGGGCACACGGGACGGCGCGCTCCTGCCGCGCCCAGGCTCCGGCGCCTGAACCCGCACCACGATGTACGGCTCCGTACGGGTGCGGGTTCAGGCGCATGTGCGGAGGCACCCGCAAAGGGTGCCGTTCCGTTGTGCCCACCCGTTCCGCCCCTTGCGGAACGCCTGCCCACAACGGAACGGCGGTGGCGGGTTGGCGCCGCCCCGGCGGAACGCCTGCCCACAACGGAACGGCGGCGGTGGGTGGGCACCGTCCTGGCGGAAGCGGGCCCGCAACGGAACGGCGGCGGTCACGTCGTGCGGCGGATCGTGTAGGCGTGGGCGCCTCCGGGGGCGGGGGCTTCGCCCACGTACTCCTGGCCCCGCATGTCGCACCAGGCCGGGATGTCGAGCCGCGCCGCCTCGTCGTCGGCGAGGACCACCACCGTCCCCCCCACCCGCACCGCCCCGATCACCTTCGCCAGCTCGATCACCGGGATCGGGCACCGCCTTCCGACCGCGTCGACGACCAGCTCCTCCGCGAGCGTGGACCCGGCGTCGGCCGGTACCGCGCCCAGCCGTTCCCGTACCGACGCCACGACCCCCGGCAGCACCGCCAGGAAGCGGTCGACGTCCGCCTCCTCCGTGCCGGCCGGCAGGGAGACCCGTACGTTCCCCTCGCTCAGGACGCCCATCGCGCGCAGCACATGGCTGGGCGTCAGCGTCGAGCTCGTACACGACGAACCGGACGAAACGGAGAAACCCTCCCGGTCCAGCTCCGCGAGCAGCGTCTCGCCGTCGACGTACAGGCAGGAGAAGGTGACGAGGTGGGGCAGGCGCCGCACCGGGTCGCCGACGACCTCGACGTCCGGCACCAGCTCCGGCACCCGCGCCCGGATCCGGTCCACCAGGGCCCGCAGCCGCGCGCCCTCCGCCTCCGCCTCGGCCCGCACCGCCCGCAGGGAGGCCGCCGCGGCGACGATGGACGGCAGGTTCTCGAAGCCGGGCGCGCGGCCCGACTCCCGTTCGTCGGACGGCCCTTGGGGTGCGAAGCGGACGCCCTTGCGCACCGCGAGCAGCCCCACGCCCGCCGGCCCGCCCCACTTGTGCGCGCTCGCCGCCAGCAGCGACCAGCCCTCCGGTACAGGCCCCCACCCCAGCGACTGCGCCGCGTCCACGAGGAGCGGCACCCCGGCCGCCCGGCAGGCCTCGGCGACCTCGGCCACCGGCTGCTCGGTGCCGACCTCGTGATTGGCCGACTGGAGGCAGGCCAGGGCCGTCCCCTCGCCCAGCTCCGCCGCGAAGGCCGCCGGGTCCACCGCCCCGGTCCGGCCGACCGGAACCTCCGTCACCTCGCCGCCGGCCGCCGCGTGCGCCTCGCCCGCGTGCAGCACGGAGGAGTGTTCGACGGCCGACACCACGAGCCGCCGACCCACCCGCCGGCGTCCGGCGAGCGCGCCCGACACGCCCGAGTGGACCGCGCGTGTTCCCGAAGGAGTGAAGACGAGTTCGTCGGGGCGGCAGCCCACCGCCTCCGCCGCCGCCTCCCGCGCCGCGTCGAGCAGCAGCCGGGCCCGCCGGCCCTCCCGGTAGAGCCGGGCGGGGTCGGCCCACCCCTCGTCGAGGGAGGCCAGCAGCGCCTGACGGGCGACGGGGTGCAGGGGAGCGGCGGACGCGGCGTCGAAGTACGGCATCCGCCCACCGTAGGGCCTGCCCCGGCGTCCGCCCGCCCGCGCTCCCGCGGATCCCCGGGGCGCCGCGGGTGAGGTCCCGTCAGGAGTACGCCCCGGTGGGCCCTGAGACCCCCGAACGGGCGCTTCCGGTCCCTCTCCGGAACCTTCGCGTCCACCCCTTCGGGGACTCGGACGGCGCGTTGGGCACCCTCCCCGCGCGACCCCAAATAGCGTCCAGTAGGGTTTGGTCCGCATAAACATCCAAACCCCTGCCCGCGGCCGGGGCGGCGACCGACCAGCGAGACGGACGGCCGTGGCCGACCAACGCGGGCCGAGACTCTCGGGAAGGCGCTACGTGAGTCCCAACGGCTCCGACCGCTCGTCGCGGCGCCCGATGCGGCGGAAGCTGCCGCAGGTGCTGACTGCGGGCCTGATCCTGGCGACAGCCACCGGCTGCTCGTACAACTGGGAAGACTTCCCCCGCCTTGGTATGCCCACCCCCGTCACGGAAGAGGCGCCTCGGATCCTCTCCCTGTGGCAGGGCTCCTGGGCCGCCGCGCTCCTCACCGGCATCCTGGTGTGGGGCCTGATCCTGTGGGCGACCATCTTCCACCGGCGCAGCCGGACCAAGGTCGAGGTACCTCCGCAGACCCGCTACAACATGCCCATCGAGGCGCTGTACACGGTCACCCCGCTCATCATCGTCTCGGTGCTCTTCTACTTCACCGCGCGCGACGAGTCGAAGCTCCTTGCCCTCTCGGACAAGCCGGCCCACACGATCAACGTGGTCGGCTACCAGTGGAGCTGGGGCTTCAACTACATCGAGGACGTGCCCGGCGTCGAGGGTGACGCGAAGAAGGACGAGAACCTCGCGTCCCTCCCGGACAAGTTCATCGAGCAGTTCCCGGAGAACGCGGGCGGCGTCTACGACGCCGGCATCCCCGGCGACCGGAACCCGCAGACCGGCAACCCGGGCCCGACCCTGTGGCTGCCGAAGGGTGAGAAGGTCCGCTTCGTCCTCTCCTCGCGTGACGTGATCCACTCCTTCTGGGTGGTCCCCTTCCTCATGAAGCAGGACGTCATCCCGGGTCACACCAACGCCTTCGAGGTCACCGCGACCCAGGAGGGCACCTTCCTCGGCAAGTGCGCCGAGCTGTGCGGTGTCGACCACTCCCGGATGCTCTTCAACGTCAAGGTGGTCTCCCCGGAGCGCTACCAGGCGCACCTGAAGGAGCTGGCCGAGAAGGGTCAGACCGGCTACATCCCGTCGGGCATCGAGCAGACGGACCCGGCCAGGAACGCGGAGAAGAACCAACTGTGAGCATCCCCAACGAAACCAAGGGTGCCGCGGCTGAGGACTCGTACGAGAACGAGGTTCCCGTCCGCCGTAAGCAGCCCGGCAACGTGGTGGTGAAGTGGCTGACCACCACCGACCACAAGACGATCGGTACCCTGTACCTCGTCACCTCGTTCGTGTTCTTCTGCATCGGTGGCCTGATGGCGCTCTTCATGCGCGCCGAGCTGGCCCGTCCGGGCACGCAGATCATGTCGAACGAGCAGTTCAACCAGGCGTTCACGATGCACGGCACGATCATGCTGCTGATGTTCGCGACGCCGCTGTTCGCCGGTTTCGCGAACTGGATCATGCCGCTGCAGATCGGCGCGCCCGACGTGGCGTTCCCGCGGCTGAACATGTTCGCCTACTGGCTGTACCTCTTCGGCTCGATCATCGCGGTGGCCGGCTTCCTCACCCCGCAGGGTGCGGCCGACTTCGGCTGGTTCGCCTACTCCCCGCTGTCGGACGCGGTCCGCTCGCCGGGTGTCGGCGCCGACATGTGGATCATGGGTCTGGCCTTCTCCGGCTTCGGCACGATCCTCGGTTCGGTCAACTTCATCACCACGATCATCTGCATGCGCGCTCCGGGCATGACGATGTTCCGCATGCCGATCTTCACCTGGAACGTGCTGCTGACCGGTGTCCTGGTCCTGCTCGCCTTCCCGGTCCTGGCGGCGGCGCTCTTCGCCCTGGAGGCGGACCGCAAGTTCGGTGCCCACGTCTTCGACGCGGCCAACGGCGGTGCCCTGCTCTGGCAGCACCTCTTCTGGTTCTTCGGACACCCAGAGGTGTACATCATCGCCCTGCCGTTCTTCGGCATCATCTCCGAGGTCATCCCGGTCTTCAGCCGCAAGCCGATGTTCGGCTACATCGGTCTGGTGGCCGCGACCATCGCGATCGCCGGTCTCTCCGTGACCGTGTGGGCGCACCACATGTACGTCACCGGTGGCGTGCTCCTCCCGTTCTTCTCCTTCATGACGTTCCTCATCGCCGTACCGACAGGCGTGAAGTTCTTCAACTGGATCGGAACGATGTGGAAGGGCTCACTGTCCTTCGAGACCCCGATGCTCTGGGCCGTCGGCTTCCTGATCACCTTCACCTTCGGTGGTCTGACCGGCGTCATCCTGGCCTCGCCCCCGATGGACTTCCACGTCTCCGACTCGTACTTCGTCGTGGCGCACTTCCACTACGTCATCTTCGGCACCGTCGTCTTCGCGATGTTCTCCGGCTTCCACTTCTGGTGGCCGAAGTTCACCGGCAAGATGCTCGACGAGCGCCTCGGCAAGATCACGTTCTGGACGCTGTTCGTGGGCTTCCACGGCACCTTCCTGGTGCAGCACTGGCTCGGTGCCGAGGGCATGCCGCGTCGTTACGCGGACTACCTGGACGCCGACGGCTTCACCGCGCTGAACACGATCTCGACGATCTCGTCCTTCCTGCTCGGCCTGTCGATGCTTCCGTTCATGTACAACGTGTGGAAGACCGCCAAGTACGGCAAGAAGATCGAGGTCGACGACCCGTGGGGCTACGGCCGTTCGCTCGAGTGGGCGACGTCCTGCCCGCCGCCGCGGCACAACTTCCTCACCCTGCCGCGGATCCGTTCGGAATCGCCGGCGTTCGACCTGCACCACCCTGAGATCGCGGCTGTCGACCAGCTGGAGAACAAGCCGCACGAGGCCGCGGCCCTCACGGGCAGCAAGGAGGCCGGCAAGTGAAGATCCAGGGCAAGATGTTCATCTGGCTGAGCGTCTTCATCCTTGCCATGGCGATCCTGTACGGCGTCTGGTCCAAGGAGCCGGTCGGCACGACGGCGCTCTTCCTGGCCTTCGGCCTCTCCATCATGATCGGCTACTACCTGGCCTTCACGGCCAAGCGGGTCGACGCGATGGCGCAGGACGACAAGGAGGCCGACGTCGCGGACGAGGCCGGCGAGGTGGGCTTCTTCGCCCCCCACAGCTGGCAGCCGCTCTCGCTCGCCCTCGGTGGCGCCCTCGCCTTCCTCGCGATCGCGATGGGCTGGTGGATCATGTACTTCTCCGCCCCGCTGATCCTGGTCGGCATCTGGGGCTGGGTCTTCGAGTTCTACCGCGGTGAGAACCAGAACCAGTAGAGCACCCACCTTGTAACACCCCGAGGGGCCCGGTCACTTCGTACGCGAAGCGGCCGGGCCCCTCTTTTGCCCCGCTCGGCGCGCCCGCGGGTGGAACTGTCCTTAGCGTGAGGTCATGAACGACACGCCGCGCATTCGGACTGTTCTGAGCTGCACGCTGCTGGCCCTCACCGTGACCGCGGGCGCGACGGCGTGCGCGGGCTCGGACGGGCATCCGCTGTCGGCGAGCCCGTACGACGCCGCCGACCAGATCGCCTTCGAGGCGGCCGACGGCACCCGTCTCGACCCGGAGAAGCCGCTGGAGATCACCGCCAAGGGCGACGACGGGCGGATCAGCGACGTCACCGCCACCGACGCGGCCGGCCGCCACCTGGCGGGCGAACTCACCGCGGACGGCCGCACGTGGCGCTCCACGGGCTCCCTGGCCGCCGGAACCCGTTACACCGTCAGGGTGGCCACGGAGGACGAGGACGGGGCCCCTGGCGCCCGTACGTACACCTTCGAGACGGCTCCGGCCAAAGGGGCCCTGATCGTCACCTTCGGGCCGGAGGCGGGCACGTACGGCGTCGGGCAGCCGATCACCGCCGACCTCAGCCTCCCCGTCAAGGACCGGGCCGCGCGCGCCGTCGTCGAACGGGCCCTCAAGGTCCGCTCCACGCCCGCCGTCGACGGCTCCTGGTACTGGGTGGACGACAAGAAGCTGCACTTCCGGCCCAAGGAGTACTGGCCGGCCGGCACGCTCGTCTCGGTCACCGGCAACCTCGACGGCCTCCGCGTCGGCGACAAGCTCTACGGCGGCCCGTCCAAGCCGCTCCGGCTGAAGATCGGCGACCGCATCGAGGCCGTCGCCGACGCCGAGTCCCACTACATGACGGTGCGGCGCAACGGAGAAGTGATCAACACCATTCCGGTGACCACCGGGAAACCGGGCTTCTCCACCCGTAACGGGATCAAAGTGGTGCTCGGCAAGGAGTACTACGTCCGCATGCGCGGCACCAGCATCGGCATCTCCGAGGGCAGCTCGGAGTCGTACGACCTGCCGGTGTACTACGCCACCCGGGTCACCTGGAGCGGCGAGTACGTGCACGCCGCCCCCTGGTCCGTCGGCTCCCAGGGCGTCGCCAACGTCAGCCACGGCTGCGTCGGCATGTCCACCGGCAACGCCGCCTGGTTCTACGAGACCGTCCGCCCCGGAGACATCGTCAGGACCGTCAACAGCTACGGCGAGATGATGGACCCCTTCGGCAACGGCTTCGGCGACTGGAACCTGCCCTGGGACAAGTGGCGCCGAGGCAGCGCCCTGGTCGCCGAGAAGGGCGACCCGACGGCCACCCGTGACGCCAAGGCCCGCCTCAGGCCGTCTCTTTGACCGCGCCTACGCCTCGATCGAGAGGCGGGAGCGCAGCAGGGCCGCCAGGGACGCCGCGAACTCGACCGGTTCCACCGGAAGGGTGACCGCGGCGTCCGCGCGGCTCCAGGTGGCCAGCCAGGCGTCCTGCGGGCGGCCGATGAGCACCAGCACCGGCGGGCAGTGGAAGACCTCGTCCTTGATCTGCCGGCAGACGCCCATGCCGCCCGCCGGGACGGCCTCGCCGTCGAGGACGCAGACGTCGATCCCGCCCTCGTCGAGCCGCTTCAGTACGGCCGGGAGCGTGGCGCACTCCACGAACTCCACGGGCGGCACGTCGGCCGCGGGCCGCCGCCCGGCGGCGAGCCGGACCTGCTCCCGGGTGTTCGCGTCGTCGCTGTAGACCAGGACCGTGGCACTCAACTGCATCGTTCCTCCGTCCGGAAGGCGGGCCGGTCGTCCTCGACCGGTGCGCGGGATGCTACTCCGCTCCACACCCCGTCAACACCCGTTCAACACCTGTTCGAAGGGTGCCGGGAGGCCCGTGCGATGGGCCGTTCGGGCTGGACACACCCCTCTGACACTCCGAACGGCACCCCCCGGAGTGAGGGCGGGATAAGCGACCGACATAATGTCGGTCGTGGCGACAGTAACGACAGTAGATACCGGGCACGCGCACCCGTCGGTCAATCGACCGAACCTCACCAGCGTCGGAACCATCATCTGGCTGAGTTCCGAGCTGATGTTCTTCGCGGCCCTCTTCGCGATGTACTTCACCCTGCGATCGGTGACCGGTCCCGAGTTCTGGGCGGAAAAGGCCGCGGCCTTGAACTTCCCGTTCTCGGCGACCAACACCACGATCCTGGTGCTCTCCTCCCTCACCTGCCAGCTCGGCGTCTTCGCCGCGGAGCGGGGCGACGTGAAGAAGCTCCGGACGTGGTTCATCATCACGTTCGTGATGGGTGCGATCTTCATCGGCGGCCAGGTCCTGGAGTACACCGAGCTGGTCAAGCACGAGGGCCTCTCGCTCTCGTCCGACCCGTACGGCACGGTGTTCTACCTGACCACCGGCTTCCACGGCCTGCACGTGACGGGCGGTCTCATCGCCTTCCTGCTGGTCCTCGGCCGGACGTACGCCGCCAAGAGGTTCACTCACGAGCAGGCAACCGCCGCCATCGTCGTGTCCTACTACTGGCACTTCGTCGATGTCGTCTGGATCGGCCTCTTCGCCACGATCTACATGATCAAGTAGTCGGTCACCGCCGGTCACGGCGGACCGACATCCAGCAAGCATCGACGCAGAAGATCCTGACACCGGGGTAATCCGTGAAAAAGCTCTCCGCACGACGACGCCATCCGCTGGCGGCGGTCGTCGTCCTACTTCTCGCGCTGGCGGCCACGGGGGGGCTGTACGCCGCGTTCGCGCCCGCGGGCACGGCGAAGGCCGATGAAACCGCCCAGTCCCTCGCCATCGAGGAGGGCAAGAAGCTCTACTCCGTCGGCTGCGCCAGCTGCCACGGAACCGGCGGTCAGGGCACCTCTGACGGCCCGTCCCTGGTCGGCGTGGGCTCCGCCTCCGTGGACTTCCAGGTCGGCACCGGCCGTATGCCGGCGCAGCAGCCGGGTGCCCAGGTCCCGAAGAAGAAGGTCATCTACACGCAGGCCGAGATCGACCAGCTCGCGGCGTACGTGGCCTCCCTCGGCGCCGGCCCGGCCACGCCGAAGGAAGGCCAGTACAGCCCCGAGGGCGCCGACATCGCGAAGGGTGGCGAGCTGTTCCGCACCAACTGCGCGCAGTGCCACAACTTCACCGGCGAGGGCGGCGCGCTGACGCACGGCAAGTACGCCCCGAGCCTTGAGGGCGTCAGCCCGAAGCACCTCTACGAGGCCATGCAGACCGGCCCGCAGAACATGCCCTCCTTCCCGGACACGACGATGCCGGAGAAGGAGAAGAAGGACATCATCGCGTACGTCAAGGCCGTCAACGGCGACGAGACCCCCAGCCCGGGCGGCCTCTCGCTCGGTGGCCTCGGCCCCGTCTCCGAGGGCCTGTTCGCCTGGATCTTCGGTCTGGGTGCGCTGATCGCAGTTGCCATCTGGGTCGCGGCCCACACCGCTAAGGCCAAGAAGTCATGAGTACCCAAGAGATTCCAGAAGAGAACCTGCCGGCAGGGCAGGACGCCGCGCACGGCGCGGTGAAGGTCGCGGACAACCCGTTCGCCGACCCGGGCCTTCCGCCCCACAAGCCGCGTGTCCAGGACATCGACGAGAAGGCGGCCCGGCGCTCCGAGCGCGCCGTCGCCTTCATGTTCGTGCTGTCGATGCTGGCCACCGTCGGCTTCATCGCCTCGTACGTGATCTTCCCGGTCGACAAGATCGTGTACATCTGGCCCTTCGGTCATGTGTCCGCGCTCAACTTCGCGCTGGGCTGGACCCTCGGCCTCGCGCTCTTCTTCATCGGCGCGGGCGCGGTCCACTGGGCCCGTACGCTCATGTCCGACGTGGAGATCGCGGACGAGCGTCACCCGATCGCGGCCACGCCCGAGGTCAAGGCGCAGGTCATGGCGGACTTCGCGCAGGGTGCTGCCGAGTCCGGCTTCGGCCGTCGCAAGCTCATCCGCAACACGCTCTTCGGCGCGCTGGCCCTGGTGCCGCTCTCCGGAGTCGTGCTGCTGCGCGACATGGGTCCGCTGCCCGAGCGCAAGCTCCGCAGCACCCTGTGGGCCAAGGGCAAGCTGCTCATCAACATGAACACGCACGAGCCGCTGCGTCCCGAGGACGTCGCCGTCGGTTCGCTGACCTTCGCGATGCCCGAGGGCCTCTCGGAGCACGACCACCACTTCCAGACCGAGATCGCCAAGGCCGCCCTGATGATCGTCCGGATCCAGCCGGAGGACATCAAGGACAAGCGCGAGCTCGAGTGGTCGCACGAGGGCATCGTCGCCTTCTCGAAGATCTGCACCCACGTCGGCTGCCCGATCTCCCTGTACGAGCAGCAGACGCACCACGTGCTCTGCCCGTGCCACCAGTCCACCTTCGACCTGTCCGACGGCGCCCGAGTCATCTTCGGCCCGGCCGGTCACGCCCTCCCGCAGCTGCGGATCGGCGTGAACGACAAGGGCTTCCTCGAAGCGCACGGCGACTTCGACGAGCCCGTCGGTCCCGCATTCTGGGAGCGCGGATGAGCACTGTGACCAACACGCAGAAGAAGGCCCCCGCCGGTGAGCGGGTCGCCGACTGGGCCGACGGCCGCCTGGGGATCTACACCCTGGCCAAGGCCAACATGCGGAAGATCTTCCCGGACCACTGGTCCTTCATGCTGGGCGAGATCTGCCTCTACAGCTTCCTCATCATCATCCTGACGGGCGTCTACCTGACGATGTTCTTCCACCCGTCGATGAACGAGGTGGAGTACGCCGGCTCGTACGTCCCGCTCCAGGGACAGCTGATGTCCGAGGCGTTCAACTCGACCATGAACATCTCCTTCGAGGTGCGCGGTGGTCTGCTCATCCGGCAGATCCACCACTGGGCGGCGCTGATCTTCCTCGCCGGCATGTTCGTGCACATGATGCGCGTCTTCTTCACCGGCGCGTTCCGCAAGCCGCGTGAGATCAACTGGCTGTTCGGCTTCCTGCTGTTCTTCCTGGGCATGTTCACCGGCTTCACCGGTTACTCGCTCCCGGACGACCTGCTCTCCGGCACCGGTGTCCGCTTCATGCAGGGCGCGATCCTGTCGGTGCCGATCGTCGGCACGTACCTGTCGATGTTCCTCTTCGGCGGCGAGTTCCCCGGCGGCGACTTCGTCGCCCGGTTCTACTCGGCGCACGTGCTGCTGCTCCCCGGCATCATGCTGGGCCTGGTGGTCGCTCACCTGATCCTGGTGTTCGTCCACAAGCACACGCAGTTCGAGGGCCCCGGCCGGACGAACAAGAACGTCGTCGGCATGCCGCTGCTCCCCGTGTACATGGCGAAGGCCGGAGGCTTCTTCTTCCTGGTCTTCGGCGTCATCGCGGTGATCGCCGCGGTCGCCTCGATCAACCCGATCTGGGCGCTCGGCCCGTACCGCCCGGACCAGGTGTCCACCGGCGCCCAGCCCGACTGGTACATGGGCTTCGCCGAGGGTCTGATCCGTGTCATGCCGGGCTGGGAGATCAACCTGTGGGGCCACACGCTGGTCCTCGGCGTGATGATCCCGCTGGCGATCTTCCCGCTGGTCCTCGCCGCCATCGCGGTCTACCCGTTCATCGAGTCCTGGATCACGGGCGACAAGCGCGAGCACCACATCGCGCAGCGCCCGCGCAACGCTCCGACGCGCACCGCCTTCGGTGTCGCCTGGATCACCGCGTACATGATCATGCTCGTCGGTGGTGGAAACGACCTCTGGGCGACCCACTTCAACCTGTCGATCAACTCGATCACCTGGTTCGTGCGGATCTTCTTCTTCGCCGGCCCGGTCATCGCGTTCATCGTCACCAAGCGGATCTGCCTCGGCCTCCAGCGCCGGGACAAGGACAAGGTGCTGCACGGCCGCGAGTCCGGCATCATCAAGCGCCTGCCGCACGGTGAGTTCGTCGAGGTCCACGAGCCGCTCAGCCAGGGCGAGCTGTACAAGCTCACCGCGCACGAGCAGTACGAGCCCGCCGCGCTGCCGCCGGCCGTCGACGAGAACGGCGTCCAGCGGAAGATCGGCGCGATGGAGAAGCTCCGGGTCAAGCTCAACAAGGGCTACTACGGCGACGACAACCAGGTCGCCAAGCCCACCCAGGAGGAGTACAAGGAGATCCAGAACGGCCACGGCCACCACTGATCCCCTCCTGACCTCCTGATGTAGGTCGCCACGGCGAGAGCCCCGTCCATTCGATGGACGGGGCTCTTTGCCGTTCCCGCGGCTCGATAGGCTGGACCTCGTATCCGACGCACGATCATCAGGAGCTGCCATGAGCGCTGTGACCCCCGCTGGAGGACCTACCACGGCGGGCCGCTCCTGGCCCGTCCTCCTGAACGGCCTCCTGGAGGGGAGGGACCTCTCCGCCGACGACACCGCCTGGGCGATGGACCTCATCATGAGCGGCGAGGCGACCGACGCCCAGATCGCCGGCTTCATGGTGGCGCTGCGGGCCAAGGGCGAGACCGTCGAGGAGATCAGCGGGCTCGTCCGGACGATGTACGCGCACGCCAACACCATCGAGGTGCCGGGACCCGCCGTCGACATCGTCGGCACCGGCGGCGACGGCGCCAAGACCGTCAACATCTCCACGATGGCCTCGATCGTCGTCGCCGGCACCGGCACGAAGGTCGTCAAGCACGGCAACCGCGCCGCCTCCTCCGCCTCCGGCTCCTCCGACGTCCTGGAGAAGCTCGGCATCAACCTCGACCTCACCCCCGCCCGGGTGGCCGAGGTCGCCGAGGAGGCCGGCATCACCATGTGCTTCGCGGTGAGGTTCCACCCCTCGCTGCGGCACGTCGCCGCCGCTCGCGGGCAGCTCGGCATCCGCACCACCTTCAACGTGCTCGGCCCGCTCACCAACCCCGCCCGGGTACGCGCCCAGGCCGTCGGCGTCGCCGACGCGCGGATGGCGCCGATCGTCGCCGGGGTCTTCGCCGAGCGCGGCAACTCGGCCCTGGTCTTCCGCGGCGACGACGGCCTGGACGAGCTGACCATCACCGGCACCTCCCGGGTGTGGGTGGTCCGGGACGGCGCCGTCCGCGAGGAGGTCTTCGACCCGAAGGACGTCGGGATCGCCTACGCGCCCCTGGAGGCGCTGCGCGGCGCCGACGCCTCGTTCAACGCCGATGTGGCCCGCCGGCTCCTGGCCGGCGAGACCGGTCCCGTACGGGACGCGGTGCTGCTCAACGCGGCGGCGGCGCTCACCGCCGTGCAGCCCGGCGAGGGCACCCTCGCGGAGCAGCTGCGGGCCGGGATGGCGCGGGCCGCCGCGTCGATCGACTCCGGGGCCGCCCGCGCGACCCTGGACCGCTGGATCGCCGTCAGCAACGCCTGAGCCGGCCGCCGCGGTCCGCGCGACACCCGTTCCGGAATGCGGACGGGGTTGCGCGGACCGCGAGCGGTGGCATACGTTCGGCAACAGGTCATGAGTGACAGCCCTCAAGCCCCGGCTGGCTGTCCGGCAACCCTCCGTCCGTGGCGGGGTGCCCCGGGTGAAGACCAGGCCGTGGACAGCAAGGTCCTCGGCAAGCGCGGACCCCTGCGCCATCCCTGGGGTCCTGGTCCTCGAGGGAGCGGTCTCGTGAGCAAGCGAATGCGTTAGGGCCTCCGGCCCCTCTTTCCCACCTCCGTGCGGCCACCTCTCCTTCCTCTTTTCGCGCCGCGCGTCGAGGTCAACACCCGTACGCGGTACGCCGGTCGGCGTCGCCCTGCGGGTCCTTCACGCCACTCGCCTCGCCCCGCCGGGAGATACCGCCATGTCCGCACGCCCGAACGCCGCCACCGGAACCGCCGCCCAGGCCGCCTCCGCCGCCGACTCCGACGCCTGTTGCACCGGGCCGCTGCCCGTGCTCGGCCGGGACGTCACCGTCCCGCTCGTCACCGGCGGCGAGGTGACCTACGCGGCCCTCGACTACGCGGCCAGCGCCCCCGCCCTCCAGCGCGTCTGGGACGACGTCGCCGCCTACGCCCCGTACTACGGCAGCGTCCACCGGGGCGCCGGCTACCTCTCCCAGCTCTCCACCGACCTCTTCGAGCAGAGCCGCGCCACCGTCGCCGCCTTCCTCGACTGCCGCGACGGCGACCAGGTCGTCTTCACCCGCTCCACCACCGACTCGCTCAACCTGCTCGCCCAGGTGGTCCCCGCCGACTGCCAGGTCTTCGTCTTCGAGACCGAGCACCACGCCTCCCTGCTGCCCTGGCGCGACGCCCAGGTGACCTACCTCAACGCGCCCCGCACCCCCGCCCAGGCCGTCGAGACCCTGGAGCGGGCCCTCACCGACCGCGAGCCTTACGGCCCCGCCCTGGTCTGCGTCACCGGCGCCTCCAACGTGACCGGCGAGCTGTGGCCGGTGCGCGAACTCGCCGCCGCCGCCCACGCGCACGGCGCCCGGATCGTCCTCGACGCCGCCCAGCTCGCCCCCCACCACCCGGTCTCCGTGCGCGAGCTGGACGTCGACTGGGTCGCCTTCTCCGGACACAAGCTGTACGCGCCCTTCGGCTCCGGCGTCCTCGCCGGCCGCGCCGACTGGCTGCAGGCCGCCGAGCCCTACCTGGCCGGCGGCGGCGCCTCCCGCACGGTGGCCCGCCGGGCCGACGGCGGCGTGGACGTCGAGTGGCACACCAGCGCCGCCCGCCACGAGGCCGGCTCCCCGAACGTCATCGGCGTCTACTCCATCGCCTCCGCCTGCAAGGCGCTCACCGAGGCCGGCTTCGACACCCTCGTCGCCCGCGAGCGGCACCTCGTCGACACCGTCCGGGCCGGGCTCGCCGAGGTCCCCGAGGTCCGCGTCCTCTCCCTCTTCGGCGACGACGCCCCGCGCGTCGGCGTCCTCTCCTTCGTCGTGGAGGGCTGGAACAGCTCCCACTTCGCCGCCGCCCTCTCCGCCGAGTACGGCATCGGCGTCCGCGACGGCCTGTTCTGCGCCCACCCGCTGGTCCGCACGCTCCTCGGCTCCGACCCGCAGGACCCGGGCGAGTGCGGCGCCCCCGAGCCGGCCGCCCCCGGCGAGAGGTCGCTCAACGCCATCCGGGTCAGCTTCGGCGCCGGTACGCCGGACGAGCACGTCGAGCGCTTCGTCGGCGCCGTGAAGGAGCTCGTCCGCGACGGCGCCCAGTGGAAGTACCGCACGGAGGACGGCCGCTGCGTCCCCGACCGCGGCTGACACCGGTGGCCCGGGCCGCGGCCCGCTCTCTCACTCCTCGAAGGCAAGTGCGAGGGCGGCGTCGCCGGCCCGGGCCTTCCGCTGTCACGGAGGTCCCGGTCTCAGGACTCCAGGCCGATGGCGAAGGCCGCCTCCAGGTCGTGCTGCGAGTACGTGCGGAAGGCGACGTGGGTGTCGGTGCCCTCGACGCCCGGGATCTTGCTGATCCGGCCGGGGATGACCTCGGCCAGGTCGTCGTGGCGCGGCACCCGGACCATCGCGATGAGGTCGTACGTACCGGTCACCGAGAAGACCTCGCTGACGTTGTCGAGCGCGGCGATCGACTCCGCGATCTCGGGGATGCGGTCCACGCTGGTCTTGATGAGGACGATCGCGGTGATCACGGCTGGCTGTCTCCCTCGGTCGCCGCTGCTGGGGTTTTCACTCTATCCCCACCCCGGAACCGCACCCAGGCGTAGAGGAAGCCGACCGAGAAGCCCACGACGTGGGCCAGATAGGCGACCCCGGGGCCCGCGCCCGCGGCCCGCGCGGCCAGCCACTGGAGCGTGAACCAGAAGACGAGCACCGCCCAGGCCGGGAAGCGCAGCGGCAGGAAGAAGAGGAAGGGGAAGAGGCTCGTCACCCGGGAGCGGGGGAAGAGGAAGAGGAAGGCGCCGAGCACCGCCGAGATCGCGCCGGAGGCACCCACCAGCGTCTGCGGGCTGTCGGCGTGCGCCACCGCGTAGCCCAGCAGGGCGAGGTAGCCGGTGCCCAGGTAGAAGAGGGCGAACTCGACGTGCCCCATCCGCTCCTCGGCCATCGCCCCGAAGACCCACAGGAAGAGCATGTTGCCGAGCAGGTGGAGCCAGCCGCCGTGCACGAACAGGGCGGTGAAGGGGGTGAGCAGGGCGCCCGCCTCGCCCCGGGTCAGCTCGGCCGGCACCACCCCCCACCTCAGGAAGTACGCGCTCTGCGCCGCGAGCACCTCGTCCCCGGTCCCGTACGACGGGTTCAGTCCGGAGACCGGGCTGACAATGAAGAGGAGACAGCAGGCGGCGATCAGTCCGTAGGTCACCGCGGGTCCGGTACGGACGCCCCGGTAGGCGCCCAGGGCCGCGCCTCGCCAGTCGATCATGGACAGATCATGGCCCAAGAGGGACGAAGTGGACAGTGTGCCTCGCCGGGCCGGGCGCCGTCCGGTGAGGCCGTAGGGTTACGGGATCGAGCACCGCAGTTCGACGGCGCACCGCGGCTCCCGTACCTGGTACCACCACGACAGGAAGAAGGACGGCACCATGACGACGGTTCCCCTGCCGACGGACGAGACCCGCTGGCGCTGCACCCTGTGCGGCAATCTGACCCGCTTCGACGTGACGCGCTCGTCCAAGGTCGTCGAGTACGTCCATCTGGACCTCGCGGGGGAGCCCAAGGTCGAGGAGCGCGAGGTGCTCAGTGAGACCATCGAGTCGGTCCGCTGCCGCTGGTGCAACGCGGTGGACCAGATCGAGCTGGTGGACAAGCCGGGCGTCGAGTCCTGACGGACGGCGCCGACGACAGTAGGGGTGACGGATCGTGGAGCAGTCCGCGCACGGTGGCGAACCGGCCGGCGCGGCAGGTGACGCTGCCGAGACGCTCGACCATCCCCTGCCGGAGGGGGTAAGGCGGCGGGTGATCGCGCTGGTCGCGGACGCCTTCGGCGGCCTCACCGTCGCCGAGCTGCCCGCCCCCCTGCGCCAGTACGCCCGCTTCACCGCGAGCCGGCGCGCCAAGTTCGCCGGCAACGCCATGGCGGCCGCCCTGGAGGGCGACCCCCTCTTCCGGCAGCGGATCGGCGATCGGTTCAAGCAGTCCCAGCCGGAGCTGGCCGGGGCCGTCGAGGACGGCACCCCGCCCGCCGCCGCCGACCCCGTCGACGTGGCAGCGGCGGCGTACGTGCTCCGCCCGCCCGGCTGGGCCAAGCTGGTGGCCGCCGCCGGTGAGGAGGTCCAGCGCGCCGACGCCGAGCGGGCCGACGAGGCCGGCCGGCGCGAACTGGAGCGGCTCCGCGAGGAGCTGGCCGCCGCCCGCGAGCGGACCCGGGACGAGACCGAGCAGCTCCGGCACGACCTGGAGACCGCCCGCAAGGAAGCCGAATCGCTTCACCGCAAGCTGCGCAGCGCCCAGAGCGACGTCAAGCGCGGCGAGGCGGCGCTGCGGCGCGCCCAGAGCGAGATCGAGGCCGCCCGCTCCGAGTCGGCCGCCCAGGTCTCGGCCGCCGAGAGCGAGTCGCGGCGGCTCAAGGCCCGGCTCGGTGAGGTCGAGGCGGCCCTGGAGGCGAGCCGCCGGGCCGCCCGCGAGGGCCGCTCGGTGGAGGACATGCGGCTGCGGCTGCTCCTCGACACCGTCCTCGACGCGGCCCAGGGGCTGCGGCGCGAACTGGCCCTGCCGCCGGTGTCGGTGCACCCGGCGGACACCGTGGACGCGGTGGAGCCGGGGCGGATGTCCCCGAAGGACATCGCGGCCCGCGCCCTGTCGGAGACCGATCCGGCCCTGCTCGACCAGCTGTTGGAGCTGCCGCAGACCCATCTCGTCGTCGACGGCTACAACGTCACCAAGACCGGTTACCCGACGATGCCGCTGGAGAAGCAGCGGCTGCGGCTGCTCGGCGGGCTCTCCGCCCTCGCGGCCCGCTCGGGCGCCGAGGTCACCTGTGTCTTCGACGGGGCCGAGCTGGCCGCGCCGGTGCTCCTGGCGCCGCCGCGCGGGGTGCGGGTGCTGTTCTCCAAGCCCGGGGTCACGGCCGACGAGTTGATCCGCCAGCTGGTGCGGGCGGAACCGCCGGGCCGGCCGGTCGTCGTGGTCTCCACCGACCGCGAGGTGGCGGACGGCGTCGCGAAGGCCGGTGCGCGGCCGGTGGCGTCGGCTCTGCTCCTCAAGCGGCTTTCGCGCCTCTCGTAATGACTCGCCCGTCTCGCAACTCTTGGCCTCTATGCCCGATTTCTGGACGGCAGTCCGTCAAGTGCTGGTCACAGGCGGTGCGGTGCGCGTAAAAAGAGTGGTGCGTGGGCGAGATTTTTGCCAGCGGGATTTGAACTGATCACAACTTGGTCACTAGGGTCGAGCCTCGAACCTTCGCGCGGTTGATCACCCATCAGGGCGGTCCGTGGAGGAACCGCCTGCCCCTGACCGGCCGGGCGGCTCTGAGGAAGAAGGAGCTCGCCTTCGTGGCGTCCCACCGTCGACCCAAGCAGCCGAGCCGCACCCGCGTGACCGTGCTCACCGCGACCGCGGCCGCCGCCGTCGCTTTCTCCGCCCAGACCGGAGCCCAGGCGGCCCCCAAGCCGAAGATCGACGAGGTCAAGTCGAAGGTAGACAAGCTCTACCACGAGGCCGAGGAGGCCACGGAGCAGCACAGCCTGGCCGAGGAGCGCCGCGGCAAGCTGCAGAAGGAGATCGGCCAGATCCAGGACCGGGTGGCCCGTGGTCAGCAGGAGCTGAACACCCTCCGGGACCAGATCGGTTCGGTCGCCAGCGCCCAGTACCGCTCCGGCGGCATCGACCCGGCGATCCAGCTCTTCCTCTCCTCGAACCCGGACGACTACCTGGACAAGGCGTCCGCCATCGGCCGCGTCACCGACCAGCAGGCCGACGTCCTCGCCTCCATCCAGGACAAGCAGCGCACCCTCGCGCAGCAGCGCGCCGAGGCCACCGCCAAGCTCGGCGACCTCGAAGAGGTCCGCAAGACGCTCGGCGAGAAGAAGCGGAAGATCCAGAGCAAGCTCGCCGACGCCCGCACGCTCCTCAACACCCTCACCGCCGAGGAGCGCGCCCGCATCCAGCAGCAGGAGCGGGCCGAGGCCGAGCGCGCCTCCCGCGCCGCCGCCCCCCGCCTCGACCTCGGCAACGAGGCCCCGGCCAGCGGCCTCGGCGCCGCCGCCCTCTCCGCCGCCGCCACCCAGCTCGGCAAGCCGTACGTCTCCGGTGCCGAGGGCCCCAACGCGTACGACTGCTCCGGGCTGACCCAGTGGGCCTACCGCCAGGCCGGCGCCGGCCTCACCCGCACCACCTACACCCAGCAGAACGACGGCGTGAAGATCGGCCGCAGCCAGCTCAAGCCCGGCGACCTGGTCTTCTTCAACAGCCTGTCGCACGTCGGCCTGTACGCGGGCAACAACACGATCCTGCACGCCCCCAAGCCGGGCGCCGTGGTCCGCTACGAGTCCATGAACTACATGGGCACCTTCCAGTTCGGTGTCCGCATCGGCGGCTGACCCGCCCGGCCGTGCCGCCCGAACGGGTGGTTCGCGGCACTCCTCGCTGACCTGACGCCCCGCCGGTGACCTTGTGATCTCCGGCGGGGCGTCATTTTTCGTGCCCGGCACCTTCGTTGGACGGGGTCGAGGGAGCGGCTACTGTCTGCCGCGCCAGTCCCCACGAGCCGAACGGAGCGCCCG
Organism: Streptomyces sp. R302; assembly: GCF_012927245.1. Classification (GTDB taxonomy): domain Bacteria; phylum Actinomycetota; class Actinomycetes; order Streptomycetales; family Streptomycetaceae; genus Streptomyces. The sequence goes on from NZ_JABBGE010000001.1 coordinate 930,695, forward strand.
AGCCGTGGCCACCCACCGCCGACCCGCCCGGGTCACCGTCCTGACCGCCGCCGCCGCGGCCACCGCGGCGGCCTCCCTCGGCGCCGTCCCCGCGAGCGCCGACCCGGGCGCCGGCACCGAGGCCACCCGCGCCAAGGTCGACCGGCTCTACGAGGAGGCCGAGCGCGCCACCGAGAGCTACAACCGGGCCGACGAGAAGGCCGACGCCCTGCGCCGCAAGGTCGGACAGGCCCAGGACAGCCTCGCCCGCGGCCAGGAGCGCATCAACCGGATGCGGGGCGCGCTCGGCGCGCTCGCCGGCGCCCAGTACCGCTCCGGCGGCCTCGACCCCACCCTCGACCTGCTGCTCTCCTCCGACCCGGACAGCTACCTCGACCGGGCCTCCGTCCTCGACCGGGTCACCGCCCGGCAGACCGCCGCCCTCACCGAGCTCCGGCAGGAGCGCCACCGCCTCGCCCAGGAGCGCGCCGAGGGCCGGGCCGCCCTCGCCGAGCTGGAGCGCAGCCGCGCCGAGGTGGCCCGCCACAAGCGGTCCGTGGAGCACAAGCTCGCCGAGGCCCGCCGGATCCTCGCCGCCCTGACCGCCACCGAGCGCGCCGACTACGAGCGGGCCTCCCGCTCCGGTGGCCGGTCCGGCGGCCCCGGCGAGGAGCTCCCGCCGCCGGCCGACCTCGGCCCGGCCGACTCCCGGGCCGCCGCCGCGGTGCTCGCCGCCCGCAGTGCCGTCGGCAAGCCGTACGTCTGGGGCGCGACCGGCCCGACCGCCTTCGACTGCTCGGGGCTGATGGTCTGGTCGTACCGGCAGGCCGGCATCAGCCTGCCGCGCACCTCGGCCGCCCAGCGGAACGCGGGCCGGCAGGTGCCGCTCTCCCAGGCGCAGCCCGGCGACCTCGTCACGTACCGCGGCGACGCCAGCCACGTCGCCATCTACGCCGGGAACGGGCAGGTCATCCACGCCCCCTACCCGGGCGCCCGGGTCCGCTACGACCCGGTGAACATGATGTCGCACGTGACGGTGACCCGGCCCTGAGGCCGCCCGCCGCCCGGCTCCGGGAGGCGTGACCCCGTCCCCCTTCCGTACGATCTGAGGCGTGGTGGAACAGGGGTGCGGAGCGCGACGGCCGGGAGCCGTGCTGCTCGCCCTCCTCCTCGCCCTCGCCGCGCTCGTCGGCTGCTCCACCGCAGCCCGGCCCGCCGACCCGGCCCTCCGCGAGGTCCGGGCCCTGCTCGACCGGCATGCCGAGGCCCTCCTCGACCGGGACGAGACCGCCTGGCTGGCGGCCGTCGCCCCCTCGTACAAGTCGGCCGCCCGTACCGAGTTCCGCCGGCTCGCCGCCGTCCCGCTCTCCGGCTGGTCCTACCGCGTCTCCGGCGTCGACCGGACGGGCGAGGGCCGGCTCACCGCCCGCGTCGAGCGCGGCCACCGCGTCGAGGGGTACGACCCCGGGCCCCTCGCCGCCGACCGGCTCGTCGACCTCGCCGAGCGGGACGGCCGTTGGTACGTGACCGGGGAACGGCCCGCCGAGGGCGCCCCCGTGCGGCTCTGGGAGCAGGGCGAGGTCACCGCGGTGCGCGGCGCCCGCTCCCTCGTCCTCGGCGTCGGCCAGGACCGCGAGCGGCTCGCCGAGATCGCCCGGCTCGCCGACCGGGCGGTGCCCGCCGTCGACGCGGTCTGGAGCCCCGGGTGGGCCCGCCGGGTCCTGGTCCTCGTGCCCGCCTCGCTCGACGACATGGGCGGGCTGCTCGCGGTGGACGGCTCGCAGTACCGGGGGATAGCGGCCGTCACCACCGGCGAGACCGCCCGCAGGCCGGACGCGCCCGCGGACCGGGTGATCGTCAACCCGGAGGCGTACGGGGTGCTCGGCGACTTCGGCCGGGAGCTGATCCTCACCCATGAGACCGTCCACGTCGCCACCCGCGCCCGCACCTCGCCGGCCACCCCGGTCTGGCTCTCCGAGGGCTTCGCCGACTGGGTCGCCTACCGGGGCACCGACCGCACCCCCGCCCAGGCCGCCCCCGAGCTGCACCGGGCCGTGCGGGCCGGAGACGTGCCCGCGGCCCTCCCCGAGGACCCCGACTTCGGTTTCGGGGGCGACGGCGAGGCCCTGGCCCGCGCCTACGAGAGCGGCTGGCTCGCCTGCGCGATGATCGCCGACCGCCGGGGCGAGGACCGCCTCACGGCCTTCTACCGGGAGGTGGGCGCCCACCCGGGGAGGGAGGGCGCGGTGGAGAACGCCCTGCACGAGGTCCTGGACACGACGCCGGAACGATTCACCGCGGAGTGGCGGGCGTATCTGCGGGAGCGGCTCGGCTGAGCGGCGACCGCGCCGGCCCGGCTCAGGCCGAGCCGGTCAGGACCTTCTCGCGCTCCGGCTGACCCTCCGGGACCGGGATGACCGTGCCGGCCTCGGTGACCGTGTGCTTCCACAGGATCCGGCAGGCCGTCAGGGTCGCCGCGATCAGCAGGCCGTTGCGCAGGAACAGCACGCCGATGCCCAGCCAGTCGCTCTGGGTCACGTGCGAGAACCAGACCGGGAACTCGAACTGGGTCACCGCCGTCGCCCACAGGATCAGGTACGCCGGCGTCCGCATCCGGCTGGAGCGGTACACCAGGCAGACCGCCGCCAGGCCGACCAGCCAGAGCATGTACTGGGGGGAGATCACCCGGCTCGTCGCGGTGAAGAGCAGCACCGCGACGAAGGCCGCGTCCGCGACCGTCGAGGAGGTGAAGCGGCGCGCCTTCAACCGCCACAGCAGCAGCCAGCCGAAGGCGGCCGCCGTCAGCGCCATCGCGCCCTTCGACACCCAGGACACGTACGGGCCGAGGAACTCGATCGAGCCGTAGTTCATCCGCGCCTCGCCGTCCCAGCCGAAGTGCCGGGCCACGTGGAAGACCATCGCGCCCAGCGACTCGACCTCCGTGCCCCGCTCGCTCTGGGACGAGAGGAAGGCGAGGCCGCCCGGCATCCAGAGCACGCACAGCGCCAGCACAGCCGCGCCCGCGCCGGCCGCCATCGGCCAGGAGCGCCAGGTCGCCCGGCCCTTCGGGGTGCCCGCGAGGATCAGCGCCGGCCACACCTTGAGGACCGCGCCGAACCCGGCGAGCGCGCCCAGGACCCGCGGGCTGCGGATCGCGGCGAGCAGCCCCGCCACGGCCACGGCGGTGACCATGATGTCGTAGCGGGCGTACGCGGTCGGGCCCATCAGCGGCACCGCCGCCAGCCACAGCCACGCGCCCCGCATCGACCGGCCCGGCCGCCCGCCCGTGTACACGAGCAGCCCGAAGACGGCGGCGTCGCAGAGGAGGGCCAGCACGAAGAAGGCGGCCGCGTAGTCCAGGAACGGCAGCAGGGCGGGGGAGAGGATCGCGAGGGCCGCCGCCGGCGGGTACTGCCAGGTGACGTCGTCCTGCGGGTACGTGCCGGTCTTCAGGACCTCGTACCAGCTCTGGTAGATCTGCTCCACGTCACTGGTGACGTCGGGGCCGGGCACCACCACGATCTTGAAGACGCAGATCAGCAGGATGATCCTGGTGAGGGCCCACAGGCCCAGCGGAAGGCGTAGTTCCCGCAGCCGCCCGGCCGTGCGCGAGCCGATCTCCACTGCGCCCGTCATACCTGTCCTGTTCCTGTCCTGTCGGTCCGCTCGCGCGGAGAGGGGTGGTGCCGGGCGTGGGGTGCGATCGCGGGCCATCACGTACTGTCTGTCACGATGCACAAGACCCTGATCGTAACCAACGACTTCCCGCCGCGTCCCGGCGGAATCCAGGCGTTCCTGCACAACATGGCGTTGCGACTGGACCCCGACCGGCTCGTGGTCTACGCCTCCACCTGGAAGCGCGGCCGCGAAGGTGCGGAGGCCACCGCTCTGTTCGACGCGGAACAGCCTTTCACGGTTGTCCGGGACCGCACCACCATGCTGTTGCCCACACCACGTGTGACCGCCCGGGCCACCGCGCTGCTGCGCGAGCACGGCTGCGAGTCGGTCTGGTTCGGCGCCGCCGCCCCCCTCGGCCTGATGGCGCCCGCGCTGCGCAGGGCCGGCGCGAAGCGGCTGGTCGCGACCACCCACGGGCACGAGGCCGGCTGGGCCCAGCTGCCCGCCGCCCGGCAGCTGCTGCGGCGGATCGGCGAGGGCACGGACACGATCACCTACCTCGGCGAGTACACCCGCTCCCGCATCGCGTCCGCGCTCACCCCGGCAGCCGCGGACCGCATGGTGCAGCTGCCGCCCGGCGTCGACGAGAAGACCTTCCACCCCGGCTCCGGCGGCGACGAGGTCCGGGCCCGCCTCGGCCTCAGCGACCGGCCCGTCGTGGTCTGCGTCTCCCGGCTCGTCCCGCGCAAGGGCCAGGACACCCTGATCCGCGCCCTGCCCCGGATCCTGCGGCAGGTGCCCGACGCCGTCCTGCTGATCGTCGGCGGCGGCCCGTACGAGAAGGACCTGCGCCGGCTCGCCGCCGAGACCGGCGTCGCCGCCTCCGTCCGCTTCACCGGCGCCGTGCCCTGGTCGGAGCTGCCCGCCCACTACGGCGCCGGCGACGTCTTCGCCATGCCCTGCCGCACCCGCCGCGGCGGCCTCGACGTCGAGGGGCTCGGCATCGTCTACCTGGAGGCCTCCGCGACCGGTCTGCCGGTCGTCGCCGGCGACTCCGGCGGCGCCCCCGACGCCGTCCTCGACGGCGAGACCGGCTGGGTCGTCCGCGGCGAGTCCGCCGAGGACACCGCCGACCGCGTCACCGCCCTCCTCCTCGACCCGGAGCTCCGCGCCCGCATGGGCGAGCGGGGCCGCGCCTGGGTGGAGGAGAAGTGGCGCTGGGACCTGCTGGCGGAACGGCTCAGGGAGCTGCTGTAGCCGTAGGACACGGGAAGGGGCCCGGCGCCATCGGCGCCGGGCCCCTTCCCGTGTCTCACTTGGTGTAGAGCGCCTCGATCTCGTCCGCGAAGTCCTTCGCCACCACGTTCCGCTTCAGCTTCAGCGACGGGGTGATGTGGCCCGCCTCCTCGGTGAACTGGGTGGCCAGGACGCGGAACTTGCGGACCGACTCCGCCTTGGAGACCGCGGCGTTGCCGTCGTCGACGGCCCGCTGGACCTCGGCGAGCAGGTCCGGGTCGTCGCGGAGGGCGGCGGCGGTGACGCCGGCCGGCTTGCCGTGCTCGCTCGCCCAGCGGCCCAGGAACTCCTCGTCGAGGGTGACCAGGGCGCCGACGAACGGGCGGCCGTCGCCGACCACCATGCACTCCGCGACCAGGGCGTGGGCGCGGATCCGGTCCTCGATGACCGCCGGGGCGACGTTCTTGCCGCCCGCCGTCACCAGGATCTCCTTCTTGCGGCCGGTGATCGTGAGGTAGCCGTCCTCGTCGAGGGTGCCGATGTCACCGGTGTGGAACCAGCCGTCCGTCAGCGCCTCGGCCGTCGCCGCCTCGTTGTTCCAGTACCCGGAGAAGACCTGCTCGCCGTGGAGCAGCACCTCGCCGTCGTCGGCGATCCGCACCACCGAGCCCGGCAGCGGCTGGCCGACCGTGCCGATCTTCGGGCGGTCCCACGGGTTGAAGGCGGTGGCCGCGCAGGACTCCGTCAGGCCGTAGCCCTCCAGGACGGTGAAGCCGATGCCGCGGAAGAAGTGACCGAGCCGCTCGCCCAGCGGCGCGCCGCCGGAGATCGCGGACTCGCCGCGCCCACCGAGCACCGCCCGCAGCTTCGAGAAGACCAGCTTGTCGAAGAGCTTGTGCTTGAGGCGCAGGCCCAGCGACGGGCCCTGCGGGGTGGCGAGGGCGCGGCTGTAGGCGATGGCCGTGTGCGCGGCCTTGTCGAAGATCTTGCCCTTGCCGTCGGCCTGCGCCTTGGCCCGCGCCGAGTTGTAGACCTTCTCGAAGACGCGCGGCACGCCGAGGATCAGCGTCGGGCGGAAGGACGCCAGCTCGTCCGTGAGGGTCTTGATGTCCGGGAGACAGCCCAGGCGGATCGGGGCCATCACCGAGGCCACCTCGATCAGCCGGCCGAAGACGTGCGCGGCCGGCAGGAAGAGCAGCACAGAGGACTCGCCGGTGCGGAAGAGCGGCTTCAGGCGCTCCACCACGTTGCCGCACTCGGCGAAGAACGCCCGGTGGGTCAGCACGCAGCCCTTGGGGCGGCCCGTGGTGCCCGAGGTGTAGACGATGGTCGCCGGGTCGTCCGCGTTCGCCGCCGACATCCGGGCGTCCAGGGTCTCGTCCGAGACCTCCGCGCCGGCCGCCGTCAGCGCCGCGACCGCGCCGTCCTCGATCTGCCACAGGCCCGTCAGCGCCGGCAGCTCGCCGCGTACGGACTCCACCGACGCCTGGTGCGCGGCGGACTCCACGATCGCGACCGAGGCGCCCGAGTCGCCGAGGATCCACTGGATCTGCTCCGGCGAGCTGGTCTCGTACACCGGCACGGTCACCGCGCCCGCGCTCCAGATCGCGAAGTCGAGCAGCACCCACTCGTAGCGGGTGCGGGAGAGCAGCGCGACGCGGTCGCCCACGCCGACCCCGGCGGCGATGAGGCCCTTGGCGGCCCCGCGGACCTCGGCGAGGAACTCCTTCGCGGACACGTCCGTCCACCCGCCGTCGGGGGCCTTGCGGGCCATCACGGCGACGTCTGGGTGCTGGGAGGCGTTGCGGCGGATGAGATCCGTCAGGTTGCCGTCCGAAGGGACCTCGTACAGGGCCGGAAGGCTGAACTCGCGCAAGACTGCTGCTCCTCATCGGGCTCCGGTGCCACGGCTCTGTGTGCTTGCACCGGTGCGGTCCATGATCGGGCAGGTGCTCGGTGGGGGCGAGCACGACTGTGGACTGCCCGGACGTTACCCACCAGTACGTGGTTCCCGATAGGGGGTTCCGGCCAGATGTTCTCTGCGTCACACCGGTGTGACGGCCCTCCGCGCACAGTAATCCACGGCTTTCAGGACTCCCAAGTAACCGCAGGTCCGACGCCCTAAGGTGGGTCCCATGCGAGTCCACGTGGTCAGCGACGTGCACGGCAACACCGACGCCCTCGCCCGGGCGGGGGACGGTGCCGACGCCCTCATATGCCTCGGCGACCTGGTCCTCTTCCTCGACTACGCCGACCACAGCCGGGGCATCTTCCCCGACCTCTTCGGCGTGGCCAACGCCGACCGGCTCGTCGAACTGCGCACCGCCCGCCGCTTCGACGAGGCCCGCGACCTGGGCCGCAGCCTCTGGGCCGGGCTCGACATCGACCGCGACACCGCCATCGAGGCCGCCGTCCGCCGCCAGTACGCCGAACTCTTCGCCGCCTTCCCCACCCCCACGTACGCCACCTACGGCAACGTCGACATCCCCACCCTCTGGTCCGAGTACGCCGGCCCCGGCACCACCGTCCTCGACGGCCGGCGCGTCGAGCTCGGCGGCCTGACCTTCGGCTTCGTGGGCGGCGGCCTGCGCACCCCGATGCGCACCCCCTACGAGATCTCCGACGAGGAGTACGCCGCCAAGGTCGAGGCCCTCGGCGAGGTCGACGCCCTCTGCTCCCACATCCCGCCCGAGGTCCCCGACCTCACCTACGACACCGTCGCCCGCCGCTTCGAGCGCGGCAGCCGCGCCCTCCTCGACGCCATCCGCCGCACCCGGCCCCGCTACGCCCTCTTCGGCCACGTCCACCAGCCGCTCGCCCGCCGGATGCGCATCGGCGCCACCGAGTGCGTGAACGTCGGGCACTTCGCCGCGACCGGCCGCCCCTTCGCCCTGGAGTGGTGACGGGGCCGGCGCGGGGGCGCGATAGCCTTCCCCCGGCACGTGTCCGTGCCCCTTGACTTCCGCCGGACCGCACAGTGGAGGAGCCACCGCGATGGCCGAACACACCAGCTCGAGCATCACCATCGAGGCGGCGCCGGCCGACGTCATGGGTGTGATCGCCGACTTCGCCCGCTACCCCGACTGGACCGGCGAGGTCACCCAGGCCGAGGTCCTCTCCACCGACGAGGCCGGCCGCGCCGAGAAGGTCCGGCTCGTCCTCGACGCCGGCGCGATCAAGGACGACCACACCCTCGCCTACACCTGGACCGGCTCCCACGAGGTGAGCTGGACCCTGGTGAAGTCCCAGATGCTCCGCTCCCTCGACGGCTCCTACCGCCTCACCCCGCTCGCCGGCGACCGCACCGAGGTCACCTACCAGCTGACCGTCGACGTCAAGATCCCCATGCTCGGCATGATCAAGCGGAAGGCCGAGAAGGTCATCATCGACCGGGCCCTCGCGGGCCTGAAGAAGCGCGTCGAGTCGAAGGGCTGAGCGGAGGCCGGATCTCGGATCCAATATCCCGGATGTCAGATCCCGGATCCGGGACGTTGGATCCAACATCTCGGATCCAACATCTCGGATCCAACGTCTTGGATCCGGCATCTCGGATCCCGGACCCCGACCTGTGGCGTGCGCCCGCCGTCCGAGGCGCCCGCGGCGGCGCGATAGCGTCACCCGTATGCGGATCATCCTCGTCACCGGAACCGGCGGCGCCGGGCGGAGTACGGTCGCCGTCGCGACCGCGCTCGCCGAGGCCCACGCCGGGCGCCGGGTGCTGCTCGTCCCCGGCGACACGGACCCCGGGCCGGTCGGGGAGGGCGCGGGGCCCGGGACGCTCACCGTGCTGCGGACCGACCCCGCCGGGGACTTCCGGCGCGAGTTCCTCGCCCTGCAGGCCCGCTCCGGGACCGTGCTCGACCTGCTCGGGGCCACGCCGTTCGAGGAGGCCGAGCTCACCGAACTGCCGGGCAGCCGCCAGTTCGCCCTGCTCAGGGCGCTGCGCGAGGCCGCCGCGGGCGACCACGACGTCGCCGTCGTCGACCTGCCGCCGCTGCGCGAGGCGCTGACCGTCCTCGCCCTCCCCGAACAGCTCCGCCGCTACCTCCGCCGGCTCCTGCCGCCCGAGCGCCAGGCCGCCCGCGCGCTGCGCCCGATGCTCGCCCAGCTCGCCGGCGTCCCCATGCCCGCCCAGTGGCTGTACGAGACCACCGCCCGCTGGGAGCGGGAACTCGCCGCCGTCCAGGCGGTCGTCGAAGCCCCCGGCACCACCGTCCGGCTCGTCCTCGAACCGGGACCGGCCGCCACCGCCACCCTCCGCGAGGCCCGCCTCGGCCTCGCCCTGCACGGCCTCGCCCTCGACGCGGTCATCGCCAACCGGCTCCTCCCCGCCGCCTCCGACGACCCCTGGCTCGCCGCCCTCACCGCCGAGCAGCACCGCCGGCTCGCCGCCCTCCGCGCCGACGCCGGCGAGCTCCTGCACGAGCTGCCGCACCTCGGCCGCGAACCGCGCGGCCCCGAGGACCTCGCCCTGCTCGCCGCCGTGCGCCCCGGCCCGCCGCCGACCCCCGCGCCCGCCCCGGCCGTCGAGGACCGGCGCGACGAGGACGGCGTCCTCGTCTGGCACCTGCCGCTGCCCGGCGCCGTCAAGCAGGACCTCTCCCTCGTCCGCAGGGGCGACGAACTCCTCCTCGGCGCGGGCCCCTACCGCCGCACCCTGCCGCTCCCGGCCGCCCTGCGCCGCTGCACCGTCACCGGCGCGGGACTCGTCGACGGCGACCTCGCGATCCGCTTCGCCCCCGACCCCGGGCTGTGGCCCGAGCCCTCCTGACCGCCGCCCCCGGGCGTGTACCGTCGAAGGAAGGGAAGCGACGGAGGAGTACGCCATGAGCAGCGATCCGGACGCCTGGGCCGACGCGTGTGCCGAGGACCTGGAGGCGGAGAAGGCCCGCCACCGCGCGCGGCACGGGGAGGAACCCGGCTCGCCCGCCGAGGAGTTCCGCAAGCTCTTCGAGGCCGTCGCCGAGAAGCTCACCGGCGGACTCGGCGCCGCCGCCCCGCTCTTCGGCGGACAGGCCGCGGGGGCCGCCGCCCAGGCGGCCGAGACCGTCAAGGGCCTCGTCAACCAGGCGAAGGCCGCCGTCGAGCCGGTCATCGAGCGCAACCCGCAGGTCTTCGACCACCTCGCCGCCGCCGGCAGCGAACTCCTCGCCGCCTACCGCTCGGCCGTCGAGAGCCACGAGACCCGCTGGACCCGCGGCCCCGGCCCCGGCTCCGGCCCCGGATCCGGCCCCGACCTCGACGAGGACGACCCCCGCCGCACGCCCGAGGGCGAGGACGGGGACGACCGCAAGGACGGCGGAGAGGGCCCGGCCACCGGCCGCCCCATCGACCTGGACTGATCAGTACGGCGCCTCCCCTCGGGTACGGTGTGCCCTAGCGGGGCTCGACCGAAAACTGAGGGACACATGGGACTCACCATCGGCGTCGACATCGGCGGCACGAAGATCGCGGCCGGCGTGGTCGACGAGGAGGGCAGCATCCTCGACACCCACACGGTGCCCACCCCGCCGACCTCCGAAGGCATCGTCGACGCCATCTGCGCCGCCGTCTCCGAGGCCGGCAAAGGTCACCCGATCGAGGCCGTCGGCATCGGCGCGGCCGGTTACGTCGACGACAAGCGGGCCACCGTCCTCTTCGCCCCGAACATCGACTGGCGCCACGAGCCGCTGAAGGACAAGGTCGAACAGCGCGTCGGCCTCCCCGTCGTGGTGGAGAACGACGCCAACGCGGCGGCCTGGGGCGAGTACCGCTTCGGCGCCGGCCAGGGCCACGAGGACGTCATCTGCATCACCCTCGGCACCGGCCTCGGCGGCGGCATCATCATCGGCAACAAGCTGCGCCGCGGACGCTTCGGCGTCGCCGCCGAGTTCGGCCACATCCGGGTCGTCCCGGACGGCCTGCTCTGCGGCTGCGGCAGCCAGGGCTGCTGGGAGCAGTACGCCTCCGGCCGCGCCCTCGTCCGCTACGCCCGGCAGCGCGCCGCCGCCACCCCCGAGAACGCGAAGGTCCTGCTCTCGCTCGGCGACGGCACCCCCGAGGGAATCCAGGGCAAGCACGTCAGCGAGGCCGCCCGCGCCGGCGACCTCGTCGCCGTCGACTCCTTCCGCGAGCTGGCCCGCTGGGCCGGCGCCGGTCTCGCCGACCTCGCCTCGCTCTTCGACCCGTCCGCGTTCATCGTCGGCGGCGGCGTCTCCGACGAGGGCGAGCTCGTGCTCGACCCGATCCGGAAGTCCTTCCGGCGCTGGCTGATCGGCGGCAGCTACCGCCCGCACGCGCAGGTCCTCGCCGCGCAGCTCGGCAACAAGGCCGGCCTCGTCGGCGCCGCGGACCTGGCCCGCCAGGGCTGAGCCCGCCGCCTCCGCACGGGTCGATGCCCGCCGCGCCCTCTGGGGCGGGGCGGGCATCCGGCCTATGTTGGCGCCATGGCCCTCGACGCGACCGGCGCGCTGCCCGCCTCCCGTACCGAGCCGGACGGCTCCGCCGTGGTCCGGATCCTCAGCTACAATATCCGCTCGATGCGCGACGACGAGGACGCCCTCGCCCGGGTGATCCGGGCCTGCGCGCCCGACGTCGTCCTCGTCCAGGAGGCGCCGCGCTTCTTCCGCTGGCGCAAGCACGCGGCCCGGCTCGCCGCCAAGAGCGGACTGGTCGTCCTCTCCGGCGGGGCGACCGCCGCGGGACCGCTGCTGCTCTGCTCGCTGCGCGCCACCGTGGAACGGACCGAGGACGTGCTGCTGCCGCTCACCCCCGGCCTGCACCGCCGCGGCCTCGCCACCGCCGTCGTCCGCTTCGGCGCCGCCCGGCTCGGCCTCGTCAGCTGCCACCTGAGCCTGCGGAAGGACGAGCGGTACGCCCAGGCCGGACTGGTCCTCGACCGGGTCGCCGCCCTGGGCACCCCGTACACGATCGTCGCCGGCGACCTCAACGAACGCCCCGGCGGCCCGGCCTTCACCCGCCTCACGGGGACGCTCCGCGACGGCTGGGAGGCGGCCCCGCGAGGCACCGGACCCACCCACCCCGCCGCGCACCCGCACCAGCGCATCGACGCGATCCTCGCCACGGACGGCGTCGAGTTCCTCGGCTGCGGCGTCCCGCCCCACCTGGACCCCGCCGACCTGACCGCCGCCACCGATCACCTTCCGGTGCTGGCGGCGGTCAGGCTCACGGCGGAGGCCTGACCGGCGTGCGGGCGCCCGTCCGACCGGGGGCCGTTCAGACCACCGCGCCGCGGCCCGGGTCGTCGTAGCCGTCGTCGTCCTCGTCGTCGCCCTTCATCCGGGCCACCAGGGTCACGAAGCCGCCCAGGAAGCCGCCGACGCACAGGGTGGTGAGCCACCAGGTCATGTCCCAGCGGAAGAGAACCGCGAGGAGCATCAGGACCGGGCCGCCGACCACCGCGAGCCAGGCGAACTTGGTGGTGGCGTCGGCCTCGGGGAGCGGCGGCGGCTCCGGCGGCACGAAGTGGCCCTCGTCCGAGCTCCCGGGGCGGCCCGGCTCGGGCTCGGGCTCGGCCAGGCTGTAGTCGCGCGGCCCGCCGCTCGGGCGCACCCCGGGCGCGAAGGTGATCGAACTGCCGAGGGCCGGCTTTCCGTCGCCGGGGCCTTCACCGGGGCCTTCACCGGGGCCGTCCCCGGTGTCGCCGCCGTCGTCCTCCGGCTCCACCGCGGGCGGCTCCCGCCGGGTCTTGTCCGGCTTCGGCACGTCCGCGCCCGCGGCCGAGGCCTCGCGGGCCTCGCGGGCGTCGAGCTCCTCCGGCTCCGGGAGCCGCAGGTTCTCGATCGGCCGGAAGGGCCGGGTCCCCGGCGGGTCCGCGGGCTCCTCGCCGTACCCGGCGACGATCGCGGCCCACGCCGCCTCCTCGTCGATGGGCTGCGGCTCCCGCTCGCCACCGTCCTGCTGGTCAGCCACCGCTCCTGCTCCCCTTCCCGCCCACGAGTCCCGGGGCGAGACGCTCGACGAACGCCAGACTCTCCTCGAAGATCCTCTCCGCGTCATGGTCCAACGTCGCGACGTGGTAACTCTGTTCCAGCAGGATCTCTGTCACGTCGGTGGAGGAGACCCGGCCGAGGATCCGGGCCGAGTCGGCCGGCGGCACCACGTGGTCCTGCGGGCTGTGCAGCAGCAGGAGCGGCTGCGTGACCTGCGGCAGCTCGCCGTCGACCAGCCGGAAGAACTGGCGCAGCGAGTACGCCGCGTGCAGCGGCACCCGGGTGTAGCCGATCTCGGCCACGCCCTCCTTCGCGATGTCGCTGGCGATGCCCTTCGTCGTGGGCACGAGGTGCCGCACCACCGGAAGGGCGTGCGCGGCGAGGCCGTGCACCTTGTTGCCGGGGTTGACGAGCACGAGCCCGCGAACCGCGTCGCCGTGCTTCGCGGCCAGCCGCAGGGTCAGCGCCCCGCCCATGGAGAGGCCGAAGACGAAGACGGTGGAGCAGCGGGCAGTCAGCTCGCGCAGCGCCCGGTCCACCTCCGCGTACCAGTCGTGCCAGGTGGTGAGCTGCATGTCCTGCCAGCGCGTGCCGTGTCCGGGCAGCAGCGGCACGGACACCGTCAGGCCGCGGTCCGCGAGGTACTCGGCCCACGGGCGCATCGACTGCGGGGAACCGGTGAATCCGTGACAGAGAAGGACGCCGACCTCTCCGCCCTCATGGCGGTACGGCTCGGCTCCGGGAAGGACCGGCACCGGGGTCTCCTGTTCGGTCTGCGGCTCCGGTGCGCCGGGGCGCCGGAACCGGTGCGGAGATGGGGGAAGGGACCTTCACGGTACGCGACCGGACCGACACCGACCAGGGCCGCAGCCGGGGCGGCCGGTCGGCACGGGATAAAGTCGTCACGACGGCACACGGAAGGCATGGCGAGTTGATCTACGGCGCAATGAAGTTCTCCATCGGAGGCTCCCTGAAGCTGGCCTTCCGGCCCTGGGTGGAGGGCTTGGAGAACATTCCCGCCGAGGGCCCCGCGATCCTCGCCAGCAACCACCTGTCCTTCTCGGACTCCTTCTTCCTGCCGGCCGTCCTGGACCGCAAGGTCACCTTCATCGCGAAGGCGGAGTACTTCACCACGCCCGGTGTGAAGGGCCGGCTGACCGCCGCCTTCTTCAAGGGCGTCGGCCAGCTCCCGGTGGACCGCTCGGGCGCCCGCGGCGCCGGCGAGGCCGCCATCAAGGCGGGCATCGAGGTCATCGAGGGCGGTGGCCTCTTCGGCATCTACCCCGAGGGCACCCGCTCGCCCGACGGCCGGCTCTACCGCGGCAAGCCCGGCGGCCTGGCCCGGGTGGCGCTGGCCACCGGCGCCCCGGTGATCCCGGTCGCCATGATCGACACCGAGAAGATCCAGCCGCCCGGCAAGGTCGTCCCGAAGCTGATGCGCCCCGGGATCCGGATCGGCGAGCCGCTGGACTTCTCCCGCTACCACGGCATGGACGGCGACCGCTTCATCCTCCGCTCGGTGACCGACGAGGTCATGTACGAGATCATGAAGCTCTCCGGGCAGGAGTACGTCGACATCTACGCGACGGCCGCCAAGCGGCAGATCGCCGAGGCGGAGAAGGCCGCCAAGGAGGCCGTGAAGGCGGAGATCGCCGCACGGGAAGAGTCCGGCGCCTGACCCTCCCGTCGGGGAGCGTCTGCGGGGGGTGGGGGGAGATGGCCAAGCGCGAGCGTGTCGTGCGCATGTCGGTGGAGCAGCCGCTGTGGCGCGCGCTGACCGGCTACCGGGTCCTGACGATGGTCTACGCGGCGCTGATCTTCGTCACCGGCCGGGACCGCTACGAGCGGCCCTGGATCGCCGTCGCCTACCTCGCGGTGCTCTGCGTCTGGACCCTCGCCACCCTCCCCAAGGTGGCGAACGCGGCCAGCTGCACCAAGCGCTTCCTCGTCGCCGACCTCACCGTCGCCCTCACCGGCATCCTCCTCACCCCGCTCGCCGACGCGGACGCCCAGTCCATGGACGGCCCCACGCTGCCGACGATATGGACGGCCGGCTCGGTCCTCGCCTACGCCATCAAGGGCGGCTGGCGCTGGGCCGGTCTCGCCTCCTCCCTCGTCGCCGTCGCCAACATCATCGAGCGGGCCCACCCCAGCCGGGACACCGTCCACAACGTGATCCTGGTCTGGGTGGCCTCCATCGCCATCGGATACGTCGTCGAGGTCGCCCGCGCCTCCGAGCGCACCCTCGCCCGCGCCCTGGAGATCGAGGCCGCCACCCGGGAGCGCGAGCGGCTCGCCCGCGACATCCACGACAGCGTCCTCCAGGTCCTCGCCATGGTGCAGCGGCGCGGCACCGCGATCGGCGGGGAGGCCGCCGAGCTGGGCCGGATGGCCGGCGAGCAGGAGGTCGCGCTGCGGACCCTGGTGGCCGGCGGTCTCACCCGTACCAGCCACGTCTCCGAGGACGAGTCCGAGGGGGCGGTCGTCCGGGTCGTCGAGGTCGACGACGAACCCGCCGACGACACCCCGGTCGACCTGCGCACCCTGCTCGCCCCGCGGGCCGGCGCCCTGGTCACCCTCTCCGACCCCGGGGTCCCGGTGCCGCTGCCCGCCGCGGCCGCCCGCGAACTGGCCGCCGCCGTCGGCGCCGCCCTGGACAATGTGCGGGTGCACGCGGGCGCGGACGCGCGCGCGTGGATCCTGGTCGAGGACTGGGACGACGAGGTCATCGTCACCGTCAGGGACGACGGCCCCGGCATCCCGGAGGGCCGGCTCGCCCAGGCGGAGGGCGAGGGCCGGATGGGCGTCGCGCTCTCCATCCGGGGGCGTCTGCGCGACCTGGGCGGCACGGCCGAGCTGATCTCGGTCCCCGGCCAGGGCACCGAAGTGGAACTGAAGGTCCCGCGACCCGCGCGGGGCGCACGGGGGAAGGCAGGAGAGAAGTGATCGAGGCGCAGAGCCCGTCGGACACCGCCGAGCAGGACCGGATCATCAAGGTGATGGTCGTCGACGACCACCCCATGTGGCGGGACGCGGTCGCCCGCGACCTGGCCGAGGCGGGCTTCGACGTGGTCGCCACCGCCGGCGACGGCGAGCAGGCCGTCCGCCGCGCCCCGGCCGTCGCCCCCGACGTCCTCGTCCTGGACCTGAACCTGCCGGCCAAGCCGGGCGTCCAGGTCTGCAAGGAGCTCGTCGGCACCCTGTCCGGCCTGCGGGTCCTGGTCCTCTCGGCGAGCGGCGAGCACGCCGACGTCCTGGAGGCCGTGAAGTCCGGCGCCACCGGCTACCTGCTGAAGTCGGCCAGCACCGCGGAGCTCATCGACGCGGTCCGGCGCACCGCCGTCGGCGACCCCGTCTTCACCCCGGGCCTCGCCGGCCTGGTCCTCGGCGAGTACCGCCGCCTCGCCTCCGAGCCCGCGCCGGCCGCGGGCGCCGGGGAGCCCGAGGCGCCGCGCCTCACCGACCGCGAGACCGAGGTCCTCCGGCTCGTCGCCAAGGGCCTCAGCTACAAGCAGATCGCCGAGCGGCTCGTCATCTCGCACCGCACCGTGCAGAACCACGTCCAGAACACCCTCGGCAAGCTCCAGCTGCACAACCGCGTCGAGCTGGTCCGGTACGCGATCGAGCGCGGTCTCGACGAGGGCTGATCGGCCGCGTGGCCGAGCGGGGCGCCGGACCCGGCCGTATATTCGGGCGCGTACGAGGCCTTTCGGCGGGAGGACTGTCGTGGAGATCCTGGCATTCGGCGTGCAGGCGGACGAGAAGCCGCTGATCGAGAAGGCCTTCGCGGGCCACCACGACGTCCGCTGCCTCGACGTCTTCCTCACCGAGGACACCGCCCCCATCGCGGCCGGCTACGAGGTCATCTCCACCAGCGTCAACGCGATCCTCGACCACCGGGTCCTGCAGACCCTGGCGGCCGGCGGCACCCAGATGATCGCCCAGCGCTCCACCGGCTTCAACAACATCGACCTGGAGGTCGCCGAGCGCCTCGGCCTCACCGTCGCCCGGGTCTCGCACTACTCGCCGTACTCCGTCGCCGAGTTCGCCTGGACCCTCGCCATGGCCGTCAACCGGCGGATCGTCCGCGCCTCCAACCGCACCCGCGACTTCGACTTCCGCCTCGACGGGCTGATGGGCCGCGACATGCGGGGCCGTACCGCCGGCGTCCTCGGCACCGGCAGGATCGGCGAGGCCTTCGCCCGGATCGCCGACGGATTCGGCATGCGGCTCCTCGGCTGGGACGTCGCCGAGAACCCCGTCTGCGTCGCACTCGGCATGGAGTACGTCGACAAGGACCGGCTCCTCGCCGAGGCCGACCTCGTCAGCCTCCACGTGCCGCTGCTGCCCGCCACCCACCACCTCATCGACGCCGCCGCCCTCTCCTCCATGAAGGACGACGCGATCCTGGTCAACTCCAGCCGCGGCGGCCTCGTCGACACCGACGCCCTCGTCGCCGAGCTCCGCGCCGGCCGCTTCACCGGCGTCGGCCTCGACGTCTACGAGGCCGAGGCCGGCCTCTTCTTCCTCGACAAGTCCCTCGCGGGCGTCGAGGACGACACCCTCGCCCGCCTCGTCACCTTCCCCAACGTGGTGGTGACGAGCCACCAGGCGTACTACACCGTCGACGCGGTCGGCCAGATCATCGACACCACGGTCCGGAACGTCCTCGACTACACCCGCGGAGAGCGCGGCGAGAACGTCCTGGTCCCGCGGGTCGTCTAGGCCGTGTCTTCCGGATCATGCCGGGCTCGCGGCGTCCGGCACCGCGCCTCGCGGCGTTGTCGTCGGTCGCCGACGTCCCCCGGCTACCGCTGGGAGGTGCCCCCACCGCATGGACTCCCTCCTCCGCCTTGCGACGCACGGCACCGGACGCCGCGAGCCGATCCGGCCTGATCCGAAAGACACGGCCCAGGGCCGGACAGGCCCTAGACCAGCACCCCGGCCAGCAGCGAGGCCGTCACCGCCGCGCCCTCCAGGGTCAGCACCGACTCCGGGTGGAACTGCACGCCGGCGAAGCCCGGCCCGCGCAGGGCGTGCACCTCGCCCGACTCCGCGTCCCGGCTCACCTCGATCCGGTGCAGCGCCAGCTCCGTCGCCTCCCGCTCGTCGCAGCGCGCCGTGAAGCTGTTGTAGAAGCCGACCGTCCGCTCCTGCCCGAAGAGGCCGATCCGCACCTGCGCGCCCTGGAACGGGACCCGCTTGCGCACGATGTCCAGGCCCAGCTCCGCCGCGATCAGCTCGTGCCCCAGGCACACGCCGAGGAGGCCGTGCCGGTGGCCGCGCAGCAGCTCGGCGGTGAGCCCGCGCAGGAAGCGCATCTTCGGGTCGGCCGCGTCCATCGGATCGCCGGGCCCCGGCCCGAGGACCACCGGGCCCTCGTGGGCGAGCGCCAGCTCCCGCAGCCCCGGCTCGTCGTACCGCAGCACCGACACCTCCAGGCCCGAGGAGCGCAGCAGGTGCGCCAGCATCGCGGTGAAGGTGTCCTCCGCGTCGACCACCAGCGCGTGGCCGCTCAGCTCCGCGGACCGCGTCTGCATCCGCAGCCAGAACGGCGCCAGGTCCGCCCGCCGGGCGTCCAGCGCGGCCCGCACCCGCGGATCGTCCGCCAGCCGCGGCCGGGCGGGGGAGACCTCCGCGGGCCGCCCCTCCCGCACCCCGAGCGCCGCCAGGACCGCCGCCGCCTTCGCGTGGGTCTCCGCGACCTCGCCCGCCGGGTCCGAGTGCCGCACCAGGGTCGCCCCCACGGGCACCCGCAGCCGCCCGTCGGCCGCGATGTCGGCGGTACGGATCAGGATGGGCGAGTCCAGCGTCTGCGCCCCGTTCGCGTCCGTGCCGAGCAGCGCGAGCGCCCCCGCGTAGTAGCCGCGCCCGCCGGCCTCGTGACGCTCGATCACCCGGCAGGCGTTCTGCACCGGGGAGCCCGTCACGGTCGCCGCGAACATCGTCTCCCGCAGCACCTCCCGCACGTCCAGCGAGGACCGGCCGCGGAGCTCGTACTCGGTGTGCGCGAGGTGCGCCATCTCCTTCAGCCGGGGCCCGATCACCACCCCGCCCATGTCCCCGACCGTGCACATCATCTTCAGCTCCTCGTCGACCACCATGGAGAGCTCCTCGGTCTCCTTGCGGTCGGCGAGGAAGGAGAGCAGCCCCTCGGCGGTCGGCGCGCCCCCGTCCGGGTACCGGTACGTGCCGCTGATCGGGTTCATGACCACGGTCCCGCCCGCCATCCGCACGTGCACCTCGGGGCTGGCCCCGACCAGGCACCGCTCCCCGGTGTGCACGACGAAGGTCCAGTACGCGCCCCGCTCGCCCGCGAGGAGCCGCCGGAAGAGCGCCAGCGCGTCGGCCCGCCCGAAGCCCTCGATCTCCCCGGTGTACGTCCGCCGGATGACGAAGTTCGCGCCCTCGCCGCCCCCGATCTCCTCCTCGATCACCCGCCGCACGATGTCCGCGTACTCCTCGTCGGAGACGTCGAAGCCCCCGCCGGAGACGTCGACCCGGTGCGCGGGCAGCGCGTCGAGCACGGCGTCGAGCGGCAGCTCGTACGCCTCCTCGGCGACGAGCACCGACAGCGGCGTCCCGTCGTCCCGCACGTCGAACCCGCGCTCCCGGATCTGCCGGAACGGCACCAGCGCGAGCGCAGGACGCTCGCACACCGGAAGGTCGGCCAGCCGCTCGGCCTCGTGGACGGCGCCGATCAGCACCTCGACGGTGTCGTGGTCACGGCCCGGGGTGCGGCGGCGCAGCAGGGCGAACGGCGGGGCGGAGTCGGAGAGGAGTCGGGAGAGGTCGACGTCCATGGCAGCGGGTTCCTTCCGGTCGGAGTACGGAGAGCGGAGAGGAACGGCCTCGCGGGAACGAGAAAGGCCGCCCCTCGGGCGGCCTTCGCGTGGATTTCGGATACGCGCAGTCAGTGGGCCGCCGGAGGGACGGTCCACCACCAGTTCTGGTGCGAAGGCGCGTACATGCGAGCACTGTAACCCAGGCGGACACGGGAACGGGGCCCGTTCCACACCCCGGAAGGCGCGGAACGGGCCCCGTTCGACGGAGACGACCGGATCAGACGATCAGGTTGTACACCTGCCAGCCACCGCCGACCTGCGCCTTGGGGGCGTAGGGGTTGGGGTAGCCGCCGGTGTTCTTGTAGAACCACAGCACGCCGGATGCGTCACGGGCGATCAGGTCGGCCTTGCCGTCCTTGTTGAGGTCGCCGGGGCCGACCATCACGTTGTAGACCTGCCAGCCGCCGCCGACCTTGACGCGGGTGGCGTACGGGTTCGGGGAACCGCCCGTGTTCTTGTACAGCCACAGGACGCCGGTCTTGTCGCGGGCGATCAGCTCGGGCCTGCCGTCACCGGTCATGTCGCCGGTGCTGATCAGCTCGTTGTAGACCTGCCAGCCGCCGCCGACCTTGACGCGGGTCGCGAACGGGTTCGGGGAGGCGCCCGTGTTCTTGTACAGCCACAGCACGCCGGAGGCGTCGCGGGCAATCAGGTCGGGCCTGCCGTCGGCGTTCATGTCGCCCACACCGAGGAGCTTGTTGTAGACCTGCCAGCCGCCGCCGACCCGCTGCCGCGCCTTGAAGGGCGCGTTCGGGTTGCCGGAGCCCTTGTAGTACCAGAGGACGCCGTCCTTGTCCCGGGCCACCGCGTCCCCGGTCCCGTCGGCCCGCAGGAACGACATCGGCGAGATGGCGTTGTAGACCTGCCACCCGCCGCCGACCTTGTACTTGGTCAGGAACGGCGCGGCCGGGTTCCCGGAGCCCTGGTACTGCCAGAGGACACCGGCGGAGTCGCGGGCGATGGCGTTGTAGCGGTCCGTGGTGGAGACGGGGGCGGCGCCGGGCGCCTCGACGATGTCGCTCTGCTTCACCCAGACGATCTTGTGGTGGAAGCGGATCGGCACGAACATCGTGGAGCCGATGACGTTCTTCTGGGCGGAGCCGAACCAGTCGTCGCCCTTCACGGCCGGGCCGGCCTTCACGTACGCCTCGTCGGATTCGAACGTGAACTTCGACAGCGGGTCGTTCTCGTCGCCCGGGTTCTCCAGACCGGCCGCGGTGTAGGCGGCGGTCTCCGGGAAGGAGCGGCCGAAGACCTTGGTGGAGGCCAGACCGGACTTGAGCTTCACGGTGGTGGCGTCCACCGGCACGGTGTACTGGCCGCCGGGGTTGTAGAACCAGGCCTTCTCGCCCGCGTACCAGATCGCCGTCCAGTTGGTCCTGACGTCGGCGACGACGTAGAGGCCGCCGGCGCGGACCTTGTTGCCGTAGTTGGAGCCCTCGGACCACAGCGAGGTGAAGTACGGGTCCTTCAGCGTCGCCGCGCTCGTCGAGTTCGACGTGTACAGGTAGCCGAAGTTGGACGGCCGCGCCGGGACGGCCGTGCCGCCGACGGTCAGCTTCGGCTGGTTGGCCGTGGTGAACGGCTGGACCACCCGGACCGTCTGGCCGGCCCGGAGCAGGCCGCCCGCGCCCTTGTCACCCTGCGGGGCGCCCAGGAGGGACATGTAGTGGTTCCAGTCCCAGTACGGGCCGCCGTCCCAGTGGAGGAAGCCGACGCGGTCGTCCGTCTGGAGCGCGACCTCGTCGTGGCCGATGATGTGCTCGCGGTCGATCGGCACGCCGTACTTGTCCGCCAGGAACTTCACCAGCGCGGCGGAGGAGCGGTACTGGGGCTCGGTGTACCAGCTGCCCTCCTTGATGGCGTAGCCCTCGTGCTCCACGCCGATCGCGTGCATGTTGTGGGTCCAGTTGCCCGCGTGCCACGCGAGGTTCTTGTTCTCGAGGATCTGGGTGACCAGGCCGTCCGAGGCCTTGATCAGGTAGTGGGCGCTGCCCTTGCCCGTCGGGCTCGTGAGCGTGTCGAGCGACCCCTGGTAGGGGCCCTCGGTGTCGTGGATGACGATCTGGCGGATGTCGACGCCCTGGTTGGGGCGGTCACCCGCGGTGTAGTTCTTCCGCCCCTGGGAGTCGGGGACGCTCAGCTTGACGTTGCAGTTCAGGCCGGCGGGGCACTCGGGGAGCGCGGTCTCCGCCGTGCTCGCGAAGCTGGCCGCCAGGGGCACGTTCGCCGGCTTGACCGGCTTGACGTCGGGCTCGGCAGGCAGCGCGACCTGCTCGCCCTCGGCGGTGAGCTCCCGCTCCCCCTTCTTGATCGACTCGAAGACGCGCTTCGCGAAGAGGTCGGCGCCCTTCCGGTCGGAGGACTGGCCGTAGCGGGCCACGGCCGGGTACCAGTCACCGGCGTCCTCGGACAGCTCGGCGCCGGCCTGCTTCTGGTAGTCGGCGAGGAGTGCGGCGCCGGCCCGGATGGAGGCGGCGGTGTCGTTCTGGACGGACTCGGTGGAGCTGTCGATCAGCCCGGCGGCCTTGTCCAGGGTGTGGAGGGCCGGGTCGTCGGTGTCGACGAGCGCCTTCTCCAGGATCCGGCGGACCTCCTCGCGGTCGAAGTCCTTCTCGATCTCCGGCCGGCCCGAGCCGTTGAAGTGCTCGATCTGCTCGTCGGTGACCTCCTGCGCCACGTCCTCCGGGTCGACCTTCGTCAGACCCATGACGTTGTACGCGCCGGTCACGCTCGGCTCGCCGTCGTGCGACTCCCAGCGTGTCTGGT
Source organism: Streptomyces sp. R302 (assembly GCF_012927245.1). Taxonomy (GTDB): domain Bacteria; phylum Actinomycetota; class Actinomycetes; order Streptomycetales; family Streptomycetaceae; genus Streptomyces. The sequence goes on from NZ_JABBGE010000001.1 coordinate 953,073, forward strand.
TGTACGACACCGCCATCAGCACGCTCTGCGGGACGTCGAACTCCTCCGCCGCCGCAGCGAACTGTTCCTGGAGGGAGGGGTCGCCGCCGGGCTTCGCGTCGCCGGTCGCGCCGAGGAGGCTCGGCGAGGCGACCGCGAGGGTGCCGATCGTGGCGGTGGCGACGACCGCGGCCGCCGCTCCGTACAAGAGTCGTTTCTTCTTGCGATCCCTGCGGTGCCTCTGGGTCACGCCCACCCCTGTGTCGTCAGCTATGTATGTGGCGAACAGCTTTGCTCGTTTGCTAAACGGGGGTGAGGGTAACACCACTCGAAGGCGTGAAGATCGCGTCCAGACATTCCGGGCACGCGTCTCAGTCATTGGTCAGGGGACAGGACCGGACGAAGAACCCCGTACTGTGTCCGTGTGACCGTGAACGCCGAATCCCACGCCGTCGCCAAGGCGACCTGGCGAGACCTGCCCGCGGCGCAGCAGCCCGAGTACCCCGATGCCGAGGCTCTGCGCGATGTGATCGCGGACCTCGAGTCGTATCCTCCGCTCGTCTTCGCCGGCGAGTGCGACCAGCTGCGCGCCCGGATGGGAGCCGTCGCCCGTGGCGAGGCGTTCCTCCTCCAGGGCGGCGACTGTGCCGAGGCGTTCGACGCGGTGTCCGCCGACCACATCCGGGCCAAGCTGAAGACCCTGCTCCAGATGAGCGCCGTCCTCACGTACGCGGCCTCCGTGCCCGTCGTGAAGGTGGGCCGCATCGCCGGGCAGTACTCCAAGCCCCGCTCCAAGGGCACCGAGACCCGTGACGGCGTGACGCTCCCCACCTACCGGGGCGACTCCGTCAACGGCTTCGACTTCAACGAGAAGGCCCGCGTCCCGGACCCCGAGCGCCTCAAGCGGATGTACAACGCCTCCGCCTCCACGCTCAACCTGGTCCGCGCCTTCACCACCGGCGGCTACGCCGACCTGCGCCAGGTGCACGCCTGGAACCAGGACTTCGTGAAGTCGTCCCCCTCGGGCCAGCGCTACGAGCAGCTGGCGCGCGAGATCGACAACGCGCTGAACTTCATGAAGGCCTGCGGCACCGACCCGGCCGAGTTCAAGGCGGTGGAGTTCTACTCCTCGCACGAGGCGCTGCTCCTCGACTACGAGGGCGCCCTCACGCGTACGGACTCCCGGACCGGCAAGCTGTACGACACCTCCGGCCACATGGTCTGGATCGGCGAGCGCACCCGCCAGCTGGACCACGCCCACATCGAGTTCGCCTCGCGGATCGCGAACCCGATCGGCATCAAGCTGGGCCCGACGACGACCCCGGAGGAGGCGCTGACGTACATCGAGCGCCTCGACCCGGACCGCGAGCCGGGCCGGCTGACCTTCATCGTCCGCATGGGCGCCGACAAGGTCCGGGACAAGCTCCCCGAGCTGGTCGAGAAGGTCACCGCCTCGGGCGCCACCGTCGCCTGGGTGACCGACCCGATGCACGGCAACACCTTCGAGGCGGCCTCGGGCCACAAGACCCGCCGCTTCGACGACGTGCTCGACGAGGTCAAGGGCTTCTTCGAGGTCCACAAGGCGCTGGGCACCCACCCGGGCGGCATCCACGTCGAGCTCACCGGTGACGACGTCACCGAGTGCGTGGGCGGCGGCGACGAGATCTTCGTCGACGACCTGCACCAGCGCTACGAGACGGCCTGCGACCCGCGCCTCAACCGGAGCCAGTCGCTCGACCTCGCGTTCCTCGTGGCCGAGATGTACCGCGATCAGTAAGTAGCTTCCTACGACGATGGGGCGTGGATCCTTGTGATCCACGCCCCATCGTCGTAGGGAAGGCTTTTACGCTCCCCGCCCGCCGGGTAAGGTTAGGTTAGCCTAATCGATCTCGACGGGAGGTGATCCGCGTGTACGTCTGCTCATGCTTCGGTGTCACGGAGAAGCAGGTGAAGGACCACGCGGAGGCCGGCGCCTGCACCCCCCGCCAGATCGCCTCCGCCTGCAAGGCGGGCACGGACTGCGGTTCGTGCGTCCGCCGCATTCAGGCCATTCTCGGGCGGGGGAACTGCCCGCGCCGCGAACTCCTCGACCAGGGCATGCCGGCCCTCGCGTCGGAGGCGGGCGCCGACCTGTCCGAGGCGGCTTAGCTCGGCTGCTCGATGAGCGTCGAGAGGTAGAGCGCCTCGCCCAGCGACTCGATCAACTCCAGCTGGGTGTCCAGGTAGTCGATGTGGTGCTCCTCGTCCGCGAGGATCTCCTCGAAGAGGTTGGCCGAGGTGATGTCGCCCTTGGCGCGCATGACCTCGACGCCCCGCTTGAGGCGGTCGATCGCCTCCACCTCGACCTGGCGGTCCGCCTGGAACATCTCGGTGATGGTCTGGCCGACGCGCACGTGGAAGAGTCGCTGGTAGTTGGGCAGGCCGTCGAGCATGAGGATGCGCTCGGTCAGCTTGTCCGCGTGCTTCATCTCGTCGATGGACTCTTCGCGGGTGTACTTCGCGAGCTTCGTCCAGCCCTTGTTGTCCTGGATGCGGTAGTGCAGCCAGTACTGGTTGATGGCCGTGAGCTCGCCGGTCAGCTGCTCGTTCAGAAACTCCAGGACCTCGGGGTCGCCCTGCATCGCTCCAGGTTCCTTCCGTCACGGTATGTGTCCGACCCCTCACAGGGCAGGATGGCCGCATCCTCGCACTCCGAATGGGGGGCGTCCAGTAAGTGGAGGCTTAGTAGGACTTGCCCGAATGGGTGCGTCCGGGTGGGTGGCTGGTCATGACCACCCCTCGCCGTCTGACACCATGGAGGACATGGTTCAGCCGGAGAGCGGGGTACACCGGGACGTGGGGATGCCGGAGATGTCGCCCGAGCTTCCGCCGGGGCAGCGGCTCCAGCGCGGCTGGCCGGTCACCCATTACGGGCCCGTGCCCAAGTTCAAGCCGGAGCGCTGGGAGTTCCGCGTCTTCGGCGCGACCGCCGACGGCGACAAGCGCTGCTGGAACCACGAGGAGTTCTCGGCCCTGCCGTTCTCCACGGTCACCGCCGACCTGCACTGCGTCACCAAGTTCAGCATGCTCGGCGCCGAGTGGGGCGGGGTCGCCGCCCGGACGGTCCTGGAGCTCGCGCCGCCCGCGCCGCACGTCACCCATGTGATGGTCTGGGCCGAGTACGGCTACAGCGCCAACATGCGGCTCGCCGACTTCGCCGCCGAGGGCACCATCTTCGCCACCCACAAGGACGGCGAGCTGCTCACCGCCGAGCACGGCTTCCCGCTGCGGCTCGTCGTGCCGCACCTGTACGCGTGGAAGGGCCCCAAGTGGGTCCGGGGCGTGGAGTACATGACGGCCGACCGCCGGGGCTTCTGGGAGGAGCGCGGCTACCACAACATCGGCGACCCGTGGACCGAGCAGCGCTACTCGTACCAGGAGGGACCGGGCGACGGCCCGGAGCTGTAGCGGCCCCGGGCCGTCGCGTACGGCTCCGTCAGTGGTGGTACTGGTGGACCACCGCGTGGCCCTTGCCGCGGCCGATCATCCACTTGTTGACCGGGGTGGTGACCAGGAAGGCGACGAGGAACGCGAAGGCGAGGGCGCCCCAGAAGAGCGCGTCCGACAGGTGCGCGTCCATCGCGCCGGGGACCACGAGCAGTACGCCGTTGTCGACGATCTCCATGACGAGGATGGAGACGGTGTCGGCGGCGAGCGCGACGCCGACGGCGGCCCTCAGGGTCAGGCCGGCCCGCTTCACGGCCCACAGGGTGAGCGAGTAGCCGAAGAGGAACGCCAGGGCGATCGCGAGGAGCATCGTCGGCGCGTTGCCCCAGCCGAGCGCGGTTCCGATGATCATGCCGAGGACCTCGCCGACGGCGCAGCCGGTGAGGCAGTGGAGGGTCGCCTTGGCCGCCATGCCCCAGGACGTCGTCTCGTGCTCCATGGGGGTCCCCCAACCTCGGGTATGCGGTTCCTGCTTCCTCAGGGAACCGCATACCCCCTCGGGGTACTGTTCAATCGGAAGCGATCAGAAGCCGATCATCCTCGGAGCTTCTTCAGCAGCTCGATGTCGGCGACGTGACCTTCCTTGCCGCCCGGGGTCTCGATGATCAACGGCACGCCGTCGGTGGCCGGGTGGCGCAGCAGCTGCCGGAACGCCTCCTCGCCGATGTGGCCGACGCCGATGTTGGCGTGCCGGTCCTTGTGCGCGCCGACGACGTCCTTCGAGTCGTTGGCGTGGATCAGCCGGAGCCGGCCCTCGCCGACCGTGGCGACCAGCTCGTCCAGGGTGCGTACGGCCCCGCCCGGCGCGGTCAGGTCGTGGCCGGCCGCGAAGATGTGGCAGGTGTCGAGGCAGATCCCCAGCTTGGGGTGGTGGTCGAGGGCGTCGAAGTACGGGCCGAAGTCCTCCGCCTTGGAGCAGAGCGAGAAGCCCTGGCCCGCGGTGGACTCCAGGAGGAGGTACGGGTCGTCCTCGTGGGTCAGCTCGTCGAGCAGCGGCAGCATCCGCTCCCGTACCTGTGCCAGCGCCTCCTCCCGCGGGCGGCCCCCGGTCGCCGAGCCGGTGTGCACGACCACGCCCTTCGCGCCGATCTCCCGGCCGCGCCGCAGCGAGTGCCGGAGCGACTCCACGGACTTCTCGACGGTGGCCTCGGTGTGGGAGCCGAAGTTGATCAGATAGGGGGCGTGCACCCAGGCCGTGATCGACCCGTCGGCGCACTCCTCCCGGAACCGCTCGTCCTGGGCGGGGTTGCCGGCCGGGGTGGCCCAGCCGCGCGGGTTGGCGACGAAGACCTGGACGGTCTCGGCGCCGAGCTCGCGGGCGTAGCCGAGGCCGGTCGTGGCGAGACCGCCGGCCACGGGGACGTGGCCGCCGACGGGGTTGCGCATGTTCTCTCAGATTCCCTTGATCGTGATGGCGACGGTGGAGCCCTCAGGGGCGGTCGTCCCGCCCTCGACGGACTGGCCCGTGACCTCGTCGCCGAGGAAGGGGAAGCTCTTCTCCACCTTCACCTCGAAGCCGGCCGCCTCCAGCTTCTCGCGGGCCTCGCCGGTCGACAGGCCGACGACGTCCGGCACCTCGACCGGGCGCGGGCCCTTGGAGACGGTCAGGGTGACGGCGTCGCCCTTCGCGGCCCGGCTGCCCTCGGCGAGGGACTGGGCGGCGACCGAACCGGCGTCCTCGGGGGAGTGCACCCGCTCCGGCGCGACGGAGACCTCGAGACCGGCCTCCCGGAGGGTGGCGGTGGCGTCGGCGACGGTCTCGCCGGTCACGTCCGGGACGTCGACCGGTGCGCCCTTGCTGACCACGAGGGCCACGGCCGAGTCCGGGGCCCGCTCGGTGCCCGGCTCCGGGTCGGAGCCGATCACCGAGCCCTGGGCGACGGTCGTGCTGAAGGCGGAGGTGACCACGCCGGGCGCGAGGCCCTGCTCGGTGAGGATCCGCCTGGCCTCGTCGAGCGGCTTGTTCCTGAGGTTGGGGACCTTCACGATCTCCGGGCCCCGGGAGAGGGTGAGGGTGACGGTGGCGTGGCTGCGGACCCGCTCGCCGGGCGCGGGGTGGACGGCCATCACGGTGCCGCGCTCGTACACGTCGCTGAAGGCGCGCTTCGTCGTGCCCAGCTCCAGGCCGGCGTCGGCGAGCCGCTCGGTCGCCGCCTGCTCGGTCTGGCCGAGGACGGCGGGGACGCGGGTGAACTGGCCGGCGTTGATGTACCAGACGCCGCCGCCGAGGCCCAGGGCCAGCAGCACGCCGAGGACGATCAGGAGCGGGCCGCGCGGCGCCGGGCGGCGGACGCGGCGGCGGGGCCCGGCCTGCGGGGGCTCGGGCGTGGCGAGGCGGCTGGTGTGCTGGACGGCGTGCGGGTCGGCGTGCGGGTCGGCGGCCTCCGGCGCGGGCACCGGGCGGGCGATCACGCTGGTGCGGTCCTCGCCGGTGTCCCGCTGCTCGGTCCTCGCCCGCGGCGGCAGCGCGTCGAGCTGCTCGTCGGTGAGCGCGGCCCGCGCCTCCCGGAGCAGGGCGAGCAGCGCCACGGCATCGTGCGGCCGGACCTCGGGGTTGCGGGCGGTCGCGGCGGCGACCAGCTCGTCGAGTCCGAGCGGCAGGCCGGGGACGGCGGCGGACGGGGCCGGCACGTCGGTGTTCAGGTGCTGGTAGAGGACCTGGGCGGGGGTGTCGCCGGAGTGCGGCTTGCCGCCGGTCAGCATCTCGTACAGGACGACGCCGCAGGCGTACACGTCGGCCCGGGTGTCGGCGGTGCCGTGCTCGATCTGCTCGGGGGCGAGGTACGAGACGGTGCCGAGGACCGCGCCGGTGGTGGCGGTCGCCGAGCCGACGGACCGGACAAGGCCGAAGTCGGCGACCTTGACCCGGCCGTCGTCCCCTATCAGCACGTTCTCCGGCTTCATGTCCCGGTGCACGAACCCGGCCCGGTGCGCGGCGCCCAGCGCGGCGAGGACCGGCTCCAGGATGTCCAGGGCGGCGCGGGGCTGGAGGGCGCCGCGCTCGCGGAGCACGTCCCGGAGGGTGCAGCCGGAGACGTACTCCATCGCCAGGTAGACGTACGCGCCCTCGGCGCCCTGGTCGAAGACGGCGACCACGTTCGGGTGCGCGAGGCGGGCGACGGACTTCGCCTCGCGGATGAACCGCTCCACGAAGGCCGCGTCGGCCGCCAGGGCGGGATGCATCACCTTGAGCGCGAGGACGCGGTCGAGGCGGGTGTCGACGGCCCGGTAGACCGTGGCCATCCCGCCGACGGCGATGCGCGCGTCGACGCGGTAGCGGCCGTCGAGCAGCCGCCCGACGAGGGGGTCCTGAAGGGTCGTGTCCACGGCGTCGAGTCTACGAGCCGGTACGGACCCGCCTCGCCCTCCGGTGCCGAACGCAGCAGGCTTGTGACCTACCCCGCCCCGGGGCGGGTCAGAACGCGGGGCGTTCCGGGTCGAGGCGGGCCAGGCCCTCCGCCGGGGAGGAGGCCTCCGCGAAGCGGCGGCGGGGGATGCGGCCCGCGCGGTGCGCGAGGCGGCCCGCCTCGACCGCGTGGCGCATCGCCGAGGCCATCAGGACCGGCTCCTGCGCCCGGGTCACCGCCGAGGCGAGCATCACCGCCGCGCACCCCAGCTCCATCGCGAGCGCCGCGTCCGACGCGGTGCCCGCGCCGGCGTCGAGGATCACCGGCACCCCGGCCCGCTCCACGATCAGCTCGAAGTTGTGCGGGTTGCGGATGCCGAGGCCGGAGCCGATGGGGGAGCCGAGCGGCATGATCGCCGCGCAGCCCACGTCCTCCAGCTTCCGGGCCAGGACCGGGTCGTCGTTGGTGTACGGGAGGACGGTGAAGCCGTCGTCCACCAGGGTCTCGGCGGCGTCGAGGAGCTCCACGCCGTCGGGGAGGAGGGTCCGCTCGTCGGCGACCACCTCCAGCTTGATCCAGTCCGTGCCGAGCGCCTCCCGGGCCAGCCGGGCCGTGAGGACGGCCTCGCCGGCCGTGTAGCAGCCCGCCGTGTTCGGCAGCACGCGGATGCCGAGCCGGTCGAGGACGGAGAGGACCGAGCCCTGCACGGTGGGGTCGAGGCGGCGCATGGCGACCGTGGTGAGCTCGGTGCCGCTCGCCACCAGGGAGCGTTCGAGGACGTCCAGGCTGGGGGCGCCGCCGGTGCCCATGATGAGCCGGGAGGAGAACTCCGTACCGCCGAGGGCGAACACGTCGTCGGACATCGCGCTCAGCCCCCCTGCACCGCGGTGAGGACCTCGACCCGGTCGCCGTCGGCGAGCAGCGTCGCCGCCCACTCGCCGCGCGGCACCACCGTCTCGTTGACGGCGGCGGCGACCCCGGACGGGGCGGTGGTGAGGCCGGTGACCAGGGCCTCCAGGGAGACGGGGGCGGCGAGCACGCGGGGCTCGCCGTTCACGGACACGTTCATGCGGGCTGCTCCTGACGTGCGGAGAGAGCGGTGGGGAAGCGGCGGGGGGAGAAGGGGCGCGCCTCGTCGGGCAGGACGCCGGTGGTGAGCACCTCCGCCATGACGTCGCCGGTGACGGGGGTGAGGAGGATCCCGTTGCGGTAGTGGCCGGTGGCCAGGTCGAGGCCCGGCAGGGCGCTCGGGCCGAGCATCGGGGCGTTGTCGGGGGAGCCGGGGCGCAGTCCGGCGAGGGTCTCGGTGAGCGGCAGCTCGGTGAGGCCGGGGACCAGCTCGTGGGCGTCGCGGAGCAGCTCGTACACCCCGCCCGCGGTCACCGTGGTGTCCCAGCCCAGCTCCTCGCTGGTGGCGCCGACGACCAGCTCGCCGTTCTCGCGCGGCACCAGGTAGACGTGGCTGCCGCGGACCACCGCCCGCACGGTGCGGGAGAGGAAGGGGGCGTACGGGGCGGGGATCCGCAGCCGCAGGACCTGGCCCTTCACCGGGCGGACCGGCGGCAGGACCGACGGCGGCACGCCCGCGAGCCGGCCGCTGAGGCTGCCGGCGGCGAGGACGGTCCGGCCGGCGGTCAGGGCCGTGCCGTCGCGCAGGACGACTCCGGTCGCCCGGTCGCCCGCCACCGTGAGCCGCTCGGCGAGCGTCCGGTGGAAGACCACCCCGGCCCGCTCGCAGGCGGTGAGCAGCGCGGCGGCCAGGCGGCGCGGGTCGACCTGGTGGTCGCCGTCCACCCGGAGCCCGCCGCGCACCCCGGGCGCCAGCATGGGTTCGAGGCGGCGGCACTCGCGGCCGCTGAGCCATTCGGAGGCGAGTCCGCAGCGGGTCTGGAGGGCGTGGAGTTCGCGCAGGTGGGCGCGGTCGTCGGCGTCGAGCGCGACGGCGAGGGTGCCGCAGGCGCGGTAGCCGACGTCGAGGCCGGTGGCCTCTTCCAGCTCGGCGACGAAGGCCGGGTAGCGCGCGGCGGAGGAGAGGTTGAGCCCGAGGAGGGTCTCCTCGCCGTAGTGCAGTTCGGTGACGGCGGCGAGCATGCCGGCCGCGACCCGCGCGGCGCCGCCGCCCGGTTCGGGGTCGACGACCGCGACGGTCAGCCCGCGCAGGGCCGCCCGCCAGGCGGTGACGAGGCCGATGACGCCGCCGCCGATCACGAGGACGTCGGCGACCTGATTCTTTTCGGTTCCTTCGGAAGAACGCATGGGCGTTCCCGCCCCTCCCTTCGCCGGCATGACCCGGATCAGGTTCGTACGGTCGGAGGCCGGTCAGCCTCCCTCTCAGCCCGGTGCGTCCGGGCTCCCGCGAGTGGTGTGTGCCCGCCACCCTAGCCCCCGTCGGCGGGGCTCCACAGAGGGCCTCCTATCTGACGGACCGTCAGATGCGTATGGTGGGCGGGTGAGCGAGCAGAAGCAGACCCAGCGGCACGTGGTGATCGTCGGCGCGGGCATGGCGGGCGTACAGACCGCCGTCGCCCTGCGCGAACAGGGCTTCGAGGGCCCCGTCACCCTCATCGGCGCCGAACCCCACCAGCCCTACGACCGGCCCCCGCTCTCCAAGGCGGTCCTCCTCGGAAAGGCCGAGCACTCCGCCTTCGACGTCGACTTCGAGTCACTCGGCGTCGACCTCCGCCTCGGCCTCGACGTCACCGGCCTGCGCCCCGCCGACCGCGCACTCGACACCGAGGCCGGACCCGTCCCGTACGACGCCCTCGTCCTCGCCACCGGCGCCCAGCCGCTCACCCTCCCCGGCGCCGAGGGAGTCCCCGGCGTCCACCTGCTGCGCACCCTCGACGACGCCGTCCGGCTCGGCCCCGTCCTCGCCGCCCGCGGCTCCGTGGTCATGGTCGGCGCCGGCTGGATCGGCGCCGAGTTCGCCACCGCCGCCCGCGAGGCCGGCTGCGCCGTCACCGTCGTCGAGGCCGCCCCCCTCCCGCTCGCCGGCGCCCTGCCCGACGAGGTCACCACCGCCATGGCCGGCTGGTACGCCGAGAGCGGCGCCGAACTCCTCACCCACGCGCGCGTGGCCACCGTCCGCCCCGGCACCGTCGTCCTCGCCGACGGCCGCGAACTCCCCGCCGACGCCGTCGTCGTCGGCATCGGCGCCCGCCCCGCCACCGACTGGCTCGCGGGCTCCGGCATCGCCCTCGACGCCGGCGGCGCCGTCACCGCCGACGAACGGCTGCGCACCTCCCTGCCCGACGTGTACGCGGTCGGCGACTGCGCCTCCTTCCCCTCCGCCCGCTACGGCGAGCGGCTCCTCGTCCACCACTGGGACAACGCCCTCCAGGGCCCCCGCACCGTCGCCGCCGACCTCACCGGAGCCGACGGCGCCGCCCCGGAGCCGTACGACCCCGTCCCGTACTTCTGGTCCGAGCAGTTCGGCCGCTTCGTCCAGTACGCCGGCCACCACGCCGGCGCCGACACCCTCGTGCGGCGCGGGGACGCCTCCGGCGCCTCCTGGACGGTGCTCTGGCTGCGCGACGGCGTGCCGGTCGCCCTCCTCGCCGTCGGCCGCCCCCGCGACCTCGCCCAGGGCCGCAAGCTCATCGAGGCCGGCACCCCCGTCGACCCCGAACGGGCCGCCGACCCGACCGTGCCGCTGAAGTCCGCCGTCCGCTGACAACCCGGACGGCGGCGGCCGGGGAGGGCCCGACTACCGACTGTCGGTCCCGGATGGCAGGCTTGTCCCGTGACCGAGATTGACGCAAACATCGATGCTCTCGTCCCCGCCTGGCTCTACCTCCCCGACATCGCGGAGATGCTCGACGTCGAGGTGACGCGGGTGCGGCAGCTGGTGAAGGAGGGCCAGCTGATCGCCGTGCGCCGCGGAGAGAACAACGCGCTCCAGGTGCCCGCCGCCTTCATCCAGGGCGACAAGGTCGTCAAGGGCCTCGCCGGCACCCTGACGCTCCTGCGGGACGACGGCTTCTCCGACGAGGAGATGCTGGAGTGGCTCTTCACCGCGGACCCGACCCTGCCCGGCACCCCCGCGCAGGCCCTCGGCGAAAATCGCGGCACGGAGGTGAAGCGCCGCGCCCAGGCGCTCGCCGTCTGACCCACCGAAGTCCGAGACGCCCGAGTCCGTGACTCCGGGGCCCGGGACACCGGCGTCAGGAACGCCGGGTCCCAGACACCCCGGGGCCCGGGACACCGGGTCCGAGACACCCCGGGGCCCGGGACACCGCCTCCGGACACCGAACCACCACCGCCGGTGCCACGGCCCCACGCCGCGGCACCGGCACCACCCGACGGGGGGAACCACCATGCCCACGCCTCGTGAGCGGCTCGCCGACGCCCGGCTCTACCTGTGCACCGACGCCCGGAAGCGCCAGGGAGACCTGCCCGCCTTCCTCGACGCCGTGCTCTCCTCCGGCGTCGACATCGTGCAGCTCCGCGACAAGGGCATGGAGGCCGGCGAGGAGCTGGAGCACCTCGCCGTCCTCGCCGACGCCTGCCGCCGCCACGGCAAGCTCCTCGCCGTGAACGACCGGGCCGACGTCGCCCACGCCATCGGCTCCGACGTCCTCCACCTCGGCCAGGGCGACCTGCCCGTGCCCGCCGCCCGCGCCATCCTCGGCGACCAGGTGCTGATCGGCCGCTCCTGCCACGCCGAATCGGAGGTCGCCGCGGCCGCCGCCGAACCCGGCGTCGACTACTTCTGCACCGGCCCCTGCTGGCCCACCCCCACCAAGCCCGGGCGGTACGCCCCCGGCCTCGACCTGGTGCGGTACGCCGCCGGGCTCGCCCAGGACCGCCCCTGGTTCGCCATCGGCGGCATCGACGAGACCAACCTCGACCAGGTCCTCGACGCCGGCGCCCGCCGCATCGTCGTGGTCCGCGCGCTCACCGAGGCCGACGACCCGGCCGCCGCCGCGGCCTCCCTCGCCAAGCGCGTCCGGGAGCGGGCCGGCGCCTGACCCGGACGTTCCGACAGCCCGCCGCGGCGGGCCTCGTACCGCTGTCCGAAACGGTGTCCATTCCTCGGACGCGGTTTCCGCGCTCACCTGGACCCCGTCTAACCTGCCCGTATGGCCCTTGGAACCGCTTCCGTCCGTACGGACCGCGCCCGCACGGTCCGCGAGATCCTCGCCGCCGGGACGTCGTACTCCTTCGAGTTCTACGCGCCCCGGACGGCCAAGGGCGAGCAGGTCCTCTGGAACGCCATGCGCCGCGTCGAGGCCGTCGGCCCCAGCTTCGTCTCCGTGACCTACGGCGCCGGCGGCTCCACCCGCGGCGGCACCGTCAAGGCCACCCAGAAGATCGCCTCGGACACCACCCTCACCCCGGTCGCCCACCTCACCGCCGTCGACCACTCCGTCGCCGAGCTGCGCAACGTCCTCGGGCAGTACGCCGACGCCGGCATCCGCAACATGCTGGCGCTCCGCGGCGACCCGCCCGGCGACCCGCTGGGCGACTGGGTCGAGCACCCCGAGGGCGTCCGGTACGCCGCCGACCTCGTCCGGCTCATCAAGGAGTCCGGCGACTTCTGCGTCGGCGTCGCCGCCTTCCCCGAGATGCACCCCCGGTCCGCGGACTGGGACACCGACATCCGCCACTTCGTCGACAAGTGCCGGGCCGGCGCCGACTACGCGGTCACCCAGATGTTCTTCGACCCCGAGAACTACCTGCGGCTGCGCGACAGCGTCGAGAAGGCCGGCTGCGAGACCCCGATCATCCCCGAGGTCATGCCCGTCGTGAACGTGAAGACGCTCGACCGGCTGCCCCAGCTCAGCAACGCCGCCTTCCCCGCGGATGTGAAAGAACGGATCCTCGCGGTCAAGGACGACCCCGCCGCTGTACGCTCCATCGGTATCGAGTTCGCGACGGAGTTCTGCGCGCGCCTGCTGGCCGAGGGTGTCCCCGGACTGCACTTCATCACGCTCAACAGCTCCACCGCGACGCTCGAGATCTACGAGAATCTCGGACTGCACCAGCAGTCCTGACCGGTCGTACCCGCCCCGACCCGCGGCGGAGGCCGTAGAGAGGGGCGGCGGGGCATGGGGTGGACGGTCCTCTACATCGCGTTCGGCCTGGTGGCGCTCTGGCTGCTCGGCGAGGTGCTCCTCCAGTACAAGGCGCGGCTGCGATGGCGGCTCCTCGCCTTCTCCGGCTTCCTCGGCGTCGTCGTCGGCGTGCTGCTGCCCTCCGTGGCGGTCATCATCGCCGGCGCGGTCGCCTTCGCCGTCGGCCAGACCTTCGTGACCCTCTCCTTCCGCCGCGGCTTCTCCACCGGCTGGGCGGTCGGCGGCAACCCCGGCGCCAGCCGCCGCCGCAAGGCGGGCCCGGCCCCCGAGGCCGGCCCCACCCTGGAGGTCACCGGCCTCTCCTACGACGACCCCGACGCGGCCCACGCCCCCGGCCCCGACGCCGAGGGACCGCTCGCGGCCGACGACCCCGCCCACGTCCACGAACCGCAGCCCCTGCCCGAGGACACCGGCCAGTACGGCGTCTACGACCCGCAGCCGACCGGCTACGAGCAGCAGCCCGGGTACGACACCACCGGCTACGCGTACGACCCCTACGCCGCCGGCTACGAGCAGCAGCAGCCCGCCTACGACTACGGCACCGCCGGCGCCCCGCAGCAGTACGCCGCCTACTCCGACCCGTACATCGGCCCCGGCACCGACGGCCAGCAGTACACCCAGTACTACGGCGACCCCTACGCCCCCTCGTACGCCTACGACACGCCGCCCGGCGGCGTCTGGGTCCCGCAGCAGCGCGACACGGACCAGCCGCAGCCCCAGGCCTACGCGCCGGGGCAGTACGGCTACGAGCCACAGCCGCAGGACGAGCAGTCCCCGTACCGCTACTGAGCGGACGGGGAGGGGCGGGAGCGGGGGCGGCGGCTCACTGGGAGCCGCGGAACTCCGCGCCCTCCACGATCAGCCCGGCCACCAGCGCGCCCGACATGCCCGCGTGGGCGAGCCCGCCCCCCGGGTGCGACCAGCCGCCCGCGAGGTACAGGCCCGGGACGGGGGAGAGGTTCGCCGCCGGCAGCCAGGCCCCGCTGGCGTCCGCCAGCGCCGGGCCCGGGACCTCGGCGGCACCGGTGGCGGCCCGGACGTCCTCCGGCGTGCGGACGTGCTGCCACAGCAGCCGCTCCGCGAGCCCCGGCACCGCCCGCTCGGCCGCCTCGACCATCCGGTCAGGAAGAGCCGTCCCGGCCATCCGGTCGGCGAAGGGCTCCCCGTCCTGCCCGGGGGAGGTCCGCACGGTCGCCGTGACCGTCACCGACTCGTAGGCGCCGTCCGGACGCAGCGCCGGGTCGTCTGGCCGCAGCACGGTCACGGTCGGACGCCCGCCCTCCGCGTGCACGACGGTCCGGTGGACCGCCCCCGCCTCCCGGGAGCCGCGCAGGGCCAGACAGACCGTCACCCGGCTCGTCCCGATCCCCTGCCGGCGCGGCGGCACCTGATCGAGGGGGAGCGCCGGCACCGGGGCCCCGGAGACCACGTGGTCGGCCTCGACGGTCTCGCCACCGGACAGCCGGACACCCACCGCCCGCCCGTCCTTCTCCAGGACCTCCTCCACGCGCGCGTCGAAGACGAACTCCACCCGCCGCTCCCGGCAGCGCTCGTACACCGCGTCCGCGAGCGCCCGGATCCCGCCCGCCACGTACCAGCTGCCGAAGGTCTGCTCCATGTACGGCAGGACGGCGGCGGACGCCGGGGCGGTCGCCGCCGGGAAGCCGTACGCCTCCGCGTACGAGTCCAGGAGCGCGACCAGCCGGGGGTTGCGCAGCTCCCGCTCGCCGACCTGGGCCAGCGTCCGCGTCGGACGGCGCAGCAGCCCGGCCTTGAGCGCCGGGTACGGCTCCCGGGCGAGCGCCTTCGGATCGGCGGGCTGCGGCTCCTCCAGGAGCGGACGGCGGGTCCGGTCCCACGCCTCGCGGGCCCGCACCAGGAAATCCCCCCAGCGCTCGCCCGCGCCCGCGCCGAGCGCCGCGTCCAGGGCGGCGACCGTGCCGGCCCGGGAGGCGTTCGGCAGGTCCACGCGCGTGCCGTCGGCGAAGACGTGCCGGGCGGCCGGATCGACCTGGCTCAGCCCGACGCACTCCTCCAGCGGCCGCTTCCCCGTCTTCACGAAGAGATCGCGGTAGACCGCCGGCAGGTGCAGAAGCCCGGGGCCGGTGTCGAACGCGAAGCCGTCGCGCTCGAAGCGGCCCACCGCCCCGCCGTACGTCGACGTCCGCTCGTACACCGTCACCGCGTGTCCGGCGACCGCGAGCCGGGCCGCCGCCGCCATGGCGCCGAGACCCGCGCCGATCACCACAATCCGTCCCATGTCAGGGACCCTATCGGCCCCCGCCGACAGACCGGTCCGCAGGTGGGCCGCCCTCCGCCGCCGCCAGCCTGTGCTCCTCGCGGCGCTGCGCCCGGCGGCGCAGGAACCGCCGGATCCGGGACGCCAGGAAGACCAGCAGCCAGACGCCGAGCGCCAGCAGCACGGCGGCGATCACCGCCGCCGCCACCGGATGGAATATCGCGAAGGTGATGACGCCGGCGACCGCGAGGTCCTCGCCCGTGCTGATCGCGATGTTGGAGAACGGCTCCGGGGAGGTGTTCACCGCCATCCGCGTCCCCGCCTTGACCAGATGACTCATCAGCGCCGTCGACCCGCCGATCGCCCCCGCCGCCAGCTCCGGCAGCGAGCCGCTCTCACCGGCCAGCAGGGCGGCCACCACGGCACCCGCGACCGGCCGGACCACCGTGTGGACCGAATCCCACACGTTGTCCACGTACGGCACCTTGTCCGCGACCGCCTCGATGAGGAACAGCACGCCGGCCGCGATCAGGACGTCCGTGCGCTGCAGCGCCTCGGGCACCTCGTCGGTGAGCCCCGTCGCGCCGAAGACACCGAGCAGCAGGACCACCGCGTAGGCGTTGATCCCGCTCGCCCAGCCGCTCGTGAAGACCAGGGGGAGTACGGACATGCTCATGATCGTAACGAGGCCGCGCCCGTCCGTCACGGGCGGCGACTGAGTATCCGTACCTAGGTGCCGAGATGAGTACCCGCGCGGATGGGACGGGAGCCGCCCGGAGGAGAGAGTGGAGCCCACGGAAGGGGCGCGGCTCCCGCACCGCCGACACGGGGCGGCGGAGCGGGGCCGCGCGCCTGCCGGTACGGGGGACGTGCACGGGGGTGGACGAAAGGAAGCGCCGGTCCGGCGTGGCTCGGGGGGATCGAGCCTCGCGCGGACCGGCGCTTTTCGTTGCGTGGATCCAATCTCCGGGATCCAATCTCCGGGATCCGGGATCCGGGAGATTGGATTCAATGTCCCGGATCCCGGACGTTGGATATCGGATCCTGGATCCGATTCAGCGGCCTCCGCCCACGCGCCCGTGCAGCAGCAGGGACAGCGCCGCGTGGACGTCGTCCAGGGAGCGCTCGCTCTGGAAGGCCTTCCAGTCCAGGGCGGCGACGAGGACCATGCCGACCAGGGCCGCCGCCGTGAGCTGGACGTCGATCTCGTCGCTGAGTTCGCCCGCCTCGACACCGTCGCGCAGGACGCCCTCGACGACGGCGACCGCCTCCTGGCGGACGACCAGGAGGGTGGAGTTCCAGGCGCGGTTGGTACGCCAGAGCTCGGCCACGTACAGCTGGGTGAAGGCGGGGTAGCGGTCGATGAAGACGAGGCCGGCGCGGATCATCGCGTCCAGCGCGGCGACCCGGGTGCCGCCGCTCGCCGCCGTCTCCTCGGCCGCCGTCCGCAGGGAGGCGGTGAGGAGGGAGACGCCGTGGCGCAGCAGCTCCTCGAAGAGCTCGGTCTTGCTCTTGAAGTTGTAGTAGACCGTGCCCTTGGCCACCCCGGCCCGCTCGGCGATCTCGTCGACCGTCGTGGCCGAGAAGCCCTGCTCGGCGATGAGGGTGACGGCCGCCTCGTAGAGCTTGGCGCGGGTGGCCTGGCGGCGGGTGCTGCTGCTGTCCATGGGGTCGATTCTCACAGAGGCCGGGCCGGTCACAGCGACAGCTCGGGGTGGAGCCGGTCCAGCGTCCACACCTGCTTGCGGCGCGCGGTGACCGCGGTCAGGGCGAGCGCGCCCAGGGTGAAGGCGGCGAGGACGGCGACGGCCTCCCAGACGGGGGCGAGCCCGCCGCCGGAGATGAGCCGGCGCAGCGCCTCGACCACGTGGGTCATCGGCAGGAAGGGGTGGACGGCGTTGAAGAAGCCCGGACTGGTCTGCACCGGGTAGGTGCCGCCCGCCGAGGTCAGCTGGACCATGAGGAGGGCGAGGACCAGGATCCTTCCGGCCGCGCCGAAGCGGGCGTTGAGCCACTGGATGATCGCGGCGAAGCAGCAGGTCACGAGGGCGAGGAAGCCGATCGTGCCGGCCGCCCTGGCCATCTCCAGGCCGAGGCCCCAGTGCAGGACGGAGAGGAGCGCGCCGACCTGGAGGACGCCGATCGCCGCCACCGGGAACCAGCCGGCCAGCGCGATCCGCCAGGCGGAGGCGCCCGCGGCGAGGGCCCGCCGGTTCATCGGCTGGATGATCATGTAGGCGACCATCGCGCCGACCCAGAGGGAGAGCGGGATGAAGTACGGGGCGAAGCCCGTGCCGTAGTTCGGCGCCTTGTGGAGCGACTGGGAGGCCAGCTTGACCGGGTCGGCCATGACCTCCGTGCGCCGGTCGCGCTCCTCCTTGTCGTAGTCCGGGATCTGGTCGACGCCGTCCTTGAGGCCGGTGGCGAGCGAGCCGGAGCCGTCGGCGAGCTTGAACATGCCGCCGTCGAGGTCGCCGGCGCCCTTCTTCAGCTTGCCGACGCCGGTGTCCAGGCTGACCGAGCCCGCGCGGGCGCCGGAGACGCCGGTGTGCAGCTGCGCGGCGCCGTCGGCGACCTTCTTCGCGCCCTTGTTGAGCTCGTTGATCTCGCGGATGGCGTCCGCGACGTCCTTGTCCAGGTGCGGGGCGCGGGCGGCCAGCTCGTCGGCCTGCTTCTTCAGCTTCTTCAGCCGCTCGTCGAGCGTCTTCAGGTCGCCGTTGTTGCCCTTGGTCAGCTCGTGCACGTCGTCCGCGACGGTCGCGACGTCCCCGGCGTTGGTCGACGCCTCCTTCAGGGCGGCGCAGAACTCCTTGTTGTCCGGGAGGGCGAACCCCTCGGGCAGGGTCACGCCCTCGGGCAGTTCGAACAGCGGGGTGGTGCCGGGCTTCGCACAGGACTCGCGGTGCAGCCGGGAGAACGTCTCGTCCGCCTTGTGGGCGGCGGTGCGCAGCTTCGGGGCGCGGCGGACCAGGTCCTCCAGGTCGTTGCGGGCGGCGGTGGCCGAGTCGGAGACCAGCTTGGCGGTGTCGCGGATGGACGTGCCGTTGTTCGCCAGGTACGGGCGGACCTTGTCGGCGGTGCCGTTCACCTTGTCGGCGAGCGCCTGGGTGCCGTTCGCGACCTGCCGCGTACCGGTCTGGACGTCCTTGGATCCCTTGTCCAGTTTCTTCAGGCCGGCGGCGAGGTCGCCGCTGCCGGTCTTGGCGTCGGCGAGGCCGTCCGAGAGGTCCTTGGATCCCTTCTTGGCCTTGTCCACGCCCTTCTTCAGGTCGGCGGCGCCCTTGGCGGCCTCGGCGGTGGCCTCGTGGATGTCGGAGAAGGAGATGAAGATCTTGTCGAGGAAGGTCCGGGAGGACTTGGTGGAGGCGGCGGTGCGCACCTCGGAGAAGACCGTCCGCGAGATCTGGCCGACGATGTAGTTGTTGGAGTCGTTCGTCCGGACCTTCAGGGCGCCGGTCTCGGGGGAGTCCCCGGAGCTCGACGCGATCCGCTCGCTGAAGTCGCCGGGCACGGTCAGGGACAGGTAGTACCGGCCGTCCTCGACGCCCTCGCGCGCCTCGGCGTCGCTCACCCGGTGCCACTCGAAGGTCCTGCTGTCGAGCAGTCCCTCGGTGATGTCCTCGCCGGCGGTGATCCGCTTGCCGTCGGCGGTGGCGCCCCGGTCCTCGTTGACCAGGGCGACGGGCAGCCGGTCGAGCCTGCTGTACGGGTCCCAGAACGAGTACAGGTACAGGGCGCCGTACAGCAGCGGCAGCAGCAGGACCGCGACGAGCGCGGCGCGCGGCAGCTTCCCCCTGCCGAAGCGCCTCAGCTCAAGCGCGGCCAGTTTCGGCGAGCGCATCGTCCGCCCCCTCCTCGGTGGTGTCGTCGTCTTCGGCGGAGCCGCCGGCACCGTCTCCGGCGGTGTCGACGGCGGTGTCCTCCGCGCCGTCCTCGGCCGTGCTCTTCGCGTCCGGGTCCGCCGCGGCGGGCGCCGCGACCGTGGTGATCCGCAGGGCGCCGGCCGGGGCCTCGCTGCAGACGGCGAGGACGGTGGTGCCGGCGTCGGCCACCGTGCGCAGCAGCGCCCAGGCCTCGGCCCGGTCCGCGTCCGACAGCTTCAGGTCCGTGTCGTCCACGCCGAGCAGCCGGGGGCGGCCGATCAGGGCCAGCGCGATGGACAGCCGCAGCGCCTCCAGGCGCTCCAGGTCCCGTACGGAGGTCCGGTCGCCCTTCGGCAGGGCGGCGAGATCGAGCCCGGCGGCCGCGAGGGCCTCGTCGATCCGGGCCCGGGCCTCGGCGGCCCGGGTGCCGGGG
Organism: Streptomyces sp. R302; assembly: GCF_012927245.1. Taxonomy (GTDB): domain Bacteria; phylum Actinomycetota; class Actinomycetes; order Streptomycetales; family Streptomycetaceae; genus Streptomyces. The sequence continues at coordinate 972,497 of NZ_JABBGE010000001.1, forward strand.
CGGCGGAGCAGGGCGCGGACCGAGCCGTCGAACCGGTGCTGGAGCAGCGCCCGCTCACGCAGGTGCTCGGCGACCGTGAGCGACGGGTCGAGCTCGCTCACGCCGGGGACCTGGCCGAGCGCGGCGATCCGGCGCACTGCGGCCATCCGGCGCGGCAGCGGCAGCCCGCCGACCTCGGCGGTGCCCTCCTGGGTCTTCATCCGGCCGGCGAGCGCGAGCAGCAGGCAGGTGCGGCCGGTGCCGGACGGGCCTTCGAGCGCCACCAGGGACCCGGCCCCGGCGCGGAAGGACACGTCCCGGAAGACCCAGCCGCGGGGGCCCTTGAGCCCGAGCCCCTCGACGACGAGCTCGGCCCCCTCCGGAGACGGTCGTGTGGTCAGGTCGTCGGATCCCATGGATCCACCCCCCGCTTCCCCACTTTTTAGACTGACTGGTCAGTCCAAAAGTTACCCGCGAGTTGCTCTGCTGGCAAAACCCCAGGTCAGGGTGATTGTCAGTGGGGGCCTGCACGATGGACACAGACGGCGACAAGGCCGTCACCCGACGACAGGAGGCTCGTCATGGCCAGTCCTTTCGCAGCAGCCGACGTCCACCCCGTGTCCCGCAGGACCGGGGCCCCGCCCGCCGCCCTCGACCTGCTCGCCAAGGCCCGCGCCGGAATCGACGAGGCCGCGGCCCTCGACCGCCCCCACGAGAGGTACGCCACCGCGCACCTCGCCGCCCTGCGCGCCGCGGCCGCCGTCCTCGCCGCCCGCGCCCGCCCCGTGCCCCGGACCCGTCGGCGCCAGGCCATAAGGAGCGCCTGGGAGCTGCTGCCGCAGCTCGCCCCCGAGCTCACCGAATGGAGCGCCCTCTTCGCCGCGGGCGCCCCGCGCCGGGCCCTCGCCGAGGCGGGCGTCGCCGCCGCCGCGAGCGCGCGCGAGGCCGACGACCTCGTCAGGGACGCCGCCCACTTCCTGCGCCTGGTCGAGCGGCTGCTCGTGCTCCAGCCGGTGCTGCCCCGACAGCCCCCGGCGGACGGCGCCGCCGGTTGATCCGTGCGGGAACGCCGAGGCCATAGGGTGGGGAGGTCCGACCCCGTCACCGAGGAGTCAAGAGCCGTGCCGGACCCTTCCGCTGTCTTCGGCCGTGAGGCGTCGTCGCGCCCGTCGCGCGCCTCCCTGCGCACCGCCGTCGTCCGGGACGTCCTGGAGGACGCCCTCGACCGCCGGGTCGCCGGCACCGGACGGGCCGTCCTGGACGTCCTGGACACCGGCGGCGGCTCCGGCAACTTCGCGGTGCCGCTGGCCCGCCTCGGCCACCGCGTCACCGTCGTCGACCCCAGCCCCAACGCGCTCTTCGCGCTGGAGCGCCGCGCCGCCGAGGCCGGGGTCGCCGAGCTGGTGACCGGCGTCCAGGGCGACGTCCGCGGGCTCTTCGACGTGGTCGAGCGCGGCGCCTACGACGCGGTCCTCTGCCACGGCGTCCTGGAGTACGTGGACGACCCGGCCGAAGGCGTACGGAACACGGCGACCGCGCTCCGTCCCGGCGGGGCGCTCAGCCTCCTCGGCGCCGGGCTCGGCGGCGCGGTCCTCGCCCGCGCCCTCGCCGGACACTTCACCGAGGCACGGACCGCGCTCGGCGACCCCGACGGGCGCTGGGGCGCCGGCGACCCCGTGCCCCGGCGGTTCACCGCCGAGCAGCTCACCGGCCTGGCCGAGGAGGCCGGCCTCTCCGTGAGCGCCGTCCACGGTGTGCGGATCTTCGCCGACCTGGTCCCCGGCGTCCTCGTCGACACCGAGCCCGGTGCCGCCGAGGCGCTGCTGAAGCTGGAGGCCGCGGCGGCCGAGCTGGCCGCCTTCCACGCCGTCGCCACCCAGCTCCACGTGCTCGCCGAGAAGCCCGCCTGATCGCGTGGAACTCAGGGGCCCCGTCACCCGTTCGGAGGTGTGGGCCCCGCTCGGCCGCAGGCCGCCCCATATGCGGCTTCGCGCCGTATGATCGAGGGAAGCCATCCGGCATGACGGACGGGCGGCTGGGGAATCAACGCCTCACCAACCGAACCGCGTGGCGGCCCGGATGGGTTGATCGGCATTGAGGGCGGGTTTCACGGGGGCGATTCCCTGCCTATCCTGAAAGGGCCGCAACCGGTCGCCCCCGCGACCGACGACTAGGAGGACTCCGTGCCGCTCTCGGAGCACGAGCAGCGAATGCTCGAGCAGATGGAGCGAGCGCTGTACGCCGAAGACCCCAAGTTCGCGACAGCGCTCGAGGGAAGCGGGCTGCGCACGTACACCCGGCGACGGGTGTATCAGGCAGTCGCCGGCTTCCTGGTGGGTATCGCGCTCCTCATGGCCGGAATGGTCGCCCAGCAGATCTGGATCAGCGTGGTGGGATTCCTCGTCATGCTGGGCTGCGCGGTTCTGGCGGTCACCGGATGGCGCAAGGCGCCGAAGCCGGGTGAGCAGGCGCAGCAGGCGGGCCGGGGCCGGCAGGGCCGGGCGCGACGCTCGATGATGGACCGGATCGAGGCGCGGTGGCAGCGGCGCCGTGACGAGCAGCAGGGCGGCGGCCACTGACGCGGCCCTGAGCGGAGACCCCGCACCCCCGTACCCGCGCCCCGCCGGCCCCGAGCCCCGGCGGGGCGCAGCTTTTTCTCCAACCGGGGCGGTACCACTCCGTTGCGGGCGCACGTACCGCGCGGCGGCCGTTCCGTTGTGGGCATACGTTCCGCTGGGGCGGAACGGCACCTTCTGCGGGTGCCTCCGCATATGCGCCTGAACCCGCATCCGTACGGAGCCGTACATCGGGTGCGGGTTCAGGCGCTGGAGCCTGGGCGCGGCCGGGGGCGCCGTCCCGTGTGCCCACCCGTCCCGCCCTGCGGGACGCCTGCCCACACGGGGAGGGCACCGTCCTAGTGGGACGTCCGCTCCTACGGGTTGCCGCGGAGGCGGGGGGTTCGGGACTTCAGGGTGGTCCATTTGGTGGAGGCGGACCAGTGGAGGCGGGCGGCTGAGCGGGGGGTCAGGAGGGCTCGGAGGCGTACGCCTCGGGTGGCGTTCGCGTGGAAGGCGTGGCGGACGCGGGTCGCGTCCTGTGCCAGGCCCTGCGTCGGGCGGGGAGACGGGGAGTAGAGGGTCTCCTCGACCGCGCCGGCCACGCGGTGGACGGACTCCGCCGCCGCACCCGTCAGGGAACCCGCCCGGACGATCCGTTCCGCCGTCCGCCGCGGCGTCTGCGCGTCGTCCGGTTCGAGCCCGTAGTCCCAGGCCGTGTCGCCGATCTCCCGCCACACCGCGAGCGGTCCTCCCGAGGGGGAGAGCCGGCGGGCCCGTACCCGGGTCCGCCAGAGGAGCGGGGTGAGGGGGACGGCGAGGAGCAGCAGGATCGCCAGGGTCCAGGCGGCGAGCTTCAGGAAGTCCGTGCCGCCGCCGGAGGACGCGTCGTCCGCCGCCGTCACGGGCCGATCGCACTCGCCGAGCCGCCGCATCTGCGGCGGGCAGCTCTTCGAGGCCCTCGGCGTCGCCGAAGGCTGGGCCGAGGCCGCCTGCGAGGGCTGCGCCGGGCCGGTCGGACCGGTGGTGGGAGAGGTCTGCCGGGTGTACGCGGGGGTGAAGCCGCGGGACGGCGTCGGCTCGAAGCGGGTCCAGCCGGCGCCCTCGAAGTACAGCTCGGGCCAGGCGTGGGCGTCCCGGATGCCGACCGAGACCGAACCGTCGGACTGGTCGGTGCCGGGCATGAAGCCGACCGCGACCCGCGCCGGGATGCCCAGCGTGCGGGCCATCGCCGCCATCGAGAACGAGAAGTGGATACAGAATCCCTTCTTGTCCTTCAGGAAGCGGGAGATCGCCTCCGTGCCCGTCCCGGACGTCACGGAGACGTCGTAGCGGAAGCCGCCGTCCTCCGAGAACCAGTCCTGGAGCCGGACCGCCCGCTCGTAGTCGTTGGCCGCGTCCTTGGTGACCTCCACAGCCGTCGACTTCACGTCGGCGGGCAGGCTCCCCGGCACCTTGGTGTACTCGCGGAGCAGCGCGTCCGGCGCCGGGCCCGCCTGGGCGAGCTGCTCGGCCGTGGGCTGCACGTCGAGGCTGGTCACCTGGTAGCGGACGCCCTTGGTGCTCTGCTTGTCGTCGCCGACGAGCATCCGGCCGGCCGGCTCGAACCGCCAGCGCCCCTCGATGTCGACCCGGGCGGCCGGGAACGGCATCGGCAGCCACTTCTGGTCGTACCCCTCCGAGGCGACGAAGTTGCTGGTCACCTCGGCGGTGCGGACGGACTGCGCGAGGCCGTTCGGCCACGGCAGCGACTTCGGCACGGCCTCGATCGGGCGGACCGAGGACTTCCACGAGGTGCCGTCGAACTGGTCGAGGGCGACGAGCCGCAGATAGAGATCGCTGTTGTCCAGGGCGTTGGTGCGGTAGCGCAGGACCTCGAAGTCCTCCGGCTGCCGCAGGTTGTCCTGGAGCGAGACCAGCGGGTTCACCGCGGCGATGGTGCCGCCGCCCCTGCCGCCCCCGCCCGCGGCCCCTCCGCCGCCGGTGCCCAGGAGCCCGCCGGAGAAGCCCGGCAGGACCAGCGGCACCACCAGGGCCGTACCCATGGCGACGGCGCCGATCCGGCGGCCGGTGCGCACCGGCGCGAAGGACGTCCCGGTGCCCACGAGCGAGCCGGGCCGGCCGCTGCGCTGGGCGCCGCCGAAGACCCGGCCCCAGGCGGAGAGCCGGTCGCGGCCCTCGGCGAGGAGCAGCAGGAGGTAGCCGGCGGCGGCGAGCACGAACCAGAGCCGGCCCGCGCCGCCCCCGGAGAGCCCGGCGGCCACCGAGTACAGCGCGAGCAGCGGCAGACCGGCCGGGGCGGCGCGGCGGAAGGTGACCGCCAGGACGTCCACGAGCAGGCCGATCGCCATCACGCCGGCGACCAGCATCAGCCGGATGCCCTCGGTGTCCGGGGCGGGGATCGCGTAGGTGCCGACGTCCTCGGCGCCGAGCCGGAACAGCTCGGCCACGTGCTGGACCGCGAGCGGCCCCGGCAGGAAGCCGAGGAGCGCCTGCTCGCGGGCGAAGACCACGGTCAGCGCGAGCACGCCGACGAGGAGCTGGGCGCCGACCGTCAGCGGCCGGGCCAGCGGCACCCGCCGGCACAGCATGCCGGTGCCGCTCTGCAGGGCGAGCAGGAAGGCGGCGGTGAAGATCCAGGAGGCCGGCTTGACCAGCGGCAGCAGCGCCCCGGCGGCCATCAGGGAGGCCGCCCAGGCGGCCAGTGTCAGGCGGGTGAGCCCGCTCATGCCCATCCTCCGTAGCTGTCTGCGGCGGCGGTGTCCCGCAGCGCCCCGGCGGCCTGCTGCCAGAGGTCGGCCATCCGGCCGCCCGGCGGTACGGAGACCACGGTCCAGCCGGCCTCGCGCAGCTGCCGGATCCGGGCCTCGACGGCCCCGGTCACGGCGCCGCCGGTGAGCCAGGAGCCGGAGTCCAGGACGAAGGCGACGGCCGCGCCGGCCCGGGCCCGCATCCGTCCGGCCCGCGCGGCCTGCTCCTCGTCGAGGTCGCCGAGGAAGGCGACGAGCAGCCCGTCGCCGCCGGCGCGCAGCACGTCGGAGGCGCGGGAGAGCCCGGCGCCGTCGGAGTGGTCGACGATCGCGAGGGTGTCCATCAGCAGCCCGGCGGTCTCCGCGGAGTCGCCGGAGGCCGTGCCGGCGTACCCGCCGTCGGAGCCCTCGCCGGGGACGGCGGTGCCGGTGTCGGTGAGCAGCCGGACCGCGTAGCCGCGCTCCAGCATGTGGGTGAGGACGGAGGCGGCGCCGGCGACGGCCCACTCGAAGGCGGAGTCGGGGCCCGAGCCCTGGTAGCCGACCCGGCGGGTGTCGAGGAGGACCGTGCAGTGGGAGCGCTGGGGCTGCTCCTCGCGGCGGACCATCAGCTCGCCGTACCGGGCGGTGGAGCGCCAGTGGACCCGGCGCAGGTCGTCGCCGTGCCGGTAGACGCGCGGGATGACGTCGTCGTCGCCGGCGAGGGCGAGGGCGCGCTGCCGGCCCTCCCCGTGCCCGGAGGCCTCGCCGCCGAGCCGGACCGCGGGCAGCGGGGTGGTGCGCGGGACGACGGTCAGGGTGTCGTACGCGTGGAACGAGCGGGTCAGCTCGCACATCCCGAAGGGGTCGCTCAGCCGGAGCTGGAGCGGGCCGAGCGGGAAGCGGCCGCGCAGGTCGGAGCGGACCCGGTAGGAGACCTCGCGCCGGCCGGCGGCCTCGACCCGGTCGAGGACGAAGCGGGGGCGGGGGCCGAGCATGTACGGCACGTGGTCCTGGAGCATCAGCAGCCCGGTGGGGAGCTTGGAGACGTTCTCCATGCGGAGCTGGACCCGGGCCTCGGTGCCCGCCTCCACCCGCTGCGGGGTGAGCCGGCGGGAGGTGGCGACCCGGTAGCGGGTGCGGTGCAGGACGAAGGCGCAGATCAGCGGCAGGCTGGCGAGCAGCAGGCCGACCCGGAGCAGGTCGGCCTGGCCGAGCACGTAGGCGCAGACGGCGGCGGCCGCCCCGGCGGCCAGGAAGGACCGGCCGCGGGTGGTGAGCCCGCCGAGGGCGGCCCGCAGGCCGCCCCGGCCGTCCTCGGCCCGGGGGCCCTCACGGTCGTCGGCCCGCTGCCCCCGGGGTGCGGCGGGGGTCGACATCACAGCTGCCGGCCCCCGGGCTGCCGGCCGTAGAGCGGGCCGGCGGGCGGGGCCGCGGACGGGACGGGGGTCCGCTGGAGGATGTCGAGGACGACCTGCTCGGCGTTGCGACGGTTGAGCTGGGCCTGCGCGGTGGGCAGCAGCCGGTGCGCGAGGACCGGCACGGCCAGCGCCTGGAGGTCGTCGGGCAGCACGTACTCGCGGCCGGCGAGGGCGGCGGAGGCCCTGGCGGCCCGCAGCAGGTGGAGCGTGGCGCGCGGGGAGGCGCCGAGCCGCAGGTCGGGGTGGTTGCGGGTGGCGGCGACGATGTCGACGGCGTACCGCCGCACGGCGTCGGCGACGTGCACCGTGCGGACCGCCTCGATCAGCTTGAGGATCTCGTGGGCGTGGGCGACCGGCTGGAGGTCGTCCAGCGGGTTGACCGCCCCGTGCACGTCGAGCATCTGGAACTCGGCCTCGGCGCTCGGGTAGCCGATGGAGACCCGGGCCATGAAGCGGTCGCGCTGGGCCTCGGGCAGCGGGTAGGTGCCCTCCATCTCGACCGGGTTCTGGGTGGCCACGACCATGAACGGGCTGGGCAGTTCGTAGGTGTGCCCGTCGATGGTGACCTGGCGCTCCTCCATGGACTCCAGGAGCGCGGACTGCGTCTTCGGCGAGGCGCGGTTGATCTCGTCGCCGATGACGATCTGGGCGAAGATCGCGCCCGGCTTGAACTCGAACTCCCGGCGCTGCTGGTCGAAGATCGACACGCCGGTGACGTCCGACGGCAGCAGGTCGGGGGTGAACTGGATGCGGCGCACCGAGCAGTCGATGGACCGCGCGAGCGTCTTGGCGAGCATGGTCTTGCCGACACCGGGCACGTCCTCGATGAGGAGGTGCCCCTCCGCGAGCAGCACCGTCAGCGCGAGACGTACGACCTCGGGCTTGCCCTCGATCACGCTCTCCACCGAACCGCGCACCCGCTCCGCGGTGGTGGTCAAGTCTGTGAGGCTCGCTCGGTCGTCATAGGTCGTCACCCCGGCCCTCCTCGGCCTTGCAGGAACACGGACACCTGCCCCCGCTGGGATGTACGGGGGGTGTCACCCGGGCATTCTGGTTGGGATGGCCGGGCCCTGTCACTCGCCTGTGGACAACCGCGGTCGGAATGCCGGGGTTTGTCGTCTTACGCGGCGGCGGAAGGTGTGCTCGGGCCGGAGCCGGAACCATTCTCCACAGGGCGGATCTCGCGCAGCAAGCCCGTCGCCACGTCGAAGACGAAGCCCCGGACGTCGTCCGTGTGCGGCAGGAACGGCGAGGTCCGGACCCGCTGCATCGACTGCCGCACGTCCTGGTCCACGTCCCGGAAGGCCTCGACCGCCCAGGCCGGCCGCTGGCCCACCTCGTCCTCCAGCTCGTGCCGGAAGTCCTCGGTGAGCTGCTCCAGGCCGCAGCCGGTGTGGTGCACCAGCATCACCGCGCGCGTGCCGAGCGCCCGCTGGCTGATGGTGAGGGAGCGGATCACGTCGTCGGTGACGACCCCGCCCGCGTTGCGGATGGTGTGGCAGTCGCCGAGTTCGAGACCGAGCGCGGCGTGCAGGTCGAGCCGGGCGTCCATGCAGGCCACGACGGCGACGCGGAGCACCGGTCGCGCGTCCATGCCCGGGTCGGTGAAGTCGGCGGCGTACCGCGCGTTCGCCTCGACGAGCCGCTCGGTGACCGAGTCACCGGCGTCGGGGGAGGGGTGTGCGGAGGTCGTCATGGCTCGACCGTAATGGGCACCACCCTCGCGGGCCCGCTGTGAGAAGAGGACAAAGAACGCCAATGAACCCGCGTGTGAGCTAACCCACAGCGGCCGCCGCGTGCCGCCGATCGAGTGAACCGTCCGGAATGTCCGCCACCGTGCCTGGCGCCGCGCGGCGCGCCAGCCGGTTGATTGACCGGCCCCCTCCGTGGACTAGAGTGACGCGGAGTTCCTGGAGACAATCGAGCGATTTGAAGCGGTTTCTCCCCCGTGTGCGCGGCGGCACCCACGGCTCGGCCTCCATCCCGCTCGCCGTGCCCGTTCTGAGAGGGTGCGTTGAGCAACGACCGACACGTCCCGGTGATGCTCCAGCGATGCCTGGACATGTTGGCCCCTGCCCTCCAGCGCCCGGGAGCCGTCGTCGTCGACTGCACCCTGGGGCTCGGCGGACACAGCGAGGCCCTGCTGCGCGCCTTCCCCGAGGCCCGGCTCGTCGCCCTCGACCGCGACAAGGAGGCCCTGCGCCTCTCCGGCGAGCGGCTCGCCCCCTACGGGGACCGCGCCACCCTCGTCCACGCGGTCTACGACGAACTGCCCGAGGTCCTCGACCGGCTCGGCATCGACAAGGTCGACGGCGTCCTCTTCGACCTCGGCGTCTCCTCCATGCAGCTGGACGAGGCCGACCGCGGCTTCGCCTACGCGCAGGACGCCCCGCTCGACATGCGCATGGACCAGACGGCCGGCATGAGCGCCGCCGAGGTCCTCAACACCTACCCGGCCGGCGAGCTCGTCCGCATCCTGCGCGCCTACGGCGAGGAGAAGCAGGCCAAGCGGATCGTCTCCGCCATCGTCCGCGAGCGCGAGAAGGAGCCGTTCAGCAACAGTGCCCGGCTCGTCGAGCTCATCCGCGACGCCCTCCCGCAGGCCGCCAAGCGCACCGGCGGCAACCCCGCCAAGCGCACCTTCCAGGCCCTGCGCATCGAGGTCAACGGCGAGCTGAGCGTCCTGGAGCGGGCCATCCCCGCCGCCGTGAAGGCCCTCGCCGTCGGCGGCCGGGTCGCCGTCCTCTCGTACCACTCCCTGGAGGACCGCCTGGTCAAGCAGGTCTTCGCGGCGGGCGCGGCCACCACCGCCCCGCCCGGCCTCCCGGTCGTCCCCGAGCAGTACCAGCCCCGCCTCAAGCTCCTCACCCGCGGCGCCGAACTCCCCACCGAGGAGGAGGTGGCCGAGAACCGCCGGGCCGCCCCCGCCCGCCTCCGGGGCGTCGAGCGCATCCGGGAGGACGTGCTGTGAGCACGGCGAGGGGGCCGCTCAAAGGCCGGGCCGCGCGGCTCGGACGGCTGATGCCGTCCGGTCCCAGCACGGCCGCCCGCACCCCCTTCGTCCTGCTCGTCGTCCTCCTCCTCGGCGGCGGGCTCATCACCCTGCTGCTGCTCAACTCCGCCCTCAACCAGGGCTCCTTCAAGCTGCGCGAGCTCAAGGACCGCACCACCGAGCTCACCGACGAGGAGCAGGCGCTCCAGCGCGACGTCGACGCCGACGCCGCCCCCGACGCCCTGGAGCGCCGCGCCCGCGAGCTCGGCATGGTCCCCGGCGGCAGTCCCGCCTTCCTCGGCCCCGACGGCAAGGTCCTCGGCGAGCCCACCGTCGCCGCCTCCCCGAAGCCGTCCCCCAAGCCCTCGTCGAAGCCCTCCCGCACGCCGAGCGAACCGGACCGCACCGGGGACCCGGACCGCACCGGTGACCCGGACCAGGCCCGTACGCGGGAGACGGGCGCCACCCCGAAGCCGAGCGTGACCTCGGCAGCGACCTCGGCCGCGACTCCGGCAGCGCCCACGACCGCCCCCACGACCTCCGGCAGGTGACCGAGCAGTGCCCTCCAAGGAGCCCCCGCGCCGCCGCGTCCCCGGCCCCGCACGCCCGGCCGCCCGCCCCCGGCCCGCCGCCCGGAACGGCGCCCGGAACGGCGCGCGTACCCCCCGCCCCGCCGAGCGCCCGCCCGCCCGCCGGCCCGCGCCCCGCCCGCCGGTCCGCAGGCCGCGCACCATCAAGCTCGGCAGCCCCCGGCCCCGGCTGCGCCTGATCTCCGTGGGCCTCACCCTCGTCATGCTGGCCTTCGTGGTGCGGCTGCTCCAGGTCCAGGCCGTCGACGCCAGCGCGTACGCGGCCAAGGCCGACCGGTACCGCTACCAGGAGTACACGCTCTCCGCCGAGCGCGGCGAGATCACCGACCGCAACGGCATCGCCCTCGCCACCAGTGTCGACGCCTACGACATCACCGCCGACCCGAAGCTCTTCACCCCCGAGGAGTCCAAGGTCCGCGACGCGCCCGAACAGGCCGCCGCGCTCCTCGCCCCGGTCCTCGGCAGGGAACCGGCCGAGCTGGCCAAGAAGCTCCGCACCCCCAAGTCCCGCTACACCCTGCTCGCCCGCAAGCAGACCCCGCAGGTCTGGAACCAGATCAAGGACCTCAAGAAGGTCTACGCGCAGAAGGCCCAGGCCCCCGGCGGCACCGGCGTCAACCTGCTCGGCGGCGTCCTCAGCGAGCCCAGCACCAAGCGGGTCTACCCCAACGGGGACCTCGGCGCCGGGATACTGGGCTTCGTCAACGCCGAGGGCCGGGGCGCGGGCGGCATCGAGTCCCTGCTCGACCCCGAACTCGCGGGCAAGGACGGCAAGATCCGCTTCACCGCCTCCGGCGGCCGGCAGGTCCCCACCGCCGGCTCCCAGGGCACCCCCGCCGTCCCCGGCTCCGACGTCGAGCTCACCATCGACCGGGACATCCAGTGGGCCGCCCAGCAGGCCATCAGCGAGCAGGTCCGCAAGTCGAAGGCCGACCGCGGTTACGTCATCGTCCAGGACACCCGCACCGGCGAGGTCCTCGCCATGGCCAACGCCCCCGGCTTCGACCCCAACGACCTCTCCGCCGCCAACGCCGCCGCCATGGGCAACGCCGCCCTCCAGGACGCCTACGAGCCCGGCTCCACCAGCAAGGTCATGTCCATGGCCGCCGTCCTGGAGGAGGGCAAGGCCGCCGCGGACACCCACGTCACCGTCCCCAACCGGCTCCACCGCGGCGACCGGCTCTTCAAGGACGACATCGACCACCCGACCTGGTACCTGACGCTCAACGGCGTCCTCGCCAAGTCCAGCAACATCGGCACCATCCTCGCCACCGGCCAGCTCGGCAAGGACCAGGCCGAGTCCAACCGGATCCTCGACGGCTACCTCCGCCGCTTCGGCATCGGCAGCCCCACCGGCCTCGGGTTCCCCGGCGAGACCGCCGGCATCCTCGCCAAGCCCGAGGACTGGTCCACCTCGCAGCAGTACACGATCCCCTTCGGCCAGGGCCTCTCCGTCAACGCCCTCCAGGCCGCCTCCGTCTACTCGACCATCGCCAACGGAGGCGTACGCATCGAACCCACCCTGGTCCGCGGCACCAAGGGCCCCGACGGGCGCTTCACCCCCGCCGAGAAGCCCACCGAGAACCGCGTGGTCGGCGAGCAGACCGCCAAGACCCTCGCCCAGATGCTGGAATCAGTCGTCGACGACCGCGAGGGCACCGGCACCAAGGCCGCCATCCCCGGCTACCGCGTCGCAGGAAAGACCGGCACCGCCAACCGGGTCGACCCCGAACTCGGCCGCTACAAGGGCTACACCGCCTCCTTCGCCGGCTTCGCCCCCGCCGACCAGCCCCGGGTCACCGTCTACTGCGCCATCCAGAACCCCACCAAGGGCAGCTACTTCGGCGGCCAGATCTGCGGCCCCATCTACAAGAAGGTCATGGAGTTCGCGCTCAAGACCCTCCACGTGGCCCCCACCGGCAGCGCGCCCCCGCGTCTGCCGGTCACCTTCGAACCCACCCCGTGACCCCCGGGAGCACCACCAGTGACGACGATCACCCCCCACTCCGGGAACCGGAAATCGAACTCCGGCGACGCCCCCGGCTCGTTTGGTCCCCCGCAGGGTGCGCCCGGTACGCTCACCGCCGTGCCACACGCTGATCAGTCCCGAACCACCCCGCCCCGCCCGGAGCAGGCCCGCCCGACACCCCTGGGCGAGCTCGCGGCACGGTTGGGCACCGAGCTCCCCGACGCCGCACACGGCGTCCCCGTCTCGGGCATCACCCACGACTCCCGGGCCGTGCGCCCCGGGGACGTGTACGCGGCCCTGCCCGGCGCCCGCCTGCACGGCGCCGACTTCGTCGCCCAGGCCGCCGGCCTCGGCGCCGCCGCGGTCCTCACCGACCCGACCGGAGCCGACCGCGCCGCCGCCACCGGCCTGCCCGTCCTCGTCGTGGGGGACCCGCGCGGCCGGATGGGCGAACTCGCCGCCGAGATCTACGGCCGCCCCGGCGAGGGCCTCCTGCAGATCGGCATCACCGGCACCTCCGGCAAGACCACCACCGCCTACCTCGTCGAGGGCGGACTGCGCGGCGCCGGGAAGCCCACCGGGCTCGTCGGCACCGTCGAGATGCGGATCGGCGACGAGCGCATCAAGTCGGAGCGCACCACCCCCGAGGCCACCGACCTCCAGGCCCTCTTCGCCGTCATGCGCGAGCGGGGCGTCGAGGCCGTCGCCATGGAGGTCTCCAGCCACGCCCTCGTGCTCGGCCGGGTCGACGGCTGCGTCTTCGACGTCGCCGTCTTCAACAACCTCAGCCCGGAGCACATGGAGTTCCACTCCGACATGGAGGACTACTTCCGGGCCAAGGCGACCCTCTTCACCCCCGAGCGCAGCCGGCTCGGCGTCGTGAACGCCGACGACGAGTACGGCCGCCGGCTCGCCAAGGAGGCGACCGTCCCGGTCGTCACCTTCTCCGCCGAGGGCCGCGCCGACGCCGACTGGCGCGCCGAGGACGTCGTCCTGGGCGCCGCCGACTCCACCTTCACGGCCGTCGGCCCCGAGGGCGAGCGGATCCCCGCCACCGCCCCGCTGCCCGGCCCCTTCAACGTCGCCAACACCCTCGCCGCCATCGCGACCCTCGCGACCGCCGGGCTCGACCCGCGGACCGCCGCCGACGGCGTCGCCGCCGTCCCCGGCGTCCCCGGCCGCCTGGAGCGCGTCGACGCCGGCCAGCCGTACCTCGCCGTCGTCGACTACGCGCACAAGACCGACGCCGTCGAATCGGTGCTGCGCTCGCTCCGCGAGGTCACCGAGGGCCGGCTGCACGTGGTCATCGGCTGCGGCGGCGACCGGGACACCACCAAGCGCGGCCCGATGGGCGCCGCCACGGCCCGGCTCGCCGACACCGCCGTACTGACCTCCGACAACCCCCGCTCCGAGGACCCGCTCGCGATCCTCACCGCGATGCTCGCGGGCGCCGCCGAGGTGCCCGCCGCCGAGCGCGGCGCCGTCCTGGTCGAACCCGACCGGGCCGCCGCCATCGCCGCCGCCGTCGCCCGCGCCCGGCCGGGCGACACCGTCCTGGTCGCCGGCAAGGGCCACGAGCAGGGCCAGGAGATCGCCGGGCAGGTCCGTCCCTTCGACGACCGCCAGGTCCTCCGCGCCGCGATCGAAGCAGCGAACGAACACCGTCACCAGAACAGTCAGGGATGAAGCAGTGATCGCCCTCTCCCTCGCCGAGATCGCCGAAATCGTCGGCGGGCAGGCGCACGACATACCGGATCCGGGCGCCCGGATCACCGGGCCCGTCGTCATCGACTCCCGTGAGGTGAAGCCCGGCAGCCTGTTCGCCGCCTTCGCCGGCGAGCGCGTCGACGGCCACGACTACGCGGAGCGCGCCGTCGCGGCGGGCGCGGCGGCGGTGCTCGCCGCCCGCCCCGTCGGCGTCCCCGCGATCGTCGTGGACGACGTGCAGGGCGCCCTCGGCGCCCTCGCCCGCCTGGTCGTCGAGCGGCTCGGCACCGATGTCGTCGCCCTCACCGGCTCGGCAGGAAAGACCTCCACCAAGGACCTGATCGCCCAGGTCCTCGACCGCCACGCGCCCACCGTCTGGACGCCCGGCTCCCTCAACAACGAGATCGGCCTGCCGCTCACCGCGCTGAAGGCCACCGGGGAGACCCGGCACCTCGTCCTGGAGATGGGCGCCCGCGGCATCGGTCACATCCGCTACCTGACCGGGCTCACCCCGCCCCGGATCGGGCTCGTCCTCAACGTGGGCACCGCCCACATCGGCGAGTTCGGCGGACGCGAGCAGATCGCCGAGGCCAAGGGCGAGCTCGTCGAGTCCCTGCCGTCCGCCGAGGACGGCGGAGTGGCGGTCCTCAACGCCGACGACCCCCTCGTCCGCGCGATGGCGAGCCGCACCAAGGCCCGCGTGATCCTCTTCGGCGAAGCGGACGAAGCGGCCGTACGTGCCGAGAACGTCCGTCTCACAGAGTCCGGACAGCCTTCTTTCACGCTCCACACACCCACCGGGTGCAGCGACGTGACCTTGCGCCTGTACGGTGAGCACCACGTGTCGAACGCGCTCGCAGCGGCCGCCGTCGCGCACGAGCTGGGCATGCCTGTCGAGGAGATCGCCACCGCGCTCTCCGAGGCCGGCTCCCTTTCGCGCTGGCGCATGGAGGTCACCGAGCGTCCGGACGGCGTGACGATCGTCAACGACGCCTACAACGCGAACCCCGAGTCCATGCGAGCCGCCCTGCGCGCGCTCGCGGCCATGGGCAGGGCCGGACAGGTCCGAGGGGCCCGCACGTGGGCGGTGCTCGGCAGGATGGCCGAGCTCGGTGACGCGTCGCTCGCCGAGCACGACGCGGTCGGACGGCTCGCCGTCCGGCTCAACGTCAGCAAGCTCGTCGCGGTCGGGGACAGGGAAGCGTCCTGGCTGCAACTGGGCGCCTATAACGAGGGTTCGTGGGGTGAGGAGTCGGTGCACGTGTCCGACGCGCAGGCGGCTGTCGACCTGTTGCGCAGGGAACTGCGCCCGGGGGACGTGGTCCTGGTGAAGGCCTCCCGGTCGGTCGGTCTCGAGCAGGTCGCGCTCGCGCTGCTCGACGCTGAGGGCGAGGTATCGGGCCGATGAGGCAGATCCTCTTCGCGGGGGCCATCGGCCTCTTCCTGACCCTGGTCGGCACCCCGCTGCTCATCAAGCTCCTCGCCCGCAAGGGATACGGGCAGTTCATCCGCGACGACGGCCCGCGCGGCCACGCAGGGAAGAAGGGCACGCCCACCATGGGCGGCATCTCCTTCATCCTGGCCACGCTCATCGCGTACGCCCTGGCCAAGGTCATCACCGGCGAGGACCCGACGTACTCGGGCGTCCTCGTGCTGTTCCTGATGGCCGGCATGGGCCTGGTCGGCTTCCTCGACGACTACATCAAGATCGTCAAGCAGCGTTCGCTGGGCCTGCGGGCCAAGGCGAAGATGGCCGGCCAGCTCATCGTCGGCATCGCCTTCGCGGTGCTCTCGCTCCAGTTCGCGGACGCGCGCGGGCTCACCCCGGCCTCCGAGAAGCTCTCCTTCATCACCGACTTCGGCTGGACGATCGGCCCCGTCCTCTTCGTGGTCTGGGCGCTCTTCATGATCCTGGCCATGTCCAACGGCGTGAACCTGACGGACGGTCTGGACGGCCTGGCCACCGGCGCCTCCGTGATGGTCTTCGGCGCCTACACCTTCATCGGCCTGTGGCAGTTCCAGGAGTCCTGCGCCAACGCGCTGACCCTCACCAACCCGAACGCCTGCTTCGAGGTCCGCGACCCGCTCGACCTCGCGGTCGTGGCCTCCGCGCTCATGGGCGCCTGCTTCGGCTTCCTGTGGTGGAACACCTCGCCCGCCAAGATCTTCATGGGCGACACCGGCTCCCTCGCGCTCGGCGGCGCGCTGGCCGGTCTCGCCATCTGCTCCCGTACGGAGCTGCTGCTCGCGCTGCTCGGCGGCCTGTTCGTGCTGATCACCCTCTCCGTGATCATCCAGGTCGGCTCGTTCAAGATGACCGGCAAGCGCGTCTTCCGGATGGCCCCCCTCCAGCACCACTTCGAACTCAAGGGGTGGTCCGAGGTCCTGGTCGTCGTCCGGTTCTGGATCATCCAGGGCATGTGCGTCATCGTGGGCCTGGGCCTCTTCTACGCGGGATGGGCAGCCGACAAGTGAGCGAAGAGCTGGACTGGCGGGGCAAGCACGTCACGGTCGCGGGTCTCGGGGTGTCCGGGATCCCGGCCGCCCGGGCCCTGGCCGCCCGGGGCGCCGTGGTGACCGTCGTCAACGACGGCGACGACGAGCGCTCCCGGGCGCAGGCCGCCGCGCTGGAGGCGGAGGGGATCACCGCCCGCCTCGGCGACGGGGCGACCCTGCCGGCCGGCACCGAACTGGTCGTCACCACCCCCGGCTGGCAGCCGGACAAGCCGCTCTTCACGGCCGCCGCCGAGGCGGGCGTGGAGATCTGGGGCGACGTCGAGCTGGCCTGGCGGCTGCGGGGCCCCGGAGCGGCCCCCTGGCTGGCGATCACCGGCACCAACGGCAAGACCACCACGACCCGGATGCTCGCCTCCATCCTGGAGGCGGCCGGGCTGCGGACCGCCGCCGTCGGCAACATCGGCGTCTCCCTCCTCGACGCCGTCCTCGGCGACGAGGAGTACGACGTGCTCGCCGTCGAGCTCTCCAGCTACCAGCTGCACTGGGCGCCCTCCGTGCGCGCCCACTCGGCCGCCGTGCTCAACCTCGCGCCCGACCACCTCGACTGGCACGGCTCCATGGAGGCGTACGCCGCCGACAAGGGCCGTATCTACGAGGGCAACCAGGTCGCCTGCGTGTACAACGTGGCCGACCGGGCGACCGAGGACCTGGTCCGCGAGGCCGACGTCGAGGAGGGCTGCCGCGCCATCGGCTTCACCCTCGGCACCCCCGGCCCCTCCCAGCTCGGCGTCGTCGAGGGCATCCTCGTCGACCGGGCCTTCGTCGAGAACCGGCAGAAGAACGCCCAGGAGCTCGCCGAGGTCGCCGACGTACAGCCGCCGGCCCCCCACAACATCGCCAACGCGCTCGCCGCCGCCGCCCTCGCCCGCGCCTTCGGCGTCGACGCCAAGGCCGTACGCGACGGGCTGCGGGCCTTCCGTCCCGACCCGCACCGGATCGAACTGGTCGAGGAGGTCGAGGGCGTGACGTACGTCGACGACTCCAAGGCCACCAACACCCACGCCGCCGAAGCCTCGTTGGCCGCCTACGACCCGATCGTCTGGATCGCCGGCGGCCTCGCCAAGGGCGCGACCTTCGACGAGCTGGTGAAGAACTCGGCGAAGCGGCTGCGCGGGGCCGTGCTGATCGGCGCGGACCGCGCGCTGATCCGCGAAGCCCTGGCGCGACACGCCCCGGAGGTCCCGGTGGTGGACCTCGACCGGACCGACACTGGGGCGATGTCCGAGGCGGTCCGCGAGGCGGCCCGGCTCGCCCGCCCGGGGGACACCGTCCTGCTGGCCCCGGCCTGCGCCTCGATGGACATGTTCACCAACTACAACAAGCGGGGCGAGGCGTTCGCGGACGCGGTCCGCGCCCTCGCCGCCACCGGGGACGCCTGACCCGACCACTGCGAGGGTCCGGCCTACCGGGCCTGACCGGAGGGGGCAGCGAACCATGCCGAGCAAGATCGCCGGGACGCGCCGGCCCTCCGCCCGACCGGGCGGAGGGCCGGCGCCGGCGACCCCGCGGGGGGCGCGCGGCGGAGGCGTACGCGGCCTCTACCGGCGGGCGCAGCGGGCCTGGGACCGGCCGCTCACGGCGTATTACGTGATCATCGGCGCGGGGCTGCTCATCACCACGCTCGGCCTGGTGATGGTCTACTCGGCCTCGATGATCACGGCGCTCCGCTACGAGCTGGTGCCGTCCTACTTCTTCCGCAAGCAGTTCTTCGCGGCCCTGCTCGGCACCGGACTGCTGCTCGTCGCCTCGCGGATCCCGGTGAAGCTGCACCGGGCGCTGGCCTACCCGATCCTGGTCGGCGCGATCTTCCTCATGGTGCTCGTGCAGATCCCGGGGATAGGGCACTCCGTCGGCGGCAACCAGAACTGGATCTCCCTGGGCGGCCCCTTCATGCTGCAGCCCAGCGAGTTCGGCAAGCTGGGCCTGATCCTGTGGGGCGCCGACCTGCTCGCCCGCAAGCAGGACATGAAGCTCCTCGCCCAGTGGAAGCACATGCTCGTGCCGCTGGTCCCCGGTGCCTTCATGCTGCTCGGGCTGATCATGCTCGGCGGCGACATGGGCACCGCGATCATCCTCACCGCGATCCTCTTCGGCCTGCTGTGGACGGCCGGCGCCCCCACCCGCCTCTTCGTCGGGGTGCTCGTGGTGGCCACGTCGATCGGCGTGCTGCTGATCAAGACCAACCCCAACCGGATGCGGCGCTTCGAGTGCATCGGCGCCACCGATCCGGGTGGCGAGGGGGCCCCGTGCCTCCAGGCCGCGCACGGAATCTATGCTCTGGCGTCGGGCGGATGGTTCGGTTCCGGGCTCGGTGCGAGTGTGGAAAAATGGGGCCAACTACCCGAAGCGCACACCGACTTCATCTTCGCGGTCACCGGTGAGGAACTGGGCCTCGCGGGGACGCTGTCGGTCGTCGCCCTGTTCGCGGCCCTAGGCTATGCGGGTATCCGCGTGGCCGGACGCACGGAGGACCCCTTCGTTCGATTCGCCGCGGGAGGCGTGACCACCTGGATCACGGCCCAGGCCGTGGTCAACATCGGTGCGGTGCTCGGTCTGCTGCCGATCGCCGGCGTCCCGCTCCCGCTGTTCTCGTACGGGGGGTCGGCCCTGCTGCCGACCATGTTCGCCGTCGGGCTCCTGATCGCCTTCGCGCGACAGGAACCCGCCGCGAAAGCGGCCCTGGCCATGCGCCGCCCCGGCTGGGGCAAGCGGGCCGGGGTGAGATGGAAGTCGATGCGACGGCGCGTCAAGAAGCGCCCGTCCGGAGAGCGGTGAATTTCGGTGCATGTCGTACTCGCCGGCGGGGGGACCGCCGGTCACATCGAGCCGGCGCTCGCCCTCGCGGACGCCCTGCGCAGGCAGGACCCGAGCGTGGGCATCACGGCGCTGGGCACGGAGAAGGGCCTGGAGACCCGGCTCGTGCCCGAGCGGGGCTACGAGCTGGCGCTCATCCCCGCCGTACCGCTGCCCCGCAAGCCCACCCCCGAGCTGATCACCGTCCCGGGGCGGCTGCGCGGCACCATCAAGGCCGCCGAGCAGGTCCTGGAGCGGACCAAGGCGGACTGCGTGGTCGGCTTCGGCGGTTACGTGGCGCTGCCCGGCTACCTCGCCGCCAAGCGCCTCGGCGTGCCGATCGTGGTCCACGAGGCCAACGCCCGGCCCGGCCTCGCCAACAAGATCGGCTCCCGGTACGCCGCCGGGGTCGGCGTCGCCACCCCGGACTCCAAGCTCCGCAACGCCCGTTACATCGGCATCCCGCTGCGGCACACCATCGCCACCCTCGACCGGGCCAGGGTCCGGCCCGAGGCGCGCGCCGCCTTCGGCCTCGACCCCAACCTGCCGACGCTGCTCGTGTCCGGCGGCTCCCAGGGCGCCCGCCGGCTCAACGAGGTCATCCAGCAGATCGCCCCGGTGCTCCAGCGCTCCGGCATCCAGATCCTGCACGCGGTCGGCCCGAAGAACGAGGTGCCGCGCGTCGACAACATGCCCGGAATGCCGCCGTACGTGCCGGTACCGTACGTGGACCGGATGGATCTCGCGTACGCCGCCGCCGACATGATGCTCTGCCGCGCCGGCGCCATGACCGTCGCCGAGCTCTCCGCCGTCGGACTGCCCGCCGCCTACGTCCCGCTGCCCATCGGCAACGGCGAACAGCGGCTCAACGCGCAGCCGGTGGTCAAGGCCGGCGGCGGACTCCTCGTCGACGACGCGGAGCTGTCGCCGCAGTGGGTGCAGGCCAACGTCCTGCCCGTACTGGCCGATCCGCACCGGCTGTACGAGATGTCCCGCGCCGCCTCCGAGTTCGGCCGCCGGGACGCCGACGACCTGCTCGTCGGCATGGTGTACGAGGCGATCGCCGCCCGCCGACAGGCGTAGCGGGGGACCGAGGGAAGAGGCGCGCGTGGCAGCCGGACCGACGACCGCGGAGAAGAGCGGCACCAGTAAGCCCAAAGGATCGTCGGACCGGCAGCCCCGGCCGGAAGGCACAGGCGGTCGCTTCCGTCCGACCGGACTGAAGCTCGCCCTGGCCGCCGTCGGCCTGCTCCTGCTCGCCGGCGGCACGGTCTGGGCGCTCTACGGCTCCACCTGGTTCCGTGTGGAAGGTGTGAAGACTTCGGGCACGGCGGTGCTCACCCGGGCCCAGGTCGAGGCCGTCGCCGCCGTCCCGGTCGGCGCCCCGCTGGCCACCGTCGACACCGACGCCATCGCCGCCCGGCTCCGGGAGGAACTCCCGCGCATCGCCTCGGTCGACGTGATCCGGTCCTGGCCGCACGGAATCAGGATCGAAGTGACCGAACGGAAACCCGTGCTCCTTCTGGAAAAACGCGGATCCTTCACCGAAGTGGACGGCGACGCCGTTCCGTTCGCGACCGTCACCACCCCGCCCCGCGGCGTCCCCCGGCTGGTCCTCGACGTGGCGGCTTCGCCCAGCCTGCGGCGGTTCGACGCGGACCGGCTCCTCGCCGAGGCGGTGCGCGTACGGAGTGAACTCCCGGACGCGATCGCGAAGAACACCCGTGTCGTACGCCTGTCCTCGTACGACTCCGTCACTCTGGAGCTCACCCGTGGTCGCACCGTCCTCTGGGGCAGCGCCGAACACGGGCCCGCCAAGGCCCGGGTGCTGGCCGCCCTCATGAAGGCGACCCCCAAAGCGGGGCACTTCGATGTAAGTGCTCCCAGCGCACCCGCCTCGTCGGGGAGTTGACGCGCATCCGCGCTGGCCAGCACCCTGGTTGGCCAGCGCTACGGGTGATCACATAGGGTGAAAAGAAAAACGGGAGGTTCGGCGTGTTCGTTGAACGCGCGCACCTCGTCGACTTAGTGTCCTGTTCGGAAGAGTCCAGCGGGCAGGGACACTGGTAACCCTAAACTTCAACGTTAGGGTTGGGGTCGGCGCAACGGACCACCCCATCGGCATCCGTCGTCGCGGCGCGCAAACCACCGCGCAATGACGACACGTAACTCGAGGCGAGAGGCCTTCGACGTGGCAGCACCGCAGAACTACCTCGCAGTCATCAAGGTCATCGGTGTCGGCGGCGGTGGTGTCAATGCCATCAACCGAATGATCGAGGTCGGTCTCAAGGGCGTCGAGTTCATCGCCATCAACACCGACGCACAGGCACTGTTGATGAGCGACGCCGACGTCAAGCTCGACGTCGGCCGTGAACTGACCCGCGGCCTCGGGGCCGGGGCGAACCCCGCCGTCGGCCGCAAGGCCGCCGAGGACCACCGCGAGGAGATCGAGGAGGTCCTCAAGGGGGCCGACATGGTCTTCGTCACCGCCGGCGAGGGCGGCGGCACCGGCACCGGCGGCGCGCCCGTCGTCGCCAACATCGCGCGCTCGCTCGGCGCGCTCACCATCGGCGTGGTCACCCGCCCCTTCACCTTCGAGGGCCGGCGCCGCGCCAACCAGGCGGAGGACGGCATCGCCGAGCTCCGCGAAGAGGTCGACACCCTCATCGTCATCCCGAACGACCGGCTGCTGTCCATCTCGGACCGCCAGGTGTCGGTCCTCGACGCCTTCAAGTCGGCCGACCAGGTCCTGCTCAGCGGTGTCCAGGGCATCACCGACCTCATCACCACCCCGGGTCTGATCAACCTCGACTTCGCCGACGTCAAGTCGGTCATGTCCGAGGCCGGTTCCGCCCTCATGGGCATCGGCTCCGCCCGCGGCGACGACCGCGCGGTCGCCGCCGCCGAGATGGCGATCTCCTCGCCGCTCCTGGAGGCGTCCATCGACGGCGCCCGCGGTGTGCTGCTCTCCATCTCCGGCGGCAGCGATCTCGGCCTCTTCGAGATCAACGAGGCCGCCCAGCTGGTCAGCGAGGCCGCCCACCCGGAGGCCAACATCATCTTCGGCGCCGTCATCGACGACGCCCTCGGCGACGAGGTCCGGGTCACCGTCATCGCGGCCGGCTTCGACGGCGGCCAGCCGCCGGCCCGCCGGGACAACATCATCGGCTCGGTCTCCGCCAAGCGCGAGGAGCCCGCCCCGGTCTCCCGCACCACCGAGAACCCCCGCCCGCTCGGCGGCCTCGGCACGGTGACCCCGCGCGAGGAGCCCGCGGCCGCACCGGTCGAGCCGGCCCCGGTCGTCAACGAGGCCCCGCTGCCGCCCGCCCCGCCGGTGGTCCCGCCGGCCCGTCCGTACACGGACAGCCCCGCCGAGGAGCTGGACGTGCCGGACTTCCTGAAGTGATAGGGCACCGCCACACGACGAACGGCGCGCACTTCGCCTTCACCGACAGGTGGGGCGGGGTGAGCGCCGTTCCGTACGAGGAGCTCAACCTCGGCGGCGCCGTCGGCGACGACCCGGAGGCCGTACGGACCAACCGGGCCCGCGCCGCCGCAGGCCTCGGCCTCGACCCGGACCTCGTCGTCTGGATGAACCAGGTCCACGGCGCCGACGTCGCCGTGGTCGACGGCCCCTGGGAACACGGCGAGGCCGTCCCCGCCGTCGACGCGGTCGTCACCACCCGCCGCGGACTCGGCCTCGCCGTCCTCACCGCGGACTGCGTCCCCGTCCTCCTCGCCGACCCGGTAGCCGGGGTCGCCGCCGCCGCCCACGCCGGGCGGCCCGGCATGATCGCCGGAGTCGTCCCCGCCGCCGTCGAGGCCATGGTGGAACTGGGCGCCGAGCCCGCCCGGATCACCGCCCGCACCGGCCCCGCCGTCTGCGGACGCTGCTACGAGGTCCCCGAGACGATGCGCGCCGAGGTCGCGGCCGTCGAACCCGACGCGTACGCGGAGACCTCCTGGGGCACCCCCGCCGTCGACGTCGCCGCCGGGGTCCGGGCCCAGCTCGCCCGGCTCGGCGTGACCGACGTCGAGGACACCGGGGTCTGCACCCTGGAGTCCGGCGACCACTACTCGTACCGCCGCGACCGCACCACCGGGCGACTCGCGGGATATGTCTGGTTGGGCAGGTAAGAGGAATGACGGACCGTAAGGCCGAACTCGCGGAGAACCTGGCACGGGTGGAGGAGCGGATCGCCGCCGCCTGCGCCGCCGCCGGGCGACCCCGCGAGGAGGTCACCCTGATCGTCGTCACCAAGACCTACCCCGCGAGCGATGTGCGGATCCTGCACGGACTCGGGGTGCGCCACGTGGCGGAGAACCGCGACCAGGACGCCGCGCCCAAGGCGGCCGCCTGCGCCGATCTCGATCTCAGCTGGCACTTCGTCGGTCAGTTGCAGACCAACAAGGTCAGATCCGTGGTGGGTTATGCCGATGTGGTGCAGTCCGTCGACCGGCTCCGACTCGTCTCCTCGCTCTCCGCGGCGGCCGGGAAGGCCGGGCGGGAGCTCGGCTGCCTGATCCAGGTCGCCCTCGACGCCGAGGCCGGCGGGCGGGGCGACCGCGGCGGTGTCGCGCCCGACGGGATCGAGGAGTTGGCCGCCGCCCTCGACGAGGCCCCCGGGCTGAGGCTCGCCGGGCTCATGACCGTCGCCCCGCTCGTCGGGGAGTACGCCGGGCGGCAACGGGCCGCGTTCGACCGGCTGATGGATTTGTCGACTGCCCTGCGCGCGACCCGTCCGGCTGCGAACATGGTGTCAGCGGGAATGAGTGCGGACCTCGAGGACGCCATCGCCGCCGGGGCGACACACGTACGCGTCGGTACGGCGGTACTCGGAGACCGCCCGAAGCTCGGGTAACGTCGCGAAGCAGGTCGGACCACAGCAGAAAATATGGTCATTCCGCGAACGGCGGGGTGACCACGTGGATCGCGGGCACTTGGTGACGAGGCCGATCCACCACAGAGCGGAGGAATCGGAGCATGGCCGGCGCGATGCGCAAGATGGCGGTCTACCTCGGTCTCGTGGAGGACGATGGGTACGACGGCCGGGGCTTCGACCCCGACGACGACTTCGAACCCGAGCTGGAGCCGGAGCCCGAGAGGGAGCGGCGCCACACCCCCCCGCGCCAGATCGAGCGTGAGGAGCCCGTGCGTGTGGTGGCCCCGCCGGCCCCCCGGGAACCGGTCGCCCACTCTGCCCCGGTACTCGCCGAAAGTGGACGTCCGGCCCGAATTGCCCCCGTGGCATCCATCACACCCGAACGCCCGAGCCTGGAGAAGAACGCACCGGTGATCATGCCCAAGGTCGTGTCCGAGCGGGAGCCGTACCGCATCACCACGCTCCACCCCCGGACCTACAACGAGGCCCGTACCATCGGGGAACACTTCCGTGAGGGTACCCCGGTGATCATGAACCTCACGGAGATGGACGACACGGACGCGAAGCGACTTGTCGACTTTGCCGCCGGACTCGTCTTCGGGCTCCATGGCAGCATTGAGCGCGTGACGCAGAAGGTGTTCCTGTTGTCGCCTGCTAACGTCGATGTCACGGCGGAGGACAAGGCCCGGATCGCAGAGGGCGGATTCTTCAACCAGAGCTGAGAACGAAACCGGACGGACCGGCTGCGGGGAAGCGGCCGGAGCAAGCTGAGCACACGAGAGCCAGGGGAGAGGGAACAGCGGGATGGGCGTCGCACTACAGGTGGTCTACATCGCGCTGATGTGCTTCCTCGTCTTCCTGATCTTCCGGCTGGTCATGGACTACGTCTTCCAGTTCGCCCGTTCATGGCAACCCGGTAAGGCGATGGTGGTCGTTCTGGAGGCCACCTACACTGTCACCGATCCACCGCTCAAGCTCCTGCGGCGGCTCATCCCGCCGCTTCGTCTCGGGGGCGTGGCACTCGACCTGTCCTTCTTCGTTCTGATGATCATCGTCTACATCCTCATCTCCGTCGTGAACTCCCTCGCGAGGTGAGCGTGGACGATACGGTCCTGCCGACTGCCGACGACTACGTAGAGGTGAAGAAGAGATGCCGCTGACCCCTGAGGACGTGCGGAACAAGCAGTTCACGACCGTCCGACTGCGAGAAGGCTATGACGAGGACGAGGTCGACGCCTTTCTCGACGAGGTCGAGGCCGAGCTGACCCGCCTGCTCCGCGAGAACGAGGACCTGCGCGCCAAGCTGGCCGCGGCCACGCGTGCCGCCGCGCAGAACCAGCAGCAGGCCATGCGCAAGCCCCCGGAGCCGCAGGACCGTCCCGTCGGACCCGGCGCCCCGGTGCCCGCCGCCATATCCGGTCCGCCGGTCCAGCAGCAGCCGCCGCAGATGGGCCCGCCGCAGCTGCCTTCCGGTGCTCCTCAGCTTCCCGCCGGCCCCATGCAGGGCGGACCCATGGGTCCCGGCCCGATGCAGGGCGGTCCGATGGGTCCCGGCCCGATGCAGGGCGGCCCCATGGGCCACCCGCAGCAGCAGCAGATGCAGCAGCAGCAGCCTCCGCAGCAGCCCGGTGGCGACAGCGCCGCGCGTGTCCTCTCGCTGGCCCAGCAGACCGCCGACCAGGCGATCGCCGAGGCCCGCTCCGAGGCAAACAAGATCGTCGGCGAGGCGCGCTCGCGCGCCGAGGGCCTGGAGCGGGACGCCCGCGCCAAGGCGGACGCTCTGGAGCGGGACGCGCAGGAGAAGCACCGCGTCGCGATGGGCTCCCTGGAGTCCGCCCGCGCCACGCTGGAGCGCAAGGTCGAGGACCTGCGGGGCTTCGAGCGCGAGTACCGGACCCGTCTGAAGTCCTACCTGGAGTCCCAGCTGCGTCAGCTGGAGACCCAGGCGGACGACTCGCTGGCTCCGCCGCGGACCCCGGCGACGGCCTCGCTGCCGCCGGCCCCGTCCATGGCGTCGGCCGGTGCGGGTGCGCCGTCCTACGGTGGCAACGGTCCGATGGGCGGCGGTCCGTCCATGGGCGGTGCCCCGTCCTACGGCGGCCAGCAGCAGATGTCCCCGGCGATGACCCAGCCGATGGCTCCGGTCCGTCCGCAGGCGCCGCAGCCGATGCAGCAGGCGCCGGCGCCGATGCGGGGCTTTCTGATCGACGAGGACGACAACTGAGGCGGCGCCTGAGCGTGCGTTGAGCACGTAGCCGTCGGCAGCCGAAGGGCCAGGACCTGGATCACCTCCAGGCACCTGGCCCTTCGCCGTCCCTGCGGGCATACGTCCCGCCAGGGCGGTGCCCACCCGCAGGCCCCGGCGCGGGGCCTGGCCCCGGTGCGGTCTGCGCGCCCGTCGCCCCTGTGGGCATACGTCCCGCCAGGGCGGTGCCCACCCTGCGCCCGGCGTCCCTGTGGGCATACGTCCCGCTAGGGCGGGACGGGTGGGCACAGGGACGGCGCCCTCTGCCGCGCCTCGGCTTCCTGCGCCTGGACCCGCACCACGATGTACGGCTCCGTACCGGTGCAGGTCCAGGCGCAGAAGCGGAAGCACCCGCAAAGGGTGCCGTTCCGTTGTGCCCACCCTCCCCCAAGCTCTCGGCTTCGCTCGAGCAGGGGGGACCCCCATCGCCCTAGCGGAACGCCTGCCCACAACGGAACGGCGGTGCCGGAACCGGGTGGGGTGGGGATACGGAAGGGCCCCGCACCTTTGGGTGCGGGGCCCTTGCGGTGGGGTTACGCCTTGTGGAGGTGGAAGGTGAGGGCGAGGGGTTCGTCGGTGAAGGGGGGGCCGTAGGAGTCCGTGGGGGCGCCTTCGGCGTAGTCCGTCGCCAGGACCTCGTCCGCGATGAGGGTCGCGTGGGCCGTCAGCGCCTCCGCCGTCTCCGGCGACGTGGTCGTCCAGCGGAGCGCGATGCGGTCCGCGACGTCGAGGCCGCTGTTCTTGCGGGCCTCCTGGATGAGGCGGATCGCGTCGCGCGCGAGGCCGGCGCGCCGCAGCTCGGGGGTGATCTCCAGGTCCAGGGCGACCGTCGCGCCGGAGTCGGAGGCGACCGACCAGCCCTCGCGCGGGGTCTCCGTGATGATGATCTCCTCCGGGGTGACGGTGATCGTCTCGCCGTTCACCGTCAGCGGCGCCTCGCCGTCCCGCAGCGCCAGCGCCAGCGCCGCCGCGTCGGTCGCGGCGACCGCCTTCGCCACGTCCTGGACGCCCTTGCCGAAGCGCTTGCCGAGGGCGCGGAAGTTCGCCTTGGCCGTGGTGTCGACCAGCGAGCCGCCGACCTCGGAGAGGGAGGCCAGGGAGGAGACGTTCAACTCCTCCGTGATCTGGGCCTGGAGCTCGGGGGAGAGCGCCGCGAAGCCGTTCGCCGCCACCAGCGCGCGGGAGAGCGGCTGGCGGGTCTTCACGCCGGACTCGGCACGCGTGGCACGGCCCAGCTCGACGAGGCGGCGGACGAGGAGCATCTGCTCGGAGAGCGTGCCGTCGATGAGCGCCGCGTCGGCCTCCGGCCAGGTCGCGAGGTGGACCGACTCGGGGGCGTCCGGCGTCACCGGGACGACGAGGTCCTGCCAGACCCGCTCCGTGATGAAGGGGGTCAGCGGGGCCATCAGGCGGGTGACGGTCTCGACGACGTCGTGCAGGGTCCGCAGGGCCGCCTTGTCGCCCTGCCAGAAGCGGCGGCGGGAGCGGCGCACGTACCAGTTGGACAGGTCGTCGACGAAGGCCGAGACCAGCTTGCCGGTGCGCTGGGTGTCGTACGCCTCCATCGCCTCGGTCGTCTCGGCGACCAGCGTGTTCAGCTCGGAGAGCAGCCAGCGGTCGAGGACCGGGCGGTCGGCCGGCGCCGGGTCGGCCGCGGACGGCGCCCAGCCGGACGTACGGGCGTAGAGGGCCTGGAAGGCGACCGTGTTCCAGTAGGTGAGGAGCGTCTTGCGGACGACCTCCTGGATGGTGCCGTGGCCGACCCGGCGGGCCGCCCAGGGGGAGCCGCCGGCGGCCATGAACCAGCGCACGGCGTCGGCGCCGTGCTGGTCCATCAGCGGGATCGGCTGGAGGATGTTGCCGAGGTGCTTGGACATCTTGCGGCCGTCCTCGGCGAGGATGTGGCCGAGGCAGACCACGTTCTCGTAGGACGACTTGTCGAAGACGAGGGTGCCGACCGCCATCAGGGTGTAGAACCAGCCGCGGGTCTGGTCGATGGCCTCGGAGATGAACTGCGCCGGGTAGCGGGACTCGAACAGTTCCTTGTTCTTGTACGGGTAGCCGTACTGCGCGAACGGCATGGAGCCCGAGTCGTACCAGGCGTCGATGACCTCGGGCACGCGCGTGGCGGTCTTCGCGCAGCTGGGGCACGGGAAGGTGACCGCGTCGATGAACGGGCGGTGCGGGTCGAGCTCCGACTGGTCGGTGCCGGTCAGCTCGGTGAGCTCCGCGCGCGAGCCGACGCAGGTCAGGTGGCCGTCCTCGCAGCGCCAGATGGGCAGCGGGGTGCCCCAGTAGCGGTTGCGGGAGAGGGCCCAGTCGACGTTGTTGGTGAGCCAGTCGCCGAAGCGGCCGCGCTTGACGGAGTCCGGGAACCAGTTGGTCTTCTCGTTCTCCTCCAGGAGCCGGTCCTTGACGGCGGTCGTACGGATGTACCAGGACGGCTGCGCGTAGTAGAGCAGGGCCGTGTGGCAGCGCCAGCAGTGCGGGTAGCTGTGCTCGTACGGGATGTGCCGGTAGAGCAGGCCGCGGGCTTCGAGATCGGCGGTGAGCGCCTCGTCGGCCTTCTTGAAGAAGACGCCGCCGACCAGCGGCACGTCCTCCTCGAAGGTGCCGTCGGGGCGGACCGGGTTCACGACCGGCAGGCCGTACGCCTTGCAGACCTTGAGGTCGTCCTCGCCGAAGGCGGGGGACTGGTGGACGAGACCGGTGCCGTCCTCGGTGGTGACGTACTCGGCGTTGACCACGTAGTGGGCCGGGGCGTCGAAGGGGACCAGCTCGAAGGGGCGCTGGTAGGTCCAGCGCTCCATCTCGGCGCCGGTGAAGGACTCGCCGGTGGTGACCCAGCCCTCGCCGAGGGCCTTGTCGAGCAGCGGCTCGGCCACGACGATCTTCTCGTCGCCGTCCGTGGCGACCACGTAGGTGACCTCGGGGTGGGCGGCGACGGCCGTGTTGGAGACCAGCGTCCAGGGGGTCGTCGTCCAGACGAGGAGCGCGGCCTGCCCGGCGAGCGGGCCGGACGTCAGCGGGAAGCGGACGTAGACCGAGGGGTCGACGACGGTCTCGTAGCCCTGGGCCAGCTCGTGGTCGGAGAGGCCGGTGCCGCAGCGGGGGCACCAGGGGGCGACGCGGTGGTCCTGGACGAGCAGGTCCTTGTCGAAGATCTGCTTGAGCGACCACCAGACCGACTCGATGTACGAGGGGTCCATGGTGCGGTAGGCGTCGTCGAGGTCGACCCAGTAGCCCATCCGGGTCGTGAGCTCGGCGAAGGCGTCGGTGTGGCGGGTCACCGACTCGCGGCACTTCGCGTTGAACTCCGCGATGCCGTACTCCTCGATGTCCTTCTTGCCGGAGAAGCCGAGTTCCTTCTCGACGGCGAGCTCGACCGGGAGGCCGTGGCAGTCCCAGCCGGCCTTGCGGGCCACGTGGTAGCCGCGCATGGTGCGGAAGCGCGGGAAGACGTCCTTGAAGACGCGGGCCTCGATGTGGTGGGCGCCCGGCATGCCGTTGGCGGTCGGCGGGCCCTCGTAGAACACCCACTCGGGGCGGCCCTCGGACTGCTCCAGGGTCTTCGCGAAGACCTTGTTCTCCTGCCAGAAGTCGAGCACGGCGTGCTCGAGCGCGGACAGGTCGACCTGGGCGGGCACCTGGCGGTACTGCGGCGTGGTCATGCGGCGGACTCTCCTCCGGACGGACGTTGCGTGCTTCCGTCGGAGGGACGAGAGCAGCGCTCCCGCGGTACCACCCTCCTTGGCCCCGGGCGTGTCCGCCCTGAGCCCCCTCATTGGGGTCGCGACACCGGGTCTAGTCACCGCGCTTCGTGGTGCGTGTCCACGCGGCTTTCTTCCGGCAGCTCCGGGGTGATGCTTCGCATCGGGCTCGCCCCCGGGCTCTCACCGTCCCCGGGTCGCTCATGGCTCGCGTACGACGCTACTGGTCCCCATCGATGCCTCTCGCTGAGGCCAGTGTACGGGGCGCGGGGGCGCCGGGCCGACCGGTTTACCGGTGACCCGAATGGCACAGGGGGCGGTCCGGGGTTCCCGGGGGCCGTGTGGGGGAGCGGCCGGGCGGATATCCCGGCGGGGAGTTGGGCACCTGTTCCGACGGGTGTGCGCCGAGGGCCGCGGGGCGGGCGGAATGGGCGGCGTGCCCCGTTGCCGCGCGCCTTGGGCCGATTTATCGTCCCAGCACGATGCGCGAGCAAGATCACAAAATGTGAAGGGGCCGCGACATGGTGGCGAAGAAGACCGCCGCGAAGCAGTCCCCGGCCGCCGCCGGGGACCCCGGGGCCACCGGTTCCCCGGGCGACCCCGAGGCCCCGGACGGCGCCCCGGCGAAGGCCTCCGTCCGGAAGCGGGCGGCCGGCAAGGCCGCCACCAAGGCGGCCCCGTCCCGCGCGCCCGCGGCGGAGACCGCCGCAGAGGCGGAGGCGGAGGCCCCCGCGGGGAAGGACCCGAAGGCCGCGAAGACCTCGAAGAGCCCCGCGAAGAAGGCGACCGCGGCCGAGAAGACCGCGAAGAAGGCCACGGCGGAGAAGCCCGCGGCCCGGAAGGCCGCGAAGAAGGCGGCCGTCGGGGAGACCGCCGCCGGCGGGGCGGCGGCCCCGGGAGCGAACCACTCCGCGGCGGAGTCCGTGGAGAAGACCGTGAAGAAGGCCTCGGGCCGCAAGGCCGCGGGCACGAAGAAGCAGACAGGAGCCAGGACGGTGGCAGCGAAGAAGACCGCGGGTGGCGTCACGACCGCCGAGGACGAGGCGGCCGTGCCCCCGGCGCGTACGGGTGAGCTCGCGGTGCGGCCCGGCGAGGACCCGTGGACGCCGGACGAGGTCGCCGAGGCCCGCAGCGAGCTCCAGGCCGAGGTGCTGCGGCTGCGCAGCGAGCTGGCCCACTCCCAGGAGGAGCTGACCGGTCTGATGCGGGACTCCGGCGACGGCGCCGGCCAGGACGAGGCCGACACCGGCACCAAGAACATCACGCGCGAGCACGAGCTGGCCCTGGCGGCGAACGCCCGGGAGATGCTGGAGCAGACCGAGCACGCCCTGGAGCGGCTCGACGCGGGCACGTACGGCCTCTGCGAGGTCTGCGGCAAGCCCATCGGCAAGGCCAGGATGCAGGCCTTCCCCCGCGCCACCCTCTGCGTGGAGGACAAGCAGAAGCAGGAGCGGCGCGGCTAGGCACCGGCTTCGGCGGGACCGGCGGCTCGGACTGCCGGTCTCGTACGTCTGTGCCGTACCCTCGGGGCACGGTCAGGCAACGAGGTACGAGGGACTCACTCACGTGGCAGAGACGGAGAGCGTCATCGGTACGCCGGATTCAGCACCGGATGCGGCGGAGGCCGAGGAGCGGCCCAAGGGGAGGCGGCGGATCGTCGCCCTCTTCGTGGTGGCCGTGCTCGCCTATCTGATCGACCTCGGCAGCAAGATCGTCGTGGTGGAGAAGCTGGAGGGCCGCGAGCCGATCAAGGTGATCGGCGACCTGCTCCGCTTCGAGGCGATCCGGAACCCGGGCGCGGCCTTCGGCATGGGCGAGGCGTTCACCATCGTCTTCACCTGCATCGCGGCGGCCGTCATCGTGGTGATCGTCCGGCTGGCCCGGAAGCTCTACAGCCTGCCCTGGGCGATCGCGCTCGGGCTGCTGCTCGGCGGCGCGCTGGGCAACCTCACCGACCGGCTGTTCCGTTCGCCGGGCGTCTTCGAGGGCGCGGTCGTGGACTTCATCGCCCCGGCGCACTTCGCCGTCTTCAACCTCGCCGACTCGGCGATCGTCTGCGGCGGCATTCTGATCGTCATCCTGTCCTTCCGGGGCCTGGACCCGGACGGCACCGTCCACAAGGACTGAGCACGCAGGACCGAGCACTCCCGGCACAAGGCATACTCGACGGGTGAGCACGAGTCCCGAGATCCGCACCCTGCCCGTTCCCGATGGCCTGGAGGGCGAGCGCGTCGACGCCGCCATCGCCCGAATGTTCGGGTTCTCCCGTACGAAGGCGGCCGAGCTCGCCGCGGCGGGGAAGGTCCAGGTCGACGGCTCCGTCGTCGGCAAGTCCGAGCGGGTCAGCGGCGGTGCGTGGCTGGAGGTCGAGATGCCCGGCGCCCCGGCGCCCGTGCAGATCGTCGCCGAGCCCGTCGAGGGCATGGAGATCGTCCACGACGACGACGACATCGTCGTCATCATGAAGCCGGTCGGGGTGGCGGCCCATCCGAGCCCCGGCTGGACCGGCACCACCGTCATCGGCGGCCTCGCCGCCGCCGGCTACCGGATCTCCACCTCCGGCGCCGCCGAACGCCAGGGCATCGTGCACCGCCTCGACGTCGGCACCTCCGGCCTGATGGTGGTCGCCAAGTCGGAGTACGCGTACACCTCGCTCAAGCGCCAGTTCAAGGAGCGCGTGGTCGACAAGCGCTACCACGCGCTGGTGCAGGGCCACCCGGACCCGCTGAGCGGCACCATCGACGCGCCGATCGGCCGGCACCCGAACCACGACTACAAGTGGGCCGTGACCGCCGACGGCAAGCCGTCCGTCACCCACTACGACCTCATCGAGGCGTACCGGGCGGCCTCGCTGCTCGACATCAAGCTGGAGACCGGCCGCACCCACCAGATCCGGGTGCACATGTCGGCCCACCGGCACCCCTGCGTCGGCGACCTCACCTACGGCGCCGACCCGACCATGGCCAAGCGCCTCGGGCTGACCCGCCAGTGGCTGCACGCGGTCCGGCTGGGCTTCGAGCACCCCGGCGACGGACAGTGGGTCGAGTTCTCCTCCACCTATCCGGCCGACCTCCGAACCGCGCTCGACCGCATCGAGGCGGAGAGCCGGTGAGCGGGGCGTACACGGTCCGCGAGGCCGTCGCCGACGAGGACCGGGAGGCGTGCTTCGCGGTGCGCCGTGAGGTCTTCGTCGAGGAGCAGGGCGTCCCGGCGGAGATCGAGTACGACACGTACGACGCCACCGCCGTGCACGTCCTCGCGGTCCGCGCGGACGGCGTGCCGCTGGGCACCGGGCGGCTGCTGCACGGCGCCGACGCGACCGGCAAGACCGGAGGGGACGCCTCCGTCGGCTCGCTCGGCCGGCTCGCGGTCGCCGGTGCGGCGCGCGGTCTCGGCGTCGGCGCGGCGCTGGTCCGGGCCATCGAGGACGCTGCCCGCGAGCGCGGTCTCACCGCCGTCGACCTGCACGCGCAGACCCACGCCCTCGGCTTCTACGAGCGGCTGGGCTACGTGGCGTACGGCGGCGAGTTCCCGGACGCGGGCATCCCGCACCGGGCGATGCGCCGGGTGCTCTGACGGCTCCCGGACGCGACAGGGGCCCGGTCCGGTGGGACGCGGGCCCTCGGGGCTGCCCGGGACGGCGTTCGCGGCGCGTCCGGGCACGGCGTTTCGGCGTCGGCTACTTCCAGGTGTGGCAGCCGTGCGGCCGTTCGGCGACGGGGCCGGTGCACTGACCGCTCTGGCCTCCGCCGTTTCCGCCGTTGGTGGGCGGGTGGGGTGACGCCAGCGCGGCCGAGCCGGCGCCGAGCACACCGGCGACGGCGAGCACCAGGGCCGCCGCGCGACGCCCGATGGTCTGCTTCAGCATGACACCCTCCTCACGACTGGTCGGAATGTCCTCTTTATGATATTCCTTCGATCTTGGACCGGCTCAAGGGGACACCGTGGACCAGCTCGCCCTGCTGTTCTTGCTGTTGCTCGGGGCGGTGCTCACCGTCCCCCTGGGTGACCGGCTGGGGCTGCCCGCGCCCGTCCTGATGACGCTCCTCGGGATCGTGCTGGCCTTCCTGCCCTTCGTGCCCAACGTCGACATCCCGCCCGAGCTCATCCTTCCGCTGGTGCTGCCGCCGCTGCTGTACGCCTCGGTGCAGCGGACCTCCTGGCGGCAGTTCGCGGCGAACCGGCGGCCGATCTTCCTGCTGGCGGTGGCCCTGGTCTTCGTGACCACGGCCGCCGTCGGCGCGGTCGCGAACGCGCTGGTGCCGGGCATTCCGCTCGCCGCCGCGCTGGCGCTCGGCGCCCTCGTCGCCCCGCCCGACCCGGTCGCGGCGACCGCCGTGGCCGGCTCGCTCGAGCTGCCCCGGCGGCTGGTGTCGATCCTGGAGGGCGAGGGGCTCTTCAACGACGTGACCGCGATCGTGCTGTACCACGTGGCGATCGCCGCCGTGGTGAGCGGCGAGTTCTCCTGGCCCGAGGCGCTGGGGGAGTTCGCCCTCTCGGCGGTGGTGGCGATCGTGGTCGGCCTCGCCCTCGGCTGGGTCGCGAACAAGCTCATGGGCTTCCTCGGCGACGCCACCCTGCAGACCGGGCTCACCCTCCTCGTGCCCTTCGTCTCCTACGTCCTCGCCGAGGAGCTGTACGGCTCCGGTGTCCTCGCGGTCCTGGTCACCGCGCTCTTCCTCGCCGAGTACGCGGTCGACGCCGACGACGTGATGGGGCGGCTCGCCGGGCAGACCTTCTGGGAGATCGTCGACACCCTGGTCACCGGCATCGCCTTCGGTCTCATCGGCCTGGAGCTCATCCACGTCCTCGGCGTCGCCGAGGGGCACGTGGGCGAGATGCTCGGCTGGGGCGCGGCGGTCGTCGGCGTGGTCGTCGGGGTCCGGCTGCTGTGGCTGCTGCCGGCCGGCTGGCTGGCGCAGAAGCTGCACGACCGGCGGGACGTCGACGAGGAGATCCCGACGAGCTGGCGGGAGACCGTCGTCATGTGGTGGTCGGGGATGCGCGGGGTGGCCTCGGTCGCGCTGGCCCTCGCCATCCCCCTCACCACCGACGACGGTTCGCCCTTCCCCGGCAGGGACGAGCTGATCTTCCTCGCCTTCTGCGTGATCCTCGCCACCCTGGTGGTGCAGGGGCTCACCCTGCCGTGGCTGGTCCGCAGACTCGGGGTGAAGGCCGACGCCGACGCCGAGCGGGCCTTCGAGCGGGAGCTGGCGCTGCGGGCCGCCAAGGCCGCCAAGCGGCGCCTGAAGGAGATCGAGGAGGTCGAGGAGCTGCCCGAGGAGGTCGCCGAGCGGCTCCAGCGCGGGGCCTTCGACATCGGGGCGCGGATCAGCCCGGACATGGTGGACGAGGAGCGGCGGGCCGCGTTCACCGAGCGGGTCGAGCGGGTGAAGCGGCTCCAGGCGATCCAGCGGGAGATGATGTCCGCCGCGCGGCACGCGGTGCTCTCGGCGCGCAGCGAGCCGGGCGCCGACCCGGAGGTGGTCGACCGGGTGCTGCGCCACCTGGACGTCCGCTCGCTGCGCTGACCTGGGGGTTCCCGCGGCCTGTCGGGGGCGGGTGGCAGGATGGCGGGATGGACATCATGCTTTTCCACTCGGTGTACGGGAAGCGCCCGGCCGTGGAGGCCGCCGCCGACCGGCTGCGGGCCGCCGGCCACCAGGTGTGGGTGCCGGACCTCTTCGACGGCTGGACCACCGACTCGGTGGAGGAGGGCATGGCGAAGAAGGACGAGATCGGCTCGGACGAGCTGCTGAAGCGCGCGGTCCTGGCCGCCGCCCCCTACTCGGAGCGCGGTCTGGTCTACGCGGGCTTCTCCTTCGGCGCCTCGGTCGCGCAGACCCTGGCGCTCGGCGACGAGAAGGCGCGCGGGCTGCTGCTGCTCCACGGCACCTCGGACCTGGCGCCGAACGCCTCGGTGGACGAGCTCCCCGTCCAGCTGCACGTGGCCGAGCCCGACCCGTTCGAGACGGACGACTGGCTGTCGTCCTGGTACCTCCAGATGGGCAGGGCGGGGGCCGACGTGGAGGTCTACCGCTACCGGGGGGCCGGGCACGTGTACACGGACCCGGAGCTGCCGGACTGGGACTCCGAGGCGGCGGAGCGGACCTGGGCGATCGCCCTCGACTTCCTCGACGGGCTCGGCGGGGAGGAGTGACGGGGACGGCCCCCGGGGGATTCCCCCGGGGGCCGTTCACTGTGCGCGGACGGGCCGTCAGGCGCGGTACGCGGTCCAGTGGTCGTTCATGCGGGTCACCTGGCCGGTGGTGAACTGGTACATGCAGGCGTCGTACGTGTAGTCCATGAAGTTGTGGATCGGGTCCGCGCCGGACTTGCGGGCGCAGGAGTCACGGCCGGTCGGGCACTCGTAGGCCGGGGACTTCTCGGCCGGGGTGTCGTCGACGTAGTCGCCGTTGCCGTTGCAGCCGCCCTGGAAGGTGTGGTAGAGGCCCATCCAGTGGCCGACCTCGTGGGTGGCGGTGTCGCCCTCGTCGTAGTTGGCCGCCGAGCCGCCCGGGAGGGAGGCGTCGAGCAGGACCACGCCGTCCATGGACGGGTTGGAGTTGTACGAGGACGGGAAGGTCGCCCAGCCGAGCAGGCCGCCGCTGAGGTTGGCGGTGTAGATGTTCAGCGCGTTCGCGCCGCCCTGGCGGAGGGACTGCTTCATGTCCTTCTCGGCGGTGGAGCCGGAGGCCAGGTTGTACCAGGAGGCGTTGTCCGTGTAGGTGGTGCCGGCGAGCGAGAACT
The DNA here is from genome assembly GCF_012927245.1 of Streptomyces sp. R302. Lineage (GTDB taxonomy): Bacteria > Actinomycetota > Actinomycetes > Streptomycetales > Streptomycetaceae > Streptomyces. The sequence continues at coordinate 1,009,337 of NZ_JABBGE010000001.1, forward strand.
GGAAGCCGGTGTTCACGTTGCCGGTGCCCTGGCCGCCGAAGGCCGCGTTGAGCACGTTCATCTGGTTGTTGATGTCCGTGGAGCTCAGCTTGCCGGTCGTGCCGCTGTGGACGACGTGGAAGTAGACCGGGATGGTCCCGCCGGCGGTGGCGGCCGCGGCGGAGAGCCGGCCGCTCGACTTCAGGGCCGAGAGCTTCTTGCTCAGGTCGGCGTCCATGGCCTTGGCCTGGGAGGCGGAGACCTCGTTCGGCTCGTTGGCGTGGGTGTCGGCGCCCTTCTCCTTGCGGGCGCCGGACAGGGTGGCCGTGTCGTCGGCGCACTCCTCGGCGGAGGCGCCGGCCAGGGTCGGGGAGGCCTGGGCGACGACGGGGGCGGAGAAGGGCGCCAGGGCCAGGGTTCCGGCCAGGACGGCAGTGCCGAGTACACGACGTGAGGTACGCGGCGATATACGGACAAGAGCACGCACAGGTGACTCCTCGCGGGGGGTTGTGGGGAGGTACTTCCTCGCCACGGCGGGGAGATTACGCGTCCATGTCATGTCCCGTTGAGCGGTGATCAGGCCCAATCAATCGGAGGACAATTGGGGTCATCCGGAAGAAAATTTCTTGCGGCCCCCGGAGTTTGAGACACCGACGTAACGAAACCCGCGCCGGAGGCGGGTGGTGTGTCCGGATTCGCGTGTCCGGATCCACCACCCGCCGTAGCCATGTGATCTCCCGTTAACAGAAGGGATCATGGCTGAAAATAGTCGCTCAGACGACCGGCTGGTACACCCGCTCGACGCGCTGCGTTCCGCTGAGCGTCCGATAGGAGCGCGCCCAGGAGGCCGTCGCGGCCGGATCGCGCTTGTCGGAGACCGTGTAGTAGTCCATCTGCGAGCGGGCCGCGGTCACGTCCAGGACGCCGTACCCGTGGTGGTCCATGTCCACCCACTTCACGTGCCGGTTGGCCGCCCTCACCGCGCCGGCCGCCACCACCGAGAGGGTGCCCGGGGCCACGTTCAGCAGGTCGTCCAGGTTGTCCGAGGTCACCGAGGTGACCACGAACTCGGTCGCCACCGAGGCCGAGAGCGGGTACGTGGCCGCCTTGGCCGGCACGTCGTTGGCCCACGCCATGTGGATGTCGCCGGTCAGGAAGACGGTGTTCCGGATCGCCCGCGAACTCAGGTGCCCGAGCAGCTCCTTGCGGTCGTCGGTGTAGCCGTCCCACTGGTCGACGTTGACCGCGATCCCCTCGACCGGCAGCCCCATCAGCTCGGCCAGCGGCTCCAGGAGGTACGCGGGCAGCGCGCCGAAGGCGACCGGCGAGATCATCACCGAGGTGCCGACCAGCTGCCAGGCGGCGTCCGAACCGGCCAGGCCGGACTTCAGCCAGTCGAGCTGCGCGCGGCCGGTGACCGTGCGCTCCGGGTCGTCGACCGAGCCGGAGCCCGTCTTCGCCTGGGCCGAGCGGAAGGAGCGCAGGTCGAGCAGATGCAGATCGGCCAGCTTGCCGAAGCGGAGGCGGCGGAAGACCGTGCCCTCCGTGGAGGTGCGGACCGGCATCCACTCGAAGTAGGCCCGCTTGGCGGCGGCGACCCGGGCGGCCCAGTCGCCCTCGGCGCCGGGGGTGTGGTTCTCGGCCCCTCCGGTCCAGGCGTCGTTGGCGAACTCGTGGTCGTCCCAGATCGCCACCACCGGGTGGACCGCGTGCAGCGCCTGGAGGTCCGGGTCCGTCTTGTACCGGCCGTGCCGGGTGCGGTAATCGGCCAGCGAGACGATCTCGTGGCGCGGCTCGTGGGTCCGGACGGTGTCCTTCGCCTCCGGGTAGACCCCGCTCGCGTACTCGTAGATGTAGTCGCCGAGGTGGAGGATCGCGTCCAGGTCGCCCCGGGCGGCGAGGTGGCGGTACGCGGAGAAGTGGCCGGCCTCGTAGTTGGCGCAGGACACCACGCCGAAGCGGACGCCCGGGGCCGCGGAGTCGGCGGCCGGGGCGGTGCGGGTCCGGCCCGTGGCCGAGACGGTGCCGCCGGCGGTGAAGCGGAAGAAGTAGGCGGTGGCCGGGCGCAGTCCGCGGACGTCCGCCTTGACGGTGTGGTCGGCGGCGGCGGACGCGGTGGCCGCACCGGAGGCGACGACCCGGGCGAAGGAGCGGTCCTCGGCCACCTCCCAGTCGACGCGGACGTCCGCGCCGAGCCCGGAGCCGGGCACGGCCTCGGGGGAGGGGGTGACGCGCGTCCACAGCAGGACGCCGTCGGGCAGCGGGTCGCCCGAGGCGACGCCGTGGAGGAAGGCGGGCGCCGGGGCGTCCGCGAGGGCCGGCGCGGCCGTGCCGAGGAGCACGGGCGCGGTGGCGGCGGTGACGGCGGCGGCCTTGACGACCGTGCGCCGCGTGGGGGCAGGAGATATGGAGTGACTGGTCACGGCCAGTCAGATTACTGACGGGTATGAAAGGTTGACAGGCGGAAGCGGAAAGTTCTCCGGAGTTTCGCCCGCCGCTCACGACGATCTCCCGGCGGCCCCTCGCTCCCCGGCCCGCGCGGACCGGGAAGCGGAGGAGAGGAGTCAGCCGCCGAGGACCGGGGTGAGCGCGGCGTTGAACTGCTCGACGGTCAGCGGCGGGTTCTGCGAGCCCGCCGCCGTGAGGGTCTTGCCGTCCATCTTCAGCGTCGGGGTGCCGGTCACACCGCTCTCGTCGAAGGTCTTCGACATCTTCATCGCCCAGGCGTCGAAGGTGCCCTCCTCCACGTTCTTCTTGAAGGCGGCGTTGGCCTTCAGGGCCGGGACCGTGTCCGCGACCTCCAGGAGGTAGGAGTCCTTCGCGAACTTGTCCTCGCTCTCCTCCGGGTGCCACTTCGCCGAGTAGAGCGCCGCCTTGTAGTCGAGGAAGGCCTCCGGGCTCACGTCGAGCGCCGCGCCGAGCGCCGACAGGGCGTTCTTCGAGCCCTCGCCCTGGTCCATGTTGTCGATGAAGGTGGCGCCGACGTACTTGACCTTGTACTTGCCGGCCTCGACGTCCTTCTCGACGGTGGCGCCGACCGACTGCTCGAAGGTCGCGCAGACCGGGCAGCGCGAGTCCTCGTACAGCTCCAGGGTCTTCTTCGCGGAGGCCTTGCCGACGACGACCGTGGTGCCGTTCTCGCCCTCGGTGTTCTTCGGGGCCGTGACCGACTTCGCGTCGGCGGCGGCCTCCCACGCGGTGGGCTGGTTGGCCTGGACGACGGCGTAGCCGATGCCGCCGGCGACGGCGAGCACGGCCACCGCCGAGACGCCGACGACCAGCTGCCGGCGGGCCCGGTCCTTCTTGGCCTGCGCCTCGCGCTCCGCGCGCAGACGCTCGCGGGCGGCAGCCTTGTTGGCCTGGTTGTTGCGTGCACTCATGATCGTGAATCTCCGGGAGAAAAAGACGGGGAAGGTCGGGGAGCGGGCGCTCAGACGAGAGCGAGCGCCGCCCGCGGCGGTCCCCGCCGCCCCACGGAGTGCACCAGGAGACGCGTACGGGACGGGCGCGGCCGGGGCTCGGGGCGCGCCGGGCCCGGCGCCGCCGGACGGTCCGCGCCCACCAGGGCCGCGAGCAGCTCCAGGGGCCGGAAGGCCGAGGCCGCCGCCGCACCGAGCAGCCGCACGAGGGCCCGCTCCCCGCCGCGCAGCCAGCCGGCCGCCGCGAGGCCGACCAGCACATGGGCGGCGAGCAGCAGCCACGGCAGCGCCGGGTCGGGGGAGGAGAGGACGGTCGCGGCGGCCGAGGGCGCCGCGACCCCGGGCAGCGGGGCGCCGACGGCCCCGCCGCACAGCACCTCCACCCCGAACGACCGCAGCGCGCCGGCGACCGGCCCGCCGGCGGGGCCGTAACAGACGGCCTGGCCGGAGGTGAAGAGGGTGTCGGCGGCCAGCTCCAGCGGGACGAGCAGCCCCGCGATCGGGCCGAAGCCGCGCTCCCGGCCGGCCAGCGCGTACGCCACGGCGAAGACGCCGGCGGCGACCGGGGCGACCGTGCCGAGCGGCAGCGGCACCCCGGAGAGCAGCACATGGGAAGCCACGGACAGCGTCACGACCAGTGCCGTGAAGACCGCCGCCCGCAGCGCCCTCAGCCGCGTCCCTGCCATGTCCATTGTTGGACGAGTGTGCCATGGCGGCCCGTAAGGGGTCCCTAAGAAGGACCTGTGCGACTTCTTACAGCCCCGGTATCCGGCTCACCGCCCCGGAATCCGGCCGGTGCGGAAGAGGTCCACGAGGATCTGGTGGTCGGCACGCGCGCGTGCGCCGTACGAAGCCTCCGCGTCGGCCGCCGTCGCCCGGTCCCGGCGGGGGCGGGCCGGGGGGCAGGCATCGCAGGTGCCCCCGGTGCGGGACTGGTCATGACAAATGAGGACAGGTGTTCCCTGACTCACCACGCGTGACGGCACCGCCCGGTGCCCGACTCCTGTCACTCGTGCGACGTAGACTTCGACGCTGTCCCCCCAGAAGTTCATCGTCGGAGGCACCCCCCGTGACCAAGCCGCCCTTCACGCACCTCCACGTCCACACCCAGTACTCCCTGCTGGACGGTGCCGCGCGGCTGAAGGACATGTTCAACGCGTGCAACGAGATGGGCATGACGCACATCGCCATGTCCGACCACGGCAACCTGCACGGCGCGTACGACTTCTTCCACAGCGCCAAGAAGGCCGGCGTGACGCCGATCATCGGCATCGAGGCGTACGTGGCCCCCGAGTCCCGGCGCAACAAGCGGAAGATCCAGTGGGGCCAGCCGCACCAGAAGCGGGACGACGTCTCCGGCTCCGGCGGTTACACCCACAAGACGATCTGGGCGGCGAACGCCACCGGACTGCACAACCTCTTCAAGCTCTCCTCCGACGCCTACGCCGAGGGCTGGCTCCAGAAGTGGCCCCGGATGGACAAGGAGACCATCTCCCAGTGGTCCGAGGGCCTGATCGCCTCCACCGGCTGCCCCTCCGGCGAGCTCCAGACCCGGCTGCGCCTCGGCCAGTTCGACGAGGCCCTGAAGTCGGCCTCCGAGTACCAGGACATCTTCGGCAAGGACCGCTACTTCCTGGAGCTGATGGACCACGGCATCGAGATCGAGCGCCGGGTCCGCGACGGCCTCCTGGAGATCGGCAAGAAGCTCGGCATCCCGCCGCTGGTCACCAACGACTCGCACTACACCTACGCGCACGAGGCGACCGCCCACGACGCCCTGCTGTGCATCCAGACCGGCAAGAACCTCTCCGACCCGGACCGCTTCAAGTTCGACGGCACCGGCTACTACCTGAAGTCCACGGACGAGATGTACGCCGTCGACTCCTCGGACGCCTGGCAGGAGGGGTGCGCCAACACCCTCCTGGTCGCCGAGCAGATCGACACCACCGGCATGTTCGAGGCCAAGAACCTCATGCCGAAGTTCGACATCCCCGAGGGCTACACCGAGGTCACCTGGTTCCGCGCGGAGACCATGAAGGGCATGCACCGGCGGTTCCCGAACGGGATCCCCGAGGACCGCATGAAGCAGGTCGAGTACGAGATGGACACCATCATCTCGATGGGCTTCCCCGGCTACTTCCTCGTCGTCGCCGACTTCATCATGTGGGCGAAGAGCCAGGGCATCGCCGTGGGCCCCGGCCGAGGCTCCGCGGCCGGCTCGATCGTCGCGTACGCCATGGGCATCACCGACCTCGACCCCATCCCGCACGGCCTGATCTTCGAGCGCTTCCTCAACCCCGAGCGCATCTCCATGCCCGATGTCGACATCGACTTCGACGAGCGCAGGCGCGTCGAGGTGATCCGGTACGTGACCGAGAAGTACGGCGCCGACAAGGTCGCCATGATCGGCACCTACGGCAAGATCAAGGCCAAGAACGCGATCAAGGACTCCGCCCGCGTCCTCGGCTACCCCTACGCCATGGGTGACCGGCTCACCAAGGCCATGCCCGCCGACGTCCTCGGCAAGGGCATCGACCTCGACGGCATCACCAACCCGACCCACCCGCGCTACGGCGAGGCGGGCGAGATCCGGGCGATGTACGAGAACGAGCCGGACGTGAAGAAGGTCATCGACACCGCCAAGGGCGTCGAGGGCCTGGTCCGCCAGATGGGCGTGCACGCCGCCGGCGTGATCATGTCCAGCGAGCCGATCGTCGACCACGCCCCGATCTGGGTGCGGCACACCGACGGCGTCACCATCACGCAGTGGGACTACCCGCAGTGCGAGTCGCTCGGCCTGCTGAAGATGGACTTCCTCGGCCTGCGCAACCTCACGATCATGGACGACGCCGTCAAGATGGTGAAGGCCAACAAGGGGATCGACCTCGACCTCCTGGCCCTGCCGCTCGACGACCCCAAGACCTTCGAACTGCTCCAGCGCGGCGACACCCTCGGCGTCTTCCAGTTCGACGGCGGCCCCATGCGCTCCCTGCTGCGCCTGATGAAGCCCGACAACTTCGAAGACATCTCCGCCGTGTCCGCGCTCTACCGCCCGGGCCCGATGGGCATGAACTCGCACACGAACTACGCCCTGCGCAAGAACGGGCAGCAGGAGATCACCCCGATCCACCCCGAGCTGGAGAAGCCGCTCGAAGAGGTGCTCGCGGTCACCTACGGCCTCATCGTCTACCAGGAGCAGGTCCAGAAGGCCGCCCAGATCATCGCCGGCTACTCGCTCGGCGAGGCCGACATCCTCCGCCGCGTCATGGGCAAGAAGAAGCCCGACGAGCTGGCCAAGAACTTCACCATCTTCCAGGCCGGCGCCCAGAAGAACGGCTACAGCGACGAGGCCATCCAGGCCCTCTGGGACGTCCTGGTCCCCTTCGCCGGCTACGCCTTCAACAAGGCGCACTCCGCCGCGTACGGCCTGGTCTCCTACTGGACCGCCTACCTGAAGGCGAACTACCCCGCCGAGTACATGGCGGGCCTGCTGACCTCGGTCAAGGACGACAAGGACAAGTCCGCGGTCTACCTCAACGAGTGCCGCCGCATGGGCATCAAGGTCCTCCCGCCGAACGTGAACGAGTCGGAGTCGAACTTCGCCGCCCAGGGCGACGACGTCATCCTCTTCGGCCTCACCGCCGTCCGGAACGTCGGCGCCAACGTCGTCGAGTCGATCATCAAGAGCCGCAAGGCCAAGGGGAAGTACGCCACCTTCCCCGACTTCCTCGACAAGGTCGAGGCCGTGGTCTGCAACAAGCGGACCATCGAGTCGCTGATCAAGGCCGGCGCCTTCGACACCATGGGCCACACCCGCAAGGGCCTCGTCGCCCAGCACGAGCCCATGATCGACAACGTGGTGGCGGTCAAGCGCAAGGAGGCCGAGGGACAGTTCGACCTCTTCGGCGGCATGGGCGACGAGACGAGCGACGAGCCCGGCTTCGGTCTCGACGTCACCTTCACCGAGGACGAGTGGGACAAGACCTACCTGCTCGCGCAGGAGCGCGAGATGCTCGGTCTGTACGTCTCCGACCACCCGCTCTTCGGCCTGGAGCACGTCCTCTCCGACAAGACCGACGCCGGCATCTCCCAGCTCACCGGCGGCGAGCACTCCGACGGCGCGGTCGTCACCATCGGCGGCATCATCTCCGGCCTCCAGCGGAAGATGACCAAGCAGGGCAACGCCTGGGCGATCGCCACCGTCGAGGACCTCGCCGGCTCCATCGAGTGCATGTTCTTCCCGGCCACCTACCAGCTGGTCTCCACCCAGCTCGTCGAGGACGCCGTCGTCTTCGTCAAGGGCCGGCTCGACAAGCGGGAGGACGTCCCCCGTCTCGTCGCCATGGAGCTGATGGTCCCCGACCTCTCCAACGCCGGGACCAACGCCCCCGTGATCCTCACCATCCCGGCCCTCAAGGTCACTCCGCCGATGGTGAGCCGACTGGACGAGATCCTCCGCCACCACAAGGGCAACACCGAGGTGCGGATCAAGCTCCAGGGCCCCCGCTCCACCACCGTGCTCCGCCTCGACCGGCACCGGGTGACGGCCGACCCCGCCCTCTTCGGCGACCTGAAGGTGCTGCTCGGCCCGTCCTGTCTGGCCGGATAGATCCCGACACTCCCGTGTGAGACGCGCAAGGGGCGCGCCCGTCGTCACGGGCGCGCCCCTTTGCCGTCGTACGGGCGTCAGTTGTGGCCGAAGCGCTTCTGACGGCCCTTCCGCGCCATGTCACCGGGGGTGACCTGGGAGGCGCGGCTCTCGGCCTGGGATTCCATCGACGACTGCTGCGCCTGCTGGGTGCCACGCTCGGCCGGCGACTGCTGCTGCTTCTGACGGTTCTGATTGCGGTTCTTGGCCATGGGGATGATGCCTCCTCGAAGGGATCTAGGGGCCAGGGCCGCTGTCAGACTCACATACGGGAGAAACCGCCGCATGTTGGATCATTACGGTGCGTGAGGACGCTCCCCGCGGAGGCGGATTGCGGCTCCGCCACGCCGATGATCCAGTTCCGGCCGTCAACCCCCGGCCCGTCGGGCAGACTCGAAGGACCCGGAACACCTGAGATCCCGACAGGGCCGAGATCGAAAGAAGGTGGAGCACGTGGACCGATGCGTCGTCCTGGTGGACGCCGGCTATCTGCTGGGGGCCGCCGCCAGCCTGCTCGCCGGAGAACCGGCCCGCTCCCGCATCACCGTGGACCACGCGGGCCTCATCCGGCAGCTCAGGGAACGGGCCGAGAACGAGACCGGCCTCCCGCTGCTGCGGATCTACTGGTTCGACGGCGCCCCCGACCGGGTGCCCCAGCCCGAACACCGCAGGCTGCGCGTGATGCCCCGGGTCACCGTCCGGCTCGGCGCCCTGACCCGCAGCGACGGCCGCTGGGCGCAGAAGGGCGTCGACGCGGCCATGCACACCGAACTCACCGAGCTGGCCCGCAACCGCGCCTGCACCGACATCGTCCTCGTCACCGGCGACGGCGACCTGCTGCCCGGCCTCATGTCCGCCAAGGAGCACGGCGTCGCCGTCCACCTCTGGGCCGTCCAGGCCGCCGACGGCGACTACAACCAGTCCGAGGACCTGGTCGCCGAGGCCGACGAGCGCCGCGTCCTCGACCGGAGCTGGATCACCCGGGCCGTCCGCGCCAAGGACCTCACCGGTCTCTGCGCCCCGCCGCCGGTGCCCCGCCCCGAGATCGCCGCCATCCTCTCCGCGCCGCTGCCCGAGGCCGCCCTCGCCTCCGCCGAACGCGCCGCCGAGGCCGCGGCCGCGCGGAACGGCGTCCCGGCCCCCGACGAGGCACCCGCCCCCTCCACCGGCGGCCACGAACAGGCCCACGGGCACGCCCACGAGCACGGCCACGGGTCCGCCGCCGTCCCGCCGCCCGCCGCCGGGAAGGCCGTCCCCACCCCCAAGGACCTCGCCGGGCTGCGCCCCGCCGCCGCCCCGCACCCCGCCGCGCCCCAGCCGGCGAGCGCGCTGCGCTGGTCCTCCGACCGGGGCTGGGTCGAGCGGCCCCCGACCGCCCTCGGCGAGCCCGCCGAGACCGCCTCGCTGCCCACCCTCGCCCACCTCACCAGCGCCGAGCAGCGCTGGGCCGACCGCGAGGAGGACATCACCACCGTCGGCGGCGACCCCTTCGAGGTCGGACAGGTGTTCGCCCGCCGGTGGCTGGAAAGGCTCCCCGAGCAGTCCCACGTCCAGCGGCTCTCCGGCCTCTACCCCCGCATCCCGCACCGCATCGACGGCGAACTGCTCCGCTACGCCGCCCGGTTCGGCCTCCTCGCCCACAAGGACGACCAGATCGACGAGCACGACCGCTACGCCATCCGCGCCGGCTTCTGGCGCGAGATCGACGTCCGCGCCGCCGCCGAAACCGCCCCCGCGCCCGCCCCGGGACCGGCGACCCCGTAGGCTCTCCCCCCGTGAGTACGGTGTGCGTGGTGCGGGATCTGGTCAAGACGTACCCCGCCACGCGCGGCAGGCGCGGCGCGCCCGCGAGTCCCGAGGTGCGCGCCACCGACGGGATCAGCCTCGACGTGCGCGGTGGCGAGATCTTCGGGCTGCTGGGGCCCAACGGGGCGGGCAAGTCCACCCTCGTCCGGCAGCTGACCGGGCTGATGCGCCCCGACTCCGGCTCCGTCACGCTCCTCGGCCACGACCTCGTCCGCCACCCCGAGCGCGCCGCCCGACTCCTCGCCCACCTCGGCCAGGAGTCCACCGCCCTCGACGAGCTGACCGTCTCCCTCGCTGCCGAGACCACCGGCCGGCTCCGCGGCCTGAGCGCCGCCGACGCCCGCGCCGGACGGGACGCCGTCCTCGACGAGCTGGGCCTCGGCGAACTCGCCGACCGGCCGCTGAGGAAGCTCTCCGGCGGCCAGCGCCGGCTCGCCTGCTTCGCCACCGCCCTGGTCGGGCCGCGGCCCGTCCTCGTCCTCGACGAGCCCACCACCGGCATGGACCCGGTCGCCCGCCGCGCCGTCTGGGCCGCCGTCGACCGCCGCCGCGCCGAGGACGGCACCACCGTCCTCCTCGTCACCCACAACGTCATCGAGGCCGAGACCGTCCTCGACCGGGTCGCCGTCCTCGACCGCGGCCGGGTGATCGCCTGCGACACCCCCGCCGGCCTGAAGGAACGCGTCGCCGACGAGGTCCGCGTCGAGCTCCTGTGGCGCGAGTCCGCCCCGCTCCACCTCCCCGAGGTCGCCGCCCTGCGCGCGCTCGCCCAGGAGTCCGGCCGCCGCTGGGTCCTCCGCCTCGCCCCCGATGCCGCCCGCGCCGCCGTCGCCACCGTCACCGGCGGCGCCGCCTTCGCGGCCCTCGACGACTTCACCCTCGCCACGCCCAGCCTGGAGGACGTCTACCTCGCCCTCGGCGGCGCCGCCCGCGAAGGACTGGTGAAGGCATGAGCACCCGCGCGAGCACCAGCGTGAGCACCCGCACGGTCGCCACCCCTCCCACCCCCGGCGCGACCCCCCACCTGCCGCACGTCACCCCCAGGAGCTGTCCGCGTTGAGCACCCTGCCCGCCGAGGCCCTGCCGGCCGGCGTGAAGGCCGCCCGGGTCCAGGGCGCCGAGGAGGCCGCGCCCCTCGCCCCGCCCGCCCGGCTGCTGCCCTCCCTCGCCGCCGTCTACCGGGCGCAGCTCAGCCGCGCCCGGGTGGCCCGCATCCCGCTGCTCTTCGTCGCCACCTTCCAGTCCATCGGCATCATGATCATGATGCGGGGGGTCGTCGACGGCGGCTCGGAGGCCCGCGCCGTCGTGGCCGGCTCCACCGTCCTCGTCGTCGCCTTCGTCGCCCTCAACCTGCTCGCCCAGTACTTCGGGCGGCTCCGCGCCGACGGCGGCCTCGACCACTACGCCACCCTGCCCGTGCCGCCCGCCGCCGTGGTGCTCGGCGCCGCCGGCGCGTACGCCTCCTTCACCGTCCCCGGCACGCTCGTCACCGCCGTCACCGGCGCCGTCCTCTTCGGCCTGCCGCTCGGCCACCTGTGGCTGCTCGCCGCCGTCGTGCCGCTCTCCGGCGCCGCCCTCTCCGGTCTCGGCGCCGCCCTCGGGCTGCTCGCCCCCCGCCAGGAACTGGCCACCCTCCTCGGCCAGCTCGGCATGTCCGCCGCCCTCCTCCTCGGGGTGCTGCCGGCCGAGCGGATGCCGGAGCCGATCGCCTGGGCGCGGGACCTGCTGCCGTCCACCTACGGCGTCGAGGCCCTGGCCCGTGCCTTCGACCCGCGCCCGGACTGGGCCGCCGTCGCCCTCGACCTCGCCGTCTGCGGGGTCGTCGGCGTGCTGTCGCTGGCCCTCGCGACCTGGGCGTACCGCAGGGCCGCGGTCCGCTGAGGCGGCCCGCGGGGACACCTGGCACCATGGCGGGGTGACCGCACCCCTGACGCCCTCCCAGCAGCCGCCGCACGATTCCGGGTGGCCTCCGCCCCCGCCGCACGAGGGGCCGGCCGGTGACCCGATCACGGCGGCCGAGGTCGTCCAGGGACTGGTGGTGACGGCCGCCTCCGCGGTCGCCGGAGCGGTGCTCGGCGCGCTCTGGGTCTGGCTGGCCCCCACCGTGCGGCTGATCTCCGACGGGGAGGGCGTCTATCTGCGGAACTCCGAGGGGGAGGCCGCGATCGGCGCCGACGGCACCTTCGTCCTCCTCGCGCTCGCCTTCGGCGCGCTCGCCGGGCTCGTCGTCTTCCTGGTCCGCCGCAAGGGCGGGGTGCCGCTCGTCCTCGGCCTGGCGGTCGGCGGCGTCCTCGGTTCGCTGCTCGCCTGGTGGCTGGGGACGAAGCTGGGGCCGACCGCCGACGTCATCGCGCACGCCAAGGCCGTCGGTCCGAACGTGGTCTTCGACGCCCCGCTGAAGCTCCAGATGGGCGCCGCGGCGATGCTGGCCTGGCCGCTCGCCGCGACGGTCGTCCACCTGCTCCTGACCGGGGTCTTCGGCCCCCGCGACCCGGAACAGGGCCCCTGGGACGCGTACCGGCACTGACCGGGGGTCAGCCGTCAGCCGCGGCCGATCGGGGCGAGCACCGCAGAGGTGAGCGCGGCCAGGTCGGCGGGGGAGAGCTCGACCTCCAGGCCCCGCCGGCCGGCCGAGACGCAGATCGTCGCGTGGCCCGACGCCGAGGAGTCGAGCACCGTACGCAGCCGCTTGCGCTGCCCGAGCGGGGAGATCCCGCCGCGGACGTAGCCGGTGGTCCGCTCGGCCGCCGCCGGGTCGGCCATCGCCGCCCGCTTGCCGCCGACCGCCGTCGCGAGGGCCTTCAGGTCCAGCTGGCCGGCGACCGGCACCACCGCCACCGTCAGCTCCCCGTCGACGTCCGCCACCAGCGTCTTGAAGACCCGGTCGGGCGTGACGCCGAGGGCCTCCGCCGCCTCCTCGCCGTACGAGGGGGTCGCCGGGTCGTGCTCGTAGGCGTGCAGGGTGTACGCCGTCCCGGCTGCGGCCAGTGCCACCGTCGCCGGGGTGCCTCCGGCGTTCTTCTGCTTCTTCTTCGCCACGGGGCGTCCTCGGTTCCTCGGTCCGTCAGTTCGGGTGGTCCGTCAGTTCGGGTGGGTCGGCGCCTGCGTCAGCTCCACCGCCGGCAGCGACGGCAGGTGGCGCAGCACCGCTGTCTCCGCCCGCAGCAGCGCCAGCTCCTCGCGCAGCCGGACCGTGGTGTCCGGCGCCTCCAGGAGCCGCTGCTTCGTCGGCACGTCCACCATGGCCGCCGCTGCGACCAGATAGGACACCACCGAGGGGTCGTCGGGCAGCTCCATGGTCGTCAGCGACCGCTCCCGCGCCCCCGCCAGCCGCTTCTGGTAGGAGCGGAAGGCCCGCAGCACGCCCTCGGCCAGCGCCTCCGCCTCCTTGCCGGGGTCCTCCGGCAGTTCCTCGGTCTCGGCCGTCAGGAAGGGGCCGCTCGCGTCCACCGAGCGCAGCCGCACCCGGGTGGTGCCGGTGACCATCACCTCGTACGAGCCGTCCCCGCGCTGCCGGATGCTCGCCGCGTCCGCGACGCACCCCACCGGGTGGAAGCTCTTGATCGGGTCCGGTCCGAAGCCGGCCGCCGGGCCCTTCTCGGGCAGGGCCGTCGGGTCCGGCATCCCGGGCGCGGTCCTCGCGACCTCGGACCCGTCCCGGATCGCCACCACGGCGAACCGGCGCGGCTCGGAGTCGTCGATCTCCAGGAGCGTGCGCATCATGGCGCGATATCGCTCCTCGAAGACGTTGAGAGGCAGCACGAGGCCCGGGAACAGCACCGCGTTGAGCGGGAAGAGGGGCAGGCGAGCGGAGGTCACAGCGGCCAAGCCTAATGGCCGCGCGGACCGCTCCGTCCGGGGATTGTGCGAGCCCGTCCCCACAGCGGCGTCCGGCGCGCCAGCTCCGCCCGCGTCCGGTCCCGGGTGGCGAGGAACCGCCGCAGCGGATCGTGCCCGCCGACCGCCCACGGGAAGGAGGTGGCGTACGCCCCCGTGCGGCCGAACTCGGCCAGCGCCTCCTCCCACCGCTCCCGCTCCACCAGCACGTACGCCAGCAGGTTCCGCCCCTGCGCGGGCCACGGGTCGCCCGCGTCGAAGGCGGCCGACAGCGCCAGGCCCCGGTCCGCGGCCCGGTCGATCCGCGCGAGGTCCGCACCCGTGCCCGCCGGTGCCGGTCCCGCCGGTGCGGTGCCCGGCCTCGTCGACCGGTCCCGGTACGGGCCCGGCAGCGGGCGCAGCGCCTCGTAGGCGGCGCGCACCGGCAGCGCCCCTACCAGCGAGCCGGGGGCCGCGTCGTCGGCGGCCTGCTCCGCGAAGTCGAAGGCGGCCCGCTGCGAGCCGTACCACTGCGCCGACAGGTACTTCAGGGCGGCGACATGGCAGCCGTAGTGGTGCGGGGAGCGGAGCAGCGCCTGCGCCCACAGCCCCTCGAAGACCGCGTGCCCGGCGTGCGCGCCGCGCGCGTGGTCGAGGGCGAGCCGCCACGGCACCGGATCGCGCCCGGCCTCCTCGGTGAGCGGCCGCAGCAGGGGGGCGAGCTCGCGCAGCCGCTCGGCCCGGGCCGGCGACTCCCAGGCCCGGCGCACCGCGAGCTGCGCGGCCACGAGGAGCGCGTCGGGGTCCCGCGGCGCGGCCTCCCGCCACCGGTCCAGCCACTCGCCCCGGCTGTACGCGAAGGTGGCGAGCCGGCCCACGTAGCGGTCCCGGTCCTCCCACTCGGCGGCGTCCCGGGTGGTCGCGAGCAGCTTCGCCGCGGGCTCCGGGTCACCGAGCGCGGCGGCGACCAGGGCGGGGGAGAGCCGCCCGTCGGGGGCGTCCAGCAGCACGTCGTCGTCCGGCGTCAGCCCGGCGGCGAGACGCGGGGCGTGCCGGGCCGAGCGGGCGGTGCCGACCAGGGCGCGGAAGAAGGACATGTCGGCTCGCATCTTCCCACCGGGCGAGGGCGGAGGCCCGCCGTCCGCCCCCGCCTTCACCCGGATCACACCCCCTCTCCCCCTGGCCGTCACGCCGGTGGCGCGGCCGTCCACCGCACCACCCGCCGCACCACCCGCCACGCCGCCGGCCGGGGGAGCGGCTCACCCCCTGCTGAGCAGCCGGGTCGCGCCCGCCGCCACCGTGGTGGCGAGGATCCAGCCGAGCAGGATCAGCGCGGCCGCCGTCCACTGCCAGCCGCCCTCCAGCTTCCAGTAGCCGTCCTGGCCGAGGGCGATCACCGGGAGCAGCAGGTCCAGGGCGTACAGCGTGCCGTTCCACGCCGGGCCCTCGCCCTCCTTGATCGGCACCGGGTCGTACCGGGAGAAGGCGAGCGTGCCGGCCGCCCACAGCACCGCCATCCACAGCGCGGCCCGGCCCGGCCGGTAGCCGTACGCCACCGTCCAGTCCTGGACGTACCCCCACAGCTTCCCGGCGACCGGGAGCGTCTCCCGTCTGCGCCGCTGCTTGGCGAGGAGCACCTCCCGGGCGTCGGCGTCCTCCCCGCTGGCCCGCAGCACGGCCGCGAGCCGTTCGTACGGCTCCGGGGCGTACTCCGGGGTCGCCGCCGCCACCCAGGCGATCCGCCGGGCCAGCGGGAAGTGGCCGTACGGCACGAGGTTCTCGTAGACGAAGCCGCTCATCGCGAGGCCGCCGGGGCCCGGCCAGCTGGTCGACAGGTCGATCAGCGTCACCACCTTCGCGCCGTTCAGCACCACCCGGCCCTCCTCCGGCCGCTCGCCGTTGAACCTCAGCTCCGGGGTGATGATCCGGCGCAGCGACAGCTCCTCCCGGCGGGCCCCGCTCAGCAGGAAGCGGGCGTGGTTGAGGTCCACCGCGTCCCCGAACCGCCCGTCGTCGAGCCGCACCCCGCCGTGGAACTCGGCAGGCTTGCGGCGGGCGTCCTGGAGCGGCGTCACGCCGTACGGCGGGGTCGCCGTGGACGGGCCGTCGCCCTCGTACACCCAGGCGGCGTTCAGATACAGCGTCCGCTCCACCGTCAGCTGCGGGGCGTTCAGCGCGCGGCGGCCCCGGTCGCCGCGCAGCACGCTGCCCCGCAGGCTGAGCGAGACCCCGATCTTCGCCCCGCGCAGGCTGACCTCGCCGTGCGTCTCGATCAGCTCGGCCTGGAGGTCCTGCGCCACCGACAGGCCGTCCGCCGTGATCGCCCGGCCGCGGCCGTCCGGCCACACCTGGATCTGGTTGAGCAGCAGGTCCGTGCCGACCTGCGCGTCCGTCAGCCGGATGCCGCGCCGCACCCGGCAGCGCGGCAGATGGAGGTCGCCCTCCGTGTGCAGCCGGGCCGCCTCCAGGCGGGGGAGCGCGCAGCCGACGAGCCGCAGCGTGCCGAACCGGGCCTCGGGCAGCAGCACCTCGTCGTCGAAACGGCAGCCGTGCAGCTCCACGTACGGCCCTATGGCGCCGCCCGCCAGGTCGAGCACGCCGGTGATCCGCACCCCGCGCAGCTTCAGCGCGGCCACCCGGCCCGGCCGGGCCGTCGGGTCGCCGAGCAGCAGCGCCGCCAGCACGTCGGCGCGCACGCTCCGCTCCGGCCCCCACACCGCCTCCCCGAACGGGTCGTCCCGCTCCGGCACCCCCTCCGTCAGATCGCAGGTCCTGCCGATCCGGAACGCCTGCCACACGGCCCGCTCCGGACCCGTGAGACCCTCCGGCATCCCGTCCTCGTGCGGCTCGGTCACTGCCGCCCCCTCGCTCTCCCCGATGCGCTCCCACCACTCCGCTCACCGGGTGTGGTGGATTCGTACAGTCGTTCTTCCCGCACTGTGACGGGCTGAACGCTAACGGTCAGGAGTGGCGAGGAGACGCCACAGTGGCGCGTATCGACGCGCGGCAAGCCGTGTATCAGCCAGTGATACGGGAGTCCGGCGCCGTGGGCCGTCTGAGAGAATTGACCCGTGATCTCTCGAATCGATCTGCGCGGCGAGGCCCTCCCCGAGGGTTCCGCCCTGCGCGACCTGCTGCCCCGTGCCGAGTTCGACGTGGAAGCCGCCCTGGAGACGGTGCGGCCCATCTGCGAGGACGTACGGCATCATGGCGCGGCGGCGGTGATCGAGTACGGGGAGAAATTCGACGGCGTGCGGGTCCCGGGCCTCCGCGTCCCCGCCGAGGCGATCGCCCGCGCCCTCGACGAGCTCGACCCGGCCGTCCGCGCGGCCCTGGAGGAGTCGATCCGGCGCGCCCGCCTGGTCCACCGCGACCAGCGCCGCACCACCCACACCACCCAGGTCGTGCCCGGCGGCACGGTCACCGAGAAGTGGATCCCCGTCGACCGCGTCGGCCTGTACGTGCCGGGCGGCCGGGCCGTCTACCCGTCCTCCGTCGTGATGAACGTCGTCCCGGCCCAGGAGGCCGGCGTCGCGGGCCTCGCCGTGGCCTCCCCGCCGCAGAGGGAGTTCGGCGGCCTGCCGCACCCGACGATCCTCGCCGCCTGCGCCCTCCTCGGCGTCGACGAGGTGTACGCCGCCGGCGGCGCCCAGGCCATCGCCATGTTCGCCTACGGCACCGACGGCACCGCCGACGAGCCCGGCTGCGCCCCCGTCGACCTGGTCACCGGCCCCGGCAACATCTACGTCGCCGCCGCCAAGCGCCTCCTCAAGGGCCGCATCGGCATCGACGCCGAGGCCGGCCCGACGGAGATCGCGGTCCTCGCCGACGCCACCGCCGACCCGGCGCACGTCGCCGCCGACCTGATCAGCCAGGCCGAGCACGACCCGATGGCCGCCTCGGTCCTCGTCACCGACTCCGAGGCGCTCGCCGAGGCCGTCGAGGCCGAGCTGAAGACCCAGGTCGCCGC
The DNA here is from genome assembly GCF_012927245.1 of Streptomyces sp. R302. GTDB lineage: Bacteria > Actinomycetota > Actinomycetes > Streptomycetales > Streptomycetaceae > Streptomyces. Next base: position 1,026,975 of record NZ_JABBGE010000001.1, read on the forward strand.
CTCCAAGCACGTCGACGACCGGATCGCCCCGGCGCTGGCCGGCAAGCAGTCCGCGCTCGTCCTCGTCACCGACCTGGAGGACGGCCTCAAGGTCGTCGACGCCTACGGCGCCGAACACCTGGAGATCCAGACCGCCGACGCCGCCGCCCTCGCCGACCGGGTCCGCAACGCGGGCGCGATCTTCGTCGGCCCCTGGGCGCCGGTCTCCCTCGGCGACTACTGCGCCGGCTCCAACCACGTCCTGCCCACCGGCGGCTGCGCCTGCCACTCCTCGGGCCTCTCCGTGCAGTCCTTCCTGCGCGGGGTGCACATCGTGGACTACACGCGCGACGCGCTCGCCGACGTGGCCCACCACGTGGTCACCCTCGCCGAGGCCGAGGACCTCCCGGCCCACGGCGCGGCGATCAAGGCCAGGTTCGGCTGGAAGGTGCCCGAGAACAAGTGAACGCGTACGACAAGATCGGGATCGACGACCTGCCGATCCGCGAGGAGCTCAAGGGCAAGTCGCCCTACGGCGCCCCGCAGCTCGACGTGCCCGTCCAGCTGAACACCAACGAGAACCCCTACCCGCTGCCCGAGCCCCTGGTGGCCCGGATCGCGGAGCGGGTCGCCGAGGCCGCCCGGAACCTCAACCGCTACCCCGACCGGGACGCGGTGGAGCTCCGCACCGAGCTCGCCCGCTACCTCACCCGCACCGGGGGCCACCCGGTCGCCGTCGGGAACGTCTGGGCCGCCAACGGCTCCAACGAGGTCCTCCAGCAGCTCCTCCAGACCTTCGGCGGCCCGGGCCGCACCGCGATCGGCTTCGAGCCCTCGTACTCGATGCACTCCCTGATCGCCCGCGGCACCGGCACCGGCTGGATCTCCGGGCCCCGGCGCGAGGACTTCACCATCGACGTCGAGGCCGCCGAGGCCGCGATCGCCGAGCACCGGCCCGACGTCGTCTTCGTCACCTCGCCCAACAACCCCACCGGCACTGCCGTCGAGGCCGCCGTCGTGGAGCGGCTGTACGAGGCCGCCCAGGCCGCGAAGCCCTCCCTGGTCGTGGTGGACGAGGCGTACGTGGAGTTCAGCCACCGCGCCTCGCTGCTGCCGCTCCTGGAGGGCCGGCCGCACCTGGTGGTCTCCCGGACCATGTCCAAGGCCTTCGGCGCCGCCGGACTCCGCCTCGGCTACCTCGCCGCCCACCCCGCCGTCGTCGACGCCGTGCAGCTGGTCCGGCTGCCGTACCACCTCTCCGCCGTCACCCAGGCCACCGCGCTCGCCGCCCTGGAGCACACCGACACCCTCCTCGGGTACGTCGAGCAGCTCAAGGCCGAGCGCGACCGCCTCGTCGCCGAGCTGCGCGCGGCCGGCTACGAGGTCACCGAGTCCGACGCCAACTTCGTCCAGTTCGGACGGTTCCCCGACACGCAGGAGGCGTGGCGGAGGATCCTCGACCGGGGCGTCCTGGTCCGTGACAACGGCGTACCCGGCTGGCTGCGGGTCACCGCCGGCACCCCCGAAGAGAACGACGCGTTCCTCGACGCGGTTCGTGAGCTGAAGAAGGAGCAGAACGCATGAGCCGCGTAGGCCGCGTGGAGCGCACCACCAAGGAGACGTCCGTCGTCGTCGAGATAGACCTCGACGGCACCGGGAAGGTCGACGTGTCGACCGGGGTCGGCTTCTACGACCACATGCTCGACCAGCTCGGCCGCCACGGCCTCTTCGACCTCACGGTCAAGACCGACGGCGACCTCCACATCGACTCCCACCACACCATCGAGGACACCGCCCTCGCCCTGGGCGCCGCCTTCAAGCAGGCCCTCGGCGACAAGGTCGGCATCTACCGCTTCGGCAACTGCACGGTCCCGCTGGACGAGTCCCTCGCCCAGGTCACCGTCGACCTCTCCGGCCGCCCCTACCTGGTGCACACCGAGCCGGAGAACATGGCGCCGATGATCGGCTCGTACGACACCACCATGACGCGCCACATCCTGGAGTCCTTCGTGGCCCAGGCGCAGATCGCGCTGCACGTGCACGTGCCCTACGGCCGCAACGCCCACCACATCGTGGAGTGCCAGTTCAAGGCGCTCGCCCGGGCCCTGCGCTACGCCTCCGAGCGCGACCCGCGCGCCGCCGGAATCCTCCCCTCCACGAAGGGCGCGCTGTAACCGTGACCGGCCTCTCCACCATCCTGATCGTCGTCGGGCTCTTCCTCCTCGGCGGCATCTACTCCTTCGTCAAGCAGCAGATGCCCAAGGGCCTCATCGTGCTGCTCTCCATCGGCGCCGCCATGTGCCTCACCGCCGGTGTGCTGCGACTGGACGTGTGGTCATGAGCACTGCGACTCCGAAGAAGGTCGTCGTCTTCGACTACGGCTTCGGCAACGTGCGCTCCGCCGAGCGCGCGCTCGCCCGCGTCGGCGCCGACGTCGAGATCACCCGCGACTACGACACGGCGATGAACGCCGACGGGCTCCTCGTCCCCGGCGTCGGCGCCTTCTCCGCCTGCATGAAGGGGCTCAAGGAGGCCCGCGGCGACTGGATCGTCGGCCGCCGCCTCGCCGGCGGCCGCCCCGTCATGGGCATCTGCGTCGGCATGCAGATCCTCTTCGAGCGCGGCATCGAGCACGGCGTCGAGACCGAGGGCCTCGACGAGTGGCCCGGCATCGTCGAGCCGCTCAACGCCCCCGTCGTCCCCCACATGGGCTGGAACACGGTCGACGCGCCCGGGGACACCGAGCTCTTCGCCGGCCTCGACGCCGACGCCCGCTTCTACTTCGTGCACTCCTACGCGGTGCGCGAATGGAGCCTGGAGATCGGCAACCCCAACATCCGCGCCCCGAAGGTCACCTGGGCCACCCACGGCGAGCCCTTCGTCGCCGCCGTGGAGAACGGCGCCCTCTCGGCCACCCAGTTCCACCCCGAGAAGTCCGGCGACGCCGGAGCCCAGCTCCTCACCAACTGGATCGGAACCCTGTGAGCACTCTCGAACTCCTCCCCGCCGTCGACGTCCGTGACGGCCAGGCCGTCCGGCTCGTCCACGGCGAGTCCGGCAGCGAGACCTCCTACGGCTCCCCGCTGGAGGCCGCCCTCTCCTGGCAGCGCTCCGGCGCCGAGTGGCTCCACCTCGTCGACCTGGACGCCGCCTTCGGCACCGGCGACAACCGCGACCTCGTCCGGCAGATCACCGAGGCCATGGACATCAAGGTCGAGCTCTCCGGCGGCATCCGCGACGACGCCTCGCTCGCCGCCGCCCTCGCCACCGGCTGCACCCGCGTCAACCTCGGCACCGCCGCCCTGGAGACCCCCGAGTGGGTCGCCAAGGTCATCGCCGAGCACGGCGAGAAGATCGCCGTCGGCCTCGACGTGCGCGGCACCACCCTGAAGGGCCGCGGCTGGACCAGCGAGGGCGGCGACCTCTACGAGACCCTCGCCCGCCTCGACTCCGAGGGCTGCGCCCGGTACGTCGTCACCGACATCGGCCGCGACGGCACCCTCACCGGCCCCAACGTCGAGCTCCTGCAGAACGTCTGCGCCGCCACCGACAAGCCCGTCGTCGCCTCCGGCGGCGTCTCCTCCCTGGACGACCTGCGGGCCCTCGCCGGCCTCACGGACCTGGGCGTCGAGGGCGCGATCGTCGGCAAGGCGCTCTACGCCAAGGCGTTCACCCTGGAAGAGGCGCTTCAGGCGGTGGCCGCCGTATGAGCGACTCCGTGCGCAAGGTCGTCACCGGCGCGCCCTGGGAGGAGGAGTTCGGCTACTCCCGCGCGGTGCAGCTGCCGAACGGCCTGGTCCTGGTCTCCGGCTGCACGTCCGTGGTCGACGGAAAGATCGCCGACGGCGGCCCGTACGACCAGGCGGTCAACTCCTTCAACGTGGCCTTCGCGGCCCTGAAGCAGCTGGGCCTCGGCCCGGAGGACGTCGTCCGGACGCGGATGTACATCACCCACGTCCGGGACGTGGACGAGGTCGGCCGTGCCCACAAGGAGCTGTTCGACGCGGTCCGCCCGGCCGCCTCGATGATCATCGTCTCCGGCTTCGTCGACCCCCGCCTGGTGGTCGAGGTCGAGGTCGAGGCGTACAGGAGTGATGCGGCATGAGCCTCGCCGTACGCGTGATCCCCTGCCTGGACGTGGACAACGGCCGGGTCGTCAAGGGCGTCAACTTCCAGAACCTGCGGGACGCCGGCGACCCCGTCGAGATGGCCAAGCTGTACGACGCCGAGGGCGCCGACGAGCTGACCTTCCTCGACATCACCGCCTCCTCCGGCAACCGCGAGACCACCTACGACGTGGTGCGCCGCACCGCCGAGCAGGTCTTCATCCCGCTCACCGTCGGCGGCGGCGTCCGCTCGGCGGAGGACGTCGACAAGCTGCTGCGGGCCGGCGCGGACAAGGTCGGCGTCAACACCGCCGCCATCGCCCGCCCCGAGCTGATCCAGGAGATCGCCGAGCGCTTCGGCCGCCAGGTCCTCGTCCTCTCGGTCGACGCCCGGCGCACGTCCTCCGGCTCCTTCGAGGTGACGACGCACGGCGGCCGCAAGGGCACCGGCATCGACGCCGTCGAGTGGGCCCACCGCGCCGCCGAGCTCGGCGCGGGGGAGATCCTGCTCAACTCGATGGACGCGGACGGCACCAAGGACGGCTACGACACCGAGATGATCACGGCCGTGCGCAAGCACGTGACCGTGCCGGTGATCGCCTCCGGCGGCGCCGGCAAACTCGGCGACTTCGCCCCGGCCGTCGCAGCCGGCGCGGACGCGGTGCTCGCCGCCTCCGTCTTCCACTTCGGCGACCTGCGGATCGGCGAGGTCAAGGAAGCACTGCGGGAGGCGGGGCACGAGGTCCGCTGAGGCGTCGTTCCGTCTACGGGAAGGGCCCCTGCGGGGGCCCTTTTCGTCGCCCGCACCGCGACCGCCTCCCAGCTCGCCGAAGGCGGACTCATCGAGGAGGCCGAGGCACAGTCTGCCGACGGCCGCGAACGCTGGTGGCGGCCCAGCCTGCGCTACCTCCGCGGCCACCCGGTGCTCGGCCCGCTGATGATCGTCGTCCTCCTCGGCGACCTCGGCTTCACCGGCCCCCTCAACGTCGGCCTCGCCGTCCTCTCCGAGCAGCGCGGCTGGGGCGCCTCCGGCATCGGCTGGGTCCTCGCCGGCTTCGGCGTCGGCGCGGGCGCCGCCTCCCTGCTGCTGACCGTCAGGGGCCACGTCCCCCGGACCGGCCTCGTCATGGGCTGGACCATGGTGGTCGGCGCCGTGTCGATCGGCGCGCTCGCCCACCTGCCCCGGCTCGCCGGACTCTCCGGAGCCCTGTGCAACGCCCTGATCCAGACCGAGTGCGACCCCGCGTACCTCGGCCGGGTGAGCGCCGTCGCGAGTCTCGGCAGCCTCGGCATCGCCCCGCTCAGCTTCCCGGTCACCGGAGCCGCCATCGGCGCCTGGGGCCCCGGCCCGGCCTTCGCCGTCAGCGCCGCGGTCTGCGCCCTCTCCGGCGTGTACGCCCTCGCGGCCCGCGCCGTCCGCCGCGCCGAACTGCCGAAGACCTAGATCCCCAGCTGCTTCGTCGTGTTCAGCAGCTCGATCGCGTCCGGCTCGCCCTCCAGGCCCACCTTCGCGACGTCCGTACGCCCGTACAGGTACATCGTCAGCTCGCCGGGCTCCCCGGAGACCGTCACCACCGGGGTCCCCTTGTGCGCGACGACCGTCTGGCCGTTCGGGCGGCGCAGGACCAGGCCCACCGGGGCCTTGCGGCCCAGCAGACGGGCGCCCTTCTCCAGGCGGGACCAGAGGGCGTCCGAGAAGACCGGGTCCAGCTCGCGGGCCGACCAGCCGGGCTGGGCCCGTCGGACGTCCTCCGCGTGGACGTAGAACTCGACGACGTTCGCCCCCTCGTCCACCTGCTTGATCGTGAACGGGGAGAACCGCGGCGGACCCGTACGGATGAGCCCGATCAGCTCCTCGTACGGCTTTCCGGCGAACTCCTCCTGCACCCGCTCCAGGCGCTCCTTCAGCACCGGCACCACCGTCCCCGCCGCCGCGTCGGGGCGCCGCTCCCGCACCACCACGTGCGCCGCGAGGTCCCGGGTCCGCCAGCCCTCGCACAGCGTCGGGGCGTCGGGACCGGCCGCCTCCAACAGATCAGCGAGCAGAAGCCGTTCACGTTTGGCATGGGTCGACATGCCCGCCAGCGTACGATCCCGCCACGCCGTCCGCCCAGTGGACGCCCGGCCGGACACGCCCCCGCGCCACGGCACAATGGCGGCATGAGCAGCACGCCCCGGACCCCCAGCGACCTCGACCCGGCCATCGCCGCCCGCCTCAAGCGCAGCGCCGACGGCCTGGTGCCCGCCATCGCCCAGCAGTACGACACCGGCGAGGTGCTCATGCTCGGCTGGATGGACGACGAGGCCCTGCACCGCACCCTCACCACCGGCCGCTGCACCTACTGGTCGCGCAGCAGGAACGAGTACTGGGTCAAGGGCGACACCTCCGGGCACGTCCAGCACGTCAAGTCGGTCGCGCTCGACTGCGACGCCGACACGCTCCTCGTCCGGGTCGACCAGGTCGGCGCCGCCTGCCACACCGGCGCCCGCACCTGCTTCGACGCCGACGTGCTCCCCGTCACGCAGTAGGGTCTGGCGCCATGGATCTCGAGACCTTCCGCAAGCTGGCGGCCGACCGCCGCGTCATCCCCGTCAGCCGCAGGCTCCTCGCGGACGGCGACACCCCGGTCGGGCTCTACCGCAAGCTCGCCGCCGAACGCCCCGGCACCTTCCTCCTCGAATCCGCGGAGAACGGCCGCAGCTGGTCCCGCTACTCCTTCATCGGCGTCCGCAGCGACGCCACCCTGACGGTGAAGGACGGCGAGGCCCACTGGCTCGGCACCCCGCCCGTCGGCGTCCCCGTCGACGGCGACCCGCTCGCCGCCCTGCGCGCCACCGTCGAGACCCTCCACACCCCCCGCGACCTGGCCGGCGACCTCCCGCCGTTCACCGGCGGCATGGTCGGCTACCTCGGCTACGACATCGTCCGCCGCCTGGAGCGCATCGGCGACTCCACCCGCGACGACCTGGAGCTCCCCGAGCTCACCATGCTGCTCACCAGCGACCTCGCCGTCCTCGACCACTGGGACGGCTCGGTCCTCCTGATCGCCAACGCGATCAACCACAACGACCTGGAGACCGGCGTCGACGAGGCGTACGCCCACGCCGTCGCCCGCCTCGACGCGATGGAGGCCGACCTGGCCCGCCCCGTCGCCACCACCCCCGCCGCCCTGCCGGCCTCCGAGCTCCCCGAGTACTCCGCGCTCTGGGGCGGCCAGGCCTACCAGGACGCCGTCGACGACATCAAGGAGCGCATCCGGGCCGGCGAGGCCTTCCAGGTCGTCCCCTCGCAGCGCTTCGAGACCCCCTGCACCGCCTCCGCGCTCGACGTCTACCGGGTCCTGCGGGCCACCAACCCGTCCCCGTACATGTACCTCTTCCGCTTCGAGAACGGCTTCGACGTCGTCGGCTCCAGCCCCGAGGCCCTCGTCAAGGTCGAGGACGGGCAGGCGATGCTGCACCCCATCGCCGGCACCCGGCACCGCGGCGCCACCCCGCAGGAGGACCACGACCTCGCCGAGGAGCTGCTCGCCGACCCCAAGGAGCGCGCCGAGCACCTCATGCTCGTCGACCTCGGCCGCAACGACCTCGGCCGGGTCTGCGCCCCCGGCACCGTCGAGGTCGTCGACTTCATGTCGATCGAGCGGTACTCCCACGTCATGCACATCGTCTCCACCGTCACCGGCCGCGTCGCCGAGGGGAGGACCGCCTTCGACGTCCTCACCGCCTGCTTCCCCGCCGGCACCCTCTCCGGCGCGCCCAAGCCCCGCGCGATGCAGATCATCGAGGAGCTGGAGCCCTCCCGGCGCGGTCTGTACGGCGGATGCGTCGGCTATCTCGACTTCGCCGGCGACTCCGACACCGCCATCGCCATCCGCACCGCGCTGCTCCGCGACGGAACGGCGTACGTCCAGGCCGGAGCCGGTGTCGTCGCCGACTCCGACCCGGCCGCCGAGGACGCCGAGTGCCGCAACAAGGCCGCCGCCGTGCTCCGCGCCGTCCACACCGCCAACCGGATGAAAGGTTCATCGCGGCCGTAGGGGATAGTGGGGTACGTGAGTGCCGCATCCGTACCCCAGCCCCGAGCCGCCCGCGCGGCCGTCACCTCCGGCGGCCGGCGGAGCCTCGCCCTCGCCCTGCTCCTCGGTGCCCTCGGGGCCACCGTCGTGCTGCTCTCCGCCGGCCAGATCTGGGCCGAGGGCACCGCGTCGGTCGCCGGGGGCACCGTCCCCGTCGAGGCCGACGGCGGCACCGTCACCGGCGTCCCGACCGCCCTCGCGATCGTCGGGCTCGCCGCCCTCGTAGCCCTCTTCGCCGTCCGCCGCGCCGGCCGCACCCTCGTCGCCGGGCTCCTCGCCCTGAGCGGCGCCGGGGCCGCCCTCGCCGCCTTCCTCGGCGCCTCCGACAGTGCCGCCCTCGACGCCGAGGCCGCCCGGATCAGCGGCGACACCGCCGCCGCCGTCGCCGGCCTCACCCATACGGCCTGGCCGTACGTGGCCGCCGCCGGCGCCCTCCTCATCCTCGTCGCCGGCCTCTTCGCCCTCCGCTACGGCAAGAGCTGGCCCGCGATGGGCGGCCGCTACGAGCGCTCCGGCGCCCCCCGGCCGTCCCGCCGCGCCGCGGCCGACGACCCCGACCGCCCCGAGGACCTGTGGAAGGCGCTCGACCGCGGCGAGGACCCGACGCACGACGCGTGATCGTCCGGGACCCCCCGAGTCACCTCCGCGGGGTCATGTGCGGAAGAATGACGCCGTCATCACCGACAGCCGTCACCCCGGACGTCACGTCACCTCCGACGTCACCACCGAGCAACATCTACGAGGAGCAACTCATGGCGGGCAGCGCCCACGGACACACCCCGGCCGCCTGGACCGGTGTCATCATCTCCTTCATCGGCTTCTGCATCGCCGGAGTCTTCATGGTGGCGGCGAACATCCCCGGCTTCTGGGCCGGCATCGGCGTCATCCTCCTCGGCGGCGTCGTCGGCGGCGCGATGAAGATCGCCGGCCTCGGCATGCCCAAGGAGTCCGAGGCCGTCGTCTCGGCCCGCGACTCCGCGACCGCCGCGATCAAGGCCCGCGCCTGACCCCCGGCCCGGTCCCCGGGCTTGACGCGTGACACGCGCGGGTCCGGAACCACGCGAACGGCGCAGTCCGGCACGGCCGGGCCGCGCCGTCGTGCGTCCCCGGGCCGCCCGGGCGACAATCACGGCGTGACCGTCGAGCCCACCCCCCAGACCGCCCCCTGGCCCCACGAGGCCGAGGAGTTCCGGCGCAGGCCGCTCGGACGGCGGCTGCTCGCCCCGCTCGCCACCCTCGCCGGCGTCGGCGCCGCCTTCACCTACGTCGGCCTCGTCGACCCCAACGAACCCGGCCACTACCCGGTCTGCCCGCTGCTCCGCTTCACCGGCCTGTACTGCCCCGGCTGCGGCGGCCTGCGCAGCGCCCACGCCGTCGCCCACGGCGACCTCCCGACCGCGCTCGGTGCCAACGCCGTCGCCGTCGCGGGCTACGCCGTCTGCGCGGTTCTCATGGCCGTCTGGCTGGTTCACGCCGTTCGCGGCAGGCCGACCCGGATCACCGTGAAGCCCGCCTGGTGGTGGGCCATCGGGGCGCTGACCGCCCTCTTCACGGTGGTCCGGAACCTTCCGTTCGGCTCCGCGCTGGCCCCCTGAAGTCCCAGCTCGTGGGACGCCGCGCCGCTCGATGCGGATCGGAGGCCCCGCTGCGGATACCATCGACATGGCTGAACCGTGTTCATTCAGGTTCCCGTGGAACCGTCACCGTCCCGGAAGGGGGCCTCTCGCGTGAGTGTGCTCGACGAGATCATCGAAGGCGTGCGCGCCGACCTCGCAGAGCGGCAGGCGCGGGTCTCCCTCGACGAGCTCAAGGAGCGGGCCGCCAAGGCCCCGCAGGCCAAGGACGGGGTCGCCGCGCTGCGCGGCGACGGCGTCAAGGTGATCTGCGAGGTCAAGCGCTCCAGCCCGTCCAAGGGAGCACTCGCGGCCATCGCCGACCCGGCGGGGCTCGCCGCCGACTACGAGGCGGGCGGCGCCGCCGTCATCTCCGTCCTCACCGAGCAGCGCCGCTTCGGCGGCTCGCTCGCCGACCTGGAGGCCGTGCGCGCCCGGGTGGACATCCCGGTCCTGCGCAAGGACTTCATCGTCACCGCCTACCAGCTCTGGGAGGCCCGGGCGTACGGAGCGGATCTCGCGCTCCTCATCGTCGCCGCCCTGGAGCAGGAGGCCCTCGTCTCCCTCATCGAGCGCGCCGAGTCCATCGGGCTCACCCCGCTCGTCGAGGTCCACGACGAGGAGGAGGTCGAGCGCGCGGTCGACGCCGGCGCCCGGATCATCGGCGTCAACGCCCGCAACCTCAAGACCCTCCAGGTCGACCGCTCCACCTTCGAGCGCGTCGCCCCGGAGATCCCGGACCACATCGTCAAGATCGCCGAGTCCGGCGTCCGCGGTCCGCACGACCTCATCGCCTACGCCAACGCCGGCGCCGACGCGGTGCTGGTCGGCGAGTCGCTGGTCACCGGCCGCGACCCGAAGACCGCCGTCGCCGACCTGGTCGCCGCCGGCGCGCACCCCGCCCTGCGGCACGGGCGGAGCTGACCCCGCCGTGACCCGCTGCCGCGCCGTGCCGACCGCCCCGGGCTCCACCGCCCGCGGACCCGTCGGCCTGCGCGCGGTCGCCGTACCGGCCCACGCCCGGCTCGCCCGGGGCTGCCGGCCCCGCGGCTGCCGGGCGCCCGCCCGCCGGGTCCACGGCCGCCGGGTCCGCCACTGCATCGGCTCCGAACCGGGCACGGTCCCGGGCATGCGATGGCGCGCCCGCACCTCACGCGCGCGCCCGTCGTTGCGTTGTGGGCATACGTTCCGCTAGGGCGGAACGGGTGGGCACAACGGAACGGCACCTTCGCGGGTGCCTCCGCACCTGTCGCCTGAACCCGCACCCGTACGGAGCCGTACATCGGGTGCGGGCTCAGGCGCGGAAAGCCTTGGGCCCGGCAGGGGCGCCGTCCCTGTGCCCACCCGTCCCGCCCCGCGGGACGCCTGCCCACAGGCACGGCGGCGGCACCACACCGCGCGTGTACGAAGCGAGTCACGTCCTATCGGCCGCATCGCCCCGCGAGGAGCAGCATCAGCATGACCAGCGAGTTCTTCATCCCGGACCCGGAGGGTCAGGTCCCGTCGCCCGAGGGCTACTTCGGCGCCTTCGGCGGCAAGTTCATCCCCGAGGCCCTCGTCGCCGCCGTCGACGAGGTCGCCGTCGAGTACGAGAAGGCCAAGAACGACCCCGAGTTCGCCCGCGAGCTCGGCGACCTCATGGCCAACTACACCGGCCGCCCCAGCGCCCTCACCGAGGTGCCCCGCTTCGCCGAGCACGCCGGCGGCGCCCGGATCTTCCTCAAGCGCGAGGACCTCAACCACACCGGCTCGCACAAGATCAACAACGTGCTCGGCCAGGCCCTGCTCACCAAGCGCATGGGCAAGACCCGGGTCATCGCCGAGACCGGCGCCGGCCAGCACGGCGTCGCCACCGCCACCGCCTGCGCCCTCTTCGGCCTCGAATGCACCATCTACATGGGCGAGGTCGACACCCAGCGCCAGGCCCTCAACGTGGCCCGGATGCGGATGCTCGGCGCCGAGGTCATCGCCGTGAAGTCCGGCAGCCGTACCCTCAAGGACGCCATCAACGAGGCGTTCCGCGACTGGGTCGCCAACGTCGACCGGACGCACTACCTCTTCGGCACCGTCGCGGGCCCGCACCCCTTCCCGGCGATGGTCCGCGACTTCCACCGGGTCATCGGCGTCGAGGCCCGCCGCCAGCTCCTGGAGCGGGCCGGCCGCCTCCCCGACGCGGCGATCGCCTGCGTCGGCGGCGGCTCCAACGCCATCGGCCTCTTCCACGCCTTCCTGCCCGACACCGGCGTCCGGCTCATCGGCTGCGAGCCGGCCGGCCACGGCGTCGAGACCGGCGAGCACGCGGCCACCCTCACCGCCGGCGAGCCCGGCATCCTGCACGGCTCCCGCTCGTACGTCCTCCAGGACGACGAGGGCCAGATCACCGAGCCGTACTCGATCTCGGCGGGCCTCGACTACCCCGGCATCGGCCCGGAGCACTCGTACCTCAAGGACACCGGCCGCGGCGAGTACCGGGCCGTCACCGACGACGCCGCCATGCAGGCGCTGCGGCTGCTCTCCCGTACCGAGGGCATCATCCCGGCCATCGAGTCGGCGCACGCGCTCGCCGGCGCCCTGGAGGTCGGCGAGGAGCTCGGCAAGGACGCGCTCCTCGTCGTGAACCTCTCCGGCCGCGGCGACAAGGACATGGACACGGCCGCCCGCTACTTCGGCCTGTACGACGGGGAGGGTTCGAAGTGACCACCGGAAACGTTCAGCTGCTCGCCGACACCCTGGAGCGCGCGAAGTCCGAGGACCGGGCCGCGCTCATCGCCTACCTCCCGGCCGGCTTCCCGACCGTGGACGGCGGCATCAAGGCGATCAAGGCGGCCTTCGAGGGCGGCGCGGACATCGTCGAGGTCGGTCTGCCGCACAGCGACCCGGTCCTCGACGGGCCCGTCATCCAGACCGCCGACGACATCGCCCTGCGCGGCGGCGTGAAGATCGCCGACGTCATGCGGACGGTGAAGGAGGCCCACCAGGCCACCGGCAAGCCCGTCCTCGTCATGACGTACTGGAACCCGATCGACCGGTACGGCGTCGAGCGCTTCGTCCGGGAGCTCGCCGAGGCCGGCGGCGCCGGCTGCATCCTGCCCGACCTGCCGGTCCAGGAGTCCGCCCTGTGGCGGGAGCACGCCGACGCGCACGGTCTCGCCACCGTCTTCGTCGTCGCCCCCAGCAGCAAGGACGAGCGGCTCGCCACCATCACCGCGGTGGGCTCCGGCTTCGTCTACGCCGCCTCCCTCATGGGCGTCACCGGCACCCGCGCCTCGGTCGGCGAGCAGGCCGCCGACCTGGTCCGCCGCACCCGGGTCACCTCGAAGATCCCGGTCTGCGTCGGCCTCGGCGTCTCCAACGCCGCCCAGGCCCGCGAGGTCGCCGCCTTCGCCGACGGCGTCATCGTCGGCTCGGCCTTCGTCCAGCGGATCCTCGACGCCGACGGCGACGAGGCCGCCGGACTCGCCGCCGTAAAGGAACTGGCGGCCGAACTGGCGGACGGCGTACGCCGTGACTGATCACCCGATGTAGTCCATTCGGGTGGATATGGGACCGGGGAGGCGCGGACGCGCCTCCCCGGTTCGTTGCTGTGGGCGTGAGCGAGAAGAACCGTGACGGTAGTAACAAGAGCGCGCGGGAGCGCCTCCAGCAGCAGCGCGAGCGCGAGAAGGCCCGCGAGAAGCAGCGGCGGGTCCTGATCGTGACGGCGGGAGTGGTCGGCGTCCTCGGCCTCGCCGCCGTCGTCGGCGTGATCGCCGCGAGCGGCGACAAGGACTCCGGGTCCGACAAGGCCGGGCCCGTCGTCGCCCCCACCGGCTCGATCGAGGGCGACAAGCCGGCCATCCCCACCGGGAAGACGGACGCCCCGTCCACCCTCCAGATCTGGGAGGACTTCCGCTGCCCGGCCTGCGCCCAGTTCGAGAACGTGATGCGGGACTCCATCCACGAACTGGAGGCCGCCGGGGCGCTCAAGGCCGAGTACCACCTCGCCACCCTCATCGACGGCAACATGGGCGGCAGCGGCTCGCTGCGCGCGGCGAACGCGGCGGCCTGTGCCCAGGACGCCGGCAAGTTCACCGCGTACCACGACACGCTCTACACCAACCAGCCGCAGGAGACCGACGACGCCTTCGGGAACAACGCCAAGCTGATCGAGCTGGCCGCCAAGGTCCCCGGCCTCGACACGCCGTCGTTCCGCTCCTGCGTCGAGGACGGCACGCACGACAGCTGGGTCGAGAAGTCCCACGAGGCCTTCCGGAACGGCGGCTTCCGCGGCACCCCGTCCGTCCTGCTCAACGGAGAATCGATCTTCCCGGACAAGGGCGGCGAGCAGATCTCGCCGGAGAACCTGAAGAAGTGGGTCGCCGAGGCCAACGAGGGCAAGAAGCCGGGCACCGCCTCCCCCTCGGCGGGGTAGCGCCGAGGGGTTAGTTACCCAGACGTTGCCGGGTGGGCTGCCGGTCCGCCCGCCCGGCAGGGTAGCGTCGGACCTGCCATGGACCTTGCCTACATTCCCAGCCCGTCGACCGGTGTCCTCCACCTCGGACCGATCCCGCTGCGCGGCTATGCCTTCTGCATCATCCTCGGTGTCTTCGTCGCCGTCTGGCTCGGCAACAAGCGCTGGATCGCCCGGGGCGGCACCGCCGGCACCGTCGCCGACATCGCCGTCTGGGCGGTGCCGTTCGGCCTCGTCGGCGGACGCCTCTACCACGTGATCACCGACTACCAGCTGTACTTCAGCGAGGGTGAGAACTGGGTCGACGCCTTCAAGATCTGGGAGGGCGGCCTCGGCATCTGGGGCGCCATCGCCTTCGGCGCCGTCGGCGCCTGGATCGGCTGCCGCCGCCGGGGCATCCCGCTCCCGGCGTACGCGGACGCCATCGCGCCCGGCATCGTCCTCGCCCAGGCCATCGGCCGCTGGGGCAACTGGTTCAACCAGGAGCTGTACGGCAGGCCCACCGACCTGCCGTGGGCGCTGAAGATCACCGAGAGCGCCAACCGCGAGGCCGGGCTCTACCACCCGACCTTCCTCTACGAGTCCCTCTGGTGCGTCGGCGTCGCCGTCCTCGTCATCTGGGCCGACCGCCGCTTCAAGCTCGGCCACGGCCGCGCCTTCGCCCTGTACGTCGCCGCCTACTGCGCCGGCCGCGGCTGGATCGAGTACATGCGGGTCGACGAGGCCCACCACATCCTGGGCCTGCGGCTCAACGTGTGGACCGCGATCATCGTCTTCCTCCTCGCCGTCGTCTACATGGTCGTCTCGGCGCGGATCCGTCCGGGCCGCGAGGAGCTCGTCGAGCCGCGCTCCCGCAAGCCGGTGGACCCGGAGACGCCCGGGGACACGGAGAAGGCCGTGGACATGGAGAAGACCGAGCGGGCGGAGAAGACGGACGACGCCCCGGCGGACTCCGACGACGTCGAGAACGGGGCCGGGAACGGCGCCGGGTCGGCTGCCAAGGGCTGACGCCCCGGCCGTACTCCGGCCGTACCCCCTTCCGTACGCCCACGAGGGCCGCCGGGACCGAAGAGGTCCCGGCGGCCCTCGCGCATGTCCCGGTACGGGTCAGCCGAGGCGGTCCGCGAGGGCCAGGACCCGGTGGGCGCCCGCCACCACCGCCGCGTCCACGAACCGGCCGTCCGCCAGGGCCAGCGCGCCCCGGTCGGTCTCGGCCGCCGCCACCACCGCGCGGGCCGCGTCGACCTCCTGCGCGGTCGGCAGATAGGCCCGCTCGATCACCGGGAGCTGCCGGGGGTGGATGGCGGCCCGGCCGAGGAAGCCGAGCGCCCGGCCCCGGACGCAGCCGGCGGCCAGCGCGTCGAGGTCGCCGATGTCCGCGTGGACCGACTGCACGGGCGGCGGCAGCCGTGCCGCCCGGGCGGCGACCACGATCCGGCTGCGCGGCCAGTCGAGCCCGCCGTCCTCGCGCACCCCCAGGTCGGCGCGGAGGTCGGCCTCGCCGAGGGAGAGGCCGCGCACCGCCGGGTGGGCGGTGGCGATGGCGTACGCCTGCTCCACGGCCAGGGCGTTCTCCAGGAGCGGGTAGAGCGGGAGGCCGGGCGCGAGCTCGCTGATCCGGTGGATGTCGGAGGGGTGTGTCACCTTGGGTACACGGAGACCGCCGAGGCCGGGGAGGGAGGCCAGGACGGGGATGTCGCGCGGGGTGTGGATGCGGACGTGCACCGGGACCGGGTGGGCGTCGGAGAGCAGATCGACGGTGGCGTCGAGGGCGTACGCCTTGCGGTCGGGGGCGACCGCGTCCTCCAGGTCCACGATGACCACGTCGGCGCCCGAGCCGAGCGCCTTGCCGACCACCTCCGGGCGGTCGCCGGGGGCGTACAGCCAGGTGAGGGGGAGTCTGCCGCGGTGCCGCAGGCCGTTCACGGCGCCCGGGGCGCTCATACCGCCCCCTGGGCGCGCAGGGCGCTGATCTCGGCGGGGGCGAAGCCGGCCGCGGTCAGGACCTCGTCGGTGTCGGCGCCGTGCGGGCGGCCGGCCCAGCGGATCCCGCCGGGCGTCTCGGAGAGCCGGAAGAGCACGTTCTGCATGCGGATCGGGCCGAGTTCCGGGTCGGGGACCTCGGTGACCGTGCCGAGCGCCTGGTACTGGGGGTCGGCCAGGACGTCCCGGACGTCGTAGACCGGGGCGATCGCGGCCTCCGCCTTCTCGAAGGCGGCCATGGCCTCGTCGCGGGTGTGGCGGGCGATCCAGGAGCCGACGGCCTCGTCGAGGACGTCGGCGTGCGCGGCCCGGCCCGTGCCGTCGGCGAACCACGGCTCGTCGATCAGCTCGGCGCGGTCCACCAGGCGCAGCACGCGCTCGGCGATGGACTGCGCGGAGGTGGAGACGGCCACCCAGGAGCCGTCGGAGGTCCGGTAGGTGTTGCGGGGGGCGTTGTTGCGGGAGCGGTTGCCGGTGCGCGGCTGGACGTAGCCGAGCTGGTCGTACCAGAGGGGGTGGGGGCCGACGACGGAGAGCATCGGTTCGATGATGGCCATGTCGACGACCTGGCCGTGGCCGGTCGTGGTCCTCGCGGTGAGCGCGGTCATCACCGCGTACGCGGTGGCGAGGGCGGCGACCGAGTCGGCGAGGCCGAAGGGGGGCAGGGTCGGCGGGCCGTCGGGCTCGCCGGTGATCGCGGCGAAGCCGCTCATCGCCTCGGCGAGGGTCCCGAAGCCGGGGCGGTGGGCGTACGGCCCGAACTGGCCGAAGCCGGTGACCCGGGCCAGGACGAGGCGCGGGTTGGCCGTGGACAGCTCCTCCCAGCCCAGGCCCCAGCGTTCCAGGGTGCCGGGGCGGAAGTTCTCCACGATCACGTCGGCGTCGGCGGCGAGGCGCAGCAGGGCGTCCCGGCCGCCGGGGGTGGACAGGTCGAGGGTCACGGTCCGCTTGTTGCGGCCCAGGACCTTCCACCACAGGCCCACCCCGTCCTTGGCGGGGCCGTGGCCCCGGGACGGGTCGGGCTTGCGGGGGTGCTCGACCTTGACGACGTCGGCGCCGAAGTCGCCGAGCATCATGGCGGCCAGCGGCCCGGCGAAGAGCGTCGCCAGATCGAGGACGCGGAGCCCGTCCAGGGGCGCGGCGGGGGAGGGGGCGGTGGTCATGTGGGGTCGGCCTCCAGGGACGCGGGGGTGCCGAGGGCCGTGTCGATCTCGGTGCGGTACGGCATCGAGGTCGACGCGCCCTCGCGCCGGACGGACAGCGCGGCGGCCGTGCCGGCCCAGGTCAGCGCCTCGGGCACGGGACGGCCCTCGCCGAGGGCGACCGCGAGGGCGCCGACGAAGGTGTCGCCGGCCGCGGTGGTGTCCACGGCCCGCACCTGGGGGGCGGGCACGGCGAGCAGTTCCGCGCCGCGCGCCGCGTAGAGACAGCCGGCCGCGCCGAGGGTGACGACGACCTCGGGGACGACTTCGAGGAGGGCGAGCGCGGCGGCGTGCGGGTCGGCGCGGCCGGTGAGCGCCGTGGCCTCGTGCTCGTTGGGCACCAGCAGGTCGGTGACGTCGAAGAGTTCGGGCGGCAGCGGCTGGACGGGGGCCGGGGTGAGGACGGTCTTCACGCCGTTCCGGCGGGCGTGCGCGGCGCCGTCGACGACCGCGGAGAGGGGGAGTTCGAGCTGGAGGAGGAGCAGGTCGGCGGTGGCGATCAGGGCCTCGTCGCCGTGGCTGAGGGAGGTGACGGTGCCGTTGGCGCCGGGGACCACGACGATGGCGTTGCCGCCCTCGTCGTCCACGACGATGTGCGCGGTGCCCGAGGGGCCCTCGACGGTGCGGAGCAGGTCGGTGTCGACGGAGCAGTGCTCCAGGGTGTCGCGGAGCCGGTATCCGAAGTCGTCGGAGCCGACCGCGCCGATCATGGCGACCTCGCCGCCGGCGCGGGCGGCGGCGACCGCCTGGTTGGCGCCCTTGCCGCCGGGGATCGTGCGGAAGGCCCGGCCGGTGACGGTCTCGCCGCGGGCCGGGGCCTTCGGCACGTAGGCGACGAGGTCCATGTTGGTGCTCCCGAGTACCACGATGCTGGTCATGGGCGTACTGCCTCCAGGTGGGTCAGGTCGGCGAGGGCGTCGAACCCGATGCCGTCGAAGGACGCCACCGAGGTCGAGAGCCGGTTCTTCAGGGGGGAGGTCCAGCGGTCGGGGAGCCGGTCCGGGTGTCCGGCGAGGAGACCGGCGACGGAGCCGGCGGTGGCGCCGTTGGAGTCGGTGTCCCAGCCGCCGGAGACCGCCGCGCAGACGGAGCGGGTGAAGTCGCCGTCGGCGTGGGTGAGCGCGGCGGCGAGCAGCGCGGTGTTCGGCACGGCATGGACCCAGTGGTACCCGCCGTAGCGGGCGTGCAGCCGGTCGACGACGGTGTCGAACGCGGGGTCGGCGCGGGCGGTGGCGATGCCGTACCGGACGGCCTCGGCGAGCCGGGAGCGGGGCGGGACGACGGAGAGCCCGGCGGCCAGCGCGCGGTGGACGTCGCCGGTGCCGTCCGCGGCGGCGGCCAGGGCCGCGGCGACGAACATCGCGCCGTGGACGCCGGCGGCGGTGTGGCTGAGGACGGCGTCCCGGTGGGCCTGGGCGGCGGCCCCGGCCGGGTCGCCGGGGCGGGTCCAGCCGTGGACGTCGGCCCGGATCTGGGCGCCGATCCACTCCCGGAAGGGGTTGCGGCGGACGGCGGTCAGCGGCGGTTCGATCCCGTCGAGGAGGTTGCGGTAGGCGATCCGCTCGGCGGTGAAGGTCCGGCCGGCGGGGAGCTCGTCCAGCCACAGGCGGGCGACGTCGGCGGTGGTGAAGTCACGGCCGTGGCGGCGGAGGAGGAGCAGGGCGAGGAGGGGGTAGTCGAGGTCGTCGTCCTCGGGCATGCCGTCGATGTTCTCGGCGAGCGAGGTGGCGGCGGAACGGCGGTTCCAGGGGTGGGCCGCGAGCAGTTCCCGGGGGACTCCGCGCGCGGTGAACCAGTCGTCGAGCGGCCAGTTCCCGGCGGCCCGGGCGAGCGCCCGGATGGCGTCCAGCGGCAGCTTCTCGACGGGCTTCCCGAGCACACACCCGACGGCCCTGCCGAGCCAGGCGGCGTGCAGCCGGTCGCGGAGGGCGGGGTCCTCGGCGGCGCCGGGGAGCGGGGCGGGGCGGTCGGGGCAGGCGGCGACGATCGCGTCGAGGGCGGTGGGCTCGTCGGCGGCGAGGGGGGAGGGGAGGGCGTCGAGGGCGTCGAGCAGCTCCTCGGCGAGCGGCCGCAGTTCCGGCCGGGGCCCGGGGGAGGCGCCGGCGGCGGGCGGCGCGGGGTGCCCGCCGGCGGCGTACCAGCGCGCCGCGAGCTCCCGCGCGTCCCGCCCGTCCTCGGCGGCCTGCCGCAGCTCGTGTCCGACGAGGTCCTCGGGCTGCACCCAGGTGAGCCGGAGCGCGGGAGCGGGTGCCGGCCGTCCGTCGGAGGCGTGCCGGGCTCCGGTGGCGGGTGCCGTGCGGGCGTACGGGGCGGGCCCGGTGGTGCCGGGGGCGTCGCGGGGCGCGGCCCGGTCGGGTGCGAGTCCGGGGTACGCGGTGGGTGGCGCGGCGGAACGGGCCCGGTGGGCGGGCTTCGTGGCCGGCGGGCGGGGCGGCGCGGTCCTGGCGCCCGGGGTGGTCGCCGGGTCCGTGCCGGTCGTGGTGAGCGCGGGAGGGACGGGCGTGGCTCCGGGGCCTGGGGGGTGGCCCGGGCCGGGGGACGCGGCCGGTCGTGCCGGGGCGGCCGTGCGGGGCGGCCCGGGGGTGTGCGCCGGTGTGCGGGTGGCAGGGCGGGCCGGGGGGCGGTCCGGGTGGGCGGGGGTGGTGTCGGTCATCGGGCCGGATCCGTCAGGGCGGCGCGGGCGGACTCGTGGGCGCGGCGGCGGGCGGTGTCGCGGGCGAAGACCTCGGCGGCGACCGCGGCGAGGGAACGGGCCGGGGCGTGGAGGTCGAGGCGGCTGGCCTCCGCCACCCGCTTCGCCCACTCCGCGGGGACGGCGGCCTCGCCGTGGAGGGCGCCGGCGATCGCGCCCGCCATGGTGGCGATGGAGTCGCAGTCGCGTCCGTAGTTGACCGCGCCGAGGACCGTACGGCGGTAGTCGCCCTCGCCGACCAGGAGCATGCCGAGCGCGATCGGCAGCTCCTCGATGGCGTGGAGGCGGGAGGGGCGGCGGGCGTCGAGACCGGGGTTGCGGTAGTCGGGGCCGACGGAGTCGTACGGGGCCACCGCCCTGCGGAGCGGTACGAGCGCGGACTCGAAGTCCCGGTGGCGGTCGGCGGCTTCGGCGACCGCCTCGATCGCGGCGCGGGTGCCGTCCTTGGCGAGGGCCAGGGCGGTGTCGACGACCGTGCGCGGGGTGGCGCCGGGGACGCAGGCCGCCGCGACCGCCGCCGCGAGGACGCCTGCCGCCTCGCGGCCGTACGAGGACTGGTGGGCGCCCGCGACGTCGATCGCCTCGGCGTACGCGCCGTGCGGGTCGGCGGCGTTGACCAGGCCGACCGGGGCCATGTACATCGCGGCGCCGCAGTTGACGATGTTTCCGGTGCCGGCCTCGCGGGGGTCGTTGTGCCCGTAGTGGAGGCGGGCGACCAGCCACTTCTCGGCGAGGAAGATCCGCTGGAGGGGGAGCGCCTCCGCCTCCAGCTCGGGGATCCACACGGGCGTGCCCATGAGTTCGGGCACGAGGTGGTCCGCGACGGCGTACGCGTCGAGGTGGTCGCGGACCCTCTCGTACACCCGGACGAGGGCGTGGGTCATCAGGGTGTCGTCGGTGACGTGCCCGTCGCCCTTGTGGTACGGGGCGATGGGGCGGGCGGTGCGCCAGGCGTCGCCGTTCCAGGGGCCGACGATGCCGGTGACGCGGCCGCCGTGGCGTTCGGCGATCTGCTCGGGGGTGTACCCCTCCACGGGGCCGCCGAGGGCGTCGCCGACGGCGGCACCGAGGAGACTTCCGGTGATCCGGTCATCCAGTGTGGGTGTCATGTCGGAATTGTCCACCTGGGGGCGCCGGTTCCGTGGCTCCCAGGAGCCCGGCGAGTTCCACCAGGTCCGTACCGGCGAGGCGGGGGAGCGCGCAGCCGGAGAGCGTCCGGCAGGCGTCCCGCCAGCTCGCCGGGACCGAACGGCCGCCGCCGAGCGCGCCGGTGAGCGCGCCGGCCAGGGCGGGGGCGGAGTCGGCGACCCGGGACAGGCAGGCGGCGGCCGGGACGGCGGCGGTCATCGCGCCGCGCGCGGCGACGGTCAGCGCGAGGGCGACCGGGACGGTCTCGGCGGCGGCGATGCCGTAGCTGTAGACGTGGTCGACGATCTGGTGCTCCAGGAGGGGGACCAGTTCGAAGGCGGTGTCGGCGGTGCGGGCCAGTTTCACGGCGTGGCGGGCGTTGCGGCCGATCTCGTTGACCGGCGGGAGTTCGGCGAGGGCGGCCTCGACGGCGGTGTCCGGGTCCGCGCCGCCGAGGGCCGCGGCGACCGCGGCGGCGGTGGCGCGGGCGCCGTGGACGCCGTCGCCGTCCTGGGTGTACCGGGCGTCGAACTCGGCGAGTCCGGCGGCGGCGCGCGGGTCGCCCGGGTGGACGGTCGCGAGGACGGCGGCGCGGACGCAGGCGGCGTCGTCGAAGTAGTGCGGGTTGTCGTGGCCGGTGGCGGGCGGGCGCAGACCGGTGGCGAGATTGCCGAGGCCGGCGCGGACGGAGATGCGGGCGCGGAGGGGGAGGACGGCGGACTCGATCTCCGGCGCGCGGTCGGCGGCGGCGGCGACCTGGCCGGCGAGGTGGTTCCAGGCGAGGTCGACGGCGGCGCGGAGCCGGCGCTCCGGGGGGAGGGCGGCGAAGAGGGGGCCGGTGGCGGCCAGGACCGCCTCCGCGGTGAAGGCCGCCCACTCGGCGTCGTCGGAGGGGCCGAGGCGGAGGGGTTCGGGGGGCTGGTTCAGGGCGATGGGGACGGGGAGGGTGGTCGTCGCGTTCTGCTCCGCGAAGGTGTCGAGCTCGCGGGTGAGGCGGCGGGTCCATTCGGGCATGCGGGCGGCGCGGTGCCGGGCGGCGGGCCAGCCGGCGGCGTCCCCCGCGGCGAGGCCCAGGAGCAGCCCCTCGACCCGCTCCCGGCTCGCCTTGGCCGGGGCGGCCGACCCCGCAGTCTCCCGCGCGCGCCCCGCGGCCCAGGTGCCGGTGGCGCGCGGGGCGGTACGGGGCGCACCGGCGCGGTCCGGCACGGAGGGGCGCTGCGAATCGGCGCCCGGCACCGGGAGGCCCTGCGGGGCGTGGCCCTGTGAGTCGGCGCCCGGCACCGGGGGCGGGTCCGGCGGGGCGTCGGTCGCCGGGACGGTGCCCGGCATCGGGCCGGGGGCCGGAGGGGTGTCGGTCGCATGCAGGAGGCCCCGCACCGGGAGGTCCTGCGGGGCGTGGCCCTGCGAGTCGGTGCCCGGCATCGGGGGCTGTGCCCACCCTCCCCCAAGCTCTCGGCTTCGTTCGAGCAGGGGGGACCCCCATCGCCCTGCGGAACGCCTGCCCACAGCTGGGGCGGCAGGGGCGGCGGGGCCGGCAGGCCCGGAAGGGCTGGCCCCGGGAGCGCCGGGCGTGCCGGGAGTGCCGGATCCGGCGGGTCCGGCGGGTGCGGCGGGTGCGGTGGAGGTGGAAGGCGCGGCAGCGTGAGCGGCGGGGACGCCGGGGTCGGCGGGGCCGCCGGGCCCGGAAGGGCTGGCCCCGGGAGCGCCGGGAGTGCCGGATCCGGCGGGGCCGGTAGGGCTGGCCTCGGGGGGCGTGGGGGTGGCGGGTGTGGGGGGCGTGGTGGGGGCGCTCATGGGGTGGGCTCCGGGGTGAGGAGGTCGGCTACTTCCAGGACGTGGTGGCCGCGCATCGTGGGGAGGCAGCTGCCGGTGACCGGGGTGATGGCCGTCGCCCATTCGTGGGGGATCGCCGTCAGGCCGCCCGCCGCGCCGGCCAGGGCGCCGGCCACCGCGGCGGTGGTGTCGGCGTCGCGGCCCATGTTCACGGCCGTCAGGACCGCCGTGCGGAAGTCGCCGCGGGCCGCCGCGAAGGCGCCGAAGGCGAGGCCGACGGCCTCCGGGGCGAGGTCGGTCCAGGGGTAGCCGCCGATGACCACCGCGGAGCGGACCTGGCGTTCGCGGGTGAGCGGGTCCGGCTGGACCCGCTGGGCCGCGACCACCGCGCGGCGCAGCGAGCGGGCCGTCCAGGAGTCCATGGGGATCACCGAGAGGGCCGCGGCGATCACGGAGGTCACCGTCGCGCCGGACATCGCCGCCGCGACGCCCGCCGCGACCGCTTGGCCGCCGTAGATTCCTTCGCCCTCGTGGCTGACGCTGCCGTCGATGGCGACCAGGCGGGCGGCTTCGGCCGGGCGGCCGGCGGCGAAGACGCCGAAGGGGGCGGCCCGCATGGCCAGGCCGTCCGACCACGCGTGGCGGTGCTGGGCGGAGATGGGGGCCGCCAGGCCGCGCCGGAGGTTCTCCAGGGTGCCGCGCTCCGAGAAGCCGGCGCCGCGGAAGGGGCCCTCGTCGAGGTCGGCGATCCAGCGGTGCCAGGCCCGTTCGACGTGGGCGACGGTGAGCGCCGAGCCGTGCCGGGCGAGC
This sequence comes from Streptomyces sp. R302, assembly GCF_012927245.1. GTDB lineage: Bacteria > Actinomycetota > Actinomycetes > Streptomycetales > Streptomycetaceae > Streptomyces. The sequence continues at coordinate 1,050,790 of NZ_JABBGE010000001.1, forward strand.
AGCAGCGCCGAGAAGATCGCGTACTCGGTGTCGTCGGTGCCGGCCGGACGGTCCGTCAGGAAGCCCTCGATCCGGCCCCAGCGGCGGCGGATCTCGGAGGGTTTCATGTTCTCGGCGGGGGCGCCGAGCGCGTCGCCGACGGCGAGGCCGAGCAGCGCCCCCCTCGCCCGTTCCCGGGTGTCGCATGCCGTGGTCACCATCCGCGCGCCCCTTCCCTCGGTGCGGGCACCGCAACGGCGGTACCCCTTCGCCTGGATCTGTGCCACGGCGTGCGGACGACTCGCCGATGGGCGGCTTCTGTCACCCGTCTGTCGGCGGGGCGAAGGAGGTTGAGGGGGTGTCAGGCAAGGCTTCCCACACTGAGGCAGGCCTTACTAAGTACGGCCTGCCTTGCTGGCGCGCCCCTTACTTCGGGCGTATTTTCGAGTGCGTTGGGGGCGGCGGGTGCGACCCGGCCCGCCGTGACGAGGGGAGAACCATGTCCATCATCGAAGCCCAGGCGCCACTGCACGAGGCGCACCGCGACAACCACACCCACCGTGACGTGAACGGCGGTTGGCTGCGGCCCGCGGTCTTCGGCGCGATGGACGGCCTCGTCTCGAACCTCGCCCTGATGACCGGCGTCGCCGGCGGCGCCGTCTCCTCGGGCACCGTCGTGATCACCGGCCTCGCCGGCCTCGCGGCGGGCGCCTTCTCCATGGCGGCCGGCGAGTACACCTCCGTCGCCTCCCAGCGCGAGCTCGTCCAGGCCGAACTGGACGTGGAGCGCCGGCAGTTGCGCAAGCACCCGATCGACGAGATGGAGGAGCTCGCCGCCCTCTACGTCTCCCGGGGCGTCGAGCCCGCGCTGGCCCGCGAGGTCGCCATGCAGCTGTCGAAGGACCCCGAGCAGGCGCTGGAGATCCACGCCCGCGAGGAGCTCGGCATCGACCCCGACGACCTGCCGTCGCCCGCCGTCGCCGCCGCCTCCTCCTTCGCCTCCTTCGCGCTCGGCGCGCTGCTGCCGCTCCTTCCGTACCTGCTCGGCGCGACCGCGCTCTGGCCGGCCGTCCTCCTGGCGCTGCTCGGGCTCTTCGCCTGCGGTGCACTGGTCGCCCGGGTCACCGCCCGCGGCTGGTGGTTCAGCGGCCTGCGCCAGCTCCTCCTCGGCGGTGCCGCGGCAGCCGTCACGTACGGCCTGGGCATGGTCTTCGGCGCCGCCCTCTAGCCGACGGAAGCCGCGCCGCCCGGCCGACGGAATCCGTACCTCCAGCCATGCCCGAGAGGCCCCCGCAAGGGGCCTTTCGGGCTTTTCGGGGTGACTTTTCGGAATCCAAGCCGCATTCTCGCTGTGACGCATATCCCTGTTCGGAATCCCCGCGGCGGTGAGACACTATGCACGACGCCACATATGTAGCCGGTTACTCGGCGGTTTCGAACCCGTGACCAGCGGGAAAGAGGCAGAAGCGTCGCTGGGCAATGAGGCCCTTCCGGGGCGGACCGGTACGGCTCCGTCCCCCGCGGAGCAGTCACGATGCGGTCACTGCCTCCGCATCCAGAAGAAACAGGTGAACGCGCACCACCGCTCCGTGTCGGAGGTGTCCGCATGCTGGAACGAGCTATCCGCTAGGCGAGAAGCACGCCATCATGTAACCTGCACGAAATTTCGCGGAGGGCCAACGTCGTCCCTCGGCATCTGCATATGCCACGACGACGACGGGAGAGCCGATGCGTTCCGACGCCTGGTCGCCCATGGACGGTCGCCCCGCCCCCCAGGGCATGTACGACCCCCGTAACGAGCACGACGCCTGCGGTGTCGGGTTCGTGGCCACCCTCACCGGTGTGGCCAGCCACGCGCTGGTCGAGCAGGCGCTGACCGTACTGCGCAATCTCGAACACCGCGGCGCCACCGGCTCCGAGCCGGACTCCGGCGACGGCGCCGGCATCCTGCTGCAGATCCCGGACGCCTTCTTCCGCGAGGTCGCCGGCTTCGAGCTGCCCGCGGCCGGCGCGTACGCGGTGGGCACCGCCTTCCTCCCGGTCGACGGCGCCGACGAGACCGCCGCCGCCGTCGAGGCCATCGCCGCCGACGAGGGCCTCACCGTCCTCGGCTGGCGCGAGGTCCCCGTCGCCCCCGCCCTGCTCGGCGCCACCGCCCGCGCCACCATGCCGGTCTTCCGCCAGCTCTTCGTCACCGACGGGGAGTCCACCGGCATCGCCCTGGACCGCAAGGCCTTCGCGCTGCGCAAGCGCGCCGAGCGCGAGGCGGCGGCGTACTTCCCGTCGCTCTCCGCCCGCACGATCGTCTACAAGGGCATGCTGACCACCGGCCAGCTGGAGCCCTTCTTCCCGGACCTGTCGGACCGGCGCCTGGCCTCCGCCATCGCCCTCGTCCACTCCCGGTTCTCCACCAACACCTTCCCGAGCTGGCCGCTCGCCCACCCGTACCGCTTCGTCGCCCACAACGGCGAGATCAACACGGTCAAGGGCAACCGCAACTGGATGACGGCCCGCGAGGCCCAGCTCGTCGGCGACGTCTTCGGCGAGAGCAAGGCCGGCAAGGGCCTGGACCGGATCTTCCCGATCTGTACGCCGGACGCCTCCGACACCGCCTCCTTCGACGAGGTCCTGGAGCTGCTCCACCTCGGCGGCCGCTCGCTGCCCCACTCGGTCCTGATGATGGTCCCCGAGGCGTGGGAGAACCACGACTCCATGGACCCGGCCCGGCGCGCCTTCTACCAGTACCACTCCACGATGATGGAGCCCTGGGACGGCCCGGCCTGCGTCACCTTCACCGACGGCGTCCAGGTCGGCGCGGTCCTCGACCGCAACGGTCTGCGCCCCGGCCGCTACTGGGTCACCGACGAGGGCCTCGTCGTCCTCTCCTCCGAGGTCGGCGTCCTCGACGTCGACCCCGCCAAGGTCGTCCGCAAGGGCCGCCTCCAGCCCGGCAAGATGTTCCTCGTCGACACCGCCGAGCACCGCATCGTCGAGGACGACGAGATCAAGGCCGGCCTCGCCGCCGAGCAGCCCTACGCCGAGTGGCTGGAGACCGGGGAGATCGAGCTCTCCGACCTCCCCGAGCGCGAGCACATCGTGCACACCCACGCCTCGGTCACCCGCCGCCAGCAGACCTTCGGCTACACCGAGGAAGAGCTTCGCGTCATCCTCGCCCCGATGGCCCGCACCGGCGGCGAGCCGCTCGGCTCCATGGGCACCGACTCGCCGATCGCGGCCCTCTCCGAGCGCCCCCGGCTGCTCTTCGACTACTTCACCCAGCTGTTCGCGCAGGTCACCAACCCGCCGCTGGACGCCATCCGTGAAGAGCTCGTGACAAGTCTGCGCTCTTCCCTCGGTCCGCAGGGCAACCTGCTTGACCCGACCGCGGCCTCCTGCCGCTCGGTCACCCTGCCCTTCCCGGTGATCGACAACGACGAGCTCGCCAAGCTCATCCACATCAACCACGACGGCGACATGCCGGGCATGAAGGCCGCCACGCTCTCCGGCCTCTACCGGGTCTCCGGCGGCGGCGAGGCCCTCGCCGCCCGCATCGACGCCATCTGCGCCGAGGCCGACGCGGCGATCGAGGGCGGCGCCCGCCTGATCGTCCTCTCCGACCGGCACTCCGACGCCGAGCACGCGCCGATCCCCTCGCTGCTGCTCACCGCCGCCGTCCACCACCACCTCATCCGCACCAAGCAGCGCACCATGGTGGGCCTGCTCGTCGAGGCCGGTGACGTCCGCGAGGTCCACCACGTCGCCCTGCTCATCGGCTACGGCGCCGCGGCGGTCAACCCGTACCTCGCCATGGAGTCCGTCGAGGACCTGCTCCGCGCCGGCACCTTCCTCTCGGACATCGAGCCCGAGCAGGCCATCCGCAACCTGATCCACGCCCTCGGCAAGGGCGTCCTCAAGGTCATGTCGAAGATGGGCATCTCCACGGTCGCCTCCTACCGCGGCGCCCAGGTCTTCGAGGCCGTCGGCCTCGACGAGGAGTTCGTCGGCCGGTACTTCAACGGCACCGCCACCAAGATCGGCGGCGCCGGCCTGGACGTCGTCGCCCAGGAGGTCGCCGCCCGCCACGCCAAGGCGTACCCGGCCACCGGCATCGCCTCCGCGCACCGCGCCCTGGAGATCGGCGGCGAGTACCAGTGGCGTCGGGAGGGCGAGCCGCACCTCTTCGACCCCGAGACCGTCTTCCGCCTCCAGCACGCCACGCGGAACAAGCGGTACGACATCTTCAAGAAGTACACGGACCGGGTGAACGAGCAGTCCGAGCGCCTCATGACGCTCCGCGGCCTGTTCGGCTTCGCCACCGAGGGCCGTACCCCGATCCCGATCGACGAGGTCGAGCCGGTCTCCGAGATCGTCAAGCGCTTCTCCACCGGCGCCATGTCGTACGGCTCCATCTCCCAGGAGGCGCACGAGACCCTCGCCATCGCCATGAACCGGCTCGGCGGCAAGTCGAACACCGGTGAGGGCGGCGAGGACCCGGAGCGCCTGTACGACCCGGCGCGCCGCTCCTCGATCAAGCAGGTCGCCTCCGGCCGCTTCGGCGTCACCTCCGAGTACCTGGTCAACGCCGACGACATCCAGATCAAGATGGCCCAGGGCGCCAAGCCCGGCGAGGGCGGCCAGCTGCCCGGCCACAAGGTCTACCCGTGGGTCGCCAAGACGCGTCACTCGACGCCCGGCGTCGGCCTCATCTCGCCGCCGCCGCACCACGACATCTACTCCATCGAGGATCTGGCCCAGCTGATCCACGACCTGAAGAACGCCAACCCGGTCGCCCGCATCCACGTGAAGCTGGTCTCCGAGGTCGGCGTCGGCACGGTCGCGGCCGGCGTGTCCAAGGCCCACGCGGACGTCGTCCTCATCTCCGGCCACGACGGCGGCACCGGCGCCTCCCCGCTCACCTCGCTGAAGCACGCGGGCGGCCCCTGGGAGCTCGGCCTCGCCGAGACCCAGCAGACGCTGCTGCTCAACGGCCTGCGCGACCGGATCGTCGTGCAGACCGACGGCCAGCTGAAGACCGGCCGCGACGTCGTCATCGCCGCGCTGCTCGGCGCCGAGGAGTTCGGCTTCGCCACCGCGCCGCTCGTCGTCTCCGGCTGCGTCATGATGCGCGTCTGCCACCTCGACACCTGCCCGGTCGGCATCGCCACCCAGAACCCGGTCCTGCGCGACCGCTTCTCCGGCAAGGCCGAGTACGTCGTCAACTTCTTCGAGTTCATCGCGCAGGAGGTCCGCGAGCTCCTCGCCGAGCTGGGCTTCCGCACGATCGAGGAGGCCGTCGGCCACGCCGAGCTGCTCGACACCAGCCGCGCCGTCACGCACTGGAAGGCGCAGGGCCTGGACCTGCAGCCGCTCTTCCACGTGCCCGAGCTGCCCGAGGGCGCGGCCCGCCACGCCCTGGTCGAGCAGGACCACGGCCTGGAGAAGGCGCTCGACAACGAGCTGATCCAGCTCGCCGCCGAGGCGCTGAACGCCGCCTCCGCCGAGCAGGCCCAGCCGGTCCGCGCGCAGGTCGCGATCCGCAACATCAACCGCACGGTCGGCACCATGCTCGGCCACGAGGTGACGAAGAAGTTCGGCGGCGCCGGCCTCCCGGCCGACACCATCGACCTCACCTTCACCGGCTCCGCCGGCCAGTCCTTCGGCGCCTTCCTGCCGTCCGGTGTCACCCTCCGCCTGGAGGGCGACGCCAACGACTTCGTCGGCAAGGGCCTCTCCGGCGGCCGTGTGATCGTCCGCCCGGACCGCGGCGCCGACCACCTGGCCGAGTACTCCACCATCGCGGGCAACACCATCGCGTACGGTGCCACCGGCGGCGAGCTCTTCCTGCGCGGCCGCACCGGCGAGCGCTTCTGCGTCCGCAACTCCGGCGCCCTGGTCGTCTCCGAGGGCGTGGGCGACCACGGCTGCGAGTACATGACCGGCGGCACGGCGGTCGTCCTCGGCGAGACCGGCCGCAACTTCGCGGCGGGCATGTCCGGTGGCGTCGCCTACGTCATCGACCTCGACCGGTCCAACGTGAACTCCGGCAACATCGGCGCCGTCGAGGCCCCGTCGGACGCCGACAAGGCGTGGCTGCACGACGTCGTGCGCCGCCACCAGGAGGAGACCGGCTCGACCGTGGCCGAGAAGCTCCTGGCCGACTGGGACGCGGCGGTGAGCCGCTTCAGCAAGATCATCCCGACCACGTACAAGGCAGTGCTCGCCGCCAAGGACGCCGCTGAGCTCGCCGGTCTCTCCGAGCAGGAGACCACCGAGAAGATGATGGAGGCGGCGACCCATGGCTGACCCGAAGGGCTTTCTCACCACCGGCCGCGAGGTCGCCGAGACCCGCCCGGTCGCGGAGCGCGTCCGCGACTGGAACGAGGTCTACGTCCCCGGCTCCCTGCTGCCGATCATCAGCAAGCAGGCCGGCCGCTGCATGGACTGCGGCATCCCGTTCTGCCACAACGGCTGCCCGCTCGGGAACCTGATCCCCGAGTGGAACGACTACGCCTACCGCGAGGACTGGTCGGCGGCGTCCGAGCGCCTCCACGCCACCAACAACTTCCCGGAGTTCACCGGCCGCCTGTGCCCGGCTCCGTGCGAGTCGGCGTGCGTGCTCGGCATCAACCAGCCGGCCGTCACCATCAAGAACGTCGAAGTCTCCATCATCGACAAGGCGTGGGACGCGAACGACGTCACGCCGCAGGTGCCCGAGCGGCTCTCCGGCAAGACCGTCGCCGTCATCGGCTCGGGCCCGGCGGGCCTCGCCGCCGCCCAGCAGCTGACCCGGGCCGGCCACACCGTGGTCGTGTACGAGCGCGCCGACCGCATCGGCGGCCTGCTGCGCTACGGCATCCCCGAGTTCAAGATGGAGAAGCGGCACATCAACCGCCGCATCGAGCAGATGCGCGCGGAGGGCACCAAGTTCCGCACCGGCGTCGAGGTCGGCCAGGACATCACCGCCACCGACCTGCGCAAGCGGTTCGACGCGGTCGTGGTCGCCGCCGGCGCCACCACCGCCCGCGACCTGCCCGTCCCGGGCCGCGAGCTCAAGGGCATCCACCAGGCGATGGAGTACCTCCCGCTCGCCAACAAGGTGGTCGAGGGCGACTTCGTGACCTCGCCGATCACCGCCGAGGGCAAGCACGTCGTCGTCATCGGCGGTGGCGACACCGGCGCCGACTGCGTCGGCACCGCCCACCGCCAGGGCGCGGCCTCCGTCACCCAGCTGGAGATCATGCCGAAGCCGGGCGAGGAGCGGAACGCGGGCCAGCCCTGGCCGACCTTCCCCATGCTGTACAAGGTCACCTCGGCGCACGAGGAGGGCGGCGAGCGGGTCTACTCCGTCTCCACCACCCACTTCGAGGGCGACGAGGACGGCAACGTCCAGTTCCTGCACCTCGTCGAGGTCGAGTTCGTCGACGGCAAGCTGACCCAGAAGCCGGGCACCGAGCGGAAGATCCCCGCCCAGCTGGTCACCCTCGCCATGGGCTTCACCGGCACCGACGTCGCCAACGGCCTGGTCGCGCAGTTCGGCGTCGACCTGGACGAGCGCGGCAACATCGCCCGCGACGCCGACTTCGCCACCAACGTCGACGGCGTGTACGTCGCCGGCGACGCCGGCCGCGGCCAGTCGCTGATCGTGTGGGCCATCGCGGAGGGCCGCTCGGCCGCCCGCGGCGTGGACCGCTACCTCACCGGCGCCAGCTCCCTGCCGGCCCCGATCCGCCCGACGGACCGCTCCCTGCTGGTCTGACCGGCCCCACCGAACGTCCCGTACAACGGCGTACGGAACCGAACGGCGCCCGCCCCGTCCCCGACCAAGGACTCAGGGGCGGGCGTCGTGGTGTTCCCCGCTCCGCCGTGCCCACGGGCCCCCACTTCCCTCGCCCGCCCCGAACGGCCATGATTCCAGGAGGGAAAGGGGAGCTCATGGCACTCAGCCTGCGGAAGGTCGAGGAGGAGGCGCCCGCGCTGGTCAGCCTCTACAAGACGGCGGGGGAGTCGCTGCGCCGGCACGGCGTCGCCGGAGAGCGCGCCGCCGTCTATCTGGTGGTCGACTACTCCGGCTCGATGAAGCCGTACTACCGGGACGGCAGCGTCCAGGCCCTCGCCGACCGGGTACTCGGGCTCTCCGCGCAGCTCGACGACGACGGGCGGGTGCCGGTCGTCTTCTTCTCCACCGACGTCGACGCCGAGACCGAGATCCGGCTCGACGACCACCAGGGGCGGGTGGACCGGATCGTCGCCGGGCTCGGCCACATGGGGAAGACGAGTTACCACCTCGCCATGGACGCGGTCATCGACCACTACCTCGACAGCGGGGCCACCGCGCCCGCGTTCGTCGTCTTCCAGACCGACGGCGGCCCCATCAACCGGCTCGCCGCCGAACGGTACGTCTGCAAGGCGGCCCGGCTGCCGATCTTCTGGCAGTTCGTCGGCTTCGGCGACCCCCGCAGCAAGCAGTTCGACTTCCTGCGCCGGCTCGACGAACTCGCCGTCCCCGAGCGGCGGTGCGTCGACAACGTCGGCTTCTTCCACGCCGGGAGGGAACCCGGCCGGGTCCCGGACGCGGAGCTGTACGACCGGCTCGTCGCCGAGTTCCCCCGCTGGCTCACCGCCGCCCGCGCCCGGGGCATCGTCCGGTCATGACGCCGGCGCGGCCGACAGACGGGCGAACTGCTCGTCCGTGAGCCGGACGTCCAGCGCGCCCAGGTTCTCCTTCGGGTGGTGTTCGGAGGAGGTGCCGGGGATCGGCAGGACGTGCGGCGCCCGGTGCGGCAGCCAGGCCGGCGCCGTCTGCGACGGGGTGGCCCCGATCTCGCGGGCCACCTCCGCGACCGGGCCGCCCGGACCCGCGTGCCCGCCCATCGCGATCGGGAAGAAGGGGACGAACGCGATGCCGCGCCCGGCGGTGTGCTCCAGGACCGCCTCGTGGCCGCGGGCCGCCAGGTCGTACAGGTTCTGCACCGCCGAGACCGGTGCCTCCGCCTCCGCCTCCGCCAGCTGCGCCACCGTCACCTCGGAGGGGTCGATGTGCCGGACCTCCTACGAGGAGCAGGGCCCGCTCGTCCCGGACCGCACCCCGGGCGGCCGGCGCCGCTACGGCCCCGACGCCCCGTCCGCCGTCCGCCGTCCGCCGGATCCGGGCCCTCCTCGGCGCCGGCCTCCCCACCCGGGTCGTCGCTGAGGTACGGGACTGCTTCTGCGGCGGCGAGGCGGGGATCGAACCCTGCCTCATCCCCCTCCTGGTCGCCGCCACCGAGGGCAAGCTCCCCGCGGGCGCCACCGGGTGACGGGCCGTCGGAAAACCCCTGGCCGCGTCCGGGGTGCCGGGGGACCATGACGCCATGAGTTCTCTCGTTCGCCATGTGACCATCGACTGTGCCGACGCCTACGCCCTCGCCGGGTTCTGGGCCCAAGTCCTGGACGGCAAGCTCTCCGACGACGACCACCCCGGCGACCCCGAGGCGCTCGTCGAGTCGGCGGGTGCCGGTCTCCTCTTCATCCAGGTCCCGGAGCCGAAGTCGGTCAAGAACCGGGTCCACCTCGACCTCCAGCCGCAGGACCGCACCCGTGACGAGGAGGTCGAGCGGCTGCTGGCGCTCGGCGCGACGCTCGTCGGCGACCACCGGAGGCCCGACGGGACCGGCTGGGCGACGATGGCCGACCCGGAGGGCAACGAGTTCTGCGTGGAGCGCAGCGCGGCGGAGCGCGCGGCCTCCTGAACTCCGCGCGTCCGCGCCCTGCGGCGCGGCGGCGACGACCCCCCGCCGACAGCTGACCGCAGGCCGCAGGCCACACGCCACGGACCGCGGGCCGCCGGCCCGCGGCCGGAGCGACGACAATGGGCGGGTGTCAGCGACCAAGAAGAAGAACCAGGCGAACGCACCGGCGCCCGAGCGGCGCCGGGAACTCCTCGACACCGCCGCCGAGGTGTTCGCCGCCCAGGGGTACAACGCCACCACCGTCCGCAAGATCGCGGACGCCGCCGGCATGCTCGCCGGCAGCCTCTACTACCACTTCGACTCCAAGGAGTCGATGCTCGACGAGATCCTCTCCACCTTCCTCGACGAGCTGTGGGAGGGGTACGACGCCGTCCTCGCCGCCGGTCTCGGCCCCCGGGAGACCATCGAGGCCCTCGTCACCGAGTCCTTCCGGGAGATCGACCGGCACCGCGCCGCCGTCGCCATCTACCAGAAGGAGTCCCGCCACCTCACCGACCTGCCCCGCTTCCACTACCTCGCGGACTCGCAGCGCAGGTTCGAGGAGGCGTGGCTCGGCACCCTGGAGCGGGGCGTGGCGGACGGGGTGTTCCGCGCCGACCTCGACGTCCGGCTCACCTACCGCTTCGTCCGGGACACCGTCTGGGTCGCTGCCTCCTGGTACCGGCCGGGCGGCCGGCACAGCCCCGAGGAGATCGCCCGCCAGTACCTGTCGATGGTCCTCGACGGCATCGCCGTGGGCGGCTGACACCTCCCGGCGTACGGGCCGCTGTCGTACGCGGGTGGGCGCGGCCCCCGCACGGGCCGCGCCGCACCCCGCGTCAGCCGACCAGCCGCTCCCGCAGGCCCACGAGGGCGCGCGGGTCCAGACCCAGGCCGGCCGTCACATAGCGGTACAGGCCGCCGTAGCGGGCGCGGACCTCGCCGAGGGCCGCGTCCAGGTACTCCTGGCGGACCTCCTGGAGGGGCACGATCAGCTCCGGGTTCTGCATGAGCCCACCCTGCTTCAGCCCCTCGCGGACCCGGGCGTCGTAGGTGGCGCGGAAGGTGTTGGAGGCCAGGTAGTCCTCGGTGGCGAACCGTTCCGGCACGCCGACGAGGCAGAGCAGCAGCCAACTGGTCCAGCCGGTGCGGTCCTTGCCCGAGGTGCAGTGGTAGAGCGTCGGCCCCGAGCCGGGCGCGGCGAGTTCGCGCAGGGTCCGTCCGAAGGCCTCGCGGTTGGCCGCGTCGGTGACGAAGGTCCGGTACACGTCCGACATGAAGGCGGCGGCCCGCCCGCCGCCGAGCATCTCCTCCTGCCGCACCGGGTCGCGCGAGCCGATCGCGGTCAGCAGCTGCCCGAAGAGGCCGTTGTCGGTGACGGGCCGGGAGACCGCCGCCACCCCGGCGGGGAGCCGGTCGGCGCCGTCGTATCCGACCTCCGCCGGGATCCGGAAGTCGACGGCGCGGGCGAGTCCGAGCCCGGCGAGCGTGAGCAGGTCGGCGTCGGTGAGCTTCCCGAGGTGGTCGCCGCGGTAGACGAGCCCGTGGCGGACCCGTTCGCCGTCGTAGGTGGGGCTGCCGCCCAGGTCGCGGACGTTCACCGCGCCCTGGAGCGGGATCTGGCGGATCGGGGCGCCGGTCCTGGCGCGGGCGGCGGCGGCCGGAGGGGCGACCGCGGCCAGGACGGCGGCGGCGCCGGCGGTACCGGCGGTGCTCAGCAGTGCGCGTCTCGACAGAGACGGGGTCGGCAGGGGCATGGCTGACTCCCTTCCACCAAACATTAGTTAGGTGACATCGAGGGGGAAGGTAGCAGCCCGGTGGTGCGGACGGGAGGGCCGTGCCGGCTACTCCGTCCCGGAGAGCCTGCGGGTCGCGGCGCGCTGCCGCGCGGTGGCGCCGGTCAGGAAGCGCAGCACGGTCTCCAGCTCGCCGGTGCTGAACTCCTCGTACAGCTCGTGCACTTCGCGCGCCCAGTCGTCGAAGAGCGGGGCGAGCTCGGCCAGCTTCTCGGGGCGGGGCTCGACCAGCACCCGGCGCTTGTCCGTGGGGTGCTTCACCCTGCGGACGTACCCCTTGCGCTCCAGGCGGTCGACGAGTCCGGTGACCGAGGCGGGGGCGAGGCCGGAGTGCTCGGCCAGCTCCTTCGCGGTGAGCGCGCCGTGGCGCTGGAGCAGGTCGAGCGTCTTGGTCTCGGTGGCGCCGAGGTCCTGCCGGGCGGCGACGGCCGAGTGGAAGGCGACCGAGGCGGCGCTGGAGTCCCGGCCGGCGGCGGTCAGCGCGGCGACGACCTCGGCCCGCGTCCGGTCGGGATCCCGGCTCCGCTCGCCGGCCTGTTCGGAGGCCTGCTCGCCGTTCTGCTCGCCGGCCTGCTCGCCGCTCTGCTCGCTCATGGCGGCAGCCTAGCAATTTTCATTTCGTTCGGCCGAACGAAAGACTTGTGATCACGGGTCGGCGTATGCGACTTTTATTTCGTTCGCCCGAACGAAATATCTGGAGGGGTTCCCATGCCGTCCCTGACCGTCACCCGCGACCCCGTCGCCGACACCGCCCACCCGCGCCGCTGGGCCGCCGCCGTCGTCATGATGGTCGCCGCCCTCATGGACCTGGTGGACGTCACCATCGTCAACGTCGCCCTGCCCTCCCTGGGCCAGGGCCTCGGCGCCTCCGAGAGCGCCCTCCAGTGGACCGTCTCCGCCTACCTCCTCGGCTTCGCCGCCACCCTCGTCGTCGCCGGCCGGCTCGGCGACCGCCACGGCCGCCGGCCCCTCTTCCTCGCCGGCACCGCCGCCTTCGGCCTGGCCAGCCTCGCCTGCGGCCTCGCCCAGACGCCCGGCCAGCTGATCGCCGCCCGGGCCGTGCAGGGCGTCGCCGCCGCCGTCCTCATGCCGCAGGTCCTCGGCTCCTTCCACAGCCTGTTCCGGGGCCGGGAGCGCGGCAAGGTCTTCGGGATGTACGGGGCGGTGGCCGGTTTCGCCTCGGCGCTCGGGCTGCTCCTCGGCGGGGTCCTCACCGACGCCGACCTCTTCGGCCTCGGCTGGCGCACGGTCTTCCTCGTCAACGTCCCGGTCGCGGCCCTCACCCTGGTGGCCGCCGTCCTCCTCGTCCCGTCCACCCGGGAGCGCTCCGCCACCCGCCCGCCGGTCCTCGGCAGCCTGCTCCTCGCCGTCGGCCTGGTCGCCGTCGTCCTGCCGCTGGTCCAGGGCCGCGAGTGGGGGTGGCCGCTGTGGGGCTGGGGGATCCTCGCGGCCGGCGCGCTCGCGGTGGCCGCCGTCGCCGTCCGCGGCTCGGTCGTCCCCCGCCGGATGTTCACCGTCCCGGCCTTCTCCCTCGGCCTCGCCGTCCAGCTCCTCTTCGCCCTCGGCATGCAGGGCTTCTTCCTGGTCCTCGCCCTCTGGCTGCAGGGCGGTCAGGGCTACACCCCCACCCAGGCGGGCGTCCTGATGGTGGCCTTCTCCGCCGGCGGCTTCCTCACCGCGCCCGTCGCCGAACCCCTCGCCGTGAAGCTCGGCCGGCACGTCCCCGCCGCCGGCGCGGTCCTGATGGGCGCCGGCTACGGCTGGGTCTGGTACGCCATGGAGCACGCGGCCCCGCACGCCACCGCCGCCTGGCCGCTCGTCCCCGGCCTCGCCGTCGCGGGCGCCGGCCTCGGCCTCCTCGTGGTCCCGCTCGTGAACATCGTGCTCTCCGCCGCCCCCGCCGAGCTCGCCGGCGGCGCCTCCGGGGTCTTCTCCACCGCCCAGCAGTTCGGCGGTGCCCTCGGCGCGGCCGTCGTCGGCACCGCCTACTTCGCCGACCTCTCCGTCACGGCCGCCCTGCCCTGGGTCCTCGGCGCCTACGCCCTCACGGCCCTGCTGAGCCTGGGCCTGCCGCGTACGGCGGTGACGGAGGACACGGTCTAGCGGCGGCGCGGGGGCGTCCACTCCAGCCGGGTCCTGACCCGGGCGTCGCGCACGAACTCCAGGGCGGCCAGCGCCGTCTCCCGGGGCGCGCCGTCCGGGTCGCCGTCCGCCAGGACCGCCGCCAGCGCCTCCACCGCCCGCGGGTCCTGCCGGATGGCGAGCCCGCGGGCCGCCTCCGCCGCCGTCTCCGGATCGGGGTCGGCGAGCCGCTCCGCCAGCGCCTCCCGTACGAGCGGGGTGTCGTCCGGCAGTTCGGCGAGGGCCAGCACCGCCCAGTCCCGCACCCGCGCGTCCCCGTCCCGGCTCAGCCCGAGCAGCACCCCGAGCGCCTCCAGATGCCCGGCCGGCACGAGCCCCGCGAGCGCGCCCGCCACCGCCCGCCGCACCTCCGGGTCCGGGTGGTCCGCCGCGGCGAGCAGCTCCGGCACCGCCGCCGGGTCCGCGCACGCCCCGAGCGCCGTCACCACCGACAGCACCGGCTCCCGCGCCGGCTCGGCCGCCTCCACCGCCACCCTCCGCAGCACCGGCACCGCGCTCGCCGCGAACCCCGGCAGGGCGCCCAGGACCCGCGCGCCGAGCGCCCGCCGCAGCGGATCGCGGTCGGCGCACCAGGCCGCCGCCGCCACGAAGGTCTCCTCGTCGGCCCGCCCGGCGAGCGCGTCCACCGCCGTCGTCCAGTCGTCGAGCTCCGGGTCGCCGCAGCGCAACGCCCGCGCGGCCAGCTCCTCGTGCGACACGCGCCGGCCCAGCGCCACCTCCAGGAGGGTCGCGACGGCCGCGTGCCCGGTCTGCCGCTCGTCACCGCGCCCGGGCCGCCCGTCCTCCCGCAGCAGCTCGACGACCACGGTCACCCCGCCGTCCTCCCGCACCCGCCGCACCACGGCCTCGTACGTCTCCCCGCCGCCGTTCCCGGCGACGAGCCCGCGCCGCAGCTCGGCCGCCACGTCCACCCCGATCCACCGCCGCGCCTCCCGCAGCGCGCCCTCGGCGCCCCGCGCCCCGCCGTCGAGCAGCGCCCGTACGCAGGCGGCGGAGCCCCGCCGGGCGGCGGCGGCCAGCGGCTCAAGGCCGTCGGGCCCGACCCGGTCGGGCCCGGCCCCGGCCGCGAGCAGCGCCCGTACGACCTCCGCGTGCCCGAGCCGCACCGCCCAGGCGAGCGCGGTGAACCCGAACTCCTCCTCCTGGTCGACCCCGGCCCCCGCCGCGAGCAGGGCCCGTACGGTCCGCGTGTGCCCCCCACAGGCCGCCCCGCACAGCGGAAGGTCCCCTCCGCCCACGCCACTGCCCCGCCCCGGATCGGCCCCGGCGGCGAGCAGCAGCCGCACGATCCCCGGCTCGTCGGCGACCGCGGCCCGGTACAGCGCGGTCTCCCCGTCGTCGGTGGCCTCGGGATCGGCCCCCGCCCGCAGGGCCCGTACGACCGCGTCCTCGTCCCCGGCGGCGATGGCCTCGAACAACGCGCTCATGTCCGGGCCTTGGCCTTGAGGAGCCGGGCGCAGGCGGTGAGCAGCCGGTGGTGGAACATGGCGCGGACGGCGCGCTCGGGAGACTCCTGGAGCAGCCGGACCCGCCGCAGCTGTTCCCGGACCGAGGCGTCCGGCTCCAGCGCGAGCCGCTGCTCCAGCGCCGCTTCGTGTCCGCCGGCGGCGAGGGCCTTGAGCTTCACCACGTCGCTGTGGGCGTCCTCGACGAAGAGGGCCTTCCACTCGGGATGGTCGGGCCACCACTGGGCCATCCACCACAAGGCGAAGTGCTGCACGCTGGTGTTCCGGTCGTCTGTCGCGCACCGGTACAGGAGGTCCCGGACGGCGGGCTGATGGGAGCAGTTCCGTGCGAGCAGATGGAGGGCGTCGAAGCGGAGGCCGGGGTGGGGATCGCACTGGACGACGTCCAGCAGGAGAGGGGTCGGCGAAGGACCGCCTTCCCTGGTGGCGAGGAGTTCCATCGCCACCGTGCGCAGGGGCGCCTCGGCGAGCTCCCGGACGCAGGAGACGAGGAAGGCGTGCGTGTCCTCTCCGGGGACGAGGCCGACGGCCGACAGAGCGGTCTTCCGCACCCGGAACGCACTCAGGTGCAGGTGTTCCTGGTCCGGCAGCCTCATGAGCCGGGGCAGGGCGGGGATCCGGTCGTCCGGAAGGGGCCTCACGTCGTCCATCAGCATGCGGAGCTCGTCCGGACGGTTCCGGAGCCGGAGGGCCAGCGCCGCCTTCTCGGCGTGCCGCCGGGGGAGGTGGTCCACCAGGTCCATCAAGGGGAGGCAGTCCCCGGTCCGCCAGGCTTCCAGCGCCCATCCCACGTCGCTCCCGCGGCTGTCCCCAGGGGCGTCGAAACCCTTGAGCAGGTGCTCTCGTCGGAGGGGGACGCGGAGGCCGGGGGTCTCCTCGGGCAGTTCTTCGGCGTCTTGCCCCGCGAGGTGGTACGCATAGTCTTCGGCGTGGTCGCGAACGGCGGTGAACCGGTCGTGGCGCGCGCGTTGTTCGAAGAAGCGACGGCTCGCGTCGTCGGGGCACGTGACCAGCAGGTGGGTCAGCGCCAGCATGCGGGGACCGGGGGCGGGATCCCGGACCGCCCGGTCCTGTACGAACGCGCGCACTTCTTCCGCCCGTCCGCTGTCGCGCGTCGCGGTCGTCAGGGCCAGCAGGGCGGCGCTCCGTGTGCGGGCGTCCTCGTGGAGGACCGCACTGGTCTTGATCGCCTCCACGGCGAGGGGCGTGTCGGACCACCGCTCGCCCAGGACGGTGAGGGCGGCGATGCGGCTTTCGGCCGTCCAGGCGAAGAACGCGTAGGCGGCGACGGCCGCCACGTCCCGGTGCAGGGCGCAGGCGAGCAGGGTCGCGTCGCGATCGCTCTCGAACTGGCCCCACACGTGGAACCAGGTCAGAAACCGCCCGCGTCCCGCCCAGTGCTCGCTGAACGAGGCCAGTGCCGGAACGGCGGCCTGCGACGGCAGGGACGGCTCCCGGAAGTAGGAGCGGTACAGGGCCGTCGGGCTCCCCAGTGCGAGGTACCGCGTGATCCCGTCCACCACCGTCGTGCTCTGCGCGGCCAGCACCCCGATCTTCTTCACCTCGGCGAGCGCGCGCAGCGCCAGCGTGAGCCCGTCGCCCAGGTCGCCGTACGCCGCCGCGTCGACCAGGCCGTCCACCAGCGTCCCCGTGTCACGCTCGCGCAGCTGGCCCGCCAGCAGAAGGATCACCTCGTGCCAGGTCGTGTCCTTGGCCCGGGGCAGCAGGACCTCGTTCACCAGCGCCTCGGGGGTCCACTCGCGTTCGTGTTCGTAGCGGTGCACGATGTCCGCCGCGGCGAGGTACTCCAGGAAGGTGCGGTGGACGAAGCCCCAGGCGCCGCCGCCGTAGCGGGCGAGGATGAAGTTGCGTTCCCGCAGCTGCTGGACCATGGCGCGGGCCGCGCGGCGGGCGACGTCCGGGGGGATGTCGAGGAGCCGGAGGTACTGGCGGAAGACGTCCTCGATGTCCGCTTCGGGGACGTAGTTGCCCGAGATGCCGCCCGCCCCCTCCTGCATCCTGCGGGCGAGCAGCCGGAGCATCTCCAGACGTTCGGCCTGGCCGAGGGTGTCGAGCGCGTCGGCGACCGCGCCCGACAGGTGGGTCGTGAGGTGCTTGGCGTCCCGGTCCCAGCGGGCGACGAGCACCGTGACGGCGTGCTGGTACACGCCGTGCCGGTCCCGGGGGAGCGTCTGGCGGCGGCCGAGGATGGCGAGGATCGTCAGCAGGAGCGGATTGCCGGCCAGCTCCCGCACGGACGCCGAGTGCGTGACCGCGTCCTTGAAGCGGGCGAACAGCTGCTCCGCGAGGGCCGGTTGCTCGGGGCACGCCGTGGCGAACCACCGGCGGGCGAAGGCGTGGATCCGGGGCGTGTCCAGGTCCTGGATCATGTAGTGGGCGAAGCCCGCGCCGTCCAGGGTCTGCCGGTGGTAGCCGATGACCCGGGACGTGACGACGACGCGGCAGCGCGGGTGCCGGGTGGCGAAGCCGGCGATCCGGCGCGCCGTCGCGGCCCTGGACTCGGGGTCGAAGATCTCGTCGAGCCCGTCGAAGACCAGGATCGCGCGCCCCTCGGCGAGCAGCCGCGTCAGCGCGGGGCGCGGGAGTCCCATCCCCTCCGTGGCGCACAGGTGGTCGAGGAACTCCTCGAACGTCTTCTGCCGCCAGGCGGGCTGCGCGTACTGCCTGAGCTCGACGACGAGCGGCACGCTTCCCGCGAGACGGGCCAGCGGGCCGCCGGGGTCGGGGTCGCCGGTCAGGGTCAGCGCGAGGTAGTGCGCCAGCGTGGACTTGCCCGCGCCGGGGTCGCCCAGCAGGACGACGCGGTGGTTCTCCTCCCGCGCGAGGACGTCCAGGACGGGTTCCGTCGGCCGCTGCCGGTACGCCTCGACGAGGGAGTCGAGCAGCTCCAGGTCGAGGCCGGGCGGCAGTTCGCCGTCCGCGAGCAGCTCCTCGCCTTCGAGGAGCTTCACCATGAGCTCGCGGGAGAGCTCCACGGGAGGGGGGTCCGCCCGTACCGTCGGGACGACGAAGACCTCGCGCAGCTCGACCTTCTGCTGCACGCTCTGGTCGTTGTCCGGGGTCAGCACCTCCAGGTCGAGCCGTCCGTACGATTCGAGGACGCGTCGCGCGTACGCCTTCAGGGCCTGGGCGACGGCGGGCTCGTCCTCCTCCTTCCCCTCCTTGGGGGAGCCCTTCATCGCCTCCAGGACGCTGACGAGCTGCTGGTGGCGGTTGCGCCACAACTGCCGCTCCACGAGAGCCCGGGGCACCGGCGCGGAGGCCGGGGCGCAGTGGACGCAGGCGTCGAGGAAGGCCGTCACCACCTCCCAGTCGGGGGCCTTGACCAGTTGGGCGCCGAGCAGGCGGTGGACTCCCGAGCTGCTGAGGGCGCGGCCCGTGCCGCCCGCGGCGGCGCGGCTGGCGGCTTCGAGGCGCTCGGCGCTGGGTGTGCCCGCGGCCGCGCGCACCTCGCGCAGCCATCCGACGAACCGCTGTCGGGCCTCTGCTCCCCGGTCCACTGACGCTTCCCTCCCCGTCGGACACGACGCCCGGGGTTCCCCGGCGCGGTGCATCGCCCGCTGCCCGCCGCCCGCCCCGGATCGCCCCGGGACGCCCCGGATTCCGGCCTCCAGGTTATGCCGTGGCCTGCGGTGACGTGCGGGGTCCGCCACTTCCGCCCGGGACGCGCCGCCGGCTTCGCGGGGCGTCGGAGAGTGTTCCCCGTTCCCCTCGGTCCCCCAGACGAACGGAGTTCCCGTGCCCGCCGATGTCCGTCCCGGCCCCGCCGAGTCCCTGCTCTCCCAGACCCTCGAACTCCTCGGTCCCGTCGGCCTGTTGGTGCTTGCCTTCGCCCTGCTGGTGTTCGTGGGTGTCGTGCTGCCGACGATCTGGTCGCGGCACGCCTACCGCCGCTCCGCGGCCCGCCGGACCATGGCCACGCTGCTGACGGCGGTGCGGCGGCTCTACCCGTTCTGACGGGGTGTCGACCTGCCGTGAGGGGCGTTCCGGAGCCGGGACGCCCCTCACGGCGCGCAGTCGAGGACCGACCCGCACAGCCGGCATCGGGCCCGTACGTCCCGCCCGGTCGGGATGCGCAGGCGTTGGTGGCAGGTGGGGCAGGGGAAGGTGACGGTGGTGGCGGGGGTGGTGCCGTCGAAGGTGTAGGGGGCGTCGGGGGCGGTGCGGCCGAGGTGGCGGTCGTGGGTGTAGCGGCGGCGGGCCGTCCAGCCCGCGGCGGCGAGCGGGGGCAGGCGCCGTTCCCGTCGCGCTTCGGCCCGGCCGCGGCGCCAGGCCTCGTACGCGGCGTGGCTGGTGAACCAGGGGGAGGGGTCCTCGGCGAAGCGTTCGGCGCGCCGGGCGAGGACCCAGCCGAATTCCTCCGGGGTGAGGTAGCCGAGCTTCTGGCTCTCGGCGCCGTCCTGCCGGAAGGCGTCGAGAAGCAGCCAGCCCGCGCCGAGGTAGGCGGTCACGACGTCGGTGAGGATCTCGTTCCGCTCCGGGTCGGGGAAGCCGAGGCCGAGGCGGTGCAGCAGGACGTGGGTGATCTCGTGGGCGAGGGCGGCGCCGATGTCCCGGGGGCGGCCGCGGAAGCGTGTGTTGAGTTCGACGGAGTACTCCGGTCCCGCGGCGAGTTCGACGGTGGCGGCGTGCTCCATCGTCCGGAACGACACCGCCACGCGGGCCTCCGGGAGGCGCAGGTGGCGGACCAGGACCCCGGCGGCGCGGGTGGCGCCGAGGAGCGGGTCCTCGCCGGGGCGGAGGGCCACGTCGGCGGCGGCCACGCTGGTCGGGTAGCGGTCGACGCCGGTGGGTCCGAGGCGCCGGTAGAGCGCGGTGAGCGAGGCCCGTACGGCCTCCCGGTGGGGGAAGCCGTGCTCCACCCCATGGGTGTCCTCGCGGACCCGGTCGGCCGCGTGACGGTCCGTCATGCGCGATCACCCCCGTCCCCCACTGTACGGTCCGAGCGCGGTGTCTGGCCGAAAAGGCTTTCTTGTGGCGGCAGTGGAGGCTGTCCATAATCCGGACATGGCTTGACGGGCGCATGTCAGCAAGCGGGGCGTGCGCGACCCACCGTCGATGCCGCACCCCCCATGCTCCACCCCCCACGGAAGAAGGCAGACCGTGCAGAAGAACAGGTTCGTCCGCACCCTGCAGAAACTCGCCGCCGCCGGCGCCGTCGCGCTCGCCGCGCTCAGCCTCCAGCCCGTCTCCTCCGCCACCGCGGCCCCCGCGCCGGTCGTCGGCGGCACCCGCGCCGCCCAGGGCGAGTTCCCCTGGATGGTCCGGCTCTCCATGGGCTGCGGCGGCTCCCTGATCACCCCCCAGGTCGTCCTCACCGCCGCCCACTGCGTCAGCGGCTCCGGCAACAACACCTCCATCACCGCCACCGCCGGCGTCGTGGACCTCCGGTCGAGCAGCGCCATCAAGGTCCGGTCCACCAAGGTCCTCCAGGCCCCCGGCTACAACGGCAAGGGCAAGGACTGGGCGCTCATCAAGCTCGCCGCCCCCATCACCTCGCTGCCCACCCTGAAGATCGCCGAGACCACCGCCTACAACAGCGGCACCTTCACCGTGGCCGGCTGGGGCGCGGCCCGCGAGGGCGGCGCGCAGCAGCGCCACCTCCTCAAGGCCACCGTCCCCTTCGTCCCGGACGCCGACTGCCAGGACGCGTACGGCAGCGACCTGGTCCCGTCCGAGGAGATCTGCGCCGGATACAACCAGGGCGGGGTCGACACCTGCCAGGGCGACTCCGGCGGCCCGATGTTCCGCAAGGACAACGCCGGCGCCTGGATCCAGGTCGGCATCGTGAGCTGGGGCGAGGGCTGCGCGCGGGCCGGCTACCCCGGCGTCTACACCGAGGTCTCGACCTTCGCCGCCGCGATCAAGTCCGCCGCGGCCACGCTATAGCCCACCCGAGGACCGGGGCCCCGGGGCGGCACAGCGCCCCGGGGCCCCTCCCCGCCCTCTCAGCGCAGCTCCACACCCCCGGGCCCGTCGCCCTCCAGCTCCAGCACCCACACCTCGTTCGTCCCCTCCCGCAGCACCGGGCCCGGCACGAACAGGCCCTCCTGCGGGCCCGCCGACGGCCAGTGGCGGCCCAGGCAGAAGCCGTTCACCCAGACGAAGCCCCGGCCCGCGCCGGGCAGCCGCAGCTCCGCGTCCCCGGCGCCCGCCACCTCCACCCGGGCCCGGTACAGGCCCCGGCCCGCGTCCTCCGGCACCCCGGCGAACGGCACCCGGCCGCCGACCGCCTCCGCCGTGAACGCGTCCAGGCGCAGCCCCCGGGCCCGTACCCCGTGCACGTACTGCCGCTCGTGCAGCAGCCCGCCGGTGATCCCCTTCGGCTCGCCGAGCCGCGGCCCGTAGTTCACCCGGCCCAGCGACTCCACCCACAGCTCCACCACCGCGGGCCCCGCCACCGGCTCCGGCAGCACCGCGTCCTCCTCCGTGAGCACCCCGGCGAAGACCCCGTCCACCCGCACCTGCGCCCGGTCCCGCAGCCCCGTCACCGCGAGCGGATACGGCTGCCGGGGCCCCGGCACGGAGAAGCGGTAGCGCACCACACCCCGGTCGACGCCCAGCTCCTCGAAGGCCGGCGGCACCCCCGCCTCGACCTCCGCCCCGCCCAGCGCCTCCAGGACCGCGTCCAGCGGCGCCCACTCCGCCACGTCCGCCCGCACCGGCGCAGCGAGCCGGGCCGGCGGCTCCGGAACCTCCGGCAGCGGCCCCGCCGCGTACTCCGCGAGGACCTCCCGGAAGCGGTGGTACTTCTCCGTCGGCCGGCCCCACTCGTCCACCGGGGCGTCGTAGTCGTACGAGGTCACCGTCGGCAGCAGCCGCCCGTCGTGCAGGTCGCCGGAGCGGTTCGCGCCCGCCCAGCCGCCGAAGTTCGAGCCCCCGTGCGCCATGTAGACGTTCACCGACGCCCCGCACTCCAGGACCTCCCGCAGCGCCTTCGCCGCGTCCCCGGCGTCCCGCACCGCGTGCTCCGTGCCCCAGTGGTCGAACCAGCCGCACCAGAACTCCATGCACATCAGCGGCCCCGACGGCCGGTGCCGGCGCAGCACCCCGAAGCCCTCCGCCGCGCCCGAGCCGAAGTTCGCCGTCGCGAGGACCCCCGGCACCGAACCGCCCGTCAGCATGTGGTCCTCCGGCCCGTCCGAGGTGAAGAGCGGCACCGTCACCCCGCACTCCCGCAGCAGCCCCGCCAGCCACTCCAGATAGCGGTCGTCACTCCCGTAACTCCCGTACTCGTTCTCCACCTGGACCATCAGCACCGGACCGCCCCGGTCCACCTGCCGCGCCACCACCTGCGGCAGCAGCCGCCGGAACCACCGCTCCACCGGCGCCAGGAACTCCGGGTCCCGGGTCCGCACCCGCCGCCCCAGGGGCCCCGTCACCCAGTGCGGCAGCCCGCCGTTCTCCCACTCGGCGCAGATGTACGGCCCCGGGCGCACGAGCGCCCGCATGCCCGCCGCCGCCACCGCGTCCAGGAACCGCCCCAGCGCCTCCGGATCCGCGTACCGGCCCGGCTCCGGCTCGTGCAGGTTCCACGGCACGTACGTCTCCACGCACTCCAGGCCCATCGCCCGCAGCATCCGGAGCCGGTGCTCCCAGTGCCCCTCGTGCACCCGGAAGTAGTGCAGCGCCCCCGACAGCAGCCGCACCGGCCGCCCGTCGAGCAGAAAGTCCTCGTCACCCACAGCGAACGTGCTCATGGCCTCACCCTCGCCCCCTGGCGGCGGACCGGTCCATGGACAAAGATCGTCGCAGTTTGGACGTTACGGAGGGCCACCGGCATGTACCACACCTGGATGCGCTACTTCACGCCCGGCCCCGTCCACCACCGCCTCGGCCTCGTCTGCCTCGGCGTCGGACTCCAGCACGGCCGCCTCCCCGTCGTCGGCCCCCGCACCCTCGACCACCACGTCGCCGTCCTCGTCTCCGCCGGCGGCGGCTGGTACCGCTCCGCCGACGGCCGCACCACCCCCGTCGCCGCCCCCGCCCTCCTCTGGCTCACCCCCGGCGTCCCCCACCACTACGGCGCCGACCCCGCCACCGGCTGGGACGAGTCCTTCGTCGACTTCACCGGACCCGCCGCCGCCACCTACACCGAACTCGGCTACATCGAACCCGACCGGCCCGTCGTCCCCCTCGCCGACGCCGGCCCCGCCCGCGCCGCCATCGGCCGCATCGCCCGCGCCGCCCGCCCCGGCAACCCCCTCCTGGAGGTCGAGACCGCCGCCGCCGTCCACGAACTCCTCGTCGCCCTGCGCCGCGCCCGCGCCGACACCGACGCCGACGGCGACCCCGTCCTCACCGGCCTCGCCCGCGACGCCTTCCAGCCGCTCTCCGTCGCCGAACACGCCGCCCGGCACGGCATGACCGCCGCCGAGCTGCGCGCCGCCGTCCGCCGCGCCGCCGGCTGCAGCCCCAAGGACTACCTGCTCACCGTCCGCCTCGGCCGCGCCAAGGAACTCCTCGCCGCCACCGAACTGCCCGTCGCCTCCGTGGCCCGCCGCGTCGGCTACGACGACCCCGCCTACTTCTCCCGGCTCTTCACCCGAAGGGTCGGACTCGCCCCCGTCCGCTTCCGCGAGCAGCAGGGCCGCGCCGTCCACGGCGGCTGGAGCGACCGCGTACCGGATCCCGAACACCCGCCCACCCTCACCGGGGACTCCGGATAGGCTCGCTGACCATGAGCGACACCAGGAACGACTCCCGCGACATCGACCCCGCCGTACGGGCCGAGCTGACCCGGCTGCGCGAGTCGATCGACAACATCGACGCCGCCGTCGTCCACATGCTCGCCGAACGCTTCAAGTGCACCCAGCAGGTCGGCGTCCTCAAGGCCGAGCACCAGCTGCCGCCCGCCGACCCGGCCAGGGAGGCCCGCCAGATCGCCCGGCTGCGGGAACTCGCCGAGAGCGCCAGACTGGACCCGGCCTTCGCGGAGAAGCTCCTCAACTTCATCATCGCCGAGGTCATCCGCCACCACGAGACGATCGCGGACGGAGCACGCTGATGGCCCGCGTCACCGTATTCACCCTCGGAGGCACCATCTCCGCGCGGGGCGGTGACGCGGCCCGGATGACCGGCCCCGAGGTCCTCGCGGCCCTCGGCGCGCCCGAGGACGTCGAGCTCCGCGACTTCCGCCGGCTCCCCTCCTCCTCCCTCGCCCCCGAGGACCTCGCCGCCCTCGCCGCCGAGGTGAACGAGACCGTCGCGGCCGGCTCCGGAGTCGTCGTCGTCCAGGGCACCGACACCCTGGAGGAGACCGCCTTCCTCCTCGACCTGCTCTGCCCCACCGGGCGGGCCCCCATCGCCGTCACCGGCGCCATGCGCCGCCCCGACCTGCCCGGCGCCGACGGCCCCGCCAACCTCGCCGCCGCCCTCGCCGTCGCCGCCGACCCCGCCTGCCGCGGCCTCGGCGTCCTCGTCGTCCTCGCCGACCAGATCCACGCCGCCCGGCACGCCCGCAAGACCCACACCACCTCGGTCGCCACCTTCGCCTCGCCCGGCGCCGGACCCCTCGGCACCGTCGTCGAGGGCACCCCGCGGATCCTGCTCCGCCCCACCGTGCCCACCGCGCCCTGCCGGCTCTCCTACGACCCCACGGTCCGGATCGCCCTCCTCACCCTCACCCTCGGCGACCGCGGCGAACTGCTCTCCGCCGTCGACGACCGCTTCCAGGGCCTCGTCGTCGCCGCCTTCGGCGCCGGCCACGCCCCCTCCTGGCTCGTCGAGCCCCTCGCCGAACTCGCCCGCCGCATCCCGGTCGTCCTCGCCTCCCGTACCGGAGCGGGCACCGGCCTCAGCGACACCTACCGCGGCCCCGGCTCCGAGCACGATCTCCTCCACCACGGCCTGATCCCGGCCGGACCGCTCGACCCCGCCAAGGCCCGGCTGCTGCTCGCCGCCCTCGTCTCCAGCGGCGCCGCCGGACCCGCCGGCTACGACCGCCCCCGGATCACCGCCGCCTTCGCCCACCTCGACGGCAGCGGTCTCGCGTAGGCCGCGTCTTCCGCGGCCGGGTTCGGCAACCCCCCTGCCCGCCGACCGGACGATCGGGCAGCATAGGGCCCATGTCCGTACTGACGCGCGACGAAGCGCAGACCCGTGCCCAGCTGCTCGACGTCCACCACTACACGGTGGACCTCGACCTCACCACCGGCGACGAGACCTTCGGGTCCACCAGCCGCATCCGCTTCACCGCCCGCTCCGCCGGATCCACCTTCGTCGAAGTCAAGCCGGACACCCTGCACTCCGCGACCCTCGACGGCGAGCCGCTCGACCCCGCCGCACTCGTCGAGAACCGGCTCCCGCTCGACCTCACCGAGGGCGAGCACGAGCTGACCCTCACCGCCACCATGCGCTACTCGCACACCGGCGAGGGCATGCACCGCTTCCTCGACCCCACCGACGGCGAGTCCTACGTCTACACCCAGCTCTTCATGGAGGACGTCCAGCGCGTCTTCGCCGCCTTCGACCAGCCCGACCTCAAGGCCGTCTTCGACATCGCCGTCACCGCCCCCGAGGGCTGGACCGTCCTCTCCAACGGCATCACCGAGCAGCAGGCGGACGGCCGCTGGACCGCGGCCACCACCCCGCCGCTCTCCACCTACTTCGTCTGCGTCGCCGCCGGCCCCTGGCACTCGATCCGCACCGAGCACGCCGGACTGCCCTTCGGCATCCACTGCCGCCGCTCGCTCGCCCCCTACCTCGACGCCGACGCCGACGAGATCATCGCCGTCACCAAGGCCTGCTACGACCGCTTCCACGAGAAGTTCGACGAGCCCTACCCCTTCGACTCCTACGACCAGGCCTTCGTCCCCGAGTTCAACGCCGGCGCCATGGAGAACCCCGGCCTCGTCACCTTCCGCGACGAGTTCGTCTTCCGCTCCGCCGTCACCGCCACCGAGCGCATGACCCGCGCCATGGTCATCGCCCACGAGATGGCCCACATGTGGTTCGGCGACCTCGTCACCCTCCGCTGGTGGGACGACATCTGGCTGAACGAGTCCTTCGCCGAGTACATGGGCTACCAGACCGTCAACGAAGCCTGCTCCGACCTCTTCGCCGACACCTGGATCGACTTCGGCGTCGCCCGCAAGGCCTGGGGGTACGACGCCGACCAGCGCCCTTCCACCCACCCCGTCGCCCCCGACCCCGAGGCCGTCCCCGACACCGCCTCCGCCCTCCTCAACTTCGACGGCATCTCCTACGCCAAGGGCGCCTCCGCCCTCCGCCAGCTCGTCGCCTGGCTCGGCGAGGCCGACTTCCTCGCCGGCATCAACATCCACTTCAAGCGCCACAAGTTCGGCAACGCCACCCTCGCCGACTTCATCGACAACCTCGCCGCCGCCACCGACCGCGACGTCCACGCCTGGGCCGAGCAGTGGCTGCGCACCACCGGCGTCGACACCCTCACCCCCCGCCTCACCGGCGAGGGCAGCCGCTGGGAGCTCGCCGTCGACCGCGCCGGCAGCCGCCCCCACCGCATCGAGGCCGGCCTGTACGACCGCCGCCCCGACGGCGAACTCGCCCTGCGCGAGCGCGTCGCCCTCGACGTCCCGCAGCAGGAGCCCGCCCGCCTCACCGGCCCCCGCCCCGCCCTCGTCGTCCTCAACGACGGCGACCTCAGCTACGCCAAGCTCCGCTTCGACGAGGTCTCCGAGGAGTCCGCCCTCCGCGGCCTCGCCCGCATCCCCGACCCGCTCACCCGCGCCGTCGTCTGGAACAGCCTCCGCGACATGGTCCGCGACGGCGAACTGGCCCCCGCCGCCTACCTGGACGCCGCCCTCGCCCACCTCACCGAGGAGACCGAACTCGGCATCGTCCAGGGCGTCCTCGCCTTCGCCCGCCAGCAGGTCGCCGACCGGTACGTCCCCGAGGAGCAGCGCCCCGCCGCCCTCGCCACCCTCCGCGAGATCGCCCGCGCCCTGCTCCGCCGCACCGAGGACGGCGAGGACCCCGGACTGCGCCTCACCGCCGTCCGCGCCCTCATCGACAGCGCCACCACCCCCGACCAGATCGCCTCCTGGCTCGACGAGGGCACCGTCCACGGCGGCCCCGAGCTCGACCCGGAGCTGCGCTGGCGCATCCTCGCCCGGCTCGCCGTCCTCGGCGCCACCGACGAGGCCGCCATCGCCGCCGAGCTGGAGCGCGACCCCAGCGCCACCGGCCAGGAGGGCGCGGCCCGCTGCCGCGCCTCCCTCCCCGACCCGGCCGCCAAGGCGGCGGCCTGGGCCGCCATGTTCGAGTCCGACGACCTGTCGAACTACCTCTTCACCGCCACCGCGCTCGGCTTCTGGCAGCCCGAACAGGCCGAGCTGGTAGGCGTGTACGTCGCCCGCTTCTACGACGACGCCGCCGCCCTCGGCGACCGCCGGGGCCCCGCCATGGCCGAGGCCGCCGGCCGGTACGCCTTCCCCGCGTACGCGATCGACGCCGACTCCCTCGCCCTCGGCGAACGCCGGCTCGCCGACGACGCGATGATCCCGGCCCTCCGGCGCAAGCTCGTCGACCAGCTCGACGACCTCGCCCGCGCCCTGCGCGTCCGCCAGGGCTGATGCCGCCAGGACGGCACCCCCCACCCGGGGTGCCGTCCCCCGTTCGGGTAACAACCCCCCACTCCGCGGACAGCGGCACACCGGCCCCGGCACCCTGTCGTCCATGCGTGTCGCACCCCCGCCGCCCCTCGCCGCCCAGCCCACCCCGCTCAGCCGACTCCTCGGCATCGCCCTGGACGCGCTCCGCACCGGCGCCGAGGAACGCGGCGGGCCGCTGCCGCCCGGCGGACCGGCGGCCGTCACGGCACGCGTGCGCGCCGCCCTCGGAGCCGTACTCCCCGAGACCGGGACCGGAGCGGACGAGGCGCTGCGCACCCTCGTGCACCTGGTCGCCGCCGGCGCCGCCGACCCCGCGCACCCGCTGTGCGCCGCCCATCTGCACACCCCGCCGCTGGCCCTCGCCGCCGCCGCCGACCTGGCCGCCGCCGCGCTCAACCCCTCGATGGACTCCTGGGACCAGGCCCCGGCCGCCTCCGCCCTGGAGGCCGAGGTGACCGCCGCGCTCGCCGCCGAGGTCTTCCCGGCCGCCGACCGTCCCGACGCGCTCGTCACCACCGGCGGCACCGAGTCCAACCACCTCGCCCTGCTCCTCGCCCGGGAGCGGCACGGCCCCGGCCTCACCACCGTCACCGGCGACCGCGCCCACCACTCCGTCCGCCGCGCCGCCTGGCTCCTCGGCCTCCCCGAGCCGGTCACCGTCCCCACCCCGCGCGGCGTCCTCGACCCGGAGGCCACCGCCCGGGTCCTCGCCGACCGGGAAGGACCGGTCCTCCTCGCCGCCACCGCCGGCACCACCGACGAGGGACTGATCGACCCGCTGCCCGCCCTCGCCGACGCCTGCGCCGCGCACGGCGCCGAGCTGCACGTCGACGCCGCCTACGGCGGCCCGCTCCTGTTCAGCGCCGCCCACCGCCACCTCCTGGCCGGCCTGGACCGGGCCCGCACCGTCACCCTCGACCTGCACAAGCTCGGCTGGCAGCCGGTCGCCGCCGGACTCCTCGCCGTCCGCGACACCGCCGACCTCGCCGCCCTCGCCCACACCGCCGACTACCTCAATGCCGACGACGACACCGAGGCCGGCCTCCCCGACCTCCTCGGCCGCTCCCTGCGCACCACCCGCCGCCCCGACGTCCTCAAGGCCGCCGTCACCCTGCGCGCCCTCGGCAGGACCGGCCTCGGCGCCCTCGTCGACCGGTGCATGGAGCACGCCCGGGACCTCGCCGACCTGGTGGAGAAGCACCCGGGGCTCGAACTCCACGACCGGCCCGTCCTCACCACCGTCCTCTTCCGCCCGGCCGGCGCCGACGACACGGCGGTCGCCGGGGTCCGCCGCCGGCTCCTCGCCGAGGGCCGCGCCGTCCTCGGCCGCGCCGAGGCCGACGGCCGGCTCTGGCTCAAGGCCACCCTCCTCAACCCCCACACCACCCCCGACGACCTGGACCGGCTCGTCACCCTCACCCTCGCGGCACTCGTGGAAGGCGGCACCGACCGATGACCGGCAGCACCCCCCAGCAGGACCTCGACCGCCCGCACGACCTGGTGGGCGTCGGCATCGGCCCGTTCAACCTCTCGCTCGCCGCCCTCGCCGACGGCGTCCCCGGCGGACTCGCCGCGAGCTTCTTCGAGCAGCGCCCGGCCTTCCACTGGCACCCGGGGCTCCTCATCGAGGGCTCCACCCTCCAAGTGCCGTTCCTCGCCGACCTGGTGACCCTCGCCGACCCGGCCAGCCCCTGGTCCTTCCTCGCCTACCTGAAGAGCCGAGAGCGCCTCTTCCCCTTCTACTTCGCGGAGAAGTTCCACATCCAGCGGGCCGAGTACGACGCCTACTGCCGCTGGGTCAGCGAGCGGCTGCCAGGACTGCACTTCGGCCACCAGGTCGACTCGGTCCGCTGGAACCCCGAACGGCGCCTCTTCGAGGTCGACTTCACCCAGCTCGACCCGGACGGCGAGGCCGCCGCCCTCGGCCGCGCCTACAGCCGGAACGTGGTCCTCGGCGTCGGCACCGAGCCGTACGTCCCCGAGCCGCTGCGCCCGCTCGCCGACGCCCCCGGCGTGCCGGTGATCCACGCCGCCGACTACCTCGCCCACCGGGAGTCGCTGCTGGCCGCCGGGCACGTCACCGTCATCGGCTCCGGCCAGTCCGGCGCCGAGGTCTTCCTCGACCTGCTGCGCGGCCGCCCGGCCGGCGCCGAGCGGATCAGCTGGCTCTCCCGCACCGAGGCCTTCGCGCCGATGGAGTACTCGAAGCTGGGCCTGGAGCACTTCACCCCCGACTACACCCGCTACTTCCACGCTCTGCCCGAGCAGGTCAGGGGTGAACTCGTGCCCCGCCAGTGGCAGTTGCACAAGGGGATCGACGCGGAGACCATCGCCGCCGTCCACGACGAGCTCTACCGCCGCACCCTGCACGGCGGTTGGCCGGACGCCGTCCTCACCCCGGGCGTGCGGGTCCGCACCGCCGGCCGGGTCGCCACCACCCAGGTCGAGCTCCACCTGGAGCACGTCCAGCAGGGCACCCGGTCCCGGCTCACCACCGACGCCGTCGTCCTCGCCACCGGCTACCGGGAGCGCCCGGTCGACCGGATGCTCGCCGGTCTCGACCCGTACCTGCGGCACGACGCGGCGGGCCGGGCGAAGATCGACGAGCACTACCGGCTCGTCCTCGACCCGTCGGTCACCGGCGCGGTGTACGTGCAGAACGCGGAGCGCCACACCCATGGCGTGGGCGCCCCCGACCTGGGGCTCGCGGCCTGGCGCAGCGCGGTGATCCTCAACGCGGTGACCGGCAAGGAGCCGTACCCGCTGCCGCGCCGGACCGCCTTCACCAGCTTCGGCCTGGTGGCACGAGAGGCGCCGAGCATCCCGTCGCAGGAACGGAAGCTGACGCCTCTCGTCCAGCAGTAGGGATCAGAAGACCGGCACGCCGTCCCGGGTCAGCTTCCAGTCCACGGACGCGAACCGCCCCGGGTCGACCGTGCCCTTGGCCTGCACCCACTGGATGATCGTGTTGCGGATCTCGTCCGAGTTCGCCCACAGCTGCTCGGCGTCGGCGACGTGCGGGAAGGCGCCGCCGCCGCTGGCACGGTAGTTGTTGACCGCGAGGACGAACGTCGCGGCCGGGTCGAGCGGCTTGCCCTCGAAGGAGAGCCCGGTGATCCGCTGCCCGGCCGGCCGGGCGATGTCGATCTCGTAGGTGAGCCCGTACACGGCGTCGTAGTTGTAGTCCGGGGTGTTGTCCGCGTTGGTGAGCTTCGCGGTGTCGACGGGGGCGCCCGCCGGGGTCTGGACGTAGTACTTCGCCGAGTACTCCAGGTACTCCTTCAGCTGGGCGCCCGTCATCAGACGGGCCTCCAGGGTGTTCTCGAAGGGGTAGAGCCCGGCGGCGTCCTTGATGGTGATCTCGCCGGCCGGGATGCGGGCCGTGCGGGAGAAGCAGGAGGCCTGCGAGAGGACGGGCAGGGAGGCGTACGCGCCGCCGGCCAGGGCCGCCTGCACGGTCTCGGCCTGGACGACGTTGATCAGGTCGATGATCGGCTCGTCCTTCCACGGCGCGTCGGCCGTGGTCATGGCGGCGGTGGAGGTGCCGATGACGGTGTTGACGTACGCCACGACCTTCTTGTGCTCGTCGGCGAGCAGCCCGGTGATCTCCGGGTCCTCCTCCACGGTGTTGGAGTTGAGGACCTGGGCGGCGACCTTCTCCACCGTCCAGCGGCCCTTCGCCCACACGAGGTCGAAGTCGAAGAGGGTGAGGCGCTGGCCCCACTTGAGCGGCTCGGAGAGGACGACCTCCTTGCCGGTCTCCTTGTTGGCGATCCGGTACTCGGGGATCTCGGTGTGGGCGTGGCCGACGAGGATCGCGTCGATGCCGGGGACCTGCTCGGCGACGAGGCCGGCCGCGTTCTCGACGTGGGGGAGCTGGTCGCCGTACGAGGAGGTGCCGCTGGAGCCGGAGTGGGCGGAGACGATCACGACGTCGGCGCCCATGGAGCGCAGCTTCGGCACCCACTTCGCGGCCTGCTCCTCCAGGCCGGGGAAGACCATCCTGCCGTTGACGTTGGCCTTGTCCCAGATGGCGATGCCGGGGTTGGTCAGGCCGAGGACCGCGACGCGGACGTCCTTGCCGTGCGGGGTGCGCAGCCGGTGGATGCTGTACGGGGGGAAGGCCGGGCGCAGCGTCTTCGCGTCGAGCGCGTTGGCGCCGAGCAGCGGGAAGTCGCACTGCTCCTCGAACTTCCGGAGCACCGGGATGCCGTAGTTGAACTCGTGGTTGCCGAGCGCGGCGGCGTCGTAGCCGATGGCGTTCATGGCCTGGGCCATCGGGTGGACCGGGCCGCCCGTGCGGGTGATGGGGTCGATCTTGGCGTAGTAGTACGAGAGCTGGGTGCCCTGGATGGTGTCGCCGGCGTCGATGAGGAGGGTGTTGCGGCGGCCCCGGTCGGCGCGGACCTGGTTCACCAGGGTGGAGATCTTGGCGAGGCCGACGTCGTTGTGGGCCTTGTCGTCGAACTCCTTGTCCGTGAAGTAGTCCCAGTTGAGGACGTTGCCGTGCAGGTCGGTGGTGCCCATGACGGTGAAGGAGTACCGCTTGGCCGGCTTGGGGCGGGCTCCGTGGGCCTCGGCGGTCCCGGCGGTCCCGGCGGCGAGGGCGGCCCCGGCCCCGAGGGCGGCGGAGCTCTCCAGGAAGGTCCGGCGGTTAAGCGGCATGTGTGTCTCTCCTTGTTCCGTGGCGCTGTCACAGGTGCACAACGCGCGTAGATTCTGGCTCAGACCTTTCGCCGGCAACAGCCCTTTCGGGTTACGGAGTGGGAAAGTGTTCGTATGCCGTCGATGCCCGGTCCCGAGGAGCCCGCCGTGACGCACCCCCACCCCACCCCGCAGGCGCCGCAGGTGACGGTCCGTGGTGAAGGCCGCCTGGAGGTCGATCCCGAGCTGGCCCGGCTGTGGCTGACCGTCTCCGCGCGGGGAGTCGACCGGACCGCCGTCCTCGCGGACCTCACCCGCCGCAACACCGAGGTCCTCGGCCTGCTCCGGGCGCGAGGAGCGGCCGTGGGGAAACTGGAGACGGGCAGCGTCTCGATCCTTCCCGAACAGCCCCGCCGGAGGAAGGGCGAGGAGGCGCGCGCCTACCGCGGGCGGGTCGGCATCACCGTCGAGCTGACCGACCTCACGGTCCTCGGCGAGCTGGTACCCGAACTCGCGGACCGGGAGCAGACGCAGGTGGAGGGCCCGTCGTGGGAGCTGCGCCCGGACTCGGAGGCGTACGCGGAGGCGCGCCGGCTCGCGGTGGCGGCGGCGGTGCGGCGCGCACGGGCCTACGCCGAAGCGCTGGGGACCACGCTCGGCTCACTCCTCGAACTGTCGGACGCGGGGGCGGCGGAGCCGGGCGGGCCGAGGGGGCACGCCTTCCAGCGGGTGTCCGCCGCCTACGCGGTGGAAGGGGCGGGCGCGGCCCCCTCGCTCGACCTCGAACCGCAGCGTCGGACGGTGACCGCCGAGGTCGTCGCGCGCTTCACGATGCTGCCGCCCGCACTCTGAGACGAGGCGCCCGGAGGCGCGGAAAACGCTCATCGGAGCACTCCGGCGCACAGATTCAAGTCTTGTCAACAACGTTTCACGGAAAGGTTGTTGAGTAGTCACGCGGGAGCCGGCGGCTACTGATGGGTAAGGCCCTAGGCTCGCCTCATGCGCCGAGCGAAAATCGTTTGTACCCTTGGGCCCGCCACCGAAACATACGACCAGATCAAGGCGTTGATCGAGGCCGGGATGGACGTGGCCCGCCTCAACCTCAGCCACGGCACCTACGCCGAGCACGAGGAGCGCTACCGGCGGGTCCGCAAGGCGGCCGACGAGACCGGCCGCAGCGTCGGCGTCCTCGCCGACCTTCAAGGCCCGAAGATCCGGCTCGGCCGTTTCCGCGAGGGGCCGGTACTCCTTGAACGCGGCGACGCGTTCACCGTCACCGTCGAGCCGGTGGAGGGCGACCGCCACCGCTGCGGCACCACCTACGCCGGCCTCGCCGAGGACGTCACCGCCGGTGAGCGGATCCTCGTCGACGACGGCCGGGTCACCCTGGAGGTCACCTCCGTCGACGGCCCCCGGGTGCACACCCGGGTCGTCGAGGGCGGCATGGTCTCCGACCACAAGGGACTCAACCTCCCGGGCGTCGCCGTCTCCGTCCCCGCCCTCTCCGAGAAGGACGTCGAGGACCTCCGCTGGGCGCTGCGCACCGGCGCCGACGTCATCGCCCTCTCCTTCGTCCGCTCCGCGCGGGACATCGAGGACGTCCACCGGATCATGGACGAGGAGGGCCGCCGCCTCCCGGTCATCGCCAAGATCGAGAAGCCGCAGGCGGTCGAGAACATCGAGGAGATCGTCGCCGCCTTCGACGGCATCATGGTCGCCCGCGGCGACCTCGGCGTCGAAATGCCCCTGGAGCAGGTCCCGATCGTCCAGAAGCGCGCGGTGAAGCTGGCGAAGCGCAACGCCAAGCCGGTCATCGTCGCCACCCAGATGCTCGACTCGATGATCGACAACTCCCGGCCCACCCGCGCCGAGGCGTCCGACGTCGCCAACGCCGTCATCGACGGCACCGACGCCGTGATGCTCTCCGGCGAGACCAGCGTCGGCCGCCACCCGATCGAGACGGTCCGCACCATGAGCCGGATCGTGGAGGCCGCCGAGGAGGACGTCCTCGCCAAGGGCCTGCCGCCGCTGACCGAGCGGAACAAGCCGCGCACCCAGGGCGGCGCGGTGGCCCGGGCCGCCGCCGAGATGGGCGACTTCCTCGGCGCCAGGTTCCTGGTCGCCTTCACCCAGTCCGGCGACACCGTCCGGCGCCTCTCCCGTTACCGCTCGCCGATCCCGCTGCTCGCCTTCACCCCGGACCCGGCGACCCGCTCCCAGCTCAACCTCACCTGGGGCGTCGAGACCTTCCTCGGCCCGCACGTCGACTCCACGGACGCCATGGTCGCCCAGGTCGACGAGGAACTGCTCCGCATCGGGCGCTGCAAGAAGGGCGACGTCGTGGTGATCACGGCCGGCTCGCCGCCCGGCGTCTCCGGCTCCACCAACCTCGTCCGCGTCCACCACATCGGGGAGCCGCTGACGTAGTCAGTGCTTGGGCCCGACGTGAAGGTCCATGAGCGCGACGGAGGCTTTGCGGGCGACGGAGATGTTCTGCGCGACGCGCGACTGGTTCGCGGACTTCCACTCGACCCCGACACGGTCGAGGGCGTCGGTGAAGAGCGCGATGATGTCGGCGGACGAGTTGGTGAAGAAGTAGCGGGGGTACTCGTACCGCTTGCGCTGTCCGCCGATCATCTTCTCGGTCCAATTGGTGATCCGACTGCCGTCGGAGTGGATGAGCCCCCGAATGAACTCCCAGGGGTGAGCAGTGACGATTGCCTGCTGCCAGGCCGCGAGGACGATGGGGCGCTCATGCTTCCTGCCCTGCCCGTGCTGGGGGAAGAGACACCCGAGGTGCATGGAGGTGATCTTGACATCCACGCACCCCTGCCTCTGTACCTTCGACGCACGATTGCCGGGCAGGACGGACTGCATGGCCCCCACGCATGCGTCGATGAGCCCCGGCCAGGTGTCGGTACAGGAGACGGAAAGACTCGGAACCCGCATGGCGCGGCTCTGAGCGATGTGGCCGTCGCCGAGATAGAGGCCGAGCAGGTACGCGTACGCGATGTTGTCGAGCTCGCGTCCATCACATCGGGGGCACAGCGGCGCGCGCCTGCCCGGACACTCGCCGCGTTTGGCGCGGTCCACGTGCTTCCAGTAGCCGACGGTGCCCATGGGAACGTTGAGCTTGCGCGCCACTTCCGCGTTCTTGGCGCCCCCCCGCAGCATCGTGAGTGCCCGCTGGCGCACGCGTGTCCCGTGAAAGTTCATGCGACTACCCTGCGCGACGGAGCATCGCCGTACGCAGCAAAAAGCGGACATTCACGCGAAGGTGAACGTCCGCTTCAGAATCTGGTGCCGGGTGCGGGACTTGAACCCGCAAGCCCTTACGGGCAAAAGCTTTTGAGGCTTCCGCGTTTGCCGATTTCGCCAACCCGGCAGGTTGCCAATCGGAGTGTACCCGGTCCCGGGTGCGGCCAGCAGCTAGGTAGGCTTCTTCATGCAGCACACCTGCCCCGGAACGAGGAGCCCCCGTGACCGCCCCCGAGTCGCCCCAGCCCGCCTCCGACGACGCCGCCGCCGCGACCGCGTCGCACGTCCCGCCGCTGACGACCCGTGTCGTCATCGCCGAGGACGAGGCGCTGATCCGCCTCGACCTCAAGGAGATGCTGGAGGAGGAGGGCTATACGGTCGTCGGCGAGGCCGGTGACGGCGAGGCCGCCGTCGAGCTCGCCCGCGAGCACCGCCCCGACCTGGTCATCCTGGACGTGAAGATGCCCAAGCTCGACGGCATCTCCGCCGCCGAGAAGATCGCCGGCGAGTCCATCGCCCCGGTCCTCATGCTCACCGCCTTCTCCCAGCGCGACCTCGTCGAGCGCGCCCGGGACGCCGGTGCCATGGCGTACCTGGTCAAGCCCTTCAGCAAGAGCGACGTCGTCCCCGCCATCGAGATGGCCGTCTCCCGCTTCGCCGAGCTGCGCGCCCTGGAGCAGGAGGTCGCCGACCTCAGCCAGCGCCTGGAGACCCGCAAGCTGGTCGACCGCGCCAAGTCGGTCCTCCAGACCCAGTACGGCCTCTCCGAGCCGGCCGCCTTCCGCTGGATCCAGAAGACGTCCATGGACCGCCGCATGTCCATGCAGCAGGTCGCCGAGGCCGTCATCGAGGACGCCGAGGAGAAGAAGGCCGCGAAGGGGCAGTAGCCCGTACCGGTACGCGAAAGGAGGCCCGCCCCGCGTGATGCGGGGCGGGCCTCCTCGTGTGCGTACGGGTCAGTCCTCGCCGAGGTACGCCTTGCGCACCGACTCGTCGTGCAGGAGGTCGCCGCCCGTGCCCGAGAGCACGATCTTGCCGATCTCCATCACGTGACCGTGGTCCGCCAGCGCCAGCGCGGCCTGGGCGTTCTGCTCGACGAGCAGGATCGTGGTGCCCTGGGCCTTCAGCTCGGCGATGGTCGCCATGATCTTCTGCATCATGATCGGCGAGAGGCCCATGGAGGGCTCGTCGAGCATGAGCAGCTTGGGCTGGGACATCAGCGCCCGGCCCATGGCGAGCATCTGCTGCTCACCGCCGGAGAGCGTGCCGGCCGCCTGCTTGCGACGCTCGCCCAGGATGGGGAAGAGGTCGTAGGCGCGCTGCACGTCCTTGGCGATGCCGGCGCTGTCCTTCCGGAGGAAGGCGCCGAGGAGCAGGTTCTCCTCGATCGTCATGCGCGGGAAGATGTGCCGGCCCTCGGGGGAGTGGGCCAGACCCAGCGAGACGATCTTGTGCGCGGGGATCTTGCGGAGGGACTTGCCCTCGAACTTGATCTGGCCGCCGACCGGCTTGAGGAGCCCGGAGAGGGTCCGCAGGGTGGTGGTCTTCCCGGCGCCGTTCGTACCGATGAGGGTGACGACCTCGCCCGCCTCCACGGAGAAGGAGATGCCCTTGACGGCCTCGATCTTTCCGTAGGCGACGCGCAGGTCCTCGACTTCGAGCAGTGCGGTCATGCGTCGTTCTCCTTGCCCGGAGCGGCGTCCTTCGCGGCGTCCGCCGCGTCCGCCGGGGTGTCGTCCTCGGCCGGGGTCTCGTCGTCCGCCGGAGCCTCGTCGGGCGTCTCGTCGGGCGTCTCGCCGTCCGCCGGGGCATCGGCCTCGGCCTCGTCGGAACCGTCCGCCTCGTCCACCGGGGTCTCGGCTGCCGGGGTCTCGTCCGCCGGAGCCTCGGCCGCGGGGGCTTCGGCCTTCGGGGTCTCGTCGATCGGCTCGCCGAGGTACGCGGCGATGACCCGCTCGTCGCTCTGGACGGTCTGGCTGTCGCCCTCGATCAGCTTCTGGCCCTGCACGAGCACGGCGACCCGGTCGCACAGGTTGAAGATGAAGCGCATGTCGTGCTCGATGACGAGCACGGCGATGCCCATGTCCCGGATGGCGAAGATGAGTTCCTCGGCCGCCCGGGTCTCCTGCGGGTTCATGCCGGCGGTCGGCTCGTCGAGGAGGATCAGGCCCGGGTCGCTCGCGAGGGCGCGGGCGATCTCCAGCTTGCGCTGCTCGCCGTACGGCAGGTTCTTGGAGAGGTGCTGCGCCTTCTCCGCGAGCCCGACGAACTCCAGGAGCTCCATCGCCCGCTTCTCGGAGGCCGCCTCGGCCTTCTTGAAGCCGGGGCCGCGCAGCAGGGCGGACCAGAGGCCCTCCTTGGTGCGGGTGTGCCGGCCGACGAGCACGTTCTCCAGGACCGTCATGTTGTTGAAGAGACGGATGTTCTGGAAGGTACGGGCGATGCCGGCCGCGGTGACCTTGAAGGACTTCGGCGGCAGGACCTGGCCCTTGTAGCGGACCTCGCCCTCGGTGGGCACGTACAGACCGGTCAGGCAGTTGAAGAAGGTCGTCTTGCCGGCGCCGTTCGGGCCGATCAGACCGACGATCTCGCCGGCGTTGACGGTGAGGTTCACATCGCTGACGGCGGTCAGACCGCCGAAGCGCATGGTGACCCCGCGCGCGTCGAGCACGGTCTCGCGGGCGGCCGGCTCCGTGGTGGCGTCGGCCTCGGTGGTGGTCGTCGTCATGGTTCAGGCACCTGCCTTGGCGGGCGTAGCGTCCGGCGCCGGCTTCTCGTCGTGCTCGTGGAACTCCAGCTGGCGCCGCTTGTCGGCGACGATGCCCTCCGGACGGAAGCGCATGATCAGCACGAGCGCGACGCCGAAGGCGAAGAGCTGGTACTCGCCCATGAACTGGAGCTTGTTGGGGATGAGGAAGAGCAGGGCCGCGCCGACCAGCGGGCCGCTCATCGTGCCCATGCCGCCGAGGACGACGGCCGCGAGCAGGAAGGCGGAGTTGGGCGGGATGGGACCGGCGAAGAGGTACTGCTCCGGGGTCACCGTGTACGTGACGTGGGCCTGCACCGTACCGGCGAGACCGGCCAGACCGGCGCCGAGCGCGAAGGCGATCAGCTTCACCCGGAAGCCGTTGATGCCCATGGCGAGCGCGGCGGTCTCGTCCTCGCGGATCGCGACCCAGGCGCGGCCGATGCGGGAGTCGCCGGAGCGCCGGAAGACCAGCACGACGACCGCCGTGATCAGCAGCATCAGGAAGAAGTAGTTGGCGAAGCGGCCGATGGTGAAGCCGGCGATGGTGTGCGGCTGGCCGAAGTCGAACCCGAAGAAGTCCAGGTTCGGGATGGACGCGATGCCGTTGGAGCCGTTGGTGATGTCCGGGCCGGAGGTGCCGTCGGTGTTCATCACCGTGATGCGGAAGATCTCACCGAAGCCGAGCGTCACGATGGCGAGGTAGTCGCCGCGCAGCCGCAGGGTCGGCGCGCCGATCAGGACGCCGAAGACCACCGAGGCCGCGGCGCCGACCAGGATCGCCGCCCAGAAGGGGAAGTGCACGCCGAACGGCGAGGTCGGGGCGCCCGAGACGAGGGCCGCCGCGTAGGCGCCGACGCCGAGGAAGGCGACGTAACCGAGGTCGAGGAGCCCCGCGAGGCCGACGACGATGTTCAGGCCCAGGGCGACCGTGGCGAAGATCAGGATGTAGACGCCGAGCGTCGCGTACTGGTCGTCGGTCTGGGTGAAGGGGAACAGCGCCGCGGCGATGAACGCGCCCGCGATCGACAGGTTCTGGTGCTTCGAGGTGAGCTGCGTGGCCTGCTTGAGCAGACCGGAGGCGCCGATCGTGGCGAAGCCGAGGCCGGCCGTGATGAGGAAGCCGAGGAAGAGCTCGTCGTACTCGGTGCCGATGCCGTACGTGAAGACGCCGAGCGCCACCGCGAGGACGCCCGCGATGATCAGGATCTCGACGGCGGAGGGCAGCGGGGGGAGCTTCCCCACCGGGCGGGGGGCGGAGAAGGACGCCCGGAAGGAGGCCCAGCCGTTGCCGGCCCGGTGCTTGAACTGGTCCCAGCCCGTGTCCTCCGGGTCGACCGGCAGCACGGCCGGGCGGGTGAAGGGCAGCGCCAGGGCGGCGAGCAGGGTGACCAGCGTGGTGACCGCGACGATCGCACCGCCGGGCTCCAGGTTGACCGGCCCGCCCAGGGTGACGCTGATCGCGCCGACGGTGAACCAGGCGGTGCAGAAGGAGGCCAGCGCGCCGAGCTTGACCGCGCCGTCCGCACCGGCCGGGGTCAGCCAGCGCAGCCCCTTGACGCCGTACGAGGAGAGGGCGAAGAGGGCGGTCAGGACACCCAGCACCAGGACCTGGAGCTGGAGCCCGCCCGGGTAGCCGTACACGGTGAGGTCACCCGGGAAGCGGGAGGTCCACGTCCAGGCGAGGAAACAGCTCGCCACCGTCAGGACGGAGCCGCCGAGGACGACGGCGCGGGCGGTCTGCTCGGGCAGGAAGCCGATGAGACCGCGGTCGGCGGTCTTCACGGCCTCCGTGGCAGCGGGTGCCTGGGGGTTCTCGGAGATGGTGGTCATGGTGCTCACGCCCTGTCCGCGACGCGCTCGCCGAGCAGACCCTGGGGCCTGGCGAGGAGGACGACGATGAGGAGTACGAAGGCCCAGACGTTGGCCCAGGACTGGCCGCCGAGCTGCTCCATACCGGGGATCTGGTCGACGTAGGCGGTGGCCATGGTCTCGGCGACGCCGAGGACGAGGCCGCCGATCATGGCGCCGTAGATGTTGCCGATGCCGCCGAGGACGGCGGCGGTGAACGCCTTGAGTCCGAGGAGGAAGCCCATCTTGTAGTCGACGACGCCGTACTTGAGGCCGTACGCGACGGCGCCGACGGCGGCGAAGACGGCACCGAGGGCGAACGCGATCACGATGATGCGGTCGGTGTTGACGCCCATGAGCTTCGCGGTGTCCGGGTCCTGCGCCGTGGCCTGCATGCCGCGGCCGGTGCGGGTGCGCATGACGAAGAAGGCGAGGAAGGCCATGCAGATCGGGGCCGCGATCAGCAGGAAGACGTCACCGGTCTGGATGGTGACCGAGCCGAGCTCGATCGGGCCGCCGGGGATCTGCGGGAAGGTCCGGGCGGACTTCGCCTCCGGGTACCAGACCCAGACCGCGTACTGCAGGGCGAGCGAGAGGCCGATGGCCGTGATGAGCGGGGCGAGACGCGGGCCGCCGCGCAGCGGACGGTAGGCGAAGCGTTCCGCTCCGACGGCTATGGTCGTCGCGACGATCACGGCACCGATGATCATGAGGGGCAGCGCGACCCACATGCTGGTGCCGCCGGGCAGGATGAGCCAGACCGTCAGGGCCCCGAAGCCGCCGGTCATGAAGATCTCGCCGTGGGCGAAGTTGATGAGCTGGACGATGCCGTAGACCATCGTGTAGCCGACGGCGACCAGCCCGTACATGGATCCCAGTAGCAGGCCGTTGACCAGCTGCTGCGGCAGTTCGTTCACCGCATTGTCCTCCGAGACTTTCGACGGATATGACACCGCGCGGGGTGCCTGTGGTGTGCGGCCCCCCGCGCGGTGAAAGGTGGTGCTGAGTGGTGCTGGGTGGTGCTGAGTGGGGTGGAGCTGAGGGTCAGCCGCCGAAGGTCACTCGCCGAAGGTGTCGGACTTGACCGGCGCGTGGGCGCCGTTCTTGACCTGGTAGACGGTCAGCTGCTTGTTGGTGGTGTCACCGAACTCGTCGAAGGCGACCTTGCCGGTCACACCGTCGAAGGAGACGCCCTGCAGGGCCTCGACGACCTTGGCGCGGGCGTCCTCGGGGAGCTTGCCGCCGTTGCCGTCGACGACCTTCTTCACGGCCTCGATGATCGACCAGGTCGAGTCGTAGGAGTAGCCGCCGTAGGCCTCGAAGGCCTCCTTGTAGTTCTCGGCCTTGTAGTTGGCCAGGAACTCCTTGGCGGAGTCGAGGGTCTCGATCGGGGCGCCGACGGAGGTGGCGAAGTCGCCCTCGGCCGCGGTGGCACCCGCCAGCTTGACGTACTCGGGGCTGAAGAGCGCGTCACCGCCGACGACGGTGACCTTGGCGCCGGCCTCCTTGATCTGCTTGGCCAGCGGGCCGGCGGCCGGGTACTCGCCACCGTAGTAGACGACGTCCGCGCCGGAGCTCTTCACCTGGGTGGCGACCGCGGAGAAGTCCTTGGTCTCCGGGTCGATGTGCTGGGTGCCGACGACCTTGCCGCCGAGCTTCTCCCACTCGCCCTTGAAGGTGCCCGCGAGGCCGGCGCCGTAGGTCTTCTTGTCGTCGATGATGAACGCCTTGGTCTTCTTGGCGTCGTTGAAGACGTACTGCGCGGCGAACGGGCCCTGGATGGCGTCCGTGGTGGCGGTACGGAAGTACGACTTGTAGCCGCGCTTCTTGTCGCCGGAGGCCCAGTTCGGGCCCTGGGAGAGCGCCGGGTTGGTGTTGGCCGGGGAGACCTGCGCCAGCTTCGCGTCGTCGAAGACCTTCTGCATCGACTCGGCGACGCCGGAGTTCAGCGGGCCGACCACGCCGAGGACGGTCTTGTCGGCGACCAGCTTGGTGGCGTTCTGCTGGCCGGCGGAGGGCTGGGCCTGGTCGTCCAGGGCGACGAGCTTGAAGGTGACGCCCTTGACGTACTCCTTCTTGTTGGCCGTCTTGACCGCGAGGTCGGCCGAGTTCTTGATGCCGAGGCCGAGGGCCGAGAGTTCGCCGGTGAGCGGAGAGTCCAGACCGATGGTGACGGTGACGCCGCCGCCCTCGCCCGAGCTGTCGCCGCCCTTGTCGTCACGGGAACCGCAGGCGGTGAGGGTGAGCGCTCCCGCGGTGACCGCGGTGGTGAGTATGAGCAACGAACGGTTTCGCACGAAGGGTCCTTTCCCAGGCGCGGCCCCCTCTGCTGAGGCGGTGCCGTGGAGCTGCGGAGCAAGAGGTGCCGGAGGTGAATGCCGGGCCGTACTGCGTGGTGGTACGTGGCCGTGCAAGAGGTCACGCTCCAGTGGCGCGGTGACTGGCGGTGACTCTAAGCGCAGGTGGGGAGGGTCGGGGAGCGGCGAGGGAAGGATGTGACTGTCTTGTTATGCCGACGGGTGGAGTGAGGCTGAGAGGTCAGGCCAAATCCGGGCATTGCGATCCGTAGCGCGGTGTTCACATCGTGAGAACGTGCAGTTCCGCTAAGGGGCTTGAGGGAATCTTGGTGCTGACGTGGAGGTTTGGTGGCTCTCCGGATATCGGACACGGTGCCCGAACTGAGCGGACGGATGTCAAGCCTCGGCCCCCCTTCGGCATCTCCCGTCGACTCTCACTCAGAGTGACGAAAGCGGCCTCCCGAAAGGTCGGTCGGTTACTCTCCCGGCGGCTGGAACCCGCCCCTCTCGAACGTATCTACGAGGAAGGGGGGTTGGGAGTGGCTGGCGTGAAAGATGCACTCGCGCAAAGGAGTTGGGGCGCGGAGGGTGACCATGGGCGGGAGTCGGCGCGGGTGGGCCATGGGTCCGCGGTCTCCCGTGAAGTGCCCGGATCCGTCACGGACATGCCGAAGGGGGCGGTACGCGCTCCGCGTACCGCCCCCTTCGACGAAACCGGCCGACGACCGGCCGACGACCGGCCACCCGGCCGGCCCGGGCTCAGGCGCCGGCGAGCTTCCCCTCCTGCGGAAGGTTGCCCGCGTCCAGCGGACCGATCTCCCGGAGCATGCAGGTGAGGCGGGCCGAGCAGACCCGGCGCCCCTCCTCGTCGCTGATGACGATCTCGTACGTCGCCGTCGACCGCCCGCGGTGCACCGGGGTCGCCACGCCGGTCACCAGACCGCTGCGCGCGCCCCGGTGGTGCGTGCAGTTCAGGTCCACGCCCACCGCGATCTTCGACGAGCCGCCGTGCAGCATCGAGCCGACCGAGCCGAGGGTCTCCGCGAGCACCGCCGAGGCGCCGCCGTGCAGCAGCCCGTACGGCTGGGTGTTGCCCTCCACCGGCATCGTGCCGACGACCTTCTCCGCCGAGGCCTCCAGGATCTGGACGCCCATCCGGTTCCCCAGGTGCCCCGCCGAGAACAGCGCCGGCAGATCCACGCCGAGCGCGGCGTACTCGTCGATGACCTCCTGCGGGAACTTCACGTGCTGCTGCT
The DNA here is from genome assembly GCF_012927245.1 of Streptomyces sp. R302. Lineage (GTDB taxonomy): Bacteria > Actinomycetota > Actinomycetes > Streptomycetales > Streptomycetaceae > Streptomyces. The sequence goes on from NZ_JABBGE010000001.1 coordinate 1,094,546, forward strand.
CACCCATGGCCCGGCTCCGTTCGTCTTCGTACGGCTGATCGTCCCGCCGCCCGGCTCGCTGAGCAAGCGCTTAGGCGGGCGGCTGCGGCGATTCTTCCAGACGCACGATCACGGACTTGCTCGCGGGGGTGTTGCTGATGTCGGCCGTCGACTCCAGCGGCACCAGCACGTTCGTCTCCGGGTAGTAGGCCGCCGCGCAGCCCCGGGCCGTCGGGTAGTGCACCACCCGGAAACCGGGCGCCCGCCGCTCGCTGCCGTCCGTCCACTCGCTCACCAGGTCCGCGTACGCCCCGTCGGCGAGGCCGAGCGCCGCCGCGTCCTCGGGGTGCACGAGGACCACCCGGCGGCCGCCCCGGATGCCCCGGTAGCGGTCGTCCAGGCCGTAGATCGTGGTGTTGTACTGGTCGTGCGAGCGGAGCGTCTGCAGCAGCAGCCGGCCCTCCGGCACCCTCGGGTACTCCACCGGTGCCGCCGTGAAGTTCGCCCTGCCGGTCTTCGTCGGGAAGCGCCGCTCGTCCCGGGGCGCGTGCGGCAGCGCGAAACCGCCGGGATTCGCCGCGAGCCGCGCGTTGAAGCCCTCGAAGCCGGGCACCACGCGCGCGATCCGGTCCCGTACCGCCGCGTAGTCCGCCTCGAACTCCTCCCACGGCGTCCGCGACGCCTCGCCGAGCACCGCCCGCGCCATCCGGGCCACGATCGCCGGCTCGGAGAGGAGGTGCGGGCTCGCCGGCGGCAGGTTGCCGCGCGAGGCGTGCACCAGCCCCATCGAGTCCTCGACCGTCACGAACTGGCGCCCGCTCCTCTGCACGTCCCTGTCCGTGCGGCCCAGTGTCGGCAGGATCAGCGCCCGCCGGCCCGTCACCGCGTGCGAACGGTTCAGCTTCGTCGACACGTGCACGGTCAGCCGGGCCCTGCGCATCGCCGCCTCGGTGACCTCGGTGTCCGGGGTCGCGCCGACGAAGTTCCCGCCCATCGCGAAGAAGACCTTCGCCTCGCCGTCCCGCAGCGCCTGGATGGAGCGCACCACGTCGAAGCCGTGGTGGCGCGGCGAGACGATCCCGAACTCCTTGTCCAGCGCGTCCAGGAAGGCCGGCGCCGGGCGCTCGAAGATGCCCATCGTCCGGTCGCCCTGCACGTTCGAATGCCCGCGCACCGGACACACGCCCGCGCCGGGCCGCCCGATGTTCCCCCGGAGCAGCAGCAGATTGACCACCTCGCGGATGGTCGGCACCGAGTGCTTGTGCTGGGTCAGGCCCATCGCCCAGCAGACGATCGTCCGCTCCGAGGCCAGCACCATCTCCAGGGCCCGCTCGATCTCCGCGCGGGACAGCCCGGTCGCCGCCAGGGTCTCCTCCCAGTCGGCCTCCCCGGCCGCCGCCGCGAACTCCTCGAAGCCGTGGGTGTGCTCCCGTACGAACTCCTCGTCGACCGCCCCGGGGGTCTCCAGGACCAGCTTGTTGAGGAGCCGGAAGAGGGCCTGGTCGCCGCCGATCCGGATCTGGAGGAAGAGGTCGGTGAGCGCCGCGCCCCGGAGCATGCCCTGCGGGGTCTGCGGGTTCTTGAACCGCTCCAGGCCGGCCTCCGGCAGCGGGTTCACCGAGATGATCCGCGCCCCGGCCGCCTTCGCCTTCTCCAGGGCCGACAGCATCCGCGGATGGTTCGTGCCCGGGTTCTGCCCCGCCACGACGATCAGGTCCGCCCGGTGCAGGTCCTCCAGGGAGACGCTGCCCTTGCCGATGCCGATCGTCTCGGTCAGCGCCGAGCCCGAGGACTCGTGGCACATGTTCGAGCAGTCCGGGAGGTTGTTGGTGCCGAACTCGCGGGCGAACAGCTGCAGCAGGAACGCGGCCTCGTTGCTGGTCCGGCCCGAGGTGTAGAAGAGCGCCTCGTCGGGGGAGGAGAGCGCGGTCAGCTCCTCCGCGAGGATCGCGAAGGCCCGCTCCCAGGTCACCGGCTCGTAGCGGTCGGCGCCCTCCGGCAGGTACATGGGCTGGGTGATCCGGCCCTGCTGCCCCAGCCAGTAGCCGCTCTTCTCCGCCAGCTCCGCCACCGGGTGCGCGGCGAAGAACTCCGGCGTCACCCGCCGCAGCGTCGCCTCCTCGGCGACCGCCTTCGCGCCGTTCTCGCAGAACTCCGCGAGGTGCCGCTTGTCGCCCTCGGGCCAGGCGCAGCCCGGACAGTCGAAACCGTCCTTCTGGTTGACCTTGAGGAGGGTGCGCGCGGTGCGCACGGCACCCATCTGCTCCTGGGCGATCCGCAGGGTGTGCCCGATCGCGGGCAGACCGGCGGCGGCGTGCTGCGGCGGCGTGACCTGCGGTGCGTCCTGGACCGGGTCACCGGCCGGCGGCTTGCTGACCATCGCGCTCTCCCTTGAGCGATCAAAGCTGCGGCGTACGTCTCCGATCCTGTCACGCGGCACCGACAGCCCGGCACCCCCGCCGGTGTGGACGGGATTGTCGGTGGTCCGTGGCAGGATCGTCGTGTGGCCGAGACAGCATCGAAGAACCCCGCAGACACCCGCCCCCGCCTGCTCCTCATGGACGGGCACTCGCTCGCGTACCGGGCGTTCTTCGCGCTGCCCGCGGAGAACTTCACCACCGTGACCGGGCAGCCGACGAACGCGATCTACGGCTTCGCGTCGATGCTGGCGAACACCCTGCGCGACGAGGCGCCCACGCACTTCGCCGTCGCCTTCGACGTGTCCCGCAAGACCTGGCGGTCCGAGGAGTTCCCCGAGTACAAGGCGAACCGCTCCAAGACCCCCGACGAGTTCAAGGGCCAGGTCGAGCTGATCGGCGAGCTCCTCGACGCCATGAACGCTCCCCGGTTCGCCGTCGACGGCTTCGAGGCCGACGACATCATCGCCACCCTCGCCACCCAGGCGGAGGCCGCGGGCTTCGAGGTCCTCATTGTCACCGGCGACCGGGACTCCTTCCAGCTCGTCACCGACCACACCACCGTGCTCTACCCCACCAAGGGCGTCTCCGAGCTGACCCGCTTCACCCCGGAGAAGGTCCAGGAGAAGTACGGCCTCACCCCCTCCCAGTACCCGGACTTCGCCGCCCTGCGCGGCGACCCGTCCGACAACCTCCCCGGCATCCCCGGCGTCGGCGAGAAGACCGCCGCCAAGTGGATCAATCAGTTCGGCTCCTTCGCCGAGCTGGTCGAGCGCGCCGAGGAGGTCAAGGGCAAGGCCGGGCAGAACTTCCGGGACCACCTGGAGTCCGTCAAGCTCAACCGCGTCCTCACCGAGATGGTCCGGGACGTCGAGCTGCCGAAGACCGTCGCCGACCTCGCCCGCGAGCCGTACGACCGCAAGGCCGTCGCCCTGGTCCTCGACACCCTGGAGATCCGCAACCCCTCGCTGCGCGAGCGGCTCCTCGCCGTCGACCCCGGCTCCGCCGAGGAGGCCGAGCCGGCCCCCGCCCCCGGTGTCGAACTCGACTTCACCGTCCTGGGCTCCGGCGAGCTCGCCCCCTGGCTGGCCGCCCACGGCGAGCAGCCCCTCGGCGTCGCCACCGTCGACAGCTGGGCCCTCGGAACCGGCTCCGTCGCCGAGATCGCCCTGGCCGGCGCCGGCGGCGAGGCCGCCTGGTTCGACCCCAGCGAGCTCGACGAGGCCGACGAGCGGGCCTGGGCCGCCTGGATCGCCGACCCGGAGCGCCCCAAGGTCCTGCACAACGCCAAGGGCGCGATGCGGGTCTTCCCCGAGCACGGCTGGAGCGTCGCCGGCGTCACCATGGACACCGCGCTCGCCGCCTACCTGGTCAAGCCCGGTCGCCGCTCCTTCGCCCTGGACGCCCTCTCCCTGGAGTACCTCGGCCGCGAGCTCGCCCCGGCCGCCGCCACCGAGGGCCAGCTCGCCTTCGGCGCCGAGGACCACGCCGAGGCCGAGGCCCTGATGACCCAGGCCCGCGCCGTCCTCGACCTCGGGGCCGCCTTCGAGTCCAAGCTCGACGAGGTCGGCGCCCGCGCGCTGCTGTACGACGTCGAGCTGCCCACCTCCGTCCTCCTCGCCCGCCTGGAGCGGCACGGCATCGCCGCCGACCGCGACCACCTGGAGGCCATGGAGCAGCAGTTCGCCGGGGCCGTGCAGCAGGCCGTCAAGGAGGCCCATGCCTCCGTCGGCCACGAGTTCAACCTCGGCTCGCCCAAGCAGCTCCAGGAGGTCTTCTTCGGCGAGCTCAACCTCCCGAAGACCAAGAAGACCAAGACCGGGTACACGACGGACGCCGACGCGCTCGCCTGGCTGGCCGGCCAGACCGAGCACGAACTGCCGGTGATCATGCTCCGCCACCGCGAGCAGGCCCGGCTCCGCTCCACCGTCGAGGGCCTGATCAAGACCGTCGCCGCCGACGGCCGGATCCACACCACGTTCAGCCAGACCGTCGCCGCCACCGGCCGCCTCTCCTCCACCGACCCCAACCTGCAGAACGTGCCGGTGCGGACGGACGAGGGCCGCGCCATCCGGCACGGCTTCGTCGTCGGCGAGGGCTTCGAGTCCCTCATGACCGCCGACTACAGCCAGATCGAACTGCGCGTCATGGCCCACCTCTCCGAGGACGAGGGCCTCATCGACGCCTTCACCTCCGGCGAGGACCTCCACACCACCGTCGCCTCCCAGGTCTTCGGCGTCGAGCGGTCCGAGGTCGACGCCGAGATGCGCCGCAAGATCAAGGCCATGTCGTACGGCCTCGCCTACGGCCTCTCCGCCTTCGGCCTCTCCCAGCAGCTGAACATCGACCCGGGCGAGGCCCGCGGCCTGATGGACACCTACTTCGAGCGCTTCGGCGGGGTGCGGGACTATCTGCGCCGGGTCGTCGACGAGGCCCGCGCCACCGGCTACACCGAGACCATGCTCGGCCGCCGCCGCTACCTCCCGGACCTCAACAGCGACAACCGCCAGCGCCGCGAGGCCGCCGAGCGGATGGCGCTCAACGCCCCCATCCAGGGCACCGCCGCCGACATCGTCAAGGTCGCCATGCTCAAGGTCGACCAGGCCCTCACCGAGGCCGGCCTCGCCTCCCGGATGCTCCTCCAGGTCCACGACGAAATCGTCCTGGAGATCGCCCCCGGCGAGCGCGAGCGCGTCGAGGCCCTGGTCCGCGAGCAGATGTCGGCCGCCGCCGACCTCCGCGCCCCGCTCGACGTCTCCGTCGGCGTCGGCCCGGACTGGGACTCCGCCGCGCACTGATCCCGTACCGCTCCATCGGTGGCCGCGCCTCCCCGAGGGGTGCGGCCACCGGCGTGTGCGCCACCGCCACCTCTCCGGCACCGCCGCCGCACCCCTGCCTCCGGGATCAGCGAACGCCCGGACGGGAGCGCGCCGTACGGCCCGCCGGCTCTCCCTCCGTTCCCGCGCCCGGACCGGGGGCAGGAGCCGGGACAGGGCCCGGGGCCGGGGTCGGGACAGGGGTCGGGACAGGGCCGCCCGGGGCCGGGGCCGGGCTCGCTCCCCGCAGCCGGGCCGCCGTCCCGTACAGCAGCAGCCCCGCGACGAGCCCCGCGCCCGCCCCGAAACAGGCGGTCGGGATGATGTCGAGCGGGGTCTCGATCCGGCCCCAGCCCCAGTACGCCGCCCAGCGCAGCACCCGGTGCGCGACCCCGGCGAGCACACACGCCCCCATCAGCAGCAGCGCCGCCCGCCGCTCCCGCCGCCCCGGCACCGGCACGGGCGCCTCCGCTCCGGCCGGCACCGACCGCAGCGCCCGGGCCGTGAACCGGACGAGGAGGGCGAGCGCCAGCGCCGAACCGCCGTACTGCGCGTACAGGTAGACCGGGAAGCCGGCCACCACCTCCGCCAGGACGGGGACCGCCCGCGTCCCCCACCGGTCGAGGTGGGTGAAGGCGTCCCACACCACGTGCGTGACCGCGCCGAGCACCGCCGAGACGACGAACCAGGCGACGAGCCCGGCCGGCCTCCGCTCCCGCCACGGCCGGCCGCGCACCACCCCGTACACCGGGCCGCGCCACCGCCCCGGCAGCAGCCCCACCAGCGGCTCACGGACCGTCAGCCACAGCCCCACCAGGGCGGCGGTGATCAGCACGTCGACGGTGAGGACCCCGACGGGGGAGTGGGTCACGTCCCCGAAGGCCATCGCCCCGGGCACCACCGTCGCCGCGAAGTAGGTGAGGTCGGGGGAGAAGCTGCCGGCGACGAGGGCGGAGGCGACGAGCGGACCCCGCGCGGTCCCGTCCCACCGCAGCCCCGGCAGGACGGCGGCGGCGTGGCTCAGGGTGAAGGGCACGGAGCACCTCCCGGTCGTACGGATGATCGGCCCGAGTGCAAGAGGTACCGGACGGCCCGGCCGGTTCCCGCACGCCCCACGGGCCTCACCCGCCTCACGCGTTCCGTTCTCCGGAGTGCGGACCTCCGTGTCCGGCCGCCGGGAGGCCAAGGGGTGACGAAAGCGTGAAACACGGTCAGGCCGAGGTGTTGTGTGCTAGGGACATCGCATAGGGTCGCCTGAGGCCGCGCGCGGGGAGCGTGCGGCCGCAGTCGAATGGGGAGGGAGTTCCGGAATGGCAGCGCAATTCGGCCGCCGCCTGCGCAGGGGAGCCACGAGCGGCGCGATCGTCGCCGCCGCGGTCGCGGCGCTGGCCGCCTCGCAGGGCCCGGGGGCGATCCCGCCGCCGACCGACAACCTCAGCGGCGACACCGCCATCGGCGCAGGCGACGCCACGACCCCGCCCGGCGGCGGGGACGCCGGCGGCTCGGCGACCGGCGACTCGCCCTACTTCACCGACCTGCCGCCGCTGAACCCCCCGAAGGTGCCCGGAGTGGCGCCCACCGGACCCCAGGTGCCGATCGTCACCGGCCCCGCCGAGGCCGGCATACCCGCGACCGTCCTCGCCGCCTACCGGCGCGCCGAGGCCTCGATCCGCGCCTCCGACCCCTCCTGCAACCTGCCCTGGCAGCTCCTCGCCGGCATAGGCAAGGTCGAGTCCGGCCAGGCGAGCGGCGGCCGTGTCGACGGCAACGGCACCACCCTCACCCCGATCCTCGGCCCGGCCCTCGACGGCAACGGCTTCGCCCTCATCAAGGACACCGACCACGGCGCCTTCGACGGCGACTCCACCCACGACCGGGCCGTCGGCCCCATGCAGTTCATCCCGTCCACCTGGGCCGTCTGGGGCCAGGACGCCAACGGCGACGGGAAGAAGGACCCCCAGAACGTCTACGACGCCGCCCAGGCCGCGGGCATGTACCTGTGTGCCGGCGGCCGGAACCTGGCGATCAAGGCCGACCTCGACCGGGCGATCCTCAGCTACAACCGCTCCAGGGAGTACCTGACCACCGTCCTCCACTGGTTCGAGTACTACGGGCGCGGCGCCCACACCGTCCCGGACGGCACGGGCCGGCTCCCGGTCGACCGCAGCGACCGCCCGGACTCCGGCCGCTCCCCCTTCCCCGTCTCGCCGAGCTCGCCGGTCTCGCCGTCGCCGCGCCCGTCGCAGGACAGGCCGTCGCCGAAGCCCACCGACCCGGCCACGACCCCGCCGTCGAAGCCCGCGGAGCAGACCAAGCCGCCGACCGCGGACCCGAGCCGGCCGGACGTCGGCACGCCCGTCGAGGTCCCGCCGACCCTCAGGGTCTCCCGCCTCAAGGCCGGCACGGCGACCCTCACCGCGGTCACCGAAGGGCCCTTCGCCCAGGCCGCGTCCGTCACCGCCGTGGACGCCTCCGGCCGCCCGGTCGCCGGCGTCAGCGTCCGCTTCGTGCTCCCCGCCACCACCGACGCCCGCTTCCCCGCCGGCGCCACCACGGTCACCGTCACCTCGGACGCGCGGGGCGTCGCCACGGCGCCCGCCCTGCGCGCCGGCGAGAAGGCCGCGTCCTTCACGGTCCGCGCCACCGTCCCCGGACGCCCCTCCCTGCCGGCCGCCGAGCTGAAGGCGACCGTCGAGGTCCGCAAGGCCGACGCCCTCACCCGGATCGGCGACACCGCCCTGACGGCCGAGACCGGCGCCGGCTACGCCGACGTCACCGTCGAGTCCCGTCTCGCCGACGCCCTCGCCCCGGGGGTGACCGTCACCGCCGTCGTCACCGACGCGGCCGACTCCGCCGAGCAGAGCGCCGACGGCCCGTCCTTCGGCGAGGACGCCGCGGGCAACCCGATCCGCACCCAGGTCCTGAAGACCGACGCCCAGGGCCGCCTGGTCGTCAAGGGCCTCGTGGCGGGCGAGAAGGCCGGCAGCTACATCCTGCTGCTCACCGCCCCCGGCGGCGGCACCGCGAAGCTGACGCTCACCGTCACCGCCCCGGCCCCCACGCCCACCACGCCGCCGTCGTCCCCGGACCCGACCGAGGAGCCGACCGAGGACCCGGAGCCGACCACCTCCACGTCCCCGTCGACGTCTCCGTCGACCTCCCCGTCGACGTCCCCGTCCTCCACCACCTCGCCCTCCGCGAGCGCCTCGCCCTCCGCCTGACCCGCACTCCTTCCTCCGCGCCGCCCCCGCCGTCCCCTCCCGGGACGCCGGGGGCGGCGCGCGTTTCGGTTCGCCCCGCCGCGAGCTGTTCTCATCTCACGGCCGCGTTGCTACGGTGCCCACGCCCTGACGACCCATCAGATCACTTGCCGGGAGGCCGACATGCGCGCCCTCGTCGCCGCGGCGATCGGACTCGTGCCCGTACTGCTCTTCGTCCTGCTCGTCTCCCTCGTCGATCTGCCGCCCGACGGCCCCACCTCGCCCAGACCCCTGCTCACCGCCGACCCCGGCCCCAAGAAGTAGGGAGCCCCCGTGCGCCGCCGAGCCAGCCTCGTCCTCCTCTCCTTCGCCGTCCTCTTCGCCGCCATGGCCCCCACCCTGCGCTGGTACGCCTTCCCCCGGCTGGCCAAGGTCCCGCCGAACCAGTACCAGGAGGTGGTCCTGGAGGCCCGCCCCGCCACCCTCCTCGACTACGGCACCCTGAAGTCCCGCGAGGTCGAGAAGATCACGATCGTCCAGACCCTCAAGGGCAACGTCGAGGAGTCGAAGCGGATCGAGGCCGGCACCGACCGCGACGTCGTGGTCTGGGACTCCCTCTCCTACTTCATGGGACCCGACGGCGAGATGGTGTCCAAGATCCCCGAGCGGTACATCTTTGACGCCCACACCCAGGACCCGGTGAACGCCCCCGGCGAGTCGGTCGACGGCGACCCGGTCAAACGCGAGGGCATCGAGTTCAAATGGCCCTTCCTCACGGAGAAGCGCGACTACCTCTACTTCGACGCCCAGACCCGCACCGCCGCCCCCATCCACTACGCGGGCACCCGCACCTTCCGCGGCCTGGAGGTCTACTACTACGAGCAGACCATCCCCTGGACCCAGGTCCCGATGCCCAAGACCATGCCCGTCGACGGCATCACCCCCGAGCTCATCGCCTCCACCGGCCTCACCCGCTGGTACACCACGAAGCGCATGTTCTGGGTCGAGCCCGTCACCGGCGCCCCCGTCAACGGCGAGGAGATCCACAAGGAGGAGCTCCGCGGCGCCAAGGCCCTCATGGGCACCGACACCCTCACCGTCTTCGACGGCCACGTGAAGATGCGCGAGGACTACATCGCCGACACCGTCGAGCTGGTCTCCGCCAACCGCACCACCGTCCTCCTCCTCGTCTCCCGGCTCCCCTGGACCTTCACCCTCCTCGCCCTCCTCCTGTTCGCCCTCGCGCTCTGGCTGGAGCACCGCTCCCGCCGCCCCGCCTGCGGCGCCGCCCGGAAGCCGGCCCGGAAGCCGGCCCGGAAGCCGGACCCGAGGACCGCCCCCGCGCCGGTCACCCCTCCCGTCTGAGCCGCGCGCTCGTGTGCCGGGTCGCCACCGCCGCCGAAGGGTCCTCCGGCCACGGATGCCTGGGGTACCGCCCCCGCAGCTCCGCCCGCACCTCCCGGTAGCCGTCCCGCCAGAACGAGGCCAGATCGGCGGTCACGGCCGCCGGCCGCCCGGCGGGGGAGAGCAGATGGACGAGGACCGGCACCCCCGCCACCCGAGGGGTCTCGGCGAGCCCGAACATCTCCTGGAGCTTCACCGCGAGCACCGGCCGCCCCTCCCCGTACGCCACCCGGATCCGCGAACCGCTCGGCACCTCGATCCGCTCCGGCGCCAGCTCGTCAAGGCGCCCCGCCTCACCCGAGGCCCACGGCAGCAGCCGCCGCAGCGCCTCCCCGGCGTCGATCCGCCCCAGATCCGCCCGCCGCGCCGCCCGCGACAGCTCCGGCTCCAGCCACTCCTCGGCCCGCTCCACCAGCGCCTCCTCCGCCACGTCCGGCCACCCGCCGCCGACCGCCCCGTGCAGGAACGCCAGCCGCTCCCGCAGCTCCACCGCCTCCCGCCCCCACCGCAGCAACCCCGTCCCCTCCCGCCGCAGGCCGTCGAGGAGCGCCTCCCGCACCAGCGCCGGATCCGCCCCCGCCCCCAGCGGCCGTACCGTCAGCTCCACCGCCCCGAGCCGCTCCACCGACCGCGCCACCACGTCGCCGTCCTCCCAGCGCACCTCCTCGCCCGACCGGAGCAGATGGCCCGCCGCCCGCCGCGCCACGGCCTCGTCCACCACCGCCGCGAGCCGCACCCGCGCCGTCGCGTCCCGGGCCGTCCGGTCCGCCACCGCCACCGCCAGCCACGGCGCCGACCGCAGCCCCGACCCCTCCGCGAGCCGCGCCCCGCTCCCGGACACCATCAGATGCCCGCCGCTCTCCCGCGCCCGCGCCACCCGCTCCGGGAACGCCAGCGCCGTCACCACCCCCGCCACCGCGTCCTCCCCGGCCACACCCCCCTTCCCGGCACCGCCCTCCCCCTCCGAGGCCGCCGCCCGCTCAAGCCGCCGCACCTCCGCCCGCCACCGCGCCCCGTACGCGTCCCCGCCCCGACGGGCCTCCCGCCAGGCCGCCGCCAGATCGTCCCCGTACTCACGAGGCGGCTCCTCGCTCAGCAGCGCCACCACCTCGGCCGCCCGCCGAGCGCCCACCTCGGCCGACCCGTCGAGCAGCGCCCGCCCGAGCCGCGGATGCACCCCGAGCCGCGCCATCCGCACCCCGCGCCCGGTCGCCTTCCCCGCCCCGTCCACCGCCCCGATCGCCCCGAGCACCGAACGCGCCGCCGCCAGCGCCCCGGCCGGCGGCGCGTCGAGCAGCGCCAGGCCCTCCGCCGTCGGATCGCCCCAGCAGGCGGCCCGCAGCGCGAAGCCCGCCAGGTCGGCGATCCGGATCTCCGGCGCCGGGAACCGCGCCCGTCCGCTCTCCTCCGCCTCCGACCAGCACCGGTACACCGTCCCCGGCGCCTCACGCCCCGAGCGCCCCGCCCGCTGCGTCGCCGCCGCGGCCGACACCGGCACCGTCGCCAGGGACCCCAGGCCCCGCGCATGGTCCATCCGCGGCTCCCGGGCGAGCCCCGCGTCCACCACGACCCGCACCCCCGGCACCGTGAGGCTCGACTCCGCCACCGACGTCGACAGCACCACCCGCCGCCGCCCACCGGGCCCCGCACCCCGCAGCACCGCGTCCTGCACCGACGCCGACGCCCGCCCGTGCAACTGGAGCACCTCGGCGTCCACCCCGCCGAGCAGCCCCGCCGTGCGCGCGATCTCCCCGGTGCCCGGCAGGAAACAGAGGACGTCGCCCTCGTGCCGCGCCAGCGCCTCCCGCACCGTCGCCGCCACGTGCCGCAGCAGCGCCGGATCCACCCAGGTGCCGTGCGCCGGCCGGATCCCCGCCGGCGGCGGCGCGTGGACCACCGTGAACCCGTGCCCCTCACCCTCGCTGCGCACCACCGGCGCGGGCCCGCCGCCCTCCTGGGAGGTCAGCAGCCGGGCCCAGGCCTCCGCGTCACTGGTCGCCGAGGCCGCGACGACCCCCAGCTCGGGCCGCAGCGCGGCCCGCACGTCCACCAGGAACGCGAGGGCCGTGTCGGCGTCCAGATGCCGCTCGTGGCACTCGTCGAGCAGCACCGCGTCCACCCCCGCGAGCTCCGGATCCCGCTGGAGCCGCTGGAGCAGCAGACCGGTCGTCACCACCTCGATCCGCGTCGAAGGCCCCGCCCGCCGCTCCCCGCGCACCGCGAAGCCGACCGTGCCGCCGACGTCCTCGCCCAGCAGCCAGGCCATCCGCCCGGCCGCCGCCCGCACCGCCATCCGGCGCGGCTCGGCCACCAGCACCCGCCGCCCCGGCCCGTCCCCTATCAGCCCCGCGAGCGCCAGCGGCACCAGCGTGGTCTTGCCGGTCCCGGGCGGCGCGTGCAGCACCGCCGTGCCGCGCCCTTCGAGCGCGGCCAGCAGCTCGGGAACGGCATGGCGGACGGGAAGCAGATCGAGTACGTCGTTTCGGATCACGCACTCAGTCTCGTACGCGAAAGAAAAAAGGCGGGCCCGGTTGTCCACAGGCCCGCCCATAAGTACGACTATCCGTTTCGGGGTGGTCCTCGCCCGGTCAGTCGTCGCGCTCGCACACGAAGATCGCCGTGCCCGGGATCAGGTTCCCCCGCAGCGGGGACCAGCCGCCCCACTCCTGACTGTTCCACTCCGGCCACTCCGGCTCGACCAGGTCCACCAGCCGGAAGCCGCCCGCCACCACGTCCCGCACCCGGTCGCCGAGCGTCCGGTGGTGCTCCACGTACACCGCCCGGCCCCGCTCGTCCTGCTCGACGTAGGGCGTGCGGTCGAAGTAGGACGCGGCGACCGACAGGCCCTCCGGCCCCGGCTCGTCCGGGAACGCCCAGCGGATCGGGTGGGTCACCGAGAACACCCAGCGCCCGCCCGGCCGCAGTACCCGGCGCACCTCCCGGAAGACCCGCACCGGATCGGCGACGAACGGCACCGCCCCGTACGCCGAGCACGCGAGGTCGAAGGAGCCGTCGCGGAAGGGCAGCGCCCCCGCGTCCGCCTCGACCAGCGGCACCTCCCCGCCGATCCGCAGGGCGTGCTGGAGCTGCCGGTGCGAGAGGTCGAGCGCCACCGGCCTGGCCCCCCGGGCCGCCAGCCATCGGGAGCACTGCGCGGCGCCGGCGCCGATCTCCAGGACGTCGAGCCCCTTCAGCCCCTCCGCCGGCCCGAGCAGTCCGGCCTCCGCCTCGTCGAGCCCCTCCGGACCCCACACGAACCGGTCGTCGCCGAGGAAGGCGCCGTGGTCGGTCTGGTACTCGTCGGCGTTCCGGTCCCACCAGCCCCGGCTCGCCCGGCTGCTCTCCGCGTCGCCGGCGTCACGCCGGGTCGCCACCGCCTCGTCGTCGTCCGTCTCGAAGCGGTCGTCCTGTTCGTACTCTTGGTTCATCTCGCCCGTCGATGTAGTTTGCGCTCAGTGCCGCGGAACGGCGGAGGCCCGCCGATGGCCCGCGGACGGACACGAGTTGTGCCGGGTTCGCGCACTTCCGTCCCGGCTGCGCGCTTCGCGCATTGACCCTGTCCGGCCGCCCCCGTATGCTAAAGGTTGCGCTGCGGGCCTGCGCGCCTCAGACGGAGCAGGCCGCGCTCGCACCTGTTGCAGTCCCCTCGGTTTTCGAGGCGCCCCCGGTCTCCGGAAGGTGCTTCATCAGCTGTCCGGCTTCTTCAGTGCGATACGGGCTCTCGGCGTAGCAGTACCTACGACTTTCTGTCCGTAACCGGAGCCCTTTCCCACATGACGAGCAGCACCGAGACCACCGCCACCACCCCGCAGGTTGCGGTCAACGACATCGGTAACGAGGAAGCCTTCCTCGCCGCGATCGACGAGACGATCAAGTACTTCAACGACGGCGACATCGTCGACGGCGTCATCGTGAAGGTCGACCGGGACGAGGTCCTGCTCGACATCGGTTACAAGACCGAAGGTGTCATCCCGAGCCGCGAGCTCTCGATCAAGCACGACGTCGACCCGAACGAGGTCGTCAAGGTCGGCGACGAGATCGAGGCCCTTGTTCTCCAGAAGGAGGACAAGGAAGGCCGCCTGATCCTCTCGAAGAAGCGCGCCCAGTACGAGCGTGCCTGGGGCACCATCGAGAAGATCAAGGAAGAGGACGGCATCGTCACCGGTACCGTCATCGAGGTCGTCAAGGGTGGTCTCATCCTCGACATCGGCCTCCGCGGCTTCCTCCCGGCCTCCCTGGTCGAGATGCGTCGTGTCCGCGACCTCCAGCCCTACGTGGGCAAGGAGCTCGAGGCGAAGATCATCGAGCTGGACAAGAACCGCAACAACGTGGTCCTGTCCCGCCGTGCCTGGCTGGAGCAGACCCAGTCCGAGGTCCGCCAGACCTTCCTCACGACCCTCCAGAAGGGTCAGGTCCGCTCCGGCGTCGTCTCCTCGATCGTCAACTTCGGTGCCTTCGTGGACCTGGGTGGCGTCGACGGTCTCGTCCACGTCTCCGAGCTGTCCTGGAAGCACATCGACCACCCGTCCGAGGTCGTCGAGGTCGGCCAGGAGGTCACCGTCGAGGTTCTCGACGTGGACATGGACCGCGAGCGTGTCTCCCTGTCGCTGAAGGCGACGCAGGAGGACCCGTGGCAGCAGTTCGCCCGCACGCACCAGATCGGCCAGGTCGTCCCCGGCAAGGTCACCAAGCTGGTTCCGTTCGGTGCGTTCGTCCGCGTCGACGAGGGCATCGAGGGTCTGGTCCACATCTCCGAGCTGGCCGAGCGCCACGTGGAGATCCCGGAGCAGGTCGTCCAGGTCAACGACGAGATCTTCGTCAAGGTCATCGACATCGACCTCGAGCGTCGCCGGATCTCGCTGTCCCTGAAGCAGGCCAACGAGTCCTTCGGTGCCGACCCGGCGTCGGTCGAGTTCGACCCGACCCTGTACGGCATGGCCGCGTCCTACGACGACCAGGGCAACTACATCTACCCCGAGGGCTTCGACCCCGAGACCAACGACTGGCTCGAGGGCTACGAGACCCAGCGCGAGGCCTGGGAGGCCCAGTACGCCGAGGCGCAGGCGCGCTTCGAGCAGCACCAGGCCCAGGTCATCAAGTCCCGCGAGGCCGACGAGGCCGCCGCTGCCGAGGGCGCTGCCGCCCCGGCCGCCGGCAACGCCGGTGCGGGCATCTCGGGTGGCTCCTACTCCTCGGAGTCGGACGACTCGGCCGGCGCCCTGGCGTCGGACGAGGCCCTCGCCGCCCTCCGCGAGAAGCTCGCCGGCGGCCAGAGCTGAACAGGCTCACCGCTGAGCGGCGCTAGTCGCTAGCACCGCACCGGGGCCCGCTCCCTCCCGGGGGAGCGGGCCCCGGTCGTTTTTCCGCCACATCGGCCCGAACGAGCCCTGGCGGGAATGACCTTGCGCTCCGGGGCGTTCTTCCGGGAGACGCGAGGAGGAGCGGTAACCGTGCTTGATCCCCAGGATTTGTACGAATGGGACGCCAAGGGCCTGGCCGTGGTCGACCTGGCCCTGGCACAGGAGTCGACCGGGCTGGTCATGCTGTACCACTTCGACGGCTACATCGACGCGGGAGAGGCCGGCGAGCAGATCGTCGAGCGCGTGCTCGACACCCTGCCCCACCAGGTCGTCGCCCGCTTCGACCACGACCGGCTGGTGGACTACCGGGCCCGCCGCCCGCTGCTGACCTTCAAGCGCGACCGCTGGGCCGGGTACGACACCCCGGCCATCGAGGTCCGCCTCGTCCAGGACGCCACCGGCGCCCCCTTCCTCTTCCTCTCCGGCCCCGAGCCGGACGTCGAGTGGGAGCGCTTCGCCGCCGCCGTCGCCCAGATCGTCGAACGACTCGGCGTACGGCTCGCCGTCAACTTCCACGGCATCCCCATGGGCGTGCCGCACACCCGGCCCGTCGGCCTCACCCCGCACGGCAACCGCACCGACCTCATGCCCGGCCACCGCAGCCCCTTCGACGAGGCCCAGGTGCCCGGCAGCGCCCAGTCCCTCATCGAGTTCCGGCTCTCCGAGGCCGGCTTCGACACCCTCGGGGTCGCCGCCCACGTGCCGCACTACGTGGCCCGCTCCCCGTACCCGGACGCGGCGCTCACCGTCCTGGAGGCCGTCACAGCCGCCACCGGACTCGTCCTCCCGGGCGTCGCCCACGCGCTGCGCACCGAGGCCCGCCGCACCCAGACGGAGATCGACCGCCAGATCGGCGCCGGGGACGAGGAGCTGGTCGCCCTGGTCCAGGGCCTTGAACACCAGTACGACGCGGTGGCCGGCGCGGAGACCCGCGGCAGCCTGGTCGCCGAGCCCGTCGACCTGCCCTCGGCCGACGAGCTGGGCCGCGAGTTCGAGCGCTTCCTCGCCGAGCGGGAGGGCGACTCCTAGGGAGGGCGCCTCCCAGGGGCGCGGAGCCGGGGGCCTAAGCTGCCGCTCATGCTGAAGATTGGCCTGACCGGCGGCATCGGCGCCGGCAAGAGTGAGGTGTCGCGGCTGTTCGTCTCGTACGGGGCCGTGCTGATCGACGCGGACCGGATCGCCCGCGAGGTGGTCGAACCGGGCACCGAGGGGCTCGCGGCGGTCGTGGCCGCCTTCGGGGAGTCCGTCCTCACCGAGGACGGCACCCTCGACCGGCCGAAACTCGGCTCCATCGTCTTCACCGACCCGGAGCGGCTGGCCACGCTCAACGCCATCGTGCACCCGCTGGTCGGCGCCCGGTCGGCCGAGCTGGAGAGCGCCGCGGGCCCCGGGGACGTGGTGATCCACGACGTACCCCTGCTCACCGAGAACGGCCTCGCGCCCCTCTACGACCTCGTGGTCGTCGTCGACGCCTCGCCCGAGACCCAGCTCGACCGGCTGGTACGGCTCCGGGGCATGGCCGAGGAGGAGGCGAAGGCCCGGATGGCGGCGCAGGCGACCCGGGCGGCCCGGCTGGAGATCGCGGACCTCGTGATCGACAACGACGGCCCGCTCGACGCGCTGGAGCCGCAGGTGCGGAAGGTGTGGGAGGAACTGGAGCGCCGGGCGGCCGAGACCGTCTAGACGCCGGACGCCCGTCCGGTGTCCAGGACCCGGATCGTGGGAAGGATGCAGTTCATGGCCGAGAGAAATCCGGAGACGCACGTCATCGACTTCCGTGCCGCCGAGCAGTTGCTGGCCGCACGGGACCCGCGTGGTGCCGTGAAGCTGCTGGACTCGGTCATCGCCGAGCACCCGGAGAACACGGCGGCCCGGCTGCTGCGGGCGCGGGCCTTCTTCGCCGCCGCCCAGCTGCGGCCCGCGCAGCTGGAGTTCGAGCTGGTCCTGGAGCGCGAGCCGGACAACGCCTTCGCCCACTTCGCGCTCGCCCGCACCCTCCAGCGCTCCGGACAGGAGGCCCGGGCCACCCGGCACTTCCGGCTGGCCGCCGCGCTCGACCCCCGGCCCGAGTACGTACAGGCCGCGGGCTTCGGCACCGAGGACTGACCCGGCACCGAGGACCGACCGGGGCCTCAGCGGCCGCCTCCGTCCGGGTCGCCACCGCCCGGGCTCCGGGGCCACCACCCCTTGTCGGGGGCCCGGTCGTCGGCCGGGGCGCGGGGCCGGCCGTCGCCGTGGTCCGGTTCGTACGGCGGGATGTCACGGCCCGGCTGCCAGTGCGGGCCCTGCCGCAGGTGGCGCAGGACCATCGTCATGTCGGCCGCGACCACCAGGAGCAGCACCCCGCAGGCCACCGCCCAGCCGGGGCGGCCCACCAGCACGAAGACGACCGTGCCGAAGACCGCCCACACCATTCCCCAGGCACTCAGCCAGAACCGCAGCCGCAGCGCGCTGCGCGCGGTGACCGGCTCGCTACCGGTACGCATGACGGCGCCCTCTTCCGTCGGATCCCTGTGGGCACTTCCAGCATCTACCCGCCCAGGGGCGAACGGAACGGCGTCAGGGGCCGGGCTCAGTGCACGATCGAGTAGCTGCGCCAGGGCAGGGTGCCCGGCACGATGGAGTCGGCGCTGTTGGTCGGCAGGTAGATCGGCTCCTCGCCCCGGCAGTGCGGGGTCCGGTAGAGGATCAGGTCCACCAGGGTGCCGTTCTCGACCCGGGTCGCCCCGAGCGGCAGCCGGTGGCAGCCCTGCACCGGCGGGCTCATCACCCGCACCACCTTCTCCCCGCGCGTCTCGTACGTGACGGGGCCGACGGCGGTGCGGCCGAGGCCCGAGCAGCCCGCGACCGTGAGCGTGAGCAGCACGGCCCCGGTGGCGGTCGTGAGACGCCGGCGAACGGACATGGCGGATCCCCTTCGATCGGGCGAGCGAGGCGGTGGGCGGCAGCCCCGGAGGCGAAAAGCCCTGGTCGAGGCCACCCTCCCGCCGTCGGAGGCGGCTGTCATCCGGGGTTGGGCCGGTCGGGGGACACACGCCGGCGCCCGTTGTCGGACCCCGCCCGTAAGGTCGGGGGTACCGGCGCGGAAACTCCGCGCCGGCCGGTGGACCCCGGGGGAAGGAGGGCGGCACATTGACCGAGCGCTGGACCACCCGTGCCGCCGTCTTCCTGCCCGCGGCGCTGCCCCGCCAGGGCCGGATCGCCCTCTGGGCGCCCGACGGGGCGCCCCTGCCCGCGCCCGACGGCCTCGCCGGCGCGGAGTCCACCCGGATCACCGTGGCCCGCCGGCACGGCACCGGCATCCGCCGCCGCGAGGTCCCCGCCGTCACCCTGCCGGTGGCCACCGCCCTGCCCCTGCTCGTCGCCGCCCGGCACCGCCCCGCCGCGCACCCCGCCACCGCCTGCTGGGGCGCGGCCGCCCTGCACGCCCTGCACCTCGTCGGCCGCGGCCGACTGCTGCCCGGCCTCACCGCCGACGACCTGGACGCCTGGCGGGCCGGTCCGCTCGACGCCGAGGACATCGCCCATCTGCGGGCCGTCGCCGCCGCCATGCCGTACGAGGCGCACGCGGTGCCCGTCGCGGGCTCCGGCCCGCTCGCCCTGCCCGATCCGGAGGCCCTGGTGCGGGCCTTCCTCGACGCGGTCGCCGACACCCTGCCCCGTACCCCCGCCGCCGTGCACGCGGTCGGCGCGCCCTTCGCCGCCGCCGCGCCGCAGCACCTGCCCGGGGCCCGCGCCTGGGCCGCCGAGGCCGCCGCCGGCATGGACGCCGGGGTGCGGATCTCGCTCCGGCTCGACCTCTCCGCCGCCGAGCTGTTCGACAGCGCCGACGAGGCCGAGGGCGGCCCCGAGCGGCAGGCCGCCGCCGCCATCCTCCAGGTGCACAGCCTCGCCGACCCGACCCTCGTCATCGACGCCGCCGCCCTCTGGGCGGGGGAGGGCGAGCACTTCGGCCCCCGCGCCCGGATCGACGCCCTCCTCGCGCTGCGCCGCGCCGCCCGGATCTGGACCCCGCTCGGCCGACTCCTGGAGCGGGACGCGCCCGACGTCCTCGCCATCGGCGAGGCCGAGCTGTACGAGCTGCTCGGCCCGGCCGCGGCCCGGCTCGCCGACGCCGGGGTCGCCCTGCACTGGCCGCGCGACCTGGCCCGCTCCCTCAGCGCCTCCGCCGTCGTCCGCCCCGCCCGCTCCGCGCCCGGCTCCGCCACCGACGGCACCAGCTTCTTCGACTCCACCGAACTGCTCCGCTTCGACTGGCAGCTCGCCCTCGACGGCGACCCGCTGACCCAGGGCGAGATGGACGTCCTCGCCGAGGCCCACCGCCCCGTCGTCCGGCTCCGCGACCGCTGGGTCGTCGTCGACCCCGACCTCGTCCGCAAGGCCCGCAAGCGCGAACTGGGCCTGCTCGAACCGGTCGACGCCCTCGCCGCCGCCCTCACCGGCAGCGCCGAGGTCGACGGCGAGACCGTCCCCGCCGTGCCCGTCGGCGCGCTCGCCGTCCTCCGCGACCGGCTCCTCGCCGGCCCCGAGCCGGCCGCGCCACCGCCCGGACTCACCGCCACCCTGCGGGACTACCAGCTCCGCGGCCTCGCCTGGCTCGACCTCATGACCTCGCTCGGCCTCGGCGGCTGCCTCGCCGACGACATGGGCCTCGGCAAGACCGTCACCGTCCTCGCCCTCCACCTGCGCCGGGCCCGCCGCGAACCCACCCTCGTCGTCTGCCCCGCCTCCCTCCTCGGCAACTGGCAGCGGGAAGCCGCCAAGTTCGCCCCCGGCGTGCCCGTCCGCCGCTTCCACGGCACCGCGCGCGAGCTCGGCGACCTCGACGGCGGGATCGTCCTCACCACCTACGGCACCCTGCGCACCCGCGCCGCCCGGCTCGCCGAGCAATCCTGGGGGATGGTCGTCGCCGACGAGGCCCAGCACGTGAAGAACCCGTTCTCCGCGACCGCCAAGGCGCTGCGCACGATCCCCGCCCCCGCCCGGGTCGCCCTCACCGGCACCCCCGTGGAGAACAACCTCTCCGAACTGTGGGCCCTCCTCGACTGGACCACCCCCGGACTCCTCGGCCCGCTCAAGGCCTTCCGCTCCCGGCACGCCCGCGCCGCCGAGAACCACGAGGAGCTGGAGAACGAGGAGGCGGTGGAGCGGCTCGCCCGGCTCGTCCGCCCCTTCCTGCTGCGCCGCCGCAAGTCCGACCCCGGCATCGTCCCCGAACTGCCGCCCAAGACCGAGTCCGACCACCCGGTGCCGCTCACCCGCGAACAGGCCTCGCTGTACGAGGCGGTGGTCCGCGAGACCCTGGGCCTGATCGAGGCCGCCGAGGGGATGGCCCGGCGCGGACTGGTGATGAAACTGCTGACCTCGCTCAAGCAGATCTGCAACCACCCCGCCCAGTACCTCAAGGAGGACGCCCCGCGCGGCGGCGGCACCGCCCGCCTCGCCGGCCGCTCCGGCAAGCTCGCCCTCCTCGACGAACTCCTCGACACCATCCTCGCCGAGGACGGCTCCGTGCTCGTCTTCACCCAGTACGTGACGATGGCCCGGCTCCTCGCCGACCACCTCACCGCGCGCGGGATCGGCAGCCAACTCCTGCACGGGGGCACGCCGGTGGCGGAGCGGGAGCGGATGGTCGACCGCTTCCAGGCCGGCGAGGTCCCCGTCTTCCTGCTCTCCCTCAAGGCCGCCGGCACCGGCCTCAACCTCACCCGCGCCGGCCACGTCGTCCACTACGACCGCTGGTGGAACCCGGCGGTCGAGGACCAGGCCACCGACCGCGCCTACCGCATCGGCCAGACCCAGCCCGTGCAGGTCCACCGGCTCGTCACCGAAGGCACCGTCGAGGACCGCATCGCCGAACTGCTCCGCGCCAAGAAGGCCCTGGCCGAGGCCGTCCTGGGCTCCGGCGAGGCCGCCTTCACCGAACTCACCGACCGCGAACTGGCCGACCTGGTCTCCCTGAGGAGGTCCGCGTGAACCGCCCCGGAGCCCGGGCCGCCCGCCCCGCGCCGCGCGGAGCCGGCCCCCGCCACGACGACCGCCGCCGGACCTTCCCGGCCGTCCCGCCCCGCGAGACCGCCGACGGGCGCTTCGCCGCCACCTGGTGGGGCAACGCCTGGGTGGCCGCCCTGGAGCGCACCGCCCTCGACCAGGCCCGCCTCGGCCGGGGCAGGGCCTACGCGGAGCGCGGCCACGTCGACGCCATCACCGTCACCCCCGGCCGGGTCGTCGCCTATGTGCACGGCAGCCGGATCCGCCCCTACCGCACCGAGATCCGGATGCGGACGCTCGGCGACGACGGCTGGGAGCTGTTCCTCGACCAGGCCGCCGCCCGCCCGGAGCACATGGCCGCCCTCCTCGACAAGGAGGTCCCGCACGCCCTGGAGGCCGTCGAAGGGCTGCTGCCCGCCCCCGGCGACCTGCTGCCCGACTGCTCCTGCCCCGACGACGGCTTCCCCTGCAAGCACGCCGCCGCCCTCTGCTACCAGGCCGCCCGCCTCCTCGACGAGGACCCCTTCGTCCTCTTCCTGATGCGCGGCCGGGGCGAAGGCGAACTCCTCGCCGAACTCTCGCGGCGCAACGCCCGCTCCGCCGCCGAGACCACCACCGCCGCGCCCGTCCTCCCCGCCGTGCCCGCCCGCGAGGTGCTCGCCGCCGCGCCCGTGCTGCCGCTGCCCCCGCCGCTGCCGCTCCCCGACCGGCCCGGACGGCCCGCCGTCTTCCCGCCGGACCCGCACGCCCCGGACCCCCTCGCGCTCGACCTGCTCGCGGGCGAGGCCGCCGTCCGCGCCCACACCTTCCTCGTCACCGGCCACGACCCGGTCGCCGACCTCACCCCCTGGCAGGACGCCGTCCGGCTCGCCGCCGCCCACCCCGGCTCCGGACTCACCGCCTCGACCCGGGCGCTCTACCGCGACCTGGCCGACGCGCTCGACCGCACCCCCACCGACCTCGCCCGCGCCGTCGCCGCCTGGCGGCAGGGCGGCGCGGCGGGCCTCGCGGCGCTGGAAGAGCCCTGGGACCCGCCGGCCGGTCCCTTCGACCGCGCCAGACCCGCCCTCCTCGCCGCCGACTTCCCGTCCTTCCGCCCCTGGCGCAACCACCTCTCCACCGCCTCGCTCCAACTCCGGCTGGGCAAGGACGGCCTGTGGTACCCGTACGAATCGGACCACGGCCGGGAGGACTGGTGGCCGCGCGGCACGCCCGACGCCGACCCGGTCGGAGCCCTCACCGAACTCCTCGGCCGCTAGCGGACCGTGGGCCCGTCCGGGGCGTCACCACTCGAACGGAGCCTCCCTCGAAGGAGTGAATCCCGCCGACGGCCGGATCCGGCAGACGCGTTCGTCGCGTTTATTCCGGTACGGGCACTCGCCCGTGCAACTCCGGAAGGCAGGAAGCCATGAGGCAGATGCGCCGAAGTGGTCTGGCCACACTGTTGGTCACAGGTGGTGCGCTCGCGCTGTCGGCGGGCGCCGCCCACGCGGACTCAGGTGCCGAGGGCACCGCGGTCGGCTCCCCGGGAGTCGGCTCCGGCAACACGATCCAGCTGCCGGTCCACGTACCGGTCAACCTCTGCGGGAACACGGTCAACGTCGTCGGGCTGCTCAACCCGGCCATGGGGAACGCCTGCGCCAACACCTCGGCCCCGGCCGGGGAGCAGCGGGACGACGGCCCCGGCCACACCCACAAGGACGAGGCCGTGACCCCGCGCGGCGGCGAGCAGACCGACGGCGGCGGCGGTTCCTCCGACGGCGGGGCCGTCAACGGCGGCGGAGCCACCGCCGAGAGCCACACCGAGGGCTCCCCGGGCGTGCTGTCCGGGAACGGCCTCCAGCTCCCGATCGACCTGCCGGTCAACGTCGTCGGCAACTCGGTCAACGTCGTCGGCGTCGGCAACCCGGCCGTCGGCAACACCGGGGTCAACGCCCCGAGCACCCCCGAGGAGCCGCAGGTCGAGATCCCGACCCCGCGCCCGCAGACCCCGGTGCGCACCCTGCCGCCGAAGCCGGTCGCCGAGCAGGAGAAGCCCGCCGTCCCGGCGCCCGCCCCGGCCCCGCAGGGCGGGACCGAGCGGGTCGTGCTCGCCGCCACCGGCAGCGACTCCGTCGGCTACGCCGCCGCGGGCAGCGCCGCGCTCCTCCTCGGCGGCGCGCTGATGTACCGCCGCGCCCGCCGCGCGGGCGACCAGGTCTGACCCGGACCTGCCACGCCGGGGCCGGCCCCGCTGACGCCCGAGCCGTCGGCGGTCGGCCCGGCCCGGCGCGCCCTCCGCGCCCGTCGTGCCCGTCACGCCGGGCGCGTCCGTGTGTCCGGACCCGGCGCCCGCCAGGAGCGGAGCACCGCCTCGATGGCGGAGGAGACCCGGGCACGGGCCTGCCGGCGGGGGACACCGGACATCAGCAGCGCGTCGTACGGCGTGTCCACGTGCCGCACCGAGGCGCGGACCGCGGCCGTCACGGCGCCCCGGTCGAGGGCCCGCCCCGCGGCCGTCCTGCCCACCCGGCCGCTGCCCTTCGCGGAGGCGTGGACGGCGATCTCGGCCGCCCGCTCCGGCGGCATCGCGGGGAAGAGCCGCAGGATCTCCACCCGCAGCGCCTCGGTGACCCCGGCGTCCCGCACGGCGCGCCGCTCCGCGTCCCGGGCCCGGCGCCGCGCCCGGGCCTCGGCGTCGGCCAGGCAGGCCGCCTCCGCCCGGGCCAGGGCCGCCTCCTCGACGAGCAGCCCCTGGCGCTCGTAGCGGGTGCGGCGCCGGTTGTGACGTACCACCACCGCCCACAGGGCGCTCTGTTCGCGGGCGCGCCGGGTGAGCGCGGTGTCGCCCCGGCGCAGGAAGACGAGGTGGCCGAGGTCGGCGCAGTCCAGGCAGACCGGACGGTTGTACTCGACGATCATCCGCTCCAGCGGACCCTGCCGGCACTCCGAGCAGCGGCGGCGGCGCAGCGGCTCGACGACGACGGGGGCGACGAGGTCCATGGCCGCCGTCCTCAGCGGAGTCCGGGCGCGGCGGCGGCGACGAACCGGGCGAGGGCGTCCTTGGCCTGGTCGGAGCGGTGGGCCCGATCGGCCGTGCCGACCGCCTCGTGCATGCAGTGGGTCTCGTCGAAGGCGGCCTCGGCGAGCCGCCGCAGCTCCGCGTCGTCGCAGACCAGCTGGACGCGGAAGAGGGCCTGCCGGGCGGCGGTGCGCTGCCGGTAGGAGGCGTGCCGTGACTCCTCGGCCTCCTCCGAGCCGGGCTCCTCGGCGGCCCGGAACCAGCGGTCGTTCTGGCTGTGCCGGTACTCGACGACGGCGCCCGCGAAGGCGCTGTAGGTGGCGATCCGCTCCTGGCGGAGCTGTTCGTTCCGGGCGAGGGCGGCCGTGCGCAGGGTCGTCCGCCCCTGGAACCAGTGGGTGGCGATCACGCCGAGAAGCGTGCCCGCCACCGCTATCAGCGCCACATCCATGCCGTGGTCCTCCCCCGTGTCGCCGCTCCCGACGGCCCCAAGATCCTTCGGACCGTCAGATCATGGCATTCCGGGAGGGGGCGCGTCACCGTCGTGGCGGGCGGCGAGGGCGGTGGCCAGCCGGTCCCTGGCGGCCGTCTGCGCGGCGATGCGGGCGTCGAGCACGGCGAGCCGCTCGCGGGCGATCTCCAGGCCGCGGGCGGAGGGGCGCACCGACGGCAGGTCCCCGTCGAGGCAGGAGCGGAAGGCCGCCACGTCGTCGAGGGTGAGCCCGGCGTCGAGGAGGTACCGGATGTTGGCGACGCGGACCACCGCGCCCTCCTCGTACACGCGGTAGCCGTTGGCCGCGCGGTCCGAGGCGATCAGGCCCGCCTGTTCGTAGTGGCGCAGGGAACGCGCCGACACGCCTGTCCTCCGGGCCAGTTCACCGATGCGCACCCGCCCAGTCGTATCACGCGACCAGCGCGCCCCCGTCGACCGGGAGCACGGTGCCGGTGAGGAAGGCGGCCCCGGGGTCGGCGAGGGCGGTGATCGCCCAGGCGACCTCCTCGGGTCGGCCGATCCGCCCGAGCGGGGTGTGGGCGAGCTGCCAGGCCCGGACGGCCTCGCGCTGTTCCGGGGTGAGGCCCATGTGGTCGGCGATCGGGGTCTCGATCGCGCCGGGGGCGACCGCCACCACCCGGACGCCGGCGGGCGCGAGTTCGACGGCCCAGCAGCGGGTGAGGGTCTCCAGGGCGCTCTTGGTCGCCGGGTAGACCGAGTTGTCCGGCCAGCCGCGCTGGCCGATCGTCGTCGTCACGTTCACGACCACGCCGCCGGAGGAGCGCAGCGCGGGGACGGCGGCCTGGGTGAGCAGGACGGGTGCGAGCAGATTCGTTTCCAGGAGAGGGGCGATCACGGCCCGGTCGAGGGTGCCCAGGGGGCCGCCGGCGGCGATGCCCGCGTTGTTGACCAGGACGTCGAGGCGGCCGTGGTCGGCGAGCACGCGGCGGACGAGTCCCACGGGCGCGCCCTCGGCCGTGATGTCGGCGGGGAGCGGGTGGATCGCGTCGGGGGCTCCGGCAGCGGTCTCCCGCAGGGGCTCGGGCCTGCGGCCCACGGCGACGACGGTGGCGCCCTGCCGGGCGAAGGCGCGGGCGGTGGCCCGGCCGATGCCGGTGCCCGCGCCGGTGACGAGGACGACCCTGGGGGAGACGGGGGAGACGGGGGAGACGGTGGTGTCTGTGGTGTCTGTGGTGTTCACGCGGTCGATGGTGGAACCGTGACGCCAGTGGCAAGGTCAAGTCCGGGGAGCGTGCGGGGCAGAATGGGTGGGATGCGATACGAGGCGATCACCTGGGGCCGGATGGCCGGGCGGCTGGCGCGGCACGTGGACCGGCTCGCGCCCGGTGACGACGGCGACCGGCTGAAGGTCGCCGTCGACGGGGCCCCGGCCGCCGGGGGCGAGGAGCTGGCCGGGCTGCTCGCGGAGCAGCTGCGGGATCGCGGACGCCCCGTGCACGTCGTCGGCACCCAGGGCTTTCTGCGGCCCGCGTCGCTGCGGTTCGAGCACGGCCGGCAGGACCCCGACGCGTACTACGACGGCTGGACCGACACCGGGGCCCTGTGGCGCGAGGTGTTCACGCCGCTGGAGCCGGGCGGCGACGGGCGGGTGCTGCCCGATCTGTGGGATCCGGTGAAGGACCGGGCGACCCGGAGCCCGTATGTGACGCTGCCGCCCGGCGGTGTCCTGCTGCTGCACGGGCCGTTCCTCCTCGGGCACTGGTTCCCCTTCGATCTGACCGTCCATCTGCGGCTGACGCCCGGCGCCCTCGCGCGGCGTACCGGGGAGCCCTGGGCGCTGCCCGCCTTCGCCCGGTACGAGACGGAGGTCGACCCGGCCGGGACCGCCGACGTCGTCGTCCGCGCCGACGATCCGCGGCACCCGGCCTGGACCGGGCTCGGGGACCTCGGCTCAGACTGACGACGGGCCGCCCGACGGGGGTCTGCCGCCCACCACGGTCACCGCCTCGGCGCCCGCCGCGCACCCCGCCCGCGCCGCCTCCGCCGGGTCCGCGCCCGCGAGCCGCGCCGCGAGGAACGCGCCCGTGAACGCGTCGCCCGCGCCCGTCGAGTCCAGCCGCAGCTCCGGCGGCACGACCGGGGCCGTGACCCGGGCGGTGACCGCGCCGCCCTCGGCGATCAGCGCGCCGCCCGCGCCCAGGGTCACGACCGCCAGCGGGACGCGCCGGCTCAGGTCCCGGGCCGCCGCCTCCGCGTCCGGGGCTCCGGTGAGCAGCCGGGCCTCGTCGGCGTTGGGCAGCAGCGCGGCGGCGCCCTCCACGGCCGCGAGGAACCGCTCCGGGCCCAGCTCCGCCAGGAAGCCGGCCGACGCCGGGTCCACGCTCACCGGTATCCCGGCCGCCCGGGCGTCCCGCAGGGCGAGCATGGCCGCCGCCCGGCTCGACGGGGCGAAGAACAGATAGCCGGAGAGGTGCAGGGCGGCCACGCCGTCGAGGAGCCCGGCGGACCAGTCGCCGGGGCAGAGGCGGAGCACGGCGCCGCTGTCCGTCAGGAAGGTCCGCTCGGCCGCCGGGTCCACCAGGGCGATCACGGTGGCCGTCGGCACCTCCGGATCCGGCACGAGGAGCGGGCGGACGCCCGCCCCGGCCAGCTCGCGCCCGTGCCAGGCGGCCGACTCCGCGCCGACCCGGGCGAGCAGCCGCACGTCCTGCTGTCCCGAACGGGCCGCCCAGCAGGCTGCGTTGGCCCCCGCGCCGCCCGGCAGGGTGCGGATCGAGGCCGCCGTGTCCGTCGCGGGAGCGAGCGGTCCCCGGTGCCGGGCCACCACGTCCGTGACGACGTCCCCGACGACCAGCAGCGCCCCGCCCGGAGCCGCCCCGTCGGCCGCTGTCACCGCTCGCCCGCGGCGTACGCCCCCGCGATCCGGGCCGCGAGCCGGACGTTGCCCCGCACCGCCGCCAGGTTGGCCTCCAGGGACGCGCCGTCCGTGTGCGTGGTCAGGTACTCCAGGAGGAAGGGGGTGACGGCCTGCCCGGTGATGCCCTTCTCCTTCAGCTCGGAGAGGCCCCGCGCCAGCACCCGGTCGTGCAGTGCCGGGTCCAGCTGCTCCGCCTCGGGCACCGGATGGGCGACGACCAGCGCGGACCAGGGCCGGCCGAGCGCCTCCCGGGCCCGTATGACCGCGGCGACCTCCTCCGGGGTGCGCAGCGTCCAGTCGACCGGCTCCCCGGAGGAGGAGAGGTAGAAGCCCGGGAAGGTCTCGGTGCCGTACCCGGCGACCGTGACGCCCAGCGTCTCCAGGCGCTGGAGCGTGGCCGGGACGTCGAGGATCGACTTCACGCCCGCGCACACCACCGTGAGGCCCACCTCGGCGAGCAGCCGCAGGTCGGCGGACTCGTCCTGGGTCTCGTGCCACTCGCGATGCACCCCGCCGAGGCCGCCGGTGGCGAAGACCCGTATGCCCGCCGCGTCGGCGAGCCGGGCCGTCGCGGAGACCGTGGTCGCGCCGGTGGCGCCGGTGGCGAGTGCCGGGGCCAGGTCCCGGTGGCCGAGCTTGCGGACCGACGGGTCCTCCGCGATCCGGGTCAGCCCGGCCCGGTCGAGGCCGATCCGCGCCACGCCGTCGAGCACGGCGATGGTGGCCGGCACGGCGCCCTCGGCCCGTACCGACTCCTCCAGCTCCACGGCCACGGCCAGATTCCGCGGGCGCGGCAGGCCGTGGGCGATGATCGTCGATTCCAGGGCGACGACGGGCCGGCCCTCGCGGAGCGCGTCCCGGACCTCTTCGGACACCAGTGTGGTCGTGGTCATGGTCCATTTCTGGCGCGCTCGCCCGCCCCCCAAACACCTCTGGCGATCTCCCGCCACCCCCCTTTCGTACGAGGGTGCGAGTGGGGTACGGATTCGGTTTCCGGGCGTCCGGCCCGGGGCACGCGGGCGGGGCGCGACCCGCGCGGGCGGCGGGCAAGGCCCCGGTGCGGAATCCGTCGCCCTCGGGCCGGATCGGTAACGTGCCTGGTCAGAGCGGTGGACGGAGGGATTCCTTCCGCCCTCCCGGTCGCACCCGCCACCGCGGGATCCGGCTACAGTCACCGGCCATGACGACTCACGACCTCCCCTCCTTCGCCGTCCACATCCCCGACGCCGAGCTGGAAGCCGACCCGCTCGACCCCGCCCAGATCGTGTCCGGCACCCCCGAGGTGTCCGGCAAGGTGCTGTGGGAGTCCGCCGACGGCAAGCAGCTGCGCGGCATCTGGCAGATCACCCCCGGCGTCGTCACCGACACCGAGGCGAACGAGCTCTTCGTCGTCGTCAGCGGCCGGGCCACCGTCGCCGTCGAGGGCGGCGCCACGATGGAGATCGGGCCCGGCGACGCCTGCGTGCTCCGCGAGGGCGACCGGACCACCTGGACCGTCCACGAGACGCTGCGCAAGGCGTACCACATCACCCTGCCCTGACCCGGGCGCCGGTCACGCCCTGCGGAGCACGCCCCGCAGGGCCAGGGCCGCCATCGGCAGCAGCAGGCAGGCGGCGATCGCGTTCAGCGGGCCGTAGCCCGCCTCGGAGACGATCACCCCGGCCAGCAGGCCGCCGACGCCCGCCGCCGTGTTCATCGCCGTGTCCGACAGGCCCTGGACGGCCGCCCGTGCCGCCTGCGGCACCGAGTCCGTCAGCAGCGCCGAGCCCGACACCAGACCGGCCGACCAGCCGAGCCCCAGCACGAACAGACCCGCCGCGACCCGGGTGTGGCTCGCTCCCGCGGTGCCGGCGAGCAGCGCGGCGACCCCCAGCAGCCCGACCGCGAGACCGATCACCGCGAGCCGGCCGAGCCGGTCCGACAGCCAGCCCATGACGGGCGAGAACGCGTACATGCCCGCGATGTGCACGCTGATGACGAGCCCGATCAGCTCGATGCCGGCCCCGTGGTGGGTGAGCGCCACCGGCGTCATCGACATGATCGACACCATCACCGTCTGCGAGGCGACCACCGTGACCAGGGCGATCCGGGCCTGCGGCGACTCGCGGACCGCCCGCAGCCCGGCCCGCAGGGACCGGGCCTCGGGCCGGTCCTCCGCACCGCCGCCGTCCGAGGCGGCCAGCGCCCGCGCCGTCAGCAGCGGATCGGGCCGCAGCAGCACTGCCACCACCAGCGCCGAGACCACGAAGACCACCGCGGCCCACAGGAACGGGCCCGCGGCCACGGGTATGCCGAGGCCCGCGACGCTCCGCCCGGCCGGCGCCGCGATGTTCGGGCCGAGGACGGCACCGATCGTCGTCGCCCAGACCACCGTCGAGATGGCCCGCGCCCGCCGGTCCGGCGCCGCCAGGTCGGCGGCCGCGAACCGGGCCGTCAGATTGGCCGAGGAGCCCGCGCCGAAGCCCACCAGACCCACGAGGAGCAGCGGGAAGCTGCCGAGGACCGCGCCGAGCACCGCGACACCGGCGCCGAGCGCCCCCAGCAGATAGGCGAGCACCAGACCGGCCCGCCGGCCCCGCCGCGCCATCAGCGCCGCCAGCGGCATCGCGAGCAGCGCGGGCCCGGCGACCGTCGCCGTCGAGGCGAGCCCGGCCAGCGCGTCCGTACCGCTCACCTCGGTGGCGAGGACGGCGGCGAGCGCGACTCCGGTGGCGATCCCGAGGCCGCCGAGGATCTGGGTGGCGACGAGTACGGCCTGGACCCGCCGGCGCAGCGCCGGCAGAGCGACGGGGGAGAGCGGCGCGGCGGTCTCTCCGGGCACGAGGATGTCAGGGGCGTCGGGCGTTTCGGTCACGACCGGAGTGTGTCAGCCCCCGCACCCGAGGGGAACGGCGGGGAACGGAACCCCCGGAGGGGCCGCGCGCCCCCGGCGGCGGGCGCGGGCCGGGGCCCGGAGCCGCTCAGAACAGCGGTTCCGGCAGCACGCCCTCCAGGGCGAGCAGTCTTCGCTTCGTCTCCAGGCCGCCGCCGAAGCCGCCGAGTCCGCCGTCGCTCTCCACCACGCGGTGGCACGGCACCACCACCGGCAGCGGATTGGCGCCCATCGCCGCGCCCACCGCCTGCGCCGCCGCCGGCTGGCCGACGCGCCGCGCCAGCTCGCCGTACCCGACCACCGTCCCGTACGGGACGCCGGTGGCCAGCTCGCGCAGCACCTGACGGTTGAAACCGGTCGTCAGCGACCAGTCCAGCGGCAGGTCGAACGCGCGCAGCGCCCCCGCGAAGTACCGCTCCAGCTGCCGCGCCGGCTCCCCGAGCAGCCCCGTGGCGCACTCGACGGCCGGGCCGCCCAGCTGCTCGGCCAGCCGCTCCGGCATCCGCGCGCCGCGGTCCCCGCCCGCGTGGAACTCGACCCGCACGAGCCCCCGCCCGGTGGCCGCCAGGAAGAGCGGGCCGATGCCGCTCTCCACCACCGCCCACTCGGCGCGCGGGCCGCGCGGTCCGTCCTCGATGTCCATGCCCTCACCGTACGACCCGGCACCGACAGTTCCGTCCCTGCGTCCCTTTCCGGCCACGCCCCGCCGACGCCTGTCGGCCAGAACGGCCGTTCGGCGGCGATCCGGCGGCGGGATCCCCTCCCGAGGTCACGGACCGGTCTCGCTCCGGTCTCACGACCAGAAAATCGCCGGTCACGTGCCCGCGGAACCCCCGGCGGGCCATAGTCTCGCCCCGGTAGTACTACCCAGCGGTACCGACTGTTTTCGGACGTCCATGCGCCAGGGGTGGGAGGGGCACACGCTCATGCAGGGCACGGTCGACGGATTCAGCTACGGGATCGTCACGCCGCTGGCGGCCTTCCTCATGGCCTGCCTCGGCGGCGCCCTGGGGCTGAGATGCACGACCCGCTCGCTGCGTCACCGGGACTCCTTCAAGGCCGGCTGGCTGGCCCTCGGCTCCACCTCCATCGGCACCGGCATCTGGACGATGCACTTCATCGCCATGATGGGCTTCACGGTCGAGCAGGCGCCGATCGACTACGACCGGCCGATCACCTTCGCCAGCCTCGCCGTCGCCATCGTCATGGTCGGCATCGGCATCTTCATCGTCGGCTACCGGGGCGCCACCGCCCTCACCCTCGTCACCGGCGGCACCATCACCGGCCTCGGCGTCGCCACCATGCACTACCTCGGCATGGCCGGGATGCGGCTGCCCGGCCGGATCGAGTACGACACCCTGACCGTCGCCCTCTCCGTCGTCATCGCCGTCGTCGCCGCCACCACCGCCCTCTGGGCGGCGGTCTCCGTCCACGGCTTCCTCGCCAGCCTCGGGGCCAGCCTCGTCATGGGCGTCGCCGTCAGCGGCATGCACTACACCGCCATGGCGGCGGTCAGCGTCCACCTGCACACCCCGTCCGCCGCGGCCACCGGCCCCACCACGGGGTCGATGCTGCTGCCCATGCTGATCGGCCCGGCGGTCTTCCTCATCCTCGCCGCCGTCGTCGTCATGTTCGACCCGCTGCTCGTCATGGGCGACCCCGACTGGCAGCGGTCCCCGGCCCGCGCCCCGTACCGCCCCGGCGTCCCCGCCCCCCGGCACGTGCCCGGCTACGGCGAGCCCGCGAACTGGACCGCCCGTCCCGGCGGACGCGGCTTCCGGCGGTCCGTCCCGCGCGGCGGCCACCGCTCCCAGGACTGGTGAGGCGCCGATCGTCGCCCGACTGTCGGTGGCGGGTCGTACGGTGGTGGCATGCGGCCCGTTTCCAAGATCGAACGTTCGGTGGCGCCCTTCGAGGTCGTCTCCCCCTACCAGCCGAGCGGTGACCAGCCGGCGGCCATCGCCGAGCTGGACAAGCGCATCCGCGCCGGCGAGAAGGACGTCGTCCTCCTCGGCGCCACCGGCACCGGCAAGTCGGCCACCACGGCCTGGATGATCGAGAAGCTCCAGCGCCCCACCCTGGTGATGGCGCCGAACAAGACCCTGGCCGCCCAGCTGGCGAACGAGTTCCGCGAGCTCCTGCCCAACAACGCGGTCGAGTACTTCGTCTCGTACTACGACTACTACCAGCCCGAGGCGTACGTCCCCCAGTCGGACACCTACATCGAGAAGGACTCCTCGATCAACGAGGAGGTCGAGCGGCTGCGCCACTCCGCCACCAACTCCCTGCTCACCCGCCGGGACGTCGTCGTGGTCGCCTCCGTCTCCTGCATCTACGGCCTCGGCACCCCGCAGGAGTACGTGGACCGCATGGTCCCCCTCAAGGTCGGCGACGAGATCGACCGCGACCAGCTCCTCCGCCGCTTCGTCGACATCCAGTACACGCGCAACGACCTCGCCTTCACCCGCGGTACCTTCCGGGTCCGCGGCGACACCATCGAGATCTTCCCCGTGTACGAGGAGCTCGCCGTCCGCATCGAGATGTTCGGCGACGAGATCGAGGCGCTCTCCACCCTCCACCCGCTGACCGGCGAGATCATCAGCGACGACCAGCAGCTGTACGTCTTCCCCGCCAGCCACTACGTCGCCGGCCCCGAGCGCATGGAGCGGGCCGTCAACGACATCGAGGGCGAGCTCGACGGCCGCCTCAAGGAGCTGGAGAAGCAGGGCAAGATGCTGGAGGCCCAGCGCCTCCGCATGCGCACCACCTACGACATCGAGATGATGCGCCAGATCGGCTCCTGCTCCGGCATCGAGAACTACTCGATGCACTTCGACGGCCGCGAGCCCGGCTCCCCGCCCAACACCCTCCTCGACTACTTCCCCGAGGACTTCCTCCTCGTCATCGACGAGTCGCACGTCACCGTGCCGCAGATCGGCGCCATGTACGAGGGCGACGCCTCCCGCAAGCGGACCCTCGTCGACCACGGCTTCCGGCTCCCCTCCGCCCTCGACAACCGCCCGCTGAAGTGGGAGGAGTTCCAGGAGCGGATCGGCCAGACCGTCTACCTCTCCGCCACCCCCGGCACCTACGAGCTGTCCCGCTCCGACGGCTTCGTCGAGCAGATCATCCGCCCCACCGGCCTCGTCGACCCCGAGGTCGTCGTCAAGCCCACCGAGGGCCAGATCGACGACCTGGTCCACGAGATCCGGCTGCGCACCGAGCGGGACGAGCGCGTCCTCGTCACCACCCTCACCAAGAAGATGGCCGAGGACCTCACCGACTACTTCCTGGAGCTCGGTATCCAGGTCCGCTACCTCCACAGCGACGTCGACACCCTGCGCCGCATCGAGCTGCTGCGCGAACTGCGCTCCGGCGAGTACGACGTCCTCGTCGGCATCAACCTGCTCCGCGAGGGCCTCGACCTCCCCGAGGTCTCCCTCGTCGCCATCCTCGACGCCGACAAGCAGGGCTTCCTGCGCTCCGGGACCTCCCTCATCCAGACCATCGGCCGCGCCGCACGCAACGTCTCCGGCCAGGTCCACATGTACGCCGACACCATCACCCCCGCCATGGCCCAGGCCATCGACGAGACCAACCGGCGCCGAGAGAAGCAGGTCGCCTACAACAAGGAGCACGGGATCGACCCCCAGCCGCTCCGCAAGAAGATCAACGACATCGTCGCCACCATCGCCCGCGAGGAGGTCGACACCGAGCAGCTGCTCGGCACCGGCTACCGCCAGGGCAAGGACGGCAAGGGCGCCAAGTCCCCGGTGCCCTCGCTCGCCGCGCACGCCCCGAAGGCGGGCAAGGCCGGCAGGGCGGGCGCCAAGGCCGGCTCGACGCTGGAGCTCGGCGACCGCCCCGCCGCCGAACTGGCCGGAGTCATCGAGGAGATGACCGAGCGGATGCGCGCCGCCGCCGCGGAGCTGCAGTTCGAGGTGGCCGCCAGGCTCCGGGACGAGGTCGCCGAGCTCAAGAAGGAACTGCGGCAGATGAAGGAGGCGGGACTGGCGTGACCCGTGGCGGCCCGGTGTGTTGCAAGACCGACACAAAACCGGGCCGCGCCCGCCACGTTGTCAGTGGGCCTGCGTAGGGTGCTGCCACAACGACGAGAGGGGCAGCGCGTGACGGTCAACATGACCAAGGGGCAGGCCATCAGCCTGGAGAAGCAGGGCGGGGGCAGCCTCACCCAGGTGCGTATGGGGCTCGGCTGGCAGGCCGCGCCGCGCCGGGGGCTCTTCGGCTCGCGCACCCGCGAGATCGACCTGGACGCCTCCGCGGTGCTCTTCGCCGAGAAGCAGCCCGTGGACGTGGTCTTCTTCCGCCACCTGGTCAGCGACGACGGCTCCGTCCGCCACACCGGTGACAACCTCGTGGGCGGCGTGGGCCAGGGCGGCGACGACGAGGCCATCCTCGTCGACCTCCAGCGGGTGCCCGTCCACATCGACCAGATCGTCTTCACGGTGAACTCCTTCACCGGACAGACCTTCCAGGAGGTGCAGAACGCCTTCTGCCGGATCGTCGACGAGACGAACGGCCAGGAGCTGGCGCGCTACACCCTGGACGGCGGCGGCCAGTACACCGCGCAGATCATGGCGAAGGTGCACCGGGTCGGCGCCGGCTGGCAGATGACCGCCCTGGGGAACCCGGCCAACGGCCGCACCTTCCAGGACCTGATGCCGGCGATCCTGCCGCACCTGTAGGCGGACCCGCGGGGCGGACTCCGCCGCCCCGCCGCCGTACCGCAGCTCCCGACGGGCACCGGCCCGCCGGGAGCTGTCCCGCATGACCACATGACCGTGCGACCGCATGGTGACGTCGTGGCAGCAGTCCACGACCGCATGACCGACCCGAAGCGCCGAGGGGAAACAGAGTCCAGATGACGGCCGAGCTGGTCCGGGGGCAGAACCACCCCCTGCCCGACACCCGACTCGAACTCC
Source organism: Streptomyces sp. R302 (assembly GCF_012927245.1). Taxonomy (GTDB): domain Bacteria; phylum Actinomycetota; class Actinomycetes; order Streptomycetales; family Streptomycetaceae; genus Streptomyces. Next base: position 1,129,900 of record NZ_JABBGE010000001.1, read on the forward strand.
GGGTCTCCGCCGGACACCCGGTCGTCGCCGGGGCCACCCTCGCGGACGAGGGGGGCCGCGTCGCCGGCGCCGAGTGGATCGCCCACCCCGGCGCCCCCGTGCGCCCCGGGGTCGAGGTGCCCGGAGAGGCCGCGGCCGAGCACCGCATCGCCGTGGACCTCGCCGCCCTCCCGGACGCCGTGCACCGGCTCTCCCTGCTCCTCGCGCTCCCGCAGGGCGGGGACGGCCCGGCGCGCTTCGGCACCGCCGCCGCCCCCTTCGTGACCGTCGCCGACCCGGCGGGCGCCGCCGTCGCCACGTACACCATCACCGGCCTCGACCGGGAGTCCGCCGTCGTCGCCCTGGAGCTCTACCGCCGCCAGGGCGCCTGGAAGGTCCGCGCCGTCGGGCAGGGGTACGAGGGCGGGCTCGCCGACCTCCTCGCCGACCAGGGCGCACCGGCCGCCGCCGACCTCGCCGCCGCCGTCCTGCACGCGGCCGCCCCCGCCGCCCCGGTGCCGCCGCCGCTGGTCCCCGAGACCGCCCCGGCCGATCCCTCCTCCTCCACCACCACGATCAGCTACGCCCACCCGGGGCGCCGCCCGGCCGCCCCGGCCGCCGGCCCCGGAGCCGTACCGCCGCCGTCCGAGCCGCCGGCCGTCTCGCCGTCCGCGTCGTCGGCCGCGTCGCCGTCCGCGTCCCCGGGGGAGTCCCGGCCGGTGCCCGTGGCCGGGGACGCCAGCGGGTGGTCCATGGACGAGCGGCTCTACAACCAGGTGTGGGGCATGTTCGAGGACCTGGCCAGGAGCGTCGCCGCCTACCGCAGCGCCCGCGACTTCGCCGACCACCGCCTCGACCGGGCCGTCGACCAGGTCCTCGCGGATCCGAGCGCCCGGGTCGGCGGGGCCGGCGACGCCGCGCGGGCGGCCGCCCGGGCCACCCACGAGGAGCTGATGGGCAGGGCCCAGGAGGTCCTCGACCGGGACCTCGCGCAGCTCACCGCCGAGTCCGAGGTCGTCGAACCCGCCCTGCCCGTCGCCTACGCCCGCTGGGACAACCCCGTCTGGCACGCCTACCGGACCCCGGAGGAGCCCCCGATGGCGGTCCGCCTCGGCGACCTCCACGTCCCCGAGCAGAGTGCCCTCAGGATCCCCTTCCTGGTCCGGCTCCCGCTGGAGCGCGGCCTCTGGGTGGACTCGGGGCCCGGCCGCACCTCGGCCGCCGGACTCCTCGACGAGGCGGAGCTGCGCCGACTCGCCCTGGACAGCGCCGTCGCACACACCGCCCGGCTGCTCGCCGCCCACCCCGCGGGCGCCCTCACCGTCCACGTCCTCGACCCGGCCGGCGGCGGGGCCGCCGCCTTCGCGCCGCTCGTCGAGACCGGGGTCCTCACCGCCCCGCCGGCCCGGGGCGCGGCCGGGGTCACCGACGTCCTCGCCCAGCTCACCGAGCGGGTGGACCTGTTGCAGATGGCGGTGCGCGGCGACGCCTCCGAGGATCTGCCGCCCGGCTTCGACCCGGCCCGCCAGCTGCTCGTCGTCCACGACTTCCCGCACGGCTTCGACGACCGGGCCGTCACGCGGCTCCGCTACCTCGCGGACGAGGGCCCCTCGGTCGGCGTCCACCTGCTGATGGTCGCGGACCGGGCGGACGCCGCCGCGTACGGGCCGGTGCTCGACCCGCTGTGGCGCTCGCTGCTCCGGCTCACGCCGGTGCCCGACGACCACCTCGCCGACCCGTGGGTCGGCCACGCCTGGACCTATGAGCCGCCGACGGTCCCGCCGGGCAGCGCGGTGCTCTGGCAGGTCCTCGGGCAAGTGGGGGAGGCGCGTCGGCGCAACTCCGGCTGATCCGGGCCCGCCTCCAGGCAAAGGCCTCTGACCTGCACTTTTGGGCCACCTTTACCCTTTCCTTTACCTTCTCTTGGTTCTTCGAGTACTCTTTTTCCCAGCGGAGGGGAGTACTCCCCATGCGCGGCGCACCCGTCAATACGGACGGATCAAGGACATCCGGTCCCGGGGCGTCGGCCCGGCGGCCGTGTGTCACGGCCCCGGGTGGAAGAGACCTCCGGCAGCGACGACGCTGATCAGCCGTACGACGCCGGAGGCGCAGTGGACGTATCGATGACCATCTGGGTGCTGACCATTCTCGGTCTGGGCGCCCTGATCGCGGTCGACTTCTTCATCGGGCGCAAGCCCCACGACGTGTCGATCAAGGAAGCCGGAATCTGGACCGTCGTCTGGATCGCGCTCGCCGTGCTCTTCGGCATCGGCGTCTCGATCTGGGGCGGCGGCCAGGCGGGCGGAGAGTTCTTCGCCGGCTTCATCACGGAGAAGTCGCTCAGCGTCGACAACCTCTTCGTCTTCATCCTGATCATGGCGAAGTTCTCCGTGCCGAGCCACCTCCAGCAGCGGGTGCTGCTCGTCGGCGTGCTCATCGCCCTCGTCCTGCGGGCGATCTTCATCGCGGCGGGCGCCGCGATCATCGCCAGCTTCTCGTGGGTCTTCTACCTCTTCGGCGCCTTCCTCATCTACACCGCCTGGAAGCTCGTCAAGGAGGCCATGGCGGACGAGGACGAGGACGACTGGGACGAGAACCGCCTCCTGAAGTCCATCGAGAAGAAGTTCGGCGTCGCGGACCGCTACCACGACACCAAGCTCTTCGTCGTGCAGGCCGGCAAGAAGGTCATGACGCCGCTCCTGGTCGTCATGCTCGCCATCGGCATGACCGACGTGCTCTTCGCGATGGACTCGATCCCCGCGATCTTCGGCCTCACCCAGGACCCGTACATCGTCTTCACCGCCAACGCCTTCGCCCTCATGGGTCTGCGTCAGCTGTACTTCCTGATCGGCGGCCTGCTGAAGAAGCTGGTCCACCTCAGCTACGGCCTGTCGGTGATCCTCGGCTTCATCGGCGTCAAGCTGGTCCTGCATGCCCTGCACGAGTCCGGCGTCCACGTCCCCGAGATCTCCATCCCGGTCTCCCTCGCGGTCATCGGCGGCGTCCTGGTCGTCACCACGATCACCAGCCTGATCGCCTCGAAGAAGCAGTCCGAGAAGGCCGCCGCCGAGGCCGCGGAGAAGTCCGGCAAGGACAGCGTCGAGGCCTGACCCCTCCCCACGACACGGCGACGGCCGGCCCGGGCATCGCGCCCCGGGCCGGCCGTCGCCGTTCTCCGTACGCTCCCGTCAGACGGTCGCGCCCTCCACGGCCTGCTCGGGCCGCCGCTCCGGCAGCGTCTCCGGGAGCAGCGCGAAGCAGCCGAGACTCACCAGCGCCACCACCGTCAGATAGGCGGCCACCCCCCACGGCGGGCCCGAGCCGCCCTCCGACAGGGTCGTGGCCACGATCGGCGTCAGCGCGCCGCCGAGCACCCCCGCCAGGTTGTAGCCCACGGCCGCGCCGGTGCACCGGACCCGGGGCTCGTACAGCTCCGGGAGGTACGCGGCGACCACCGCGAACATGGTGATGAAGGCCAGCAGCGCCCCCAGGAACCCCAGGAACATCAGCAGCGGCTGCGCGGTGTGCAGCAGCGCCACCATCGGGAACATCCACACGGCCGCCGCCGCGCACCCCGCCAGGCAGAGCGGCCTGCGCCCCCAGCGGTCGCCGAGCAGGGCCAGGAAGGGCGTCGCGGCGCCCTTCAACGCCACCGCGGCCATCACGCAGACCAGCATCACGGTGCTGCTCACCCCGAGCCGTTCGGTGCCGTAGGCCAGGGCCCAGGTGGAGACCGTGTAGAAGATCGCGTACCCGACGGCGAGGGCGCCGGCGGTCAGCAGCACCAGCCGCCAGTGGTCGCGGGCGACCTCGGCGAGCGGCGCGCTCGCCCGCCGCCCGGACGCGGACAGCTCCTCGAACTGCGGGGTCTCCGCGAGGGAGGAGCGCAGCAGCAGGCCGACGGCGGCGAGCAGGCCCGCCGCCCAGAACGGCACCCGCCACCCCCAGGAGCGGAAATCGGCGTCGCTCAGGCCCGCGGTGAGCGCCAGCATCACCCCGTTCGCCAGGAGGAAGCCGACCGCCGGGCCGATCTGCGGGAAGCTCGCCCACAGCGCGCGGCGGTGCGGCGGGGCGTGCTCGGCGGTCAGCAGGACGGCGCCGCCCCACTCGCCGCCGAGGCCGAGCCCCTGGAGGAAGCGGAGCAGGAGCAGCAGCAGGGGAGCGGCGACGCCGATCGCGTCGTACGTGGGGACACAGCCGACGGCGACGGTGGCGCAGCCGGTGAGCAGCAGCGAGGCGAAGAGCACCGGGCGGCGTCCGTGCCGGTCCCCGATGTGCCCGAAGAGGACCGAGCCCATGGGGCGGGAGAGGAAGCCGATGGCGAAGGTGCCGAAGGCGGCGAGCGTCCCGGCGAGCGGGGAGAACGTCGGGAAGAAGAGCGGTCCGAGGACGAGGGCGGCGGCCGTCCCGTAGACGAAGAAGTCGAAGAACTCGATGGCGGTGCCGACGAGCGAGGCGGCGGCGAGCCGGGCCATCGAGGGCGGGCCGGCGGCCGCCGGTGGCGACGGAGGGTGACTGGCGTGCATGTGCCGCCAACTACCCGGCCGCCGTCCGGGTTACGGGGGCGCACGGGAGCGGCCCCGGCGTCACCGGGGGCGCTTCGGCACCGGCCGGCTCACCAGCCGCGCTCGCGCCACTCCGGGAGATGGGGGCGCTCGTCACCGAGCGTGGTGTCCTTGCCGTGGCCGGGGTAGACCCAGGTCTCGTCCGGCAGGGCGGCGAAGAGCTTGGTCTCCACGTCGTGCAGGAGGCTCGCGAAGGCCTCCGGGTCCTTCCAGGTGTTGCCGACGCCGCCCGGGAAGAGGCAGTCGCCGGTGAAGAGGTGCGGGTGGCCGTGCGGGTCGTCGTAGACGAGCGCGATCGAGCCCGGGGTGTGGCCGACGAGCCGGCGGGCGGTGAGCTCGACCTCGCCCACGCGGATCGTGTCGCCGTCCTCCACCGGGACGTCGGTGGCGACCGGGATGCCCTCCACGTCGTACGCGCCCGCGTAGGTGGTCGCGCCGGTGGCGGCGACGACCTCGGCCAGGGCCTGCCAGTGGTCGCCGTGCCGGTGGGTGGTGACGACGGCGGTGATGCCGTCGTCACCGATCAGCGTGAGCAGGGTCTCCGCGTCGTTGGCCGCGTCGACGAGCAGCTGGGCGCCGGTGGCCCGACAGCGCAGCAGATACGCGTTGTTGTCCATCGGGCCGACCGCGACCTTGGAGATCATCAGGTCCTTCAGCTCGTGGACGTCGGCAGGACCGCCCACCCTCACCGCTCCGCTGTACGTCATGGCCTCAGCCTAGCCCCGGCCACCGACAGCGGTCCCGGTGAGCCCGCGGCTACAGCGGCGGGAGCGTGGGGAGCGGGCCGCCCTCGGTCTTCAGGGCCGAGCCGTCGCGGCGGCCGGCCAGCCAGCCGAGCAGGTCGGGCGCGGGGCCGGTGACGGTGACGCCGCCCTCGCCGGAGGCCGCGCCGGTCGTCCAGGCGCGGCCGTCGTCCGCCCGCAGGACGGTCGGCGGCACGTTCCCCATCGTGGCGAACCGCTCGGCGAGGAACTCGATCTCCCGCCCGACGAACTCCTCGGGAAGGTCCTCCAGCTCGTAGCCGCAGTCGAGGTCCACGTGGTGCAGGTCCACCTCGACCCAGCGGCGGAAGGGGAGCCGGGAGGCGCTGTCGGTGATGCCGTTGCGCAGCTCGACGACACGGCTCCAGTCGGCCGGGGCGGAGGCCACGGCCCGGAGGCGCTCGGCCGTCGCGCGGACGTCGGCGAGCTGGGCGTCGAGGGGGCGGGCGGCGTCGCGCTCGATGTCCGCGTCGCGCGCCTCGGCGCTCGCGTACATGGGGCGGCCTTCGAGGACGTTCACCAGAGCTTCGGCGTTGCGTGCCAGGTGGGCGAGGACGTGGCCGCGCGTCCAGCCGGGAAGCCGTGACGGCAGGGCGACGGCGGCGTTGTCCCAGGAGGCGGCGTCGGTCAGCAGCCGCTCGGTCGCTTCGTACAGGGAGGCGAGGTCGCGCTCGTGATCGATCATGGCGCCGACCCTAGCGCCGACCACTCGTTCGGGTGAAGCAGACGAGGGATCGCCGGAAATCGAATGTACGTGCTATAGGCTCGGTGGTGGCAGCCGCCGACCACGGAAGCATCCGGCATCCTTGGTTGTTGGGTGTTCTGTCAATCCGCTCTCTCAAGAAAGGTGCGGACCGGCGTGGCCGACCGTCTCATCGTCCGTGGCGCGCGCGAGCACAACCTCAAGAACGTCTCGCTCGACCTCCCCCGTGACTCCCTCATCGTCTTCACCGGGCTCTCGGGGTCGGGCAAGTCCTCCCTCGCGTTCGACACGATCTTCGCCGAGGGGCAGCGCCGGTACGTCGAGTCGCTCTCCTCGTACGCACGGCAGTTCCTCGGCCAGATGGACAAGCCGGACGTGGACTTCATCGAGGGTCTCTCGCCCGCCGTCTCCATCGACCAGAAGTCGACCTCGCGCAACCCGCGCTCGACGGTCGGCACCATCACCGAGGTCTACGACTACCTCCGCCTGCTCTTCGCCCGCATCGGCAAGCCGCACTGTCCCGAGTGCCGTCGGCCGATCTCCCGCCAGTCGCCGCAGGCGATCGTCGACAAGGTCCTGGAGCTGCCCGAGGGCAGCCGCTTCCAGGTGCTCTCCCCGCTGGTGCGCGAGCGCAAGGGCGAGTTCGTCGACCTCTTCGCCGACCTCCAGACCAAGGGCTACAGCCGCGCCCGGGTCGACGGGCAGACGATCCAGCTCAGCGAGCCGCCGACGCTGAAGAAGCAGGAGAAGCACACCATCGAGGTGGTCGTCGACCGCCTCACCGTGAAGGACTCCGCCAAGCGCCGGCTCACCGACTCCGTCGAGACCGCCCTCGGGCTCTCCGGCGGCATGGTCGTGCTCGACTTCGTCGACCTCGCCGAGGACGACCCCGAGCGCGAGAAGATGTACTCGGAGCACCTCTACTGCCCGTACGACGACCTCTCCTTCGAGGAGCTGGAGCCCCGCTCCTTCTCCTTCAACTCGCCCTTCGGCGCCTGCCCCGACTGCACCGGCATCGGCACCCGCATGGAGGTCGACCCCGAGCTGGTCGTCCCCGACGAGGAGAAGTCCCTCGACGAGGGCGCCATCCACCCGTGGTCCCACGGCCACACCAAGGAGTACTTCGGCCGGATGATCGACGGGCTCTCCCAGGCCCTCGGCTTCCGCACCGACATCCCGTACGCGGGCCTCCCGCAGCGGGCCAAGAAGGCCCTCATGCACGGCCACAAGACCCAGATCGAGGTGCGCTACCGGAACAGGTACGGGCGCGAGCGCGCCTGGACCAGCCCCGCCTTCGAAGGCGCCGTCTCCTTCGTGAAGCGGCGGCACGGCGAGGCCGAGAGCGACTCCAGCCGGGAGCGCTTCGAGGGGTACATGCGCGAGGTGCCCTGCCCCACCTGCCACGGCACCCGGCTCAAGCCGATCGTGCTCGCGGTCACCGTGATGGAGAAGTCCATCGCCGAGGTCTCCGCCATGTCGATCAGCGACTGCGCCGAGTTCCTGGGCCGCCTCACGCTCAACGCCCGTGACAAGAAGATCGCCGAGCGGGTCCTCAAGGAGGTCAACGAGCGGCTGCGCTTCCTCGTCGACGTCGGCCTCGACTACCTCTCGCTCAACCGCGCGGCCGGCACGCTCTCCGGCGGCGAGGCGCAGCGCATCCGGCTCGCCACGCAGATCGGCTCCGGCCTGGTCGGCGTGCTGTACGTGCTCGACGAGCCGTCCATCGGCCTCCACCAGCGCGACAACCACCGGCTGATCGAGACCCTGGTCCGCCTCCGCGACATGGGCAACACGCTCATCGTCGTCGAGCACGACGAGGACACGATCAAGGTCGCCGACTGGGTCGTCGACATCGGCCCCGGTGCCGGCGAGCACGGCGGCAAGGTCGTCCACTCCGGCACCTTGAAGGAGCTCCTCGCCAACGAGGAGTCGATGACCGGGCAGTACCTCTCCGGCCGCCGGGCGATCACCACCCCGGACATCCGCCGCCCCCTCGACCCCGGACGGCTGCTCACCGTCCACGGCGCCCGCGAGAACAACCTGCGGGACATCGACGTCTCCTTCCCGCTGGGCGTCCTCACCGCCGTCACCGGCGTCTCCGGCTCCGGCAAGTCGACGCTGGTCAACGACATCCTCTACACCCACCTGGCGCGCGAGCTGAACGGCGCGAAGACGGTGCCGGGGCGGCACACGCGCGTGGAGGGCGACGACCTCGTCGACAAGGTCGTGCACGTCGACCAGTCGCCGATCGGGCGCACCCCGCGCTCGAACCCGGCGACGTACACCGGCGTCTTCGACCACGTCCGCCGGCTCTTCGCGGAGACGATGGAGGCGAAGGTGCGGGGCTACCTGCCCGGCCGCTTCTCCTTCAACGTCAAGGGCGGGCGCTGCGAGAACTGCTCCGGCGACGGCACGATCAAGATCGAGATGAACTTCCTCCCGGACGTGTACGTGCCGTGCGAGGTCTGCCACGGGGCCCGGTACAACCGGGAGACCCTGGAGGTCCACTACAAGGGCAAGTCCATCGCCGAGGTCCTCGACATGCCGATCGAGGAGGCCCTGGACTTCTTCGAGGCCGTCCCCACGATCGCCCGCCACCTGCGGACGCTCAACGAGGTCGGGCTCGGGTACGTCCGGCTCGGGCAGTCGGCGCCGACGCTCTCCGGCGGTGAGGCGCAGCGCGTCAAGCTCGCGTCCGAGCTGCAGAAGCGGTCGACGGGACGGACGGTGTACGTCCTGGACGAGCCGACCACCGGTCTGCACTTCGAGGACATCTCGAAGCTCATCAAGGTCCTGTCGGGCCTGGTCGACAAGGGGAACTCGGTGATCGTCATCGAGCACAACCTCGACGTCATCAAGACCGCCGACTGGATCATCGACATGGGCCCCGAGGGCGGCAGCGGCGGCGGCATGGTCGTCGCCGAGGGCACCCCCGAGGAGGTCGCCTCGGAGCCGGCCAGCCACACCGGCAAGTTCCTCCGCGAGATCCTCGGCGCGGACCGCGTCAGCGACGCGGGGGTGCCGGCGGCACGCGGAACGGCCGTGAAGAAGAAGACGGCGGCGAAGAAGGCCCCGGCCGCGAAGAAGACGGCCACGGCGAAGAAGGCCGCGCCCGCCAAGAAGACGGCAACCCGCACCCGCAAGGCGTGACGCCGCCACCGGGCGGTCCGGGGCCCTGGGGTCCCGGACCGCCCGGGAGCCCCGGGACGGTCGGGCGCGGCCTATCGGCCCGGCGCGCCGGCCGTCCGGGCGCGCGGGCCGTCCGGGCCGTGGGCCCTGAGCGGCCAGGCGTCCGCGCCTGTCAGGGCCTGTCCGGCGGATCAGGGGCGGGATCGCGGCGTCTGGTGCGGTACCTCGCCGCGTTGCCGAAACACCCTGATAGCTCGGCTATCGAGGCGCTCCGGCGCTTTGCGATCCACCGCACGGGACGCGGCGGCCTGCCCGCCCCTGATCCGCTGGACAGGCCGCCCTGGGCCGCCGAGCGCCTGCCGCTCGGGACTGCGGGGCCGCGGGCCATCGGGCATGAGGCCGGTACCGTCCTCGGTCCGGTCGCCCGTGGGTCAGGGCAGGGCGCGCGTTCCGGCCCGCCGTGGGTCGGAGCAGGGCGCCCGGAGCGTGCCCGACCCGGCCCCCCGGGCCCGGGGAGGCCCGCGCCGTCTCCGGCCCGGTCTTCTGTGGCCCGCAGGGGTGGCGCCGTCTCCGGCCCGGTCTTCTGTGGCCTGCAGGGGTGGCGCCGTCTCCGGTCCGGCCTCCCGTGGCCTGCAGGGGTGGTGCCGTCTCCGGTCCGGTCTTCTGTGGCCTGCAGGGGTGGTGCCGGGTCTCCGGTCCGGCCTCCCGTGGCCCGCAGGGGTGGCGCCGTCTCCGGTCCGGCCTCCCGTGGCCCGCAGGGGTGGTGGCGTCTCCGGTCCGGTCTCCAGCGGCCGCAGGGGTGGCGCCGTCTCCGCTCCGGTCTCCGGCGGCCTGCAGGGGTGGTGCCGTCTCTGGTCCGGTCTCCCGTGGGGCTCGGCAGGTTGCCCGGGGCGGTCCGGTGTCTTGGGGGCGTCGGTGGTGGGGGGCGGGCTCGGGTTTCGGGGGTGTGGGCCCGGGCGGAAGGGGGGCGAACGGCGCGGGTATCGTCGGGGCTGACCACCGTCCCCCGTACCTGTGGAGCGCGATCATGTCCGGCCAGTCCAGCCGCCGTACCGTTTTGAAGGGCGCCGCTCTCGCCGGTGCCGCCGGGCTGGGTGTCGCCGCCTGCTCCACCGAGTCGAAGCTGGGGCACGCCGGGGTGCCGACGCCGACCGCGCCGGTCGAGCTCGGGTCGCCGGACGAGGTCCCGGTCGGGGGCGCCACGCTCTTCCGGGAGCAGAAGGTCCTGGTGAGCTGCCCCGCCAAGGGCCAGTACAAGGCCTTCAGCGCCCAGTGCACCCACGCCGGCTGCGTCCTCGACAAGATCGAGGACAACGAGGGCAACTGCCCCTGCCACGGCAGCCGCTTCGACGTCACCACCGGCAAGGCGCTCAAGGGGCCCGCCACCGTCCCGCTGCCCGCCGTCGAGGTCCGCGTCGAGGGCGGCAGGCTCATCGCCGGGCCGAAGGCCGCGCCCTCCGCCTGAGCCGGTCCGAAGGGCTCAGGACCAGTCCCAGTCGATTCCCAGGATTCCGGGGCGTACGCCCTGTTCCACCAGGTGCACCGTGCGGTGCCGGCCGCCGAGTGTCAGCTCCGTGCGGCCACCGCGCGGGGCGCCCGCCGAGGCCTGGGCGAAGCGCCGGCAGCGTACCGGCAGGGCCGCCTCGTCGAAGGCGACCTGGAGCACGTACTGCCCGCCCGCGAAGCTGAAGCCGCGCACGTACTCGCCGCTCGGACCGGCCGTCCCGTCCTGGAAGCCGTACGTGAACAGGTGCGTGTCGCCGGCCCGCAGCCGCGCGTCGAAGAGCAGCTCGGCGACGACCACGCCCGTCTCCGCGTGCCACCGCACCCGCCCCGTACGGCAGTTCTCCACCGACCGCACCCGCACCCGCGCCGGATCGCAGCCCGGGTCGCCGTGGTGGATGGCGAGGTACCGGTCGACGCCGTCCCGGTGCGCCCGCACCACGTGCTGCGACTCGCGGCCCACCAGCTCCCGGCCGGGACCGATCCGAACCCGCTCGTGGTGGCCGACCGTGTGCAGCCCGCCGTCCGCAGGTGACTCCAGCTCCGCGAACAGCTCCTCCACCGAGCCCGAGGCCTCCACGAGCGAGCGGTACGAGCGGGCCGCCGGCCGCTCCACGCCCTCCCGGGCCGCCGCATCGCCCTCCAGCAGCCGCAGCAGCGAGTTCCCCGGCAGCTGGAGCACCTCCTCCAGGGCCCTGACCGCCTTCAGGGACTCCGGCCGCTGCGGCCGGCGGGCGCCCTGCTGCCAGTAGCTCAGCGAGGTCACGCCGACCTTGACGCCCCGGTGCGCGAGATGGTGCTGGACCCGCTGGAGCGGCAGGCCGCGCACGGCAAGCGCGGTGCGCAGCGCCAGGTGGAAGGGGCCGGTGTGCAGCAGCTGCACCAGATCGGCCTCGGTGTGGCTCACACCGGCCTCCTCGGGCTTCTTCGGGCTCTTCGCGGTTCTTCGGGGCTCTTCGCGGTTTTTCGGGGCCGTTCCGGGCTCCACGGGCGTCTCGGTGAACGTTCACGCGCGCGCCACGGACCGCCGGGGCCCCGGCGGCGGGCGGGCAGGTGGGCGGCGGGCACGCGTTCACACGCGCGCCACACCGTTCACAGCCCGATGTCACCCCGCATTGAAGCGTGTTGACCCGCTCCCGACAACGGCCGATGCTCCAAGCGGTGTCCGGACGCCACCCCCACCCCCCCACGCACCCCCCACCCATCCCCACCCCCCGCACTGGGAGGAAACCCCATGCGCAGACGACTCCAGCGACTCCAGAACGGGAAGCGGAGCCTCGTGGCGTTCGCCGCCGCCGCGCTGCTCCTCGTCCCCACCGCGGCCTCGGCGTCCGCCGCGCCGGCCCCCGCACCCGTGTCCGCCGACACCACCGCCGTCCTCGGCGCCAAGCGCCTGAACATCACCATGCAGGCCCAGCAGAAGACCAACTGGTGCTGGGCCGCCGGCGGCAACACCATCGCGACCTGGTTCGGCCGCGGCTACAGCCAGAACCAGTTCTGCAACGCGGCCTTCCGGCGGCAGCAGGGCTACGACTGCCCCAACTGGCAGGCCACCCTCGGCAACGTCCAGACCGGCCTCTCCTGGGCGGGCGTCAACCCCGGCTCGTACGTCGACGGCTGGCTGCGCTACTCCACCGTCCAGACCGAGATCAACGCGAACCGACCGGTCGAGACCCGCATCCAGTGGGCGGGCGGCGGCGGCCACATGCACGTGCTGTACGGCTACGACGACGCGAACAGCTGGGTGTACTGGGGCGATCCGTGGCCTTCCAGCGATCGCTACAACTGGGCCTCCCACGCGTGGTACGTCAACAACGGGTCCTTCTCCTGGACCCACTCGCTCTACCGGATCGGGGCGTGACCATGACCACCACGACCGCACTCGTCACCGGAGCCGCCGCCGCGCTCCTCGCCCTCGGCGCCGCCGCCCCGGCCGCCGCCTCGGGCCCCGGCGCGCCGCTGCCGGTGGCGCCGACCGCCGAGCGGGCCGCCGCCGCGCCCGAGACCCTGGCCACCCTCGGCCGCTTCTTCGCCCGCGACGGGGCGCTCGCCCGCACCGACGCGGCGCCCCGGATATCCGGGGCGTCCGTCCCGGTGCGGATCCTCTCCGCGGACTTCGTCGCCGGGAAGCCGGGCGCGCCCGTGGCCCGGGAGGAGTTCCGGGCCAGCCTCGCCGTCGCCGCCGACGGGCAGAAGGCCTCGCTGTGGACGGTACGGAGCCCCGCCGGCTGGCAGGTGGTGAACATCGCCACCGGCGACGACGAGCTCCGGTACGCCCGCGAAGGGGCCCGGAGGCTCCCCGGCGGGCTCGTCTTCCGCGAGCCGCAGATCGACGCCTGGTACGTCCAGAAGGGGACGAAGGTGCTGCCGCTGGACGAGGACGCGGTCCGGGCCGTCGGCCGGAACGGCACCACCCTCGCCGCCTACCGCGACCGCGTCACGCGCGCGTACGCCGACAAGCTCCCCGGCTCCGCGTACGCCCGCAAGGGCGCGGCCGGCGGCTACGCACCCGAGGCCCCCGGCTCCGCCCCCGCGGCCGCGGCCGCAGGGCCCACCGCGCCCGCCGAGGGCACGGCGGCGGGCGGCCCCCGCCACCAGCCCGCCGCGGCCACCGCCGCCTCCACGGTCGCCGCCTTCGGCGCCGTGGCCGCCCTCGCCCTGATCGGCGCCACCGCGCTCCGCCGCCGAGCGGCGGGCCGCCGCACCCAGGAGTCCTGACCCCCGCTCCCGACCGCCCGGCCCGGGCCGCCCACGAGGCGGCCCGGGCCCGCGCGCGAGCCCGTTCTGTCACTGTGCGCCAGTAGGGTGGGCGCATGGCCGACCCCACCAGCTATCGACCCGCGCCGGGGCAGATTCCCGACGTCCCGGGTGTCTACAAGTTCCGGGACGAGCACCGGCGGGTGATCTACGTCGGGAAGGCGAAGTCGCTGAAGCAGCGGCTGGCCAACTACTTCCAGCCGCTCGCGAGCCTGCACCCGCGGACCGCGACCATGGTGACCACGGCCGCCTCCGTGGAGTGGACGGTCGTCTCCACCGAGGTCGAGGCGCTCCAGCTGGAGTACACCTGGATCAAGGAGTACGACCCCCGGTTCAACGTGAAGTACCGGGACGACAAGAGCTACCCCTACCTCGCCGTCACGCTGAACGAGGAGTTCCCGCGCGTCCAGGTCATGCGCGGACAGAAGAAGAAGGGCGTGCGCTACTTCGGGCCGTACGCGCACGCGTGGGCGATCCGCGAGACCGTCGACCTGATGCTGCGGGTCTTCCCGGTGCGCACCTGCTCGGCGGGGGTGTTCCGGAACGCCGCCTCCGCCGGCCGGCCCTGCCTCCTCGGCTACATCGACAAGTGCTCGGCGCCCTGCGTCGGCCGGGTCGGCCCCCAGGAGCACCGCGAACTGGCCGAGGAGTTCTGCGACTTCATGGCCGGCCGCACCGGCACGTACATCCGCCGCCTGGAGAAGCGGATGACGGCGGCGGCCGAGGAGATGGAGTACGAGAAGGCCGCCCGGCTCCGCGACGACATAGAGGCGCTGCGCCGGGCCATGGAGAAGAGCGCCGTCGTCCTCGCCGACGCCACCGACGCCGACCTCGTCGCCCTCGCCGAGGACGAGCTGGAGGCCGCCGTCCAGATCTTCCACGTCCGCGGCGGACGCGTCCGCGGCCAGCGCGGCTGGGTCACCGACAAGGTCGAGGCCGTCGACACCGCCGGGCTCGTCGAGCACGCCCTCCAGCAGCTGTACGGCGAGGAGAGCGGCGACGCCGTGCCCAAGGAGGTGCTGGTCCCGGCGCTGCCCGAGGACGCCGAGGCCGTCACCCAGTGGCTGAGCGGCCGCCGCGGGTCCAACGTCTCCCTGCGGATCCCGCAGCGCGGCGATAAGAAGGACCTGATGGCGACCGTCGCCCGCAACGCCCAGCAGGCGCTCGTCCTGCACAAGACCAAGCGGGCCAGCGACCTCACCACCCGTTCCCGGGCCCTGGAGGAGATCGCCGAGGCACTGGACCTGGAGTCGGCGCCGCTGCGCATCGAGTGCTTCGACATCTCGCACCTCCAGGGCGAGGACGTCGTCGCCTCCATGGTCGTCTTCGAGGACGGGCTGCCCCGCAAGAGCGAGTACCGCCGCTTCCAGATCAAGTCCTTCGAGGGCCAGGACGACGTCCGCTCCATGCACGAGGTGATCGGCCGCCGCTTCCGGCGCTACCTCGCCGAGAAGGAGAGGACGGGGGAGTGGGGCGAGGAGGGCGAGGTCGCCGTCGACGAGGCCGGGGACGACGGCCGGCCCAAGCGCTTCGCCTACCCGCCGCAGCTCGTCGTGGTCGACGGCGGGCAGCCGCAGGTCGCCGCCGCCCGCCGGGCCCTCGACGAGCTGGGCATCGACGACGTCGCCGTCTGCGGGCTCGCCAAGCGCCTGGAGGAGGTCTGGCTGCCCGGCGAGGACGACCCGGTGGTGCTGCCCCGCTCCAGCGAGGGCCTCTACCTCCTCCAGCGGGTCCGTGACACCGCTCACGATTTCGCCATCCGCTACCAGCGCTCCAAGCGGACCAAACGCCTCCGGAGCAGCCCCCTCGACGCCGTCCCCGGCCTCGGCGACACGCGCAAACAGGCCCTGATCAAGCATTTCGGCTCGGTGAAGCGGCTGAAGCAGGCGACAATCGAGCAGATCTGTGAGGTTCCCGGCTTCGGCCGGAAGACCGCGGAGGCGGTCGCCGTGGCCCTGGCCCGGGCGGCCCCCGCCGCACCCGCCGTGAACACGGCCACAGGAGAGATCATGGAAGACGACGGGGGCACCACGGCATGACCGAGCACGACGGGCACCACGAGCACGACGGGCACCACCGAGAAGACGGAGCAGGACACGTGAGTACGGGCACGAAGGAGACCGCGGGCGACAACGGCGCCGAGGCGGCCATCCCCGAGCTGGTGATCATCTCCGGCATGTCCGGAGCCGGCCGGTCCACCGCGGCGAAGTGTCTGGAGGACCTCGGCTGGTTCGTCGTCGACAACCTGCCGCCCGCGCTGATCCCCACCATGGTGGAGCTCGGCGCCCGCTCCCAGGGCAACGTCGCCCGGATCGCGGTCGTCGTCGACGTCCGCGGCCGGCAGTTCTTCGACGCCCTGCGGGAGTCCCTCGCCGACCTGGAGGCCAAGCAGGTCACCCGCAGGATCGTCTTCCTGGAGTCCTCCGACGAGGCACTGGTCCGCCGCTTCGAGTCGGTCCGCCGCCCCCACCCGCTCCAGGGTGACGGCCGCATCGTCGACGGCATCGCCGCCGAGCGCGACCTGCTGCGCGAGCTGCGCGGCGACGCCGACCTGGTCATCGACACCTCCAGCCTCAACGTCCACGAGCTGCGCGCCAAGATGGACGCCCAGTTCGCCGGCGAGGAGGAGCCCGAGCTGCGGGCCACCGTCATGTCCTTCGGCTTCAAGTACGGCCTGCCGGTCGACGCCGACCTCGTCGTCGACATGCGCTTCCTGCCCAACCCGCACTGGGTCCCCGAGCTGCGCCCGTACACCGGCCTCAACGAGGAGGTGGCGAACTACGTCTACAACCAGCCCGGCGCCAAGGAGTTCCTGGACCGCTACACCGAGCTGCTCCAGCTGATCGCCGCCGGCTACCGCCGCGAGGGGAAGCGGTACGTGACGATCGCCGTCGGCTGCACCGGCGGCAAGCACCGCTCGGTCGCCACCGCCGAGAAGCTCGCCGCCCGCATCGCCGCCGAGGGCGTGGAGACGGTGGTCGTCCACCGCGACATGGGGCGCGAGTGAAGCCTTACCGCCGGCGCCCCGCCTCCACCCTCTCGGTGAAGCGGGCGCTCCGCAGGCGTGGTGCCCAGCCGAAGGTCGTCGCCCTCGGCGGCGGCATGGGCCTCTCCGCCTCCCTCGCCGCGCTGCGGCGGATCACCGGCGACCTCACCGCGGTCGTCACCGTCGCCGACGACGGGGGCTCCAGCGGCCGGCTCCGGGAGGAGCTCGGCGTGCTGCCCCCGGGCGACCTGCGCAAGGCGCTCGCCGCGCTCTGCGGCGACGACGACTGGGGCCAGACCTGGGCCCGGGTCATCCAGCACCGCTTCCGGTCCAAGGGCGAGATGGGCGGCCACGCCGTCGGCAACCTGCTGATCGTCGCCCTCTGGGAGCAGCTGGGCGGCGACCCGGTGCAGGCCCTCGACCTGGTCGGCCGGCTGCTCGGCGCCCAGGGCCGGGTGCTGCCCATGTCCGCCGTGCCGCTGGAGCTCCAGGCCCTGGTCAGGGGCCACGACCCGGCGCGCCCGGAGGACGTGGACACCGTGCGCGGGCAGGCCACCGTGGCGCTCACCCCGGGCGAGGTGCAGTCCGTGCACCTGGTGCCGCACGACCCGCCGGCCGTGCCGGAGGCCGTCGCCGCGGTCCTCGACGCGGACTGGGTCGTCCTCGGCCCGGGGTCCTGGTTCTCCTCGGTGATCCCGCACCTCCTCGTGCCCGAACTGCTCGACGCGCTGGTCGAGACGAAGGCCCGCAAGGTGCTCTCGCTGAACCTCGCGCCCCAGCCCGGAGAAACAGAGGGCTTCTCCCCGCAGCGTCATTTGGAGGTTTTGGGACGACACGCCCCTAAACTCGCCCTGGACGTGGTGCTGGCCGACGAGGCCGCCGTGCCCGACGTGTCAGCCAGGGAACCCCTCGTCGACGCCGCCAAGCGGCTCGGCGCCGCGCTGGAGCTGGCGCCGGTGGCCCGCGCCGACGGCTCTCCGAAGCACGACCCGGAGCGCCTGGCCGCCGCGTACGACCGTATTTTTCGGATGCATGGAAGGATCGGCCCATGGCGATGACGGCAGCGGTGAAGGACGAGATCTCCCGGCTTCCCGTCACCCGGACCTGCTGCAGGAAGTCGGAGGTCTCGTCGATCCTCCGGTTCGCGGGCGGTCTGCACCTGGTCAGCGGCCGGATCGTGATCGAGGCGGAGCTCGACACGGCGATGGCGGCCCGGCGGCTGAAGCGGGACATCCTGGAGATCTTCGGGCACAGCTCGGAGCTGATCGTGATGGCCCCCGGCGGGCTGCGGCGCGGCTCCCGCTTCGTGGTGCGCGTGGTGGCCGGCGGTGACCAGCTGGCCCGCCAGACGGGTCTGGTCGACGGCCGGGGCCGCCCCATCCGGGGCCTGCCGCCGCAGGTGGTCTCCGGGGCCACCTGTGACGCCGAGGCGGCCTGGCGGGGTGCCTTCCTCGCGCACGGCTCGCTGACCGAGCCGGGCCGCTCCTCCTCCCTGGAGGTCACCTGCCCGGGTCCGGAGGCCGCGCTCGCCCTCGTCGGCGCCGCCCGCCGGCTCTCCATCGCCGCCAAGGCCCGCGAGGTCCGCGGCGTGGACCGGGTCGTGGTCCGCGACGGCGACGCGATCGGCGCCCTGCTCACCCGGCTGGGCGCGCACGAGTCGGTGCTGGCCTGGGAGGAGCGGCGGATGCGCCGCGAGGTCCGCGCCACCGCCAACCGCCTCGCCAACTTCGACGACGCCAACCTGCGCCGCTCGGCCCGGGCCGCCGTCGCCGCCGGAGCCCGGGTGCAGCGCGCCCTGGAGATCCTCGCGGACGAGGTGCCCGAGCACCTCGCGGCGGCCGGCCGGCTGCGCATGGAGCACAAGCAGGCCTCCCTGGAGGAGCTGGGCGCGCTCGCCGACCCGCCGCTCACCAAGGACGCGGTGGCCGGCCGGATCCGCCGGCTGCTCGCCATGGCCGACAAGCGGGCCCAGGACCTGGGCATCCCCGGCACCGAGTCGAACCTGACGGAGGAGCTCGACGAGAGCCTGGTCGGCTGAGCCCGGAGGCCCCCCGGACGGCAGTCCGGCTGCTCTGAACGGCCCCTCGTCCCCTGCCGGGACGGGGGGCCGTCCGCGTACCCCGTGGAAGCGTGAACTCCGCTGCGGAGAAACGTTTCTGAGACTCCACCAGCGTACGTACGCCTCCCGGTCGTTGCCGCGAGGCGCCCTTGACAGGACCATGAGCGCCCCAGAGCCTGGCCTCCGTTCACCTTCGTGACGGAACACACCAAGGGGGGCTCATGAGACAAAGAGCGCGGGCGATCCTCGCCGCCGCCTCACTGCTGGTCGCGGGCATCGCGGCGGCACCCGCCGCCGGAGCGCGCCCGGCGGACCCGGAGGGCGGCGACGCCCTCTCCGTATGGCGCGCCACGGTCACCCAGGAGCAGGTCCCGCTGCTCCTGGAGGCCGGTACCGACGCACACGAACTGACCGAGCGGGTGCCCGAGCACGGCACCGCCACCGTCGAGCTGTACCTGACCGAGACGCAGGCCGGCGCCCTGCGCGGCCGGGGCGTCACGCTCGCCGAGCACGACCCCGGCCCGGCCGCCGCCCGGCGCGCGGCCGCCGCCGGCGACGGCGTCTTCCGGCCCTACGGCGGCCCCGGCGGCCTCAAGGAGGAGATCCTCGCCACCGCCGCCGACCACCCCGGCCTCACCAAGGTCGTCTCGATCGGCAAGACCCTCAAGGGCCAGGACATCCTCGCCGTCAAGGTCAGCAAGGGGGCCCGGAAGACGAAGGACGGCGCCAGGCCGGCCACGCTGTACGTCTCCAACCAGCACGCCCGCGAGTGGATCACCCCGGAGATGACAAGGCGGTTGCTGCACCACTACCTCGACAACTACGGGACCGACGAGCGGATCACCCGGATCGTCGACTCCACCGAGCTGTGGTTCGTGCTCTCCGCCAACCCCGACGGCTACGACTTCACCCACGCCGACCCGGCCAACCGCCAGTGGCGCAAGAACCTCCGCGACAACGACGGCGACGGCGTGATCAGCGCCGGCGACGGCGTCGACCTCAACCGGAACTTCGCCTACAAGTGGGGCTACGACGACGAGGGTTCGTCCCCCGACCCGGCCGACGAGACCTTCCGCGGCAAGGGCCCCATGTCCGAGCCGGAGACCCGGGCCCTGGACGCCTTCCAGAAGCGCATCGGCTTCTCGTACGGCGTCAACTACCACTCCGCCGCCCAGCTGCTGCTCTACGGCGTCGGCTGGCAGGTCGCCACCGACACCCCGGACGACACCGCCCTGAAGGCGCTCGCGGGCACCCCGCAGAACTCCGCGGTCCCCGGCTACCGGCCGCAGGTCTCCTCCGAGCTGTACACCACCAACGGCGAGGCCGACGGACACGCCGCCAACGTCAACGGCATGCAGATGTTCACCCCCGAGATGTCCACCTGCGCCACCGCCTCCCGCGTCGACCCGAACGACGCCTGGGAGGCCGCCGACTGCGCCTCCGTCTTCACCTTCCCCGACGACGAGAAGCTGATCCAGGCCGAGTTCGCCAAGAACATCCCCTTCGCGCTCGCCGTCGCCGAGTCCGCCGCCCGCCCCGACGACCCGGTCTCCCCGGTCGGCGCCCCGGCCCCGGCCCTCACCCCCGACGCCTTCACCACCTCCTACGCCGCAACCGGCGAGGAGCAGCCGGTGGCCGTCACCGCCCGGAAGTCGCTGCGCGCCAAGACCCTCCACTACCGGATCAACGGCGGCCGCACGCACCGCGCCGGGGTCGAGGCCTGGGAGGGCGGCGAGACCTACGGCGGCGAGGACAACCGGTACTACGACCAGTACCGCGGCGAGGTGCGCGGCGCCCGGCCCGGCGACTCCGTCGAGGTCTGGTTCACCGCCCGCGGCCGCGACGGCCGGACCACCGCCACCACCCCCTTCACCTACCGGGTCGCCGAACGCGCCCGCGGGGACGTCCTCGTCCTCGCCGAGGAGGGCGGTACGAGCGCCGCACGGCACGTCGCCGCGTACACCGGGGCGCTCGCCGCGACCGGCCGGAAGGCCGCCGTCTGGGACGTCGCCACCCAGGGCGCCCCGCACGCCCTCGGCACCCTCTCCCACTTCCGCACCGTCGTCTGGTACACCGGCGCCGAGCGCCCCTCAGGGGCCGTCGAGCTCGCCGTCCGCTCCTACCTCAACGAGGGCGGAAAGCTTCTCAACGCCGGTGAGAAGACCGGCGGCCCGACCCGGATCGGCCGGGCCGAGTCCAACGACTTCGCCCAGTACTGGCTCGGCGCCTACCACCGGGCCGGCCTGGACGCCCCGCCCTCCTTCGCCGGCTCCGGCCGCCTCGCGGGCCCGCCGACCGGGCTCGGCGCCGCCGACGGCAACCCGCTCGACAACGCCGGCGCCTTCACCGTCACCTCCGACAGCCTCGACCCGGAGACCCACCCGCAGTTCGCCTCCAGCGCCCCGGCCGGCGACTACCCCGGCCTGCGCACCCCCTTCGAACCGGCCGAGGGCACGTCCTTCGCCGCCGTGAAGCACGCCGACGACACCTGGGCCCGGCTCAGCCGCACCGTCGACCTCACCGGCACCGCCGCCGCCGACGGCCCCCGGCTCGACTTCCAGGTCAGCCACGACACGGAGCCCGGCTACGACAACCTCGTCGTCGAGGCCCGCACCGTCGGCCAGGACGACTGGACCACCCTGCCCGACCGCAACGGCGGCACCTCCGCGGAGCCGCCCGCCGACTGCGGCGAGGGCTACTACCTGAAGCTCCACCCCGCCCTCGGCCGCTACCTCACCCTCGGCGAGGACGGCTGCGTGCCCACCGGCACCAGCGGCGCCTGGAACGCCTTCACCGGCCCCTCCAACGGCTGGCGGCAGGCCTCCGTCGACCTCTCCGCCTACGCGGGCAAGCAGGTCGAGCTCTCCCTCTCGTACGTCTCCGACCCCGGCACCGGCGAGACCGGCGCCTTCGTCGACGACGTCCGCCTGGTCACCGCGGCCGGCACCGAACGCGAGGGCTTCGAGAGCTCGCTCGGCGCCTGGACCGTGCCCGGCGCCCCGGCCGGCAGCCCCGGCAACGGCGCCGACTGGACCCGCTCGTCGGCCCTCTTCCACTCCGTCGCCGCCGTCACCACCCGTGACACCGTCCTCCTCGGCTTCGGCCTGGAGCACGTCGGATCGGCGGCCGAACGGCAGCGGCTCCTCGACCGTGCCCTCACCGCGCTCCGCCGCTGACGGAGAGTAAGGGGGACAAAGGTCCCACGGCGGCCCGTACCCGTTGGTAGGCACGGGCCGTCGGCCCTTTTCCGGTCACTTTCCGGGCTCGAACGGCTGCGCTCGATGTCACTCGGGGGCGCCCGGAGGGGTAGGGTCGTAAGCGGTCGGGGACATCCCAAAAAAATCAAGATCTCGCCGGTGTGACATTTCACCCGGCGTTCTCATACGAGGAGATCGGTTCGTGACGATCCGCGTAGGCATCAACGGCTTTGGCCGTATCGGTCGCAACTACTTCCGCGCGCTCCTTGAGCAGGGTGCCGACATCGAGGTCGTGGCCGTCAACGACCTGGGCGACACCGCGACCACGGCGCACCTGCTGAAGTACGACACCATCCTGGGTCGCCTCAAGGCCGAGGTCTCCCACACCGCCGACACCATCACCGTCGACGGGCACACCATCAAGGTGCTGTCCGAGCGCAACCCCGCCGACATCCCCTGGGGCGAGCTCGGCGTGGACATCGTCATCGAGTCCACCGGCATCTTCACCAAGCGCGACGACGCCGCCAAGCACCTGGCCGGCGGCGCCAAGAAGGTCCTCATCTCGGCTCCGGCCACGGGCGAGGACATCACCATCGTCATGGGTGTCAACCAGGACAAGTACGACCCGGCGCGGCACGACGTCATCTCGAACGCGTCCTGCACCACCAACTGCGTCGCCCCGATGGCCAAGGTCCTCGACGAGAACTTCGGCATCGTCCGCGGTCTCATGACGACGGTCCACGCGTACACCAACGACCAGCGCATCCTGGACTTCCCGCACAAGGACCTGCGCCGCGCCCGCGCCGCCGCGGAGAACATCATCCCGACCACGACGGGTGCCGCGAAGGCCACCGCCCTGGTCCTCCCGCAGCTCAAGGGCAAGCTGGACGGCATCGCCATGCGCGTCCCGGTCCCCACCGGCTCCGCCACCGACCTGGTCGTCACCCTGGACCGCGAGGTCACCAAGGACGAGGTCAACGCGGCCTTCAAGAAGGCCGCCGATGACGGCCCGCTGAAGGGCATCCTCTTCTACACCGAGGACCCGATCGTCTCCTCGGACATCGTCAGCGACCCGGCGTCGTGCACCTTCGACTCCTCCCTGACCATGGTCCAGGACGGCAACTCGGTCAAGATCCTCGGCTGGTACGACAACGAGTGGGGCTACTCCAACCGTCTCGTCGACCTCACCTCCTTCGTCGGCGACCAGCTCTGACGTACTAGGGTTCAACAGGGCAGGGCTTTCGATGTGAGCAGGGCTCGGGCAGCGCGACGAAGCGCTGCGCGGGCCCTGTCTCGTGTGCTCCACCGCGTACCAAGGAGTCAGTAACAGATGAAGACGATCGACGAGCTTCTCGGCGAGGGCGTCGAGGGCAAGCGGGTGTTCGTCCGCGCCGATCTCAACGTGCCCCTCGACGGCACCACCATCACCGACGACGGCCGCATCCGCGCCGTCGTCCCCACGGTCAAGGCGCTCGCCGACGCCGGCGCCCGGGTCGTGGTCGCCTCCCACCTGGGCCGCCCCAAGGGCGCCCCGGACCCCGCGTTCTCCCTCGCCCCCGCCGCCGCGCGGCTCGGCGAACTGCTCGGCGCCGAGGTGGCCTTCGCCACCGACACCGTCGGCGAGTCCGCGCGGGCGACCGTCGCGGGCCTGACCGACGGCCGGGTGGCCGTCATCGAGAACCTGCGCTTCAACGCCGGCGAGACCTCGAAGGACGACGCCGAGCGCGACGCCTTCGCGGACCAGCTGGCCGCCCTCGCCGACCTCTACGTCGGCGACGGCTTCGGCGCCGTGCACCGCAAGCACGCCTCGGTCTACGACCTCCCGGGCAAGCTGCCGCACGCCGCCGGCTACCTGATCGCCACCGAGGTCGGCGTCCTGAAGAAGCTGACCGAGGACGTCCGGCGGCCGTACGCGGTCGTCCTCGGCGGTGCCAAGGTCTCCGACAAGCTCGGCGTGATCGACCACCTCCTGGAGAAGGCCGACCGCATCCTCGTCGGCGGCGGCATGGCCTACACCTTCCTCAAGGCCCAGGGCCACGAGGTGGGCATCTCCCTCCTCCAGGAGGACCAGATCCCGGCCGTGCTCGACTACCTCAAGCGGGCCGAGGAGAAGGGCGTGGAGTTCGTCCTCCCCGTCGACGTCCTGGTCTCGCCGTCCTTCCCGGACCTCAAGACCAAGGCTCCGTCGAACCCCACCACCGTCGCCGCGGACGCCATCCCGGCCGACCAGGAGGGCCTGGACATCGGTCCGGAGACCCGCAAGCTGTACGCCTCGAAGCTCGCCGACGCGGCCACCGTCTTCTGGAACGGCCCGATGGGCGTCTTCGAGCACCCCGACTACGCCGACGGCACCAAGGCCGTCGCCCAGGCGCTCGTCGACTCCCCGGCCTTCACCGTGGTCGGCGGTGGCGACTCCGCCGCCGCGGTCCGCATCCTGGGCTTCGACGAGAACGCTTTCGGCCACATCTCGACCGGTGGCGGCGCCTCCCTCGAATACCTCGAGGGCAAGCAGCTCCCCGGCCTCGTCGCACTGGAGGACTGACCTTCCCATGACCACCCGCACCCCGCTGATGGCTGGCAACTGGAAGATGAACCTCAACCACCTGGAGGCCATCGCCCACGTCCAGAAGCTCGCCTTCACCCTCACCGACAAGGACTACGACGCCGTCGACGTCGCCGTCCTCGTCCCCTTCACCGACCTGCGCTCCGTGCAGACCCTGATCGAGGGCGACAAGCTCAAGATCAAGTACGGCGCCCAGGACCTGTCGGCCCACGAGTCCGGCGCGTACACCGGTGAGATCTCCGGCGCCATGCTCGCCAAGCTGAACACCGCCTTCGTCGCGGTCGGCCACTCCGAGCGCCGCCAGTACCACGGCGAGTCCGACGAGCTGTGCAACGCCAAGGTGAAGGCCGCCTTCGCCCACGGCATCACCCCGATCCTCTGCGTCGGCGAGGAGCTCGACGTGCGCGAGGCCGGCGACGCCGTCACGCACACCCTCGCCCAGGTCGAGGGCGGCCTCAAGGGCGTCCCGGCCGAGCAGGCCGAGACGGTCGTCGTCGCCTACGAGCCCGTCTGGGCCATCGGCACCGGCAAGGTCTGCGGCGCCGAGGACGCCCAGGAGGTCTGCGGGGCGATCCGAGGCAAGCTCGCCGAGCTGTACTCGCAGGACGTCGCCGACAAGATCCGCATCCAGTACGGCGGCTCGGTCAAGGGCGGCAACGTCGCCGAGATCATGGCGCAGCCCGACATCGACGGCGCCCTGGTCGGCGGTGCCTCGCTGGACGCGGACGAGTTCGTCAAGATCGTCCGCTTCCGTGACCAGTGACGATGTGACGATGTAGAGCGGCGGAGGTGATCCGTCGTACCCTTGCGGGGGTCGGGCAGGCGCCCGGCCCCCGTCCCTTTTCAAGCTCCGAGGAAGTTGGTCCAGCCGTGGTTATGGGGTTCTCGATCGCCCTGATCGTCTTCAGCGGCCTGCTGATGCTGCTGGTGCTGATGCACAAGGGGAAGGGCGGCGGCCTCTCCGACATGTTCGGTGGCGGCATGCAGTCCTCCGTCGGCGGCTCCTCGGTCGCCGAGCGCAACCTCGACCGGATCACGGTCGTGGTCGCCCTGCTGTGGTTCGCCTGCATTGTGGTACTTGGTCTGCTCATGAAGCTCGACGGGTAACTCCGCACACTGGACGCGCGTTGGGCCTTCCGTAGACTGGGGCATCTTCGAGCACCATCACGCAGGGAGTTACGACCGTGGCAAGTGGCAACGCGATCCGGGGAAGCCGGGTCGGAGCGGGGCCGATGGGGGAGGCCGAGCGGGGCGAGTCGGCACCGCGCCTCCGCATCTCCTTCTGGTGCTCGAACGGGCACGAGACCCAGCCGAGTTTCGCGAGCGACGCGCAGGTCCCCGACACCTGGGACTGTCCCCGCTGCGGTTTCCCGGCCGGCCAGGACCGGGACAACCCGCCGGACCCGCCGCGCACCGAGCCGTACAAGACCCACCTCGCCTACGTGCGGGAGCGCCGCAGCGACGCGGACGGCGAGGCCATCCTCGCCGAGGCGCTCGCCAAGCTGCGGGGCGAGATCTGAACACAGGACGAACACCGGCCGAAGGGCCCTGGACGCGAACCGGCTTCGCGACCAGGGCCCTTCGTCGTGTCCGGTTCCGGTGGCACGGATCGCCCCGCGCGATCAATTAGGTTGGAGGAGCAGCGGGGCAGAAACGTACGAGAAGAAGTGGGCGATGTCCGAAATGACCACTGAAGGACGCATCAGGCTCAACCGGCTGCCCGAGTGGGCGGCCCTCGGCAAGCACCGGGAGCAGCTGGGCGACACCCATCTGCGCGAGCTGTTCGCGGCCGACCCGGAGCGCGGCACCGGCTACACCCTGCGGGTCGGCGACCTCCACCTGGACTACTCCAAGCAGCTCGTCACCGACGAGACCCTCGCGCTGCTGCGCGACCTGGCCGCCGCCACCGACGTCGCCGGCCTGCGCGACGCCATGTTCCGCGGCGAGAAGATCAACACCACCGAGGACCGGGCCGTCCTCCACACCGCGCTCCGCGCCCCCCGCGGGGCCGTGATCGAGGTCGACGGCGAGAACGTCGTCCCCCAGGTCCACGCCGTCCTCGACAAGATGGCCGGCTTCGCCGACCAGGTCCGCTCCGGCGCCTGGACCGGGCACACCGGCAAGCCGGTCAAGAACATCGTCAACATCGGCATCGGCGGCTCCGACCTCGGCCCCGCGATGGCCTACGAGGTCCTGCGCGCCTACACGCGGCGGGACCTGACGTTCCGTTTCGTCTCCAACGTCGACGGCGCCGACCTCCACGAGGCCGTCCGCGACCTCGACCCCGCCGAGACGCTCTTCGTCGTCGCCTCGAAGACCTTCACCACCATCGAGACGGTCACCAACGCCACCTCCGCCCGCGACTGGCTCCTCACCGGCCTCGGGGCCGGCCAGGAGGCCGTCGCCAAGCACTTCGTGGCGCTCTCGACCAACGCCGAGAAGGTCCAGGACTTCGGCATCGACACGGCCAACATGTTCGAGTTCTGGGACTGGGTCGGCGGCCGCTACTCGTACGACTCCGCCATCGGCCTCTCCCTGATGATCGCCATCGGGCCGGACCACTTCCGCGAGATGCTGGACGGCTTCCACCTCGTCGACGAGCACTTCCGCACCGCCCCCGCGGAGGAGAACGCGCCGCTGCTGCTCGGCCTCCTCGGCGTCTGGTACGGCGGCTTCTTCGACGCCCAGTCGCACGCCGTCCTGCCGTACTCCCACTACCTGTCCAAGTTCACCGCCTACCTCCAGCAGCTCGACATGGAGTCCAACGGCAAGTCCGTGGACCGCCAGGGCGAGCCGGTCGACTGGCAGACGGGACCGGTCGTCTGGGGCACCCCCGGCACCAACGGGCAGCACGCCTACTACCAGTTGATCCACCAGGGCACCAAGGTCATCCCCGCCGACTTCATCGGCTTCGCCCGGCCCGTCGACGACCTGCTGCCCGGCCTGGTCCCCCAGCACGACCTGCTGATGGCCAACTTCTTCGCGCAGACCCAGGCCCTCGCCTTCGGCAAGACGCCCGAGGAGGTGCGCGCCGAAGGCGTGCCGGAGGAGCTCGTCCCGCACAAGACCTTCCGGGGCAACCACCCCACCACCACGATCCTCGCCGACGCCCTCACCCCCTCGGTCCTCGGCCAGCTGGTGGCGCTCTACGAGCACAAGGTCTTCGTCCAGGGCGCGATCTGGAACATCGACTCCTTCGACCAGTGGGGCGTCGAGCTCGGCAAGGTCCTCGCCAAGAGGATCGAGCCCGTCCTGACCGGTGAGGGGGACACCGGGGGCCTCGACAGCTCCACCGCGGCCCTCGTCTCCGCCTACCGCGCGCTGCGCGGCCGGAGCTGACCGATGGCGGGGGAGGACGCGGTACGGCTCCGGCCGCCCAGGAACGCCGTGGACCGCAGGGCGGTCGGCTGGTGGCGGGCCCAGTGCCTGCTCGGCACCGCCGTCCCGGTCGCCGTCCCGGCCGTGCTCGGCGTCCTGATCGGACCGGCCAGGACCTGGCTGCTCGCCGCGGCCGCCGTCCTGGCGGCCCTCGGGCTCGCCTGCACCGCGTTCTTCCCCGCCTGGTGGTACCGGGTGCACCGCTGGGAGGTCACCGACGAGGCCGTGTACGTCCGCACCGGAGCCCTGTGGCAGGAGTGGCGGATCGCCCCCATGTCCCGGATCCAGACCGTGGACACCGTACGCGGCCCGCTGGAGCAGCTCTTCGGGCTCGCCACCCTCACCGTCACCACCGCCTCCTCCAAGGGCGCGCTCCGGGTGGAGGGGCTCGACCACGAGCTCGCCGCCGAGCTCGCCGAACGGCTCACCGCGCTCACCCGGGCCACCCCCGGGGACGCCACGTGAGCGCCGGACCTGAGGGGGAGTGGCGGCGGCTCGACCCGCGCACCCTCCTCGTCACCGCCGCCGTGTTCTGCGGGATCGCGGTCGGCGCCGGAGTGCCCGTGGCCGCCGGACTCGCCGGCGGCATGCCGCTGTGGCGGGCCGTCTCCTGGGTCCTCGCCGGCGCCGCCCTCCTCGTCGGCGGCGGCACCGTCGCCGACTGGGTGCGCTGCCGCCGCACCCGCTACCGGATCGGCCCCGACCGGGTCGAACTCCACACCGGGCTCCTCCTCCTCAAGCGCCGCTCGCTGACCCGCGACCGGATCCGCAGCGTCGACCTCACCGCCAACCCGCTCCAGCGCGTCCTCGGCCTCGTCGAGGTCCGCATCGGCACCGGCGAGTCCACCGGCGGCGGCGAGTCCACCCTCGAACTCGAACTCGTCACCCGCGCCGAGGGCGAACGGCTCCGCCGCGAACTCCTCACCCGCCCCGCCGCAGCGGCCGACCCCGCCCACGACGGCACCCTCGCCGTCCTCGACCCCCGCTGGATCCGCTACGCCCCCGTCTCCTTCGTCGCCCCCGCCCTCGGCGGCGCCGCGGCCGGAGCGGTCATGCAGGTCAGCGAGTGGTTCGGCGCCCAGGCCGAGGTCATCGACTGGATAGGGGACCGCTTCGCGTCCGTCTCGCTGCCCTGGATGATCGTCGACCTGATCCTCCTCGCCACCCTCGCCGGCGCGGTCGGCGCCCTCGGCCTCTGGATCGAGATGTGGTGGAACTTCCGGCTCGAACGCGAACCGGGCGGCACCCTCCGGGTCCGCCGCGGCCTGTTCACCACCCGCTCGGTCACCCTGGAGGAGCGCCGGCTCCGCGGCGTCGAACGGGTCGAGCCCCTCGGCGTCCGGTTCTTCGGAGCCGCCCGGCTCGACGCCGTCGCCACCGGCCTCACCGAGGACGACGACGAGAAGCACACCGACCTCAAGGCCCTCCTGCCGGCCGCGCCCCGGGCCGTCGCCGACCGCGTCGCCGCCGAGGTGCTGCGCGAGCCCGAACCGCCCACCTCCGCCCCGCTCACCGCCCACCCCCGGGCCGCCCGCACCCGCAGGCTCCGCTGGGCCCTCGCCGCCGTGCTGATCCCCGCCGCCGTCCTCGCCCTCCTCGGGGCACTCCTCACCCCGGCGCTGCTGTACGTGGCAGCCGGCTGGACCGTGGTGCTCGCGCCGCTCGCCGTGCTCCTCGCCCGGGACGCGTACCGCTCCCTCGGGCACACCGTCAGCGGCGGCTATCTGGTGACCCGTTCGGGCACGGTGCGCCGGGCCACCGTCGCCCTGCAGCGGACCGGGATCATCGGCTGGACGGTCAAGCAGTCGTACTTCCAGCGCCGCGCCGGAATCCTCACCGTCACCGCCACCACGGCCGCCGGAGAGGGCGCCTACGACGTCCTGGACGCCGGGGAGTCCCAGGGCCTCGCCCTCGCCGACGCGGCCGTACCGGGGCTGCTCGCGCCCTTCCTCGTACCGGCGCGGACGCCGGAGGCCCGGCCCACCTCTCGGTGAACCGGGCCTCCGTCAGGGCCTGCCGGCGCTACGGCAGCTCCGAGGCCGCCGCCGTGTCCATCAGCCACAGCGTGCGCTCGGCGCCCCGGGCGCCGGACGCCGGGACGCGCACCTCGTCCGCGTCGCCGGAGAGCGCGAGGGCCGCGGCCTTCGCCTTGTCCTCGCCGGCCGCGAGCAGCCAGACCTCCCGGGCCGCCCGGATCGCCGGGAGGGTCAGGGAGATCCGGGTCGGCGGCGGCTTGGGCGCGTCGTGCACCCCGACCACCGTCCGCCCGGTCTCCCGGACCGCCGGGAGCTCGGGGAAGAGCGAGGCCACGTGGGTGTCCGGGCCGACGCCCAGCATCAGCACGTCGAAGGCCGGCACCTCGGCCCCCGGACCGGCCGCGGCGGCCAGCTCGGCCGCGTAGGCCGCCGCGGCGGCGTCGGCGTCGTCCCCGTAGGGACCGTCCGAGGCCGGCATGGCGTGCACCCGGGCCGGGTCCAGCGGGACCCGGTCGAGGAGCGCCTCACGGGCCTGGGTGACGTTCCGCTCCGGGTCGCCCTCGGGCAGGAACCGCTCGTCGCCCCACCACAGGTCGAGCCGCGACCAGTCGATCGCGTCCCGGGCGGGCGCCGCGCCGAGCGCGGCGAGCAGGCCGTTGCCGTTGCGGCCGCCGGTCAGCACGACCGAGGCGGTGCCCCGGGCGGACTGGGCGTCCACGACGGAGGTGATCAGCCGGGCCGCCGCGGCCTCGGCCATCAGCTCCTTGGTCCGGTGGACCACCAGGCGCGGGGCGCTCACTTGGCCGCCGCCTTCTTCGCCGGGGCCTTCTTGGCGGGAGCCTTCTTCTTCGCCTCCGCCTCGACCTCTGCCTCCGCCTCGGCCGTGGGGGCCGCGGTCACGTCCACCGGCTCCTCGGGCGCGGGGGCCATGGTGGCCGCCTCCTCGTCGAGCCGCTCCAGACCGAACCGCAGTGCCGCCGCGTAGGTGTCGTCCGGGTCGAGCCGGCGCAGCTCCTCCGCGATCAGCTCGGCCGTCTCGCGCCGCTTGAGCGCCACCGCGCGGTCCGGCTGTCCCTGTATGGAGAGGGTGGCGAGCGAGCCGTCGGGCCGGTCGAGGACGATCGGTCCGGCGCTGGTCTGCAGCCGTACGGAGGTGAGGCCGGGGCCGTTCGACCGGGAGCGCCGCACGGGCACCTCCAGCCGCTCGGCCAGCCACATCGCGAGGAGTTCGACGCTCGGGTTGAACTCCTCGCCCGCCACGTCGGCCGAGGTCACCGTGCAGTGGACCTGGTCGAGCGCGGCGGCCAGCATCGAGCGCCACGGGGTGATCCGGGTCCACGACAGGTCCGTGTCGCCGGGGGTGTAGGTGCCCGCGCGCGCGGTCAGCTCCTCGATGGGCTGCTCGGCGGCGTACGTGTCGGTCACCCGCCGCTGGGCGAGGGCGCCCAGCGGGTCGTTCGCCGGGTCGGTCGGCGCGTTCACCGGCCACCAGACGACGACGGGGGCGTCCGGGAGGAGCAGCGGCAGCACCACCGACTGGGCGTGGTCGACGACCTCGCCGTACAGCCGGAGGATCACCGTCTCCCCGGAGCCGGCGTCGGCGCCGAGGCGGACCTCGGCGTCGAGCCGGGTGTTGGCCCGGTCACGGGGCGAGCGCGAGCCCCGCTTGATGACCACGAGGGTCCGCGAGGGGTGCTCGCGGGAGGCCTCGTTGGCCGCCTTCAGGGCGTCGTAGGCGTTCTCCTCGTCGGTGACGATGACGAGGGTGAGTACCATGCCGACGGCCGGGGTGCCGATCGCCCGCCGCCCGAGCACCAGCGCCTTGTTGATCTTCGAGGACGTGGTGTCCGTCAGGTCGGTCTTCATGGCCGGCGCCAGCTCCTGCCGTCTCGTGCGAGCATCTCGTCCGCCTCGATCGGACCCCAGGTCCCGGACTCGTACTGGGCGGGCTTGCCGTGCCTGTCCCAGTACTGCTCGATCGGGTCGAGGATCTTCCAGGACAGCTCGACCTCCTCCACGCGCGGGAAGAGGTTGGAGTCGCCGAGCAGGACGTCCAGGATGAGCCGCTCGTACGCCTCGGGGCTGGACTCGGTGAAGGACTCGCCGTAGGCGAAGTCCATCGACACGTCCCGGATCTCCATCTGGGTGCCGGGCACCTTGGAGCCGAAGCGGACGGTGACGCCCTCGTCGGGCTGCACCCGGATGACGATGGCGTTGCGGCCCAGCTCCTCCGTCGACGTGTGGTCGAAGGGGGAGTGCGGGGCGCGCTGGAAGACCACCGCGATCTCGGTGACCCGGCGGCCGAGGCGCTTGCCGGTGCGCAGGTAGAAGGGGACGCCCGCCCAGCGGCGGTTGTCGATCTCCAGCTTGATCGCCGCGTAGGTGTCGGTCTTCGACTGGGGGTCGATGCCCTCTTCCTCGAGGTAGCCGACGGCCTTCGCGCCACCCTGCCAGCCGGCCGCGTACTGACCGCGGACGGTGGACTTCGACAGGTCCTTCGGCAGCCGGACCGCGCCCAGGACCTTGGTCTTCTCCGCGGCGAGCGCGTCGGCGTCGAAGGAGGCGGGCTCCTCCATCGCGGTCAGCGCGAGCAGCTGGAGCAGGTGGTTCTGGATGACGTCACGGGCGGCGCCGATGCCGTCGTAGTAGCCGGCGCGGCCGCCGATGCCGATGTCCTCGGCCATGGTGATCTGGACGTGGTCGACGTACGACCGGTTCCAGGTCGGCTCGAAGAGCGTGTTGGCGAAGCGGAGCGCCAGGATGTTCTGGACGGTCTCCTTGCCGAGGTAGTGGTCGATGCGGAAGACCGCCTCGGGCGGGAAGACCTCGTGGACGACCTCGTTGAGCTCCTTGGCGGAGGCGAGGTCGTGGCCGAAGGGCTTCTCGATGACGGCGCGGCGCCAGGAGCCGTTCTTCTGGTCGGCGAGGCCGTGCTTCTTCAGCTGCTGGACGACCAGGGGGAAGAACTTCGGCGGCACGGACAGGTAGAAGGCGAAGTTGCCCCCGGTGCCCTGGGCCTTGTCCAGCTCCTGGATGGTCTCCTTCAGCTGCTCGAAGGCCTCGTCGCTGTCGAAG
Source organism: Streptomyces sp. R302 (assembly GCF_012927245.1). GTDB lineage: Bacteria > Actinomycetota > Actinomycetes > Streptomycetales > Streptomycetaceae > Streptomyces. The sequence continues at coordinate 1,162,531 of NZ_JABBGE010000001.1, forward strand.
TCGCCCTGGACGAACCGCATGCCCTGGATGAGCTGCTGCCAGACCTCCTCGCGGAAGGGGGTGCGGGCGTGCTGCTTGACCGCGTCGTGGACCTCCTGCGCGAAGTCCTCGTCCTGCCACTCCCGGCGGGCGAAGCCGACGAGCGAGAAGCCCGGCGGCAGCAGGCCGCGGTTGGCCAGGTCGTAGACGGCGGGCATCAGCTTCTTACGGGACAAATCGCCCGTGACGCCGAAGATGACCAGGCCCGACGGCCCCGCGATGCGCGGGAGCCGTCGGTCGGCGGCGTCACGGAGCGGGTTGGCTCCGTCGACGGTGCTCAAGGTGGTCAGCCCTCCGAAGGGACGCGGCGCGCGAGCTCCGCCTCGGTCGAGGCGAGCAGGTCGTTCCAGGACGCCTCGAACTTCTCGACGCCCTCGTCCTCCAGGAGCTGCACGACGTCGTCGTAGCTGATGCCCAGCTTCTCGACGGCCGCCAGCTCGGCGCGGGACTGCTCGTACGTCCCGCGGATGGTGTCGCCGGTGACCTCGCCGTGGTCGGCGGTGGCCTCCAGGGTCGCCTCCGGCATGGTGTTCACCGTGCCCGGGGCGACCAGGTCCACCACGTACAGCGTGTCCTTGTACGCCGGGTCCTTGACGCCGGTCGAGGCCCACAGCGGACGCTGCTTGTTGGCGTGCGCCTTGTCCAGGGCCGCCCAGCGCTCCGAGGAGTCCGAGAAGATCTCCTCGTACGCCTCGTAGGCCAGGCGCGCGTTGGCGAGCGCGGCCTTGCCCTTGAGGGCCTTGGCCTCGGCGGTGCCGATGCCGTCCAGGCGCTTGTCGATCTCCGTGTCCACGCGGGAGACGAAGAAGGACGCCACCGAGTGGATCTCCGACAGGTCGAGGCCGCGCTCGCGGGCCTTCTCCAGGCCCGCCAGGTAGGCGTCCATGACGGCGCGGTAGCGCTCCAGGGAGAAGATCAGCGTCACGTTCACGCTGATGCCCAGGCCGATGACCTCGGTGATCGCCGGCAGACCCGCCTTGGTGGCCGGGATCTTGATGAGCGTGTTGGGGCGGTCCACCAGCCAGGCCAGCTGCTTGGCCTCGGCGATCGTGGCGGCCGTCTCGTGGGCGAGCCGCGGGTCGACCTCGATCGAGACCCGGCCGTCCTGGCCGTCGGTCGCGTCGAAGACCGGGCGCAGGATGTCGGCGGCGTCGCGGACGTCCGCCGTCGTGATCATGCGGATGGCCTCGTCCACGGTCACCTTGCGGGCGGCCAGGTCGGCGAGCTGCTGCTCGTAACCGTCGCCGGAGGTGATCGCCTTCTGGAAGATCGACGGGTTGGTGGTGACCCCGACCACGTGCGACTGGTCGATGAGCTCGGCCAGGTTGCCGGACGTGATCCGCTTGCGCGACAGGTCGTCCAGCCAGATCGCGACGCCTTCGTCGGAGAGGCGCTTGAGAGCGTCTGTCATGAGAAATGCATCTCCAAAAAGTCGTACGTATCCGCGTCAGCGCGCGGCGGCGGCGATCGATTCCCGAGCGGCGGAAGCGACGGCCTCCGGCGTGAAACCGAACTCACGGAACAGGACCTTGGCGTCGGCCGAGGCACCGAAGTGCTCCAGGGAGACGATCCGGCCGGCGTCACCGACGTACCGGTGCCAGGTCAGGCCGACACCGGCCTCGACCGCGACCCGCGCCTTCACCGACGGCGGCAGAACGGAGTCCTTGTAGGCCTGGTCCTGCTCCTCGAACCACTCGACGGACGGCATCGAGACCACGCGGGTCGGGACACCGTCGGCCTGGAGCTGCTCACGGGCCTCGACGGCCAGGTGCACCTCGGAGCCGGTCGCGATGATCACGACCTGCGGCTCGCCGCCTTCGGCGTCGAACAGCACGTAGCCGCCCTTGGCCGCGTCCTCGTTCGGCGCGTAGGTCGGCACGCCCTGACGGGTCAGCGCCAGACCGTGCGGCGCGCCCTTCAGGTACTCGCGGGTGTGCCGCTTCATGATCTCGCGCCAGGCGATCGCCGTCTCGTTGGCGTCGGCCGGGCGGACCACGTTCAGACCCGGGATGGCGCGCAGCGAGGCCAGGTGCTCCACCGGCTGGTGGGTCGGGCCGTCCTCGCCGAGACCGATCGAGTCGTGCGTCCACACGTAGGTCACCGGCACGTGCATCAGGGCCGACAGGCGCACCGCGTTGCGCATGTAGTCCGAGAAGACCAGGAAGGTGCCGCCGTAGATGCGGGTGTTGCCGTGCAGCGCGATGCCGTTCATCTCCGCGGCCATGGCGTGCTCGCGGATGCCGAAGTGGATCGTGCGGCCGTACGGGTTCGCCTCCGGCAGCGGGTTGCCCTCGGGGAGGAACGACGACGACTTGTCGATCGTCGTGTTGTTCGAGCCCGCGAGGTCGGCCGAGCCGCCCCACAGCTCCGGGAGGACTCCGCCGAGCGCCTGCAGGACCTTGCCCGAGGCGGCGCGGGTGGCGACGGACTTGCCCGCCTCGAAGACCGGGAGCTTCTCCTCCCAGCCGGCCGGCAGCTCGTTCGCCTGGATCCGGTCGAACTCGGCGGCCCGCTCCGGGTTGGCCGTACGCCACTCGGCGAGCTGCTTGTCCCAGGCGGCGCGGGCCTCGCGGCCCCGGTCGCCGAGCGCGCGGGTGTGGCCGATGACCTCGTCGGTGACCTCGAAGCTCTGCTCCGGGTCGAAGCCCAGGACGCGCTTGGTGGCCGCGACCTCGTCGTCGCCGAGCGCCGAGCCGTGCGCGGCCTCGGTGTTCTGCGCGTTCGGCGCGGGCCAGGCGATGATCGAGCGCATCGCGATGAACGACGGACGCTCGGTCTCGGCCTCGGCGGCCTTGATCGCCGCGTACAGGGCGGCCGGGTCCAGGTCGCCGTCGGCCTTCGGCTCGACGCGCTGCACGTGCCAGCCGTACGCCTCGTACCGCTTCATCGTGTCCTCGGACACGGCGGTCTCGGTGTCGCCCTCGATCGAGATGTGGTTGTCGTCCCACAGCAGGATCAGGTTGCCGAGCTTCTGGTGGCCCGCGAGCGAGGACGCCTCGGCGGAGATGCCCTCCTGGAGGCAGCCGTCGCCGGCGATCACGTAGACCTTGTGGTCGAAGGGGGAGGTGCCGGGGGCCGCCTCCGGGTCGAAGAGGCCGCGCTCGTAGCGGGCGGCCATCGCCATGCCCACCGCGTTCGCCACGCCCTGGCCCAGCGGGCCCGTGGTGGTCTCGACGCCGGCCGTGTGGCCGTACTCGGGGTGGCCCGGGGTCTTCGAGCCCCAGGTGCGGAACGCCTTGAGGTCGTCGAGCTCCAGACCGAAGCCACCCAGGTACAGCTGGGTGTACAGGGTCAGGGAGGAGTGGCCCGCGGAGAGCACGAACCGGTCGCGGCCGACCCACTCGGGGTCGGCGGGGTCGTGGCGCATCACCTTCTGGAAGAGGGTGTACGCGGCCGGCGCGAGGCTCATCGCCGTACCGGGATGGCCGTTGCCGACCTTCTGTACGGCGTCCGCGGCCAGGATGCGGGCGGTGTCGACGGCCCGCTGGTCCAATTCGGTCCACTGGAGGTCTGTGGTGGTCGGCTTAGTGCTCACCCTGGGTCAGGGCTCCTCTCCACATGTCTGTAGCCGGTGACTGAGGGTGTACCGGCGCTGTCGAGCCTACCCCCGAAAAAGCCCCCTCTTTTCGTGTCCATGCCCCTCAAATGAGCGGACAGAGCAAGAGTGCCGGTGGCCGTGGTGCTCCGCCTCCCGAACGGCGCGCCGAACGGTGTCCGCCCCTTGATACGAGGGGGGACGGGAGAGGGGACACGCGCCCACGGGTGAGCCCCGCCAACACGACCCCACCCCCGCGAAGATCGGTGTCTGGGCAACGTCTACAGTGGCGTGGTACGCGCAAGTTTCACCCCGCCTTTATCCGGGGAACTTGCTGGGAATTTCTCTGTCAGGGGTGTGCGTGACGGCCGTCGAGTCCCGACCCGCAGGGGTCGTCCTGGCTAACGGCCCGGGGGGCCATCGGCCGTTCGGGGCCCGCGTCAAGGCATTCGTGGCGCTGACCAAGCCGCGGATCATCGAACTGCTGCTCATCACCACCGTTCCGGTGATGTTCCTCGCCGAGCAGGGCGTGCCGGACCTGTGGCTGGTGCTCGCCACCTGCTTCGGCGGCTACCTGTCCGCCGGCGGTGCCAACGCGCTCAACATGTACATCGACCGCGACATCGACGCGCTGATGGACCGCACCGCGCAGCGCCCGCTGGTCACCGGCGTGGTGTCGCCGCGCGAGGGCCTGGTCTTCGGCCTCACCCTCGCCGTCGTCTCCACCCTGTGGTTCGGCCTGCTCGTCAACTGGCTCTCCGCCTGGCTCTCGCTCGGCGCGCTGCTCTTCTACGTCGTGATCTACACGATGCTCCTGAAGCGGCGCACCGCGCAGAACATCGTCTGGGGCGGCATCGCCGGCTGCATGCCGGTCCTCATCGGCTGGTCGTCGGTCACGAACTCGATGTCCTGGGCCGCCGTCATCCTCTTCATGGTCATCTTCTTCTGGACGCCGCCGCACTACTGGCCGCTGTCGATGAAGGTGAAGGAGGACTACGCGCGCGTGGGCGTGCCCATGCTCCCCGTGGTCGCCTCCAACAAGGTCGTCGCCAAGCAGATCGTCGCGTACAGCTGGGTCATGGTCGGGGTCTCGCTGCTGCTCACCCCGCTGGGCTACACCGGCTGGTTCTACACCGCCGTCGCCCTGGCCACCGGCGGCTGGTGGCTCTGGGAGGCGCACGGCCTCCTCAACCGCGCCAAGGCCGAGGTCACCGGCGCGAAGCTCAAGGAGATGCGCCTCTTCCACTGGTCCATCACCTACGTCTCGCTGCTCTTCGTGGCGGTCGCGGTGGACCCCTTCCTGCGCTAGCGGGACCTCCGGCTCCGACGGCCGGGTCGTGTGGGCTGTCCCACGCGGCCCGGCCGTCGTCAGTCGATCTACCGCTCGGTAGCATCCTTGCCATGGCAGACACCAAGGAAGACACCACGGCCGTCGCCCCGCGCGACGCGCGCAAGGCGGCCAAGCTGGCCAAGGAGATCCGCGCCTTCGGCAAGGAGCACGGCGGCGTCGAGGGCCAGCTCGCCCACATCGGCCAGGCCGGCACCCGCATCGTCCTCGTCGGCGAGGACGGCGGCTGGGGCGACCTGGTGGCCCCCACCTACGCGATCGCCCAGCAGGCCGCGGAGAAGGCCGAGCTGACCCTCCACGACGAGTTCGACGGCGAGTTCGCCGCGAAGGTCGTCACCGGCCCCTACGAGTGGACCCGCATGGCCGGCATCCAGCTCGGCGGCCCCACGAACGCCTGAACGGGCGGGGCGGGACCGGGCCCCACGGCCGACCCGACCACGGCCAGGGGCCGCACCGCCCACGGCGGCCGGGTCGGGCGAGGCGGCCGGGTCGGGCGAGGCGTGGGCGGTAGGCAACAACCTCACCCGGGGGTCACCCGTTAGGACGTGTGGAGACACGTCCACGCAGGGAGCCCCCGAGATGATCGACATGCCACGCCTGGTGGACCAGTACTGCCACGGGGTGCTCCGGACGGAGCTGGGTCTCGGCACCTTCGAGGCCCACCTCGGGCCCGCCGCCGTGCTGCCCGCCTCCGGTACCACCTTCTTCGACACCCAGACGGGCTTCGCCGTACGGCGCTGGTGCCCGCCGCTCCTCGGTCTCGAACCGCACTGCCCGCCCGCCCGCTACCTCGCCCGCCGCCGCGAGCTCGGCGTCGCCGAGACCGGCCGCCGGCTGCTGCGGGCCGCCGGCATCGCCACGTACCTCGTCGACACCGGCCTCCCCGGCGACCTCACCGGGCCCTCCGAGCTGGCCGCCGCGGGCGAGGCCCGAGCCCACGAGATCGTCCGCCTCGAACCCCTCGCCGAGCAGGTCGCCGACACCTCGGGCACCGTCGACGCCTTCCTCGCGAACCTCACCGAGGCCGTCCAGGACGCCGCGACGCGCTCCGTCGCCTTCTCCTCGGTCTCCGCCGCGCACTGCGGCCTCGCCGCCGACGCGGAGCCCCCCGGGCGCGCCGAGACCCGCCGCGCCGCCGGGCGCTGGCTCGCGCAGCGGCCCGCCGGCGGCCCCCTCGACTCGCCGGTGCTGCTGCGCCGGCTGCTGTGGATCGCGGTGGGCGCGGGCCGGCCGCTCCAGCTGCACACCGGGGACCGGGACCCGGCCGCACTGGCCGGCTTCGCCGCCGCCACCGCCGGGCTCGGCGCCGACCTCGTGCTGCTGCACGGCGCGCCGCACCACCGCACGGCCGCCCGGATGGCGGCGGTCTTCCCGCACCTCTACGCCGATCTGGGCGCCGCCCTGGCGCACACCGGGGCGCGGGCGGCGGACGTCCTCGCCGAGGTCCTGGAGCTCGCCCCGTTCGGCAAGCTGCTGTACTCCAGCGGCGCCCGCGCCCTGCCCGAGCTGCACGTGGTCGCCGCCAGCGCCTTCCGCACCGCCCTCGGCCGGGTGCTGGGCGCCTGGGTCCAGGACGGCGCCTGGTCCCGTACCGACGCCCAGCGGGTCGCCGCGATGATCGCCGCGGGGAACGCGACGCGGGTCTACCGGCTGGGCTGAGCCGGGCTCACGCCTTCGCGAGCTCCGGGTCCGCCTGGGCCGGGATCTCCGCCGTCGGCAGCGGGCGCTCGCGCAGGCTCAGGGCCAGGCGGAGCACCGCGATCCACATCAGCGATGAGCCGAGCATGTGGGCGGCGACGAGGAGCTCGGGGACGCCGGTGAAGTACTGGACGTAGCCGATGCCGCCCTGGAGCAGCAGCACGATCAGCAGGTCGCGGGCGCGGGCACGGGTGTCGTCCGGGGCGTCGACCACGCGCAGCACCAGCCACATCGCGACGGCGAGGGCGCAGACGGCCCAGGCGGCGACGGCGTGGAGGTGGGCGGCGTTCGTCCAGTCCCACGGCATGCGGGGCACGTCGCTGCTGTCGCCCGCGTGCTTGCCGGCGCCGGTCACCGTGGTGCCCAGCACGATCAGCAGGCCCGAGGTGACCGTGATCGCCCAGGACAGCTTCCGTACCGGTCCCGGCACGCGCGGACGCGGGGCGGTGTCGCCCTCGCCGGTCCGGTGCCAGGTGATCACGGCGACGGTCAGCAGCGCGTTGGCGGCGAGGAAGTGGCCGGCCACGGTCCACGGGTTCAGGCCCATCCAGACGGTGATGCCGCCGATGACGGCGTTGCTCATCACGATCCAGAACTGCGCCCAGCCCCAGCGGGTGAGGCCGCGGCGCCACGGCTTGGTCGAGCGGGCGGCGATGATCGCCCAGCCGACGGCGGCCGACAGGACGTAGGTCAGCATCCGGTTGCCGAACTCGATCAGCCCGCGGTAGCCCTGCTCGGGCGTCACGATCAGGCTGTCGTCCGTGCACTTCGGCCAGGTGTCGCAGCCGAGACCGGAACCGGTCAGCCGGACCGCGCCGCCCGTGACGATGATGAGCACGCTCATCACGACGGCGGAGAGCGCGGCGCGCCGGAGGATCCGGGGGGTCGGGGTCCAGCGCTGGGCGATGAAGGCGAGGGGGGTCTGCACGGGCCCTATCGTAGGCGCGGGCTTGTGCACGCTTTCACGAGGGGGGGCTTGTCAGGAAACGTCACCCTCTGGCTCGGTGCCGCTACTCCCAGCGGAAGAACCTCGCCGCCGCGCCGAGGCCGAGGACGGCCCAGACGGCGAGGATCCCGGCGTCGGCCCACGGCATCCCCGCGCCGTCCTGGAGGACGTCCCTGAGGCCGTCGGAGAGGGCGGAGATCGGCAGCAGCGCCAGCACGTCGCCGGCCGCGCCGAACTTCTCCAGCGGGACGATCACCCCGCCGCCGACGAGCAGCAGCAGGAAGACCAGGTTGGCGGCGGCGAGGGTCGCCTCGGCCTTGAGCGTGCCCGCCATCAGCAGCCCGAGGCCGGAGAAGGCGGCGGTGCCGAGGACGAGCAGGAGCAGCACGGCGAGGGGGTTGCCGTGCGGGGACCAGCCGAGGCCGAAGGCGATGGCGGTCAGGAGCGCGACCTGGAGGACCTCGGTGACCAGGACGGCGAGCGTCTTGGCGGTCATCAGGGCCCAGCGGGGCAGCGGGGAGGCCCCGAGCCGCTTGAGGACGCCGTAGCGGCGCTCGAAGCCGGTGGCGATGGCCTGGCCGGTGAAGGCGGTGGACATCACGGCGAGCGCGAGGATGCCCGGGGCGAGGAAGTCCACGGCCTTCCCGTCGCCCGTGTCGACGACGTCGACGGTCGAGAAGAGCGCGAGCAGGAGGGACGGGATGATCACCGTGAGGAGGAGCTGCTCGCCGTTGCGGAGCAGCATCCGGGTCTCCAGGGCCGTCTGGGCCGCGATCATCCGTCCGACGGGGGCGGCCCCCGGCTTCGGCGCGTACGTACCGGCGCTCATGCGCGCAGCTCCTTGCCGGTCAGTTCCAGGAAGACGTCTTCGAGGGTGTGGCGTTCGACCGCGATGCGGTCGGGCATCACGCCGTGCTGGGCGCACCAGGTGGTGACGGTGGCGAGCAGCTGGGGGTCGACGGTGCCGGTGATCCGGTACGTGCCGGGGAGCGGCTCCGCGGCCTCGGTGCCGTCCGGGAGCGCCTTGAGCAGGGAACCGAGGTCGAGGCCGGCGCGGCCGGTGAAGCGGAGGGTGTTCTCGGCGCCGCCGCGGCAGAGCAGCTCGGGGCTGCCCTGGGCGGCGACCCGGCCGGCGTCGACGATGGCGACGTCGTCGGCGAGCTCCTCGGCCTCCTGCATGAAGTGGGTGGTGAGGACGACGGTGACGCCGTCGGCGCGCAGCTCGCGGACGAGGTCCCAGGTGGCGCGGCGGGCCTGCGGGTCGAGGCCGGCGGTGGGCTCGTCGAGGAAGACGAGTTCGGGGCGGCCGACGACGGCCATGGCGAGGGCGAGCCGCTGCTGCTGGCCGCCGGAGAGCCGCCGGTAGGTGGTCCGGCCGCAGGAGCCGAGGCCGAGGCGTTCGATCAGCGCGTCGACGTCGAGCGGGTGGGCGTGCAGCTTGGCCATGTGGCGGAGCATCTCGTCGGCGCGGGCGCCGGAGTAGACGCCGCCGGACTGGAGCATCACGCCGACGCGGGGGCGCAGGGCGGCGGCGTCGGCGAGCGGGTCGAGGCCGAGGACGCGGACGGTGCCGGCGTCCGGCCTGCGGTAGCCCTCGCAGGTCTCGATGGTGGTGGTCTTGCCGGCGCCGTTGGGGCCGAGGACGGCGGTGACGGTGCCGGTCCGCACGTCGAGGTCGAGGCCGTCGACGGCGGTCTTGGTGCCGTACCGCTTGACCAGGCCGCGGACGCGGACGGCGGTGTCGACGGACTCGTTTCGCATGCCGGGAAGTCTAGGAGAGGGCGTGCGCGACCCGTCCGCCCGGGCCCCGGATTCATCCCACCAATGATCGTTTCCGCAGGTCAGGTAAGCCTTACCTGAGTGATGCACGCCATCGTGACCGCTTCCGGCGTGGCTTGTCACTGCCCGATTAATTACGCAACAATGGCGTTGTGAAAAACCTTGGCGCGGCTCCTGCGGAGGAACTCGCGACCCGAGAGCGGTCGACCCGCAACCGGGTTGCGCGGTCCATCCTGGATCACGGCCCGTCGACGGTCGCCGACCTCGCCGAGCGGCTCGGCCTCACCCAGGCCGCCGTCCGCCGGCACCTCGACGCGCTCGTCGCCGAGCAGGTCGTCGAGGCGCGCGAGAAGCGCGTCTACGGCGCCCGTACCCGCGGCCGCCCGGCCAAGGTCTTCGCCCTCACCGACGGCGGCCGGGACGCCTTCGACCAGTCGTACGACTCCCTCGCCGTCGAGGCGCTCCGCTGGATCGAGCGCAACGCCGGGGGAGAGGCCGCCGTCGCGGCCTTCGCCCGCGACCGGATCGAGGCCCAGGCCGAGAACTACCGCGAGGCCGTCGAGTCGGTCGAGCCCGAACGGCGGGCCGAGGCTCTGGCCAAGGCCTTGACGGCGGACGGGTACGCTGCCACTGCGCGGAACGCGCCGGTCGGCGAGCAGCTCTGCCAACACCACTGCCCGGTCGCCCACGTCGCCGAGCAGTACCCCCAGCTGTGCGAGGCGGAGACGGAGATCTTCTCCCGCCTCCTGGGAACGCACGTCCAGCGTCTGGCCACCATCGCCCACGGTGACGGCGTCTGCACCACGTTCATCCCGCACAGCACCCCGCAGACCACTGAGACAGCATCCGCAAGTACGGCCGGGAGGAAGCCCGCATGACCACCGAGATCAGCCACCCCGAGCTTGAGGGCCTGGGTCGGTACGAGTACGGCTGGGCCGACTCCGACACCGCAGGCGCCACCGCCAAGCGCGGCCTGAACGAGGACGTCGTCCGCGACATCTCCTCGAAGAAGAACGAGCCCGAGTGGATGCTGAAGCTCCGCCTCAAGGGCCTGAGGCTCTTCGACAAGAAGCCCATGCCCACCTGGGGCTCCGACCTCGGCGGCATCGACTTCGACAACATCAAGTACTTCGTGCGGTCCACCGAGAAGCAGGCCGAGTCCTGGGAGGACCTGCCGGAGGACATCAAGAACACGTACGACAAGCTCGGCATCCCGGAGGCGGAGAAGCAGCGGCTCGTCGCCGGTGTCGCGGCCCAGTACGAGTCCGAGGTCGTCTACCACCAGATCCGCGAGGACCTGGAGGAGCAGGGCGTCATCTTCGTCGACACCGACACCGCGCTGAAGGAGCACGAGGAGCTCTTCAAGGAGTACTTCGGCACCGTCATCCCGGTCGGCGACAACAAGTTCGCCTCGCTGAACACGGCCGTCTGGTCCGGCGGCTCGTTCATCTACGTGCCGAAGGGCGTGCACGTCGAGATCCCGCTCCAGGCCTACTTCCGTATCAACACGGAGAACATGGGCCAGTTCGAGCGGACGCTGATCATCGTCGACGAGGACGCCTACGTCCACTACGTCGAGGGCTGCACCGCCCCGATCTACTCCTCCGACTCGCTGCACTCCGCGGTCGTCGAGATCATCGTGAAGAAGGGCGGCCGCTGCCGCTACACGACCATCCAGAACTGGTCGAACAACGTCTACAACCTGGTGACCAAGCGCGCCGTCGCCTACGAGGGCGCCACCATGGAGTGGGTCGACGGCAACATCGGCTCCAAGGTCACCATGAAGTACCCGGCCGTCTACCTCATGGGCGAGCACGCCAAGGGCGAGACGCTCTCCATCGCCTTCGCGGGCGAGGGCCAGCACCAGGACGCCGGCGCCAAGATGGTCCACCTGGCCCCGAACACCTCCTCGTCCATCGTCTCCAAGTCGGTGGCGCGCGGCGGTGGCCGCACCTCCTACCGCGGTCTGATCGAGATCGGCGAGGGCGCCCCCGGCGCCAAGTCCAACGTCCTCTGCGACGCGCTGCTCGTCGACACGATCTCCCGCTCCGACACGTACCCCTACGTGGACGTGCGCGAGGACGACGTCACCATGGGCCACGAGGCCACCGTCTCCAAGGTCTCCGAGGACCAGCTCTTCTACCTGATGCAGCGCGGTCTCACCGAGCAGGAGGCCATGGCGATGATCGTCCGCGGCTTCGTCGAGCCGATCGCCAAGGAGCTGCCGATGGAGTACGCGCTGGAGCTGAACCGGCTGATCGAGCTGCAGATGGAAGGCGCGGTGGGCTAGAGCGCCCCCGGACCAGGTAAACGACCCGGGCTCACTCGCTGAGCCCCGCGAGCCCGCCACACGGCGGCAGGGTACGGCGGGCGCCGGAAGGCGTCCGGCCGGACCGGCCACGCGAGCGGGCACGTACGACGAGGCAGGAAGAGAGCAACACGTTAGCCATGGCTGAGGCTCAGCAGAACATCCCGGCCGGTTCCACGACCGCCGGCTCGATCGCGGTGGCCGCCGAGTCCACCGTCGCCACCCGCATGAGCGCCCCGCCGTCCTTCGACGTCGCGGACTTCCCCGTCCCGCACGGCCGCGAGGAGGAGTGGCGGTTCACCCCGCTCGCCCGCCTCCGCGGTCTGCACGACGGCACCGCCGTCGCCACCGGCGAGGGCGTCCGGGTCGAGATCGAGGCCCCCGAGGGCGTCACCGTGGAGACCGTCGGCCGCGACGACGCCCGCCTCGGCAAGGCCAAGCCGGTCGACCGGGTCGCCGCCCAGGCGTACTCCTCCTTCGAGAAGGCGTCGGTCGTCACCGTCGCCAAGGAGGCCGTGCTCGCCGAGCCGATCCGGATCGCCGTGCACGGCGAGGGCGGCGTCGCCTTCGGCCACCAGGTGATCGAACTCGGCGCCTTCGCCGAGGCCGTCGTCGTCCTCGACCACACCGGCGACGCGGTGCTCGCCGCCAACGTCGACTACGTGCTCGGCGACGGCGCCAAGCTCACCGTCGTCTCCGTCCAGGACTGGGACGAGAAGGCCGTCCACGTCGCCCAGCACAACGCCCTCGTGGGCCGCGACGCCTCCTTCAAGTCGGTCGTGGTGACCTTCGGCGGCGACCTGGTCCGCATCCACCCGCGCGTCGAGTACACCGCCCCCGGCGGCGCCGCCGAGCTCTTCGGCCTGTACTTCACCGACGCCGGCCAGCACCAGGAGCACCGCCTCCTCGTCGACCACAACACCCCGCACTGCACCTCGAACGTCGCCTACAAGGGCGCGCTCCAGGGCCAGGACGCGCACGCGGTCTGGATCGGCGACGTCCTCATCCAGGCCGCCGCCGAGGGCACCGACACCTACGAGCTCAACCGGAACCTCGTCCTCACCGACGGCGCCCGGGTCGACTCCGTGCCGAACCTGGAGATCGAGACCGGCGAGATCGCCGGCGCCGGCCACGCCTCCGCCACCGGCCGCTTCGACGACGAGCAGCTCTTCTACCTGATGGCCCGCGGCATCCCGGAGACCGAGGCCCGCCGCCTCGTCGTCCGCGGCTTCTTCGCCGAGCTGGTCCAGCAGATCGGTCTGCCGGACGTCGAGGAGCGCCTGATCGCCAAGGTCGAGGCCGAGCTGGAGGCTTCCGTCTGATGGCCTTCGTCCGAGTCTGCGCGCTGAGCGAGCTGGAGGCCGACACCCCGAAGCGGGTCGAGGTCGACGGCACGCCGGTGTCGGTCGTCCACACCGAGGGCGAGGTGTTCGCGATCAACGACATCTGCTCGCACGCCAACGTCTCCCTCTCGGAGGGCGAGGTCGAGGACTGCGCCATCGAGTGCTGGCTGCACGGTTCCAGCTTCGACCTCCGCACCGGCAAGCCGTCCGGCCTTCCCGCGACGCGCCCCGTCCCCGTGTACCCCGTAAAGATCGAAGGGGACGATGTGCTCGTCTCCGTCACCCAGGAGTCCTGAGTCACCCATGGCAACGCTCGAAATCCACGACCTGCACGTCTCCGTCGAGGCGGAGAACGGCCCCCGCGAGATCCTCAAGGGCGTCGACCTGACCATCAAGCAGGGTGAGACCCACGCGGTCATGGGCCCCAACGGCTCCGGCAAGTCGACCCTGGCGTACTCCCTGGCGGGCCACCCCAAGTACAAGGTCACCGGCGGCACCGTCACCCTCGACGGCGAGGACGTCCTGGAGATGTCCGTCGACGAGCGCGCCCGCGCCGGCGTCTTCCTCGCCATGCAGTACCCGGTCGAGGTCCCCGGCGTGTCGGTCTCCAACTTCCTGCGCACCTCCGCCACCGCCGTCCGCGGCGAGGCCCCCAAGCTGCGCACCTGGGTCAAGGAGGTCCGCGAGGCCATGGACAAGCTGTCCATGGACCCGGCCTTCGCCGAGCGCAACGTCAACGAGGGCTTCTCCGGCGGTGAGAAGAAGCGCCACGAGATCCTCCAGCTGGAGCTCCTCAAGCCGAAGATCGCGATCCTCGACGAGACCGACTCCGGCCTCGACGTCGACGCCCTGCGCATCGTCTCCGAGGGCGTCAACCGCGTCCGCGAGACCGGTGAGGTCGGCACCCTCCTCATCACCCACTACACGCGCATCCTGCGCTACATCAAGCCCGACTTCGTGCACGTGTTCGCGAACGGCCGCATCGTCGAGTCCGGCGGCGCCGAGCTCGCCGACCAGCTGGAGAACGAGGGCTACGACAAGTACGTGAAGGGTGGCGCATCCGCGTGACTTCCGCCCATCAGGGGCTGACCGGCCTCCTCGACACCGAGGCGATCCGCAAGGACTTCCCGCTCCTGGATCGCACGGTCCACGACGGCAAGAAGATCGTGTACCTGGACTCCGCGGCCACCTCGCAGAAGCCGCGCCAGGTCCTCGACGCGCTCAATGCCTACTACGAGCGGCACAACGCCAATGTCCACCGCGGCGTCTACACGGTCGCCGAGGAGGCCACCGCGCTGTACGAGGGCGCCCGCGACAAGGTCGCCGCCTTCATCAACGCGCCGAGCCGCAACGAGGTGATCTTCACCAAGAACGCCTCCGAGTCGCTCAACCTCGTGGCCAACATGCTGGGCTGGGCCGACGAGCCCTACCGCGTGGACCACGAGACCGAGATCGCCATCACGGAGATGGAGCACCACTCCAACATCGTCCCGTGGCAGCTGCTCTCGCAGCGCACCGGCGCGAAGCTGAAGTGGTTCGGCCTCACCGACGACGGCCGCCTCGACCTGTCGAACATCGAAGAGGTCATCACGGAGAAGACGAAGATCGTCTCCTTCACGCTGGTCTCCAACCTGCTCGGCACCCAGAACCCGGTCGAGACCATCGTCCGGCGTGCCCAGGAGGTCGGTGCGCTCGTCTGCATCGACGCCTCCCAGGCGGCCCCGCACCAGGTTCTGGACGTGCAGGCGCTCCAGGCCGACTTCGTGGCCTTCACCGGCCACAAGATGTGCGGCCCGACCGGCATCGGCGTGCTGTGGGGACGGCAGGAGCTCCTGGAGGACCTCCCGCCCTTCCTCGGCGGCGGCGAGATGATCGAGACCGTCTCGATGCACTCCTCCACCTACGCGCCGGCCCCGCACAAGTTCGAGGCGGGTACGCCCCCGATCGCCCAGGCCGTCGGCCTCGGCGCGGCCGTGGACTACCTGTCGGCGATCGGCATGGAGAACATCGCGCGCCACGAGCACGCGATCACCGAGTACGCCGTCCGCCGCCTCCAGGAGGTCCCGGACCTGCGGATCATCGGCCCCACCACGGCCGAGGACCGCGGCGCGGCGATCTCCTTCACGCTCGGCGACATCCACCCGCACGACGTGGGTCAGGTCCTCGACGAGCAGGGCATCGCGGTCCGGGTCGGCCACCACTGCGCGCGGCCGGTCTGCCTGCGGTACGGAATTCCTGCGACCACGCGGGCGTCGTTCTATCTGTACTCCACCCCGGCCGAGGTCGACGCCCTGGTCGAGGGACTGGAGCACGTCCGGAACTTCTTCGGCTAGAGGCGGCGACTTGTGAAGCTGGATTCGATGTACCAGGACGTCATCCTGGACCACTACAAGCACCCGCACGGGCGGGGCTTGCGGGACGGCGACGCCGAGGTGCACCACGTCAACCCGACGTGCGGCGACGAGATCACGCTCCGCGTGAAGTACGACGGCGAGCGCATCGCGGACGTGTCGTACGAGGGCCAGGGCTGCTCCATCAGCCAGGCCTCGGCCTCCGTCCTCAACGAACTGCTCGTCGGCAAGGAGCTGACCGAGGCGCGGAAGATCCAGGAGACCTTCCTGGAGCTGATGCAGTCCAAGGGCCAGGTCGAGCCGGACGACGCCATGGAGGAGGTCCTGGAGGACGCCGTCGCGTTCGCGGGCGTCTCCAAGTACCCGGCCCGGGTGAAGTGCGCGCTGCTCAGCTGGATGGCGTGGAAGGACGCGACCGCCCAGGCCCTGGGCGACGCGGAGAGGAAGTCGGCATGACTGAGAACATCGAGGCCACGATCAAGCCGGCCTCCGAAGAAGAAGTCCGCGAGGCGCTGTACGACGTCGTCGACCCCGAGCTGGGCATCGACGTCGTCAACCTCGGCCTGATCTACGGGATCCACATCGACGACTCCAACGTCGCGACGCTGGACATGACGCTGACCTCGGCGGCCTGTCCGCTGACCGACGTCATCGAGGACCAGGCCCGCTCCGCCACCGACGGCATCGTCAGCGAGCTGCGGATCAACTGGGTCTGGATGCCCCCGTGGGGCCCCGACAAGATCACCGACGACGGCCGCGAGCAGCTCCGCGCGCTCGGCTTCAACGTCTGAGCGGTGACGTACGAGAAGAGGCCCCCGGCATGCCTTCCGCCGGGGGCCTCTTCTCGTACCTTCATGTCGTTACGCCGCCGTCTGGGCGGCCAGGGCCGGGCCTAGGTTCTCCCGGCGGATGCGCTGGTCGACGTAGAGGAGACCGGAGGCCAGCGGCTGGAGGGGGCCCAGGAGGACCTGGGCCAGGAGCTGGAGCAGACCGGTGACGGCTATCGCGGTGGTGGCGGCCGCGAAGACCGTGCCGGGGGTGGCGTGCCGGGTGAGAGGTTCGGCGAAGACGGTCAGGTGCGTCGCCAGGCGGAGGGTCATCTGCACCGCGAACGAGATGCCGCCGACGATCAGCACCATCACCAGCGTGTAGCCGAAGATCCGCCACCAGTCGCCGCGGACCAGCTGCGCGGAGCGGCGCATCGCGGTCAGCGGGCCGGCGGACTCGATGACCGCGGCCGTGGGGGCCAGGCTGAACTTCACCCAGATCCAGACGACGGCCGGGATCGTCCCCAGGGCCAGGAGCAGGACGAGCAGGCCGGTGAGCGCGAGCCCCGTGCCGTCGTCGACGTGGTTCCCCTCGCTCGCGGCGATGCCCGCGATCATCGCGCCCAGCATGAGGACGAGGCCGACCAGGAAGAGCAGCATCGGCACGAGGGCAGCCAGGGCGGACAGGACGATCGTGCCGAGCACCGAGCCGAGCCGGGACCAGGCCCGGCGCCATACGGTCCCGAAACCGACCCGGCGGCCGAGTACCGCCTCCTGCACCACGACCGCGGCGGCCGCGTGCAGCAGACCGGTGGCGAGCAGCATCCCCAGCGCGACGACCAGCCAGAGGGCGCCGAGGACGACGAGGAAGGGTGCGAGGTCCGAGAGGCTGGGATCCTGGGAGGCGGGGCTCGCCTCCCACTGGTCGCCGAGAGTGGCCCAGGCGGCGATGCCCAGGCCGACGACCACCACGGCGGCCAGCGCGTAGGAGGCCAGCGCCATGCCGAACAGCGTCTTCCAGTGCCGGCGGTAGGCGCCGAACGCACCCGACAGGACGTGGTTCAGGTCGAGCGGCGCCAGGGGTATCACGCCGGGCTTCGGCGGCGGCGGGGCGGGCGCGTAGCCGTACCCGTACGGCCCAGGGGCATAAGTCATGCGCCATACGGTATCGGCCACCGTTGTGTACGCCCGTACACAACGGCGGGTAGCCTCCGCGCATGGGTTACGGACTGCTCGCCGGGGCCATCGCGGCCGAGATCATCGCCACCACCTCCATGAAGTACAGCGAGGGCTTCAGCAGGCTCTGGCCCTCGCTGATCACCGGGGCCGGCTACCTCATCGCCTTCGCACTGCTCGCCCAGGCCCTCAAGACCCTCCAGGTCGGCACCGCCTACGCGATCTGGTCCGGGGCCGGCACCGCGGCCGTCGCCGGCATCGGGATCCTCTTCCTCGGGGAGACCCTGAGCCTCGCCAAGGTCGCCGGCATCGTCCTCATCGTCGCCGGGGTCGCCGTCCTCAACCTCGGCGGGGCGCACTGATGGCCCGCCCCCGGCGGTACGACCCCGAGCGCCGGGACCGGCTCGTCGCCGCCGCCCTGCGGGTGGTGCGGCGGGACGGCATCGCCGCGCTGAGCCACCGCGCGGTCGCCGCCGAGGCCGATGTGCCGCTCGGCTCCACCACCTACCACTTCTCCTCCCTCGACGAACTCCTCGTCGCCGCCCTCCGCGAGGTCAACGCCGGCTTCGCCGCCTGGCTGCGGAGCGGCGCCGGCCGCGCCGGGGACGACCTCGCCGGCGGACTCGCCCGGCTCCTGGGGGAGTGGCTCGGCGCCGAACGGAGCCGGGTCGAGCTGGAGTACGAGCTCTACCTCGCCGCCCTGCGCCGCCCCGCGCTGCGGCCCGTCGCCGCCGAATGGACCGAGGAGGCCGCCGCCGCCCTCGCCCCCCGCACCGGACGGGCCACCGCCCGCGCCCTGGTCGCCCTCCTCGACGGCATCGGCCTCCAGGTCCTGCTCACCGGCGCGCCGTACGACGAGGCCCACGCCCGGGAGATGCTCGCCCGGATCCTGAACGAAGGCCCGAAGACGCGGGCCGCGGGCTTGTCGGAAGCTCCGGCGCGCCCGCCCGGCACCTGAGACCGGTTGGCCCGGGCGGGGGCCCGACCGTTAGGTTTTCCGTCATGACCACCACTGCTCCCCGCACCACCGGCGCCGTCGCCGCCGGCCTCGCCACCCTCGCCGGTGACGGCACCGTTCTCGACACCTGGTTCCCCGCCCCCGAGCTCACCGAAGAGCCCGGCGAGGCCGGCACCACGCGACTCTCCCCGGACGAGGCGGTGAACGCCCTCGGCGAGGGCGCCGCCAAGGCCCTCGGCGTGGACGCCCGCCGCGGCGTCGAGGTGGTCGCCGTCCGCACCGTCATCGCCTCCCTGGACGACAAGCCGCTCGACGCCCACGACGCGTACCTCCGCCTCCACCTGCTCAGCCACCGTCTGGTGAAGCCGCACGGCCAGAGCCTGGACGGCGTCTTCGGCCTGCTCGCCAACGTCGCCTGGACCTCGCTGGGCCCGGTCGCCGTCGAGGACGTCGAGAAGGTCCGGCTCAACGCCCGCGCCGAGGGCCTCCACCTCGCCGTCACGAGCATCGACAAGTTCCCCCGCATGACCGACTACGTCGTGCCCGCCGGCGTCCGCATCGCCGACGCCGACCGGGTCCGCCTCGGCGCCCACCTGGCCGCCGGCACCACCGTCATGCACGAGGGCTTCGTCAACTTCAACGCCGGCACCCTGGGCACCTCCATGGTCGAGGGCCGCATCTCCGCGGGCGTCGTCGTCGGCGACGGCTCCGACATCGGCGGCGGCGCCTCCACCATGGGCACCCTCTCCGGCGGCGGCAACGTCGTCATCTCCATCGGCGAGCGCTGCCTGATCGGCGCCGAGGCGGGCGTCGGCATCGCGCTCGGCGACGAGTGCGTCGTCGAGGCCGGTCTGTACGTCACCGCCGGCACCCGGGTCACCATGCCCGACGGCGAGATCGTCAAGGCCCGTGACCTCTCCGGCCGCTCGAACATCCTCTTCCGCCGCAACTCGGTCACCGGCGCCGTCGAGGCCCGCCCGAACAACGCGGTCTGGAGCGGCCTGAACGAGATCCTCCACAGCCACAACTGATTCCGGTGACTCTGCGTTAGCCGGGTGCGGAGATCACCGCAATCGGTCGAGGCGAGGAGTCGGCATGAGGTTGGGGACGAGGCCCATGGTCGCGGGGATGCTCACGATGGCGGCGGCCCTGCTGCCCGCCGGGACGGCCGCGGCGGACGAGACGCACACGCACAACGGGCCGACCGTCACCAACGGCCCCGCCCTCAACCTGCACACCGGGCAGATCGACGATCCGCTGGAGGACGTTTTGGAGCACGCCGCGATCCTCGGGCGGACGAACACCACCGACTCCGCCTGAGCCGGCTCAGTCCCGCAGCAGTTCTTCGAGCAGCACCCGCAGCCCGTCGGCCGTCTCCCGGTCGGCGGGCCGCAGCGGTTCCCGGACCGGGCCGCCGAGCAGCGCCTTCACGGTGACCGTACCCGGCAGGCCGCCGGCCATCATCCGCTCGACGAGCGGCAGCGTCCGGGCGTGCAGCCGGGCCGCCAGGGCGGTGTCGCCGGAGTCGTACGCGTCGAGGACGGCCGCGAACGGGCGCGGCGCCACGTTGGCGACCGTCCCGATGTAACCGGCGCCGCCGACCGCGTACAGCGGGAGGTTCAGCTCCTCGCTGCCGGAGTAGTACGCCAGCCCGGTCTCGGCGATCAGCCGGGCCGCCGCCAGCAGGTCGTACGAGCAGTCCTTCACGCCCGTGATCCGCGGGTGGCCGGCGAGCCGGCGCAGGGTGTCGGGCTCGACGCGGGTGCCGGTGCGGCCGGGGATGTCGTAGACAAGCATCGGCAGGCCGGTGGCGTCCGCGACCTTCAGGAAGTGGGCGGCGACCGCGTCCTGCGGCGGGCGGCTGTAGTACGGGGTGACGACGAGCAGTCCGTCGGCGCCGGCCGCCTCGGCCTGGCGCGCGAGCTCCACGGTGTGCCGGGTGTCCGCCGTGCCGACCCCCGCGACGAGCGGGGCCGCCGGGCCGACCGCCTCCCGCACGGCCCGGATCAGCGCCGCCTTCTCGGCGTCCGTGGTGGTCGGGGACTCCCCGGTGGTGCCGTTGAGGACCAGACCGTCACAGCCGTCGCCGAGGAGCCGGGCGGCCAGCTTCGCGGCGGCGTCGAGATCGAGGGCGCCGGAGTCGGTGAACGGGGTGACCATCGCGCACAGGGCGCGGCCGAAGGGCCGGTGAGTGCTCATGCGGGAAGTCTGGGCGGCGACGAGCGTGAGGGTCCACTTAGATCTGCTTCGCCGGAATGTTCATCCGGGCTGAGAAATGGCGGCTCCGAGGGGCAGCTTGAAGCCCTCGTGGCTGGGGGCGTAGCCGAGCGAGGCGTAGAAGCGGTGGGCGTCGGCGCGCTTCTTGTCGCTGGTCAGCTGGACGAGGGCGCAGCCGCGCCCGCGCGCCCGGTCGGCCGCCAGCTCCATCAGCCGGCGGCCGAGCCCGCCGCCGCGCCGGTCGGCCCGGATCCGGACCGCCTCGACCAGGGCCCGCTCGGCGCCGCCCTTGCCGAGTCCCGGGATGTACGTGGCCTGGAGGCAGCCCACGACGAGGCCGCCGTCCACCAGGACGAGCATCTCGTTGCGCGGGTCGGCCTCGATGGCGGCGAAGGCCCGTTCGTACGCCTCGGTGACCCTGACCGTCGCGGGGTCGACGACCCGCTCCTCGTCGGCGAGGAGGGCGAGGACGGCGGGGAGTTCGGCGCGGGTGGCGGGGCGGAGGATCATGGCCGGAAGTCTCCCATGCCGCCTGCCGGACACCCTTGACCTCGACCTAGGTCGAGGAAGGAGGGTCGACCTCGGCACCGAACATCCGGACCGCTCAGGAGGAGACACCCATGAACGCCGTCGTGCACCCCGACGCCCGCCCCGACCTGTACCGCCCCGGCGTCGGCCAGGTCCTCATCAGCACCTGGAGCGTCGGCACCCCCGAGCGCCAGCGCGCCGCCGTCGAGGCCGTCCGCAAGGCCTGGGAGTCCCGGCCCTGGCCGGACCCCCGGCTGCTCTCGTACACGATCTACGCCGGCCGCGACGGCGACACCCTGCTGCACTACTCGCAGTGGACGGCCTGGGAGGCGTACCTCGACTTCGTGGCCACCCACCGCGACGACCGCAACGGCGAGATCGACGCGGCCGTGCCCGGCATCCGGCGGATCGAACTGCGCCCCTACGCGCCGCCGTTCCGTTCCGTCGCGCTGAGCGGGGAGGCCGCCGGGGCCGTGCCCGGGGCGCTCGTCGCCGTCGAGGCCGACTTCGAGGGGCCCGACCCGGAGCGGCAGCGGGCCTGGGTGGACGCGGTGGCCGCCGCCCTCGCCGACGACGAGGGACGCCGGCCGGCCACGGGGGGCATCGGCGCCCACTTCCACCTCTCCGTGGACGGCACCCGGGTCTTCAACCACGCCGAGTGGGTGCGCGAGGAGGACCACGTGGCGTGGCAGGCGGGCGCCGGGGAGCCGAACGAGGCCTGGCGGGCCGTCCACCACCACCCGGGCCTGGTCGGGAGTCGCGTACGCGCGTACGCGCCCGCGCTCAGCCTGAGCGCGGGCGCGTAGCGCGGGATCCGGGTTACGGGCGGAAGCGCAGGACCTGCGGGTCGTGGTCGCTGTTCTGGTCCGCGAACTCGGCGTTGATGTGCACGCTGTCGTACTCGAAGTGGTGCACGCCGGGGCTGGTCAGGATCTGGTCGAGGACCTGGCTGTTGCCCTGGTAGACGTACGAGTAGCGCTCGGAGCGGGGCAGCGACGTCACGGCCGGGTAGAGGGCGTCGCCGTCGGTCAGCGCCTCGGTCGTGCCGGAGAACTCGAAGTCGTTGATGTCGCCGACGACGAGGACGTCCGCCTGCTTGTCGACCGCGATGATCTCCTTCACGAAGGCGTTGACGGCCTGCGCCTGGAGGAGGCGCTGCTCCTCGGAGGAACGGTTCGGCGGCTGGTGGTGGGAGACGAGCGACTCGTCGCCGCCCTTCGAGCCGAAGTGGTTGGCGACGACGAAGACCGTCCGGCCGCGGAAGGTGAACTCGCCCGCGAGCGGCTTGCGGCTGGACTCCCAGGCGGCGGTGTTCGCCGGGTCGATCCGGCCGGGGGAGAGGGTGAGGGCGGCGCGGCCCTTCGAGCCGGTGACACCGGTCGGGGTGGTCGCGTCGCCGCCCGCGCGGTCCACGAAGGAGACCCGCTCGGGGTTGAAGAGGAAGACCTGACGGATGTTGCCGCCGGGCTGGCCGCCGTCCTTGTTGTTCTCCGGGTCGATCCCGCGCCACTCGTACGCCGGGCCGCCGGCCGCCACGATCGCGTCCGTGAACTTCTTCAGCGTCTGGCCGGCCGAGACCGTGCCGTCGTTCTTGACGCCGTTGTCGTCCTGGATCTCCTCCAGGGCGAGGATGTCCGGGGCGGCGAGGTTCTCGACGACCGCCTTCGCGAGCGCGTCGAACTTCTCCTGCGGGTCGCTCGGGTCGAGGTTCTCCACGTTGTACGTGGCCACGGCCAGCTCGTTCTTGTGCTGCCGCTCGGTGACCTCGCGCTCCAGGCCCATGTCCTGGACGGTGCCGATCGTGCGGGCGGTGAGCGTGTAGCCGCCGTACTGGTTGAAGTCGAGCGGGCCCTCGGTCGAACCGGCCAGCCAGTCGCCGACGTTCGCCTTCGGGAACGGCTGCTGGGCGAGCGGGATCAGCGACTGGATCTGGAGCCGGCCGGTGTTCTGAGACTCGTAGGAGCCGTAGACCGTGCCGCCGCGCTCGTTGTCGTTCTCCCAGGGCTTCACCGTGACCCACAGCTCGGAGTACGGGTCGGTGGCGCCGACCACCCGCGAGGAGCCGACGCGGACGTTGGTGCCCTCCAGGGACTCGTAGTAGTCCAGGGCGTACGTCTCGGGGTCCAGCTCCAGGCCGTTGATCGAGCCGCCGTTCGCCGGGTCGCCCGCGGGCGCGTAGGCGTCCGGCACCGACCAGGGGGCGATGGTGACCGGGGCGGGCAGCGCGTTGCCCTGCGAGACCACCGTGATCTTGGGGCGGGAGAGCTGGGTCAGCGACTGGTTGCCGGACTTCAGGCCGCCGGGGACGTACTCGGTGACCGTGCCGTCGACGCTGACCGCGTCGCCGACCGCGACCGTCGGGGCGGAGCCCGTGAAGACGAACAGGCCCTCGCTGGTGGCCGGGTTCTCGTCGCCCTGCGGGTCCTGCATCCAGAAGCCGCGCGAGGAGCCGTAGCCGCGGACACCGATGACGATGCCCGTCACCCCGGTGACCTGCTTACCGACCAGCGGCGAGACCCGCGTCGTGCCCTGGACGTCGTGGATGCGGACCGCGGCGGCGTCCTCGGCCGCGGCGGTCTGCGAGCCGACGAGCAGTCCGGCCGCGAGGGCGGCCGCGACGACCGCGGAGACGGCGGCGGTTCTCGGTATGGAGGAAGACATCAGGAGGCTCCGAGGGTGCTTGGAGGAACGGCAGAGAGATCTACGCGCGTCAATCTCTTTCGAGAGCCCACCACTTGTCAAGGGTCGACGGGTGTACGAAGGCTGACGGGCCCGTGAACCGTCGGGAGGCCCCCCGGATGCGTCTACGCTGAGGAAGCCGGTCCCACCGGTACCGGACCGGTTTCCCGCCGGTCCCCATTGCGATCCCCTACACCGGTCCACGCACGCGTCGAGGAGTCCCCCACATGGCTGCGGAGCACCCCACCCTTCCCCCCGTTCGGCTGCCCTCGGACGCGGAGCTGGCTCGGGACGCCCTGGCCGCCCCCCTCCTCGCCCACGCCGTCCGCCTCGCCCGCTGGGCCGGACCCGACACCCGGGTCGGCGCCGGCGGCGAACTCGTCGACGAGCAGCTGCCGGACGCCGTCGGAGTCCTCGGCCTCGGCGACGACGAGGACGCCGAGTACTGGGCGGGCGACGCCTGGCGGCTCGCCGTCGACACCGGCCTCGTCGACGTCGAGGACGGCGCCGACGACGACACCCCCGGCACCGCGGCCCCCGGCGAGAACCTCGCCGTCGTCACCGGCGGCGCGCCGAAGGACGTGCTCGCGCTCTGGCTCGACGCCTTCGAGGCCGTCTTCGCCGACGCCGTCGCGCCCGTCCTCGACGACCTGGAGCCGCTGCTCGACGAGGACGGCGGCCTCGACCTCGACACCCTCGACTGGGACCCGGAGGCGGAGGCCGAATTCCTGGAGGGCGTCCTCGGCAACCTCTACCTGCTGACCGTCAGCGAGGCCGGCCCCGGCGAGGGGCCCGTGCCGCTGCCCGCGCTCGCCGCCTCCATGGTCGTCCCCGACGACATGGGCGAGCCCACCGACGACGTCCTGGAGCAGGTCTCCGACGCGATGATGCGGCTCGACGAGCAGTTCCGGCTCCTGGAGCCGATCGGCCTCGTCGAGTACCAGCCCGTCGACGAGGCCCTGATGGCCGAGGAGGGCGAGGAGCCCGCCCCGCCCGTCGACGACGAGGACGTCTCCCGCTACGGCATGGTCCGGCTCACCCCGCTCGGCCTCTACGGCGTCCGCACCCGCATGGTCGAGGCCGGCGTGGACGCCCCCGCCGTCGGCGACCTCGCGGAGAAGGACGCCGAGACCCTCCTCACCGGGCTCACCGGCTACCCGGAGGCCGCCGCCCGCGCCGAGACCGAGGCCTGGCTCGACGGGCGTGAGCCGGTGCCCGCCGCCGCCGAACTCCTCGCCGCCGCCCGCGGCTCCGACCCCGCCTCCCCGCTCCGCCGCCTCCACTGCCAGCAGGCCCTCGCCCTCGTCGGCGCCGAGGCCGAGCCGGTGGTCCGCGCGGTCCTCGACGACCCCGAGCTCGGCGGCCTCGCCCGCGTCTGGCTCGCCGAGCGGGGCGCGGCGGACGTCCCCGCCCCGCCGGAGTCCATGATCTTCTGGCTCGCCGTGGACACCATCGCCGCCCAGCTCGACGCCGGCGGCGACCTGGAGGAACTCCGGGAGCTCGTCGAGGGCCTGACGAGCCGCCACACCGGCTTCCTGGAGACCGCCTGGCGGGTCGAGCACCCGTACACGGCCGAGGTCCTCGACGCGATCGGCCGGCTCCACCCGGACAGGACGTCCGCCAAGGAGGCCCGCAAGGCCGCCTTCAAGGCCCGCTCCCGCACCGGCGCGGCCTGACCCCCGTCCGGGGCCGCCCGTGCCGGGTGGGCGGGTGTCCTCCCCCGGTCCGGGGGGAGGCGCTCCGCGGACGTTCCCGTGGCGTTCAGCCGCCGTTCCCGTGGGCGCGCGAGGGTGTGCGCGACAACCGGCCAGCAGCAGGGGAGAGACCGCACACCATGGCCCTCAACCGCAGAGAGTTCACGCGGAGGTCCGCCGTCGCGGGCCTCGCGCTCACCGGCGCCGTCGGCGTCCTCGCCACCGCCCCCGAGGCCCTCGCGGGCGACGAGGACGCCCACGGACACGACCACGGCCACGACCACGACCACGGCCACGACGACGGCCACGGTCACGGTCACGACCGCCTCGGCTACGGCCCGCTCGTCGCCGACCCCGAGGGCATCCTCGCGCTGCCCGAGGGCTTCGCCTACCGCGTGATCACCCGCACCGGCGTCACCCGCCTGGAGAGCGGCGAGTTCACCCCGGCCAAGCACGACGGCACCGCCGCCTTCGCCGGGCCGCGCGGCACCACGTACCTCGTGAACAACCACGAGATCAAGGGCGACCGCGCCAAGGTGGAGTTCCCCGTCCCGCTCGCCGAGGGTCTCGTCTACGACCCGAAGGCGGCCGGCGGCTGCACCGTCGTCGAGGTGCACCGCGACGGCAGCGTCGCCGAGTGGGTCGGCATCGCCGGCACCTCCACCAACTGCGCCGGCGGCCGCACGGACTGGGGCACCTGGCTGACCTGCGAGGAGAACTCCGACCTCGCCGGCAAGAACGGCATGACCAAGGACCACGGGTACGTCTTCGAGGTCGACCCCCGCGACCGCCGGGCCAACCTCGACCCCAAGCCCCTCAAGTTCTTCGGCCGCTACGACCACGAGGCCGTCGTCATCGACCCCAGGCGCGGCCACGCCTACCTCACCGAGGACGCCTCCAAGCCCAACGGCCTCCTCTTCCGCTGGGTCCCGCCGCAGGGCTTCGAGCACGGCCGCGGCAGGCTGCGCACCCTCGCCGACGACGCCGGCGTGCTCCAGGCCGCCCGGTGCATCGACTCCGCCGGGCGGTTCGTCGACGACCTCTCCCGCGCCACCCGGATCGGCACCGTGTACGGCGTCGACTGGGTCGACGTCCCCGACCGCGACGCCCGCACCACGCCCGTCCGCAAGCAGTTCACCGAAGGCCAGGTCACCCGCGGCCGGAAGCTGGAGGGCATGTGGTGGGCCGACGGCGGCACGTACGTCGTCTCCTCGTACGCCCGTGAGGAGAGCCCCGGCGAGGACCACGACGGCCAGGTCTGGTTCTACGACCCCAAGCGCCGCACCCTCACCCTCAAGGTGCTGTTCGGCGTGAACCCCGCGCCCGAGCAGGACGGCGCCTACGACTCCCCGGACAACATCACCGTCTCCCCGTACGGCGGTCTCGTCATCGCCGAGGACGGCGAGGGCGTCCAGCACCTCGTCGGCGCCACCGGCTCGGGCCGCACCTACCCGATCGCGCGCAACGACCTCAACGACAGCGAGTTCGCCGGCGTCGTCTTCTCGCCCGACGGCGACACCCTGTACGCCTCCATCCAGAACCCGGGCATCATGGTCGCGATCACCGGTCCCTGGCGCCGCCAGCCCCGCCGCTGACACCCCGTCGGGTCCGCGACGGGTTCCCGCCGACTTCCCCGACCCCCTGTCGCCTCCATGGACTGACATCTAACCTGTCAGTCCATGGACGACGCTCTGCGGCCCGTGGGCCGGACCCTGCTGCGCGACCGGGCCTACGAATCGCTGCGCGAGGCGATCGTGCGCGGCGAACTCGCCCCCGGCGCGCTGCTCAAGGACTGCGACCTCGCCGACCGCCTCGGGCTCTCCCGCGCCCCCGTCCGCGACGCCCTCGCCCGGCTCACCGTCGAGGGCCTGGTGGAGACCAAGCCGCAGAGCTACACCCGGGTCACCCGGCCGGTCAGCCGGATCGTCCGGGACGCCGCCTCCGTGGTGCGGGTGATGCACGAACTCGCCGCCCGCACCGCCGTGCCGCTCCTCGGCCCCGAGGCCATCCGCGCCATGCGCGAGGCCAACGAGCGCTTCGCCGCCGCCGTCCTGGCCTCCGACGTCGAGGCAGCCCTCGCCGCCGACGACGAGCTGCACCAGGTCCTCGTCGGCGCCAGCGGCAACCACGCGGCCGCCGCCACCATCGCCCGCTACACCCCGCTGATCCGCCGGGTCGAGCGCCGGCTCTTCGGCGACTCCGGCAGCTGCGGCTCCGTCGAGCTCCACGCCCGCCTCATCGACGCCTGCGCCGCGGGCGACGCGGAGGCGGCCGTCCGCATCACCAGCGAGATCTGGGCCGCGCTCGAACAGCTGGCCGACGACGCCATCGAGGTGGCCGAGGTCACCGGCATCCCCGCCCCGGTCTGACCCGCCCGCGCCCGCGGAGCAGGGCCCGCGTCGCCCCGTGCCTCCGTCCTCGGAGTCGTACCCCTCGTCGTTCCGTCCGTCGTCCCAGGGAGAGCCAGCCGTGCCGATCAGCGACTTCGACCGTTACCCGCTTCTCTTCGGGCCCTCGCCGACGCATCCGCTGGAGCGGCTCGCGCACCATCTCGGCGGGGCCGCGCTGTGGGCCAAGCGCGAGGACTGCAACTCCGGTGTCGCGTACGGCGGGAACAAGACGCGCAAGCTGGAGTACCTGGTCGCGGACGCGCTCGCACAAGGCTGCGACACCCTCGTCTCCATCGGCGGCGTGCAGTCCAACCACACCCGCCAGGTCGCCGCCGTCGCCGCCCGCGCCGGGCTCAGGTGCGTGCTGGTGCAGGAGAGCTGGGTCGAGTGGCCCGACGCCGTCTACGACAAGGTCGGCAACATCCTGATCAGCCGGCTCGCCGGCGCCGACGTGCGGCTGGTGCGGGCCGGCTTCGGGATCGGCTTCAAGGAGAGCTGGGAGCAGGCCCTGCGCGAGGTCGAGGAGGGCGGCGGGAAGCCGTACGCGATCCCGGCCGGCGCCTCCGACCATCCGCTCGGCGGCCTCGGCTTCGCCGACTGGGCCTACGAGGTGGCCGAGCAGGAGCGGGAGCTCGGCGTCTTCTTCGACACGGTCGTCGTCTGCTCGGTGACCGGCTCCACCCAGGCCGGCATGGTCGCCGGCTTCGCCGCGCTCGCCGAGGAGGGCGGCCGGCCGCGCCGGATCATCGGCGTCGACGCCTCCGCGAAGCCCGCCGAGACCCACGAGCAGATCACCCGCATCGCCCGGGACACCGCCGCCCTCATCGGCGTCGAGCGCGAGCTGACCGGCGCCGACGTGGAGCTCGACGAGCGCTACCACGCCGGCGTCTACGGCGTCCCGGACGAGGCCACCCTCGACGCGATGCGGCTCGCCGCCCGCACCGAGGGCATGGTCACCGACCCCGTCTACGAGGGGAAGTCGATGGCGGGCCTGATCGACCTGGTGGACCGGGGCGAGATCGGCCGCGACTCGACCGTGCTCTACGCCCACCTCGGCGGCCAGCCCGCCCTCAACGCCTACAGCGCGCTGTTCTGAGGCCCCTGCGGCCGCTCAGAGCGCCTGGGCGGCCGGCTTCACCATGCCCCGGACCGTCCGCGACTTCACGAAGTCGCCCATCGCCGTCATCTCCCACTCGCCGGTGAACTGCTTGATGAGCTTGGCCATCATCACGCCGGTCTGCGGCTCGGCGGAGGTCAGGTCGAAGCGGACCAGCTCCTCGCCGGTCGCCGCGTCCATCAGCCGGCAGTACGCCTTGGCGACCTCGGTGAACTTCTGCCCGGAGAAGGAGTTCACCGTGAAGACCAGGCCGGTGGCGTCGGCGGGCAGCCGGCCGAGGTCGACGGTGATGACCTCGTCGTCGCCCGCGCCCTCGCCCGTCAGGTTGTCCCCGGAGTGCCGGACCGCCCCGCCGAGGATGGTCAGCTTGCCGAAGTAGCAGCTGTCCAGGTGGTTGCGCTGGGGGCCGTACGCGATGACCGAGGCGTCCAGGTCGATGTCCTTGCCCCGGTACGCGGGCTCCCAGCCGAGGCCCATCTTCACCTGGGAGAGCAGCGGACGGCCGCCCTTGACCAGCGACACCGTCTGGTTCTTCTGGAGGCTGACCCGGCCCTTGTCGAGGTTGATCTTGCCGGTGGCGGCGGGCGCGGGCGCGGCGGCGGCCGGGGCCGCGGCGGCGAGCCGCGGGTCCACCGGCGGGGCCGGCGGCATCGGCGGGGGAGTGAAGGAGGGCACCGTCTGCGCGGGCGGCGCCACCGGAGCCGGCGGGACCGGGGCGGCGGCGGGCTCCTCGTCCACGCTCACGCCGAAGTCGGTGGCGATGCCGGCCAGGCCGTTCGCGTACCCCTGGCCGACGGCGCGGACCTTCCACGCGCCGTTGCGCAGATAGATCTCGACGACCACCAGGGCCGTCTCGGTGGCCAGCTGCGGCGGGGTGAAGGTGGCGATGACCGCGCCGCTGTCGGCGTCGCGGACGGTCGCGGTGGGCTCGATGCCCTGGAAGGTCTGTCCTGCGGCGTCCGGACTGGCCGTGACCACGATCCTCTCGATGCCGGCGGGCAGGCCGCCGGTGTCCACCAGGATCGCGTCCGGCGCCGTGCCGCCGCCGGAGCGGTAGGTGACACCGGGGCCCGCGGGCTGGTTGTAGAAGATGAAGTCGTCGTCCGAGCGCACCTTGCCGTTGGCGCCGAGCAGCAGGCCCGAGACGTCGAGCCGCACGGGGGCGGCGACGTCCACCGCCACGCGGGGGGTGGTGAGCGGGAGGTTCGAGCCGGGGGTCATTGCGGTCATGCCAGGCCTAACGCTCCGGGGCGCTTTGCCGTTCCCTTACCCGCGACGGGTTCGGCCACCCTGGTTACGGGGATGGTTCCTGGCCTGCCGCTCGTTGCCGAAACGGTACGCCCCCGTCCAGCGGGCCAGCAGCAGCTGGACGTCGCCGGACTCCGCCTCGGCCAGGAACTTCGCCGCCCTGGCACCGCGCAGCACCCCCGCGGGGCGGCCGTGGTGGGTGAGGACGACGGAACCGTCCTTGCGCTCCTCGTACGTGAATCCCTGGGGTCGTGGCATGCCGGGCATCCTGCCCGCCCCGGGGCAGGTCCGTCATATGAATTATCTTTCGCACCGTGGGTGCAGTGGGTGGGAACTCTTTTACGACCGGGGACGTCGACGAGGCGCGTCAGGAACTCG
Source organism: Streptomyces sp. R302 (assembly GCF_012927245.1). Classification (GTDB taxonomy): domain Bacteria; phylum Actinomycetota; class Actinomycetes; order Streptomycetales; family Streptomycetaceae; genus Streptomyces. Next base: position 1,193,030 of record NZ_JABBGE010000001.1, read on the forward strand.
ACGCGCGCTACTACACGAGCCGGATGGACGTCGTCGACGAGCACCGCTCCTTCGCCGCCCGGTTCGACATCGTCGAGTTCGGGCCGCTCGTCATCGGCGACCTGAGCTGCGGCGCCGACGTCCGGATGAGCTTCGGCGAGCTCGGCGCGTACCACGTCAACGCGCCGCTCAGCGGCACCATGGAGATGCGCCAGGGCCACGGCCCCGCCGTGTACGCCTCCGCCCGCGACGCGCTGCTCCTCGACCCCGCCGGCGACACCTTCCTCGACCGGTGGAGCGGCGACGGGCGGATCCTCTCCGTCAAGGTCGGCGCCGCCGAGCTGCGCGACCGCCTGGAGAGCCTCCTCGGCCGCCCGCCGCAGGGCGGCCTCGCCTTCCGGTCCGGCCTCGACATCTCGCGCGGCCCGGGCCTGAGCTGGGTGCGCTTCGCCCGCCGGGTCGCCGCCGAGGCGCTCGCCGGGGAGGGCCTCGCCCACCACGAACTCGTCGCCCGCCCCCTCCAGGAGGCGCTGCTCAACGGCCTGCTCCTGGCCGCCGAGCACCCCTGGCGGGACGAGCTCGCCCACCCCGCCGGGCCGCGCCGCCCGGCCCCGGTCAAGCGGGCCATGGACGCGGTCCTGGAGCGCCCCGAGCACCCCTTCACCACCACCGAACTCGCCCTCCACGCGCGCGTGAGCGTCCGCCGCCTCCAGGAGTCCTTCCGGGAGTACGTCGGGATGTCGCCGATGGCGTACGTCCGCGAGGTCCGGCTCGAACGGGTCAGGGAGGAGCTGCGGGCGGCCGAACCGGACGAGGTGAGCGTCAGCGAGGTCGCCTGGCGCTGGGGCTTCGCCCACCAGGGCCGCTTCGCCGCGCGCTACCGCGAGCGCTTCGGCGAGTCCCCCTCCCGGACGCTGCGGACGGCCCCCTGACGCGGTCCGGTGCGCCCCTGTGCCCCCGCGCGCACCCGTCGACCGCGCATTCCGGACAGAGGCCGCGTTAGGCGGCTCGCGGCGATCTTGGTGGCCGCCTACGGTGGATGCGTCCGGCGCTGCCAGCGCGCGCCGTCGAACCGGGCCCGGCCGGCTCCCCCGTATCACCGGCCGGGCCCGCGGCGCGCCTCGGGAGCACGCTGTCCCTCCGGGGCGCCGAGGAACGCGGCGATGCCGGATTCCCGCCTCTGGACAGCCTCTTCGACCCCTTCGTACGGTCGGCCCGCGGGGAGTCGCAGAAGGGCGGGTCGATGGGTTACGCGGAGACGATGCGCCTCAGGGCGGGGCAGGCGGTACGGGAGATCGGCGCGGACGACGACACCGACGACGAGATCCGGGACGACGTCCGGCGGGTGACGGGACGGGAGCTGCTGGACGACACCTCCGAGGAGGTGGCGGACGCGGTGCTGTGGTGGTGGCGGGAGGGGGACGGGGACCTGGTGTCCGAGCTGACGGACGAGGCGGGGCCGTTGGTGGAGGGCGGGTCGATCTGGGTCCTGACGCCGCGGCAGGGCAAGCCGGGGCACATCCCCGTCCTGGAGATGGCCGAACTCGCCGACGACGCGGGCCTCCGGGTACGCGTCGCAACCCCCCTCGGCAGCTGGACGGGCCACGACCTGTACCGCCCCTGAAGCGCCGCCGCCGTTCCGTTGTGGGCGCACGCGCCGCGCCGCCGTTCCGTTGTGGGCAATCGTTCCGCTGGGGCGGTGCCCACCCGTCGCCGCCGCCGTTCCGTTGTGGGCATACGTTCCGCTGGGGCGGAACGGGTGGGCACAACGGAACGGCACCGTTAGCGGGTGCCTCCGCTTCCGGGCCTGAACCCGCACCCGTACGGAGCCGTACATCGGGTGCGGGTTCGGGCACGGGAAGCCGAGGCGCGGCAGGGGGCGCCGTCCCTGTGCCCACCCGTCCCGCCCTTGCGGGACGTATGCCCACAGGGACGCCGGGCGCGGGGCCTGCGGGTGGGCACCGCCCTGCGGGGACGTATGCCCACAGGGGTGGCGGGCGCGGGGCCTGCGGGGTCAGGGGGCGGTGAAGGTGCCGCCGAGGTAGTCGTCTTCCGGGGTGGGGAGGTGGGTCGAGAGGAGGCGGGGGGCGTGGGGTTCGGAGTCGTCTTCGGGGGTGTAGCCGAGGGCACGGGCGGGCGCCAGGTCCCACCATCCGCGGGTGTTGGCCGAGGAGCCGTACACCACCGTGTGCCCGACGGACTCCGCCGTGAGCGCCGCGTGCAGCAGGCGCGCGCAGTCCGCGGGGCTGAGCCAGAGGGACAGCATGCGGACCGTCGTCGGCTCGGGGAAGCAGGAGCCGATGCGTACCGAGACCGTCTCGATGCCGTGCCGGTCCCAGTACAGCTGCGCCAGGTCCTCGCCGAAGCACTTGGAGAGGCCGTAGTAGGTGTCGGGCCGGTGCGGGGTGGTGACCGGGACCAGGGGTTCGCCGTCGCGCGGTCGGCGGGTGAAGCCGACGGCGTGGTTGCTGGAGGCGAAGACGACGCGGCGGACGCCCTCCTCGCGGGCCGCCTCGTAGAGCCGGTGGAGGCCGGTGACGTTCGCCGCGACGATCGCGTCGAAGTCGGCCTCCACGGAGATGCCCGCGAGGTGCACGATCGCGTCCACCCCGCGCACCGCCTCCCGTACCGCCTTCCGGTCGGCGAGGTCGGCGACGGTCGCGTCCGGCGCGTCGGGCACGGGCGCGACGTCGAGGAGGCGGAGCTCGTAGCCGTACTCCGGGAGCAGGCCCCGCATGAGGGTGCCGACGCCGCCGGCGGCACCGGTGAGCAGAAGGGTGCGGGGTGCGGGCATCGGTGGTACTCCTCGGCCGGAAGGGTCGCGCATTCATGGACGTGGACACGCTAGGGAGGGGGTGAGGGGGCGTCAAGATGCGGTCCTGCGGGGGTTTCAGGGCTTGACCGGGGCCTTGTGCGCGGTTAGCGTTCGCGGGGCGTTCATGGATGTGAACGTATGAGCCGCCGTGTGACGCGTACCCTCGGAGCGCCCGTGACCAGCCCCGCCCGCCCCCGTACGGGAGCCTTCCTGTATCCCTGGGACGTCGACGGCGACCCCGCCGCCCCCGCGCTCCTCGCCGGGCTCGGCGTGCGCCAGGTGACGCTGGCCGCCGCGTACCACTCCACCCGGGCGCTCAGCCCCCGCCACCCGGCCCGGCGGGTCGTCGCCGCCGAGCACGCCGCCGTGCTCTACCCGCCGGACCCGGCGCGCTGGGCCGGCCGCCGGCTCGCCCCGTACCCGGCGGGCGGCTGGGCTCCGGGCGACGCCTGGGCGCGGGCCGCGGAGGCGCTCGACGGCACCGGTCTCGACGTGCACAGCTGGGTCGTCCTCGCCCACAACTCCCGGCTCGGCGCCGACCATCCGGACACCTCCGTCGTCAACGCCCACGGCGACCGCTACCCGTGGGCCCCCTGCATCGCCCACCCCGAGGTCCGGGCCCTGCTCGTCGACCTCGCCGCCGAGGCCGCCGTCCGCCCCGGCGCGACCGGCACCGAGCTGGAGTCCTGCGGCTGGTACGGCTACGCCCATCTGCACGCCCACGACAAGACCGGCGGCGTCCCGCTCGACGACCGCGCCCAGTCGCTGCTGTCGCTCTGCTTCTGCCCGCACTGCCGGCGGGGGTACGCGGACGGGGGCGCCGACCCGGACGCGCTGGCCGCCGCCGTCCGCACCGCCCTCGCGCCCGTCTGGACCGGCACCGGGCCCGCCGGGGAGCTCGGCGAGCTCGCCGAGCCCGTCCTCGCATGGCGTACCGCGACCGCCCGCTCCTTCCAGGAGGCGGCCGTCGCCGCCGTACGGGCCGCCGCCCCGCCCGGCTTCCGGATCCTGCTGCACGCCGACCCGGACCCGTACCGCTGCGGCGCGGACGCCGGCACCGACCCGGCGCACGTCCTCGGCCTCGCCGACGGCGTGGTGGCCCGGCCCGGCCGGCTCGCCGCCTTCGCCGCCCACCGGCCGCCCGGCGGCACCGTCGCCGCCAACCTCTCCGTCGTCGCCGGCATGGGCGGCGCCCCCGGCCGGCTCGCCGAGGACGCCCGCCGGGCCCTCGCCGACGGCGCCACCGAACTCCGCCTCTACCACGCGGGCCTGGCCTCCGACGCCGACCTGGCGGCGGTCCGCACCGCCTTGGCCGAGCTCGGTCAGGCCGTGTCTTCCGGATCATGCCGGGCTCGCGGCGCCTGGCACCGCGAGCTGATCCGACCTGATCCGAAAGGCACGGCCTAGCCGACCAGGCGGCCGTCCCTGGCCACCACCCGGCCCGCGCGGACCACCAGGTCGCGGCGCGGCAGGTCCACCACGACCTGCGGCAGGCACTCGCCCTCGACCAGCATGAAGTCGGCCGGGGAGCCGGGGCGCAGATCGGCGGCCGGCAGGCCCAGGAGCGCGGCGCCGCCGTGCGAGGCGAGCGCGAAGCAGGCTTCGAGCTCCTCGTCGAGCCGGGCGTCCAGGGCCCAGCCGGCCAGCCAGGCGCGGTGCAGCATGTCGGCGTCGCCGTACGGGCTCCAGCTGTCGCGGACGCCGTCCGAGCCGAGGCCGACCGTCACCCCGCGCTCGGCGAGCCGCCGGAACGGCAGGATCGTCGTCTCGCCCAGGGCGACCGTGGTCAGCGCGACGCCGGACTCCGCGAGCAGGTCGGCCAGTTCGTCGAGCTCCCGGCCTTCGAGGCCCGCCACCGCGAAGGCGTGTGCCACCGCCACCCTGCCGTGCAGCCCGGCCGCGCGGGTGCGGGCGGCGATGTCCCGGATCACGGCGAGGCCCGGCTCGCCCCGGTCGTGGAGGTGGATGTCGAGCCCCAGGCCGTGCTTCTCGGCGAGGCCGAAGACCAGGCCCAGCTGGTCGCCGTCCCGGCCGCCGGAGGCGTCGAATCCGGTCGGGTCGATGCCGCCCAGATGGCTGACCAGACCGCTCGCCGCCGCCTCGGCGAGCAACTCCGCCGCGCCCGGTTCGCGGACCACGCCGTGCTGCGGGAAGGCGACCAGCTCGACGTCGACGATCCCGGCCAGCCTCGCGGCGGCGTCGGCGATGCCCTCGATGCCGGCGAGGCCGTAGGCGGGGGCCACGTCCGCGTGGGCCCGCATGGCGCGGGTGCCCCGCGCCGCCGCGTGGGACATCAGGCGCAGCGCCCGCTCGCCCACCGGCGTGGGCAGCGAGCGGGCGAGTTCCACGTCCCCGGCGACGTACTCGGCGATGCCGGCGGCGGGGCGGCGGCGGTGCCAGGGCTCGCCCCAGGAGGTCTTGTCCGGGTGGATGTGCGCGTCGACCAGGGTCGGCAGGGCGAGCCGCCCGCCGCCGTCGACCCGCTCGACGACCGCCCCTTCGGGGACCTCCGCGACGAGCACCCCGTCGACGGCGATCAGCTCGCCGGCCGGCCCGCCGAAGGGCCGTACGCCGTGGAAGAGGGTCGCGGTGCGGGGCGTGGGGCTCACGGGGGTCTCCTTCGGGCTCGGACACAACCCGTTTGGTATACCATGGGGCTGTCTTTCGGCGCGGCCCGCCCCGTCACCAGGCCAGCTTCTCCAGCGCGTCCAGGTCCAGGGGCGCCGACGGCGCGGGCCCGGGACCGGCGACGTCCGGGCCGCCGTCCCCGCCGACCCGCAGCTCCGCCCAGATCGTCTTGCCGCGCCGCCCGTACCGTGTGCCCCACCGCTCGGCGAACCGCGCCACCAGATACAGCCCGCGGCCGCCCTCGTCCGTGTCCGCCGCGTGCCGCAGATGCGGCGAGGTGCTGCTGCCGTCCGACACCTCGCACACCAGCGTCCGGTCGTACAGCAGCCGCACCCGCACCGGTTCCACCCCGTACCGCACCGCGTTGGTGACCAGCTCGCTGAGGATCAGCTCCACCGCGAAGACCGCCTCGTCGAGGCCCCACTCCGCCAGCTTGGCCGCCGCCGCGTTCCGCACCGGCGACACCGCCGCCGGGTCCCGGGCGACCTCCCACTCCGCGATCCGGTCCGCCGGCAGCCGCCGGGTCCTGGCCACGAGCAGCGCGATGTCGTCCCGGGGCGTCGGCGACAGCAGGTTCGCGAGCACGTCCGCGCAGATCTGCTCGGGGCTCCGGGCCGGCCGCTCCAGGGTCCGGCGCAGCAGCCGCAGCCCCGTCCCCACGTCCCGCCCCCGGTCCTCCAGGAGCCCGTCCGTGAACAGCACCAGGTTGCTGCCCTCCGCGAGCCGCAGCTCCGTCGACTCGAACGGCACGTCCCCGAGCCCGAGCCCCAGCGGCAGCCCCGGCGCCAGCGGCGGGAACTCCACCCGCCCCTCCGCGTCCACCACCGCGGGCCCCGGATGGCCGGCGCTCGCCACCGTGCACACCCCGGACGCCGAGTCGTAGATCGCGTACAGACAGGTCGCGCCGGTGATGGTCTCCTGCCCCCGCCCCCGTCCGCCGTCGCCTCCCGGGGCCGGCTCGCCCTCCTCGTCGATCCGCCCGGTCAGCTCGTCCAGATGGCCGAGGATCTCCTCCGGCGGCACGTCGAGCGTCGAGAAGTTGTGCACCGCCGTCCGCAGCCGGCCCATCGTCGCCGCCGCGTGCAGCCCGTGCCCCACCACGTCGCCCACCACGAGCGCCACCCGCGCCCCCGGCAGCGGGATCACGTCGAACCAGTCGCCGCCCACCCCCGCCTTCGCGGGCAGGTAGCGGTACGACACCTCCACCGCGTTCTGCTCGGGCAGCACCCTCGGCAGCAGGCTCCGCTGGAGCGTCACCGCCATCGCGTGCTCCCGGGTGAACCGCCGGGCGTTGTCGATTGCCACCGCCGCCCGCGCCGCCAGCTCCTCCGCGAACTCCAGGTCCTCCTCCCCGAACGGCTCCGCCGTGTCCGCCCGCCAGAAGTTCGCCATCCCCAGGGTCACGTCCCGGGCCAGGAGCGGCACCGTGAGCAGCGAGTGCATCCCGTACGCCAGCGCCCGGGCCGCCCCCTCCGGGTCCTGCGCCCGCCAGCCGTCCGCCGCCGCCAGCTCCGCCTGCACCACCGCGTGCCCCTCGGCGAGCGCCGTCGCCATCGGCGTGCTCGGCACGTGGAAGCGGATCACCTCGCCGACCGGCTGCAGCGGCTGCTCCTCCCGTACGCCGCTCAGCGCGGTCCTGCGCATCTCCGCCAGCGTCGCGTCCTGCGGCGGCTCCTCGCCCCGCAGTACCGGTTCGAGCAGCTCCACCGTGGCGAAGTCCGCGAAGCGCGGCACCGCGACCTCCGCCAGCTCCTCCGCGGTCCTCACCACCTCCAGCGTCGTCCCGATCCGCACCCCCGCCTCGTACAGCAGCTGGAGCCGGCCCCTGGCCACCGCCGCCCGACCGGAGAGCGCGGCCAGCTCGGTGGTGTCCCGCATCGTCATCACGCTGCCCACGCCGGAGCCGTCCGGGGCGGTGGGCCGCACGCTGACCGCGAGCAGCCGGTCGCCCGCCCGGTGCACCTCGTCCGTCGCGGTCCGCCCGGACTCCAGGAGCTCGACCGTACGGGGATCGAGCCCGAGCTCGGAGACCGGGCGCCGCTCGGCGTCCGCCGGCAGGCCGAGGAGCCGCCGCGCCTCGTCGTTGGCGAGCAGCAGCCGCCGGTCCGCGCCGACGATCAGCACGCCCTCGCGGACCGCGTGCAGCACCGCCTCGTGGTGCTCCTTCATCCGGGTCATCTCGCTCGGGCCCAGGCCGTGCGTCTGGCGCCGCAGCCGCCGCGACACCAGCGCCGCGCCGCCCACCGCGAGCAGCAGCGCGCCGCCGCCCGCCGCGAGGAGGACCACGAGGCGGCCCTGGACCACCTCGCTGATCGACTGCACCTCGATGCCGCTCGTCACCATGCCGACGATCCGGCCGTCGTCGGCGACCACCGGCACCACGGCCCGCACGGCGTCGGTCGGCGAGCCGCGGAAGGTCTCCGTGAACGACTCGCCGTCCTCCACCGCCCGCGACAGGTCGCCGGTCGCCCGCTCGCCGATCAGCTCCGGCACGGCGTCCGTGTACCGCACCCCGTCCCGGCCGAGGACCGCGACGAAGTCCACCCCGGTCGCCACCCGGGTCTGCTCCGCCCGTTTCTGGAGCGCCGCCGTCGGGTCCGGCGAGGTCAGCGCCGCGTCCACGCCGGGCGCCTTCGCGAAGGCCTCCGCCACCGCGAGCGACCGCGTCCGGGCGTCCCGCAGCACGTCGCCGCGGGCCTGCTGGAAGGTGACGAGCACCGCCGCCACGATCACCAGGAGGGCGATCAGCGCCTCCAGGGCGAGGACCTGCCCGGCGACGCTCCGCAGCCCGGAGCCGTGCCCCGGGCGCGCACCGTCCCGGCGGGCCGTCATCCGGTGCTCCGGGCGATGAGCAGCGCCACGTCGTCCTGGGCGCCGGGGCGGCGCAGCTCCCGGAGGAGCCGGTCGCAGCTCTCCTCCAGGGACAGCTCCCGGGTGGCCTCGACGAGCCGGACGAGCAGCGCGAGCCGTTCGTCGATGGGGGCGTCCCGGGTCTCGATCAGCCCGTCCGTGTACAGCACGAGCCGGTCGCCGGGGAGGAACGGCACCCGCGCGGTGCGGAAGGTGCCGCCGCCGACGCCGAGCGGCACCCCGGTGGAGACGGCGACCAGCTCGGCGGGGCCGTCGGCCGGGAGCCGCACCGGCGGCAGATGGCCCGCGTTGGAGATCCGGCAGCGCCGCCGCGCCGGATCGTGCACGGCGAAGAGGCAGGTGGCGATGGACGGCTCCAGGCCGACCGCGATCCGGTCCAGGTGCCGCAGCACCTGCCCGGGGGAGAGGCCGAGGTCCGCGAAGGCGCGGACGGCGGTCCGCAGCCGGCCCATGGTCGCCGCCGCCTCGATGCCGCTGCCCATCACGTCCCCGACCACCAGGGCCGTCCGGTCGTCGGGCAGCGCGATCACGTCGTACCAGTCCCCGCCGACCTCGCTCGACGCCTGCGCCGGCTGGTAGCGGGCCGCCGCCGCGAGGCCCGGGCGGGCGGGCGGATCGCCGGGCAGCAGGCTGCGCTGGAGGGTGACGGCCGCGTTCCGCATGCTCTGGTACCAGCGGGCGTTGTCGATGCTGACGGCCGCGCGGGCCGCCAGCTCCACGGCGAGCAGCACGTCGTCCGCGTCGAACGGCAGCGGGCTGTTCCGGTCCCGCTTCAGGTCGAGCGCCCCGAGCACCTCGCCGCGCGCGATCAGCGGCACCGCCAGGTACGAGTGCACCCCGGCCCGCGCGAGCCGCCCGGCGGCCTCGGGGCCGCGCGCGATCCGCGGCAGGTCCTCGGGGCCGACCCGGGCCACCAGGACCGGCCGCCCGGTGTGCACGCAGCGGGTCACGAGCCGGTCGGCGCCGTACAGCGCGACCGAGCCCGGCGGGTCGGCGGCCGCCAGCGCCTCCGTGTCGTGCCCGGCCTTCACCGCGAGCGCCCGGAAGAGCGCCGGGCCCTGCGCGGAGGTGCCGGGCCGACGCAGGGCGAGCACCGAGTCGAGGACGTCGACGGCGGCCACGTCGGCGAGGGCCGGCACCACCACCGACGCCAGCTCGTCGGCCGTCCGCTCCACCTCCAGGGTGGTGCCGACCCGGGCCGAGGCGTCCGCGATCAGGGCGAGCCCCCGCCGGGACCGGTCGGCCTCCGCGTCCGCCCGGTGCCGCTCGGTGACGTCGACCACCCAGGCCGCCACGCCGAGGACCCGGCCGCCGGCCGCCTCCAGGCGGTAGAACGACACCGACCAGGCGTGCCGGTCGCCGCCCGGGTCGGCAGGGGTGGCGCCCGTCGCCTGGAGGTCGAGCAGCGGCTCCCCGGTCTCCAGGACCCGCCGGGCCGCCGCCTCCAGCGGCGCCGCGTCCACGCCCGGCAGCACCTCGGCGGGCCTGCGGCCCAGGTGCCGGTCGGCCGGCAGCCCGTTGAACCGTTCGAGGGCCGGGTTGACCAGGACGTACCGCAGCTCGGTGTCGAGGACCGCGAGGCCCAGCGGGGACTGGTCGACCAGCCGGTCGGAGAGCGCCAGCTCCGTCTCCATCCGGGCGACGACGGTCCGGTCGGCGCAGATGCCGAGCGCGTACAGGTCGCCCAGGTCGTCGGTGAGCCGCATGTTGCGGAACTCCACCTGGCGGGTCGTCCCGTCCTTGTGCCGTACGGGGAAGGTGCCCGCCCAGGTGGTGCCGCGCTCCAGGACCTCGCCGAAGAGCCGCATCGCCTCGGCCCGGTGCTCCTCGCCGACGATCAGCCGGGCCACGTACTGCCCCAGGGCCTCGTCGGCCCGGTACCCGAAGAGGGCCTCCGCCTGCGGGCTCCACAGCACGATCCGCCCGGTCGCGTCCACCACCACGGCGGCCACGCCGAGCACGTCGAGCAGCCCCCGCCCGCCGAAGACGGTCCCGGAGGGGGATCCGGACGGGGAACCGGGCGGGGATCCGGGCGGGGAACCGGACGGGGAACCGGGCGGGGAACCGGCACCGGACCGGGCGTTTCCGGGCACGGCGGTGCCTGCCTCCTCCGCCCCCGTGCCCGTCTCCGGGAAGGAACCGGCCGTCACCCTGCCCTCCTCCCGCCTGACCCACGTCCCTTCCATGCTCCCCGGCCCCCCGCGGGCACGCACCACGAGACGGTCCGAGCCAGGGCCTGTCCGGCGGATCACGGCCGGGGCCGCGACCCCTGGCACGCCCGGCCCTGATCCGGAAGACACGGCCTAGGCCACGGCCACGCGCTCCGGCGCGGTCGCCGCGCGGAGCGCCCAGGCGAGGCCCGCCACCGCGAGGGCCGGGAGCAGGAGGCGTACGTCCATGGTGGTGACCAGGCCCGCGCCCAGGGCCAGGGCCAGGGCGTTCGGGACGAAGAGCGCGGTGTTCGCGGTCGCCGCGAGGCGGCCGGCCGCCTCCGCCGGGGCCTCCCGCTGGACCGCCGTCATCGTCGCCACCAGGACCCACGGCATGCCGAGGCCGATCACCGCGCTCGCCGCCAGGGCCGCCGCCTCGTGCGGCACCGCCCGCACCCCGGCCGCCGCCGCGAAGAGCGCGAGCCCGGCCGCGGCGAGCAGCCGCTCCGGCACCCGGCGCAGCAGCGGTCCGGTCGTCAGGCCCGCCAGGACCGAGCCGGCGCCCTGCACCGCGTACAGCACCCCCGCGTACGCCGCCGGCCGCCCGAGCCCGTCCACCACCGCGTACACCGCCGCCCCGTTCACCCCGGCGAGCAGCATCGTGAAGGACCCGGTGGCGACCAGCGGGCGCAGCACCGGCGAGGCGGCGAGCAGCCGGACGCCCTCGGCGGTCTCCCGCCACCACGACCGACCCCCGGCCCCCGGCTCCCGCGCGGCCGGGACCGGCCGCTCCTCGCGCACCCGCATCGCGGCGAAGGCGCCCGCCGCGAGGGCGAAGCTCGCCGCGTCGAGGAGGGCGACGGGACCGCCCCCGTACCGGGCGAAGAGCCCCGCCGCGGCCAGCGGGGCGATCAGCTTCATCGACTCGTTGGCCGTCATCCGCCACCCGTTGACCGAGCCGAGCCGCTCCTTGTCGAAGCCGGTCGACAGCAGCGCCTGCTCGGCGGCGTCATGGACGGCGCCCTGCGTCCCGTACAGGACGAGGACGGCGAAGAGCAGCCACACGCGGTCGGCGGAGGTCACCCAGAGGAGGAGGGGCAGCACCGCCACCATGGCGAGGTCGAGGGCGATCAGCAGCGGACGGCGGCGCACCCGGTCCGCGAGCGTGCCGAGCAGCGGCCCGAGGAGGGCGGGGGCCCAGAGGGCGAAGGCGGTGAGGGCCGCGAGCCCGTCGGAACCCGTCAGCGACTTGACCCAGATCCCGGAGACCAGCCACATCGCCGTCGTCCCGAACCCGGACACGACCACACCTGTCAGATACCAGCGCATGGAGGGAGACTCGCGTCTGAGGCGTCCCGCCCGGATCGGGCAACCGCCCTATTCCGAAGCGCTGCCGGGCCCTATTCCGGAGCGCTCCCGGGCGCTCCCCGCCCTATTCCGGAGCGCGACCGGGTGCTCCCAACCCTGTCCGGAGCGCTCCCGGCCCCTACGCCCCGGCCGCCGCCCGGTCCTCGCGCCAGAGCGCCGCGCCCGTGACCACCGCCCCGAGCCCCTCCCACAGGCCCACCCCGAGGAAGCCGGACGGGGCCCGTTCCGTGATCACCGCCGCGGTGAAGACCGCGCAGGTCAGCAGCCGGAAGGGGACCGTCCAGCGGAAGAACGCCCGCCAGTCGGCGAGCGCGGCGAGCACGTAGTAGACGCCCATGTTGAGCGCCGCCATCGAGGAGGCGGTGAGGAAGACCAGCGTGTGGTCGCCCTCCGCGCGCCCGCCGGCCGGCACCGGCTCGAAGCCCATCGTCGTGAGGAGGACGTCCGGGGAGACCAGGCCCACCACCCCGAGGGAGGCGGCGAGGACGCCGAAGACCGCCATGGTCCAGCCGGAGAGCGAACGGGGCAGGCGGTGCAGGCGACGCACGACGGTCCTCCGCGGAACAGGATCGGCAGTTCGGGAACGCATGTTCTGTTCGAACGTTCCCTGCCTATCGCACGAAGGGCCGCGGGGGCCAATCCGGCCCCCGCGAACGTCACTTCAGGGCCGCCGCCATCATCTTCCGCGCCACCGGCGCCGCCAGGCCGTTGCCGCTGACCTCGGAGCGGGCCGCGCCCGAGTCCTCGATCAGCACGGCCACCGCCACCTGCTTCCCGGTCGACGGGTCCTTGGCGTAGGAGGTGAACCAGGCGTACGGCGTCTTGCTGTTGTTCTCGCCGTGCTGCGCCGTGCCCGTCTTGCCGCCGACCTCCGCCCCGGCGATCGCCGCGTTGGTGCCGGTGCCCTGCTCCACCACCGTCACCATCGCGCTGCGCAGCTGCTCGGCGGTGGCGGAGGAGACGATCCGGGTGGCGTCGCCGTCCTCGAAGGACTCCAGCGCGTCGCCGTCGGAGTCGACGACCTCGGAGACCATGTGCGGGGCGGCGAGCCGCCCGTCGTTGGCGATGACCGCCGAGACCATCGCCATCTGGAGCGGGGTGGCGGTCACGTCGAACTGCCCGATGCCGGTGAGCGCGGTCTGCGCCGGGTCCATCCCGGACGGGTAGACGCTCGCGTAGGCCCGGACCGGCACGTCCAGCTCGTCGTCGTCGAAGCCGAACCTCTCCGCCATCGCCTTCACCTTGTCCTGCCCCAGGTCGGCGGCCATCTTGCCGAAGACGTTGTTGCAGGAGTAGCGGAGCGCGGTGCGGATCGTGGCGTTCTCGCAGGGCGCGGAGGCGTTCTCGTTCTTCAGGACGGTCCGGGTGTTCGGCAGGGTGTACGGCTGCGGGCTCGTGGTCGGCACGTCGACGGAGGAGTACAGGCCGTCCTCCAGGGCGGCGGCCGCGACGACCAGCTTGAAGGTGGAGCCGGGCGGCAGCGGCTGCCGCAGCGCCCGGTTGACCAGCGGCTTGTCGGGGTCCTCGGTCAGCTCCTTCCAGGCGGCGCCGTCGTTCGTGCCCGCGATGTCCGAGGGGTCGTAGGAGGGTGTGGAGACCATGCCGAGGATCCGGCCACTCACCGGGTCGATCGCGACGGCCGCGCCCTTCTTCTTCCCGAGCGCCTCGTAGCCGGCCTTCTGCACGGCCGGGTCGATCGTGGTGACGACCGTGCCCGGCTCCTGCTGCGTGCGGGTGACCGCGTCCACCGGGTTCTTCAGCCGGTCGTCGGTGCCGTCCAGGATCCCGGAGTAGATGCCCTCCAGCTGGGTGGCGCCGTACGCCTGCGAGCTGTAGCCGGTGACCGCCGCGTACAGCTCGCCGTCCGTGTAGCCGCGCTCGTAGGCGAGATCACCGCTCTTCGTCCGCTTCGAACCGGTGACCGGCGAGCCGGCCACCACGATGTTCCCGAGCGGCTGCGCGTACTGCGCGATGGTCTTCCGCCGGTTCTTGCTGTCGTTCGCGAGCGCCTTGCCCTCGTACGCCTGCACCCAGGTGGCCCGGCCGAGGAGGGCGAGCACGAGGAGCAGCGCGAAGACCGAGGTGCGCCTGATCGTCTTGTTCATGGCACCTGGAGGGACGAACGGGGCGGCGGCAGGCGTTCCGGATGCGGTCCGATTCTCAGGAAACGTTCATCCGGGACAAAAGCGCCCCCGCTTCGTCCCTCACAGCCGCCGCGTCGCCAGCGTCAGCCGATCGCGCGCGTCGAAGAGGGCGTCCTTGATCAGCTGCTCGTGCGCCGGGGTCAGCCGGGCGGCCGGCACCGAGCAGCTCAGCGCGTCCCTGGCCGGGGACCGGTAGGGGATCGCCACCGCGAAGCAGCGCAGCCCCAGGGTGTTCTCCTCGCGGTCCACCGCGTACCCGAGCTCGCGCACCCGCGCCAGCTCCTCGATCAGCCGCTCCCGGTCGGTGATCGTGTGCTCGGTCACCGACGGCAGCTCCTTCGGGAGCAGCTCCCGCACCTGCTCGTCGTCGTGGCCGGCGAGCAGCGCCTTGCCGAGCGCCGTCGAGTGCGCGGGCAGCCGCCGGCCGACCCGGGTGAAGGGCCGCAGGTGGTGCTGGGACTGGCGGGTGGCCAGGTAGACCACGCTGGTGCCGTCGAGCCGGGCGAGGTGGACGGTCTCGGTGGTGTCGTCGGAGAGCCGGTCGAGGGTGACGCGGGAGGCCGCCACGACCTCGTCGCCGTCGATGTACGAGGTCCCCACGAGGAGCGCCCGCACCCCGATGCCGTACCGCGTGCCGGTGGCGTCGGTCTCCACCCAGCCCAGGTCGACCAGGGTGCGCAGCAGCATGTACAGGCTCGACTTGGGGTAGCCCATGGTCTCCTGTACGGCGGCCAGGGTGTGCATCCCGGGCCGTCCGGCGAAGAACTCCAGGAGCTCCACCGTCCGCACCGCGGACTTCACCTGCGCACCGTTCGCGTCGGCACCCGCCATGTCCCCGCCCTTCTCGCCGGACTCCCGGACGACCTTCCGCCTCCCGGGTGACCTTGTGGGAACGCCCGTGGCGTCCCTAGAGTCCACCCTGAAGCGTTCATGCACAAGAACGGCGTTCATCATAGTGAACAGGGGTGTGGTCGTGTCGGCAGCAGCAGTGTGGAGTGTGGACCCCCGGACGGGGAAGCCTCGCGAGCAGGTCGGGACGGAGGCCACGGCCGCCGACGTCGACCGCGCGGTCCGCGCCGCGCACGCCACCCGGGACTCCCTCGCCGACCGTACGGTCCGCGCCGCCTTCCTCAGGACCGCCGCAGACCTCCTCGACGCCTCCGCCGACGAGGTCGTCGCCACCGCCGACGCCGAGACCGCCCTCGGCGCCCCCCGGCTCACCGGCGAGCTCGCCCGCACCAGCGGCCAGCTCCGGGCCTTCGCCGCGGTCGTCGAGGACGGCGCCTACCTCGACGTACGCATCGACCTGCCCGACCCGACGGCCGTGCCGCCCCGCCCCGACCTGCGCCGCTGGAAGATCCCGCTCGGCGTCGTCGCCGTCTACGCGGCCAGCAACTTCCCGCTCGCCTTCTCCGTCCCCGGCGGCGACACCGCCAGCGCCCTCGCCGCCGGCTGCCCCGTCGTCGTCAAGGCCCACCCCGACCACCCGGCCACCTCCGAGCTGGCCGCCGCCCTGCTGCGCCGGGCCGCCGCCAAGGCCGGCCTTCCCGAGGACGTCGTCGTCCTGGTGCACGGCTTCGACGCGGGCGTCGAGCTGGTCCGCCACCCGCTGGTCGCGGCCGCCGGCTTCACCGGTTCCGTACGCGGCGGCCGGGCGCTCTTCGACGCCGCCGTCTCCCGCCCCGTGCCGATCCCCTTCCACGGCGAGCTCGGCTCCCTCAACCCGGTCGTCGTCACCCCCGGCGCGGTCGCCGAGCGGGCCGAGGAGACCGGCGCGGGCCTGGCCGGCTCCATGACCCTGGGCGCCGGCCAGTTCTGCACCAAGCCCGGCTTCGTCCTCGCCCCGGCGGGACCCGACGGCGACCGCTTCCTCGCCGCGCTCACCGAGGGCGTCGCCCGGGCCGGCGCCGCCGTCCTGCTCGACGACCGGATGCGGGCCGCCTTCGTCGACGGCGTCGCCGAGCGGGCCGCCCTCGACGGCGTCGAGGCGCCCGTCGTCCCCGGCGCCGCCGACGAGCACACCGTCACCCCCGGCGTCCTCACCGTCGACGCGGCCCGGCTCGCCGCCGGTGAGCACGCCCTCCTCCTGGAGGAGTGCTTCGGCCCCGTCACCGTCGTCGCCCGCTACACCGACGAGACGGAGATCACCGCCGTCCTCGGCCGGCTGCCCGGCAACCTCACGGCCACCCTGCACTGCGCCGACGAGGACCCCGCCGCCCCCGGCCTGCTCGCCGCCCTCACCCCGCTCGCCGGCCGCGTCCTCGTCGGAGGCTGGCCCACCGGCGTCGCCGTCGCCGCCGCCCAGCACCACGGCGGCCCCTACCCGGCGACCACCTCCACCGCCACCTCGGTCGGCGCCACCGCCATCGAGCGCTGGCTCCGCCCGATCGCCTACCAGTCCACCCCGCAGCACCTGCTCCCGCCGGAGCTGCGCGACGCGCCGGAGGCATAGCCCGAGGCGTATCCGGAGGCGTAAGCGGAATGAAATCCGCGGGGGCGGTGTTGCGGAGAGGACAGCCCGCCCCCCCCGGAGAAGGAAACCCATGCGCGTCGAGATCTGGTCGGACATCGCCTGCCCCTGGTGCTACATCGGCAAGGCCCGCTTCGAGAAGGGCCTCGCGGCCTTCGCCCACCGCGAGGACGTCGAGGTCGTGCACCGGTCCTTCGAGCTCGACCCGCACCGCGCCAAGGGCGACACCGGGCCCGTCCTGGAGATGCTGGCGAAGAAGTACGGCCGGACCCTCGACGAGGCCCGCGCCATGGAGGCGCACGTCGCCTCCAACGCCCACTCCGAGGGCCTGGAGTACCTCGCCGACGGCCGCGACCACGGCAACACCTTCGACATCCACCGGCTGCTCCACCTCGCCAAGGAGCGCGGCCGGCAGAACGAGCTGCTCGACCTCGCCTACCGGGCCAACTTCGCCGAGGAGCGGTCCGTCTTCGACGCCGAGACCCTGGTGACCCTCGCCGTCGAGGCCGGGCTCGACGAGGCCGAGGCGCGCGCCGTCCTCGCCGACGAGAACGCCTACGCCGACGCCGTGCGCGCCGACGAGCGCGAGGCCGCCGAACTCGGTGCCAACGCCGTGCCGTTCTTCGTCCTCGACCGCCGCTACGGAGTCTCCGGCGGCCAGCCCGCCGAGGTCTTCACCCAGGCCCTGGAGCAGGCCTGGCAGGGCCGCGTCCTCCAGCCCGTCGGGGCCGCCGACGCGGAGGCCTGCGGCCCCGACGGCTGCGAGGTCCCGGCGCGCGACTGAGACAGCGCTCCGACCCGTCCCACCGCCCTGACCTGCGAAGATAAGCGGCGCTTGGGGGTTCCCCATGATCATTCGGCATTGACGGGGGGTCGTGGGGAGCCCAGGGTAGGGGCATGGACTCCCTCGATCAGCCGCTCGGCGGCGCCGAGTTCGCCCCCAAGCGGACCTATCTGAACACCTCCGCCTGCGCCCTGCTGCCGCGCAGGACCGTCGAGGCGGTCACCGCCCTCGCCCAGGAGACCGCCGACGGGCGGGCGGGCGGCGCCGGCAGCTTCGACGTCGTCGACGAGGCCCGGGCCTCCTTCGCCCGGCTCGTCTCGGTCGCCCCCGAGCGGGTCGCGGTCGGCAGCTCGGTCGCCGTGCACTCCGGGATGATCGCCCAGTCGATGCCCGCCGGCGCCGAGATCCTCTTCCCCGAGGGCGACTTCTCCTCCCTCATCACGCCCTTCACCGTCCGCGGCGACCTGAAGGTCCGCTTCGTGCCGCTGGAGCGGCTCGCCGAGTCCGTCCGCCCGGAGACCGCCCTGGTCGCCCTCTCCGCCGTGCAGTCGGCGGACGGGCGGACCGCCGACCTCGCCGCCGTCCGCGCCGCCGCGGCGGCCCACGGGGCCCGCACCCTGCTCGACGCCACCCAGTCCGCGGGCTGGCTGCCGCTGCGGGCGGGGGAGTGGGACTACACGGTCGCCGGCGCCTACAAGTACCTGCTCTGCCCGCGCGGCGCCTCCTTCCTCACCGTCACCGAGGAGGCCCAGGACGGCCTGCTGCCGATCCACGCGAACTGGGTCACCGGCGAGGAGCGGTGGGTCAACAGCTACGGTCCGGTGCGCGAACTCGCCCGCTCCGCACGCCGCTTCGACGAGCCCTCGGCCTTCCTCTCGTACCACGGCGCGGCCGCCTCGCTCGCGCTCCTGGAGGAGATCGGCATCGAGCGGATCGAGGCCCACGACAAGGGGCTCGCCGCCCGCTTCCGCGCCGGACTGCTCTCCCTCGGGCACCGGCCGGTCATGGACGACTCCACGGTCGTCGCCGTCCCCGGTCTCGGCCACCGCGCCGACGCCCTGGAGGCGGCCGACATCGTCCTCTCGGACCGCTCCGGCAATCTGCGGGCCTCGTTCCACCTGTACAACACGGCGGCGGACGTCGACCGCACCCTGGACGTCCTGGCGGGCTGAAAGCCGCCCGGCGGTTCGCCGCCCGGCGGTTCAGCGGTTCATCCGGTTCAGCGGTTCATCGGATTCAGCAGTTCACCGGCGGGCAGTCGCCCGCGTCGCCCGCCTCCGCGCGCAGGTTCTCCGCGAGGACCCCGAGGAGGCGGGCCAGCTCGGTCCGCTCGGCCGGGTCGAGGCCTGCCAGCGAGCTGGCCTCCAGGTCGGACCAGGCGTTCTCGACGCCGGCCTTCAGCGCCTGCCCCTCCTCCGTCGCCTCGACGAGCACCGCCCGCCGGTCGGCGGGGTCGGGGGAGCGGTGCACGTAACCGCACTGCTCCAGGCGCTGGAGCATCTTCGTCACGGTCGACGGGTCCAGGCCGAGCGACTGGATCAACTCCGACTGGCGGGCCGCCCCGCAGTCCCACAGCCGCATCATCATCAGCTCCTGGCCCGGGTAGAGGCCGAGCTCGCGCAGCCGCCGCCCCATGGCTATCCGGTGCGTCCGGGAGACCCGGGCGAGGGTCATGCCGACCGGGCCGCCGCGCGCGGCGGACGGCAGCTGCTCGGTGCAGGCGGGCTCGACTGCGGTCATCAGGGGCTCCTCGGGGCGGCTCTACCTTCCTCAGGGTACAGCGCGCGAGTATTTGCTTGGCTGGCCAATCAATGCGTACAGTGACTTCGGGCCACATGATTGGCCGACCACATATTAGGTTCGGGAGACCGCCATGACCACCGCCTTCGACCCCGTCGACCTCGCCGGCACCCGCCTCGCCAACCGGATCGCCATGGCCCCGATGACCCGCAGCCGGGCGAACGGCCAGGACCGCACCCCGCCGGCGATCGTCGCCGAGTACTACGCCCAACGCGCCTCCGCCGGACTGATCATCAGCGAAGGCATCCAGCCGGTCGCCGAAGGCCAGGGCTACCCCAACACCCCCGGCCTGCACAGCCGCGAGCAGATCGCCGCCTGGCGCGAGGTCACCGACGCCGTCCACGCGCGCGGCGGCCGGATCTTCGCCCAGCTCATGCACTCCGGCCGGATCGGCCACCCCGACCTCCTCGACGGCGACCTCCACCCCGTCGGCCCCTCGCCCGTCGCCGCCGCCGGCCAGGTCTACACCCACGAGGGCCCCAAGGACTTCCCCACCCCCCGCGAGCTCACCGGCGACCAGGTCCACGAGGCGGTCGCCGGCTTCGCCGCCGCCGCCCGCAACGCCGTCGAGGCCGGCTTCGACGGCGTCGAGATCCACGGCGCCAACGGCTACCTGATCCATCAGTTCCTCGCCTCCGGCTCCAACCACCGCACCGACGAGTGGGGCGGACCGGTCGGGAACCGCATCCGCTTCGCCGCCGAGGTCGTCCGCGCCGTCGCCGCCGAGATCGGCCCCGAGCGCACCGGCCTGCGGATCTCCCCGGCCAACACCCTCAACGACATCGCCGAGACCGACACCGACGAGCTCTACCCCGCGCTGCTCGAAGCGATCGAGCCCGTCGGCATCGCCTACCTCCACGTCCTGGAGACCGCCCCGGAGCGCCGCCCGCTCGTCCTCGACCTGCGCAAGCGCTTCGCCGGCACCTTCATCCTCAACCCGGCCACCGGCGCCGACCCGACCGGCGCCGAGTCCCTCGCCCTGGTCGAGGACGGCACCACCGACCTCGTCGCCTACGGCCGGCTCTTCATCGCCAACCCCGACCTGCCCGCCCGCCTGAAGACCGACGGCCCCTACGCCGCCCCGGACCCCGCCACCATGTACAGCGGCGGCCCCGAGGGCTACATCGACTACCCCGCCCTCTGAGCACCCCGCCCTTCGAGCGCGTACGACGGAGGGGCGGGACCCGGACACGACCCCGGATCCCGCCCCTCCGTCCGCGTACCGCCGCCCTACCAGGCCGCGGTGGCCGCCCGGCGCGCGCCCTCCAGGTCCACCGTCCGGCCCGCCTCGCCGAGCACCGCGCCGAGCGCGGCCAGCGAGGACTGCACCGCGTTCGGCGTCGCGTCGGGCCCGTAGTGGTTCACCCGGACCATCTCCTTCGCCAGCGCCCCGCCGCCCGCGATCAGCGGCAGCGACGGGTCGGCGGCCAGCGCCTTCGCCACCAGCTCGGAGGCGTCGAGCCCCGCCGGGACCCGCAGCGTCGTCGCCACCGGCGCCGCGTCCCCCGCCTCGTACACGTACGGCTCCAGGCCGCCGCCCAGCGCGAGGGCGCCCGCGCGGGTCGCCGCCGCGGCCGAGGCGTGCCGCGCCATCAGCGCGTCCAGGCCCTCCGCCTCGATCCGCTCCACACACGCCTCCAGGGCCAGCATCTCCAGCTGCGCCGGGGCGTGGAGCAGCGCCTTGCGGCCGCCGTCGATCCAGCGCTCCTTCCAGTCCAGGAGGGAGAGGTACGAGCGGCGCGGGGCCGCCGGATTGGCGGCGAAGCGCTCCCAGGCCCGCTCGCTCACCGACACCGCCGAGACGCCCGCCGGGCCGCCCATCGCCTTCTGCGCGCCGATGATGCACATGTCGACGCCCCAGGCGTCCGGCAGCACCGGTTCGGCGCCGATCGACGCCACCGCGTCCAGGTAGAACAGCGCGCCGTGGGCGCGCACGACCTCGCCGATCTCCGCGACCGGGTTGGTGTTGCCGGTGGCGGCCTCCGCGTGCACCAGCGAGACGAAGTCGATCTCCGGGTGCTCGGCGAGCGCCCGCTCCACCTGCCCGGCGGTGACCGCCGTGTGGAAGGGCACGGCCAGGTCGACCACGGTCGCCCCGCAGTCGCGCAGCCAGTTCCCGAAGGTCTGCCCGTACGGACCGGTGACCACGTTCAGCGCGGTCGAACCGGCCCGCGCCCCGCTGCGGATGCACCCCTCCAGGGGCAGCAGCGCCTCGCCCTGGGTGATCACCACGTCCTGCTCGGTGGAGAGCAGCGCGGCGACCCGCCGCTCGATCGACGCGAAGTGCGCGGCGGTCATCGGGGCCAGGTCGAGCAGCGGGTGTGTCACGGTCACGGTGGTGCCTTCTCGGGTCGGTGGTACGGCCGCCGGCCAGCGTACGCCCACCGTTCCCCCCGGCCCCCGCACCCCGCGGCCGTACAGTGCAGGCATGAGCGATCACGAGGTGTTGCACGTGAAGGGGCGGGTGCTCGTCGGCCCGGAGGACGTACGGGACGAACTCTGGTGCGTGGACGGGCGGATCACCTTCGAGCGGCCCGCCGGTCTCACGGCGGAGGCCGTCGTCGTCCGGGGGTGGGCGCTGCCCGGGCTCGTCGACGCGCACTGCCACGTCGGGCTCGACCGGCACGGCCCCGTCGACGAGGCCACGGCCGAGAAGCAGGCGCTCGCCGACCGGGACGCCGGGACCCTGCTGATCCGGGACGCCGGCTCGCCCTCCGACACCCGCTGGATCGACGAGCGGGAGGACCTGCCGAAGATCATCCGGGCGGGCCGGCACATCGCCCGCACCCGCCGCTACATCCGCAACTACGCCCATGAGATCGAGCCCGCCGACCTGGTGGAGTACGTGGGCCGGGAGGCCCGGCGCGGCGACGGCTGGGTCAAGCTGGTCGGCGACTGGATCGACCGCGAGGTCGGCGACCTCACCCCGTCCTGGCCGCGCGCCGAGGTCGAGGCGGCGATCGCCGAGGCGCACCGGCTCGGCGCCCGGGTCACCGCGCACTGCTTCGCCGAGGACTCGCTGCGCGACCTCGTCGAGGCGGGCATCGACTGCGTCGAGCACGCCACGGGCCTGACCGAGGAGACGATCCCGCTCTTCGCGGAGCGCGGGGTGGCCATCGTGCCGACCCTGATCAACATCGCGACCTTCCCGCACCTCGCCGACGGCGGCGAGGCCAAGTTCCCCCGCTGGTCGGCCCATATGCGTCGGCTGCACGAGCGCCGGTACGACACCGTCCGCGCCGCCTTCGACGCAGGGATCCCGGTCTTCGTCGGCACCGACGCGGGCGGCTCCCTCGCCCACGGCCTGGTCGCCGAGGAGGTCGAGGAGCTGACGAAGGCCGGCATCCCGGCGCTCGACGCGCTCTCCGCCACCACCTGGGGGGCCAGGGCCTGGCTGGGCCGCCCCGCCCTGGAGGAGGGCGCCCCCGCCGACCTCGTCGTCTACGACCAGGACCCGCGCGCGGACGTCCGCGTCCTGGCGGCGCCGCGGCGGGTCGTGGTCGAGGGCCGGATCATCTCCTAGTTCACGCGGAGGCGGCGGCCCGGCGGAGGAAGGCCAGCCGGGCCCGCTTCTCCGGGATGAAGACCTCCGGCAGGTCGACCTCGGGGAGGACGACCTCGGGGCCCAGCTCGAAGCCGGCCCGCGCCATGCGGGCGACGGCCTTCTCGTTCGCCGCGTCCGGCTCCACCACGATCCGGGTGTGGTCGCGGTGGCAGAAGGCGACGAGCGCGGAGAGCAGTCCGGCGGTGAAGCCAGGGGACGGGGCGGTGTTCGGGGCGAGGAAGAGGTGGCAGCCGATGTCGCCCTCCTCGACCTCGTAGCACTCGCTCACCCGGTCCGCCTCGGGCTCGTACGTCTGGAAGATCGAGACCGGCTCGCCGTCGAGCTCCACGAGGAACCCGTGGTGGGTGGTGAGCGAGTCCAGGTGGGCGTAGACGTCCCTGACCTGCTCGACGGTGGTGCCGTTCATGCCCCAGAAGGAGGCCCGCTCCTCGTTGACCCAGGCGTGGATGAGCGGGGCGTCCGCGTCCGGGGCGATCGGGCGGACGGCGACGGTGCCGAGGCCCTCGACGGTCTGGACGTAGACGGGGGTGGTCATCCCTGCTCCTTGGTGAGGTGGTTCCAGTCGGTGGTGACGGGGGCGAGTTCGCCCCGCAGCCACAGGGGGAGTTGGTCTTCGCGGTGCGGGTCGCCGGCCACCCCGGAGGCGCCGAACGGCACGATCCAGCCGCTGCGTTCGCGGTCGGCGAGGTCCCACACGTAGCGGGCGGCGGACGCCCGGGCGCCGCGGTCGGTGTAGCCGGGGACGCTGGAGGTGGAGAGCACGCAGTCGTGGTCGCCGGCGAGGCCCGGCCACCGGTCGTCGTCCGGGTCGGGCAGCGCCTGCCAGGGCGCGAGCCGGTGGGTGGCCCCCCAGACGGCCGGCGGCTCGCCCTCGGCGACCTCCTCCAGCGCCTCGCGCACGATCCGGTCCACGTCCGGGGCCGGCACGGGCCCGCTCACCAGGAGCGTCTCCAGGGCGAGACCGACCCGGGGCCCGAGGTACAGCCACGGCCGGAACACCTCCGGGTACGCCCCCGGCTCGCGCAGCCCCGCGAAGACCTCGTGCGCGGCGAGCCGCCGCACGACCGCGCCCCGCACGGCCGCGTAGAGCCCGGCGTCGGCGCTGTCGGCGTCCATCCGGCGGTCCCAGCCGAGCAGTCGCTCCCGTACACCGGTGGCGGCGGGGGAGAGCCCCTCGGAGCCGTCACCGCCCGCGGCCTCCACGGCGGCGAGCAGCCGGGCAGCCGCGCGGTTGTCGGTGTCGCGGTGGACGGCGGTCGTGGTGTCCGGGGTCCATTCGGCGGAGGCGGCGAGGAGTCCGGCGATGCGGTCGGCGCGGTGCGGGGGCGCGAACTCCACGCCGAGCGGCGCGGCGAGGCCGCGGGCGTTGGCCATCACCGCGTACCCGTCCGTCACCTCGGCGCGGGGCAGCGGCGCGGGCTCCGGTCCCCAGGCGTGCGCCGGCTCCCAGGCGGGCACGGGCCGCAGGGAGTTGGCCCGGTCGCGTACGGGCACGTGCCCGGCGACCCGGTGCAGCAGCCCGCCGTCGGTGTCGGCGGCGAGCACCACGTTCACCGGCTCCACCCAGGCGTCGAGCGCCGCGTCGACGTCGGCGACGGTACGGGCGGCGAGCAGGCGCGGCAGGGACTCGAAGCCGAGCCGGCCGGTGACCCGGGGCACGTACCGCAGGCTCAGCCCCTCCCACTCGGCACCGGGCTCCCGCGGCTCCTCGCCGGTGATCACGGGGCCGCGCGCGGTCTCGACCACCTCGACGAGGACCGGCTCGCCGCCGGCGACCTCGACCGTCTCGGTGTGGGCGGCGGCCGGACGCCAGCCCTCGGGGCCGTACGCCTCCACGCCGCCGCCCTCGCCGCGCCGCAGCCGCTCCCGGTAGAGGTCCTGGTAGTCGGCCATGGCGTTGGTGATGGCCCAGGCGACCGGGCCCGCGTGACCGAAGTGGGCGAGCCCGGGGACGCCGGGCACGGCGAGGCCGACGACGTCGTACGCGGGGCAGGCGAGCCGGATCTGCTGGTAGACGCCGGGCGCCTCGATGAAGCGGTGCGGGTCGCCGGCCACCAGGGCGGCCCCGCTCGCGGTCCGCTCCCCGGTCACCAGCCAGCCGTTGGACCCGGCCGTGGCCGGCCCGTCGGCGGCGAACAGCTCGGTCCACTCCTCGCCGAGACCGGTGGCCACCTGCTCGCGCCACAGCTTCGTCGGGAAGCCGGCGAAGAGGATGTGGGTGGAGAGCCAGACGGCCAGCGGCGTCCACGCCTCCCAGCGGCCCGGGACGAGCCCGGTGGCGGCGAACTCGGGGGCGCGGCGGGCCCCTTCGGCGAGACCGGCGTCGACCCCGTCCGCGTACGCCCGCACCCAGTCCGCGGTCTCCGGGTCGCTCTCCTCCAGGCGCGCCAGGCAGCGGCGCGCGGTGTCGGCGAGCCGGGCCCGGCGGACGAAGGCGTCCCAGCCCGCCTCGGCGGCGCCGAGGAAGGAGGCGCTGGTGCCCCGCGCCCGGTGGCGCTCGACCTCCAGCTGCCAGGCCCGGTCCAGGGCGGTCACCCGGCCCTGCGCGAAGGCCAGTTCCTCAGGGTCCGCCGCGCGCAGATGGGGGACGCCGTACGCGTCCCGGTAGACCTCGATGCTCACCCTTACCGATCCCGTCCGTGTGCTTTCCGATGCCGTTAGGTTAGGCTGACCTAAATTGATCGTCGACCCAAGGTAACGCATGGGTCCGGGGGAGGAGTGCGCGGTGGGTCACGGGTGGCAGGGCGCCGTCCTGAAGCTGATGGGCGCCAAGGACTTCACGTTCACCGTCACGGGGGCCGAGCAGGTCACCGAGGACTACCGGCGGGTCCACTTCGCGGACGGCGGGCTGCTCGCCGCCGCCGGGACGCACCCCACGATGTGGGTCCGGATCTGGTTCGCGAACGCCGGGAAGCCGCACCAGCGCGCCTACACCCTCGTCGACCCCGACCGGGACGCCGGCACCTTCAGCCTGGAGTTCGCCCTCCACGACGGCCCCGCCAGCCACTGGGCCCGCGACTGCGCCCCGGGCGACACCGTCGAGGCCACCCTCCAGGGCACCGGCTTCGAGACCCCCGAGCCCCGGCCCGAGCGGCTCCTCGTCATCGGCGACGCGGCCTCGCTGCCGGCCGTCAACTCGCTGCTCGACGCCCACCCGGACCTCCCGGCCACCATCTGGTTCGAGACCCGGCACGCCTCCGACGAGGAGCTGCCCTTCCGCGTCGACCCGGCCCGCCACGAGCTGCGCCGGATCCCCCGGCAGCGCTCGGGCGCCGCCCTCGTCGAGCGGGTCAGGGCCGAACTGCCCGCGCTCGCGGGACCGGAGGCGTACGTGTGGATCGCCTGCGACACCGCGACCACCCGCGCCCTCGCCGGGTACGTCCGCAAGGAGCTCGCGCTGCCCAAGGAGCGGGTCCACGCGCTGGGCTACTGGCGCCCGAGCTGAACCGTTCCGCCTGACCGTTCCGCCCCGGCGTGACGTTGACGATCCGTGACCCCGTCGGGCCGCGGATCGTTTTCTTGCGCGACGCATGGGGCTACCGGGAATGGTTGTGTCGAAAAGATTCGAAAATGAACACGGAAACCCCCCTTTGGAGTGAACTCACGTCAGGCGACTGCCGGTTCACTCTCCGTGCGTAAAGATTCCGGTGTCCCAGTCGCCGCAGCCGCGCGAAGCCACCGTCCCCGTGGTGAGCGGCCGGCGACGCCATGCCTTTTCGTGGGGGTTCCACCACCTTGAACAGCAACACCTTCCGTGCGCCCGTCCGCCGCACCGCGGCCGCCGCGACCGTCGTCGCCCTGGCCGCGGGACCCGTCCTCCTCGCGGCCCCCGCCGCGCAGGCGACGGACGGAGAGCGCCGCGAGGGCCGCGCCACCGCCGCCGTACTGCGCACCGGGCTCGACGTCTCCCTCCTCGGCGAGACCGTGAAGGTCCCGGTCCGCGCCTCGCTCAACGAGGTCCAGGCGCCCGAGAGCGAGAGCGAGACCGCCCTCAGCGTGAAGGTCCAGGGCGCGGAGGGCGGCGAGCCCGTCGACATCCTCACCGCCGACGTCGCCACCTCCACCGCCACCGTCGACGAGCGCAAGGCCGAGGGGTACGCCAACCTCGCCAAGGCCCGCGTCCACGTGCCCGGCCTGCCCGCCCTCGCCATCGTCGAGGTCGAGAAGGTCACCTCCAAGGCGGTCTGCGAGACCGGGAAGAAGCCGGTCGCCGAGTCCAACGTCCTCGGGTACGTCCGCGCCCTCGGCAAGAAGATCACGCTCACCGCCGGTGGCCGCACCGAGGTCGACGTGCCCGCCGTCGGCCGGATCACCCTCGACCTCTCCCGCACCGGCACCACCTCGCGCACCGCGGCCGCCACCGCCCTGGAGCTGAACGTGGAGGTCAACCCGCTCAGCCTCGGCGTCGCCAAGGTCAAGGGCACGGTCACCCTCGCAGAGGCCACCTGCGAGACCCCCGACGCCCCGGCCCCGACCGAGAAGCCCACGGAGAAGCCCACGGAGAAGCCGACCGAGAAGCCGACCGAGAAGCCGACCGAGAAGCCCACGGCCGAGCCCACCCAGGAGCCGACCGGGCAGCCCTCGCCGCAGCCCACCGAGCCCCAGGGCGACGGCGGGATCAAGACGAACAACGGCGGCTCCGCCCCGACGCAGAACCTCGCCGAGACCGGCGGCAGCTCCGCCACCCCGTACCTCGCGGGCGGCGCCCTCGCCCTCGTCCTCGCCGGCGGCGGCGCCGTCGCCCTGACCCGCTTCCGCGCCCGCGCCCGGGGCTGACCGCCCGAGGGGGAGACGCGTCAGGGGGACGCAGGGGGAACCGGCCCGGGGCGGGCGGTGGCACGAGGCCGCCACCCGCCCCGGGCCGCCCCACGCGCGCGTACGGCTCCGAGGACGCCGGGGTACGGTACCGAGGACGTCGGGGTACGGCGCCGAGGGCGTCGGGGTACGGCTCCGAGGCTCCGGGGGGTGCGGCTCCGAGGACGCCCGGGGTACGGCTTCGAGCCCTCAGCCCGCCAGCAGGAGGGCCTGGTCCAGGGCCTGGAGGAAACGATTCGTCGTCGCCCGGTCCCGGACCGCGAGCCGCAGCCAGTGCCGGTCCAGGCCCGGGAACGTGTCCCCGCGCCGCGCCGCGAACCCGAGCAGCCGCAGCCGCTCCCGCACCGCGTCCGCGCCCTCGATCCGGATCAGCACGAACGGCCCCTCGGCCGCCGCCACCGTCCGCACCTCGTCGAACTCCGCGAGCCCCGCGAGCAGGTGCGCCCGCTCCGTCCCGATCCGGTGCGCCGCGTGCTCCGCCTCCGCCAGCGCCGCCCGCGACATGCACGCCTCCGCCGCCACGAGGGCCGGCGTCGACACCGGCCACAGCGGCTGCGCCCGCTCCAGGAGCGCCACCGTCTCCGGCTCCGCGAGCACGTATCCGATCCGCAGCCCCGCGAGGCCCCAGGTCTTCGTCAGGCTCCGCAGGACGATCAGGCCCGGCAGGTCCGTCCGCCCGGCCAGCGACTCCCGCTCGCCCGGCACCGCGTCCATGAAGGCCTCGTCCACGACCAGGTACCGCCCCGGCCGGGCCAGCCTCGCGAGCGTCTCCGCCGGGTGCAGCACCGACGTCGGGTTGGTGGGATTGCCGATCACCACCAGGTCCGCGTCCTCCGGCACCGCCGCCGGGTCGAGCCGGAAGCCGTCCTCCTCGCGCAGCAGCACCCGGCGCACCTCGTGCCCGGCGTCCCGCAGCGCCGCCTCAGGCTCGGTGAACTGCGGATGCACCACCACCGGCCGGCGCACCGGCAGCGCCCGCGCGAGCAGCACGAAGGCCTCCGCCGCGCCCGCCGTCAGCAGCACCCGGCCCGGCGGGAGGTCGTGCCGCTCGGCCACCGCCGCACGGGCCGAACGCCCGTCGGGGTACTGGGCCAGACTCGTCAGGGAGTGCGCGATCCGTCGGCGCAGCCAGTCCGGCGGGGTCGCCGTGCGGACATTGACCGCGAGGTCGACGAGTTTCTCGTCGCGGACCTCGGCGTCGCCGTGATGGCGCAGGTCGTGGGCGTGGGTGCCCGTGTGCGGGCCGTCCGTGTGGGTGTCCATGTCCGCCGTCGCGTGGGGGGTGGGGATGTGGGGTGTGCCAGGCTCGCCAGCGATGTACCCGCACGTCAAGGGCAACAACCGTGCGACGGACGTCACTTCGTCCGAACGAAACGGGACATTCGTCGCGATTGCGCAGGTCACGCGGCGTGATTTCCGCTTCGGCACCACCAGCACCGCCCCCGGCCCCGCCGCCCGCAGCGCCGCCGCCTCCGCCACCGACGCCGTCCCCGTCGCCGCCAGCGGCGCCTCCGAGGGGTGCGGCACGGCGACCCCGGCCAGCTCCTCCGCCGCGAACCCGGTCACCGGCACCCCGAGCCGCGCGGCCGCCCCCACGATCCCCGGCTCCGCCACGCGCGCGTGCAGCGTCGCGAACCCCGCCACGCGCGCGTACACCACAGCCTCCCCGGGCCCCGCCGCGCCCGCCTCCGCGGCCCCGGCCACACGCGCGTACCGGCCCCCGCCCGCACCCGCACCCGTCCCCGCCGTACGGTCCCCGGTCCCGGCCGCCCCGATCCGGCCCCGGGACGGCCCACCCGAACCCGTCCCGTCCCCCGGCTCCGCTCCGTCCCCCGGCCCTGCGGCCGCGAGCCCCGCCTCCGCGAGCGCCTCCCGGACCAGCGCCAGGACCTCGGCCTCCGTCGCGCCCGAGCGGGCGCCGACGCCGATGTGCAGAACCGGCCCCCCATCCGCTACCAAGGGGCCATGGCTGTGCTCGTCGCGCTCGGCGCGTTCCTGATGACGCTCTTCGGCGGCTGGGTCGCGCAGCGCGTCACCGACCGCCGGCACCTCGTCCTCGGCCTCGCGGGCGGGCTCATGCTCGGCGTCGTCGGACTCGACCTGCTGCCCGAGGCCCTGGAGGCCGCCGGGGAGGAGGTCTTCGGAGTCCCCCAGGCCCTGCTCCTCTTCGTCGGCGGCTTCCTCTTCGCCCATGTGGTGGAGCGCCTCCTCGCCACCCGCCGGGCCGCCCACGGCGCCGACACGGGGAAGAAGCCGGGGGAGGGACCCGGCCACGGGGCGAAGGCGGGGGAGCGGAGCCCGCAGGTCGGGCTCGTGGCGGCCGGCGCCATGGTGCTGCACAGCCTCATGGACGGCATCGCGCTCGGTGCCGCCTTCCAGGTCGGCGGCGGCATGGGCGCCACCGTCGCGCTGGCCGTCGTCACCCACGACTTCGCCGACGGCTTCAACACGTACACGCTCACCAGCGTCTACGGGAACGAGCGCCGCAAGGCCCTCGCGATGCTCTTCGCCGACGCGCTCGCCCCCGTCGCCGGCGCCGCCCTCGCCACCTTCCTCACTCTTCCGGAGGAACTCCTCGGCAGCTATCTCGGCTTCTTCGGCGGCGCCCTGCTCTACCTCGCCGCCGCCGAGATCCTGCCCGAGGCCCACCACGAACACCCCGCCCGCACCACCCTGCTCTGCACGGTCGCGGGCGTCGGCTTCATCTGGCTCGTGGTGGGCCTCTCCGGCGGCTGAGCTCACACGCAGTGCCCGACGAACCGCGCGGCGACCCCCGGGGCCCCCGCCCAGTGGGTGTGCACATAGCTCGCGTGCACCCCGCCCCGCACGAAGCCCTCCACCCGGGGCTCCGGCTGCCGCAGCCCCCAGGCCGCCTGCGCGCCCGCGCCCGGCTCGATGACCGTCCGGTGGAACTCGTGCCCCCGCACCCGGGTCCCGGCCGCCGCGAGCACGCTGTCGCCGACGGCCACCGCGTCCCGGTACCCGAGCGTCAGCCGCTCCGACATCCGCGCGTCCGCGTCGAGGACCCCGCACATCGGCGTCCCGTCGAGCGACCGCGCCAGGTACAGCAGCCCCGCGCACTCGGCGGCGACCGGCGCCCCCGACGCGGCGAGCTCCGCCACGGCCTTCCGCAGCGGCTCGTTGGCGGCGAGCTCCGCCGCGTACATCTCGGGGAACCCGCCCCCGACGACGAGCCCGCGCGTCCCCTCGGGGAGGGCCTCGTCCCGCAGCGGGTCGAAGGTCACGACCTCGGCGCCGGCGGCGGTGAGCAGTTCCGCGTTCTCGGCGTACGAGAACGTGAACGCGGCGCCGCCGGCGACGGCGACGACCGGCCGACCGCCCGCCGGGGGCGCCACGGCGGACGGGCTCCACGCCTCCGCGGACAGCGGCGGCGCCGACCGGGCGAGCGCGAGCAGCCCCTCCAGGTCGCACCCGGCGAGCACCTGCTCCGCCTGCGCGGCCACCGCCTCCACCGCCTGCGCCTGCCGCTCGGCGACCGGGATCAGGCCGAGGTGCCGCGAGGGGGTGGCGACGGCGGGGGCCCGCCGCAGCACGCCGAGGACCGGCACGCCCGACTCCTCCAGGGCCTCCCTGAGCAGCGTCTCGTGCCGGTCGCTGGCGACCTTGTTGAGGATCACCCCGCCGATCCGCACCTCCGGGTCCCAGGACGCGAAGCCGTGCACGAGCGCCGCCACCGACCGCGACTGCGAGGACGCGTCCACGACGAGCACCACCGGCGCCCGCAGCAGCTTGGCGACCTGCGCGGTGGAGGCGAGCTCGCCCTGCCCCGCGGCGCCGTCGTACAGCCCCATCACGCCCTCGACCACGGCCAGGTCGCAGCCGCGCGCGCCGTGCGCGAAGAGCGGCGCGATCCGTTCCGTCCCGCACATGTACGCGTCGAGGTTGCGGCCCGGGCGGCCGGTGGCGAGCGCGTGGTAGCCCGGGTCGATGTAGTCGGGCCCCACCTTGTGCGGGGAGACGGAAAGCCCACGGGAGGCGAACGCGGCCATCAGGCCGGTCGCGACCGTGGTCTTCCCCGCCCCCGACGACGGGGCCGCGATGACGAGACGCGCTACCACTCGATGCCCCGCTGGCCCTTCTGGCCGGCGTCCATCGGGTGCTTCACCTTGGACATGTCGGTGACGAGATCGGCGAAGTCCACCAGCTCCTGCGGCGCGTTGCGCCCGGTGATGACGACGTGCTGCTGCCCCGGACGGTCCCGCAGCACCTCCACGACCTCCTTGACGTCGATCCAGCCCCAGTGGAGCAGATACGCGAACTCGTCGAGGACGTAGAACTTGTACTTCTCCTCGGCCAGGTCCCGCTTGACCTGCTCCCAGCCCTCGCGCGCCTTGTCCTCGTGCGACTGCTCGCCCTCGGCGACCTCGCGCTGGATCCAGGACCAGCCCTCGCCCATCTTGTTCCAGGTGACCGTGCCGCCCTTGCCGGTCTCGCCGAGCGCCTTGAGGGCGTTCTCCTCGCCGACCTTCCACTTGGCGGACTTCACGAACTGGAACACCCCGATCGGCCAGCCCTGGTTCCAGGCGCGCAGCGCCATCCCGAAGGCGGCCGTCGACTTCCCCTTGCCGACGCCCGTGTGCACCATCACCAGCGCACGGTTGCGGCGCTGACGGGTCGTGAGGCCGTCGTCGGGCACGACGGTCGGCTGTCCCTGCGGCATTAAGCGGCCCTCCTGACAGAGCGGTTGACTTGTGCTTCCCGTACGAGCCCGGCGATCGCGTCGGCGCGCAGCTCGTCGAGGGTGACGGCGGTGCCGCCCAGATCACGGGCGAGGTTCCCGGCGAGACCGAGCCGCACCGGGCCCGCCTCGCAGTCCACGACGACGGCGGCGGTGCCGTCGGCGGCGTGCAGCCGCGCGGCCCGCGCGGCGAGGCCCACCGGGTCGGGCCCCCCGCCGGTCGCCCGGCCGTCGGTGACGACGACGAGCAGCGGCCGGCGCGAGGGGTCCCGCAGCCGCTCCACCCGCAGCACGTCATGGGCCTTCAGCAGCCCGGCGGAGAGCGGCGTACGGCCTCCGGTGGGCAGCTCCTCCAGGCGGGCGGCGGCCGCGTCCACGGAGGACGTCGGCGGCAGCGCCAGCTCGGCGCCGCGCCCCCGGAAGGTCACCAGGCCCACCTTGTCGCGCCGCTGGTACGCGTCGAGCAGCAGCGACAGGACGGCGCCCTTCACGGCGCCCATGCGCTTGCGCGCCGCCATCGATCCGGAGGCGTCCACGACGAACAGCACGAGGTTCCCCTCGCGCCCCTCCCGCACCGCCTGCCGCAGATCGTCCCGGCGCACCACGAGCCCCGTCCCCGACCGCCCGCGTGCCCGCTGGTGCGGGGCGGCGGCCCGTACGGTCGCGGCCAGGTGCAGCTTGGTCAGCGCCCCCCGGGGCCGGGTGGAGCCGGTGGTCCGCCCGTGCTCGGTCCGCGCCCGGGACCGCCGCCCGGCGGCCCCGTCACCGAGGCCGGGCACGGACAGCATGCGCGTGCGGAACGGCTCGGCGGCCTTCACGGCGGCGCGCTCCCCCGCCCCCTGGGGACCGGGCCCCGGGGCGGGAGCCTCCTCCGGTACGTCCCCGCCCTCGGCCTGCGGCGGCACCCCGCCGCCACCACCATCGGGCCCCCCGTCGCCGGGCCCCCCGTCCCCGGGCCCGTCGGGCCCCGGGTCGGGATCGTCGTCGTTCTCGTCCCCCTTGAACTCCTCAAGGGTCTCGTCGAGCTTGTCCTCGTCGAGCCCAGGCGCGTCGAAGGGGTTGCGCCGGCGCCGGTGGGGGAGCGCGAGCAGCGCGGCCTGCCGCACGTCCTCGGAGGTCACCTCGTCCCGCCCCGCCCACGCGGCGAGCGCGGTCGCGGTCCGGGCCATCACGATGTCCGCGCGCATGCCGTCGACCTCGAACGCGGCGCAGGTGGCGGCGATCTGGAGCAGCGGGGCGTCTCCGAGGACGACCTTCGGGAGCAGCTCGCGCGCGGCGACGATCCGCTCGCGCAGCGCGGCCTCCTCGCCCGCCCAGCGGGCGGTGAACCCGACGGGATCGTCCTCGAACGCGAGCCGCCGCCGCACGACCTCGACCCGCTCCTGCGGATCGCGCGACGCGGCGACCTCCACGGTCAGCCCGAACCGGTCGAGCAGCTGCGGCCGCAGCTCGCCCTCCTCGGGGTTCATGGTCCCGACGAGCAGGAACCGCGCGGCGTGCCGCACGGAGACGCCCTCGCGCTCGACGTGCGAGGCGCCCATGGCGGCGGCGTCCAGGAGATGGTCGATCAGATGATCGGACAGGAGGTTGACCTCGTCGACGTAGAGGATCCCCCGGTGCGCGGCGGCGAGCAGCCCCGGCTCGAACGCCTTGACCCCCTCGGCGAGCGCCTTCTCGATGTCGAGCGCCCCCACGAGCCGGTCCTCGGACGCTCCCACGGGCAGCTCCACCATCCGCGCGGCCCGAGCCTCCGCCGCCGCGTCCAGGTGCGGCCCGTCCGGACACCCCGGATCGGGCGAGCCGGGATCACAGCTGAACCGGCACCCGGCGACGACGGCCACCTCGGGCAACAACTCGGCGAGCGCCCGCACGGCGGTGGACTTGGCGGTCCCCTTCTCCCCCCGCACGAGGACGCCGCCCACGGCCGGGCTGACGGCATTGAGCAGCAGCGCGAGCCGCAGATCGTCCATTCCGACGACGGCGGTGAACGGATACCGGTTGCTCATCGAGCGATCACTCCTCGGAAAGACGTATATGCGGCTTCGTCAAGCTCAGCCCCCGCACCGCGGCACCCCGACCACGATCCCGGGAACGACCACCCGGAGACGAACCCCCCGGCCCCGCCACCCGCCACCGGCGAACACCCGCCCAGGGTCTGTCGCCGGGCAGGGGCTACGTGGGCCGCAAGGCCCGCTGCGGCTCCTGCCACGGGCCCGGCGCCCGCCGACGTCGAGCGGCTGTTCAGGGTCTGTCGCCGGGCAGCGCGTACGTGGGCCGGATGGCCCGCCGCCGCTCCTGCCACCGGCCCGGCGGCCGCCCATGGTGGGCAGCCGCCCACGGGGGCCACCCGCAGGGGACATTCCCGGCCGCACGGGTGGTGCGGGTGGGAGCCACAGCCCGGCCGGAGGGCGGGCGCGGTGCGCCGCGCGGCCCGCCCGCACGGCGCCTCCGCCGCGCGCCCCCTCACGGCGCACCCGGCGGTACGAACGGCAGGTCCTTCGGGGCGCCGTGCTCGATGAGCCGCAGCAGCGCGTCCGTGTCGGCGTGCTCCTCGACGAGGTCGCCGAGCCGGTCCAGCTGCTCCTCGCGCAGCGCGCCGAAGGACGTGTCCGGCGCGGGCACGAAGGCGCGGCCGGCCGCCGCCGCGACCTCGCGGAGGAACGCCCGGCGGAAGCCGTCGCTCTCCAGGGAGCCGTGCCAGTGGGTGCCCCAGACGGCGCCGACCCGGCAGCCGTCGAGGAACGGGTCGCCGCCCAGCACCTCCGCGACGCCGTGGTGGATCTCGTACCCCTCGACCCGCTCCCCGAGCGCCTCGCCGACCGGCCGCGCGAGGGTCTTCTCGCGCGTGAACCGGACGCGTACGGGCAGCAGCCCGAGCCCGTCCACGGCGCCCGCCCTCGACTCGACCTCGTCCTCGATGTGCTCGCCGAGCGCCTGGAAGCCGCCGCAGACGCCGAGCACGGGACGGCCTTCCGCGGCCCGCCGGGCGAGCGCGTCGGCGAGACCCCGCTCGCGCAGCCACGCCAGCGCCTTGACGGTGCCCCGCGTGCCCGGCACGACCACGAGGTCCGCGTCGGCCAGCTCCTCCGGCCGGTCCACGAACCGCACGATCACGCCCGGCTCGGCGGCCAGCGCGTCCACGTCGGTGAAGTTCGACATCAGCGGTACGGCGCAGACCGCGACCCGCAGCACGTCCGCACCGAGCGGCGGCGCGACGACCGACTCGCGGACGGTGCCGCGCAGCGAGACCCGCAGGCCGTCCTCCTCGTCGATGCCGAGCCCGTGCGCGTACGGCAGCACACCGTACGTCCGGCGTCCGGTCAGGCCGTGGAGCATGTCCAGGCCCGGTTCGAGGAGCGTCACGTCGCCGCGGAACTTGTTGACCAGGTATCCGGCGATCAGCTCCTGGTCCTCGGGCGCGAGCAGCGCCGTCGTGCCGAAGAACTGGGCGAAGACCCCGCCCCGGTCGATGTCGCCGACGACGACCACGGGGAGCCGGGCGGCCCGCGCGATGCCCATGTTGACGATGTCGGTGCGGCGCAGGTTGATCTCGGCCGGGCTGCCGGCGCCCTCGCAGATCACCGCGTCGTGGGTGGCCCGCAGCTCCTCCAGGCAGGCGAGCACCGGCTCGAAGAGCGTCTGCTGCCGCCCGCCGTGGTAGCCGCGGGCGCTCATCTCGCCGACCGGCCTGCCCATCAGCACGACCTGGCTGGACCGGTCGCCGCCCGGCTTGAGCAGTACCGGGTTCATCAGCGCGGTCGGTTCGACGCGCGCCGCCTGTGCCTGCATGGCCTGCGCGCGCCCGATCTCGGCGCCCTCCCGCGTCACGAAGGAGTTGAGGGACATGTTCTGCCCCTTGAACGGCGCGACCTTGACGCCCTGCCGGACCAGCCACCGGCAGATGCCCGCCGTGACGACGCTCTTGCCCGCGTCGGAGGTCGTTCCGGCGACGAGCAGCCCCCCACCCCTCACTTCGTCCTCCGCTTCACCGTGTCCGTGATCCTGTCCGTGATCAGCCGGCCGCCCACGCAGGCGGCCAGGGTCAGCCAGGTCACCCGGCGGGAGAGCCGGACGGCCCGGTCGACGTCGGCGACCTCCACGGGCCGCCCCTCCCCGTTGAGCACGGGCCGGTGCTCGACCCGCCCGCCGTACGAGAGCGTCCCCCCGAGCCGTACCCCGAGCGCCCCCGCGAACGCCGCCTCGACGGGTCCGGCGTTGGGGCTCGGGTGCTGTCCCGCGTCCGCCCGCCAGGCCCGTACGGCTCCGCGCCGGTCGCCGCCCGCGAGGACCGCGAGCGCGGCGGTGAGCCGCGCGCCGGGCCAGCCGGCCAGGTCGTCGAGGCGGGCGGAGGCCCAGCCGTAGCGGCGGTAGCGGGGGGAGCGGTGGCCGACCATGGCGTCCAGCGTGTTGACGGCCCGGAAGCCGAGCAGCCCGGGCACGCCCGCGACCGCGCCCCAGACGAGGGCGCCGACGACGGCGTCGGAGGTGTTCTCGGCGACGGACTCGACGACGGCACGGGCCATCGCGGGCCCGTCCAGGGCCTGCGGGTCGCGTCCGACGAGGTGCGGCATCCGCTCCCGGGCGACCTCCAGGTCGCCGGCCGCCAGCGCTCCGCCGATGGCCCGGGCCTCCCGGCCCAGGGTCGTACCGCCGACGACGGCCCACACGGCGGCGGCGGTCAGCGCGGCGGAGCCGGTACGGCTGCCCCGTACCGCACGGGCGGCCAGCGCCCCGGCGGCGACGGCGCCGCCCGCGCAGACGGCGGTGTGCAGGGCGCCCCGGCCCCGGTGGTCGCGCCAGAGGCGCTTCTCGACGACGGCGGCGGCCCGCCCGAAGGCGGCGACGGGGTGGCCGCGGCGCGGGTCGCCGAGGGCCAGGTCGACGGCGAGGCCGGCGGCCGCTCCGTACGCGAAGACTGCGGTGGTCCGGGAGACCACGGGGGTGCGGCCGGGCATGGCGGCGTGTCCTCACTCAGGGTCCGCGCCCTGGGTCGACGTGACCGGCGGCGAGAGTTCCTGACTCCCGGCCCGGGCTGTTCACCGGGGCCGGTCACAGTGGCGGGACCGCGCCGGAATCGCACCGGGCTTCCTCTCCATTGCCGCCGTATTGGCCCCGGAAGTCCACCACGCCCCGCGAACGGCCGTCAACTCACCCTTGACCTGCGACGGGTCACTGTGCGGAGCGCCACAGACACGAGGGCCGGGCCCGCCCTCACGTGGAGGAGCGGGCCCGGCCCGGGGTCGTCGCGGGTGTCAGGCGACGATCAGATAGATGCCGTACGCGACGGCCGCGGCGCACAGCGCGAAGCAGGCGTACGCACCGGTCCTGGCGAGGACGGCGGAGCCCCCCTCGGCGGCGGCCTTCTCCTGCTTGCCGAGGCCGACGATCCCGAGGGTGAAGAGGCCCACGAGGGCGACGGTCGCCACGAGGCTGACTCCGAAGACGGAGCCGAGAGCTGCCCAGTCGATCTTCATGGCTTGGTTCCCGTTTCCTTAGGGGTTTCTCGGAGGGGCTCAGACCGCGGCGGCGGGGGCCGGGGGAGCGGCGGGGTCGTTCGGACCCGGCGCGTGGATGGTGGTCTTGAGGCCCTCGTCCGCGACGGCGGCGACGGAGCCGGCCGGCGGCGGGGTGACGGCGGCGATGGCCGTGGTCACGACGCCCGCGGGCTCGCCCGTGGTGTCGTCGTCGTTGACGTTGGTGTGGTCGACCACCTGGCGGCGGGAGTAGAGCCAGATGCCGAGGCAGGAGGCGACCAGGAAGCCGGCGACGAGGTAGACGCCCCAGTCGCCCTGGCGGGCCACGAACTCGGCCCCGGCCGCGACCAGGCCGGCGGCCGGCAGGGTCAGGCCCCAGGCGACGAACATCCGGGTGGCGGTCGACCAGCGGACGACGCCGCCCTTGCGGCCCAGGCCCGCGCCCATCACACCGCCGGAGCAGACGTGCGTGGTGGAGAGGGAGTAGCCCAGGTTGGAGGAGGCCAGGATGACGGTGGCCGCGCTGGTCTGGGCGGCGAAGCCCTGCTGCGGCTGGAGGTCGGTGAGGCCCTTGCCCATCGTGCGGATGATGCGCCAGCCGCCGAGGTAGGTGCCGAGCGCGATCGCCGTACCGGCGGAGACGATGACCCACAGGGGCGGGTTCGAGCCGGGGACGAGCGCGCCGCCGGCGACCAGGGCGAGGGTGATGATGCCCATCGTCTTCTGGGCGTCGTTGGTGCCGTGGGCGAGGGAGACGAGGCCGGCGGAGGCGATCTGGCCCGCGCGGTAGCCCTTCTCCGTGGTCTTGGCGTCCGCGTTCCGGTCCAGCCGGTACGTCAGCCGGGCGGCGAACATCGCGGCCAGGCCGGCGACGATCGGGGCGGCGATCGCCGGGAGGAGGACCTTGGTGACGACGACGTCGCCGTTGACACCGCTGAAGCCGATCGAGGCGACGGTCGCGCCGATGAGGCCGCCCATGAGGGCGTGCGAGGAGCTGGAGGGCAGTCCGACCAGCCAGGTCACCAGGTTCCAGAGGATCGCGCCGACGAGCGCGGCGAGGATGACTTCGGGCTGGATGCCCTCCTCGTTGACCAGTCCCTTGGAGATCGTGTTGGCGACCTCCACGGACAGGAACGCGCCGACCAGGTTCAGCACGGCGGACATGGCCACCGCCGTCTTGGGCTTGAGGGCACCGGTCGAGATGGTCGTGGCCATCGCGTTGGCGGTGTCGTGGAAACCGTTCGTGAAATCGAACACGAGAGCTGTCACGACCACAATGGCGAGCAGCAGCGTGATGTGTTCCATTTACCCAGGCAATCGTTTGACGTCAGTGGCTCGTCGAACGTAGGCAACCTGAGTGAACGGAAGGTGAACTGGGTGGGGCATCACAGTGTCTCGATCCGGCGCCGTGAGATTCCGCTTCCGCTCCGGGACGCCCCTGTGTCCACCATCCGGTCACCCCGGAACCACGGGTAATCCCGCCCCTCACGGCCCCCACCCGGCCCACCCTCCTCCCCGCCCCCGTCCCTCCGTCCCACCCCCTGGACGTATTCATCCCCACGGGCCACCTCCCGAGGAGACCCACGTCACCCTCGGGAGCGACGAGCGCGGACACCGGGGAACGCCCGGGGAACGCCTGGAGAACCCCCGGGGAACGCCGGAGGAACACCGGATGGACACCCGCCCGGCCCCCACCCGGCCCCCGCCCGGCCCCCGCCCGGTGGCGGCCTCGCCGCCCCCTCCCGAGACTGGGAACGTGCGCCCGGCTACAGCGACGGCAGCGGCCGTCACCACCCTGATCGGTCTCGGTGCGGCCGCCGTGGCGGCCGGCCGCCACGCCAGCGACGTCGCCCTCAAGGCGGCCTCGGGCCGGCCCCTCCCCGGAGACCCCAAGCTCACCGTGCACGCCACGGGACCCGAGCGGGTCACCCTCACCCGCAGCCTCGCCTCGCTGCGCCCCGGTACGTACGGGATGACGGCGCCCGGCCTGCACGCGGTCGCCGGGCCGGTCCTCGACCGCGTCCCGCACACCGCCGACACGGTCGTCCGCCGCCTCGAACGCGTCGAGCGCGGCGCGCTCGGCCCCGGCAGCAGGGTCCGCCTCACCCCCCAGCTGCACACCGGCACCCCGGAGACCGCCCTCGGCCTGCCGCACGAGGACATCGAGATCCCCGGCGAGCTCGGCCCGCTCCCCGCCTGGCTGGTCACCGGCCCGCGCTCCACCTGGGTGGTGGCCCTGCACGGCATCGGCGCGGGCCGCGAGCACACGCTGAACCTCGTCCCCTTCTACGCCCGCCGCCGCGTCCCCGTCCTCGTCCCCGCCTACCGCGGCGACCGGGGCGCCCCCGCCCCGGCGGACGGCCTCGCCCAGCTCGGCGACACCGAGTGGCGCGACGTCGACGCGGTCCTGCGGTACGCGGTCCGCCGCGGCGCCACCAAGATCGTCCTGCACGGCTGGGGCACCGGCGCCACGATGGCGCTGCGCGCCGCCGCCGAGTCGGGCGTGCGCGACCGCATCGCCGGCCTGGTCCTGGACTCCCCGGTCCTCGACTGGGAGGCCACCGTCCGCAACCTCGCCACCGCCCGGGGCGTCCCCGCCCCGCTGGTCCCGCTCGCCGTCCGCGCCGCCCTCGGCCGCACCGGACCGCACCCCGACCACGCGGCGGACCTCCGCATCCCGGTCCTCCTGGCGCACGGCCCCGACGACACGATCTCCCCCTGGGAGCGGTCGGTCGAGCTCGCCGCGCGCCGCCCGGACCTGGTGACCCTGCTGACCGTCCGCCAAGCCCCCCACACCGCGATGTGGAACGCGAACCCCCTCCGCTACGAAGAGGCCCTGCGCCGCTATCTGACCCCCCTCATGTAGCGCCCCCACGGCCCGGCGCGCGCCCCCGGCGGCCCGATCGTGACGGCGTGGCGGATTCCGATTGGGCTTTCGGGCCGTCAGCGGGAAGACTGCCCCCGTGACGTCTCGAAAGCCCGATGAACCATTGGCGCGCAACTCCAGACTCCGCCTCGTCCGTCCGCGCTCGCTGGCCACCGCACGGAGGGCCGCGACGACGCGCCGCACCCGGCCTGCCCCGAGGCCGCCCGAGGGCACCCCGCCCCGCGCGGAACTGGCCCGCCAGGCCAGACTCGTCCTCGCCGACGCCGTGCGGATCGCCCGCTGGGCAGCCGCCCCGCGCGGCCCCCAGCCGGGTCTACGCGCGGCGACGGCCCCGCCGCCCTCCGCTTCCGCCGCTTCCGGCTCCCCCTCCGCCGCTGCCGCCCCGAGCGCGACCACCGCCGAACAGGCGGCCGCCGCCCTCGACCTGACGCCGGATCGGGTCCGGGCCGGCTGGGACCGGGCCCGGCTCGCCGGCCTCGTCGAGCTGCACGGCGCCACCGTCCGCCCCGGCTGGCGGCTCCAGGCCTGGGACCGGGACGACTCCGCCGTGCTGCGCGGCTGGGTCGCGCTCCTCGACGCCTGGTCGCTGGTCCACCCCGCCCCCGAGGGCGTCTCGCCCGGCGCGGTCGCCGAGGTCGTGGAGGCCGTGCCGCAGGTCCTGTCGCTGCTCCAGCTCTCCCAGGGCCCCGTCCTCCTCCCCGCCCTCCTCGACCTTCTCGGCCAGCGCGTCGACGAACTCCGCGAGGAGCGCTGCGAGGTGCCGGACGACGGCGCGCCCGCGCACCCCGCGCCCCCCGCCGAGCGGCTGCCCGCCCTGCTCGACTGGGCCCTCGAAGGCCTCGCCGAGGTCGGCGCGCTCACCCTGGACGGGGAGGCGGGCCCGGAGGGACGTCACGCGACCCTGACCCCGCTCGGCAACTGGGCGGTGTGGGTCAAGCTGGAGCAGATCTGCGTCGCCGCGCAGAGCCCCGCCGGCAACATCGAGCAGTCCGCCGCCGACATGCTCCGCGGCTGCGCCCGGCTCACCCCGGGCCCGGCCCGTGACGAGTACCGCGCGTGGCTCGCCGCCCGCCCGCTGGCCGGCGCGGTCGCCGAGCTCCTCGCCGCCGCGCGCGGCGAGGACGCCCTGCTGCGCGGCCTGGCCTTCGAGGCGCTGCGGGTCGTCGGCGCCCCCGCGGAGGCGGAGGTCCGCGCCGCGGTCGCCGAGCCCCCGCTGCGCCCGTACGCGCTGCTGTGGCTCGCCGAGTACGAGGGCACCGACCCGGACGACGCCCCGGAGGTCCTCACCCGCGAGGAGGCGACCTGGCTCTGGGTGGACACCGCGGCCGCCGTCGCCGACCACGGGGAGAGCGAGCTGCTGGTACGGCACCTGGACTCGGCGGTCCAGGGCACCGTGCCCGCCCTCCTGGAGGAGGTCAGGGCGGTGGGCCACCCGAGGACCGTCCAGGTGCTCGTGGCCCTCGCCGCCGCCCACCCCGACCCGGCCCTGGCCAAGGCGGTCCGCCGGGCCGCCTTCCAGGTCCACACCGGCACGCTCTGAACCCGGGGCGGGCGCCCTTCCGGCGCCCGCCCGCCGGATCCCCGGGGTCAGTCCGCCGCGCCGGGCGCGTACGTCCCGAAGCTCCAGACGTTGCCCTCGCCGTCTCGGGCCATGTAGTCGCGGGAGCCGTAGTCCTGGTCCGTGGGCGGCATCAGGATCTCCACGCCGTGGGCGACGGCGCGGGAGTGGTGCTCGTCGACGTCGCGGACCCGGACGTAGACGCCCACCGGACCGGAACCGGCCATCAGCTTGTCGAACTCGCTGCCGGTGCCCGAACTGCCGAGCATCACCATCCCGTTCCCGTACGCCAGCTCGGCGTGGGCCACCAGGCCGTCCTCGCCCTCGTACACCGCGGTGGCGGTGAACCCGAAGGCCTCCGTGAGCAGCGTGATCGCCGCCTTCGCGTCCCGGTACGTCAGCGCCGGACAGATGTCGGGTGCCTCGGACATCCCGCTCACTCCCTCTCGATCGAACCCGCTCGGTCGGATGTGACCTGGGGCACAGTCTTGCAGTCGGCGTCGCCCCTCAGCGGAAGGTGTTGCACTGGGCCATGTCGCCGGTCCGGTAGCCCGTGCGGAACCACTGCTGCCGCTGCTCGGCCGAGCCGTGCGTCCAGTTCTCCGGGGTCACCCGGCCCTGGAAGCGCTCCTGGATGCGGTCGTCGCCGACGGCCGCCGCCGCGTCCAGGCCGTCCCGGATGTCGGTGTCGTCGAGCCGGGTGAGCAGCGGCCGTCCGGTGGACTCGTCGGGGGTGGTCGTCGCGTGCCGGGCCCACACGCCCGCGTAGCAGTCCGCCTGGAGCTCGACGCGGACCGCGTTGGAGTCGGCGCCGGTCCGCCCGTCCTGGGAGCGGCTGAGCGTCCCCATCAGGTTCTGGACGTGATGGCCGTACTCGTGGGCCACCACGTACGCCTGGGCGAAGGGTCCGCCGCTGGAGCCGAACGTGGTCCGCAGCTCCTCGAAGAAGCCCAGGTCCAGGTAGACCTGCCGGTCGCCGGGGCAGTAGAAGGGGCCGACCGCCGAGCTCGCCGCGCCGCACGCCGTGGCGACCCGCCGGCTGAACAGGACGGTGGAGGCGGGGGCGTAGGTGCCGCCCCTGCGGGTGTACTCGCCCCGCCAGTAGTCCTGGAGGCTGTTGACCACGGCCACGGTCCGGCAGTCCTGCCGGCTGTTGGCGTCCGCGCCGGTCCGGCAGTCCTGGCTCACCTGCGCCGCGGAGGAGGAGCTGGCCGCGGGCGTGTCCTCGCCGCCGCCGGAGAGCCCGAGCTGGTCGGGGCCGACGCCGAGGAGCAGGCCGAGGATCAGGGCGACGAAGCCGATGATCCCGCCGCCGACGGTGGCCCTCCCGCCCGGGACGCGGCTGCCGCGGACGTCCTTCACCTCGGTGGTGTCCAGACGGGCGTCGTCGTCGAACTGCACGGTCCACCTCCGCGTCGCCGCGGCGGCCGGACCGCCGCCCTCCGCCGAGTATCGAATGATCTCGACCGATCCGCTCTTTTTGTCAGTGATTCAGGCGATCCTCTGGGTGATGAGAGATAAGTCCCTCTCTGTCCTCCGTCGCCCGTGTGGCCGAAAACCAGTTGCATCAGCCCGTTAGACTGGCCGCATGGCCGTTCTCCTCTGGGTGCATTAGCGGCGTCGACGCCCGCCACCAGCCGTCTCTTCCGCCGTCTTCCCACCGCCCTGGAGTCTGTCCGTGATCACCGCTTCCGGCATCGAGCTGCGCGCCGGCGCCCGCATCCTCATCGAGAACGCTTCCTTCCGCGTCGCCAAGGGCGACCGCATCGGTCTGGTCGGCCGCAACGGCGCCGGCAAGACCACCCTCACCAAGTGCCTGGCCGGCGAGGGCCAGCCCGCCGGCGGCACCATCGCCCGCTCCGGCGAGGTCGGCTACCTCCCGCAGGACCCGCGCACCGGCGACCTCGACGTCCTCGCCCGCGACCGCGTCCTCTCGGCCCGCGGCCTCGACGTCCTCATCCGCAAGATGCGGATGAACGAGGAGCGGATCGCGACCGGCTCCGGCGCCACCCGCGAGAAGGCCCTCAAGCAGTACGAGCGCCAGGAGACCGAGTTCCTCACCAAGGGCGGGTACGCCGCCGAGGCCGAGGCCGCCACCATCGCGGCCGCCCTCGGACTGCCCGACCGGGTCCTCGGCCAGCCGCTGCACACCCTCTCCGGTGGTCAGCGCCGCCGCATCGAGCTCGCCCGGATCCTCTTCTCGGACGCCGACACGCTCCTCCTCGACGAGCCGACGAACCACCTCGACGCCGACTCGATCGTCTGGCTGCGCGACTACCTGAAGACCTACCGCGGCGGCTTCATCGTCATCTCCCACGACGTCGACCTCGTCGAGACCGTCGTCAACAAGGTCTTCTACCTG
This sequence comes from Streptomyces sp. R302, assembly GCF_012927245.1. Lineage (GTDB taxonomy): Bacteria > Actinomycetota > Actinomycetes > Streptomycetales > Streptomycetaceae > Streptomyces. The sequence goes on from NZ_JABBGE010000001.1 coordinate 1,237,399, forward strand.
GACGCCAACCGCTCCGTCATCGACGTCTACAACATGGGCTGGAAGCTCTACCAGCAGCAGCGCGAGGCCGACGAGAAGCGCCGCAAGCGCGAGCGCCAGAACGCCGAGAAGAAGGCCGCCGCCCTCAACTCGCAGGCCGACAAGATGCGCGCCAAGGCCACCAAGACGGTCGCCGCGCAGAACATGGCCAAGCGCGCCGAGCGCCTCCTCTCCGGCCTGGACGCGGTCCGCGTCTCCGACAAGGTCGCCAAGCTGCGCTTCCCCGAGCCCGCGCCCTGCGGCAAGACCCCGCTCACCGCCGAGGGTCTGTCCAAGTCGTACGGCTCCCTGGAGATCTTCACCGACGTCGACCTGGCCATCGACAAGGGCTCCCGCGTCGTCATCCTCGGCCTCAACGGCGCCGGCAAGACCACCCTGCTCCGCCTCCTCGGCGGGGTCGAGCAGCCCGACACCGGCGAGGTCACCCCCGGCCACGGCCTCAAGCTCGGCTACTACGCCCAGGAGCACGAGACCCTGGACCCGGAGCGCTCGGTCCTGGAGAACATGCGCTCCGCCGCGCCCGACCTCGACCTGGTCGAGGTCCGCAAGGTGCTCGGCTCCTTCCTCTTCTCCGGCGACGACGTCGACAAGCCCGCCGGGGTGCTCTCCGGCGGCGAGAAGACCCGGCTCGCCCTCGCGACCCTGGTCGTCTCCTCGGCCAACGTGCTGCTGCTCGACGAGCCCACCAACAACCTCGACCCCGCCAGCCGCGAGGAGATCCTCGGCGCGCTGCGCACCTACAAGGGCGCGGTCGTCCTGGTCACCCACGACGAGGGCGCCGTCGAGGCGCTCGACCCGGAGCGGATCATCCTGCTCCCGGACGGCGTCGAGGACCTCTGGGGTCCGGACTACGCGGACCTGGTCGCGCTCGCCTGAGCCCCGGCTGGATCATTCGGCTCATCGCCGGATCCGTCATCTGAGTGAGAAGGTCTCGTACCCCCGGCGCGGGCCTCTGCCGAATCCTTCCGGCAGGGCCCGCGTCGCACGTTTGTTCCCTCAGTAGGCCTGACCTGGCGGTCCCTTGATCCACTCCTTCGAGGGATGCGATCCGGCCCTGCGGAATGTCAGCTTCCGATCGTGCGGACGACGTACTCGTCCGCAAACCCGGCACGACGGACCTTGTCGAATGGGTGGCCAGGATGCCGGGGAGGGGTGATCATGAGAAGTCCAGAGCGCACTTCCCATGAGGAGGCACGGGTGGCCGAGACTCTGAAGAAGGGCAGCCGGGTGACCGGCGCCGCGCGCGACAAGCTCGCGGCAGACCTGAAGAAGAAGTACGACTCCGGGGCGAGTATCCGGGCGCTGGCCGAGGAAACGGGCCGCTCCTACGGATTCGTCCACCGGATGCTCAGTGAATCCGGAGTGACGCTGCGTGGTCGCGGCGGCGCGACCCGGGGCAAGAAGGCAGCCTCGGCCTGACGCCGGGGGCGGCTCGACCCGTCCACCGGGATCCTCCCGGTGGGCACCCGGTCGGTCCTGCGACCGGCCGGGTGGTTACTGTGCAGTCACTTAGCATCGGATGCAGTGCTGCATTGGAACCGGAGGCGCCCCATGACCACGCCCGACGACTCCCAGCTCGTCTTCGACAAGGACGGTGTACGGCTCACCGTCGAGGACGCCGTTGCCACGGTGACCCTGACCAACCCGGCGAAGCGCAACGCCCAGTCTCCCGCTCTGTGGCGGGCGTTGACGGAAGCCGGCCGGTCGCTGCCGGGCAGCGTGCGGATCGTCGTCCTGCGCGGTGAGGGCAAGTCCTTCTCCGCCGGACTCGACCGACAGGCCTTCACGCCCGAGGGCTTCGACGGAGAGCCGTCCTTCCTCGACATGGCGCGCGGGTCCGACGCGGACCTCGACGCGGTCATCGCCGAGTACCAGGAGGCGTTCACCTGGTGGCGCCGCAGCGACCTCGTGTCCATCGCGGCCGTCCAGGGCCACGCCATCGGCGCCGGCTTCCAGCTCGCCCTCGCCTGCGACCTGCGGGTCGTCGCCGAGGACGTGCAGTTCGCGATGCGCGAGACCAGCCTGGGCCTCGTCCCCGACCTCACCGGGACGCACCCCCTCGTCTCCCTCGTCGGCTACGCCCGCGCGCTGGAGATCTGCGCCACCGGCCGCTTCGTCCACGCCGAGGAGGCCGAGCGCATCGGCCTGGCCAACATCTCCGTGCCCGCCGCCGAGCTCGACGCGGCCGTACGGGACCTGAGCGCCGCCCTCCTCGCCGCACCGCGCGACGCGGTCGTCGAGACCAAGGCGCTGCTCCAGGGTGCCATCGGCCGCTCCTACGAGGACCAGCGCACCGCCGAGCGCGCCGCCCAGGCCCGCCGCCTCCGCGACCTCGCAGGCCTCGGCGACTGACAGGCCCTAGCGCAGCTCCGTCACCACCACCGTGACCGCGGCGCCCTCCGGGGCCGCCGCGGCCGCCGCCTCGCGCGCGGCCCGGGCCGTCTCCGGCACCGGGCGGTCCGCGGACACCGCGCACTCCACCCGGACCGCCTCCGGCGTCCGGTGCACCGGTGGGCCCAGTGCGTCCGTCATCGCCGCCACGCCCGGCGCCCGCAGCACCGCGAGGGCCACCGGGTCGTCGGTGGCCGGCGAGGTCAGGGCCGGCGGCGGGGGAGCGGGCTCCGGTACGGGCGCCTCCTCCAGGAGGTCCGTCACCCGCAGGTCGACCTCCGTCACCGCCAGGCCGAGCTCCCGCGCCGCCGCGAGCAGCAGCGCCCGTACCTCCTCCGCCGTCTCCGGCAGCGAGCGCCCGCCCGCCACCGCGGCGAACTCCGCCTCGATCCGCAGCGGCCCGGCCGGCAGCCCGCCCGGCGGCACCGGGAACGGGCCCGGGTCCCCGGCGGGCCCCGCCGCGCCGATCCGCAGGGCGCCCGGCACCGCGTCCCGTACCCCCGCCACCGCCCGGCCCAGCGCCTCCCGGGCCGCGCGCTCCGCGAGCCACGCGCCGTCCGCCGCCGTGCCGAGCGGCAGCAGCCTGCCCGGCGCCAGGCGGTCGCGCACCGCCGTCGTCCAACCGTCACCCGTGGTCATTGCCCCAGCCTGCCGTATCCCCGGAGCGGCATCGGGTAACCGCCCTTAGTGTGGGCGAAGAACCCCGAAATATCCTGAAAGGGGCTTAATCATGACGGACAGCGAACGCAGCGGGGAGTCCCCCACGGTCACCAAGAAGGGCGGCGGCGCGGCCGCCACCCGGGGCCGGACCACCATCGCCGACGGCGTGGTCGAGAAGATAGCGGGCATGGCCGCCCGCGACGTCGTCGGCGTCCACGCCATGGGCAGCGGGCTCTCCCGCACCTTCGGCGCCGTCCGCGACCGCGTCCCCGGCGGAGGCGGCGCCAAGGCGAGCGTCACCCGGGGCGTCAAAGCCGAGGTCGGCGAGGTGCAGACCGCCCTCGACCTGGAGATCGTCGTCGACTACGGCGTCTCCATCTCCGACGTCGCCGGAGCCGTCCGCGAGAACGTGATCGCGGCCGTCGAACGGATGACAGGCCTGGAGGTCGTCGAGGTCAACATCGCGGTCAGCGACGTGAAGCTGCCCGACGAAGAGGAAGACGAGCCGGAGTCCCGGCTCCAGTAGCCGGAAAGGGGTTCATCATGAGCATGGCGGTGGTCGGCCTGCTGGCCGGCATGGGTCTCGGCTTCGCCGGATACTTCGGCGGCTTCGGGGCGTTTCTCCTGGTCGCGGCCCTGGGCGCGGTCGGCTTCGTGGTCGGCCGCCTCCTCGACGGCGACCTCGAACCCGGCGACCTGCTGCGCAGCCGCGACCGCGGCGACCGGCGGCGGTGACGGCGGGTGTCCACGGACGTCACGGAACGCCCGCCGGTGCGGGAACGCGGCGCGACCACGGTCGCCGACCGCGTGGTCGCCAAGATCTCCGCCCAGGCCGCCAAGGAGGCCCTGGGCGGAGTGCCGGAGGGCGGCCACCGGCCGCACGCCTCGGTGGTCGTGCACCGGGACGCCGCCCGCATCTCGGTCAGCCTCGAACTCGACTACCCCACGGACGTCGGCCGCCGCTGCGGCGCCGTCCGGGCCCGGGTCCGCGGCCGGGTGGAGGAACTCGTCGGCATGGAGGTCCACGAGGTCGCCGTGCACGTCGAGCGCCTCCACTCCCCGCGCACCGCGCCCGCCGCCCGGAAGGGCCGCCTGGCATGACCTCACCCGAACAGCCCACCGACGGGGTGCCCGTCCTCACCGAGGACGACGGAGGCGGTACGGAGAGCGAGCGGGTCCGCCGCTTCTGGGCCGTCCGCCGCGTCCCCGCCGCCCTGCTCGCCGCCGTCGTCCTCGGCGGCGCGGGGCTGCTCCTCTACGACGTGGCCGCCGTCCGGGCCGACCGGACCGCCATGAGCTGGCGGCGCGAGCTCGCCGACGACCTCGCCACCCGGCCCCTCGACGACGCCGGGACCCTCGCGATCGCCGCCGGCGCCGTCCTCCTCGGCGTCTGGCTCCTCGTCCTGGCCTCCACCCCCGGCCTGCGCTCGGTCCTCCCCATGCGCCGCACCCACCCCGACGTCCGCGCCGGACTCGACCGGGAGGCCGCCGCGCTCGCCCTGCGCGACCGGGCCATGGAGGTCTCCGGGGTGCAGTCCGTGAAGGTCAGGGTCGGCCGCGCCAAGGTCGGCGTCCGGGCCGTCTCCCACTTCCGCCCGCTCGACGACGTCCGCGCCGACGTCGAGTCCGTCCTCACCGACGGCGTCGAGGAGCTCGGGCTCGCCCACCGGCCCACGCTGACCGTACGGGTGGACCGACCGTCCAAGAAGGGGTGAGGCCCGTGCACGCACCGGTCACCGCCGTCCTCCGGCGCGTCAACCGCGCCCTGCTCGGCCTCGCCGGGCTGCTCCTCGTCCTCGCCGGCGGCGCCGTCCTCGCCGCGGGACTCGACCTGCCCGTACCGTCCTGGTGGCCCTGGTCGGGCCCCGACGACGTGCTCCTGACCGCCGCCCGCCGGCAGCGGTGGCGTGGGGAGGGCTGGTGGTGGCCGACGGTCATCGCCGTCCTCGGCGTCCTCGTCCTGCTCGCCCTGTGGTGGCTCATCGCCCAGTTCCGCCGGGCCCGGCTCACCGAGGTCCTGGTCGACACCGGCGACGGCGACGCCGCCGTGCTGCGCGGCCGGGCCCTGGAGAGCGTCCTGGAGGCGGACGCCGCCGCGCAGGAGGGCGTCGCCCAGGCCCGGGTCGCCCTCACCGGCCGCCGCACCGCCCCCCGTACCCGGGTCGCGCTCCTCCTGGAGCCGTACGCCTCCCCCGGCGAGGCGCTGGCCGGGCTCGGCGGCGAGGCCCTGGCACGCGCGCGTACGTCCGCGGGCCTGGCCGCCCTGCCCACCGAGGCCCGGCTCCGCGCGGTCAAGCACCACGCCCGCCGGGTGACCTGAGACGGCCTGCGGTCAGAAGCCGTGCCGGGCGCCGCCGTCCACCGGCAGCATCACGCCCGTCAGATAGGACGCGGCGGGGGAGAGGAGGAAGGCGGCCGTGCGGCCGAACTCCTCCGGGGTGCCGTAGCGGCGCAGCGGGATCCTCGCCTCGTTCGCCGCCCGGGCCGCCTCCGCGTCGCCGGAGAGCGCGTCGAGCTGCCGCGCCCGGTCCGTGTCGATCCGGCTCGGCAGCAGGCCGACCACCCGGATCCCGCGCGGGCCCAGGTCGGCGGAGAGGGACTTGGCGAAGCCGGCGAGCCCGGGACGCAGCCCGTTGGAGATGCTCAGGCCCGCGATCGGCTCGTACACCGAGCCGGACAGGACGAAGCCGATCACGCCGCCCTCGCCCAGCGTCTCGGCCGCCGCCCGGGCGAGCCGCACCGCGCCGAGGAAGACGGTGCCGAAGGCCGCCGTCCACTGCTCGTCGGTGTTGTCCGCGCCGAAGCCCGGCGGCGGGCCGCCGACGCTGATCAGGATGCCGTCGAGGGCGCCGAAGCGGGCGCGGGCCTCCGCGATCAGCCGGGCCGGGGTCTCCGGGTCGTCGTTGTCGGCGGCCAGCCCCGCCGCCCCCTCGCCCAGCTCGGCGACGGCCGCCGCGACGGCATCCTCGTGGCGGCCGGTGACCAGCACCCGGGCGCCCTCGGCGAGCAGCGCCTCCGCGGTGGCCCGGCCCAGCCCCCGGGTCGCGCCGGTGACGACGTACACGCGGTCCTTCAGTCCAAGATCCATGGGCCTATCCTGCCGCCTCGTCCCCGGCCAGCGCGAGTGCCGTACCCGCCAGGCCGATGTGGCTGAAGGCCTGTGGGAAGTTGCCGAGTTGCCGGCCCGCCACCGGGTCGTACTCCTCCGCCAGCAGCCCCACGTCGTTGGCGAGCCCCACCAGGCGCTCGAAGAGCTCCCGGGCCTCGGCGGGGCGCCCGGTCATCCGCAGGGCGTCGGCCAGCCAGAAGGAGCAGACGAGGAAGGCGCCCTCCCGCCCGGGCAGCCCGTCGACCGCGCCCGAGTCGGGGCTGTAGCGGCGCAGCAGGCCCCGGTGGGTGAGCTCGGCGCGCACCGCGTCCACCGTGCCGACCACCCGGGGGTCGTCCGGCGGCAGGAAGCCGACCCGCGGGATGAGCAGGGTGGCGGCGTCGAGCTCCCGCGAGCCGTACGCCTGGGTGAAGGTGTTCCGCCCGGGGTCGTACGCCCGCGCGCAGACCTCGGCGTGGATCTCGTCGCGCAGCGCCCGCCAGCGGCCCGGCTCGCCGGGCAGCGAGGGGTCCGCCTCCAGGGTGCGCACCGCCCGGTCGGCGGCGACCCAGGCCATCACCTTGGAGTGGGTGAAGTGGCGGCGGGGGCCGCGGACCTCCCACAGCCCCTCGTCGGGTTCGCGCCAGTGCGACTCCAGGAAGCCGAGCAGGCTCAGCTGGAGGTTCCAGGCGTGCCGCTCGGCGGGGATGCCCGCCTCCCGGGCGAGGTACAGGGTGTCCATGACCTCGCCGTACACGTCGAGCTGGAACTGCTCCACGGCCGCGTTCCCGATCCGTACGGGGGTCGAGTCGGCGTAGCCGCGCAGCCAGGGCAGCGCGGTCTCGGGCAGCCGCCGCTCGCCGGCGGGGCCGTACATGATCTGGAGGTCGGCGGGGTCGCCGGCGACGGAGCGGAGCAGCCAGTCGCGCCAGGCGGCGGCCTCGTCGGCGTATCCGGCGGCGAGCAGGGCGCCGAGGGTGAGGGAGGAGTCGCGCAGCCAGCAGGCCCGGTAGTCCCAGTTCCGCACCCCGCCGATCTCCTCCGGCAGGGAGGTGGTGGGGGCGGCGACGATCCCGCCGGTGGGGGCGTAGGTGAGCGCCTTGAGGGTGATGAGGGAGCGGACCACGGTGTCCCGGTGCGGCCCCCGGTAGGCGCAGCGGGCGGCCCATTCCCGCCAGTCGGCGAGCGAGTGCTCCAGGGACTCGAAGGGGTCGACGAGGGCGGGCCGCCGCTCGTGGGAGGGGTGCCAGGTGAGGACGAAGGCGACCTGTTCGCCGGCGGTGACGGTGAAGGAGGAGCAGGTGGCGTACTGCTGACCCCAGGTCTTGACCTGCGGCTCGCTCCGCAGCCAGACGGCGTCGGGCCCGGCGACCGCGACCCGGTGCCCCTCGGACTTCCGCACCCACGGCACGATCGAGCCGTAGTCGAAGCGGAGGCGGAGCACGGCGCCCATCTCGACGCGGCCGCGGACGCCCTCGACGATCCGTACGACGTCCGGGGCGCGGTCCCGCTGGGGCATGAAGTCGGTGACCTTGACGGTGCCGGTGCGGGTCTCCCAGAGGGTCTCCAGGACCAGGGAGTCGTCGAGGTAGCGGCGGGAGGAGCAGGTGGTGGCGCCCAGGGGGGCGATCCGCCAGTGGCCGTTGTCCTCGTCGCCGAGGAGGGCGGCGAAGCAGGCGGCGGAGTCGAATCGGGGCAGGCACAGCCAGTCGATCGAACCGTCGCGTCCGACGAGCGCGGCGGTCTGGAGATCGCCGATCAGGGCGTAGTCGTCGATGCGTCGGGTCACGCTCTGGGCTGTTCCCGGAAGCGACGGCGGTCAATCAGCGGGCCCTACGTGGCCTGGATCGCGTCGCCGGCCTCTTGCGGGGCCGCCGGGGTCGTCCCGTCGCCGTCGCCGTGGTCCCCGTCGCTTCCGTCGGCGGCGCCCTCCGCTTCGCGGTCGCGCTTCTCGCGGCGTACGAGGACGAGCCAGCCGACCGGTACGCCGGCGGCGAAGAGCCACCACTGGACCGCGTACGCCATGTGCGCGCCGATCGAGTCGTGGTCGGGCTCGGGGATCTGTTCGGGGGAGCCGCCGGCCGACGCGGGCGCGGTCTGCTCGATGTAGCCGCCGAGCACCTCGCGGCCGATGAGCTCGGCCTGCTGGGCGCTGCTGATGAGCATCACCTGACGGTCCGGCAGGCCCTTGAGGTCCTTGATGCCGCTGGCGCCGGTGGTCTCGTCGGCCTTGAGCCGGCCGGTGACGGTGACCCGGCCGCGGGGGGCGGGCGGGACCTCGGGGTAGTCGCGCTGGTTGGCGGCGCCGGGCACCCAGCCGCGGTTGACCAGGACGATCCGGCCGTCCTGGAGGACCAGCGGGGTGAGCACGTGCGCGCCGACCCGGTCGTCGGAGGAGGTACGGCGGCGGACGACGACCTCGTGCGCGGTGTCGAAGGTGCCGGTGGCGGTGACCCGGCGCCAGTAGTCGGCGCGGGGGACGGCGTGCCCGGGGGAGGTGAGCTCCTCGACGGGGACCGGCGCGGCCTTCAGGTTGTCCGCGATCAGGGTGTTCTGGGCGACCCGGCGTTCGTGCCGGTGGAACTGCCAGAAGCCCAGCTCGATCATCACGGGGATGAGGACGAGGGCGACGAGGGTGAGGATCACCCACTGCCGGGACAACAGGAAGCGGTACACCCCACGACCGTACGACACGGGCGTGGGGCGTCCGCACACCGGGTCGGGTGACCGGCGCCACCCGTCCAGGATCGTTTCTTCGTCAGGGGACCGGGGGCTCACACCCGGTCGACGATGCCCGCCTTCCCCTCGGCGCGGGCGCAGTGGGCGCCGCAGTACCACTTCCCGTCGGCCTCGACGCCCTGTCCGATGATCTGGACCCGGCAGTGCTCACAGATGGGCGCCATGCGGTGGATGGCGCAGGAGAAGCAGTCGAAGACGTGCACCGCGCCCTGCGCGTGCACCTCGAAGGACATGCCGTAATCGTTTCCGCAGACCTCACAACGTGCCATGCGCCACAGGGTGGTGCCCCGGGGGCCGCGCGCGCCGCGCGGCGCGCCCGCCGGGGGCGGGGTGTCACCCGTCTGCCGGGGCCACGTCCCGCAGCAGATGGGCGTAGGCGGCCTCGTCGACGATCGGGGTCCCGAAGGCCTTCGCCTTGACCGTCTTGGAGGTGGCGGAGTCCGGGTCGTTGGTGACCAGCAGGCTGGTGAGCCGGGAGACGGAGGTGGCGACGTGCAGCCCGGCCTCGACCGTGCGGTCCTCCAGGAGCTCGCGGTCGACGGAGGTGTCGCCGGAGAAGGCCACCCGCATGCCCTGCTTGAGCGGCTTGTCGCTCTCGTACCGGCCGGGGTTGGGGTACGGGCAGGCGGGCCGCTTCCGGGAGGGGCGCCAGCTCCCCGCCCCGTACGAGGACTGGCGGCCGATCAGCGGGCGGGCCGGCGCCGACGCCCATTCGGTGAGCGGCCGGCATTCGAGGAGCGGCAGTCGCACGCCCCGCTCGGCCGCCGCGTGGAGGCTGGGGCGGAAGGCCTCGGCGAGCACGCGCGCGTCGTCGAGGGCGTCGTGCGCGCGCTGCTGCACCACACCGAAGTGGGCGGCGAGCGTGGCCAGCTTGTGGTTGGGCAGCGGCAGCGCCAGCTCCTTGGCGAGGGCGATCGTGCACAGCCGCTGCTTGACGGGCGCGGTCCGCTCGGCGCGCGCGTACTCCCTGGCGATCATCTGCCAGTCGAACATGGCGTTGTGCGCGACGAGGACGCGGCCGTCGAGGCGGGCCGAGAACTCCTCGGCGATCTGCGCGAAGAGCGGTGCCCCTTCGAGGACGTCGCTGGTGAGGCCGTGGATCCAGACCGGTCCCGGGTCCCGCTCGGGGTTCACCAGTGTGTACCAGTGGTCCTCCACCTCGCCCTGCGCGTCGAGGCGGTAGACGGCGGCGGACACGATCCGGTCGTCGCGGGCGAGACCGGTGGTCTCCACGTCGACGACCGCGTACCCCCGCGGGTAGGCGGCCGGCCACGTCGCTGCTGTCGTACGGTCGTCGAGCATGGTCATTGAGAATACGGCCCGCGACCGACAGCGCCGCCCCCGCTGTCCTGAATGTCCGTGATGTCCCCTGGGGAAGGTGTCGAGGGGCCCGCCAGCAGCCCCTCCACCAGGGCGCGCACCGAGGCGGCGAAGAGCCGGTCCGGGTCGGGCGGGGCGGCCAGGGCGCGGGCGAGGAGCGGATCGGCGCCGGCCGCCCCGGCGCCCCACAGCTCCTCCTCGGCCGGCGACTGGACCGGCGCCCGCTCGCGGTTGCGCTCCACGAGCACGTAGCCGACGGCCTGGAAGGTGACCGCCCGCACCAGCTCCGCGGCCCGCTCGCCGCGCAGCCCCGCCGCGTGCGCCTCCCGGACCAGGGCCCGCTGGGCCGGCAGGAACATCCGCTCCGTCAGGCCCCGCTCGTGGACCATCGCCACCAGGTGCGGCCGCTCCCGCAGCGCCCGGCGCAGGGCGTGCGCCACCGAGCCGATCCGCTCCACGGGCCCCTCGCCGCGCGGCCGGATCGCGCCGAGGTCGGCCACCGTCCGCTCGGCCAGCGCGTCGAGCAGCGACTCGCGGTTGCCCACGTGCCAGTAGATCGAGGTGACCGCCGTGCCGAGGGCGGCGGCGAGGCCGCGCATGGTCAGCCCGTCCGGGCCGTGCGCCCGCACCAGGGCCGCCGCCGCGTCCAGGACTTCCTCGCGGCTGAGCGTCTGGCGTGCCATCCGTCATCCCCCCTGACGTCCCGTCAATTCGCCGCGCCACGCGTCTTTACCCCTCCCCGGCGGCGGTGTAACAGTGTTACAGGCCTTCGCCCCGGTACGTCCGGGAGGCCGGGGGCCGTATCCGTCCGGAAGGGTGGTACGACATGGCACGAGTACGGTACGGGGCGCGCACCGAGGCGGAGGGCGCCGCCGCCCGGGCTGCCGCGGCGAGGCTCCCCGACATCTGGTCCACCGGCGTCGTCGCCGTCTGGGAGACCGACCCCGACGCGGTGGCGGCGGTCCTGCCGCCGCCGCTGGGGCCCACCGGGCGCCCCCTCGTCCGGGTCACGATCAGCAAGGTCGACCTGCCCGGCTACCCCCTGGGCGCCGGCTCGGTCTCGGTGGCCGCCGCCCACGGCGACACCGAGGGCTGGTACCCGCTGGTCATGCCGATGACCCACGAGCGGGCCCTGATCGGCGGCCGCGAGGTCTTCGGCGAGCCGAAGAAGCTCGGCGAGGTCGTCGTGGAGCGCGACGGGATCGTGGTCGGCGCCCGGCTCGCCCGGCACGGCATCGCCTTCGTCGAGGTCCGCGGCGCCGTCTCGGGGCCGCTCCCCGTCCCGGGACCGGCCGAGAAGACCGACTTCTACTTCAAGTTCCTGCCCGGCGTGGACGGTTCCGGCTTCGACGCCGACCCGGTCCTCGTCCACTGCCTCCGCCGCGAGAAGGTCAGGAAGCTGGAGCGGATCACCGGCGACGTCGTCCTGCGCGAGTCGATGTACGACCCCGTCGCCGACCTCCCGGTCCGCCGGCTCGTCGAGATCACCCTCGGCGAGAAGACCTCCGACCAGCGCGGCCGGGTCGCCGAACGGGTCTCCGCCGAGGCCCTGCTGCCCTACGTCCACCAGCGCTACGACGACCCCGCGCAGATCCTCGACGGCCCCCCGGAAGGAAGTGCCCGATGGAGCTGAGGGAGGGACAGGTCGCCGTCGTCACCGGCGCCGCGAGCGGCATCGGGCGGGCGATGGCCCGCCGCTTTGCCGCCGAGGGCCTCGCGGTCGTCCTCGGCGACGTCGAGCAGGGGCCGCTCGCCGAGACCGCCGACGAACTCATGGACGGCGGCGCGCAGATCCTCGCCCGTACCGTCGACGTCTCCGACCCGGACGCCGTACGGGCCTTCGCCGACGCCGCCTTCGACACCTTCGGCGCCGTCCACGTCCTCTGCAACAACGCGGGCGTCGGCTCCGGCGCCGAGGGCCGCATGTGGGAGCACGAGCCCAACGACTGGAAATGGGCCTTCTCCGTCAACGTCTGGGGCGTCTTCCACGGCATCCAGGCCTTCGTCCCCCGCATGCTCGCGAGCGGCGAACCCGGCCACGTCGTCAACACCTCCTCCGGCGACGGCGGCATCGCCCCGCTGCCCACGGCCTCCGTCTACGCGGTCACCAAGGCCGCCGTCGTCACCATGACCGAGTCCCTCTACGCCCATCTGAAGGCGGAGCACGCGCGCGTGGGCGCCTCCGTCCTCTTCCCCGGGCCCCACATGCTCCGCACCGGCCTGTGGGAGTCGCACCGCAACCGGCCCGAGCGGTACGCCAAGGAGCGCCCGCGCCGCACCCCGTACCGCTCGCTCGACCAGTGGGAGGCCGCCATGAAGGAGGCCGGCCACGAGATCGCCTTCACCCCGGTGGAGGAGGTCGCCGAGCACGTCGTCGAGGGGATCAGGGCCGACCGGTTCTGGATGCTCCCGGCGAGCGAGCACAGCGACCGGCAGATCCGGGCGCGCTCCCGCTCGATGCTCGACCGCGCGAACCCGACCTATCTGGAGAGCTTCATCCTCGACTGACCGGCCTGAGGGGGCTGTGCGCACCATGAGCCATGAGGATCCGTATCTGATCGTCTCGTCCGACTGCCACGCCGGGCTCCCCACCGAGGAGTACCGGCCCTATCTGGAGTCCCGCTTCCACCGGGCCTTCGACGACTTCCTCGCCGGACGCCAGGCCCGCCGGGAGGCCATGACCCGCCTCGGGGTCCGCAACGAGTCCTTCGCGAACGCGTGGTTCAGCGACCACGAGGAGGGGCTGCGCGGCGGCTGGGACCACGCGCAGCGGATCAAGGAGCTGGACGGCGACGGGGTCGCCGCCGAGGTCGTCTTCCCCGACGCGGACGCCGTCGACAGCGGGACCGCCGCGCCCTTCGGCGTCGGCCTCGGCCTCTCCGGCGACCAGGACCCCGAACTCGGCATGGCGGGCGCCCGGGCGCACAACCGCTGGCTCGCCGAGTTCGTCGCCCATGCCCCCGCCCGGCACTGCGGCGTCGCCCTGCTGCCCGTCACCGCCGACCCGCGCGAGGTCGTCGCCGAGATCCACCGGGCCAAGGAGTCCGGGCTCGGCGCCCTGATGATCCCCTCCATGTGGGTCGACAAGCCGCCCTACCACGACCGGCGGTACGACCCGGTGTGGGCGGCCGCCGCCGAGACCGGCATGCCGGTCGTCACCCACTCCGGCGCCGCGCCCCGCGAGGAGTACGGCGACCACCTCGGCATCTACGTCTCCGAGGTCACCTGGTGGCCGGCCCGGCCGCTGTGGTTCCTGCTCTGGTCAGGGGTCTTCGAACGCCACCCCGGGCTGCGCTTCGGCGTCGCCGAGTCCGGCTGCTGGTGGCTGCCGAACCTGCTGTGGTTCATGGACCGGCTCTACCTCGGCGCCCACGGCGGCAAGAAGCTCTCGCCCTTCGCGGAGCTGCGCCGCCCGCCGAGCGAGTACCTGGACCGGCAGGTCTTCGTCTGCGCCACCAACACCAAGCGGCGCGAGCTGGCGCAGCGGTACGAGATCGGCGTCGACAACATCCTGTGGGGCTCGGACTTCCCGCACCCGGAGGGCACCTGGCCGAACACGCGGGCCTGGCTGCGGAACACCTTCCACGACATTCCGGTGGGGGAGACGCGGCGGATGCTGGGCCTTGCCGCGGTCGAGGTCTTCGGATTCGATATTCGAATACTGGATCCGATAGCCACACGGATCGGCCCCACCCCCGCCGACCTCGGCCAGCCCGCCGACCAGACCGCCGTCGAGGCCTCCTGGGCCCGCTCCCGCGAGACCGGCCGCCACTGGCTCACCGGCGGCGACTTCCCGGTGATCGGAGCCGTGTCGTGACCGACCGGTACACGGTGATCTCCGCCGACTGCCACGCCGGCGCCGACCTCCTCGACTACAGGCCCTACCTGGAGAAGCGGTTCCACGACGACTTCGACGCCTGGGCCGCCACGTACGTCAACCCGTACGAGGACCTCCTGGCCGACACCGCCGACCGCAACTGGAACTCCGACCGGCGGCTGCGGGAGCTGGAGGAGGACGGCATCGTCGCCGAGGTCGTCTTCCCCAACACCATCCCGCCCTTCTTCCCCTCCGCCTCCCTCATGGCCCCGGCCCCCACCCGGGAGGAGTTCGAACGGCGCTGGGCGGGGCTGCGCGCCCACAACCGCTGGCTCGCCGACTTCTGCGCCCGGGCCCCCGGCCGCCGGGCCGGCGTCGCCCAGATCCTCCTCAACGACGTCGACGCGGCCGTCCGCGAGATCAGGCGCACCCACGCGGCCGGCCTCACCGGCGGCGTCCTGCTCCCCGGCACCCCGCCCGGCAGCGGACTGCCGGAGCTGTACTCGGAGACGTACGACCCCATCTGGGCCGTCTGCGCGGAGCTGGACGTGCCGGTCAACCACCACGGCGGCTCCGCCTCCCCGCCCCTCGGCGACGAACCGGCCGCCCGGGCCGTCTTCATGGTGGAGACCACCTGGTTCTCCCACCGGGCCCTGTGGCACCTGGTGTTCGGCGGCGCCTTCCGCCGCCACCCCGCGCTCAAGCTGGTCCTCACCGAGCAGGGCTCCGGCTGGATCCCCGGGGTGGTCGAGATGCTGGACTACTACCACGGGCGGCTGGTCGCGGCGGCGGGCCGGGCGGTCACCGCCGAGTCGAAGTTCGGTGCCGGGCTCGCCGCGTCCATGGGGCGCAGCCCCGGCGAGGTCTGGCGGGACAACTGCTTCGTCGGCGCCAGCTTCATGCGCCCCCACGAGGTGCCGCTGCGCGACCGGATCGGCCTCGACAAGATCATGTGGGGCAGCGACTACCCCCACGACGAGGGCACCACCCCGTACTCCCGCGAAGGGCTCCGCCTCGCCTACGCGGGCCTGCCGCGCGCGGAGGTCGCGGCCATGGCCGGCGGCAACGCGGCCCGCGTCTACGGCTTCGACCTCACCCTCCTCGACCGGCTCGCCGCCGTCCACGGCCCGTCCGTCGAGGAGATCGCCACCCCCCTGGAGAAGGTCCCCGAGGGCGCCACCAGCCCGGCCTTCGCCCCGGGCGGGTCGGTCCGCGTCTGGTGACCCGGGGGGTGCGACCCTCCTGAAGTGACCGCACCCCCCGCGCACGGGCCCCACGGCGGCGCCCTCGGCTCCCGGCTCAACTGGCTCCGCGCCGCCGTGCTCGGAGCCAACGACGGCATCGTCTCCACCGCCGGCCTCGTCGTCGGCGTCGCCGGCGCCACCGAGTCCCAGGCCGCGCTGCTCACCGCCGGCCTCTCCGGCCTCCTCGCGGGCTCCCTCTCCATGGCCGTCGGCGAGTACGTCTCCGTCTCCGTCCAACGCGACTCCGAGACCGCCGCCCTCGCCACCGAGCGCCAGGAGCTCCACGAGAGTCCCGAGGCCGAGCTCGACGAACTCACCGCGCTGCTCACCGCCCGCGGCCTCACCCCCGACGTCGCCCGCGAGGCCGCCGAACAGCTCACCGAACGCGACGCCCTCCGGGCCCACGCGCGCGTGGAGCTGGGCATCGACCCCGACGACCTCACCAACCCCTGGCACGCGGCCTGGGCCAGCTTCCTCGCCTTCACCGTCGGCGCCCTGCTCCCGCTCCTCGCGATCGTCCTGCCGCCCGCCTCCGTCCGGCTGTGGATCACCGTCGCCTCGGTCCTCGCCGCGCTCACCCTCACCGGCTGGTGGTCCGCGCGCCTCGCCGCCGCCCCCGCCCCGAGGGCCACCCTCCGCACCGTCGCCGGCGGCGCCCTCGCCATGGCCGTCACCTACGGGGCCGGCTCCCTCCTGGACGCGGCGGGCGTCTGACCGGGGAGGTCCCTTGTCGGAAGCCGCCGAAGCCCGCCGACGAACCGTCTCGCATACTTGTCGGTAACAGCGTCTGGCGGGACGCCGGGGCGAGCCCTACGGTCGAGGCCATGCCCCGCCCCCGGCACCTGGAGCCCTCCGCGTGACCCCGCTCTCCCGCACCCCGCTCTCCCCAGCCCCGCTCTCCCGTACGACGCTCTCCCAAACGCCGCTCTCCCGCACCCCGCTCTCCCGTACCCTCCTCGGCGCCTTCGTCCTCGCCGCCGCCGTCGACCTCGGCTCCCTGCTCGCCGGCGCGGACGCCGGCCACCTGGCCGCCAAGCCCCTCCTGATGCCGCTGCTCGCCGCGTACGCCGCCACCAGAGGCGCCCCGAAACCGCTCCTCGCCGCGCTCCTGTTCGGCTGGGGCGGCGACGTCCTGCTGCTCCTCGACGCCGAGTGGGCCTTCCTCGCCGGCATGGGCTCCTTCGCCCTCGGACACGTCTGCTACCTGGTGCTCTTCGGCCGGCGCCGCACCTCGCCCGTCCTCGGCGCGCTCTACGCCCTCGCCCTCGCCGGCACGATCACCGCCCTCTGGTCCGGCCTCCCCGCCGACCTGCGGATCCCCGTCGCCGGCTACTCCCTGCTGCTCACCGCGATGGCGTACCGTTCCTCCTCGCTCGGCGTCCTCGTCGGCACCGGCGGCGCGCTCTTCCTGCTCTCCGACACCCTCATCGCCACCGGCATCGCCGACCTGCCCCAGCTGCCCACCCCGGACTTCTGGGTCATGCTGACCTACATCGCCGCCCAGTACCTGCTGACCGCGGGCACCCTCCAGGCGATGTACGGTGAACGTCGTACAACCAGCTGACCCGGACGAGGAACCATGCGCGCCACCACCATCCACGCCCCCTTCGACATGCGCGTGGAGGAGGTGCCCGACCCCGTCGTGAAGGACCCCACGGACGTCGTCGTGCGCGTCCTGCGCGCCTGCGTCTGCGGCAGCGACCTGTGGGCCTACCGCGGCGAGTCCGCCCGGCAGCCCGGACAGCGGATCGGCCACGAGTTCCTCGGCATCGTCGAGGCGACCGGCTCCGAGGTCCGTGGCTTCCGCGCCGGCGACCTCGTCGTCGCCCCCTTCGTCTGGTCCGACGGCACCTGCGACTACTGCGCCGAGGGCCTCCAGACCTCCTGCCCGAACGGCGGCTTCTGGGGCTCGGCCGGCTCCGACGGCGGCCAGGGCGAGGCCGTCCGCGTCCCCTTCGGCGACGGCACGCTCGTCAAGCTGCCCGCCGACGCCGCCTCCGACGACCGCCTGCTGACCGCGCTGCTCGCCCTCTCCGACGTCATGGGCACCGGCCACCACGCCGCCCTCGGCGCCGGCGTCCGCCCCGGCTCCACGGTCGCCGTCGTCGGCGACGGCGCCGTCGGCCTCTGCGGCGTCCTCGCCGCCAGGCGGCTCGGTGCCGAGCGGATCATCGCGCTCGGCCGCCACACCGCCCGCACCGACATCGCCCGGACCTTCGGCGCCACCGACGTCGTCGCCGAGCGCGGCGAGGCCGCCGAGGCCGCCGTCCGCGAACTGACCGGCGGCCAGGGCGCCCACGGCGTCATCGAGGCCGTCGGCACCGAGCAGTCCATGCGCACCGCCGTGAACATCACCCGCGACGGCGGCTCCATCGGCTACGTCGGCGTCCCGCACGGCTCCGGCACCGGCCTCGACCTCTCCGTCATGTTCGACCGGAACATCGCCCTGCGCGGCGGCGTCGCCCCGGTCCGCGCCTACATCCCGGAGCTGCTCGCCGACGTCCTCGACGGCCGCCTCGACCCGTCCCCGGTCTTCGACCTCACCGTGGGCCTCGACGGCGTCCCCGGCGGCTACAAGGCGATGGACGAGCGCACCGCCCTCAAGGTCCTCGTCAAGCCGTGACCCAGGCGGGGGCGTCCCCGCCGGCCGGCCCCGGCGGGCGGGACCAGCCCGCCGGGCCGCCCTCGTACGCCACCGGCGACACCGCGTGCCGCAGCCGCCCGAGCGGCCCCTCCGACTCCGTGAGGTACCGCTCGGGGTCGTACCGGGGCAGCCCGTGCGTCAGCCAGTGGCCGGTCTGCGCCAGCGACAGCCGGACGAGGCGACCGCCGCCGTCCCGCTCCCGCTCCGTCAGCGACCGCAGCACCGCCGCCGCCAGCAGATACCCCGTCCCGTGGTCCAGGGCCTGCGCCGGCAGCGCCCCCGGCTCCTCCGCGGACCCCTCCGCGACCGCGATGCCCGTCGCCACCTGCACCAGGCTGTCGAAGCCGCGCCGCCCGCCCCACGGCCCGTAGTCGCCCCACGCCGACAGACGGGCCGTCACCAGGCCCGGCCGCTCCAGGCCGTACCGCTCGAGCGCCCCCGGCCGGTAGCCGGTCACCAGGACGTCCGCCGCGTCCAGGAGCTCGTCGAAGGTCCGCCGGTCCGCGCGCCGGTCCAGGTCGAGGGCCGCCGTCCGCTTCCCGACGTCCGTGTCCGCGTGCTGGTCCGGCAGCTCCGGACTGCCCGGCGGGTCGATCCGCAGCACGTCCGCGCCGAGCAGCGCGAGGGTCCGCGTCGCCACCGGGCCCGCGATCACCCGGGTCAGGTCCAGGACCCGCGGCGGACCCGGACGGCGCCGCGGCGGGGCCCCGTCGAGCCGCTCCCGGCTCAGCAGCGGCCGCGCCGCCACCTCCCGGCCCTGCGCGTGCCCCGCCCACTCCCCGGGCGTCCGCAGGGCCACCGCGAGGCCCCCGGAGCCGTACACCGCCGTCTCCACGTCGACCGCCGGCCGCCCGGCGATCGCCTCCGCCACCGCCTCCACCGAGTCGGCCGCGCCCAGGGCCGCGAGCAGCGCGGCCCTGTGGTGCGGGTAGTTGGCGTGGGTGCGGACCCAGCCGTCGGCCGCCCGCCAGAACCGCGACAGCGGCGCGAAACCCACCGGCGCCCGCCCGTCGACCCGCAGATGACGCTCGCTCACGAAGGCGGTGGCCACCGCCCCGTCGTCCACCCGTACCGGCCCCGCCACGCGCGCGTGCTCCACGGCCGCGAGCCCGCAGACCGCGACCGCCGCCCGCGCCAGGTCCATCACCGGCAGCCGTGCCGGGAGCAGCCCCGACACCCCGCCGAACTCCACCCGTCCGACCAGGGCGGGATCGCCGCCCAGGACCGACCACAGTGCTTCCGTACCGCTCCGAACCGTGCTGTCCATAGCCGCACTATGGCACTCAGTGCCACCCACGGGAACGCCCGAGGCCCCGGTGCGGCCGATCACAGCCGGCCGCACCGGGGCCCCGTCACCTCAGGACGTCACCGCTTGCGGACGGCGTCCAGCGCGTCGATGAGACCGGCCCCGTAGAAGCCGTTCTTCTGCTTGCCACCCTCGCAGACGGCGTCGACCTTGCCGTCGCCGTTGATGTCGTACGGGTTGGTGCAGGCGCGCTCGTCGGCCTGCGCGTACAGCAGCGCCTTCAGCGCGGCCGGGCTCGCCTTCGGGTGCGTCGACTTCAGCAGCGCGAGCACACCGGCGGCGTGCGGGGCCGCCATCGAGGTGCCGCCCATGTAGTCGTAGCCGCCCTTGTGCACGGTCGACAGGATCAGACCGTTGACGGCCGGGCCCTCCGGGGCCTGGTACTCGGTGCGGTCACCGCCGGGGGCGGCGACGTCGATGACGTCGAGACCGTAGTTCGAGTACGACGCCTTCAGGCCCTTCGCGCCGGTCGCCGAGACCGTCACGACGCCCGGCAGCTGGGCCGGGTAGTCGAGGCACACGCTCGGGTCGATGACCCGCTCGCCGGGCACGGTGTCGTTCGGGCTGGTCTTGTCGGTGATCTCGTCCGCGGCGAGGTCGTACCGGGAGTTGCCGGCCGCGGCCACGTTGACCGTGCCCTTCTTCTCCGCGTACCGGGTCGCCCGGGTGACCGCCTCGATGAGGGCCTTCTGGTCCTCGTCCGTCTTGCAGGCGAACATCCACGGGTCGGTGTAGTAGCTGTTGTTCGTGATGTCGATGCCGTTCTCGGCCGCCCACACGAAGCCGCAGACCACGGCCTCGGTGTAGAAGAAGCCGTCCGGGGTGGACACCTTGATGCCGGCGACCTTCACGCCCGGGGCGACACCGGTGATGCCCTTGCCGTTCTTCGCGGCGGCGATCGTGCCGGCCACGTGGGTGCCGTGGGCGGACTCGGCCAGCGAGGGCCGCCACGAACCGGGCGTGGTGTCCGGCTTGCCGGAGACGCAGTTGGCGGAGGCCTTCGCGTCGAAGTTCGGCGCCAGGTCCGGGTGGAGGTCGTCCACACCGGTGTCGATGACGCCGACCGTCACCTTGCTGCTGCCGAGGGACTTCTGGTGCGCCTTGTCGGCCTTGATGGCCGGGATGTCCCACTGCAGCGGTTCCAGCGGCTCCTGGTCGCCGGTCGCGGTCGCCGCGGCGGCCAGCGCCTCGGCCGCGGTCAGCTTCTCGGAGTCGCTGCCGACCGAGTCGTCGCGCTGCACCGAGAGCGGAGCCGTACGGGTCGCACCCGCCGACACCACACCGCGGGCCTCGCGGATCGTCCGCGCGAACGCCGGGTTCTGCGAGTGGACGACGATCACGCCTATCTGCTCGTAGGCGATGACGACCTCGCCGCCGGCGGCGGCTATCGCCTTCTTCACCGAGGAGGCCGTCCAGCGGCCCCCCGCGATGTTGACGACGTACGAGAGCTTCTCGCCCGTCGTCGCGACGGTGGCGGCCGCCGGAGCGTCACTCGTTTCCGCGGCGGAGGCGGCGCCGGAGGGAAGGAAGCCGAGCGAGGCCGTGAGCGCGAGACCAGCAGGCAGAGCGAGTACTCGGCCGCGCCTCGATCCCAGATGAGCCATGGGTTCTCCACATCATCCGTATGTACTGCCCACGCGCGGGGTTGCGGGTGAGCAGGTGCATGACGAGTGAAGCTATCGCTGATCTTCCCTGCTCATCAATGAGTTGAGAAGACGGGATGAAGATTCCGCGGAAGAAATCCACTCGCCTGAACCACTTCGCTTCCGGCTCCGTGCCGTTGAGCAGGGGAGGGGCTCCAGTCGGCGCCCCGTTCCCGCACCCCCCAGGTGAGGCCCCCTTGACCATGCCGTCCGCCCCCGCGTCACGAGGAGAGTCCGTGGCTACCGAAGCACCGCCGCCGCCGAGAGAGGGCGCCGGGACCGACCCCGGTCCCGCCCGGCCCACCACGGAGCAGTTCGTCGAGGTCCAGCGGAGCGAGGAGTTCGGCGAGCTCCGCCGCACCTACCGCTCCTTCGCCTTCCCCCTGACGGTCGCCTTCATCACCTGGTACCTGCTCTACGTCCTGCTCTCCAACTACGCGGGCGGCTTCATGGGCACCCGCCTCTTCGGCAACATCAACGTCGCCCTCGTCCTCGGCCTCGGCCAGTTCGTCACCACCTTCCTCATCGCCTGGCTGTACTCCCGCCACGCCGCGCTCCGTCTCGACCCCAAGGGCGAGGCCATCAAGGCCCGTATGGAGGGCGACGCATGAGCACCCTCGCCACCGCGCCCGCCCTGCTCGCCGCCGGCAACGCCACCACCGAGCACCGGCCGCTGATCATCGGCCTCTTCGCCGCCTTCGTGATCGCCACCCTCGCCATCACCGTCTGGGCCGGCCGGCAGACCCGCAGCGCCGCCGACTTCTACGCCGGCGGCGGCCAGTTCACCGGCTTCCAGAACGGCCTCGCGATCTCCGGCGACTACATGTCCGCCGCGTCCTTCCTCGGCATCTCCGGCGCCATCGCCCTCTACGGCTACGACGGCTTCCTCTACTCCATCGGCTTCCTCGTCGCCTGGCTCGTCGCCCTGCTCCTGGTCGCCGAACCGCTGCGCAACTCCGGCCGCTTCACCATGGGCGACGTCCTCGCCTACCGGATGCGCCAGCGCCCGGTCCGCACCGCGGCCGGCACCTCCACCATCGTCGTCTCGATCTTCTACCTGCTCGCCCAGATGGCCGGAGCCGGCGTCCTCGTCTCGCTGCTCCTCGGCATCACCAGCGACGGCGGCAAGATCGCGATCGTCGCCCTGGTCGGCGTCCTGATGATCGTCTACGTCACCATCGGCGGCATGAAGGGCACCACCTGGGTGCAGATGGTGAAGGCGGTGCTGCTCATCGCGGGCACCGTCCTCATCACCTTCCTCATCCTGCTGAAGTTCGACTTCAACCTCTCCGACCTGCTCGGCGCCGCCGCCACCAACAGCGGCAAGGGCGAGGCGTTCCTGGAGCCCGGCCTCAAGTACGGCGTCAGCGCCGTCTCGAAGCTGGACTTCCTCTCCCTCGGCATCGCCCTCGTCCTCGGCACCGCCGGCCTGCCGCACATCCTGATCCGCTTCTACACGGTGCCGACCGCCCAGGCCGCCCGTAAGTCGGTCAACTGGGCCATCGGCATCATCGGCGCCTTCTACCTGATGACCATCGTCCTCGGCTTCGGCGCCGCCGCCCTGCTCGGCAGCGACACGATCATGGCCTCCAACAAGGCGGGCAACACGGCGGCCCCGCTCACCGCCATGGAAGTCGGCGGCGGCGCCGACTCCACCACCGGCGCCATCCTCCTCGCCGTCATCTCCGCCGTCGCCTTCGCCACCATCCTGGCCGTGGTCGCCGGACTGACCCTCGCCTCCTCCTCGTCCTTCGCGCACGACATCTACGCCAACGTGATCAAGCGCGGGAAGGCCACCGAGAAGCAGGAGATGCGGGCGGCCCGCTGGTCCACCGTCTTCATCGGCATCGTCTCGATCGGCCTCGGCGCCCTCGCCCGCGACCTCAACGTCGCCGGCCTGGTCGCCCTCGCCTTCGCGGTCGCCGCCTCGGCCAACCTGCCGACGATCCTCTACTCGCTCTTCTGGAAGAGGTTCACCACCCAGGGCGCGCTCTGGTCGATCTACGGCGGCCTGATCTCCTCCGTCGTCCTCGTCCTCTTCTCCCCGGTCGTCTCCGGCAAGCCGAGCTCCATGTTCAAGGGCGTCGACTTCCACTGGTTCCCGCTGGAGAACCCGGGCCTGGTCTCCATCCCGCTCGGCTTCCTCCTCGGCTGGCTCGGCTCGCTCCTCTCCAAGGAGGAGCCGGACCAGGGCAAGTACGCCGAGCTGGAGGTCAAGTCCCTCACCGGCATCGGCACCGCCGCCGCGGTCAAGCACTGACCGCAGCGCGGCCGGTCGTATACGGTCCGCAACGAGCCGCCGGCCGCGTCGTAGAGTTCTACGACGCGGCCGGCGCCGTCCTCGTGACAATCGGCCCGTGCCCGATGTCCGAGCGGTCGCGTAGGCTCGAAAAAAGAAGCGAACCTGGAGAAGGGGAGGGGGACCTGTGCTCCTCGACACGTACGGCCGAGTCGCCACCGACCTGCGCGTTTCCCTCACCGATCGGTGCAATCTGCGCTGCACCTACTGCATGCCCGAAGAGGGACTGCAGTGGCTGGCCAAGCCGGACCTGCTCACCGACGACGAGATCGTCCGGCTGATCCGGATCGCCGTCACCGACCTCGGGGTCACCGAGGTCCGCTTCACCGGCGGCGAGCCGCTGCTCCGCCCCGGCCTCGTCGGGATCGTCGAGCGCTGCGCCGCCCTGGAGCCCCGCCCGAGGATGTCCCTGACGACCAACGGCATCGGGCTGAAGCGCACCGCCACCGCCCTCAAGGCCGCGGGCCTCGACCGGGTCAACGTCTCCCTCGACACCCTGCGCCCCGAGGTCTTCAAGACCCTCACCCGCCGCGACCGCCACCAGGACGTCCTCGACGGCATGGCCGCCGCCCGCGAGGCCGGCCTCACCCCGGTGAAGGTCAACGCCGTCCTGATGCCGGGGCTCAACGAGGACGAGGCCCCCGACCTGCTCGCCTGGGCGGTCGCGGAGGGGTACGAGCTCCGCTTCATCGAGCAGATGCCCCTCGACGCCCAGCACGGCTGGAAGCGCGACGGCATGATCACCGCCGGGGACATCCTGGAGTCCCTCCGCACCCGCTTCACCCTCACCCCCGAGGGCTCCGACGAGCGCGGCTCCGCCCCGGCCGAGCGCTGGGTCGTCGACGGCGGGCCCCACACGGTCGGCGTCATCGCCTCCGTGACCCGCCCGTTCTGCCGGGCCTGCGACCGCACCCGGCTCACCGCCGACGGCCAGATCCGCACCTGCCTCTTCGCCACCGAGGAGACCGACCTGCGGGCCGCGCTCCGCTCGGAGGCCCCGTCCGCATCGGATGCGGCCGTCGCCGAGCTGTGGAAGAAGGCGATGTGGGGGAAGAAGGCGGGCTCGGGCCTCGACGACCCGAGCTTCCTGCAGCCCGACCGCCCGATGTCAGCGATCGGCGGCTGAGCCGGGGTCAGTCGTCTTCGGCGGGCTCCCACTCGGCGAAGGGCACGACGTCCTTCAGGAAGCCCCGCACGCCCAGGAACTGCGAGAGGTGCTCGCGGTGTTCCTCACAGGCGAGCCAGGTCTTGCGCCGCTCCGGCGTGTGCAGCTTGGGGTTGTTCCACGCGAGGACCCAGACGGCGTCGGCGCGGCAGCCCTTGGCGGAACAGATCGGCTTCTCTTCGCTCACCTGATCATTGTCCAGCAAGGGCGATGCCGAGCAGCCACGGGGGGAGCTGCCCGGCATCGGTCCGTCGCTCCGACGGGGGATGCGGAGCGCGTACGCAGTATGTCACGGCACCCTGGGTGCGGTGCACCGGAACCTCGTGATTGATCTGAGCTTTTCTTGAGGTTCCCGACGGCGTCGCCATGACGTTCCGTCACCAGGGCGGGTCCGCCCCCGATCAGCCCTGCCCGGACGGGCGTTCCGCTCCGGATTCCGCTCCGCCCTCGCCGAGGGCGGGACGCACCGGCGAGGGCAGGAAGGTCGACGGGAGCGCGGGCGCGGACTCGCGGCCCGCGTTCGCGATCACCACCGCGACGTACGGCAGCAGCACCCCGAGCGCGAGCGCCACGACCGCGACGTGCCGTTCCACGTTCCACAGCACCGCGGCCGCGATCACGGAGAGCGTCCGGACCGACATGGAGATGACGTACCGCCGCTGCCTGCCCCGGACGTCGTCCGCGAGCCCCTGCCGGGCCCCGGTGATCCGGAAGACCTCGGGTCCCCCTCGCTTCCGCATCGCGTTCCACCACCCGCCGCTCGTGCCGGAGCCTCCCCGGCCCGGACCTCGGACCACCGTACGCCCAGGCTCCCGGGCCGACGAGACCGGGGCACGTACGGCGGCGTCCGACATGCGCCGTATGGCCGCCGGGTCGAGACTGGGGCCACATGCGCACGAGGAGGCGGACATGAGTTGGTTGTGGGCGATCATCGTCGGATTCGTCCTCGGTCTGATCGCGAAGGCGATCCTGCCGGGCAAGCAGCAGATCCCGCTCTGGCTGACGACGATCTTCGGCATCCTGGGCAGCATCCTGGGCAACGCGGTCGCCGGCTGGATCGGCGTCGAGGACACCCGGGGCATCGACTGGACGCGTCACCTGCTCCAACTCATCGGCGCCGTGGCCGTGGTGGGCGTCGGCGACATGCTCTGGGCCTCGATCAAGGGCAACAGACAGCGCGCCTGACGCGGGCGCGGGCACACACCGGAGGCCCGGTACCGCGGGACACACATCGGAGGCCCGGTACGGCAGTCGCCGTACCGGGCCTCCGATGTGTGTCGTGTCCGGCGGTCAGCCGGTGTACTCGATCGCCGCCAGGTTCTTCTTGCCGCGCCGCAGCACCAGCCACCGCCCGTGCAGCAGCTCGCCGGCCTCGACGACGGCGTCCTCGGCGGTCACCTTCACGTTGTTCACGTAGGCGCCGCCCTCCTTCACCGTCCGCCGCGCGGCCGACTTGCTCGCCACCAGACCGACCTCGGCGAACAGGTCCACGACCTGGCCGAGCTCGCTCACGCGCGCGTGCGGCAGCTCGGAGAGCGCGGCGGCCAGCGTCGGCTCGTCGAGCCCGGCCAGGTCGCCCTGCCCGAACAGCGCCCTGGAGGCGTCGATGACGGCCGCGCACTGCTCGGCGCCGTGCACCAGCGTGGTGAGCTCCTCGGCGAGCGCCCGCTGGGCGGCCCGCGCCTGCGGCCGCTCGGCGGTCTGCGCCTCCAGCTCCTCCAGCTCCTCGCGGGACCTGAAGGAGAGGATCCGCATGTACGTCGAGATGTCGCGGTCGTCCACGTTCAGCCAGAACTGGTAGAACGCGTACGGCGTGGTCATCTCCGGGTCCAGCCAGACGGCGCCGCTCTCGGTCTTGCCGAACTTGGTGCCGTCCGCCTTGACCATCAGCGGCGTGGCGAGCGCGTGGACCTCGGCGCCCGGCTCCAGGCGGTGGATCAGGTCGAGCCCGGCCACCAGGTTGCCCCACTGGTCGGAGCCGCCCTGCTGGAGCGTGCAGCCGTACCGCCGGTACAGCTCCAGGAAGTCCATGCCCTGGAGCAGCTGGTAGCTGAACTCGGTGTAGCTGATGCCCTGCTCGGACTCCAGGCGGCGGGCCACGGAGTCCTTGGTCAGCATCTTGTTGACCCGGAAGTGCTTGCCGATGTCCCGCAGGAACTCGATCGCCGACAGGCCGGCGGTCCAGTCCAGGTTGTTCACCATGACCGCCGCGTTCTCCCCCTCGAAGGAGAGGAAGGGCTCGATCTGGGAACGCAGCCGGTTCACCCAGTTCGCGACCGTCTCCGGGTCGTTCAGGGTGCGCTCGGCGGTCGGACGCGGGTCGCCGATCTGGCCGGTGGCCCCGCCGACCAGCGCCAGCGGCCGGTGCCCGGCCTGCTGGAGCCGGCGGACGGTGAGCACCTGGACCAGGTGGCCGACGTGGAGGCTGGCCGCGGTCGGGTCGAAACCGCAATAGAACGTCACGGGACCGTCCGCGAGCGCCTTGCGCAGGGCGTCCTCGTCGGTGGACTGGGCGAAGAGCCCACGCCACTTCAGCTCGTCGACGATGTCCGTCACGGTCGTCAGTCTCCTCGGATCGTTGCTTGCAGACAGCCCAGTCTAGGCGGGTCAGACGCCCTTGCTGACCGAGCTCATGTTGAAGTCCGGCACCCGCAGCGCGGGCATCGCGGCCCGGGTGAACCAGTCGCTCCACTCGCGCGGCAGGGTCCGCTCCGTCCGGCCCGCCTCGGTGGCCCGCGACAGCAGGTCCACCGGGGACTCGTTGAACCGGAAGTTGTTGACCTCGCCGACCACCTCGCCGTTCTCGACCAGGTAGACGCCGTCCCGGGTCAGGCCGGTGAGCAGCAGCGTCGCCGGGTCGACCTCGCGGATGTACCAGAGGCAGGTGAGCAGCAGCCCGCGCTCGGTGGCGGCCACCATCTCCTCCAGGGAGCGGTCGCCGCCGCCGTCCAGGATGAGGTTCCCCGCGCCGGGCGCCACCGGCATGCCGGTGAGGCCGGCCGTGTGCCGGGTGGTGATCAGCCGGTCGAGCGCGCCGGCCCGCACCCACTCCACCGGGCCGACGGGCAGGCCGTTGTCGAAGACCGACTCGTCGTCGCCGGAGGCGTGCGCGATCACGAAGGGCGCGGACTCCAGGCCCGGCTCGTTCGGGTCGCTGCGCAGGGTCAGCGGCAGCGGCGAGAGGGTCTCGCCGAGCCGGGTGCCGCCGCCGGGCCGGGAGAAGACCGTACGGCCCTCCACCGCGTCCCGGGCCATCGACGACCACAGCTGGTAGATCAGCAGGTCGGCGACGGCGGTCGGCGGCAGCAGCGTCTCGTACCGGCCGGCCGGCAGCTCGATCCGCCGCTCGGCCCAGCCGAGGCGGACCGCGAGCTCGGCGTCGAGCGCGGCCGGGTCGACGTCCTTGAAGTCGCGGGTGGAGCGCCCGGCCCAGGCGGAGCGCGAGCGGTCGGGCGACTTGGCGTTGAGCTCCAGGGTGCCGTTGGGCTGGTCGTGCCGCAGCCGCAGCCCGGTCGAGGTGCCCAGGTAGGTGGAGGTCAGCTCGTGGTTCGCGAAGCCGTACAGCTCCCGGCCGCCGGCACGCGCGCGTGCGAAGGCCTCGCCGAGCGCCGGCGCGAAGTCGGCGAAGACGGCGGAGGAGGTCTCGGCGGGCGCGTCGGTGAAGTCGGGGGAGGAGGGCACGCCCTCGACGAGCGGCTGCGCGTCCTCGGCGGGCCCGGCCGCCCGCGCCGCCTCCTCGGCCGCCCGCACCAGCGGCTCCAGGTCGTCGGCGGTCACGGCCGCGCGCGACACCACGCCGGAGGCGGTGCCCTCGGCGCCGTCGACGGTGGCGATCACGGTGAGGGTACGGCCCCGGGTCACGCCGTTCGTGGTGAGCGCGTTGCCCGCCCAGCGCAGGTTGGCCGAGGAGTCCTCGTCCGCGATGACGACACACCCGTCCGCGCGGGACAGTTCGAGCGCCCGCTCGACGATCTCGTACGGCTTGCTGACGCGGCTCATCGACCGGCCTCCTGCGTGGTGTTCAGACTGTGCTTGCCCGGGGGGCACTGCATCCGATTGCTGCTCCGCAGCGGGCCGGACCCCCAGCAGAGGGGCCCGTGCGTGGTGGATCCGGTCATCGACCGGCCTCCTGCGTGGTGTTCAGGATGTTGACGCCCCGGAAGAGGGCGGAGGGGCAGCCGTGGGAGACGGCCGCGACCTGGCCCGGCTGGGCCTTGCCGCAGTTGAAGGCGCCGCCGAGGACGTACGTCTGCGGGCCGCCGACCTGCTCCATCGAGCCCCAGAAGTCGGTGGTGGTGGCCTGGTACGCCACGTCCCGCAGCTGCCCGGCGAGCCGGCCGTTCTCGATGCGGAAGAAGCGCTGGCCGGTGAACTGGAAGTTGTACCGCTGCATGTCGATCGACCAGGACCGGTCGCCGACCACGTAGATGCCCCGCTCGACGCCGCCGATCAGGTCCTCCGTCGACAGGCCGCCCGGATCGGGCTTGAGCGAGACGTTCGCCATCCGCTGCACCGGCACGTGCCCGGGGGAGTCGGCGAACGCGCAGCCGTTGGACCGCCCGAGGCCGGTGAGCTTCGCGATCCGCCGGTCCAGCTGGTAGCCGACGAGCGTGCCGTCCTTCACCAGGTCCCAGGACTGCGCCTCGACGCCCTCGTCGTCGAAGCCGACGGTCGCGAGGCCGTGCTCGGCCGTGCGGTCACCGGTCACGTTCATCACCGAGGAGCCGTACGCCAGCTTGCCCAGCTGGTCGAAGGTGGCGAAGGAGGTGCCCGCGTACGCCGCCTCGTAGCCGAGCGCCCGGTCCAGCTCGGTGGCGTGGCCGATCGACTCGTGGATCGTCAGCCACAGGTTCGACGGGTCGACGACCAGGTCGTAGCGGCCGGCCTCGACGCTCGGCGCCCGCATCTTCTCGGCGAGCAGCTCCGGGATCTCCTCCAGCTCCTTGTCCCAGTCCCAGCCGGTCCCGGTGAGGTACTCCCAGCCCCGGCCGACCGGCGGCGCGACGGTCCGCATCGAGTCGAACTCGCCGGTCGTGCCGTCCACCGCGATCGCCGTGAGCTCCGGGTGGAGCCGCACCCGCTGCTGGGTGGTCACGGTGCCCGCCGTGTCCGCGTAGAACTTGTTCTCGAAGACCGTGAGCAGCGAGGCGTCCACGTGCGCCACCCCGTCGGCCCGCAGCAGCCGCGCCGACCAGTCGGCGAGCAGCGCGCTCTTCTCCTCGGCCGGCACGGAGAACGGGTCGATCTCGTACGAGGAGATCCACGTCCGGTCGGCGTGCACCGGCTCCGCCGCCAGCTCCACCCTCTCGTCCGACCCGGCCGCGGCGATGACCCGCGCGGACAGCTTGGCCATGGCGACCGCCTGGGAGGCGACCTTCGCCGCCCCGTCCATCGTCAGGTCGACCCCGGAGGCGAAGCCCCAGGCGCCGCCGTGCACGACCCGCACCGCGTAGCCGAGGTCGGTGGTGTCCGACGACCCCGCCGACCTGGCGTCCCGCAGCCGCCAGGCGGCGGAGCGGACCCTTTCGAGCCGGAAGTCGGCGTGCTCGGCGCCGAGCGTCCGAGCCCGCGCGAGCGCCGCGTCGGCGAGCGCCCTCAACGGCAGGGCATGGAAGTGTGGGTCGATCTGATGGACCACGAGCGGCCTCGCTCTCTGCGTGACGGGAACCTGCTGCGGTTGACGGGCAACCGGAAGTGAATCACGCCGCGCCGCCCCCACCGGCACATTTTTCCGCACCTCGGGCGGCGCCCGTGCCCGCTTCTCCGGCGTGTCCACGGCGCGTCCACCGCGCGCGGATCTGTAGGGATCCGACAGTGCCGCCCCCGCGCCACTGTCGGAGGCCGATTCTCCATGAGGTGGGCGCTACCGATAGGTTTTCGGGGTACCAGACCGCTGATCGAAAGGGTGATCCGTTGAGCCGCTCGGTTCTCGTCACCGGAGGAAACCGGGGCATCGGCCTCGCCATCGCCCGCGCGTTCGCCGAGGCCGGCGACAAGGTCGCGTACACGTACCGCTCGGGCGAGCCCCCGGCCGCGCTGACCGAGCTGGGCTGCCTGGCCGTCAGGTGCGACATCACCGACGGCGAGCAGGTGGAGCAGGCGTACAAGGAGATCGAGGAGAAGCACGGCCCGGTCGAGGTCCTCGTGGCCAACGCCGGCGTCACCCGCGACACCCTTCTGATGCGCATGTCCGACGAGGACTTCACCTCCGTCGTCGACACCAACCTCACCGGCACCTTCCGGGTCGTCAAGCGCGCCAACCGCGGCATGCTCCGCGCCAAGAAGGGCCGCGTCGTCCTGATCTCCTCGGTCGTCGGTCTGCTGGGCTCCGCGGGCCAGGCCAACTACGCCGCCTCCAAGGCCGGTCTGGTCGGCTTCGCCCGCTCGCTCGCCCGTGAGCTCGGCTCGCGGAACATCACGTTCAACGTCGTCGCACCCGGCTTCGTCGACACCGACATGACCGCCGTGCTCACCGACGAGCAGCGCGCGGGCATCGTGTCCCAGGTGCCGCTGGGCCGCTACGCGAAGCCGGAGGAGATCGCCGCCACGGTGCGCTTCCTCGCCTCCGACGACGCCTCGTACATCACTGGAGCCGTCATTCCGGTTGACGGCGGATTGGGCATGGGTCACTGATCACCATGAGCGGAATTCTCGAGGGCAAGCGCATCCTCATCACCGGTGTGCTGATGGAGTCCTCCATCGCCTTCCACGCCGCCAAGCTGGCCCAGGAGCAGGGCGCGGAGATCATCCTCACCGCCTGGCCCCGGCCGACGCTGACCGAGCGCATCGCCAAGAAGCTGCCCCACCCCGACAAGGTCAAGGTCCTTGAGCTCGACGTCTCCAACGACGAGCACCTCGCGCGCCTGGAGGGCCAGGTCCGCGAGCACCTCGGCGACCGTCTCGACGGCGTCGTGCACTCCATCGGCTTCGCCCCGCAGGACGCCCTCGGCGGCAACTTCCTCCACACGCCGTTCGAGTCCGTCTCCACCGCCATGCACGTCTCGGCCTTCTCCCTGAAGTCCCTGACGATGGCGCTGCTGCCGCTGATGAGCGAGGGCGGCGCGGTCGTCGGCCTCACCTTCGACGCCAAGTTCGCCTGGCCGAAGTACGACTGGATGGGCGCCGCCAAGGCCGCCCTGGAGGCCACCAACCGCTACATGGCGCGTGACCTGGGCGAGCGGGACATCCGCTGCAACCTGGTCTCGGCCGGTCCGATCGGCTCCATGGCCGCGAAGTCCATCCCGGGCTTCGAGGAGCTGGCGGGCGTCTGGGACAGCCGCTCCCCGCTGAAGTGGGACCTGTCCGACCCGGAGCCGGCCGGCCGCGCGATCGTCGCGCTGCTCTCCGACTGGTTCCCGAAGACCACCGGCGAGATCGTCCACGTCGACGGCGGTCTGCACGCGATCGGCGCCTGACCGCGCCCGTACCGCTCCGGCCAGGGCCGGGCGCCGGTTCCCTTCCGGGACCGGGCGCCCGGCCCTGTGCCGTTCCCGAGTCGAAAAGTCCGGCGGATCACCGCAGACTGGTCGGAGCGTGTCGTTCCGGCTACTCACGGGGAGGAGGTACGGGCATGCGCGCGCTCCCACCCGGCTTCGCCGCCTACGCCTCGGTCGCCGCCCTGCTTCTCGGGACCGCCGTCGCCGCGGAGGTCCACGCGGTTCCCGCCCCCATCGAGGAACCCGCCGTCACCGCTCCGGAGGCCGACGCCCCGAAGGACTTCGGCGCCTCCTGCCACACGGTCGTCGAGGGCACCCGGGTCACCGCCCACTGCCGCAATCCGTACCCCCGGACCGACCGGATACGGCTCCACGTCGAGTGCGACCCCTGGTGGGACCTCGACACCGACAGCGCCCCCGTGGCCGTCGCACCCGCCGACTACGCGACGCTCACCGCCCGCTGCTGGAAGGAGGTCCGCTCCGCCTGGGTCAGCCACGAACCGGCGGCGGAGCCTCCTCCGTCCCCGCCCGCCGCTTCCCGCCCAGGCACATGAACGGATAGCCCGCGGCCTCCTCGGCCGCCCGCTTCGCGTCCCCGGCCCGGATCGCCTCCACGAGGCGCGCGTGGTCCATGTGGTTCTCCGGCCGCAGGTCCGGCCCCACGTCGCCGCGCAGCCACTCGCGCAGGAGATCGCCCAGGTCCGCGTAGAGCTCCGTCAGCACCTCGTTGCCCGACGCCGCCACCACCGCGTGGTGGAAGGCCGCGTCCGCCGTCACGAACCGCTCCGCGTCCCCCGACTCCCACGCCTCCTCGCGCCGCACGAGCAGCGCGTCCAGCTGCCCCAGGTCCCGCTCGGAGCGCCGGCGCGCCGCGAACCGCGCGGCCGCCGACTCCAGCGTGGAGCGCAGCTCGGCCACGTGCGTCGGATCGGAGCCCGCGAACCGCCGGTGCATCACCCCGGCCAGCTCGCTCGTCGCCGCCACATAGGTGCCGGAGCCCTGCCGGATGTCGAGCAGCCCGTTGTGGGCGAGGGCCCGGACCGCCTCGCGGACGGTGTTGCGGGCCACGCCCAGCTGCTCGACCAGCTCGGGCTCGGTCGGGATGCGGGAGCCGACCGGCCACTCGCCGGAGGTGATCTGGTTCCGCAGCTCGGCGATCACCTGGTCGGTGAGACCGGTGCGCCGGGGGTGCCCGAGGGCCATGGGGGACTCGCCTTCACCTGTGTTCGTTCGAGATTGGACAACCAATCATCCCATGATTCTATGATGACTCCATGCCAGACGAGCCGAAGACCCTCGAACCCGCCGCCGTACGGCGGTCACCCGCCCCGGAGCACCCCGTACCCGCCCCGGCGACCGGCCGTCCCGCCCGCTGGACGCTCGGCCTCGTCTCCGTCGGTCTCGTCGTCGCCGCGCTCAACCTGCGCCCCGCGATCACCAGCCTCGGCGCCCTCCTCGAAGAGGTCAGCGCCTCCCTGCACATGAGCGGCACCGTCGCCGGCGTCCTCACCTCGGTGCCGCCGCTCTGCTTCGCGGTCTTCGGCATCACGGCCCCGCGCCTGGCCCGCCGCTTCGGCCCCGCCGCCGTCGTCTGCGCCGGCATGGCCGCCATCCTCGCGGGCCTGCTGCTGCGCCCCCTCGCGACCGGCACCGCGGGCTTCCTGGCCGCCAGCGCCCTCGCCCTCATGGGCATCGCCGTCAGCAACGTCCTCATGCCGGTGATCGTCAAGCGGTACTTCCCCGACCGCATCGGCAGCATGACCGGCCTGTACTCCATGGCCCTGGCGCTCGGCACCTCGCTCGCCGCCGCGCTCACCGTCCCCATGACCGACGCCCTCGGCGGCGACTGGCGCCTCGGCCTCGGCGTCTGGGCGGTCCTCGCCGCCCTCGCCGTCCTGCCCTGGCTCCCGCTCGTCAAGGACCGCAACGGCCCGGCCGCCACGGAACGGGGCGCCCCGACGGCTCAGACCCCGACGGCTCAGACCCCGGCCGCCCAGGTCCCGACGGCTCAGGTCCCGAAGGCTCAGACCCCGAAGGCTCAGGTCCCGGCCGTCCGGACCCCGGCCACCGCCCCGGCCGGGACCGCGCCCCGCCCCATCTACCGCAGCCGCACCGCCTGGGCGCTGGCCTGCTTCTTCGGCCTCCAGGCCACCGGCGCGTACATCACCATGGGCTGGATGCCGCAGATCTTCCGCGACGCCGGCGTCCCCGCCTCCACCGCGGGCGTCCTGCTCGCGGTCACCATGGTCATGGGCGTCCCGCTCGCCTTCGTCATCCCGCGCCTCGCGACCCGGATGCGCCACCAGGGCCCGATCGTCGTCGCCCTCGGCACCTGCGGCCTCGCCGGCTACACCGGTCTGCTGCTCGCCCCGGCCGGCGGCGCCTGGATCTGGGCGGTGCTCCTCGGCATCTCCAACTGCTCCTTCCCGCTCGCCCTCACCATGATCGGCTTGCGGTCGCGCACCGGCGCCGGCGTCGTCCGCCTCTCGGCCTTCGCCCAGAGCGTCGGCTACCTCATCTCCATCCCCGGCCCGCTCCTCGTCGGCGTCCTCTACCAGCACAGCGGCGGCTGGGGCGTGCCGATCGCCCTCATGGGCGGGCTGATGATCCCGCAGATGATCGTGGGCACCCTCGCCGCACGGGACCGGACGGTCGAGGACGAATCCTGAGATGCGAGACTGGGCCCATGCCCGTTCTCGAACCCAATCCCCAGGGCGGCCAGAAGAAGCTGCTCGTCGTGCTCGGCGCGATGCTCGGCATCACGGTCGTCATCGCCGTCATCGCCTCGATCGCCTCCCCGTGACCCCAGCCCTCGGCCCTCGGCCGTCGGCCCGCCAGGACGGCGGCACGCGGGGGAGGTAGGGGAAACCCCCGCATCCCCTAGGGGGAAGTCTCAGGGGTGACTGGGTGGATCACCGGATGGGCCGCGGCCCCCGCGCTCCCTACGGTGGAACCACAGCGCGGCACCCGCCGCTCCCACCCTTCCCCGGGGCAAGGTCCCCGGGGCGTCCCCACCACGGAGGCGGTCATGACGGCCCTCACCCGCACCGGCGACCGGACCACGCCCTCAGGCGTCGACACCCGGCTGCCCTGGTGGGCCCTCGCCCTCCCCGCGGCCGCCTTCACCGTCCTCCTGCTGCTGGTCACCGGGCCCGGTGAGGCCGCCGCGACCGGTGGGGACGGCGGGATGGGGCACATCCTCCAGCGGATCGGGCAAACCCTCGCTCTCTGAGTCAGGACGGGCCGATCCGTGCCAAGCTGTGGACCATGAGCGTCGACACAACCCGCAGGATCGTGCTGCTCCGGCACGCGAAGGCAGACTGGGGCCAGGAGACCGACCACGAGCGGCCGCTCGCCGAGCGCGGCCGCAAGGACGCCCCCGTGGCGGGCCGCCGGCTCGCCCGGTCCGGGATCCCCTTCGACCTCGCCCTCTGTTCGACCGCGGCGCGCACCCGTGAGACCTGGAAGCTCGCCGTCCACGAACTGTCCGAGCGCCCCCGGACGGTCTACGAGGAGCGGATCTACGAGGCGTCCCCCGGCGAGCTCATCGCCCTGCTCAACGAGGTCCCGGAGGACGTCCGGGACGTCCTCGTCATCGGCCACAACCCCGGCATGCACGGCCTCGCCGAGGTGCTGGCCGGCGACGCCGAGGGCGACGCCCTCACCCGGATGAACCGCACCGGCTACCCCACCTCGGCCTTCGCCGTGCTCACCTTCACCGGCACCTGGAAGTCCGTCGAGCCGGGCACCGCCCGCCTCGTCGACTTCTGGACCCCCCACGACTGACCCGCGGACCGGTACGCGAAAGGGGCCCGGCCGCCACGAGAGCGGCCGGGCCCCTTCCCGTGCGTCACGGGCCGACGCGGCTCAGTGCGGCAGCTCCTCCTCGCCGCCGTCCGCCGCCTCGACCTCCTCGCGGGTGATCCCGAGCAGGTACAGCACCGTGTCGAGGAACGGCACGTTCACCGCCGTGTGCGCCGCCTCGCGCACCACCGGCTTGGCGTTGAAGGCCACCCCGAGCCCCGCCGCGTTCAGCATGTCCAGGTCGTTGGCGCCGTCGCCGATCGCCACCGTCTGCGCCAGCGGCACCCCGGCCTCCGCCGCGAACCGGCGCAGCAGCCGCGCCTTGCCCGCCCGGTCGACGACCTCGCCCGTCACCCGTCCGGTCAGCTTCCCGTCCACGATCTCCAGGGTGTTGGCCTGGGCGAAGTCGAGCCCGAGCCGCTCCTTCAGGTCGTCCGTGACCTGCGTGAAGCCGCCCGAGACCACACCCACCTGGTAGCCGAGCCGCTTCAGGGTGCGGATCAGGGTCCGGGCGCCCGGCGTGAGCCGCACCTCGGCCCGCACCTTGTCCACCACCGACGCGTCCAGGCCCTCCAGGAGCGCCACGCGCGCGTGCAGCGACTGCTCGAAGTCCAGCTCGCCGCGCATCGCCGCCGCCGTCACCTCGGCGACCTTCTCCTCGCACCCGGCGTGCGCCGCGAAGAGCTCGATCACCTCGTCCTGGATCAGCGTCGAGTCCACGTCCATGACGACCAGCCGCTGCGCCCGCCGGTGCAGCCCGGCCGAGACCACGGCCACGTCCACGCCGATGGTGTGCGCCTCGGTGGCGAGCGCCGTCCGCAGCGCCTCGGTCTCGCACCCCGAGACCGCGAACTCGACCGCCGTCACCGGGTACTTCGCCAGCCGGAAGATACGGTCGATGTTGCCGCCCGCCCCGGCGATCCTGGCCGTTATGGCCGCCGTCTGCTCGGCCGTCAGCGGGTGCCCGAGCACCGTCACGTGCGAGCGGCCCTCGCCGCGCGGCCGGTTGTCGCCGAGGCCCGAGATGATCTCGGCCTGGAGCTTCAGCGACTCGGCCCAGCTGTGCACGGTGGCGCGCAGCTCGCCCTGGGTGGCGACGGTCGGCTCGGTGACCAGCGCGCACAGCACGAGCCGGCCGCGCGACACGACCTGCTCGATGTCGACGACGTCCACGGAGAAGGCGGCCAGGGTGTCGAAGAGGCCGGCCGTGATCCCGGGCCGGTCCTTCCCGAAGATCTTGACGAGAAGCGTGGGCACGTCCGCGGGGTGAACGGCGGGGACGTCCGGTGTCTGCGATGCGCTCATGGTGCTCCCACCGTATCGGGCACCCGCTGCCACCCGACGCCCCGTCCCGCGTTCCGGACACCCGCCCGGCCGAACACCGCCCCGGAGCGGCCCGACGGCCCTCCCCGGGGTCTTCACGCCGCCCGACTTTCGGATAAGGGACCCGGCCTGAAATAGTTCCCCAGGATGATTCGCCATCCCTAGGGCCCCCGTGTCGGGGGTGCATCGGGGGACACACAGTGGGGCATGGAGTGCCAGAACTCGTACTCGAACTCAACGGCAGGACCTGGACGCTGGAGCCGTCCCGGTCGTACACCCTGGGGCGCGACCCCCAGGGGGACCTGGTCATCGACGACGCCAGGGTCTCGTGGCGGCACGCCACGATCAGTTGGAACGGCCGGAGCTGGGCCATCGAGGACCACGGCTCCACCAACGGCACCTTCGTCGCCGGGCAGCGACTCCAGCAGCTGGAGATCGGCCCCGGGACCGCCGTCCACCTCGGCAACCCGACGGACGGCCCGCGCCTGAACCTCTCCGCCGCGCACGCCGGACAGGCCGCGCACGCCGGCCACCAGGGCCACGCCGCCCCGCAGGCCGTACAGCCGCAGGCCGAGTGGGGCACCCACGAGGCCCAGCCGCCGCACCAGGACAGCTGGCAGCAGCCCGTACAGCAGCCCGTACAGCAGCCCGTGCAGCAGCCGGTCCACCAGCCCATGCAGCCGCAGGGCCACCAGGTCCCGCCGCAGGTGCCCCACCAGGGCCACCCGGTCCAGCAGCCGGTCCAGCAGACCAGCGGCGCCGCGGGGGCGTCGTCGGCCTACTCCGACCGCAGCCCCACCACCTTCCACCAGCTGGCCCTCGGCCACGTGATGCGCATCGGCCGTGCGCTCGAGAACGAACTGGTCGTCTCCGACCTCCAGGTCTCGCGCCACCACGCCGAATTCCACGCCACGCCCGACGGCCGCATGGAGATCCGCGACCTCGGCTCGCACAACGGCACCTACGTCAACGGCCAGCCGATCCCCAAGGGCGGCACCGCCCTCCTCGGCCCGCAGGACATCGTCGGCGTCGGCCACTCCACCTTCCGGATCGTCGGCGGCCAGCTGGAAGAGTTCGTCGACACCGGCTCGGTCTCCTTCTCGGCCCGCCACCTCACGGTGACCGTCGACGGCGGCAAGCAGATCCTCAAGGACGTCTCCTTCGGCGTCCCCGAGAAGTCGCTCATCGGCGTCATCGGCCCCTCCGGCTCCGGCAAGTCGACCCTCCTCAAGGCGCTCACCGGCTACCGGCCCGCCAACGAGGGCGACGTCCTCTACGACAACCGCAGCCTCTACAAGCAGTTCGCCGAGCTGCGCCAGCGCATCGGCCTGGTCCCGCAGGACGACATCCTGCACAAGGAGCTGACCGTCCAGAAGGCGCTCCGGTACGCCGCCAAGCTCCGCTTCCCCGGCGACACCGCGACCGCCGAGCGCGAGGCCCGCATCGACGAGGTGCTGCGCGAGCTCAAGCTGGACATCCACAAGGAGAAGAAGGTCACCTCCCTCTCCGGCGGCCAGCGCAAGCGCGTCTCCGTCGCCCTGGAGCTGCTGACCAAGCCGTCGCTCATCTTCCTGGACGAGCCGACCTCCGGCCTCGACCCGGGCATGGACCGCGACGTCATGCAGCTGCTCCGCGCCCTCGCCGACGACGGCCGCACGGTCCTCGTCGTCACCCACTCCGTCGCCGAGCTGGCCCTCTGCGACAAGCTCCTGGTGATGGCCCCCGGCGGCTCCGTGGCGTACTTCGGCCCGCCGGACGAGGCGCTGAACTTCTTCGGCTACACCTCCTGGGCCGACGTCTTCTCCGCCTTCGAGAACTACCGCGACTACGACTGGGCCGGCCGCTGGAAGGGCTCGCAGCACTACCAGCTGTACGCCGCCGACATCGACGCCGTCGCCGCCCAGCCCGTCCACATGCCGCAGCAGGCGATGTCCCGCCCGCCGAAGCCGCAGGGCTGGGGCTCCCAGCTGTGGACCCTGATCCGCCGCTACACCTCGGTGATCGTCTCCGACAAGGGCTTCCTCGCCCTCATGGTCATCCTCCCCGCGGTCATCGGCTCGGTCTCCGTCGTCATCCCCGCCGACTTCGGCCTCGCCCCGCCCACCCCGCCGTCCCGGTTCAACGGCGACGCCGGCATCATCATGCTGATCCTCACGGTCGGCATGTGCTTCTCCGGCGCGGCGAACTCCGTCCGAGAACTGATCAAGGAACGGGTCATCTACGAGCGCGAGCGCGCCACCGGCCTCTCCCGCTCGGCCTACCTGATGTCCAAGGTGATCGTCCTCGGCGTCATCACGGCCTTCCAGGGCGTCATCCTCTGCGTCATCGGCTTCGCCATCCGCGACCTGCCCGCCGAGGGCCTGATCATGCCGCCGGCCGTCGAGCTCTGCCTCACCGTCATCGCGCTCGGCCTCACCTCGATGATGGTCGGCCTGGTCATCTCCGCGCTGGTGAAGACCGCCGAGAAGACCATGCCGCTGCTCGTCATGTTCGCGATCGTGCAGGTCGTCTTCACCGGCATCCTCTTCAAGGTCTTCGGCTCGCCCGGCCTGGAGCAGTTCGCCTGGCTGATGCCGTCCCGCTGGGCCATCGCCGGCGCCGGCACCACCCTCGACCTCGCGCACCTCATGGCGCCGTGGGACCCGAAGAACCCCACCGACCTGGACCCGCTGTGGGAGCACAGCGCCGGCCAGTGGGGCTTCAACGTCGGCGTGCTGCTCGTCATGACCGTCGTCCTCGGCGTCGCCGTCGCCCGGCTGCTGCGCCGCCACGAGCCCGAGGTCATGCGCAAGTAACACGTGCGCGGCTCCATGGCAGGAGGGCGGCACCCCGCACGGGGTGCCGCCCTCCTGGCGCTGTCGGTACGGATCAGTACGCGCTGTTGACGTTGTCGATCGAGCCGTAACGGTCGGCCGCGTAGTTGGCGGCGGCGACGATGTTGGCGACCGGGTCGTACTGGTCGAACTTGGTGCCCTTCACGTGGTACGCCTTGAAGGTCGGGTAGATCACCTGGAGCAGGCCCTTGGACGGGACGCCGTTGCGGGCGTTGATGTCCCAGTTGTTGATCGCGTACGGGTTGCCGCTGGACTCGCGCATGATGTTCTTGTGCAGGCCGTGGTACGAGCCCGGGATGTCGTGCTTGTCCATGATGTAGAGCGCCTCGCGGATCCAGCCGTCGAGGTTGTTCGCGAAGACCGGGGTCCGGGTGACGGAACGGCTCGCGGCCGTCTTCGTCGCGGCGCGCTTCTTCGCGGCGGCCTTGGCCTTCGCCTCGGCGGCCCGCTTCTTCGCGGCGGCGTCGGCCTTCGCCTTCGCCTCGGCCTTGGCCTTGGCGGCCTTCGCGGCCTTCGCCTTCGCGGCCTTCGCCTTGGCGGCGGCGTCCTGCTGGGCCTTCAGGCCGATGGTGGACTGCTGGTCGGAGATGCTCGCGGCCAGGGCCTTCGCCTGCGGGCTGCCGGCGTCGTACGACCACGCCACCTTCTGGCTGGTGTTCAGCGCCTGGGGCTCGGTCTCCGTGGAGCCGTTGCCCGGCACGAGGGAGAGGGTGAGCGCGGCAGCGCCCAGGGCGGCGACGCCGGCGATCGTGGCCTTGTGGGTCTTCTTCAGACCACGACTGTGGCCAGGGGTGTTCTGAGACATGCAGGACTACCTCTTCGAATCGCTGGGGGTCGCTGGGCCGGGGCGGCGCTGCGCCTGCTCGGCGGCGACGGGGGCAATTCTTAGCGGCAGCAAAATCGCGTGGCAAAGGTGTGACGTACGATCCCGGGTAGTGGATCAGGGACCCGTGCACATGCCCGGGAAACGGCTTCGAGCCCGATTCGCCCCGCCCGAAACGGGCCTCGCCCCGTCCACTAGGCAGCTTCGTAAGTGACCTGCGTCCTATGCGCGGGCTCACATAGGGCATGTAACAAACTCACCGCACGTTGCGTCAGCAATGCGCACGGTAACCCTTCTCCACCCAGCGGAGGAGAGCCGACGTCCCCGCCTCCCGCCCAGGGCGTACGAGCTCCGCCCCGACCCGCCCTCGCGCACGCGTACGCGCGCGTGCACCCCTATCTATCTATCTACAGACAGAGAAGCCCGGCCGGAGACAGAGAGGCTCGGTCATATGCGCCCCGGGCCCTGCGACCTAGGTCCCGCGACCCGCGCCACGGCCGTCCCCGGCCCGATACGGACCGTCACACCCCGCCGGTACCGTGAGGCCATGAGTCACCGAACAGGCTCCGGCGGCCTCGCCGCCGTGAGCACCGCGCTCCTGGCGATGAGCCGGCAGATGGAGGTCCGCGACGTCCTCAAGACGATCGTGGCCTCCGCCCGCGAGCTGCTCGACGCCGAGTACGCGGCCCTCGGCGTCCCCGACGACCACGGGGGCTTCGCCCAGTTCGTCGTCGACGGAGTCAGCGACGCGCAGTGGAAGGCCATCGGCCCGCTGCCCCGCCAGCACGGCGTCCTGGCGGCGATGCTCCACAAGGCCGAGCCCGAGCGGCTCGCCGACGTCCGCGAGGACCCCCGCTTCGGCGGCTGGCCCGACGCCCACCCCGAGCTCTCCGACTTCCTCGGCCTCCCCGTCCGCGACGGCGACGAGACCCTGGGCGCCCTCTTCCTCGCCAACAAGCGCTGCGCCCGGCCCGAGGGCGGCGGCTGCGGCTTCACCGCCGAGGACGAGGAACTGCTCGGCATCCTCGCCCAGCACGCCGCCATCGCCCTCACCAACGCCCGGCTGTACGAGCGCAGCCGCGAGCTCACCATCGCCGAGGAGCGCTCCCGGCTCGCCCACGAGCTGCACGACGCCGTCAGCCAGAAGCTCTTCTCCCTCCGGCTCACCGCCCAGGCCGCCGCCGCCCTCGTCGACCGCGACCCGGCCCGCGCCAAGGGCGAGCTCCAGCAGGTCGCCGCGCTCGCCGCCGAGGCCGCCGACGAACTGCGCGCCGCCGTCGTCGAGCTCCGCCCCGCCGCCCTCGACGAGGACGGCCTCGTCCACACCCTGCGCACCCAGATCCAGGTCCTCGACCGCGCGCACTCCGCCGCGGTCGTCTTCGACAGCCCCGGCATCCGCGCCCTGCCCGCCGCCCAGGAGGAAGCCGTCCTCCGGGTCGCCCAGGAGGCCCTGCACAACGCCCTGCGGCACGCGGAGGCCGCCCGGGTCGCCGTCACCCTGGTCCGCCACGGCCAGGGCGCCCGGCTCACCGTCGCCGACGACGGCCGAGGCTTCGACCCCGCGACCGTCCGCAGCGCCGGACGCCACCTCGGGCTGGTGTCCATGCGCGACCGCGCCGCCGGAGTCGGCGGCGCCCTCACCGTGACCTCCGCCCCCGGCGAGGGCACCACGATCGAGATGGAGGTCCCCGGTGGCTGACAAGCCCATCCGCGTGCTCCTGGTCGACGACCACCAGGTCGTCCGCCGCGGCCTGCGCACCTTCCTGGAGGTCCAGGACGACATAGAGGTCGTCGGCGAGGCCGCCGACGGCGCCGAGGGCGTCGCCCGCGCGGAGGAGCTCCGCCCCGACGTCGTCCTCATGGACGTCAAGATGCCGGGCACCGACGGCATCGAGGCCCTCAAGCGGCTGCGGGCCCTGGACAACCCGGCCAAGGTCCTCATCGTGACCAGCTTCACCGAGCAGCGCACGGTCGTCCCCGCCCTGCGCGCGGGCGCCTCGGGATACGTCTACAAGGACATCGACCCCGACGCCCTCGCCGGCGCGATCCGCTCCGTCCACGCCGGCCACGTCCTGCTCCAGCCCGAGGTGGCCGAGGCGCTCCTCGCCCAGGACGACCCCCAGGGCGGCACGGGCAGGGGGACCACCCTCACGGAGCGGGAGCGCGAGGTCCTCGGCCTGATAGCCGACGGCCGTTCCAACAGGGAGATCGCGAGGGCCCTGGTCCTCTCCGAGAAGACGGTGAAGACCCACGTCTCGAACATCCTGATGAAACTCGACCTGGCGGACCGCACCCAGGCGGCGCTCTGGGCGGTCCGCCACGGCCTCACCACCTGAAACGCTCCGTTCACGCGCCGGGGCGCACGCCCGTTCAGAAGGTCATACGGTCGTGTGTACATCCCCCATTCGGCGCAACCCGACGGGGCCCCCGGCGTTCTCCAAGGCGTGCTGCGGCGGACCGGCCGCAGCGATGACACGGAGGAAGTACCAAGTGAAGAACCTCAAGAAGGCCGCTGCCCTCACCATGGTCGCCGGTGGCATCGTCGCCGCCGGTGCCGGCGTGGCCTCCGCCCACGGCGCCGACGCCCAGGGCCAGGCCCTCAACTCCCCGGGCGTCGCCTCCGGCAACCTGGTGCAGGTCCCCGTCCACGTCCCCGTGAACGCCACCGGCAACACGGTCAACGTGATCGGCGTCCTCAACCCCGCGTTCGGCAACCACTCCGTCAACGGCTGACCGCCCCACGCTCCGACGGCCCCCGGAAACCCTCCCTCCCGGGGGCCGTACCCGTTGTGGGCATACGTTCCGCTGGGGGTCCCCCCTGGACGAAGTCCTCGGGGGAGGAACGGGTGGGCACGACGCCCCCAGGGCAGCGCCCGCCCCAAGAGCCCCCGCCCCAAGAGCGCCCGCCCCCAGGACCCGCACGGCAAGCACCCGCACCACAGGCACCCGCCCCGCTCAGACCCCCCGCTCCCTCTCCTCCACCCAAGAGTTGTACGCCGCGACCCGCGCCCGCCGAGCCACCCGCTCCACCGGCGCCAGCGCAGCCCCCCGCGCCGCCATCTCGGACGCGCTGACCGCACCCCCGTGCCCGTTCCCGTACGCGAGGTCGACCATGAGCCCGACGCGCTCCGCCAGCTCCAGGACCCGCACCGCCCGGGCCGGGTACCCGGGGGCGAGGACCTCGCGGCTCGCCTCCGCCCGCGCCCGATACGCCTCCCGCGCCGCCTCCGCCGCCGCCCCCGACGCCGCCACGTCGAGCCGCGTCAGCGCCGCCGTCGCGTCCCGCAGCGCCTCCGCCAGCTCCCGCTCCGCCTCGCTCAGCGACGGCACGTCGGCCGGTGGCGCCTCCCGCACCGACATGCAGTGCCACACCACCTCCACGTGCACGTCCCCGCGGGGCCCCGCCTCCGCGACCTCCGGCACGAGCCCGTACGGCGCCCCGTACCCGACCACCGCCTCCTCCGCCTCCAACGCGCGCGCGTTGAACTCCGGCGGCCCGCTCAGGCCCAGCGGATGCCCCGGCGCGGGCAGCGCCACCCGCCAGCCGGTCACCCCGAGCCGCCGCAGCCGCCCGAGCGCCAGCGTCAGCCCCACCGGACCCGCCTCACCCGGCACCCCCGCCACGCGGTGCACCGCGTCCTCCCCGACAATCGACAGCGCCGCGTCGTCCGGCGACACCGCCCCGGCGAGCAGGGCATTTCCCCAGGCGGCCAGACGTCCTGAACGTGGTTCCGAAAGCATCCCCCCAGAGTAGGGACCCGAACGATGCCCTAGGGACCGGCCCGCCCCGCCGATGACGTAGGTTTTCCCGTGGACGCCGCGCCCGCGGCCCAAGGCGACGACACGAGCCGACATGACTCGACGGCAAGGGGAGACAACGCGCTCATGAGCGATGTACTGGAGCTGGTGGACGTATCCGTGGTCCGCGACGGACGCGCTCTGGTGGACGAGGTCTCCTGGTCGGTCAAGGAAGGGGAGCGCTGGGTCATCCTCGGCCCGAACGGCGCCGGCAAGACCACCCTCCTCAACCTCGCCTCCAGCTACCTCTACCCCACCGCCGGCAGCGCCACCATCCTCGGCGAGCGCCTCGGCGCCGTCGACGTCTTCGAGCTGCGCCCCCGCATCGGCATGGCCGGCATCGCCATGGCGGAGAAGCTCCCCAAGCGGCAGACCGTCCTCCAGACCGTCCTCACCGCCGCGTACGGCATGACCGCCACCTGGCACGAGGACTACGACCCGG
This sequence comes from Streptomyces sp. R302, assembly GCF_012927245.1. Lineage (GTDB taxonomy): Bacteria > Actinomycetota > Actinomycetes > Streptomycetales > Streptomycetaceae > Streptomyces. The sequence continues at coordinate 1,282,214 of NZ_JABBGE010000001.1, forward strand.
TCGACGAGGTCCGCGCCAAGGCGTTCCTCGACCGCCTCGGCATGACCGAGTACCTGGACCGGAAGTTCGGCACCCTCTCCGAGGGCGAGCGCAAGCGCACCCTCATCGCCCGCGCGATGATGACCGACCCCGAGCTCCTCCTCCTCGACGAGCCCGCCGCCGGCCTCGACCTCGGCGGCCGCGAGGACCTCGTCCGCCGCCTCGGCCGCCTGGCCCGGGACCCGTACGCCCCCTCCATGATCATGGTCACCCACCACGTCGAGGAGATCGCCCCCGGCTTCACCCACGTCCTGATGATCCGTCAGGGCAAGGTGCTCGCCGCCGGCCCCATGGAGACCGAGCTCAACTCCCGCAACCTCTCCCGCTGCTTCGGCCTCCCGCTCGTCGTCGAGCGCGTCGGCGACCGCTGGACCGCCCAGGGCCTGCCCCTCAAGTAACCCCGCCCGGCAGGGCCGTGGACCGCCGTGACCCGCACAGCCACGGCACCGCACCCTGTCCCGCGAGGCCCCACCCGCCCTACCATGACCGTGTGGACATCGACGCATGGATCTGGTGGCTGATCGGCGCGGTGGGGCTGGGCATTCCCCTGGTCCTCACCGCCATGCCGGAGTTCGGCATGTTCGCCGTGGGCGCCGTCGCCGGCGCGGTCACCGCCGCCCTCGGCTTCGGCATCGTCGCGCAGGTGATCGTCTTCGTGGCCGTCTCCGTCGCGCTCATCGCCGTCGTACGCCCCATCGCGGCCCGCCACCGCGCGGGCACCGCCGCCCTCGCCACCGGCATCGACGCCCTGAAGGGCCGTCAGGCCCGCGTCCTGGAACGGGTCGACGCCGAAGGCGGGCGCATCAAGCTCGCCGGCGAGATCTGGTCGGCCCGCTCCCTCGACGCCACCCGGGTCTTCGAACCGGGGGAGGAGGTCGACGTGGTCGGGATCGAGGGCGCCACCGCCGTCGTCATGTGACCGAAGCCCGCCCCTGACGTCCCGGCGTCATGGGAAACTCGATCATCGGAAGAGCAACCGGGGGAACCCGGCAGACACACCGGCAGACAAACCGGCAGCGAAGGGCACGGGGAACACGATGTCAGCAGTCATCATCGTCCTGATCATTCTGGTGGTGCTCGTCTTCATCGCCCTGATCAAGACGATCCAGGTCATCCCGCAGGCCAGCGCCGCGATCGTGGAGCGCTTCGGGCGTTACACCCGCACCCTCAACGCCGGCCTCAACATCGTCGTCCCGTTCATCGACACGATCCGCAACCGCATCGACCTTCGCGAGCAGGTCGTCCCCTTCCCGCCCCAGCCGGTGATCACCCAGGACAACCTGGTCGTCAACATCGACACCGTCATCTACTACCAGGTGACCGACGCCCGCGCCGCGACCTACGAGGTGGCCAGCTACATCCAGGCCATCGAGCAGCTCACCGTCACCACCCTGCGCAACATCATCGGCGGCATGGACCTGGAGCGGACCCTCACCTCCCGCGAGGACATCAACGCCGCCCTCCGCGGCGTCCTCGACGAGGCCACCGGCAAGTGGGGCATCCGCGTCAACCGCGTCGAGCTCAAGGCCATCGAGCCGCCGACCTCCATCCAGGACTCGATGGAGAAGCAGATGCGCGCCGACCGCGACAAGCGCGCCGCCATCCTCCAGGCCGAGGGCGTCCGCCAGTCCGAGATCCTCCGCGCCGAGGGCGAGAAGCAGTCCGCCATCCTCCGCGCCGAGGGCGAGTCCCAGGCCGCGGCCCTCCGGGCGGAGGGCGAGGCCCAGGCCGTCCGCACCGTCTTCGAGGCCATCCACGCCGGCGACCCGGACCAGAAGCTCCTCTCGTACCAGTACCTCCAGATGCTCCCGAAGATCGCCGAGGGCGACGCCAACAAGCTCTGGATCGTGCCCAGCGAGATCGGCGACGCCCTCAAGGGCCTCTCCGGCGCCCTCGGCGGCATGGGCCAGGGCGCCCCGCCCCCGTCCTTCACCAAGGACGTCCCGGCCGCCCGGCGGGAAGAGCCCACCGTCGACTGAGCCGATGGATGACACGTACATGTAACTCCGGGCATGATCAGTGCGAGCCCCTCGACTCTCGCCGCACGCAGGGCGGGGAGGCGAACCACTGACCATGTGAGGAATCGGCTTTGTCCATCTGGGAAGCCCTGGCGGTCTTCGCCGCCGGCATCGGCGCCGGCGCCATCAACACCATCGTCGGATCGGGAACGCTCATCACGTTCCCGGTCCTCCTCGCGACCGGACTGCCACCGATCACCGCGAACGTCTCCAACGCCCTGGGCCTCGTCCCCGGCTCCATCAGCGGCGCCATCGGCTACCGCCGCGAACTCAAGGGCCAGACCCGCCGGGTGCTCCGCCTCGGCTCCGCCGCCCTCGTCGGCGGCCTCATCGGCGCCATCCTGCTCCTCGCCCTCCCCTCCGAGGCCTTCGACGCCATCGTCCCGATCCTCATCGGACTGGCCCTGCTCCTCGTCCTCTTCCAGCCCCGCATCGCCGCCGCCGTCCAGCGCCGCCGCGAACGGACCGGCGACGAGGCCCACCCCGACGGCGGCCCCGTCCTCCTCGTCGGCCTCACCCTCGCCAGCATGTACGGCGGCTACTTCGGCGCCGCCCAGGGAGTCCTCTACCTCTCCCTCATGGGCCTGCTCCTCCACGACGACCTCCAGCGGATCAACGCGGTCAAGAACGTCCTGGGCGCCCTCGTCAACGGCGTCGCCGCCGTCTTCTTCCTCTTCGTCGCCGCATTCGACTGGACCGCCGTCCTCCTCATCGCCGTCGGCTCCACCCTCGGCGGCCAGATCGGCGCCAAGGTCGGCCGCCGCCTCAAGCCGGCCGTCCTGCGCGGCGTCATCATCGCCGTCGGCGTCGTCGCCATCCTCCAGCTCACCCTGAAATGACCGGAGGGCTCGCCCCCTCACAGGGGCGGGCCCTCTCCGGCTCGGGACCGCTCAGGCGGCGGTACGCGCCAGCCACTCCGGCAGCTCCGACCGCTCACCGGCCCGCATCGCAAGGAGCATCGCGTCCGCCGGCGTCGGCACGAACGGCTCGAAGAGCAACGGCATCCCCGCCTGATCCGGCGTCCGGTCCGCCTTGCGGTGGTTGTCCTCCGCGCAGGAAGCGACCGTATTCAGCCAACTGTCCCCACCACCCTGCGCCCGCGGCACCACATGGTCCACGGTCGTCGCCCGCCGCCCGCAGTACGCGCACCGGTGCTGGTCCCTGACCAGCACACCCCGCCTCGACCACGGAGCCTGTCTTCGGAACGGCACCCGGACGAACCGGCAGAGCCTGATCACCCGGGGCACCGGAAGGTCGACGGCGGCGGCACGCACCCGCAGATCCGGATGGGACTGCTCCACGACGGCCTTGTCCTGCAGGACAAGCACCACCGCACGGTTGAGTGTGACCGTCGAAAGCGGCTCGAAGCTCGCGTTCAGTACCAGCGTGTCCCGCATTGTGCCCACCTCCCGTGTGCCGGCCCACCCCCCTGGCGGGCTTGGATCAACGATGGCCGGGCCGGCCGGGGTCGGACAACGCAATTTCGTGCGCAACAAAAGATGCCCGCTTCTGATCTCTCCAAGACCAGAAGCGGGCAAACAACAAACGAACGATCAGCCTGCCGCGGGAGCCGCGTACTCACCGACCAGCTGCGCCCGGCCCAGCGTGTGGAAGCGCAGGTTGAATCCGACGGCGGCCGGCGAGGTGTCCGCGTCAGGACCCAGCTTCTCCGTGTCCACCGCGTACACCGTGAACACATAGCGGTGCGCCGGGTCCCCGGCCGGCGGGGCGGCCCCGCCGAAGTCCTTCGACCCGTAGTCGTTCCGCGCGTGCACGGCCCCGGCCGGCAGCCCCTCGAAGGAGCCCGTACCGGCCCCCGCGGGCAGCTCGGTGACCGACGCCGGAATGTCGAACAGCACCCAGTGCCAGAAGCCGCTGCCCGTCGGCGCGTCCGGGTCGAAGCAGGTCACGGCGAAGCTCTTGGTCTCCGCCGGGAAGCCCTCCCAGCGCAGCTGCGGGGAGACGTTCCCCGCCGCGTACACCTGAGCGTCCTTCAGCACCCCGCCGGGCGCCACGTCGTCGCTCGTCACGCCGAACTCCGCCACCGGCGGATGGAAGGCGTGGGGGAGCGGGGCCCGCTGTCCCTGGTCCATGTCGAACCCTCCGTCCCGTCCGTACTAGAGCCAGTTGCGACGGCCGCCGACCTCGGCGAGCCACTGGTTGAGGTACGCGTTCCAGTCGGTGCCCTGGTAGTCGTTCAGACCCACCTTGAAGGCCCGGAAGGAGTCGCTGCCCTCGGTGAACAGGCCCGGCTTCTTGTCCATCTCCAGGACGACGTCCATCTCGCGGTCGTCCGCGACGAAGCTGACCTCGACCTGGTTCAGGCCGCGGTACTGCTGCGGCGCGAAGAACTCGATCTCCTGGTAGAAGGGCAGCCGCTGGCGGGTGCCGCGGATGTGGCCGCGCTCCATGTCCGCGCTCTTGAAGCGGAAGCCCAGCTGGATGAAGGCGTCGAGGATCGCCTGCTGCGCCGGCAGCGGGTGCACGTTGATCGGGTCGAGGTCGCCCGAGTCCACCGCGCGCGCGATCTCCAGCTCGGTGGAGACACCGATCTCCATGCCGTGCAGCCGCTGCCCGGCGATCGTGTTGACCGGCGTCTCCCACGGGATCTCCAGGCCGAACGGCACCACGTGCACCGCGCCGGCCTTCACCTCGAAGGCACCCCCGAGCCGCACTTTCACGAACTCGACGTCCTGCTTGTGCTCCTGGTCGCCGCCCTCGACCTCGACACGCGCCTGGAGACCGACGGACAGCCCCTCGATCTGCTGGTCGACGCTGCCGCCCTGGATCCGGACCTCGCCCTGGACGACACCGCCCGGGACCACGTTCTCCTCGGTGAGCACCGTCTCCACGGTCGCCCCACCGGCACCCAGGCTGGCCAGCAGCTTCTTGAATCCCATGGCACTTTCTCCTTCTCGTTCCTGTCCCCTACATACGCGCGACGACCGTAGCGGGTTCCACCCGACTCCCCGTTACGCTCGGACGCCATGAGCGAGAGCCCCGACCGTACGCCGCTCCCGCGGAGCTTCTTCGACCGCCCCGTCCTGGAGGTGGCCCCGGACCTCCTCGGCCGCACCCTCGTCCGTACGACCGACGAGGGAACCCTGGAACTGCGCCTCACCGAGGTGGAGGCGTACGCGGGCGCGATCGACCCCGGCTCGCACGCCTTCCGCGGCCGCACGCCCCGCAACGCCGTGATGTTCGGCCCGCCCGGCCACGCGTACGTCTACTTCACCTACGGCATGTGGCACTGCCTGAACCTGGTGTGCGGCCCCGAGGGCGAGGCGAGCGGTGTACTGCTCCGGGCGGGTGAAATCCTGCGCGGCGCGGACCTGGCCCGCCCCCGCCGCCGCTCGGCCCGCAAGGACGCCGAACTGGCGAAGGGCCCGGCCCGCCTCGCCACCGCCCTGGACGTCCCCCGCTCCCTCAACGGCACCGACGTCTGCGCCGGCCCCGACGCCCCCCTCTCCGTCCTCACCGGCACCCCACCGGCCCCGTCCCTGATCCGCACCGGCCCCCGCACGGGCGTCGGCGGCGACGGCGCCCCGCACCCCTGGCGCTTCTGGATCGCGGAGGACCCCACGGTCAGCCCGTACCGCCCCCACACGCCCCGTAAGCGCCGACTTGACCCGGCCAGAACGGACGCGTAACGTAGCCCGAGCCGCTTGAGACGGTGGTGCTTGTTCAAGCACCCCGAGAGCGGCCATCCACTTCACAGCGACGAATCCCCTCGGGGCTTATTTCGGCATGCCGGAATTCGTTTCGAAAGGCTCGATTATGAGCCGCCAGGGAAATCGGCTAAAGTAGTGGAAACGCCGGAAGGCCCCGAGAAAAATAAATCGGGACCGGAAAGCACCGAGGAAATCGGATCGGAAAGATCTGATAGAGTCGGAAACGAAGGAAGCGCCCGGAGGGCCTGGAAACAGGAACGAAGGAAGCGTCCGCACCTTGAGAACTCAACAGCGTGCCAAAAATCAACGCCAGATTAGTTGATACCCCGTCC
>NZ_JABBGE010000010.1 GCF_012927245.1 Streptomyces sp. R302
CGAACCCGGAAGCTAAGCCTTTCAGCGCCGATGGTACTGCAGGGGGGACCCTGTGGGAGAGTAGGACGCCGCCGAACAATCATTGTGGGGAAGCCCCGCACCTTATGGTGCGGGGCTTTTCTGCGTTTTACGGGCGACCCGGTAGGCGGAGCCGGTCGGGAGCCTGCGTGCCGGAATCCAGCTGCACGCCCTAAGAACGCCTAACACAATGAGGTGGATCGGTCCTGGTGCCCGTGTCCGGTTGCCGGGTTCGGAGTTGTCCGGGTCATGGGGGCTTCACCGTGGATTGTGTCGGATGACCTGTGGGCACGGATCGAACCGATCCTGCCGAAGCGGGAGAGACGGTTCAGGTACCCGGGCCGCAAGCCGGTCCCGGACCGGCAGGTGCTGTGCGGGATCCTGTTCGTGCTGCACACCGGCATCCAGTGGGAACACCTGCCCCAGGAGCTCGGGTTCGGGTCCGGTATGACGTGCTGGCGCAGGCTGCGGGACTGGAGCGAGGCTGGCGTCTGGCAGCAGCTGCACGAGGTGCTGCTGGCCGAGCTGAATGCCGCCGCCCGCCTCGACTGGTCGAGGGCGGTCGTCGATTCCAGCCACGTCAGAGCGCTAAAAGGGGGCTCCAGACAGGCCCGTCGCCGGTCGACCGGGGACGGGCCGGCTCCAAACACCACCTGATCACCGACGGCCACGGCACCCCGCTTGCGGTCATCCTCACCGGCGGCAACCGCAACGACGTCACCCAGCTCATCCCCCTGCTCGACGCCATCCCACCCGTTCGTGGGCGGCCCGGACGGCCCCGCCGCAAGCCCCAGTCCGTCTTCGCTGACCGCGGCTACGACCACGACATCTACCGAGACCAGGTTCGGGCCCGCCAGATCATCCCCTGCCATCGCCCGCCGCGGAACACCTCACGGCAGTGGTCTCGGAACCTACCGGTGGGTGGTCGAGCGGACCTTCGCATGGCTCCACGGCTTCAAACGCCTCCGCGTCCGCTGGGAACGTCGAGCCGACATCCACGAAGCCTTCCTCAAACTAGCCTGCTGCCTGATCACCCACCGCCAGGTGCTGTCCTTGACCTGACCGGCCCGCCCCATGTCGATCGACCGGCCCCGCAAACTGATCGCATGAACCGAGACGCCTTGCAATCCGCACTGTCCGAGGACGGCAGCATCTCAGCACGCTCAGCCCTGGCCGAGCTGGAGACAGGCGCGGACTTCCAGGTCTTCCTGAACCAGACGGCTTCTGCACGACAGCTCTGGGACACCTGGTCCTGGCGGCACCAAGTCATGCTCGACACGGGCGTCACACCCCGGCCCGGACTGGCCGAGGCCATCGCCCGACTCGAAGCGGCAGGAGCGGCCCGGGTCTACATGGCCACGGTCACCGGATCACAGAGACGTTTCACGGTCTTCCTGTCGGAAGACCTCACCCAGTGCGTCGCCTGCTGGTGACACCACCTCATTGTGTTAGGCGTTCTAAGACGGGGTCTCACGTGACGATCTTGGCGAGCTTCTTATAGCAGGTCATGACTGCGGCGAGCCCGAGGAAGGCGAGGAAGTGGCTGCCTTTTCGTTCGTAGCGGACGGTCAGGCGGCGGTGTCCGAAGAGCCAGGAGATCGCTCTCTCGATCTTCCATCGATGCCTTCCGAGGCGTTCGGAGGACTCCATGCCCGGCCGGGCGATCCGTGGAGTGATATGGCGTTCGCGCAGCCACGCCAGGTTGCCGGCCGAGTGGTACGCCCTTTCGGCACGAACCTTGCCGGGACGTCGCCGGCGAGGGGCCGCGGCGCGAGCGGACGGCCGGGATTCCGAGGATGAGCGGGCGAAGCGCTTGGACATCGTTGACGTTCGCGGCAGACATCCCGACGACTACAGGCAGCCCCTGCGCGTCGGTCAGAACGTGCAGTTTGCTGCCCGCTTTGCCTCGGTCGACAGGATTCGGCCCTATCAGGGGCCCCCTTTTCGCGCGCACTGAGGCGGCATCGGCGATCACTGAACTCCAGGCGAGTCCGCCACGGGCTCCAGTCTCGTCCAGGACCACGCGGTGCAGCCGACGCCACACTCCGGAGGCGGTCCAGACGGAGAACCTCCGGTGAGCCGTCGCCGGTGACACTCCGAAAGACGGTGGCAGATGCCGCCATGCGTACCCGCTGGTCAGCACGTACACGACGGCCGTGAACACGGCACATTGGTCGATTGGCGCGGTGCCACCGCCCTGCGGGCGCGAGCGGAAAGACGGCAGTTCCGGCTCGACCATGGCCCATAGATCGTCCGGCACGAGCCGCTGCGACAGACCCACATTCACGAACGATCATGATGCCGCTGTCGGCCACCCCGGCGACGGCCGGTGGAGCGTTGGGCTGGTTGCCCCCGCGCGGGACGGAGGTGTATGACGGCGGCCGGTGCTGAGTGCAGCCGGCCGCCGTGCTTCGGTTCAGTCCTCCAGGGCCTGGTACAGGGTGGTCCAGAAGTCGTGGAAGAGGTGGGCCGGGGCCGGGACGGAGGTGCCGGTCTGGGTGAGGAGGATGCCGGTGAGGCCGTTCACCGGGTCCGCGTACGTGGAGGTGCCGCTGCCGCCGTCCCAGCCGAACTGGCCGACGGGGGCGTAGTCGCCCCGGTAGGTGCGTACCGCCATGCCGAAGCCCCAGCCGCCGTGCTGGCCCTGGCCGTAGGAGATGTGGACGTTGTCCGTGGCCAGCTTGTGGCGGGCCGCCTGCTGCTCGGGGGTCAGCCGGTTGGTGGTCATCAGCTCCACGGCGGGGCGGGAGAGGATGCGCTCGTTGCCGTGCATGCCCTCGTTGAGGAGCATGCGGAAGTAGGCGTGGTAGTCGTCGGCGGTGGAGTTGAGGCCGCCGCCACCGCTCTGGAAGGCGGGCGGCGCGCTGTGCCGGCCGCCCTCGGCCTCGTCCCAGACGTGGAACTCGCCGGTCTGCGGGTCCGGCGCGTACAGCGGAGGCAGCCGGTGGATCTGGTCGGCGGGGACGTGGAAGCCGGTGTCCTTCATGCCGAGCGGCTCGAAGAGGCGCTCGCGGAGGAAGGCCTCGTACGACTGGCCGGAGACCCGGGAGACGAGCACGCCCAGCAGGTCGTGGCTGATGTGGTACTGCCAGCGCTCGCCCGGCTGGTGCATCAGCGGGAGGGTGCCGAGGCGGCGCATCCACTCGTCCTGCTCGGGCATCGGCACCGGCAGGTTGGGCGTGAGGCCCTGCTCGAAGACCGCGTTCATGATCGGGGTGCCGAGCGACGTCAGGTCCATGCCGAGGCCGAACGTCGAGGTCAGCACGTCCCGGACGGTGATCGGCCGGCGGGCCGGCACGGTCTCGTCCAGCGGGCCGTCGACCCGCTTCAGCACCTGACGGTCCGCCAGCTCGGGGAGCCAGCTGTCGACCGGGTCGTCCAGGCGCAGCCGGCACTCGTCGATCAGGATCATCGCCGCCGCCACCGCGACCGGCTTCGACGTCGAGGCCATCCGGAAGATGGTGTCGCGGCGCATCGGCGCGCCGCCCTCGTGCCGCATGGTGCCGAGCGCCTCGACGTGCGTTTCGTCGCCCCGCCCGATCAGCGCCACGAGCCCCGGGATCCTGCCCGACGCGACGTGCCCGGCGAGCACCTCGCGCACCCGCCGCAGCCCCGCCTCGGTGAAGCCGCCCTTGGCCGTTCCCATATCGAATCCCCCCGTACTTGATCTTCAGCGGACTGTCGAACGGGAGTGACAGTACATTGCGTTTAGTGATTCGGCAACGATGATGGATGGCAAGTCCGAAGTGCATGCAGGTTAATGGCGGTCTTTTGTTGCAATGGGTTTAGTCTTGAATGCAATGCCCCTCCGTGAACCAGTCGGCGTACGCGTCCGCGTCGATGGCGGGGTTGCGGAGCCGCGCCCAGAACGTGTCGTCGGGGTCCGGCGGGAGCGGCGGGCTGCCGAGGTCGGCGTGGAGGTCGTCGCGCCACAGCGGGGCGTACATGGCACGAGTGGTCGGGATCTCCGCGACCGCCCGGTAGACGGAGCCCCGTACCGCGTGGGCCAGTTCGAGCGCCGCCTTGGCCCGGACGTGGTCGCCGCGCGACTCTGCCGATGCCCTCACCGCGCGCAGCCGCGGGATCGCGGGGCTGTCGGGGGAGGGGGTGTCCAGGGCCTCCGTTATCTCGGCGTACGCCGCGAGGCCGGTCTCGTCCGCCAGCCGGCGGGCCTGTGCGCGGGCGGCTTCCGCGATGCGCTCCGGAGGGAGGGTGGCGACCAGGGCGCCGAGCTCCTCCAGGCCGTCCAGGAAGCCCACCTTCAGGCGCTCCGACGGGTCCTCCGGGAGGTCGAACGAGGGGAGTTCCGCGTCCGGGCCCGGCAGCGGGGTGTCCGTCGGCTCCCACTCCGGGAGGCGCTGGGAGGGGTCCTCCCAGATCAGGCGGCCGGCGAAGGTGACCGGGATGGGATGGCCCGGGATCTCCAGGCGGTCCGCCAGCCGCGTCAGGTACGCGCTCAGGGAGTCGGCCTTGCCGAAGGTGGTACCGATCTCGTCGAAGAAGCGGCCGATCGTGCCGTACGTGTCCCTGCGCGGGTCGCAGTCGATGGCGACCCCGTCGGAGGTGACCTCGTACGCGCCGAACTTCACATAGCCGTGCGACCAGTACCCGTCCTCGTCGTCCGCGTCCAGGCCCTGCGCGAACGACCGCATCATCTCCGTCGCCTCCACGATCTCCCGGAGTCCGAGGAGCCGGTCGTCGTCGTCGAAGCGGAGGGCTTCCGGCCCCGGCCGGGTGCCGTCGTGGCGCAGCAGTGAGGCGCACAGATCCGGCGGGAAGTCGACCCCCAACTCCCGCTCGGCAGCGCGGATGTCCTCCTCCCGCGCGGGCGGTGCGAGCGCGGCGAAGGTGCGGGGTGCGTGCGTGAGGAGCCAGCGGTCGATGCGGTCCCAGGCGGCGTCCACCAGGTGAGTCGTCATGTCGCCGAGCGTAGTCAGCGCCACTGACACTGCCGGCCGTGCCTCAGGCCTGACCCTCCGTCCGATAATCGGTTGACCGCCTTCCGGTGGGTCCCCAGGGTGAGGCCGTGACGACGAACGACCTGACAATGAACGACCTGACAACGAACGATCTGACGGCGGGCGACCTGACGACGGACGGCCGTACGCCGCCCATCGATGCGGCCCGCTGGCTTCGCCTCTACACGGACGGCTGCCCTGCCCCTGCCGCCGCCGACCTCCCCGCGCTCGCCGACGAGCTGGCCGAGGCCCTGCGGCATCCCGATCCGGACCTCCGCGACGGCGCGCCGTACGTCGTGCTGCGGACCTGGATCGAGCGGGACGTGATCGACCGGGCGCTGCGCGCGCGGCTCGGCGCCGTGATGGCCGCCCGCTTCGACGCCCCCGAGATCCAGGCGCGTGCCTTTGCGCCGCTCGTCCTCGACATGATCGTCGCGCGGGGCGACTTCGACCCGGCGTGGCTCGCCGCGTTCCGGCGCTGGTACCCGGCCGAGACCGACCTGCGCGACCATGACTCCCGGCTCGGCTGGCTACACGCCGTCGCGCACGGGGCCGACCTGCTCGGCGCCTTCGGCTCCCATCCGGACGTCGATCCGAGCGTGATGCTGGCGCTCGCTGCGGAGCGGCTGGTGGCCCCCACCGGGCACGTCTTCGCCCAGCAGGAGGACGACCGGCTCGCGCAGGGCATCGCCCGCACCCTGAACCGGCCCGAGCTGACCGAGGCCGAGGCGCTGCGCTGGCTGGAGCCGGTCGAGGCGGCCTTCGCCGCCGGGCGGGCGCCCGGTGTCCCCACGACGGCCGCGCACATCTCCAACGCCATGCGCACCCTGCGGATGCTGTACCTCCTCGCCGACGTCGGCGTACGGCCCCGGACCGGCGCCCCCGGCCCCGTACGGGCCCCGCACGCCGAGGCGCTGAAGCGGCGCCTCGCGGAGGTCCTCGCCCTGGTGTTCCAGACGGCGTGACGGACGCTGTGACGGACGAGGTGACGGGCGAGGTGATGGACGGCGTGGCAGCCCGGCCGTTCGCGTCGTGAGGCGCGTCTCATCGGTGGCCGGCCGCCTTGCTATGCAACCAGTTGCATAGCAGGATCGGGGGCATGGCGCTCGAACACGCGATCCTCGTGTCCCTGCTGGAGCAGCCGGGGTCCGGATACGAACTGGCCCGGCGGTTCGAGCGTTCCATCGGCTACTTCTGGACCGCCACCCACCAGCAGATCTACCGCGTCCTCAAGCGGATGGAGAACGACGGCTGGGTGGCCGCCCGCGAGGTGCCCCAGCAGGGGCGGCCGGACAAGAGGGAGTACTCCGTCGCCGACCTCGGGCACGCGGCGCTCAGCTCCTGGCTGCACGAGCCGATCGAGCCCGAGAGCGTCCGGCACGACCTCGCCGTGAAGATCCGGGGCGCCGCCTTCGACGACCCCGCCGGCCTCGTCCGCGAGGTCGAACGGCACCGGCGGGCGCACTCCGATCGCCTCGCCCACTACCTCGCCGGCGAGGAGCGCGACTTCCCGCCGGTCCCGGGCGACGGCACCCCGCCCGACGCCGAGCGGGAGCTCCAGCACGTCGTGCTCCGGGGCGGCATCGCGTACGAACGCATGATGATCGCCTGGCTCGACGACGTCCTCGCCACCCTGCACCGGTTCTGAGGCCACCTCTGGAAGCCTCGCCCCCTCGTCAATCCCCCTTGTCGATCCCCCTCGTCAATCCTCCTTGTCCCCCTCCCTGTCCACCCTCCTTACCCTCAAGGCGGTTACCCCATGACCGACGCGCTCCTGTTCAACCCCCGCACCTACGACCCCGCGCACTTCGACCCCGAGACCCGCAGGCTGCTGCGCGCCACGGTCGACTGGTTCGAGGAGCGCGGCAAGCGCCGGATCATCGAGGACTACCGGACCCGCGCCTGGCTCGGCGACTTCCTCGCCTTCGCCGCCAAGGAGGGGCTGTTCGCCACCTTCCTGACCCCCGCCGCCGAGGCCGGCGACGGCGACGGTCAGGGCGACAAGCGGTGGGACACCGCCCGCATCGCCGCCCTCAACGAGATCCTCGGCTTCTACGGGCTCGACTACTGGTACGCCTGGCAGGTCACCATCCTCGGCCTCGGCCCGGTCTGGCAGAGCGACAACGCCGCCGCCCGCGCCCGCGCCGCCGAACTCCTCGACCAGGGCGAGGTGTTCGCCTTCGGCCTCTCCGAGAAGACGCACGGCGCCGACATCTACTCCACCGACATGCTGCTCACGCCCGACGGCGAGGGCGGCTTCCGCGCCACCGGCTCCAAGTACTACATCGGCAACGGCAACAAGGCCGGTCTCGTCTCCGTCTTCGGCCGCCGCACCGACGTCGAGGGCCCCGACGGCTACGTCTTCTTCGCCGCCGACAGCCGCCACCCGGCCTACCACCTGGTCAAGAACGTCGTCGACTCCTCGAAGTTCGTCAGCGAGTTCCGCCTGGAGGACTACCCGGTCGCCGCCGCCGACGTCCTGCACACCGGCCGCGCCGCCTTCGACGCCGCCCTGAACACCGTCAACGTCGGCAAGTTCAACCTCTGCACCGCCTCCATCGGCATCTGCGAGCACGCGATGTACGAGGCCGTCACCCACGCCCAGAACCGCGTCCTCTACGGCCGCCCCGTCACCGCCTTCCCGCACGTGCGCCGCGAACTCACCGACGCCTACGTGCGCCTGGCCGGCATGAAGCTCTTCAGCGACCGCGCCGTCGACTACTTCCGCACCGCCGGACCCGACGACCGCCGCTACCTCCTCTTCAACCCGATGACGAAGATGAAGGTGACCACCGAGGGCGAGAAGGTCATCGACCTCATGTGGGACGTCATCGCCGCCAAGGGCTTCGAGAAGGACAACTACTTCGCCCAGGCCGCCGTCGAGATCCGCGGCCTGCCGAAGCTGGAGGGCACGGTCCACGTCAACCTCGCCCTCATCCTCAAGTTCATGGCCAACCACCTCCTCGCCCCGGCCGGTTACGAGCCCGTCCCCACCCGCCTCGACGCCGCCGACGACACCTTCCTCTTCCGCCAGGGTCCGGCCCGCGGCCTCGGCTCGGTCCGCTTCCACGACTGGCGGCCGGCCTTCGACGCGTACGACCGGCTCCCGAACGTGGCCCGCTTCCGCGAACAGGCCGACGCGCTCTGCGACTTCGTCCGCACCGCCGCGCCCGACGAGGCGCAGAGCCGCGACCTGGACCTGCTCCTCGCCGTCGGCCAGCTCTTCGCGCTCGTCGTCCACGCCCAGCTCGTCCTGGAGCAGGCCGCCCTCACCGGCCTCGACGACGACGTCCTCGACGAGCTCTTCGCCGTCCTCGTCCGGGACTTCTCCGCCCACGCCGTCGAACTCCACGGCAAGGACTCCGCCACCGAGGCGCAGCAGAGCTGGGCGCTCGGCGCGGTCCGCCGCCCCGTCGTCGACGAGGCCCGCACCGCCCGCGTCTGGTCCCGCGTCGAGGCCCTCTCCGGCGCGTACGAGATGAAGCCCTGACCCCGCCGGTCCCGGCGGCGCGCTCCGGTGCGCCGCCCGGACCGCCCGCTGTCACCCCGGCCGCCTACGATGACCGCTCATGAGCACGAGTGACGACGACGGCAGACCGCTCGTCGACGGACGGTTCAGGCTGGTCTCCCGGCTCGGCAGCGGTGGCATGGGCACCGTCTGGCGGGCCCGCGACATCGCCCTGGACCGGGACGTCGCCCTCAAGGAGGTCCAACCGCCCGACCCCGCCGCCGAGGCGGCCCGCCCCGGCCTCACGGCCCAGTCGCGGGCGCGGGCCGTCCGCGAGGCGCGGGCGCTCGCCCGGCTCTCCCACCCGCACGTCGTGACGGTCCACCACATCGTCGAACCCGCCGACGGCTCGGCCCCGTGGATCGTCATGGAACTGGTCGAGGGCAGCTCGGTCGCCGACCGGCTGGCCGCCGGGCCGATGTCCGTCCCCGAGTCGATCGCCCTCGGCCGGCAGGTCCTCGGCGCCCTGCGCGCCGCCCACGCCGCCGGCATCCAGCACCGCGACGTCAAGCCCGCCAACGTGCTGCTGCGCGCCGAAGGCGGCGCCGTGCTCACCGACTTCGGCATCGCCGTCCTCGACGAGTCGACCTCCCGGCTCACCGCCTCCGGCGACCTCATCGGCTCCGCCGAGTTCATCGCCCCCGAGCGGATCCGCGGCGAGGAGGGCAACCCGGCCTCCGACCTGTGGTCCCTCGGCATGCTCCTGTACGTGGCCACCGAGGGGCACCACCCGCTGCGCCGCGCCACCAGCCTCGCCACCGTCGTCGCCGTCCTCGACGACCCGATCCCGGCGCCGGTCCGCTCCGGCGCCCTCGCCCCCGTCCTCACCCGCCTCCTCGTCCG
This sequence comes from Streptomyces sp. R302, assembly GCF_012927245.1. Taxonomy (GTDB): domain Bacteria; phylum Actinomycetota; class Actinomycetes; order Streptomycetales; family Streptomycetaceae; genus Streptomyces. Next base: position 9,328 of record NZ_JABBGE010000010.1, read on the forward strand.
CGACCCGGCCCAGCGCCCGGACGGCGCGCTCCTCGACCGCCTCCTCGCCGAGGCGCAGGCCGCCGCGGGCGGTGCCGCCGCCGACGCCGTACCCCCGGGCTTCGGCCCGCCGGACCCCGCCGCCCACCCGGCGCCCCCGGCCCATCCGTACGCCCATCCCGCCTACGGGTGGCCCGGCCCGCAGGGCGCAGGGCCGGACCCCGCGCGCCCCACCGGCCCCGCCCGTCGCAAGCGCCTCGCCAGGCTCACGGGCGGACTGGTCCTCGGCGCCGCCCTGCTCACCCTCGCCGTCTTCCAGTTCCTCCCCGACGGCGGAGGCGGCACCGGCGGTCTCGGACTCGGCACCGGCAAGGGCACCGGCACCGGGACCGGCGAGCGCACCACCTCACCCGGCCCCACGACCGGGACGGGCACCGATCGCCCCACGACCGGGACGGACACCAGTACCACCCCGGAGACCGAGCCCACGCCCACCCCCGCACCCGTCGAGCTCCTCACCCCCGACGGCGTCCGCACCGCCCTCGCCGCCTTCCGCGAGGCCACCGGCGTCACGACGATCAAGCAGATGTTCGTCTACGACGAGTACGCCATCGCCGAGATCCCGACCAAGCAGGGCGCCAAGACCTACGACCGCTACCAGTTCCGCGACGGCAAGGTCAGCCGGCAGGGCGCCGGCGGCACCATCGGCGCCTCCGACGCCGACGAGCAGCCCTTCGACCCCGCAGTCCTGCCCTGGGACGACCTGCCTGCCCTGATGCGGCGCGCCGACCGCGAGCTCAACGTCGACGCACCCCGGACCCGGTACGTCATCGCCGAGCGCTGGACGTTCAACGAGGACCGCCCCACCCTCCTCGTCTACCGCACCAACGAGTACAGCGCCGTCGGCTACCTCGCCGTCGACACCGACGGCAAGCAGGTGCACAAGCTCACCGCGGACTGAGGCACCACCCTCCCGCGCCGGGGGAGAATGGCCCGCGTGAACCATGACGATCCGTACCTGTGGCTGGAAGACGTCGACAGTGAGGCCGCCCTCGCCTGGGTGGCCGAGCGGAACGCCGAGACGGAGGCCGAGCTGGCCTCCGGACCCGGCTTCGACGCCTTCGCGGAGCGCCTGCGCGAGGTGCTCGACGCCGTCGACCGCATCCCGTACACCACCCGGCGGGGCCCCTACCTCTACAACTTCTGGCAGGACGCCGAGCACGTACGGGGCCTGTGGCGGCGCACCACCCTGGAGCAGTACCGCAAGGACGCCCCCGAGTGGGAGGTCCTGCTCGACGTGGACGCGCTCGCCGAGGCCGAGGGCGAGAAGTGGGCGTGGGCCGGGGCACGGGTGCGGCGGCCCGACCACGACCGGGCGCTCGTCAGCCTCTCCCGCGACGGCGGCGACGCCGTCGTCGTCCGCGAGTTCGACCTGCCGTCCCGGAGCTTCGTCGGGGACGGCTTCACCGTGCCCGAGGCGAAGACCAGCATCGGCTGGGTCGACGGCGACACCGTCTTCGTCGGCACCGACCACGGCCCCGGCTCGCTCACCGACGCCGGCTACCCGCGCACCGTCCGCCGCTGGCGGCGCGGCACCCCGCTCGCCGAGGCCGTCACCCTCTTCGAGGGCGAGGCCGCCGACGTCTCCGCCTGGGCCTGGCACGACCCCACCCCCGGCTACGAGCGCGACTTCGTCGGCCGCTCCCTCGACTTCTTCCGCAGCGAGACCCACCTCGTCACCGCCGACGACCGGCTGGTGCGGATCGAGGTCCCCGACGACGCCGAGGTCTACGCCCACCGCGAGCACCTGATCGTCACCCTCAAGTCGCCCTGGCTCGGCCACCCCGCCGGCGCCCTCCTCGCCTTCGGCTTCGACGCCTTCCTGGCCGGCGACCGCACCGCCGAGGCCCTCTTCGTCCCCGACGAGCGGACCGCCCTCGCCGGGCACTCCTGGACCCGCCGCCACCTCATCCTGGAGACCATGCGGGACGTCAGCACCCGCATCGAGGTGCTCACCCCGCGCGAGGAGGGCGGCTGGTCGCGCGCCCCGCTCGCCGACGTACCGCCGCTGTCGGCGGTCGCCGTCACCGACACCGACCCGGACGTCTCCGACGAGTACTTCCTCGACGTCTCAGGCTTCCTCCAGCCGTCCACGCTCACCCGCGGCGACGTCGGCGGCGACACCGAGATCCTGCGCCAGGCGCCCGCCCGCTTCGACACCACCGGGCTCGCCGTCGAGCAGGCCTTCGCCGTCTCCGACGACGGCACCCGCGTCCCGTACTTCGTCATCGGCCCCGACCGCTCAGAAGGCCCGGGGCCCACCCTGCTCTACGGCTACGGCGGCTTCGAGGTCTCCCTCACCCCGTCCTACGCCTCGCTCACCGGCCGCGGTTGGCTGGAGACCGGCGGCACGTACGTCATCGCCAACATCCGGGGCGGCGGCGAGTACGGCCCGGACTGGCACCAGGCCGCGCTCGGCGCCCACCGGCACCGGGCCTTCGAGGACTTCGCGGCCGTCGCCCGCGACCTCGTCGCCCGGGGCATCACCACCCCGGAGCGGCTCGGCGCCGCCGGCGGCAGCAACGGCGGCCTCCTCATGGGCGCCATGCTCACCCGCTACCCCGAGCTGTTCGGCGCGATCGTCTGCCAGGTGCCGCTGCTCGACATGGTCCGCTTCCACAAGCTGCTCGCCGGCGCCTCCTGGATCGCCGAGTACGGCGACCCCGACGACGAGGCCGACCTGCCGCACCTGCGGGACCTCTCCCCGTACCACCGGCTCACCGCCGGCGCCCCGTACCCGCCGGTGCTGCTGACCACCTCCACCCGCGACGACCGGGTCCACCCCGGGCACGCCCGCAAGGCGGCGGCGCGGCTGCGCGAGCTCGGCCACCCGGTGCTCTTCCACGAGAACACCGGCGGCGGGCACGCGGGCGCCACCGACAACGCCCAGGCCGCCCGCAACAAGGCCCTGATGTACACCTTCCTGCGCAAGCACCTGGGGGCCTGAGGGTCCTGACCCCGCAGGTCAGAGCCAGCCGTGCCGCTGCGCCTGGAGCGCCAGCTGGAAACGGTTCGTCGCGCCGAGCCGGGCCATCAGGACCTGGATCCGGCGGAAGAGGGTGCGGCGGCTGACCCCGATCTCCCGGGCGATCACCTCGTCCGCCGCGCCCCCGGCGAGCAGCCACAGCAGCCGCCGGTCGGCCGGCGGAAGGCCGCCCGGGAGCGCGGTGCGGCCGTGGAAGGGCAGCGCGTCCCGCCAGGACTGCTCGAAGAGCGCCACCAGCGCCGAGAACAGTCCGCACGGCTGCACCACCAGCATCGTGGTGAACACGTCGGCCTCCCGGATCGACAGCGACACCAGCGCGTACGCCTCGTCGATGATCACCAGTTTGACCGGCACCGACGGCAGCACCCGGGCCTGCTCGCCGGCCGCGATCACCGGCTCGATCGACCGCTCCAGATGGCCCGGCTGCTCCAGGGAGGCCCGGGAGTAGATGACCCGCTGGGTGACGCCGCGGGCGAGGGTCGCGAGCGCGTCGTCGGTGGCGCCGGGGACCGTGAAGTACGGCGGTGAGTCCAGCTGCCGGATCTGCTGCCGGGCGCTCGCCCACGCCTGCCGCATCCGCGGTCCGATCGCCTCCCCGGTCACCACCTCCACCAGGTCGTCGTTGTACGCGGCCAGCCGCTGCCGCCGGAACGACTCGAAGGCGCCGCCCACGGTGATCCGCGACTCGTCCAGCTCCGCCGCCCGGTGCCGGCCCAGGATCTCCAGGCCCGCCGCCGGCGGCACCGGAGCCACCGTGTCGCGGCCGTCGGCCGCCGGGCTCGCGAGCCCCGCGTCGACCAGTTCCCCGTACGCCTCCGTGAGCGCCGGGCCCTCGACCCCGGCCGCCGCGCCGACCGCCGCCAGCGGCGCCGGGGCCCGCTCCAGGAGCGCTCGGTAGACCCGTGCCGCCGTCTCGCCGAGGCCCAGGAGCCGCAGCGCCTCGCCCAGTCTCGCGTTCGCCATGGCACCCATTCTGGCCGCCGCCCGCACCCCCGCGTGTCCGATCCGTGCCACTGGCACTCCCCGGCCCCACGGCGCCCCGGGGCGGGCTACGGTCCGTGAGCCGCCGACGACCGGCGGTTTCCCCGCAGGACTCTCGACGAAGGAGCACACCGTGGCGAAGGGTCGCAAGAACGGCCTGTACGACGGCATATCCGAGGAACTCTCCGCCCTCATGCGGACCGGCTGGGCCGACACCGAACGGCACGACCTGGCCGAGTCCGCGCAGGCGCCGTACGCCGCCGCCCGGCGCGCCGCGCTCTCCGCGCTCTTCCCCGGCGAGCGCCTGGTGATCCCGTCCGGCAACCTCAAGGTCCGCTCGAACGACGACACGTACCCCTTCCGCCCGCACTCCGCCTACGTCCACATGACCGGCGACCAGGCCCGCGACTGCGCCCTGGTCCTGGAGCCCCGCGAGGACGGCGGCCACGACGCGTACGGCTACGTCCTGCCGCGCGACGGCCGCGACGACGACACCTTCTGGATCGGCTACACCGCCGAGCTGTGGATGGGCCGCCGGCTCTCCCTCGCCGAGGCCGAGCGGGTCCTCGGACTGGCCTGCCGCGACGTCCGAGAGCTCCCCGCCCACCTGGCCGCGGACGCCGGCGTGCCCACCCGGATCGTGCGCGGCGTCGACCCCGCCCTGGAGGCGGCCGTCACCACCGACGAGGAGCGGGACACCGAACTGGAGGACGCCCTCAGCGAGCTCCGCCTGGTCAAGGACGCCTGGGAGATCGGCGAGCTCCGCAAGGCCGTCGACTCCACCGTCCGCGGCTTCACCGACGCCGTCGGCGACCTCTCCACCGCCGTCGCCACCTCCGAGCGCTGGATCGAGGGCACCTTCTTCCGCCGCGCCCGCCTGGAGGGCAACTCCGTCGGCTACGGCTCCATCTGCGCCGCCGGCGACCACGCCACGATCATGCACTGGACCTCCAACGACGGCCCGGTCCGCCCCGGCGAACTGCTCCTCTTCGACGCGGGCGTGGAGACCCACTCCCTCTACACCGCCGACGTCACCCGCACCCTCCCCATCAGCGGCACCTTCACCGACGTCCAGCGGCGGGTGTACGACGCCGTGTACGAGGCCCAGCAGGCCGGCTTCGACGCGGTGAAGCCCGGCGCCCCCTACCGCGCCTTCCACGAGGCCGCCCAGCGGCACCTCGCGGCGAGGCTGGTCGAGTGGGGCTTCATCGAGGGACCGGTGGACCGCGCGTACGAGCTCGGCCTCCAGCGGCGCTTCACCATGGCGGGAACCGGCCACATGCTCGGTCTCGACGTGCACGACTGCGCCTCCGCGCGCAACGAGGAGTACGTCGACGGGGTCCTCGTGCCGGGCATGGTCCTCACCGTCGAGCCGGGCCTCTACTTCCAGCCCGACGACCTGACCGTGCCCGCCGAGTGGCGCGGCATCGGCGTCCGCATCGAGGACGACCTGCTGGTCACGGAGGCGGGACACGAGAACCTGTCCGCCGGGCTGCCCCGCACCTCCGCCGAGGTGGAGGAGTGGATGGCCCGCGTCGCGGGCTGACGGACGGGGGTGCGCGGGCCCGGATGTGCGGCCGGGCCCGCGTCCCCCACACCGGGGCGCGGCGGCACGCGGCGGCGGAGTCCCGCGCTCCGTCGTCCGGAGCCCAGGACGCTCCGCCCGGCCGATTGCATCATGATGTGATCATGATGCAGTCCTTCCTGCCCGTCCTCGAACGTGTCGCCGAGGAGATCGCGGGCCTCGCCGGCCGGGGCCGCCCGGCCGACTACATCCCGGCGCTCGCCGCCGGGGACCCGAACCTGTTCGGGATGGCCGTCGCCGAGGTGGACGGCAGCGTGTACGGAGTGGGGGAGTGGCAGCGGCCCTTCTCCACCCAGTCCGTCACCAAGGTCTTCAGCCTCGCGCTCGCCCTCGCCAAGGAGGGTGACGAGCTGTGGGCGCACGTGGGCCGCGAGCCCTCCGGCAACCCCTTCAACTCGCTCGTCCAGCTGGAGTACGAACACGGCATCCCCCGCAACCCGTTCATCAACGCGGGCGCGCTCGTGGTCACCGACCGGCTCCACCGGCTCACCGGCGACGCCTCCGGCGTCCTGCGGGACTTCCTGCGCGCCGAGAGCGGCAACGACGACCTCGACTTCGACCGGGACGTCGCCGCCTCCGAGGGCGAGCACGGCGACCGCAACGCCGCCCTCGCCCACTTCATGGCCTCCTACGGCAACATCTCCACCCCCGTCCCCACCCTGCTGCGCGAGTACTTCCGGCAGTGCTCCGTCGAGGCCTCCTGCGCCGACCTCGCCGTCGCCACCGGCTTCCTCGCCCGGCACGGCGTCCGCGCCGACGGCAGCAGGCTGCTCACCCGCAGCCAGGCCAAGCAGATCAACGCCGTCATGCTGACCTGCGGCACCTACGACGCCGCCGGCGACTTCGCGTACCGCGTCGGGCTGCCCGGCAAGAGCGGCGTGGGCGGCGGGATCATCGCCGTCGTGCCCGGCCGCTGCACCCTGTGCGTGTGGAGCCCGGGCCTCGACGCGCGCGGCAACTCGGTCGCCGGCGTCGCCGCCCTCGACCGCTTCACCACCATCACGGGCCTCTCCGTCTTCTGACCGCACGCCGCATCCCGCGGCCCGGATGCGGAGCCGGGCCGCACGGGGTACACCTCCGGTGGGGCGCCGTGAGCGCCCGGAGCGAAGGAGGTCGCCGTGGACAACCGCACCACCGGATTCGTGCAGTCCTTCAACCGCCGCGCCGGATACGGCTTCGTGCTGCCCGTGGGCTCGGAGGAACCCGTCTTCTTCCGGGCCGAGGACGTCGAGGACGGGGTCCGCTCCCTCTCCGAGGGCCAGCAGATCACCTTCGTCCTCGTCCTCGGCCAGGGCCGCTTCGAAGCGCGTGAACTCCGCGTCTGACGCACTCTCCCGGCCCCTCGTACGGAGCAGCCGTTACGGCCGCCCGCCCGCGTCCAGGGTGCGCCGCAGCCAGTCGGTGCGGGCCGCCGTCGCGGCCCGGCTCAGCGCCGCGCCCGGGGCGAAGGTGTCGAAGCCGTGGTACGCCCCCGGCCACACGTGCAGCTCGGCCGCGCCGCCCGCCCGCCACAGCCGGCTCGCGTACGTCACCGCGTCGTCCCGGAACAGCTCCGCCGCACCGACGTCGAGGTAGGCGGGCGGCAGCCCGGACAGGTCGGCGGCGCGGGCCGGCGCCGCGTACGGCTCCACGTCCCCGGAGCCGTACGCCCCGCCCAGGTACGCCTGCCAGACGGTGGCGTTCGAGACGCGGTCCAGGGTGTCGACGCCGTCCTGGAGGCGTGCGGAATGCGCGCCGGCGCGGTCGTCGGGCACGGACCGGCCGTCGGGCACGGACCGGTCGTCCCGCGTCGGTCGGTCGTCGAGCATCGGGGAGAGCAGCAGCTGTCCGACGGCCCGGGGGCCGCCCCGGTCGCGGAGCAGCAGTGCGAGCGCCGCCGTGAGCCCGCCGCCCGCGCTCTTCCCGCCGATCACGATCCGGTCCGCGTCCACGCCGAGCCGCCCGGCGTGCTCCGCCACCCATTCCAGGCCCGCCCGGCAGTCCTCCACCGCCGCCGGGTAGCGGGCCGCCGGGGCGAGCCGGTAGGCGACGGAGACCACCGCGAGGCCCAGCGGCCCGGCCCAGGACGCCAGGACCCGGGGCAGCACCGCCCGGGCGTTGCCCATGACCAGGCCGCCGCCGTGCATGTAATACAGGAGCGGCAGCGGTCCGCGGGCCCCGGCCGGGCGGGCGTGCACGAGCGTCACCTCGGGCGCGCCGGGAGGCCCCGGCACCCGTACCTCCTCCACGGCGAAGGCGCCGTCGCGGGACAGTTCCGGCAGCGACGGCAGCGGGCGTGCGGCGGCGTCCACCGCCTGCCGCCCGGCGAGGTTCCGGAGTGTGAGCGGCTCCCGGCTCCGGGCGCCCGACGCGGCGAGCACGGCGGCGAGTTCGGGATCGAGCGGTACGGCTCCGGCCGTGCCGGAACCGGCGGCGGGGGTGTTCTCGGTTCGGTCCATGGGACCGCACGGTACGGCCTGCCGGACGGCGGCGTCCGTGCCAGGGTGGGAGCATGACCATCGAAGTGCGCCCGGCCTCCGTGTTCGAGGACGTCCGCGCCGTGATCGGCCCCAAGTCGCCCACGGCCAACGTCTGTTTCTGCCTCAGCTACCGCATCCCGTCCAAGATCAACAATGCGATGCGCGAACCGGCCAGGAGCGAGTACGTCGCCGGCCTGTGCGCCCAGGAGCCCCCGCCGGGCGTCCTCGCCTACGACGACGGCGAACCGGCCGGCTGGGCCGCCGTCGCACCCCGGGCGGAGACCACCTTCGCCCGCAACCGCAAGATCCCGCACGTCGACGACCTGCCGGTCTGGTCGCTCTGGTGCATCAGGGTCCGCCCGGGCCACCGCAAGAAGGGCGTCAGCCACGCCCTGATCGCGGGCGCGGTCGAGTTCGCCCGCGCGCACGGGGCGCCGGCGGTGGAGGCGTACCCGCTGGACAACGGCGACGCGCGGGTCGACCTGACGATGGCGTATCCCGGGCTGCGGAAGAACTTCGAGCGCGCCGGCTTCGTGTGGGCCGCCGACACCACCTCGGTGCTCTCCGGCCATCCCCGGATCCTGATGCGGCTCGACCTGCGCTGAGCGGCCTCGGGCGCCGCCGTTCTCCCTCTTCACCGTACCCTGCGAGGGGGGCCTTGCGGCAAGGCCCCCCTCGCAGCGCACAATCGGCCCCTGACCTGCGTAAACAGATGGGGGAACACCATGTTCGACGCCGATGTCCTCGTGATCGGCGGCGGGCCCACCGGGCTCGTGCTCGCCTCGGAGCTGCGCCTGTGGGGCCTGCGGCCGCTCGTCCTGGAGAAGGCGGCCGAGCCGAGCGGGCACAGCCGCGCGCTCGGGCTGCACGTCCGCAGCATCGAGGTGATGGACCAGCGCGGCCTCCTCGACCGCTTCCTCGCCCGCGGACAGCAGTACCGGGTCGGCGGATTCTTCGCCGGCCTCGGCACCTCCTGGCCCGAAGGGCTCGACACCGCCCACTCCTACGTCCTCGGCATCCCGCAGAACATCACCGAGGAACTCCTCGACGAGCACGCCCGCGAGCTGGGCGTGGAGTTGCGGCGCGGCCGGGAGCTGGTCGGGTTCGAGCAGGACGAGGAGGGCGTGACGGCCGAGCTCGCCGACGGCTCCCGGCTGCGCGCCCGCTGGCTGGTCGGCTGCGACGGCGGCCGCAGCACCGTGCGCGCCCTGACCGGGATCGGCTTCCCCGGAGAGCCGGCGCGGCACGAGACGCTGATCGCCGAGGTGCGGATCGGGGTGCCGTGGGAGGAGGTCCTCCCGGTGATGGCCGAGGTCCGCAAGACGCAGACGCGGTACGGCGTGATGCCGCTCGGGGACGGGCTGTACCGCGTGGTCGTGCCCGCCGCCGGACTCTCCGAGGACCGGTCCGCGCCGACGCTCGACGAGCTGAAGGAGCGTCTGACGGCCGTCGGCGGCACCGACTTCGGGGTGCACGAGCCGCGCTGGCTCTCCCGCTTCGGCGACGGCACCCGGCAGGCGGAGCGGTACCGCGACGGCCGGGTGCTGCTCGCCGGCGACGCCGCCCACATCCACCCGCCGACCGGCGGCCAGGGCCTCAACCTCGGGGTGCAGGACGCCTTCAACCTCGGCTGGAAGCTCGCCGCGGAGGTCCTCGGCTGGGCGCCCGACGGGCTGCTCGACACGTACCACTCCGAGCGCCACCCGGTCGGCGCCGCCGTGCTCGACAACACCCGCGCCCAGATGGAGCTGATGTCCGCCGAGCCGGGGGCGCAGGCGGTGCGCCGGCTGTTCGCGGAGCTGATGGACTTCGACGAGGTCAACCGCTTCCTCATCGGGAAGCTCACCGCCGTCGACCTCCGCTACGACTGCGGCGAGGGCCACGAACTGCTCGGCCGGCGGCTGAAGGACGTGCCGCTGAAGGAGGGCAGGCTGTACGAGGCGGCGCGTGACGGGCGCGGCCTCCTCCTCGACCGCACCGGGACGCTCGCGGTGACCGGCTGGGAGGACCGGGTGCACCTGGTCACCGGCGCGGGCGCCGAACCGGACGTGCCGGCCGCGCTGCTGCGGCCGGACGGGCACGTGGTCTGGGTCGGCGACGACCCGGCGGGGCTCCGGGACGCTCTGGAGCGGTGGTTCGGGGCGCCGTCCGCCGGCTGAGACCGGCGGACGGGGCCGTGGGCCGCGCGACGGTTCAGCAGGACGGGCGCTGGGCGTGCGCCGGGTCGAGGGCGTTGAGGACGAGCCGGGTCGCGACCGGGTCGTAGGAGATCCCGAGGTGCTCGGTGAGATCGGCCGGACAGGCGTCCTGGACCCGCTGGTTGACGACGTTCGGCGCGGGCGCGAGGAACGACGAGGTGTACGGGGTGACCACCTCGTCGTAGCGGCTGGCGATCACCGTGTACGAGACCGTCGGGTGCGTCTCGCCGCCCGCGTTGAGCTCCGTCACGAAGTCGGAGCCGGTGACCTGCTGGGAGCAGGCCGTGCAGGCCGCGCCGAGCGGACCGCCGCCGCCGGGGACGGCGGCGGCGAGCAGCCCCATGCCCCACAGCGAGGTGCCGTGGTTGGTGGGGGCGAGGGCGACGAGCCTGCCGACGGTGGCCGAACCGCCCAGGTGCTTGATGTAGTGCCGGGGCATCAGGCCGCCCTGCGAGTGGCCCACGAGGTCCACCTTCGCCGCGCCCGTCGCCGCCCGCACCCGCTCCACGAAGTCGGCCAACTGGCGTGACGAGGCGGCGATGTCGCCGGTGCCGGTGACCGGGCCGAGGCCGCCGCCGTAGTTGAGCGCGTAGACGCAGTACCCGGCGGACTTCAGGCGCGGGGCGAGCCCGGCCCAGTTCGCGTACCGGTTCTCGAAGGTGCCGTGCACCAGGACCACCGGGCGCGGGTGCTCGGCCGTCGGCCGGCAGCCCCACTCGTTCGCCCCGGAGGGGACGGCCGTCGGCGCGAACAGCGAGTAGCCGTACGCGGAGAGGAAGTCGCCCTGCGGCGGGCCCACCGGGTCGGCCTCGGCCTGCTGGGTGTCTGTCGGGGTGGCTTGGGCCGGGGCGGTCCCGGTGAGGGCGAGGCAGAGCGCGGCGGCGGCGCCGGTGACGGCGGCGGTGATCCGGCGACGTGCGGTGGTGCGGCCGGGGTGTGTGGTGCGTGTGCGTCGCATGGGGGTGCCTTTTCTCTCGACGGGTGAGCTGTGGTGGGGCTGCTGTGGCGGAGAAACCTGTGACGGGGGAGAGACGCGGAAGCTACTGGCGCGTAACGTCGGGTCCACAGTGCGGTCACCGGCTCCGGCCGGACCAGGGAGGCGGAGCCCGTACGCCGGAAAACGGTCACGCGCGTGACACCTTCCGGCGCACCCGCCTCACGCGCGTCGACACCGTCCGCAGTCCACCCGAGGGGGAGCCCCGTGAAGGAGTACGCGCCGCCGTCGCCCCCGCCGGGCCCCGGCGGGGGCTTCGCGCGGACCCCGTGGCACGAGCTGCCGCCCGGGCTCGCGGCACTCATCCGGCCCCGCATCGACGCGATCGTCGCGGAGATGATCGAGGCGATCCGCGTCGAGGTGGCCCCCTACCGCAGGCCGCTGGAATCCGCCGTCGGGCGGGACCTCGCGGAGTCGATACGCCGCGCCCTTCACCAGTTCGCGGAGCTGATCGAGCACCCCGACAGCCCGCAGGACCACCACCTGAGGCACTTCAGGGAGCTGGGCCGCGTCGAGTTCCGCAGCGGGCGTACGACCGACGGCATCCAGGCCGCGTTCCGGGTCGGCGCCCGGGTCGGCAGCCGCCGGTACGCCGAGGTCCTCCAGGCCGCCGCGCTCCCGGCCGAGCTGGTGCTGCCGCTGCACGAGGCCGTCCTCGTCCACATCAACGCCCTGTCCAACGAGGCCGTCGCCGGCTTCCGGGCCGAGCGGCTGCGCTCCGAGGGCGAGCTCAAACGGGCCCGCCGCACCCTGGCCGAGCGGCTCCTCGAACCCCCGGGTCCCGGTGACGGCCGACCGTCGCCGGAACCCCTCGCCGAGCGGGCCGGCTGGCCCCTGCCCCGCACCCTCGCGTGCCTCCTCGTCAGACCCGGCGACGGCCGGCTCGCGGTGCCCGGCGCGGAGACCGGACTCCTCTCCGCCCGGCGGGGCAACGACCTGGTGCTGATCGTGCCGCTGCCGGAGCCGCACGGTGACGCGGGGGAGGGGCAGGCCGGGCCGCTCGGCCGGATCCGTACCGCGCTGCGCGGGCGTACCGCCGCCCTCGGGCCCGCCGTCACGCCGGACGACGCCTGGCTCTCGCTCCAGTGCGCCCGCGCCGCCCTCGACCGCCGAACGGGGACGGGGATGGGGGCGGGGGCGGGGGCGGTAGCGGGATTGGGGGCCGGTGTGGCGGCCGGTGCGGCGGCCGGCGTCGGGCTTTTCGGCGGGGAGTTCGTCCTGGCCGAGGAGGAGCTGGGGGAGCTCCATCTGCTGCGGGCCGCGCCCGTCGGCCGGCTGCTCGCCGGCCGGGTCCTCGCCCCCCTCGCGGAGCTGCCGCGCGGCCGGGCCGACCGGCTCGCCGAGACCCTGGAGGCGCTGCTGATGTCCTGGGGCCGTACCGCCCCCGAGGTCGCCCGGGTGCTCGGCGTCCACCCGCAGACCGCCCGTCGTCGGCTGCACCGGCTCGACGCCCTGTTCGGTGAACGGCTCGCCGACCCCGCCTTCCGCTTCGAGGCCCTCCTGGCCCTGCGCACCCGGTCCCTCCTGGGGGAGCGGCGCCCCTGACACCTCGTACACACGTCCGACAAACCTATGGACGCGTATTCACCGGATCCGGTGACTGAGGCCCAGGCGAAACGTCCCTCCCGCCCCGACTGCGGCCACGCTCGACCTGACACTTGGACCCACCCTGTGGAGCGTCCGATGCAGCTGATCCCCCGTCATGACCCCCACCTCGCCGTCCGCACGGCCGGCGCCCTGACCGTCGCCGTCCTCCGCGGCGAACTGGACCTCGTCCTCGTCCGCCATCTGCGGCCCGAGCTCGACGCGCTCGTCCGCGAGGCCGACGCCCTGGCCGTCGACATCCGCCCGCTGGGCTTCTGCGACGCCACCGGCCTCGGCCTGCTCGCCCACTGCGCCCGGAGTGCCCGCGCGCGCGGGGCGCACTTCCAGCTCGTCTGCGACCAGCCGTGGATCCTCCGCCTGGTGCGCCTCACCGGCCTCGACGAGCTGCTGCGGCCCGAGCCCGTACCGCGCCCGCTGCCCTCCCCGCTGCCCGCAGGACCCCGCGCCCGGGCGGAGCACCCGGTCTGAAGCCCCGCGATACGGTCGCCGCATGTCTGAAGTCCGGCTGACCACGCCCTCCTTCCTCGTCCTCGGCATCATCGACGCACTGGGCGAGGCCAGTCCGTACGACGTCAAGGTCGAGGCCGCGCGGACCGTCGCCCCCTTCTGGTCCGTGCCGCACGCCCAGGTGTACGCCCAGTGCGACCGCCTCCTGGAGGCCGGACTGCTCTCGGAGGTGCGGCAGGAGGGCGGCCGGAACCGGCGGCTGATGCGGCTCACGCAGGAGGGCGCGGCGGCGCTGCGCGGCTGGCTCGCCGACCCCTCCTTCGTCCCGGTCGAGGCACGCGAACGGGGCATCCTCAAGCTCTGGTTCGGCGCGAGTCCGCGCGTCCATGCCCCGGTCCAGGTCGCCGAGCACCGGCGCACCCTGGAGGAGTACGAGGGGCTCGCGGGCGAGGTCGGCGAGTTGCTGAGCCGGGGGCAGCGCGAGGCGCTGGAGTTCGGGATCCGGTACGAGCGGATGATGGTCGACTTCTGGCACTGGGTCGGCGACCGCGAGCCGGGGGAGAGCCCGGAGGGGCACGGGGGCGGTCCTGAACAGTGCTGACCCCTGGTAACACGACTTTATTACCGACCGGTTGACCCTGGCCGGGCCCGGCCCTACCTTCCTCCATAGTCCAGAGTGGACTATCGCGCACCCGTGCAGATTCGCGCACCTCGCAGAGGAGGACCGCCGTGGGGCGTCCCACCAGCACCAGACGCGGAAGGGTGGCCGTCGTCGCGCTGACGGCGGTCTGCCTCGCGTACGCGCCGATCGCGTTCACCGAGCTCTGGCCGTACGCCCGCCCCGGCGCGCCCGCCCTCGGTGAGTGGCTCCTCGGCCGCTCGGTCTCGCCCGGGTTCGTCGCCGACGCCGTCCGCGACCGCATGGGACCGTACGGCCGCAGCCTCGTCCCGCTGATCGTCCACTCCGTCCTCGGCGGCCTCCTGATGCTCCTCGGCCCCGTCCAGCTGCTCAGCGCCGTCCGCCGCCGGATCCGCCTCCACCGCGCCCTCGGCGTCGTCTTCGCCGCGACCGTGTACGTGTCGATGGCCGGCGCCGCCGTCTACCTGGTCCGCACGCCGCCGGAGCGGGCGTTCAGCGGCGCGGCCTTCTGGATCGTGCTCGCCGTCATCCTGGTCGGCGCGGTCGGCAGCGTCACCTTCGGCACCCTCGCCGCCTACAAGGGCTTCCCCGACCTCCACCAGCGCTGGCTGCTGCTCTGCTACGGCTTCCTGATGACCGCCCCGCTGCTCCGCATCGAATGGAGCCTCCTGCCCGCGCTCTACCCGGGCCTGCCCCTCCAGGACGTCAACCGGGTCGCGATCATGCACCTGGGCGCGCTGGTCTCCTTCGGCGCGCTGCTCGCCACCCGCGCGCTCGACCGGCGCACCTCCGTCCCCGGCCTCACCGGCACCTGGGCGCCGGGACCGGTGATGGTCCTCGCCCACCTCGCGGGCGCCGCCGGCCTCGCCGCGCTCGTCCCCGCCTTCCTCGACCAGGGCACCGCCGGACGCCGCCTGCTCCTCGCCTACCTGCTGCCGTACGCGGTCGTGTACGCCGTCCTCGCCGCCCGGGCCGCCGGCGCGCGCCGCGCCGGCAACGGCTGGGCCCGCGAGGAGTGGCGCCTGCACCTCGCCGCCCTGCTCCTCGCCTCGGCGTTCTCCGCGGTCATGGTTCCCGTACTGGAACGGTCCATGGGCCTCGACCGGGCGACGGCCCTCACCGCGGCCGCCGGCATCGGCTGCGGCATGCTCGCCTACACCGCCGTCACCGTCGTCGCCCTCCGCGTCCTCGCCGCACGCGAACTCCTGCGCCGCCGCGCCCCGCAACCCCCGCCCCCGGCACCCGAACCGGCGCTCAGCGGCGCCGCGGCGACCGGGGAGGAAAGCCGATGAGCAGCCCTGGCCGCCCTCCCGGAGGCGAACGGTCCCCGCGGTCCGGAGGCGAACTGTCCGCCCGGCGTGGAGATGAGCGGTCAGTCCGGCCTGGAGGTGGTCCCGCCGTCCGGCCTGGAGATGATCCCTCCGCGCGATCTGGAGGTGAGCTCTCCGCTCGGCCCGGACGTGATCCCTCCGCCCGGCCCGGACGAGAGCTCTCCGCCGCCGTCGTCGTGATGGGCACCGTCGTCGGCGTCGTCAGCCTCGGTGTCGGCGTCCTGCTCGCCGTCGCGGCGCTCACCGGGCACGGGGTGGGCGCCTGGGCGTCGCCCGAGGCCCTCAGCCCCGGACTCATCGGCGCGGCCATGGTGGGCGTGGCGCCCGCCCTGCTCACCCTGGGCCGGGCCGACGACTGGGAGGAGGCGCGGAGCCTCTACCTGCCGCTGGTCGTCGTCATGACCGGCCTGCTCGCCGTCACCCTCCTCAACCTCGGCGCCCTCCGCGTCGCCACCGGCGGCCCGCTCTTCCTGGTCCTCTTCAGCCTCGGCTGGGTGCCCGTCGTGGCCCTCCTCGCCCTGGCGTCCGTCGGCTGCCTGGCCGCCCAGTACCGCAGGCCGGCGGGCGGCGTTCCCGCGCGGACCGGGCCGGTTCCGATGCCAGGCTGGTCCAGGCCCCTGCTCGCGGTGCTCGGCTCGGGGTGGCTCGGCGTCGGCGCCGGGCTCCTCTTCCTCCCGGGCTTCTGGAGCGGGTTCGTGCCCTGGGCGGTGAACCGCGCCGATGCCCAGGGCCTCGGCGTCTGGGCGCTCTCGCTCGGCGTCGGCGTCCTCGGCTCGCTCGCCGAGGACGATCTGACGCGCAGTCGCCCCGCCCTCCGCGCCGTCCCCGCGGTCGCCGCCGCGTGCGGGATCGTGCTCGCCGTCCGCGCCACGGACGTCGACTGGGGTTCGGGCGGTGCCGTCTCCCTTCTCGCCCTGCTCGGCGGGCTGTTCACCACCGGAGTCACCGGGCGGCTGCTGCTCCGCCGGTCGGCGACGGCCGGAAACCCCGTGGAGCGGCCGCACCCGGCCGCGTGATGATGCCCGCATGATCGCCGAGACACCTCCACAACCACCCCCGCTCCCGCACCCGCTCCCGCTGGTGGACACGCTCCTCGTCGTCGACGTGCAGTCGGCCTTCGTCACCGGCGACGGCGCCGTGCCCGACGCCGCGCGGCTCGTCGACCGGACCGCCGGGCTGATCGCCCGGGCCCGCGCCGCCGGCGCGCTCGTCGTCCACCTCCAGAACGACGGGCCGCCCGGCGCGGAGGACGAACCGCACACCCCCGGATGGGAGTTGCACCACCCCGTCGAGCCGGGGCCCACCGAGCTCGTGATCCGCAAGCCGTACGACGACGGCTTCGAGGAGACGGCCCTCGGCGCGGTGCTCGACGGGCACGGCAGCCGGGCCGTCGCCGTCTGCGGGGTGATGTCGGAGATGTGCGTCCGGGCCACCGCCCGTACGGCCCTGGACCTCGGCTACCGCGTCGTCGTCCCGTACGACGCCCACGCCACCCAGGACTGCCCGGCCGTCCCCGGTGTCGCCGACGCCGTCCCGGCGGTGGTGGTCTCCCGCGTCGCCGCCTACTCCCTCGGCTCCGACGCGGAGGTCACCGACCCGGCCGCCGCCGTCTCCTTCACCGCCCCGTCGCCGCCGGTGAGCCGCGTGCGAGGATCGGTCGCATGATCGCACCGCACCACCGCCCGGCGGGCGAGGCCGACCTCGCCACCCTCGTTCGGCTCCGGGACGACGCCGCCCGCTGGATGCTGGAGCGGGGCGTCACCGGCCAGTGGCGGCCCGGGGAACTGGACGAGGACCACTTCCATCGGATCATGGCGCACGGCGAGGTCTGGCTCGCCGAGCGCGACGGGCACGTCCTCGGCGCCTGGGAGCTGTGGTGGGACGACGAGGCCGCCTGGGGCCCGCAGCCACCCGACGCCGGCTACGTCCACCGGCTCATGGTGGACCGCGCCGCCGCCCCCGGCACCGGACGGCTGCTGCTGGCCGCCGCCGAGGACCGGGTGGCCGCCACCGGCCGGACCCGGGTGCGCCTGGACTGCCTGTCCACCAACCCGAAGCTCACCGCCTACTACCAGGACGCCGGCTACCGCGTCGTCGGCCGCAAGGACGGCAAGCCGCAGCCGGGCGGCCCGGCCAAGTCCTTCACCCTGATGGAGAAGGAACTCCCGGCGCCCGCCTAGCCGTCCGCCTCCTCCTCTCCGGTGTCCGGCTGGATGCCGGCGAGGAGGTTGAAGGCGCCGGTGAGCAGGTTGAGGCTGACGACCCCGACCACTTCGGCGAGGACCCGGTCGCTCCAGCCGTGCGCCCGCACCTCGGCGACGTCGGCGTCGCCGAGCGCGCCCGGTTCGGCGAGGACCTTGAGGGCGAGGGCGATCAGGGCGGCCTCGCGCGGATCGGTGGAGGTGTCCTGGCGGGCCAGGGCGATGTCCGTGTCGTTCAGCCCGGCGGCGCGGCCTGCCGACTCGTGCGCCTCGCGGCAGGTGCCGCAGCCGATCCACTCCTGGACGGCGAGGGAGAGTTTCTCGCTCAGCGCGCGCGGGATCTTCACCCGCTTCATGGCGCGGGAGAGGCTCAGATATCCCTCGATCATCGCGGGCGAGTTGGCCATCGTGGAGACCATCTCGCCCGCCGAGCCGTGCCGTTCGACGATGTCCGCGAGGAGTTCGCGGGCCCGGCCCCGGGCCTGGTCGGGGGTGAGCGCCGGCAGGCGTCGGGGGCGGGCGGTGGTGACGGTGGTGATTGCCGCGGTGGTGCCGGTCGTGGTCATGCACTCCTCCTCTGTATACCCATGGGGGGTATAACGGGAGGTGGGGTCGGTTCGTTCCCGGCCGCCTGCCCCCTGTCCCGGAGGACCAGCCGGGACGGGCCGTGGAAGACCCAGTCCGGGGCGTACTCCACCTCGACGAGCGGGCGGGCGTCCGGCCTGAGCAGGGGCAGCCGTTCGAGGAGCACGGCGAGCCCCGTCTCCGCCTCCAGACGGGCGAGCGCCGCGCCCGCGCAGTAGTGGATGCCGAGCCCGAAGGCGCAGTGCCGGCCCGTGGCCCGGCGGATGTCGAGGACGTCCGGGTCGGGGAAGCACGCCGGGTCCCGGTGGGCGGAGCCGATCACCGCGACGAGCCGGTCCCCGCGCCGGATCCGCCGCCCGGCGAGCTCGGTCTCCCGCCACGCCCAGCGGGTGACCATCTGCACCGGCGGGTCGAAGCGCAGGAACTCGTCCACCGCCCCGGCCACGAGTCCCGGCTCGGCGCGGAGTTCGGCGACCGTCCCGGGCCGGGTGAGCAGGGCCAGGACCGCCTTCCCGAGGAGCCCGGTCGTCGTCTCGTGCCCGGCCGTCAGGAGGTGGACGCAGGTCGACGCGAGGAGCCCCGGGGTGAGCGAGGGGTCCTCCCGCCCGGCCGCCGCCAGTGCTCCCATCAGGTCGCGCGGCTCCCCGTCCGCGTCCCGCCGGGCCGTCAGCGCGGCCGTGAAGTACCGCTCCAGCTCGCCCGCCGCGCGGTCGGCCCGCGCGAGGCCCGCCCCGGTCCGGTCGCCGCGCGTCCCGCCCGCCTCCTGGAGCGCGAGCGCCCGCTCCCGGAACCACGGCCACAACCGCCCCTCCACCCCGAGCACGCGCGCGATGACGAGCAGCGGGAACGGCGCCGCGAACCCCCGCACCACATCGACGGCCGCCCGCCCCGCGAGCGGTGCCGCCAGCTCCTCGGCGATCTCCCGTACGGCCGGCCGCAGTCCGGCGACGGCGGCGGAGGCGAGCGGCGGGTTCACCCGCGCCCGCAGCACGGTGTGCCGGGGCGGATCGAGGAAGACCAGCCAGTTCTCGACGACCCGCCGCAGCGTCTCGTACCCCTCCGGTATCGGCGCCGCCCGCCCGGTCGCCGGGGACCTCCGCCGGTACGCGCGCCCCGCGAGCACCCGCGCCACCTCCGCGTACCGGAAGAGGTACCAGGTGGTGGCCCCGGTCCCGCCCGCGCCGTCGCCGTCGCCGTCGTGGTCGCGGTCGCGGTCCGCGTCGGTGTCGGAGGACCGCACGGCATGGACGGGGTCCCGCTCGCGGTAGCGGCGGTAGACCGGGTACGGATCCGCCAGGTCGAGCAGCCCGGAATCGAACGGCGCGAGCCGGTCCCCGCCCATCACCCGCCCCCGTCCGTCCGCGCCCCGCCGGTGGCCGGCCCGGCGCCGCGCACCAGGTCGGCGAGGGCGCCGGGGTCGGCGGGCGGCCGGGCCCCCCGCCAGGCGACATGGCCGTCCGGCCGCACCAGTACGTAGGCGTGCCCGTACCGACGCCGAGGCTCCGAGCCCCCGGGCGGGCTCCACACCCGCAACGGCACCCTCCGCGCGGCGAAGGCCCGTTCCGTCCCCTCGGTCCCGACCGTGTCCCCGGGGGCCAGTCGGAGCAGGGTGAACCCCGGGCCGAAGAGGTCCAGCGTGGAGAACCCCGGCGCCAGCCACACGTGCGGGGCACGCCCGCCCGGCACCGCCGCCCGGTCCCACTCCGGACGGTCGTCGTCCTGGGCATCCGGAACCGGCTCCCCGTCCGTGCCCTGCGCGACGAGCGGCGACCGGTACCGGTGGGCGAAGTGGGCGTCGGGCGCCTCGAACTCGCGCCGGGGGTCGGAGGCGGCGATCCTCCGCCCCAGCTCCGCCCGGGCCTCCGCGCCGCGCGGCGAGTCCTCCAGGAGCGCCGAGGTGATGCGCCGGTCCAGGGTGCGGCGCAGATTGCGGTGGCTCTCCTCCAGGCCGGCGAGGGCGACCGGACGCCGCTCGCTCCCGTACGCGTCGAGCAGCCCGGGACCCGCCCAGCCGGACAGTTCCGCGCCGAGCTTCCAGCCGAGATCGGCCGCGTCGCCGATCCCGGTGGCCAGACCGAAGCCGCCGGAGGGGGAGAGGGTGTGTGCCGCGTCCCCGGCGAGCAGCACCCGGCCGTCGCGGTAGCGGGCGGCGACCCGGTGGGTCAGGTGCCACCGGGAGTCCGAGAGGATCTCCACCGGCACGTCCACGGCGAGCGCCCGGCGGACCACCCGCAGTGGCTCGGCCGGGCCCGGGGGACAGGTGAGCCGGTACAGGTCCCGGCCGTCCATCGCCCGCAGCGGGTACCGCAGCCCGCCCGGTTCGGTGACGAAGTGGACCAGGGCCGCCCGCCCGCCGAGCCGCTCGCCGAGACCCGGCGCCCGGAAGAGGACGTTCCGCAGGGTTCGGGTGGCGTGCCGCTCCGGCGAGGCGATCCCGCACTCCTTCCGCACCGGCGAGGCCGCCCCGTCGCACCCCACCAGATACCGGGCGTGCACCGTCGTCACCACCCCCGCCGCGTCGGTCAGCTCGGCCCGCACCCCGTCGTCCGTCTGCCGGAAGCCGGTCAGCCGGGTCCGCAGCCGCACCGGGCCGTCGGGCCGCACACCGAGCCGTCGCGTCAGCAGCGGCACGAGCCAGTGCTGGGGGCAGATCGCCTCGGGCTCCGGCGTGTGGGCGGGCGGCGGCCGCTCGGCTACCGTGCCGAACCGCAGCCGGTGCAGCTCGTGCCCGCCGACCGCCGTCACCCAGGCGACGTCCAGGGTGTGCCCGGCGGGCCAGCCGGCACCCCGGATCGCGTCCGCCACGCCCCAGCGGCGGAACAGCTCCATCGCCCTCGGGCCGATCGTCGACACCCTGGGATGGGTGATCCGGCCGTCCCCGGCCTCCGCCAGGACGAAGTCGACCCCCCGCCACGCCAGGTCGAGCCCGAGCGCCAGCCCCACCGGACCGCCGCCCACGACGAGCACCTCGGTCTCCTCCACCGCCGTCATCGGCTCACCTCCTCCCCTCCGCCGCGAAGTACTCCGCGTACCAGGCCATCAGCTCCGGCACCCGGTCGGGGACGCCCGGGCACTCCCGGGCCATCGCCGCCAGGTGCCGGAAGCGCATCGCGAAACCGCGCCGGGCCACATCGGGCCTGGCGATGTGCACGGGTGGTTCCTCCAGCTCGAAGGAGGGGCCCGCCGTCCGCCCACGCCACCCCGAGTCGAGCGTGACGAGGAGTTCGGCCAGCGGCCGCATCATCCCCGTCATCACGTCGATCGAGGCGTTCATCAGCCGGGAGCGGCGCAGGCTCGCGTCCGGACTCTCGCCGAAGTGCTGGACCATCAGCTGGAGCATCAGGAAGTAGCTGCGGTTGAACAGCCGCAGCACCTGCCGGGCATGCGCGTCGAGCACGGCGGCCCGCCCCGGATGCGCAGGGTCGGCCGTCGGGTTCCGCAGGGCCGGATAGGCTGGCTCCCACGGCGCCCCCTGCCCGCCGGGCCCGTCGGCCCGTTCGGCCATGAGGAGTTCGGCGAGCCGCACGAAGGTCTCGTGGTGCGAGGGGCCGCCGTCCCCCGGCGCGTCCAGGACCCCGCCCTCGCCCTGCTCGGTGACGAAGTCGATGGCGAAGAGCGCGCTCGACAGGTCGTCCACCTCCAGCTGGTAGTCCGGGTGGACGGAGTCGACGGCCGCCCCCAGGAACAGGTGGTGCTCCCCGCCGCCCCGGCCCCGCTCCACCAGGAACAGGTCGGGCACCCGGGTCAGCCCGTCCCTGATCGCCGCGTACAGCTCGCTCGGCGACCCGAACGGCGTCCCCGCGCGCCCGGCGCCCCACGGCTCTCCCGCCGCCTCCGTCCCGGACCCCGCCGTCCCCACCGAGCCGCCCGCGAGCCGTTCGGGCCGCTCGATCGCGATGAACCGCTGGAGACTGCCCAGGTGCAGCGGCTCCAGGGCGAAGTCCAGCGGCAGCGGAAGGCGTCCCGGCGACCCGAAGTCGATCGCCGGCACGTGGAAGGGCTCGCCCATCGCCATCAGCACGTTGTTGACGACCAGGAAGTGGATCATCTCCTCGCGGGCCACGTCGAGGAGGCTGTCCCTGATCCCCTTCGCCAGGGTCTCCCCGCCGTCCCCGCAGGCCAGCCGGAGCTGCCGGGGCGTCCACACCCCGCTGCGGACGTACGCGAACCCCGTCCCGTGCGTCGGTACCGTGTACGCCGCGTACAGGTACTGCAGCGAGGTCGCCAGCTCCACCGTGACCGCCTGCCACAGCGCCGCGCGCAACTGGCCCCGGGTGGTGATGCGCGGCTCGGCCGCCCGGCGCGGCGCGGGGGCCGCCGGCGCGTGCGGGTGCGCCGCCGCCGCGCCCCGGGAGCGCAGATAGGAGAGGAGGAGCCGGGCCTTGGGCAGCGTCAGGTCCCGGGTCGGCGGCATGTAGTAGGTGCGGTCCTTGTTCGCCGGATCGCACATCTGCCACACGAGCTTCGCGTACGTCTCCACCTTGCACCGGTCGGCGAGGCTGAACACCTCGTCCCGCATGAACGGGAACAACTGCTCGTAGTACGCGAACACCTCACGGTGCAGCAGCGCGAAGTCGACCTCGGACGGCAGGACCGCGTCCAGGTGCCAGTCGTCGGGCAGCACCCGCACGGCGGCGCCCCCCGCCCACGCCCAGAAGCCGAGCGCGTCCCCGTCGTCGTAGCAGGCGGCCGCCGAACCGGGCGCCGCCGCGTCGGCCGGCGGCAGGTCCTCCGGCCCCGTCGAGAACAGCAGCCGCGCGGTGCCCGCCCGCGCCCCGTGGACCGTGAACCAGCCGTGCCCCTCCGCGTCCGTCACCACCCGGCAGGCGGCCCCGGCGGGCTCCGCCTCGGAGCCCTTCCGGCCGCCCGTCCGCCCGGCCCGGAGCCGTACCACCTCGACGTCCCCGGTGCGGGCACCCGGACCGGACGCCGCCGGATCCAGCGGCAGGGCACGCGGGTTGGGGTACTGCCGCACCTCCACCGCGTCGAGCGGCCCCGGCCGGCCGCGCAGGAAGCTCCGCACCGGCACCTCGACGGCGTGCTCGTCGCCGCGCTCCACGTCCGGATGGTCCAGGATCAGCGCGGCCTCGTCGGCGAGCACCACCGCCTCCCGCTCCCGCAGGACGACCCCGGTGCCGTCCCGCACCACCACGAGCCCCTCCTCCCCGGCCCGGCGCACCGCCTCCTCCGACACCGCCGGCACGGTCGCCACCGCCCCGCCCCGGAATTCCCGGGGCAGCACCGCGACCGTCAGCCCCGACCCGGCGGTCCGCACTTCGAGCGCGGGACCGTCACCACCGTCCGTCCCGCCGCGCGCGTACGGCTCGTTGACCACCACCCCCTCGGGTCCGACCCGCACCGTGCACGGCCCGGGCCCGTCCGCACCGCCGTCCTCCGCCCCGTACGGGACGAGCAGCCGGCCCGCCGGATGACTGCGCGGCTCGCCGGGACCCCACGGCGCCACGACCCCCCGCAGCCGCCACCGCCCCGGCGCGTCCCCGGCCTCGGACGACCCCTCCGGGTCCGCCTCCGCCTCCAGGGTGAACTGGACGAGGAGCGCCCCGCCGTCCCGCTCGGCCACGGCCGCCCGCAGTGCCCGGACGGCCAGGGAGTCCACCGCACCCGCCTGCCAGTCCGGTCCGTCGTCCGCCCCGGCCACGCACTGGTACAGCGAGCGCGCCGGCGGCCGGAAGCCCTGCCAGCGCGGCGGCATGAATCCGCTCACCCCGCCCAGGCACGCATAGCCGGTGTCGTGCGACCGGCCCGCACGTCCGAACGCGAACCGGCCGCCCATCAGCGTCGCCGTCCACGAGGACACCGGATCGACGTCGAAGACCCGCGCCCGGTTCACCGTCGTGCCCAGATAGGGGTTGTGATGGCCCCACAGGTCCACCGACCGGCCCACCAGCGGATCCGACCGGTCGACCTCGCCCGCCCGCCGCTCCACCCCGGTGACCCGGGCCTCCCACACCAGATGCCCGTTCCCCGAGAAGTGCCCGCCGCGCGCGCCCCGCTCCGCCAGGTGCGCGTGGTAGTCGGCCGCCGGGCCCACCACCCCGAACGGCTCCGCCGGAGCGCCTCCGGCCGCGCTGCGCAGCGCCGTGTTCGAGGCCAGGTCCACGAGCCCGGACCGCGGCCCGGTCGGCAGCCGGGTCAGCGCCGTACCGGCGAAGTACACCCGGGGCAGGTCGAAGACGCTCACGCCGCCTCCCGACCGGCCGGCGCGGGCGCGCCCCGCCACCACCCGTCCCGGGACGGGCCGCCGCACCGCCCCTCGTCCCGCGCGATCAGCTCCACCGCCTCCAGAGCCGACTCCACCGCCCCCTCGATCCATGCCGGTTCCGTCGCGCAGTGCTCCCCGGCGAAGAACATCCGGCCCTGCGGCCGCAGCGCGCGCAGCCGCTGCTCCTCCCGGCCCGCCGGGTCCGCGCCCCAGCGGATCGTGCAGCCGCCGCGCGTCCACGGATGGCCGCCCCAGGCCAGACTGGCGACCCCGCGGACCATCCCGCGCCGCAGCAGCTGCGGATGCATCCGGCCCAACTCCTCGACGACCGCCCGGTGCCGGACCGGCGCCGGCATCCCGCCGAGCACGTCGGCGTCCTCGCCGATCGTGTAGCTGGCGAGCAGCGCCGCCCCGAGCGAGGGCTCCGCGGCACCCTCGGCACCGGCCGGTTCGGCGGTCGGATAGTACGTCTGCCGGATCCGGCCGCCGCTGAACGAGGCGCCGCCCCGGATGCCCTCCCGCTCCCAGAACGGCTCCCTGCAGTGCACGGCCACCTTGGTCGCCGGGCAGTAGACGACCTCCCGGACGGCGGCGAGCTTGTCCTCGTCGAACCCCGCCAGACGCAGCCCCCGGAGCACCGAGAACGGCACCGTGCACAGCACGTAGTCGCACCGCCGGACCCGGGCCCCCGCCCCGCCCCCGAGCCGCACCTGCACGTGGTCGGCGGCGACCTCGAAGCCCGTCGCGGGCTGACCCAGCCAGATCGGCCCCCGGATCCGCGCGGCCAGCCGCTGCACCAGCTGGTCCATGCCGCAGGCCAGCTGCACGAGCCGGGGACTCGTCTCGGTCAGGATGTCGTCGAGGAAGCCGTCGAGCCGGCTGCCGCACCCCGCCCGGATCCCCGGATGGGCCGCGAAGAGGCCGTGCACGTCGATCCGGTCCTTGCCGCCGCCCCGCAGATGCGGCGTCAGATCGATCTCGTCCACCAGACCGAGCAGCCGCCCGCCCAGATCGGCCCTGAGCCCGTCCCGCAGCGCCGGCGGGGCGACGGCGTCGACGACCGCGGCCAGCCAGGCGCCGAAGACCACCGTCTCCTCCCGGAACCCGGCCGGCCCCAGCGAGGACCGCACCTCGGACACCAGGGCGCGCGGCGCGTCCCGCAGCCGCACGTGCCCGCCACCGGTCGCCAGGAAGGCGTTCTCCTCCGACAGCAGCGTCCGGAACGGCCGCACCTGGTCGGCGAGCCCCAGGTGGGCGACGTACCCCATCGTCCGGTGGTGCGCCGTGGGGATCCGCATCGCGCCCAGCTCCACGAACGGCGCGCCCTCCTGCGCCCCGAAGCGGTGGGTGCGCACCCGCCCGCCGAGCCGCAGGCTCCCTTCGAGGACCTCGACGCGGAACCCCCGCCGCTCCAGCTCGTAGGCGGCGACGAGCCCGGCCATCCCCGCCCCCACGACGGTCACCGTGCCACCGGCACAGGGACGCCTGCGGGGCGACGGGCCGGGACGGGGCAGGGGAACGGTGACGGCGGCAGGGTGGAGGGGCGTGGTGGACATCAGGATCCGACTCCCGGACGGTTCGATGCGCAGGCTCTGGGACGAGACGACGAGACGACGAGAAGGCGAGAAGGCGAAAAGGCGAAAAGGCGAGACGGCGAGAGAACGGGAGGGCGACAGGGCGCGGGGACGGGACGTCGCGGGCGCGGGCGCCGCAGGCCGGGGCGAGCGCCGCTCAGGCCCGGCCGTCGGCTCTCGCCCCGGCGGCGAGCGAGGCCACGTACTCCCGCAGCGGCTCGACGCCGCCGAGCGGCGCGACCAGGCCCACGTAGCCGTCGGGCCGCACCAACCGCAGCTCCGCCGGATCCCCGAGCGCCGCCTCCGCCCGCGCGTCCGCGGGCGTCACCGGCAGCAGCCGTACGGGGACGGGACCGGTGAGGGCCGCCGCGCGCAGCGCCCCGAGGGTGACGGCGTCGGCCCGGTCCGCGCGCAGCACCAGCGTCCACGTCCCGTACGCGAGCAGCCGGTGCAGCCGCACCGCCTCCCCGGGAGTCTCCGCGCCGGGCCCGGGCTCCGCCGGCACGACGGAGGCGTCCGGCATCCGGTCGCCGGCCCGTGCGCCCGAGGCCCGACCGGAGGTGGGTACGCGCACCGAGAGCGGGCTGTCGCGGTGGTGGCGCACCAGATCGCTCAGCCGCAGGTCGAGCCGGCGCTGGAAGCCCGACCTGGCCAGCGCGGCGGGCACGGTCGCGGTGAACGCCCGGTGCCCGAGGGGCGGCAGCGGCAGCTCCATGAAGTTGAACCGCATCTCCCGGATGTACCGCAGCGCGAGGAGCCGCTGCTCCGCGTCGTACGTGTCGAGCAGCGCGTCCCCGGCCGCGCCCCGGTGCACGGCGGCGAGCTTCCAGGCGAGGTTGTGGGCACCGAGGACCCCCACGTTCATGCCGTGGCCGCCGACCGGCGCCCACGCGTGCGCCGCGTCCCCCGCGAGCAGCCCGCGCCCGCTGCGCAGCCGGGCGGCCACCCGGTCGCTGAACCGGGCGCGGTTGAGCCAGCGGGAGGGGGCGGGGGCGAGGCGGAGGCCGGGCATGCGGGCGGTCTGCGCGACCAGGTCGCGCAGCTCGTCGAGGGTCGGGGGCGTCCCGAGGGCGGGATCCGGGTCGTCGCGGAAGCAGAAGAACCGGTAGCCGCCGTCGGGCAGCGGGAAGACGAGGAGGGCCCGGCGCGGCGCCAGGAAGATGTGCCCGCGTCCCGGCTCCTCGGCCAGCGGCCAGGTCGGCAGCGCGTTGCCCTGCACGACCTGGAGGCCGGTGCGGCGGCGGCCCTCGAAGGGGATCCCCAGCCGGTCCCGCACCACGCTGCGGGTGCCCTCGCAGCCCACGATCCACGACGCGCAGCCCGACTCGACCCGCCCGTCGCCATGACGCAGGGTGAACTCGGCCCGGTCGTCGTGCACCTTGACGTCGGTGAGTTCGGTGTTCCATTCGACCGGCGTGCCGAGGCCGGCCAGCTCCCCGGCCAGCAGCCGCTCGATGACGTGCTGTTCGATGTTGAGCGGGCGGGCGAAGGCGGAGTGCGCCCAGCCGGTGGTGAGCTCGCCCAGCGGCCGGCCCCGGGCGTGCACGGTCACCGCGCCCAGCTCCACCCCGTGCGCGTCCAGGGCCGCGCCGACGCCCAGCGCGTGCAGCGCCTCCCGGGCCCGCGCCCACAGCACCAGCGCACGGGCCTCCCGTTTCGTCTCCGGCGCCGCGTCGACGATCCGTACCTCCAGGCCGAGCCGGCGCAGCCCGATCGCCAACGTCAGCCCCACCGGACCCGCCCCCACCACACAGACGTCCACGTGCCACCCCTCCCGTTCGTGTTCACGGACCAGAGTGCGCCCCGGAAGATCGGCTTCGCCAGGGCGTGCGGAGGGGCGCAAGACGCACATGACCAGCGATGATTACGCCCTGTGCAACCAATGGCCTGTTTGCGTGACCAGCGATGGAATCCGGCCGTCCGGTCGTGCGCGGGAACATCGAGGAGCCCCGCACGCCAAGGCCTCTGCCGCTCCGGCCTCCCGGAATCGGCCACTCCGTCGACTGTGCGGCGCCCCCACCGTGTACCCGCCGTGGCGACTCGACGCCGCCCGGACACCCCTCCGCGCGGCGAGTCCTCGCCATGACGCGTCCCGTCGGCCCTCGGGGGAGCGGGCGGTGACCCCTGGTCCCCGAGGCTCGTTGACCGGACATGAACACGCACACCCCCGCCGCCCTCCTGGCCGCCCTCCTTCTCGCCGCCTCCGCGGTCGGCACCTCCGCGGCCGACGGAGGACCGGCCGTCCCCGCCCCGGCGACGACCGACGCGCGACCGGTCCTCCCCGCCCCGACGACGACCCTCCGGCTCACCGTCACCGGCCCCGCCCCGGCCACCACCGCCCCGTCCCCCGAATCCACCGCCGCGCCCGCGCCCGCCGTGCGCACCGTCACCCTCCACTGCGACCCGGCCGGCGGCGACCACCCCCGCGCCGACGCCGCCTGCGCCGACCTCGACGCCTCCCAGGGGCGCGTCGACCGCGCGTCCGACACCGCCTGCGTCCTCCTCTACGACCCGGTCGAGGTCCGCGCCGAAGGCGTCTGGCGCGGCCGGCCCGTCTCCTTCGCCCGCCAGTACGGCAACAGCTGCGAGCTGAGCGCCCGCACCGGCGCGGTCTTCGCCTTCTGAACCGGTCGGACCCCCGGGCCCGGCGGGCGCCCACCGAACGGATGCGCCTCGCAAGCCCCCCGAGGGCACCTCGGCTAGGGTGATTCGGTAGGGATTGCCCCCCGGGGGCCAGGCCGATGCGTAGGTCGATGCGTGGACGCTCATCAGTCGTCACCGAGCAGGGTTCCGCAGCCGCCGCGAGCGGCCGTCGGGGACGCGGGCGTGCTCCGGGAACTGCTTCCGATCGCCCTGTGGCGCGAGGACGCCGAGGGGCGGATCGTCGAGTGGTCGCTCGCCGCCCAGGACCTGCTCGGCCACCGCCCCGAGCACGTCCTCGGCCTGCCCGCCTCCCCGCTCCTGGTGCCCGACGCCAACCGTGAGCTCGCCGACCGGCTCACCCGCCGCGTCCAGGCCGGCGAGACCATGGTCGGCACCCTCCCGGTCCGCCACCGCGACGGCCACACGGTCCCCATGGAGATGTGGATCGTGCCCGCCGCCGACCCCGCGGGCCGCCCCGGCGCCATGCTCATCGCCGTGGAGACCTCCGAGGTCCTGCGGATGCGGGAGAACCTCGCCGCCATGGAGAGCCTCTTCACCCAGTCGCCCATAGGGCTCGCCCTCCTCGGCCCCGACCTGCGCTTCCTGCGGGTGAACGACGCCCTGGCCCGGATGAACGGCGTGAGCGCCGCCGAACACGTCGGCCGCCGTCTCACCGAGGTCGTCCCCGGAGTCAACGCCGCCTCCCTGGAGTCCCTGATGCGGCAGGTCCTCGACTCCCGTACGCCGGTGATAGACGCCCGCCGCGTCGGCCGCACCCCCGCCGACCCCGGCCGCGACCACATCTGGTCCTGCTCCTACGCCCCCCTCATCGACCGCGGCACCCGCCCCCTCCCCGGCGGAGACCGCACCGCCGGACAAGCCGCCCCGGCCTCCGGGCGCACGGCCTCCGGACACCCGGCCCCCGGGCGCGCCGACGGTGTGGCCGACCCCGCGCGCACCGGTCGCCCCCTCGGTCTCATCGCCTCCCTCGTCGACATCACCGAGAGCCAGGAGGCGCACCTGGAGGTCGAGCGGGCCCGGCACCGCTTCGCCCTGCTCTCCGAGGCCGGCGCGCGCATCGGCACCACCCTCGACCTGCGGCAGACCGCCGAGGAGGTGGTTCGCTTCCTCGTGCCGCAGCTCTGCGACTCGGCCGACGTGCAGATGCTGGAAGCGGTCCTGGAGCCCGACGACCCGGCCGCCTCCTCCCGGGGCGTGCTGCGCCGCATCGCCGCCGTCTTCCCCGAGCCGGTGCCGCCGAGCCCGCTCCTGGGGCCGGGCCAGACCTTCCAGCTGCCCGCCGGATCCGCGTACGAACGGCTCGTCCTCGACGGCCGGCCCACCTTCCTCACCGACGAGGACATCCCGGTCCTCTTCCCCGGCAAGGCCGCCGAGTCGCTGCGCGACTACCTGTCGACCCGCTTCGGCTCCGCCCGCACCGTGCCCCTCGTCGCCCGCGGCCAGGTCCTCGGCGCCGTCACCGTCACCCGCCTGAAGACCAGGGAACCCTTCGACGACCAGGACGCGGTGCTCATCGACGAGGTCGTCGCCCGGGCCGCGCTCAACATCGACAACGCCCGGCTCTACACCACCCAGCGCGCCGCCGCCCTCGCGCTCCAGCGCAGCCTCACCAACAGCGCCCTGCCCGCCGTCCCCGGCCTCGAACTCACCGGCCGCTACCTCCCGGCGAGCGCCCACGACGTCGGCGGCGACTGGTTCGACGTGATCGAACTGCCCGGCGGCCGCACCGGGCTCGTCATCGGCGACGTGATGGGCCACGGCATCCACGCGGCCGCCGTCATGGGCCAGTTGCGCACCGCCGTGCGGACCCTGGCCCGCCACGACATCCCGCCCACCGAGATGCTGCGCTCCCTCGACGCCGTCGTCGCCGACCTCGGCGAGGACACCATGGCGACCTTCCTGTACGCCGTGCACTCCCCGGCCACCGGCACGTGGACGATCGCCCGCGCCGGCCACCTCCCGCCCGCCGTCGTCACGTCCGAGGGCACGGTCTCCTTCCTCCAGGGACCGCCGGGCACGCCGCTCGGCACCGGCGCGCTCGACTTCGGCACCGAGGAGCTCCCGCTGCCGCCCGGCGGCCTGCTGGTGCTCTACACGGACGGGCTGATCGAGGCGAGGGACCGGGACCTCGACGAGGGGATGGGCGAGCTCGGCCGTGCTCTGGAGCAGGCCATCGACCGGGCCGGCGGCACGCTGGACGAGGTGTGCGACGGGGTCCTGGGCCGGCTCCTCGTGGACCCGGCCCAGGACGACGTCGCCCTCGTCCTGGCCCGTACGACCGGCTGACCGTCAGGCGGCGGCGCGGCCGAGGACCCGGTGCAGGTCGCGCAGCAGGGCGATCTCGGCGCCGTGGTGCAGGAGTTCCTGGTTGACCCACCACACGACCTCCAGGAACGGTTCCTCCGGGTCGCCGCCGTGCGGGTAGGAGCAGTGCCCGACCGTGTCGAGGTCCTTGTCGCCGACGGAGAGCAGCGCCGCCCGCCACGCCCCGGCCGCCGCGTCGAAGTCGGCGATCGCCGCGGCCGCGTCGCCGGGCGCGCGGTAGTCGTCGCGGGTCAGCGAACGGGTCCCGTTCGTGTGGTCGGCGCGGAGCGCCAGCAGCTCGCTGAGGTGGGTGAGCCGCCAGGCGAGGGTGGTGAACGGCGGCGGCACGGGATGCGGATACGGGGCGGTCTCCCGGCCCCACTCGCCGGCGCCGGTCAGCAGCGCGGCGGCCGGGCCGGGGCCGTCGGCCCGCCGCCGTACGGACCAGCAGCCCGGCGCGGGTTCCCACAGGTACTCGGCGTCGGTCATCGGGCCCACCGGCACGTCCGTGCCGTTGCCACTGTCCACCACGGGCCCTGACAGACGGTCCGTCAGCCGCTTGCGGGCGAAGTCGAATTCGGCGAGCAGGGGCACGAGGCGTTCGGGTATCGCCATGGGAAGGCTCCGGTGCGTGAGGAGTGCGTGAGGAGTGCGTGAGGAGTGCGTGAGGAGTGCGCGAGTGCGGGAACGCCCGTACCCTGCCACGCCGCCGCCCGCCCCGCACCCGAGTTGTCGGCCCGCCCCGCACCCGAGTCGTCGGCCGCTCCTCCGGAACCGGCTCCGGCTCACCGACCCGCCGTGTCGTTCCGTCCCGTCCCGCCCCGGCCCATCGACTCCACCAGCGGCAGCATCCGGTGGGCGACCCGCTCGCGCAGCGCGATCTCGGTGCGGGTGCGGACCACCCCCGGCAGCCGGATGAGCCGCTGGATGACGTCCTCCAGATGGCCCGCGTCCCGGGCCACCACGCGCGTGAGCAGGTCGCCGCCGCCGGTGATGGAGAACGCCTCGACGATCTCCGGCACGGCGGCCAGCGCGTCGCCGACCTCGTCGAGATGGCCCTGGGTGACCTCCACGTGCACGAAGGCGAGCACCGGATGGCCGAGCGCGGCGGGGGAGAGGACCGGCCCGGTCGCGGTGATCACCCCGTCCCGCTCCAGCCGGTCGATGCGCGCCTGTACGGTGCCCCGGGCGATGCCCAGGATGCGTGCGTACTCCCGCACGCTCGTGCGCGGCTGCTCGATGAGGAGCCGCAGGATGCGGGTGTCGAGTTCGTCCACCGCCATGGCGCGCCGGCCTGCCTCTCTGTTCCCGATGGTCCGACTCTAACCGGCGCGCGTACCGCGGGCCGACGTCGTCCGGGGTCGTCCGATCGGCTGACCCCCCGGTCCGCCGGGCGGGGCCGCACGACCATCCGCCGGGCCGACCGTCCGGGTCCCGGGCCGGACCCAGGATGGAGTGCAGAGCGGGACGGCGAGAGTGCGCCTCCCACCGAGTCGCAGGAGTGTCCGTCCATGCAGAAGATCTCGAAGCGTGCCCGTGTCCTGACCGGTGGTGCGGCCCTGGTCGCCCTGGGCGCCGGCGCCTTCGGCGCGGTCTCCGCCAACGCCGCGACCCCTGCCGCCGCCCCGGCCGCCGTGGTCGCCAAGGCCGACGCGAAGAACAAGAACACCACCACCAGCACGCACCTGACGATCGACGCCGCCACCAAGGCCGCCCAGGCCGCCCTCGACGCCGCCGAGAAGGAGAACCAGCGCGTCTCCGTCGCCGTCGTCGACCGCAACGGCAACACCATCGTCACCCTCCGCGGCGACGGCGCAGGCCCCCAGTCCTACGAGTCCGCCGAGAAGAAGGCCTACACCGCGGTCTCCTGGAACGCGCCCACCACGGAGCTCGTCGAGCGCCTGGAGCAGGCCCCCAACCTCAAGGACATCCCCGGCACCCTCTTCCTCGGCGGCGGCGCCCCCGTCACCAGCAAGAACGCCCCGATCGCCGGCATCGGCGTCGCCGGCGCCCCCTCCGGCGACCTCGACCAGAAGTACGCCCAGGCCGGCGCCGACACCCTCACCAAGTAACGAGACCGGGCCCCCGAAGCCCCGACGGCGTCCGGACATGCCCGCCCGGACGCCGTCGGCCCCTCCCGTACCCCCAGAACCCACCCCCGAACCCACCCCCCGCCCCCCGTACACACCCGACGCCCGAGGAGACCGCCGTGACCGCCACGCCCCACCACCGTCTCCTCGCCGCCGCCCGCCGGGGCGACGCCGCCGGCGTCCGCGCCGCGCTCGCGGACGGAGCCCCGGCCGAGACCCGCGACGAGGAGCTGCGCTCCCCGCTGCTGCTCGCCGTCCTCGGCGACCACGTCGAGGCCGCCCGCGTGCTCGTCGCCGCAGGCGCCGACGCCAACGCCCGGGACGCCCGGCACGACAGCCCCTGGCTGGCCACCGGCGCCACCGGCAGCGTCGCCATGCTGCGGGTGCTGCTCGCCGCGGACCCCGCCCCCGACGTCCGGCTGACCAACCGTTTCGGCGGCACCAGCCTCATCCCCGCCGCCGAACGCGGCCACGTGCCGTACGTCCGGGCCGTCCTGCGCGACACCCCGATCGACGTCGACCACGTCAACGACCTCGGCTGGACCGCCCTCCTGGAGGCCGTCATCCTCGGCGACGGCGGCCCGGCCCACCAGAAGGTCGTCGCGCTGCTGCTCGCCGCCGGGGCCGACCCCGAGCTGGCCGACGCGTACGGCGCCACCGCCCTGGAGCACGCCGAACGGCGCGGCCACACCGCGCTCGCCGCCCTGCTGCGCCGGACCCCCACCGCTCCGGCCGCCCCGGGCTGAGCTGGTCCACCGGCCCACACCTGGGCCACCTCCGGCGCCGGTGACAGGGCCAATGGCACAGCGTTTCGGAAGCGATTTGAGCCAAGGGCCCGATCGGTGTTTTTCTTGTGTCCATCAGAAGATTGCGGCGCCGCAGCGCCGGGACGGCGACGAGGCCGCTCCGGACGTCGGCGCCTTCGTCGTGTCCGTACGCGCCCCACCATCCCCGGGGCAGGGCGTGCGGCGGGCGAGCGGCAAGACGAGGGGGCGGCCGACCGCCGTGAAGAGGATGTTCGTGGCTCCTGACCCGGGGCTCCTCCGGCTCAGGACCGGATTGCGCGCGGTGCTCGGCATCGCGCTCGCGGTGGCCGTCGCCGAGCTGGCCGGTTTCTCGCTGACCGCGTCGATCACCGGAGGGCTGGCGGCGCTGCTCGCCCTGTTCACCGTCACCGACGGCACCGTCCGCGGCCAGGCCGTCACCACCCTGCTGCTGCCGCTCGCCGGCTTCCCGGTGCTCGCGCTCGCCACGCTGCTGCACGACCACACCCTTCTGCGGGACGTCTCCTTCCTGCTGGTCGTCCTCGCCGGCGTCTACGCCCGGCGCTGGGGCCCGCGCGGCCACGCGCTCGGCATCTTCGCCTTCATGAACTTCTTCAGCACCCAGTTCCTGCACGCCCTGCCCGCCCAGCTCCCCGAGCTGTACGCGGCCGTGGGCATCGCCCTCGCGGCGGCCGGGGCCGTACGGTTCGTGCTCTGGCCGATCGAGCGGCGCACCCCGCCGCCCGCCGCCCCCGCCCCGCTGCCCGGCAGCGGCCTCGCCCGGATCACCACCCGGCAGGCGATCCAGGCCACCGCCGCCTGCGCCGTCGCCCTCGGCATCGGGCAGGTGCTCTCCGAGGACCGCTGGTACTGGGCCGTCGGCACCACCTGGTGGATCTTCGTGAACACGGTGTCGCGCGGAGAGACCCTGGTCCGCGGCTTCCGCCGCTTCCTCGGCACCCTCCTCGGCATCGCCGTCGGCATGGTCGTCGCCCTCCCGCTGCACGGCGCCCCGCTGCCCACCGCCCTCCTGGTGGCCGTCTGCGTCTTCGGCATCTTCTACACCGCGCCGCTCTCCTACAGCTGGATGATGCTCGCGGTCACCGTCATGGCCGGCCTGCTCTACGGACTCCTCGGCGTCCTCGACCCGGCGCTCCTCGTGCTGCGCCTGGAGGAGACCGTCGTCGGCGCCGTCTGCGCCGCCCTCGCGGTCCTGCTGATCCTCCCGGTCACCACCCACGCCATCAACGACGCCTGGATCCAGCGCGCCCTGCGCGCGGTCCACGCGGCGACCGCCGCCTCCGAGCGGCGCCTCGCCGGCGACGAGGCCGCCGACCCGAGCCCGCACGTCGCCGAGCTCGACCTGGTGCTCGGCCGGGTGCGGCTCTCGCTCGCCCCGCTCGTCCACCCGCTGAGCCCCTTCCGGGGCCGCAAGGCCCGGGCCCGCCGGGTCCTCGCCCTGCTCGACGAGTGCGCCGCCGAGGTGCGCGGGCTCGCGGCCGTCGCCGCCGACCCCGACGCCAGCCACGACGCCCGGCTCGCCGCCGCCTGCTGGCGGGTCGAGACGGCCGTCGAGGGCCTCACCTCGTCCGGTGCGGCCCGTCCCGCGCCGGCCGCCGAGCCCGAACCGGCCGCTCAACCGGCGCCCGCCGCCCTCGGCCACGTCAGCGGCCTGGAGCGGCTGCTCGCCGCCCTCGACGAGCCGCTGCGCACTCCGCCGGGCTCCCTCCTGGTCCGCTCCTGACGGACTCCGCCGACTGATCGAACTTGGTCTAGACCGCCTGCTAACGTCGCCCGCAGACGGCCGGTCGCAGCGACCGGCCCAGGGGCAGGGAGGCGCCGTGGGCGGGACCGACGAGACACAGGGACGGGGGACGGGGCCGGTACGCGCCTACCTCGGGTCCTTCACCTCGGCGGGCGGGCGCGGCGTGCTCGCCGCCGACGTCGCCCCGGACACCGGTGCGCTGACCGTCACCGGCGGCACCGACGCCGTCGCGGACCCCTCCTACCTCGCCCTCGCCGGCGGCGTCCTCTACGCCGTCTCCGAGACCGCCCCGGGCGCCGTCGCCGCCCTCGCCCCCGGCGGGCCCGCGCCGCGCCCGCTCGGCGCCCCCGTGCCCGTCGACGGCGCGGGCCCCACCCACCTCGCCGTCACCGCCGGCCACCTCCTCACCGCCAACTACACCTCCGGCAGCGTCAGCGCCCTGCCGCTGGGCGCGGACGGCGTCCCCGGCCCCGCCACCGCCGTCCTCCACCACGAGGGCGGCGGCCCGGTGGCGGACCGGCAGTCCGGGCCCCACGCCCACCAGGTCGTCCCCGACCCGAGCGGCCGCTGGGTCCTCACCGTGGACCTCGGCACCGACTCCGTCCGGGTCTGCGCCCTCGACCCCGCCACCGGCGCGCTGCGCCTCCACGGCGAGACCACCCTGCGGCCCGGCTACGGCCCCCGCCACCTCGCCTTCCACCCGGCCGGCGGCCATCTGTACGTCGTCGGCGAGCTGGAGCCCGCCGTCACCGTCTGCCGCTGGGACGCCCGGAACGGCGAGCTGACCCCGCTCGCGGAGATCCCGCTCGC
Organism: Streptomyces sp. R302; assembly: GCF_012927245.1. Classification (GTDB taxonomy): domain Bacteria; phylum Actinomycetota; class Actinomycetes; order Streptomycetales; family Streptomycetaceae; genus Streptomyces. The sequence goes on from NZ_JABBGE010000010.1 coordinate 45,573, forward strand.
CGACACGGACGCCGCCGGACCCGCGTACCCCTCCGCCGTCGTCGTGGCGCCCGACGGCCGGTTCCTCTGGGTCGCCGTGCGCGGCACCGACACCATCGCCGTCCTCGTCCTCTCCCCGGCGGGCGACGAGGCGATCCGCTCCGCCACCGTCCCCTGCGGCGGCGCCTGGCCCCGCGACCTGGCCCTCGACCCGTCCGGACAGCGGCTGTACGCGGCGAACGAGCGCTCCGGCGACGTCACCTGGTTCGACGTCGAACCCGAGACCGGCACCCCCGTCAGGACCGGCTCCGTCGAGGCCCCGGCGGTCACCTGCGTCGTCTTCGGCTGATACGGCTCCGAGGACCTGTACGGCCCCGAGGACGCACCCCGGGGACGCGGAAGGGCCCGCACCGACGACCGTCGGTGCGGGCCCTTCCGTATGCGCCGGGGCGTCAGTGCGCCGGGGCCGCGCCCTGCTGCGGGAGGCCGAGCACGGCCGAGTACTGCGACAGGATCAGCTTGCCGATGGCCGGGTAGGCGCCCAGCGCCTCGGCCGCCGGGCAGCCGGCCTCCTTCGAGGCCTCGTCGAGCAGGCCCTCGGCCAGCTCCGGGCCGATCAGGTACGGCGCGAGCGCCAGCTGCACCGCGCCCGCCTCGCGCAGCTGCTCGGCGACGGAGGCGATCGAGCCCTCCTGGTCGAGCGCGGCGGCCATCACCGGCACGGCGAGCCGGGCCGCGAGCAGCATGCCCGTGATGCCGGCGGCCTGGACGGCCTCCTCGCCGCCGACCGTGGCCAGGACGATGCCGTCCGCGGCCGTGGCGACGGTGAAGAGCCGGGCGCGGTCGGCGCGGGCGAGCCCGGCCTCCGACAGGCGCACGTGCAGCGCCTCGGCGAGCAGCGGGTGCGGGCCGAGCACCTCGGTCAGCTCCGCGGTGTTGCCGCTGTCCATGACGGCCTGGCGGATCTGGCGCATGACGGCGCTGTCCGGGCCGGCGAGCAGCGGGACGGCGATCGCGGCCGGGCCCTGCGGGGCCTCGACCTCGCGGCCGGCGGCCACCGCGATCCGGTACCGCTCCTCGCGGAGCTCCGCGGCGGCGGCCAGCACGCCGGCGAGCGTCGGGTACTCCTCGCCGTCGCCGTCCACGAAACCGATCGCGGCCTCCAGGCCGGGCAGCTCGGAACGGGCGATGCTCACCAGCTCCTCGGCCAGCGAACGTATGGCGGCCGAGGGCGCGCCGGGCACGGCGAGCACCAAGGCGGGAGCGCCCTCGGGCGCCGCCGCCGTTTCTGGGCGACGGTGCCGCCCGGACGGGCGGGGGCGCGGCATTCGTACAGGCAGGCCGTTGGCGGGCCCAGTGGGGGTGCTCATGGCGCCGCATGCTACTGGTTTTGCGGACGGGAGCGTTCGGTGAGGTGCGACCACGCGCCTTCTGCCCCTGTATGTCCGGTCGGGAGCGCGCCGGATCGTGGACCGGGCCGGCCGAGTCGCCGCCGCACGCCCCGGACCAGCGGCGATGCCCGCCGGGCGGGTGCGGCGGGGTCAGAGGTACCGCAGCAGCGCGGGGTCCTCGGGCAGCCCCCGGACCCCGGCGGCGAGCCCGCCGGCGAGCGTCAGGGCGCCGTCGAGCGGATCCCCCGTGGGGGCGACGGTCCCGACCCCGGGCAGCCGCTCGGCGAGCGCCGTCCGCAGGGGTACGAGGAGCGGGTCGCCGAGCCGGAACAGTCCGCCGGTGAGCGCCACCACCGCCGCCGGGTCCGGCGGGCAGGCCGCCTCGGCGGCCTCGGCGATGTGCCCGGCGGCCCGCTCCAGGATCCCGGCCGCGACCGGCTCGCCGTCGGCCGCGCAGGCCGCGACCTCCGGGGCGAAGGCGGCGAGGACCGCCGGCCGGTCGGTGCGCGGGTAGAGCGCGGCGGGCAGCCCGGCGGCCGGGCCGTGCAGCTTCTCGGCGCGGGCGAGCAGGGCGGGCGAACCGCCGCGCCGCCCGTCGTACGCCCGCATCGCCGCCTCCAGGCCCGCCCGGCCGATCCAGGCGCCGCTGCCGCAGTCGCCCAGGAGGTGGCCCCAGCCGTCGGCGCGGCGCCAGCCGGTCAGGTCGGTGCCGAGGGCGATCAGCCCGGTGCCGCCGGCGACGACCGCGCCGGGCCGGGTGCCGAGCGCCCCCGCGTAGGCGGTGACGGCGTCGGCGGCGAGTACCGTCCCGCGCACTCCCCACGCCTCGGCGAAGGCCCCCGGGAGGACCGCCCGCAGCTCCTCGCCGAGCGTGGCCATCCCGGCGGCGCCCACGGCCGCGGCGAGCACCGGGCGGTCCTTCCCCGCCCGGACCCGCAGCGCGGCCACGGCGGGCAGCACGCACTCCAGGAAGTGGGCGGCGGAGATCCCGCCGGGACCGGTCCGTACGGGCCCGGGCGCGGCCGCCCGGTCGAGCACCGTCCCGTCGGCGGCCCGGGCGAGGGCCACCCGGAGCCCCGAGCCGCCCGAGTCGATGCCGACGACCACCGGGTCCGTCCGTCCGCCGCCGTGTCCGCTCCCGGAGTCCATGCCGCGAACCGTCCCTTCCCGGTGGGGGCCTGGGGCCCGCAGTCTAGGCCGGAGGGCGTTGTCGGTGTTGGCCGCTAGAGTGACGGACCGTGACTGCGAGACCGTTGAACGAACTGGTGGAGCCCGGCTGGGCCAAGGCCCTGGAGCCCGTCGCGGGCCGGGTGGCCGAGATGGGCGACTTCCTGCGCGGGGAGATCGCCGCGGGCCGTACCTATCTGCCGTCGGGGCCGAACGTGCTGCGCGCCTTCCAGCAGCCGTTCGACGACGTGCGGGTCCTGATCGTGGGTCAGGATCCCTATCCCACGCCGGGGATGGCGATCGGCCTGAGCTTCGCCGTGGCGCCCGAGGTGCGGCAGCTTCCGGGGAGCCTGCTGAACATCTTCTGGGAGATGCACACCGATCTGGGCCACCCCCGCCCGTCGAACGGCGACCTCACCCCCTGGACCCGGCAGGGCGTCCTGCTGCTCAACAGGACCCTGACCACCTCCCCGCGCAACGCGGGCGCCCACCGCAACAAGGGCTGGGAGGAGGTCACCGAGCAGGCCATCCGCGCTCTCGCCGCCCGCGGCAAGCCGCTGGTCTCCATCCTCTGGGGCCGCGACGCGCGCAACGCCCGTCCGCTGCTCGGCGGTCTGCCCGCCGTCGAGTCGGCGCACCCGTCCCCGCGCTCGGCCGACCGCGGCTTCTTCGGCTCCCGGCCCTTCAGCCGGGCCAACGAGATGCTGGTCGCCCAGGGCGCCGAGCCGGTGGACTGGCTGCTGCCCTGAGCGACGCGCCGACAGCCGTACGGCGGCCGGGCGTTCAGACGACCGCCGCCCGTACGCACAGCACGTCCGGCAGGTGGGCGGCGAGCAGCTGCCAGCTGTCGCCGTCGTCGGCGCTGGCGTACAGCTCGCCGTTGCGGTTGCCGAAGTAGACGCCCGCCGGGTCGGCGTCGTCGGTGCACAGCGCGTCGCGCAGGACCGTGCCGTAGTGGTCGCCCTCAGGGAGCCCCCGGTGCAGCGGCTCCCAGCTCGCGCCGGCGTCCGTGGTGCGGTAGACGCGGCAGCGGCGCCCGGCCGGGACCCGGTCGGAGTCGGCGGTGATGGGGAAGACGTAGGCGGTGCCGGGGCGGTGCGGGTGCGCGGCGGCGGCGAAGCCGAAGTCGGAGGGGAGCGCGCCGCCGATGTCCGTCCAGCTGCCGCCGGCGTCGTCGCTGCGGTAGACGCCCCAGTGGTTCTGCAGGTAGAGCCGGTCCGGATCGCCCGCGTCCTGCGCGATCTTGTGGACGCACTGGCCGAACTCCGGGTGCGGCTCGGGCAGGAAGGGCGCCGCGACCCCGTGGTTGGACGGGGCCCAGGAGGCGCCGCCGTCCCGGCTGCGGAAGACGCCGGCGGTGGAGACGGCCACGGTGACGGCGTCGGGGTCGCGCGCGTCGGTGACGACCGTGTGCACGGCCTCGCCCCCGCCGCCCGGGACCCATGCCGAGCGGCTCGGGTGCTCCCAGAGCGGCCGGACCAGGGAGAAGGAGGCACCGCCGTCCTCGGAGCGGAAGAGCGCGGCCGGTTCGGTGCCCGCGTAGACGACGCCGGGGGAGTGGGCGGGGGCCGGGTGGAGCTGCCAGACGCGCTCCAGCGAGGCGCCGGTGTCCTGGGGGAACGTGACGGCGGGCGTGGGCGGTTCGGTCCAGGTCCGGCCCAGGTCGTCGGAGTGGAAGACGGACGGGCCCCAGTGGGAGCTGTCGCCGCCGACCAGCAGCCGGGGGGTGTCCGGCCGGGTGTCGATGGCCACCGAGTAGACGGCCTGGGCGGGGAAGTGGGGATCGTCGAACTCCCAGCGCCCGTCGTGCCTGCGGCCGATGAAGAGTCCCTTGCGGGTGCCTACGGTGAGAAGTACGTCGGGCATGGGGCCCACCTCCAGGACGCCGTTGTCGCGGATACGGGCCAGTCTGCACCCGGCCACTGACAACGGCTCCTGGGACACCCCGCGACCGGTCGGTCGCGAGGTGTCACGGGCGAGGGTGTCGGGTCAGATCGCCCAGGCGTACTGCGGCGGCGTGAGGGTGGCGGCGCCCAGCTCGCGCGCGGCCCGGCGCGGCCAGGAGGCGTCGCGGAGCAGCTCGCGGCCGAGCAGGACCGCGTCCGCCTCGCCGTTGGCGAGGATCTTCTCGGCCTGCGCGGGTTCGGTGATGAGGCCGACGGCGGCGACCGGCAGTCCGGTCTCGGCCTTGACGCGGGCGGCGAAGGGCACCTGGTAGCCGGGGCCGACGGGGATCGCGGCGGGCCCGCCGTTGCCGCCGCTGGAGACGTCGAGCAGGTCGACGCCGTGCTCGCGCAGCAGGGCGGCGAAGCGGACGGTCTCGTCCGGGGTCCACCCTGCCTCCTCCAGCCAGTCGGTGGCCGAGATGCGGAAGAAGAGCGGCAGTTCCGCGGGCCAGACGGCGCGGACCGCGTCGACGACCTCCAGGGCGAGCCGGGTGCGGTTCTCGAAGGAGCCGCCGTAGCCGTCGGTGCGGTGGTTGCTGTGCGGGGAGAGGAACTCGCCGATCAGGTAGCCGTGGGCGCCGTGCACCTCGGCGACCTCGAAGCCGGCGGCCAGGGCGCGGCGGGCGGCGGCCGCGAACTGTCCGACGATCTCGCGGATGGCGTCCTCGGTCAGCTCGGTGGGCACCGGGTAGCCCTCGTCGAAGGGGAGCGGGCTCGGCGCGACCGGCTGCCAGGCCTCCTCGGCCGGGGCGGGCCCGCGGCCGAGCCAGGGGCGCTGGGTGGCGGCCTTGCGGCCGGCGTGCGCGAGCTGGATGCCCGGGACGGTGCCCTGCGCCTTGAGGAAGGAGGCGATCCGGCGCAGCGCCTCGGTCTGGGTGTCGTTCCACAGGCCCAGGTCGGCGGGGCTGATGCGGCCCTCGGGGGCGACGGCGGTGGCCTCGACCAGGATCAGTCCGGCGCCTCCGGTGGCCCGGGAGCCGTAGTGGGCCAAGTGCCAGTCGGTGGCGACGCCCGCGTTCGGCCCGAAGACCTCCGCCGAGTACTGGCACATCGGCGCCATCCACACGCGGTTGGGGACGGTCAGGGAGCGGAGGGTGTAGGGCTCGAAGAGGGCGGCGCTCATCGGGGACTCCGTTTCGGGACGGCCGGGTGCCGGGCGGGGGGAGGCCCGGCGGGATGCTCGTACGATACCCATCGTAGTACGGCGACTGTCAAACTACGAGGATCCTCGTACAATGGAGGCCGCTCGGTACGACCCCTCCGGAGAAAGTGGAGCCGCCGCCATGACGTCCCCCGCCAGCACCCGCCTCCTGGAGCACCCCGCGCGCGAGGAGATCCGCCTGGAGACCGTCCTGCATGCGCTCTCGGACGCCGTGCGGCTGCGGATCGTCCGCGAACTGGCCGCCGCGGAGACCGAGCTGAGCTGCTCGTACTTCGTCCTCCCGGTCACCAAGTCGACCACCACCCACCACTTCCGGGTGCTCCGCGAGGCCGGCGTCATCCGGCAGGACTACCGCGGCACCGCCAAGCTCAACTGCCTGCGCCGCGACGACCTCGACGCCCTCTTCCCCGGCCTCCTCGACACCGTCCTGGCGGCGGCCGAGGCCCAGTCCGCCCGCCAGGACCCGGCCGGGGCGGCCGAAGGTGCCGGACTCACAGCGACCGCAACCGGTTGATCACAGCGACCGCATCCGGTTGATCTCGGCGGTCTGCTGGGCGATCACGTCGTTCGCCATCTCCTCCACCTGGATGTTGTTGCCCTGGCCGAGCACCTCGGCCGCCATCGTCACGGCGCCCTCGTGGTGCCGCACCATCAGCTCCAGGAACAGCTCGTCGAAGGCCGCGCCCTCCGCCGCCTTCAGCCGGCCCAGCTGGGCCTCGGTCGCCATGCCCGGCATCGCGTGATGGTCGTGGGCGCCCTGGTCGCGGGGCCCGCCGTTGGCCGTCAGCCACCCCTCCATCGCCCCGATCTCCGGCTGCTGCGCCGCCGCGATCCGCTCCGCCACCTTCTTCACCCCGGGCGATCCGGCGCGGCTCGGGGCGAGCGCGGTCATCGTCAGGGCCTGCCGGTGGTGCACCACCATCATCTGCACGTACCGGAAGTCCGCGCCGTTCGGCCGTTCGTCGGGGAGCAGGCTCGCCGCCTCCTCCGGTGAGATCCGCCGGGCCGGCTCGCCGGGCCTGCCGGGCGCCAGGACCGCCGCGGCCGTGCCGGTCGGGGCGGGCTCGGGCGCGGCGTGGTCGGAGCCCGACTCGCAGGCGCCCAGGGCGAGTACGGCCAGCGCTGAGAGGGTCGCGGCGAGTGCGGCGCGCCGGCGGTGGCGGTTCGGCAACGGTGCCTCCTGGGAGATGTGCGGCTTCAGGGGCCGTTCCTGGCAGTTCTTTTCGGGGAGTCGATCGGATTCCCTCAATACATCCGTGTTGCCCTCTGTTGGGATGTGCACGCCAAGGAACATACTGCCGGGGTCCAGCACCGTTCAGCATTGAACGGAAAACACGGAGGACGGAGTGACTTCATTGGACACCCCGCAGAGTCCACCCTCCCGGATCAGACGCCTCGGCGCGGCCACCGCCGCGGCCGGCCTCCTGGCGGCGCTGCTCGCCACCGGCACCGCCACCGCCACCGCCACCCCCGACCCCGGTGACGCCCCGCTCCAGGCGCCCGTCCCGGCCGCGCAGGCCGCCGAGGCGCGGTCGGCGATCGAGACCGGCGCGATACCCGGCGTCGACGAGATCGTGAAGAGCGACAACATCCAGCTCCTGGCGAACATCCCCAAGGACGCGCTCCAGGGCCTCAACACCGACCTCGCCTTCCAGGGCCCGTACGCCTTCGCGGGCAACTACGACGGCTTCCGGATCTTCGACATCAGCGACCCGAAGGCACCGAAGAGCGTCGCCCAGGTGCTCTGCCCCGGTTCCCAGAACGACGTCTCCGTCTCCGGGGACCTCCTCTTCCTCTCCACCGACTCCTCCCGCAGCGACGACTCCTGCGCCTCCACGATGCAGTCGGCCTCCGTCAAGGAGTCCTGGGAGGGCATGAAGATCTTCGACATCAGCGACGTCACGAACCCGAAGTACGTCGCCTCCGTCGAGACCGCCTGCGGCTCCCACACCCACACGATCCTGCCGCAGCGCAAGGACGTGTACGTGTACGTCTCCTCCTACTCGCCCAACGCGGCCTTCCCCGACTGCCGGCCGCCGCACGACGGCATCTCGGTCATCAAGGTGCCGCGCGAGGCGCCGCAGCAGGCCCGCGTCGTGAACTTCCCCGTCCTCTTCCCCGGTGAAGGCCCCGACGGCGGCGGCAACCCCGGCGGCCCGACCAACCCGGGCGTCTCCAAGACCACCGGCTGCCACGACATCACCGTGCTGCCCGGCAAGGACCTCGCCGCCGGCGCCTGCATGGGCGACGGCATCCTCTTCGACGTCTCCGACCCCGAGCACCCGCGCGTCCTCGACCAGGTCCAGGACAACGTCAACTTCGCCTTCTGGCACTCCGCCACCTTCAACCAGAAGGCGAACAAGGTCGTCTTCACCGACGAGCTCGGCGGCGGTGGCGGCGCCACCTGCAACGCCGCCGTCGGTCCGAACCGCGGCGCCAACGGCGTCTACGACATCACCGGCAAGGGCAAGAACCGCAAGCTCGTCTTCCGCAGCTACTTCAAGATCCCGCGCCACCAGGCCGACACCGAGAACTGCGTCGCCCACAACGGCTCGCTGATCCCGGTCAAGGGCAAGGACCTCATGGTCCAGGGGTGGTACCAGGGCGGCGTCTCCCTCTGGGACTTCACCGACTCCGCGCACCCGAAGGAGATCGGCTACTTCGACCGCGGCCCGGTCTCCGACACCGCCCTCGCCGTCGGCGGCTCCTGGTCCGCGTACTACTACAACGGCCACGTCTACTCGAACGAGATCGCCCGGGGCCTCGACGTCCTGAAGATCTCCGACCGGCGCACCGACCCCGCCCAGCGGATCCGGATGGACGAGCTCAACGTCCAGACCCAGCCCGACTACTTCGAGGACTTCGGCGACCGGGACTGACCCCGCGCGCCTCAGAGCACGCCGTCGGGCGGACCACCGTCCGGCGGCGCGCCGCTCTCCCAGTCCAGGCCGTAGCGGTGGAACAGCTCCGCCCGCAGCCGGGCCATCGGCATCGGCGCCCCCGGCAGCAGCACCGCCACCACCGCCCCCATCAGCAGCGCCCGCAGCAGCGGATAGTCGCGGTCCACGTCCTCGGAGCCGTACCGCTCCACCGTGTCCCGCAGCAGGAAGGCGAGCCGCTGCTGCTCCTCGCAGCGCACGAAGCCCTCGGCCTGCAGGATGCCGGCCATGTGCGTGCGCATCAGCGTCGGGCGGTCCACCGCGAGCCCCAGGACGGCGTCGATCGCCCGGGCCAGCCGCTCCCTGCCGTCCTCGGTGCGCGGCGGGCGCTCCAGCGCCTCGGCGAGCGTGAGGTGCATCAGGCGGTGCACCGCGGACTGCAGCAACTGCCGCTTGCCCGGGAAGTAGTACGAGACCAGACCGCGTGCCACCCCGGCCTCCCGGGCGATGTCCCCGAGGGTGGTCGCCTCGTATCCACGGCGCCCCACGAGCTCCACGGTGGCCGCCAGGATCCGCTCCCGGGAGCGTCGGCGAAGCTCTTCGTTGACCGACGGGCTACGCGGCGTCATGCTGGGCTCCTGCGTTGACTGGCTCGCGGCCAATATACTCAGCGTGGATCGTCGTCCCGCCCCCGTGGCGTGACGGCGTGGAGGCCGCCTTTCCTGGGCGACACGGGGGATCGTCCAGGACGGGCGGCCTCGTCATGTCCCTTCCCCTCCATGGTCGCGCGGCTCGCGCGGCGGCACGGGAAGCGGCCCGCCGCCCGGCATCCGCCGGTACGCGACGACGGCGACGGCCACGCAGCACCACCCCATCAGCCAGCCGGCCAGCACGTCCGAGGGCCAGTGCACCCCGAGGTAGACCCGGGTCCAGCCGACCCCGAGCACCGACACCACCGCGAGCCCGGCCGCCGTGCCCCAGCCGTGCCACGGCTCCCGCCCGACCAGTGCGAACACCCACAGCAGCAGCCCGCAGACCACCACCGCCGTCATCGCGTGCCCCGACGGGAAGGCGGCGAACGACGCCGAGTCCACCGGATCCCGCCACACCGGCCGCTCCCGGTCGACCAGCGCCTTCACGCCCTGCTGCACCCCGGCCGCGGCCAGCACGGTCCCGACCACCCACAGCGCGAGGCGCCGGTGCCCGTACCGGACGAGGAGCAGGGCCGCGGCGAGGGCCAGCGCCCGCATCGTCCACGGGTCCCACACCCAGTCGCTCAGCACCCGGTGGGCACGGGTGAGGCCGGGATGGGCGAGGGCGCTGCGGTGCAGCGCCTCGTCGACCGACCGGTCGAAGGCGAGCAGCGGGGCCCATGCGGCCGCCACGAGCGCGAGCAGGAGCAGGGAGAGCCCTCCGGAGACCACCGCGGAATTTCGCATTCCACGATCCTGCAGGACCGCCCGCCGTGACCCGCTCCACGCGGCACCGCCCCGCGCGTCACCGTTCCGCGGTGCGCGGGGCGGGGCCTCGGCCGGAGTGGTCCTTCCCGCCGTCACCGGTCAGCCGAGGGCGGCCAGGCCGGGGAAGAAGGCGATGAGCACCGGGACCGCCGGGACGAGGGCCGCCGTCGCCGTGAGACGCAGCCGGTGGACGGCGGGGAGCCGGGGGGTGGCGGTGAGGAGGCGGTCGACGCGCTGGGGGAGGCCGGCCTCGGGGCCGATGCCGGGCGGGGTGGCGAACACGCCCCGCTCCTCGTTCAGTCCCACCAGGGCGAGCGCGACGGTCAGCCGCCCGAAGCGGCGCGAGGCCACGTCGTCGGCGGCGAGTTCGACCAGCCGGTGCATCTCCTCGCGGAAGGCGGTGAAGACCGGGATGCCGGGGAAGCCGGAGGCGAGCGCTCCGGAACAGTGGAGCAGCCAGTCGTGCCGGGCCCGGGCGTGCCCCTGCTCGTGGGCGAGCAGCGCGTCGAGCTGTCGGCCCTTCAGGCGGCGCAGCGCGGCGGTGGTGACGACGAGCCGGGGCGCGGTGCCGGGCAGCCACCAGGCGTCGGGGCGCTCGCCCTCCAGGACGACGAGCCGCCCGCCGTCCGGCTCCTCGCCGGGCAGCTGCGGGGCGCGGACCAGCAGGTCGTCGCGGCGCGTGCGGCGGCGGGCGCGGGCCAGGCCGATCTCGCGCCCGAGCATGGCGCCGGTCCACAGCCCGCCGGCCGCGAGGACCACGGCGAGCGCCGCCGACCAGGGGCCGCCGTCGGTGGAGAGTTCGTACGCGTCGAGGACCGCGCGCGGCGCGTGCGCGAAGACCTGGCCGCGCACGGCCTGCCAGGCGGCGGCCGCGCTGAAGGTCATCGAGAGCGCGAAGCTGACCAGGACCGCGGCCACCACGCACTGCCACACCCAGAGCGCCACGACGGGTTCTCGCTCCGCCCAGTCGGCCCGGGCGAGCAGCCGGGGCGCGGTGAGCGCGGTCAGGACGCCGAGCAGGAGCAGCGCGAGGGAGACCCACATGGACGTCACCCTATGAGCGGGGTGCTCCCCGGGGGTATGGCCTCACCCGGCAAGTGACGTACGCCACGGTTTCGCCGCTCGTGAGCCCGAACGTCCGCGCGGGACAAGGGGACTCGGCGGGCCTGAGGGCGGCACGGAGGGATTCAGAGCGTGCACAGCATCGCCAGCGTGGCGAGGCCCATCGACAGCCGGCAGACCAGGGCGAGCTCCGGCCGGGTCGTCCAGCCGGGTCCCCCGCCTCCCGTCGGTCCGCCCCCGCGCCCGTGCGGGCCGGCCGGGACGAGCCGGGCCCCGGAGCGGAGCACGTACACCGCGTAGTAGAGGAGCAGCCCACCGGTGAGCAGGGGTATCCCGCCGGCCGCCGTCCCCGCGCCGTGCGCCGCGTGCACCCCCTGCGCGCCGGTCGCCGCTGACGGGGCCATCGTGAGCGCCATGTAGACCATGGCGAGGGAGCCGACGGCGTGGTGCAGCCGGTGCGCGTCCCGGCGGGCCGCGGCGAGGTCGGCCACCGCCGCCGCGCCGAAGAGCGCCGCGTACACCGCCCAGTTCCAGGACGGCGGGGTGAGCACGGCGGGCGGCAGTGCCATCGCCGCCATCCCGAAGCCCATCACGGCCTCCGCGCGCGCCGCCCGCCGCTCCTCGCCCGTGCTGGCCCGGGTCCGCAGCGCGCAGTACGTCCCGACGGCCGCGCAGAGCGCGACGAGCAGCCACCCCGACAGGCCCGCTCCGTGCACGGCGCACCTCCCCCCTCGGCTTGTGCCCCTCGGCTTCGTGTCCCTCGGCTCGTGTCCCTCGGCTCGTGTCCCGGGGAGGGGCTGCCCGCCGCCGGGTGTGCGCACGCGGGCGCACAGGCGCGCACAGGCGTACGAAAGGGGGTGCGGCGGCGCGCGTTAGGCTCGGGACGACCGCGCACGCCGGTCGACGCGCCCGAGGGGAGCCCCGCACGATGGACACCGCCACACCCGTTCCCGACACCGCCGCGAGCCAGGAGCCCGGCACCGTCACCTACCGGCAGGCGGTGCTCGACGACGTGCCCGTCGTGGTGCCGCTCGTCGAGTCGGCCTACCGGGGCGACGCGAGCCGGGCCGGGTGGACCACCGAGGCGGACCTCCTGGACGGGCAGCGGACCGACCCGGAGGGCGTGGCCGCCGTGATCGCCGCCCCGGGCAGCGTGCTGCTGCTGGTGGAGCGGGACGGCGACACGGTCGCCTGCTGTCAGCTGGAGCACCGCGGCGAGGCCGCCTACTTCGGCATGTTCGCGGTCCGGCCCGAGCTCCAGGGCGCCGGCCTCGGCAAGCGGATCATCGCGGAGGCCGAGCGGCGGGTCCGCGAGCTGTGGGACGTCCGCGAGATGCACATGACGGTGATCACCGCCCGGGAGGAGCTGATCGCCTGGTACGAGCGGCGCGGCTACCGGCGCACGGGCGAGACGAGCCCCTTCCCGTACGGCGACGAGCGCTTCGGTCTGCCCCGGCGCGAGGACCTCCGCTTCGAGCTCCTGGTGAAGCCCCTGGTCTGATCCTTCCGCCGGAAGCACCCGTTCACCCCCCGGTCGACAGGAAAAAATGCGGTCGGGAGGGTGTCCCACGGGAGAATTTCTCTTGCTCCTCTTGCGGTCATGAGTCATGCGTGGATACGGTTCCTTTACGCAAGGTTCTCCTGTGGAGGAAGAGGCATGACGGAAATTCTTGTGCAGGACGTGACCGGTGAGGGGATAGCTACCGCCCGCGTCATCGACCACCCTGCCTGGCCGGAGCTCAAGAACGCCGTGGAGGAGATCCGCGTCTGGCAGCGTGCCGACGGATCGGTCGACTTCGAGGCCGAGGGCGCGCCCGCGCGTTCCCTCGTCGAGCTGACCGTGGACCGCCTGGTGGCCGCCGTCGAGCAGCTCTCCCCGCTGGTGCCGCACGACGCCGCGTACCACCGCGCCCTCGTCGCCGACCTGCGCAAGTGGTCCGAGGGCGGCTTCGGCGTCCCGGACTTCCTGGACTCGCTGCTGACCTTCCACCCGGCCGCCGGCCGCGCGGACGGGCTCCAGCACCTCGTGCTCTTCCCGATGTACACGCAGAACGGCAACCCGGACCGCAACTTCGAGGCCGTCGTCCTGCGCATGGTCTGGCCCGAGTGGCTCGCCGAGCTGGAGGCCACCCGCTACGACAACCCGGGCTACATCGGCATCTCCTTCGAGGACTTCACCGCCGGGTACGACACCAACTCGGCCGTCCTCTTCCCGGAGACCGTCGCCGTCCGCGAGGTCCCCGAGCGCTTCACCTGGGGCGGCATCTTCTGCGACCGCGAGGCCGCCCGCTTCCGCAAGGTCACCGAGGCCGCCGTCGACACCCTGGGCCTGAAGCTGCCCGCGGACATCGCCGCGATGCTCGACGACCAGAGCCGCTGCGAGCAGGCCTTCGCCCTCTGGGACCTGGTCCACGACCGCGCCCACAGCCGCGGCGACCTGCCCTTCGACCCCTTCATGATCAAGCAGCGCCAGCCGTTCTGGATGTACGGCCTGGAGGAGCTCCGCTGCGACCTCACCGCCTTCAAGGAGGCCGTGAAGCTGGAGGCCGAGGGCAACTCCCACGGGCGCGACGTGCAGTACGCGGTCCTCTTCGACCGGATGTTCCGCTTCCCGCTCACGGGTGACCGCAACCGCAACTACGACGGTCTGGGCGGCCAGCTCCTCTTCGCGTACCTCCACAAGAACGACGTGGTGCGCTGGACGGACAACGTCCTCACCATCGACTGGGACCGCGCCCCCGAGGTCACCAACCGCCTCTGCTCCGACATCGAGACCCTCTACCGCGACGGCATCGACCGTCCGAAGCTGGTCCACTGGATCAAGGCGTACGAGTTCGTCTCCGGCTACCTCGCCCCGCACCCGGGCTCCAAGTGGGCCAAGGGCCCCGACGCCCTGGACCTCACCCTCCCGCCGCGCAAGCTCGTCGACGACGTGCTTCCCGACGAGTTTCCGCTGAGCATGTTCTTCGAGGCCCTTTCCAAGAAGATGAAGGGCGTGATCGCCGGCACCAAGGGGATCACCGCCGCGGACATGCCCGAGCGGGCCGCCGCGTGACCGACGGTACGGAGCACACGGAGGAGACGTCCATGAACGCCAACGGAAACGGCGGACCTCTCGACGGGGCGGTCGTCGCGGTGGCCGGCGCGGCGGGACCCGCCGGCCGGGCGGCGCTGCTCCGCCTCGCCGGCGCCGGCGCGACCGTGGTCGCCGCCGACGCCGACCCGGCCCGGCTCGCCGAGGCCGTCGAGGCCGCCCGCGAGACGCAGGGCGCCAAGGTCGTCGGCGAGACCGTCGACCTCCTCGACCTCGACGCCACGCGCGCGTGGGCCGACAAGACGGAGAAGGAGTTCGGGCGCGTCGACGGGCTCGTCCACCTCGTGGGCGGTTGGCGCGGCAGCTCCTCCTTCACCGAGACCGACCTCGGGGACTGGGACTTCCTGGAGAAGCTCCTGATCCGCACCGTCCAGCACACCTCGCTCGCCTTCCACGACGCCCTGCTCCGCAGCGGCGGCCGCGGCCGCTACGCCCTGGTCAGCCAGGTCGGCGCCCACAAGCCGCAGGCCAACAACGCCGCGTACAACGCGGGCAAGGCCGCCGCCGAGGCCTGGACCCTGGCCATGGCGGACTCCTTCCGCAAGCTGGGCGGCGAGGACGGCCCGCAGGCCGCGGCTACGATCCTGGTGATCAAGGCATTGGTGCACGACGCCATGCGCGCCGAACGCCCCAACGCGAAGTTCGCGGGCTTTACCGACGTGAAGGACCTGGCCGACGAGATCGCCGGCCTGTGGGACCGGCCCGCCCAGGAAGTGAATGGACAGCGCCTGTGGCTGACCCCCGCACCGTGACCGCCGCCCTCGGACACCGGACCGACGCCCGTCGTCACCACGACCCGTCGGTCCGGGGCTTCGCGAGCGACAACTACGCCGGCGTCCACCCCGAGATCCTCGCCGCGATCGCCCTCGCCAACGACGGCCACCAGGTCGCCTACGGCGAGGACGAGTACACCGACCACCTCCAGCGGATCGTGCACAGTCACTTCGGCCCGCTCGCGGAGGCCTTCCCGGTCTTCAACGGCACCGGGTCGAACGTGACCGCCCTCCAGGCGCTCACCGACCGCTGGGGCGCCGTCATCTGCGCCGAGAGCGCCCACATCAACGTGGACGAGGGCGGCGCGCCCGAGCGCATGGGCGGCCTCAAGCTGCTCACCGTGCCCACCCCGGACGGCAAGCTCACCCCCGAGCTCATCGACCGGCAGGCCTGGGGCTGGGAGGACGAGCACCGGGCCATGCCCCAGGTCGTCTCGATCACCCAGAACACCGAACTGGGCACCGTCTACACCGTGGACGAGATCCGCGCCATCGTCGAGCACGCCCACTCCAAGGGCATGAAGGTGCACCTCGACGGCGCCCGGATAGCCAACGCGGCCGCCTCCCTCGACGTGCCGATGCGCGCCTTCACCAACGCGGTGGGCGTCGACGTCGTCTCGTACGGCGGCACGAAGAACGGCATGCTCTTCGGCGAGGCCGTGATCGTCCTCAACCCGGACGCGGTCAGCCACATGAAGCACCTGCGCAAGCTGTCCATGCAGCTCGCGTCCAAGATGCGCTTCCTGTCGGTGCAGCTGGAGGCGCTGCTCGCCAAGGACCTGTGGCTGCGCAACGCCCGGCAGGCCAACGCGATGGCCCGCCGCCTCGCGGACGGGGTGCGCGCCCTGGACGGGGTGGAGATCCTCTACCCGGTGCAGGCCAACGCGGTCTTCGCGCGCCTCCCGCACGAGGTCAGCCGCCGGCTCCAGCAGCGGTTCCGCTTCTACTTCTGGGACGAGCAGGCCGGCGACGTGCGCTGGATGTGCTCCTTCGACACCACGGAGGACGACGTCGACGCCTTCCTCCAGGCCCTGAAGGAAGAACTGGCCCGCTAGCGGCAAGCTGAATAGGTATGCGGTCGAACGGAAAGTCATTGACTCCGCTCGGCCGCTTTCCTATGCTCGCGGATCATGGAGCTGACACAGCAGCATGCCGACATCGCGGCCTACTTGGCCGTCGGTGAGGCCGTCGACCACGATCACCCGCTCGTCCGCGCCACGGCGGACCGCATCGCCGCCGACCATGTCGACGCATACTCATACGCCAGGGCCGCCTACGAGTTCATCCGCGACGCCATCCCGCACTCCCAGGACTCCGGCGACCTCCGCGTCACCTGGCGCGCCTCCGACGTCCTGGAGCAGGGCACCGGCATCTGCTACGCCAAGTCCGTCGCGTACGCCGCGCTCCTGCGGGCCCGGGGCATCCCGGCCGCCCTCTGCTATCAGCGGCTCGCGGACGACGAAGGATCGAACCCGGTGATCCACGGGCTCGTCGCGGTCAGGCTGCCGGGCGAGGGGCGCTGGGCCCGGCAGGACGTACGGGGCAACGTGCCGCCCGGCGTGGACGCCCAGTTCTCGCTGGGGGAGGAGCGACTGGCCTGGGCCGTACGCCCGGAGTTCAATGAAGTGGACTATCCGGACCTTTACGATGAACCTCATCCGGTGGTGCTCCGGACCCTGCAAGCCGCGCCCGACCGGCCGTACCTCTGGCGGACGCTCCCCACGGAACTGTGAGTTCCGAAGAACCGTCACCTGCCGCCGCCGGAACTGGCGTCAGGGGCCGCGCACCCGCATCGGCGACGACACCACCGACGCCCTCTTCCTCCGCTCCGGAAGGGTAGCCCCGGGGCGCGGATCGCCGTGCGCCACCCCGAGTGAGGACCCGCGGGGCTACTTCCCGGCGGCCTTCAGCTGCTCCGG
The DNA here is from genome assembly GCF_012927245.1 of Streptomyces sp. R302. GTDB lineage: Bacteria > Actinomycetota > Actinomycetes > Streptomycetales > Streptomycetaceae > Streptomyces. The sequence continues at coordinate 62,405 of NZ_JABBGE010000010.1, forward strand.
GGTAGGTGCCGTGCCGCCCAGGTGCGCGGGGATCCACCAGGTGTCCGTGGCGTCCTTCGGACGCACCGGGTAGGCGCGCTGCGCGGCCTCCAGGAGCTCCTGGACCCGGTCGCGCAGCCGGCGCGTGATCGCGCCCGCGTACTGGTCGGCGGGGGCCTCCACCGGCTCCCCGACCCGGATCGTCACCGGGATGTGCGCGCGCTTGAAGTTCCGCGGCCGGCCCTTCGTCCAGATCCGCTGCGTGCCCCACAGGGCCATGGGGATCAGCGGCACCCCGGCCTCCTGGGCGAGCCGGGCGGCGCCCGACTTGAAGCTCTTCAGCGTGAACGACTCCGAGATGGTCGCCTCGGGGAAGACGCCGACGATCTCGCCCGCCCGCAGCGCCTCCAGGGCGTGCTTGTACGCGTGCTCGCCCTGGGAGCGGTCCACCGGGATGTGCTTCATCGCCCGCATCAGCGGCCCGGAGACCTTGTGGCGGAAGACGGACTCCTTCGCCATGAAGCGCACCAGGCGCTTCTGCGGCAGCGCGGCCAGGCCGTCGAAGATGAAGTCCAGGTAGCTGATGTGATTGCTGACCAGGACGGCACCGCCGGTCCGCGGGATGTGCTCCGAACCCTGTGTGTCGATCTTGAGATCGAGCGCCTTGAACATGGTGAGCGCGGCGCCGATCACCGGTCGGTACACGAGTTCTGCCATGGGAGAGATACCCCTTCTTCTGTGCCTGTGGGAGGGCTCTCCCGGCGAAGTTACGCGGCCGTAGGTTTTCGGCTTTGGGCAGATCGTGCCCCATGTGGGCCGCCGTGACCAGTCCAGGCGGCTTCGTACGGGGAGATTCTCGTCACTCGCGGTGGTCGTGGCGGGAATCGTTCGGCCGCGTGCGACGCTGCACGGGAAGAAGGACGGGGAAACGCCGGAGAAGGATGACGGGGGACCAGGGATGACGGCGGAGACGACGCGCAGGCTCGGACCGGAGCGCCTCGGCGGCGCGGAGCTGGGGGAGCGGGCGACGCTGGTCCAGTTCTCCAGCGCCTTCTGCCAGCCCTGCCGGGCCACCCGCCGGGTCCTCGACGAGGTGGCCGCCATGGTGCCGGGCGTGGCGCACGTGGAGATCGACGCCGAGGAGCACCTCGGCCTCGTCCGCGACCTGGAGGTGACCCGTACCCCCACCGTCCTCGTCCTCGACGCGGCCGGCGTGATCGTCCGCCGGGCCGCCGGACAGCCCCGCAAGGCGGACGTCATCGCCGCCCTCGGTCACGCGCTGTGAGCCTGCCGGGCCGCCGGACCCCCCTTGGGGCGGTCCGGCCCGGGGATTCTGACGCGGTGACACATCTCCCACATCGCGATACGCACTTGACCTGGACCGTCACCCGTCGTCACCCTGACGGAGTGACCGGTGACCTCCTTCTCCACGGCCGGGCCCATGTGGACCTGGGCCGCCACGCGAGCGCGCGCTGTCCGGGCTTCTGACGCCCCCGGACCCCGCTCCACACCGCCCCGCACGAAGGACGACTCCATGACGGTCTCGCCCGAGCTCCGCTCCGTTCCGGCGATCGGCGCCCCCCGCTCCGCCTCGCCCGACCTGCTGCGCTCCGTCTTCCGCCGGCACGCCGCCGGCGTCGCCGTGATCACCGCGCACGGCGAGAGCCCCGTCGGCTTCACCGCCACCTCGCTCAACTCCGTCGCGGCCGACCCGCCGCTGATCTCCTTCGGCGTGGGCACCGGCTCCTCCAGCTGGCCCGTGCTCGCCGAGGCGGAGCACGTCGGCGTGCACATCCTCGGCGAGCACCAGGAGGAGCTGGCGACCACCTTCGCGCGCAGTGGCGCCGACCGGTTCGCCGCGCCGACCCGCTGGAGCCGGGGGCCCGAGGGCGTGCCCGTGCTCGACGGGGTGCAGGCCTGGCTGGTCTGCCGGGTGGTGGCCCGGGTGCCCGCCGGCGACCACCGGATCGTCATAGCCGAGGCCGTCGCGGGGGACCCCGGCGGCGCGGGCCGTCCGCTCCTGTACCACCAGGGGCGCTTCAACGCGCTGCGCGACTGAGAGTTCCCGCGCCGGCGGCGCCGCGCGCGTTGGGCAGATCACAGTGCTGAGCGCTTGCTCACTGGTCACGAACTGGGTGTACTGGCGAGTAATATCTGGTCGAGGCGTCCGGCGCCCCGGCCGGAAACCCGCCCTTCAGGCGCCTATGCTGCGAGCAACAAGGCAGCCCAGTTATGACGATGCAGTAGGAGAGCCGGCGTGAGCTTGAGGATCGTTGTCTGTGTGAAGTACGTGCCGGACGCCACTGGCGACCGGAAGTTCGCCGACGACCTGACGGTCGACCGCGAGGACGTCGACGGTCTCCTGTCGGAGCTCGACGAGTACGCGGTCGAGCAGGCGCTGCAGATCGCCGAGGAGGCGGACGACGCCGAGGTGACCGTCCTGACCGTCGGCCCCGAGGACGCGCGCGACGCGCTCCGCAAGGCGCTGTCGATGGGCGCCGACAAGGCCGTCCACGTCGACGACGAGTCCATCCACGGCTCCGACGTCATGGCCACCTCGCTGGTGCTCGCCAAGGCGATCGAGAAGACCGGCTACGACCTGGTCATCGCCGGCATGGCCTCCACCGACGGCACCATGGGTGTCCTCCCGGCGATCCTGGCCGAGCGCCTGGGCGTCCCGCAGGTCACCCTGCTCTCCGAGGTCAAGGTCGAGGGTGGCCCCAACGGCACTGTGACGGGCCGCCGCGACGGCGACACCGCCTCCGAGCAGCTGGAGGCCTCCCTCCCGGCCGTCGTCTCCGTGACGGACCAGTCGGGCGAGGCGCGCTACCCGTCCTTCAAGGGCATCATGGCCGCCAAGAAGAAGCCGGTCGAGGAGCTGGAGCTCGACGACCTGGACATCGACGAGGACGAGGTCGGCCTGGCCGGCTCCTGGACCGCCGTCGACTCCGCCGACGAGCGTCCGGCGCGCACCGCGGGCACGATCGTCAAGGACGAGGGCGAGGGCGGCAAGCAGCTCGCCGAGTACCTCGCGAGCCAGAAGTTCATCTAAGGCTCCCGCGAGCCGCTCAGACCGCCCCCTTTTTCGTTCGCAGGAGATTGAAGTCCCATGGCTGAGATTCTCGTCTACGTCGACCACGTCGACGGAGCCGTCCGCAAGCCCACCCTGGAGCTGCTGACCCTCGCCCGCCGCCTCGGCGAGCCGGTCGCCGTCGCCCTCGGCAACGGCGCCGCCGACACCGCCGCCGTCCTCGCCGAGCACGGTGCCGTGAAGGTCCTGACCGCCGACGCCCCCGAGTTCGCCGAGTACCTCGTCGTCCCGAAGGTCGAGGCCCTCCAGGCCGCGTACGAGGCCGTGTCCCCGGCCGCCGTGCTCGTCCCGTCCTCCGCCGAGAACAAGGAGATCGCGGCCCGCCTCGCGGTCCGCATCGGCTCCGGCATCATCACCGACGCCGTGGACCTGGAGGCCGGTGACGAGGGCCCGGTCGCGACGCAGTCCGCGTTCGCCGCCTCCTTCACCACCAAGTCCCGCGTCTCCAAGGGCACCCCGGTCATCACGGTCAAGCCGAACTCGGCCCCCGTCGAGGCCGCCCCGGCCGCCGGCGCGGTCGAGGCCCTGGCCGTCTCCTTCTCGGAGAAGGCCCACGGTACCAAGGTCACCTCCCGCACCGCCCGCGAGGCCACCGGCCGCCCGGAGCTGACCGAGGCCGCGATCGTGGTCTCCGGCGGCCGCGGCGTCAACGGCGCCGAGAACTTCGCGATCATCGAGGCCCTCGCCGACTCGCTCGGCGCGGCCGTCGGCGCCTCCCGCGCCGCCGTCGACGCCGGCTGGTACCCGCACTCCAACCAGGTCGGCCAGACCGGCAAGTCGGTCTCCCCGCAGCTGTACATCGCGGCGGGCATCTCCGGCGCGATCCAGCACCGCGCCGGCATGCAGACCTCGAAGACCATCGTCGCCATCAACAAGGACGCCGAGGCGCCGATCTTCGACCTCGTCGACTACGGCGTGGTGGGCGACCTCTTCGACGTCGTCCCGGTCCTGACCCAGGAGGTCCAGGCCCGCAAGGGCTGACGACCAGCGCTTCCGCAGGTCCGACTTCTCGGATCCAGGGGCCGCACGGCGAGTTCGCCGTGCGGCCCCTGGCCGTTTCGGACAACCATTGACGCAGGTCCGACGGCCTACTAACTTCGCTATACGGATTGTTGATTCCGTGAAGCGGAAAACAGGAGGGATCAGGGATGGGTCAGCAGGAGAAGGTGTCGACGAGCCTCGCGGGCGCGGTCAGCGAGGGCATCAGCGCCTCCCTCGCCGCGGTGGACGCCGAGCTCGACCGCCGCTACCCGGGCGACCCCGGCACCCGCCAGCCCGTCCACACCGTCTACGTCCCCGGCAACGTCTTCGACGCCGGCACCATCCGCTCCTGGGGCGACCAGGCCCTCGCCGCGCTCGACGAGCACGCCCCGGACGCCGCCTCCTTCGCCGCCGTCCTCGGCCTCTCCGACGACCTCGCCGAGGACGTGTACGCGCGCGTGCGCGCCAAGCTGGAGCGCGAGCCCATCGAGGACCTCCGGGTCGACTTCGAGGACGGGTACGCGGGGGGCGGCGGTGCCGAAGAAGACAACGACGCGGCCCGCGCCGCCCGCCTGATCAACGAGGCGTACGCCAAGGGCACCGCCGCCCCCTACATGGGCATCCGGATGAAGTGCATGGAGGCCGCCGTCCGCGACCGCGGCATCCGCACCACCGACGTCTTCCTCACCGGCCTCCTGGAGAGCGGCGGCCTGCCCGACGGCCTCGTCCTCACCCTCCCGAAGGTCACCTACCCCGAGCAGGTCACCGCCTTCGTGCGCCTCCTGGAGGCCTTCGAGAAGACCCACGGCCTCGACGCCGGCCGCCTCGGCTTCGAGATCCAGATCGAGACCAGCCAGTCCATCCTCGCCGCCGACGGCACCGCGGCCGTCGCCCGCATGATCGACGCCGCCGAGGGCCGAGCCACCGGTCTCCACTACGGCACCTTCGACTACAGCGCCTGCCTCGGCGTCTCCGCCGCCTACCAGGCCAGTGACCACCCGGCCGCCGACCACGCCAAGGCGATCATGCAGGTCGCCGCCGCCGGCACCGGCGTACGCGTCTCCGACGGCTCCACCAACGTCCTCCCGGTCGGCTCCACGGCCCACGTCCACGAGGCGTGGAAGCTGCACTACGGCCTCACCCGCCGCGCCCTGGCCCGCGCCTACTACCAGGGCTGGGACATGCACCCGGGCCACATCCCCACCCGCTACGCCGCCGTCTTCGCCTTCTACCGCGAGGGCTTCGAGACCGCCGCCAAGCGCCTCTCCGCCTACGCCAACCACGCCGGCGGCGACGTCATGGACGAGCCCGCCACCGCCAAGGCGCTCTCCTCCTACCTGCTGCGCGGCCTGCAGTGCGGAGCCCTCGACACCGCCGAGGTCGACGCCCTCACCGGCATGACCCGCGCCGACGTGGAGCGCTTCGCCGCCCCGCGCCGCGGCGACCTCACCGCCGGCGCCGGCCGCTGATCATCCGGCGGGCGGCGGCGGGACCTCGCCCGAACCCCGGGCGAGGAGCCGCGTCCCGATGACGACCCGGCGGGGCGCCTCCGCGGCCCCGTCGAGCCGCCGGAAGAGCAGCTCGGCGGCCGTCCGGCCGAGCGCGGCCGGATCCTGGGCGATCACCGTGACGCCCAGGACGTCACCGAGCTCGACGTCGTCGAAGCCGACCAGCGCCACCGGGTGCTCCCCGCCGCTCCGCCCGGCGAGCATCCGGACGGCGGTGACGGTGACCCGGTTGTTGCCCGCGAAGAGCGCCGTCACCGGCTCGGGGCCGGACAGCATCCCGGCGAGCGCCGCCGCCACCCGCTCCGGTTCCGTGGACCCGGGCGCCACCCACCGCTCGTCGACCGGCAGCCCCGCCTCCGCCATCGCCGCCCGGTAGCCGCGCAGCCGCTCCGCCGCCGTGTGGATCCGCGGCCGGTCGCCGACGAAGCCGATCCGCCGGTGCCCGTGGGCGATCAGGTGCGCCACGCCCTCGCGGGCCCCGCCGACGCCGTCCGAGAGGACGGTGTCCGCGTCGAGGCGTCCGGCCGGGCGGTCGGCGAAGACCGTGGCCACGCCCGCGCGCATCTCCGGCTCCAGATACCGGTGGTCGTCCCCGGCCGGGATCACGATCAGACCGTCCACCCGGCGCGCGCAGAGCGTCAGCGCCAGCTCCTGTTCCCGCCCGGGGTCGGCCGCGCTGGAGCCGTTGATCAGCAGCGTGCCGTGGGCCCGCGCCACCTCCTCCACGGCGCGGCTGAGCTGCCCGTAGAACGGGTCGGCGAGGTCCTCCAGGACGAGCCCGACGGTCGCCGTCCGCCCCTTCCGCAGCACCCGCGCGCTGTCGTTGCGGCGGAAACCGAGCGCGTCGATGGCCTCGCGGACCCGCCCCTCGGTCTCCGGAGTGACCCCCGGCTCGCCGTTCACCACCCGCGAGACCGTCTTCAGGCCGAGGCCCGCCCGGGCGGCGACGTCCTTCATCGTGGGCCTGTTGCCGTAGCGGGACTCGGGGCGGGTGGTCTCGGCCACGGTGCGGGGTTCCTCCGGTAGGGCGTGCGCGGGTCCGGCGGACCATGCGCCGCCCGTCCGAGCATAGTGCGCTTGATAACGTTGTCACCCCGTCGGTGGGCGGTACGTGGGGCCGTGAGAACCTACCGGCATGCGCACCACACCCGCTTCCGCTCCCGCTCCCGTGAGCCCGGCACCCCCCGTCGTCGCGCTCGACTTCGGCGGCACCAAGATCGCCGGGGCGCTGGTCGACGCCGACGGACGGATCCTGGCCCGCGCCCAGCGGCCGACCCCGGCGCGGGAGGGCGCGGAGACCGTCTTCGGGGCGGTCGGCGCCGTGCTCGACGCCCTCGCCACCTCCCCGTCCTGGGAGGCCGCCGAGGCCGTCGGCATCGGCAGCGCGGGCCCCGTCGACGCCGCCCGGGGCACCGTCAGCCCGGTCAACGTGCCCGGCTGGCGCGGCTTCCCGCTGGTCGAGCGGGTCCGGGAGCACACCGGCGGCCGGCCGGTCACCCTCGTCGGCGACGGCGTCGCCATGACCGCCGCCGAGCACTGGCTCGGCGCGGCCCGCGGCCACGCCGACGCCCTCGGCCTCGTCGTCTCGACCGGCGTCGGCGGCGGCCTCGTCCTGGGCGGCCGCCTCCACCCGGGCCCCACCGGCAACGCCGGCCACATCGGCCACCTCAGCGTCGACCTCGACGGCGACCCCTGCGCCTGCGGCGGCCGGGGCTGCGTCGAACGCCTCGCCAGCGGCCCGCACATCGCCCGCCACGCCCTCGACGGCGGCTGGCGTCCCGGCCCCGACGGCGACGCCTCGGCCGCCGCGGTGGCCGAGGCCGCGCGCGCCGGCCACCCGGCGGCCCTCGCCGCCTTCGCGCGGGCCGCCCGCGCGCTCGCGGCCGGCATCGCCGCCACCGCGCACCTCGTCGAGGTCGACATCGCGGTGATCGGCGGGGGAGTCGCCGGCGCCGGCGAGGTCCTCTTCGCCCCGCTGCGGCGCGCCCTCACCGACTACGCCACGCTCTCCTTCGCCCGCAGCCTGACCGTCGTCCCCGCCGCCACCGGCCCGGACGCGGGCCTCCTGGGCGCCGCCGCCGCGACCCGCACGCCGCACTGACCGTCCACCGCTCGGGCTCGCGCCGCTCGGGCTCGAGCCGCACTGACCGGCCGCCGCTCGGGCTCGCGCCGCTCGGGCTCGCGCCGCTCGGGCTCGCGCCGCTCGGGCTCGCGCCGCTCGGGCTCGCGCCGCTCGGGCTCGCGCCGCTCGGGCTCGCGCCGCTCGGGCTCGCGCCGCTCGGGCTCGCGCCCGCCGGGCCCCACGCCGGCCGGGCTCCGTGCCGGGCTCTGTGCTGGTCGGGCGCCGCCGGGCTGCGCGCCCACCGGGCGCCGCGCTTACTCGCGTACGGGAAAGGCCCGGGCCTCCGTGCTCGCCGGGTGCCGGTCGGGCTCCGCGCCGGCCGGGCGCCGTGCTTACTCGCGTACGGGAAAGGCCGGGGACTTCGCGCTCGCCGATGCCCGCCGGGCCCGCGCCCGCCGGGCCCGCGCCCGCCGGGCCCGCGCCCGCCGGGCCCGCGCCCGCTGGGCCCGCGCCCGCCGGGCCCCACGCCGGCCGGGCTCTGTGCTGGTCGGGCGCCGCCGGGCTCCGTGCCCGCCCGGCGTCGTGCTCACTCGCGTACGGGAAGGGCCCGGGGCTCCGCTTGCTGTGGGGTGCGCTGTTCGACCACGACCAGGAAGGCGTCCGAGGCCAGGTCCATCACCACCCGGGCCGGCACCCCCTCCTCGCGGCGCGCGCCCGCGTACTCCTCGGCGGGCCAGTGCCCTCGCGGGCCGCCCGCGGGAAACCGTTCCAGAACCGTACGGTCCATCTCCGCACCCCCTCGTGCTCGCGGTTCTCAACGACCTCGGGGCCCGAAGCGTTACGCCTCGGCTCCGGACGTGTGTTCGTGGTTTTCGTGGCAGGGTGTTGCGGGCAAGCCACAGGGGGCCGTCGATGAGGGGGGAATCGTGATCGTCTGGATCAACGGTGCTTTCGGCGCGGGCAAATCGAGCACCGCGCGCGAACTGGTCGGACTGATCCCGCACAGCACGCTGTACGACCCCGAGGCGACCGGCGCCGCGCTGCGCCGGCTCCTCCCCGACAAGCGCCTCGCCGAGGTGGACGACTACCAGGACCTGCCGATCTGGCGACGGCTCGTGGTGGACACCGCGGCCGCCCTGCACGCCGAGGTCGGCGGGGTGCTCGTCGTTCCGATGACCCTCCTGAGGCAGGAGTACCGGGACGAGATCTTCGGCGGCCTCGCCGCCCGCCGCATCGACGTCCGGCATGTGCTCCTGGCACCCGAGGAAACGATCCTGCGCTCGCGGATCGACGGCCGCGCCGACTACCGCGACCCGGCCGTCGACGCCGACGTCCGCCGCTGGTGTCACGCCCATCTGCCGCCCTACCGGGAGGCCGTCGACGGCTGGCTCGGCGCCGACGCCCACACCGTCGACAGCTCGGCGCTCACCGTCGCCGAGACGGCCAGAGCCGTCGCCGACGCCGTCCGGGCGGGCCTCGCCGCACCCTGCGGGATCGTCCAGACGCCGGAGCCGACCCGCGAGACCCTCGCCGCCGGCGTCCTCCTCTTCGACGACCAGGACCGCTTCCTGCTCGTCGACCCCACCTACAAGCCCGGCTGGGAGTTCCCCGGCGGCGTCGTCGAGGCCGGCGAACCGCCCGCCCGCGCCGGGATGCGCGAGGTCGCCGAGGAGATCGGCCTCGAACTCGACACCGTGCCCCGGCTGCTCCTCGTCGACTGGGAACGCCCCCAGCCACCCGGCTTCGGCGGCCTCCGCCTGCTCTTCGACGGCGGTCGGCTCGCCGCCCACGACCGGGACCGGCTCCGGCTCCCCGGCGCCGAACTCCGCGCCTGGCGCTTCGTCACCGAGGCGGAGGCCGCCGACCTCCTCCCACCCGTCCGCTACGACCGCCTCCGCTGGGCCCTGCGCGCCCGCGAACGCGGCACGGTGCTCAACCTGGAGGCGGGCGTACCAGTGGGCTGAGACCTGGTCAGCGCGGTCAGCCCGGTCAGCTCGGTCAGCTCGGTCAGCCTGGTTCGACCGCCCCCGCCGCCGCGGCCGCCGACAGCCGCTCCGCCGTCTCCTCCGTCACCGCGGGCCCGTGCCCGCAGCACAGCACCGACGGGCGCAGCTCCGCCAGCCGGGCCAGCGACTCCAGGGCCCGCGCGCGGTCCACGTGCAGCACGCCGAAGGTCACCTCCCGCACCGAGGCAACGGTGTCGCCCGCGAAGAGCACGCCGTGGCGGGGGAGATGGACCGCCATCGAACCGGGGGTGTGCCCGGGGACGTGGACCGCGACCGCCCCGTCCCCGAAGCCGAGCTCCTCGCCGTCCTCGACCTCCCGGTCCACCCGGGTCGGCGGCGCCTCCGGGCAGGTGAGGCCGTGGTCCCAGATCGGCCGCTCCCACTCCAGGAGGTCGGGCGGGGGCATCGGCGCCGCGCCGCGCACGTACGGCGCGTCGAGCCGGTGGGCGAGGATCTCGGCGCCGTGCCGCTCGGCCAGCTCCTGCGCCGCGCCCACGTGGTCGCGGTGGCCGTGGGTGAGGACGATGCGGGCCAGCCGGTCCGGGTCGAGGCCCGCACCCCGTATCGCCCCGGTCGTGGCGTCCGCCGAGCCGGCCCAGCCGGCGTCCACCAGGGTCAGTTCGCTGTCGTCGCGCCACAGGTACGCCTGCCCGATCCCGTAGTCGAGCAGGTGCAGCCGGGGCGTGATCCTGAGGGCTTCCATACGGCGAACGTACGCAAGGAGGCCCGCCCGCCGGAGCGTTCTACGCTCTCGGCGAGCTTCGCCCAGCGCGGAAAGACGGAAGGCCGTCGGGGCCGGTCGCCGCGGACCGGCCCCGACGGCCGTCGGAGGTCGGAGCGTCAGGCCCGGCGCGCGTTCGCGTAGTTCACCAGGAACAGCGCCTCGGCGACGGAGAGCCGCTCCAGCTCCTCCGGCGACACGGACTCGTTCACCGCGTGGATCTGCGCCTCCGGCTCGCTCAGGCCGATGAGCAGGATCTCCGTCTCCGGGTAGAGCGTGGCGAGCGTGTTGCACAGCGGGATCGAGCCGCCCATGCCGGCCGCCTGCATCTCCTGGCCCGGGTACGCCACCCGCATCGCCTCGGCCATCGACGCGTACGCCGGGCTGGAGGTGTCCGCCTGGAACGGCTGGCCCTGGCCGACCTGCTCCAGGGTCACCCGCGCGTTCCACGGCGTGTGCTTCTCGATGTGGGCGAAGAGCAGCTCGGTCGCCTTGGCCGCGTCCTGGCCGGGCCCCACCCGCAGGCTCATCTGGGCGCGGGCGGTGCGCGGGATCGACGGGGTCGCGCCCGCCACCGGGTGGCAGTCGATGCCGATGACGGTGACGGCCGGACGCGCCCAGATGCGGTCGGCGACCGACCCGGAGCCCGGCAGCTCCACGCCCGGCAGCACCTTGGCGTCGGCCCGGAACTGCTCCTCCGGGTACTGGAGGCCCTCCCACACGGCGTCCGCCGGCAGCCCGTCGATCACCGTCGAGCCGTCCTCGGCCCGCAGCGAGTCCAGGACCCGGATGAGCGCGGCGAGCGCGTCCGGCGCGGCCCCGCCGAACTGGCCCGAGTGGAGGTTGCCCTCCAGGGTGTCGATCTGCACCCGGATCATCGTCATGCCGCGCAGGGTCGCGGTCACCGTCGGCAGGCCGACGCGGAAGTTGCCCGCGTCGCCGATCACGATGGTGTCGGCGGCGAGCAGCTCGGGGTGCTGCTCCGCGTACCGCTCCAGACCGCCGGTGCCCTGCTCCTCCGAGCCCTCGACGATCATCTTGACGGTCACCGGCACGCCGCCGTTGGCCTTGAGGGCTCTCAGGGCGAGCAGGTGCAGGATGAAGCCGCCCTTGCAGTCGGCGGCGCCGCGGCCGTACCAGCGGCCGTCCTCGCGCTCCGTCAGCTGGAACGGCGGGGTCAGCCACGCCGACTCGTCGAGCTTCGGCTGTACGTCGTAGTGGGCGTAGAGGAGCACCGTCGGGGCGTCCGCAGGGCCTGGCAGAACGCCGTAGACCGACTGCGAACCGTCCGGGGTGTCGAGCAGCGCCACGTCCTGGAACTCCTCGGCGCGCAGGGCGTCGGCGACCCAGTTCGCGGCGGCCTCGCACTCGCTTCGGGGCGCCACGGCCTCGTCCGCGACCGACTCGAAGGCGACCAGCTCCGTCAGCTCGGCCTTCGCGCGAGGCATCAGGGACTGGACGGTCTCGGCGATCGGATTCGGCGACATGGGCACGCTCCTCGTGGGTGCGACGTTGAGGGTATGGGGAACGAACGGCGTATCGGGTGGTACGGCGTTCGCACCGTCGATCCTACGACCGGGCTCCGGCCTACCGAGCCGTAGGATGCGGGAAGCAGACGCCGGTCGGATCAGGAGCAGAAGCACATCGTGAGCAGCGAGAACGCAGAGAACGCCGGTCCGGAGCCCATCGAGCCGCTCGCGCCCGGCGATTCGGTCCCGGCCGTCGAGCCGTCCGGTGTGGCGTCGGGCGCGGCACCCGGCGGGGAGCCCGGTTTCGTGGACGACTTCGCGGGCGACTCCGCGGGCGACTCCGCCGACGACGGCGACCGGCCCGAGGTGTGGGACGTCGTGGTCGTCGGCGCCGGCCCGGCCGGTGCCTCGGCGGCGTACGCGGCGGCCGTCGCGGGCCGCCGGGTGCTGCTCCTGGAGAAGGCCGAGCTGCCCCGGTACAAGACCTGCGGCGGCGGCATCATCGGCCCCTCCCGCGACTCCCTGCCGCCCGGCTTCGAACTCCCCTTCCTGGACCGGGTGCACGCGGTCACCTTCTCCCTCGAAGGCCGCTTCGCCCGCACCCGCCGCTCGCGCCGGATGCTCTTCGGGCTCGTCAACCGGCCCGAGTTCGACGCCCAGCTCGTCGAGCACGCGCAGAAGGCCGGCGCCCAGCTGCGCACCGGCGCCACCGTGACCCGGGTGGAGCAGCACGGCCCCTCCGTGCCGGACCGGCGGACCGTCGCGGTGGTCCTCGCCGACGGCGAGACGGTGCTGGCGCGGGCCGTGGTCGGCGCGGACGGCAGCGCCAGCCGGATAGGGGCGCACGTCGGGGTGAAGCTTGGCCAGGTGGACCTGGGCCTGGAGGCGGAGATCCCGGTGCCGCCGTCGGTGGCGGAGGACTGGAAGGGCCGGATCCTCATCGACTGGGGCCCCATGCCCGGCAGTTACGGCTGGGTGTTCCCGAAGGGCGACACCCTCACGGTCGGCGTCATCTCGGCGCGCGGCGAGGGCGCGGCGACCAAGCGGTACCTGGAGGACTTCGTCGCCCGGCTCGGCCTCGCCGGCTTCGAGCCCGCGCTCTCCTCCGGCCACCTCACCCGCTGCCGCACCGACGACTCCCCGCTCTCCCGCGGCCGGGTCCTGGTCTGCGGCGACGCGGCGGGCCTGCTCGAACCGTGGACCCGCGAGGGCATCTCGTACGCGCTCCGCTCCGGCCGGCTCGCCGGCGAGTGGGCGGTCCGGGTCGCGGAGGCCGGCGACGCGGTGGACGCCCGGCGCCAGGCGCTGAACTACGCCTTCGCGATCAAGGCCGGGCTCGGGGTGGAGATGGCGGTGGGGCGGCGGATGCTCTCCGTCTTCGAGCGCCGCCCGGGGCTGCTGCACGCGGTGATCACGGGGGTGCGGCCGGCCTGGAAGGCGTTCGCGGACATCACCCGGGGCTCGGCCACGCTCGGCGGCATGGTCCGCTCGAACGGCCTGGCCCGACGGGCCCTCGAAGTCCTCGACAAGCGCATGGACACGGAGTCGGGCGTCGGCCCGGCGGGCCGTGGCGTGACCCGCAGGGACGAGGAGGACGCCGCCACCGCTCCGGAGGAGTCGGCCGGCGCGCTCTGACGACCGCGCGTCGCCGGGGGACGAGTACGGGGAGAAGTACGAGGAGAAGTACGAGGGTGGGTGCGGGCCTCCGGGGCCGCGCCCACCCTCACGCGTTTCCGGCGGACGTGATGCGGAACACGGGGTGCTTGTGCGCGACGGCGCGCAGCTCGTCGTCGGTGGAGTCCGGGCCGACACCGCCGAAGAAGACGCCGACCTCGGCCTTCCAGCGCTTGAGGTAGGCGCGCAGCACCGCCACCTTGGCGTCGTCTTCGCCTACCTCGGCCGCGGTGAACGGCTCTACCCGCTTGCCGAGGTGCAGCTCGCCGCCGCCGACCGCCCGCATGTTGCGGGTCCACTGGACGTGGCCGCGCGGGGCGACCAGGTAGCGCTCGCCGTCGAGGGTGAGCACGTTCACCGGCGTGGTCCGCCAGACGCCGCTCTTGCGGCCCCGGACGGCGAGGACCCGCGAGCCCCAGACGCTGATGCCGCGGCGGGTCAGCCAGGCGACGGAGCGGTTGACGACGTGGACGGTGAACCAGCCGGGCTTCATGACGTGGGCGGTGGTCTCGGCGGACATCGGATCCTCCTGGAGGGTGCGGGGCGGGCGAGGTCGGTAGGCGTTGCTTACGCGAGCGATGCTCTCGTTTCGTACCGCTTCCCTGAATCGTGAGCACTGCTCTCGCTTGAGAACAGTCTGCATGGATCGCCGCTCACAAGCAAGAGCACTGCTCTCGTTTCAGTGCGCCGCTCCGAAACGTGGCAGACTGCCCCCATGACCACCGTTCAAGGAGCCCGCGCCCGCGCCCGGGTCGAGATCACCGCCGCCATCAAGGACGAGGCCCGCCGGCAGCTCGCCGCCGAGGGCGCCGCCAAGCTCTCGCTGCGCGCCGTCGCCCGCGAGCTCGGCATGGTCTCCTCGGCGCTCTACCGCTACTTCCTCAGCCGCGACGAGCTGCTGACGGCGCTCATCATCGACGCGTACGACGCCGTCGGCGCCGCCGCCGAGCAGGCCCACGCCGCGGCCGTCCGCACGGCCCCCGGCGACCACCTCGCGCAGTGGACCGCCGTCTGCCGCGCCGTGCGCGTCTGGGCCGTCGCCCACCCCCACGAGTACGCCCTCATCTACGGCTCTCCGGTCCCCGGCTACACCGCCCCCCGGGACACCGTCGGCCCGGCCGCCCGCGTCGCGATGCTCCTGGTGGGAACCGCCCGCGCCGCGTACGAGGCCGAGGGCGTCGCGCTGCCGCCGCTCCCGGACGCCCTCGCGCCGGAGGCGGAGCGGCTCGCCGCCGATGTGACCCCCGGCCTGCCGCCCGCCCTCGCCGTCGCCCTCGCCGCCGCGTGGGCACAGCTCTTCGGCCTGATCTCGTTCGAGGTCTTCGGCCAGTTCAACCGGGTCGTCGAGGACCGGGACGCCTTCTTCGCCGTCGCCGCCGAACGCCTCGGCCGCGAGGTGGGCCTGCTCCCGAGGCCGTGACCGGAGGACCGGTCCGGCCGGGTCCGGCGGGCGGCCCCGATCATGGCAGACTCGGGCGCATGAACGGCAAGGCGACGACGACGCGTACTCGGCTGGACAGGGGGCGCAGCGCGCTCGGCCCCGCGCTGGAGCTGGTGCACACCGGCCGGGCGCCGACGCGGGCCGTCCTCACCGCCGAGCTGGGCGTCACCCGGGCCACCGCCGGTGCCGTCGCCGCCGAGCTGGAGGCCCTCGGGCTCATCCGGGTCGACTCCAATCCCGGGGCCGCCGCCGGTTCCCAGGGCCGGCCCTCGCACCGGCTCGCCGTCGACGAGAAGGGGCCCGTGGCGCTCGCCGCCCAGGTCCACGCCGACGGTTTCCGGGCCGCGCTGGTCGGCCTCGGCGGCACCCTCGTCGCCACCGTCCCCGGCTCGGTGACGGTCTCGGCCGACCCGGCGCAGGTCCTCGGCGCGGTCGTCGACGCGGGGGCGGCGCTGCTCCGTGAGAGCGGGCGGCGCTGCGTCGGCGCCGGCCTCGCCGTGCCGTCCGCGGTCGCCGAGCCCGAGGGCACCGCGCTCAACCCGCTCCATCTGGCCTGGCCGGCCGGGGCGCCGGTCCGCGAGATCTTCGCCGAGCGGATCCGGTCCGCCGGGATCGAGGGCCCGGCCTTCACCGCCAACGACGTCAACCTCGCCGCGCTCGCCGAGCACCGGCACGGCGCCGGGCGCGGCGCCCGCGACCTGCTGTGCGTGGCGACCGGGCACCGGGGCGTCGGCGGGGCGCTGGTCCTCGACGGGCGTCTGCACACCGGCAGTTCGGGGCTCGCCCTGGAGGTGGGCCACCTGACGGTCAATCCGGAGGGCCGGCCCTGCCACTGCGGCGGCCGCGGCTGCCTGGACGTGGAGACCGACCCGCTGGCCTTCCTCACGGTGGCCGGCCGGGCGCCGGGCCCCGAGGTGTCCCTGCTCCAGCAGGCCCGCGACCTGCTGCGGACGGCGCCGGACGACCCGGGGGTGCGGGTGGCGGTGGAGGAGCTGATCGACCGTCTCGGCCTGGGCCTCGCCGGCCTGGTGAACATCCTCAACCCGGACCGGATCATCCTCGGCGGCCTCCACCGCGAGCTGCTCGACGCCGACCCGGAGCGGCTGCGCGCGGTCGTCGCCGACCGGAGCCTGTGGGGCCGCAGCGGCGGCGTCCCGATCCTCCCCTGCACCCTGGACCACAACAGCCTGGTGGGCGCGGCCGAATTGGCCTGGCAGCCGGTCCTCGACGACCCCCTGACCGCCCTGGCCGGCGCCCCCGCCTGAGCCGAGGGGGCCCACGTAAAAGGAGGTGGGCGTCCGGGGCGCGGGCGGGTAACGTCCCCGTCCATGATCACTTCCGACGCCCCGCTCCCGCCGCGCCTGGGCGCCCTCACCTTCCACGGCCCGCTCTCCGAGGAGCGGGCCGGGCGGCTGGTCCGCCGCATCGCCGACTCCGGTCCGGCCACCGTCCTCGACATCGGCTGCGGCTGGGGCGAGTTGCTGCTGCGGATCCTCGGCGCCGCGCCCGGCGCCCAGGGCATCGGCATCGACATCAACGCCGAGGACCTCGCCCGCGGCCGGGCACTCGCGGCGGAACGCGGCCTCGCCGGCCGCGCCACCTTCGTCGAGGAGTCCGCCCGCGGCAGCGAGCGCGGCCCCGTCGACGCGGTCCTCTGCCTCGGCTCCAGCCAGGCGCTGTGCGACCCGGAGCTGCCGTACGACCCGGCGGAGGTGCTGCGCGAGCTGCGCCGCCTCGTCCGGCCCGGCGGCCTGGTCGTGCTCGGCGAGGGCTTCTGGGAGCGGCCCCCCACCGACGCGGAGCTCGCCGGGATGTGGCCCGGCGCGAGCACCGGCGACCACCTCCCGCTGGGGGAGCTCGTCGACCTGGCGCTCGCGGCGGGGTTCCGCCCGGCGTGGATCGAGACGGCGAGCCGTGACGAGTGGGAGCACTTCGAGTCCGGCTACCGGTACGACACCGAGCTGTGGCTCGCCGCCCACCCGGACCACCCGCTGGCCGCCGAGACCCGCGAGCGGGTCGACCGGCAGCGCTCCGGCTGGCTGAACGGCTACCGGGACGTCCTCGGCATCGCGTACCTGACGCTGGTGGCCACCGCCTGACGCCCGCGTCCGCGCCTGCGCTCAGGCGCGGGCGCCGCTCGCCGCGAGCGCCGGGGCCTCCGCAGGCGTGCCCAGGGGGACGCCCGCGAGCCGGCTGTACGAGACGATCGGGGCGAGCGGCACCGCGTCGAGCCCGAGCCCGAAGCCGAACCCGGCCTCGGCGCCGGCCGCGGCCGGCCCGTCGGAGGGCGGCGGCGCCGTCAGGGTGAACCAGACGACCTTGCCGCTCGCGCCCCGCGGCCGGACGCCCCAGCTGTCGCTGAGCGCCCCGACGATGGCGAGGCCACGGCCGGAGGTGGCGAGCGCGTCCGGCTCGTCCCACAGGTCGAGGAAGGCCGACTCCGTCGCCACCGGTATCCGAGGATCGTTGTCCCGGACCGAGACGGTCAGCCGGTCGAGCAGGAGTTCCAGCTCGACGGTGCACTCCTTGTCGGGCTGCGCATGGCGGTGCACATTGCTCAACAGCTCGGTCACTCCCAGTTGGACGGGATCGACCAAGGCGTCGAGGCGCCAATGGCGCAGATGGGCGGCGACGATCCTGCGGATCTGACCGATCCGCGACGGCAGGGCCTGGAGCTCCACCGCGTAAAACCTGCTCGGCTCGCTGATCACGGCTGCGACTCCCCGAAGTAGTCCTGAAGAACGGAGATTCGGATCTGTCATGCGGTACATCAGGGCGGCGCACTGAGCACAGTGTCACCACCGTTGAACCCTCAGTGAGGTGATTCCAGCGTGAACCAGCCGTCACCCCGCCGCAACCCGCCGCGAGCTTCCCCAGGTCAGCGCCGCGCCGAGCGGGTCACTCGCCGCCGCCGGCCCGCCTGAGCGCGGCGAGGAAACGGCCCGCCTGCTCGGCGTCCCGGGCGTCGTCCTCCCCGGCGGCGTCCATGGTCAGCCGGTAGCGGGTGCCGTTCACCGTCGCCACCGTCTCGTCGCCCTTCGCGAACCACGGGCGGCCCGCCCGTACCGCCTTGACGGGCGCGCTGTCGATCTCGGAGCCGTAACTCGTGAGCAGCGCGAGCCGGCCGTCCTCGATGCGGACCTCCCCGGCCCGGGTCAGCGAGCGCGGCCACCGCTCGATCCGTACGCCCCTGGCAGTGAACTCCGGTTCCGCCATTGCCGCTCCACCCCTTCCGGCTGCCCGTCCCTCCCAGTGTGCCGGGCCGTCGGCCCGCACGCCAGGGGCCCCGCTCAGGTGTTCCCCAAGGCGTTCCTATGGAGCGTCAAAGTGAACGTTTGCCCAGGTCGGAGCGGTATCGTCGGCATTGGGAAGCCGGGTTCCGACCCGGCGGGACAGCGAGGAGAGAACCGTTGAGCACCGCCCCCAGCATCACCCCCCACGCCGGCGAGGCGATGGCCACCGTGGACGTCGACCGCACCGACCCGGCGTACCGCGCCTGGCTGAAGGAGGCCGTCCGCAAGGTCCAGGCCGACGCCAACCGTTCCGCCGACACCCACCTCCTGCGCTTCCCGCTCCCCGAGAAGTGGCGGATCGACCTCTACCTCAAGGACGAGTCCACCCACCCGACCGGCAGCCTCAAGCACCGACTGGCCCGCTCGCTCTTCCTGTACGCGCTCTGCAACGGCTGGATCCGGCCCGGCAAGCCCGTCATCGAGGCGTCCAGCGGCTCGACGGCCGTCTCGGAGGCGTACTTCGCGAAGCTCATCGGCGTCCCCTTCGTCGCCGTGATGCCCCGCACCACCAGCCCCGAGAAGTGCCGGCTCATCGAGTTCCACGGCGGGCAGTGCCACTTCGTCGACGACTCGCGCCGGATGTACGAGGAGGCCGCGGCGCTCGCGACGCGCACCGGCGGCCACTACATGGACCAGTTCACCTACGCCGAACGGGCCACCGACTGGCGCGGCAACAACAACATCGCCGAGTCGATCTACCAGCAGCTCCGCCTGGAGCGGTACCCCGAACCGGCCTGGATCGTGGCCACCGCCGGCACCGGCGGCACCTCCGCCACCATCGCCCGCTACGTCCACTACACGCAGCAGAACACCCGGATCTGCGTCGCCGACCCGGAGAACTCCTGTTTCTTCGACGGCTGGGTGCACCACGACCCCGACGCCACCTCCGACTGCGGCTCCCGCATCGAGGGCATCGGCCGGCCCCGGATGGAGCCCAGCTTCGTGCCCGGAGCCATCGACCGCATGATGAAGGTCCCGGACGCGGCGAGCGTCGCCGCCGTCCGCGCCCTGGAGGGTGCGATCGGACGGAAGGCGGGCGGCTCCACCGGCACCGGCCTGTGGAGCGCCCTCAAGATCGTCGCGGAGATGGTCGCCGAGGAGCGCACCGGGAGCGTCGTCACCCTCCTGTGCGACCCGGGCGACCGCTACCTCGACAAGTACTACTCGGACGCCTGGCTCGCCGAGCAGGGCCTCGACGTCGCCCCGTACGCCGCCGCTATCGAGCGCTTCCTGGCGACGGGCGTCTGGCCGGAGTGAGCCGCCGGTCCAGCGCGGCGGCGGCGCGCCGGAAGGAGAGGTCGAGGCCGGGGGAGGCGAGCCGCAGTCCGGTGCGGAAGGGGGCGGGGCCGTCGGCGGCCATCGTCCAGCGCAGCCGGGTCCCGGAGCCGTCCGGGGCCAGGGCCCACTCCTCGGCCAGCGCGGAGACCGCGGGCGCGTTGGTGAGGTCCACCCGGTAGGCGTAGCGCAGGTCCGGTTCGGAGGCCAGGATCGTCTCCTCGAACCGGATCCCGCCGCGCAGCCGGATCGTCCGGCGCGCCCCGTCGTCGAGCGGGATGGCGGAGGCGACCGGGGTGAACCAGGCGGGCAGGCTGCCCACTTCCACCGCGATCGAGCGGTAGACCGCCGCCGGCGGCGCCTGGAGGGTGGCCTCGAAGGCGAGGCGGACGGGCGCGGTGGCGGTGAAGCCGAGCTCCACCGGCCGCAGTCGGCGTGGCATGGACCGGACCTCCCGGATGAGTGGAAGACGCACCCTAACTGACAGCCTGTCAGCGCGAAAGCCCGTTCGAGGGATATGTGTTGGCGGGGGAACGCCATCGTCCGAAAGATGCCCCCGGCCGGACGGCGGCGCATGCCTCACCGCCCGCCTCCGGAGGTTCCGGAGGCGCACCCTGCACCGCCCGGCACCCCCGCACGGCCCGCCGCCTGGAGGGGCCCGCGGCCCGGAGGCGCCGGCGGCGCACACCTCACCGCCCGGCCCCGGAGGGCGCCTTCAGCAGCCCGTCCACCGCTCTGCCGAACACCACCCGCCCCGCCCGCGCCAGCACCCCGTCGAAGGCGCGCGGCAGTCCGCGTACCGACAGTTCCTCGGTCCACACCACCCGGCTGCCGCCGGCCTCCGGAGCCACCTCGATCTCGGCCCAACCCCGCACCAGGCGCCCGTACTTCTCCAGTCGGCACACTCCGGGCCGGTCCCCGCGCGGCGGCTCCCAGCGGACCACCTCCATCGGATCGTCGAAGCCCAGCGGGCCGAGCCCGGTGCGCGCCGTGAAACGGGTCCCGGCCCGGCTCGGGCCGGACGTCAGGACCGCCGTCCGCGTCAGCGGCACCTGCCGGCCGTGCGCCGGCCAGTCCGTCAGCCGCCGCCACGCCTCCGCCGGAGTCAGCGGCACCGCCCGCACCACCCGGAAGCGGCTCACGCCGCCGTCTCGCCCGCCACCAGCAGCCCCGGCACGTGCTCGGTGACCTCGGCCCGCACCTCCGCCGCCATGCCCCGGTCGGTCACCCAGGTGTCCACCTCGTCGAGGGTCCCGAAGGAACTCAGGCCCACCGTCCCCCACTTGGTGTGGTCCGCGACCACCACCACCCGGCGCGCCGACCGGATCAGGCAGCCGTTCGTCTCCGCCTCCGCGAGGTTCGGCGTCGACAGGCCCGCTTCCACCGACAGGCCGTGCACACCCAGGAAGAGCAGGTCGAAGTGGAGCGAGCGGACCGCCCGGTCCGCCACCGGTCCCACCAGCGCGTCCGACGGCGTCCGCACCCCGCCCGTCAGCACCACCGTCGCCGCCCGCCGGCCCTCGCCGGCCGTCTGGCGCGCCTCGTGGAAGACGTCCGCCACCCGGACCGAGTTCGTCACCACGGTCAGGTCCGGCACGTCCAGGAGCTGCCGTGCCAGCGCGTACGTCGTCGTCCCGCCCGACAGCGCGATCGCCGAACCCGGCAGCACCAGCGACGCCGCCTCCCGGGCGATCTCGTCCTTCGCGCTCGGCTCCAGCACCGACTTCGCCTCGAACCCCGGCTCGTGCGTGCTCGGCTCCGTCACCGGTACGGCCCCGCCGTGCACCTTCGCGACCATGCCCTGCCGGGCCAGCGCGTCCAGGTCGCGGCGGATGGTCATGTCCGAGACGCCGAGCCGCCGGGTCAGTTCGTTGACCCGTACGCCGCCGCGCCGCCGCACCTCGTCGAGGATCAGGGCGCGTCGCTGCTCCGCGAGGAGGTTCTGATTGTCAGTCACCGCCGGGGCCGGTCCTTCCGCAGGAGACGAGGGGATGGCTGTCGGATTCGGTGAGAGACCGTGCGCGGGCACACGGTCGTCCGCGATCCTGGAGCCGACGTCGCATCCTCCCACTCCCGAGAGGAGGACTCCTAAGTGTCCCCTGCCACACCCGCCCCGGAGCACGGGGGCGCGGCGCTCGAACTCCTCGTCCACGGAGTCGGCGGTGCCACCCCCCAGTCCATGCTGGACGACGCCAGGACCGTACGGGTCACCGGCGACGAGACCGCCGCCGTGCACCGGCGCGCCGAGGACCTCGACGCCGAGGCCCATCCCGGGCGGTACGCCGCCCGGCCGGTGCCGGAGGCGTACGTCTGGTCCAACCTCACCTCCGGCGACGGCGCCCGAGCCCTCTGGCTGCTGCTCCTGCCGTTCATGGTGGTCAACCTCGCGCACTGGATGCGGCCGCCCACCGCCGGCCGCCCCGGCCTCCTCCGGCTCTACGGCGTCCTCGTCCGCCTCCTCGCCCTCAGCCTCACCGTGCTGCTCACCGCCGCCGCCTGCGAGGTCGCCCTCGACCTGACGGCCTGGCAGTGCGCCGGCACCGCGGGCTGCGCCGACGGCCGCGCCTGGCTCGGCTTCCTCGCCGCCGACCGGGGCGGCTGGTGGTCGGGGCCCGGCCGCCGGCTCGCCCTCGCCGCCGCCCTCCCGGCCGCCCTCGTCGGGCTCCTCTGGTACCTCTCCCACCGCACCTGGAGCGCGTACGAGGCCCAGCGCCCACCCACCGACGAGACCTTGCCCGGGCCGGTACCACCTGGATCCGAACGGTCTGGATCCGAACGGTCTGGATCCAATCCACCTGGATCCAATCCACCTGGATCCAAACTGTCTGGATCCAAACCACCCGGATCCGTACCGCCCGCCCCCGCGCCGCCCGAGGACCCGCGGCCCGCGCTCGGACGGCCCGGATTCTGGTATGGGAGGCGGCTCGTCGCCCGGCTGCGCGCCGCGCACACCGCCGCAGGGTTCCTCACGGTCGCCGGCGCCCTCGCCGCCGCACCCGCCCGCCACGACACCGGCGGCCTCGCCGCGACCGGACTCGCCCTGCGGGCCGCCCTGCTGGCGGTCGCCGCCGTCGTCCTGTGGTCGGTCTGCGCCCGAGGCCGCAGCGAACGCCGGCTCGACCAGCGCGTCGAGAGCGCCCTCTTCACCCGGCTGCCCGCCGCCGCGCTCGTCCTCCTCGCCCTGACCGCCCTGCACACCGCCGGGGAGCGGCCCGGCTGGAACTCCGCCGGCACCCTCCCCGGGAACGCCGCCTTCGGGGCGCTCACCCTCGCCCAGGGCGGACTCGTCGTCGCCCTCGGCGCCGTCGCCCTGCTGCTCCAGCGGCCCCGCCGCGATCCCCGTACCGCCCTCGCCGGACTCGGAGGACCGGCCACCGCCATGCTGGCCTGCGCCCTCGGCGGGGTCATGTCCGGCGGCGTCGCCCAGTGGGTCGCCGACCGCCTCGGCGACTCCGGCGCACTCGCCGGACCGCCCGTCCTCCTCAGCTGGCAGGCGTCCGTCATCCCCGTGCTGCTCCTGCTGCTGCTCGTGCCCGCCGCCCTCCTCGGCGTCCGGACCCTCCTCGCGACCCGCCGGCTGCGGGCCGCCGTCGAGGCGGACTACGCGGGCGAGCGCCCCGACCCGGTGCGTACCGGCCAGATCGCCACCAGCCGCGCCCGTGCCTCGCTCACCGACTCCGCGCCCGTCCTCATCGGCGTCGTCTCCGGCACCGCGCTGCTGCTCGGCGCCGCCTCCGTCGTCGGGGCCTGGACCAGCGGAGAGGTCCCGGGCAGCGCCTTCTCCGACGCGCACCCGGCGATCGCCGCCCTCGCCGCCACCACCCAGGCGCTCGGCTCCTGGATGATCGGCTTCGGCTTCCTGCTCTTCGTCACCTTGGGCCGCCGCGCCTACCGCGACGCCTCCGCCCGCCGCACCATCGGCATCCTGTGGGACGTCGGCACCTTCTGGCCGCGCGCCGCCCACCCGTTCGCACCGCCCTGCTACGCCGAGCGGGCCGTGCCCGACCTCACCTGGCGGATGAGCTCCTGGACCCGGCACACCGGCGGCCGGCTCGTCATCTCCGGCCACTCCCAGGGCAGCGTCCTCGCCGCCGCGGCCGTCTGGCAGCTGCCGTCCGCGACCCGCGCACGGGTCGCCCTCCTCACGTACGGCTCCCCGCTGGAACGGCTCTACGGCCGCTGGTTCCCCGCCTACTTCGGCCCCGAGGCGCTGCGCGGACTGCACCGCGCCGTGCACTGCTGGACCAATCTGCACCGCGCCACCGACCCCATCGGCGGCCCCGTCCGCGTCCCCGCCGAGGACGGCCGCCCGGCCGTCGACGCGCCGGTGCTGCTCGACCCCGTCGCGTACGGACGCACCCGCGCCCACCCACTGCCCGAACCGGTCCTCGGCCACTCCGACTACCAGGCCGACCCGGCCTTCGCGGCCGGCCGGTCGGCCCTCCTCGACCGGCTCCCGCCCGCCCTGCCCCACCCCCGCGCCCCCGACGAGGCGGCGGATCAGGGGAGTTCGGGAAGGTCCTCCGGATAGAGCAGGGTCAGGTCGTCGGTGCTCGCCTCCGCGAGCACCGCGACCCGGCCCGCGTGCCGCTCGACCATCGACTCGAAGGTCTGCCGCGCCGTCCGCCCGTTGCCGAACGCCGGCCCCTTCGGCAGCTTCCCGAAGTACGTCAGGAGCGCGTCGTCCGCGCCCTCCGCGAGCCGGTACTCGTGCTCGTCCGCCTGCTGCCGCACGATCCGCAGCAGCTCCTCCGGCGTGTAGTCACCGAAACTGATGGTCCGTGAGAAACGGGACGCCACACCGGGGTTGACGGTGAGGAACCGCTCCATCTCGGCCGTGTACCCGGCGACGATCACCACCACCGCGTCCCGGTGGTCCTCCATCAGCTTCACCAGCGTGTCGATCGCCTCGCGCCCGAAGTCCCGCCCCGAGTCCTCCGGCGACAGCGCGTACGCCTCGTCCACGAACAGCACCCCGCCGCGCGCCCGGTCGAACGCCTCCTGGGTGCGGATCGCGGTCGACCCGATGTGCTCGCCGACCAGGTCGACCCGGGAGACCTCCACGAGATGACCGCGCTCCAGGACACCGAGCGAGGCGAGGATCTCGCCGTAGAGGCGGGCGACGGTGGTCTTGCCGGTGCCCGGGTTGCCGGTGAAGACGAGATGGCGGCGGACCGAGGCGGCCTTCAGCCCCGCCTCCTGCCGCTTGCGGCCCACCTCGATCATGTTGGTGAGCGTCCGCACCTCGTGCTTCACGCTGTCCAGACCGACCAGCGCGTCGAGCGCCCCGAGCACATCGTCCGAGGACCTCGGCGCAGGGACCGGAAGGGTGGCCGCGGCGGCCGGCGCGGCGAGCGGGGCCGGGGCGCCGGTACGCGCCGGGGGAGGGCCGCCGAGCAGGCCGGGGGAGTGCTGGGCCGCCGTCAGGAGCGGGGAGGCCGGGGCCGGAGCCGCCGGAACGTGCGCCGGCGGAGTCCGTACGGCGCTCTCGTCGCCGGTGCAGTCCTCCACGACGGGCCCGTCCTCGGGGTACTCGTACCCGCCCCGCGCGCACCGCTCGGTCCGGCAGCGGCGCAGCACCGTCCGGCAGCCGTCCATCACGTGGAAGCCGTAACCGCCGCTGCCCGTGACCCGGCAGCCCAGGAAGGTGCCCCGGCCCTCCGCCGACACGTAGAAACCGGCCTCGGCGGGGGAGGTGACGACACAGCGCTCGACCGTGGGGTCCGCGCCCTTGGTGACGATCACGCCCGTCTGCACCGAGTCCACGGTGCAGTTGGCGAGGGTGCCGCCGCTGCCGTGGTCGCGGAACCACGCCCCGGTGGACGCCTCCTTGATCCGGCAGTCGTCCAGCTGGGCGGTGGCGCCGTCGCTCACCGACACGGCGGTGTTGCGCACCTGTGTGAGGTCGCTGTCCACGACGTCCACCCGGGAGCCCCGGTCGAGTACGAACAGCGCGTCCGGCACGTCGTGCACCCGGCACGCGTCGAGCACGGCGCTCGCCCCGTCGCTCACCCACACCGCCGGGTAGTCGCCGGTGCTGTCGTGGATCTCGCACTGGTGGGCGTCCACGCGCGTGCCCGGGTCCCACACCGACAGGCCGTTGCGCCCGAAGCGCCGCACGGTCGACCGGGTGAGCGTCAGCACCGAACGCGACCGCAGGTCCACGGCGTTCTCCGGCACGTCGTGGATGTCGCAGTCGGAGAGCGTGAGCACGGCGTCGGTGTCCAGGGTGACGCCGTCGGCGGACGTGCGGTGCACGGAGGAGTCCACGAGGTGCGCCGTGGCGCGGCCGGCGATCTGCAGCCCGGCGCCCTTGATCTCGTACACCTCGCAGCCGATGCCCTCCAGGCCGCTGCCCTCGCCGGTGACGGCGATCCCGGCGCCGGAGGCGTGGTGCACCCGGCACCGTTCGAGCCGGGGGTGCGCCCCGCCGCGCACGGCCACCCCGGCCTGCCCGGCCGCGACGACCTCGCACTCCTCGAAGACCCCGCCCGCGCCGTCGACGGCCGCGATGCCGACCCCCGCCGGATTGTCGACGGTGCAGCGCCTGGCCGTCGGCCTGGCCTGCCCGCGCACCTCGATCCCGGCGGCCGAACGGGTCATGATCCGCAGGTCGAGCAGTTCCGGCGTGCCGTCCTCGACGAGCAGCGCCGGCGCCGCCACGTCCTGGCCCTCGATGTGCAGATCCCGCACGATCGCCGACGCGCGCAGCGTCAGCGGCACCCCGTCAGGCGGCGCGATCCGCACCGGCCCCGCCCCGTCCTCCGGCCCCCGCAGCGTCACCGCCCGGGTCACCACGAGGTTCTCGCGGTACGTGCCGGGCGCGACGGTGAGGACGTCGCCGTCACCGGCCGCCTCCAGCGCGGCGGCGAGGGAGGCGTACTCGCCCGTGCGGCGCCGCCACCGCGACGTGCCGGTGTGCGTCACCTGGACCGTGCCCTGTGCCATGGGTGTGCTCTGCCCCCGCCTCGTGCCGTCGACGCTGAACCGGATCCAGGATCCGATGCATTGGATCCGACGTAACGGATCCTGGATCCAATGCCATGGATCCTGGATCCAATAGAACGGATCCTGGATCCGACCTACGGGATCCGATGTACGGGATCCGACCTCCTGGATCCGGCGTACTGGATCCAATGTGCCGGATCCCCTGTGGTGGATCCGGTATCCGGGATCGTGGACCCGATGCCCCACCGTAGCGCGCGCGGCCGCGCGGGGTTGACGGGTCGTCGAGCCACACCCTTACGGGGCACGGAACCCCTGCTTCCGGGGCGGGGTCAGCTGCCGGTGCCGGTTCGGCCCCAGTCGGGGCCGACCGACGCCCAGGCGCGGTCGAGGCGCGCGTACCGCCGGCAGCGGAGGCGTCGCATGACCAGTCGCCGGACCAGTTCGACGCCGACGGCGGTGAGGACGGCCGTCATCAGGCCGACGAGGACCGCGTGGGCGCGGGCCGTGTCGCGGGCCAGGGGCGCGGTGACGGGACGGCCGTCCCGGTCGGTCCAGAGGGAGAAGGCGTCGCCGGGCGCGGAACTGGCCCGGGAGGTGGTGACGGTGCCCGTGCGGGAGGTGCCGTCGGGGGCGGTCCATCGGGCCACGACCGCGCGCCGGAAGCGCTGTTCGGCGGCCTGTTCGTGCGAGGCGGCGCCGCCCGGCGACTTCGGGGCGGGCCGGAGCACATGGGCCGTGGTCTCCACGCGCCCCTGCTGCTGGGCGTGGACCGCGCGCTGGAGCGAGTGCTGCGCGGCGGCTCCGGCCGCCCAGCCGGCCGCGGGCACCGCCAGGCACAGTGCGAGGGCGGCGATGAGCGCCACCCACACCTCGACCAGGTCCGTCGTGCGGCGCAGGGGATTGTGCCGCCAGCGCCAGAGTCCGGTGACTGCGCGCATGTGCCGAACCCCCTCGTTCGTCGGTCCTCCGACGAGTCTGCCCTCGGGGCGCGCGGTTCGCCTGTCGAGCGGGGCGGGGTCGGCGGTCAGTCGAGGATCTTCACCGGATCGCCGACGCGGACGGTGCCGCGGTGTTCGGGGACGAGGTTCTGACCGAAGACGAGCCTGCCGTTCAGCTTGCGGTGTCGGCCGAGGGTCCGCAGCGGCTCCTTGCCGCGCGCGGTGGTCGTCTGGTCGGTGGTGGTCACCACGCACCGCCCGCACGGCTTGGCGACCCGGAAGGTCACCTCGCCCACGGCGAGCCGGGTCCAGCCGTCCTCCGCCCACGCCTCGGTGCCGTCGACGACGAGGTTCGGCCGGAAGCGGCTCATGGGCAGCGGGCCCTCGTGGGCGTGGTCGCCCTCGCCGATCAGTCTGTTGAGGGCGTCGAGGGAGGCGCTGGAGGTGACGAGCAGCGGGTAGCCGTCGGCGAGGCTGACGGTCTCGCCGGGGAGCGCGTACGCCGGGTCGATCGGGCGCCGGTGCTCGGGCGCGTCCAGGTGGACCAGGCGCGCGTCGGTCTCCAGGTGGGCGGAGAACCAGGCGGCGGCCGGCGCGCCGGCGGGCACCGTCTCCACGTCCTTGTCGAAGAGGTCCACCGTCAGCGTGGCCGAGGGCTCGGGTACGGGGACCACCAGCGGTTCGCGTCCGGGCGCGGTCAGTCGCAGGCCGCCGTCCGGGAGGGGTTCGGCGGCGGCGAGGGCGAGCCGGGGGTGACGGCGCTGGGTCATGACGGTGCCGGTGGCGTCGACGACCGCCCAGCGGCGGTCGTGCGCGAGGCCCCAGGGCTGCACCTCCGCCTCCGCGCGGTCGAGCGCGCGCAGGGCCTTGACGGGATGGACGTGGACGGAGCGGAGGACGGGATCAGCCATGGGCCCATCCTGCCAGCCGCTCCGTCCCCGCCGGGATCGGGGTCGCGCGTCCCGTCAGTAACCGCCGCCCTGGTAGGGGCGGTTGTACGGGTCGTGGTACTGCGCGGGGGCCGGGACCGGCGCCGGAGCGGGGCGCGGGGCGGCGGGCCGCATCGCCTCGTAGCCGGTGGCGGCCGGCCGGGCCGGCTGCGGGACCGGTCCGCCCGGGTAGCCGCGCGGCGGCGCGGGCTGCTGCGGGATGTACGGCGTCGGGGCGGGCTGGAGCGGCGCGGGCGCCGCCATCTGCGGGGCCGGCTGCGGATATCCGTAACCGCCGCCGCCGAGGTAGCCGGGCGCCGGCTGGGGGGAAGGCGCCGAGGGGAGGGCGGGCAGGGCCGCCGGGAGCGCCGGCAGGTAGGAGCCGGTCGGCGCGGGCGTCGGATAGCCGACGGGGGCCTCGTACGCGGCGGGCACTCGGATCGGGGCGATCTGAGGCGTGCCCCGCTCCGCGACCAGGGAGTCGTAGATAGGGGTGTCCGGGAAGGACGGCGCGGTGTGGTAACCGCCTCCATAGCTGGAGCGGGGGGAGGTCATGGCACATAAGTTAAGCCCACGATCTGCCGATTGGGGAGCCTGCTCAACGCCTTCTTTGACGGGCTTCTGGCGGCCGTGGATCCCCAACCAGAGCGAACTCGTAGAAAACGGGCATGCCGCTGTTTCATGATCGCGTAAAACCCGAGTTGAGAGGGGGTTACCGCCGGGTCGGACCGCAAGGGGCCGACGGCTCCACCCGGTATGAAGAACGGATAAAGAAAAGGCGGCCGGAGGGAGTGGGAGAAGTGATCTTGGGTAAGTCGAAACGTCAATCCGATGCCGAACGGCGAGATGTACACACGCCGAATTCGCCGCGTTACTCCCCGTGGCGGGGAGTGAATTCCCCGCCTCCCGTCGCCGTCCGGCCCCCGGAGTAGACCCGGCCCTTCCACGCCCCGCCCCGCCCGCGGTAGTGCCGCACCGCCGAATCCACCGTCATCAGCAGATAGAGGAAGGCGGTGAACGGCAGCAGCGGCGCCGTCCACACCGGCTGACGGTAGTGGCGCAGCATCGGTACGTACGTCCCCGTCATCACCGCCCAGGCCGCCCCGCCCGCCCACGCCGCCGGCGCGTCCCCCGAGACCAGCCCCGCCACGCACGCGGCCGGCGGCACCAGATAGACGAGCGCGAGCCCGACGACCGTCCCGAGCAGCAGCGGCGGGCTGTAGCGCAGCTGGGCGTACGCGCTCCGCGTCACCATCCGCCACAGTTCCCCGAGCCCCGGATACGGGCGCACCGATGCGACCCGCTCGGCCAGCCCCAGCCAGATCCGGCCGCCGGCCGCCCGCACCGCCCGCGCCAGCGACACGTCGTCGATCACCGCCGTACGGATCGCGTCCGGCACCCCGGCCGCCACCGCCGTCTCCGTCCGCAGCAGCACGCACCCCCCGGCCGCCGCCGTCGCCCGCGGCCGGGCCGCGTTGATCCAGCGGAAGGGGTAGAGCTGGGCGAAGAAGTAGACGAAGGCCGGGACCACGAGGCGCTCCCAGAAGTTCGTCACCCGCAGCCGGGCCATCTGCGAGACCAGGTCCCGGTCGTCGTCCCGCGCCGCGGCCACCAGGCGCCGCAGGCTGTCGGGTTCGTGGGCGATGTCCGCGTCCGTGAGGAGCAGGAACTCCGGCCCACGCGCGCGTGCCAGCGCCATCCCGTGCCGCAGCGCCCACAGCTTCCCCGTCCACCCCGGTCCGGGCTCGCCCGGCGACACCACCGTGAGCGGCAGCCCGTCGTGCCGCGCGGCCAGCTCGGCGGCCACCCGTCCCGTCCCGTCCGTACTGCCGTCGTCCACCAGGATCACCTCGGCCCGGCCCGGATAGTCCTGGGCCAGCAGCGACGGCAGGCTCAGCGGCAGCACCCCCGCCTCGTCCCGCGCGGGCACCACCACCACGACGCCGGGCCACGCCCCCGCCCCCACGCGCGCGTGGCCCGCGCCGGGGCCGGGCTTCGGCAGGCGCTGGTCCGTGCGCCAGAAGAAGCCCTGGCCGAGCAGGAGCCAGACCCAGACGGCCAGCGAGACGGAAGCGAACCAGGCAAGCGTGCTCATTTGCCGCAGTCTGCCCCAGAACGGCGGGCAGTCGGGGCCCATCGGCTAGGGTGACCGGGTGAAGATCGCGCTCATGGACTCCGGAATCGGCCTCCTCCCGGCGGCCGCCGCGGTGCGCCGGCTCCGCCCGGACGCCGAGCTGCTCCTCTCCAACGACCCCGACGGCATGCCGTGGGGACCGCGTACCCCCGAGGACCTCACCGGGCGCGCCCTCGCCGTCGCCCGCGCCGCCGCCGACCACCGGCCCGACGCCCTGATCGTGGCCTGCAACACCGCGACCGTCCACGCCCTGCCCGCGCTGCGCGCCGCCCTCGAACCGGGCGTACCGGTCGTCGGCACCGTCCCCGCGATCAAGCCGGCCGCCGCGGCCGGCGGCAAGGTCGCCATCTGGGCGACCCCCGCCACCACCGGCAGCGCCTACCAGCGCGGACTCATCCGCGAGTTCGCCGGGGGCGCCGAGGTCACCGAGGTGCCCTGCCCCGGCCTCGCCGACGCCGTCGAGCACGCCGACCCCGAGGCCATCGACCGGGCCGTCGTCGCCGCCGCCGCGCTCACCCCGCCGGACGTCCGGGCACTCGTCCTCGGCTGCACCCACTACGAACTCGTCGAGGACCGCATCCTCGCCGCCCTGACCCCCCGCCGCCGTCCCGGGCTGCCGCCGCTCGTCTTCCACGGCTCCGCCGACGCCGTCGCCGCCCAGGCCCTGCGCCGCGTCGGTGCCGCGCCGGCCCCCGACGTCGAGCCCACCGGCACCCTCTCCGTCCTGCTCAGCGGCCGCCCCGGCCCGCTCCCGTCCGCTGCCCTCGCGTACGCCGCCGGCCGCCTCCTGGCCGCCGCCCCGGCCCCCTCCCTCTGATCCCTCCGGGACCCTCGGGGGGACGCCACGCAGGGTCACCGGACGACTCCGCTCCGGCGGGCTGAACCGGACGCGACTGGGTAGTCTTCCGAATATGAGGAAGCAATCCGGCCAGGTACGTGCCGACGGGCGTCCGCCCGCCGTCTGGACCGGTCGCGCGACCAACCGCTTCCAGTGGATCGCCGCCGTCGCCGGCGCCGCCTTCATGGCGCTCGGGATCACCCTCGCCGTCGATTCCGCCTGGACCTCCGGCATCGCCGCGCTCGTCATGGCGGTCTTCGGCTGCGTCGCCGCCGGACTCCTCGTCCTCTTCGGCACCCTCGCCTTCGTCCACGTCGAGGTCCGCGTCGACGACCGGGCCATGGAGGTCCGCTGCGGCCACATCGGCGTCCCCCGCCGGACCATCCCGCTCACCGAGGTCGTCGACGCCGACTACGCGCCCCGGGTCACCCCGCGCCACTGGGGCGGCTGGGGCTACCGCTGGCGCCCCGACCGGGGCACCGCCGTCGTCGTCCGCCGGGGCGAGGGCCTGGTGCTCCGCCTCGCCGACGGACGGACCTTCACCGTCACCGTCGACGGCGCCGAAGGAGCGGTCGACTCCATCCGGGGCCGCCTCCGCCACCCGGCTCCGCCCCAGACCCCCGCCGGCGCCTGACCGGCACGCGCGCGTACGGGTGGCACGCTCCCGCGGGGCCCGGCGCGGCGCCCGGAGCCGCGCGGTGCCGGACCGGGCGTCAACAGACACGGCACGTACACTCCGCAAGGTGAGCACCACCATCACCCCCGAGGCGGCCGGAGCCGCCGCCGACCCGTCCGCGACCGACGACCGGGCGCGCCGTCTCGACCGGGTCCGGCGGTTCGCCCGCCCCGGAACGGCTCTGCTCTCCGGCGTCCTGCTCTACCTGAGCTTCCCGCCGCGCCCCCTGTGGTGGCTGGCGCTCCCCGCCTTCGCGCTCCTCGGGTGGAGCCTGTACGGGCGCCGCCTCCGCGCCGGCTTCGGCCTCGGCTACCTCGCCGGGCTCGGCTTCCTGCTGCCGCTCCTCGTGTGGACCGGCGAGGAGGTCGGCCCGGTGCCGTGGCTGGCCCTCGCCGCGATCGAGGCGCTCTTCGTCGCCGTCGCCGGGCTCGGCATCGCCGCCGTCTCCCGGCTGCCCTGGTGGCCGGTGTTCGCCGCCGGGGTGTGGATCCTCGGCGAGGCGGCACGCGCGCGTGTGCCCTTCGGCGGCTTCCCCTGGGGCAAGATCGCCTTCGGTCAGGCCGACGGGATCTTCCTGCCCCTCGCCGCCGTCGGCGGCACACCGGTGCTCGGCTTCGCCGTCGCCCTCTGCGGCTTCGGCCTCTACGAGGCCGTCCGCCTGGTCCTCCTCCACCGCGCCACCGGCACCGTCCCGCGCGGACCGCTCGCCGCCGCCGCGCTCTCCGTCCTCGTCCCCGTCACCGGCGCCCTCGCCGCCCTGCCGCTCGTCAGCGACGCCCCCGAGGACGGCACCGCGACCGTCGCCGCCATCCAGGGCAACGTGCCCCGCCTCGGCCTCGACTTCAACTCCCAGCGCCGCCAGGTCCTCGACAACCACGCCGCCCGCACCCGCGAACTCGCCGCCGAGGTGAAGGCCGGCACGAAGCCGCAGCCGGACTTCGTCCTGTGGCCGGAGAACTCCTCCGACATCGACCCCTACGCCAACCCCGACGCCGCCGCCGTCATCGAGGGCGCCGTCGACGCCGTCAAGGCCCCCACGGTCATCGGCGCCGTGATCTCCCCGCCCACCGGCAAGCTCCGCAACACCCTCATCCAGTGGGAGCACGGCAAGGGACCCGTCGCCACCTACGACAAGCGGCACGTCCAGCCCTTCGGCGAGTACATCCCGATGCGGTCGGTCGTCCGCCTCTTCAACAGCGACGTCGACCGCGTCGCCCGCGACTTCGGCCCCGGCAGCCAGATCGGCGTCTTCGACCTCGCCGGCACCAAGGTCGGCCTCGCCACCTGCTACGAGGCCGCCTTCGACTGGGCCGTCCGCGACACCGTCACCCACGGGGCGCAGCTGCTCACCGTCCC
Organism: Streptomyces sp. R302; assembly: GCF_012927245.1. Taxonomy (GTDB): domain Bacteria; phylum Actinomycetota; class Actinomycetes; order Streptomycetales; family Streptomycetaceae; genus Streptomyces. The sequence continues at coordinate 95,724 of NZ_JABBGE010000010.1, forward strand.
CAGCAACAACGCCACCTTCGGCCGCAGCGAGATGACCTACCAGCAGCTCGCCATGTCCCGCGTCCGGGCCGTGGAGCACAGCCGCGCCGTCGTCGTCCCGGTCACCAGCGGCGTCAGCGCCGTCATCCGTCCCGACGGCGAGATCGTCTCGCAGACCGCGATGTTCACCCCGGACTACCTGGTCGAAGAGGTCCCCCTGCGCTCCACGCAGACCCCCGCGACGCGGCTCGGCACCCTTCCCGAGGCCCTCCTCGCCGCCGTCGCGGCCGCCGGCCTCGGCTGGGCCGCCGCCCGGGCTGTACGGGCCCGCCGGGCGCGCTCCTGAGACCCGGGCCCACCCGGAAGATGATCTAGGGTCGGCCCATGGCTACCCCTGACTTCATCCGCGAACTGCGCAAGACCGCCGGGCACCAGCTGCTCTTCCTGCCCGGGGTCAGCGCCGTCGTCCTCGACGACCGGGGCCGGGTCCTGCTGGGCCGCCGCGCCGACACCGGCGGCTGGGCCGTGATCGGCGGCATCGTCGAACCCGGCGAGCAGCCCGCCGACACCGCGGTCCGCGAGGTCGAGGAGGAGACCGGGGTGCGCTGCGTGCCCGAGCGGGTGCTCCTGGTGGAGACCCTGCGCAAGCCCGTCGTCTACCCCAACGGCGACATCTGCCAGTACATGGACGTGGCCTTCGCCTGCCGGGCCGTCGGCGGCGAGGCCCGGGTCAACGACGACGAGTCGATCGACGTCGGCTGGTTCGAGGTCGACGCCCTCCCCGAGATGAAGCGTTTCTCCCTGCGCCGGATCGAGAAGGCGCTCGCCGACGAACCCACCTGGTTCCGCACTGCCCTCGGCGACTGAGCACGGCCCGGCAGCGGCCGGCCACTCCGACGGGCGTTGTCCACAGGCTCCGTCCACAGGGGTGGTGCGACCCCACTCCCGCCGGGTATTCCTGTCTCCATGTCCCACGAACACGTCTCCTACCTGGAACTCCTCGCCCGGGGAGCCGCCACGGAGGCATACGACCGGCCCGTGCTCCTGGCCCGCGCGAGCGGCGCGGAGCCCGAGGTGCTGGCCGGGCTCGAAGAGGCGAAGCAGCTCGCCCTGCGGGTCCGCGCCGACCTGGAGGGCCGGCGGCGGCGCGAGGCAGAGCTCTCCGCGCTCTTCGCCACCGCCCACGACCTCGCGGGACTCCGTGACCTCGACGCCGTGCTGCGCGCGATCGTCCAGCGCGCCCGCGCCCTCCTCGGCACCGAGGTCTCCTACCTGAGCCTCAACGACCCGGTGGCGGGCGACACCTACATGCGGGTCACCGAGGGCTCCGTCTCCGCCCGCTTCCAGCAGGTCCGCCTCGGCATGGGCGAAGGCCTCGGAGGCCTCGTCGCCCAGACCGCCCGCCCCTACGTCACCGCCGACTACTTCGGCGACGACCGCTTCCAGCACACCCGCACCATCGACTCCGCCGTCCGCGACGAGGGCCTCGTCGCCATCCTCGGCGTGCCGCTCAGCCTCGGCAGCCAGGTCATCGGGGTGCTCTTCGCCGCCGACCGCCGCGCCCGGGTCTTCGAGCGCGAGCAGGTCGCCCTCCTCGGCTCCTTCGCCGCCCACGCGGCCGTCGCCATCGACACGGCCAACCTGCTGGCCGAGACCCGCTCCGCCCTCGCCGAACTGGAGCGGGCCAACGACATCATCCGCGAGCACAGCGCCGTCATCGAGCGGGCCTCCGAGGTCCACGACCGCCTCTCCGAACTGGTGCTGCGCGGCGGCGGCGTCCACGACGTCGCCGAGGCCGTCTCCGAGGTCCTCGGCGGCACCGTCGAGTTCACCGAGACCCCCGCCGGCGCCGCCCGCCGCTCCGGCGGACACGCGGTCCGCGAGGGCGACGACTGGGTCGCCGCCGTCTCCGCCGGAGGCGAGCACCTCGGCGCCCTCGTCCTGCGCGGCCGCCCCGACCTCGACCCCGTCGACCTGCGCACCCTGGAGCGGGCCGCGCTCGTCACCTCCCTGCTGCTGCTCGCCCGCCGCTCGGCCGGCGAGGCCGAACTGCGGGTACGGGGCGAGCTGCTCGACGACCTCCTCGACGCCCCCGACCGCGACCGCCGCCTGCTGCGCGAGCGCGCCGCCCGCCTCCGCACCGACAGCGACGCCCCGCACGTGGTCCTCGCCGCCCGCATCGACCGCACCGGGCCCGCCGACGACACCGGACGGCCCGGCCGCGAGAGCGCCGACCGGCAGCGGCTGTGGTCCGCCGCCTCCCACCTCGCCGCCACCCGCGGCGGCCTCGCCTCCGCCCGGGACGGCGGTACGGTCCTCCTGCTGCCGCTGGGCCCCGGCGAGGGCGCCGCCGAACTGGCCCGGCAGACCGCCCGCCACCTCGGCGGCACCCTCCGCGAACCCGTCACCGTCGGCGCCTCCGCCCCGGTCCGGGACCTCCTCGACCACCCGGACCGGGTGGCGGGCGCCTACCAGGAGGCCCGCCGCTGCCTCGACGCCCTCGGACTGCTGCACCGCGCGGGCGAGGGCGCCGCCGCCGAGGACCTCGGTTTCCTCGGCCTGCTGCTCGCCGACGGCCGGGACATCGGCGGCTTCGTGGAGCGGACGATCGGCCAGGTCGTCGCCTACGACCGGCGGCGCGGCACCGACCTGGTGCGCACCCTCGACGCCTACTTCGCCAGCGGCATGAGCCCGGCCCGCACCAAGGACGACCTCCACGTCCACGTGAACACCGTGGCCCAGCGCCTGGAGCGGGTGGGCCGGCTCCTCGGACCCGACTGGCAGGCGCCCTCCCGCGCCCTGGAGATACAGCTGGCCCTCCGCCTGCACGCCCTCTCGTCGACCGTCGCCCGCGCCTGACCCCCGGCGGACCTCAGGACCCGGCGCCACCTCCGGCCCCCGCCCGGCGTTGGCCGGGAGTGATCCCGGACGGCCGTACGAGCACTCGCCCGTCGGGCGGAAGCCGCGGCGGCGGCCGTGCCCTCGCCGTCCGTCCGCTGTTCTCACCCGGAAGTAAAGATCGTTTCGAGGTGGGAGAGGTCGGCGCATGCTGCGGGACGGGGAAGGCGGTCGGCGTAGGTGAGCCTGTCCGAGGAGGCCGGGACCCGGGCCCCGTCCGCGCCCGCCGACACCACCGGCACCGCCCATGCCGCCCGCGCCGTGGCCGGGGCGCTGCTCGACCGCACCCTCGACGGTCTGCCGGGTGACGACCGGGACCGCCCCGCCTGGACCGTCGGCGGCGCCGGACCCGTCGGCATCGACGCCGGCGACGAGCGGGCCGCCCAGGCCGCCTGCGGCCTCATGCACGTGCACGGCCGGGCCACCGGCGCCCCCGCGCCCCTCACCGCGGAGTACGTCTCCGCCGTCACCGGCGTGCTCGCCGCGCAGGGCGTCACGGCCGCTCTGTTCGCCCGCGCCCAGGGCCGCCCGCCGCTGCGCACCGGCACCTCCCTCGCCCAGGGGGCGCTGCTCACGGTCACCCAGTACCTCGCCGCCGCCACCGCGCCCGACGACGCCGCGCCGCCCGGCGGCCCGTCCGGACTGGCCACCCTCGTCACCGCCGACGGCGTCCGCGTCGAGATCGAGACGCTCGACCCCGAGGCCTGGGCCGGATTCTGGAGCCGGTTAGGCGTTCCGCCGCGCACGGCGGGCCGCGGCTGGCTCCCCTTCCAGTCCCGCTTCGGGACGGCGGTCTGTCCGCTCCCCCCGGAGCTCCGCGCCGCCGTCCTGGCCCGGCCCCTGGAGGCCTTACGCCACGCCGGTGCCGCGCACGGCGTGTCCGTCGCCGAGATCGGCGAGACCACGACACCCCCGCCGGACCTCACCCCCTGGACCCTCGAACCCGCCCCCCACGCACCACCCGCACCACCCCGCCCCCCCACCGCCACCCCGCCCGCCGGAGAGGCCCTGCCGCTGGCCGGCGTCCGGGTCGTCGAATCGGCCCGCCGCGTCCAGGGCCCCATGGCCGGACACGTCCTGCGGATGCTCGGCGCCGAGGTCGTACGGGTCGAACCGCCCGGCGGCGACCCCCTGCGCCACCTGCCACCGGTCGCCGCCGGCTGCTCGGTCCGGTTCTCCGCGCTCAACCACGGCAAGGCCGTCGTCGAGGCCGACCTCACCACCCGCCGGGGCCGGGACACCGTCGGCGAACTCGCCGCCGACGCCGATGTGTTCCTCCACAACTGGGCCCCCGGCAAGGACCGCTCCCTCGGCCTCGACGCCGACGCGCTGCACGCCCGCCACCCCCGCCTCGTGTACGCCTCCGCCTCCGGATTCGGCACCGCCCTCGGACCCGTCCCGCCGATCGGCACCGACTACCTCGCCCAGGTCCACGGCGGCCTCGCCGCCGCCCTGCGCCCCTCGGCGGAGCCCCCGGCCCCCTCCCTGATGACCGTCACCGACGTCCTCGGCGGCCTGGTCCTCGCCCAGGCCGTCCTCGCCGGCCTCCTCGCCCGCGAGCGGACCGGCCGCGGCGCCCGCGTCCACTCCTCACTGCTCTCCGCCGCGGCCCTGGTGCCCCGGGCGGGCCGCCGGGTCGCCCTCTCCCCGCTCGACCACCCGCTGCCCACCGCCGACGGACTGCTCTACCTGGGCGCCCGCGCACGCTCCAGGCCCGCGGAACTCGCCCGGGCCGTCGGCGCGAACGGAGCCGGCACGGTGGGGGAGCGGCTCCGGAGCCGTACGACGGAGGCCTGGCTGGACGAGCTCCGCACGGCCGGACTTCCGTCGGTCGCCGTCCGCACCGACCTGGCCGGCCTCGCCGCCGACCCGGCCTTCGCCCGCGCCGTCCTCCCGCCGGACGAACACCTCCCGTACGCCCGCCCGGCCGCGCCCTGGACGTTCACCGAGGAGACCTCCGGGTGAGGCGCCGCCGCCCGAGCCCCGGCGCGCCGGCGCCCACGCCCGCCCGTACGCGCTGACGCGAGGCCCGCGCCCGCCGCTCCGAGGCCCCACGCCCCACGCCCCACCCGAACCACCCCGGAAGGCAGAACACCGATGACCGCGACGACCGCCGTGCGGGAGACCCCTTGGCGTTCCCGCAACGGCCTGGAGCTGCCCGACCGGGTGCCGCGCGCCGACCGCGAGGCATGGGAGGCCCGGGGGCTGTGCCCCGACGCCGACCTCTTCACCCTCTTCCGGCACAACGCCCTCGCCTTCCCCGACCGCGAGGCCGTGGTGGACGACCGGGGCACCCTCACCTACGGCGAGCTGTACGCCGAAGTGCTGCGCGTCGCGGGCCTGTTCGCGGAGGCGGGGCTCGGCGCCCGGGACGTGATCGCGGTGCGGCTGCCCAACGGGCGGCTCGCCGCGGCGGCCGAACTCGCCGTCTACGCCCTCGGCGCGGTCGCCCTGCCGTATCCGCTCGGCGGCGGCGTCCGCGACACCCGCTCGCTCCTTGCCCGCTCCCGGGCGGGCGGAGCCGTCCTCAGTGAACCGGAGGACGCCGAGGCGGCGGCCGAACTCCCCTGGACGCGCGCCGTGTTCCGTACCTCCTCCGGCGCCGACGGCCTGGACCGTGCCGTGCCGCGTACGGCCTTCCGGCCGGCGGACCGCCCCGCCGGGGCCGGCGCGCCGGCGCGGTTCCTGGTCTCCTCCGGTTCCGAGGCCGAGCCGAAGCTGGTGGCCTACAGCCATCAGGCGCTGGCCGGGGGCCGGGCCGCGTACGTACGGGCGCTCGCGGGCTTCCCGGCGGAGCCGCCCCGCTTCCTCGTGCTCGTCCCGCTGGCCTCCTCGTACGGCTCGCTCGGCGTCCCGGTGGCGCTCGCCGCGCTCGGGGCGACCCTGATCACGCGCGAGCGGTTCGACGCCCGCGAGGCGCTCCGGGCGGTCGTCGATCACCGGCCCACCCACGTCTTCGGGGTGCCGACGATGCTGCGGCGGATGGCGGACCTGCCCCGCCTGCCGGGGGAATCCGCCTCGGGCCTGCGAGCGGTCGTCTCCAGCGGCGCCGCGCTCCCCGCCTCCACCGCGACCGCCTGCCGGGAACGCTTCGGTGTGCCGGTCGTCACCGTCTACGGCTCCTCCGACGGGGTCAACTGTCACACCGTCACCCCGGCGGACACCGCCGGCACCCCCGACCCCGCCGTGGCCGCGCTCCGGATCGTCCGGCCGGACGGCACGCCGGCGGCCGTCGGCGAGCCGGGGGAGATCCAGGCCAAGGGGCCCATGACACCGCTGTGTTACGTGGACGCGCCCGAACTCGACGCCCGCTACCGCACCGCGACGGGCTGGGTCCGCTCCGGCGACCTCGGGGCACTCGACGGCGCGGGGCGGCTGCGGGTCCTCGGCCGGCTCAAGAACGTGGTGATCAGGGGCGGTTACACGATCAGCCCGGCCGAGGTGGAACAGGAGCTGGGCACCGACCCCCGCCTCGCCGAGGCGGTCTGCGTGCCCGTGCCCGACGAGGAGTTCGGCGAGCGGCTGTGCGCCGTCGTACGCCCGGCTCCCGGCGCGCCCGCGCCGCTCCTGGGCGCCGTGACCGCGCACCTCGCGGCACGGGGCCTGGAGCGCCGGAAGTTCCCCGAGTACCTCCTGGTGCTCGACCGGATGCCGCTGCGGCCCACCGGAAAGGTCTGCCGGCGCACCGTCACCGCCCGGGCCGTGGACGCCCTGGGCGGCGCCACACCGGTCGGCGCGACGGTCCGCGTCGACCTGGAGGCAGGAGATTTCACCCATGCGGGCGAACTCGTGCATTGATTGCGCAACAGCCCGAAATTGCATGCAATCCTGTTACTGCAAACGGAATCTTTGATTCAACTTCCTTGTTCGGGAAGTGAATCACGGGGGGACGAATGTTCACAGAAGTCGCCGTGGTCGGTCTCGGCTACGTCGGTCTTCCGCTGGCCCGCCGGGCCTGCGAAGCGGGCCTCGCGACCGTCGGCTTCGACGTCGACGCCGAGGTCGTGGAGGGGCTCGACCGGGGGCGCTCGCACATCGAGGACATCCCGGACGAGGACGTCGAGGCGATGCGCGCCGCCGGCTTCCGGGCCACGACCGACCCCGCCGTCCTCGCCGGCGCCCACACCGTCGTCATCTGCGTGCCCACCGGACTCACCCCGACCGGGGAGCCCGACCTGTTACCGCTGACGACGGCCGTCCGCACGGTCGCCCGCCACCTGGAACCCGGCGTGCTCGTCTGCGTCGAGTCCACCAGCCACCCGGGCACCACCGAGGAGATCGTCCGGCCCCTCCTCGAAGCGCACGGACTGCGCGTCGGCGAGGACTTCCACCTGGCGTACTCGCCCGAGCGCATCGACCCGGGCAACCGCCGCTACAGCCTGCGCACCACGCCCAAGGTCGTCAGCGGCTGCACCAAGCTCTGCGCCAAGCACGCCACCGCCTTCTACGAGCGGCTCGTCGACGAGGTCGTCGTCGCCGCCGGGACGCGGGAGGCGGAGATGGCCAAGCTCCTGGAGAACAGCTACCGGTACGTCAACATCGCCCTGGTCGACGAGGTCGCCCTCTACTGCGACCGGGTCGGCATCGACATCTGGGACGTGCTGCGCTGCGCCGACACCAAGCCCTTCGGCTACTCGGCCTTCCGGCCGGGCCCCGGCGTCGGCGGCCACTGCATCCCCGTCGACCCCCGCTATCTGATGACCCACGCCGCCGAACAGGGCTTCACCTTCCACACCCTGGGCGCCGCCCGCGCGGTCCTCGACGCCATGCCGGAACACGTCGCGGACCGGGCCCGCGACCTGCTCCTCGCGGCCGGGAAGGACCCCGCCGGGGCCAGGGTGACCCTCCTCGGCGTCGCCTACAAGGCCGACATCTCCGACACCAGGGAGTCGCCCGCCTACGCCGTGGCCCGGGCGCTCGGCGCGCTCGGCGCCCGGCTCGCCTACCACGACCCGTACGTCGGACGCTTCGAGGTGGACGGCGTCACCGTCCCCCGGCAGCGCTCGCGCGAACAGGCCCTCGCCGACAGCGATTTGGTGGTGCTGCTCCAGGAGCACGCCGAGTACCGGTCCACCGACTGGGACGGCGCGGACTGCCCCGTCCTGGACACCCGGGGGACGGCGGAGGGCAGACGCGTGGTGCGGCTCTGACGCCGCCCCGCTCCCCACAGACCTCCGGTCCGGCCATGTGCGTGTGGCCGGACCGAGGAAGGCCGTGAGGACATCCGTCCGACCGGCACGATGGAATAACGAAGGAGAAAACTCATGAGCATCGTTCAGGACCGTCTCGAGAAGCGCTTCGCGAAGTGGGACACGGACGGCAACGGCACGCTGGAGGCCGCGGACTTCGACACCGAGGCCGCCAAGATCGCCAGTGCCTTCGGCTCGGACATCTCGTCGCCGAAGGGCGTCCAGCTGCGCAACGGCTTCGAGGCCATGTTCCAGTACATCGCCAAGGGCGCGGGCTCGGTCAGCCAGGAGCAGTTCCTCACCGTCGGCGACGAGATCGTGGCGGACCCCGCTTCCTTCAACCGGGTCCTCGGCCCGGTGGTCAAGGGCATCGTCGCCCTCGCCGACAAGGACGACGACGGCTCCATCGACGCGGCCGAGTTCGCCACGTGGCTCCGCGCGATCGGCCTCGGCGAGAAGGAGGGCCGCGAGGCCTTCCAGGAGATCGACACCAACAAGAACGGCTCGCTGTCCGAGGACGAGCTGCTCGACGCGGTGCGCCGATTCCACACCGGTGAGCTCGACGTGGAGCTGCTCGGCTGAGCCCCACGTGCCGACGGCGGCCGGCCGGCACCCTCTCGGGGGGTGCCGGCCGGCCGTTTCCCTGTCGCCCGCCCGGATCAGCCGGCCGGCGCGAAGACCACGGGCGTCTCGGGTTCGAGGGCCAGGGACCGGCCGGTGAGCAGTCGGGGCGCGTGGATCACGATGTTGTAGTGGTTGGGCAGGTGGCAGCCGTCGAAGCCGAGCACGGTGCCCACCGGCTCCCCGCCGATCAGCACCGCGTCGCCCCGGTCGACGACCCCGCCGGCCTCCAGCTCCACGAAGCCGAGGAAGCCGACCCGGTCCACCCGCGCGCCCGGCGCGTCCGTCCACCGGTCGGTCGTCAGCAGCTCGTGGACCTCGCCTCGGCGGACGCAGCGGGCCGCGAACGGCTCCAGGGTCATGCCCCGGTCCGTGCGCTCGTGCAGCAGCACCTTCACCAGCGTCCCGCACACCGCGCGCTTGGGGCCGTTCTCGTGCCGGCCCGCGTCCAGGGACGCGGCGGACACCACGGGGGGCGCGGTCACCGGGCCGCCTCCACGGCGTAGACGTCGGCGACCAGCCCGAGCGCGGCCAGGCCGCCCTCGACGGCCCGGGACGGGTCGGGCAGGCCGCGGAGCCCGGCGACCTCCCTCAGCACGCCCTCGTACTCGTGCCACAGCGACTCCTTGAAGCCCGGGCGGCCGCCCAGCATGTCCGCGGAGAGCTCGGTGCCGTCGCTGAGCCGCACGACGACGTCCTTGACCTCCCCGGGGTACGACCAGTCCAGCTCGACCAGGCCGCGGCCGCCCGGACCGGCCAGCTCGACCACGGCCTGCCGGTCGGTGCCGGCCCCGTCCCGGGTCACCGTCGCCGCGACGACCTCCAGCGGCGTCTCGCCCAGCAACAGGCGGACGAGGTCGAAGGCGTTGGGGCCGTTGTCCGCGACGCAGCCGCCGCCGCAGCGGGCCGGGTCCAGGTACCAGGTGTCGGCGCCGATGTGCTCCTCGATCCGCTCCAGGTACCGCACCCGTACGGACTCCACCCGCACCGGCGCGTCCGGTGCGGGCAGCCGGTCGAGCAGCGCGAGGACCCGGTCGTTGTAGCGGCGGTGGAAGGCGGTGAGGAGCGGGACGCCGTACTCCTTGGAGAGCGCGGCCAGACGGTGGCCGTCCGCCGGGTCGAGGGCGAGCGGCTTCTCCACGCAGACCGGGACGCCGGCCCGCAGCGCGTCTGTGCACACCTCGGCGTGCGCGTGGTTGGGCACGGCGACCACCAGGGCGTCCAGCGGGCCGGCGGCGAGCAGCTCCCGGTGGTCGGTGTGGCAGGCGACCCGGCCCCGGAACGGGGCCAGGGCCTCCTCGCGCAGGTCGCAGACCGCGGCGACCTCCCACTCGGGCATCCGCTCGGCGGCGGCCACGTAGAAGCGGGAGATCACGCCGAGCCCGGCGATCCCCAGGCGGAGCGGGCGGTCCGCGGGGGGCGTCATCGGTTCTCCTCCGGGATGGCCGGGAGGCGCAGGCCGAGGGCGGTCAGTTCGGCGTGCAGCGCGGCGGAGAGCGGGACGCCCGAGGCGCGTCGCCGCTCGGCCCGTTCGGCCTCGGGGTGGCCCGGGTAGCGCACCGGTCCCTGGCCGGGCAGCGGCGGGCAGTCGACGATCGTGCCGAACATCTCCCGGGCGTCGTCCTCGAAGCCGTCGCGGAGCACGTTCGGGGCGATGGCGAGGACGAGGAAGCCGATGTCGTCGTCGTCGCCACCCGGCCTGCCGTCGCCCTCCAGGGCGGCGGGGGAGGGGCCGGTGGCGGCGCCGGGCAGCACGGCCGCGAGGAGTTCCACGGCGAGGCCGAGGCCGAAGCCCTTGAAGGCGCCGGTCGCGGGCGTGCTGCCGAGCCAGCCCAGCCAGGCCTCGCCCCGGTCGTAGGCGGCGGCGTCCCGCACCGGCCGTCCGGCGTCGTCGGTGAGCCAGCCCTCGGGCGCCTCCCGGCCGTCGCGGGCGGCCGTGCGGATCCGGCCGGTGGGGACGACGGTGGTGCTCATGTCCAGGACGAACGGGCGGCCTTCGAGGGCGGGTGCCGCCACGCTCAGCGGATTGGTCCCCAGGAGGGCGGCGGCGCCGAGCGGCGGGCGGGCGATGCGCTGGCCGCCGCAGTTCGAGGCGACGACACCGATCATGCCCCGGTCGGCGGCCCGCTTGGCGTGCACGCCCGCGCAGCCGAAATGGGTGGCGCCCCGCACCGACACCAGGCCGATGCCGCAGCGGGCGGCGCGCTCCACGGCGAGGTCCATCGCCTCCGACGCGGCCCACAGGCCGAGCGCACGCCGGTGGTCGACGGCGACGCAGGGCCCCAGATCGCGCAGGACCAGCGGTTCGGCGACGGGGTCGGCGCCGCCGGAGCGCAGCAGCGGCCCGTAGAGGCGCGCCAGGTTGAACACGCCGTGCGAGTCCATGCCGGTCAGGTCGCCGTAGCAGAGCGCCTCGGCGGCGAGCCGGGCCCGGCCCTCGGGGAGGCCGAGGCGGACGAAGCAGGCGGCGGTCTCGTCGAGCAGCGTCTCGTACGCGACCGTCACCTCGCGGCCCCCTCCCGGTGCCGGGCCGGAGCTCCGGGGTACGGCGCCGTCGGGCAGCGTGGACGTCATGCGGTTCCTGCTTTCTCGGTAGGTGCCGGTACGGCGCGGTGGTCCGGGCCGTACCGGAGGTCGTCGGCGAAGGCGGTCAGCAGCGCGGCGACACGGTCCGCGAAGGTCTCCAGGTCGGCGAGGTCGACGAACTCGCCCGGCGCGTGGGCCCCGTTGGCGTCCAGGGAGCCGGGGCCGAACACCGTGGTGAAGGCGGCCTCCGTGCCGTCCAGCCAGATCGCGTCACAGGTGAAGGCGGGCTCGTCGTCGGGCCACCGGGGGATGCCCGCTCGGGCCAAGAGCTCCTCGCCCCAGGCCGGTTGGGGGCCGAGGGCGGGCAGGCCGCGCTTCTCCCAGTCGAGGCGGGTGATCCGGGCGGCGTCGGCCGCCGTCCGCGCGAAGAGGGGCAGGCCGGAGAAGCGGGCGGTGAACTCCCGCAGCCCCTCGTCGAGGGCGCGGGCGAGCGCGCCCTCGGCGGCGGCGCCCGCCTCGGCGGTCGCGTAGGCGAGGTTCAGCAGCAGACTGCCGGTGCCGTGCACCTTGTTGTGCAGGGTGCCGGTGTGAAGGCCCGCCACGCAGACCGTGGGCGAGGGTCCGCCGGAGGGCGCCGGGCCGAGCGCGGCGGCGAGGTGCTGGGCGAGGAAGCCGAGGAGGACGGTGGCGTTGTGCCCGGCGCCGGGCCGGTCGTCGACGGCGTCCTCGCCCTCGACCGAGATACGGGCGGTGGCGGCGGCCGTGGCGCGCGGCAGGTGGCGCAGCCCGGTCGGCTCGCAGAACACGTTGAGCCGGCCCACGTGGCCCGCCTCCACCAGCGGCCGGGTTCCGAAGGTGCCGAGCGCCCCGCCCTCCTCGCCCGCCACCGCCTGCACCAGGACCGCGACGTCCCGCCCGATCGCCGGTCGGCGCGCGACGGCGGCCGCGACCCCGGCGAGCAGCCCGACCGCCGGGCCCTTCGCGTCGACCGCGCCCCGGCCGTGGAACCGGGACCCGTCGAAGACCGGCGGCGCGCCGCCGGCGACGGTGTCCAGGTGCACGTTGAACATCACCGTGCGCTCACGGGGCAGTTCGGGCCCGAGACGCAGCACGAGGCTCGGCTGGCGCTCCAGGAACGCGGGGTCGGCGGCGACCGCGCGGCGTACCGGCCGCGGGGTGTCGTCGCGCAGCACCGCCTCGGGGGCCGGGGAGCCGAGACGCACCGTCGCGAAGCCGATCCGGGCCGCCGCGGTGGCGTACGCGTGCAGGGCCGCCGTCAGGTGATGGGGCGCGTCCGGGCCGGTCTCCAGGGGGCCCGCGGTGGGCGTGTGGAGGAGGTGGAGCAGCAGGCCCGTGTCGATGGGGGGTGGTGTGTGCGGCTGGTTGGGGGCGGTGGGGGAGGGAATCGGCCGTGACGGGGCCCCCGGGGCGGGCCGCGCGGGCGCGGGGATCCGCAGGGTGGCCAGACGGCGGGCCGCCCGGACGAAGGGGGCGGTCGTGTCGGTGCCCTCGGCGTGGAGGCCCTCGTGCGGGATCACCGCCAGGTGGGGTTCGAGGGAGTACGCGCCCCGGTAGCCGTGGTCCTCCAGGATACGGACGCAGTCGGCGACCCGGGCGACGCCCTCGCCGGGCAGCGTGTACGCGGCCTCGCCGGGGCGGGCGCCGGGCAGGGCGTCCTTGACGTGGACGTGGGCGACGTGCGGCAGGAGCCGTTCGAGGAGGGCGTGGCCGTCGTAGCCGTACGGCACGCCGTTGCCGATGTCGAAGAGGACGCGCAGCGCCGGGCTGTCCACCTCGGCGAGGAGCCGGAGCGTCCGGTCGGCGTCGGAGCCCGCCCAGCCCGCGCAGTTCTCGTGGAGCAGTTCGACGCCGAGCCGCTCCGCCCGGCGGGCGAGCCGGCGCATGCGGTCGATCGCCTCGGCCGCCCACTCCGCCTCGGGCAGCCCGCCGTCGGTCCACGACATGACGCGCAGGCTGCGGCAGCCCAGCACCCTGCCGTGCTCGGCGAGCCGGTCCAGCTCGTCCAGGTCGGCGGAGAAGGGGCCGGTGACCGGGCGGGCCCAGTTGCCGATCCGGGAGTCGAGGCAGACCACGCCGAGCCCCGCCGCGTGCAGCCGCGCCGCCGCCTCCCGTACCGCCTTCGCGGGGAGGTCGGCCAGGGCGGTGCCGTCGAGACTGCGGAGTTCCAGCGCGGACCAGCCCAACTCCCGGGCGACGGCGATCTGTTCGGCGAGGCCGGGGGCGGCCTCGTCGCCGATGCCGGTGATCCGGCCGGTCAGGTCAACGGGCCACGGCACGGCGGGCCTCCTCGTCGTGCTCGGCGACCGTGTCCGCCGCGCAGCGTCGCTTGGCCGCGTCGAGGATGCGGACCACGTCGGCGTGCAGGGCGAACTCCGCCTCCCAGGAAGGCTCTTCGGCGGAGGCGAAACGGGTGTAGGTCCGGTGCAGGAAGGAGGCCAGGGCGTCGTCGAGGAACACCTCGCGGCGTCCGTCGGCGTCCAGCTGGACGTGGTCGTCGGCGTCGCTCGGCGCGAAGTGGCCGACGAGCGTGCCGCGTTCGAAGGTGAGGGAGACCCGCCGCTCGCGGACGGGGGCGGTGAGGTCGGAGTGGATGCGGGTGCGCACCCCGTTCGCGTGGAGGAGGTCGAGCACCGCCGAGCCCAGGCCGGGGCGTACCGTCTCCCCGATCCGCAGGTCGGTCAGCCGGGCGCCGGTCGTCTCGGCGGGGCCCGCGAGCGACAGGACCAGACCCAGGGAGTGCGGCAGCTCCACGTCGAACGCCGTGGGATGGCCGTCGTCGGGGCGCAGCGAGCGGGTGAAGCGCGGCTTGTGCTGGACGACGTCGATGCGCAGCAGCCGGCCCCGCTCCCCCGAGGCGAGGGAGGTGCGCAGCCGGTCGGCGAGGCCGGAGGCGGGCCAGTGCGCCACCACCGCGACGCGCAGGGCGTACCGGCTCACCAGCTCGGTGACGGCGGCCAGTTCGGCGGCGTCGGCGGCGAGCGGCTTCTCCACGACGAGGTCGCGGTAGCCGGCGGCGGCGAGCTCGGCGAGGACGGAGAGCCGGGCGGCGGGCGGGGTGCAGACGTGGACCACGGCGCGCTCGGGCGGCAGCAGGGCTCGCGCCTCGTCGAGCGTGGCCGTGACGGTGACGCCGTCGGGGACCGGGGCCCGCTCGCCGGGCCGGGGGTCGACGGCGACGACCGGACCGTGCCAGAGCCCGGGCGAGCGGGCCAGGGCGGTGCGCAGGGCCCGCAGGTGCAGCCCGGCGCCGGCCCGGCCCAGTCCGATGATCAGGGGCTGCCTCATACGGTTGTTCCATTCGGTGATTCGGGCGGGACGCAGCGAAGAATCTCGCCGCCGCGTGCGACAGCGGTCAAGGAAATCGGAGACATGATCACCGAGAAGTATGAATTTCCTTTGGGGATTCGTGACGCCGTTCTTCGTACTGTTACGCTCGCTCGGCAGGCTTTCAGGGCGGGCACCGACCCGGCCCTTCATCCCTCTCGGGCCTTCTCTCCGGCCCCAGTTGACGCCGGCGTCCCGTCGGCCGAGAAGAATTGTTTCCGCGTGACGCGATCCAGTATTCCCTTTTTCTCCCAGGCGAAGACGTTCGAAAAGATCTGGCCGGAACTGCGCGCCGGAGTGGACGAGATTTTCGCCGACGGCAAGTTCTCGCATTCCCGTCGGGTGGGCCTCCTGGAAGACGCCCTCGCGCGGTACACCGGCGCCCGCCACGTCATCGGCGTGAACAGCGGGACCGACGCCCTGGTGCTCCTCCTCCAGGCGTGCGGGCTGCGCCCAGGGGACCGGGTCCTCGTCCCCACGTACTCCTTCGTCGCCACCGCCAGCGCCGTCGTCCTGGCCGGCGGCCGGCCCGTCTTCACGGACGTCGAACCGGACACGTACGCCATGAGCCCCGGCACGATCCGGGACGAGGACGCGGACGGCGCCCGGTTCTTGATGCCCGTGCACCTCTTCTCCCGGATGGCCGACATGGCGGCGCTCTCCGCCTACGCCGCCGACCGGGGCATCACGCTCCTGGAGGACAGCGCCGAAGGCATCGGCATGCGGCAGGACGGCGTCCACGCCGGGCTGCACGGACGCGGCGGCGTGCTCTCCTTCTTCCCCAGCAAGACGCTCGGCGCGCTCGGCGACGCCGGAGCCGTCCTCACCGACGACCCCGAGCTCGCCGAGCACGTGGCCGCCCTCCGCCACCACGGCCGTACCGGGCGCACCCTCGCCCACTTCCCCGGCATCTCCAACGAGACCGTGCACATCGGCCACAACAGCAAGATGGACGACCTCCAGGCCGCCGTCCTGCTCGCCAAGCTCACCGTCCTCGACGACGACATCCGCCACCGCGCCGCACTGGCCCGCCGCTACGACGCGGGCCTGCGCGACACACCCGGCATCACCCGGCTGCCCGCCGTCACCGGCGCCCCCGACGAGGTCTTCTACGTCTACCTGATCGAGACCGAACGGCGCGACGCGCTCGTCCACCACCTCCAGGACCAGGGCATCGGCACCGAGACGTACTACCCGCGCCCGCTCCACCTCCAGCCCTGCTTCGCCGGACTCGGCCACCGGCCGGGCGACTTCCCCGTCGCCGAGGCCGCCGCCCGCGCCGCCGTCGCCCTGCCCCTCCACGCCGACCTCACCGAGGCCGAGGTGGACCGGGTCTGCGCGGCCGTCCGCGCGTTCCACACCGGGAAGGTGCCCGCATGACCACCACCGGCGACCGGGCCACCGAGCCGACCGCCGACCCCGGCGACCGCGTCCCCTTCTTCCCGCCCGACCTCTTCCACGAGGACCGCGACACCCTGCTGCGGCTCCTGTACGAGATCGGCACCGGCGCCGACCAGAAGTTCATCCTCGGCGACCGCACCCGCCGCTTCGAGGACGCCCTGCGCGAGCGGCTCGGCGCCGCCGACGTCATCGCCTGCTCCAGCGGCACCTCCGCCCTCCAGCTGATCCTCACCGCCCTCGGCATCGGCGCCGGCGACGAGGTCGTCGTCCCCGCCTTCGGCTGCGCCCCGCTCGCCGCCGCCGTCCTCCACACCGGCGCCGTCCCCGTCTTCGGCGACATCGACCCCCGCACCCTCACCCTCGACCCGGCCGACGCCGAGACCCGCGTCACCGGACGGACCAAGGCCCTGATGCCGGCCCACATGTTCTCCGTCATGGCCGACATGCCCCGCTTCACCGCCCTCGCCGCCGACCACGGCCTGCGGCTCGTCGAGGACTCCGCCGTCGCCCAGGGCGCCGTCCTCGACGGCACCCCCGCCGGACTCTGGGGCGACGCCGGGCTCTACTCCTTCGTCCAGGTCAAGTCCTTCGGCATGCCCGGCGAGGGCGGCGCCGTCGTCACCCGCGACGAGGAGACCGGCCGCACCGTCCGCATGCTCCGCAACCACGGCCAGGACGGGGTCAACCGCTTTCTCCACCACCGGATCGGCGTCAACAGCCGCTTCGACGAGATCCAGGCCGCCTTCCAGCTGCACCGGCTTGCCGGCCTCGACGCCCGCCTGGAGCGCCGCGCCCGCATCGCCGCCCACTACACCGAACACCTCACGGGACTGCCCGGCCTCACCACCCCGCCGCCCGGCACCGACGGCCGCTGCTACTACGTCTACACCCTGCTCGCCGACGACCGGGACGCCCTGCGCGACCACCTCGCCGCCGCGGGCGTCGACACCCACGTCTACTACCCGAGGACCCTCCCCGAGCAGACCGCCTTCGCCCCCGTCGCCGCCGCCCGCCCCGGCCCCGGCCTGCCGCACGCCCGCGACGCCGCCCGCCGCCACCTCTCCCTGCCCGTCCACCACCGGCTCACCGACGCCCAGGTCGAACGCGTCACCGACGCCGTCCGCGCCCACGTCCTGCGCACCCGCCGGTGACCGCACCGCCCCGGACGGGCCGCGCCCCCCGCCCCCGCCCCGCACGGAGTAGCCCCGCATGACCCCTGACCTCGACATCGCCGTCATCGGCTCCGGACTCGCCGGACTCGCCGCCGCCCACGAACTGCGCCGCAACGGCCACGAGGTGTGCGTCTTCGAGGCCGCCGACGCCCCCGGCGGCCGGATGCGCAGCGTCCGCCGCGACGGCTACCTCATCGACACCGGGGCCGAACAGATCTCCGCCCAGGGCTACCGCGCCACCTGGCAGCTGATCCGCCGCGCCGGACTCACCCCCGACGACGTGCCCCGCATCGGCCGCCCCATGGCCGTCTGGCGCGGCGGCCGGCCCCACAACGGCGTCGGCGAACCCCGCGCCGTCCTCACCGGCGCCGGACTCGTGCCCGCCGCCCGGCCCTCCCTGGCCCGCTTCCTCGCCTGGGGCGGACGCCGCCGCGGCGAGATCGACCACGACCACCCCGAGAGCACCCCGCTCGGCTCCGACACCATCGCCGACGCCGCCCGCGCCTACCACCCCGACCTCCACGACCACCTGCTCCAGCCGCTCTCCGCCGCCTTCTTCGGCTGGGACGCCGGACGCAGCGCCGCCGCACCCCTCGTCGGCCTGCTCCTCGCCGTCGGCCCGGTCTCCGCCTGGCGCACCTACCGCGGCGGCATGGACCTCCTCGCCACCCGCCTCGCCGCCGGACTCACCACCCGCTACGGCCACCGGGTCGACCAGGTCACCGACCACGGCGACCACGCCCGGCTCACCGTCGACGGCGCCACCCTCACCGCCCGCGCCGTCGTCCTCGCCGTGCCCGCCCCGGTCGCCGTCCGGCTCACCGGGGGCCCCCACCCGGCCGACGCCGGCTACGTCGCCGCCTCCACCTTCCGGCCCATGTTCAAGGTCAGCTGCGCCCTCGACCGGCCCCTCGCCCCGCGCGGCGGCGGCTACGCCCTGCTCACCCCCGCCGTCGAGGAACCCCTGCTCTCCTGCGTCATCGCCGACCACCTCAAATGCCCCGACCGGGCCCCCGCCGGCGCCGGCCTGATCAGCCTGCTCGCCTCCCCGCGCCGCATCCCCGAACTCGCCGAGGCCACCGAGGAGGAAGCCGCCCGCCGGCTCACCGCCGCCGCCGAACGGTACGTCCCCGGCCTCGGCGCCGCCCTCACCGCCACCCACGTCCACCACTGGCCCGAGGCCATGCCCGAACTCACCCCCCGCGCCCTCGCCGTCCGCCCCGCCTTCCTGCGCCGCCCGGCCCGCGCCGTCGAGTACGCCGGCGACTGGGTCGCCGCCCGGCCCTCCAGCGAGGGCGCCGCCCGCTCCGGAGCCCTCGCCGCCGCCCGCGTCCTCGCCCACCTCGCCCCGCACCGGGGCCGTACCACCCGGCAGGAGACCGCCGCATGATCCCCCACGACCTGGGCACCCTCTTCGACGAGCTCGCCGACGCCGGCACCCCCACCCGCGTCCACCTCGACCGCCCCTTCGACCTGGCCCCCTCGCCCACCGGCGACGGCGCCACCGAATGGACCGTCCCGGAACTCGCCCTGCTCGTCCAGGAGACCGCCGGCGCCCTCGCCGCCGCGGGAGCCGGCCCCGGCGACCGCGTCGCCATCGTCAAGGCCAACCACTGGGACTACGACCTGATCGCCTGCGCCGCCGTCCGCACCGGCGCCGTCCCCGTGAAGCTCTCCGACCGGGTCGCGCCCGAGGCCCTGCGCGTCCTCCTCGACCGCTGCGCCCCCACCGTCCTCGTCACCGACGCCGACGTCCTGCGCCGCGACCCCACCGTCGACCTCGCCGGAACCGCCCGCACCACCGTCGTCCTCGGCCCCCGCGACGCCCTCCCCGACGGCACCGTCCACCTCGACGAGCTCGCCGGAGCGGCCGACCCCGGACCGCACCCCCGCGACGACGACGCCCCCCTGGTCGTCGTCCACACCAGCGGCACCACCGGCGTACCCAAACTCGTCACCCACACCACCCGCACCCTCATCCACCACCTCGCCCGCTTCGAGACCCTGCCGACGCCCCGCATCGGCCTGCGCCGCGACGACAGCCTCTTCAACGCCAGCTCCTACGCCCACGGCCGCACCATCTGCTGGACCGCCGTCGCCCCCGTCCGCGCACCCCGGCACATCTCCATCGACTCCCAGGGCCGGCCCGACACCGCCGACCTGCTGCTGCGCGCCCACCCGCCGACCGTCGTCGAGGCGCTGCCCGCCCACTACGTACGGCTCCGCCCGCTCACCCGCCGCCTGGACCAGCCCTTCCGGGACGTCCGCACCTACATCAGCACCTACGACGCCGTGCACCCGCCGGTCATCCGCTCCTACCTCCAGGCCAGCACCCGGCGCCGGCCGCTCTGGATGCAGGGCTGGGGACAGAGCGAGACCGGCCCGCTCACCTTCGCCTTCCACACCCGCCGCTCCGTCGCCCGGGCCGCCGACGGCACCGCGACGACCGCGCGCGACCTCGGGCGCCCCGTCCCCCTGAAGACCCGCCTCAAGGCCGTCGACCCCGACACCTTCCTCCCCGTGCCCGCCGGCACCCCCGGCCTCATCCTGTGCCGCACCAAGGCCCTCGCCCCCGACTACCCCGGCGAGCCGGAACGCTGGGCGGCCAAGGCGCACGGCGGCTGGTGGAACACCGGCGACATCGGCACGATCGCCCGCGACGGCAGCGTCCGGCTCCTCGACCGCGAGGTCGACCACCTCCCCGGCTTCAGCTGCCTCCAGGCCGAGGACATGCTGGAGGACCTGCTTCCCGAGGCCCTGGAGTGCGTCGTCCTCGCCCGGACCGGCGGCGCCGCACCGCTGCCCGTCGTCGTCACCGAGGACGGCACCCTCGACCCGGCGAGCTGGAAGCGCGCCGCCGACGGCCTCCCGCCGCTCGCCGAACCCGCCGTCGTCGCCTGGGACGAGGTCCCGCGCACCGCCACCGGGAAGGTCCGCCGCGCCGTTCTCCTCGAACAGCTCACCGGCAGCGCCGAGACCTGCGGCACCGGCCGCTGGACATGACCGCGGCCCCGCCCCCCGCGCCCGGCGGCTACGTCTTCGACAACGACAGCCCGCACAGCGCCCGCCACCACGCCTCCCTCGAAGGCGCCCTCGACCCGCTCACGCTCGGCCACCTCCGGGAGGCCGGCGTGACGCCCGGCATGGACTGCCTGGAGATCGGGGCCGGCGCCGGCAGCGTCTCGCACGCCCTGCTCCGGCTGGTCACGCCCGGCGGCACCGTCACCGCCACCGACATCAAACCGGGCCGGATCGCCCCGGCACCCGGACTGACCGTGCTCGCCCACGACGTCGTCACCGACCCGCTGCCCGAAGCGGCCTACGACCTCGTCGTCGCCCGCCTCGTCCTCCAGCACCTGCCCGAGCGGCAGGCCGTCCTGGACCGCCTCGTCCGCGCGCTCCGGCCCGGCGGACTCCTCCAGATCGACGAGTTCGACGCCGGACACGAACCGTGCCTCCTCGCGCCCTCCCCGCAGGACGCGCGGCTCTACGAGCGCTTCACCACGGCCAGGACCGACCTGATGCGCGCGGCCGGCGGCGACCCCACCTGGGGCCGCCGGGCACCCGCGGCACTGCGCGAGGCGGGCCTCACCGGCCTCCGCATCCGGCCGCACGTCCTGGTGCGCGCCCCGGGCACGCCCGCGCTCGGCCTCCAGCTCCACCACCTCGACCACCTCGCGCCCCGGCTCCTCGACGCGGGCTTCACCCCCGCCGAGCTCGACCGGCTCGGCGCGCTGATGCGCGACCCGGGGTTCGCCGCCGCGACCGGCGTCCTCTACTCCGTGCAGGGCCGCCGCCCCGCCCGTACCCCCCTCCCCACCCCACGCTCCGAGGCGACATGACAGACTCCACGCTCACGACGACCACCGCGCCCGCCCCCGACGGGCCCCCCGCCCCCGCCGCCGACAGCAGGCTCAGGACCTACGCGCGGCTCGGCAAGCTGGACGTCTACGACTACTACCTGGGAACCTTCATCGCCCTCTCCGCCGTCCTGCTGCCCGCCGGGGCGCTCACCGGGCGGACGGCCGCCCTCTTCGGCGTCTTCCTCGTCGGGCAGGTCCTCCTGCTCATGGCGATGACCGCCTTCGACGACGTCACCGGCTTCCGCGACGGCAGCGACATCACCAACTACGGCCCCGACCACCCGCTGCGCAACGTGAAGCGCAAGCCGCTGGTGGCGGGGGCGCTCACGGTGCCCGAGGCGCTGCGCTTCGCCTGGGCGTGCGCCGTCCTGGCCGCCCTGCTGTTCGCCGTGACCGCCGTCCTCGCCCCGCACCGGCCGGCCTGGACCTCGATCGGGCTCGTCGTGCTGTGGGTGGTGACGCTCCAGTACTCGTACGGGGTCAAGCTCAGCTACCACGGCTTCCAGGAGCTCTACCTGGTCGCCCTCGGCTTCGCCCTGGTCATCCTCCCGTACGGCATGGTCACCGGGCAGGCCACCGGCTTCCTGCTGGTCCAGGCCGTGCTCTTCGGTTTCGGCCCGCTGATGTTCGGCGTCTACTCGAACACCAACGACGTGGACGGCGACCGCGCGGTGGGCAGGCCCACCGTCGCCGCCCTGGTCTCGGAGCGCGGGAACGCCCGGTTCATCGGCGCGCTCTCGCTCGCCGAGTTCCTCACGATCGCCGTCGCGAGCCTGGTGGGCGTCGCCCCCTGGTGGTTCGTCCTGGTGATGCTGCCGGCCTCGCTGCTGCGGCTGCGCCAGTACCTGCTCGGCTTCCGGTCCGGCGACATCATGCGGGCCCGCCGCACCGGCTTCGCCGTGCACCGGCTCGGCGTCGTCCTCATGATCGTGGCCAACCTGCTGGCGGCCGTCACCGCCTGAGCGGCGACCGGGGGCGCGCGGCACACCGACGCGCGCCCCCATCAGCCGTGTGAGCCGGATCGTGCTACGGTGGACGTGTTGCAGTTGTGGTACCCATGAACCTATGTGCGCCTGACCGGAATGCTTTTCCGCAGGCGCATATTTCGTTTTACCGGCATCTCCGGATGGGGCCTCTGCCTACAGAAGGAGAACGTCATGGCACAGGGAACCGTGAAGTGGTTCAACGCGGAAAAGGGCTTCGGCTTCATCGAGCAGGACGGTGGCGGTCCGGACGTGTTCGCCCACTACTCGAACATCAACGCCTCCGGCTTCCGTGAGCTCCAGGAAGGCCAGCGCGTGACCTTCGACGTCACGCAGGGCCAGAAGGGCCCCCAGGCGGAGAACATCGTCCCCGCCTGATCGCCGGACATCAGTCCGTCACCCGCCGGGGTTCGCACCTTCGTGGTGCGGGCCCCGGTTTGTGCTGTTCGAAGAAAGGCAGTGTCTATGTCCCGCAGGCCCCGGAAGTCGAGCAAGCGAGGCTCCGCTCCCGTCTCGGTTCCTCCCTCGGCTCCCTCTTCGGCCTCGGTCGGCGAGTTCCGCATGCCGGAGAGCGCGACGCCCGCCCTCCCCGCCGTGGACGACTTCGCCGCACTGGACATGCCGGCGGGACTGCTCGCGACCCTGACCGCACAGGGCGTGACCACGCCCTTCCCGATCCAGGGCGCGACCCTGCCCGACTCGCTCGCCGGCCGTGACGTGCTGGCACGCGGCCGGACCGGCTCCGGCAAGACCCTCGCCTTCGGGCTCGCGCTGCTCGCCCGTACGGCCGGGCGGCGGGCCGAGTCCAGGGCGCCGCTCGCGCTGGTCCTGGTGCCCACCCGTGAGCTGGCGCAGCAGGTGACGGACTCCCTGGCCCCGTACGCGACCGCGGTGAACGTCCGGATGGCGACCGTCGTCGGCGGCCTCTCGATCACCAAGCAGGCCGCCACGCTGCGGCGCGGCGTCGAGGTGGTCGTGGCGAGCCCCGGCCGGCTCAACGACCTCGTCGAGCGCGGCGACTGCGTCCTGGACGACGTGGCCATCACGGTCCTGGACGAGGCCGACCAGATGACCGACATGGGCTTCCTGCCGCAGATCACCAAGCTGATCAAGCAGGTGCGGGGCGACGGGCAGCGGATGCTCTTCTCCGCGACCCTGGACAAGAACATCGACCAGCTGGTCAAGCGCTTCCTGACGGATCCCGTGGTGCACTCCGTCGACCCGTCGGCGGGCGCGGTCACCACCATGGAGCACCACGTGCTCCACGTGCAGGACGCCACCGACAAGAAGGCCGTGACGACCCGCATCGCGGCCCGTGACGGCCGGGTCATCCTCTTCCTCGACACCAAGCGGTCGGCGGACCGGCTCGCCAAGCGGCTGCTGTCCGTCGGCGTCCGGGCGGCGGCCCTGCACGGCGGCCGCACCCAGCCGCAGCGCAACCGCACCCTGGAGCAGTTCAAGAACGGCCAGGTCACCGCGCTGGTGGCGACGAACGTCGCGGCCCGCGGCATCCACGTCGACGACCTCGACCTCGTCGTGAACGTCGACCCGCCGGGCGACCACAAGGACTACCTCCACCGGGGTGGGCGCACCGCCCGCGCCGGCGGCTCCGGCAGCGTCGTCACCCTCGTCCTGCCCGAGCAGAAGCACGAGTTCACCAAGCTGATGCGGGACGCGGGCATCCAGCCCCGTACGACCCGCCTGAAGTCGAGCGACGAGGAGCTGACCACCCTCACCGGCGCCCGTGAGCCGTCCGGTGTCGCCGTCACCATCGAGGTGCCCCAGCAGGCCGCCCCGGCGGCCTCCCGCCCCGCCCGCAAGCCGGCGGGCGAAGCCGGCACCCGCCCGCCGCGGCGACGCCGCGGCGGGGGTGGCGGCACCGGAGCCCGTGGGGAGGGCGGCGCCGCCCGTGGCGCCGGTGGCGGCGCCGACGCGAAGGCCGGTGCGGGTGCCCGTGGTGGTGCCGGCGGCGGTGGCGGTTCTCGTGGCGGCGCCGGTGGCGGCGCCAAGGCCGGCGGACGGGGCTCCGCCGCCGGTGGGCGCGGGACCGCTCGTCGTACGGGCTCCGCCGCGGCGGGTGCCGCGAAGGGCGACGGCTCCGCCAAGCCCGCGGCGCGGGGCGGCGAGCGGCGGTCGCGCCGGCGCACGTCCGCGCAGGGCGGCGGAGCGGCGTAACCCGCCCCCCGGAGCCGTGGGCGGTCAGGGGAGGTAGTCGGCCACGAGGTCGGCGAAGGCCTCCGGGGTGAGGACCTCGACGCCGAGCTTCTCGGCGGTGACCGCCTTCGAGCTGGGCCTGCCCGTGGGGGAGGGGGCGGCGACGAGGTAGCTCGTCCTCCCGTTGACGCCGCTGCCCGCCCGGCCGCCGGCCCGTTCGATGAGCTCGTTCATCTGCGAGCGGCCGAAGCCGTCGAGCCGACCGGTCATCTTCCCGGTGACGACGACCGTCCTGCCGGCGAGGGGGCCCGCGGCGGCGGGTGCGGAACCGTCCGCGTCCGCCTCGGCCGTGTCCGCCGCGCCGGCCGGGCGTCCGGGCTGCTGAGGCTCCGTCATGTTCACACCCGCCGCGATCAGTTTGTCGACGACGGGCGCGAGCGCGGCCAGTTCGGCGACGACCACCGGGGCCTTCTCCGGGCCGATGCCCTCCACGGCGAGGAGGTCCTCGGCGCTCGCGGCGCGGATCGCCTCCATCGTGCCGAAGTGGGCGGCGAGCCGCCGCGACATGCGGCGGCCGGTGCCCCGGATGCCGAGGGCGCAGAAGACCCGGCTCAGCGGGCGGCTGCGGGCCAGCTCGAACTGCTCGGCGAGCTTCGCGCCGCGCCGGGCGCTGCCGGAGGCCGCCGACAGCTGCTCCTCGGTGAGGGTGAACAGGTCGGCCACGTCGGTGACCAGACCGGCGTCGATCAGCGCCTTGACGTAGGTCCTGCCGAGGCCGTCGACGTCGAGGACGTCGCGCCCGGCGGCGTACTCGATCAGCGGGGCGAGCGCGCAACCGGCGCCCTTCGCGCACCGCCAGCGCTCCTGGCTCTTGTCGATGTCGCCGCCGCAGTTCGGGCACGCGGCCGGCAGCGGGACCGGCACGGCGTCCTCGGGGCGCAGCTCGGCCACGGGGGCCTGCACGCGCGGGATGATGTCACCGGCCTTGTAGACGGTGACGGTGTCGCCGAGGTGGAGGTCGCGGCGGGCGATGTCCGCGGGGTTGTGCAGGGTGGCGCGGGAGACCGTGGAGCCGTCGATCTCGACCGGGTCGAGGACGGCGGTCGGCGCGAGCACGCCGGTGCGGCCCACCTCCCACACGACGTCGCGGAGCACCGTCTGCCGCTCCACCGCCGACAGCTTGTACGCGATGGCCCAGTAGGGGAAGCGGCTGCCGAGGCCCGCCTCGGCCTGCTCGGCCGCGCTGTCCGCCTTCACGACGACGCCGTCGATGCCGAAGGGGAGCCCGGCGCGCAGCGCGGCGATCGCGTCCACCCGGGCCTGCGCCTCGGCGATGGTGGCGACCACGTGCAGCCCGGCGGGCGTGTCGGCCGTCGTGCGGACGCCGGCCGCGGCGACCGCCGCCAGCGTCTCGGCGTGCGTCGCCCCCACCGGAAGAAACGATCCGCCGTCCAGGTCGACGGCGCCGTACGCCCAGAACGCCATCTCCAGGCGGTACGGCCGGTCCTTGGCCCGCAGCGTCCCCGCCACCGCGTTCCGCGGGTTCGCGAACGGCGCGCCGCCGTGCGCCACGCGGACCCGCTGCGCCGTCTCGAACTGCTCCTGCGTGAACAGCACCTCGCCCCGCACCTCGAACGTCACCGGCTCCGCCAGCCGCTCGGGCAGCCCGACGACCGAACCCACCACATGGCTGACGTCCTCGCCGTGCGTGCCGTCGCCGCGCGTGACGACCTGCACCAGCTGGCCGTCCCGGTACCGCGCGGCGACCGCCGCGCCGTCCAGCTTCGGCTCGACGGCGAACCCGCCCTCCACCGGCCGGCCGAGCCGCCGCTGCAGGGAGGCGTCCCAGGCGACCAGCTGCTCGGGACCGAACACGTTGTCCAGACTCAGCAGCCGGGTGGTGTGCGCGACGTCGCCCGCCGGCGCGGCCCCGTCCGCGACGAGCCCCGTCGGCGAACCGGGCGCCTCGTCCGGGTGCGCCGCCTCCCACGCCAGCACGGCCAGGCGCAGCGCGTCGTACGAGGCGTCGTCCAGCGGGCTGTTCTCGCCCGCGTAGTAGGCGCCGGACGCGGCGCGCAGCCGGTCGAGCGCGTCCTCGTAGGCGGCGGAGCTGGACAGGACAAGGTGCGCCTCAGCGGCGGGAATCGCGGTCATGGACCCATCGTGCCGTGAGGGTCTGACAACGCCCCTCCGACGCCCGGCCGGGCCCGCTCAGGAGGCGAACGTCGGGGCCAGCGCGGTCACCAGACGGGTGGCCAGCTCCTCCCGGAGGGACGGGCCGGAGTCCTTCCCGGCGCCCGCGTGGTCGTCGGGGAAGGCCGCCCAGTCGACCTCGCGGGCGGCCTGCTCGAACACGGCGGGGCCGAACGGCACGCCGATGTCCAGGGGCCACTCGTCGGCCTCCTTCAGGACGGTCTCCAGGAGCGGGAGGGGCAGGGTGCAGCTCTCGGCGAGGAGGACGGCGTCGTACAGGTCCTTGGCCTGCGGATGCATGTCGCAGCTCAGCCAGAGCAGCTTCCACGCCAGGGACAGTTCACGGTCCGCCGCCCGCACTTGCACTCCGGCCACCTCGGTCGGCCGCGGCGGGGTCGGCAGGCGCTCGTGGAAGACGAAGTCCAGCTGCACCTGCCCGCCGGGCAGGCCCGGCGCGCTCCACGGCAGCACGAGACGGTGGCCGGGGACCCGTTCGTAGGTCCAGATGTACTCGGTCACGGCGCCGGCGTCGTCGATCACCAGGTCCAGGTCGAGCGCCCGGGCGAGCCGGCCGGCGGACCGGCCGATGTCGTCGAGCATGGTCCGGGTGCGGGGCTCCTCGATGCGCCAGGTCTCCGGGACGACGACGAAGTCGATGTCCTTGGGCGGCCTGGCCGCCTCCCCGAACCACGCCGACATCAGCATGCTGCCCCGCAGCACCAGCGAGTCCGCCCACGCCGAGCCCGCGACCGCCGCGAGCACCAGGTCCAGGGCGGAGCGGCGGGCCGCCTGCCAGCGGGCGCGCAGCTCCGGGTCCTCGATGACGTCGTCCGTGGGACGGAAGGCCTCCCGGAAGTGCATCAGGGCCGGGTCGAAGGCGTGGTGCCGGACGGCCGCCGCCCCGACTCCGGCGGTCAGCGTGCTCGGGTGCGCACTGCTGCGCCGCCGGTACTCGGCGGCCGGCTCACCGGCCGTGCCGGGCCCGTTCGGGATCGGATCCGTCCAGGTCGTACCGCTGTCGCTCATGCCTTCTCCTCCGGGGTGCCGGGCTCCAGCCAGCCCGCGTCGATCGTCGGGTCGCTGTCGCGGAGCACCCGTTCGCGCTCCTCGCCGACCACCTCGTATCCGGCGGCGAGCAGCTCCGCGAGGAGGGCGTCGCAGGCGCGGAGCGCCTCGGGCGCCGGGCCGGGGTGCCGCTGCGTCACGAAGCGTTCGTGGCAGCCCCGGGGGCCGGGCAGGGCCCGCCGGGCGTTCCAGGAGACATGGGCCCCGTGGGGGACGACGAGCGCTTCGAGCGCGGCGCGGTCGTACGGCGACGGCAGCGCCAGCTTGAGGTGGTGCTCGTGGTAGCCGCCGCCCGGCCCCACGGGCTCCGTGCTCCACGGCACGGTCTCCACCTTGACCCGCACCGGCGCGAAGCCGTCCGCCCGCAGCGCTGCCACCAGCGCCGGATACCCCGTCCGGTCGGGGAGCGTCAGCATCGGCTGGACGGGCGTCCGGCCCCGGGCGAGCACGATGGTGGTGAGCTTCAGGCCCCGGCGCGCCGCCCACGCCTCCAGACGGTCCAGTTCGGGCCCGGTCGTGCGGCGGAGGGTCACGTGCGTCTCGTACGGACCCTGGGTGTCGGTGGATCCGGCGCCCTCGGGGGCCTGGTCTTTCGGGTGCACGTTCGAGCCTTTCTGCCTGCGGGGGTGAGTGTGCCAGACCGGCCGCCGTCCCTTCATCCGGATATGCGGACCGTACGATCCCCGGATGCGCCCCACGTCGAACCCCCAGGCCGGCCCGAGCCCGAAGCCCCCGCATCCCGTCCCGGCGAGCCCGGAGGCGGCGCTCGCCCTGGCCGCCGCCGGAGCGGCTCCGCCCGGGTGGCGGCGGTGGCCGGACGCCGTGCTCGCGCCGTCCGTGCGGGTGGCGCTGCTGCGGGCGGAGCTCGTACGGGAGCCCGCGGCGGTGCTCGCGCACGAGGACCGCGGGGAGGTGCTGTACCAGGCCGTTCGCGGTGTGCACGCGCGCGTGGAGACGGCCGGGGCCGTACCGGGGGTGTACGCGGGCGCGCCCGCGTGCGTGCCGGAGCTCGTGCGTGAACTGGCCGGTGCCGGGGACGCCGTGCTGGAGGGGGAGGCGCTGCGGCTGGCCCGGGAAGGGCTGCGTACGGGTGGGCTCACGAGTGGATTCGTACGCGAGGTGCTGACCCGGCTGGCGGACTCGTCGGCCGAGGGCGTGGTGCAGGGTGCGCTGAACGAACTCGCGGAGCCCTGGGCGGCGTTCGAGCCGCTGCCGCACGCCCGGCTCGCCGATCTCCTCGCGCCGTCCGCGCGGTCCGTGCCGGCGGCGACCGTCGAGGCGGTGCTCACCGTCGCCGCCGCACACGGGCACGGGGAGCTGCTGTGGTGGGTCGCCTCGGACGCGGACCGGTTGCCGCCGGGGGTACGCGGGTGGGCGCTGGCCCTGTACGGGGAGCAGGCGCGGCGGGAGGACGCGGCCGCGGTCCTGGACCTCGCGGGGGTGGACCCGCTGCTGCTCGCCGGACCGGCGGTGGAGTGTCTGCGCGCGATGCACCGGCGCGGCCACTTCGTCACCGACGCGGACGTGCCCGCCGTGCTGGCCCTCGCGCTCGCCGACCACACCGTTCCGGCCGAGGCCGTGGCGACGGTGCTCTTCACCGCGCGGCACGCGCTGCTGGGCCTGCTCGTCGACGCGCCTCCGGACGATCCGGAGTGGCCGCGCCGGCTCGACCTGCTCGTCGCGCTGGACGGGCAGGGGGTCGGGGGACTGCCGGTCGCCGGGGAGATCGCGCGTCTGCTGCCGCTCGCGCAGGCGCCGGGGCCGTTCTTGAGGGCCTTGCGCGTCCTGCGCGACCCCCGCACCGAGGACGCCGTCCTCGACGCCCTCCCGTACGCCCCCGCCGACGCCCTCCACGCGCTGGAGGCCGTGGGCGGAGCGCGTACGGTACGCGTCCTGGGCGCGGGCCTCGGCCTCGACGCGGTGGCCCCGGACGACGCTCCGACCACACCGGAACCCGCCCTCGTCGAACGGGCGTTGCGGGGGCATCGCAAGCGCGCCCTGGAGCTCGTCTGGCTGCTGAACGACGACCCCGACGTCCGGCGACAGCTGCTCGCGCGGGTCGACGCCGCCGAGCTGCCCGCCCGCATGGCCGCCGACCTCGGCGGACCGGACGAACGCGAACTCGCCCTCCTCGCCGCCCACCTGGACCCGGAACAGCCCGTCGCCGCCCTCCGCCGCCTCGCCGCGCACGCCGGACCGGGCCTCCTGCCCGCCCTCGCCGACCTGCTGCTCCGGATCGCCGGGGAGGCGGCCGCGGCCTGGGAGCCCGGCGGCACGGGACCCGTGCCCGGCGCGGAGCCGGTGGTGCCGGAGGAGGCCGTGGACGCGCTGAGTTCCCTGGGGCGCCGGCTGAGGCGGCGCGGCCGGATCCGGCCCGGGTGCCTCCTGGACGTGTTCCGGGACGACGACGCCGGACCGGCGCTCGTCACGGACGTGGTCCTCGGACTGCTCGAACGACCCGCGCTCACGGCAGGCGAACAGGCGGTGCTGCTACGGGTGTTGCTGGATCTCCCGCAGGCCCCGGTTCGTATGATCCGGCCCCGCGTGCATCACCTCCTGCGCCACCCCGACCGGCATGTGCGCAAGCACGTCGTCGCCCTCCTCGCCCGCGACACCACGGGCGACGGCGTCGCGGCCGTGTCGGCGACGCTCCTCGCGCTCACGGGCCCCGACCGGGATCCGCAGACCGTACGCCAGACCCTGAGCGCCCTCGGGGACGCCGGGGCCCGCTGGGCGTCGGACGCCATCGCCGGCTGCCTCGCCCACCCCGCCATGAACGTCCGCAAGACCGCCGCCCGCGCCCTCGCCACCGCGGGAACGCCCCGGGCCGTCCCGGCGCTCCTCGACCGCCTGGCCCGCGACGACAACCCCGGTCTGCGCACCCACCTCCTCGACGCCCTGAGCGCCCTCCTCGGCGACACCCTCACCGCCACGGTCACCGCGGCGGCCGACCGTGCCACCGAGGCGGCCGCCCGCGCCCGCCTGCTCGCCGCGCTCGCCGTCGGACCGGAGCCGGAGCGGGACGAGACCGATCTGCGGCACCTCACGGAGGAGGGCTGGGATCCGGCCGCCGCCCTGCGCCTCGCCGAGTCCCGGCCGTGCGCCGTGCGGCTGGGAGCGACGCGCCCGTACCTGGCCGACTGGCTGGAGCTCGCCGCCACCTCGGCCGAGGCGCGGAGGGCCGTTCTGGCCGTGCTGCCGACGGAGGTCTGCCCGGCTCCGTGGGCGGCGGTCGAGCGTACGGTGATCGCCCGGCATGTCACCGTCCTCCTCGACGGCCTCGCGGAGGCCGAGGGGGAGGTGAGGGACGGAATCCTCGCCCTCCTGGAGTCGGTCGCGGAGCGCGTCGCCGACCGTGCCGAAGTCGTCGCGGCCGTACGGGCGTTGCCCGTGCGAGGGCTGGGCCGGCGTTCCGCGCTGTCGTTGCTCCGGCGCGCCGGAGCGGTCGTGGTCCGTGCCGATCTGGACCGCGAACTCGCCTGCGCCGCCCGGGGTTCCGAGCCGTCGGAGGCGGGGGCCCGGGTGTTGCGGGAGGCGTTCGGAGTGGAGGCCGGCGAGGTCTCTGGGTCCTCCCGGCGCGGTGAACTCGCCCTCGCAGTACGGAGTGCGCGCACCTTGGCCGCCTTTCGGGGGCAGGCGCGTCCGGCGGGGTCGCGCGAGCTGCTCGCCGCGCTGGTGGAGGTGTGGGGCGGGGCTTCGGAGGACGTACGGGCGGCGCTCGTCGACTGGATGACGGAGCTTCAGCCACTCGACGCCCCGCCGTGGGACTTGGCGGAGCCCGAGCCGGTGGCGGTGCGCCCCGTGGACCTGGACGAACCCCGTTCCGCCGCGCGACGGGACCGGCTGTTCGCGCTGCTGACCTCCGGCGACCCGAAGCGGCGGAACGAGGACGCGAGCGCCCTCCTCGCCTGGCCCGAACCGGCCCCGCGCGCCGCCGTGCTGGCCGCGTACCTGCGCGGACGGGTCGACGAGCCGACGGCCTACGATGCGTCCAAGGCTCTGGCGCAGGCCCTGACGGAGGCGGCTCCTGAGTCGCTGCGCGACCCGGAGCTCCGGCCCGAGCGGGTCGCCCGGGCCGCCCGGCTCGCCGCCGGCCTCGACGAGCGGCGGCTCAGGCCCCTGCTGCCCCTGCTCCTGGACCTGTGGCAGCACGGGCCGACGGAGGCGCGGTCCGACGCGTACACCGCGCTGCGGTGGCTGAACGGCGATGACCTGGCGGCGCACCTGGAGGGCCGGCTCGTTGCCGGGGAGGTGGGCCTGCTCGAACTGTTCGCCGACCGGCGCCTCCAGTCCACGCCTCTCCTCGCGCGGTTGGCCGAACGGCACCCCGACGCCGGGATCGTCCTCGTCGACGGACCGCCGTACGGCCCGGAGGCGGCCGAGCGGCAGGCGGCGGCGCTCCGCGCACTCCGCGCCCGCGCCCCCGCTCCCGTACCGGACGGGTCCTCCCTCGCGTACGGGGAACTGGTCGCCCTGCTGCGGTCGCCGGAGCCCCGGCGGGTCCGGCGTGCGCTCGCCGCTCTGACGGAGCGTCGGGGCGAGGCCGAACCGACGCTCCTGGAGGGCGAGTTGCGTGTGCTGCTGACGCACCGAGAGACAGGCGTACGCCTCCACGCGCAGCGGGTCGCCCGGGCGCTGCTCGACCGGGACGCGTATCTGCGGCTGACCGAGGTGCTGCTCGGCGACGCGCAGCCCGACGTGGTGCGCAGCGCGATCCGCGTGCTGTCGCAGGCGGGCCGGAGGTCGGCGGTCCCCGTGTTCGTCACGCTGCTCGACCACGGCCGGGAGACCGTACGGCGCACGGCTGAGGCGGCCGTCCTGCACGCGGGCGCGGAAGCGGTGCCGCCCCTGCGGAGGGCCGCGGCCCATGCGCGGCCCGACCGTCGGGCCGTGTACGAATCGCTGCTGGCGCGGATCGCGGAGGACGGGTGACGGGCGTTGCGGCATGCGCGGGGGGCGGCGTAGCCGACGGGGGTCGGGTACGCCGCCCTGGGGCTGCGGGGGTGCGAGGTGAGGGCTACTTGGCGCCGCGGTCGAAGGCGGACTTCGACCAGACGTAGCCGAGGACGGTCAGTCCCGCGCACCAGGCGAGGGCGATCCAGGCGCTGTTGCCGATCTCGGTGCCGAGGAGGAGGCCGCGGAGGGTTTCGATCGCCGGGGTGAAGGGCTGGTACTCGGCGATCGGCCGGAACCAGCCCGGCATCGAGTCGATCGGGACGAACGCGCTGGAGATCAGGGGGAGGACGACCAGCGGGAGGGCGTTGTTGGAGGCGGCCTCGGCGTTGGGGGAGACCAGGCCCATGCCGACGGCGATCCACGTCAGGGCGAAGGCGATCAGGATCGTCATGCCGAAGGCGGCCAGCCATTCGAGGGCGGTGGCGTCGGTGGCGCGGAAGCCGATGGCCACGGCGACGGCGCCGACGAGGAGCACGCTCATCACGCACTGGAGGACGCTGCCGACGACGTGCCCGACGAGGATCGACGGCCGGTGGATGGCCATCGTGCGGAAGCGGGCGATGATGCCCTCGGTCATGTCGTTGGAGACGGAGACCGCCGTTCCCACGACCGTGCCGCCGACGGTCATCATCAGGATGCCGGGGACGACGTAGGCGATGTACGCGGCACGGTCCGCGCCGCCGCCCATGCCGGCGCTCATCACGTCACCGAAGACGTAGACGAAGAGCAGCAGCATCATCACCGGGGTGAGGAGGAGGTTGAGGGTGAGGGAGGGGTAGCGGCGGGCGTGCAGGAGGTTCCGCCGGAGCATCGTGGACGAGTCGCGGGCGGCGAGGGAGAGGGTGCTCATCGGGCGGACTCCTGGTTCCGGGTCGTGGGGGCGGGGGCCGGGGCGGCGGTGGTGCCGGTGAGGGCGAAGAAGACGTCGTCCAGGTCCGGGGTGTGGACGGTGAGTTCGTCC
The DNA here is from genome assembly GCF_012927245.1 of Streptomyces sp. R302. Lineage (GTDB taxonomy): Bacteria > Actinomycetota > Actinomycetes > Streptomycetales > Streptomycetaceae > Streptomyces. Next base: position 129,030 of record NZ_JABBGE010000010.1, read on the forward strand.
GCCTCGATGCCGGCGGCGTCCAGCCAGTCGAGGATCGCCCGCAGTTCGCGCTGGGTGCCGCCGCTGGGGATCTGGAGGGTCAGGGCCTCGTCGTCGCGTGTGGCGACCTGGATCGTCGTGACGGCGGCGCGGTAGGTGTCGGGGTGGGTGAAGCGGAGGCGGACGTGCCCGCCGGGGATCTGGCGTTTGAGTTGGTCGGGGGTGCCTTCGGCGGCGATCTTTCCGTCGTTGAGGACGGCGATGCGGTCGGCGAGTTCGTCGGCTTCTTCGAGGTACTGGGTGGTGAGGAGGACGGTGGCGCCGTCGGCGACGAGTGCGCGGATGATCTGCCACATGGTGTGGCGGGAGCGGGGGTCGAGGCCGGTGGTGGGTTCGTCGAGGAAGATGACGCGGGGGTTGCCGACGAGGGTCATGGCGATGTCGAGGCGCCGTTTCATGCCGCCGGAGTAGGTGGAGGCGGGTTTGCCGGCGGCGTGGGTGAGGTCGAAGCGTTCGAGCAGTTCGGTGGCGATCCGGCGTCCTTCCCGTTTGGGGAGGTGGTGGAGGTCGGCCATGAGGAGCATGTTCTCCAGGCCGGTGATGAGTCCGTCGACGGCGGAGAACTGTCCGGTGACGCCGATGGCGGCGCGGACGTGGTGGGCGTGGGTGGTGAGGTCGTGTCCGGCGACGGCGGCGTGGCCGGAGTCGGCGGTGGCGAGGGTGGAGAGGATCTTCACGGCGGTCGTCTTGCCCGCGCCGTTCGGGCCGAGCAGGGCGAAGATCGTTCCTTCGGGGACGGCCAGGTCGACTCCGTCGAGGACGACCTTGTCGCCGTACGACTTCCGGAGACCGGCGGCGGTGATGGCGGCGGGGGCGGCACGACCGTTCCCTTGGCCCGGGACGGGCTGAGGGGTGGGCGTGGGCATGACAGAGGAAGGCATGGGAGCCTCCGATCGAAGGCTGAGGTGGGTGTGGGTGTGGGCGTGGGGCGGGGAGGGAGCTGGAGTGGCCGGGTCCACGTCGAGCCGGTCCTTCGGAGTTCGTGCCTCGCCGTGTCCGGCCTGCGGGCGGCGGCCGGTGTCTGATGGTGCCGGGAGCTCGGGTGCCTGTCCGGCTGGAGGGCGGGGCGGTCCGGGGTGGGGGCGGGCTGATGCCGCTCGGCGCGGTCGGACTCGGCCGGGTGGGGCCCCGTGTCGCGTGGGGGCGATGCCTGGACGGCGCCGGGGCGGGGGCGGCCGTGCGGGGAGGCGGACTCGGGGGCCCGCCGGCTGGGGCGGGGCGGAGCTCGCGCCTCGTTGCGTGGGGCTGAGGCCGCGCGATTCCGGGGTGGTCGGAGGGGAGGTCGTGCGGTGCCCGCTTGGGAGGGGCCGGGTGGGGCCGGGGCGGCTCTGTGCTTCCCCCCCCGGCCGGGCCCGTCCGGGGCAGGGGTGGTCTCGGGTGCGGACCGGGTCGGGTCAGGGGCGGGCGCGGCGGATGTCGATGTTGCCGTGGCGGGTGCGGGCGCGGACCTTGACGGTCTCCTCCGTCGCCTCGGGGGCGTCGGAGGCCGCGAGGCCGTTGCGTACCTGGCCGCTTCCGGAGACGGCGTCAAGCCATGCGGCGGTGCCCTCGCGGATGCCGACGTCGATGGCGCCGTGGTTCGTCTCCAGCTGCGCCGTCCCGCGGGCGATCTCGCCGACGCGGATCGTGCCGTGGGCCGTGGTCGCGGTGACCGAGTCCTCGGCGCGGTCCACCGTGATGTCGCCGTGCGCCCCGCTCACGCGGAGCTCGCCGGTGACGGCGCCGACCGTCGTGGAGCCGGACGAGTTCTTCAGGACGGCCGGGCCGTCGACGAAGCCGACGCGCATGCTGCCGGAGCTGGTGGTGATCTCGGCCGCCCCTTCGACGCGGTCCACGGTGATGGAGCCGTGCGAGGCGGTGAGGTGCAGCGGGCCGGTGGTGTCGAGCCGGGCGTCGCCGGCGGAGGTCTTCACGCGGACCTCGCCGAACCGTCCCTCGCCGAGGATCTGGGTCCAGGCGCCGTCGACCTCGACGCGGGAGCCGGCCGGCAGCTCCACCGTCACGTCGACGACGCCGGTGCGGCCGAACAGGTTCGACTTCGGCGTCCGTACGGTCAGCGTGCCGTTGGCGTACGACACCTCGGTCTGGGCGGCCGTCCGCACGTCCAGGTCCTTCTTCGGGTTGCGCGGCGCCACCTCGACCACCGTGTCCGTACGGTCGCCGGCGACGAACTGGATCGAACCGGCTTCCACGCGGGCCAGGGCCGAGATCGCTGCGGGAGTGTCGAAAGAAGGCATGGCTGTCCCGTCCTCTTGGGTCGCTGGAACGTCCCCGCTGGTGGGACGCGGTGTGGGTGGAGTGGAGTGGAGTGGAGTGGAGTGGAGCGTTGGTCGCGGGGGAGTGCTAGCGCACCCAGCCCGTGATGCTCTGGCCGACGGACCGGGGTCGCTCCGTCGTACGCGGGCGCCCCGCGCCGCCGCCGTCGAGCGCCGACGACACGGCCCGTACCAGCCAGGCGTTCACCGACAGTCCCTCGCGGCCCGCGGCCTCCTCGGCCCGCGCCTTGAGGTGGGCCGGCAGCCGCAGGTTCACCCGGGCGACCGCCCCCTCGTCCGCGTCGGCGGCCGCGGGGACCGTGAGAGGTTCGGCGGGCTCCGACGGCTCCGACGGCTCCGCGGGCGCCGCGCCGCTGTCGGCGGGCGGCCGCGTCACCACGAAGTCAGGGTCGAGACCACGGAGGCGTACGTCGACCGAACCGGGGGCGAGTTCGCGGGTGATCTCGTCCGTCGCCGCGGAGAGCACGTTGAGCATGGTCAGACGGGCCGCCGACTCCAGCGGAGCGGTGAGCCGCTCGGCCAGCTCGCGGGCCGCGTCGCCACCGGCTTCGGCGGCCACCGCGAGTTCGCGGCGGAGGGTGTCGACATACGGGGTGAGATCCATGACGTCATCATGGCACCATCGTGGCGCCATATGCAACCTCGTGTGGTGCCATGTGGCGCCGAATAGTGCCAGTGAGGCGCCTTCGGTGTGCCAGGTGGCGTCAATGGTGGCGGCGGGTGGTGCCATGTGGTGCCGTAGTGGCGCCGCCTGGTGTCACGCACCTCTGGCGACATGTGCTGCCGACTTCTCTCGCCATATCGTCAACTCCCCTGCAGTCACGGATGGTTGACGGTAGGTCTGGACCAATCTACGGTCTCCTGGAGCGCGCGCCACGCCCCGGACCGCCCCCACGTCCCAAGGAGCACCCGCATGCCAGGCTCACGGATCGTCCGCGCCCTCGGAGCGGGCCTCGCCGCCCTGCTCGCCACCGGCGCGGCCGTCTCCTCCCCGGCCGCCGCCACGACCGCCGTGGTCCCGCCCACCGCCGGCGCCGTCGGCGCCGCCGCCGACACCTGCGCCCTCAAGCCCCGCCCGTCCGGCAAGGTGCTCCAGGGCTACTGGGAGAACTGGGACGGAGCGGTGAACGGCGTTCACCCGCCCTTCGGGTGGGCCCCGATCGACGATCCCCGGTTCGCCGCCCACGGGTACAACGTCATCAACGCCGCCTTCCCCGTGATCCGCTCCGACGGAACCGTGCTGTGGGAGGACGGCATGGACAACACCGTCAAGGTCGCCACACCCGCCGAGATGTGCCGCGCCAAGGCCGCGGGTGCCACCATCCTCATGTCCATCGGCGGTGCGGCCGCCGGCATCGACCTCAGCTCCCCGGCCGTCGCCGACCGCTTCGTCGCGACGATCGTGCCGATCCTCCAGCGGTACAACTTCGACGGCATCGACATCGACATCGAGACCGGTCTCGTCGGCAGCGGCAGCATCACCACCCTCTCCGCCTCCCAGGCCAACCTGATCCGGATCATCGACGGCGTCCTCGCCCGCATGCCCGCCGGCTTCGGTCTCACGATGGCGCCCGAGACCGCGTACGTCACCGGCGGCAGCGTCGCGTACGGCTCGATCTGGGGCGCGTACCTGCCCATCGTGAAGAAGTACGCCGACAACGGGCGCCTGTGGTGGCTCAACATGCAGTACTACAACGGCAGCATGTACGGCTGTTCCGGCGACTCCTACTCCGCCGGAACCGTCGCCGGGTTCACCGCGCAGACCGACTGCCTCGACCGCGGGCTCGTCATCCAGGGCACCACCGTCCGGGTCCCGTACGACAAGCAGGTCCCCGGCCTGCCCGCGCAGCCCGGCGCGGGCGGCGGGTACATGGCGCCCTCGCTCGCCGCCCAGGCGTGGAACCACTACGGCGGCAAGCTCAAGGGCCTGATGACCTGGTCGGCGAACTGGGACGGGTCGAAGAACTGGACCTTCGGCGACAACGTCAAGCGGCTCCAGGGTCGTTAGCCCACCGGCTCGCCCCTGCCTCCGCCCCTCGCGTGTTACCCGTGGGTACGCCATGATGGCGGCAGCAGACGACCACGACCATTCCGGGGGCTGAGGCAGCGGTGAGCGACGACAAGCGGAACACGGTGCACGCCTTCAGGGACGACTCCCTCGGGGAGCACGACGCCGTCGGACTCGCGGAGGCGATACGGCGGCGCGAGGTGAGCCCGGCCGAGGCCGCCAGGGACGCGGCCGCCCGGATCCGGGCGGCCGCCGGGCTCCACGCGGTGCAGACACCGCTCGATTTTTCCCCAAGCTCTCAACTTCGTTCGAGCGAGGGGAGGCCCCAAGCCCTCGGCGGCGCGAACGGCGGGGCCTTCGCCGGAGTCCCCACCCTCGTCAAGGACAACACCGACTTCGCGGGGCTGCCCACCGGCCACGGCAGCGCCGCCTTCACGCCCCGGCCCGCCCGCCGGCACGCGCCCTTCGTCCGGCAGCTCCTCAGCACCGGCGTCACCGTCCTCGGCAAGACCCGGCTGCCGGAGTTCGGCTTCAGCCCGGCCACCGAGTACGAGAACGCCGAGCCGGTCCGCAACCCCTGGCACACCGGTCACTCCTCCGGCGGCTCCTCGGGCGGCGCGGCGGCGCTCGTCGCCGCCGGGGCCGTACCCCTCGCCCACGCCAACGACGGCGGCGGCTCCATCCGGATCCCCGCCGCCTGCTGCGGACTCGTCGGTCTCAAGCCCACCCGGGGCCGGGTCGTCGGCAACGAGCAGAGCCGGCACCTGCCCGTCGACCTCGTCGCCGACGGCGTGGTCACCCGCACCGTGCGCGACTCCGCCGCCTTCCTCGCCGCCGCCGAACGCTACCGGCGCAATCCGAAGCTGCCGCCCGTCGGCCTCGTCGAGGGGCCCTCGGACCGCCGGCTGCGCATCGGCTTCCTGCTCGACTCGCCGAACGGCGTCGCCTGCGACGACGGCACCCGCGCCGCCGTCACCGACACCGCCGCCACGCTCCGGGGCCTCGGCCACACCGTCGAGCCCGTCACCATGGACCTGGACCCCCGCTTCACCGGCGACTTCCTCACCTACTGGGGCATGCTCTCCTTCCTCCTCGGCGCCACCGGACGCACCTTCGGGCCCGACTTCGACCGGCACCGCATGGATGGACTGAGCCGGGGGCTGCGCGAGGAGTACGTGAAGCGGTGGCGGGACACGCCGGGCGTGGTGCGCCGGCTGCGGCGCACCAAGGAGGCGTACGCGGCGGCCTTCCGCGGTCTCGACCTCGTCCTCACTCCGGTCCTCGCCCACACCACGCCGCCGATCGGGTACCTCAGCCCCACGGTGCCGTACGAGCTCCTCGTCGAGCGGATCCTCGCGTACGTCGCCTACACCCCGGTCGACAACGTGGTGGGCACCCCGTCGATCTCGCTGCCCAGCGCCCGGACCACCGTTGACGGCCTGCCGATCGGCGTCCTCCTCTCCGGCCGGCCCGGCAGCGAACGCACCCTCCTGGAGGCCGCGTTCGCCCTGGAGGCCGAGCGGCCCTTCCGGCGGATCCAGGACGCCTGAGGCGCCGCCACCGAGTGGGTGACGGGCGGGCGGGCCCGCGGAGGTTCGGCCCGGCCGTCCGCGCCGGGCACCGCAGAGTGGGGCGCATGGATGTCGATGTCGAGCGGATCACCGACGAGCTGTACGGGCTGCGGCCGTCCGAGTTCACGGCCGCCCGGGACGCGTACGCCGCCGAGGCGCGGCAGGCGAAGGACAAGGAGGCCGCCAAGGCGATCGCGGCGCTGCGGCGCCCGCCGCTGGCCGTCTGGGCGGCGAACCTGCTGGCCCGCGAACGGCCCGAGGAGGCCGAGCGGTTCCTCGCCCTGGGCGAGGCCCTCCGCGAAGCCCACCGGACGCTCGACGGCGAGCGGCTCCGGGAGGCGAGCCGGCGGCAGCACCGGCTGGTCGCCGCGCTCGTCCGCACCGCCGCCGGTCTCGCCGAGGCGGCCGGTCAGCCCCTGAGCGACACGGTCCTCGGCGAGGTCGAACGCGTCCTCCACGCCGTCCTCGCCCACCCCGACGTGGCCGGACCGTGGTCCCGGGGCAGCCTCACGGCCCTCCCGGAGACGACCGTCGGCTTCCCCGAAGTCCCGCCGGACGTGCTGCCCCGGCCGCCCGCCACCGCGCCGGACCGCACGGCGCGCGAGGCCCGCGCGTCGCGCAAAGCCCATGAAGCCCGCGAGGCGGAGCGGGCCCGCGCCGTCGTCGCGCGGCGGGAGCGGGAGCGCGACGCGGCCCGCGAGGCGGCGGCTGCCGCGAAGACGGCGGCCGAGGAGGCCGCCCGGCGGCTCCGCCGCGCCGAACGCGAGCGCGAGGAGGCCCGCACGGCCGCCGCCGCGACCGAACGCACCGCGACGGAGGCCGAAACGGCCCTCCGGGCCGCCGAGTCCGTCCTCGACGAGGCCCGCCGCGCCGCCGAACCCACCGATTAGTGCCCCTGACACCCCTCAGTCAGGGAAGTGGCAGGCCACCTCCCTGGGGTCGGTCGGGGCCAGGGGACGTAGGAGCGGGCGTTCGGTGCGGCAGATCGGCTGGGCCTTGGGGCAGCGGGGGTGGAAGGTGCAGCCGGGCGGGGGTGCGGCGGGGCTGGGCGGGTCGCCCAGGAGGGTGAGGCGTTCGCGGGTGCGTTCGGCCGTCGGGTCCGGGAGGGGGACGGCGGAGAGGAGGGCTCGTGTGTAGGGGTGGGCGGGGGTTTCGTACACCTGCTGTTTGGGGCCGATCTCTACGATGCGGCCGAGGTACATGACGGCGACCCGGTCGCAGACGCGCTTCACCACGGACAGGTCGTGGGCGATGAAGAGGTAGGCGAGGCCGAGTTCGTCCTGGAGTCGTTCCATGAGGTTGACGATCTGCGCCTGGACGGAGACGTCGAGGGCCGAGACCGGTTCGTCCGCCACGACCAGGCGGGGTCCGGTCGCGAGGGCCCGGGCGATGCCGATGCGCTGGGCCTGGCCGCCGGAGAACTCGTGGGGGCGGCGGTCGGCGTGTTCGGGGATCAGGCCTACCAGTTCCATCAGCTCGACCGCTCGTTTGCGGGCCTCTTCCGGTGAACTGCCCTGGACGAGGAGGGGGTCGGCGATGATGCGGGCCACCGACTGGCGGGGGTTGAGGGAGGAGTGGGGGTCCTGGAAGACCATCTGGATCTCGCGGCGGAGCGGTTTCAGGGCCCGCTGCGAGAGGTGGGCGATGGGGCGGCCGTCGTACTCGACGGAGCCGGCGGTCGGTTCCAGGAGCCGGACGATCATCCGGCCCGTGGTCGACTTGCCGCAGCCGGACTCGCCGACCAGGCCCAGGGTCTCCCCGGCCGCGAGGTCGAAGCCCACGCCGTCGACGGCCCGCACGGGCGCCGAGCCGCGCCGGCCCGGGAAGGTCATCGCCAGGTCCCGGACCCGCAGCAGCGGCGGCGTACCGGGAGGGGGCGTCGTGCTCACGGGGTGATCCCTTCGGACGAGGCGGCCGGGGAGGCCGCGAAGTGGCAGGCCGCGGTGCGGCCGTCGACCGCGTCGACCGCGTCGTGCGCGTCGACCGCGGCGAGCGTCGGGCGTTCGGTCGCGCACCGGTCCCGTTCCTCCGGCGTGCCCGCCGCCGCGCGGGCGCAGCGGGGTGCGAAGGCGCAGCCGGGGGCGGGGGCGAGGAGGGACGGCGGGGTGCCGGGGATGGCGCGGAGCGGTACGTCGTCGGGGTCGTCGAGGCGGGGGAGCGAGTCGAGGAGGCCTCGGGTGTACGGGTGCGCGGGGGCGGCGAACAGGGCGTCCACCGGGGCCTGTTCGGCGGCTCGGCCGCCGTACATGACGAGGACCTCGTGGGCGACGCGGGCCACCACGCCCAGGTCATGGGTGATCATGACGACGGAGAGCCGGCGCTCCTGCTGGAGGCGGGCGAGCAGGTCGAGGATCTGGGCCTGGACGGTGACGTCGAGCGCGGTGGTCGGTTCGTCGGCGATGAGGAGGTCGGGTTCGCAGACGAGCGCCATGGCGATCATGACGCGTTGGCGCATGCCGCCGGAGAACTGGTGGGGGTACTCGCCCACCCGCCGCTTCGGCTCCGGGATGCCGACCTCCGCCAGCGCCTCGACGGCGCGGGCGCGGGCGGCGGCCCTGCGGGTGCCGAAGTGGACGCGGTGGTGCTCGGCGATCTGCTCGCCGACCGTGTAGTACGGGTGGAGGCTGGAGAGCGGGTCCTGGAAGATCATCGCCATCCGCCGGCCGCGGAGCCGGTTGAGCTCCTGGTCGGGGAGGCCGACGAGTTCGCGGCCGTCGAGGGTCACGGAGCCGGTGACCTCGGCGCCGGTGTGGAGGCCCATGACGGCGAGCGAGGTCACGGACTTGCCGGAGCCGGACTCGCCGACGATGCCGAGGGTGCGGCCGTGCGGGACGTCGAAGGAGAGGGAGTCCACGGCCCGGACGGGGCCGCGCGGGGTCGGGAAGGTGACGCTGAGGTCCCGGACGGACAGGAGCGGGGCGGGGTCGGCCATCAGTACCTCACTCGCGGGTCGACGACGGCGTACAGCAGGTCCACGGCGAGGTTGGCGACGACGATGAAGGTGGCCGCAAGGAGCGTCACGCCGAGGATGACGGGCTGGTCGCCGGTGGTGAGGGCGCCGTAGAAGAGGCGGCCGATGCCGGGGAGTCCGAAGAGGGACTCGGTGATGACGGCGCCGGCGAGGAGTCCGCCGAGGTCCATGCCGAAGATGGTGAGGACGGGCGTCAGGCCGGCCCGCAGTCCGTGCTTGACGACGACCGTGCGGCGCGGCAGTCCCTTGGCGCGGGCGGTGCGGATGTACGGCTCCGCCATGGACTCGATCATGGCGCCGCGGCTCTGCCGGGCGTACATGGCGGCGTACAGGATCGCGAGGGCCAGCCAGGGTAGCAGCAGGTTGGTCGCCCAGGACAGCGGGTCGGAGGTGAAAGGGACGTAACTCGGGTACGGCAGCAGGCCGGTGAGCCGGATCAGTCCGTAGATGAGGAGGACGGAGGTGAAGTAGACGGGCAGGGAGGCGGCGGCGACGGCGCCGACCATGAGGGCCCGGTCGGTGAGGCTGTCCTTGCGGAGGGCGGCGGTGACGCCGGCCGTCAGGCCGAGGGCCAGCCAGAGGGCGGCGGCGCCGACCGCGAGCGAGGCGGAGACGGGAAGCCGGTCGACGAGCAGGTCCCAGACGCCCTCGCTGTTCTCGTACGAGTAGCCGAGGCAGGGGAAGTCGCAGTGCAGGGCGTACTGGCCGGTGCCCATGGTGCGGCCGGTGAAGATGCCGGTGACGAAGTCGGCGAACTGCCGCCAGACGGGGGCGTCCAGGCCCATGTTCGCGCGGATCGCCTCCAGGCGTTCGTCGCTGCACGCCTTGCCGCAGGCGGCGGCGGCCGGGTCGGAGGGGAGGACGTAGAAGATCGTGAAGGTGACGGCGGCGATGGCGAGGAGGACGCCGAGCATCCCGAGGAGCCGGCGGCCGAGGTAGAGGATCACGTACGGCTCCCCCGGGGGTCGAGGACGTCGCGCAGCGCGTCGCCGAGGAGGGTGAAGGCGAGCACGGTGAGGAAGAGGCAGAGGCTCGGGACGAGGAAGTACATGGGGTCCGTGTCGTAGTAGGCGACGCTCTCGGCGATCATCTGGCCCCAGGACGGGGTCGGCGGGCGGACCCCGACGCCGAGGTAGCTCAGCGCGGCCTCGGTGGCGATCATGCCGGGGACCATCAGCGTGGTGTACGCGATGACCGGCCCGGCGACGCCCGGGAGGATGTCGCGGGCGAGGATCCGCCAGGGTCCGGAGCCGCCGACGCGGGCGGCGTCGACGTACTCGCGGTGCTTGAGGGAGAGGGTCTGGCCGCGGACGACCCGGGCGACGCCGGGCCAGCCGAAGAGGCCGATGACGAGGGTCATGAGCAGGATCCGGTCGACGTCCCTGGCCACCGACATCATCGCGATCATGAAGATGAGGGAGGGGAAGGACATCGTGAGGTCCATCAGCCGGGAGAGGACCGTGTCGGTGCGGCCGCCGAAGTAGCCGGCGGCGATGCCGGCGGTGGTGCCGGCGAGGACGACGATCGCGGTGGCGGCGAAGGCGATGAGGAGGGAGACCTGGGCGCCGTGCACGACGCGGGCGAACAGGTCGCGGCCGGTGACGGGTTCGACGCCGAGCCAGTGCTCGGCGGAGACGCCGCCGAGCGGCCCGATCGGCAGTCCGCCGAGGTACGGGTCGACGGCGGACTTGTCGAACTCCTCCGGGCCCCAGCCGCCCAGTGCGCTGATCAGCGGGGCGGCGGCCGTCATCACCGCGAAGAGGACGACGACGGCGAGCGCGACCTTGAGCGAGGCGCGGCGGCCCAGCTCCGCGCGGACGAGCCGCCAGGCGCCGTCGGCCGGGTGGACCGGAGCGGCGGCGATGGCGGTCGCCGCGGAGGAGGGCGGGGACGAGGACGTGGGGACGGGGTCGGGCTCGGGGTCGGGTTGGGGCTGGGACGTGGGTGTGGTCGTGGTCATCGGGGCGTCGTCCCTCAGTCCTCAGTTCGTGCTCTTCGACGGGTCCTTGAGACCGACGGTCGCGTAGTCGATCTGGCCGCCCCAGGAGGTGTGGCCGTAGGCGCCGGCGACGTTGGTGCCGACGAGGAGGGAGCGGCGCTTCGTGGCGGCGGGGGCGACCGGGGCCTGGGCGAGGATCCGCGCGTCGAGCTCCTGCCAGGCCTTGTTGGCGGCGGCGCCGTCGGTCATGGCGGCGATCTCGTCCATCCGCTTCATGGTGGCGTCGTCCTTGAAGAGGGAGTGGTTGCCGGAGTTGCCCTTCTCCTTGATGTAGCGGCCGTCGAAGACGAAGGGGAGGAAGGTGGTGCCGGAGGGGAAGTCGGGACACCAGCCGGTGTAGACGAGGTCGGTGCGGTTCTTGGTGTCGCCGATGGTGTCGTAGAAGGCGGACGGGTCGACGGTGTCGATGGTCACCTTGATGCCGGCCTTGCCGAGGGCCTGCTGGACGGCCTCGCCGATGGCCTTGTCGCCGGTGGAGACGGTCAGGCGGGTGGCGAAGCCGTCGGGCTTCCCGGCCTCCTTCAGCAGGCTCTTGGCCTTCTCCGGGTCGCCGGCGAGCGGGATCTTCAGGGTGTCGGGCTGCTTGCCGCCGGCGAAGAGGGCGCCGGGCATGGCGGCGCTGGAGGCGTCGGTGACGGCCGGTCCGCCGGCGGCGGTGACGATCGACTCCCGGTCGAGGGCCCACTGGACGGCCTGGCGGACCTTCAGGTCGTCGAAGGGGGCGCGGCCGGTGTGCATCTGGAGCATCTCGGTGCAGCTGCTGGACTCGGCGAGCAGCCGGGCCTTCACGTCGGCCACGGTGAGGACCTTGGAGAGGGACTCCGGGCGGAGCTGGGCCCAGGAGATCGCGGAGGCGTCGGCGCCGGAGGAGGTGATGAGGCGGTCGTCGACCTGGTTGCCCTTGAGGCCCATGGTGACGACGATCCGGTCCGGGTACGCCTTGCGGACGGAGTCGCTCTTCGGGTCCCAGTGGGTGTTGCGGACGAGGACCATCTGCTTGTCGCGGGCGTAGCTCTCGATCTTGTACGGCCCCGAGGAGAACGGGCGGTTGTCGTACTGGGGGCCCTTGTCCTGCTTCGGCGGCACCGGGGCGAAGGTCGGCAGGGTGGCCGCGAAGGGGAACTCGGCGAAGGGCTTGTGGAGTTCGAAGACGATCGTGCGGGCGTCGGGGGTCTTCACCGAGTCGAGGTGCCTGCCCTGGGCGGGGCCCTGGTAGCCCTCGGCGCCCGCCAGGTAGCGGGCGGCGTAGTCGGGGCCGCCGGGCAGGTCGGGGGAGAAGGACCGCTCGACGTTGTGCTTGATGTCCTGGGCGGTGATCGGGGTGCCGTCCTCGTACTTCAGGCCGGGCTTGAGGCGGAAGGTCCAGGTCTTGGCGCCGTTGGACGGGGTGCCGAGGTCCTCGGCGAGGTCGGGGACGAGCTCGCTGCCCTGGGCGCCGGGCGCCGCCCGGTAGGTGACGAGGGTGCGGTAGAGCAGCCGGGTGCCGAAGTCCATGTCGGGCATGACCCAGTTGCGGGCCGGGTCGAGGTGGGAGAAGTCCTGGTTGGACAGGACGGTGAGGGTGCCGCCCCGCTGCGGGGTGCCGCCGATGGTCGCTCCGGCGTTGGCGGCGGCGGGGTTCTTCCGGTCGGGGCCTCCGGTCTTTCCGCCGGACGAGCCGCCGGAGCAGGCCGCGAGGCCGAGGGTCAGGGTCGACACCAGGGCGATGGCCAGGGTGTGGGTGCGCTTGTTCATGGGTCACTCCGAGGAGAGCGGAAGAGCGGTCGGACAGCCAGAGCGGCCGGAATGTGACCCGTAACATAGTAATGTGAAATTGCACTGACAAGGTGTGGGATCCCGTTCGCCCCGTCCGTTACCCATCCGTGTCCCTTTCGGGTGGCGCCCTCGCTGCCCGGTCGTGGGGTTTCCTGCCCGGGAGGACGCCCCGGCCGCCCCCGGGGTTGCCTAGGCTCTCCTCCATGGCGACACCCGCGATCCCCTCCGCTCCCGAGCTCCTCGTCCTGCACGCCGTACGGCTGCGGGGCATGACCACCGGGGAGGAGGCCGCGGCACGCTTCGGGCTCGATCCGGAGGCCGTGGGCGAGCTGCTGCTCGACCTCCAGGCCTACGGGCGGGTCACCCGGTCCTCCTTCGCCGGCACCTCGGGCTGGAGCCTGACCGACCGGGGACGGGCCGAGGGGGAGCGGCTGCTGGCCGAGGAGCTGGCCGGGTCCGGGCACGAGGCGTTCGTACGGGAGCGGTACGCGACCTTCCTGGCGTACAACGCCCGCTGTCTCACGGCCTGCACCGACTGGCAGCTACGGCCCGACGGCGGTGGGCGCCTCGCCGTCAACACCCACGGGGACCCGGTCTGGGACCGGCGCGTCCTCGACGAGCTGACCGTGCTCGGCGGGGTCATCGACACCCTCTCGGGCGAGCTCTCCGCCCTGCTGCCGCGCTTCGGCGGCTATGGGGAGCGCTTCACCGGCGCGCTCGCCCGGGTGAAGCGCGGCGAGCTGTCCTGGGTGGACCGTCCGCGCGCCGACTCCTGCCACACCGTCTGGATGGAGCTTCACGAGGACCTGCTGGCCACGCTCGGCATCCGCCGGGGCGAGGAGCCCGTCCGGTAGACGAGGACGAAGGTGACGGAGATGAGGAGCGCCCAGGCGCCGAACTTGGCGACGGAGACGGGCTGCCAGCCGTCGAGCTGGTCGGGGTAGCTCCAGGCGCCGACGTAGGTGGCGGCGTTCTCGGCGATCCAGAGGAAGAAGCCGATGAGGACGAAGGAGAGGGCCAGCGGCATCCGGTGGTCCTCCTCGCCGACCCGGAAGCGGACCCAGGTGCCGGCGGTGGCGAGGAGCAGCAGCCCGGCCAGGAACCAGCGGGCGTCGGGCAGCCAGTGGTGGCTGAAGAAGTTGAGGTAGACCGCGCCGGCGAGGACCGCCATGATCCGGGGCCGGTAGCCGGTGATCCGCAGGTCGAAGAGGCGCCAGGCGCGGCAGACGTAGCTGCCGACGGCCGCGTACAGGAAGCCGCCGTAGAGGGGGACGCCGCCGAACTTGGTGACCGCGTCCTCGGGGTAGCTCCAGGAGCCCATGCGGACCTTGACCAGTTCGAAGACCAGGCCGATGAGGTGGCAGACGGCGATGACCACGACGTCCCGCCCGCTGTCCCAGCCGACCCGCCAGGCCAGCACGGTGAGCAGGATCCCGTAGCCGAGGAGCAGGTCGTAGCGGGCGACGGGCAGCTCGGGCAACAGCGCGGAGACGGCGATGCCGCCGACGAGCGCCACGGCGAAGGCGCAGCAGCGCGCCTCCAGGAGGGCGAAGCGCAGGAGCTGGCGGAATCCGTGCGTGATCTGGTCCATGCGGGAGGGGACGCGTCCGCGCGTGTGTGCGGTTTCCGCAGGGTGGGGCGGGTCAGTGGTGGTCGTGGTGGTGGGCGCAGCGCGGGGCGGTGAGCAGCCGGCGGACCATGTCGCCGGCCTCGGCGGCGTCGCGGGCCTCGCCGGGGAAGAGGAGGCGGAGGTCGCAGTGGCCCTCGCCGTACTCGCAGCGCAGCGAGACGGCGTGCCGGTCGATGGCGAGGGGGAGGGCGCGGACGACGCCGTGGGGGAGGCGGGAGCCGGCGAGGACGACGAGGTCGGAGACGAGGTCGGCGTGGGCGTCGGCGAGGTGGGTGAGGAGGGCGGCCTCTTCGAGCGCGAGCGGGTCGGGTGCGGCGAGGGTGTACGCGCCGGGGGCGATCTCCTGGGTCCCGGTCCCGGTGCGCAGGGCGACGCCGGCGAGGTCGAGGCGGAGCGAGCCGAGGTCGCCGGGGGTGGCGGGGGCGAGCCGTCCGGTGAGGGTGACGCGGGCGCGGACCCGGTCGCGCAGGGCGGTCGGGGCGATGTCGGTGAGGTCGATGCGGGCGTCGAGGCCGCCGAGCGGGGCGCGGGCGAGGTGGTCGGCCAGGGGGGTGTCGGCGGGCGGGTGGAGGGTGATCCGGCCGCGGGCGCCGACGGTGTGGGCGCCGAGGAGGTCGTAGGTCTGGCCGTCGAGGGTGAGGGAGAGGGAGATGGCCCTGGCCAGCACGGAGCGGACCTGTTCCGCGGCGGTCTGCTGGGGCAGGGCGGGGGAGGGGGCGACGCGCACGGAGACTCTCCTCGATCGACTTTTAGGTAAGGCTAACCTAACCATCCCCTCCCGGTGGTGTCCAGGAGTCACCAGGGCTGTTGGTCCACGGAGTTGAGCCCCGCCTGTGGTACTGCCTTAGCAGGACATATGGCGTGTGCCCCGTTCGGCGGGGAAAGGGGTCGTAGATGGCGAATGTCGGACAGGATCCGGGTGCGGGCGGCGGGGGAGAGCGCGGCAGGGGTGGGAGCGGCAGGGGTGGGGGCGGGAGGGGTGTGCTGCCGGTGACGGCGGACCTGCCCGATCTCCGCCACCGGCATCCCGCCCGTACCGACCCGGTCGTCTTCGGCGTCACCGCCGTCCTCACCCTCGCGTTCGTCGTCTGGGGCGCGACGGCCACCGACAGCCTGGAGTCGGTCTCCAGCAGCCTCCTCGACGGTCTGATCCGGGACGGCGGCTGGGCGTTCATGCTCGCCGCCTCCGGCTTCGTCGTCTTCGCGCTCTGGCTGGCCATCAGCCGGTACGGCCGGATCACGCTCGGACAGGAGGGCGAGGGGCCGGAGTTCCGCACGGTCTCCTGGATCGCCATGATGTTCAGCGCCGGCATGGGCATCGGCCTGATGTTCTACGGGGTGAGCGAACCGCTCGCCCACTACGGCACCCCGCCGCCCGGCACCTCCCCGGCCGACTCCGCCGAGCGGATGGAGACGGCGATGGCCACCACGCTCTTCCACTGGACGCTCCACCCGTGGGCGATCTACGCCGTCGTCGGCCTCGCCATCGCCTACTCCACCTTCCGGCGCCGGCGCCGGCAGACGATCAGCGCCGTCTTCGTGCCGCTCATGGGCGCGCGCCGGGCGCTCGGCGGGCCGGGCCGGGTCATCGACATCCTCGCCATCTTCGCCACCCTCTTCGGCTCCGCCGCCTCGCTGGGGCTCGGCGCGCTCCAGATCGGCAGCGGCGTGGAGGAGCTGGACTGGATGGCGAAGACCGGCACGGGCCTGCTGGTCGGCATCATCGCCGTGCTCACCGTCGCCTTCGTGCTCTCCGCCGTCTCCGGCGTGGAGAAGGGCATCCAGTGGCTGTCCAACATCAACATGGTGCTCGCGCTGCTGCTCGCCCTGTTCGTCTTCGTCGCCGGACCCACGATCATCGTCCTCGACCTGCTGCCGACCTCGATCGCCGCGTACATCGGCGACCTGCCGCAGCTGGCCGGCCGCACCGAGGCCACCAGCGGCGAGAACATCCACGACTGGCTGGGCAGCTGGACGGTCTTCTACTGGGCGTGGTGGATCTCCTGGACGCCCTTCGTCGGCATGTTCATCGCCCGGATCAGCCGGGGCCGGACGATCCGTCAGTTCATCGGCGGCGTCATCCTGGTGCCGAGCGCGGTCAGCCTGGTCTGGTTCGCGATCTTCGGTGGCACGGCGATGCGGCTGAGCGAGCAGGGGGAGCTCGCGGGGGAGACGACGCCGGAGGGGCAGCTCTTCGGGCTGCTCCAGGAGTTCCCGATGACCGGAGCGATGAGCCTGCTCGTGATGGTCCTCGTCGCGATCTTCTTCGTCTCCGGCGCGGACGCCGCCTCCATCGTCATGGGCACCCTGTCGCAGCGCGGCGCGATGGAGCCGACGCGACCGGTGGTGGTCTTCTGGGGTGTGCTGACCGGCGCCGTCGCCGCGATCATGCTGCTCATCGGCGACGGGCAGGGCGACGCCCTGGCGGGCCTGCAGAACCTGACGATCCTGGTCGCCGCCCCGTTCGTGCTCGTCATGATCGGCATGTGCGTGGCCCTCATGCGGGACCTGCGGGAGGATCCGCTGATCGTGCGCGGCCAGGTCGGCGAGGAGGTCGTCGGGGTCGCGGTCATCGCCGGACACCAGCGGTACGACGGCGACTTCGAGCTCCGCATCGGCCCGGGCACCACGGACGGAGCGTCCCCGGCGCCGGTCCCGCCCGCCCCGCCCGGCGGGGGCGGACCCCGCTGACCCCCGGGCCGGCCGCCGTCAGGGGCCGACCGCGCGCCAGATCCGGTCGGGGAGGAGTCGGCTCGCCTCCTCGAGGTCGACGTCGCCGAGGGTGAGCCAGCGGCGGGCCATGGCGACGACCGGGCCCAGGACGAGGCCCTCGATGACCGGGGTGGGGAGGTCCGCCAGCTCGCCCGCCGCGCGGTGGGCGTCGAGCCAGTGCTCGATGGGGGTGAGCCGGGCCTCCTGGTTGTCGCGGATCTCGGCGGCGCGGGCGGTGCCCTCCTGGTCCGCGAAGGGGGAGTGCAGGAGGCGGGAGGCGGCCGGCTCCGTGCGGACGAAGTCCATATAGGCGTGGACGACCGCCTCGATGCCGGAGCGCGCGTCCTGGTGGGAGAGCAGGGCGGTGCCCAACTCGCCCAGGAGACGGCCGAGCCAGCGCAGGGCGAGCGCGGAGACGACTCCGTGGAGATTGCCGAAGTGGTGGTAGACGCTGCCGGTGCTGACACCGCTCACCCGGGTGAGGGCGGCGACGGTGAGCCCCGCCTCCCCCTCGCGCGCGTAGAGGTCGAGCGCGGCGTCGAGGACGCGGTCGACGGTGACTTCTCCGCGCTGCTGCTTCGGGCTCATCGAGCGGGGTGCCCCTTTGTCCGTGCGCCATGCCTGGCCTGGTGATTCCGTACCTGATCAGCATAGGAGGCGCGACGGCCGCCCGACCCCGTCGCGCGGACACGAGGCGACGGGCTGCGGGCTGCGGGCTGCGGGGTCGGGCGGCGTGGCCCTACGCCAGGGCGAGGAAGAGTTTCTCCAGTTCCGCCTCCGTCATCGGCGGGCCGCCGGCCGGCTCCTCGGACAGGCACTGGCGCATCCCGCTCGCCACGATCTTGAATCCGGCCCGGTCCAGGGCCCGGGAGACGGCGGCGAGTTGGGTCACGACGTCCTTGCAGTCGCGGCCCGCCTCGACCATCGCGATCACCCCGGCCAGCTGTCCCTGGGCCCGCCGCAGACGGTTCAGCACGGGCGCCATGGCCTCTTCGTCGACCTGCACGGCCGCCTCCTTCTCGTCGTCACCCCCTCGCCAGGATACCCGGTGGGGTATCAAGACGGTCAGTATTCGTGTATACCGATCACTCGCGGGCGGTCGCGGCCGCGTTCGCATGACGGCTCCGAGATCGGTGGGCTCGTGGACGACGGCGCCAGCGCCCCGGCGCAGCGGCGCGACGAGCCGGTCGACACCGTTGTCGTCGCCCCACCAGGCACTCGTGGACCGGCGTCCGCAGCCGGTGGTACGCGGTCGGCAGCGGCAGCACCGCGTCCCGGGCCGGCTGCTCGGCGCTCCCCGTGCCCCCGCGCTGGGGCATGCGTGCCCTTTCATCACGCGCGGAGCACTGCGCTCCGACCTCATGATCGGACAGTGGAACCGGAATCACGTACCGTCAGGCGACCCGGGGTGTCGGAACCGAACCCCGCCGGTCCCGCGTGGTGCACTGCGGAAACGATCACCCGCGATCGCCGACGATCGCCCGCGAAGGGACGTCCGTGCATCCCCAGAACCCCGGCGCCTCCCGCCGGACCGCGCTCACCCTCGGCGCCGCGACGGCGCTCACCACCCTCGGCCTCGCCGGCGCCGGCACCGCCCACGCCGCGGGCCGGCCGTCCGGCCCGGCCGAGGACCGGATCGCCGCCCGCCTACGTGCCCTGGAGGAGCGGTACGACGCCCGCCTCGGCGTCCACGCCCACGACGTGCGCACCGGCCGCACGATCGCCCACCGGGACCGCGAACGCTTCCCGATGTGCTCGGTCTTCAAGACCCTCGCCGCCGCGGCCGTCCTGCGCGACCTGGACCACGACGGCGCCTTCCTGGCCCGCCGCCTCCACTACACCGCCGACTACGTCGAGCGCTCCGGCTGGTCCCCGGTGACCGAGCGGGCGGAGAACGTCGCGGGCGGCCTGACAGTCGCCGAACTCTGCGACGCGGCCATCCGGTTCAGCGACAACACCGCCGCCAACCTCCTGCTGCGCGAGCTCGGCGGCCCCACCGCCGTCACCCGCTTCGCCCGCTCCCTCGGCGACCCGGTCACCCGGCTCGACCGCTGGGAGCCCGAGTTGAACTCCGCCGAGCCGTGGCGGATCACCGACACCACCACCCCGCGCGCCATCGCCCGCACCTACGGCAGGCTCGTCCTCGGCCGCGCCCTCGCCCCCGCAGACCGCGGCCTCCTCACCGACTGGCTGCTCCGCAACACCACCAGCGACGCCCGCTTCCGCAAGGGCCTCCCGGCGGACTGGACCGTCGCCGACAAGACCGGCGGCGGCGATTACGGCGGCAACAACGACGTCGCGGTCACCTGGCCGCCGGACGGCGGCCCGATCCTCCTCGCCGTCCTCACCACCCGGTTCGACCGGGCGGCGAAGGGCGTCGACGAACTCGTGGCCGCCGCCGCGGCGATCGTCGCCGAGGAACTCCGCTAGGGCCTGTTCTCAGGCCTCCGGGGCCATGTCGTACGTGATCCACATCGTGCGCGTGGCCACCTGGTCGTACTTGGAGCGGGCGCGGTGGTTGTCGTCGGCCGTGATCCAGCGGACGACGCTCCAGCCGCGCTCCGCGCCGATTCCGCGCAGCGCGGCGAGCAGGGCGTCGGCGGCGCCGGTGCCGCGGCTCGCCGGGTCCACGAACAGGTCGTCGAGCCAGCCGCCCACCGACGCGGACAGCGGCCGGGCGAAGGCCCGGAAGTGCGCGAGTCCCACAAGGCGTCCGTCGGAGCCCTCCGCCACCAGCCCCTCCACCTCGTGGCCGGGGTCGTGGAGCCACGACCAGACGAGCGCCGCGGCCTCCTCGCTCTGCTCGACCCGGTAGAACGCGGCGTAGCCCCGGTACAGGGCGCGCCACTGGTCGAAGTCGTCCTTCCGGACCGGACGGACCCGGACGGCGGCGTCGTCGGCGACCGACATGAACGTTCACTCTCCTCGTGCTGCGTGCTGCGTGCTGCGTGCTGCGTGCTGTCGTGCGGGGAACAGTGGATCATGCCGCCGGGCGGAGTGGCACGGGAGCCGGTGGGGCACGCTCCCGGCAGCATCCGGCAGCATCCGGCAGCATCCGGCAGCATCCGGCAGCATCCGAGGAACCGAGGTGAGGATCCGCGTTGGCGACCGACCGCTACGGCAACACCCTGTACGCCTGCACCCCCGAGGGGGCCGCCCATCTGGACCGGGCCGTGGAGGCCCTGCTCTTCTTCCGGCCCGAGGTGGCCCCGGCCGTCGAGGACGCCCTCGCGGCGAGCCCCGGCTCGCCCGACGCCCAGGCCTTCGCCGCCTATCTGGGGGTGCTCGGCACCGAGCACACCGGCGCCGCGGAGGCCCGGACCCGCTTCGAGCGCTTCCTCGCCGACTGCGACACCTCCGCGCTGCCCGCGCGCGAGCGGCTGCACCTGGCCGCCGCCGGCGCCTGTCTCGCCGGGAACCTGCACGGGGCGGGCGACCTCCTGGAGGAGCTGTCCCTCGCGTACCCGAGAGACGTCCTCGCGCTCTTCGCCGGGCACCAGCTGGACTTCCTCACCGGGGACGCCGTCCGGCTGCGGGACCGGATCGGCGGCGCCCTGTCGGCGTGGGGGAGGGCCGACGAGCACCGGGGGCCGCTGCTCGGCATGTACGCCTTCGGTCTGGAGGAGTCGGGCCACTACCGGCGCGCGGAGGAGACGGGCCTCGCGGCGGTGGAGCGGCATCCGAGGGACGTGTGGGCGGTGCACGCGGTGACCCATGTGTACGAGATGCAGGGCAGGGTCGCCGAGGGCGTCGCCTTCCTCGACGGCCGCGCGGACGACTGGGCGCGCGGCAACTACCTGACGGTGCACAACTGGTGGCACTACGCGCTGTACGCCCTGGAGGCGGGCGCGGAGGAGACCGCGCTGCGCGTCTACGACGCGGCCGTCCACCACGAGGAGTCGGCCGGGCTCGCCATGGAACTCCTGGACGCCGCCGCGCTGTTGTGGCGTCTGCGGCTCGCGGGCCGGGAGGAGCCGGAGCGCTGGGCGCGGCTCGCCGACGCCTGGGCCGCGCGGGCCGATCCGCCGTTCTACGCCTTCAACGACGCCCACGCCGTGATGGCGTACGTGGGGGCCGGCCGGATCGCGGAGGCGGAGGCGCTGGTGGCCGACCGCCGCCGGTGGCTGGCCGAGGGAGAGGGCGAGGGGGACCGGCGTACCCTCTCCAACCACGCCATGACGGCCGAGGTCGGACTCCCGGTCTGCGAGGCGCTGGTGGCGCAGGGGCGCGGTGACCACGCCGCCGTGGTGGAGCTGCTGTGGCCGCTGCGGCGCAGGATCCAGGTCTTCGGCGGCAGCCACGCCCAGCGGGACGCCGTCCAGCGGACGCTCCTCGAATCGGCGCTCGCCGCCGGGGAGCACGACCGGGCCCGGCTGCTGCTGAGCGAGCGGGACGGGCTGCGCCCGGACAGCCCGTACAACTGGCTGGGGCGGGCCCGGCTGGCCGACGCGATCGGTGACGCGGCGCTCGCGGCGGTGGCGCGCGGGCGGGCGGAGGGTGCGGCGAAGGGGCTGAGGCCGACGGCGCCCGGGCTCGGATCCGTACCGAACTCACCGCGCTGACCTGCGGGTTCGGCTCCGGATCAGGCGGCCGGGCGTCCGCCTCCCCCCGTTCCCTCACGGAGGCGGACGCCCGGCTCTCACAACTGACCCGCGCACAGGGCTTGTCAGTGCAATTTCACATTACTATGTTACAGCTCGTGCGGCGGACGGCCTTCTCTCCGTCAACTCGCGTTCAGGTGCCGCTGATCGGCCGCGCAACCCCCCTCATCCCCACCCTCGATCAGGAGACCTCGTGTCCCAGCACAGAGTCGTGCGCTCCTCCCTCCTCGCCACCGCGATCGCCGTGACCCTCGTGGCCTCCGCCGGACAGGCCGCGACCCAGGCCGCCGAGGCGCCCGCCCCGCGCGCCGCCGCCGCGACGTCCGGCGTGCCCGGCGCCTTCGCGCCCACCGCCGCCGCCGAGCCGAACCCCTTCGACGAGGTGGAACGATTCGCCAAGGCCCGTACGGCCACGCCCGCCCCGGCCCCCGCCCCCGGCGGCACCGGCGACACCAGGGCCCGCGTCCCCGGCCAGGCGAAGAAGGACGCCAAGGCCACCGCCAAGCAGGGCAAGGCCCAGTCTGCGCCCGCCGCCACCCTCGCCGCCGGCGTGCCCTGCACCCTCGACGGCATCACCGGCCTCTCCCCGGCGGCCTTCGCCGACTTCCTCGCCGACCCCGCCGTCACCGCCGACGGCTGTCTGACCGGCCTCATCTGGACCTGGGACGCCCGCCTCGCCCCGGTCATGTCCGACGCCCACGTCCAGGCCGTCGCGAACCGGATATCCGGCCTGGCCGCCGCCCACGACGGCCGCAACTCCTCCCACCTGGAGGAGATGTTCACCTATCTCCACGCCGTCGCGTACCACGACTTCTCGCGCGACGAGATCGACATCACCGACGCCCCGACCGTCGACGCCGTCCGCCGCGCCATCGCCGCCTTCGGCTCCGCCGCCCGGACCTTCGACGTCACCGCGTCCAACGCCCGCACCCTCCGCGAGGCCCTCTACATCGGCAGCGCCCCCGGCCTGCGCCAGCACCAGCTCGGACTCATCACCAAGGTGCTCGCCACCATGGACCCGGCGCACCCCGCCACGAACCAGGACCCGACCTGGGCGGGCGCCGCGCTGTCGGCGCTCTCCGTCAACTACCTGGGCATCTACTCCGGCAACCACGACACGGCCTTCCACGCCGCCGTCGCCGCCGACCCGGCCTACCGCGCCGTCTTCAAGGCCTTCGCCGGCTACACCCACCTCAAGGGCACCGCCAACGCGTGGGTCGCCCGCGACGCGATCAGCGAGTACGGCCGCTTCGGCGAGGTCGCCGGCCTGCGGAACGGGATCGTCGCCGACCTCGGCGCGATGATCGGCCCCGTCGAGTCCGCCTGGGGCCCCGGCAGCCAGCCCTGGGCCAAGATCGTGTCCTGGCTGAACTTCTACGACGCCTGCGCCCCGTACGGCGTCTGCAAGGCCGACATCGAGGCCCGGATCTTCCCCTACACGTACACCTACGACACCGGGACCGGCGCCGCCCTCAAGGTCCGCACCGGCCTCGACCGGGCCACCGTCGACCAGTTGTACTACGCGAGCAAGCAGGTCAAGGCGCAGTTCCACCGGGTGGTCGGCAGCGACCAGCCGCTGGCCGGCGACCCCAACACCACCCTGAACATCGTGTTGTACGGCTCCCGGGCGGACTACGAGAACTACCACCCGATCCTGACCGGGTACGACACGAACAACGGCGGCATCTACATCGAGAACGGCGCCACCTTCTACACGTACCAGCGCCGCGTCCCGCAGGACTCCTCCCTCACCCTGGAGGAGCTGTTCCGCCACGAGTACACCCACTACCTCAACGGGCGCTTCGCCGTCCCCGGCTTCTTCGGCCAGGGCCCCTGGTACCAGGGCGACCGGACCACCTTCATGGACGAGGGCACCGCCGAGTTCTTCGACGGCGCGACCCGCGACGACGGCATCGCCGTCCGCAAGTCCCTGGTCCGCAGCATCATCAACGACACCGCGGGCGGCGGCCCCCGCATGAACCTCCGGCAGATCCTGCACGCCACCTACGACGGCGACGGCTTCCGCTTCTACAGCTACGCGGGCACCTTCTTCGAGTTCCTGTGGACCGAGCGCCCCTCGCTGATCCGCGAGATGTACACCCGCCTGCGCGCCGACGACGTCGCCGGCTACGACGCCTGGCGCGAGCGGCTCAGCTCCGACGCCGGACTCCAGCAGGCGTACGACCGCTTCCTCGACGCGCAGATCGCCAAGGTCGACGAGCTGTTCGTGCCCGACACCTCCTACACGCCCAACGGGCAGCTCACGTACTCGACCGTCTCCGGGGTGAAGACCGCCTTCGCCAACGCCACGTACAACACGCCGGACTGCGTCGAGAAGGGCGAGCCCGGCAAGCGCCGCTTCGAGTGCACCGGCCGGATCACCGCGAACCTCGCGAACCCGGGCAGCGACGACCAGAACTTCAAGGACATGTCCGAGACGGTCGACTACTTCATCCTCGACCGCTCGGGCGCGGCGCTGAACAACCTGGCCGACATGAACTGCAGCTTCGGGCCGATCGAGATCTGGTCCAACAGGGTCGCCGGCACGTCGAGCTTCCGCTGCGAGGGCCCGCTCCGCAGCTGACCCCACGTCCGTCCCGCCCAGGGGCCGCCGGCCCCTGGGCAACGCCTGAAGAATGTGACATATTACTGCCGTGCCCAACAGACACTCCCCGGACGTCGTGATCATCGGCGCCGGCGTCGTCGGAGCCGCCTGCGCGTACTACGCGGCGCGCTCCGGACTCACCGTCGCCGTGGTCGACCGCGGTCCCGTCGCGGGCGGCACCACCGGCGCCGGGGAAGGCAATCTGCTCGTCTCCGACAAGGAGGCGGGCCCCGAGCTCGACCTCGCGCTGCTGTCCACGAGACTCTGGCGCGAACTCTCCGCGACACTCCCGCCGGAGACCGAGTACGAGCCCAAGGGCGGGCTCGTCGTGGCGCCCGACGAGTCCGCCCTCCGGGCCCTCCGCGCCTTCGCGGAGGGCCAGCGGAAGGCCGGCGTCACCGCCACCGAACTCCCCGCCGACCGGCTCGCCGAGCTCGAACCCCACCTCGCCCCCGGCCTCGCCGGAGGCTTCCACTACCCCCAGGACGCCCAGGTGCAGCCCGCCCAGGCCGCCGCCCGGCTGCTCGCCGCCTCCGGCGCCGCGCTCCACCTCGGCGAGGAGGTCACCGCGATCCTCCGCGGCCCGGCCGGCGCCGTCCGGGGCGTGCGCACCCCGCGCCGCGAACTCCTCGCCCCCGCCGTGGTCAACGCCGCCGGCACCTGGGGCGGCGAGGCCGCCCGGCTCGCCGGCGTCCACCTCCCCGTCCTGCCCCGCCGCGGCTTCGTCCTCGTCACCGAACCCCTCCCGAGGATCGTCCGCCACAAGGTCTACGCCGCCGACTACATCGCCGACGTGGCCAGCGGCTCGGCCGCCCTCCAGTCCTCCGCCGTCGTCGAGGGCACCCCCGGCGGCCCCGTCCTCATCGGCGCCACCCGCGAACGCGTCGGCTTCGACCGCTCGCTCTCCACCGAGGCCCTGCGCCGGCTCGCCGCCCAGGCCGCCGCGCTCTTCCCGGTCCTCGCCGGCGTCCAGGTGCTCCGCGCCTACCACGGCTTCCGCCCCTACCTCCCCGACCACCTCCCGGCGATCGGCCCCGACCCGCGCGTCCCCGGCCTCCACCACGCCTGCGGCCACGAAGGGGCCGGCATCGGCCTCGCCCCCGCCACCGGCGCCCTCGTCGCCGCCGCCCTCACCGGCGCCGAACCCCCGCTCGACCCGGCGCCGTTCCGCCCCGAGCGCGACTTCGGCCCCGCCGACGCCCCGACCCAGGAGCAGCAGAGTTGAGCCGCCGCACCCCGCGCGCCCTCGTCGGTGGCGCGCCGCAGGAGACCTTCACCTTCCGCTTCGACGGCCGGGACATCCCGGCCGCCGCCGGGCAGACCGTCGCCGCCGCCCTGTGGGGCGCGGGCGTCCTCGCCTGGCGCACCACCCGGCACGGCGGCGAACCCCGGGGCGCCTTCTGCGGGATCGGTCAGTGCTTCGACTGCCTCGTCACCGTCGACGGCACCCCCAACCGCCGCGCCTGCCTCGTCCCCGCCCGCCCCGGCGGCCTCGTCACCAGCCAGGAGGGAACCGGCCATGACGACCTCGCCGTCTGACTCCGGGACCGCGCCCGTGGACCTCGCGATCGTCGGCGCGGGACCCGCCGGTCTCGCCGCCGCCGTCACCGCCGCCGCCCTCGGCCGCACCGTCACCCTGCTCGACGCGGGCGCCCGCCCCGGCGGCCAGTACTACCGCCACCCCGACCCGGCCCTCGGCGCCACCCGCCCCCAGGCCCTGCACCACGACTGGGCCGCCTTCGCCGGCCGCGAGGCCGAGCTCCGCGCGCACGAACGAGCGGGCCGCGTACGATATCTGGCGAACCATCAGGTGTGGAGCGTCACCGGCTCCGGAACCGACTGGAGAGTCCACTCCCGCACCGACGACGAGGCCGGGGAGCCCGTCCGGGCCCGCGCGGTGCTGCTCGCCACCGGGGCGTACGAGCGCCAGCTGCCGTTCCCCGGCTGGACCCTGCCCGGCGTCGTCGGCGCCGGGGGCGCCCAGGCCATGCTCAAGAGCGGGCTCGTGCTCCCCGGCCGCCGCGTGGTCGTCGCGGGCAGCGGGCCGCTGCTGCTCGCCGTCGCCGCCTCCCTCGCCGCCGCCGGCGCCCGTGTCCCCGCCGTCGTCGAGGCCGCCGGATACGGCCCGTACGCCCGCCACACCGGCACCCTGCTGCGCAACCCGGCCAAGCTCGCCGAAGGCGCCCTCTACGGCGCTGCGTTGCTCCGCCACCAGGTCCGCCCGCTGCTCCGGCACGCCGTCGTCGAAGCGCACGGCACCGACCGCGTCGAGGCGGTGACCGTCGCCCGGCTCGACCGCGACTGGCGCCCCGTGCCCGGCACCGGCCGCCGGATCCCCTGCGACGCGCTCGCCGTCGGCCACGGCCTGGTCCCCGAACTCTCCCTCGCCACCGCCCTCGGCTGCACCACCCGCACCGCCGCCGACGGCACCGCCGCCCTCGTCCTCACCCCCGGCCTGCGCACCTCGGTGCCCGGCGTCTGGGCGGCGGGCGAGACCGGCGGCGTCGGGGGAGCCCAACTCGCGCTCACCGAAGGCGAGATCGCTGCCCACTCGATCGCCGGACAGGCCGTCCCGACGCCGCTCGCCCGGCGCCGGGAGCGACTGCGGGCCTTCGCCGACGCCATGGGCGCCGCCCACCGGCCCGGTGCCGGCTGGACCGGCTGGCTCCGCGAGGAGACCGCCGTCTGCCGCTGCGAGGAGGTGCCGGCCGGGCGGGTCCGCGAGGCGGTGGAGGAGCTGGGCGCCACCGACGCCCGCACGGTCAAGCTGCTGACCCGCGCGGGGATGGGCTGGTGCCAGGGCCGCATGTGCGGTCCGGCGGTGGCCGCGCTCGCCGGCGGCGAACCCGCCGCCGACCGGCGCCCGCTGGCCTGCCCCGTACGGCTCGGGGAGCTCGCCGAGCTCCCCGCCGACTAGCCCCTTCCGTGGTGGTCACACTCTTGTGGCCGCCGCACACCCCCTAGTAAAATGTCACACACTACAAAGGAGTACGTCACCATGACCGACACCCGCACCCGCCCCTGGCACGGCATCATGGTCGCCACCACCCTGCCGCTGCGCGAGGACCTCTCCGTCGACCTCGACGCCTACGCCGCCCACGTCCGCTGGCTCATCGACAACGGCTGCGACGGCGTCGTCCCCAACGGCTCGCTGGGCGAGTACCAGACCCTCACCGACGCCGAGCGCGCCGCGGTCGTCCGCACCGCCGTCGAGGCCGCCGGCGACGGCTCCCGCGTCATGCCCGGCGTCGCCGCCTACGGCTCCGCCGAGTCCCGCCGCTGGGCCGAACAGGCCGCCGAGGCCGGCGCCGGCTCCGTCCTGCTCCTGCCGCCCAACGCCTACCGCGCCGACGAGGACGCCGTCCGCGCCCACTACGCCGAGGTCGCCCGCGTCGGGCTGCCGATCGTCGCCTACAACAACCCCATCGACACCAAGGTCGACCTCACCCCGGCCCTCCTCGCCCGCCTCCACGCCGACGGGAACATCGTCGCCGTCAAGGAGTTCAGCGGCGACGTCCGCCGCGCCTACGAGATCGCCGAACTCGCCCCCGGACTCGACCTCCTCATCGGTGCCGACGACGTCCTCCTGGAGCTCGCCCTCGCCGGTGCCGTCGGCTGGATCGCCGGCTACCCCAACGCCCTGCCCGAGTCCGCCGCCACCCTCTACCGGGCCGCCGTCGCCGGCGACCTCGCCACCGCGCTGCCGCTCTACAAGGCGCTGCACCCCCTCTACCGCTGGGACTCCAAGACCGAGTTCGTCCAGGCCATCAAGCTCTCCATGGACCTCGCCGGCCGCCCCGGCGGCCCCACCCGCGCCCCGCGCCTGCCGCTCACCGGTGCCGTCGAGACCGCCGTCCGCGCCGCCACCGAGAAGGTCCTGGCCGAAGGCCTTCGCTGACCCCAGGGGGAAGACAGCCCATGCGCACCCGACACGTCTACCACGCGGTGGACTCCCACACCGAGGGCATGCCCACCCGGGTGATCACCGGCGGAGTGGGGGTGATCCCCGGCGCCACCATGGCCGAGAAGCGCCTCCACTTCATGGCGCACCGCGACGACCTGCGCACCCTGCTCATGTACGAGCCCCGCGGCCACGCCGCCATGAGCGGTGCGATCCTCCAGCCCGCGACCCGCCCCGACGCCGACTACGGAGTCCTCTTCGTCGAGGTCTCCGGCCTGCTCCCGATGTGCGGCCACGGCACTATCGGCGTCGCCACCGTCCTCGTCGAGACCGGCATGGTCCCGGTCACCGAACCGGTCACCACCGTCCGCCTCGACACCCCGGCCGGACTCGTCTCCGCCGCCGTCCGCGTCGAGGACGGCGCCGCCCGCTCCGTCACCCTCACCAACGTCCCCGCCTTCAGCGTCGGACTCGACCTCAAGACCGAGGTCCCCGGGTACGGCACCGTCACCTACGACCTCGCCTACGGCGGCAACTTCTACGCCTTCGTGGAACTCGACGCCCTCGGCCTCCCCTTCGACCGCGCCCGCAAACAGGACCTGCTCACCGCCGGACTGGCGATCATGGACGCGATCAACGCGGGCGACGACCGGCCCGTCCACCCCGAGGACCCGGCCGTCGCCGGCGTCAAGCACGTCTACCTCGCCGCCCCCGGCTCCGACGCCCGCCGCTCCCGGCACGCCATGGCCATCCACCCCGGCTGGTTCGACCGCTCCCCGTGCGGTACCGGCACCAGCGCCCGCATGGCCCAGCTGCACGCCCGCGGACAGCTCGCCCTGGACACCGACTTCGTCAACGAGTCCTTCATCGGCACCGAGTTCACCGGGCGGCTCGTCGCCGAGACCACCGTCGGCGGCCGGCCCGCCGTCGTCCCCACCGTCACCGGACGGGCCTGGATCACCGGCACCGCCCAGTACTTCCTCGACCCCACCGACCCCTTCCCCGCCGGATTCCTGCTGTGACCGCACTCCCCGCGGACGGCGTCCGCGTCACCGACTACCACACCGCCGGCGAACCCTTCCGGATCGTCGCCGACGGCCTGCCGCCCGCCCCCGGCGACACCGTCGCCGAGCGGTGCGCCACCGCCATCGGCGCCGGCGGCTCCGGTACCGCCCCCCGCCCCGGCCCCCTGGACGCGCTGCGCCGGTTCCTCGTCCAGGAGCCGCGCGGCCACGCCGGCATGTACGGCGGATTCGTCGTCCCGCCCGACGACGACGGCGCCCATCTCGGCGTCCTCTTCTGGCACAAGGACGGCTTCTCCACCGCCTGCGGCCACGGCACCATCGCCCTCGCCGCCTGGGCCGTCGACACCGGCCGCGTCCCGGCCGGCGACGGCGACCGGGACGTGCCCGTCCGCATCGACGTGCCGTCCGGCCGGGTCACCGCCACCGTCCACCGGTCCGGCGGCCGCACCACCGGCGTCACCTTCCGGAACGTGCCCGCCCGGGTCACCGCCCGCAGGGTCCCCGTCGCCACCGGCCTCGGCATCGTCGAGGCCGACCTCGCCCACGCCGGCGCCTGCTACGCCTCCGTCTCCGCCCGCGAGCTCGGCCTCACCGTGGACAAGGCGTCCCTGCCCGCACTCACCCGGGTCGGACGGGAGATCCGCACCACGCTCGCCGGCCACCCCGCCACCTGGCACCCCGACGGGCCGCTGCTCTCCGGCGTCTACGGCGTCATCCTGTACGAGGACCTGCCCGACACCCCGGAAGGCCCGCGCCAGCGGAACGTCACCGTCTTCGCCGACGGCCAGATCGACCGCTCCCCGTGCGGCTCCGGCACCTCCACCCGGCTCGCCCTCCTCGCCGACCAGGGCAGCCTCAAGGAAGGCCAGGTCCTCACCCACGAGTCCGTCGCCGGCACGGTCTTCACCGGCCGCGTGCTGCCCGGCGGCGACCCCGACGGCGGACTCGTCACCGAGGTCACCGGCACCGCCCACCGCACCGGCGAGGCGCACTTCACGCTCGACCCGGACGACACCCTCGGCGCGGGGTTCCTCCTGTGACCGCGCTCCCGTACCTCGACGGCGGCGCCGTCACCCGGGCGCTCGCCCCGGCCGCCGCCGTCGAGGCCCTGGCCGGGGTCCTGCGGGACGGGCTCGACCCCGAGACCTGCCCGCCCCGCTCCGCCGTCCCCGTCCCGGCGGGCGAGCTGCTGCTCATGCCGGCCGCGGCCGGCGACTGGGCCGGGGTGAAGATCGCCGGGGTGGCGCCCGGCAACGCCGCCCTCGGACTGCCCCGGATCACCGGGAGCTACCTCCTCCTCGACGGGACCACCCTCCGGCCCCGCGCGCTGCTCGACGGCGCCGCCCTCACCGCGCTGCGCACCCCGGCCGTCTCCGCCCTGGCGGTCCGTCACCTCACACCGGGCGAGCGGCCGTTGCGGGTGGTGATGTTCGGCTCGGGACCGCAGGCGTACGGGCACGTTGACGCGCTCCTCGCGGTACGGAAGCTCGCCTCCGTCACCGTGGTCGCGCGCGACCCGGGGCGGGCCGAGGGACTCGCGGCGTACGCGCGGGGGATCGGCGTCCCCGAGGCTCGCCGCGGCACCGCCGCCGAGGTCGCGGAGGCGGACCTGGTGGTCTGCTGCACCACCGCCCGGACCCCGCTCTTCGACGGGCGGCGGGTGGCGCCCGGGGCGGTGGTCGTCGCCGTCGGCTCGCACGAGCCGGACGCCCGCGAGACCGACACCGCCCTGGTCCGCCGCTCCGAGGTCTGGGTGGAGGCGCGGACGGCGGCCCTGCGGGAGGCCGGCGACCTGCTGATCCCCGAGGCGGAGGGGGCGATCGGACCCGGCCACATCACCGGCACCCTCGCCGACCTCGTCCGGGGCCCGGCGCTGCCCGCCCCCGGGCCGGCCCCCCGCCTCTTCAAGAGCGTGGGCATGGCCTGGCAGGATCTCGCCGTGGCCGTCGCGGTCCACCGGGCGGCCACCGGCTGAGCAACGTGACATTGTACGCTGGGCGCCTGCGGATACTCGGAGGAACGGCGTGGGCGACCTGAAGCAGCACAGTCTCATCAAGGCCCAGGAGCGGCTTCGCGACCAGGTGGGCCACGCACTGCGCGCCGCCCTCACGGCCGGTGAGCTGAAGCCCGGGACCGTCTACTCGGCCCCGGGCCTCGCGGCCGAGCTCGGCGTGTCGGCCACGC
This sequence comes from Streptomyces sp. R302, assembly GCF_012927245.1. Lineage (GTDB taxonomy): Bacteria > Actinomycetota > Actinomycetes > Streptomycetales > Streptomycetaceae > Streptomyces. Next base: position 160,307 of record NZ_JABBGE010000010.1, read on the forward strand.
CGGTGCGCGAGGCCATGCTCGACCTGGCCCGAGAGGGCCTCGTCGAGCCGGTCCGCAACAAGGGTTTCCGGATCACCGAGGTCAGCGAACGCGAGCTCGACCAGTGCACCGAGCTGCGGATGCTCATCGAGGTGCCCACGGTCGGCCGGGTCACCGAGACCGCGACGGCCGAGCAGCTGGAGGCGCTGCGCCCGCTGGCCGAGGAGATCGTGGTCAACGCCCGCGAGCACAACCTCATCGGCTATCTGGAGGCGGACCGGCAGTTCCACCTCACCCTCCTCGGCCTGTCCGGCAACGACCGGCTGGTGGAGACCGTGGGCGACCTGCGCAAGCGGTCCCGGCTCTACGGGCTGACCGGTCTGGACGAGGCCGGCAAGCTGGTCTCCTCCGCCGAGGAGCACGTCGAACTGCTCGACCTGATGATCGCCCGCGACCGGGCCGGCGCCGAGGCGTGCATGATGCGCCACCTCGGCCACGTCCGCTCGCTCTGGGCCGAGGCCCGGGACGAACCGGTCGAGCCGGCGGCCGGCGCCCTGCGCTCGGTCCGCAAGCGCTGATCCCGTACGACGAACGGCGCGCCGCACTCCGCGGGGGAGTGCGGCGCGCCGTTCGCGTGGGCGCGGGCGGGGATCAGACCGCCGGGGCCGGGAAGGTCGGGTACTCGACGCCCGAGACGTGCTGGACGACGCGGATGACCTGGCAGGAGTAGCCGAACTCGTTGTCGTACCACAGGTACAGGATCGCGTTGTCGCCGTCGACCTTGGTCGCGCCGGCGTCCACGATGGAGGCGTGGCGCGAGCCGACGAAGTCCATCGAGACGGCGTCGGGAGCCGTTGTGAAGTCGATCTGGCGCTTCAGCGGCGAGTGCAGCGAGACGTCGCGGAGGTACTCCAGGACCTCGTCGCGGGTGGTCTCGCGGCCCAGGCGCAGGCTGAGGATGGCGATCGAGACGTCCGGGACGGGGACGCGGATCGAGCTGCCGGTGATCGGGGCCTTCAGCTCCGGCAGCGCCTTGGCGACGGCCGAGGCGGCACCGGTCTCGGTGATCACCATGTTGAGCGGCGCGGAACGGCCGCGACGGTCGGCCTTGTGGTAGTTGTCCAGCAGGTTCTGGTCGTTCGTGAACGAGTGGACGGTCTCCACGTGACCGCGCAGCACGCCGTACTCGTCGTCCATCGCCTTGAGCGGCGGGACGATGGCGTTGGTGGTGCAGGAGGCGCAGGAGAGGATCTGCTCGTCCGGCTTGATCGTGTCGTGGTTGACACCGTGCACGATGTTGGGCACGTCGCCCTTGCCGGGCGCGGTGAGGACGACCTTGTCGATGCCGGGGCGCAGGTGCTTGGAGAGGCCCTCGCGGTCGCGCCACTTGCCGGTGTTGTCGATCAGGATGGCGTTCTCGATGCCGTACGCCGTGTAGTCGACCTCGGAGGGGTCGTTGGCGTAGATGACCTTGATCGTGTTGCCGTTGGCGACGATGGAGCTGTTCTCCTCGTCGACCGTGATCGTGCCCTGGAACTGGCCGTGGATCGAGTCCCGGCGCAGCAGGGAGGCGCGCTTGACGAGGTCGGCCTCGCCGCCGCCGCGCACGACGATGGCGCGCAGCCGCAGGCCGTTGCCCGAACCGGCCTTCTCGATGAGGAGGCGGGCGACGAGGCGGCCGATGCGGCCGAAGCCGTACAGGACGACGTCCCGGCCGTCACGGCGCTCGATCTTGTTCGCACCCGTGGCGCCGGCGACGGCCTCCGCGGTGAACTCCTCGACCGTCAGGCCGCGCGAGTCGGCCTTGTACTCGGCGGCGAGCATGCCGATGTCGATCTGCGAGGGGCCGAGGTCGAGCGTGGTGAGCGTCTGCAGGAAAGGCAGCGTCTCGGTGACCGAGAGCTCCTCGCCGGCGATCTGGCGGGCGAAGCGGTGCGTCTTGAGGATGCTGACGACCGACTTGTTCACCAGGGAGCGGCTGTGAACGAGGACGGTGACGTCCTGCTCACGGTGCAGCTTCCCGATGATCGGGATCATCGACTCCGCGATCTCCTCACGGTTCTTCCAGCTGGTGAACGAGTCATCATTGACAGTCACAAGATTTATCTTTCGAGCTAGACGGCGCTCATATGGTAACCCGCAGGTCCTCGACCCCGACAAGGGGCCCCGAACGTGTGTCCGCGAGCTCACACTTCCGGCCCCGCGAACCGGTCCGCGACCAGCCGCCGCAGCTCCGCCGCTGGGCTGCGAGGCGTAGGGCCCGCCGGCAGCGCGGCCCGCCGCCCGCGCGGGGCTCACGCGAAGGCGTACGCCCGGAAGGCCTCGCGGACCCGCGCCAGCGGAGCCGGGTCCCGGGTCACGTACAGCCGGTTGGTGAGCAGCACCGCCCAGCGGGCGCGGGCGGGGGAGACCCACATCGCGGTGCCGGTGAAGCCGAAGTGCGCCCACACGTCGTCTCCGGGCCCGGTGCCCGGCGCCGGATGCCACAGCAGGCCGCGCGGCGGGTCGAGGGCGCCCGTGCCGACGCGCAGGGAGGCGGCCGTCCAGGCGGGCGAGAAGGTGCCGGACGGCGGGGACAGCACCCCGCGCAGGAAGCGGCCGGTGTCCCCGGCCGTGGTGAACACCCCGGCGATCCCGCACGCCCCGCCGAGGAGCCGGGCGGAGAAGTCGTGGACCGTGCCGCGCAGCCGGCGGCCGGACTCCTCGTCGTACTCGGTGGGCGCGCAGCGGGCCGCCTCCGCCGGCGGCAGCGGGCCCCAGCGGGTCTCCCGCATGCCCAGCGGCGTCCACACCCGCTCGCGCGCCAGCTCGGCCAGCGGCCTGCCGGTCAGGTGCTCGGCCAGCCAGCCGAGGACCAGCGCCGCCCGGTCGGTGTACGCGACGGCCGCGCCGGGCGGGTGCCGCAGCGGCTCCGAGAGCACCCCGTCCCTGATGTCCTGCGGATCGGAGCCGTACAGGAAGCGCAGATTGGCGCGGAGCGGCATCCCGGCGGTGTGGGTGAGCAGGTGGTGCGCGGTGACCCGGCCCACCGGGCGGCCGGCCGCCGCCGGCCAGAGGGAGCCGAGCGGCGCCGACAGGTCCAGCTTCCCCGCGTCGACCAGGGTCCCGGTCACCGCCCAGACCGTGAGGATCTTGGTGAGGCTGGCCACGTCGAAGAGGGTGTCCGGGCGCACCGGCTCCCCGGGGCGGGCCGGGTCGAGGACGCCGACCGCGCCGGCGGAGCGCGTACCGGAGACATCGCCGACCGCCCACACGGCCCCCGGGCACACGCCGTCCTGGACGGCCCCGGCCAGCAGCCGGGCGTAGGGGGGAACCTCGCTGCGCTCCGCCACGGACGCCTCCGGCAGGGCTCGGAGCGGCCCCGGACCGGCCGCACCCGGGATGCATGCCCGCGTTCGGCGGGGAGGACACCGTTCCGGCCCGGACGGCGTCAGTCTGTGGCCGGCTTGCAGACGACCTCGTCGCGCGGGGTGTAGTGGGTCTTGAACGTCTGCCGCTTCACTTCCTCGCCGCCGTTCCTGAAGACCCGGTCGACGGCGATGTCGAAGCCCTCCAGAGGCTCCTGCGGCACGCACGTCTCGCCGGTGACCTCCCGCTTCTCCGGCTTCGTGACGTCGGTGCGCGGTCCGGCCACCGCCTCCACGGAGTCGTACTTCTTGGTGCCGTAGAAGGTGATGGTCACCGAGGAGTCCGTGGCGCTCGCCGCGATGTAGATCGGCTTGCCGGAGTCGTTGCGGAACTTCTGGTCCAGGCTGCCCCAGGCGACGGTCGCCTCCCGGCCGGCCGGGTAGCGCTCGATGTAGAAGGAGTGGGCGCCGTACTCGACCGGCTGCACGCCGGCGAAGAAGACCGCGTTGAAGACGGTGGTCGCCACCGCCGACACACCGCCGCCGGGCGCCTCCTGGTAGCGGCCGTCGAGGATCATCGTGCCGTCGACGAAACCGTTCTCCTCGGTGCGTTCGCCGACCGTCTCGTTGAAGCTCCACACCTCGCCCGGCCGCACGAGGGAGCCGTTGATCAGCTCGGCGGCCCGGCCGATGTTGATCGTCCGGTAGGGCGCGGTGGGGAAGTTCACGGTGAAGGTCGACATCTGCTCCTTCACGCCGAGCGAGTCGAGGGTGGCGGAGCTCACCTGCGGCTGGGTGACCTTGGTGGCCACGGCGGCGGTACGGGCCGCGTCCCCGGTACGGGTGAGCAGCGGGTCCACGGCGGCGGCGAGCGACTTCTCGGTCACCTCGCGCCCCGGCTTGCCCTCCTTCACCACGACGACCTTGCCGTCCCGCACGCCGAGGGTGCCCTCCACCGGCGCGCCCGTCATGGTGGCCAGCGGGCGGGCGACGTCCGGGTCGCGCAGCAGGGCCGTGGTGTCGAGGGAGCCGGTCAGCCGGCCGCCGTCGTTCTTTACGGTCAGATGGTCGCCGAGGGTCTCGGGGGAGATCCGCAGGCGCTCCTCGCCCACGGTGAGCGTCACCGGGCCGGAGACGGCCGGCCGGGCGTACGCGTCGAGGAAGCGGGTCAGCTCGGCGGCGGGCAGCTTCGGCTCGGTGAGCGACACCGGCAGGGCGACGGCGGCGGCGCCGGGGGCGGCCGGGTAGGCGGCCCGCAGGGCCTCGGCGGCCTTCGCGGTGTCCAACTTCTGCCCCGTGACGGGCCGGGTGGCGACGGCCTCGCCGTCCCTGAAGGAGACCGAACCCTCCTTGACGGCCCGGTCGTTCTTCTTCGCCAGCGCGGCGACGGCCGCGTCGGTCTTCGCCGTGTCCTGGGCGAGGACCGGCTCGATCTCGCGGTCGCCGGAGGAGAAGAGGCGGCCGATCACGGTGAAGGGGTCCCTGGACGGGTCGGCGGCCCGCTCGGCCGTCGCCTCCGCGTCGACCGTGAGCCCGGCGGCGGCCGGGGAGACGCTCTCCGTGCGCTCGCCGACCCGCACCGCGATCGGCGCGGTCCACGCGGCCGGGGCCTGCGCCCGCAGCCGCTCGGCGGCCTCGGCCTTGCTCAGGCCGCCTATGTCGACACCGCCCGCCCGGGTGCCGGCGGATATGTCGTCGCCGGTGGCCACGAGACCGGCCACGTAGAGACCGCCCGCCGCGACGGCGACGACGCCCGTGGCGATCGCGGCCGTCCGCCACCGTGGGCGGTCCGCGGCAGCGGGCGTCGGGGCATGGTCGGTCCTGGGGCGGGGCACACGTTCTCCCGGTGCGTCGGGGACAAAGGGATCCTCACGAAGGTACGTCGAAAGAGTGTCAAATGCACATAAAGCTGCCCTGACCTGCACGAATACCACCCGCGACGCCCTCGCCACGGAGGGTGCGGCCCCCACCCCCGCAGGTGCCGCCCCGCCCCCGCCGGGCGCCCGCCGCACGGCCGCCACGGGGCGACCCCGAAGCCCACCGCGCCTGCCGCCCCGGGCTCGCCCGGAAGGCACGCCCCCGGGTCCTGCCCGGAGGCCGGCTATTCGGGCCGACCCGAGCAGCGCCCCAGAGCATCGCGCCGGGCGCGCCGGAAACCGGCCGTGCGGGCTGCCCGGGCCTGCCCGGACTTTGTTGCGGGGGCCGCCCCCCGGGACGCTCCTCTGGGTGGCGGCCTGGGCCGCCCCCCTGGGCCGCCCCTGGGCCGGGCCCGGGCGGGCCCGGCCCAGGGGCGGCCCGGCCGGCTCACTTGCCGGGTGCCCGCCGTGCGGGCTGCCTCCGGGCACGGCGGGAGCCCGTCGCGGTCTGCCGCCCCGGGCTTGCCCGGAAGGGTCGTGCCCGGGTTGTGCCCGGAGGGCGGCCGGGCGGGCCCACCCGAATCGCGCCCCGGAGCGTCGTGCCGGGCGTCCGCCGTGCGGGCTGCCTCCGGGTGCGGCGGGAGCTCGTTGCGCCTGCTGCTCCGGGCTTGCGCGGAAGGGGTGTCCCCGGGTTCTGCCTGGAGGTCGGGGCGCGGGTTGTCCCGGGTCTGCCCGGAGTCGGGCGGGCGGGTCCATCTGAGCCGGCGTCCCGGAGCGTCGCCCTGGGGATGCGACGTGCGGGCCGTCCTCGGGCCCGTTCCGGACCCGCCCCGTAGGGGGTTCCCTCAGGGGCCACCGGGAGTCCGTCCTTCACGCCGCCGCCAGGACCACGCAGGCCCCCGCCGCTACCCTGGTCGGATGCCCGCCGACGCCCCGCTCCCGTACTCGCATCCGCAGGATCAGCCGCACCGGGGAGGCGGTGGGCCGCGGTCCGTGGAGCGGGCGTTGGAGTTGCTCGATCTGGTCGCCGACGCCGGGCGGGCCGTCGGGGCCAAGGCGCTCGCGCGGAGCCTCGGCTGCTCGCTCTCGACCGTCTACCACCTGGCGGGGCCGCTGCTCGCGCGCGGGCACCTCGTCCGTACCGCCGAGGGATACGCCCCCGGGCCCCGCGTCCCGGCCCTGCACCGCGCCCATCTCCGCCACCACGGCCTCGGCGCGCCCACGGGCGAGCTGCTCGGGCGGCTGCGCCGGGCGACCGGCGCGGAGGCGTACCACACGGCCTACCGCGACGGCCTGATCACGGTCGTCGACACCACCGCCCCCGTCACCGACACCGCCCACCCCTTCACCCCCGGCCCGGAGGCCCGCGCGCACGCCACCGCCCATGGCAAGGCGCTCCTCGCCGCCCTGCCGCGCGCCCGGCGCCGCCGCTACCTCGCCGAGCACGGCATGGCCCGCTTCACCGAGCGGACCATCACCGGCGCCGAACGCTTCGAGGCCGAGATGGCCGCCGTCCGCGGCCAGGGCTACGCCGTCTCCGTCGGCGAGGCGGACCTCGCGTACACCTGCCTCGCGGTCGCCGTGCCCGACCGCGGCGACGGCATCGTGCACGCCCTCTCCGTCTCCCTGCCCACCGCGGACTTCGCCCGCCGCCAGGGCGCCGTCCGGGCCGCCCTGGCCCGCGCCGTACCGGACTTTCCGGCCCTGCCGGAATCCTGACCGTCCGGCCTGGCCCGTACCGGGCCGCCCGGCGCAGCCTGACCGCATGATCTTCATCGCCGTCCGCTTCACCGTCCGCCCCGACCTCGCCGACCAGTGGCTCGACCTGGTCGCCGACTTCACCGCCGCCACCCGCGCCGAGCCGGGCAACCTCTTCTTCGACTGGTCCCGCGGCGTCGACGACCCCAACGTCTTCACCCTCCTGGAGGGGTTCGTCGACGACGAGGCCGGCGCCGTCCACGTCGGCTCCGACCACTTCGCCGCCGGACTCGCCGCCATGGCCGGGGCCGTCGCCACCACCCCCGAGATCATCAACGTGAAGACGGAGCAGCCGGGCTGGGGCCCGATGGCGGAACTCGCGCCCACCGGCGCCTGACCCGGAGACCCCCCACCCGCCCACGCCTGACCCACCGGCGCCCGTCCGCCCGCCTGATAGGTTCGCCGCACAGTACGGGCGGTCGAGCGGGCGGCGGGCCCGGGGCCGAGGGGAGAAGCGGCACATGGCGGTGAGCGGGCGACAGACCGGCAGGCCCACCCTGGAGGAGGTCGCGGCCCGGGCCGGAGTCGGCCGCGGCACCGTCTCCCGGGTCATCAACGGCTCCCCGAAGGTGAGCGAACAGGCCAAGGCGGCCGTCGAGCAGGCCGTCGCCGAACTCGGCTACATCCCCAACCGCGCCGCCCGCGCCCTCGCCGGCAGCCGCACCGACGCCGTCGCCCTCGTCGTCCCCGAGACCGAGGCCCGGATCTTCGCCGAACCGTACTTCCTCGACATCATCCGCGGCGTCAGCGGTGAACTCGCCGCCGCCGACAAGCAGTTGCTGCTCACCCTGATCCGCAGCGACCAGGAGCGCCAGCGCTTCGAGCAGTACCTCGCCGCCCAGCGCGTCGACGGCGTCCTGCTCGTCTCCGTGCACGCCGACGACCCGCTGCCCGACCAGGTCCGCGCCCTCGGCCTGCCCGCCGTCCTCAACGGCCGCCGCCGCGAGGACGAGCCCGTCGCCTTCGTCGACTCCGACAACACCGGCGCGGGCCGCACCGCCGTCGCCCACCTCGCCGCCGCCGGCCGCGGCCGCATCGCCACCGTCACCGGCCCCCTCGACATGTACGGCGCCCGCTGCCGCCTCGACGGCTACCGCGAGGGCCTCGCCGAGGCCGGGCTCCCCGCCGACGACGCGCTCGTCGCCACCGGCGACTTCACCGAGGAGGGCGGCCGGCGCGCCATGCGCGAACTCCTGGACCGCGCCCCGGACATCGACGCCGTCTTCGCCGCCTCCGACGTGATGGCGGCCGGCGCCCGGGCCGTGCTGCGCGAGGTCGGCCGCCGCGTCCCCGAGGACGTCGCCCTCGTCGGCGTCGACGACTCCCCGGTCGCCCGCCTCATGGACCCGCCGCTCACCAGCGTCCGCCAGCCCATCGAGGAGATGGGCCGCACCATGGCACGCATGCTCCTCGACGAGATCGCCTCCCCGAGCGACCCCGAGGACCAGCCCCGCCGGATGCTCCCCACCGAACTCGTCGTCCGCGCCTCCTCCTGACGCCTGACGCCCGCCACCCGCTGCCCGCCGTCCGCGGCCTCCCCCTCGTCCGCGCCGTCGTCGCGCGGCGCGGACCCCGTGAGGGCCGAATCCGCTCCCCGGCATGTCGTTCGGGCGATCCCAGCAGGCGGCGCGGGCGCGCGTGGGTTCGAATCGGGGCATGGCTTCCTACGACAGGCGCATAGGCGGCTCCCCGAGGCCGCCGAAGGCCGGTGACACCTGGTGGTACGCCGCCGTGGCCGGCGAGGCCGCGGACTCCTTCAGCACCCGCGTCCGCACCCGGACCCGGCGTGCCTGCCTCGGGGCCGTCCTGCTGCTCACCCTCGTCTACGCCGGACTCGTGCTCACCGCCACCGGCCGCCGCTGGGGCGACGCCGCCGTGACCGGCCGGCGCGCCGACACCCGCGTCGCCGACTTCGTCCGCGACCACCCCTCGCTCGCCGGCGCCGCCACCCTCTCCCTCGTCCTCGCCTGCGTCCTCCTCGTCGGCCTCGGCGCGCTGCGCAAGCGGTACGCGCTCACCGGAGCCGCCGCCGGAGCCGTCGCCGTCGCCCTCGCGGTCACCGGACTCCTCCAGCGGTACGCCCCCCGCCCCCCGCTCGCCGACGGCGCCGGGGCGCTCGTGCCCAGCGGCTTCCCCAGCGCCACCGCCACCCTCGCCTTCGGGGTCGCCTTCGCCCTCCCGCTGCTCGTGCCCCGGCGCTCGCGGGGCCTCGTCACCGGCGCCGCCACCCTGTGGGCGATCCTCCTCGGCGCGTACTCGATCGCCGTCGGCGACCACCGCCCCGGCGACGTCATGGCCGCCGCGCTGCTCGCCCTCGCCGTCCAGTGCGGACTGATCGCCCTGCTCGCCCGCCGCGGCAAGGTCCGCCCCGGCGCCCGGCGCGGCGCCACCCTGCGCGGCCTCCCCACCACCCTGCCGCTCGCGCTCGTCGCCGCCGGCGGGCTCGTGGCCGGATTCCTACTCCTCGGCGACACCCTCGGACTGCCCGCCACCGCCCCGTACGACCCCGACGAGCTCCGCCTCGCCCACCGCTGCGGCCAGGCCCTCGCCGCCGGCGTCGGCGCCGCCGCAGGACTGGCCCTGCTCGCCCTCGTCCGCCACGTCGACCTGGACGGAGGGCCCGCCTCGTACCGGCTCGGAGGCCCCTTCGTGGAGGACTCCGGAGTCCCCGACCAAGGTGAGCTCGTGGGGCCCTTTACGGAGAACCGCGATCACGAGATATCTTGATGTCGAGCAATCTCGCATACGCAGACGTGGAGCGGAGCACCTGGTGACTGACTCGACCATCATCTACACCCACACCGACGAGGCGCCTGCCCTGGCGACGTACTCGTTCCTGCCCGTGATCCAGGCGTACGCCTCCACGGCAGGTGTCACGGTCGAGACGCGTGACATCTCGCTCGCGGGCCGCATCATCGCGAGCTTCCCCGAGTTCCTCCAGGAGGAGCAGCGCATCGGCGACGCCCTCGCCGAGCTCGGCGAGCTGGCCAAGACCCCCGAGGCCAACATCATCAAGCTGCCGAACGTCTCGGCCTCGATCCCGCAGCTGAAGGCCGCGATCGCCGAGCTCCAGGCGCAGGGCTACGCCCTCCCGGACTACCCGGACGACCCGAAGACGGAGCAGGACGAGGACGTCCGCGCCCGCTACGACAAGATCAAGGGCTCGGCCGTCAACCCGGTCCTGCGCGAGGGCAACTCCGACCGCCGCGCCCCCGGTTCGGTCAAGAACTACGCGAAGAACCACCCGCACCGCATGGGCGTCTGGACCTCCGAGTCCAAGACGAACGTCGCCACCATGGGCGAGAACGACTTCGCGTCCACGGAGAAGTCCGTCGTCCTCGCCAAGGACGACACCCTCCGCTTCGAGTTCACCGCCGCCGACGGCACCACCACCGAGCTGCGCGCGCCGCTCAAGGTGATCGCCGGCGAGGTCGTCGACGCCGCCGTCATGCGCGCCGCCGCCCTGCGCACCTTCCTCGGCGAGCAGGTCGCCCGCGCCAAGGCCGAGGGCGTGCTCTTCTCCGTGCACCTCAAGGCCACCATGATGAAGGTCTCCGACCCGATCATCTTCGGCCACGTCGTGCGCGCCTTCTTCCCGAAGACCTTCGCCCAGTACGGCGAGGCGCTGGCCGCCGCCGGCCTCTCCGCCAACGACGGCCTCGGCACGGTCCTGAACGGCCTCGACGCCCTCCCGAACGGCGCCGAGATCAAGGCCTCCTTCGACGCCGAGCTCGCCGAGGGCCCGGCCCTCGCCATGGTCGACTCCGACAAGGGCATCACCAACCTGCACGTGCCGTCCGACGTCATCGTCGACGCCTCGATGCCGGCCATGATCCGCACCTCGGGCCACATGTGGGGCGCGGACGGCCAGGAGGCCGACACCCTCGCCGTCCTCCCGGACCACAGCTACTCCGGCGTCTACCAGGCCGTCATCGAGGACTGCCGCGCCCACGGCGCCTTCGACCCGGCCACCATGGGCTCCGTCCCGAACGTCGGCCTCATGGCGCAGAAGGCCGAGGAGTACGGCTCCCACGACAAGACCTTCGAGATCGCCGAGGCCGGCACCGTCCGCCTCGTCGACTCCGAGGGCACCGTCCTCCTGGAGCAGGAGGTCGCCGCCGGCGACATCTTCCGCGCCTGCCAGACCAAGGACCTCCCGATCCAGGACTGGGTGAAGCTCGCCGTCACCCGCGCCCGCGCCACCGGCGCCCCGGCCGTCTTCTGGCTGGACGAGGAGCGCGGCCACGACGCGCAGATCATCGCCAAGGTCAAGCAGTACCTCCCGGAGCACGACACCGAGGGCCTGGACATCCGGATCCTGTCCCCGATCGAGGCGACGAAGTTCTCCCTGGAGCGCATCCGCCGCGGCGAGGACACCATCTCCGTCACCGGCAACGTCCTCCGCGACTACCTGACCGACCTCTTCCCCATCCTGGAGCTGGGCACCAGCGCCAAGATGCTGTCGGTCGTCCCGCTGATGGCGGGCGGCGGCCTCTGCGAGACCGGCGCCGGCGGCTCCGCCCCGAAGCACGTCCAGCAGCTCGTCAAGGAGAACTACCTCCGCTGGGACTCCCTCGGCGAGTTCTTCGCGCTGGCCGCCTCCTTCGAGCACCTGGCCACCACCACGGGCAACGCCCGCGCCCAGGTCCTCGCGGACACCCTGGACCGCGCCACCGGCACCTTCCTCAACGAGGACAAGTCGCCGACCCGTCGCGTCGGCGGCATCGACAACCGCGGCAGCCACTTCTACCTGGCCCTGTACTGGGCCCAGGAGCTGGCCAAGCAGACCGAGGACGCCGAGCTGGCCAAGGCCTTCGCCCCGCTCGCCGAGACGCTCTCCGCCAACGAGCAGAAGATCGTCGACGAGCTGAACGCCGTCCAGGGCGCCCCGGCCGAGATCGGCGGCTACTACCAGCCCGACCCGGCCAAGGCCGCGGCCGTGATGCGCCCGTCCGCAACGTTCAACGAGGCCGTCGCGTCCCTCGCCTGATCCGGCACCCGACGCACACCGCCCCGGCCGGAACGATTCCGGCCGGGGCGGTCGCGTCGGTGGCGCATACGCCATCCGGGTGTGACCCTGGAGGGCATGAGCTGGGCATCTTGGACGACCGCCGGTGTCTACACCGGGCGTGGTGGGGTGCTGACCGTCGAAGGCGGAATCGTCACGGGCGACCTGACCGTGCACACGACCTTCGCCGACGGTGAGGCACGCGTGGCCGTGCAGTACAGCGGCGCCTCCGACTGGTTCACCATGTCGGGAAGTCCCGTCCCCTGTTCCTCGGAGAAGGAGAGCCGTGAACTCCACGACGCGGTCGTGGAGGCGGTGAGAGAGGGCGCCGGGGCCACCGTCCCCCGCCTGCCCCATCCGACCGGCTAGAAAAGTGTTATCCCCACCCGGCGCCACGCGTCTCCAGCAGGACGGGGACAGGACCGGGCACGAGGGAGCACCATCCATGCACAGCGACGAGCAGCGCACCACCGCCCTGGTGGAGGCGGCCCGCGCGGGCGATCCGCACGCCAGGGAGGACCTGGTACGCGCCTTCCTGCCGCTCGTCCACGCCATCGTGGGGCGCGCCCTCGACGGCCATGCCGACACCGACGACATCGTGCAGGAGACCCTGGTCAGGGCCCTCGACGGGCTGCCCGGGCTCCGCGACCCCGAGCGCTTCCGGTCCTGGCTCGTCGCCATCGCCATGAACGGGGTGCGCCGCCGCTGGCGGGAACGCAGCCAGGCACCCGTGCCCGGCCTCGACCGGGCCGTCGGCCTCGCCGACCCGGCGGGCGACTTCACCGACCTCACCATCCTCCGCCTGGGCCTCACCGGACAGCGCCGCGACGTCGCCCGCGCCACCCGCTGGCTCGACGAGGACGACCGCGAGCTGCTCTCCCTGTGGTGGCTGGAGGCCGCCGGGGAACTGACCCGCGCGGAACTCGCCGAGGGCCTCGGGCTGCCCCCGGCCCACACCGCCGTCCGCGTCCAGCGCATGAAGGAACGGCTGGAGACCGGCCGGGCCGTCGTCGGCGCCCTCGACGCCGACCCCCGCTGCCCCGGCCTCGCCGCCACCCTCGCCCCCTGGGACGGCCGCCCCTCCCCGCTGTGGCGCAAACGCATAGCCCGCCACCTCCGCGACTGCCGCACCTGCGCGACCGGCAACGCCCGCCGGGGCCTCGCCCCCGTCGAGGGCCTCCTCGTCGGCATCGGCCTGGTCCCGCCCGTCGCCGGCGCCCTCCTCGACGCGGGTACGACCCCGGCACTCGCGGCGGAACCGGCGGGAGCGGCGAGCGCGGCGAACGCGGCGAGCGAGGCGGAGCCGTCGGGGGCGGCGGGCGTGCCGGAGCCGTCGGGCGCGGCGGAGTCCGCCGGGGCCCAAGCCGCGCCGTACTGGTCGACCGGGCGCCGCGCCGGAGCCGCGGGAGCCGCCGGGGTCGCGGCCGTCGCCGTGCTCGGCGCGCTCGTGCTCACCCTCCCCGGGGCGACCGAGCCCCCGCCCGCGCCCCGCCCCGCCGCCGCACCACCCGCCACCACCCCCGCGGCGACGACGCCCCCGCCCACCCCCACACCGAGCACCGTCACCACCGCCGCCACCCGCCCGGCGCCGCCCACCCGCACGCCCACGACCACCCCGCCCACCCCGGCCCGCACCACCCCACCACCCCCGGCCGACCCGGGCGAACGCGTCACCGAGCTGGTCAACCGGCTCCGGGCGGACGCCGGTTGCGCCCCGCTGCGCACCGACCCCCGGCTCACCGCCGCCGCCCGCGCCTACGCCCGGGACATGACGACCCGCGGCTACTACGGCCACGCCAGCCCCGAGGGCGAGTTCGCGGACACCCGGATGACCGAGGCCGGCTACCGCTGGTCGGCCTGGGCGGAGAACCTCGCCGAAGGACAGAAGGACCCGGCCTCCGTCGTCGCCGGCTGGCGGGACGACGCCGGGCACGCGCGCAACATGCTCGACTGCTCCTACCGCGACACCGGAGTGGCCGCCGCGCCCGGCCCGCGCGGCACGGTCTGGGTGCAGAAACTGGCCGCGCCCGCGAACTGACCCCGGCGCCCGGTCAGTCCTTCGTGCCGAAGTCCTGCACCCACCACGGCCCGTCGGCGGTCAGCGCCACGCCGACCCCGATGTCGCGGAACGAGCAGTTGAGGATGTTCGCCCGGTGCGCCGGGCTGTCCATCCAGTCGTCCATCGCCCGCTGCGGGGTCTTCGGCCCCTTGTGGATGTTCTCGCCCCACGCCGACCAGCTGTAGCCCGCCCGCGTCATCCGGTCGCCGCCGTCGCGCCCCTCGGGGCTGTCGTGGGCGTAGTAGTCGCGCGCCGCCATGTCGTCGGCGTGCCCCTGGGCGGCCCGGGCGAGCCGCGCCTCCGACCGCAGCGGGCCGCAACCCGCTCGGTCCCGTTCGGCGTTGGCGAGGGCGATGACGTCCTGGACATAGCGGGAGGCGCGCGCCGGAACCGTCACCGGAGCGGCGGCCACCGCCCCCGTCTGGGGCGCGAGCCCGTCGGAGGCCCTCCCGTCCTGCGCCCCGGCGCGGGCCGGGGGCGAGGCGGGGACCCGGGTGGGGTGGGACGGGGGTGGGGCCTCGGCGGCGGGGGGCCTGGCCGCGCGGGGGGCGGGAGCCGTGGGCGGGTGGGCCGCGTACAGACCGAGGAGGACGGTGACGACGGTGGCGGCCGTGCCCGCGGCGAGCACCGACGCGGCGAAGCCAGGCCGGGGGAGCCCGCGACGCCGGACCGGACCGCCGCGGCGGTGGCGGCCGGAGGCGGGGGAGTGGGGGACGAGGTGGTGGGGGGCGGGTTCGTGAGGGTCGGGTTCGTGGGGTTCGTGGGGTTCGGGGGGGTCGGAAGGGTCGGGACCGGGGGGACCGTCGTACCGCATGGGGCTCCGCTCTCTCGCCTGCGCCGCCGTCCGGTCCGGGGTCCGTGGGCCCCGGGGCGACGGGGGCAAGGCTTTCCGCCCTCCCGCGCCCCGACACCCGACGTCAACCCGGTGAGTCAACTGTCCGCGTCAACCCGCCGCACCGGCTTGACGTGAGGGCCGAACGGGTGCACCACGTCGGAGCGGGCCTCAGCCCTGGGGGACGACGGCCACCGGGCAGGGGGCCAGGTGCAGCGCCGCGTGGGCCACCGAGCCGATCCGCCCGCCCAGCGCGCCGCGCTTGGCGCGACGGCCGACCACGAGGAGCTGCGCGGCCCCGGAGGTGGTGAGGAGGACCTGGCCGGCGCTGCCGAGTTCGACGTGTTCGGTCACCGGGACGTGCGGGTACCGCTCGCGCCAGGGCGCGAGCGCCTCGCGCAGCGCCTTCTCCTCGAAGGGCACCAGGCCGCCGGAGTCGTCGGCGAGCCGCAGCGAGGCCGGACTGAACGCGTACAGCGACGGCAGGCTCCAGGCGCGCACCGCGCGGATCGCGGCGCCCCGCGCGTCGGCGGTCTCGAAGGCGAACCGCAGCACCTCCTCGCTGTCCTCCGGGCTGCCCTGCTGGCCCACCAGGATCTCGCCCGTGGGCGGTTCGGCCGCCCGGTCGTCGCGGGCGCGGACGGCGACCACCGGCCGGCTCGCGGCGGCGATGATCTGCTGCCCGTACGAGCCGAGCAGGAAGCCGGCCACCGCCCCGTGCCCGCGCGAGCCGATGACCAGCATCCCGGCGCCGTCCTGCGCGGCGAGCAGCGCCGCGACCGGCGTGTCCGTCAGCACCTCGGCCGTGACGGCGAGGCCCGGGTGCCGTGCCGTGACGTCCCGCTCCGCCGCCCGCACCACCGCCTCGGCCGCCTGCTCCTGCGCGCCCTGGTCCTGGACCAGCGGCAGGTCGAGCGGCTCCCAGCGCCAGGCGTGCGCGAGCCGCAGCGCGACCCCCCGGTGCTCGGCCTCCCGCGCCGCCCACTCCGCGGCGGCGAGACTCTCCGGCGATCCGTCCACCCCGGCCACGATCTCCGTCCCGGTACGGAACTCCTGGGCCTCGCGACTCATCCGACGTCCTCCCTGACAGCACGCGACGGGTCCGGCCCGGCGGCCGGTCCCCTTCCACCTCCAGCTTGGGCCCATCGGCCGTCGGAGGCGAGGGCCGGAGGCCCCGACATGCCGGACCGTCCGTCCCCGGGGTCAGGCGGTGCGGGCCAGCCGGGTGCGGCCGTCGTGGAGGCAGTGGTCGCCGATGTCGCGGAGCCGGTGGGCGGGGCGGGCGCGGGCGGCGAGGGCGCGGGCGTTGCGCCGGAAGCGGTCGAAGCCGGGGCCGCCGCCCCCGGCGCCCTCGACGAGCTCCAGGATGCGGGTGGTCAGCCGGACGGCCGTCCGGCCGGTGACGGTCTCGGCGGCGGCGACCAGGGCGGCGAGGTCGGCGCGCTCCTCGACACCGAGCGTCCAGCCCGCGCGCGGGCCGCCCGCGAGCGCGTCGGCGGCCCGCTCGGCGACGGCGGCGGCGGTGTGGGCCGCGGTGGCGAGTTCGCCGTAGGAGAGCAGCAGGTGCGCGTCGACGGGCTGGTGGCGGGGGTTCAGGCGGCGCGGCGCCCGGTCAGGGGTGCCGTGTCGTCGCCCGCGCCGGCGCGGACGCCGCGCAGGAAGGCCTCCAGGGCCTCCACCGAGCTCGCCGCGGGCGCCCAGTCGAGCTCCTCGCGCGCCCGGTCCGTGGACATGACGGGAAGGTGGCGCAGGAGGTCGAAGAGGCCGGGGGAGGCGGGGGCGAGGCGCAGGTGCCAGGCCGTCGCGAGGGCGCCGCGCACCGCGCCCGCCGGGACCTTCACCGGGCGGGCGTCGAACATCTCGCCGAGCAGCGCCGCGTCGACCACCGGGTCCGCCGCCAGGTTGAACGCGCCGCGCACGTCCCGCAGCACGGCCCGCACGTAGGCGTCGGCGGCGTCGTCGGTGTGCAGGACCTGGAAGCGGAGCCCGGACGGTTCCGGCAGCAGCGGCAGCAGGTCGGGGCGGAAGAGCCGGCCCGGCACGAACCGGCCGGCGAAGATCCGGCGCTGCTCGCTCGCCGCTTCCTCCTTGAACAGGAACGCGGGCCGCATCCGTACCACCCGGGTCTGCGGGTGATCGCGCTCGAAGGTGTCCAGGACCCGTTCCAGATAGGCCTTCTCGCGGCTGTAGGCGGCGTCCGGCCAGCCGTGCGTCGGCCAGGCCTCGGAGACCGGCGCGCCGCTCTCGGGGCCGGGGGAGTAGGCCCCCACCGACGACGCGCACACCAGGGCGGGGACGTGCGCCGCCGCGACCGCGTCCCCGACCCGCAGTGTGCCGAGGACGTTGGTCCGCCAGGTCGTCACGGGGTCGTGCGTCGGCCCGAAGCGCCACGCCAGGTGCACGACGGCGTCGGCGTCGGCGACGTACTGGGCGAGCCGGGGCTCGTCGCCGTCGAGGGACAGGTCGACGGCGGCCCACTCGACGCCCGGGAGGTCGAGCGCCGGCAGCCGGCGGGCCAGACCCAGGACGGAGCCGACCCCGGATTCGGCGGCCAGGGCCCGTACGACGCTGGTGCCCACGTTTCCGGTGGCGCCGGTGACGACCACCCTCAGCCCGGTACGCGTCTTCATGTCTTCGACCCTCCGCCATCCGGGCGGCCCCCGCACCTCGGCCCGCCCCGGGTCACGGAGGGTGACCGTGCGGGTCGCGCGGGTGGCCGGTCGCGAGCACCATGGAGCGACGCACGAGACGGGGCCGTTACGGAGGAACCCATGCTGCTGCCCGACCGGAACACCGTCGAACGGGTCCTCCGGCACTACCGGGCCCAGGAACAGCGCGTCCTGGCCGGCCCCTGCGACCTCACCGTCCGCCGCCGCTTCGAGGACACCGCGTACACCCTGTGCGTGCTCATGGGCGTCCGCTCGACCGCCGAAGCACTCCGCGCCGCCGAACGCTACGTCGCGCCCCGGGCGTCCCTCTGACGGCCCGGTGCTCCCAGGGCGTCGCTCTGACGGTCCGGCGGTTCCGGAGCCCCGCGTAGGGCAGCGCCGAGCAGGCGCAGAGCACCGCCGCGAGCAGCAGGGCCGCCGCGACCGACCGGGCCGCGACCGGCCCCGCGGCCGCCGCGCCCACCGCGAAGCCGGTGATCTTCAAACCGGCGCCGGTGGTGAACACCCGCCCCCGCAGCCACCCCGGCGTCTCCTCGTGCCGCACCGCGAACAGCGCGGTGAGCTGCGGCCCTTCCGCCGCCCCCGCCACCGCGAACGCCACCACCAGGGCACCCGCCCCGCCCGTCGCGGCCACCGTCCACGCGCCGGCCTGCGCCAGCGCCGCGCCCCACAGCACCCGCGCCGCCGCCACCGTGCGGCGGAGCCGGGCGTGCAGCGCCGTCGCGGCGAGGGAGGCCGCCGCCGCCACGGACAGCAGCAGCGCCCCCTGACCGGGCGCGCCGAGCGTCCGCGCCCCCAGCGCCGGGAGGCAGGCCGCGACCACGCCCTGCGCGGCGGCGCAGCCCACCGAGGTGACCGTGGCCCGCAGCAGCGGCCCCCGCCCGAACACTGCCCGCACCCGGCCGCCCCGGGCACGTCCCCCGGGCCGCGGGTCGGCCGGGGGCAGCGCCCAGGCGACGGGCACCGCCGCCGCGACCAGGGCCGCCGCGACGACCACCGCCGCCGGCGCGCCGAGGAGCAGCGCGGCGCCGCCCGCGAGCGCGGGCCCCGCCAGCGCGGCGACGGAGAAGGTGAGCGAGTCGAGGCCGTGCAGGCGCGGCATCCGGCCGGCGGGCGCGAGCCCCGGCAGCTGGGCCGTCCAGCCGCCCGAGAGCGCCGGGCCCGTCAGCCCCGTGACCACCGCGAGCAGCGCCGTCACTGCGAACGGCAGCCGGCCGAGCCCGAGGAGTACGGCTCCGAGCCCGGCCGCGTAGAGGGCGAGGGCGCCGGAGAGGAGCCGTCCCGGCCGGCGCGAGCGGTCGAGGAGCGCCCCGAAGGCGGGGCCGCCGACGGCCGCCGCGACCGTGACGCAGGCGAGGAGCGCGGCGGCACCGGAGGTCGAGCCGGCGGCGGCGAACCCGGCGAGCGCCAGGGCGGGACCGGCCGCCTCGTCACCGGTCCGGGCGGCGAGCGCACCCGTCAGGTGGGCGGCGACGGAGGGGCGGAGGGATAGGCGGAACGAAGGGCTGCGCATGGCGGCAGAGGCTACGGAGGTAACTCAAAACCTCGCAATATGCGTTACATTCGGCCGATGCCCGTGCTCCCCGACCGGTCCACCTGGCACTCCACCGTCGCCATGGCCCTCCGCACCGCCGCCCTCGTCAACGCCCTGGCCGACCCGGCGGCCGGGCCCGGGGAGATCGCCGCCGTCCTCCTCTCCCACGGCGAACCCGCGCCCGTCGAGGTGACCGCCGAGGACGTCACCGGGCTGCGGGCCGCCGCCGTGCACCTGCGGGAGGTGTTCGCCGCCGGCTCCGCCGACGAGGCCGCCGCCCTCCTCAACTCCCTGCTCGCCGCCCACACCGGCCCCCTCCGGCTCACCTCGCACGGCGGCACGGCCCCCTGGCACCCCCACGCGGACGCCTCCGACGACGCGCCCTGGACGGAGTGGTTCCGCGCCTCCGGCTGTCTGGCCCTGACCGTCCTCCTCTGGGAGCGGCAGGCCCCGCCCGGTCGCACCTGCGCCTCCGCGAGCTGCGGGAACGTCTTCGTCGCCCACGGCAGCGGCCCCGAGCGACGCTACTGCTCCCGCCGCTGCGCCACCCGCGAGCGGGTCGCCGCGCACCGCCGCGCGCACACGGCGGCGGCTCCCGGCATGGACTGAACGCCCGCCGGAAGCCGCCGTGGTGGAACCGCCCGCGTGGGCCGGGGGTCAGGCGCGCGACAGCCGGCGCCGCCAGGCCCACAGGGCGAGGGCCGCCGCGCAGGCCGAGCCCACCAGGGAGAGGGGCAGCGCCACCGACGGGCCGGCGTCGGCGGAGGCGTCGGCGGCGGTGCCGGGACGGGCCGCCGAGGCGCCGAGAGCGGCGGCCGGGGCGCCGCCGCCCCCGCGCACGGAGACGCCCCGGGCGTCGGGCCGCTTCTCGCCCGCCGGCCCCCGGGCCGCCTGAGACCCCGCGGACTCCTCGGACCTCGGGGGCAGCAGGGAGCCGACCGGCTCGACCTTGCCCGCCGCCGCGAAGCCCCAGTCGAGGAGGTCGCGGGCCTCCTCGTAGACGGCGAGGCCGCCGCCCGCCTGCGGGTTCATCACCGACACCACCAGGGTGCGGTCGCCGCGGCGGGCGGCGGCCACGAGGGTGTTGCCCGCGTTGCTGGTGTAGCCGTTCTTGACGCCGATGATCCCCGGGTAGCGGCCCACCCCGTCCGCCCCGGTGACGAGACGGTTGGTGTTGGCGATGCCGTACGACCACGAGCCGGCCGGGAAGTCGGCGTACGCGGTCGAGCAGTAGCGGGTGAACTCCGGATCCCGCACCCCCGCCCGGCCGAAGACCGCCAGGTCGTACGCGGACGACACCTGCCCCGGCGCGTCGTACCCGTCGGGGGAGACGACGTGCGTGTCCCTCGCCCCCAGGGACCGCGCCTTCTCCTGCATCTGGCGGGCCGTCGACTCCCAGCCGCCGCTCATCGCCGCGAGGACGTGCACGGCGTCGTTGCCCGAGCTGAGGAAGACGCCGTTCCACAGGTCGGAGACCCGGTACGTGTACCCCTCCTTCACCCCGACGAGGCTGCTGCCCTCGCCGATTCCCTTCAGCTCCTCGTCGGCCACCGTGTGCCGCTCGGACGCCTCGTGGTGCGGGAGCACCGTCAGCGCGAACAGGGTCTTCAACGTGCTGGCCGGCGGCAGCTTCCGGTGCGCGGCGCGCGCGGCGAGCACCTCGCCGGTGCCCGCGTCGGCCACCACCCAGGAGAGCGCCGAGGGCGTCGGGACGGCCGGCGCGCCGGCCAGTGGCTGCACCTGCGTCCCGTCCCGGTCGAGCCGCGCCCGGTCCACGAACCGCCGTGCGGGAGGCGTCGGTTCGGTGACGGAGCCGGGTCCGAGGGCGGGGGCGGGGGCGGCGGGGGCGGTCACCGGGGCGCGGGGCGGGGTCGCGGCGCCGGCCACGGGGGCGGAGAGCACGAGCAGCATCGCGGCGGAGCCCGCGGCGGCATGGCGAACAGCTGACGTGACGATCATTCAGCCACCGTAGGAAGGGGGTGCGCGGTGCGCAGGAGGAAGTGCGCCACCCGGCCTAGAGAACGCGACGACGGGCGGCGCGTCGTGCCGCCGGGCGGGTGGTCGCGCTCTGCCGGGCGGGTGAGGCCCCCCGGTCCCCGGCACCCGCCGACGACAACTCCGCGCGAGCCGATGCGCGTTGACCCTAGGATGCGACCCGGCCCGCCCCGCCCGACCCGCCCGCCCGTCGTCAGGAGCCCCCATGGACACGCACCCCGAGCAGACCGGACGCACCGAGGCCCCCGCCCCGACCCCGGAGCCGTACCGGCTCGACGCGGCCGGTGGCTGTCCGCACGCGGTCAACGCGCGGCTGCGGGCTCAGGGGGCCGTCGCTCCCGTGCTCCTGCCCGGGGACATCGAGGGCATGGTGGTCCTCGGGCACCACGCCCTGCGCGACTTCCTCTCGGACCCCGACGTCGCCAAGGGGCCGCAGCACTTCGCCGCACTCGCCGAGGGACGCATACCGGAGGGCTGGCCGCTGCGCACCTTCGCGACCGTGCCCGGCATGACCACCGCCGACGGCGCCGACCACCGCCGGCTGCGGACCCTCGTCAGCAGCGCCTTCACCGCCCGCCGCGTCGAGGAGCTCCGCCCGCGCGTGGCGGCGGTGACGGAGGGTCTGCTCGACGGCCTCGCCGAGGCCGCCGCGGAGGGAGACGGCGTCGCCGACCTGCGCCGCCACTTCGCCCTCCCGCTGCCGCTCGGCGTCATCTGCGAGCTCCTCGGCGTCGACCCCGCCCACCAGGAGCGGCTGCACCGCCTGTCGAGCCTCGTCGTCGCCACCGACACCGAGCCCGCCCAGGTCGTCGCCGCCAACCGCGAACTCCTCGGACTGCTCGGCGCGATCGCCGAGGCCAAGGCGGCGGAGCCCGGCGACGACCTCACCAGCGCCCTGATCGCCGCCCGAGACGAGGGCGGCGACCGGCTCGCGCAGCCCGAGCTCATCGGCACCCTGCTGCTGATGATCATCGCGGGGCACGAGACCACCCTCAACCTGGTCACCAACGCCGTCCGCGCCCTGTGCGCCCACCGCGACCAGCTCGCCCTCGTCACCGAGGGACGCGCGAGCTGGGCCGACGCGGTCGAGGAGACCCTGCGCTGGGACAGCCCCGTCAGCTACTTCCCCTTCCGCTACCCCACCCGTGACCTGACCGTCGACGGCACCCTCATCCCGCGCGGCACCCCCGTCCTGGCCGGGTACTCGGGGGCGGGCCGCGACCCGGAGGCGCACGGCCCCGACGCCGACCGCTTCGACCTCACGCGGGGCGGCGCGGCCAAGCACCTGTCCCTCGGCCACGGCCCCCACTACTGCCTGGGCGCCCCCCTCGCCCGCATGGAGGCGGCCGTGGCCCTCGAAGCGCTCTTCACCCGCTTCCCGGACCTCGACGTCGCCGTCCCCGAGGAGGGACTCAGCCGCCACGCGGGCTTCGTCGGCAACAGCGTCCGCGCCCTGCCCGTCCGGCTCGGCCCCGCCGCGCGGTGACCGCCCCGCCGGTCAGCCGCGCCGGCTCCGGCCCCGGTCCGGGTCCCGGGTGGGGGCCGGCACGCCGGTAGGCGGTGTGGGGGAGGCCCGCAGCGTGGAGACGAGCCGCAGCAGCCGGTCCTCGTTCCCCGCGAGGCCCGCCGCGCGCAGCGCCTCGTCGGCCTCCGCCATGGGGTTCGTCAGCATCACCCCCGCGTACGGGGCGAGGCGCGGATCCGTCATCACGGCCTGGGTGGATTCGAGGAGGCGAAGGTACGCCTGGGCCGCGGCGCGCTCGGTGGCGGTGATGGTGGTCATGTCGGGCTCCCTCTCGACGGCTTGACGCACCCCACCCTCTCGCACGGGTCTGACAATGACCCTCAGGCCCGCCCGTGCACCCGCGTGACAAGCCGTTCCAGGAACTCCCGCTGCCCGGCGACAAGCAGCGGAGCCGCCGCCTCCGCGGTGAACCACCCCACCCGGTCCAGCTCCGGAAACTCCGCCAGGACCCCGGAGCGCGGCGGCCACTCCATCGAGAACGTCCCCGGCACCACCGCCGCCGGGTCGAGGTCCCCCTCCACCGCCCACACGGTGACGGTCTTTCCGCCGCCCTGCCGCACCTCCCCGAGCGCGAGCCACTCGCCCTCCGGGACCGGCAGTCCCAGCTCCTCCCGGAACTCCCGCCGGGCCGCGTCCTCCGGAGCCTCCTCCGGCCCGTACTCGCCCTTCGGCACCGACCAGGCGGCCTGCTCCCGGCGCGCCCAGAACGGCCCGCCCATGTGCCCGATGAGCACCTCGATCCCGTCGTCCTCCGCCCCGCTCCGACGGAAGACGAGCAGACCCGCGCTGCGCCTGACCGCCATGCCGCCAGTCTCGCCGACCCGCCCGGGCCGCGCACGGCCACACGCGCCGACCCGCCCGGGGTACGCACGGCCACGCGCGCCGCGCCGGCCGGCCGAGCCCGACGCCCCGGGGGCCCTCGTCCGCCCCTTACGCCCCGCCGTTCAGGTGCGTCCACACGGCCTCGGCGGCCCTCCGGCCCTCCGCGGCGGCGCGGACCGCGGGCGTGCCGCCGCGCAGGAGGCCGCCCGCCGCGAAGACGCCCGGCACGCCGGTGCGCAGGGACGCGTCCACCAGGGGCGCGCGGGTGCCGGGTGCGAGGGGGAGGCCGCCCGCGCGGGCCAGTTCGTGCTCCGGGGTCCAGTCGCCGGTGAGGACGAGCGTGTCGCAGCGGAGCGGACGGGCGCGCCCGTGCCGGTCCCGGACGGTCACTCCGGCGAGCCGCCCCCGGCCGGTCAGCTCCGTCACCGCCGCGCCCGTCAGCACCGGGACCCCGGGGGCGGTCGCGTACCCTTCCCCGGTGACCACGGCCGCCACCGTGACACCGGCGCGGCGCAGCAGCCTGACGGCGTGTCCGGCCGTCGCTCCGCCGCCGACGACCACGGCGCGTCGGCCGATCCGCTCCGGGCGCGGGCCGAGGAGGGCGACGGTCCGGTGGAGCTCACCGGCCGTCAGGACCCCCTCGGGGCGGGTGCCGGGGAGCAGCCGGGCCGGGCGGGACCGCTCGCGGGCGCCCGTCGCCAGGACCACCGCCCGCGCCACGACGGTCTCCGGCCCGCTCGGCGAGGCCGTCTCCAGGGCGAGCGGACCCGCCCAGCCGACGACCGACACGCCGGTACGCAGGACGGCGCCGGCCCGCCCCGCCGCCCGCACGGCGCGCCGCGCGTACCCGGGTCCGTCGAGGGCGCGCCCGCGCGCGTCCGCGCCGAAACCCGGGTGGGCGCAGTGCTGGGGCACGCCCCCGCCCTCCGGCTCCCGCTCCAGGACCTCGACGCGTCCGATTCCGAGCGCCGCGAGCCGAGCCGCCGCGGCGAGCCCCGCCGGACCCGCCCCGACGACCAGCACGTCGACGGCCCGCGCCTCCCGTGACCGTGCGTTCACCGGGCCCCGGCCCCCTTCCCGTACTCCTCGACGAGGGCGCGCAGCGTCGGCCGGCAGTGGCCGCCCTGGCAGCGGCCGGCACCGGCGCGGGTGCGGCGGCGCAGACCGGCGAGGCCGGCGGGCGGGACGGGCGAGGCGAGCGCGGCACGCACCTCGCCGCGGGTGACGTGCTCGCAGTGGCAGACGACCGCGCCGAGTTCGGGGTCGCGGGCGACGGCCGCCGCGTCCCGGTAGGGGCGGGGGAACGCCTCGCCGAGGTTCGGCACCCGGACCGGCGCGAGCGGCGCCTCGGGGCCGGTCCGCAGCCCGCACTCGCCGAGCAGCCCGAGGGCGTGCTCGGCGAGGGCCAGGGAGGCGGACAGGCCCGTGGAGCGGATCCCGCCGACCGTGACGTACCGCAGCGCGGGATGGGCGGCGCACCGGTAGTCCTCCCGCCCGGTGGCGGCCCGCAGGCCCGCGTACGCGGCCGTCACCTCCTCCTCCGCCAGCGCGGGCACGATCCGCGCGCCCTGCTCCCGCAGCCCGGCGAGGCCGTCGGCGGTCGTGCCGGTGGCGGTGCGGTCGTGGAGGTCCTCGGCGGTCGGGCCGACCAGCACGTTCCCGTACACGGTGGGCGTGACGAGGACGCCCTTGCCGAGCGGGCCGGGCACGGGCAGCAGGATGTGCCGCACGAGCGGGCGGGCGTCCTTGTCGAGGACGAGCAGCTGGCCCCGGCGGGGCGTGACCGTGAAGTCCCGTACGCCGAGCAGCGCGTCGAAGCCGTCGGCGTACAGTCCGCAGGCGTTGACCAGGAACCGGGCGGTGAGCGGGCCCCGCGTGGTGACCAGCCGGTGCGGCGCGCCGTCGTCGCCGGTACCGGTCCGGGTCCCGGGGACGACGTCCGTCACCCGGCAGCCGAGCAGCAGGTCCACGCCGGACAGGACGGCCTGGGTGGCGTAGGCGAGGGTGGTGCTCCAGGGGCAGACGATCGACTCGCCGGGCACGGCCAGCGCGCCGAGCGCGCCGGGGCCGAGGTGCGGCTCGCGGCGGCGGAGCTCGTCCGCGCCGACGATCCGGGTGGCGTGGTGGCCGTTGCGGGCGGACTTCGCGGCGAGGCCGGGAAGGGCGGCCAGCTGCTCCTCGTCCCAGGCGACGAGGAGCGCGCCGACCGGCTCGACGGGGATCCCCGCCTCGGCGGCGTACGCGGTGAGCAGCCGGTGGCCCGCCCGGACGAGCCCGGCCTCCAGGGTGCCGGGGGCGGCGTCGAAGCCGGTGTGGAGGATCGCGGTGTTGGCCTTGGACGTGCCCTCGCCGACGTCGTCCGCCGCGTCGACCAGAGCGACCCGCAGCCGGTACCGCGCCAGCGCGCGGGCGATCGCGGCCCCGACGACCCCGGCCCCCACCACGACGACGTCGTACGCGCCCTCCGCCCCGCCGGGCAGGGGGCCGCGCCGACTGACGTGGCCACTGACGCGCCCGCCACCACCACCCGCCGCCGGCCCGACCGAGCGTGGCGACTCCAGCCCGTTCGCGGCCACGGTCCTGCCGCCGTCCCTGCCGCCCGTCCGGCGGTGCCCGGGGCGGGTCACGCCGAGGCCCCCGACGACCCCGGGGCCCCCGACGCTCCCGGCGCCTCCTGGCGGTCGAGGAGCGCCGCGACCTCCGTCCGGAAGCGGCCGAGCCGGTCCGCCGCCTCGTCCGCCGAGATCGCGGGCTCGTACACGGCGGAGGGTTTCCACGGCGGTACGGCCTGCGGGACGGTGAGGTGCGGGTCGTGGCCGAGGCGGGCCATCGCGCCGACGCCGAGGGCGGTCGCGTCGGGGAGCGCGGAGACCTCCACCGGGAGCTGGAGCAGGTCCGCCTGGGTCTGCATGAGCAGCGCGGAGCGGGTGAGGCCGCCGTCGGCGCGCAGGGCGTCGAGGGGGGCGCCCCGGTCCGCGGCCGCCGCCTCTGCGAGGTCGACGACCTGCGCGGCGATGCCTTCGACGAGGGCCCGCACCAGGTGTCCGCGGCCGGTGTCGAGGCCCAGGCCGGTGACCGTGCCGCGGGCGTCGGCGCGCCACCAGGGGGCGGCGAGTCCGGCGAGCGCGGGCACGAAGGTGACGCCGCCGCTGTCGGGCACGGAGCCGCCGACGGCGTCCAGGTCCCGCGCGCCGGAGACGACCCCGAGGTCGGTGAGCCAGCGGACGGCGGAGGCGACGGTGTACACCTGCCCGTCGAGGCAGTGCTCGGTACGTCCCCGCAGCCGCCAGGCCACGCAGCCGACGAGGCCGGTCGTGGTGCGGCGGGGGTGCGGACCGGTGCGGGCGAGGAGGAACGCCCCGGTGCCGTAGGTGCACTTGGCGGCGGCCGGCGCGGTGGCGCTCTGCGCGAGGAGCGCGGCCTGCTGGTCCACGACGAGCCCGGTGAGCGGCAGCGGCGGCCCGAACGCCGTGGTGGTGCCGACGGGTTCGTCGCAGTCGACGATCCGGGGGAGTTTCTCGCCGCCGAGGCCGTAGAGGTCGAGGGCGGGTCCGGACCAGGCGACGGCGGCCGGATCGAGCAGGCCGGTGCGGCCGGCCGTGGCCGCGTCGGTGACGAAGGCGCCCGTCAGCCGGTGGACCAGCCAGGCGTCGCTCGTCGTCACCACCCCGGCGCCGGTGGCGTGGCGACGGATCCAGGCCATCTTCGGCGCGGCGAAGTAGGGGTCGACGGGCAGGCCCGTCAGGTCCCGCAAGTCGTCATGGTGCGGCGTGAGTTCCGTGCAGATTCCGGCCGCCCTGCGGTCCTGCCAGACCAGGGCGTCGGTGAGCGCTTCGCCGGTGGCGGGGTCCCAGGAGAGGACCGTCTCGCCCTGGTTGGCGAGGCCCACGGCGACCACCGGTACGCCCGCCTCGGCGAGCGCGGCGCGGCCCGCCGCGACCACGGAGCCGTACAGTTCGGCGGGGTCGGCCTCGACGCGCCCGCCGGGCAGAGGGCGGGGTCTCACCGGTGCGGTGCCGGTGCCGAGAACGCCCCGTTCCGGGCACAGGACGAGTGCCTTGGTTCCGGAGGTGCCTTGGTCGACGGCGAGTACCGGGCCGCCCGTCATGTGCCTGCTCCCGTCGTGGGGTTCGCCGGAGGGAAGGGGTCAGGCTGGTGGGCCGGCGGCTCACCGTCAACCCTCTCCGGGCGAGCCTGTCAGGTCACTCACGATTACTTGACGGTAGCTCAAAAGAAGGCGCTGGCCGGATAGTTACGGTCACAAGAATGATCCGGACGGTCACCTTCGGTCGCGCCTATAGTGAGCGCCGCTCGCCGACGGACGCGCGGGCGCCGCACCCGCCGCCCGACCGCGCCCGACCGAGGAACGATGACCACGCCCACCGCTCCGCCCGTACCCCGTCCCGCCCGCTGATGCCCGGACACGGTTTCCGGCCCGTCTTCCACCCTGCGGGCCACGACCACGCCCTGCGCCACGCCCTCCAGGACCTGCGCACCGGCCGCTGGGGCGAGATGGCGCGGCTCCTCGAAGGCCCGGACGGCGCCGACGGCCCCGACGCCCGGGCGGTCGGCGGCGCGGACGACCGGACCGGCGCCGGACACTGGGACGGCTGGACGCGGCGTACGCAGGTCCTCGCCACCGTCGCCGCCGGCACCGACGTCGTCCACACCTGGCGCGCCGAACGGCCCGGCAGCGCCGCCGCCTGCGTCATGCACGCCCGCGTCGCCGTCGAGCGCGCCGTCCGCGCCCAACGGGGCGGCCACCCGCGCGCCCGCACCCTCCGGCAGGAGGCGTGGACCGCGTGCCGGGAGGCCGCGGAGCGCGCCCCCGCCGACCCGGTGCCCTGGGTCTGCCTCCTCGCCCTCGCCGCGCTCGACCCCCGCAAGGACGCCCCCGAACACCGCGCCGCGCCGCCCGCGCCGATGCTGCCGCCCGGACCCTGGGGGCTGCTCGCCGAGGTCGAGCGGCGCGACCCGTACAACCGCGAGGCGTACCACCGCATGCTGCAGTTCATGTACGGGCGCAGCGAGGGCCCGCTCTCCGAGGCCGTCAACTACGCCCAGTGGGCGGCCGCATGCGCGCCGCGCGGCTCCGCCCTGCACGCCCTGCCGCTCTACGTGCGGGTCGAGCGCTACCGGCGCGACCGGGGGCACGAACACGCCCTGGACCTGCACTGGGTGGCCGAGGACGCGATCCGCGAGGCCCGGCGGGCGATGGACGCCTGGTTCCTCTTCTGCGCCGTGCCGGAGGCCTCCCAGCTGGACCTCAACCATCTGGCGCACGCCCTCTTCGGCGCCCTGCGCTTCGCCGACGCGGCACGGGTCTTCGAGGCCCTCGGCCCGTACTGCACGACCGCGCCCTGGGCCCACCGCACCCCGCGCCCGGCCGACCGCGCCCTCGCCGAGGAGGTCTTCCTGCGGGCCCGTGCCCGCTGCCTCGCCGGCTGAGCAGACCCGTCCCCCCTTCGGAAAGGTTCCCCGATGTCCCGCCCCATCCCACCCGAGGCACCGCGCCACCCGTCCCCGGCGTTACCCGACGAGGAGGCCCGGCTGCGCGAGCTCGGCTACCAGCCGGTGCTCGCCCGCCGCATGGGCGGCTTCGGCAACTTCGCCATCAGCTTCTCGGTCATCTCCGTCCTCTCCGGCTGCATGACCCTCTACGGCTTCGGGCTCGGCACCGGCGGCCCCGCCGTGATGCTCTGGGGCTGGGCGGGCGTCGGCCTCTTCGTCCTCTGCGTCGGCCTCGCCCTCGCCGAGGTCACCAGCGCCTACCCGACCTCAGGGGCGCTGTACTACATGGCGGACCGGCTCGGCGGGCGCCGCTGGGGCTGGTACACCGGCTGGCTCAACCTGCTCGGTCTGCTCGGCGCCATCGCCGGCATCGACTACGGCGCGGCCCTCTTCACCGGCGCCTTCCTCAACCTCCAGTGGGGCTTCGAGCCGACGCCCGGCTCCACCTTCCTGATCTTCCTGGCGATCCTGCTGGTCCACGCCGCCCTCAACCTCTTCGGCGTGCGCCTCGTCAGCGTGCTCAACTCGATCAGCGTCTGGTGGCACCTCGCGGGCGTCGCCGTGATCGTCGGCGCCCTCACGATCGTCCCCGACCGCCACCAGTCGGCCGGCTTCGTCTTCACCGAGTTCGTCAACGACACCGGCTGGGCCAATCCGTTCTACGTCGCCGCGATCGGACTCCTCCTCGCCCAGTACACCTTCTCCGGCTACGACGCCTCCGCCCATCTCTCCGAGGAGACCGCCAACGCCTCCGTCACGGCGGCCAAGGGCATCGTCCGCGCCATCTGGGTCTCCTGGATCGCCGGCTTCGCGCTGCTCGCCGGGCTCACCTTCGCCATCCAGGACTACGCGGGCACCGTCGGCAGCGCGACCGGCGTGCCGCCCGCCCAGATCTTCCTCGACGCCCTCGGCTCCGGCGGCGCCACCGCCCTGCTCCTCGTCGTCATCGTCGCCCAGCTCTTCTGCGGCAACGCCGAGGTGGCCGCCGCCAGCCGCATGGTCTTCGCGTTCAGCCGCGACAACGCCCTTCCGGCGTCGGCGACCTGGCGGAAGGTCAGCGCCCGCAACCGGACGCCGGTGCCGGCGGTCTGGCTGTCGGTCGGCGCCGCCGCGGTGCTCGCCCTGCCGTCGCTGTACTCGCCGACGGCGTACGGCGCGGTCACCGCGATCAACGTCATCGGCATCACACCCGCCTACGCCATCCCGATCCTCCTGCGGCTGCGGGCCGGGCGCGACTTCACGCCCGGCCCGTGGAGCCTCGGCCGCTGGAGCCGGCCGATCGGCTGGACCGCCGTCGGCTGGGTCGCGGTCGTGACCGTCCTCTTCTGCCTGCCCCAGAAGAGCCCGGTGACCGTCGACACCATGAACTACGCGGTCATCGCCCTCGCCGTCGTCCTCCTCCTGGCGACCGTCTGGTGGTACGCCGCCCGCCGGTCGTACGGCACGCCGACCCCGTACGGCGGTACGGCCCGCGAGGAGGCGGAGCTCGCCGAGAACCTCGTCTGATCCCCCGTCAGGGGGCTTGTCAGAGGCTGTACTCGTACGTCCAGGCAGCCTCCCTGGCCGAGAAGTCGATGTCCGTGACCTCCAGGACGTGCCCGTGCTGGTCGCTCACCACCCGGTGGACGCTCAGCCGGGCCGCACCGCCCGCCGCCGCCCCGGCGGTACCGGGCGGGACCCTGACCGACTCGCGGTGGGTGGCCCGCAGGCCGGCCTGGTGCATCCAGTGGTACAGCAGTCGCAGGTCCGGCTGGCGCACGCCGTACCGGGCCCGCCGGTAGCGGGCCAGCTGCGGGATCTCTTCGAGGGCGGCCCGCGAGAACCACGAGACCGCCCGCTGCAGTTCGGGACCCTGCGGGGCGAGGACCCGGTGGCGGTGCACCAGCGTCGGCTCGCCCGGCGCCAGGTGCAGCCGCGCGGCCAGCGCCGACGGCGGCGGCTCCCAGTCGAGCGAGGCCCGCACCAGGGCCTCCGCCGCGCGCGGCCCGCCGGGGAAGACCGGTCGCGCGGCGGACGGGGCCGGCGGCGGCGCGGGCCGCGGCGCCTCCCCGTGCGCGGGGCCGTGCGAGGGGTCGTGCGCGGCGAAGGTGCCGCGCCGGTCGGTGACCACGAGCCGTTCCTCGCGGAGCAGTTGGAGCGCGCTGCGGACGGTCTGCCGGTTGACGTGGTACCGCTGCGCCAGGGAACGTTCCGAGGGGAGCCTGCTCCCGGGGGCGAGGGCGTGCCGGACGAGGTCGTCCCGCAGGGCGGCGGCCACCCGCAGATAGCGCGGGACCACCCCCTCCGGGGGCTCGGAATCGGGCGCGGAATCGGGTACGGCCATGATGGACCCCTTCTTCGCTCAGCGTCACCGCGTGGGCCGTATGGGTGATCAATTCCTATCATTGGTCTAAACCATTCCGCTAGGGCGACCGTGCAGAGTGGCCGAAACCCGCGCGGCGCCCTGTAATGGGGACCAGGCGACAGGACCGGCGATGCCGGCGGAGGAACAGGGGTGAGGCCGGATGACGACGCCCTCCGAGCGCTCCGCACGCGGCCGCGCGGCCCGCAAGAAGGTCCCGCGGTCCTCGCACGGCCGCTGGATACCGAGCTCGCAGCGCCCCGACCCGCTCACGGTCCTGGAGAAGCAGGCCGCCGACCGCCTGCCCGACCTCGCACCCGTCCGGTACGGACGGATGGCCGCCTCCCCCTTCGCCTTCCTGCGGGGCGCCGCCGCCGTCATGGCCGCCGACCTCGGCGCCACCCGGAACACCGGACTCACCGTCCAGCTCTGCGGCGACGCCCATCTGCTCAACTTCGGCGTCTACGCCTCACCCGAACGGACGCTCCTCTTCGACGTCAACGACTTCGACGAGACCCTCCCCGGCCCCTTCGAATGGGACGTCAAGCGCCTCGCCGCCAGCATCGCCGTCGCCGCCCTCCAGAACGGCAGCCCGCGCCCCAAGGCCCACCGTGCCGCGCTCGCCGCCGCCGAGGCGTACCGCACCGCCATGCGCCGCCTCGCCGGCCTCGGGGAACTCACCGTCTGGTACGAGCGGATCTCCGCCGACGACCTCACCGCCCTCGCCCGCCCCCGCGAACGCGAGCGGCTCACCCGCAACCTCGCCAAGGCCCGCCGCCGCACCAGCCTCCAGGCCTTCGACAAGCTCACCACCCGGGACGGCGACGGCGAGCGCCGCATCGCCGACGACCCGCCGCTCCTGGAACGCGTCCCCGACCTCGACCGGGTCGCCCTCGGCAAGATCTTCGGCGACTACCGCAGCTCGCTCTCCGAGGAGCGCCGGGTCCTCCTCGACCGCTACCGCTTCCGCGACGCCGCCCGCAAGGTCGTCGGCGTCGGCAGCGTCGGCACCCGCTGCTTCGTCGTCCTCCTCGAAGGCCGCGACGACGGCGACCCGCTGATCCTCCAGATCAAGGAGGCCGGCCGCTCGGTCCTGGAGGCCTACCTCCCGCCCACCGTCTACGACCACCAGGGCCGGCGCGTCGTCTGCGGCCAGCGCCTCACCCAGGCCGCCAGCGACATCTTCCTCGGCTGGATGACCGGACCCGAGGAACGCCACTTCTACTGGCGGCAGTTGCGCGACATGAAGGGCTCCGCCGAGGTCGAGACGATGACCCCCGCCCTGCTGCGCGACTACGCCCGGCTGTGCGGCCGCGCCCTGGCCCGCGCCCACGCCCGCTCCGGCGACCGCGTCGCCATCGCCGCCTACCTCGGCTCCTCCGACGTCTTCGACCGCGCCGTCGCCGACTTCTCCCTCGCCTACGCGAGCCAGAACGCCGACGACTACGCCACCCTCGGCGCCGGCATCGCCGCCGGCATGATCACGGCGGCCCCGGGCGTCTGACGGAGGGCGGGCCCCGGAGCCCGGAGGGCGTGCGGACACCACCGCCCGCCCTCCGACGGCCGGACGGTCAGGCGTCCTTCAGCAGCGGCGGCTCCGCCGGGGTCTCCGGCACCGGCGAGAAGAGCACCGCGCGGACGAGCGACGGGGCGAAGAGGCTGCTCAGCGGGGCCGTCAGGTTCAGGACCGCCCGGAAGTGCGTTCCGACCGCCGGATCGCCCGCCGCCAGCTCCTGGATCCGGCCCAGGTACCAGTCGGCGAACCTGTCCGCCGGCTGGAGACGGGCCGCGTCGCCCGTGGCGCCCGGCATCTTCTTGTCCGCGCCCGCCGAGATGTCCCAGGCCTGCCGGGACGACTCCAGGAGCGCCCGCTGCACCCGCGCCGTCGTCGGGACCCGGCGGGTTTCGGCCAGCGCCCGGCGCAGCGCCACCGCGGCGAGCGCCGCCGTCGTCATGCCCTGTCCGTAGATCGGGTTGAACGCGCACAGCGCGTCGCCGGTGGCGAGGAAACCGGCCGGGCGGCGGCCCGGACGGTCGTACCTGCGGCGGACGTTGGCGGTCCGCCGGAAGCCGTGGACCGGCGTCACCGGCTCCGCCCCGGCCAGCCACTCGCTGAGCACCGGGTGCGGCAGCCGCTTCGCGTACGCCTCGAACGCCTCCTCCTCGGTGGGCGGCGCCTCCCCGCGCAGCCCCGAGAAGGTGACCATGTGGTGCCCGTCGCCCAGCGGCACGATCACCCCGCCGTACGTCTGCCGCGGGCCCGGCACGATGTAGTACCCCTGGGCGTCGGTGGCGGGCACCGCGTCCGTCGCCCGGTAGATCCGGGAGGCGTACGCGAGTCCGGTGTCGAGGGTCTCCTCGTGCGGGGCCTCCGCGCCGATCCCGGCCAGCCAGTCCGCCGCCTTCGTCGACCGTCCGGAGGCGTCCACCACCAGGTCGGCGGCGAGGGTACGGGGCTCCTGCCCGGCGCCCGCGCCGCGCTCCCGGAGCCGTACCCCCGTCACCCGCGCGGCCGTGCCGGCCAGGCCCACCGTCTCGGTGCCCTCGACGAGTTCGATGCGCGGGTCCGCGAGCACCCGCTGCCGCACCAGCCACTCCAGCTGGGCCCGCGGGCCGCTGTAGAAGTGCGCGGAGGCGGGGGACCGGGTGAACCACTGGCCCGCCTGCCACTGCACCATGTCCGTCGGCATCCCGACCTTCGGCGCGCCCAGCTCCCGCAGCTCGTCCATGAAGCCGGGCAGCAGTTCGTCGAGCGCCCGCTGGCCGCCCTCGATGAGCACATGGAGGTGCCGGCCCTGCGGCACCCCCGGCCGGGCGTCGTGCCCCTCGGGCAGCCGGTCGCGCTCCACGACCGTGACCCGCTCCGCGTGCTCCGCGAGCACCCGCGCCGCCAGCAGTCCGGCGAGACTTCCCCCGATGACCACCGCGTGTCGTGTGCCGCGGCGCCCCAAGTCGTCGGCCATACCCGCCCTTTCCCTCCGTGGACCATGAAACCGGTACCGACCAGTATCCACGGCGGAGGGGGAGAGCCCCGGCGCGCGCCGGGGGCGGAAGGGCGCGGGACGGGCGCGCACCCGCCCGTGCGGCCGCTCAGGTCAGTCCTCCGGGCCCAGTTCCTCCAGCGCGGCCGTCAGCCACTCCACCCAGAACCGCTCCAGGTCGAGGCCGCCGCGCAGCACGAGATGGCGCAGCCGGTCGGGCTCGGCGGCGCGCCGCTCGGCCGGGAAGTCGCGCTCCTCGATGCCCGTGTACTCGTCGAACTGCGCCCGGTGGAGCGCGAGGTGCCGCTCCAGCTCGGCCCGCAGCCCGGCCGAGCCGACCACGGCCGCGGCCCGCATCCGCAGCAGCAGCGCGGACCGCAGCGGCTTCGGGTCCTCGGCGGCGCCCACCCACTCCCGCAGGAACTCCCGTCCCGCGGGCAGCACTTCGTACTCCTTGCGCTGCCCGCGCACCGGCACGGGGGAGGGCAGGGCGCGGATCTGCCCCGCCTCCTCCAGGCGCCCCAGCTCCCGGTAGATCTGCTGGTGCGTCGCCGACCAGAAGTAGCCGATCGACTTGTCGAAGCGGCGCGTCAGTTCGAGACCGGAGGACGGCTTCTCGAGCAGCGCGGTGAGGATCGCGTGCGGGAGGGACATGCGGGCATCCTAGGTCGGGCGGCCGGCCGCGCTCACAGGGTGGCGGCGAGCCGGGTGCCCTGGTCGATCGCGCGCTTGGCGTCCAGTTCGGCGGCGACGTCGGCCCCGCCGATGAGGTGCGCCGGGCGGCCGGCGGCGACCAGCTCCTCGTACAGGTCCCGGCGCGGCTCCTGGCCGGAGCAGAGGACGATCGTGTCGACCGGGAGGACCTGCGGCTCGCCGTCGACGGTGAGGTGCAGGCCCTCGTCGTCGATCCGGTCGTAGCTCACGCCGGCGACCATGGCGACGCCGCGGTGCTTGAGCTCGGTGCGGTGGATCCAGCCGGTGGTCTTGCCGAGTCCGGCGCCGACCTTGGTGGTCTTGCGCTGGAGCAGGTGGACCTGGCGCGGCGGCGCGTTCCGCTCGGGCTTGCGCAGGCCGCCCCGGTTCTCGTACGAGGTGTCGACGCCCCACTGGCGGAAGTACGTCTCGGGGTCCTGGCTCGCGCCCTCGCCGCCGTCGGTGAGGAACTCGGCGACGTCGAAGCCGATGCCGCCGGCGCCGATGACGGCGACCCGCTCGCCGACCGGCGCGCCGTCGCGGAGGACGTCGAGGTAGCTGAGGACGCTGGGGTGGTCCTGGCCCTCGATGCCGGGGTCGCGGGGGGTGACGCCGGTGGCGACGACGACCTCGTCGTAGCCGTCGAGGTCGTCGGCGGAGACGTACGTGCCGAGGCGGACGTCGATGCCGTGCTCGGCGAGCCGGACGCGGAAGTAGCGGAGGGTCTCGTCGAACTCCTCCTTGCCGGGGACCCGCTTGGCGACGTTCAGCTGGCCGCCGATCTCGGCGGCGGCGTCGAAGAGGGTGACGGTGTGGCCGCGCTCGGCCGCCGAGACGGCGCAGGAGAGGCCGGCCGGGCCGGCGCCGACGACGGCGATCCGCTTGGCGAGGCGGGTGGGGGAGAGGACCAGCTCGGTCTCGTGGCAGGCGCGCGGGTTGACCAGGCAGGAGGTGATCTTGAGGTTGAAGGTGTGGTCGAGGCAGGCCTGGTTGCAGCCGATGCAGGTGTTGATGGCCTCGGCCCGGCCGGCGGCCGCCTTGTTCACGAAGGCGGGGTCGGCGAGGAAGGGGCGGGCGAGCGAGACGAGGTCGGCGCGGCCGTCGGCGAGGATCTCCTCGGCGACCTCCGGGGTGTTGATGCGGTTGGAGGTGACGAGCGGCACGGAGACCGAGCCCATCAGCTTCTTCGTCACCCAGGTGTAGGCGCCGCGCGGCACGGAGGTGGCGATGGTGGGGATGCGGGCCTCGTGCCAGCCGATGCCGGTGTTGATGATGGTGGCGCCGGCCGCCTCGATCTCCTGCGCGAGCTGGACGACCTCCTCCAGGGTGGAACCGCCGGGGACGAGGTCCAGCATGGAGAGCCGGTAGACGATGATGAAGTCGGTGCCGACCCGCTCGCGGATCCGGCGGACGATCTCCAGCGGGAACCGCACGCGGTTCTCGTAGGAGCCGCCCCAGCGGTCGGTGCGGTGGTTGGTGGCGGCGGCGATGAACTCGTTGATGAGGTAGCCCTCGGAGCCCATGACCTCGACGCCGTCGTAGCCGGCCTCGCGGGCGAGCTCGGCGCAGCGTGCGTAGTCCTCGACGGTCTGCTCGACCTCGGCGTCGGTCAGCTCGTTCGGCACGAAGGGGCTGATGGGCGCCTGGATCGCGCTCGGCGCGACGAGGCCGGGGTGGTAGGCGTACCGGCCGAAGTGCAGGATCTGCATGGCGATCCTGCCTCCCTCGGCGTGCACGGCGTCGGTGATCAGCCGGTGCTCGGCGACTTCCTCGCCGGTGGTGAGCTTGGCGCCGCCGTCCCACGGCCGTCCGGCCTCGTTGGGCGCGATGCCGCCGGTGACGATGAGGCCGGCGCCGCCGCGGGCCCGCTCGGCGTAGAAGGCGGCCATCCGCTCGAAGCCGTGCTCGGTCTCCTCCAGGCCGACGTGCATCGAGCCCATGATCACCCGGTTGGGCAGGGTGGTGAACCCGAGGTCGAGCGGGCTGAGCAGATGCGGGTACGGGGTCGTCGCGGTCACGGGGCGCCTCCTCGCGCAGGGATCGTCGGATCCTGTTGTAGGCGACGCGGCGGCGTTTATGCAACTAGTTGCAGAAGGTTCGGGGTGTGATGGTTACTACTCGGTAGAAGCGGTGGCCTGCCGTGGCTGGGCTGAGGGACCATGGGATGGACGCTCACCCACGAGGGCAGCGCCTTCGTGAACTTCCGGCACTTCGACTTCGCGGAGCCGCGTCCGCACGCGCACGCCTTCCGCTGGCTGGACGTGAAGCACTTCGCCCTCCCCGGGCGCGCGGCGTCCGCCACGGACCGGGACCTCCTCGCCGCGCTCATCGCACACGAGCAGTTCCGCGACGACTACGCCGGCGGCGGAGTGGACCCCGAGGGCACCCGCCACGGCGAGTACTGGCTCCGCTGCGTCACCCCCGAGGCGTACGAGCCGATCGGCCGCGACCGGGCCACCCTCCTCCTGAGGACCTGGGCCGACCAGCACGGCCCCCTCCCCGCCCCGCTCTCCGAGGCCCTGCGCAGCGAGGCGTACGACGCCCTGGCGGCGGCGGACGCCGTCCACCACCTCGACGGCCTCGGCGAGGCCGAGTACCACGACTGGGCAAGCGTCCACGGCGAGTTCCACGAACTGGTCCTGATCAACCACGGAACGGGCCGACTCACCCTGCTCGTCGCGGCGGACGACTGAACCACAGGGGACGGCCGCCGGGGCCGCGGTCCGGGCCACCGTCCGGGTCGGCCGCCCGTCCAGGCGGCCCGCCCGGGCCGCCGACCAAGCCGGCTGCTGGTCGGGCCTGTGCGGTCGGGCCTGTGCGGACCGTCCGTCCGGCCTGTGCCGTCCGTCCGTCCGGCCTGTGCCGTCCGTCCGTCCGGCCTGTGCCGTCCGGCCTATGCCGTCCGCCCGTCCGGTCTGTGCCGTGCGGTCTGTGCCGTCCGTCCGTCCGGCCTGTGCCGTCCGGCCTGTGCCGGTCGGGCCCGCGGTGGCGGGGCCGCCGGTCGGGCCTGTGTCGGTGGGATCTGTGCCGGTCGGGTCTTCGGTGACGGGGGCGCCGACCGGGCCTGCCCCCCGGGCCGATCGCCCCGCCCGACCGGCCGCGCGACCCGCTCATTCCACCGGACCGCTCACCCCACCCTGTCCAGGAGCGCGTCGAGGTCCTCCGCCGTCCGGGGGGTCGGTACGCCCTCCGGCAGCAGCCCCTGGGACCGCAGCAGCCGTCCCACCGACACCGCCCATGGGCGGCGCAGGCGCGCCGCGTCGAGGAGGGCGTCGTCGGCCAGCAGGTCGGCCGCCGGGCCGGTGCGCAGCCCGGCGGGGGAGAGGACGGCGGCCTCGTCGGCCCAGCGAAGGGCCAGGTCCACGTCGTGCGTGGCCATGACCACCGTCGTGCCCGCCGCCCGCAGCCGCTCCAGGGTCTCCAGGAGCCGTTCCTGACCGTGCGGGTCGAGACCGGCCGTCGGCTCGTCCATGATCAGGACCCGGGGCCGCATCGCCACCGCGCCCGCGATCGCCGCCCGCTTCCGCTGCCCGTAGGACAGCAGGTGTGTGGGCCGGTCCGCGAGCGCGGTGATGTCCAGCGCCTCCAGCGCCTCCGTCACCCGGAGCCGTACCTCGTCCTCCGGCAGCCCCAGGTTCATCGGCCCGAAGGACACGTCCTGCGCCACCGAGGCCGCGAAGAGCTGGTCGTCCGGGTCCTGCACCACCAGCTGCACGGAGGTCCGCAGCCGGGTCAGCCCCTTCCGGTCGTGCGCCACCTCCGCCCCGTCCAGGAGCAGCGCCCCGCTCCCGCACCGCAGCCCGCCGCTCAGGAGCCGCAGCAGCGTCGTCTTCCCGCCGCCGTTGCGCCCGAGCAGGGCGACGGCCCGCCCCTCGTGCACGGCGAAGGAGACATCCGTGAGGACGGCCGGCCCGTCCTCGTACGCGAAACCCGCGCCGACCAGCTCCACGACCGGAGTGGGGGTCGTCATGGCAGAAGCCTTTCCAGTACGAGGGTGAGGGCGACGAGCCCCGCGAGGAGGCCGCCCGTCGCCGCGAGGAACGGGCGGGAGACGGACGCCTCGGGCAGCAGGACCCGCAGGGTGCCGTCGTAACCGCGCCCGGCGAGTCCGGTCTGGAGCCGCTGCGCCCGGTCGAAGGCCCGCACGAACGAGGTGGCGCCGAGCCCCGCCATCGAGCGCCACACCGCGGCCCGGGTCGTCGCCCCGAGCCGCGCCGCCTGCGCCTGCCGCACCTTGCTCTGCGCGTCGAGCAGCAGGAACACGATCCGGTACATCACCAGGGCCACGTCCACCACGGGGGCCGGCACCCCGGCCCGAACGAGCCGCGGCAGCACGTCCGACACCGGCGTCGTGAAGGCGAACAGGAGCACGCCCAGCGAGGCCGACGCCGTCCGCAGCAGCAGCTCCCCGGCGTG
Organism: Streptomyces sp. R302; assembly: GCF_012927245.1. Classification (GTDB taxonomy): domain Bacteria; phylum Actinomycetota; class Actinomycetes; order Streptomycetales; family Streptomycetaceae; genus Streptomyces. The sequence goes on from NZ_JABBGE010000010.1 coordinate 199,633, forward strand.
CACCGGACCGTCCGGCGCCCAGGCGACGAGACCGGCGGGCCCGCCCACCGAGAACAGCAGCGGAACGGCCCCCGTGACGCAGAAGCCCAGCGGGATCCGGAAGGCCCGCCACAGCTGCCGGCCCGGCACACCGGCCGGACCGAGCAGCACGGCGAGGGTCGCCGAGGCGACCAGGAGCGCCCCCGGCCACGGCGGCAGGCAGACCGCGCACAGCGTCAGACCGAAACCGAGCAGGGCCTTCTCCGCCGGATGGCGGCGGCGCCAGCGACTGCTGTGCGCCGCCGCGTCGATCGGCAGCATCGGCGGCTACGCGTCCTTGTCCGTGTCCGGGACGGTCACGCCGCCCTCCGCACGGGCCGCCGCCCGCTCCTCGCCCTGCCGCCGGCCGCGCCGCAGCCCGAAGTAGTACGCGAGGACACCGGCGCCGAGCGCCGCCTGCAGGGCGAACAGCGCCGACTCGATCTCGCCGGACGGCGGCTCGTACAGCGGCGAGAACCACGGCTCGTAGTCCGGTTCGATCTCCGTGATCGCCGTCTCGGCCTCGGCGTCGGCGCCGGTGAACGGCTCCTCCTTGTGGTCGCCGAGCCCCAGCGCCAGCGGCAGCACGGCCAGCGCCGCCACCAGCAGGAGCAGCAGACCGTTGATCTTCGTGTTCCTGCTCATCACGCCGCCGCCTCCTCGCGCCGCTCGGCCGCCTTCGGCGCGGCGAGCACGCCGAGCCGCAGCAGATCGCCCTTGCTGGACTGGGCGAGCAGCCGCATGACCAGGACGGTCAGCAGCCCCTCGCTCACCGCGAGCGGGATCTGCGTCACCGCGAAGATCCCGCCGAACTTGGCGAGCGAGCCCGCCACGCCGCTGCCCGGGTCGGGGAAGGCGAGGGCCAGCTGGACGCTGGTCACGCAGTAGGTGGAGAGGTCGGCGACGAACGCGCCGAAGAACACCGCCACCATCAGCGGCGCCCCGGACCGCCGGACCAGCAGGTACGTGCCGTACCCGGCCCACGGTCCGACGATCGCCATCGAGAAGGCGTTCGCGCCCAGCGTGGTCAGCCCGCCGTGGGCGAGCAGCAGCGCCTGGAACAGCAGGGTGATCGTGCCGAGCACCGCCATGATCGGTGGCCGGAACAGGATGGCGCCCAGTCCCGTACCCGTAGGGTGGGAACAACTGCCCGTCACCGAGGGCAGTTTGAGCGCGGACAGGACGAACGTGAAGGCGCCCGAGGCGCCGAGCAACAGGGTGGACTCGGGGTTGGCGCGCACCTCGCGGGTGAGCGCGCGGACCCCGTGGACGACGAACGGAGCCGACGCGACGCCCCAGGCGGCCGCGTGGACGGGGGGCAGATACCCCTCGGCGATATGCATGATCGGGAGACCCTCTCCAGCACCTCGTGGATGGACAACGCGCCCTGGCCGGTCTCCTGGCTGACGGTAGTGCCGCCCGACTCCGCCTTCCCACCCCGCGACGGTCTCCCGCGGCGGAGCAGTGGCTTCCCCGAAGGGACGGAGCTGGACCTCCCGATCACAGTGGCGAGGGCCGCACCGGTACTGCACCGGTTTCCCGAACACCAAGGCCCTGTGACATTAGTGTGTTGACCTGCTTCATCACAATGCGGGGTCGGTCACTCGCGCTCCGAAGCCCCGACGGCCGCCCGCGCTCGGCCCTGTGTTCGCACCGTGTTCGCACCGAAAGGTCCTGCCGGTCGGCCCAGGTCTTGAACCGGTCGGCGCAGACCCGCGGCAGCATCTCGTTGCTTTGGGTGCCGAGGAAGACGCGCAGCGGCGGGGCGTCCGCGTCGACGATTCCGAGGAGCGCCAGGCCTGCGGCGGCCGGGTCGCCGAGGTCCAGCGTCGCGATGAACCCGCCGAGCCTCTCGCGGACGCCGTCGTACCGTCGTACGCCGGGATCGGCTCCGAATGGACGGCCGACGGCCCGCCCCAGCCGGTGGCGTACGCCCCCGGCTCGACGAGCGTGACTTTCATGCCGAGGCCCGAGACCTCCCGCGCCGGCGACTCGGTGAGCCCCTCCAGGGCCCACTTCGAGGCGTGGTAGCCGCCGACCAGCGGCCAGGCGGCGACGCCGCCGGTGGAGGAGATCTGCACGATGTGGCCCCCGCCGCCCCGCTCGCCCAGATGCGGCAGCGCGGCCTGGGTCACCCACAGCGCGCCGAACAGGCCGTACCCGGCGTTGTCGACGACCACGTCGAGCCGGCCGAAGTGCTCCCTGGCCCTCCCGACGGCCGCGAACACCGCGTCCTTGTCGGTCACGTCCAGGGTCAGGGCGAGCACGGCGTCGCCGTACCGCCCGGACAGGTCGGCGAGGCTTCCGGCGTCGCGGGCGGTGGCGACGGCCCGGTCGTCCGCGTCGTGTGCGGCAGGTTCGCCTACGGGGGCGCGCTCGGACGGCACCCCGTGCTGGCCGCCCTGCCCCGGGTCGTCCACCTCCCCGGCATGAGCGCCGACCCCGAACTCCAGGCCACGGTACGGCTGATCGCGGCCGAGGCCACCCGCCGGCGCCCGGGTGCGCAGGCCCTCGCGACGCGGCTCACCGACGTGCTCTTCGCGCAGGCCGTCCGCGCCTGGCTGGAGCGCGGCGCCGACGGCGAACCGGCCGGGCCCTCGTGGCTGACGGCCCTGCGCGACCCGCGGATCGGGACCTCGCTCTCCCTGATGCACGAGGAGCCGCAGCGCGCCTGGACGGTGAGGGCCCGGCCCGCGCGGTGGCGATGTCCCGGGCCGCGTTCGCCCGCCGGTTCAAGGACCTCGTCGGCAGCACCCCGCTCGCCTACCCGGCCGGACTCCGCGTCGACCTCGCCGCCCGCCTCCTCCGCGACACCGACTCCCTGGTCGACGACATCGCCCGATCCGTCGGCTACGCCTCCGAGTTCGCCTTCTCCCGCGCCTTCTCCCACCGTCACGGCCTCCCGCCGGGTCGCTACCGCCGTCACACACCCGCGCCGGCGGGCGTGTGACGGGCGGTGGACGAGAGGGACACGGGGCGGGCGCATGACACGGTCGGCGCGGGCGGGACACGGTCGGCGTGGGCGTCAGACCTTGCGGTAGCCGTACGCCTCCGAGGCCGCCGCCGCGACCGCGTCGAGGTCGCCGCCGGCGCTCGCCGTCACCAGGGCGGCCACCGCGCCCTCGACGAACGGCGCGTCCACGAGCCGCGCGCCCGCCGGGAGTTCGTCGCCCTCCGCGAGGAGCGCCTTCACCGTGAGGACCGCGCTGCCCAGGTCCACCAGGAGCGCCACCCCGGCGCCCGCGTCGACGGACTTCGCCGCCGCGGCGATCAGCTCGGAGCTCGTACCGAGACCGCCGTCGGGAGCGCCGCCGGCCGCCGCGACCGGCGCCAGGTCACCGCCGCCGGCGAGCCCGCGCGCCAGCTCCGCGACGGCGGCGGCGACGGCCGCGCTGTGCGAGACCAGCACGATCCCGACCCGCTCCCCGCTCATCCCGCCGCCACCTCCTCCAGGGCGGCGAACAGCAGCGCCGAGGACGTCGCCCCCGGGTCCTGGTGGCCGACCGACCGCTCGCCGAGATAACTGGCCCGGCCCTTGCGGGCCCGCAGCGGCACGGTCGCGAGCGCGCCCGCCTCCGCCGCCGACCGCGCGGCGCCGAACGACTCGCGCAGCGCCTCCACGGCTGGCGTCAGCGCGTCCAGCATCGTCTTGTCGCCGGGGACCGCCCCGCCGAGTGCCCCGACCGCCGCGACCCCGGCGGCCAGCGCGTCCGCCAGCTCCGCCCGCGAGACCTCCCCGGCCCCGCCGAGCGCCTTCCCGGCCCGCCGCAGCAGCGTCCCGTACAGCGGCCCCGAGGCCCCGCCCACGGTCGCGATCAGCAGCCCGCCGGTGGTGACGAGGACCGCGCCCGGCGTCGCGGGCGGCTCCTTCGCCAGCGCCTCGGCCACGGCCGTGAACCCGCGCTTCAGGTTGGCCCCGTGGTCCGCGTCGCCGATCGCTGCGTCGAGGTCGGTGAGCCGCCCCGCCTCCCGCTCGACGGCCGCCGCGACGCCCTCCATCCACCGCACCGCGAAGGCGGCACCGTACGTCTCCGTCGTCATCGCCCGCTCACCGTCCCCAGCGCAGCGCGGGCGTGGCCACCGGCGCGTCCCACAACCGCAGCAGCTCCTCGTCGGCGGCGCACAGGGTCACCGAACAGCCCGCCATGTCGAGCGAGGTCACGTAGTTCCCGACCAGCGTGCGCGCCACCGGCACCCGCCGGGCGTCGAGCACGCGCCGCACCTCCGCGTTGAACCCGTACAGCTCCAGGAGCGGCGTCCCGCCCATCCCGTTCACCAGGAGCAGGACGGGGTCCGAGGGCCGCAGGTCGTCCAGGACGGCGTCGACGGCGACCTCGGCGATCTCCCCGGCGGTCATCATCCCGCGCCGCTCCCGCCCCGGCTCCCCATGGATCCCGACCCCCAACTCCAGTTCCCCCGGCGGCAGATCGAACGTCGGACCGCCCTTCGCGGGTGTGCTGCACGCACTCAGCGCCACCCCGAACGACCGCGACCGCGCCACCACCCGCCGCGCCAGCGCCTCCACCCGCTCCAGCGGCGCACCCTCCTCGGCCGCCGCCCCCGCGATCTTCTCCACGAACAGCGTGGCCCCGGTCCCGCGCCGCCCCGCCGTGTACAGACTGTCCGTCACGGCCACGTCGTCGTCCACGAGCACCTTGGCCACCTGGATGCCCTCGTCCTCGGCGAGCTCGGCGGCCATCTCGAAGTTCAGCACGTCCCCGGTGTAGTTCTTCACCACGAACAACACCCCGGCCCCACTGTCCACGGCCGCCGCCGCCCGCACCATCTGCATCGGAACCGGCGACGTGAACACTTCCCCGGGGCACGCCCCGTCCAGCATCCCCGGCCCCACGAACCCCGCGTGCAACGGCTCGTGCCCCGACCCGCCCCCCGAGACCAGCGCCACCTTCCCCGCCACCGGCGCGTCCCGCCGCACCACCACCCGCTGCTCCACGTCCACGGTCAACTCCGGATGCGCCGCGGCAAGCCCCCGCAACCCATCGGCCACGACACTCTCGGGCACATTGATCAGCATCTTCAACGGTGTCTCCTCGCGGGGCTGGCAGGGTCGGGCGTGGATCCATGTCGACCTGGGCAGTATCGACCTTGCGGCGGCGAAGGTCACGCAGATCCGGCGGATCCGCCGGATCCGGCGGACGCGCGGCTCGCGGACGGCTGTCAGTAGTCTCCCGGCATCCGGCACGGAGGAGCGGGTGCGCGCCACCGCCGAGGACGCCGCGCTGCACTACCTTCCGGAGCGGCTGGCCAGGCGCGCGCGGCGGGGTGAGAGGCCGACCCCGGCGGGCGTTCCGGAGATCGGGCGGGGACTGGCTGGTGTGCGCCAGGACGGTCGGGTTGAGGTCCAACCGAGTTCGCGGGTACGGGTGTTGAGGGCGCCTCGGGCCCAGGGGGTTCGGGCCTCGGTGCGTTCCGGTGCGGGCACGCCCAGGATTTGCGCGAGCAGAGGCAGCCAGGTGTGCGCGGGGGCCGGCTCGTCGTCCACGACGTTGTATGTGCCCGGGGGGCAGGACAGGGCCCGTACGGCGGCGTCCGTACTGCCCAGGGCGAGCCCCATGCCGGAGGTGCCGCCGGTGATCAGGACGGTGGGGGCGGTGGATCGCTTCATGCCCACGCTCCTGGGCGGCGGGGGCGGGCCGAGGCGGTGCGCGATGAGCCTGGGACCGCCACCGCCACCTTCGGGGAGGGGCGGGTCGGGGTGTGCGACGAGAGGCGCTTGCTTACGGGACGGTCAGCACGATCTTGCCGGTCGTGCCGTTCGTCTCGCCCAGGGCATGGGCCTTGGCCGCCTCGGCGAGCGGGAAGACGGCCTCGACGTGGGCGCGCAGGGCGCCGGAGGCGACCAGGTCGGCGACGGCGTTCATACCGGCGTGGTCCGCCTCGACGAGGAGGGTCTCCACGCGGACCCCGCGGGCCGCGGCCTTCGCGGCCTCGTCGGGGTCGTTTCCCGGCATGATCGAGACGAGGAGGCCCCCGGGGCGCAGGACGTCGAGGGAGCGGGCGCGGGTGTCGCCGGAGAGCGGGTCGAGCACCATGTCGACGTCCTGGACGGCGTCGCGGAAATCGGTGGTGCGGTAGTCGATCACCTCGTCCGCGCCGATCGAGCGGAGGAACTCGTGCTTGGGGGCGCTGGCGGTGCCGATGACGTACGCGCCGCGGGCCTTCGCGATCTGGACGGCGAGGTGGCCGACCCCGCCGGCGGCGGCGTGGATCAGGACGCGCTGACCGGCGCGCACCCCGGCGGTGTCGACGATCGCCTGGTACGCGGTGAGGGCGGCGAGCGGCAGGGCGCCGGCCTGCACGTGGTCGATGCCGGCGGGCTTGGCGGCGAAGGCGCGGGCCGGGCCCGTCACGTACTCGGCGTGGGAGCCGACGCCGTGCGGGTAGGGCAGCATCCCGAAGACCTCGTCGCCCGGCTTGAACAGGGTGACGCCGAAGCCGACGGCCTCGACCACGCCGGAGACGTCCCAGCCGAGGACGAGCGGCAGCCGGTCGAGGAAGAGTCCCGAGGCGCGGTGCTTCCAGTCGGTCGGGTTGACGCCGGAGGCGCGGACGGCGACGAGGATCTCGCTCGGGCCGGGGACGGGACGGGGAAGGTCGACCTGCTTCAGGACGTCGGGGGTGCCGTGGGTGTCCTGGCTGATGGCGCGCATGGTGCGGGCAGCCGTGGTGGCGGTGGCGGTGGCGGTGGCGGTGGCGGTGTTCGTGTTCGTCATGCCGTCCAGCCTCGTCGCGGAGCCCACCCCGGTACCATGGCATGAATGCCAACTTCCGACGGGATCGTGCCATGAGTGTCCACCGTGTCGTCGTCCTCGCCCTGGACGGGGTGTACCCCTTCGAACTCGGCATCCCGAGCCGGGTCTTCGGCGCGCTCCAGGACCGCTACGAGGTCCTGACCTGCTCGGTCGACGGCGGTCCCGTCGCCACGAACGCCGACTTCTCGGTGACGGTGGGGCACGGCCCCGAGGTCCTCGCGACGGCGGACACCGTGCTGCTGCCGCCGTTCGACCTCTCCCGCCTCTCGCGCGAACTGCCGCCGGGGGTCGGCGAGGCCCTCAAGACGATCCGCCCTGGCACCCGGATCGTGTCCATCTGCACGGGTGCCTTCGTCCTGGCGGCGGCGGGACTCCTCGACGGACGCCCGGCCACCACCCACTGGGCCGTCACCGACCTCTTCCGCTCCTGGTACCCGGAGGTCGCGGTCGACCCGGACGTGCTCTTCGTGGACGACGGCACCCTGCTGACCTCGGCCGGCGCCGCGTCCGGCGTCGACGTCTGTCTCCACCTCGTACGACGGGACCACGGCGCGGCCGTCGCCAACCACGTGGCACGCGCGTGCGTCGTACCGCCGTGGCGGGACGGCGGGCAGGCCCAGTACATCGAGCACCCCGTGCCCCCGGCGGACGGGAGCGGCACCTCCGCCACCCGCCAGTGGGCGCTGGAGAACCTCCACGAGCCGCTGACGCTGAGCGAACTCGCCGGGCACGCCCGGATGAGCCTGCGCACCTTCGCGCGGCGCTTCGGCGACGAGGTCGGGACGAGCCCGGGGCGCTGGCTGATCCAGCAGCGCGTCTCCCGGGCCCAGCACCTCCTGGAGACCACCGACCTGGCCGTCGACGACATCGCCGGCCGGGTCGGCTTCGCCACCGGCACCTCCCTGCGCGAGCACCTCCACGCGGCCATCGGCGTCTCGCCGATGGCGTACCGCCGCACTTTCCGGGGGGCGTCGGCGCCGACGGGCTGAGCATGAGCCCCTGGCCGCACGAGCCCCCTGGCCGCACGAGCCCCCCGGCCGCACGAGCCCTCCGGCCGCATGAGCCCCCCAGCTGCACGAGCCCCCCTGGCCATACGAGCCCCCGGCCCGGAAAGCCTCGGCTCAGCAAGGCCTCGGCTACAGCCAGGGGCGGTGGCCCGGCCCCGTCGGGTGCGTGCCGGTGACCCCCATGACCACCGAGTACAGGCTGGTCTCCGCGGTGATGAAGAGGCGGTTGCGCTTGGCGCCGCCCCAGGAGATGTTGGCGACGGCCTCGGGGACGTTCAGCCGGCCGATCAGCGTGCCGTCGGGGTCGTAGCAGTGCACCCCGTCGTCCATCGCGGCGACCCAGAGCCGGCCGCCGTCGTCGAAGCGGAGGTTGTCGAAGCGGGCCTTCTCGCGGTCCCCGGTCTTCGCGAAGACCGTGCCCTCGGAGAGGGTGCCGTCCTCGCGGACGTCGAAGGCCCGGATGAAGCCGGCGCGGGTGTCGGAGACGAACAGGCGCCGTTCGTCGGGCGAGAAGACCAGCCCGTTCGGCGCGCCGAAACCGTCCGCGACGAGCCGCACCTCACCGGTGGCCGGGTCGATCCGGTAGACGTTGTTGGCGCCGATCTCGCTCTGCGCGCGGTACCCCTCGTAGTCGCTGGTGATGCCGAAGTCCGGGTCGGAGAACCAGATCGAGCCGTCGGACTTCACGGTCGCGTCGTTCGGGCTGTTCAGCCGCTTGCCCTGCCACCGGTCGGCGAGGACGGTGACGGTGCCGTCGTGCTCGGTCCTGGTCACCCGGCGGTTGCCCTGCTCGCAGGTGATCAACCGGCCTTCCCGGTCGAGGGTGTTGCCGTTGGTGTGGCCGGCGGAGCGGCGGAAGACGGCGACCGCGCCGGTCTCCTCGTCCCACCGGAGCATCCGGTCGTTGGGGATGTCGCTCCAGACCACCTGCCGCCACGCGGGTACGTACACCGGCCCCTCGGCCCAGCGGCAGCCGGTGAAAAGGACCTCCAGCGCGTCGTCGCCGTTCATGCACCGGCCGGTCCGGAACCGCTCGTCGAGCATCTCGTACAGTCCCGGGCGCTCGCTGCTCATAGGGTCCACTCCTCACGAGAGACGTCACATGCCGCATCCGGGCCGCGCATTGAACCTCAGTCGGCCCGGAGTTGATATTGCGGGATGAGATACGGTCTTCGCCAGGAATCAACGAATGGAGAGTTGTGGATCACATCGATCGCGCACTGCTGGCCCAGCTTCAGCAGGACGCCACCCAGTCGTACGCCGCCCTCGGCCGGGCCGTCGGCCTGTCCGCCGGCGCCGCCCACGAACGGGTGCGCAAACTGAGGGAACGCGGCGTCATCCGGCGTACCGTCGCCGACGTGGACCCGGCCGCCGTGGGCAGCGCCGTCCTCGCCTACGTGATGGTCGACTCCACGTCCTGGATGGGCGATTCGGCGAAGGACTTCGCCGCGCTCCCCGAGATCCTGGAGGCGCACGTCATCGCCGGCAGCGCCTCGGTCCTGGTCAAGGTCAGGACCGCGACCACCGAGCAACTCCAGGACGTGCTGCGCCGGATCTACGCCATCGACGGGGTCAGCGGCACCCAGGCCACCGTCGTCCTGGAGACCTTCTTCGAGCGGCCGCTGTCACCGCTGACGGCCGATGCCACGTGAGCCCCGCCCACCTCGCCGCCTACCCTGCGGGAATGATCAAACCGATAGAGCTCGTGATCTTCGACTGCGACGGCGTCCTCGTCGACAGCGAACGCCTGGCCGTCCGTCTCCAGGTGGCGCTCGGCGCCGAGTTGGGCTGGCCGCTCACCGCCGACGAGGTGGTCGACCGGTTCATCGGCCGCTCCAAGGAGTCGATCGTCGGGCAGATCGCCGAGCGGCTCGGCGCGGAGACGGCGGGGCTGTGGTGGCGCCTGCTCATCGAGCGCCACCGGGACGCGGTCGACCTGGGCCTCGACCCGGTGGACGGGCTGCCCGAGGCGCTCGCCGCCCTCACCCTGCCGACCTGCGTCGCGTCCAGCGGGTCCCACGAGAAGATGCGTCACACCCTGGGCCGCACCGGCCTCTACGGCCACTTCGAGGGCCGGATCTACAGCGCGAGCGAAGTGCCCAGGGGCAAGCCCGCGCCCGATCTCTTCCTGTACGCCGCCCGCCGCATGGGCGTCGACCCGGCGGCGTGCGCGGTGGTCGAGGACAGCGGCCCCGGCGTCGCGGCCGCCCGGGCCGCCGGGATGCGGGCCTTCGGGTACGCGGGCGGCCCCACGCCCGCCGTACGCCTCGAAGGCCCGGGCACCGTCGTCTTCGACGACATGCGCGAACTGCCGGAGCTGCTCGCCGGAGGGTGACGCGCCCGGGCGCCCCCGCCGGGGACGCCCCTGAGGGGAACGGGTCGCCGGCGGTCAGTCCGCCGTGGGGACGCCCAGGATCGTGCGCATGCCGTGCAGCGCCCAGCCGTCCGCCTGGTCGTCGCCGTGGAGGAGCCGCGCCGGAGTGATCCCCGCGGCCAGGGATTCGAGCCCGTAGACGACACGGGGGGTGTCCGTCGTGGGCGGCAGCTCCCCGGCGGCGACGGCGGCGTCGATGTCGTGGCGCAGGGTCTCCCGCCAGCGGCCGCGCCCCTCGGCGATCCGGTCGTGCACGGAGCCGGTGCGCCCGTCGTAGTCGTACGTGACCTGGGTGAGCAGGCAGCCGCCGGAGTAGCCGGGCTCGGCGGCGTACCGCACCCAGGCCGCGCAGACGGCCAGCAGGCGCGGCAGCCCCGCGTCGAGGTGGCGCGCCGGCAGCCAGACCCGGGTGCGGAAGTCCTCCAGGACCAATTCCACCGTCTCCAGCTGCAGCTTCTCCTTGCTGCGGAACTGGCCGATGACTCCGGCCTTGCTCATCCCCAGCCGGTCGGCGAGCCGGCCGATGGTGACGCTGTCCAGACCCTCCAGGGAAGCGAGATCGGCGGCGGCGCGCAGCACCGACCGCCGGGTTTCGAGGGCCGCCTGAGCTGATGCACGTCCTGCCATGCCGGCGAGTTTAGCAAACGACCGTACGTCATTGACGTACGAACGATCGTACTCTTAAATCCTCGCCATGACGCCTGCCGCGGACCCCCGCCGAGCCTCCCTCGCCCTGTCACTCGCCTGTGCCGGCACCTTCCTGAGCTTCCTCGACGCCACGGTGACCAACCTGGCCGTGCCGCCGATCGCCGACACCTTCGACGCCTCGCTGACCACGGTCTCCTGGGTCGCCACCGCCTATGTCATCCCCTTCGCCGCGCTCCTCGCCCCGGCCGGCCCGCTGGCCGACGCCGTCGGCCGCGCCCGCCTCTTCCTGATCGGCGTCGCCGCCTTCACGGCGTCGTCCCTGCTGATCGCCGTGGCCCCGAACCTGCCCGTCCTGCTCGGCGCCCGCGCCGTCCAGGGCCTGGCGGCGGCCCTGCTGGTGCCCGCCTCGCTGGGTCTGGTGCTCGCGGAGATCCCCGCCGAACGCAGGCGTGCCGCCATCGGCCTGTGGAGCGCCGCGGGCGCCCTGGCCGCCGCGGCCGGGCCCGCACTCGGCGGCGTCGTCGTCGACGCGCTCGACTGGCGCGCCCTTTTCTGCCTCAACCTGCCCGTCGGCGTCTGGGTGTCGATCGCCGGCAGGAAGCTGCTCACCGGCGAGTCCCGCACCGGCCGGGCGCCCGACCTCGCGGGCAGCGTGCTGCTCGCCCTCTGCGTCGGCGCGGCGGTGTACGGGCTGACGCGGGGACCCGAGCGCGGCTGGACCTCGGCGCACGTCCTGGTCGCCGCCGGCGTCACCCCGCTCGCGGCGGTGGCCGCGGTGGCGCGCTCGCTGCGGCATCCACGGCCGGCGCTCCGGCTCGACCTCTTCCGCAGCCGCCCCTTCGCCGTCGCGAGCGCCGTCTCCGTCGCGTACGGCGCCGCGCTCTTCGCCACGATGCTGCTCGGCGTGCTCTTCATGACCGACGCCTGGAAGTACTCCGCCCTGGAGGCGGGCCTCGCGATGAGCCCGGCGGCGTTGGCCACCGCCGTGGTCGGCGTCGGCATCGGACGGCTCTCGCTCCCGCTCACCCCGCGCACGATGGTGGTGGCCGGCTCGGCCCTCGTCGCCGCCTCGACGGCCGTGCTGGCCCTCCTGATCGACACCGAGCCCCGCTTCTGGACGCTGTGGCTCCCGGCCGGAGCGGTGATGGGAGTCGGCGTCGGACTGGTCACCGTCGGCGTCTCCAGCGCCGCCGCGCTCTCCGCGCCGCCCCAGCAGTTCGCCGCCGCCACCGGCATGGTCATGGCAGCCCGTCAGGTCGGCGGCGGACTCGGCATCGCCGCCACGGCCGTGATCATCGCGGAGGTCCCGGGCTCGGGAGCGGAGCCGTACGCCGCCGTGTACGGGTTCACCACCGCCGTCAACGTGGCCGCCGCGCTCGGCGCACTAGCCCTACGCGCCAAGCCGCAGCCGCAGCCGCAGCCCCCGGCGCAGTCGGAGTCGCAGCTGGGGTCCCAGTCCCAGCCGCAGCGCCCGTCGCAGTCGCAGCCGCAGTCCCAGTCCCAGTCCCAGCCCGAGTCCGCGGTCGGTCCGTCGCTTGGGCTCGCCGCCGTGGCCGACGGGGTCCCGGCGGTCCCTCGTGTCCTCGAAGGGGACCAGCGATGACCCCGCAGCAGGACCGGACCCCCGTCCAGGACCGGCCGGCCGACCGCCTCGACCTCGCCGCCGAGTCGTCCGACCCGTACTGCGTCGCCCCGGACACCGCCGCCGAACTGCTCCGCCACCACCCGTGGCAGCGGCTCGCCGTCCTGGGCGACAGCGTCACCGCCGGCGTGATGGACCCCCTCCCGGGCTACCGCCACCGTTCCTTCGCCGACCGCTTCACCGACGCCCTTGTGGCCACCCGCCCCGGCTTCGCCGCCGTCAACCTGGCCACGCCCCACCTGCTCCTCGACGAGATCCGGGACCGACAGCTCGGGCCTGCCCTGGAGTTCGGGCCCGACGTGGTGATGGTGAGCGCGGGAGGCAACGACGCCTTCCGCAGCTTCGACCCCGCCACGCTCCGGGGCAGCCTCGCCGCGCTCCTCACACCGCTCGCCGGGACCGGAGCCCTGGTCGTCACGATCGGCCTGTTCGACCTCGCCCGCTCGGGCCTCGTCCCACCGGAACACGCGCCCGGCATGGCCCGCCGCTTCGACGAACTCGACGCCCTCACCGCCGGCCTGACGCGCGAACTCGGCGGCGTCCACGTCGACACCCACCACCACCCGCTCGCCGCCGACCCCGCGATCTACGCCGCCGACCGCGTGCACGCCAACGCCCGAGGCCACGCGGTCGCCTTCGCCGCGATCACGGCCACCCTGGCGCGGCGACACTGAAGCCGCCGGACCGGGGTTCAGGAGCCGGATGACAGGAACCGAAGTTCAGGAACGAGAGGGCGGCCGCTCCGCGGCAGCGGACTCCTTGGGCTGCTCGGTGAAGTGCAGCCACGCGCTCAGGGCGGCCTGCAGATCGAGCACGGCCGCGCGGTCGAGGTCCTCCCCGGCCGCGCCGACGTGCAGCCGCACGGCCCGGCCCGTCACCGTCCATCCCACGGGGCGTGGTCGGGTCGGGGTGATCGCGGAGCCGTGGGCGAGGGTACGCAGCATCGCCGTGACGCGCGGCGGCAAGGGCCGTCCACGGGGCGCCGGAGCGATGCCCTCGGGCCGGGTGGGCAGCCCGAGGAGGGTCCGGAACTCCTTGATGGCCGCTTCGAGGGACCGGGGCGTGGTGGGCGCCGCGTCGGTGAAGGCGTGCACCAACTCCCGGTGCCGCATCCTGTCCTGAGGAGGATGCTCCTTCACGTCGACCCGTACGACGGCCGGCGGGATCAGGGGACGCGTATACCCCTTCCTCGTGTACGCGGCGTGCTCGGTGCGCAGTTCGGCGATGCGCCGCGCGAGCGGGTTGTCACCCCGGAGGGCCGGAAGCGTCGCGGCCAGCGCGGGTGACGCCACCGGCGGTGACACGCGCGGCAGTCTCCCGTAGAGACCGTGGGCCCGGTGCAGGACGCCCGTCTCGGTGACCAGCACCGTCACCTGACGCCCGGTGGTGTCGTTGCCCAGCCGGAACCCGACGGTCAGTGTCATCGCTGTCCCCTTCCGCTCCGAGGTCACGCTAGCGAGACTCTCCCTCTCCAGGGGAGCGAACCCCGCATTCCCGCCACGACGGGACACATTCCCCGACCGACCGACCGGACCGGCCGCCTGAGCGGACGGTCAGTGGTTCCAGTAGTCGCTGTCCGGCAGTTCGATCCATAGGTCGGGGGGTCCGAGCACGGCGCGGGCGTCGGTCGGGCGGAGTCCCGCGAAGGCGCACGCGTAGGCGACGGCCCGGTGGTGGTAGAGGTAGGAGGTCAGTACCTCCTCCGGGGTGTCGTCCTCGTTCGGCCCGCCGCCCGGGTGCAGGTCCCACCCCTCGACCGTCCCGTCCCGGGCGATGCTGCCCTGGTTGCCGCTCTTGGGGTTGGCGTACAGGCCGTAGCAGTGGGTGCCGGCGGAGAGCCGGGTCAGTACGCCGGGCATCTGGGGTGCGTAGCCCCACGGCTGGGTCACCACGCAGCCGCCCGGTACGGATGTGACGCCGACGAAGTGGAGGCTCTCGTCCATGTCGTACTCCAGCGGGTCCTCCAGGAACTCTTCGATGACGTCGTCCGCCATGGGCGCCCCGTCGAGACGGCGGACCGCTTCGGACGCGTCGATCCCCGCGACGCAGGCCAGCCCCAGGCCGTCGTAGAAGAACTCGCCGAGCGCCGCGCAGAGACGACGGGCCTCGTCCGCCGCCGCGCGCTCCCCGGCGCCCAGCCGTACTCCCTCCGGGACCGTGAAGAGCTCCGGCGTCGGCCCCGCCAGGCTCAGCCGCCCCGGTGACCAGCCGCCGAGGGACGGCCGCCACGGATCGGCCCCGGCGGCGACGAGCGCACGAACGTTCTCCACCTTCCCGGACACGACGGCCTCCCAGAGGGCCGTCACCCCGCCCTCCAGCGCGTCCACGTCCGCCACGCGCCCGGCCAGCTCCGCCACGACCTCGGGAGACCCGAACAGCGCGGCGCGGTGCAGCGGCCTTCCCCCGGTCCACCTCTCCGGATCGGCACCCCCGTCGAGCCGTCTGCGGATGTCCTCATGGTCGCTCCAGTCCCACCCCATGCCGGTCCACCCGTGTTCCACCGCAGTCACCGAACTCCCGCCCCCGCCTCTCGACCCGACGTCCTCACCTCTCCACGCTCGCACACGGCTCTGACAACGGGTGCCGGCACGGCAGCTGGCCCCCGCCGCACAGCGGCAGGGGCCCCGGACCCTACTTCAGGTGGCGGTCCAGGAAGCGGCAGCCGTCCTCCAGTTCGAACCACGGCGTGCCGGTGTGCCCGCCGAGGTTGGCGTGGAGCGTCTTCTCCTCGCTGCCGAAGGCGTCGAAGAGGTCGAGTGCCCGCTGACGGGGGTTGCCCTCGTCGTCCCACTGGAGCAGGAACAACAGCGGGATGGTCACCTGCCGTGCCTCCTCGCGCTGAGCGCGGGGCACATAGCCTCCGGCGAAGAATCCGGCGGCCGCGATGCGCGGCTCGACGACCGCGAGCCGGATGCCGAGCGCGGTCCAGCCGCCGGAGTACCCGACGGGGCCGCCGACCTCGGGCAGCGCGAGGGCCGCGTCCAGCGTGGTCAGCCAGTCCGGGACGGCGTTCTCGACCATCGGCCCGATGAAGGACTCGAAGATCTCGTCGACCGGTTCACCCGCCCGCATCGCGCGGCCGAGCTCGGCGCGGGCCTCTTCGGCGGCGGCGGAACGGGGCCGGTCGCCGCACCCGGCGGCGTCGATGGTGACCACCGCGTAGCCGCGCGCCGCCGTGTGGCGGGCCCTGGCCACAAGCCGGGGATCCGCCTGGGGGAGACCGTTGTTGTGGGCCATGAGGATCAGCGGGGCCGGTGTGGTGGACGGAGGCGTCCACAGGGTGCCGGGGATCTCGCCGCGAGTGAATGCGCGTTCGAGGACGCCGTCGTCGAGGTGCTGTTCGGAAGTGAAGTGCACGGTCGTGCCTTTCGGGAGTGCTCTGGAACGGCGCTCCCGGACGACGACCTATCGCCCGACCGTGACTCCGGAGGGGAGCACCCATGTCGATACTGTGTTCACGGGTACCACCTCCTCGTTCTCTCGCACGGCCGGGCGGAAAACTAGCAAGGCCCACCCACCGCCGCCAAACGGTTTTCGCACCAGGCCAGGCCAGGCCAGGCCTGGCCAGGCAGGCAGGGAAGGCAGGGCAGGCCAAGGCAGGCCAGGGCAGGGGCCCGGACGGGGGCCGCTCCGGGCGAGAGCTAGCATCCGGTACGTCCGGAGGGGGGCGCCGTACGAGCCTCCCCCGGCCGTCCGTCGTACCTCCGAGCACGGGGAAGCTTGTGTCCGATCCGCTGGCCGACGACCCGCGCACCATCGAGGTCGCGCCGGGCGAAGTCTCCCTCTCCGACGGCCACAAGCAGGCGCTGCTGCGGGAGCTCAAGGCGGGGGAGGCCGTGCGGGCCGTCTATCACGACGGCTGGGGCTACGCCGTGCTCACCGGGAAGGGGCTGGTCCTCCTCCGGAACCTCCTGGCGCCCAAGGCCACGCGGGTGGCCCGGCCGTTGCGGATCCTGCGGCGCTCCTACGGCATGTTCGACGCCGTCGAGATCCTGGTGGCCGGGAAGCCCCACAAGCTGCACGGCTCGAAGCTCGACCCGAAGGGGAAGCTCCTGGAAGCGGCGGGGGAGCTCCTGCCCCCGGACTCGGCGCTGCGGCCCGGCGGGGGGAGGCGGACCGCCACGTGGGTGCGGCGGCACCCGGTGTCGATGGCCGTCGCGGCCGCCTCGATGCTGGTCGCCGGGGTGAACGGTGCCGGGCAGACCGACGCCGTGGCGCGCGGCGGGACGGACCACGCGCCGACCGTGCCCGACCTCCGGGGTGCCTCCCTGACCACGGCCGCCGGGGAGGCGCGCCGTGCGTCGTGGCGGGTGGCCGCCGCCGACGCGTCGTCCGCGTTGCGTACGGTGACGGCGTATCGGGCCGGCTGGCGCGTCTGCTTCCAGAACCCCTCTCCCGGCGAGCGGACCGGCCATTACGGCAGGACGCTGACGCTCTACGCGGTTCCCGAGACGGAACCGTGCCCGTCCCGACTGGACGGCACCCGGCGCGTGGTGATGCCGGACCTGGTCGGCGAGCGGCACGACGCCGCGTGGCGGGAGCTCGCCCCCCTCGGCCTCGACAGTGTCACGCGCTTCCACGCGCACACCGGGCAGCGTCTGGACGAGCGGCGTACGAGCCTGGCGGACTGGCGGGTCTGCCGGCAGCAGCCGGAGGCGGGCATCGAGGTGCCCGTCACCACGCGGGTCGACCTGTGGCTCACCCCCGAGGGCGCCTCCTGCACCGAGCCCAGCCCGACCCCGAAGCCGACTCCGAAACCGAAGCCGAAACCCAAGCCGAAACCCGAGCCGAAGTCGAAGCCGAACCCCGAGCCCGAGCCTGAGCCTGAGCCGAAGCCCCAGCCCAAGACGAACCCGAGCCCGAAGTCGACGCCGAAGCCGAGGTCCGAGTCCGGCTCCGGCACGGGCTCCGGCACCGCCTCTGGGGTCGGTTTCGGCCAGTTCTGCTCTCCCGTGGGTGCCACCGCCACGACCTCCGACGGGCGTCCGGCGAAGTGCTTCATGGGCAAGGACGGCGCCGCCCGCTGGGGATACCGCTCCGGCTGACCGCTCCGGCGGCATTTCCGCAGGTCAATACGGTGTCGTCCGGGAGCAGGACGACGCCGCACGAAAAGCTGCCTCCTGCACGTATTCTCGTTTCCGTCGGGCCGTCACGGCGCGCCGTTCCTTTTGCGCCAAGTCTCAAAACGATCGCTTGCACGCCCCGTATGCCGAAGCTACGCTCTGGCGGCGGAAGGGGAGAATGGGTATGGGGGAATTCAAATGAGGCGCAGCTAGAGACCTGTCGATTGGATCGCTGCAGCCGCGTCCCGTCGCCCCCTCGGCAATGAATTCCGCACGCGTCACTGGCCCGATGACGTGCGAAGACGCCGAGTGAATCCCCAGCATTGCTCAATCCATGGAAGATCGGGAAGATCTGTGCAGTCCAAGGAATGCGTACTCCTGCTCGGGGCCGACCAGTATCTCCGGGAACGGGCCTTATCGGGAGCGAAGCAGATCACCGATCTTCCTGTGTGGGCGGCTGCGGAAGATGCCGTACGCAAGCGGAGCCGCACGTTCGACAACATGGTGTCGGCCGCGCTGAACGACTGGACGGTGGACTCCGCGAACGCCGTCCGCAACGAGCACGCCATGGAGCGGGCCCTCCTGGACGCGGGCGTGCGGAGGCCTCGCCACCCTCCTCGTGCAGTCCGAGGAGGAGCTGCTCGAAGCCCTCGACGCCATCGGGCTGCCCGTCGTCATCAAGCCGTACGACTTCGGGGGCAGCGTCGGAGTCGTCCTGGCCACCACCCGCGAGGTGGCCGCCCGGGCGGGCGGCGACGGCATCATGGACCAGGGCGAGCGCGCGTACGCGCTCAACCCCTATCGGGTGCACATCGGTTCGTACTTCGGTGTCGACCTCTGCGACCTCTCCCGGTGCGCCAAGAACTGGAACAACAGGGAGGGGCTCGTCGAACTGGGCAGGGACCCGCTCTTCGACGAGGAGGCCTCGCTCCCGGTCCACTGAACTGGCGCATCGCGTCGGCGCAGGGCGGTGGATACGACGTCCTCGCCGTCTCCACCGCCCTCTCCTTCGTGCCCGCCGTCTTCGTCCCGTCGCTGATCCGCTTCGTGCCGATCGCCGGCGGGGCCAGGACGACCGCCGCGGGACTCGTCGGCGTCGCGCTGACCCTCCTGGTGATCGCGGCGGGCTACACCCACGTCCAGGTCGTCGTCGCCCTGAACCTCGTCCTGTGGATCTTCTTCTTCCACCTCGAATCGGCCTGGGAGGTCTGGTTCAACGACGAGGCGTCCGGGCTCGACGGTGACGCCCTGCGCCGTTTCAGCTACCTTCTCGCCTTCATATTCGTCTGGCCCATCCTGGGTACGTTCAACCTCATGCTGCCCCTGGAGGTCCTGGCCAATGGCGGGAGCATGCTCACCGTCGGAATCCTGGACATGCTCCTCGGTATCGGAATGGCCGTGGCGGGAACGTTCTGGCTCTTCTTCCCGGCCTTCGGAGTACCGCACTCCATCGCCATCTTCCTCCTCGGATGCGCCTTCGGATCCCTGCGGGTGATCCTGCGCTCGGAAGCGGCGTCGAATTCCACGCCGCAGCAGGTCGGGGCGATCGTGGCCCACGCGAACGCCTACTCGCTCCTCCTGCTGTCCGCCGTCCTGGCAGGCGGAAGGTACTTCTCCGGCCAGATCTGGCCGGCCCCGTTCGCCCTGACGCTGTTGCTCGTTCTCTCATTTCACCGAATCCACGCGGTCCAAGGCCGTCGACCCATTCCGAGTGAGGTGTCCGAATGACAGTGATCGACGATTCCCGAGGCGTTCCGCATCTTGTGGAACAGCCGGCGGACATGGACGTCGTCGAGAAGGCGATCGTCCAACTGGTCTCCATGAGACTGGACCACGAACGTTGTCGCCGCCACGCGCGGTCCACGCCGCCCCTGGCGCTCATGCTCGCCGTCGACCTGCTGTGTTCCATGGAGCGCCCCGCGGCCGTGGAGGCCGCGAAGATCTGCGACTCCCTCAGGGAGACCGCCCCGGCCGAACCTCGGACCCGGGCCATGCTCTCCGCCGTCGCCTCCTGGGCGGCCGGCGACCTGGTGGCCGCCCGCAACGGCTTCCAGACCCTCGTCGACACGTACCCCGGGGACGCCGTCTCGGTCTACGCGGCGCACATGCTCGACTTCTACCTCGGCGACGCGCCGCACATGCTGGCCTCGATCGAGGGCGCCGTCGGACGGTTCACGGACGACGACCCCGTCAGCGGCTACCTGCACGGCCTCCACGCCTTCGCCCTGGAGGAGAACGGCCTCATCACGGCGGCCATGGAGCGCTGCGGAGTCGCCCTCGAAGCGCACTCCGACGACATCTACGCCATGCACGCCCTGGTGCACTGCCTGTACGAGACGGGCCGTCACGAAGAGGGCGCCCGCTACATCCAGGACTACATGCGCGGCAGGGACGCCTCGACCCCCATGCGCATCCACGTCTGGTGGCACTACGCCCTCTTCGAGCTGTACGCGGACCGGGTCCAGGACGTACTGGCCTGCTACCGCATCGGCATCCGCCGCAAGACGTCGGCACGCTCGGCCGAGGACCTCGACGCCGTGACGCTGCTCTGGCGGCTCGGGCTCGTCCGGCCGTCGCTCGACCTCTCCGCGTACTGGCAGTCGCTCTACGAGGACTGGAAGCCGTACACGGAAGAGAACTGGTACCTCTTCAACGACTTCCACGCCTACCTCACCTACTGCCGGCTCGGCGACCACGAGCGCGCGGACGCCCTCCTCGAAGCGGTCCTGTCGCGGCCCGAGAAGGTGTCCGAGGAGATGGTCGACATCTTCCTCGGCTTCCGCTCCTTCACCACCGGCGACTACGCCGACGCGGCGGCCCGGCTGGCCCGCTCCTTCCGTCACTCGGCTGCGATGGGCGGCAGCAACGCCCAGCGCGACGTCATCGAGATGACCGGCATCGAGGCCGCCCTGCGCTCCCGGAACTACGAGCTCGCGCGCCACCTGCGCGACTCCGGCCGGATCTTCCGGCACCAAGGCCCCGTCATCCGGCGCTACGAAGAGCGCCTGGCGGAACTGCGCACATCCGAGAACCATTCACAGGGGGTACTGAAGTGAGCCTTTACCAGGCGATAGCCGACGAGGTCGCGCCCGAGGGCATGCAGCTGACCGACATCCGGCTCCAGGACCGCAAGACCGTGTGGCAGCTGGACGGCACCGCCGGCTTCGTCGTCAAGGTGACCCAGGGACGTGCGGCGATCTTCACGTGCGAGAAGGCCGCCGCGATCACCCTGGAGTCGCTGAAGGAGAGTTGCGCTCCCTTCGGGGTCGGCGAACCGGTCGAGTGCGACGAGTCGCAGTACCTGCTGGCGATCGGGCTGGTCGACGACACGGCGCTGATGGCCCTCGGCGGGGAGGCGGACGTCACGGCCTCGCCCGTCGAGTTCTCGCCCACCAGCGACGACGTACGGAACATCGTCGGCTCGATCGACGACTACTACTTCGGCTACGAGGACCGCTACCGGACCGTGTACGAGAACGGCGCCGAGCTGTGGGAGTCGGAGGAGCCGAACGCCTCGCTCCTCCAGCTGATGCAGGAGCGTCCGGAGCTCTTCTCCCGGAAGATCATCGACCTCGGCTGCGGCGAGGGCCGCGACTCCCTGTACCTCCTGTCCCAGGGACACGACGTCGTCTCGGTCGACGTGTCGCACTCGGCCCTCTCCCGTGCGCGCGAGCGGGCCACGGCCGCGAACCTGGACGCCTCCGGGTTCATGGAGCGCGACATCATCTACCTCCGCGGCTTCGAGGCGGGCAGCTTCGACCTGGCCATGAACATGGGCTGCCTCCACATGCTCGTCGACGACACGCAGCGCGCCGGCCACATCTCCCGCGTCTTCGACATCCTCCGCCCGGGCGGCCACTTCGTCGTGGACCACTGCGCGAGCGAGTGGGGCAAGGGCTTCTTCTCCATCCCGGACTACGACGAGATCGCCGCCGACCTCGTCCCCGGCCGCGTCATCCCCCGGAAGATCCGCGTCGCGGACGGCGAGAAGAACATCGGCCTGGAGGTCCTGCCCTACGCGGAGCGGGAGGGCGACGCCCTCGTCGAGGAGATCAGGCACCACGGCTTCACCCTGGTGAGCAGCACCCACACCGACACCGAAGCCTTCGGCGCGTCGACCCTCCTCCTCTTCCAGAAGCCGGAATCCACGACCCCGGCCTCCTGACCCTCACACCCGTCCGTGCGGCGGCGCCCCGGATCCTCCCGGGGCGCCGCCGCACGTGCGCTTGAGCCCTTCCTCCCGAGTCAGTTCCTAGCGCACGCGTGCCCGGGTGTCAGTCCGTAATCTTCCGGGTCCCGGTCCGCCGGGGGCGTTGCTAGCTTCCGGACCGTTCGACCGTTCGACCGTACGGTCCGGGGGTGCGGGGCGGGAGCCCCGGTGCCTTCCGGGCCCCATGTTCTCGACCCGGAGGTCACGTTGAGCGCGCAGCATCCCTCGCGCAGGAACATCCTCAAGTCCGCGGGCGGCCTGTCGGCCGCCCTGGCGCTGGGCGGCGCGGGTGTCGTCGCCGCGGCCGGGCCGGCCGCCGCCGTCGGCGACGGTTTCGGGCTGCGGATCGTGGAGCGCGGCGAGGCCGACCACCGCATGTGGTACTACCGGTTCGCCACCGACGCCATCGGCTGGAACCCGGCCGTGAACGTGCTCCTTCCCGACGACTACCACTGGAGCGGCCGCCGCTACCCCGTGCTGTACCTGCTCCACGGCGGCGAGCAGGACTTCATCACCTTCGACCGCGAGGGTGTCCGCGCCTGGACCGCGGGCAAGCCGCTCATCGTGGTCATGCCCGACGGCGGGCGGACGGGCTGGTACTCCAACCCGGTCAGCTCCAACGTCGGCCCGCGCAACTGGGAGCACTTCCACATCGCGCAGCTGATCCCGTGGATCGACGCGAACTTCCGCACCTACGCCGAGTACGACGGCCGTGCCGTGTCCGGCTTCTCCATGGGCGGCTTCGGCGCGCTGAAGTACGCGGCCAAGTACTACGGCCACTTCGCCTCCGTCAGCGCCCACTCGGGCCCGGCCAGCCTCCGCCGCGACAACGGCATGGTGGTCCACTGGGCCAACGCCACCTCCGCGGCGCTCGAACTGGGCGGCGGCACGGTCTACGGCGCGCCGTTCTGGGACGAGGCGCGCGTGAGCGCCGACAACCCGGTCCAGCGGATCGAGAGCTACCGCCACAAGCGGGTCTTCCTGGTCGCCGGCACCAGCCCGGACCCGGTCAACTGGTTCGACAGCGCCAACGAGTCCCATGTCCTCTGGGGGCAGCGGGAGTTCCGTTCTCTCCTCGGAAACGCGGGCATCCCGCACGAGTGGCACGAGCTGCCCGGCGGCCACTACATCCGCCACGACATGATGCAGCGCGACATCGACGGCGTCATCCAGCGGCTCCGCAAGGCGTGAGCCCCGGTGCGCGGCGCGCCCACGCGGCGCGCCGCGCACCTCTGACGTACCACCCCCACCCAAGGAGACCGCAGGTGACGAGTGTTCGACGCCCCGCAGCGGGCGGCCCCCGGCCCCGGCCCTCCCGACGCCGTGCCCCGCACCGGATCGCCGCGTCGGCCCTCACGTCGCTGCTGCTCGCCGCCGGCGCCCTCGCCGGCGCGTCTCCGGCGCACGCGGCCGGGAGCGATCTGTGCGCCCAGGTCGGCTACCAGGCCGGTTTCCGGGGCGAGGCGCTGGTGACGGCCGTGGCCGTGGCCCTCGCCGAGTCCAGCTGCAACCCGCTGGCGTCCAACACGCAGAACAACTCGCCCGCCTCCACCGACCGCGGCCTGTGGCAGATCAACGACTACTGGCACTCCGAGGTCGACGACGCCTGCGCCTACGACGCGCAGTGCAACGCGCACGCGGCCTTCGA
Organism: Streptomyces sp. R302; assembly: GCF_012927245.1. Taxonomy (GTDB): domain Bacteria; phylum Actinomycetota; class Actinomycetes; order Streptomycetales; family Streptomycetaceae; genus Streptomyces. Next base: position 223,016 of record NZ_JABBGE010000010.1, read on the forward strand.
CATCTCCTCCGGCGGTACGAACTGGCAGCCCTGGTCCACCTACAACCAGAACCTGCACGAGCGGCACCTGGACGAGGCGCGGGCCGCGGTCGACCGGCTCGGGCACCCGGGGGAGCCCGGGCCCGCCCCGCTGGTGTACCCGGCCGAGTCGGGCCGGGTCGTCTCCGCCCGCTCGGCGGACGGCCGCCTGGAGGTGTTCGCCGCGGGCGCCGACGGCGTGCACCACGCCTGGCAGGTCGAGGTGAACGGCGCCTGGTCGGCCTGGGAGCCGCTCGGCGGTCCGGCCGGCGCGGAGCTGGCCATCGCGCCCGACGCGGACGGCCGCCTGGAGCTCTTCGCGATCGACGGGAACACCTTCCAGCACCGCTACCAGGTGTCCCCGTCCGGCGGCTGGTCGGGCTGGGAGACCTTCGGCGGGGGCGGCACGGACGCGGCGGCAGGGGTGAACGCCGACGGCCGGATCGAGGTGTTCGCCTCCGGTCCCGCCGGTCTGTTCCACAAGTACCAGACGGCGCCGAACGGCGGCTGGTCGGAGTGGGAGCCGACCGGGGGCGGGCCCGCCGACGCCCGGGTGGAGATGGAGAAGTCCCGCGACGGACGCCTCGAGGTATTCGCCCTCAACGGGGACGTCTTCCAGCACCAGTACCAGACGTCCCCCAACGGCGGCTGGTCCCCGTGGGACGCCTTCGGCGGCGGCGGGCACGACCTGACCGTGGACCACAACGCCGACGGACGCCTTGAGGTCTTCGCCTCCGGACCGGTCGGCGTCTTCCACAAGTACCAGACCAGCCCCACGAGTTGGTCCGAATGGGAGTCGACGGGAGGGCCCGCGGACGCGCGCCTCACGAGTGAGCGCAGCCCGGACGGGCGGGTCGAGGTCTTCGCGATCAACGGCACCACCGCCGCGCACACCTGGCAGACCGGGGTCAACGCCCCGTACAGCGCCTGGGAGACCTTCGGCACCGGCGGCACGGAGGTCGCGGCCGCCACGAACGCCGACGGCCGGATCGAGGTCTTCGGAGCCAACCCCACCGGCACCTTCCACCGGTGGCAGACCGGCTTCTCCACCTGGTCGGCCTGGGGCTGGGTCAACGACTCCGCGGGTCCGGGACTCGACTGACATGCGGCCGGTCAGCAGACGGAACCTGCTGCGGGGCGCCGCAGCGGCGGGGGCCCTTCCTCTCCTGGGCGCGACCCCTGCCCCTGCCGCTCCCGCCCCCACCATGCCCTTCCCGCCCGCCCGTTGGATCGGCTCGGGTCCCTTCACCCACGTGTACGACGCCTCCACCTCCACGGCGCGGCGCTACCTTAACGACCACACGCTCATCAAGTCCCAGGACCGCTGGCACCTGTTCAGCATCGTGGGGAACAGCGCACCGCCCGGCGAGTCCCCGGACAGCGGCGCCGAGACCGCCTTCGCGCACGCCTCCGCGCCCACGCCGTACGGCCCGTGGACCACCCACGCCGACGCCCTCACCGTCGACCCCGCCTACCACGGCGAGGAACACCTGTGGGCGCCGCACGTCGTCGAGGCGGGCGGCAGGTTCTGGATGTTCTACGCGGCGGGCGGACAGGGCGGGCAGGGCGGCGCGGCGGTCAACCTCGCCACGTCCACCGACCTGTCCACCTGGACGCGCGAACCGTCGGGGCCGCTGTTCCGGGGGCTCGCCGCCCGCGATCCGATGGTGCTGCGGGTCGGCGGCGAGTGGGTCATGTACTACACGGAGCTCTCGGGCCCGGGCGGCCGGCACATCGTGGCGTACCGGCGCTCCGACGACCTCGTCCACTGGAGCGCCCCGGGCACCGCCTTCGCCGACGCGAGCACGGACGCCACCGTCTCGGTCACCGAGTCGCCGTACGTGGTGGAACGGGACGGCTGGTACTACCTGTTCATCGGCCCGAGGGGCGGCTACGAGGGGACCGACGTCCTGGCGTCGCGCGACCCCTTCCGCTTCGACCTCGCGGGCTGGGCGGGCCATGTGCCCGGACACGCCGTCGAGGCGGTCGCCGACGGCGATACCTGGTACGTCACGGCCGCGGGCTGGTTCCGGCAGGGCCTGTACGTGGCGCCGCTGGAGTGGCGGGACACGCCGCCGACCTGGCAGAGCCCGGACAATCCGGTGGCCGGCCTCGACGCCGCCGGCCGCCTGACCGTCTTCGCGCTGGACGCTGCCGACCGCTCGATGCTGCGGCGCGTCCAGCTCGACCCGGCCGCCGACCTGTGGTCGGGGTGGGAGCGGTTCGGCGGCCCGGCCGGCGCGGTCCCGACCCTCGGGCGGGGTGCGGACGGACGCCTTGAGGTGTTCTCGCTCGCTCCCGGCGGCGTGAACCTGCACCACCGGGTCCAGCGGCCGGACGGCGGCTGGTACGACTGGGAGGAGTTCGGCGGCCCCGCCGGTGCCGCACCCGCCGTCGCCCGTGACGCCTCGGGCCGTCTGGAGGTCTTCGCCCTGGCGCCCGGCGGCACCTCCTTCGCGCGGCGTCGGCAGACGGCGCCGGGTTCGCTCGTCTGGGACCCGTGGGAGCCCGGCTTCGGCGGTGCCGCCGGGGCGCCGCCGGTGGTCGGCGTCAACGCCGACGGCCGCCTCGAGGTGTTCGCGCTGAGTCCGGGAGGTGCGGGCATACGCCACCGGTGGCAGGAGGCGCCCGGGGGAGCGTGGACACCGGCGTGGCACTCGTTCGGCGGCCCGGCCGGCACCGCGCCGCGCGCCGCACGCGACGGCAGCGGCCGGCTGACGGTCGCCGCCGTCGGTCCCTCCGGCGTGGGCACCTTCACCCGACGGCAGTCCGTGCCGAGCGGCGGCTGGGACGCGTGGCTGCCGCTGTTCGGCTGGAGCGCGGGCGCCCCCGCCCTCGCCGTCAACGCCGACGGCCGCCTCGAAGCCTTCTCGCTGACGCCCGGCGGCGCCCGGCTCGCCCACCGCTGGCAGCTCTCCCCGGGCGGAACGTGGGACGCCGGGCGCGAGTTCGGCGAACCGGGCCTCCGCCTCGCCGCCACGCCCACCGCCGCCGTGGACGCCACGGGACGGATCCACGTCTTCGCCGTCACCCCGGAGGGCGGGGTACGGACCCGTGTCCAGGCGCGGCCGAGTGGCGAGTGGCAGCCGTGGACCGCGTTCGGCGACCGTCCGATCGCCCCCGTCGTCGCGGGCGCCCCCGTCCCCTGAGTTCGGGGGCGCCGCCGGTCCCGGCGTACGGATCGCGCCACGCGGCGGATGGCGAAAGGCCCCCGAACAGGCCGGAAGGACCGCGGGGGAGGCCCGGCCGACCGCCCGGGGTCGTGACCTTTCCCACCTTGCGGACGGGAGCGGGGCCGTTCGGCGGCCCCGCCCCGGACGCGACGCCGTGCCGAGCCCGAGCGGTCCGCCGAGACCTCGTACGCGCGGGCGACCTCCGGAACACCTGCTTCCGCCGCCCGGAAAACTGGAAAAGCGTTCTAAAAGCTGTCTGTCGCCGAGGAAGGAGGTGTCTCCCGTCACAGACGGCGTCCCGCCCCCGGCCGCCGTCCGGCGCCCCCCGGGACCGCCTCGCCGGGTCGCCGGAGCAGACCCCGACCCGGCCCCGGAGCGGCCCGGTCCGAGGCCGCCGCCGGGTGGCCGAAGCGTGCCGGTACACCCCGGTAAGGGGTGGGTATCGTTCCGCTCGTCCGGCAGGCGGGCGATGCGGAAGGGGGCGCGATGAGCGGCGTGGTCGTACATCTGCCGCGGGGCGGCGGAGGCGCCGACGGCGGCGAACTGCGGGCCGAGGCGGTGACGTTGAGGCTCGGTCCCGGCGAGGCCGCGCGCTTCGGCCGCGGCTCCCCGGGCACACCGGTCGAACTGCGCCTCGCCGACGCCGCGGTCTCCCGGCTCGCCGGGGAGATCCGCGTGACCGACGACCACTGGCAGCTGACCAACCACAGCGACACCCACACCTACCTCGTGGAGAACCCGGAGGGGGCGGGCGAGTACCTCAGGGTCCCGCCGCGCCGGGTCGGCGCACCCGTCCCCTTCGAGTTCGCCCGGGTCGTCCTGCCCACTCGGGGCGAACTCCCCGTCGCCTTCCAGGTGTTCGCGCCCGACCACGTGTACCTCGACCCCGGGGCCGTCGGCGGCCCCTGGGAGAGCCGCACGGTCACCGCGTACTCCCTCGACGAGACCGCCACCTACTTCCTCGTCCTCGTCGCGCTCTGCGAACCGCGGCTGCGCGACCAGTCCCGCGTCGCCGTCCCCACCACGCCCCAGATCGTCGACCGGCTCCGGGCCCACGCCGACCGCGCCCCGCTCTCCGCGCGGGCCGTCAGCTCGCACATCGACTACCTCGCCGAGGAGAAGCTGCGCATCGACGGCCGCGCGCAGGGCCAGGGCGACCGCCGCAACGGCAAACGCGAGGAGATCGTCGGGCTCGCGCTCCGCTTCGGACTCGTACGGGAGGAACACCTCGCGCTGCTGCCGCCCGCACCCCGGGCGGCCGGACCCGCCCGGAACGCCGCGCGATGACCTCCCTCCACGTACGCGCCGACACGCCGGGCCGGGACGACCTTCCGGAAGGGCTCCCGCCCGGCCGCCGGGTGGGGGAGTGGGAGGTCGTCGAGCAGATCGGCACCGGCGGCTGGTCCACGGTCTACGCGGCGCGCCCGGCTCCCGGCCACGCACGGACCGGCTCCGCGGCACGGCCGCCGGAGACCACCGCCGTCGCCCTCAAGATCATGCCGACCGCCGGGCTCGCACCCCTCCAGGCACGCAGGATCGTGGAGTCGGCGCGCCGCGAGGTCGCCCTCGGCCGCGGGGCCGGACACCCCCGGCTGATCGGCCTCCTGGACTCCTTCGCGCTCTCCGCACCGGACCACCCCTCGCTGGACGGCGCCATGGTGCTCGTCATGGAGCGGGCCGCCGGCAGCCTGCGCGACCTCCTCGACGCGGGCGCCGCCGAGGCCGACCTCGACCGCGTCGCCACGGGCATCTGCGAAGGGCTCGCCCACCTCCACGGCGCGGGATGGGTCCACGCCGACCTCAAACCGGAGAACGTCCTCCTCGGCGAGGACGGCTCCGTGAAGCTCTCCGACTTCGGCCTCGCCACCGAACTCACCGGCACCCACGCCTACGTACCGCCCCTCGGCACGCTCGACTACATGCCGCCGGAACGCCGGCGGGCTCCCCTGGGAGAGCTCGGGATCCAGGTCCGCACCAGCGCCGACGTCTGGGCCCTCGGCATCGTCCTCCACGAGCTCTTCGCCGGCGGCGCCCGGCCGTTCCCCGGCGCCACGCCGATCGCCCGGAGCGCCGCCGCCCAGGAGTACGCGGCGGGTCGCGCCCCCCTCCGCCTCGACCCCGCCGTGCCGCCGTTCTGGCGCGGCATCGTCGCCGACTGCCTCGCCCCCACCCACGCCTCCCGCGCCCCGCACACGGCCGAGAGCCTCCTCGCCCGCATCGCCGCCCGGCGGCCCGACGGACCCGGAGCCCCCCGGCGCGCGTTCCGCCGCGGGACCCGCGCGGCGGTACTCGCCGCCGTCCTCTGCGGCACCGGCGCCGCCCTCTGCGCCGACACGACCGGGCACGGCCCCGGCGCGCCGGCCGGCACCGTCCGGGTCTTCAACGCGGAGCGCGGCTGTCAGGAACGGGCCGACCGCGACCGGCACTGCAGCCTCGGCCTGGCGATCGACCCCCACCGCCCCTACACGGCCGAGAACGTCGTACGGACCAGGGTCTGGCACGGCGACCTCCTCACCGTCGACTGCCGCGTCGACGACGGTCAGCCCATCGTCGACGAGGAGGACACGCGGTCCACCCGCTGGTTCCGCGTCCGCCTCTCCCACGCCTCCGTACCCCCCGACGCCTGGCTCCCCGCCGTCCGCACCAGGGACAGTCCCGCCCTGCCGGCATGCCGCCCGCCCGCCTCCCGCTGACCGTCACCGGCCGGTGCCTCATCGGTATTTCATCGCCCCTTCCTAGCGTGGCCGCGTCCGGACGCAGACCCGGACCTCACGGAGGGGCGTAACGATGGCACGGAGAAGACGAAGGGCGAGACTGCCGGTGGCGGTCGCGGCCCTGGCGGCGGTGGCGAGCACCATCGCGGCCGGCGGGACACCGGCCGGTGCCGCCGCGACGGCACCGGAGCGGCCGACGATCCGCTACACCGAGTACGGGATCCCGCACATCATCGCCTCCGACTGGGAGGGACTGGGCACGGGATACGGATACGCGGCGGCCAAGGACAACATCTGCACCCTGGCCGACACCTATCTGATGGTCAACGCCGAGCGCTCCCGCCACCTGGGGCCCGACGGCAGGACGAGCCCCGGCCAGAACCAGAACACCACCACCAACCTCAACAGCGACCTGTACTTCCAGCGGATCAAGGACGACGGCGTCGTGGAGCGACTGCTGGCCCAGCCGGCGCCCGACGGTCCTGAACCCCAGGTCGAGGAGGCCATCCGCGGCTACGTCCAGGGATACAACCGGTACCTGGCGGAGACGGGCGTGGAGAACCTCTCCGACCCGGCCTGCCGCGGCGCGGCCTGGGTACGGCCGATCACCGAACTCGACGTCTACCGGCACGCCCACGCCGAGATCATGATGGGCAGCGCCGACCCGCTCCTCGACGGCCAGGTCACCGCCGCGCCCCCGGGGGCGTCGGCGGCGGCGGTGCCCGCGCCCTCGGCGGAGGAGCGCGCGCGGACCGCGAAGAAGACGGCCAAGGCCATCGGCGAGGCGCTCGCGGAGAGCCGCCGGCAGGGCATGGGCAGCAACGCGCTCGCGGTCGGCTCGCAGGGCGTCTCCGGCGGCACCGGCATGCTCCTCGCCAACCCGCACTTCCCGTGGCACGGCAAGAACCGCATGTGGCAGAGCCATCTGACGATCCCGGGCGAGGTGAACGTCTCCGGGGCCAGCCTCCTCGGCCTTCCCGCGGTGAACATCGGGCACAACGACGACGTCGCCTGGAGCCACACCGTCGCGACGGTCGCGCCGTTCGGCCTCTTCGACGTGCAGGTCGACCCGCTGAACCCGACCATGTACCTGGTCGACGGCGCCTGGGAACGGATGAAGTCGCAGCAGGTCTCCGTCGCGGTGCGCAACGCGGACGGCACGACCGGCACGGTCACCCGGACCCTGTGGTCCACCCGCTACGGGCCCATCACCACCTCGATCCTCGGCTACCCGCTGCCCTGGGTCGTCAGCGCCCACGCGGTACGCGACGTGAACCGGGACAACCTGCGCGCCCTGAACACCTGGTTCGGTCTCGACCGGGCGAAGGACGTCCACGAGGTGGTGGACGTCCTGGAGACCACCCAGGGCGTCCCCTTCTTCAACACGGTCGCCACCGACCGCAAGGGCAACGCGCTCTACGCCGACATCCAGGCCGTCCCGAACATCACCGACGCGCACGCGCAGTCCTGCCTCACCGAGACCGGCAAGCTGCTGTTCCACCAGGCGCTGCCGCTGTCGAACGTGCCGCCGGTCTCCATCCTCGACGGCAAGCGCAGCGCCTGCGACTGGCCCGACGACCCGAACGCGGCCGCACCCGGCCTCCTCGATCCGGCGAAGCAACCCCGCCTGATCCGCACCGACTTCGTCGGCAACGCCAACGACAGCCCCTGGCTGCCCAACCCGGAGCAGCCGCTGACCTTCCCCCGCGTCATGGGCGACATGGCCGCGCCCCGCTCGCTGCGCACCCAGGAACTGCTCCTGACCGCGCGGAAGCGGATCGACGGGACCGACGGCCTTCCCGGCCGGGGCTTCACGCCGGAGACCATGGGGAAGCTGCTCTTCGCGGACAACAGCCGGGCGGCGGACCTCACGCTCGACACCACGGTGGCGGCGTGCCGGGCGGTCGCCTTCGGGCTCGTCCTGGTGGACGGCAACCTCGTCGACATCAGGGAGGCCTGCCCGGTCCTGGCGGGCTGGAAGAGCCACGACTACACGGCGGACAGCCGGGGTTCCTGGCTGTTCGCGAACTACTGGCACCATCTGCAGGGTTCACAGCGCCTGGAGAAGCTGCCCTGGCGGGTCCCGTTCGACGCAAACGACCCGGTGCACACGCCCAATTCGCTCGACGGCGGCAGCTCCGCCGTCCGCGACTCCCTCGCGCGGGCCGTGCTCGCCATGCGCAAGGCCGGCATCCCGCTGGACGGGGCGCTCTCGGACGTGCAGAGGATCACCCGCGGCGGCGAGCAGATCCCGGTCCACGGCTCGTACGGAGTCCTCGGGGTGCTGAACGTGATCGAGCCCGGCCAGGTGGACGGCAGGCTCGACATCGTCTTCGGATCCAGCTTCGTCCAGCAGGTGCGGTTCACCGCCGAGGGGCCGCCGGAGACGTACTCCGTCCTGGCCTACTCCCAGTCGGCGAACCCGAACTCGCCGCACCACGCCGACCAGACGAAGTTGTTCGCGGCCGGCGGCTGGGTGACCGAACGGTTCACCGAGGAACAGATCGCGGCCACCCCGGACCTGAAGGTCGTGGTCCTGGACACGAAGGGAACAGCACGATGAAGAGGACAACGCTCTGGTGGAGGACGGCGGTGGCGTGGGCGGTCGCCGCCGTGGCCGTCATCGCGCCCGTCGGCTCGGCCCGCGCCGACGCCGGCACCACCCCGCCGAACCTGCCGGACGGTTTCGGCCTGACCCAGGTCGCGCCCGCCGTGGGCGACGCCCACGCCTTCCACCTCACGGTCACCACGCCCCAGGTGTCGGGCGAACAGCACATCAAGATCATTCTCCCGCGCGGCTACTACGACGACCCGGAACGGCGCTACCCGGTCCTGTACTTCCTGCACGGCTCGCCCGACGACCCCGTCAACCAGACCTACCCGGCCCTGTCGATGTCGGACCGGATGATCACCGTCATCCCCGACGGCGGCGCGCGGAGCTGGTACGCGAACTGGCTCAACCAGAAGACCGTCCTCGGCGCCCAGAACTGGGAGACCTTCCACCTGGAGCAGGTGATCCCGTTCGTCGACGCGAACCTGCGGACCCTCGCGACCAAGAAGTCCCGGGCGGTCGCCGGCATCTCCATGGGCGGCTTCGGGGCCTTCCACTACGCCCAGGCCCGCCCCGACCTCTTCGGCCAGACCGCTTCCCTCTCGGGAGACATCGACCTGTCGGCCAACTCCATGGACCTGCGCATGGCCGTCGTCGCCTCCGTCACCGACGCCATGGGCGCGGTGTGCGCCTCCTCGTCCGGCTACTGCGACCCGGAGAACTCGGCGTACAAGCCCGGCGTGGACAGCGACGCCCTGTTCGGCTCGCCCTACCCGGTGTTCAACGTCGACTGGCGGTGGAACCAGGTCGACCCGTCGCAGCACATGGACCGGCTCCGGGGCATCGGCATCTCGATCTACACCGGCGACGGCGGCGGTTCGCCCCTGAACCCGGAGTTCTGGGTCTCGGGCGCGTCCAAGAACGTCAAGGCCCGCCTGGACGCCCTGGGCATGCCGTACTACTTCGTGAACTACGGTGACGGCTCCGGCTGGGGCACCCAGTGCGACGGCGGCCACAACTCCGGTTGCTGGACGCAGTCCCTGCTCGACCTGATCCCCAGGCTGGAACGGGCCTTCGCCTCCTGACCGTACGGTACGGGCGCCCGTCGCCGCCCCGCTCCCGACCGCAGGGGAGCGGGGCGGCGACGGGCTTCCCGCCACGGCGTCCGACCGACCGGTGGGACCGGTGGGGCCGGTGGGGCCGGTGGGACCGGTCAGGGTCAGGGCATCGCGGGCCCGGAGCCGTTCAGCCAGGCCCATTCCGACCAGTCGGCGAAGCTCGTCTGCCAGCGGTGGTAGACGCCGGCGTGGCTGGTGCCGAAGACCTCGATGCGTCCGTCGGCGTTGGCGGACGCGGCGATCTCGGTGCCGCCGCCGCCGAAGGTCTCCCAGGCCGAGAACGGCGCGTTCCGCCCCGTCTGCCAGGAGTGGCTCGCCGTCGTCGCGTTGATCGCGAACACCTCGACGCGGTCGTCGACCGTCCGCGCGGTGGTCAGCTCGGCGTCGGGGATCCCGCCGGTGCCCGTCCACTCCGACCACGAGGCGGGACCGGTCTGCCACTTGTGGAAGACGCCGTCGGCGTTCGAGGCGAACACCTCCAGACGGCCGTCCTGGTTGTGGCTGACGGCGAGGTCGTGCCCGCCGCCGCCGAAGTTCTCCCAGCCGGACCAGCCGCCGTCGACGGCGGTCTGGTACAGGTGGCCGAAGGTCGAGTCCGACAGGGCGAAGACCTCCAGGCGCCCGTCGGGCGCGGACTCCATGGCGAGCCGCGAGAGCGCCGGGCCGCCGGCGACGCCCTCCCAGGACGACCAGCCGCCGCTGGGCGCCGTCTGCCAGCGGTGGAACACGCCGTCGGCGTTGGACGCGAACACCTCGACGCGGCCGTCGGCGTTGGCGCCCGCGGCCAGCCGGTATCCGCCGGTGCCGAAGTTCGCCCAGCCGGACCAGCCCGCGCTGGGCGCGGTCTGCCACATGTGGTCGAAGGTGGCGTCCGAGAGCGCGAACAGTTCGAGCCGGCCGTCCGCGTTGGCCGCGAGGGCCAGCTGCGCATTGCGCGGGCCGCCCTTGAACTGCCACGGCGACCAGCCGCCGTTCACCTCGGTCTGCCAGGAGTGGTACACGCCGTCGGCACCGGCGGCGAAGGCTTCGAGGCGTCCGTCGGCGGACCGCGCGGACACCACCCGGCCCGAGCCGTTGGGGTGCGCCCTGCGCGTCTCGGCCTCGTCGACGATGTTGTGGTATCGCCGGGCCTTGTAGTCGCCGTTCGGATGGCCGTCGATCGTGGCGGCGCCGATGTTCCCGTAGAAGTGCCCCGGCGGTTCGACGCCGCTGGAGCCGCCGCCGAAGCTGTAGTAGGAGAAGCCGCCCTGGTCGTCCACCCACTCGTGGAAGACGATCACGTGGTTGTAGAACGAGTTGAGGATGTCACCGGCCCGCAGCTCGCCGCGCGCGATCTCGTACGAGAAGTTCGGCAGGCCCTGCGTGCTGGGGTTGGCGTCGAGGTGCCAGGCCATGGCCACGAACCCGGAGCAGTCGGTGCGGTAGTCGTAGTCGCCTCCGGGGCCCGGCCAGTAGGCCCTCTGGCTGTACGGCGGCGCCTGGTCCACCCAGATCTGCGCACGCTGGATCACCTCGCTCCGGGTGATCGGGCCGCCGCGGTCGGAGGCGGCCGCGGCCGTGACGCGCGCCGCGGCGGGCGGCGCGACGCCGGCCAGCAGCAGCGCGCCGGCCAGCAGGGGAAGGAGGAACCCGCCCCACCATGATCGTGACTTCTTCACTCGGACCTCCCAGGTCGTCGGCGGCCGACCTTAGGAAGGGGCGATGAAATACGGATGGAATGGCCGGGGGGGAGGAGGGACGGCGGGGCTCCCGGTCCGGGAGCCGGGGACGGCGCTCCACGCGCGAGGTCAGGCGAACGGCATCGACGCGTCCGCACCCACCGGCCGGCCGAGCCCGGTCTCGTCCCCGCACAGGATCATCCGGCGGGTCCGGCGCAGCAGCATGCTCGGGGTGACCCCCAGGTCGTCGGCGAGCCGCCGGCAGGTGCGGTCGAACACGGCGAGCGCCTCCGCCTGCCGGCCGGTGCGGTACAGGGCGCGCATCAGCAGCGCCGCGACCGGCTCGTTCCACGGCTGCTCCGCGGACAGCGCGAACAGCTCGGCCACGGCGTCCGCGCACCGGCCGAGCCGCAGTTGGCACTCCGCCTTCCACCGCGCGAGGGCGATCCTGCGCTCGCCGAGCCGCACCCGCTCCAGCTCGGCGAGCGGCCCGGGCAGCCCGTCCAGCGGCTCGCCCCGGAACAGCCCGAGCGCCCGCGAGCAGAGGCGTACCACCTCGGCCGGATCGTCCGCCCGGTCCGCCGCCCCGACGGCGGCCACCAGCTTCTCCAACCGGGCCAGGTCCACGTCGACCCTGCCCGGGACCAGGCGGTAGCCGCGGCGCCGGTCGTGCTCGATGACGGTGTCCGGTCCTTCGTCGGTACGCAGGGTCCCGCGCAGCCGGTAGACGTACACCGGCACCACGTTGGCGGCCGGCGGCTCCATGCCCCAGATGCCGTCGAGGAGTTCCTGCCGGCTCAGCGTCCGCCCCGCCTCCATCGCCAGCGCGGCCAGGACGGCCTGCTGGCGCGGATGCCCCAGACCCAGTGGCCGTCCGTCCCGCCACGCCCGCAGCGGGCCGAGGACCGAGATCCGGATCTCCGGCGCGCCGTCCCCGCGGGTACGGGCCCGCGGCACCGACCGGTCCGCGGGCCGCGCCCGGGGGCCGTGCCCCGGCGCGACCAGGCCCGCGTCGAAGGCGTGGACGATCGCGGCGGCCCGGTCCCGCAGACCCAGCTTCACGAGGATCCGCGCGAGGTGCTCGGCCACCCTCTCCTCGGGGAGGGCGAGCGAGGCGGCGATCTCGTCGTCCCGCAGGCCGCAGCCGACCGCGGTCAGCACCCGGCGCTCCAGCGGCCCGAGCGCGACGGCGGTCGGCCGGCAGGTGGGTCGGCCGGTGGCGGTCGTCGGCAACATGCTCCTCCGGCTCCGTGCTGCTCGTTCGGGCGGGCTCCGCCGACACGGTAGGAGGAGGCGCGGACGCCACGGCATCCGGAACGATCCGGAGTGACGGCCGTCCGCCACGGGGTGACTACGGGGTGAGCCAGCGGCGGAGCACTCTGCTGACGGCCGGCATCGACACGTACGTCATGAACACGTTGAAGACGCAGGCGGTGACCAGACTGCCGAGGAGGAGGGGGAGACCGGTGAGACGGGGCGTCAGGAAGAGGCCGCCGAGGACGGAGATCGGGTAGATCGCCAGGGTCGCGCTCACCGCCATCTTCCAGCGCGGCGGCGCGGGCCGGGTGGAACCCGGCTCGGCGAACCACGTCTCCATACCGGTCAGCTTCCGCCGCGCGATCTCGGTGTGGTGGTGCCCCTCGCAGTCGGCGAACCAGGCCGCCCGCTCCGGCGACTCCTGCCAGGTCCGGCAGGCCTCCGCGTCCCGGAACCGGTGCACCAGGAACCAGGGGGCGTCGCCGCCGGAGGAACGGAAGAGCCCGTACCCGAGGTGGCCGGGGAAGGTCGCGGCGGTGTCGAGGATGCCCCGCGCCCACGACTGGAACGAGGCCTCGTGGCCGGGCTCCACCCGGCGGGCTATCAGCAGGGTCACCTCGCCGGTGTCGGCGGGGACGGTGGCGTGCTCAAGGCTGACCGCGGTCAACTCGACTCCTCGTGATCTCACCGCGCCCGCGCCCACTCTACCGACGAGCCGGAACCGGACAGGCACGGGAAGGGCCGCACAGGACGGGACAGGCCCCGACGCCCGAGGTATGCCCTTGACGTGTGCCCCCTCCGGCGAGACCCCGATTCCCGGCCGCCACGGCGCGGCGGGCGGCGGTTCCTGCTCGCCGTCCCGTTCGGACGGCGTGACGGAGGCCCGCGACGACAGCCGCGCCTTCTACCCCCTCTCGGAACGCCTCGCGGCCTGGGGCGGCGCCGGGGACGACCCGCCGGCGCTCCTCCCGGCTGCCGACCGACCTCCGGACGTACGCGGGCGGCCACCTCGGCGACGACGCGGCCCTCGTCGCCGTACGGCGGACCGGCCCCGGATCCGGCCCCCGCGTGAGGTCTTCTCCCCCAGGCGCGTTCCACGGTCTCGCCCCGGGCGAGCATGTCGCCCCGGTCGGTGGCGAAGAAGGCCTTCCGGGTCCGCGTCAGGATCTCGGCGGCCCGCTCGGCGAGTCGCCGAGCCGCAGCCGGAGGACACCGCTGCGGACCTCGACGTAGAGGCGGACCTCGACGTAGAGGCGGTGCGACTCCGCCCCCGCCGCGAGGGCCGCCTCCGCGTCCGGTGCCGCGTGGTGCCTCGTCCACCGGTCGTACGGGCGCGCTCCTGGCCGGCACGGACCGCCGACCCGAGCACGGTCTTCTCCTGGTAGCGGTGGCCGACGACGCCGCCCGGCAAGGTTCCGATGACGGCGATGGCCGCCGCGATGATCCCCGACACGGCGACGGTCGACCCTCCGGCGGCCCGCCCCGACAGGGCGCGAACGGGCCACCGTCCGTCAGTCGTCCCGACGCGCCGTGCCCAGGAACCGGATGTGGGGGCGGCCGTCCGGGTCGGGGTGGGTGACGGCGGCGCGGACCCCGTAGACGTCCGCGACGAGCCGCTCGGTGAGGACCTCGCGGACCGGCCCGGCCGCCACCACCCGCCCCTCGCGCAGCACCACCAGGTGGTCGCAGTGCATCGCGGCGAGGTTGAGGTCGTGCAGCGCGACGACGCAGGTCAGCGGCAGGGCCGAGACCAGGGCCAGGAGGTCCAGCTGGTGCTGGATGTCGAGGTGGTTCGTCGGCTCGTCGAGGAGCAGTTCGCGCGGCTCCTGCGCGAGGGCGCGGGCGATCTGGACGCGCTGGCGCTCGCCGCCGGAGAGGGTCCGCCAGGTGCGGTGGGCCCGGTCGGTGAGTCCGGTGCGGGCCAGGGCGGACCGTACGGCCTCCTCGTCGGCGGCCGTCGCGGGCGACCAGGCCCGGCGGTGCGGGATGCGGCCGAGGCGTACGGCGTCGGCCACCGTCAGGTCCACCTGCGTGTCGGCGTGCTGCTCGACGACCGCGACGCGCCGGGCGAGCGCGCGGCGCGGCACGGCGGAGAGCGGCGCGCCGTCCAGGGTCACGACCCCGGCGTCCGGTGCCAGGACGCCCGCCAGGACGCGCAGGATGGTGGACTTCCCCGAGCCGTTCGGGCCGAGCAGCCCGGTGAGCGTGCCCGGGCGCGGCGCCAGTGTCACGCCGTCGAGGACCAGGGCGCCCCCGGCCGTCCGGGAGACCCTGTCGGCGCGGAGCCCCGTACCGGCGTCGACGGGAGGGGTGAGGGCCGGCAGTGTGTCGGTCATCGGCTGCTCCGGGTGCGGTACAGGACGACGACGAAGGCGGGGACGCCGATCAGCGACGTCACCACGCCGACCGGCACCTCCTGCGGGTCGAGGACCGTACGGGCGAGGGTGTCGGCCCAGACGAGGAAGACGGCGCCGGCGAGCGCCGTCAGCGGCAGCAGCCGGGCGTGTCCAGGGCCGGTGAGGGCGCGGACCGCGTGCGGCAGGACCAGGCCGACGAAGCCGATCGCGCCCGCCGAGGACACCAGGACGGCGGTCAGCAGGGCGGTCACGGCGAGGAGGACGAGGCGGGTCCGCGCCACGGACACGCCCAGCGTCGCCGCCGCGTCCTCGCCGAACGCGAAGGCGTCGAGCGTACGGGCGTGTCCGCCGCACACGAGGAGCGCGCCGGCGAGGACGGCCGCGCACACCGCGACGTCGGTCCAGTCCGCCCCGCTGAGCGAGCCGAGCAGCCAGAAGAGGACGCCCCGCGTGGTCTCGGCGTCGGCGGCGGTCATCACGACGAAGGAGGTCAGGGCGGAGAAGAGCTGCATCGCCGCGACCCCCGCGAGGACGACGCGGTCCGTCGACCCGCCGAGGGTGTGGCTCAGCAGCAGGACGAGGGCGAAGGAGCAGACCGCGCCCAGGAAGGCGCCGCCGGTGACGGACACCAGGCCGCCGCCGGCGCCGAGGACGACGACCGCGACCGCACCGGTCGACGCGCCGGAGGAGACGCCGAGGACGAAGGGGTCGGCGAGCGGATTGCGCAGCAGGGACTGCATCACCGCGCCGCAGACGGCGAGCCCGGCCCCGCACACGGCGGCGAGGAGGGTGCGCGGCAGTCGCAGGTCCCAGACGATGCCCTCGCGGATCGCACTCAGTCCCGACGGCTCCCCGCCGAGGTGGGAGGCGACGACGGACCAGGCGTCGGCGACCCGGATGTCGGCCGGGCCGATGGTGACGGCGAGCGCGACCGAGACGCAGAGGAGAGCGGCCCCGACGGCCCCGGCGAGCGGCATGAGCGGCGTGCGCGGAGTGAGCGCGCGGGAAGAGCGCGCGGAGGTCGCTTCGCGCGCCCGTGCCGAGGTCACGTCGCGCACCCGTGCCGAGGTCACTTCGCGAACCCGTGCGCGCGCAGGGCCGCGGCCAGCTGCTCGATGCCCTCCACGGTGCGGATGGTGGGGTTCATGGCCTGCCCGCTGAGGATCACGTACCGCTTCTTCCGGACCGCCGTCATGTTCCGGGTGACCGGGTGCGACTCCAGGAACTCGATCTTCTTCGCGGCGCTCTCGGCCGACTGGGCCCTGCGGGTCAGGTCGGCGATCACCAGCACGTCGGGGTCGCGGTCCACCACCGTCTCCCAGTTGATCTGCGGCCACTCCTCCTTCGTGTCGTCGAAGACGTTCTTCACGCCGAGCGTGCCGCTCATGATCCCCGGCGCGCCGCAGCAGCCGGCCATGTACGGCCCCTGGGAGTCGGAGAACCAGTACAGGACGGACGCGTCGCCGAAGTCGGCGCCCGCCTTGGCCTTCTCCACCCGGGCGCGGAGCTCCCCGACGAGTTTCTCGCCGCGCTCCGGCACCCCGAAGACCCGTGCCAGGTCGCGGACTTCGCCGTACACGACGTCCATGGTGAGCGGCTCGGTGCGCACGCCGTCGCCGTCGCCGCCGTTGTCCTTGCCGACGCAGTCGGCGGGGGAGAGGTAGGTGGGGACGCCGAGCTTCGTGAACTGCTCGCGGGGCGCCACACCGCCCTTGCCGAGGGTGTAGAGGAACGAGGCGCTGACGAAGTCGGGTTCGGCGTCGAGCACCTTCTCGAACGACGGGTAGCGCTCGGCGAGCCGGGGCACGGACGCGTTCGCCTTCTCCAGACCCTTGAGCACCGGGTCCGTCCAGGTGGCGGTGCCCGCCATCCGGTCGGCGAGGCCGAGGGAGAGCAGGATCTCGGCCGAGCCCTGGTCGAGGGCGACGGCCCGGCGGGGCGCTGCGGGGACCTCGACCCGCTGTCCGCAGTTGTCGAGGCGGACGGGATACCCGGCGGCGTCCGTCCCCTTCGCTCCGGACGGGCCCGGCGACGCCGTCCCGCCGGAGCCGCAGCCGGCCACGAGCACGGCACCGGCCACGAGCAGCGCGGCGGAACGGAAGGGGCGAGGGGCAGGGTGTGCGAAGGGCACGGGGAAGAGTCCTCTGCGTCACGGCTCATGCGCGGAGCCTGATGTACGGTGCTCCCCGGGCGCCGTACGACCGCCGCCCGGGCCGCCAGCAGGTCTTCGGACTCGGGGTCGTCCGGACGGAACGCCTTCCCAGACCCCGCTCGGGGCCCAGTGGCCGATGTCCCGCCCGTCACCCTCACCGCTGCGCGTCAGCTCCGGATTCCCACCGGATTCCCTGACCCGTGCGCGTACCGCGTGGATACGTGCAGAGGTACGACTGGCCTCGGCAAATTACCACAGCGGGATCTTGCCCCTTTTCTACGGGCTACTGGCCGGTGCCGGACGACGCGCCGAGCTCGGCCGGCAGGTCGCGGACGCCGAGGCGCAGGTGCTCGACGTGGTGCAGCGCCTGGTCGAGGAGTTCGGCGACGTGGTTGTCGTAGAGGGCGTAGACGATCGAGCGGCCGTGGCGCTCGCCCGTCACCAGTCCGAGGTTGCGCAGCAGGCGCAGTTGGTGGGAGCAGGCGGAGGGCTCCATGCCGACGGCCGTCGCCAACTCGCCGACCGAGGAGGGCCCTTCGCGCAGGCGCGCCAGGATGTACAGCCGCGAGGGCGTGGCGAGGGCCTGGAGCGTCGCGGCGACGTCCGTGGCGCCGACCGCGTCGAGGCGTTCGCGGGTGGTGCTGGTGGCAATCGGTCCGTGGCCCATGTGACCATGATACGGAAGACACCTGAAGACCTATTCATGTGTTCCTGTATGGTGGGCGCATCGTCCCACCGGCCCCCGTGAAGGGTTGCTTCGCCATGTCCTCAGTCCTGCGGAGCCCCGGGCCGCAGACCCCCGTCGCCCCGTCGTCGCACCCGGACCGCGTACCGCCCCGACGGCGCACCCGCGTCCTGGCGCTGCCCGAGGCCCGCTGGGCGCTCGCGGCCCTGCTGCTGTTCCTTGCCGCCCTCCCGCTGTACCTGCTCGACGCGCCGGCCTGGCTGTGGGGCCCGCTGTTCGCGGCCACGTACGCCACCGGCGGCTGGGAGCCGGGCTGGGAGGGGCTGAAGGCCCTCGGGGAACGGACCCTGGACGTGGACCTCCTGATGGTGGTCGCCGCGCTCGGCGCCGCCGCCATCGGGCAGGTCCTCGACGGCGCGCTGCTCATCGTCATCTTCGCGACCTCCGGCGCGCTGGAGGCCGTCGCCACCGCCCGGACCGCCGACTCCGTACGCGGCCTGCTCGACCTGGCGCCGGAGACGGCGACACGGCTCGCGGACGACGGCACGGAGGAGGTCGTCCCGGCCGGCTCCCTCGCCGTCGGCGACGTCGTCCTCGTCCGGCCCGGCGAACGGATCGGCGGCGACGGCCGCGTGCTCGACGGCGCGAGCGACGTCGACCAGGCCACCATCACCGGCGAACCGCTGCCCGTGGCCAAACAGCCGGGCGACGAGGTCTTCGCCGGCACCCTGAACGGCTCCGGTGCCCTGCGCGTACGGGTCGAGCGCGACCCCTCCGAGTCGGTGATCGCCCGGATCGTCGCGATGGTCGAGGAAGCCGCGGGGACCAAGGCGCCGACCCAGCTCTTCATCGAGAAGGTCGAACAGCGCTACAGCCTCGCCATGGTCGCCGTCACCCTGCTGATCTTCACGATCCCGCTGCTCCTGGGCTCCGACCTCCGGTCCACCCTGCTCCGGGCCATGACCTTCATGATCGTGGCCTCCCCGTGCGCCGTCGTCCTCGCCACCATGCCCCCGCTCCTCTCCGCCATGGCCAACGCCGGCCGCCACGGCGTCCTGGTGAAGTCCGCCGTGGTCATGGAGCGCCTGGGCCAGATCGACGCGGTGGCCCTCGACAAGACCGGCACCCTCACCGAGGGCACTCCGCACGTCACCGACGTCCACCCCCTGGCCGCCCGGGGTCACGACGTGGACGCCCTCGACGCCGACGTCGAAGCCTTCGACGCCGAAGACTTCGACGCCGACGCGCTCCTGCGGTTCGCCGCCGCGGCCGAGTACCCCAGCGAGCACCCCCTCGCCCGCGCCGTCGTGGAAGCGGCCCGCGCGCGGGGAGTGGAGCCGCCGGCGGCCGAGGACTTCGCCTCCACCCCCGGCACGGGCGTCACCGCCACCGTCGACGGCCGGACCGTCGCCGTCGGCAGCCCCGCCCGCCTCCTCGGCGACCCCGCGCACCCGGCCGCCGTCCTCGCCGCCGGACTGGAGGCGGAGGGGCGTACCGCCGTCGTGGTCACCGTCGACGGACGACCGGCCGGTGTCCTCGGGATCGCCGACCGGCTCCGCCCCGGGGCCGCCGCCGCGACCCGCGCCCTCGCCGGACTGACCGGCCGCGCGCCGGTCCTGGTCACCGGTGACAACCCGCGCGCCGCCGCCCGCCTCGCCGCCGACGTCGGCATCACCGACGTACGGGCCGGGCTGCTGCCCCAGGACAAGGTCGCCGCCGTCCACGAGCTCCGGGACGCGGGTGCCAAGGTCCTGGTCGTCGGGGACGGCGTCAACGACGCCCCCGCCCTCGCCGCCGCCCACATCGGCGTCGCCATGGGCCGGGCGGGCTCGGACCTCGCCCTGGAGACCGCCGACGCCGTCGTCGTACGTGACGAACTCGCCGCCATCCCCACCGTGGTGAACCTGTCCCGCAGGGCCCGCGCGCTCGTGATCCAGAACCTCGTGATCGCGGGAACGTTCATCGCCGTGCTGGCCGTCTGGGACCTCGTCGGTACGCTGCCCCTGCCCTTGGGCGTCGCCGGCCACGAAGGCTCCACCGTCCTCGTCGGCCTCAACGGCCTGCGCCTGCTCGCCGACGGCGCCTGGCGCCGTTCCCGCCCGACCCCCCACCAGGAGACGTGATGAGCCGCCGCACCGACAAGCGCAGGACAGCCGTCGCCGGCGCGTCCGCCACCTGCACGGTGACCGTGTGCCGCGGCTGCTGCTGCGGCACGCCCAAGATCCCCGGCGTCGACCACGCGGCCCAGCTCGCCGCCCTGCGCCGCGCCGTGCCGGACGGCGCCCGGGTCCGGGTCACCGGCTGCCTGGACTCCTGCGAGCGGGCGAACGTCGTCGTCGTCCAGCCCTCCGCCGCCGGACGGGCGGCGGGCGGCCGCCCGGTCTGGCTCGGCCTCGTCAACGACCCGGACGCCGCCCAGGACATCGCCGACTGGATAGAGGCCGGCGGCCCCGGCCTCGCCGACCCCCCGGGCGTCCTCGACCTCTACGCCTTCAGCCCGTCCCGCCGCGTCCGCGCCGAACTCCCCGACGCCGAGGCGTAGCGACACGAGCAACGACGCATCGACATAAATAACTGTCGTAATGACATTGCGACAGTTAGAGTTGTCGTATGAGCGATGCGACAGGGGCGGGCATCCCGACCCCCGACAAGACCGACGACGACTTCTGGGCCGCCTTCGCGAACCTGGTCGAGCCTCCTTGGAGCGAGCCCACCCAGGACGACGCCTTCACCATGGACGAGCGGGTCCACGAGGCGGTCCGTGCCCTGGCCGAGCGGATCTCGACCCGCCTCCTCGCCTACCGCGCCGAGGGCAAGGCGCACGATCCGGTCCTCATGGCCGCGCCCGACGTGCAGCTGGCCGTCCTGCGGTCCCTGTACGAGGCCAAGCGGTCCGTCGACCGGCTCGCGGAGTCCGCCGCCACCGTGGCGGGCCGCAGCGGGGCCAACTACGCCCAGCTCGGCGCCGCTTGGGGCGGGATCAAGCGCCAGTCCGCCCGTGTCAAGTGGCCGCACGCCGTGGTCAGGAAGTCCTCCGCCGAGTCCATCCCGCTCCACTACGCGGGCGGCACCGCCGTCGTCCACCACGACCCCGACGCCGACGCCTGGTGGTACGCCGCCACCGCCGCGGACCAGGCGGAGGAGGAGTCCCAGCCGGTGCACGGCACCTACGCGGAGGCGATCGCCGGGGCGACCGAGTTCCTGCTCGCGCACGCCCTTCCCGACGGGGAGCGGCAGGAGCCGCCGGCCTGAGCCGCGGGCGGCGGGCCTCGGTCGTGCGCGAGGCGCCCCCGTCCGGGCGAGGGTGACGCCCAGCTCCCGACAGGGCCCTCGACCTCGCCCGAGCGGACCGAGCCGCCCGGCCCGGCGATCGTGGCGACGCCGTGCCGGTGGGCTGGGTGACGCCGTCGCGGAAGGGCAGCAAACCGCCGGAGGCGGAGGTGACCCCGGCCGGAAGCCCAGTCCCTGGACGAGCGGGTGTCGGCGCAGCCACCAGGTGAGGGTCCGGCCGCCGCAGGCCCCGTCGGTGAGCGTGCCGACGGGCGCGGCGGTGAGCGGGTCCGGGCCCGAGCGGGACCCGGTCGCCCGGGCGGTCGACGTCGGGTCCGAGGATCGGGCCGTTTCCCCGCGGTGCGCCACGTGCGCCGGTCACGACCCGTGATCACGATACGAAGCGGCTGCCGGGCAGGGGTGTTGAGGGACCGGGGATACGCGGCGGGCACTCGGAGATCAGAGGAAGCCACCGTCACCGCCACCGCCCTCGTCCCGGTCCCGGTCCGTACGGCGGCCGCGCTGGGACGGCGGTGCGGGATAGCGGGACAGCAGGGCGTCGATCTTCGCGAGGGCGGCGGCCGTGGCCATGAGGACGACGGCGGTGGCGGCGAGGCCGATGCCGGGGTGCAGCCCGCTCGCGTGCAGGATCACGCCGATGCCCAGGCTCGCGGGGACCCCGAGTCCGGCCACGACGACCTGGAGCACCTCCAGCCGTTTCCGGGCGCCCGACCGGCCGGCCATAGCGGTACCCCTTCGCCGTGACGTGTCCGTGCTCCGTGCGGGGGGTGGTTCCCGCGCCACCCGTGCGGAACACGCGCCTCCGCGCTCCGTCGCTCCCCGTGCGCCCCGGCCCCGGCGGGCGGATCCTGGAAGGAGCGGGGGGAGCAGCGCCCCGGGCGCCGCAGGGCGGCCCCGGCGGTGCCGACCGGCGTGCGAGGAGGCAGACCATGACGCGGAACCTGGAATGGAGGGTCGGCCTGGAGCTGAGCGAGGAGGCGGGCCGCACCGAGGCCGAGGCCCGGCTCGACACGGGGACGGCGACCTTCACGGGGCACGGATCGGCCCGTTGCAACCCGACGGACACCGACGTGCCCGTGATCGGCGACGAGCTGGCCGCGAGCCGGGCCATGAAGGACCTGGCGGGCAAGCTGATGCGCGAGGCCAACCGCGAGATGGAGGCGGTGGGCGCCGGGACCGTACCGTCGCGCACGGGTCCCGGATACGGCTGGCCGGAGGCGGTCTCCTGAAGAGCGTGGCGCCCTGAGGAGCCCGCCGCCAGGCGGGCCACGGCCCGGCGTGCGAGCCGCACTGCTCCCGCCGGGCCGCGGTCCGTCCCGTACAGCCTCCCCCTCGGCGCTGGCCTTCCGCCCTTCCGCCCTTCCGCCCTTCCGTGGTTACGCTTCGGGCGTCTCGACCACCAGGTGGTCGACGACCTCGACCACCCCGTCCACCGACTCGCAGAGCCGTACGAGCATCGGTCCGAGGTCCTTCCGCCCCAGGGTGCCGCTGAGCGTGACCCGGCCCTCGTCGACGTCGATGTGGACGGCGGCGGGGGAGAGGCCGAGGATGCGGACCACGACGTCCTCGCGGATCTCCTCCTGGATCGACCGGTCACGGCGCAGGAAGAGCTGGAGCAGGTCGCTGCGGCTGAGGACGCCGATGAGCCGTCCGTCCGCGTCCACGACCGGCAGCCGCTTGACGCGGTGCCGCTCCATGAGCCGGGCCGCCTCGACGGCCGTCCAGGACGGGCGTGCGGTGCGCACGGGGCTCGACATCATCGCCTCGGCGGTGCTGGGGCCGTCCTTGGCGGTGTGCCGGCGCAGCAGGTCCGCCTCCGAGACCACGCCCACGGGCCGGTTCTCGTCGTCGACGACCGGGACGGCCGTGATGCCGTACTCGTCGAGGAGCCGCGCGATCTCCTTGAACGGTGTCCCGCGCTGGACCGCGACCGCCGTCGGCGTCATCAGGTCCGCGACACTGCGGTTCCTCATCGTCCGTTCCGTCCCTTCTGCGGGTGATGGTTCCATGATCCCGCATCGGCTCGGGAGGCGGTACGGCCGGGGTGGCCGAAGGAGGGGGGAACAGGGGTGCGGGAGACGTCTTGTGGGCGGCGCGGGTCCGTGGTTACCTGCGGGTTACCTCCGGTAAGTCGCTGTCCCCACACGGAAGAAGGCTGCCCCATGCCCTCGGCTCGTACGACCCGGACCCGCCGTATCGCGGTCGCCCTCGCCGCCTCCCTCACCGCCTCCCTCACCCTCCTCGCCCCCGCCGTCGCCGCCCCCGCCGCCCTCGCGGACACCGCCCCCGCGAA
Organism: Streptomyces sp. R302; assembly: GCF_012927245.1. Lineage (GTDB taxonomy): Bacteria > Actinomycetota > Actinomycetes > Streptomycetales > Streptomycetaceae > Streptomyces. The sequence continues at coordinate 246,283 of NZ_JABBGE010000010.1, forward strand.
GGCCGCCGACGCGGCCCTGCGCGAGGTCATGTTCGTCGGCAACAACTGGGACGGCACCGCCGATGTCATCGCCTCCCGCGGCGACTTCCACCGCATCGGCCGGGTGAACGTCGTCCCCGACAAGGAGGAGCGCCTCCGCGAGATCTACCTCAACCCCGTCAAGCTCGCCTTCTTCCTCGGCGTCCGCAGCGGACCGGGCGAGGGCCACGACCAGTTCGTCGACGACATGTACGCCACCCCCGACGGCGGCTCCATGGTCGTCTCCCGCCCCAGCTTCGCGGACGTCGTCTCCATCGACCTCCGCACCGGACGCGTCAACTGGCGCTTCCCCGTGGCTGGTTACCGCTCCGACCACATGGCGGTCTCGCCGGACGGCACCCGCGTCGCCGTCTCCGCCTCCACGGCGAACACCGTGCACGTCCTCGACATCGCCACCGGCCGTCAGCTCGGCAGCTTCAAGACCGGCGACAAGCCCCACGAGAACGTCTTCACCGCCGACGGCCGCCTCTGGAACATGTCGATCGGCGAGGTCACCACCGCCCTCGACGCGCCCTGGCTCGACTGGACCAAGGGCGACCGGAGGATCACCGTGGTGGACGCGACGACCTTCGAGACGGTCCGCGTGATCGACATGCGCTCCCGCCTCGACGCCTTCGGCCGCGACGACCTCTCCGACGCCGTCCGCCCCCTCGTCTTCACCCCGGACGAGAAGAAGCTCTACTTCCAGGTCTCCTTCCTCAACGGCTTCCTGGAGTACGACGTCGAGAGCGACCGCGTCACCCGCCTCAAGGCCCTGCCGGGCAACCCCGACACCGACCCCGACCGCACCACCTGGGTCAACGACTCGCGCCACCACGGCCTTTCGATCAGCCCCGACGGCAGCAAGCTCTGCGTCGCCGGCACCATGGACGACTACGCGACCGTCGTCGACCGCGCCACCCTCGCCCAGGGCCCGCTCGTCCCCACCAGCAAGCCCTACTGGGCCACCGTGAGCGGCGACGGCAAGGCCTGCGTCGTCTCCGAGAGCGGCGCCGACCGCGTCAGCGCCATCGACTTCACCACCGGCGAGCGCGTGGCTTCGGTGGAGGTGGGCGACCACCCCCAACGAGTCCGCCTCGCCCACGTACCGGCAGACTGGACGGGCCCGACCGAGGGCTGACCCCCTGCCGACGGCGTCCCTTGCCGGGCCAGGGTTTTCCGCGTCTGAACCCGCACCTGCCGTACGGCTCCGTACGGCAGGTGCGGGCCCGGGCCCCGCTCAGGAGCGCGTAACCGCGACCTCATACAGCGAGTACCCCCACTGCGTGGCCCGCCGCTCCCCGTGCACCCGCACGTACCGCGCCGGCGTCGACGCGAACTCGGCCGTGTCGAACCCCCCGTCCCCGGCGGCCGTCGACCACACCGACCGCCAGTTCTCCCCGTCCTCGGAGACCTCGATCCGGTACTGCCGGGCGTACGCCCGCTCCCAGTCCAGCGTCACCCGCCCGACCCGCCGGACCTCGCCGAGGTCCACCCGGAGCCACTGGTCGTCCGACCAGTCGCTGGCCCAGCGCGTACCGGTGTCGCCGTCGAAGGCGCGCCCGGAGGCGTAGCTGACGAACGGGTTCCACTCGGTGCTGCTCGCCGAAGTCGGCACGCCGGCCGCGAGGTTGACCCCCGGCTCGTGCCGCTCCGTCGCCCGCCAGGTCCGCAGGTAGGACTCGGCGCCGAGCGCCAGGTCGTCGATGACGTCAGGACCGCCCGGGGTGAGCCGGATCTGCTCGATCCAGTCCGGGACGAGACCGGCGTGCGCGGCCCCGTCCGTGTTGAGGTCCCAGGTCCGCTCGCCGGTCACCTGACGGTCGAGGACCGTGCCGCCGTCGAAGCTGCGGTACGGGTACGTGACCGCGTTCGGCGCGTCCGTGCCGACCGGTCCCGGCCAGCCGCCGACGCCGTTCATGTCGGTGCCGTAGCCGAGGCCGACGCCGTACTTCTCGCGCAGCTCGGCCTTCCCGTTCGCCTCGCCGATGAAGCCCTGCGCGGCGTGCATGTACGGCGCCGTGAACCCGCCCAGCTTGTAGAGCCGTTCGGTCCAGTCGAGGTCCATCCAGCTGTGCGTGGACAGGACGCCCGGGTACTCCTCGGCCTCCAGCATGTCGAGGGCCCGGCCGGCCGCCTTCACGCTCATGTGGTCGAGCTCCAGCATCATGCCCCGGTCCATCATGCCCCGCAGCGCGTACTCGCCGAGCCGGGTCAGTCCGCGGGTGTTGCAGCGGGCGTCGGAGGCGTAACCGGGCACGCTCACCCCGGCGGGCAGCTTCTCCGCCATCGCGGCGGGCGCGACGAGCCCGATCGGGTTGTCCTGCTGCGGTCCGGCGCACTTCTCGGTCGACCAGAAGGTGCCGGTGGAAAGGAACTGGCCGATGTTGACCGCCACACCGGTCGTCCCGCTGTCGAAGCGGACGCCGCAGAGCGCGTTGTCGAACTTGTGGCACAGGAACATGCTGCGCACGCCGAGCTGGTAGAGCTCGTCCAGGCCGCGGTCGATGTCGGCCTTGTCGCACTGGGCGACGTCGAGGATCTGCTTGCAGCCGAACGGCTCCGAGGTCTCCACGCCGAGGACGACGGCGAGCTTGCCCTGCTCGATCACCGAGCGGGCCTGGTCGGCGCTGGTGACGATGCGGAACCAGCCCTTGCCCGGGCCGCCGAACATCGAGTCGACGTAGTCCTGCATCTCATAGGTCTTGCGGGCCTCCAGGCGGATGGCCTCCATCTCGTCGCAGCCGCGGTCCCGGGGCATGATCGAGCACAACAGCCCGTTGGAGACCAGGTCGTTGACGAGCACGCGCTGACCGCCCCGCCACGCCCGCTCCAGCCAGGCGTAGTAGTTCTGCTGGTGCGTCAGCGAGTTGTGCGCCGGCCAGTCGGCGAAGGTCGGCCAGCCGTCCGGGTCGTGCTTGCCGTTCGCCCCGCCCGTCAGGTTCTCGAAGAGGGCGCCCGAGCCGTCCGGATAGTGCTCGGGACAGTCCTTCAGGGCGTCGGCCGCCCCGGCGGTGGAGAAGGGCTTGCCGCAGATCAGCCGGCCGCCGAAGCCCTCGTTGGACATCACGTGGTTGTGCGCGTCGACGAAGCCGCGCACCCGCCCCTGGGCGTCGGTGCCGGTGAACGGCGCGCCCGTGGCGTTGATCTGCGAATCGGGCGCCGGCCGCGCCGCCGGCTCCCACCACGACGGACCGGCGGCGGGGACCGGCGCGGCACCGAAGAGCACGGCCGCGAGCGCGAGGAAGAGGGACACGAGGCCGAGGCGGCGCGTCCGGGTCGTACGTGGGGACATCCAGGTCGTACGTGGGGACATGGTCGGGAAGCCTCCGGTCGGTGGGGGTGTACCGGGCGCCCCGAGGATCGCGGTGTTGAAGGACCGAGTCAAGAGTCCAGGACAAACGACCTACTGGTGAGTTCGGGTTTTCCCGGGAGCGGCCTTGAGGCAGCTCCGCGGGGACTCCCCGGGCTCACCCCTCGATCAGCAGAACCAGCTGATCGGCAGTCAACTCCAGCTGCTCCTCGGCGGCTTGCTCGTCCCCGAGTACCAGGTACTGGAGCGTCATCCCGTCCACCGCCGCCGCGAGGTGCCGGGCCAGCGTCGGCACCGGGACCTTCGGCTCGGACCCGCGTACCGCCCCCACCTGCTCCACCAGCGCCGTCGCGGACCGTACGTACTGCTCGTACTGGGCCCGCGCCAGGTGCTCGAACCCCGGCTCGCGCAGCGCGTACTGCGTGAGGTCGTACGTCAGCAGGTGGTGCTCCGGATGCGCGGTGACGTCCTCCCAGTACGTGCGCAGCGCCGCCCGTACCGTCTCGCGCAGCGTCGCCCGGGGCTCGACCGCCCGCATCACCCGCGCCACGTAGTCGCCGATGATCGTCTCGATGGCCGCCTCCAGGAGCGCCTGCTTGGAGTCGAAGCAGTAGTGGAAGACGCTCAGCGAGACCCCGGCCTCGGCGGAGATGGACCGGGTGGTGGTCCTGGCCACCCCGTCCCTGCTCATCGCCCTGATCGCCGCCTCGACCAGCTGCCGGCGTCGCTCCGCCGACGGCATCCGCGCCATGCTTCCTCCTCGGGTCCGGGCGTCAGGGTATCCACGTCGGCCCCCGGCCGCGTCGAGCGGACTTCGGCGGAAAACAGATCCTGCCGCGCACCCGATCGCGATGATGCCCCCCAACCAGTCCCGCCCCCTTCCGGACGGGCCCGCATCCGAGGAGCCTTCTGTCATGATCCCGCCCAGACCCACCGACGAACCCACCCTTCCCACCCCGCCCGTCCCCGTACCCGCCAGACCCGGCCCCTCCCGCCGCACCGCCGTCCTGGTCGCCGTCTGGACCGTCCTCGTCGCCGGCGTGTCCTCCGGCATCACCGCCGCCTTGGTCGGAGGCGGCAGCGGCGACGTCGAGGACGGCGCCGCGCCCGTGGTCAGCCCGTCGATATGGCAGGACACCCGCACGTACCCGGCCGATCCCCCGCTGGAGCCGGAGACGGTCCCCAGCCCGACACCGGCCACCAAGGACTTCGCCGTGGGGGAGAAGGCGAAGAGCGGCGGCGCGACGGTCGTCGTCAAGAAGGTCGGTGAGGCCGCGACGGTGACGCTCTACGACTTCGACTCGGACAAGATCCTCAAGGCCGGTACGGGAGCGAAGTTCGCGATCCTGGAGACGACCGTCCAGAACGACGGCACCGACTCCTTCGACCCCGTGTGCGGCGGCGGGATCTCGCAGGGTCTCGTCGACGCCGAGGGGCGGAAGTTCGACGCCATCAAGGAGTTGTTCCTGGTCAAGGCCAATCAGAAGGCGGAAGCCTGCGGCGAGGAACTGCAGCCCGGGTTCAAGCGGGACGCCGTCTTCGTCTACAAGATCCCCGCCGACGCGAGCCCGGCCGAGTGGACGTTCTCCGGCTCCCAGGGCATGACCGAGGGCGACCTGACCACCGTGCGGCTCGCAGCCGGCGCCACGTCCGGCTGACGCCTCGAAAGGACCGTTCATGGAACCTCGCGGCTACCGCATGGTCGTGTCGACGGGACAGGACTTCGTCACGACGTCCGCCCACGTCGAGGAACAGCTCTACGCCTGGCTCGAAGGCAAACGCTATGACACGTCGGCGCTCGACGAGGGGCGCAACGAGATCGCCGCGAACGTGACCCTCGACCAGGACTCGTCGTCCGGTCAGCGCGGCGCGTACACCCGCTGGCGGATGCGCGAGACCGTCTCGCCGCAGATGGGGATCTGGCAGTCGACGCTCGTCGTCCGCGCGGACCTCCAGGACGACCAGCGTCGCACCTGGATCCAGGTCGACGTCGAGAACCGGCCTTCCCTTCCCGGACGGCCCCCGAAGGCCGCGAACACCCCTGGCATCGCGCGTCTGCTCCTGGACGCGCTCGACGCCAGGGACGGCCTGGCCGAGGTGAAGGCGAAACCGACCTTCATCGAGCCGGAGGACGTACCGGAGGTCATCGAGGAGCTGTGCGACACCGAGCGCAGGCTGCCGATCGTCGTGGCCAGCGTCCCCTACGGCACGGACGCGGACGACTGGGCGGAGGCCACGGTCGAGAAGGCGTTCCAGCACCTCCCCGGCCTCGCCACGCTGTACGTCCTGTCCCCCGAGGCCCAGCCGGCGTTCAACGACGTGCTCGGATTCCACCCGGTGTTCGGCGGCGGAATCCGTACGTACCTCCCGGGCGTCGACCCCGCGTGGAAGCCGGACGCCCAGCGGCACCCCGTGATGTCCAGGAGGACGATCGAGGCCGACATGCACAGGGCCGGGAAGACCCTCGCCGCGCTGCCGCAGCGCCAGGCCCAGCGCCACCCGCTCCCGGAGGCCCTCGCCTCGCTGCCCATCCTGCGCACCCGGCCGCGCCCCCAGACGTCCGGCTCGGAGGTCGAGCGGTTGACGAGCGACAACGCGACGCTCCGGGAGATGCTGAACGAGGCCGGCGAGACCGAGATCGCCCAGGCGAAGAGGATCAGCGACCTCAACACGGACCTCGACACCGCAGATCTCACCGCGGACCAGCTCCGTGGGGAGAACGAGGAGCTGTACGACCAGTTCCAGGCAGCCCAGCGGCAGGTGCGCTTCCTCCAGGAGCGGCTGGCGGAGGCGGGACAGTACGAGCTCGCGTACGCGGCCTCCGCCGCGCCGGACATCGACTACCCCGAGACCTTCTCCGATCTCCTCGACCGGTTCGGTGAGCTTCCGCGTCTGCGCTTCACCGGAAAGGAGAAGACCACGCGCGACCTCGACAGCCAGTCCGTGGACAGCTGGCTCCAGGTGGCGTGGGACGGCCTCCTCGCGCTCGACCACTTCGCCGGGGCATCGGCCAAGGGGGAGGCCAGCGGTGACTTCCTCAGCTGGTGCAAGGGGGAGGACTCCCGGACCCATCCGTTCCCGGCGGCGAAGGTGGCGATGCGGGAGTCGGACCGGGTCGCCCAGGACGACAAGATGAGCAAGCAGCGGATGCTGCCGGTACCGAAAGAGGTGGACAAGAACGAGGTCGTCTTCATGCAGGCCCACCTGAAGATCGGCCTGGGCAACACGGTCGCCCCCCGGCTGCACTTCTACGACGACACGCCTCGCACCGGACTGGTGTACGTCGGCTATCTCGGCCCGCACCTCCGGAACACCAGGACCTGAGCCGGGCCCGGCGGCGGACGTCTCGCCCGCCGCCGGGCGGCGCACCGCTCAGCCGTTCGCCGCGAAGGACACGAACTGTCCCCACCCCTCGCGGCCGACCGCGAGGGAGGGAAGGCGGACGTCCTTGGAGTCCCGGACGTGAACGGCCTGCCCGGCGACGGCGACCTCGACGCAGCTGTCGCCCTGGGTGCCGCTGTAGCTGGACTTGAACCAGGCGAGTTCCTTGGTGGCGGTCATAGCTCTCCTCGCAGTCGCTCCAGCAGGCCCCGGAATTCCTGGGGTTGAGAGCCTGCAAGCATACGGCGCGTGGTCGGGTGGGTCCGCTACTTCTCCGAGGCGAAGGATACGAACCGTCCCCAGCCCTCGCGGCCGACCGCGAGGGCTGGGCGGCGGACGTCCTTGGAGTCCCGGACGTGAACGGCCTGCCCGGCGACGGCGACCTCGACGCAGTCGTCGCCCTGGCTGCCGCTGTAGCTGGACTTGAACCAGGCGAGTTCCTTCGTGACGGTCATAGCTCTCCTCGCAGTCGCTCCAGCAGGCCCCGGGATTCCTTGGGGTTGAGGGCCTGCGAGCGCAGTGTGTCATAGCGCTGGTAGAGCAGTCTCACCTCTTTCGGGTCCGTGATGAGGCGCCCGTTCTGCTGCCCCTCGGAGTAGCCGAACCGCCTTCCGTCCGGGACTTCGAGGAGTCGTACCGCCCCGTCCAGGCAGGCGTGCAGTCCCGCGTCCAGCGGTACGACTTGCAGCGTCACGTTACGGGAAGCGCTGGCTTCCAGGACGTGGTCCAGGAGCTCCCGCATGTCATCCGCGCTGCCGAACCGGCGCCGGAAGACGTGCTCCTCCACGATGAAGCTGAACGGAACCGTCGGCCGTTCCGTCAGCATCCGCTGCCTCTTCTGTCGGGCGACGAGCTGGGTCTCCAGCTTTCGGTCCGTCAGCAACGGGATTGTGCCCTCGAACACGGCCCTGGCGTACGTCTCCGACTGCAACAGGCCCGGTACGAGCCGGCACTCGTACGTGCACAGGCTGACCGCGACCTTCTCCAGACGGGCCCACCGCCGGAACCACACCGCCAACCCCGCCTCGGCGCGGGAGAGGAACGGCGCGGCCCTCCGCAGCGCACCGGTGTTCCCGAGGGCCGTGTCGCCCCGGTCGACGAACGTCTCGTCCGGCATCCGCCGCCCCAACTCCACGGACTCCACCGTGTGTGTGGAGAACTGGACCATCTTCGCGAACTCGGCCCGGCTGAGTCCGTAGTGCTCGCGCAGGGCCTGGACGACCGCGCCGAACGTCCGCAGACTGTCCGACGGGTCGGGCTCGCGCTCCCCGTCGGACGTCTGCTCCGGCTCTTCGCCCTCGATCTCGACGGTGCTCATACGGCGCCCACCTCCACGTGCACCCGCGGCTGCTGCCGCGGTCGGCCTACTCAGCGTGACGGCGCGGAGCTCGTACTGTCCACCCTGGGTGCCCGTACGCTGACGACGCGTACGGGGTGCGGCTCTCGCGCGTCGCCCCGCGCGCCCGCCACTGTGGCCTCATGAACCAGACGACACCTCAACTGCTGCCACCCGTACGCATGTTCAGTCAGCAGATCTCGCCGACTCGGCGCGGCGCCCGCCTGGCCCGGCTCCTGACGCTGACGGAGCTTCACTTCTGGGGTGCCCCGCAGGACATCACGGAGCGTGCCGAGCAGGTGGTGGCGGAGCTCGCCGCGAACGCCGTGCTCCACGGAGCGGTACCGGGCCGGGACTTCCGCCTCGGACTCGCGCTGGACACGGCCGCCGGCACCCTCCGCATCGAGGTGACCGACGCGCGCGGCGACCGCCTGCCCGTGGTGACGGGGGAGGGGGAGGGCGGCAGGGGCCTGCCTCTGGTGGCGGCTCTCACCGAAGGCTGCTGGGGAGTGGTCCCGTACCCGCCCAGCGGCAAGACGGTCTGGGCGGTGCTCGCCCCTCCGGAGACCCGAAAGAGTGACGTCGTTTCGACCGATCCGGCGGTGACTGCGTGTCAGACTGGACTTACGACGAGTCACCGGTGCGCGAACACCGATGACCTCGCCATGCCATGAGACGAAAACCCCCGCGATGCGCGAACATCCGGGGGCACGACACCAGGAGCGACCACTCCCGATGCAGATCCATCGTATCCCGATCCATGACCGCGAGTTCTTCATGATGGCGAACAAGGCCATCCAGGACCGGCGCATGTCGCACACCGCCCGAGGCATCCTCGCGCTCGTCATCTCCCTCCCCAGCGGGATCCAGGAGAACGTGCGCACCCTCTCCGACGACTACCCGCAGGGCCGGAGTTCGGTCGCGGCCGCCGTCGCGGAGCTGCGCAGGCTCGGCTACTGGGTGACCGAGACGCTGCGCGACCCGGAGACACAGCAGATCTTCTCCACGGTCGACGTGTACGAACTCCCCACGCTCCGGGACATGGAGCCGGTTCCCACCCGTCCGGTCACCGGCCCCGTGGCCACCGGGGACCCGGGAACGTCCCCATTCGGGGAGAAGGACCTGGGAAAGGACGGGGGAAAGACCCCTCCCTCCCCTCCCGCGCGGGAGCTCGCTGAGCAGCCGGAAGACGAGCCAGGGAGGGAGGCGAGCATGGCACCGAGGAAGGACCCGGGGATCAGGCCGACGGAGCCGAAGGAGCCGACGGAGCCGACGGATCCGGCGCGGCCGACCGCGCAGCCCGAGCCCACCCCCGCCTTCGCCGCCACCCCCGAACCCGCCCGCATCCTGCGGCGCCTGGAGGCGATCGACCCCCGACTCCGCCTGTCGGACCGCCAGATCGCCCGGCTGGCCCCGCCCGTCGCCGACTGGCTCGAACGCGGTGCCACGACCGCCGAGATCACCGACGCCCTCACCCAGGGACTCCCTCAGAAGCTCTACTCCGCCGCGGCCGTGATCGCCGACCGCCTCGACCGCAAGCGCCCCGCCCGGAAACGCCGCTGGAAGACCTACGCCGACTGCGACAACGGCTGCGGCGGACTTCTCCCCGCCGACCAGGACTCCGGCATCTGCGCGATCTGCGCAGGCGTCCAGCCACCACCCGCCCAAGCACCCGCTTCCCGCCCACAGAAGCCCAGCGGCCCCTTGTCCCCGCGAGGCTTCGCCGCCTTCAGGGCAGCCCGACAAGCCCTCCTTCAGCAACCCTCCGCCTGACCATGTTCCAGGCATCGTCCTCGCCCCGATGGTGACGCTTCTCCAGGGGAGTCCCACGTGGGCGAGCGCCTGGGCCATGCCGGGGCGGCGGCGCAGGCCGTGCGCCTCGGTGAAGACGGCCTTGGCGTTGGTGTGCAGCCGCCCGAAGGGGTGCGCGGCGTCCGCCGTCGCGCACTGCCGCTCGAACTGCTTGCGGTCGTAGTCGCCCCAGCTCGCCCACGGGCGGGTAGCGGCGGCGTGGTCGCGGGCCAGGATCCGGCAGGCGGTCGCGAAGTCGACGCCGGTGTCGACCTCGGCCTGCGTGAGGGTCAGCCCGATCTCGATGATCTCGCTGACCGCCCCGGCTGGCGGGGCCGGGCGGGACGGAGGCACCCGGATTTCCGCCGTGCCGCCTCAGTCCTCCCGCGGGGCCAGTACGGCGCGCAGGGCCGCCACCGCGTGGGCGCGGTGGTCGTCGAGCCACCGGAGGACGTTGGCCTTGTCGTCCTGGAGGATGCCGTCGAGGACGGCCCGGTGTTCGTGGACGGCCTGGGCGCGGTGCGCGGGGTCGGTGTAGTACAAGGAGCGGTAGGCGTCCGTGGAGTCCCACAGGGTGGTGATCATGCGGACCAGTCGGGGCATCCCGCACCCCTCGATGAGGGCGAAGTGGAAGCGGCGGTTGGCCTCGGCCATCGCCGCCACGTCCCCCGCCTTCGCCGCGCGTTCGACCTCGCGCTGGATGCCGGCTAGGGCTTCGTGGAAGCCGTCCGGGCGCAGGGTCAGCGCCCGGTCGACCGCCTCCGTCTCCAGGAGGGCGCGGATCCGGTAGATCTCCTCAAGGTCCGTGAGGGACAGCTGGGCGACGAAGTAGCCGCGGTGGACGTGATGGACGACCAGACCCTCGGCCTCCAGGGCCTTGAGGGCCTCCCGCAGCGGGACGCGGCTGACCTGCAGTCGGGCGGCGAGGGCGTCCTGCCGTATCGGCGCGCCGGGGCGGAGCTCACCGCTGGTGATGGCACCCCGCAGCTCCTCCAGGACGAACTGCTGGGCCGTCTGGGGCCGTCGCCTCTCCACCGCTCCGCTCATCGATCCGACCTTTCCCTGCCGTTGCTCGTGTGACCGTCGTCATCTTGCTACGGATCACAGACCCGCGTTCGAGTTGTCCACAGGCCTGATTCCGGCCACGATCTCGTCGGTGTGCTCGCCGAGCCGAGGGGGAGCGGAGCGGTACGAGGGCGGGGTGGCGCCGAACCGGACCGGGTGCGCCACCTGCCCGGGACCGGCGGCCCCCTCGGGGACGCGGGCGCCGAGCCCCAGCCGGTCGGCGAGAGCGAAGGCCCCGGCCAGGTCGTTGATCGGGCCGCAGGGCACGCCGGCCGCGGTCAGCTCCTCGAACCAGGCGTCCGCCGTACGCGAGGACAGCGTCGCGGAGAGTTCCGCCGTCAGCTCCTCGCGGTGGGCGACGCGCGCCGTGTTCGTGGCGAAGCGGTGGTCCACGGCCAGTTCCCGACGGCCGAGCCGCTCGCAGAGGGCCCGGAACTGGCGGTCGTTGCCCACGGCCAGGACCAGCGGCCGGTCCTGCGCCTCGTAGACCTCGTACGGGGTGATGCTCGGGTGCCGGTTGCCCATCGCCCGCGGCACGACACCGGCGCCGAGGTGCGCGGCGGCCTGGTTGGTGAGGGCGGAGAGCAGCGAACCGAGCAGCGACACCTCCACCCGCTGGCCCTCCCCGGTCCGCTCCCGGTGCCGCAGCGCCGCGAGGACCCCGAAACCGGCGTGCAGCCCGGTGATGACGTCGACGAGCGCGACCCCCGCCTTCGTCCCCTGTCCGCCCGGCTCCCCGGTGACGCTCATCAGACCGCCCATCGCCTGCACGAGCAGGTCGTACCCGGGCAGCGCGGCACCGCCGTCCGCCCCGAACCCGGTCACCGAGCAGTACACGAGACCCGGATTGGTCCGGCGTACCTCCTCGAACCCCAGGCCCAGCTTCTCCATCGTGCCCGGCCGGAAGTTCTCCACCAGCACGTCGGCCCGGTCGACGATCGCCCGCGCCGCCGCCCGGCCCTCCGGGTCCGCCAGGTCGAGGGCGACCGACCGCTTGTTGCGGTTCACCCCCAGGAAGTACGTCGCCTGCCCGTCCGCGAACGGTGGACCCCACGCCCGCGTGTCGTCCCCGCTCCCCGGCCGCTCGATCTTGATCACATCGGCACCCAGGTCCGCGAGGAGCATCGTCATGTACGGCCCCGCGAGCACCCGCCCGAAGTCGGCGACGACGACGCCCGACAGAGCACCGGCCGGGGCGTCGGCCCCGGGCTCGCCCCCGGCGGGATGGTCCCTGTGCATTCCGCGCTCCCTCCGTGGCGACATCGGATCCAAGCTCTCGGATCCTGGATCCAAGCTTTCGGATCCTGGATCCAGGACATTGGAGATTGGATCCAATCGGGACCGTAGGACCCGGAGATCGGATTTTCAATACTGGATCCAAAATCCAATCTGCCGCTACGCTTCGGCTCGCCACGCCGAGCACGACCCTCGTCACAGCCGCCAGGAGGCCGCCCGTGAAGTCCTCGCCGTCCACCGCCACCCACCCCCTCGCCCTCCTCGCCGTCGACGGCCTGCTGAGCGCGGAGGAGCGCGAGATCCGTGCCACCGTCCGCGCCGCCGCCGACCGCGAGCTGCGCCCGCACATCGCCGGCTGGTTCGAGAAGGGCGAGATCCCGGCACGTGAACTGGCGCGTACGCTCGGCGGGTTGGGTGTGCTGGGGATGCACCTGGAGGGTTACGGCTGCGCGGGGACGAACTCCGTCGCGTACGGCCTCGCCTGTATGGAGCTGGAGGCCGTCGACTCCGGGCTGCGCTCGCTCGTCTCCGTTCAGGGCTCGCTCGCGATGTACGCGATCTGGAAGTTCGGATCCGAGGAGCAGAAGCAGCGGTGGCTGCCGAAGATGGCGGCGGGTGAGTACATCGGCTGCTTCGGGCTCACCGAGCCCGACGCCGGCTCCGACCCGGGCGCCATGCGGACCAACGCCAAGCGGGACGGTTCCGACTGGATCCTCAACGGCACCAAGATGTGGATCACCAACGGCTCCGTCGCGGACGTCGCCGTCGTCTGGGCCCGCACCGAGGAAGGCGTCCGAGGCTTCCTCGTCCCCGCCGGCACCCCCGGCTTCAGCGCCCCCGAGATCAAGATGAAGCTGTCGCTGCGGGCCAGCGTCACCGCCGAGCTCGTCCTGGAGGACGTCCGGCTCCCCGCCGACGCGATGCTGCCCGAGGCCCGCGGCCTCTCCGGCCCGCTCGGCTGCCTCAACGAGGCCCGCTTCGGCATCGTGTTCGGCGCCCTCGGCGCCGCCCGAGACTGCCTGGAGACCGCGATCTCCTACGCGCAGGACCGGACCGTCTTCGCCCGCTCCCTCGCCTCCTACCAGCTCACCCAGCAGAAGCTCGCGGACATGGCCGTCGAGCTCGGCAAGGGCATGCTGCTCGCCCTCCACCTCGGCCGGCTCAAGGACGCCGGCGAGCTGACGCCCGAGCAGATCAGCGTGGGCAAGCTGAACAACGTGCGCGAGGCCATCGCCATCGCCCGCGAGTGCCGGACCATCCTCGGCGCCAACGGCATCACCCTCGAATACCCGGTGCTGCGCCACGCCAACAACCTGGAGTCCGTCCTCACCTACGAGGGCACCAGCGAGGTCCACTCCCTCGTCATCGGCAAGGCGCTCACCGGCGAGCAGGCCTTCCGCTGAACCCAGTGAGGGTTCGGCAGGGGCGGCCCGGCCGGGCCGCCCCTGGGCTCAGCCCGCGGTCACGCGCGCGAGGAACCCGTCCAGGTTCTCCATGGCACGCGCCACCCGCTCCGGCACCGTGAGGGTCTCCTCGTGGCGCACCCCGCGCAGCTTGGGGGCGCGCTTGCCGCGCAGGTAGAGGGAGCACGCCAGGTCGGCGCAGACGTAGATGCCGACCGTGTTCCCCTCCCGGCCGCGCGCCCCGGCCAGCGGGGCCGCCAGCAGCGTCACGCCCGAGGAGGCGTGCCCGGTCAGACAGATCTGGCACATGCTCGTCTTCACCGCGCTCGTCCGGCCCGCCGCCGGCACTCGCAGGGACACCCCGAGCGGCCCGTCCTCACGGCGCACCACCAGGTGCGCCCGGAGCGGCGCGCCCGGGTCCACCCACCCCAGGAAGTCCAGGTGCTCCCAGGGCGTCTCGGCGAAGTCCAGCGGCAGCTTCAGCCGCGCGGCGTCACCCTTCGTCGCGTTCACGAACGACGAACGGATCTCTTTCTCAGTCAACGGTTCCACTCGTTGGACCGTACACGGATACCCGTCGGGCCGGCATCTGGATATTGGGTGCTGGATCTTGGATCTCGGCTATCGGATCCAAATGGTGGATCCAGAATTTTGGATCCACCGCTCAGGCCACCCATTCCGGCAGCCTGCCGAACCGGCCCTCCGGCGGCGAGGCCGAGGAGGCCGAGGAGGCCGACGAGGCAGTGGAGGCCGAGGACGACGACGGCCCGTCGGTCCCGTCCGTCGTCGTGGCGGTGCCACCCGTGGTCGTGGTGGTCGTGGTGGTCGAGGTCGCCGTGTCGTCCGTCGTACCGCCGTTCGGAGAGGTGTCGGGACTGTCGGACGGCGAGTCCGAGGGGGAATCCGACGGCGTCTCGGACGACGGCGACGTGGTGTCGGTCGAAGGGGCGGGCGTCGACGGGGTGGGCGTCGTCTGCGTCGGCGAGAGCGTCGACGGGCACGGCGACGGCGTCACGCCGTCCTGCGGCGTCGGCGTCTCGTCGCCGGTCACCGTCACGCACGGCGTCGGCGAGGTCGGCGACGTGGACGACGTCGACGGAGACGGGGAGGTGGTCGTCGGCGTGGGCTTGGGCGGCGGCGGGGTCGGCTTGTCGTGCCGCCCGGTGTCGCCGTGCTTCCGCGCGAACCAGGAGTCCCGCTCGGGGTCGTACACCACGAACACGTTCACCACCGTCACCGACGGCGCCACGACCACGACCTGCGAGGAGTTGTACCCCTGCCACGGCGTGCCGGTCGTCTTCGGCCGCTGCTGGGCCACCGGCTCGGTCAGCGGGTTCCCGCAGGCGCAGCGCACCCTCGGCACGCCCCGGCTGTCGACGAGGACCGCGGTCCCCGCCTGGAGGACCGCCTGGTACGTGGTGGCGGCGCCGTCCTTGTAGCCGTGGTTCGTCACCCGGGTGTCCACCCGGAGCTGGAGCGGCGTCAGGGAACGCAGGTAGCCGGGGACCTCGTTCGCCTGGAGCCCGAGCACCGAGGCGAAGGCCGTGTTCTTGTCGGGCTCCGCGGCCAGATAGCGCACCTGCTGCTCCACGTTGCAGCTCGCCACCTTCTGCGTACCGCCGTACAGGCCGGCCGTGGAGCCCGAGACCTGCGGGGTGGCGCTCTCCGCCGTGCCGGTACGCGGGGGCAGCGAGGCCGCGCCGGACGAACTGTCCGTGCGGGCGGTCGAGGCGGTGAACGGGTCGGGGCCGGAGGCGGAGGTGTTCTGCAGGAAGACCTCCCCGCCGCCGGAGCCGGCCGTGTCGCCCTTGTCGTCCGACCGGCCGACGAGCAGCACGGTCAGCGCGGCGGCCGCGACGACGACGGCCGTCAGCGAGGCGACCTTCGGCACGGACCGCCACCACGGCGTACCCCCGCCGCCCTTCCCACCACCCGGCTCGGCGCCACCCCCGCCCCCACCGCCTGCACCCCCGCCGCCACCGCCACCGCCCCCGCCGCCACCGGAGCCGTCGCCGGGCGGTGCGGGCGGGGCCGGGGGACCGGCGACGCCGGGGCGGGTGGCCGCGCCGGAGAGCGGCCCCGAGGGCGGGCCCGTGGGCGGACCGGAGGGAGGGGCCGACGGAGGGCCGGACGGCGGCGGCGGTTGGGAAGTCACGTTTTTCCCTTTCTTCCGTTCGGCGCCATTCTGAGCGCCGAGCACCCACTCCGCACCCGCACCCGTGCCGGACCGCGGACCCGGACCGTCCCGCGCGAACCTGCGGGCACGGCCTCTGGTCGCCGCCGCGGGCCCGTGCTACGAAGGGGCATGCGCGCAGCTCAGGAGTTCTCCCGGGACGTGTACGACGCCGTGGTCGTCGGCGGTGGCCACAACGGCCTCGTCGCCGCCGCCTATCTCGCCCGCGCGGGCCGCTCCGTCCTCGTCCTGGAGCGGCTCGGGCGCACGGGCGGCGCGGCGATCTCCACCCGCCCGTTCGCCGGGGTCGACGCCCGCCTCTCCCGCTACTCCTACCTGGTGTCCCTGCTGCCCGACACCATCGTCCGCGAGCTCGGGCTGCGCTTCGCCGTACGGAAGCGGACGGTCTCCTCGTACACGCCGGTGGTGCGCGGCGGGCGGCCCACCGGGCTGCTGGTCGGCGGGGACCGTACCCGCGACTCCTTCTCGGCCCTGACGGGTTCGGAGCGCGAGTACGAGGCGTGGGAGGCGTTCTACGGCCGGATCCGACGGGCGGCCGGGCGGATCTTCCCCACGCTGACCGGACCGCTGCCGACCCGGGCCGAACTACGGGCGGCGGTCGACGACGACGCCACCTGGCGGATGCTGTTCGAGGAGCCGATCGGCGCCGCGATCGAGGAGCACTTCGCCGACGACCTGGTCCGCGGGGTCGTCCTGACCGACGCCCTCATCGGCACCTTCGCCGGCGCCCACGATCCGTCGCTGGCGCAGAACCGCTGCTTCCTCTACCACGTCATCGGCGGCGGCACCGGCGACTGGGACGTCCCCGTCGGCGGCATGGGCGCCCTGACCGACGCGCTCGTCGACGCGGCCCGCAGCGCGGGCGCGGAGCTCGTCACCGGCCATGAGGCGATCCGGATCGACACGGACGGCGAGACGGCGGAGGTCGCCTTCCGCACCCGGGACGGCGAGGGGACGGTCGCCGCCCGCCAGGTGCTCGTGAACGCCTCGCCGCAGGCCCTCGCCGGCCTCCTCGGCGAGGCGCCGCCCGCCCCGGCGGAAGGCGCCCAGCTCAAGGTCAACATGCTGCTGCGCCGCCTGCCGCGGCTGCGCGACCGCACGGTCGACCCGCTCCAGGCCTTCGCCGGGACCTTCCACATCGCCGAGGGCTACGGCCAGCTGGAGGCCGCCTACGCCCAGGCCGCGGCCGGCCGGCTGCCCGAGGCGCCGCCCTCCGAGATCTACTGCCACTCCCTGACCGACCCGTCGGTCCTCGGCCCCGCGCTCGCCGACCGGGGCTACCAGACCCTGACCCTCTTCGGCCTCCACACCCCCGCCCGGCTCTTCCCCGCCGACGCAGCCACCGACACCGCCCACGACGCCACCCGCGACGCCCTCCTCAAGGCCACCCTCGCCGAACTCGACGCCCACCTGGACGAGCCGATCGCCGACTGCCTCGCCGTCGACGAGGACGGGAGGCCCTGCATCGAGGCCAAGACCCCGAGGGACCTGGAGCGCGACCTCCGCCTCCCGGGCGGCCACATCTTCCACCGCGACCTGTCCTTCCCGTACGCGGACGGCACGACGGGACGCTGGGGCGTGGAGACCGCCCACCCGAACGTGCTGCTGTGCGGCGCGGGCGCGGTACGCGGCGGCGGAGTGAGCGGCATCCCCGGCCACAACGCGGCGATGGCGGCGCTGGGCCGCTGACGGGCCGTGCCGAACGGCGCCACGTTGCCGGAGGCCGGTACCCACGGGGGCGCCAGGCTGCTGGAGCCGTACATGCCAGGTGATCGCCGTTCCGTGGCTCAATATGGTCGGTCCGGGACCGCGGGAGGCGGGCCCGGGCGTCGCTAGGGAGGGCGACACGGATGGCGACGAACACCACGGAGAACACGGGATTCCCGGAGACGAACCGGCGCAGGATCGCCCGGGGCCATCGTGGGTGGGGACTGCTCTGCGTACTGCTCGGGCTACTGGCCCTGGGCGGCGCGGTGGGCCTCGGCGCGATGCTTCCCGAACGGATCGACGCCGAACGGGCCTACCTCGACGCCGTGCCCTGCGCGGCCGGGGAGCGGGCGACGGCCGCCGACGCGGACTGTCTGCGCACGGTACGGGGCACGGTGGAGTCCGTCGAGAAGGTGACCTCCGGGAAGGCCCGGTTCCTGCGGGTGAGCCTGCGTCCCCCGGTGGCGGCCCCGCTGGACCGGCCGCTGGAGCTGAGCACGAGGGGCGAGCTGTCGGAGGTCCTCGGGCCCGGGGACGAGGTGACGGTCACCCTCTGGCGGGACCTGCGCGTCTCCGCCCACCATGCCGGCCGCAGCGAGGACGTCGACGCGCGGCCGGACAGCGAGGTGGGGCCCCTCGTCGGGCTCGCCGCCGCCTGCGCCTGGCTGGCCGCGGTCGCCTTCACCGGCGCGTACGGCGGTGAGCGGCGCGCCCGCGGTATCGCGAGCGGCCGGCCCGTGCAGGCGAAGGTCGGCTTCGGCTTCGCGAAGCTCGGCGGCATCCTGGGCGTCCCGTTCCTCCTGGGCATCGTCGTCGGGAAGATCTGGGACGGCTGGACGACGGTCCTCGTCACGGCGGGCGTCACGGCGCTGATCGCCGTCCAGGCCACGGTCTTCGCCCTCCGGGTCGACCGCCCGCAGACCCGGAGGCGGGGCCGCGTCACATGATCGACCGCAGGAAGGCCCGCGTCCGCTCGTGCTCCGGCGCGTCGAACAGGCCCTCCGGCGGGCCCGACTCGACGACGTGACCGCCGTCGAACATCAGGACGCGGTCCGAGATGTCGCGGGCGAAGCCCATCTCGTGCGTGACGCAGAGCATGGTGATGTCGGTGCTGTCGGCGACGTCCCGCAGGACGTCCAGGACCTCCGCCACCAGCTCGGGGTCGAGGGCCGAGGTCACCTCGTCCAGCAACAGCAGCTCCGGGCGCATCGCGAGCGCGCGGGCGATGGCGACGCGCTGCTGCTGGCCGCCGGAGAGCCTGGTCGGGTGGGCGTCCTCCTTGTCGGCGAGGCCGACGAGGCCGAGGAGGTCCCGGGCGCGGGCGGCGGCCTCGTCGCCGTCGAGACCCAGGACGTGCCGGGGCGCCTCCATGACGTTCGCCAGGACGCTCATGTGCGGGAAGAGGTTGAACTGCTGGAACACCATGCCGATGCGGCGGCGGCGCGGGGCGAGGTAGCGCTCGTCCGCCGGGACGAGCGCGCCACCGGGGCCGGACGGCATGTGCGAGAACGGTTCGCCGTCGACGTGGACGACGCCTTCCGTGACCCGTTCCAGCGTCATCAGCAGCCGCAGGATGGTCGTCTTCCCCGAGCCGCTCGGGCCGATCAGGGTCACCCGCTCGCCGGGCGCGACCGTCAGGTCCAGTCCGTCGAGGACCGTGACGTCCCCGAATCGCTTCGTCACCCGGTCGAACCGGACCTTCTCCGCTCCGGCGGGAGCGTACTCACGGGGCAAGGCGGGCCTCCAGTCGGCGCACGAGCAGGGACGTCGGCCAGCTCGCCAGCAGGAAGACGGCGGCGGCCAGGGTGAAGCTCTCCAGATAGGCGAAGTGGGTGCTGCCGAAGGTGCTCGCCTCGTGCACCATCTCGTTCACCGTGATGACCGACAGGAACGGCGTCTCCTTGAACATGGAGACCGCGTAGTTGCCGAGCGCCGGAAGCACCTTCCGTACGGCCTGAGGCAGCACCACCGCCCGCCACACCCGCCGGCGCGGCAGCGACAGCGCCGTACAGGCCTCCCACTGCCCCTTCGGTACGGCGTCGATGCCGGCGCGGTACACCTCGGACAGGTACGTGGCGTAATGCAGGCCCAGGACCAGGACGCCCAGCGTGAGCGGGTCCAGGCCAGGCACCAGCACCCAGGCCGCGAAGAGCTGCACCATCACCGGCGTCGAGCGCACGAACGCGGCCGGCGCGCCCACGGCGAGGGCGAGCCACCGGCCGCCCGAGCGCTGGAGCAGCGCGATGGCGAGCCCGGCGACGACCGCGACGGCGAAGCCGAGCACGGTCGCCAGCAGGGTGACCCCGAAACCGGACAGGACGACGGGCAGCGCTGCCCGCGCCGCCTCCATGTCCCACATGCCTCCCATCAGGCACCACCGCCCGTGACGCCGAGGCGCGCTTTCGCACGCCGCTCCAGGGCGTCCATCCCGGCCCCCAGGAGCGCGGCGAGCGCGAAGTACAGCAGGAGCAGCAGCAGATACGCGGCGGCCGTGCCGCCCGTCGCCGACCGCAGCTGGTCGATCGTGAAGGTCAGGTCGGCGACCGTCACCAGGGACAGCAGCGGGGTCGCCTTCAGGAGCTGGATCAGGAGGTTCTTGAAGGGCGGCACCATCAGCGGGTACGCCTGCGGCAGCACGATCCGCCGCAGCCGCAGGCCCGGCCCCATGCCCAGGGCGATCGCCGCCTCGGTCTGCGCGGCGGGCACGGCCGCGATCGCGCCGCGCACCACCTCCGCCCCGTACGCCCCGTAGTTGAGGCCGAAGGCGAGCACCCCGCAGGCCATCGGCTCCAGCCGGAAGCCGAGCATCGGCAGCGCGAAGAAGAGCCAGAACAGCTGGACGTACAGCGAAGTGCCGCGCAGGAACTCGACGGTGACGCGGGTGGCGCCGCGCACGACGAGGAAGCGGGAGCGGGAGGCGAGGCCCAGGGCGAAGGCGACGAGCAGCGCGAGGGCCGCGCCGAGCGCCGTGGCCTCCAGGGTGACCAGCAGTCCCTGTCCGATCGCCGGGAGGGCCCGGCCCAGCTCGGACAGGAACACGGCCATGCCGGATTCGGTCATCCCGCGCACAGCTCCGCGGTGCGCAGGGTGCTCGGCGGTACTTCGCGCTCGGTGAAGCCGTACTTCCCGATCAGCTTCACGTAGCGGGCCGGGTCGCCGGTGATCCGGGCCAGCTCGCGGTCGAACGCCTCCCGCAGCGAGACCGCGCCCTGCCGGAAGACCGCCCCGCCGGGGCTGTACTGCCGCACCCCGTCGACGACCGGTACGAACGGCTCCAGGACCTCCACGGCCTTGCCCTCGTTGGTGCGGGCGAGCCAGCGCAGCGAGATGCCGGTGAGGGCGAAGGCGTCGATCCGGCCTGCGAGCAGGGCGTCGAGGCCGTCCTGCTGCTTGGCGAGCGACACCAGGGCCCCGTCCCCGACGCCCGCCGCCTTCGCGTACCCGCTCTCCACGGCGGCCGTCAGGACGCCGACACGGGCGTTCTTCGCCGCGCAGGAGGCGAGGTCGCTCAGGCCCTTCGGGTTGCCCTTGCGGACCATGAGCGCGGTGGGGGAGACGAACTCCGGCTCGGAGAAGGCGACTTTGGCGCAGCGTTCGGGGGTGATGGCCATGCCGGCGCTGACGACGTCGAATCGTCCGGCGAGCAGTCCGGGGATGAGGGCGCCGAACTCGGTGAGGGTGGGCTTGAGTTCGGGTATGCCGAGGGCGGTGAAGATCTCCCGGTGGAGGGTGGGTGCCTCGCCGGCGAGTTCGCCGCCGTCCTGGAAGCCGTACGGTGCCTCGCCGGCGAAGCCGACCCGGACGTGGCCCTGCTTCCGCAGCTTCTCCAGCAGGTCCGCGTCCCCGCCGGGCGCGCCCGTGCCGGCCTCCGTGCGCGAGCAGGCGGCCAGCAGGCCGGGCACGGCGAGGGCGCCGAGCAGGTGTCTGCGGGAGAGGTGCGTGGTCATGTGCGTCCTTTCGCAGGGGGGGGGCGGGGCAGGAAGGAGGGTCAGCCGATCGGCGTGGTGTCCCGGGCGGCGATGTAGGAGGGTCGGCGGACGGGGGCGGCGAAGGGCAGTTCGGGTGCGTTTTCGACGCTGTTGAAGACGAGGAAGACGTTGCTGCGGGGGAAGGGGGTGATGTTGTCGCCGGAGCCGTGCATGGCGTTGCAGTCGAACCAGACGGCGGATCCGGCGTCGCCGGTGAAGTGTTCGATTCCGCAGGCTTCGGCGAAGGTGGTGAGTGCCTTGCGTGAGGGGGTGCCGGCGTCCTGCATCTGCAGGGATCGCTTGTAGTTGTCCTTGGGGGTCTCGCCGGCGCAGCCGAGGAAGGTGCGGTGGGAGCCGGGCATGATCATGAGGCTGCCGTTGGTGGTGAAGTTCGGGGTCAGTGCGATCGACACCGAGACGGTGCGCATCAGGGGGAGTCCGTCTTCGGCGTGCCAGGTCTCGAAGTCGGAGTGCCAGTAGAAGCCGCTGGCGCCGAAGCCGGGCTTGACGTTGATCCGTGATTGGTGGATGTAGACGTCGGAGCCGAGGATCTGTCGGGCGCGGTCGACGAGTCGGGGGTCGGTGGCGAGGCGGGCGAAGACCTCGCTGATCCGGTGGACTTCGAAGACGGAGCGGATTTCCTGGGAGCGGGGTTCGACGATGGCCCGTTCGTCGTTGCGGAGTTCGGGGTCGGTGACCAGGCGGTCGAGTTCCGCGCGGAGTTCGGTGACCTCTTCGGGGGTGACGAGGGCGTCGACGGCGAAGAAGCCGTTGCGCTCGTAGTCCTCGAGTTCGCGCGGCCAGAACGGGCCGGGCGTGCCCTCCTCGGACCAGACGACGGGTTCCTTGCGGTAGACGAGGGCTTCCTCGGTGCCGCGGGTGGGGTACGGGTCGACGGGGCGGGCGGGGGCGGTGGTCATCGCGGTGCGGGCCTTTCTCGTACGTACGGGGGAGGGGCGGTCGATCGGGGGGTCAGGCGTCGCCCGCCTCGGGCTCGGTCAGCAGCGGGTAGACGCCGTTCTCGTCGTGGTCCTCGCGGCCGGTCACCGGCGGGTTGAAGACGCACAGGCAGCGGAAGTCCTCCTTGACCCGGAGGCTGTGCCGCTCGTGGCCGTCGAGGAGGTACATCGTGCCGGGGGTGATCGTGTACGTCGTCCCGGTCTCGTGGTCGGTCAGTTCGGCCTCGCCGGCGGTGCAGACGACCGCCTCGACGTGGTTCGCGTACCACATGGCGGTCTCGGTCCCGGCGTACAGGACGGTCTCGTGGAGGGAGAAGCCGACGCGCTCGCGGGCGAGGACGATGCGCTTGCTCTCCCAGGTGCCGGAGGCGGACCTCACGTGCCGCTCGGTGTTCTCCAGCTCGGCGAAGGTGCGGACGATCATGGGGAGTTGTCCTTCTCTCGGGGGTCTCAGGCGGTGTGGCGGACGGCGCGGGCGAGGATGCCGAGGCCCTCGTCGAGCTCGTCGTCGCTGACGGTCAGCGGCGGCAGCAGCTTGACGACCTCGTCGCGCGGACCCGACGTCTCGATGAGCAGGCCCAGTTCGAAGGCGCGCCGGCACACCGCGCGGGCCCGCTCCCCGTCCTCGAACTCCAGGCCCCACACGAGCCCCCGGCCGCGCGGCACGGCCACCGGCCCGAGCTCGCCGAGCGCCGCCTCGACGGTGGCGGCCCGCCGCAGGGTGCGGTCGCGGAGGGTGGAGTCGCGCCAGTAGGTGTCGAGGGCGGCGGTGGCGGTGACGAAGGCGGGGTTGTTGCCGCGGAAGGTGCCGTTGTGTTCGCCGGGCTGCCATACGTCGAGTTCGT
>NZ_JABBGE010000011.1 GCF_012927245.1 Streptomyces sp. R302
CGAGGCCTTCGCCGATGACGGGCAGGGCGACGTTGAGGATGGAGAAGTCCACCGCGAGCATGAACTGCGCGACGAGCAGGACGACCAGGACGAGCTTGAGCCGGCCGTCCAGCCTCTCCGGTACCGGGCCACCGGCACCACCACTCGCCGACGCGCTCGCACCCGAACCCGGACGCGCACTCTCGACAACCGACATGACCAAACCAGCCTTTCCGGAGAGGGGGGTGAACGGCCCCGGCGGGCCTTCCGGAAACGACTCTGCTGCGGTCGGAGCGGCTTACCCAGCCCTGTGGTTTCGCCAGCGCCGCGGAAGCTAGCACTCACAAGGCCACCTTCGGCTCCCCGCCCGGTGCGCGGTCCCGGCACACTGGGGGGCATGGACACCCCCACCGCTCTGGGCGAATTCCTCCGCAACCGCCGTGCGCAGCTGAGGCCCGAGGACGTCGGTCTGCCGGCGCACGGCCGCCGCCGGGTGCCGGGGCTGCGCCGGGAGGAGCTGGCGCTGATCGCCGGGGTCAGCATCACGTACTACACGCACCTGGAGCAGGGGCAGAGCACCAATGCCTCGGACAGCGTCCTCGACGCGCTGGGGCGGGCCCTGCGGCTGACTCCGGACGAGCACACGCATCTGCGGAACCTGGCCCGTCCGCCGCGTACGCACCGGGTGGCGTCGTCGGCGCCGGAGCGGGTGCGGGAGACGACCCGCAGGCTGCTGCGGGGGATGCCGGACGTGCCGGCGGTGGTCCTGGACCGGCGCAACGAGGTGCTGGCGTGGAACGCGCTCGGGCACGCGCTGCTCGCCGGTCATCTCGACCCGGCGAGCCCGGAGGACCCGGAGAACCGGCCGAACCTCACCCGGATGCTGTTCCTCGACCCGCACACCCGTGACCTGTACGTGAACTGGCGGGACGAGGCCCGGATCGCGCTGGCCGCGCTGCGGCTGGTGGCCGGGCGCTGCCCGGAGGACCGGGCGCTGGCGGAGCTGATCGGCTCGCTGATGATGCAGAGCGAGGACTTCGCGGACCTGTGGGCCGAGCATCCGGTGCGGGACTGCACGACGGGTTCGCGGGCCCTGCGGCACCCGGTGGTGGGGGCGCTGACCCTGGACTTCGAGAACCTGCGGCTCAGCGACGGCACGGGGCACCGCATGCTCGTGTACACCGCCCCGGAGGACTCGCCCGCGGAGGCGGCGCTGCGGCTGCTGTCCACGACCCTGCGTCCCGAGGCGCTCGGTGAGGGCCGGTGAGGGCGGAGGTCGGGCGGCTGAGCGCGCCCGGGGGGCCGTTCGAGGCGGAGGACGGGGTGTACGCGCGGGGGCCGAGGACGCTGCGGGAGTTCGTGGAGGCGGTCTGGGCCTTCGGGGACCGGGTGTTCCTGGTCTCGGAGGACGGCGCGGTCACCTACCGGGAGTTCTTCGACGAGGCCTGCGGCCTGGCGCGGCGGCTCGTGGGGGAGTACGGGCTGCGGCGCGGGGACCGGGTCGTGGTCGCGATGCGGAACGTGCCGGAGTGGCAGGTGGCGTTCTGGGCCGTGCAGTTGGCGGGTCTTGTCGCCGTGCCGCTGAACTCCTGGTGGCGGGAGGGGGAGTTCGCGCACGCGCTGGACGACTGCGGACCCCGGCTGTTGCTCGTGGACGGCGAGCGGGCGGAGCGCGTACGGGCGTGGGCGGCGGCGGCCGGGGTGCCGGGGATCGTGTTCCGGGGCGAGGCGCGGCCGGGTTCCGGTGCCGTGCCCGGTTTCGTCGCGTACGAGGCCGATGACGACCCGCTGCTCGGGCCGCCCGACGTCGAGGTGTCCGGCGAGGACGACGCGACGATCTTCTACACCTCGGGGACGACGGGCCGGCCGAAGGGTGCCGTCGCCACGCACCTCGCGCAGGCCGGTGCCGCCGTCCACCCGCGCTACTTCGCGGCGGCGGCGGCCGTGGCGCGGGGGGAGCGGCCGGGCGGCGGGGCGCCGGTCGTGTCGCTGACGACGTATCCGTTCTTCCACGTGGCCGCGTTCACTGCGCTGTACGGCGTGATGGCGGGCGGCGGGACGCTGGTGATGATGCGGAAGTGGGACGCCGGGCGGGCCCTGGAGCTGATCCGGGAGCACCGGGTCACCCACTACGCGGGGGTTCCGACGACCGCGCTGCAGCTGCTCGCGCTGGCCCGCGAGACGGGTGACCCGCTGGAGTCGCTGGTGCAGTTGAGCACCGGCGGGGCGGCGGCGCCGCCGGGGATCGCGGCCAGCCTTGCGGAGGCGTACGGGGAGCGGATCCAGCCGCGGAACGGGTACGGGCTCACCGAGACCTGCGGCGGGATCTTCGCGCACACGGGTGCCGAGTACCGGGAGCGTCCGGGGAGCGTGGGGTGGCCGTCGCCGACGACGGAGGTGCGGGTCGAGGCGCCGGGCGCCGACGGCGTCGGCGAGCTGTGGGTGCGGGGGCAGTCGCTGTTCCGGGGGTACTGGCGGAACGAGGAGGCGACCCGGGCCGCGTTCGCGCCCGGCGGCTGGTTCCGTACCGGCGACCTGGCGCGGAGGGACGCGGACGGGCGGGTGTCGATCGTCGACCGGCTCACCGACATGGTGGTCAGGGGCGGCGAGAACGTGTACTGCGTCGAGGTCGAGGGGGTGCTCCAGGGGCATCCGGACGTGGTCGACGCGGCCGTCGTCGGGGTGCCGCACCCGCTGCTCGGCGAGGAGGTCGGGGCGGTCGTGCGGCTCCGGCCGGGGGCGGCGGCGGGCGCCGGGGAGCTGCGGGCGCACGTGGCGGAGCGGCTCGCCGCCTTCAAGGTGCCCGCGCACGTCCTCGTACGGGACGAGCCGCTGCCGCGGAACGGCGGCGGGAAGGTACTCAAGGGCGAGCTGCGGGCACTGCTCGCGCCGCCCGGGAGGGTGTGAAGGGCGACCGGGTCACCCCCGGCTGACGCGGACGCGGTAGTTGCCCGCCGCGTCCTCGTCGAGGACGCCTATCCGGATGCCGTTGGTGCGGTCGGTGAAGGTCTCGCCGGGGCCGAAGGGGGCGTCGGAGAGTTCGGCGTGGACGTTGGGGCGGCGGGTGCAGCCGCCGCTGGCGCGGTCGCTGTCGGCGACGGTGACGGGGCCGTGGCCGGTGTCGACGTCGGCCTCGACGCGGTAGACGAGGACGCCGGGTTCGCAGACGGCCTCGTCGTTGCCCTCGCGGGTGCGGACCTCGACGGCGTATCCGGTGGTGTCGGAGAGCGGGACGAAGACCAGCTTGGGGCCGCCGGCGAGGGCCAGCGGGGTCAGCAGGTGCTCGCTGGTGCCGGTGGCGGAGGCGCAGCGGATCTGGTCGTTGTCGAGCCAGCCGAGCTTCCACTTGTGCCAGCCGAGGAGGTCGTTGTTGGCGCCCCAGTCCTCGGACATGATGTCCCAGTGGCCGACCGTGCCGCCGCCGTCGGCGGTGTAGAGGTCGGGCAGGCCGAAGACGTGCCCGTTCTCGTGGGGCAGGACGCGGTAGCCGGTCTCGGGGTAGCTGCCGGAGCCGTCGTCCTGGCGGCTGTAGACGAAGGACGTGTTGGCGAGCGGGACGCCGTCGGCGTAGGGGGCGTCGTCGTTCCCGGAGAAGGTCACGGAGAGGACCGTGTCGAGGGCGGAGGGGCCGGCGTTCGGCGTGACCAGGACGTTGACCAGGTCGTAGGCGCTGAAGTCGACCTTCGGGTCGGCGGCCTTCACGATGTCCTCGACGAAGGAGCGGTAGCCCGGCTCGTAGGGGGCGCCGCGCTCGATCCCGTACGAGGAGAACGGCCGCGGCATCCGCAGCCAGTCGGCTATCGGGGTCTCGGCCTCGTACCGGAGCCGGCCGTAGGAGCTGACGCGGAACCAGTCGGAGGTCTGCGGGAAGAACTCGCGGAAGCGGGCCATCGCCGTGCCCTCGCCGCGGGCGTCGGGGAAGTCGACCATGAGCGTCAGCGCGCGGAGCCGGCCGGTGGAGCGGGCGTACCCGGGGGCGGTCGGCAGCCCTTCCGACATCTGCACACCGAGGGTGGTGGCGATGCGGCACGGCCCGAGCCGGGTGGTGTCCGGCGCGGCGGCCACCGGGCCGGCCGAGGCCGGGGCGGGCCCGGGGAGCGTGGTGCTCGCCGAGACGAGCACGGTGAGCAGCAGGGCCGAGGTCGCCGCGAGGGCGACCGGTCTGCGTATCCGCCGGCGGGTGTGCTGCATGCGGTCGCCTTCCGGTCGGGGGCCAGGTCAGCGGCGTGGTGTGCCGTGCGATCAGCCTGTGCGGAGCGGGGCGGGGGCGCGCGCCGGGTGGACCGATCGTGGGTATCCGCCCACGGAACGCTGTTGTGACTCAGGTCACAGGAGGGCGTGAAATAACCGGGGATTCCTTCCCCGTTTAGGAGAGAGTCCGACGAAGTGGGGACTGTTTCCCCGGATGGCTCGAAAGGCCGAGGAGGTCGTGGCGTGATCCGCACCGACGCAGAAGCCCCCGAGGCGCAGGACGCGACCGGGGAGACCCCCGCGCGCCGGGTGCCCCGGCCCCGCGCCGACGCGCTGCGCAACCGCGAGCGGCTGGTGTCCGCGGCCCGCGAGATGTTCGTGGAGTTCGGCTGCGCCGTGCCCTACGACGAGATCGCCCGCCGCGCCGGCGTCGGCAACGCCACGCTCTACCGGAACTTCCCCGAGCGCCCCGAGCTCGTCCACGAGGTCGTCCTCTCGATCCTCGGCCGGCTCACCGAGCGGGCCGAGCGGGCGGCCGCCGAGGAGAGCGACACCTTCGCCGCCGTCGCCCGCTTCGCGCACGAAGCGGCCGACGAGCGGGTCGGCGCGCTCTGCCCCATGCTCGACGGCACCTTCGACAAGGACCATCCCGACCTGGTCGTCGAGCGCGAGCGCCTGGAGGAGGCCGTCGAGGGCCTCGTCCGGCGGGCCCAGGCGGCCGGCCGGCTCCGTACCGACATCGCCGTCAGCGACCTGATGATCGGCGTCTCCCAGCTGACCCGCCCCCTGCCGGGCAGCGGCTGCGAGGACTTCGCCCCCTTCGTCCACCGCCACCTCCAGCTCTTCCTCGACGGCCTGGAGGCGCCCGCCCGCTCCACCCTGGAGGGCGCGCCGGCGACCCTGGGAGACCTGCGACGAGACGCGTGACGCCAGGCCTCCGCCGAGCTTTCGAGTCCTCGAAGACTCCTCTTTCGAGTCTTCGGAGGCTCCTCTTCAGAGGCTCCTCCGAAGAGCCCTGACGGCTCCCCGAACTTCTCCAGAACGTCCTTTTTCTTCACCTACGCACCAAGAGGTGGCTACCCCCATGCCCGAAACCGCCGGCGCTCCCCGGTCGACGGTCGCTTCCCAGCCCGACCCCGGCCGCTGGAAGGCACTCGTCTTCATCGCCCTCGCCCAGCTGATGGTCGTGCTCGACGCGACCATCGTGAACATCGCCCTCCCCTCCGCCCAGGAGGACCTCGGCATATCGGACGGCAACCGCCAGTGGGTCATCACGGCCTACGCCCTCGCCTTCGGCGGCCTGCTGCTCTTCGGCGGCCGCATCGCCGACCTCTGGGGCCGCAAGCGCACCTTCGTCGTCGGACTGATCGGCTTCGCCGCCGCGTCCGCCCTCGGCGGCGCCGCCACCGGCGAGGCCATGATGCTCGGGGCCCGCGCCCTCCAGGGCGCCTTCGGCGCGCTGCTCGCGCCCGCCGCGCTCTCGCTGCTCGCGGTCACCTTCACCGACGCCAAGGAGCGCGCCAAGGCCTTCGGCATCTACGGCGCGATCGCCGGTGGCGGCGGCGCCGTCGGCCTGATCCTCGGCGGCTTCCTCACCCAGTACCTGAACTGGCGCTGGACCTTCTTCGTCAACATCCCGTTCGCGATCGTCGCCGCCGTCGGCGCGTACCTGGTGATCCGCGAGCCGGCCGGCGGCCGCAACCGCTCCGCGCTCGACATCCCCGGCGTGATCCTCTCCACCCTGGGTCTGGTCGCGCTCGTCTACGGCTTCACCCGCGCCGAGTCCGAGGGCTGGAGCGACGCCGGCACGATCGGCATGTTCGTCGGCGCGGTGGTGCTCCTCGGCGCCTTCGTGCTCGTCGAGGCGAAGGTCAGGAGCCCGCTGCTGCCGCTGCGCGTCCTCACCGAGCGCAACCGTGGCGGCGTCTACCTCTCGCTCGGCCTCGCCATCATCGCGATGTTCGGCCTCTTCCTCTTCCTGACCTACTACCTGCAGGTCGTGAAGGGCTACTCGCCGGTCATGACGGGCTTCGCGTTCCTGCCCATGATCGCGGGCATGATCATCGGCTCGACCCAGATCGGCGCGCGCCTGATGACCCGGGTCCCGCCGCGGATGCTCATGGCCCCCGGCTTCCTGACCGCCGCCGTCGGCATGCTGCTCCTGACGCAGCTGGAGGTCGGCACCTCGTACGCCGGTCTGATCCTGCCGGCGCAGCTGCTGCTCGGCCTCGGCATGGGCACCGCCTTCATGCCGGCCATGTCGCTCGCCACGCACGGCGTGGACCCGAAGGACGCCGGTGTGGCCTCCGCGATGGTCAACACCTCGCAGCAGGTCGGCGGCGCCATCGGTACGGCCCTGCTGAACACGATCGCCGCCTCGGCGACGACCGCGTACCTCACCGACCACGCGGCCGGCGCCACCACCCCGGCCGCCCAGCAGCTGCTCCAGCTCCAGAGCATGGTCGAGGGCTACACCGCCGCGATCTGGTGGGCGGTCGGCATCCTGGCGGTCTCCGCGGCCCTCGCGGCCGTCCTGATCACCACCGGGAAGCCGGACACGGGCGTGGTCGCCGGCTCCGGCGCGGGCGCGGACGACGAGGTGAAGGTCCCGGTCATCGCCCACTGACCCCCGCGATCCCCCGGAGGTCCCCTGCCCTGGTTCCGCTCAGCGGAGCCAGGGCAGGTCCGCGTCCGGGCCCACCGGTTCGAGGCCCTCGGCCATCACCCGCATGATCGTCCCGAGCTGTTCGACCTGCTCCGGGCTGAGCCGGTCGAACATCGCCTGCCGCACCGCCTCCACGTGCCCGGGGGCGGTGCGCCGCAGCACCTCCACGCCCTCGTCGGTGAGGAGCGCGAACTGGCCGCGCTTGTCGGACGGGCACTCCTCGCGCCGGACCCAGCCGTTCTTCTCCAGGCGGGCGATCGCGTGCGAGAGCCGGGAGCGGGTGATCTTGGCGCTCCTGGCGAGCTCGGTCATCCGGAGCCGGCGGCGCGGGGCCTGGGCGAGCTGGACGAGCAGGCCGTAGTAGACGTGCGGCATGCCCGCGTCGCGCTGCAACTGGCGGTCGAGGTGATCCTCCAGGAGCGTGGTGGCGTGGAGGTACGAGCGCCAGACGCGCTGTTCGCCCTCGCTGAGCCAGCGGGGTCCCGTGTCGGTCCTGTCTCCCATGTCACCCATCGTACGACCCGTCCTTGAAAGTTGAACTATGTAGGGTTTACGCTGCCCAGAGAGCTTGAAACTTCAAGCGTCTGTCGAACCGGCCGTGAAACGGAGGCCCGCCATGGACACTGCCCCCGACGTGCGGATGCCCGCGCTCTACCTGTCCCACGGCGCCCCGCCGCTCGCCGACGACCCGGTCTGGCCCGGCGAACTCGCCGCCTGGTCCGCCGGGCTGCCCCGCCCCAAGGCGATCCTCATGGTCTCCGCCCACTGGGAGGAGGCCCCGCTCGCCCTCGGCGCCACCGGGACGGTCCCCCTCGTCCACGACTTCTGGGGCTTCCCCGAGCACTACTACCGCGTCCGGTACGACGCCCCCGGCGCACCCGCGCTCGCCGCGCAGGTCCGCGCGCTGCTCCGCTCGCCCGGCACCCCCGTGCAGGACATCCCCGACCGGGGCCTCGACCACGGCGCGTACGTCCCCCTCGTCGAGATGTACCCCGACGCCGACATCCCGGTCCTGCAGATCTCCATGCCCACCCTCGACCCGCGCCGGCTCATGGACATCGGCCGCAAGCTGGCCCCGCTGCGCGACGAGGGCGTCCTGATCGTCGGCAGCGGCTTCTTCACCCACAACCTCGCCGCTCTCCGCCACACCGGCGGCGGGGTGCCCGGCTGGTCCGCCGAGTTCGACGCCTGGGGCCACGAGGCCCTCGCCGCCCGGGACGTGGACGCCCTGCTCGACTTCGAGCACAAGTCCCCGGCCGGCCGCCTCGCCCACCCCCGCACCGAACACTTCGCCCCGCTCTTCGTCACCATGGGCGCGGCGGACGCGGCCGGCGACCTCGACGCCGAGCGCTCGGTGATCGACGGCTTCTGGATGGGCCTCGCGAAGCGCTCCGTCCAGTTCGGCTGAGCGCGGGCCGAGCACCAGCCGATCACTCTCCGTACGCCGGCGGGTTCAGCTCCACCGACCGGACGGCGGCGGCCAGCGCGAGCGGCCCGCCCACGTCGAGGGCGGTGTCGGTGAACTTGATCGTGTGGTCGTCGCCGTGCGCCGCCGCCCGCGCGAACACCTCCTCCGGCGCGAGCCCCGTCCCGGCGTACGGGGCGGCCTCCCGCGGCGCGTACGCGGCCGTCACCGCCGCCGAGGCCGCCCACGCCGCCGCCAGACTCGGCACCCACAGGTCGCGGGGCAGCGCGGGCAGCGTCCGCAGCACCGCGTTGGGCGCCGTCGCCGCGTGCACCAGCATGATCGGCTCCCCGTGCCCGTGCGTCGCGTACCGGTGCACGGCCGCCGCCACCAGCTCGCCGAGCAGCGCCCGCGCCGCCTCCGGGTCCGCGGCCCCGCCCCAGACGGGGAAGGCCGACAGCTGCGCCAGCCGCTCCCGGATCCCGCCCTCCCGCACCGGAACCGGCGGTACGGCGGCGAGCGCGGCGGCCGCGTCCGGGGCGGCGGCCAGCGGGGCGAGCGGCGGCAGCGGCTGGTGGCGGGCGGCCCAGTAGCCGAGCGCGTGCGCCAGCTCCGCCCGCCGGGGCGCCGTCTCCCCGCCGGGCGCCAGCAGGGTCCGTACGGCGTGCCCGGTGCGGATCACCGGATGCGTGGCGCTGCCCGCGATGCCGGGCAGCAGCCGGGGCCACCACTCCGCGAGCACCTCCCGCCACGGCCGGTCCGCCAGCTCCCGGCCGAAGAACCGGGTCCAGTCCGTGATCCGGACCGGATCGCCCAGCGCCTCCCGCCAGTTCGCGGCGGTCACCGGGGCGTACGGCGCCGGCGACTCCTCCAGCTTCGCCGCGTACCCGTCCAGCCAGCGGTGCACGGCCGCCGCGTGCCCGTGCCGGGCCAGTGCCTCCACCGCCATCGGCGCGTGATTGGTGAGCCACCCGTGCCGCTCGGGACCGGTGGAATGGAGCCGTTCGAGCGCCTCGTCGAGGATGCCGGTGGTGTCCGTGTCGGTGTCCATGAGCGGGACGGTAGGCCGGGAAGGGCGGGGCGGGTAACGGCCGAGCGACCTACACCGCAGGGCGGAGGCAACCTGAGGCCGGGGAAGCAGCGTCGTAAACAGTGTGACCCCCCTCTCACCGACAGCGAGGTCGGAAGCCCGGGAGTTCTCAGGGGCACGCCTCTGACCTGCGGATCCCCGTCGACGGCGGTCCGCCGGACGGGGTGGGGGCCGCGCAGGATACTGCATGATCGCGAAAATCCTGAGCCTCCTGGGAATTCTGTCCCGATTCCGGTCGTTGTTTCCGTCGGATGCAGGGCACCCGCAAGGGTGTCGCGACCTACTCAGCAAGGGAGCACGCATGGCAACCCGTGCCGTCGCCCGTCGTCAGTCCACCGCCAAGAGCGGGGACGGCCGGGCAAGCAGCGTTCGCGCCGTGGGCGGGGAGATCGCCGACCGCGACCTGGTCGGCATGTACCTCGACGAGATCGCGCGCACGCCCCTGCTCGACGCCGCCAAGGAGGTCGAGCTCTCCCAGACGATCGAGGCGGGCGTCTACGCCCGGCAGATCCTCGACGGGGCGGCTGAGACCGAGGCCGGCGGGGCGACCCGCGAGGAGCTCGAAGCGCTGGTCGCGGAGGGCGAGCGTGCCAAGGACCTCTTCATCAAGTCCAACCTGCGGCTCGTCGTGGCCGTGGCCCGGCGCTACCCGCGCAGCGGGCTGCCCCTGCTCGACCTGATCCAGGAGGGGAACGCGGGCCTGGTGCGCGCCGTCGAGAAGTTCGACTACGCGAAGGGCTTCAAGTTCTCCACGTACGCCACGTGGTGGATCCGCCAGGCCATCACCCGGTCCATCGCCGACCAGTCCCGCACCATCCGGCTCCCCGTCCACCTGGTGGAGGAGCTGGGCCGGATCCGCCGCGTCCAGCGCGAGTTCAACCGCGAACACGGCCGCGAGCCCGAGCCCGCGGAGGTCGCGGAGGAGCTCGGCTCCACGCCGGAGCGGGTCACGGACGTCCTGGACTGGGCGCGCGACCCGGTCTCCCTGAACATGTCGGTGGACGACGAGGGCGAGACCCAGTTCGGCG
Source organism: Streptomyces sp. R302 (assembly GCF_012927245.1). GTDB lineage: Bacteria > Actinomycetota > Actinomycetes > Streptomycetales > Streptomycetaceae > Streptomyces. The sequence goes on from NZ_JABBGE010000011.1 coordinate 10,359, forward strand.
ACCTGCTCGAGGACACCTCCGCGATCTCCCCCGAGCAGTCGGTCCTCACCCTCCTCCGCAGCGAGGAACTGGACGACCTCATCGACAAGCTCGACAACCGCACCGCCTCGATCATCCGCATGCGGTACGGCATCGAGGACGGCCGCGAGCGGACCCTCACGGAGGTCGGCAAGGAACACGGCCTCACCCGCGAGCGCATCCGCCAGATCGAGAAGCACGCCCTCCTGGAACTGAAGAAAATGGCCAGGGACACGGGCTTCGACGCGGTCGCGTAACCCCGGCGAGGACGCGGGCGGCCGCGCCCACCACCCCCACGGGCACCCGCCCCGGGCCCCGTGCCCGGGGACTGCGCCCGCCGTCCCCGCAGGCAGGCGTCCCGCTGGGCGGCGCCCACCCGCAGGCCCGGCTCGGGGGCCGGCGCCGGCGCGGGGCCGCGCCCGCCGTGCCCGCAACGGAACGGCGGTCGCGTCAGATCGTCGCGTTCGTCAGGCGGGTCGCCAGGAGGCTCAGGCGGTCGCGGAGGGACGTCGGCGCGTGGATGGTGAAGTCGAGGCCGACGAGGGCCAGGCGGACGGCGAGCCAGTCGACGGAGTCGGTGACGCGGGCCCGGAGCCGGCAGGAGTCGGGCCCGGTCGCGACCGGCACGAGGTGCGACGGCAGGACCGCGACCACCTTCTCCAGCGGCGCGGCGAACGCGACGTCCAGTTCCACCTCCCGCTCCCCCTCCCCGTACGCCCGCGCCATCGACCGCACCAGATACGCCCCCGCGTCCCCCTCCGGCAGCTCCCGCGGAGCGAACCGCGCGCCGGTCGCGAGCGGATCCGACACCCGGTCGACCCGGAACGTACGCCAGTCCTCGCGCCCGAGGTCGTACGCGACCAGGTACCAGCGGCTGCCCGTCGACACCAGCCGGTACGGCTCGACCAGCCGCTTCGACTCCTCCCCGGCCCGCGCCCGGTACCCGAACCGCAGCCGCTCGTGCCCGGTGACCGCGCCGGCGAGCGCCGTCAGCGTGGACGGCGCGACGGTCGCCCCGTCCCCCCGGGTCAGCGGCAGCGTCGCCGCCTGGAGCGTGGAGACCCGGTGCCGCAGCCGCGCCGGCAGCACCTGCTCCAGCTTCGCCAGGGCCCGTACCGACGCCTCCTCGACGCCTTCGACGGCGTGCCCCGCCCCGGCCCGCAGGCCGACGGCGATGGCGACGGCCTCCTCGTCGTCGAGGAGCAGCGGCGGCATGGCCGCACCGGCGACGAGCCGGTAGCCGCCCACCGCCCCCTTCGTCGCCTCCACGGGATAGCCCAGCTCCCGCAGCCGATCGATGTCGCGCCGGATCGTGCGCGCGGAGACCGCGAGCCGTTCGGCGAGCTCGCTGCCGGGCCACTCGCGCGGCGTCTGGAGGAGCGAGAGCAGGGTCAGGAGTCGTGCCGGAGTGTCCGTCATGCCCACCAGCATGAGGCAGAAATAGGACGCAACCTGACCTACATGGCTTCTATGGTTCCTTCCATGAGCGCACACGAGACCGACGCCGCCACGGGGGCGGACAGCACCACCACGGGGGACAGCAGACGCTGGATCGCCCTGGCCATCGTCATGACGGCCGCCTTCATGGACCTGGTCGACGCCACGATCGTGAACATCGCGATCCCCAGCATCGAGCACGACCTCGGCGCCGGCTTCGGCGCGATCCAGTGGATCACCGCCGGCTACGCGCTGGCCTTCGCCGCCGGCCTGATCACCGGCGGCCGCCTCGGCGACATCTACGGCCGCAAGCGGCTCTTCCTCCTCGGCACCGCGGGCTTCACGCTCGCCTCCGCCCTGTGCGGCCTGGCCGCCAACCCGGAGATGCTGGTCGCCTCCCGCCTCCTCCAGGGCGCCGCGGCGGCGATGATGGTGCCGCAGGTGCTGTCGATCGTCCACGTCACCTTCCCCGCGCACGAGCGCGGCAAGGTCTTCGGCATGTTCGGCGCGGTCGTCGGTCTCGGCGCGGTCTCCGGCCCGCTGCTCGGCGCGCTGCTCACGGAGTGGAACATCGCGGGCCTGGAGTGGCGCCCGATCTTCCTGATCAACCTTCCGGTCGGCATCGCCGCCCTGATCCTCGGCCGGAAGTACATCATCGAGTCGAAGGCGCCGAAGGCGCTCCGCCTCGACCTGGTCGGCGTCGTGCTCGTCACGGCCGCGCTGCTCCTGCTGATCTACCCGCTGACCCGGGGCCGCGAGCTGGACTGGCCGCTGTGGGGCCACCTGATGATGGCGGCGAGCCCGCTGGTCTTCGGCGCCCTCGTCGCGTACGAGCGGTACAAGACGCGGAAGGACGGCTCCCCGCTGGTCGAGCTGTCGCTGTTCCGCGTGAAGTCCTTCGCCGCCGGCATCGCCGTACAGCTGACCTTCGGCATCGTCCTCGGCATCTTCTTCCTGGTGTGGACGCTCTACATGCAGATCGGCCTCGGCTGGACCGCCCTCAAGGCGGGTCTGACCGGCGTGCCGTTCTCGATAGCGGTCTCGATGGCGGCCGGCATGTCGGTCCAGCTCCTCGTGCCGCGCTTCGGCCGCAAGGTGCTCCAGGCGGGCGCGCTGACGATGGTCGCGGGCATCCTGCTCTACTTCTTCCTCGCGGGCCGGTACGGGGCGGGGATCTCGCCCTGGCAGATGATCCCGGCGCTGGTGGTGATGGGCCTCGGCATGGGCCTGATCGTGGCGCCGCTGACGGACGCGGTGCTCTCGGAGGTCCCGAAGGAGCACGCGGGTTCGGCGTCCGGCCTGATCAACACGACGGGCCAGATGGGCAACGCGATCGGTCTCGGCCTGGTCTCCGTGGTCTTCTTCGGCGTGATCGACGACCGGGGCCCGACCAGGGTCCCGGCGGAGGTCACGGACGCCTTCGTCGACGCCTTCCGCAACTCCCTCGGCTGGGTCGCGGTGGTCCTCGCCGGCATCTTCCTGGTGATGTTCGCCCTGCCGGCCAAGCCCAAGCAGCACCTGGAGGGCGGGGACACGGACGGCGCGGACTCCTCCGAGCCGGACGGCCTGGTGGAGAAGGCCCCGGCGCTCGCCTCCTGAGCCGCCTGAGCCTCCTGAGCCCCCTGACCTCCTGAGCCCCTGACCTCCTGACCGCGCGCACGGCGCGAAGGGCCCCGGTCCTCGGATCTCCGAGACCGGGGCCCTTCGTCATGCCCGCGCGGGCCGATCGACCCCGATGTCCGTTCATGCCCGCTTGAATGCCCGAATCCGTTTACTTCGCGGAGAGATGGGCGTAGCCTGGCACCGAAACCACAGGTTCGGGCACCGAACGGACACATACCCACCATGTACGCACCCGAGCGACAGCAAGAGATCCTCCGGCTCGCCCGCGAGAGCGGCCGCGTCGACGTCCTCTCCCTCGCCGAGGAGTTCCAGGTCACCGCCGAGACCGTACGGCGCGACCTCAAGGCCCTCGACCGGGCCGGGCTCGTCCGCCGGGTGCACGGCGGCGCCATCCCCGCCGGCCGGCTGGACTTCGAACCCGACCTCGCCGAGCGCGAGGCGGTCGCCGCCGACGAGAAGGACCGCATCGTCGCCGCCGCCCTCGCCGAACTGCCCCGCGAGGGCAGCGTCGTCCTCGACGCCGGCTCCACGGTCGCCCGCCTCGCCGCCGCCTTCCCCCTCGACAGCGCGCTCACCGTCGTCACCCACGCGCTGCCCGCCGCCGCCCGGCTCGCCGACCACCCCGGCATCGACCTGCACCTGGTCGGCGGCCGCGTCCGCCACCGCACCCGCGCCGCCGTCGACGCCTGGGCCCTGCGCGCGTACGGCGAGATCCGCGCCGACGTCGCCTTCGTCGGCGCCAACGGCTTCTCCGCCGCGCACGGCCTCACCACCCCCGACCTCGCCGAGGCCGCCGTGAAGCGGGCCGTCCTCGGCTCCGCCCGCCGGGTCGTCCTCCTCGCCGACTCCGCCAAGCACGGCCAGGAGCACTTCGCCCGCTTCGGCGCCCTCACCGACGTCGATCTGATCGTCACCGACAGCGGCCTCGCCCCCGAGACCGCCGCGGCCATCGAGGCCGCCGGAACGGAAGTCGTCCGCGCATGATCCTCACCGTCACCCCCAACCCCTCCCTGGACCGCACGTACGAGGTCCCCGCCCTCGACCGCGGCGAGGTGCTGCGCGCCACCGCCGAGCGCGTCGACCCCGGGGGCAAGGGCGTCAACGTCTCCCGGGCGGTCGCCGCCGCCGGCCGCCGCACCGTCGCCGTCGTCCCGCTCGGCGGCGCCCCCGGCGCCCTCGTCGCCCAGCTCCTCTCCGGGCAGGGCATCGAGGTGGCCCCGGTCCCCGTCACCGGCCAGACCCGCTCCAACATCGCCCTCGCCGAACCCGACGGCACCCTCACGAAGATCAACGCCCCCGGCCCCGAACTCACCGCCGAGGAGGCCGAGTCCCTCCTCGCCACCGTCGGCGCCCACTCTCCCGCCGCCGCCTGGATCGCCTGCTGCGGCAGCCTCCCGCGCGGCCTCGCCCCCGAGTGGTACGCCCGCCTCGTCACCCGCGCCCACGGCGCCGGCGCCCGGATCGCCCTCGACACCTCCGGCCCCTCCCTCCTCGCCGCCCTCACCGCCCGCCCCGACGTCGTGAAGCCCAACGCCGACGAGCTCGCCGAGGCCGTCGGCCGCCCGCTGCGCACCGTCGGCGACGCCGTGAAGGCCGCTGAGGAGGTACGGGAACGGGGTGCGGGCGCGGTCCTCGCCAGCCTCGGCGCCGACGGGCAGCTCCTCGTCACCGCCGCCGGCACCTGGTTCGGCTCGGCCCGCGTCCCCGCCGTCCGCTCCGACGTCGGCGCGGGCGACGCCTCCCTCGCCGGCTTCCTCGCCGCCGGCGGCGAGGGCCCGGAGGCGCTGGCCGCGGCCGTCGCCCACGGCGCCGCCGCCGTCCAGCTGCCCGGCAGCCAGATGCCCACCCCGGCGGACCTCGACCCGGCCGCCGTCACCGTCACCCCCGACGTACCCCTGGACACCGTCCTCAGCGAGCAAGGGAGCCCGCGATGAGCACCATGATCACCGCGGACCTGGTCGACCTCGACCTGTCCGCCGCCACCAAGGAGGCGGCCGCCCGCTCGCTCGCCGAGCGCATGGCCGCCCTCGGCCGGGTCACCGACCTCGACGGCTTCCTCGCCGACGTCGCCGCCCGCGAGGCGCAGATGCCGACCGGCCTCGACGGCGGCATCGGCATCCCGCACTGCCGCAGCGCCCACGTCACCGAACCCACCCTCGCCTTCGGCCGCTCGGCCGCCGGCATCGACTTCGGCGCCCCCGACGGCCCCGCGGACCTGATCTTCCTGATCGCCGCCCCGGCCGGCGCGGACGACGCCCATCTGACGATCCTGTCCTCGCTGGCCCGCCAGCTGATGGACGAGGAGTTCACCGCCGCGCTGCGCGCTGCGACCTCCCCGGCCGAGACGGCGGCGCTGATCGCGGGCGAGGAACTCCCGGCATCAGCACCCGAGTCGGCCCCCGAGGCGGAGGTCGCGGAAGCCGCGCCCTTCCGGATCGTCGCCGTCACCTCCTGCCCCACCGGCATCGCGCACACCTACATGGCCGCCGAGGCGCTGGAGAAGGCCGGGCGGGAGGCGGGCGTCGAGCTCGTCGTGGAGACGCAGGGCTCGGCAGGCTTCACCCGGCTCGACCCGGCGGCCGTCGCGGCCGCCGACGGCGTGATCTTCGCCCACGACGTGCCCGTCCGGGAGAAGGAACGGTTCGCCGGGAAGCCGACCGTCGACGTCGGCGTCAAGGCCGGCATCAACCGCCCCGCCGAACTGATCGCCGAGGTCCGCGGCAGGGCGGAACGCGGCGGGACCACCGTGGCCGCCGCGCCCACCCCCGTCGAGAAGGCGGGGGAGCCTGCGGAGGGGTACGGCACGAAGCTGCGCAAGTGGCTGATGTCCGGCGTCAGTTACATGGTGCCGTTCGTCGCCGCCGGCGGTCTCCTCATCGCCCTGGGCTTTGCCCTCGGCGGCTACGACATCGACAAGGCCCCGTCCGTCGCCGAGCACTTCGCCTGGGGACAGCTCGACAGCTGGGCCGCGCTGATGTTCCAGATCGGCGGGCTCGCGTTCGCCTTCCTCGTCCCCGTCCTCGCCGGCTACATCGCGTACGGGATGGCCGACCGGCCCGGTCTCGTCCCCGGCTTCGTCGGCGGCTCCATCGCCCTCACCATCGACGCCGGCTTCCTCGGCGGCCTCGCCGCCGGTCTCCTGGCGGGCGGCACCGTCCTCGCGATCCAGAGGGTGCGGGTCCCCGCCGCGCTACGGGGCATCATGCCGGTGGTCGTGATCCCGCTGCTGTCGTCGATCGCCGTCGGCTTCCTCATGTTCCTGGTGGTCGGCAAGCCGATCGCGAGTCTCCAGTCCGCGCTCACCGAATGGCTCTCCGGCCTCTCGGGCGCCAACGCGGTCATCCTCGGCGTCATCCTCGGCCTGATGATGTGCTTCGACCTCGGCGGCCCGCTGAACAAGGTCGCGTACGCCTTCGCCGTCGGCGGCCTCGCCACCCCCAACGAGGGCTCCCTCAAGGTCATGGCCGCGGTGATGGCCGCCGGCATGGTCCCGCCGCTGGCGATGGCCCTCGCCACCGCCGTCCGCGGCCGGCTCTTCACCCGGACCGAGCGCGAGAACGGCAAGGCCGCGTGGGTGCTCGGCGCCTCCTTCATCACGGAGGGCGCGATCCCCTTCGCCGCCGCCGACCCGCTGCGGGTCATCCCGGCCGCGATGGCGGGCGGCGCCGTCACCGGCGCCCTGTCGATGGCCTTCGAGTGCACCCTGCGGGCCCCGCACGGCGGCGTGTTCGTGATCCCGCTGATCGGCAACCCGTTCCTGTACCTGCTCGCGATCGCCGCGGGCGTCCTGGTCAGCGCCGGCCTTGTGATCCTCCTGAAGAGCGCCCGCAAGAGCCCCGCCGGTACGGACGGGGCGGCGGACCGGACCGAGGCCGGGGCGGCGGTGACCGTCGCGGCCTGACCCGGGCCCCTGACAGGAGGGGCCCCGGAGGGGCGGCGCGCACCGCGAGCGCGCCGCCCCTCCGCCGTTTCCGCTAGCGGTTGACGCCGCCGTGCCTCAGGTCGCCCTTGAACTCCATCGCGCGCATCGCGAGCGGAGTCGGGGTGGCCTGCTGCACCCACGGCTCGTCCCAGACGAACGTGCCGCCCATGATGTCGCCGTGGGTCTGCCAGACCGCCCCGGTCGGCGTGATCACCTTCACGAAGGCGTCGTTGCCCTGGGCCTCGATGGCGATGCCGCAGGCGGTGGCCGGATAGTTCGGGTTGGCCGGGTCCGTCATGGTCGCCGTCGTGTTGGTGAGGTCCTGCCAGACGATCTCCCCGCCGGGGGTGGCCGCCTTGCCGACGAACGCGTTGCCGCCGTAGAGCGCGGCCTGGAAGTCCTCGGTGTTGGACGGGCTGTAGGTGTCGATGTCGACGCAGGGGCCGGCGGGGCCGGTGTCGCCCTTCGGGCCGGTGTCGCCGGTGTCGCCCTTGGGGCCGGCGGGGCCGGTGTCGCCGGTGTCGCCCTTCGGGCCCGCGGGGCCCGTCGCGCCCGTGTTGCCCTTGTCGCCCTTGGGCCCCTTCGGGCCCTGGGGGCCGGTGGGGCCTGTGGGGCCGGTCTTCCCCTTGTCGCCCTTCGGCCCCTTCGGGCCCTTGGGGCCGGTCGGGCCGGTCGGGCCCTTGCAGCCGGTGGTCGGAGCGGCCGCCGTGCGCGGGTCGGCGGTGGCGTCCTGCTGTGCCAGGGCCTCCTCGGAGGAGGCGGCCTCGGCGCCCGGGAGCGCCCGGTGCTTGCAGCCCGTCGTCGGGTTCGACACCGCCGCCTCGGGGGCCGGGGCCTGCGGGGTGCCCCAGGCCGAGGCGGTCGGCGCGAAGCCGGTGAGGACGAGCGCGACCGAGGCGAGCGTGCCGCCGCCGAGCCAGACGCGACGCCGGGCCAGCGGGCCGAGCGGGGACCGGGTCCTGGTGTCAGGACGCATGAGAGTGCTCCTTCCTCCGCCGGCGCCCAGCGGCGCCGGCGCGAGTGCCGGTGGGGGAATCCGAGGCGGGACCGCGACGGATCCGGGTTTCGAAGTGGGATGAACTTCCCATCAGGTCATCGGCCCGCCGCCGCGCCGCCTTGACGGCTGCCGGGGCACTCTCAGCGCACTGGCGTAGCGGTGCCAGCCGAACGGATGCGTACACGACGGGGAACGCGGAACCCCCTGTCGGCGCGCCGTCGCCGTGCCCGTACCGGCCCGTGCCTACCGTCGCCCCCCGACCGAACCGCGAGAAGTGGTGTTGCCATGCGGCCGTCCCTCTGCTTGTGCATGATCGTCAAGAACGAGTCCTCGGTCATCGAGCGGTGCCTCGCCTCCGTACGCGACCTCGTCGACACCTGGGTCGTCTCCGACACCGGCTCCACCGACGGCACCCAGGACCTGGTCGGCAAGGCCCTCGCGGGGATCCCGGGGGAGCTGGTGGAGGAGCCCTGGGTGAACTTCGGACACAACCGCAGCCTGAACATCGCCCGGGCCCGCGCCCGCGGCGCCGACTACCTGCTGCTCCTCGACGCCGACCACGTCCTCCGCCAGGACGGGCCGCTGCCGGAGCTGACGGCCGACGCGTACATGCTGCGCCACGAGGGGGAGGTCGAGTACCGGATCAAGCGGCTGGTCAGGGCGAGCCTGCCGTGGCGGTACGAGGGCGTCACCCACGAGTACCTCACCGCGGACCGCGACCACGAGCAGCGGAACCTGGACGCGCTCGTCATCGAGGACCACGCCGACGGCGGCTCGCGGCACGACAAGTTCGAGCGGGACGCCCGGCTCCTCGGCGCCGAACTCGTCCGCGACCCGGGCAATCCGCGGACCGTCTTCTACCTCGCCCAGACCATGCGCGACATGGGCCGTACGGGGGAGGCGATCGGGCTCTACGAGCGGCGCGCGGCCATGGGCGGCTGGGTCGAGGAGGTGTACTACGCGCTGCTCCAGGCCGGGGTCCTCGCCGCCGAGGCGGGCGACTGGCCGGCCGCGCAGGACGCCCTGGTCCGCGCCTGGGAGGCCCGGCCGGAACGCCTGGAGGCGGTGTACGAGCTGGCGTCGCGGCTGCGCGTGGCCGAGCGGCACCACACCGCGCACGCCCTGCTCTCCACCGTCCTCGACCGGCCCGCGCCCGCCGAGGACCTGCTCTTCGTCCAGCCGTGGGTGTACCGCTGGGGGCTGCTCTTCGAGTACTCGGTCACCGCCTACTGGGTCGGCGACCACGCGGCCGCGCTCGACGCCTGCGACCGGCTCCTCGCCCTGCCCGACCTGCCCGCGCCGTACCGCGAGCAGACCACCGCCAACCGCGAGTTCGCGATCCGCGCCCTCGGGGTGCCGGCCCAGGTCTGAGCCGGCGCCCCGGGGCGACGGGGGGTCAGCGGACCCGGGAGCGGGCCTCCATCGCCCCGCGGGCCGCGGCCTCCGACTCGTACACCTCGCACATGTGCCGGCCGTCCGGGGTGGCCGTGTGCTCGACCTCCCACAGGCTCAGCTCGCTGCCGTCGAGCAGCAGGAACTGGTGCTCGTAGAGGGTGAAGCCGGCGTCCCGGCCGCCCTCCACCGGGCAGTTGCGGCCGAAGACCTGGGTGATGTGGTGGGCGAAGGCGATCCGCAGCCGGCGGGCGGTCCGCTCGCCCGGCCGGTCGCCGTTCTCCGCGCGCCGCAGGACGCGGCGGGCGTGGTCCGCGGAGTTGTCCGGCACGTACATCCGGGGCTGGGCCGGTATCGGACGGGCGAGGAGCGCGCCGAGCGCCGCCAGGTCGTCGTCCTCGTCGAGCGGACGCCCGTCGGACCGCTCCACCGTCCACCCCGGCAGCGGGCCCGACGGCAGCCGGGACGCGGCGAGCCGGGCCTCGGCCTCCTCCGTGTACAGCTCGTGCTGCTCGGCGCCGTCCCGGCCCGCGTTGTGCGCGAGCTCCCACAGGACGAGGGCGCTGCCGTCGGCGAGTAGATACGTGTGGCGGTAGGTGGTGCGGTTCAGGGTGGAGCTGTGGTGCGAGGAGTGCAGCGCGGTGGAGTGGGCGAGCGCCGACTCCAGGCGCTCCACCGTCGCGTCGGGCAGGTCGAAGGAGTTGAGCGCCCGGCCGAGGAGCCGCTCGACGTGCGTCTCGGTCGTCTCGTACGGATCGAGGTGATCCCGCGGATCGTTCAAGAGGGTCTCCAGGCTCCAGGCCGTCGCCGCATGTCACGTGGTGCTTGCTTAACGTAGTCCCTGGGTCCGACAACGGGGTCGGGGTTACGGAAAACGAGGGGCCCGCGGAGGAAGTTCCCGCGATCGCGCGCTTCCCAACTCCCTTTTGGTTACCGGGAGTACATCCGTCTATCCCCTCCCGTACAGCTCCCCGTACGAGGGAAAGTCGCCGCCCGGCCCCCGCCGCCCGCCCGGCGCCGCCAGGACCGCCCGGACGATCGCGCGGGTCACCAGGTCGGCACCGGCCGCCAGGATCTCGTTCAGGGCGAGCGGCCCCGGCCCGGCGGGCAGTTCGCGGGCGCCGGTGGCCAGCGCGAAGACCGTGTCGCCGTCGTTCATGAGGTGCACCGGCCGGATCGCCCGCGCGATCCCGTCGTGCGCCGTCCCCGCCACCTTCTGCGCCTGCGCGCGCGTCAGGACCGCGTCCGTGGCCACCACCGCCAGCGTGGTGTTCATCGGAGGAGCGGCGGAGGTCGCGCGGGCCTCCGCCAGCCGCCGGGCCGCCGCCGCCCGTACCTCCGCCGGCGGTGGCACGGGCAGCCCGCCGCCCTCGAAGAGGCTGCCGTACAGGACCCCCGTCTCCGGATCGAACGCCGAACCCACCGCGTTCACCACCACCAGCGCGCCCACCGTGATCCCCGACCCCAGCCGGACGCTCGCCGTGCCGACGCCGCCGCGCACCCCGCCGACCACCGCCCCCGTGCCGGCCCCGACCGCACCCGTCTCCACGCGCGCGTGCTCCCCCGACTCCGCCGCGGCCTCCACCGCCGCCCGCCCCGTGGCCGCGTCCGGACGCGCCGCGAAGTCGCCGCCCCGGCCCAGGTCGAAGACGCACGCCGCCGGCACCACCGGCACCACGTGCGCCGGATCCGGCCCCACCCGCACCCCGCGCCGCCGCTCCTCCAGCCAGGCCATCACCCCGGCCGCCGCCTCCAGGCCGTACGCGCTGCCCCCGGTCAGGACGAGCGCGTCGATCCGCTGCACCAGGTTCCTCGGATCCAGCGCGTCCGTCTCCCGGGTGCCGGGCCCCCCGCCCCGTACGTCCACGGCGGCCACCGCCCCGCCCTCCGGCGCGAGCACCACCGTCGTCCCCGACAGCGCCCCCGCCCCCGCCACGCGCGCGTGCCCCACGCGGAGGCCGGGCACGTCGGTCAGACCGTCGGGAGAGAACGAGGCGGCTGTCATGTCCCCTTCCTACCTCAGGACGGGCGGGCCGTCCTGGTGGCCGGGTTGTGTGCGGTGAGCGTCACGCCCACCGCCACCGCCGCCGCCGCCACGAGCCCCGCCGCCGGCACCGCCCAGCGGCCCGCGAACGAGCACAGCAGGATCGCCAGCGCCGCCCCCGGCAGCACCGCCTGCTGCGCCGGCCCCACCTTGAAGTACCGGGCGTGCAGCAGCCACACCGACAACAGGAACACCGCCGACGGGATCGTCACCGACGCCGACGCCGCCAGGGTGCTGATGTGGGCCTTCCCCACCGCCTGCTCGACCGCGATCTCCAGACCCGCGCCGATCGCCGCCGCCGACATGAAGATCACATAGTGGCCGTACCCCCACAGGAACCCCTGCCGGCTGTCCGTCAGCCGGTCGTGCGCCGGCACCACGAAGTACACCCACCACGCCGCGAAGACGATCAGCAACCCGCCCACCGCGATCGGCAGCAACTCGTTCAGCGCGTCGTTCTCCACCACCCCCGACTTCACCGCCACCGTCGCCGCCGCCACCGACTCGCCGAGCACGATGATCGTGAACAGGCCGTACCGCTCCGCGATGTGATGCGGATGCCAGGTGCTCGGCGCGTCCTTCTCCGCGTACACCGGCACCGCCAGCTCCGCCAGCGCCATCACCAGGAACACCCACGGCTGCGCCCCCTCCGGCACGAACAACAGCGCCAGCCAGCCGACCTGCACGGTCAGCACCCCGCCGGCGTACCGCCGGCACATCGTCCGCTCCTCCGCCGACGCGGCGTGCCGCGCCGCCCGCAGCCACTGCGTCGCCAGCGCCACCCGCATCACCAGATAGCCGAGGTAGACGACGAGGAACTCGTGCTCCTCGAAGGCGCGCGAGACACCCGCCGCCAGGATCAGCACACCCGCGATCTGCACCAGCGTCACGACCCGGTACAGGACGTCGTCGTTGTCGTACGCCGAGGCGAACCACGAGAAGTTCATCCACGCCCACCAGATGGCGAAGAAGACCATCGCGTAACTCACGACGCCCTCGCCCGCGTGCCCCTCGGCGACCGCGTGCACCAGCGACGCCCCCGCCTGGGCGACGGCGACCACGAAACACAGATCGAAGAAGAGCTCCAGAGGCGTCGCGGTCCGGTGCGCCTCCTCCCGGGAGCGCGCGGTGAGCGGCAGAAAAGGTTGTGTCATCCCCCCAGCACAGCAGAGCCCCCACCCCGCCTCCCCGAGCCACGCGGAACGGTACGGCCTCCGGGCGGTACCCCTGACGGGCCGTCCGCCGGGACGGGACCTAAGGCCGCCCGAGCAGCCGACCTAGGCCCGCCCCGCTCGCGACCATCGGCACTGATCACCCCCTGCCCCGAGGAGCAGCCTGGAAAGGCAAGGAAGAAGCCTCGAAAGGCCTCGAAGGGCCTCGAAGGGCCTCGAAAGGGCTTGAAAACGTCAGGGAAGTCAGGGAAGCGCCATGAGTTCCGTAGTCCAGGGCAGCAGGGCCACGGGCGGGTCACCCGCCTCGTACGACACGGAGCAGTACCGTCCCGGCCAGGCCATCACCGACTGGGAGCCGGAGAACGAGCTCTTCTGGAAGGCGATCGGCGGGAAGGTCGCGAACCGCAACCTGTGGATCGCGGTCCCGGCGCTGCTCGTCGCCTTCGTCGTCTGGCAGGTCTGGTCGGTCACCGCCACCAACCTCGCGGACGTCGGCTTCACCTTCTCGACCTCGCAGCTCTTCTGGCTGACCGCCGTCCCCGGCCTGACCGGCGGCACCGCCCGGATCCTCTACACCTTCCTCGGCCCGATGATCGGCCAGCGGCGCTTCACCGCCCTGTCGACGGCCGTCCTCGTCGTGCCGCTGATCTGGCTCGGCATCGCGATCCAGGACCCGGCGACCCCGTACACGGTGATGGTCGTCATCGCCGCCCTCTGCGGCATCGGCGGCGCGAACTTCGCCTCCTCCCTCGCCAACATCGGCTTCTTCTTCCCGAAGGCGAAGAAGGGCAGCGCGACCGGCATCAACGGCGGACTCGGCAACCTCGGCGTCTCCGTCGTCCAGCTCCTCACCCCGATCGTCATCACCTGGTCGACGATCGCGATCGGCTCCGCCCAGCACAAGGCCGACGGCACCCCCGTGTACCTCCAGAACGCCGCCTTCGTCTGGGTCCCCGTCATCCTCGCCCTGGCCGCCGTCGCGTGGTTCGGACAGAACGACCTCAAGGTCGCCTCCACCCCGTTCAAGCAGCAGAAGGTCATCTTCACGCGCAAGCACAACTGGCTGATGACCTGGCTGTACGTCGGCACCTTCGGCTCCTTCATCGGCTTCGCCGCCGCCCTGCCGATGCTGATCAAGACCACCTTCCCGGACTACTCGGTCGCCACCTACGCCTGGATGGGCCCCGCCGTGGGCGCGCTCGCCCGCTGGGCCGGCGGCTGGATCGCGGACAAGTGGGGCGGAGCCCGGGTCACCATCCTCTCCTTCGTCGGCATGGCCCTCTCGATCGTCGGCGTCATCGACTTCCTGCCGTCGGGCGGTGACGGCGGCGACTTCTACGGTTTCTTCTTCTGCTTCCTCGCCGCGTTCTTCTTCTCCGGCATCGGCAACGGCTCCACCTTCCGCCAGATCCCGGTCATCTTCCGCGGCACCCACCTGAAGGGCCTCGCCGAAGGCACCCCCGAACACGCCAGGGCCCTCAAGCAGGCCGAAATGGAATCGGGCGCCGTCACCGGCTTCACCTCCGCGACAGCCGCCTACGGATTCTTCTTCATCCCGGCGCTCTTCGGCTCGGTCGCCGTCACCAGCGCCATGTGGGGCTTCGTCGCCTTCTACGCCAGCTGCACGGTCGTGACCTGGTGGTTCTACGCCCGCAAGGGCGCCGAGGCGCCCAGCTAGACCACGTCTCCGAAGGGCCCCGCCGCGGCGGGGCCCTTTCGCATGCCCGGAACGGGACCTTGGGCCGTCGGAAGGTGACCATTGCCGCCCGAAACGATCGATCAGAAGGAGTGGAATGAAGGCAGCCAACGACGCGATCGAACGAATCGAAGAAGGCGGTGCGGGAAGTGACGGCGACCCCTGCTGAGACCACGGTGACCGAGCGGGCCTGGAAGGGCTTCAAGGGCGGACTCTGGCGCGACGCCATCGACGTCCGCGACTTCATCCAGCGGAACTACACCCCGTACGAGGGCGACGGCTCCTTCCTCGCGGGCCCCACCGAGCGGACCACCGCCGTCTGGCGGGCGCTCACGGACAAGTTCCCCGAGGAGCGCGCCAAGGGCGTGTACGACGTCGCGTACGACATCCCCTCCACCATCACCGCCCACGCCCCCGGGTACATCGACCGCGACAAGGACCTGATCGTCGGCCTCCAGACCGACGCCCCGCTCAAGCGGGCGATCATGCCCTACGGCGGCTGGCGCATGGTCGCCGGCGCCCTGGAGACCTACGGCTACCCGGTCTCCGCGGACCTCGAGAAGGTCTTCACCGCATACCGCAAGACCCACAACGCCGGCGTCTTCGACGCCTACACCCCCGAGATCCGCGCCGCCCGCAAGGCCGGCATCGTCACCGGCCTCCCGGACGCCTACGGCCGCGGCCGCATCATCGGCGACTACCGCCGCGTCGCCCTCTACGGCGTCGACCGCCTCATCGAGGCCAAGAAGGAGGAGAAGGCCGAACTCGACGTCCTCCCGGCCGGCCACCGCTCCCTGGAGGAGACCATCCGGCTCCGCGAGGAGCTGTCCGAGCAGCTCCGCGCCCTCGGCGAACTGAAGGCCATGGCCGCCTCGTACGGCCACGACGTCTCCGGCCCCGCCACCACCGGCCGCGAGGCGATCCAGTGGCTGTACTTCGCCTACCTGGCCGCCGTGAAGGAGCAGAACGGCGCCGCGATGTCCCTCGGCCGCACCTCCACCTTCGTCGACGTCTACCTCCAGCGCGACATCGAGGCGGGCCTCCTCACCGAGGAGCAGGCCCAGGAACTCGTCGACGACTTCATCATCAAGCTCCGCATCGTCCGCTTCCTGCGCACCCCCGAGTACGACGAGCTGTTCTCCGGCGACCCGACCTGGGTCACCGAGTCCCTCGCCGGCATCGGCGAGGACGGCCGCCCGCTCGTCACGAAGACGTCCTTCCGCTACCTCCAGACCCTCTACAACCTCGGCCCGGCCCCCGAGCCCAACATGACCGTCTTCTGGTCGCCGCGACTGCCGCAGGGCTTCAAGGAGTTCTGCGCGAAGGTCTCCATCGACACCTCGTCCGTGCAGTACGAGTCCGACGAGCTGATGCGCCCGCGCTTCGGCGACGACACCGCCATCGCCTGCTGCGTCTCCGCGATGCCCGTCGGCAAGCAGATGCAGTTCTTCGGCGCCCGCGTGAACCTCGCCAAGACCCTCCTGTACGCGATCAACGGCGGCCGCGACGAGAAGTCCGGCGCCCAGGTCGGCCCCGCCACCGGCGCCCTCACCTCCGAGGTCCTCGACTACGACGAGGTCATGGCCAGGTTCGACGAGCAGATGGAGTGGCTCGCGAACGTCTACGTCCACGCGCTCAACGTCATCCACTACATGCACGACAAGTACGCGTACGAGCGGATCGAGATGGCCCTCCACGACCGCGACGTCCGCCGCACCATGGCCTGCGGCATCGCCGGCCTCTCCGTCGCCGCCGACTCCCTCGCCGCCATCAAGTACGCCAAGGTCACCCCCGTACGCGACGAGACCGGCCTCGCCACCGACTACCTGATCGACGGAGACCACCCGGCCTACGGCAACAACGACGAACGGGCCGACGAGATCGCCGTCCGGCTCGTCGAGGAGTTCATGAGGAAGGTGCGCAAGCACCCCACCTACCGGAACGCCGAGCACACCCAGTCCGTCCTCACCATCACCTCGAACGTCGTCTACGGCAAGAAGACCGGCAACACCCCCGACGGCCGCCGCGCCGGCGAACCGTTCTCCCCGGGCGCCAACCCGATGAACGGCCGCGACACCCACGGCTACGTCGCCTCCGCCCTGTCGGTCGCCAAGCTGCCGTACGAGGACGCCGAGGACGGCATCTCGCTCACCAGCACCGTCACCCCCGACGGCCTCGGCCGCACCCCCGAGGAGCGGATCAGGAACCTCGCCGGCGTCCTCGACGGCTACATGGCGAGCGACGGCTTCCACATGAACGTCAACGTCCTCGACCGCGACGTCCTCATGGACGCCATGGAGCACCCCGAGAACCACCCTCAGCTCACCATCCGCGTCTCCGGCTACGCGGTCAACTTCGTCCGCCTGACGCGCGAACAGCAACTCGACGTCCTGAACCGCACCTTCCACGGCGCGCTGTAGAGGTCCCGCCATGGCCACGCTTCTCCCTCCGGACATCCCGGCCCGTCCCGCCGCGCAGAGCCGTCCCGCCGCCCCGGTCCGGGCCGTCACGCCGGCCGCCGCCGCGACCCACCGTCCGTCCGAGGGCTCGGTGCACTCCTGGGACCTCTCCACCGGTGTCGACGGGCCCGGCACCCGCTTCGTCACCTTCCTCTCCGGCTGCCCGCTGACCTGCCTCTACTGCCACAACCCCGACACGTGGCGGATGCGGAACGGGAAGCGGACCTCCGCCGACGACGTGATCGCCGAGGCGTCCAAGTACGTCCGCTTCATCTCCGCCTCCGGGGGCGGCGCCACCGTCTCCGGCGGCGAACCGCTCCTCCAGCCCGTCTTCACCGGCGAGCTGCTGCACCGCATGAAGCACGAGCTGGGCCTGCACACCGCCCTCGACACCTCCGGATTCCTCGGCGCCCGCGCCACCGACGCCCTGCTGCGCGACACCGACCTCGTCCTCCTCGACATCAAGTCCTGGGACCCGGACACCTACCGGAAGGTCACCGGCCGGCCGCTGAAGCCGACCCTGGACTTCGCCCGGCGCCTCGCCGAGCTCGGCCAGGACGTGCACGTCCGGTACGTCCTCGTCCCCGGCCTCACCGACGACCCCGCCGACGTCGAGGGCGTCGCCGCCTTCGCCGGCGGCCTCGGCAACGTCTCCCGCGTCGACGTCCTCCCCTTCCACAAGCTGGGCGAGGCCAAGTGGCAGGCCCTCGGCATGCCCTTCACCCTCCACGACACCCCGTCGCCCACCCCGGAGCAGATGGCGGCCGTCCGCGAGGTCTTCCGGAGCCACGGTCTGTACGCGGTCTGACGCCCGCCCCGCCTCCCCTCCCAGAGCCCGGCGACACGTTCACTCGCGCGCCGGGCATAACGGGCTCAAAGGGTACATACGTCCTACCGTGGCCCCGTGACCGAGCCACCCCAGACCGCCGAGCCCACCGCTCCCGAGCCGGAGGCTCCCGCCCCGGTCCCGGACGGCCACGCGCACCGGACCCCCGCCGCCGTCCGCCGACGCGCACTCCTCGCCGGCACCGCCGTCTCCACCCTCCTGATCCTCGCGATCGTCTTCGGCAGCCGGCTGCTCCGCGACTTCGACTCGGCCCTGCTGCCCTATGCCGTCGCCACCGTCTTCCTCGCCTTCGGCGTCGCCTACCGCTACACCGTCTGGATCTCCGCCCCCGGCGCCAGGCGCCTCTTCCGCCAGGGCTGGCGCTCCTTCTTCTCCGCGGCCAACTTCCGCAAGGCGCCCACCGCCCTGCCGAGGATGATCGCCACCTATCTCGGCTTCCAGAAGTTCCTCGGCGCCCGCTCGCACGCCCGCTGGGCCGCTCACCAGCTCCTCTTCTGGGGCTGCGTCCTCGCCGCGCTCATCACCTTCCCCCTCACCTGGGGCTGGTTCACCTTCACGTCGGGCACCGGCGACGGCCCCGGCTACGAGATGCGGATCTGGGGCTTCAAGGTCCTCGGCTTCGACTCGCTGAACATCCTCGGCTGGCTCATGTTCCACGGCCTGGACATCGCCGCCGTCCTCGTCATCGCCGGCGCCTCCTTCTTCCTGTGGCGGCGCATGAAGGACCGCGGCGCCATCACCGGCCAGCGCTTCGCCTACGA
The DNA here is from genome assembly GCF_012927245.1 of Streptomyces sp. R302. Taxonomy (GTDB): domain Bacteria; phylum Actinomycetota; class Actinomycetes; order Streptomycetales; family Streptomycetaceae; genus Streptomyces. The sequence goes on from NZ_JABBGE010000011.1 coordinate 28,727, forward strand.
CCTGATCCCGCTGATCGCCCTCGTCGTCATCTCGGTCACCGGCCTGCTGCTCACCTTCTCCTCGATCTTCCTGCACGGCGGCGGCTACGAGTTCCTGGCCGTCCTCCACATGGTCTCGGTCGTCTTCACCCTCATCTACATCCCCTTCGGGAAGTTCTTCCACATCGTCCAGCGGCCCGCCGCCGTCGGCATGCAGCTCTTCAAGTACACCTCCCGCCGCAAGGACGGCGCCGCCGAGGAACTCCAGGCCTGCCGCCGCTGCCACGAGCCCATCGACACCCCCGACTACGTCGAGAACCTCCGCGGCACCATGAGGGACCTGAAGCTCGACTTCGACGAATGGGCCGAGTACTGCCCGCGCTGCAAACGCGTCCTCCGCGGCAACGCCTACCTCACCCACGTCAAGAAGGGTTTCCAGTAAGTGACCGCGACCGACCCGTCCCGTGCGCTGCCGCTCGATCCGTCCGTCGCCCCGCCCGGGACGCGGAACTTCCGGGACGCCGGGGGGATCCCCGCCGACCGGTGGCACGCCGACCAGAACGGGGAGACGCTCGTCCCCACCCACTGCTGCTTCTGCGGGGTGCAGTGCGGCATGTACCTGCGGGTCGACCGCGGAGGCAAGGTGTTCGGGGTGGAGCCCCGGAACCACGACATCAACCGGATGCGGCTCTGCCCCAAGGGCATCAACGCCTACCAGCAGGTCAACCACCCCGACCGGCTGACGTCGCCGCTGATGCGGCGCAACCGGGACGAGGAGTTCCGGCCGGTCGGCTGGGAGGAGGCGCTCGACCACACCGTCGCCGAGATCCGCCGCATCCAGGGCGAGTACGGCAACGACGCCTTCGGCCTGCTCGGCGGGGCCAGCCTCTACTCCGAGAAGACGTACCTCGTCGGGAAGTTCGCGCGGGTCGCGCTCAGGACCAGGCACGTCGACTACAACGGGCGCCTCTGCATGGTCTCCGCCGCCGGCGCCAACAAGCTCGCCTTCGGCATCGACCGCGCCGGGAACCCCTTCTCCGACATCCTCCTCACCGACTGCCTCCTCATCGCCGGCTCCAACGTCGGCGAGTGCTTCCCGGTGATGACCCAGTACCTGTGGGGCGCCCGCGACCGGGGTGCCTCGCTGATCGTGGTGGACCCGCGGCAGACCGCCATCGCGCGCACCGCCGACGTCCACGTCGCCCTCAAGCCGGGGACCGACTCGGCGTTCTTCAACGCCGTGCTGCACGTCATCGTCGCCGAGGGGCTCACCGACGAGGCGTACCTCGCCGCGCACACCACCGGCTGGGAGGAGGTCAAGAAGACCGTCGCCGACTACCCGCCCTCCCGGTCCGCCGCGATCTGCGGCGTCCCCGAGGAGCAGATCGTGCAGGTCGCCCGGATGTTCGCGGGCGCGGGCAGGGCCATGGCCTGGCACGCCCGGGGCGTCGAGCACCACTCGCAGGGCGTCGAGAACTGCCTCACCATCATCAACCTCTGCGTCGCCACCGGGAACATCGGCAGGCCCGGTGCCGGCTACGGCACCATCACCGGGCAGGGCAACGGGCAGGGCGGCCGCGAGCACGGCCAGAAGTCCGACCTCCTCCCCGGCGGCCGCTCCATCTCCAACCCCGAGCACCGGCGGCAGATCTGCGAGATCTGGGGCATCGAGGAGTCCGAACTCCCGCCCGCCGGCACCTCCATGATGGAGATGGTCTGGCAGATGCAGCGCGCGGAGATCCGCGGCCTCATCGGCATCTGCAACAACCCCTTCGTCTCCCTCCCGAACTACGCCACGGTCAAGGAGGGGTACGACGCCCTCCAGTTCCACGCCCAGTTCGACTTCTTCCTCTCCGAGACCGCCGCCAACGCCCACGTCGTCTTCCCCGTCACCGTCTGGGCCGAGGACGAGGGCGTCATGGCCAACGCCGAGGCCCGCGTCGTCAAGCACAACAAGGCCCAGGAGCCCCCGGCCGGGGTCCGCACCGACACCTGGGTGATGTGCGAGCTCGCCAAGCGGCTCGGCGCCGGCGACAAGTTCGCCTTCCCCGACTCCCGCTCCGTCTTCGACGAGCTGCGGATCGCCTCCGCCGGCACCGTCAACGACTACTACGGCATCACCTACGAGCGCCTGGAGGAGACCGGCGGCATCGCCTGGCCCTGCCCGACCACCGACCACCCCGGCACCCCCCGCCTCTTCGAGGACGGCCGCACCTACCACTCCGACGGCAGGATCCACATGCAGGTCGTCGAGTGGCACCCGCCGATGGACCCGTACAGCGAGGAGTTCCCGCTCTCGCTCACCACCGGCCGGACCGTCGCCCACTTCCTGTCCGGGAACCAGACCCGCCGGCTCGGCGCGCTCGTCGAGCAGACGCCCCGGCCCTGGGTGGAGGTCCACCCCTCGCACGGCTTCCGCAACGGCGACCCGGTACGCGTCGTCACCCGGCGCGGCAGCGAGGTCTTCCCCGCCCTCGTCACCGAGGCCATCCGCCCCGACACCGTCTTCGTCCCCTACCACTGGCCGGTCCCCACCGCCGCGAACGCGCTCACCATCGACGCCCTCGACCCCCGCTCGAAGATCCCCGAGTACAAGGTCTGCGCGGCCCGCATCGAGGCCGCCGAACGCGTCGACGAGGTCCCCGCGCCGCCGACCGCCCCCGGGCAGCCCGCCTACCCCGAGACGCAGGTCTCCCGCACCGACCCCCTGCCCCCCACGTCCCCGCAGGGCCGTGGCACCGCGGAGAGGAGCTGACCGCACATGATGGGCCGCACGATCTTCATCGACCCGGGCCGCTGCATCGGCTGCCAGGCCTGCGTCTCCGCCTGCCGCGAATGCGACTCGCACCGCGGCAAGTCGATGATCCACCTCGACTACCCCGACGAAGGCCACTCCGTCGCCTCCCTTCCCACCGTCTGCATGCACTGCGAGGACCCCGTCGCCCCCTGCGCCGAGGTCTGCCCCGCCGACGCGATCCTGGTGACCGCCGACGGCGTGGTGCAGCAGGCCGACACCACCCGCTGCATCGGCTGCGCCAACTGCGTCAACGCCTGCCCCTTCGGCGTCCCGAAGATCGACCTCCAGGCCAAGCTGCAGATGAAGTGCAACCTCTGCTACGACCGCACCGCCTACGGCCTCGCCCCGATGTGCGCGACCGTCTGCCCCACCGGCGCCCTCTTCTACGGCACCCTCGACGAACTGCGCGCCGAGCGCCCCGGCGTCCAGGTCGCCGACTCCTTCACCTTCGGCTCCACGACCGTCACCACCGGTGTGGCGATGGTCGTCCCCGCCGACAAGGTCCAGTGGCCCGTGCCCGGCGGTCTGCCGGTCGTCGAGATCAACGGAAGGGACGTCCGATGAGCGTCACCGACCCGCAGCCGCCCGCGCCGGACGCCGGCGCCGACGCGGCGCAGGAGGCGCTCCGCGACCGGATCGCCGCCGACTCCCTCACCACCCGCCGCGACTACCTGCGGATCGTCGCCACCGTCTCCGGCGGTCTCGCGGTCGGCGGCGTCGCCGTCGCCTCCGGCATCCTGCACCGGCACGGCGACCCCGACGGCACCCCCGAGGTGAAGAGGATCGCCGACGCGATCCTGCCCGGGGAGTCCCTCGCCTTCCGCTACCCGGGCGACGAGGACCGGGCGATCGCCGTCCGCATGGACGACGGCACCCTCGCCGGCTACTCCGCCGTCTGCACCCACCTGGCCTGCGCCGTCCTGTGGCGCAAGGACCGGGGCAGCGAGGGCGAGCTGTACTGCCCCTGCCACGAGGGTGTCTTCGACGCCCGTACGGGAGAGGTGACGGCCGGCCCGCCGCCGCGCGGGCTCCCGAAGGTGATCCTGGTCGAGCAGGTCGACGGCAGCGTCTGGGCCATCGGCACCGCCCGCTCGGGGGAGAGCCTCCAGGAGGGCTACTGCCGCCAGCGCGGCGCCGGCACCCCGCCCTGCGAGGCCCTCAAGGGCGGCGCCCCCGCCGGCCGGCCCGGCACCGAGAGGAGCGAGCGCGCATGACGACCGAGAACCCGCTCCCGGAGCGCCCCGCGTACCACCCGGGCAGCGCGCAGCCGCGGCTGAACCGTCCGGTGCACGAGCGCTATCCGCAGATCCGGCCCACGAGCGGGTACGGCGACCCGCGGATCCGGCACACGGGGCCGGGCCCGGGGGCGGGCACGGAGCAGGAACCGGAGCGCTCCTCGAAGCTGTCGGCGCGGCTGGCGCTGGCGCTCACGGTGGTGATCGGCCAGCTGTGGGGGCTGACCATCGTGGTGGACGAGTGGATGTCCGGCGACACCGGCACGGCCTGGTGGGGCGCGGGATTCCTCGTCCTGTCGTTCCTGGTGGTCCTCGGCCTGTGGGCGCTGGACCCGAAGGACCGGTGAGGGGAGGGCAGGCCGTCAGGGTGCCGGTGATCGGGCCGGTCAGGGGCGGGGGAGCGGGCGTACCCTGAAGACATGAGCACCGCCCCCGCCCACGGACCGCGAGACGCGAAGCCGAACGGCATTCGGTCGAATTCCCAGACCCCTCCGAAGCCGGTGATCGTCTTCGACGATCCGCTGGACACGCAGTCCGCGGACGACACGGACCGCGGGTGGGGCGAGCGGCCTCCGGCCGGCGGCGCCGCCGCCGACCTCGCGCGCTTCCTCGACGAGAAGCCGCCGCACCACCTCTGACGCCGGAGCGTCCCTCCGGTCAGGAGGTGGAGTGCGTCCCCTTGCCGCTGCTGGGCCCGCGCTGCGAGATGAGGTGGTCGCGGATCTCCTTGAGCACCTCCAGCTCGCTGACCTCCAGGACCTCCTCCACACCCTCCTTCGCCTTGTCGTGCGCGGCACGCCTGGCGAGGACCTTGGCCATCGGCAGCACCATCAGGAAGTAGACGACGGCCGCGGTGATGAGGAAGCTGAGGACCGCGCTGAGGACGGTGCCCCACATGATCGGGATGCCGGTGACCACGTTGCCGGCGTCGTCGATCTGGCAGGGGCCCTTGAGACAGGACCGGTAGCTCTCCAGGTCCTTGGTGCCGAAGGCACCCACCAGCGGGTTGATGACTCCCTTGACCACCGAGTTCACGATGTTGGTGAACGCGGCACCGATGACGACCGCCACCGCGAGGTCGATCACGTTCCCGCGCATCAGGAAGGCCTTGAAGCCCTCCATCACGCTTTCCTTCTTCTCGGCCACCAAGGTGCCTTTCTACGGGTGCGCTGCTGTGTGCGCAGCCATTAGGCCGTGAAGGGCGCAAGGTCGTCCAATCCGTACACACGGGACGGTGACTTGACAGCGAGTCAGTGCGAATCAGCACAGTGTCACCGCCAGTTGGGACGTGACACCGGCACCTGCCAGCGCCGTGGCGGTCGCCCGGGGCACGGACAGGACGATCAGCGCCCCGCCGTCGGCACGAGCCTCCCCCGGGCGTGGGACCTCGGCCACCCGGGCGGCCCGCGCCACCACCCGCACCGCGCTGTCGCCGTTCCCCAGCGGGGAGTTGGCGACGGGCGCGGCGATGACGTCCACGCGGTCGCCGGCGCGCAGGAGCCGTACGGCCTCCGCGTCGGCGATCCGCACCGGCGCGGACACGAGCCGGACGGGCGCGGGGGGAGGAACGGGCGCGGGCGCGCGGGCCGCGGCCGCGGGCGCGGTGGCGGGGACGGGCCGGGCGACGGCGGTCAGTGCGAGGGCCGCCGCCGTGAGCAGGAGGAGCGCGCCGGGCGCGCGGCGCAGCCGGGGCCGGAGCCGTCCGCCGCGGACCCGCAGCGGCGGGAAGTCCGGCACTTCGCAGGGCCCGGGCACGGGTCCGGTGTTGGCAGTACGTGCGCGGCCCGCACGCGTCACATGGGCAGCGTTCATGTGCGTCGTGTTCATGCGGCCACTGTGGCGTCACCTTCGCGATCCCGCTCCGGCCTGTGGACAACCAGCCGCCTGTGAATAACTCGGCCACACCTCAGCCCGGCCACACCTCAGGGGCTTCGGCGATGCTACGTGCTACGTGCTGCGTACTGCGGGTCTGCCTCAGGCGGCCGGCGTCGAGCTGGACGACGTCGAGCTGGACGTCGACGTGCTCGTCGACGAGGCCGGCTTCGCGTCCGAGCCGGACGACGAGGAGGTGGACGTCGTCGAGGACGTCGAGCTCTTCGCGGCCGGGGAGCTGCTGGACGAGGCGCCGCGGCTGTCGTTCCGGTAGAAGCCGGAGCCCTTGAAGACGATGCCGACGGCGGAGAACACCTTCTTGAGGCGGCCGTGGCAGGCGGGGCACTCGGTCAGCGCGTCGTCCGTGAACTTCTGGACCGCCTCAAGGCCCTCGCCGCACTCGGTGCACTGGTACTGGTAGGTCGGCACTAGTCTTCCTCCTGGCACTCACACTCATCGAGTGCTAACGACGATCCATAGTGACGTATTCCGTCGGTTCAGTCCACCGCCACCGGCACGCGGTGACCGATGCCACGTGCCGCGGCCCGTGCCGCGACCCGGCTCGCCTCGCGCGGCTTGAGCCGCGAACGCAGGGCGATCAGCGTGACGAAGGCGAGCGCGGTGCCCGCGGCGGGGACGAGGAATCCGGCGCCGGAGCCGTGGGCGTCGGCGAGGCGGCCGGCGACCGTGACGGCGAGGGCCTGGCCGAGGGCGACGGCGCCGGTGAGCCAGGTGAAGGCCTCGGTGCGGGCGGTGGCCGGGATCAGGGTCTCGACGATGGTGTAGCCGGTGATCAGGGCCGGGGCGATGCACAGGCCGACGACGAGGCCGAGGGCGCCGAGCAGGAGCACCGAGTGCGTGGTCCACAGCAGGGACGCGGCGACGGTGAGGCCGGCGTAGCCCAGGATCAGGCGGCGGCGGGGGCCGGTCTTCCAGGCGATGGCGCCCATGGCGATGCCGGCGAGCATGTTGCCGGCGGCGAAGACGCCGTAGAGGAGGCCGTTGGCGCCGGGGTTGCCGATCTCCTCGCTGAAGGCGGTGAGGGAGACCTGCATGCCGCCGAAGACGGCGCCGATGCCGAGGAAGGCGACGATCAGGACGCGGACGCCGGGGACGGAGAGCGCGGAGCGGCGCGGCTCGGCGCCTTCCCGGCCCGCGGCGGCGAGCGCGCCGAAGGCGGGCTGGGTGGCGCGCTGGGCGGCGAAGAAGAGGCCGCCGACGAGGGTGAGGGCGGCTTCGGTGATCAGGCCGGCGGCCGGGTGGACGCCGGTGGAGAGGGCGGTGGCGAGGACCGGGCCGACGACGAAGGTGAACTCGTCGGTGACGGACTCGAAGGCCGCGGCGGTCGGCATCAGCGGGGTGCCGTCGAGCTTGGCCGCCCAGCGGGCCCGGACCATGGGGCCGACCTGCGGGACGGAGGCGCCGGCGGGCACGGCGGCGAGGAACAGCGCCCACAGCGGGGCGCCGGCCAGCGCGAGCACGACGAGCAGGGAGACGGCCGCGGAGTGGACGATGACGCCCGGGACGAGGACGGCGCGCTGGCCGAAGCGGTCGGCGAGCTTGCCGCTCTGCGGGGCGAAGAGCGCCATGGAGACACCGGTGACGGCGGCGACGGCGCCTGCGCTGCCGTAGGAACCGGTGGTGTGCTGGACGAGCAGGACGATGCCGATGGTCAGCATCGCGAACGGCTGCCGGGCGGCGAAGCCGGGGATCAGGAAGGAGAGCGCACCGGGGGTGCGGAGCAGCTGCCCGTAGCCGGGCCGCTTCTCGGAGACGACCGTGGACGCCACGGTCCTGGCCTTTCTGCCGCCTGGTAGCGCGCGGGCACGGTGGTGCCGGTCTCGCCGAGAGCTGTCCTCATGCGCGGAACTGCGGTAGATACCGGGAGGGCCCCACTGCGGGAGGGGGCGCCGCGGCCGCCATACGGTCGCGCCAGCTCTGCGTCAGGCAGAGTTGGTTCGATCAAGTGTGCCTTCATGGTACAGGGAGGAGTGCTCTCCCGCCTGTGATTCCACTGGGGAGAACGCTCCTGGCCCCGAAATGATCGCGATAATCCCGTCGATCAGCGGCTCGTCGGTCCGGGGTCGGCCGGCGGCGGCGCGTTCTTGCCCGTCATGGAGGCCGGCCGGTGGAAGCGGGTCGCCGTCGTGGTGACCGCCTTCCGTCCGTCCCCGGTGCCGAGCCAGCCGGCGAGCTTGCCGCCCTGGCCGACCGCGCGCAGCCGCCGCTCGGTGGCGTCGCGCACCGGGTCGGTGGCGACGACGAGCAGCTCGTCGCCCTTGCGCAGCACGGTCGCGGGGCCCGGTACGAAGCTGGCTTCGTCCCGTACGACGAGGGTGACGGCGGCGCCGGCCGGGAGGCGCAGTTCGGCGACCTCGACGCCGTGCATCTTGGAGCCGGGCGGGATGGCGACGGAGAGCAGGTGGCCGCGGAGCCGTTCCAGCGGGGCGGACTCGACGCCGAGGTCGGCGGCGCCGGCGGTGTCGCCGAGCTTCAGCGCCCTGGCCAGGTAGGGGAGGGTCGGGCCCTGGACGAGGGTGTAGACGACGACCAGGACGAAGACGATGTTGAAGATCCGTTCGCTGCCGTCGATCTGCCCCACCATCGGGATGGTGGCGAGGATGATGGGGACGGCTCCGCGCAGGCCGGCCCAGGACATGAGGGCCTGTTCCTGCCAGGGGATGCGGAAGGGCAGCAGGCTGACCAGGACCTCCAGGGGCCGGGCGACCGTGGTGAGGACGAGGCCGATGACGACGGCCGGCCAGAAGTCGTTGACGAGCTCGTGCGGGGTGACGAGCAGGCCGAGCAGGACGAACATGCCGATCTGGGCGATCCAGCCGAGTCCCTCGGCGAAGCCGCGGTTGGCGGGGGCGTGCGGCAGCTTGGCGTTGCCGAGGATCATCGAGGCGAGGTAGACGGCGAGGAAGCCGGAGCCGTGGGCGAGGGCGCCGGCCGCGTAGGCGGTGACGGCGATGGCCATGACGGCGATCGGGTAGAGGCCGGAGGCGGGCAGGGCGATGTGCTTGAGCCCGTACGCCCCGAGGAAGCCGACGGCGAGGCCGACGGCGGCGCCGATGGCGAGCTCCAGGGCGATCTCGCCGACGAGGACGTACCAGTGGTCGACGGGTCCCGCGGTGGAGAAGGCGACGACGAGGATGACGACGGGGGCGTCGTTGAAGCCGGACTCGGCTTCGAGCACGCCGGTGACCCGGGCGGGCAGCGGCACCTTGCGCAGTACGGAGAAGACGGCGGCGGCGTCGGTGGAGGAGACGACGGCGCCGATGATCAGCGCCTGGCGCCACTCCAGGCCGACGAGGTAGTGGGCGCCGGCGGCGGTGACGCCGACGGAGACGGCGACGCCGACGGTGGAGAGGACGACCGCGGCCGGCAGGGCCGGCCTGATCTCCTTCCACTTCGTGCCGAGACCGCCCTCGGCGAGGATGACGACGAGGGCCGCGTAGCCGATGACCTGGGTGAGTTCGGCGTTGTCGAAGGCGACGCCGCCGATGCCGTCCTGCCCGATGGCGACGCCGATGCCGAGGTACAGCAGAAGGCTGGGGAGCCCGCTCCGGGACGAGATCCGCACGGCGGCGACCGCGATCAGCAGCACCAGCGAGCTGATCAGCAGGAGTTCGTTGAGCTCGTGGACAGTCAGTGCGCCGTTCCTTCCCCTCGTCCGCGCCGGATCGTTCCTCCAGCGGGCGGTACTTCGTTACCTTACCTAATCTTTAACGCTTTCTTGACGCCCCCCTCGCGGCCTCCGCTTCCCCGATGCGGTCATCAGTGCGGTTCCTCCCTGACACCGAGTCCAGGGCGCCCAGGGGCTGCGCCTAAGGTTGCTCCCGTACTCCAGGACCACCCTGCCCCTCGAAGGACAGCGATGCCCTCCAACACGACCGCGCCCCCCGCCAAGAAGAAAGGCAGGCGCGCCCGCCTGATCGTCCTGCTCCTGGTCCTCGCGCTGGTCGGGGCCGTCGCCTTCGGCGGCTGGTGGGGAGTCGGCACCGTCCGCGCCTCGTTCCCGCAGACCACCGGCGAGGTCAGGATCGACTCCCTCTCCGGCGGCGTCGAGGTCAAACGGGACGCCCACGGCATCCCGCAGATCTACGCGGACAACGAGACCGACCTCTTCCGCGCCCAGGGCTACGTCCAGGCGCAGGACCGCTTCTACGAGATGGACGTCCGCCGGCACCTCACCGCCGGCCGCCTCTCCGAGATGTTCGGCGAGGGCCAGGTCGAGACCGACGCCTTCCTGCGCACCCTCGGCTGGCGCCGGGTCGCGCAGCAGGAGTACGACAAGGTCCTGGCGCCGGAGACGAAGAAGTACCTCCAGGCGTACGCGGAGGGCGTCAACGCCTATCTGAAGGACCGGGAGCCGAAGGACGTCTCCGTCGAGTACGCGGCCCTCGCCTTCACCAACGACTACACGATCGAGCCGTGGACCCCGGTCGACTCGGTCGCCTGGCTCAAGGCCATGGCCTGGGACCTGCGCGGCAACATGCAGGACGAGATCGACCGCTCGCTGCTCACCAGCCGGCTGACCCCGGCCCAGATCAAGCAGCTGTACCCGGCGTACCCGTACGAGCTCCACCAGCCGATCGTCGATCGCGGCGCGGTCGACCCGGTGACGAAGAAGTTCGACCCGAAGGCCGGCGCGGACGAGGAGTCCGAGGACGGTACGGGGACGGGTGCGGGCTCCGGCGGCGCGAGCCCCCAGCTCGCCGCGCTCGCCGGCCTCTCCGAGGTCCTCGACTCCGTCCCGGCCCTGCTCGGCCCCAACGGCAACGGCATCGGCTCCAACTCCTGGGTCGTCTCCGGGAACCTCACCACCTCCGGCAAGCCGCTGCTCGCCAACGACCCGCACCTCGCGCCGATGCTGCCGTCCCTCTGGTACCAGATGGGCCTGCACTGCCGCTCGGTCTCCGCGACCTGCCGCTACGACGTCGCCGGCTACACCTTCTCCGGCATGCCCGGCGTGATCATCGGCCACAACGACTCCATCGCCTGGGGCCTCACCAACCTCGGCGCCGACGTCACCGACCTCTACCTGGAGAAGGTCAGCCCCGACGGCTACCTCGTCGACGGCAAGGTCAAGCCGTTCGACACCCGCGAGGAGGTCATCAAGGTCGCCGGCGGCCGCGACCGGCCCATCACCATCCGCTCCACCGAGCACGGCCCGCTGGTCTCCGACCGCTCCGCCGAGCTGGAGAAGGTCGGGCAGACCGCCCCCGTCGGCAACTCCGCCCCCGACCGCTCCACCGGCTACGGCGTCTCCCTCCAGTGGACCGCCCTGACGCCCGGCAAGTCCATGGACGCGATCTTCGCGATCGACCGCGCCAAGAACTTCAAGCAGTTCCGGGCCGCCGCGAAGAACTTCGAGGTCCCCTCGCAGAACCTCGTGTACGCCGACACCGAGGGCCACATCGGCTACCAGTCGCCCGGCAAGATCCCGCGGCGCACCAAGGGCGACGGCACCCTGCCAGCGCCGGGCTGGGACTCCTCGTACAAGTGGAAGGGGTACATCCCCTTCGAGCAGCTGCCGTACGAGTACGACCCGGAGCGCGGCTACATCGTCACCGCCAACCAGGCCGTGATCTCCCCGCAGCAGTACCCCGACCTGCTCACCAAGGACTGGGGCTACGGCTCCCGCAGCCAGCGGATCAACGACCTCATCGAGTCGAAGACCAAGGACGGCGGCAAGATCTCGCCGGACGACATGCGGACCATGCAGACCGACAACCGCAGCGAGATCGCCACCCTGCTCAACCCGCTGCTGCTGAAGATCGACATCTCCGACCCGTACGTCCGCGAGGCGCAGAAGCTCCTCGAAGGCTGGGACTACACCCAGGAGCCCGACTCGGCCGCCGCCGCGTACTTCAACGCGGTGTGGCGCAACGTCCTCAAGCTCTCCTTCGGCGACAAGCTGCCCAAGGAGGTGCGCACCGAGGGCGACTGCATCAACGTGCGCCCGGTCGACGCCACCGGCCCGGTCGACGAGCAGAACAAGCTGGTCCGCGAGTGCGGCGAGCGCGACCCCGACTCGGCGCAGCCGGACGGCGGCGACCGCTGGTACGAGGTGGTGCGCCCGCTCCTCAAGCAGGAGGAGAGCGCGTGGTGGAAGACGCCCGCCACCCGCACCGACCCGGCCACCGAGACCCGCGACCAGCTGCTCGCCCGGGCCATGAAGGACGCCCGCTGGGAGCTGACCGCCAAGCTCGGCAAGGACGTCTCCACCTGGAGCTGGGGCCGGCTGCACCAGCTGACCCTGGAGAACCAGACCCTCGGCACCGCCGGTCCCGGCATGGTGCGACGGCTGCTCAACCGCGGCCCGTGGAACCTCGGCGGCGGCGAGGCGGCCGTCGACGCCACCGGCTGGAACGCGGCCGGCGGCTACGAGGTCATCTGGGTGCCGTCGATGCGGATGGTCGTGAACGTCGGCGACTGGGACAAGTCCCGGTGGATCAACCTGACCGGCGCCTCCGGCCACGCCTTCCACGACAACTACACCGACCAGACGGACGCCTGGGCGAGCGGCGAGCTGTACGACTGGGCCTACGGCAAGGCGGCGGTCGACGCGGCGGCGAAGGACACGCTGACGCTCAAGCCGTGATCAGGAACGGCCGAAACGGGTCGCCCCGTCCGGGGTGACCACCGCGTGCACGGGGTGGTCGTGCGGTTCCTCCGGGACCCGCGCGACCACCTCGTCCGCGTAGAGGAGCACCACCAGGGCCGGGTCCTTCCCGGCCCGCGCGAGCCGGGCGAGGACCCGGTCGTACGAGCCGCCGCCCCGGCCGAGGCGCATGCCGCGCGCGTCCACCGCGAGCCCCGGCAGCAGCACCGCGTCCGCCGTGCACACGGCGTCCGGTCCGAGCCGCGGGCCGGTCGGTTCGAGCAGGCCGCGGCCGGCCTTCGCGAGCGCCCCGGGCCCTTCGTACGCCGCCCAGTCCAGGTCGTTGTCGGGCAGCAGGACCGGCAGCAGGACCCGCACCCCGCGCGCGTGGAGCGCGTCGAGGAGGGCGCGGGTGCCGGGTTCGCGGCCGACGGAGACGTATGCGGCGACGGTGGCGGCCCCGGACAGTTCGGGCAGGTCGACGCCGTGGGAGGCCAGCGCCCCGGCGGTCCGCGCGAGGGCCTCGGGGGAGAGGGCGGCGCGCGCGTCGAGCAGCCGGCGGCGCAGCAGGGCCTTTTCGGACAAGTCGGGATTCTCTTTTCGCACGGTGGTCCCTTAGGAATCTCACGTAACAGTCTTTATGCGGGGAAAGTTAATCGGAAGCACATCTTTGTCTCATTCCCTAGCGGTTAAGGTGCCTGCATGAATCAGTCGTTTCCGCGGCTCGGTCGGATCAGCAAGGCTGTCATCCCGGCCGCCGGCCTCGGCACCCGCTTTCTTCCGGCGACGAAGGCGACACCCAAGGAGATGCTCCCGGTCGTCGACAAGCCGGCGATCCAGTACGTCGTCGAGGAGGCCGTCGCCGCCGGTCTCTCCGACGTGCTCATGATCACCGGCCGGAACAAGCGTCCGCTGGAGGACCACTTCGACCGGAACTACGAGCTGGAGGAGGCGCTGATCCGCAAGGGCGACGACGAGCGCCTCTCCAAGGTCCAGGAGTCCAGCGACCTCGCCACCATGCACTACGTGCGCCAGGGCGCCCCCCGCGGCCTCGGCCACGCGGTGCTGTGCGCCGCCCCGCACGTCGGCGACCAGCCCTTCGCGGTCCTCCTCGGCGACGACCTGATCGACCCGCGCGACCCGCTGCTCGCGCGGATGGTGGAGGTCCAGGAGCGCCACGGCGGCAGCGTCGTCGCGCTGATGGAGGTCGAGCCCTCCCAGATCCACCTGTACGGCTGCGCGGCGGTCGAGGAGACCGTCGACGGAGACGTGGTGCGGGTGACGGACCTGGTGGAGAAGCCGGACCCGGCCGAGGCGCCCAGCAGCTACGCGATCATCGGCCGCTATGTGCTCGACCCGGCGATCTTCGGCACGCTGCGGGAGACCGAGCCGGGCCGGGGCGGCGAGATCCAGCTCACCGACGCCCTGCAGAAGCTGGCGGGCGACGAGAGCCTCGGCGGTCCGGTGCACGGCGTCGTCTTCAAGGGCCGCCGCTATGACACCGGCGACCGCGGTGACTATCTGCGTGCCATTGTCAGACTCGCGTGCGAACGTGAGGATCTGGGACCGGACTTCCGGGACTGGCTCCGGAGATACGTCAACGAGGAGATGTAGGACCTTGAGCAGCGACACGGCACCGTCCCAGGACCCCCGGGACCCCCAGGACGCCCGGGACCACGGTCATGGCCACGACCACGGTCACGACCACGCCGTGGGCGACCCCTGCGCGGGGCCGGCCCGCGGCCTGTGGTCGGTCGACGAGCACCTGGCCGACATCCTGGCGACCGTCCGCCCCCTCGACCCGATCGAGCTGCAGCTGCTCGACGCCCAGGGCTGCGTCCTGGTCGAGGACGTGACGGTGCCGGCGGCGCTGCCGCCGTTCGACAACAGCTCCATGGACGGGTACGCGGTCCGGGTCGCCGACGTCGCGGGCGCGACCGAGGAGTACCCGGCGGTCCTCACCGTCATCGGCGACGTCGCCGCGGGTGCCGACGGCCTGCCGGAGGTCGGCCCCGGGCAGGCCGCCCGGATCATGACCGGCGCCCCGCTGCCGCCCGGCGCCGAGGCCGTCGTCCCCGTCGAGTGGACCGACGGCGGCGCGGGCGAGGGCGCGGCGACCGGCATGCGGGCCGCGAGCAGCGCCCCCGAGGGCGCCGCCGGCGAGGTGCGGGTGCACCGCGCGGCGGAGGCCGGCGCCCATGTCCGCCGGGCCGGCAGCGACGTGCGGGCCGGGGAGCTGGCCCTCGCCGCCGGCACGGTCCTCGGTCCGCCGCAGCTCGGCCTGCTCGCCGCGATCGGCCGCGGCACGGTCACCGTCCGCCCCCGCCCGCGCGTGGTGGTCCTCTCCACGGGCAGCGAACTCGTCCAGCCCGGCGAGGAGCTGGGCCCCGGCCGGATCCACGACTCCAACAGCTTCGCGCTCGCCGCCGCCGCCCGCGACGCCGGCGCGCTCGCCTACCGGGTCGGCGCGGTCGCCGACGAGGCCGAGTCGCTCCGCGCCACCATCGAGGACCAGCTCATCCGGGCCGACCTCGTCGTCACCACCGGCGGCGTCAGCGTCGGCGCCTACGACGTGGTCAAGGAGGCGCTGACCGCCGACGGCCGGGTCGACTTCCGCAAGCTCGCCATGCAGCCGGGCAAGCCGCAGGGCTTCGGCACGGTCGGCGCCGAGCAGATCCCGCTCCTCGCCCTGCCGGGCAACCCGGTCTCCTCGTACGTCTCCTTCGAGCTGTTCGTGCGGCCCGCCATCCGCGCCCTGATGGGCCTGGAGGACCTGCACCGCCCGGTCGTCCGCGCCGCACTGAAGGCCGACGCGCCGCTCTCCTCTCCGTCCGGCCGCCGCCAGTACCTCCGGGGGACGTACGACGCCGAGTCCGGCACCGTCACCCCCGTGGGCGGAGCCGGCTCGCACCTGATCGCCGCCCTCGCCCACGCGGACTGCCTGCTCGTCGTCCCGGAGGACCGCGACACGGCCGCCCCCGGCGACGAGCTGGACGTGGTCCTTCTCGGCTGAGGGGGACGGCGCGGGGGTACGGTGTGTCGTCCCACACAGCGACCGGGAGTGTCACGGCGATGAGCACGCAGCAAGGTCTCACCCACATCGACGAGGCGGGCGCGGCCCGCATGGTCGACGTCTCGGCGAAGGACGTCACGTCCCGCACGGCGCGCGCGAGCGGGCGGGTGCTCGTCTCGCCGCGCGTGATCGAGCTGCTGCGCGGCGAGGGCGTGCCGAAGGGCGACGCGCTGGCCACCGCCCGGATCGCCGGGATCATGGGCGCCAAGAAGACCCCGGACCTCATCCCGCTCTGCCACCCGCTGGCCGTCTCCGGCGTGACGCTCGACCTCACCGTCGCGGACGACGCCGTGGAGATCCTGGCGACCGTGAAGACGACGGACCGCACGGGCGTGGAGATGGAGGCGCTGACCGCCGTGTCGGTGGCCGCGCTGACCGTCGTGGACATGGTGAAGGCCGTGGACAAGGGCGCGGTCATCTCCGACGTACGGGTCGAGGAGAAGACCGGCGGCAAGTCGGGCCACTGGACCAGGACGGACGCGGAGGGCACGGCGTGACGCGCGGCGGCCGGGTCGCGGGCGCCCACGAGGGGCACGGCGGCCCTGCGACGGCTCCGTACGCGGCGCTCGTCGTCACCGCCTCCAACCGGGCCTCCGCCGGGGTCTACGAGGACAAGGGCGGCCCGCTGATCGCCGAGGGCCTGCGCGCCCTGGGCTTCGCCGTCGACGGGCCGCAGGTCGTCCCCGACGGGGCGCCCGTCGAGGCGGCGCTGCGGGCCGGGGTCGCGGCCGGGTACGACGTGATCCTCACGACCGGCGGCACCGGCATCTCGCCGACCGACGAGACGCCCGAGGTCACCGCCCGGGTCCTGGACCGGCACATCCCCGGCATCCCGGAGGCGATCCGGGCGTACGGCCGGGAGAAGGTGCCGACGGCGGCGCTCTCGCGCGGCCTCGCCGGGGTCGCGGGAGGCACGCTGATCGTGAACCTGCCGGGTTCGACCGGCGGGGTACGGGACGGGCTCGCCGTCCTGGAGCCGCTGCTGCGGCACGCCGTGGACCAGATCCGCGGCGGCGACCACCCGAGACCGGCGGAAGCGGGCCCGGCGTCATGAGCACGGCCTGGCCGGCCGTCCTCGCCGACGGAGACGTGGTGCTCCGCCCGATAAGGATGCGCGACCAGCGGGAGTGGCGGGAGGTGAACCGCCGCAACCGCGAGTGGCTGCGCCCCTGGGAGGCGACGGTGCCGCCGCCCGCGCCCGGCATGCCGCCCGCGCAGCGCCCCACGTACCGTCAGATGGTGCGCCATCTGCGGTCGGAGGCGCACGCCGGTCGGATGCTGCCGTTCGTCATCGAGTACCGGGGCCGGATGGCCGGGCAGCTGACGGTCGCCGGGATCACCTGGGGCTCGATGTGCTCCGGGCACGTGGGCTACTGGGTGGACAGCGAGGTCGCCGGGCGCGGGGTGATGCCGACGGCGGTCGCGCTCGCCACCGACCACTGCTTCCGCACGGTGGGCCTGCACCGGATGGAGGTGTGCATCCGGCCGGAGAACGGCCCCTCGCGGCGCGTGGTGGAGAAACTCGGCTTCAGGGAAGAGGGGGTGCGGCCGCGCTATCTCCACATCGACGGCGCCTGGCGGGACCACCTGGTCTTCGCGCTGACGGCGGAGGAGATCCCGGAGGGGCTGCTGGCCCGCTGGCACCGCACGCGACGCAGGGACGCCGCCTAGCCCTGCACGAGCCGGCCCTTCACGCCACCAGGATTCACATAACTGTTCGAATTCCAGCGGCATATGAACAGCGATCGATCTGAACAATCACAAAAAAGTTCAGTGATATCAGCCAGATCGTGCGACACACCGGGCCAATTGGCCGATGCCCCGTCGCGAACCCCTCTACCGTGTGAGGCGTGAGCAGCAGCGGCCTCATCTACGCAGTCATCGTCGGGGCCTGGGCCGCCTACCTGGTGCCGATGTGGCTCCGCAGGCAGGACGAGCTGAACGAGGCCCGTCCGACGGAACGCTTCAGCACCGCCATCCGGCTCCTCTCCGGACGGGCGGGGATGGAGCGCCGGTACGCCAAGGAGCTCCGCGAGCGGGACCGTACGGCCCAGGACGCGGCGACCGACGTCGACCCGGACGCGGCGACCGAGCACCTGAGCTCGGTCGACGTCCGGGCCTTCGCCGCGCCCCCGGCCAGGACCGAGGCGCGCCTCGAACTCCCCGAACCCGCCCCGCAGCCCGAGGCCGCGCCCGCCCCGGCGGCCCGCGCCGCCGCCGAGCGCGCCCGCCGCGGCAAGGCCCTGGCGCGCCGCCGGCGCACCACCATCGTGCTGTTCTCCGCCTTCACCCTCGGGGCCGTCGTCGCCGCGGTCGGCGGCGTCGCCTTCCTGTGGGCGCCCGGCGTGCCCGCCGTCCTGCTCAGCGCCTACATCGTCCACCTGCGCGGACAGGAGCGCCGCCGCTTCGTGTACGTGATGGACCGGCGCCGCGCCGAGGCCGCCGCCGCCCGGCTCCGCGAGTCCCGCCGGGCCGCCGCGCCCGAGCCCGAGCCGTCGCCCGCGCCCCCGGTCTCCCCGCAGGAGGCCGACCGGCGCGCCCTGGTCGAGCAGACCGACCACGCCGAGTGGGTGGACCAGCAGCGCGAGCGCGGCCCGGCCCGCGGCGACAGCTGGGACCCGGTGCCGGTGCCGCTGCCCACGTACGTCACCGCGCCGGTCGCCCCGCGCGCCTCCAACGGCGTGGACGTCACCGACCCGGAGACCTGGAGCGCGGCCCGCTCCTCCACCGCCGAGCAGCCCCCGGCCGCCTCCCCGGCGCCGCGCCGCCGCCCGGCCCCGCCGCGCCGCGGCCGGGACCACGGCCGCACCCCGCTCTTCGACCAGTACGCCGACCACGCGGACGACGAGCGCCCCCGCGCCGCCAACGAATGAGAGACCCCCGCACGGGGCCTCATCTGACCTGCGGCGTAAGCGATTTTTCTTCTCGGCGACCGGGATGCTAATGTTTCACACGTCGCAGGGGCCTGTGGCGCAGTCCGGTAGCGCACCTCGTTCGCATCGAGGGGGTCAGGGGTTCGAATCCCCTCAGGTCCACCAGCGACTGTTCTTGAGTTCGCTCAGGAAGAGTTCACGAGATCCCGTCCGATCTGATTGATCGGACGGGATCTCGGCGTTTCCGGGGTCTGTACGAGGTGCGTCCGAACGAGGTCGACGCTGGGGACGGGTGTCTTGCGGTCGTCGGCCTGAAGTTTCGGGGTCGAGCCCGGCGGTCGTACGGGCCAGTGCGGCCGGCATGGCGGGACAGGCCAGGGTGCCGTCGACGAGGAGGGCACCTTGGTGGGTGCCCTGGACGCCCCGGTGCTGCTGCATGGGGCATCGAAGCTCCCGCTTGGCGTGTTCACAGGCCTGAGGATGAGGATCACCAACTTCAGGGGCAAGGGCCAAGAGCGCCCTGACCTAGAGTCATGGCCGTGGCCGAACCCCTTTCGAGCGAGACCCTGAAGGAATTCCTGGGCATCATACGAGTCGGCGAAGTCCGTACCGGCCGCGTCATGAGCATCGAGGACCGGGAGGTGCTCGTCGAACTGGACGGGTTCTCCGGTCCCGGGAAAGCAGTGGGGCGTATCCCGCGTGGTGATCTGACCCGCAAGGCAATCGAGCATCCATCCGAGGCTGTGAGCATCGGGCAGCGGCTCGCCTTCGAAGTGATAGCCGTCGACTGGCATCAGGAGCGTGTCTGGGCCTCCGCTTCAGCGTGTGAGGACCCGGCTCTGCGAGCGTTTCTTCTTGGCCTTCGGTGCGGCGCAACACACCAAGGTCAGGTGCAGAGCGTCCACAACTTCGGTGTGTTCGTGAACCTCGACGGCGAACCGGTCGATCAGTGCACCGGGTTCATCAGGGGCCCCGAACTGAGCTGGCTGCGGATCGACCATCCCGCAGACGTCGTCACTACGCGCCAGCGGGTCGTGGGCGAGATCATCGACGTAGACACCCGGCGTGGACAGGTTCAGCTGTCGCTGAAGGCTCTCCAGAAGGACCCGCTCGTTCCCTTCACGGACCAGGTAGGCATCATCACGACCGGGCAGGTCACCAGGCTGATCCCCTTCGGAGCCTTCGTCCGCATCGCCGACGGCGTCGAGGGCCTCGTGCACAACACCGAGTTCCGTGACGAGCCCGTCGAGCACCCCGGCCAGATGGTGAGCGAGGGTGACGGGATCACCGTACGGATCGTCGAGGTCGACCTCGCGCGGCGCCGCCTCACCCTGTCCGCCAGAAATCTGCCTCAGGAGGGGCAGGGGCCCTTCTGAGGAACCAAACCGGCTGTGAGCAGTCAGCCAGCGGCAGACAGATGGTGCCACCAGTGGACACAGCCGCCGGAGCAGAAGCGCTCGCGGCGCCGTCCGTCGGCGACCGCGAGCACTGCGATCAGCAGCTTGAACGCCTTACGGCGTTCATCGACAGGCGTGAGGCCGGCGATCTTTCCCAGTTGCATGTCGATCCGGCCCCGTGAGATCAGCACCGCGGGCGTATGCGTCGGGCGCAGCCCAGAACGGCGGATGCTCTTCGAGGCATCCTCGGCGACAGCGCGCGCTTGGACGCAGTGATGACACAGGAACCGCAGCACCTCGGACTGTTTTTCCTGGCCGAGGCCGTCGAACCACTCGATGCCTTCGGACGTGGGGCGCAGACCCTGGGCGAGTTCGTTCAGCAGGACGTCCCGTTCGTTCACGACTGCTCCCCAGGAGATCAGACGGCACTCGGCCGCAGAGTCGGCACGGACCCACATCTGCCACGTGAGCATGCCCACGCCCACTGACCACGCCACTCTGCCGTGCGCGGCCGCTCGAACACCAACCCATTACGAGCGGCATGGGCGCAGTGTCGGGAAACGATCTCCAGTCAGACGGGAAGCGATCTTCGTCGTTCACGGCTTTTCCGGGGCGAGGGCCGACAAGGCGACGGCCCCGGCGAAGGATCGCCGGGGCCGTCGCGGGCGGTCAGGCCAGCGGCTTCACGAAGCAGAGGCTGCTGTCGTGGTGGCGGTAGTGGCCGAACTTGTTCGGGCTGGGCTCGTAGCCGCTGGAGGTGTAGAGGGCGATGGCCTCGGGCTGTTCGGTGCCGGTCTCCAGGACCATGCGGGTGCGGCCGGCGGCGCGGGCGTCGTCCTCCAGGAGGGCCAGGATGCGGCGGGCCAGGCCCAGGCCGCGGGCCTCGGGTATGACGTACATGCGCTTCAGCTCGGCGTCGCCGTCCGCGTACCCCTCCTCGTTCTCCTCCTGACCGCGCCAGGCGCCGCTGGCGACCGGGCGGCCCTCGGGGTCGTACGCGAGGAGGTAGAGGCCCCGCGGCGGGGTGAACATCGAGGCGTCGAGCGGGGTGGCGTCGCCCTCGCCGTCGCCGTAGCGGACGACGTACTCGGCCAGCACCTCGTCCTGCAGTTTCACGGAGTCGGGGTGGTCGTAGGGGGTGGGCTCGATGCGCATGGCGTCGATCGTACGTGTATGCGAGCGGTGGGTGTCGGTATTCTCCCGGGATGTTCACTGTCACCAGCGCGAACGTCAACGGTCTCCGCGCCGCCGCCAAGAAGGGCTTCGTCGAGTGGCTGGCGGAGACCTCCGCCGATGCCGTCCTGCTCCAGGAGGTGCGCGCCGAGGAGGCGCAGCTGCCCGAGGAGGTCCGGACCCCCGAGGGCTGGTTCACCGCCCACGCCCCCGCCGCCGCCAAGGGCCGCGCCGGCGTCTCGCTCTATCTGCGGCGCGAGCCCGACGCCGTCCGCGTCGGCTTCGGCTCGGCCGAGTTCGACGGCTCCGGCCGCTACATCGAGGCGGACCTGCCCGGTGTCACCGTCGCCAGCCTCTACCTGCCCTCCGGCGAGGCCGGGACGGAGAAGCAGGACGAGAAGTACCGCTTCATGGGCGAGTTCCTGCCCTACCTCAAGGAGCTGCGGGTCCGCGCCGCCGCCGACGGCCGCGAGGTCGTGGTCTGCGGCGACTGGAACATCGCCCACCAGGAGGCCGACCTCAAGAACTGGCGGGGCAACCGCAAGAGCGCCGGCTTCCTCCCCGAGGAGCGGGAGTGGCTCTCCCGGGTCCTGGCGGAGACCGACGGCGGGTACGTGGACGTGGTGCGGGCCCTCCACCCGGAGCAGGAGGGGCCGTATTCCTGGTGGTCCTACCGCGGCCGGGCCTTCGACAACGACACCGGCTGGCGGATCGACTACCACATGGCCACGCCGGGCCTGGCGGCGAAGGCCGTGAAGGCGTACGTGGAGCGGGCGGCCACCCATGCGGAGCGGTGGAGCGACCACGCGCCCGTCACCGCCGTGTACGAGCTGTAGGGCGCCATATAGCCGTCCCGCCGTCCCGCCGTCAGGCTCCCGGGTCGCGCAGGCGGCGGTCGAGGGCGAGGGAGAGCTCGGCGTCCACGACGGCCTTGGCGAGGGGGCGCAGGCGCTGGATGTCGGCGCCCTTCACGTGGGGGCCGAGGGCCTCGGTGAAGAGCTCCGCGAGGGCCTCGGCGTGCTCGCGGACGCGGGCGCCGGCCTTCAGTACCTCGGCGAGGGGGACGCCCTCGCGGACCAGGGCGGCCGAGACGTCGAGCAGGCGGCGGCTGATGTGGACGATCTCCTCGCCGTCGGTCGCCAGATAGCCGAGGTCGAGGGCGGCGGCGAGGTTCTCGGGGGTGACCTCGCCGTCGAAGTGGTCGGCGAGCTCCTCGGGGGTGAGGCGGACCGGTTCCTCCTCGGTGGGGGAGCCGAGTTCGAGGACCTCGCCGACGTCCCGGCCCGATTCGAAGGCCGTGGTGAGGTCGGCGATGCCGGTGAGGGTGTGGCCGCGTTCGAGCAGGGCGGCGATGGTGCGCAGGCGGGCCAGGTGGCGGTCGTCGTACCAGGCGATGCGGCCCTCGCGGCGGGGCGGCGGGATCAGGCCGCGCTCGCGGTAGAAGCGGAGCGTGCGGACGGTGATGCCGGCCGCCTCGGCCAGCTCCGTCATCCGGTACTCGTGGGGCGGGTTCCCTGATCGTTCTGCCACACCCGCCAGCCTATGTTGTACCGCCGGTAACTTTCCCTCGCCCGACCCCTACCGCTCGGTATGGAGCTGCTCTACAGTCCGACTGTGCCAGTGATTGCTGGCGGAATCTTGGCCGGGCGCACGGGAGGCGGCATGGCGAAGCACGAGCACGTTCGGGTGGCGGTGATCGGATCGGGGTTCGGTGGACTCGGGGCCGCCGTCCGGCTGCGCCGCGAGGGGATCACCGACTTCGTCGTCCTGGAGCGGGCCGACTCCGTGGGCGGCACCTGGCGCGACAACAGCTACCCCGGGTGCGCCTGCGACGTGCCCTCGCACCTCTACTCCTTCTCCTTCGCGCCCAACCCCGACTGGCCCCGCACCTTCTCCGGGCAGCGCCACATCCGGGCCTACCTGGAGCACGTCACCGACACCTTCGGGCTCCGGCCGCACCTGCGCTTGAACCACGAGGTCATGAAGGCGGCCTGGAACGAGGACGAGCTGCGCTGGGACATCGAGACCAGCCGCGGCAGCTTCTCCGCCGACGTCGTCGTCTCCGCCACCGGGCCGCTCTCCGACCCGAAGATCCCCGACATCCCGGGGCTCGACGGCTTCACCGGCAAGGTCTTCCACTCGGCCCGCTG
The DNA here is from genome assembly GCF_012927245.1 of Streptomyces sp. R302. Lineage (GTDB taxonomy): Bacteria > Actinomycetota > Actinomycetes > Streptomycetales > Streptomycetaceae > Streptomyces. The sequence goes on from NZ_JABBGE010000011.1 coordinate 51,886, forward strand.
GGACCACGACTACGACCTGCGGGGCAAGCGGGTCGCCATGGTCGGCACCGGCGCCTCCGCCATCCAGATCGTGCCCTCCATCCAGCCCGACGTCGCCCGGCTCACCCTCTTCCAGCGCACGCCCCCGTGGGTCATGCCCCGCGTGGACCGCGCCATCAGCGGCCCCGAGCGCTGGCTGCACCGCAAGCTGCCCGCCACCGCCACCCTGCGCCGCGGCATCCTGTGGGGCATCCGCGAGCTCCAGGTCGGCGCCTTCACCAAGCACCCCGGCGAGCTCGGCCTGGTCGAGAAGCTCGCCAAGGCGAACATCGCCCGGTCGGTCAAGGACCCGGTGCTGCGGGCCAAGCTCACGCCCACGTACCGCATCGGCTGCAAGCGGATCCTGCTCTCCAACGCCTACTACCCGGCCCTCGCCCAGCCCAACGTCGACGTCGTCGCCGGCGGTCTGAAGGAGGTCCGCGGCAACGTCGTCGTCGGCTCCGACGGCACCGAGACCGAGGTCGACGCGATCATCTTCGGCACCGGCTTCCACGTCACCGACATGCCGATCGCCCCGCGCGTCATCGGCGCCGACGGGCGCTCGCTCGCCGAGGTCTGGAAGGGCGGCATGGAGGCGCTGCGCGGCGCCACCGCCGCCGGTTTCCCCAACTGGATGACGATCATCGGGCCCAACACCGGCCTCGGGAACTCCTCCATGATCCTCATGATCGAGTCCCAGCTGAACTACCTGGCCGACTACCTCCGCCAGCTGAACGTGCTGGGCGGCCGGGCCGCCCTCGCCGTCCGCCCCTCCGCCGTCAACGCCTGGAACCGCAAGGTCCAGAACCGGATGGAGCGGACCGTCTGGAAGGCCGGCGGCTGCGACAGCTGGTACCTCGACGCCAACGGCCGCAACACCACCCTCTGGCCGGGCACCACCGGCGAGTTCCGCCGCGAGACCCGGCGGGTCGACCTCTCCGAGTACGAGGTCCTCCGCGCCCCGAAGCCGTTGAAGGCCGTCCCCGAGCCGGCGAAGGCCGCTCCCGAGCCGGCGAGGGCCGTCCCCGAGCCGGCGAAGGCCGCCGAGCCCGCCAAGGCCGCCGCCCGCGGCGCCGCCAAGAAGGAGGCCGCCTCGTGAACGCCCGTACCCTGACCGTCCGTTCCGCCGACGGCGCCGAGCTGCACGCCGAGGTGTACGGCCCCGAGGGCGCGCCCGCCGTCGTCCTCGCCCACGGCTGGACCTGCTCCACCGCCTTCTGGGCCGAGCAGATCCGGGACCTGGCCGTCGACCACCGGGTCGTCGCCTACGACCAGCGCGGCCACGGACGCTCGCCCGTCCCCGCCGACGGCGGCTACTCGACCACCGCCCTCGCCGACGACCTGGAGGCGGTGCTCGCCGCCACCCTCGGACCCGGCGAGCGGGCCGTGATCGCGGGCCACTCCATGGGCGGCATGACGATCATGGCCGCGGCGGCCCGGCCCGGCTTCGTCCAGCACGCCGCCGCCGTCCTGCTCTGCTCCACCGGCCCGTCCCGGCTCACCTCCGAGTCCACCGTCGTGCCGCTGCGGCCCGGCGGCCTGCGGACCCGGCTCACCGGCGCCGTCCTCGGCTCGAAGGCGCCGCTCGGGCCGGTCAACGGGATCTCGAAGAAGGTCCTCAAGTACGCCACCATGGGCCCCGGTTCGGCACCCGGCCGGGTCGACGCCTGCGCCCGGATCGTGCACGCCTGCCCGCGCCCGTCCCGCTACGGCTGGTCGCAGGTGCTCGCCCACCTCGACCTGGAGGCGGGCCTGCGCGACCTGCGGGTCCCGGCCGCCGTCCTCGTCGGCACCGCCGACCGGCTCACCCCGCCCGTCCACTCCCGGGCCATGGCCGAGGCGCTGCCGCACTGCACCGGGCTCACCGAACTGGCCGGCATGGGCCACATGACGCCGGTCGAGGCCCCGGAGGCCGTCACCGCGCAGATCCGCGAACTGACGCTCACCTATCTCGGAGCGCGTCCCACCGGCAAGGAGGCAGGGGTATGAGCAGGGTCAGCCTGGAAGGACAGGTCGCGGTCGTCACCGGCGGCGCCCGCGGCGTGGGCGAGCTGCTCGCCCGCAAGCTCTCCGCGCGCGGCGCGAAGATCGCCCTCGTCGGCCTGGAGCCCGAACTCCTCAAGGAGGTCGCCGGCCGGCTGCACACCGAGGCCGACTGGTGGGAGGCGGACGTCACCGACCACGAGGCGATGGCCCGGGTCGCCGCCGAGGTCAAGGAGCGCTTCGGGAAGGTCGACATCGTCGTCGCCAACGCGGGCGTCGCGGCCGGCGGCCCGTTCGTCGAGTCCGACCCGGTCGCCTGGCGGCGGGTCATCGAGGTCAACCTCATCGGCGGGGCGGTCACCGGCCGCGCCTTCCTGCCGGTCCTCATGGAGTCCCGGGGGTACTTCCTCCAGATCGCCTCGCTCGCCGCGATCACCCCGGCCCCGATGATGACCGCCTACTGCGCCTCCAAGTCCGGCGTCGAGGCCTTCGCGCACAGCCTGCGCGCCGAGGTCGCCTACAAGGGCGTGAAGGTCGGCGTCGGCTACCTCTCCTGGACCGACACCGACATGGTGCGCGGCGCCGACCAGGACGACGTGATGAAGGAGCTGCGGCAGCGGCTGCCGTGGCCGTCGAACCGCACGTACCCGCTCGGCCCGGCCGTCGACCGGATCGTCGAGGGCATCGAGCGCCGCTCCGCCCATGTGTACGCCCAGTGGTGGCTGCGCGGGATGCAGTCGATCCGCGGCTATCTGCCGGGCCTCATCGCCACCGTCGGCAAGCGCGAGGTGGCCCGCTTCGAGCCCCGCCTCTCCACGGTCTCCAAGGGCCTGGTGGGTGCGGGCGGCGCGGCCGACGAACAGGCCCGCACCGGGAAGGCGTGAGGCCGGCGCCCACGGAACGTGACTGATCGAAATGCGTGGAATGTTCGCTCGTGCAAGGCTGGTCGAGGCCCTGGGGCACGCCGCCCCGCACCCCTCGCACCCTTACTAGGAGTGAACCTTCATGGGCATCAAGGACCAGTTCCAGGACAAGGCGCAGGAGCTCCAGGAGCGCGCCAAGAAGGCCATGGGCAATGCCAAGGACGAGGCCTCCGAGCGCGCCAGGCAGGAGCGCGAGGGCTCGCAGGAGGCCAAGGAGCGCGGGCAGCAGGAGCTGCGCGAGCGCACCGGCCGCGACGAGGCCTGACGCCCGTCCTGTGACGGAAGGCGCACCCGGTCCGCCGGGTGCGCCTTCCGCGTGTGGGCGCACGACCGGTCGGCGCGTGGCCGGAACTGCTCAACTCGCGGGCGCCCGCGCGTGGATCTTCGTACGCTCCCCTCATGTCCGTCGTACTCGAACGCCTCCGTCCCGACCACGCGCCCGCCCTGCTCGCCTTCGAGCGGGAGAACCGCGCCTACTTCGCCGCCACCGTGCCCGACCGGGGGGACGCGTACTTCGCCGACTTCGCCGCCCGCCACCAGGCCCTCCTCGACGAGCAGGAGGAGGGGACCGTCCGCTTCCACGTCCTGGTGGCGGAGGACGGGCGGATCGTCGGCCGGGTCAACCTCATCGACGTCGCCGACGGCGCGGCCGAACTCGGCTACCGGATCGCGGAGTCGGCCGCCGGCCGGGGCCTCGCCACCCGGGGCGTGCGGGAGGTGTGCCGGCTCGCCGTGGACGAGTACGGGCTGCGCCGGCTGTACGCGAAGGCGTCGCCGGAGCACGCCGCGTCCCGGGCGGTGCTCGCCCGGGTCGGCTTCGGGGCGGTCGGCAGGGAGCGGTTGAGGACCGGGGAGTCCGCGATCGCCTACGAGCTGGATCTCGGCGGCAGTTTCGGGCGGGAGCGGTCCGGCACGGACTCGTAGCCGGGCGGGCTCGACGCGGGCGCCGCTTCGAGCAGGGCGAGGGCCCGGTGGACGGCGTCGTCGAGCTGGGCGTGCCGGCCCTCGGCCCAGTCGAGCGGGGTGCGCAGGACGGCCAGGTCGGGTTCGACGCCGTGGTTCTCCACGGACCAGCCCCAGTCGGAGAACCAGGCGGCGTTCATGGGGACGGTGATCCGGGTGCCGTCGCCGAGCTTGTGGCGGCCGGTCATGCCGACGACCCCGCCCCAGGTGCGCTGGCCGACGACGGGGCCGAGGCCGAGGAGCTTGAAGGCGGCGGTGATCATGTCGCCGTCGGAGGAGGTGGCCTCGTCGGCGAGGGCGACGACGGGGCCGCGCGGGGCGTTGGAGGCGTAGCTGACGGGCTGGGCGTTGCGGGTGAGGTCCCAGCCGATGATCTTCCGGGTGAGGGTCTCGACGACGAGTTCGCTGATGTGGCCGCCGGCGTTGCCCCGGACGTCGACGATGAGGGCGGGCCGGGAGACCTCCATCCGCAGGTCGCGGTTGAACTGGGCCCAGCCGGAGCCGCCCATGTCGGGGATGTGGAGGTAGCCGCAGCGGCCGCCGCTCAGCTCGCGGACGACGGCCCGGCGTTTGGCCACCCAGTCCTGGTAGCGCAGCGGACGCTCGTCGATCAGCGGGACGACGGCGACGCGGCGCGAGCGGCCCTCGCCGCCGGCGGGGGTGAAGGTGAGCTCGACGGTGGTGCCGCCGGTGCCGGCGAGCAGCGGGTAGGGGCCGGCGACGGGGTCGACGGGCCGGCCGTCGACGTGGGTGAGGGCGGCGCCCTCGCGGATGCCGGTGCCGGCGAGCGGGGAGCGGGCCTTGGAGTCGGAGGACTCGCCGGGCAGGATCCGCTTCACCACCCAGCCGCCGTCGCGGGGCACGAGGTTGGCGCCGAGGAGGCCCTGGGGGCGCTGGTAGTGCGGCGGTCCCTCGTTGCGCCGGGCCGGGGTGACGTAGGCGTGGGAGGTGCCGAGCTCGCCCATGACCTCGCGGAGCAGGTCGGCGAACTCGTCGGGGGAGGCGACCCGTTCGAGCAGGGGCCGGTACTGGTCGAGGATCGCGTCCCAGTCGACGCCGCCCATGCCGGGCTCCCAGAAGTAGGCGCGGACGATCCGCCCGGCCTCCTCGTAGGCCTGGCGCCATTCGGCGCCGGGGTCGGCGTCGTGGAGGATGCGCCGCAGGTCGAGGTAGACGGTGGAGTCGCCGTCGCCGGCCTCGGTGGCGGGGACGGCCCGCAGCTCGCCCTCGTCGAAGACGACGAGCCGGGTGCCGTCGCCGCTGACGGCGAACCAGTCGAGGTCGCGGGCGAGTTCGGTGCGGCGGGCCTTGGTGACGGAGAAGTGCTCCAGGGTGGGCCGGCCCGAGGTGTCGGCGGGGTTGGCGAAGGTCTCGCCGAGGGCGCCGGAGATGGGCCAGCGCAGCCAGACGAGGCCGCCGCCGGTGACGGGGGCGAGCGCCGAGTACTTGGAGGCGGCGACCGGGAAGGGGGTGACCCGGTCGGGCAGGCCCTCGATCTCCACGGTGACCGTGCCGTCGCCGCTGTCGGCGCCGTCGTCGGCGGGGTCGAGGCCGCCGGCCGCCGGGCGCCCGTCGGGCAGCAGCGCGAAGGGGGAGGGGGTCGCGGAGGAGAGCGGCACCAGGTAGGGGCGGCAGCCGAGGGGGAAGGACAGGTCGCCGGTGTGGACGTCGTACACCGGGTCGAAGCCGCGCCAGGAGAGGAAGGCGAGGTAGCGGCCGTCGCTGGTGAAGACCGGGTTCTCGTCCTCGAAGCGGCCGTTGGTGACGTCGATGACGGTGCGCGGGCCCGGTCCCGAGATGCGGACGAGCTTGATGGAGCGCAGGGAGCGGCCGATGCCGGGGTGGGACCAGGTGAGCCAGGCGCCGTCGGGGGAGAAGGCGAGGTCGCGGACGGGGCCGTTGACGGAGCGGATGAGCTCGGTGACCTCGCCGTTGGAGTCCTCGGTCGCGTCGATGAGGAGGAGCCGGCCGTCGTTGGAGGCGATGGCGAGCCGCTCGCCTTCGGGGTCGGCGACGAGCTCCTCGACGCGGCCGAGCTCCCCGGCGGCGAGCCGGCGCGGCGGCCGGTCGCCGCTGGCCCGGGGCAGGTAGGCGATCTCGACGGCGTCGTCGCCCTCGGCGTCGGTGACGTAGGCGATCTGGCCGCCGCTGCCGAGCATCTCGGGGAGCCGGACGCGGACGCCGGGGGTGTCGGTGATGGCCCGGGCGGGCCCGTCCCGGTGCGTCAGCCAGTACAGGCTGCCGCGCACGCCGACGGCGCTGGCCCGGCCGGTCTCGTCGACGGAGAGCGCGTCGACGTGCTGGGCGGCGGGCACCTGGTAGGGGCGGCGGCCGGCCCGCTGTCCGCCGAGCCGGACCTGCAGGCGGCGGGGTTCGGCGCCGGCGCCGAGGTCGTCGGCGATCCACAGCTCGCCGGCGCACTGGTAGACGATCCGGCGCCCGTCGGAGGAGGCGTGCCGGGCGTAGAAGTCGGCGTGGTCGGTGTGGCGGCGCAGGTCGGTGCCGTCGGGGCGGCAGGAGTACAGGTTGCCGATGCCCTCGTGGTCGGAGAGGAAGGCGATCCGGTACCCGTCCTCGCCGGGCGGCGCGGCGACGAACATGGGGTCGGCGAGGTGGCCGCAGAGGTCGGGCAGGAGCCGCTCGCCGTGGAGCCAGAGGCGGCCCGTGGCGCCGCCCCGGTACCGCTTCCAGGCGGCCGGTTCGTGCGGCGGGGTGCCGGTGAGCAGGAGCGTGCGGCGCTCGCCGTCGACGTCCCGGACGGCGATGTCGGAGACCGGCCCCCAGGGCATCTTGCTGCCGGGCGAGCCGTCGGTGGCGACGGTGTAGGCCCAGGAGAAGTACGAGAAGGGCTGCCCCTGGGAGGAGACGGCGAGGATGTCGGAGCGGCCGTCCTTGTCCGGGGGCGACCAGCCGCAGACCCGGGTGTCGGTGGAGCCCCAGTGGGTGAGCTGGCGGGCGTGGCCGCCGTCGACCGGCACGAGGTGGATCTCGGGGTCGAGGCTGCGCCAGTTCGTGTAGGTGATGTGGCGGCCGTCGGGGGAGAAGCGGGGGTGCCCGGCCCGGGTGCGGTCGACCGTGAGCCGCCAGGCGCGGCCGGGGCGATGGCCCTCGGGCACGAGCGGGGCGATCCAGAGGTCGTCCTCGGCCGTGAAGCACAGCAGGTCGTCGTGGAGGTGCGGGAAGCGGAGGTAGGCCACGTCGTCACTCACCCGTTCATGCTTTCCGTGCGGACGGGGTGCGGCAACCTGTGGACGCGAACCTGTGGATGACCGCGTGTGTCCCAGGCCACGTACGAAACGGTTTCGTTTCGCTGCGGGTGGGGGTACCTTCGTACCGTACGAAGAGTACGAAACCGTTTCGTTCGGTCCGGAGGTATGGCATGGCCCGCAGCAGACTCACCCCCGAGCGGGAGTCCGAGCTGTACGCGGCCGTGCTCGACCTCCTCCGCGAGGTCGGCTACGACGCCCTCACCATGGACGCCGTCGCCGCCCGCACCCACTCCAGCAAGGCCACCCTCTACCGCCAGTGGGGGAGCAAGCCGGAGCTGGTCGCCCGGGCCCTGCGCCACAACAAGCCCGTCAGCCTCACCGAGATCGACACCGGCTCGCTGCGGGGCGACTTCCAGGCCCTCATGGCGCTCACCGACGACTGTCAGATGGAGAAGGACACCGCGCTGATGCGGGGTCTGGCCCATGCCGTCCACGACAACCCGGACCTGCACCGGGCCCTGCGCGAGCTGCTCATCGAACCCGAGCTGAACAGCTTCGACGAGGTCCTCGCCCGCGCGGTCCGACGGGGTGAGGTCGCCCCGGACAATCCGGCGCTCAAGCTCGTCCCGCACATGCTGATCGGGGCGTTCGTCGCCCGCCCGCTGGTCGACGACCAGCCGGTCGACCACGCCTTCCTCAGCGCCTACGTCGACGCCGTCGTGCTCCCCTCACTCGGCGCCTGACCCCCCGTACGACCCGTACGACCCGTAAGTCCCCTGCTCCACCTGACTGCGCACCGCTCACGCCGTCGGGCCGGCTCCCCATGCCCTGTCCCGCCCCACAATGGGAGTACGCACCCGTGGCCACCTTCCTGTACAAGCTGGGCCGCACCGCCTTCCGGCGCCGACGGCTCGTCGCCCTCCTCTGGGTGGCGCTCCTCGCGCTCGCCGGAGTCGGCGCCGCCACCGCGCCCGCCGCGACCTCCAGCTCCTTCTCCATCCCCGGCACCGAGGCCCAGCGCGCCTTCGACCTGCTCGAAGAGCGCTTCCCCGGCGCCGGCGCCGACGGCGCCACCGCCCGGGTCGTCTTCAAGGCCCCCGACGGCGCGAAGATGACCGACGCGGCTTCCAAGGCCGTCGTCGAGGAGACCGTCTCCGCGCTGAAGTCCGGCTCGGACCAGATCGTCTCCGTCACCGACCCGTACACGGCGCAGGCCGTCTCCCGGGACGGCTCCACCGCCTACGTCTCCGTCGCCTACAAGGTGAACGCGATGGAGCTGACCGACGAGACCCGTGAGGCCCTCAAGCAGGCCGGTCACGCGGCCCAGGGCAAGGGCCTGACCGTCGAGCTCGGCGGCGACGCCCTCCAGTCCATGCCCGAGACCGGCGCCGGCGAGATCGTCGGCGTGGTCATCGCCGGCATCGTCCTCGTCATCACCTTCGGCTCGCTCGTCGCGGCCGGACTGCCGCTGCTGACCGCGATCATCGGCGTCGGCATCGGCGTCTCCACGATCACCGCGCTCGCCAACGTCCTGGACCTCGGCTCCACGACCTCCACGCTCGCGATGATGATCGGCCTCGCCGTCGGCATCGACTACGCCCTCTTCATCGTCTCCCGCTACCGCTCCGAGCTGGCCGACGGGCGCAGCGGGGAGGAGGCCGCGGGCCGCGCCACCGGCACCGCCGGATCGGCCGTCGTCTTCGCCGGACTCACCGTCGTCATCGCCCTCGTCGGCCTCGCCGTCGTCAACATCCCGATGCTGACGAAGATGGGCTTCGCCGCCGCCGGCACCGTCGTCATCGCCGTCCTGATCGCCCTCACCCTGATTCCGGCGCTGCTCGGCTTCGCCGGCGACAAGGTGATCGGCCGCAAGCAGCGCAAGGGCACCGCCGACCCGGAGAAGGCCGCCAAGCCGAACGCCGGCACCCGCTGGGCCCGCTTCGTCATCCGCCGCCCGCTCTTCGTGCTCCTCGCCGGTGTCATCGGCCTCGGCGCCATCGCGATCCCGGCCGCCTCCCTGGAGATGGGCCTCCCGGACGACGGCGTGAAGCCGGTCTCCGCGACCGAGCGCCGCGCCTACGACCTGCTCTCCGACGGCTTCGGCCCCGGCTTCAACGGCCCGCTGCTCGTCGTCGTCGACGGCGACAGGGCCACCGCCGACCGGACCGTCTCCACCATCAAGGGCCTCGACGGCATCGCCGCCGTCACCCCGGCCACCCCCAACAAGGCCGGCGACGCCGCCATGATCACGGTGATCCCGAAGGACCGCCCGTCCTCCGGCGCCACCGAGGCCCTCGTCCACGACATCCGGGACGCCACCGGCGACGACGTCCTCGTCACCGGCGCCACCGCGATGAACATCGACTTCTCGCAGAAGATGAACGACGCCCTGGTGCCCTACCTGGCCCTCGTCGTCGGCCTCGCCTTCGTCCTGCTGACCGTGGTCTTCCGCTCGATCCTGGTGCCGCTCAAGGCCGCCCTGGGCTTCCTGCTCTCGGTGGTCGCCGCCCTCGGCGCCGTCGTCGCGGTCTTCCAGTGGGGCTGGCTGGGCAGCCTGTTCGGCGTCGAGCAGACCGGCCCGATCATGTCGATGATGCCGATCTTCATGGTGGGCGTGGTCTTCGGCCTCGCGATGGACTACGAGGTCTTCCTCGTCACCCGGATGCGCGAGGCGTACGTCCACGGCGAGCGGCCCGGCGAGGCGATCGTGACCGGCTTCCGGCACAGCGCCCGGGTGGTCACCGCCGCCGCGGTGATCATGATCGCGGTCTTCTCCGGCTTCATCGGGATGACCGACCAGATGATCAAGATGATCGGCTTCGGCCTCGCCGTCGCCGTCCTCTTCGACGCCTTCGTCGTCCGCATGGCGATCGTCCCGGCCGTCCTCGCGCTCCTCGGCCACAAGGCCTGGTGGCTGCCGAAGTGGCTGGACAGGGCGCTGCCCAACGTGGACGTGGAGGGCGAGGGGCTCGCCGCCCACGACGCCGGGACCGCGGTGAAGGACCTCGTGAAGGCCTGATCCGTCACTGGACCCCGGGGCCGCCCCTGAGCGGGGGGTGCGCCCCGGATCGCGCCGGGACCTGTGGGGACGGGGAGCCGACGCGGCCGTACGCCGTCAGCGTGTCGTGAGCGACGACGCGCCGGCGGCGTACGTGTGTTCCAGGAACCGGGTCAGGGCGGCGTTGTCGAACTGGACGACGGCGACCGCCTCCCGGCCGTGGAACTCGACCACCGTCTGCACCCGCCCGCACGGCCAGACCGCGATGTCGCCCCGGTGCGCGGGCTCGTGCAGCCCGTCCTCCAGGAGGGCGCGGGGGAAGGACCATTCGACCCCGCCGGGAAGCACGAAGCGGACGGTGGCGGGGGAGAAGCCGGGGTCGTAGCGGAGGGCGACCGGGACGGCCCGGGTGACCGGGCCGTCGTCGCTGATCAGGCGGCCTCGGGCGTGGTCCTCGACGGCGCGCATGGAGTGGCTCCTCGGGTCGTGGTCGAGTGCGTTTTGTTGCTCAATGCCTGATTCTTCCCCCGTAGTCGCGTGGTCACTCGCGACGTGTCCGGCCTCACATCCGGTGTCTTGTCATCCCGGCGCTCTTGCAAGTCTTTTGCAGCTGCGCTCATCATTCGGTACGTGCACGTACCTGACGGATTCATCAACGCCCCCGTTTCGGCCGCAGCCGGCGTCGTCGCCGCGGCGGCCGTCGCCGTGAGCCTGCGCGGCGCGAGGAAAGAGCTCGACGAGAAGGCCGCCCCGCTCGCGGGCCTCGTCGCGGCCTTCGTCTTCGCCGTCCAGATGCTCAACTTCCCCGTCGCGGCCGGAACCAGCGGCCACCTCCTCGGCGGGGCGCTCGCCGCGATCCTCGTCGGGCCGTGGACCGGAGTCCTGTGCATCGCCGTCGTCCTGCTCATGCAGGGCGTCCTCTTCGCCGACGGCGGCCTCACCGCGCTCGGCGTCAACATCACCGTCATGGGCGTGGTGACCGTCGTCACCGCCCACGTCCTCTTCCGCGGCCTGCGGCTCGTGCTGCCCCGCACCCGGGGCGGCGTGACCGCCGCGACCTTCGTCGCCGCGCTCGTCTCCGTACCGGCCTCGGCCGCCGCCTTCACCCTGATCTACGCGATCGGCGGCACCACCGACGTGCCGATCGGCAAGGTCCTCACCGCGATGCTCGGCGTCCACGTCCTCATCGGCGTCGGCGAGGCCGTCATCACCGCCCTCACCGTCGGCGCCGTCCTCGCCGTCCGCCCCGACCTCGTCCACGGCGCCCGCGGCCTGACCGCCCCGCTGAAGCTCCGCGTCGACGGCGAACTGGTCGACGCCGCGCCCGCAGGGCCGGCAGCCCCCGCCGCCTCGAAGAGCCCGAGGAAGGTCTGGATCGGCGGCCTCGTCACCGCCCTCGTCCTCGCCGGCGTCGTCTCCTTCTACGCCTCCGAAAGCCCCGACGGCCTGGAGAAGGTCGCCGCCGACCAGGGCATCGACGCCAAGGCCGAGGAGTACGAGCACGCCACCGCCGACTCCCCGCTCGCCGACTACGGCGTCGCGGGCGTCGACTCCGACCGGATCTCCGGCGGCCTCGCCGGCGTCATCGGCGTCGGCCTCACCCTCGCCGTCGGCACCGGCGCCTTCTGGGCCGCCCGCCGCCGGCGTACGGGGGACGCCGGCGGGGCCCGGGTCTGACATGGGAGCGGGCCACGCGCACCGGCTGTACCGGCGGGGGGACTCGCCGGTCCACGGCCTGCCCCCGCACACCAAGCTCGTCGCCGTCCTCGGCTTCGTCCTGGTCGTCGTCACCACGCCCCGCGAGGCCGTCTGGGCCTTCGCCTGCTACGCGGCCCTGCTCGGCGCGGTCGCCGCGCTCGCCCGCGTACCGGCCGGCTTCCTGCTCCGCCGGCTCGCGATCGAGATCCCCTTCGTCGCCTTCGCCGTGCTCATGCCCTTCGTGGTCCCCGGCGAGCAGACGACCGTCCTCGGCGTCTCCCTGAGCGTCCCCGGCCTCTGGGGCGCCTGGAACATCCTCGCCAAGGGCACCCTCGGCGTCGCCGCCTCCGTGCTCCTCGCCGCCACCACCGAGCTGCGCGCCCTCGTCCTCGGCCTCCAGCGGCTCCGGCTGCCGTCGCTGCTCGTCCAGATCGCCTCGTTCATGATCCGGTACGGGGACGTCATCGCCGACGAGATGCGCCGGATGACCATCGCCCGCCGCTCCCGCGGCTTCGAGGCGTCCGGCGTACGCCACTGGGGCGTCCTCGCGAAGACCGCGGGCGCCCTCTTCATCCGCTCGTACGAGCGCGGCGAACGCGTCCACCTCGCCATGGTCAGCCGCGGCTACACCGGCACCATGCCGCTCCTCGACGCGACCGTGACGACCCGGGCCCAGTGGGCGCGGGCCCTGGCGCTGCCGCTCGCCGCCCTCCCGATCTGCCTCCTCGCCCTCCTCGGACGGACCCCATGACCGCGCCCTCGCTGGACGTCTCCGGCCTCGCCTACGCCTACCCCGACGGCCACCAGGCCCTCTTCGGAGTGGACCTGACCATCGGGCGGGGCGAGCGGGTCGCCCTCCTCGGCCCCAACGGCGCCGGCAAGACCACCCTCGTCCTCCACCTCAACGGCATCCTCGCCGCCGGCGCGGGCAGCGTCACCGTCGCCGGGCTGCCCGTCGGCAAGAAGCACATGGCGGAGATCCGGCGGAAGGTCGGCATCGTCTTCCAGGACCCCGACGACCAGCTCTTCATGCCGACCGTCCGCGAGGACGTGGCCTTCGGCCCCGCCGCGGCCGGGCTGCGCGGCGCCGCGCTCGACGCGGTGGTGGAGCGGGCCCTGGCGAAGGTCGGCATGAGCGAGTACGCCGACCGGCCCCCGCACCACCTCTCCTTCGGCCAGCGCCGCCGGGTCGCCGTCGCGACCGTCCTCGCCACCGAGCCGGAGATCCTCGTCCTCGACGAGCCGTCCTCCAACCTGGACCCGGCCTCCCGCCGCGAACTCGCCGACGTGCTGCGCTCCCTGGACGTCACCGTGCTCATGGTCACCCACGACCTGCCGTACGCCCTGGAGCTGTGCCCGCGCTCGCTGATCCTCAGCGAGGGCGTGATCGCGGCGGACGGCCCGACCCGGGAGATCCTCGCCGACGAGGAGCTCATGGCCCGCCACCGCCTCGAACTGCCCTTCGGTTTCGTCCCGGGTTCCGTCGCCTGACCGTCTCCGGTCCCGGGTTCGCTCCGATCGGTCGGTTCTTCCGGCGAGCCGTCGGCGAGACCGACGGCTTCTGCCGCACCGTCAACGCCCACGGCGGCGTCCACCTGACCCCGGAATCCCGCCGTCTCTCCTCACGTTGCACCATGGGAGCCGGTCGTACGAAGGGATGTGTGGGTCAGGTGGACGTGCAGGGCACGGTGGCGGCGGGCTGGGAGCCGGTCAGGGAAGCGTTCCTGCGCAACTTCGAGCAGCGGGGCGAGCGCGGCGCGGCCGTCGCCGTCCACCGCGACGGCGAGAAGGTGGTCGACCTGTGGGCCGGCACCAGGGACGCCGACGGCACCGCCCCGTGGACCGAGGGCACGGCCCAGGTCGTCCGCTCGGCCACCAAGGGCGTCGCCGCCGCCGTCCCGCTCCTCCTCCACCAGCGCGGCCTGATCGACCTGGACGCCCCGGTGGCCACGTACTGGCCCGAGTTCAAGGCGGCCGGCAAGGACCGCGTGACGGTACGGCAGCTCCTCGCCCACCGGGCCGGCGTCCCCGTCCTCGACCGCCCGCTGACCCTCGCCGAGGCCACCGACCTGGAGGCGTCCACCGCCGCGATCGCCGCCCAGGCCCCCGTCTGGGACCCCGGCACCGACCACGGCTACCACGCCCACACCTTCAGCTGGCTCCTCTCCGGCCTCGTCCACCGCGTGACCGGCCGCACGATCGGCCGCTGGGTCGCCGAGGAGATCACCGCCCCGCTCGGCCTGGACCTGTGGATCGGCCTCCCGCCGGCCGAGGAGCACCGGGTGGGCCTCCTCGCCCCGGTCGACGCCCCCGAGGACACCGGCGCCCTCCGCCTGCGCCCCAAGCGCTCGGTCACGGCGGCGTGGGAGGACCCGGCGTCCCTCACCCGCCGCGCCTTCGAGGTCATCACCCCGAAGCCCGACGAGAACGACCCCGCCTACCGCACCGCCGAACTCCCCGGCTCGGCGGGCGTCGCCACCGCCCGCGCCCTCTCCCGCTACTACGCCGCCACCCTCGGCCCCCTCGCCGACGGCACCCCCCGCCTCTTCGCCCCCGCGACCCTCGCCCTGGCCCGCACGGAGGAGTCGGCGGGCACGGACCGGGTCCTCCTCGTCGGCACCCGCTTCGGCCTCGGCCACATGCTCCACGGCCCCGCCTCCCCGCTCCTCGGCCCCACCTCCTTCGGCCACCCCGGCCGCGGCGGCTCGCTCGCCTTCGCCGACGCCGAATCCGGTACGGCCTTCGGCTACGTCACCAACGGCATGCGCAAGACGGTCACCTCGGACCCCCGCGCCCAGGCCCTGGTGCGAGCGGTCCGCGCGTCCCTCGACGGCCGGACGGGCTGACCCCACGGCTCGGCGGTCCGAGCACCGGCGCCCGAGGAGCTCCCCGCCCTCGGGGACGGCGGCCCGGCGGTCTACCCCTCCTCCTCCCACCGCAGGAGGTCGCCCGGCTGGCAGGCGAGCACCTCGCACAGGGCGGCGAGGGTGGTGAAGCGTACGGCCTTGGCCCGGCCGTTCTTGAGGACCGCCAGGTTGGCGGGGGTGATCCCGACCCGCTCCGCCAGTTCGCCCACGGACATCTTCCGGCGGGCGAGCATCACGTCGATGTCGACGACGATCGGCATCAGATCACCTCGTCGAGCTCGGCCCGCATCGCCGTCGCCTCGACGTCGCGGTCGACGGCCTGGGCCAGCAGCATCCGCAGCACGAGCACGATGAGCGCGACCCCCAGGACCGCCAGGGAGACCCCGCAGATCAGCAGGACGATCCCGGGTGCGACCGCCTCGCCGGGCGCCAGCAGCACCGCGAGCGAGAAGACCAGGAGCGCGGCGGTCACGAGCGCGCCGATCACGATGTGCACGTACCGGAAGGCGGCGGGGGAGAAGACCGTCCCCCGCCGCACCATCGTCACCAGCCGCCACACGCACACCAGGGTCACCTGGACCGTGACGACGCCGAGGAAGAAGACCACCAGGAGCGGTGTCCGCAGGTGCACCAGGTCTCCCTCCGCCCCGTCGAGGTCGGCGGCCAGCAGCGGGATCATCACCGCCTGCACGAACACCGTCCCGGCCGCCAGCCCCGCGAGCACGGCGCGCAGCGCCAGCACCGTCAGTCTTCCCATGACCCCTCCTTCGATCGACTTGCAGTGGGAATCTATCGAAAAACGATAGGTGAGGGTAGTCGGGGCCCGCGATCGGTGCTCAGATCGGAGGATGGATCTCACGAAGCGGTTCGACGGACGGACGGCGCTGATCACGGGCGCGGGCAGCGGCATCGGCGCGGCGACCGCCCGCCGGCTTGCGGCGGAGGGCGCGCGGGTCCTGGTCACCGACATCGACGAGGAGTCGGCGCGGGCGGTGGCGGCGGACCTCCCGTACGCGACCGCCCGCCGCCTCGACATCACCGACCGGGAGTCGGTCGACGAGGTGGTCGGCGGACTCCCCGCCCTTCACGTCCTCGTCAACAACGCCTTCGTCCCCTTCGTGGACGACCCCGACGAGAACTGGCGCCGCCAGCTCGACGGCACCCTCCTCGGTGCCGTCCACTGCGCACGCGCCGCCCTCCCGCACCTGACCGCGACGGGCGGCGCCATCGTCACCATCGGCTCGGTCAACGCGGAGGCCGACTTCGGCGACCACGCCTACAGCGCCGCGAAGGCCGCCCTGGGCTCCTTCACCCGCACCCTGGCCGGCGAGGCGGCCCCGCACGGCGTCCGCGTCAACCAGATCAACCCCGGCACCGTCGCCACCCCCGCCTGGTCGGGCAGGGAGAAGGAGCTGGTCGCCCTGGCCACCCGCGCCTACCCCCTCGGCCGCGTCGGCATCCCCGACGACATCGCCGCCGCCGTGGCCTTCCTCGCCTCCCCCCGACGCCGCCTGGATCACCGGCACCACCCTCCGCGTCGACGGCGGCCTGATGGCCGTGAACACCCACTTCCACGAAATCCTGAACGGCGCCTGATCCCGTTTCAGCGCGTGAACCCCCGCTCCCGCAGCCGCTCGCAGGCAGCCACGACCGGGCCCGGGACGTCCATCTCGACCATGAAGCCGTGCGCCGGATAGACCATGAGCCGCTGTACGGCTCCGACGAGCATGTCCAGGACGAGCCGGGGGTCTCCGATCGAGTCGGCGTACTCCGGCAGCTCCATCGGCACCGAGGCGCAGACGAACTCCACGCCGGGCCAGACCTTGCGGGCGGTCGCGTACGCCCGCCGCTCCTCGTACGGCTTGCTGACGAGGAGCACGGAGTCCACGGCCACGCCCCGCTCGGCGAGCAGTTCGCGCGAGAACCGCATGTTCTCCCCGGTGTTGCGCGCCCGGGGCTCCACCAGGATCGCGCCCCCCGGCACGCCCAGCTCCACCGCCCGCTCCCGATAGTGCACGGCCTCGCCGCGGGGCATCCGCTCGCGGGTGGTGGGGCTGGTGGCCCCGGTGAAGACGACGAGCGGTACCAGTCCCTGCCGATACAGGCCCGCCATGACGTCGGCGACCCCGAGATCGTGGCTTCCCAGGCCGACCCCCACGGAACAGGCCCGCGGCTCATGCCCCATCCGCTGAAAGCCCCAGAGCAGTCGGGCGTCCTCCCAGTCCCGCGCCGTGATCACCGGCCCGGATCCGCTCCGCCAGGGCCACGCCCGCTCCTCTCGACCATCGCAGTCACACACAGTCCCAGGATGGACGACAGCGCGGTGGCTGACCGCGCCTCAGCCGGTCGTCAGCATCAGGCCGATGCCCAGGACCATCAGGCCGGCCGCGGCGACTCTCGGGCCGCCGAAGCGTTCCTTGAAGAAGAGGGCGCCGATGGCGGCGCCGACGATGATGGAGGACTCGCGGAGGGCGGCGACGGGGGCCAGGGGGGCCTGGGTCTGGGCCCACAGGACGAGGGCGTAGGCAGCGACCGAGAGGGCGGCGCCGAGGAGGCCGCGGGCCGCGTGGGGGCGGAGCTCGGTGAGCAGGGCGCGGCGGCGGACCGCCAGGGCGTACGCCGGGATGGCCAGGCCCTCCAGGGCCATCAGCCAGGCGATGTAGCCGAGGGGAGTGCCGGAGGCGCGGACGCCGACGCCGTCGACGACCGTGTACAGGGCGATCGACAGGCCGGTGGCCAGCGCCGCGAACAGCGCCGGTCCGTGCGCGCCCCTGCCGCGGATGCCCCACAGCGCCAGGCCCGTCAGGCCCGCGCTCGCCACCGCCACGCCGAGGAGCTGCCAGCGGTCCGGGACCTCGCCGACGAAGACGGCCGCGAGGAGCGTGACCACCAGCGGCGCCGTGCCGCGCGCGATCGGATACATCTGCCCGAAGTCGCCCAGCGTGAAGGACTTCATCAGGAGGGCGTAGTACGCGACGTGCAGGGCCGCCGAGGCCAGCAGGTACGGCCACGCCCCGGCCGCCGGCAGTGGCGTGAAGGGGATCAGCGCCAGGCCGATCAGGGCCCCGCCGCCGGAGATGAGCGTGAAGGAGAGCAGCTGGTCGCGGATGTGGTGGGCCAGCGCGTTCCACGACGCGTGCGTGACCGCCGCGACCAGCACCGCGCACGCGACCAGCGGCGTCACGCCGTACGCTCGCGCACGGCCGCGACGGTCGCGCCCGCGTGGGCGATCAGTTCCTTCGGGGGCAGGGCGAAGACCGAGTGCGGGGTGCCGGCCGCCGCCCACACCAGCGCGTGGCCGAGCAGGCCCTCGTCGGCCAGCACGCGGGTCCGGGTGCGGTGCCCGAAGGGCGGTACGCCCCCGATCGCGTACCCGGTCGTCTCCCGCACCACGCGCGCGTCCGCCCGCGTGACCTCCCCGGCGCCCAGCGCCTCCCGCACCCGCTCGACGTCCACCCGCGAGGCCCCGTCCATCAGGACGAGCACCGGCACCCCGTCGGCGGCGAAGATCAGCGACTTCACGATCTCGGAGACCGCGCAGCCGATCGCGTCGGCGGCCTGCTGCGCGGTCCGCGTCTCGTCCGGGAAGCTCCGCACCTCGACATCGAGGCCCAACTCGGCGAGCGCGGCGGCGAACTGGGGGTGGGCGGCGGAAGCGGCGTCGGTCGTCATGCCCCGCACCGTAGCGGTAGGTGTACGGGGCATGCGACCTGCTTTCCGATGCCGGAACCCGCCTGCCGTCAGCCCGCCTTCAGGACCTGCGCCACCACCGGTCCCGCCGCGTCGCCGCCGTGCCCGCCCGCCTCGACGACGGCCGCCGCGGCGAGGTCGCCGGAGTAGCCGGTGAACCAGCTGTTGGAGTCCCCCTGCCCGTCGACCTCCGCCGAGCCGGTCTTCGCGCCCTTGGGCGACGGAACGCCGGCCATCGCACGCTGCGCGGTGCCGTTCGGGCCCGTGGCCGCCTTCATCAGCTTCTGCAGCCCGGCCTCGACCGCGCCCGGCAGTGGCTCGGCGGTCGCGAACTCCCGGCCGTCCACGTCCTTCGGGATCAGGTACGGCTGGAGGAAGCCGCCGTTCTTCACGGTCGCGGAGACCGACGCCATGTTCAGCGCGTTCATGGTGATCTTGCCCTGGCCGATGTACGAGGCCGCCGTCTCGGACCCGCTCGACTCGGGCACCTTCCCGTCCTCGGTCAGCACGCCGACCGACCACACCTCGCCGATCCCGAACCACTTGCGGGCGGTGTCGCCGAGCGCGGTGTTGTGGACGCCCTTGGACTTCAGCGGGTTGATCGCCTTGATGAAGGCGGTGTTGCAGGAGCGCGCGAAGGCGTTGCTGAGGTCGCCGTCGGTGGAGAAGCCCTTCAGGTTCTCGAAGCGGGTCCCGTCCCACAGCACGTGGTCCGGGCACTCCACCCGCGAATCCGGCTGGGCCACCCCGTACCGCATCATCATCGCCGCCGTCACGATCTTCATCGTCGAGCCCGGCGCCTGCGCCCCCTGGAACGCCGTGTTGAATCCGGACGCCGGGTTGTTGGCGACCGCCCGGATCGCGCCCGTCGACGGTTCGACCGCCGCCACGGCCGCCTTCGGGAACTTCTTCACCGCCTTCTCCGCCGCCGCCTGCACGTCCGCGTCGATCGTCGTCCGCAGCTCGCCCGGCTTGCCCTTCGACAGGACGAGGAGCGTGGCGCCGGGCGTGCCGTTCGCGCCCTCGATCCAGGTCTCGACGCCCGCCTCGCCGCCGGCCTTCCCGCCGTACCGCTGCCGCAGCGCGTCCAGGACGGGCGCGAGCGACGGGTACTTCTCCGGCGGCAGGGCGACGCCCTCGTGGTCGACGGCCTTGACCGGCGGGGTCTTCGCGGTGCCGGTCCGCAGCGTGGCGCCGGCGGTCAGCTTCGGGTGCAGCACGGTGGGCGTCCACCGCACCAGCGGGCGGCCGGTGGACTCGCCGCGGACGACGCTGAGCTTCGACTCGTACGTCCACGGCTTCGACACCCCGTCGTGGGTGACGGTCGCCTTCACCGTGAACGGCACGATCGTCCCCGTCGGCGTCCCGGCCGTGATCACCGTCTCCGAGATCCCGCCCCCCTCCCGGTACGCGGCGATCGCCGGACCCGACGTCACCGGGTCGTTCGTCAGCCCGCCCGCCTGCTCGGCCTCGCCGGCCGCCCACGCGGCGAGGAAGTCCCGCGCGGTGGCGGTGACCTCCTCCGCCGTGACCGGCCCGGTCTTCGGCCCCGACTGCGCACGGACGTCCGGCGAGCCGCCCGTGACGCCGTTCCAGAGGTTGTACCCCCCGTACGCCACCCCGCTCGCGACGACCGCGAACACACCCCCGACGATGCCGACCTTCACTCCACTACGCATGACTGGGTTCCCCTCCCCGTGTGGACCATCGAGTCAAGCAGCCGTCACTGACAGCTGTCGAGCGAGGTCTGTCACACCTGTCACCTGAGGCCCCGCTCAGATCCAGGTGTCCAGCCACATCCGCGCCCGCCACTGGTCCAGCGGGATCGGGGTGGCCGTGTAGATCGGCCAGAAGTAGATGAAGTTCCAGACGATCAGGAGGACCAGGCAGCCCGCCACCACGGCGCCGATGGTGCGGCGTCTCTCCGTGGAGCCCTTCGGGCCGATGATGGCGCCGATCATCATGGCGACCGCCAGGCACAGGAAGGGGACGAGGATCACGGCGTAGAAGTAGAAGATGGTGCGTTCCTGGTAGCGGAGCCAGGGGAGCCAGCCGGCGGCGAAGGCGCAGAGGATCGCGCCGGCGCGCCAGTCGCGGCGGAACAGCCAGCGCCACAGGACGTACAGGAGGGCGGCGCAGCCGGCCCACCACAGGAGGGGGGTGCCGAGGGCGAGGATCTCCTGGGCGCACTTCTCCTTCGCGGAGGCCGGGCAGCCGCCGGTGCCGGGGGCGGGGGACTCGTAGAAGTAGGAGACGGGGCGGCCCGCGACCAGCCAGGACCAGGGGTTGGACTCGTACGTGTGGGGCGAGGTCAGGTCGACGTGGAACTTCCACACCGCCGACTCGTAGTGCCACAGGCTGCGCCACCACTGCGGCAGCCAGCTCCAGAAGCCGGGGTCGACCGCGTCCTGCTCGGCGGCCCAGTTCCGGAAGTACCCCTTGTCGGAGGCGAGCCAGCCCGACCAGGTGGCCAGGTACGCGGCGAGCGCCACCGGCACCGTGGAGACGAAGGCGGGCAGCACGTCCTTCTTCAGGACCGCCACGTACGGGCGGACCGCGCCCGCCGTCCGCCGGGCGCCGACGTCCCACAGGACGGTCATCAGGCCGAACGCGGCGATGAAGACCAGGCCGTTCCACTTCGTGGCGGCCGCGAGGCCCAGCATCACACCGGCCGCGAGCCGCCACGGGCGCCAGCCCAGGCGCAGGGTCTCGGCGATCTCCGCGTCGGGGCGGAGGATTCCCTCCTCGTCCTCGGGGAGCGCCGCCGCGAGCCGTTTCCGGGTCCGGTCCCGGTCGACGACCAGGCAGCAGAAGGCCGCGAGCAGGAAGAACATCAGCACCTGGTCGAGGAGCGCGGTGCGGCTCATCACGAAGTGCAGGCCGTCGACGGCGAGGAGCAGCCCGGCGAGGCAGCCGAGGAAGGTGGAGCGGAAGAGGCGGCGGCCGATCCGGCACACCATCAGGACGGAGAGCGTCCCGAGGAGCGCCACCATGAACCGCCAGCCGAACGGTTCGAAACCGAAGAGCTTCTCGCCGAGGCCGATGACCCACTTGCCCATCGGCGGGTGGACGACGTACCCGGGGTCGGTGGGGATCAGGACCGAGTCGGGGTTCGCCAGGATCGTCTTGTCGATGTCCTTGGGCCACGCCCCCTCGTACCCCTGGTTGATCAGGGCCCACGAGTCCTTGGCGTAGTACGTCTCGTCGAATATCACCGCGTGCGGCTTGCCCAGGTTCCAGAACCGGAGCACGCCCGCGACGGCCGCGACGAACAGCGGGCCGCCCCACGCGGACAGCCGCCACAGCCGGTCGGCGGCGGCGGGGCCGAGCCCCAGGAGGGACGTCACCCGCGGCGACGGCCGGGTGTACGGCGGGTCGAGCCGGTCCCGGATGCCGATGGCGAGCGTGCCGGCGGCGGGCGGGCGGTAGCCGAAGCGCCGCAGCCGCAGCTGCCACGAAGAGGGCTCGGCCACGGTCGGCGCCATGGAGTGCTGGCCCTCCAGGGCCTCGGGTGCGGTACGGGTCACCGCGCCATCGTAGGGACTGCGCCTGTGCGCGTCGCCGTCCCGGCGGTACGCGGCGCCGTCACGCACCCGACTCCGGGGAGGGGACGGGTGCGACTCCTGGGAGGATGGACGCGTGACTGGAACGCTGGTACTCGCAGGGACCCCCATCGGTGACGTCGCGGACGCGCCGCCGCGGCTCGTCGCCGAGCTGGAGGGGGCGGACATCGTCGCGGCCGAGGACACCCGCCGGCTGCGCGGGCTGACCCGGGCGCTCGGCGTGCACACCACCGGGCGGGTGGTGTCGTACTTCGAGGGGAACGAGTCGGCGCGCACGCCCGAGCTGGTCGAGGCCCTGCAGGGCGGCGCCCGGGTGCTGCTCGTGACCGACGCGGGCATGCCGTCGGTCTCCGACCCGGGCTACCGCCTGGTCGCCGCCGCCGTCGAGGCGGACATCAAGGTGACCGCCGTCCCCGGCCCGTCCGCCGTGCTCACCGCGCTCGCGCTCTCCGGCCTCCCGGTCGACCGGTTCTGCTTCGAGGGCTTCCTGCCGAGGAAGGCCGGCGAGCGGCTCGGCCGGCTGAAGGAGGTCGCGGCCGAGCGGCGCACCCTCGTCTACTTCGAGGCCCCGCACCGGCTGGACGACACCCTCGACGCGATGGCCGAGGTCTTCGGCGCCGACCGGCGCGCCGCCGTCTGCCGCGAGCTGACCAAGACGTACGAGGAGGTCAAGCGCGGCCCGCTGGGCGAGCTGGCGGCCTGGGCGAAGGAAGGGGTACGCGGCGAGATCACGGTCGTCGTCGAGGGCGCCCCGGAGACCGGGCCCGAGGAGCTGGACGCGGCCGAGCTGGTGCGCAGGGTGCGGGTGCGGGAGGAGGCGGGGGAGCGGCGCAAGGAGGCGATCGCCGCGGTCGCCGCCGAGGCGGGGCTGCCCAAGCGGGAGGTCTTCGACGCGGTCGTCGCGGCGAAGAACGCGTCCTGACCATTCCAGGAAAGGCCCTGGAAACGGTAAAGGGCTAATCTTTGAGGTAAAGCCGAATCCGGCGCCGGGAGTCTTCACGGGGCGCTTGGCAAGGGAACGCCCAAAACCGCTCCACGGACCTTCCATGGTTTCTTCCGTGCTGATGCGCTCCGGCCCGAAAAGGCGTCCACTGGACCAGTGGAGAGGAGCTGGCATGAGCGAGACCACCGGCACCGGAACGCCCGTCGCCCATGAGGCCTACGCCTTCGCCTGCATGAGGTGCGGGTACGGCTGGGAGCAGTCCTACGAGATAGAGCACCACACGGACGCGCACGGCCAGGCGTTCGTCGTGTACAAGGCGGACGGAGAGCGGGTCCCCTCCCCGCTCTCGAATCCGACCTGCATGAACTGCGGAGGGCACGTCGTGCGGATCATGCGCGCCGGCCAGGTGTCGACCGTGCTCGACCTGATCGCGTCGATGGAGCACCACGGGCGCGGGGCGAAGGAGAGCCGGCCCGTCTCGCCGGCCGGGCCGGTGGGACAGGAGCTGACCCGGGGCGGGGAGGCCCCGCCACCGCCGGTCCCGCACCACTGGCACCTCTCCGACCTGCTCCACCCCTTCCGCTCCCGACACTGAGATCCCGTCGCTGAGATCCCGGCACTGAGATCCCGTCACTGAGATCCCGGCACCGGGAGCGCGAAACCGCCGCGCGGACCCGCTCATGGCCCTCGTACGATCGGGGCCATGAGTGCCAAGGACGCCCCGCCGCCGCTGCCCGAACCCCTCCTGGTGGAGGTCGCGGACTCGCACACCCACCTCGACATGCAGTCCGGCACGGTCGAGGAGGCGCTGACCAAGGCCGCGGCCGTCGGCGTGACGACGGTCGTGCAGGTCGGCTGCGACGTGAAGGGCTCCCAGTGGGCCGCGGAGACGGCGGAGCGGTACGCGAACGTGCACGCGGCCGTCGCCCTGCACCCGAACGAAGCGCCCCGGATCGTGCTCGGCGACCCCGACGGATGGTCGCGGCAGGGGGCGCGGGAGGCGGGCGGCGACGCGGCGCTCGACGACGCGCTCGGCGAGATCGACCGGCTCGCCGCCCTCCCGCACGTCCTCGGCGTCGGCGAGACCGGCCTCGACTTCTTCCGCACGGGCCCCGAGGGCATGGCCGCGCAGGAGCGTTCCTTCCGCGCCCACATCGAGATCGCCAAGCGGTGGGGCAAGGCACTTGTCATCCACGACCGGGAGGCCCACGCCGACGTGCTGCGCGTCCTCGACGAGGAGGGCGCCCCCGAGCGGACCGTCTTCCACTGCTACTCCGGCGACGCCGCGATGGCGGAGATCTGCGCCGCCAAGGGCTACTACATGTCCTTCGCCGGCAACATGACCTTCAAGAACGCCCAGCCGCTGCGCGACGCCCTCGCCGTCGCCCCGCTGGACCTCGTCCTCGTCGAGACCGACGCCCCCTTCCTCACCCCGGCGCCCTTCCGGGGCCGCCCCAACGCCCCGTACCTGATCCCGGTCACCGTCCGGGCGATGGCCGCGGTGCGCGGGATCGACGAGAACGCGATGGCGGAGGCGCTCGCCGTGAACACGGCCCGCGCCTTCGACTACTGATCCTCCCCTCCCCGCCCGTGATGATCACCGATCCGTAACGGTTACGTGTCGTAGCCGGGTCGCTTTGGAGAGTGACGGGTGCGGGGGCTAGGGTCCCGGCCTCGTGAGCACTTCCCAGGGCAGTCACCGCGCCGGACGGCGGGGCGCGACGGCCACGCTGCCCGTCCACGAGCAGCCCACCCAGGTCGCCCCGCCGACTCCGGCCGCCCCGGCGCCCGCCCCCGCTTCCGTCCCCGCGCAGGGCCGGGCCGCCGCCCGGCGCGGGGCCCGGCGCCGCAAGGCGGCGCGCCCGGCCGGAGAGGGACTGCGCAGGCTCGTCCCGCAGGCCCTCGTCGTCGCCTTCCTGGCCGGCGGCACCAGCGCGTTCGTCGCCGACGACAAGGCCGTCCGGCTCTCCGTCGACGGCGTCCCCCGCACCCTGCACACCTTCTCCGACGACGTGCGGGAGCTCCTCGCCGACGAGGGCCTGGAGATCGGCGAGCACGACCTCGTCGCCCCCGGCCCCGGCGAGCCGCTGGCCAGCGGCGACGAGGTCGTCCTGCGGTACGGCCGGCCGGTCGTCCTCACCCTCGACGGCTACCGCCGCCAGGTGTGGACCACCGCCGACACCGTCGACGGCGCCCTGCGCCAGCTCGGCGTCCGCGCCGAGGGCGCCCACCTGTCGGTCTCCCGCTCGGCCGCGATCTCCCGCACCGGCCTCGCGCTCGACGTCCGCACCGAACGCGCGGTCACCTTCCTCGCCGACGGGCGCGAGCGGACCGTCCGCACCAACGCGGCCACCGTCGCCGAGGCCCTCGACGAGGCCGGCATCACCCTCGGCGGCGAGGACACCACCTCCGTCCCCCGGGACGCCTTCCCCCGCGACGGGCAGACCGTCACCGTGCTGCGGATCACCGGCTCCACCCAGACCCGCGAGGAGGCGGTCCCGTACGCCGTCGAGCGCGTCCGCGACCCGGAGCTCTTCGCCGGCACCGAGGTCGTCGAACGGCAGGGCGTGCCGGGCCTGCGCCGGGTCACGTACCACCTGCGGTCCGTCAACGGCGTGAAGCAGCGGCCCCGCCGCACCGGCGAGGAGCTCGTCCGCGAACCCGTCTCCCGCAAGGTCCGCGTCGGCACCCGCGCGCTCCCCACCTCCGTCGCCGGCGCCGACGGCCTGAACTGGGGCGCGCTCGCCGCCTGCGAGTCCGGCGGCCGGCCGAACGCGGTCGACCCCTCGGGGACGTACGGCGGCCTCTACCAGTTCGACCCCGGTACGTGGCGCTCCCTCGGCGGCACCGGCGTCGCCCAGAACGCCCCCGCCGCCGAACAGACCTTCCGGGCGAAGAAGCTCTACGTGCAGCGCGGCGCCGGCCCCTGGCCGCACTGCGGGCGCAGGTTGTTCCAGTGACCGGTACGGCGACCCGTAGGCTGTACCGGTGAGCACCACCACCGGCCCCGACGGCCCCGACGCCCTCCTCGGCCCCGCCGACATCCGTGAGCTGGCCGCCGCCCTCGGCGTGCGCCCCACGAAGCAGAAGGGCCAGAACTTCGTCATCGACGCCAACACCGTCCGGCGCATCGTCCGCACCGCGGGCGTACGCCCGGACGACGTGGTCGTCGAGGTGGGGCCCGGACTCGGCTCCCTCACCCTGGCGCTCCTGGAGGCCGCCGACCGGGTGACCGCCGTCGAGATCGACGACATCCTGGCCGCCGCGCTGCCGTCGACGATCGCCGCGCGCATGCCGGAGCGCGAGGACCGCTTCGCGCTGGTCCACTCCGACGCCATGCTCGTCCAGGAGCTGCCGGGCCCGGCGCCGACCGCGCTCGTCGCCAACCTCCCGTACAACGTGGCCGTGCCCGTCCTGCTCCACATGCTCGACCGCTTCCCGACCATCGAGCGGACCCTCGTCATGGTCCAGGCCGAGGTCGCCGACCGGCTCGCCGCCGGACCGGGCAACAAGGTGTACGGCGTCCCCTCCGTCAAGGCGAACTGGTACGCCGAGGTCAAGCGCGCCGGGTCCATCGGCCGCAACGTCTTCTGGCCCGCGCCCAACGTCGACTCCGGCCTCGTCTCCCTGGTGCGCCGCACCGAGCCGATCGCCACCACCGCCACCAAGGCGGAGGTCTTCGCGGTCGTCGACGCGGCCTTCGCGCAGCGCCGCAAGACCCTCCGGGCCGCCCTCGCCGGCTGGGCGGGCTCCCCGGCTGCCGCCGAGGAGGCGCTGGTGAAGGCCGGGATCTCGCCGCAGGCGCGCGGCGAGGCGCTGACGGTCGAGGAGTTCGCCCGGATCGCCGAGAACAAGCCCGCGGCGGAGACCGAGCCGACGGCGGAGACCAAGCCGGAGGCGGAGCAGCGGTGAGCGTGACCGTACGCGTACCGGCCAAGGTCAACGTCCAGCTCGCGGTGGGCGCGGCCCGCCCCGACGGCTTCCACGACCTGGCCAACGTCTTCCTCGCCGTCTCCCTCTACGACGAGGTGACCGCCACCCCCGCCGACGGGCTGACGATCACCTGCGAGGGCCCCGACGCCGACAAGGTGCCGCTCGACCGCACCAACCTGGCCGCGCGCGCAGCGGAACTCCTCGCCGCCCGGCACGGCATCTCCCCGGACGTCCACCTCCACATCGCCAAGGCCGTCCCGGTCGCCGGCGGCATGGCCGGCGGCAGCGCGGACGGCGCCGGCGCGCTGCTCGCCTGCGACGCGCTGTGGGGCCTGGACACCCCGCGCGAGGTCCTCCTGGAGATCTGCGCCGAGCTCGGCTCCGACGTGCCGTTCAGCCTCGTCGGCGGGGCGGCGCTCGGCGTCGGCCGCGGCGAGAAGCTGACGGAACTGCCGGTCGCCGGGCCCTTCCACTGGGTCTTCGCGGTCGCCGACGGCGGCCTGTCGACCCCCGCGGTGTACGGCGAGTTCGACCGCCTCGCGGAGGGCGTCGAGATCCCGGAGCCGGCGGCCTCCCCGGTGCTCCTGGACGCCCTGTCCTCCGGCGACACCAGGGCCCTGGCGGCCGCCCTGTCGAACGACCTCCAGCCCGCGGCGCTCTCCCTGCGCCCCTCCCTCGCCGCCACCCTCACGGCCGGCACCGAGGCCGGCGCCCTGGCGGCCCTGGTCTCCGGCTCGGGCCCGACGACGGCGTTCCTGGTGAAG
Organism: Streptomyces sp. R302; assembly: GCF_012927245.1. GTDB lineage: Bacteria > Actinomycetota > Actinomycetes > Streptomycetales > Streptomycetaceae > Streptomyces. The sequence goes on from NZ_JABBGE010000011.1 coordinate 79,438, forward strand.
GACGCGGAGGCGGCGGACCAGGTGGCGCGGGCGCTGCGCGCCTCCGGCACCTGCCGCGCCACCCACACCGCGACCTCCCCGGCGCCGGGCGCGACGCTCGTCTAGAGCTTGTTCTTGGAGAGCGTGGCCAGGAGCAGGTTCGGGTCCGGGTCCAGCGTGTTGAAGAAGGCCGCGCTGTTCACGTAGACGGTCTTGTGGCGGACCGCCACCGAGGTCGGGTTGTCGAGGCCGTCCGTGGCGGTGAGCACGGTCTTGTGGGTGCCGTCGGGCCGTACGAGCTCCAGCTTGTCCGCCGTGAGCAGCGCGGCGAGGACCGTGTCGCCGTGTCCGGTGAAGGCGAAGTCGTCGATGAAGGTCAGCCCGGTCGCCCGGGTCTCGACCGGGCCGGCGGTCCGGTCCTGGCGGAACGGGACGCGGAGCAGGGTGCCCCGGGCCGAGTTGGACACCCAGACGGCGCCGTCGTGGATCTTGAGGCCGTTGGCGCCGAAGGGGAGCTCGGCGGTGGGTTCGAGCGCGGCCCCGGTGGCCCAGGCCGTGGGCTCGCCGCCGGTCACCGGGAGGCTCCACACCGTGCCGAGCAGGCTGTCGGCGGTGTAGAGGGTGCCGCACTTCTCGTCGAGGGCGAGGCCGTTGGGGAAGGCGCCGGCCGGGAAGAACCCGATCTGCTCCGGCGTGCCGCCGCCGGGCGGGATGCGCCAGATGCCCGTCTTCTCGGTCCCGGTGGCGTAGTTGACGTACAGGGTCCCGTCGTGGGCCCGGGCGATGCCGAGGACGACGGCCCCGCCGACGGGCGTCTGCGCGTCCGGCACGTCGGGCAGGGTGGCGACGGGCGTCGTGACGCCCTGCCGGGTGACGCGGACGACCTTGCGGGCGAAGGCGAAGGTGATGTCGGCGGAGCCGTCGGGTTCCAGGGCGATGTTCTCCGCGTTCTCACCGGCGCCGGTGAAGTGGGCGACGACGCGGGGATCGGTGACGGCCGGATCGCCGGCCGAGGCGGGGCCGGCGGCGAGCACGGTGAGCGCGACGGCGGCACCGGCGACGGCGGCCAGGCGTGGATGTCCGGACATGGGTCTCTCCTCGGGGCGGGGTGGTGGGTCCGAGGAGAAGCTGACGGCTCGCGGCCGGAGCCTCCGGCAGCCCCGGCCGTGAGGTCGCCCGCGTGGCCGACGGCATGGGGCCGGTTGGCACTGTCCGGTGGCCCGCTCCGGGCCCGTACTCAGGGGCCGGCTGAGTATCCGAGCCCTGTCGGGCCGGAGGCGGGCACGGGACCCTGCCCGTATGAAAATCAGCGCGCGGGAGCTTGCCGAGGGCACGCCGACGAGCCGGGACCGGTATGTGGACCTGCTGAGGGTCGTCTCGCTCGGGGTCGTCGTCCTCGGCCACTGGCTCATGGCGGCCGTGACCCAGGACGGCGGCGTCGGGAACCTGCTGGCCGTCGTGCCGGAGCTCCAGGCGGCGACCTGGGCGCTCCAGGTGATGCCGGTGTTCTTCTTCGTGGGCGGCTTCGCGCACGCCCTCGCCCACCGCTCCCGCCCCCGGTACGCGGACTTCCTGCGGGCCCGGCTGCGCCGGCTGCTGCGGCCGACGATGGTGTTCGTCGCGGTGTGGGGCGCGGCGGCGCTCGTCCTCCAGGTGGCGGGGGCCGACGGCGGGCTGACCGGCGTCGCGCTGCGGCTCGTCACGCAGCCGCTGTGGTTCATCGGGATCTACCTCGCCATGGTCGCGTTCACCCCGCCGCTGCTGCGGGCGCACGAGCGGTACGGCTGGGGCGCCTTCGCGGGGCTCGCGGCCGCCGCCGTCCTCGTCGACGTGGCGCGCTTCGCCGCCGGCGTCCCGTACGTCGAGTTCCTGAACTTCGCGTTCGTGTGGCTGGCCGTGCACCAGCTGGGCTTCCTGCGGGCCGACGGCATGATCCGGCGGCCGGCGCTCCTCGCGGCGGCGGGGCTCGCGGGCGCGGGCCTGCTGGTGGCCTTCGGCCCGTATCCGCTGTCCATGGTGGGGATGCCCGGCGAGAAGGTGTCGAACATGGCCCCGCCGACCCTTGCCCTGCTCTGCCACGGCCTGTGGCTGATCGGCGCGGTGGAGCTGCTGCGCGGCCCGGGGGAGCGGTTCGCGGCCCGGGCGCGGGTCTGGCGGACGGTGGTCGCGGCGAACGGCATCGCGATGACGGCGTTCCTGTGGCACCTGACGGCGATGCTCGGCGTGTACGGCGCGATGCTCGCGCTCGGCGTACGGCTCCCGGCCCCGGCGACCGCCGCCTGGTGGGCGCAGCTGCCGCTCAGGCTCCTCGCGGCGGCCGCGCTGACCGCGCTCCTCGTCGCGGTCTTCCGCCGCTTCGAGGCGCCCTCCCCCGTCCCCCGCACCGGCGGCTCCGGACCGCTCGCCGCGCTCGGCACCGCCCTCGCCCTCCTGGGGATCCTGGGCCTGTCGACGACCGGCCTCGGCGGCCTCCTGGAGGGCCACACCGCCACCCTGATCGCGGTCAGGGTGACCGCCCCGGCGGCGGTCGCGATGGCCCTGGTGGGCTGGCTCCTGGTCGACCGGCCGGGGCGCTCCCGGCCCTGACCCGGTCGGCCAGGGCCGACGGGGGCGCGGGGACGTACCCTGGTATGTCGATCGATCACCCCGCACTGGAGTCAACGTGGCCGTCAACCTGGTCAATGTCGAGAACGTCAGCAAGGTGTACGGCACCCGTGCCCTGCTCGACGGGGTCTCGCTCGGCGTCTCCGAAGGGGACCGGATCGGGGTCGTGGGGCGCAACGGCGACGGCAAGACCACCCTCATCCGGATGCTGGCGCGCCTGGAGGAGGCCGACACCGGTCGCGTCACGCACAGCGGCGGGCTGCGGCTCGGGGTGCTGACCCAGCACGACTCGCTCGACCCGAAGGCCACCATCCGGCACGAGGTCATCGGCGACATGGCCGACCACGAGTGGGCCGGCAGCGCCAAGATCCGGGACGTGCTCACCGGCCTCTTCGGCGGGCTCGGCCTGCCCGGCTTCGAGCACGGCCTCGACACCGTCATCGGCCCGCTGTCCGGCGGCGAGCGCCGCCGCATCGCGCTCGCCAAGCTGCTCATCGACGAGCAGGACCTGCTCGTCCTCGACGAGCCGACCAACCACCTGGACGTCGAGGGCATCGCCTGGCTCGCCGGCCACCTCCAGGCCCGCCGCTCGGCGCTCGTCTGCGTCACCCACGACCGCTGGTTCCTCGACCAGGTCTGCACCCGCATGTGGGACGTGCAGCGCGGTGACGTGTACGAGTACGAGGGCGGCTACTCCGACTACGTCTTCGCCCGGGCCGAGCGGGAGCGGATCGCCGCCACCGAGGAGGTCAAGCGGCAGAACCTGATGCGCAAGGAGCTGGCCTGGCTGCGGCGCGGCGCCCCCGCCCGCACCTCCAAGCCCCGCTTCCGCATCGAGGCGGCCAACGCGCTCATCGCCGACGTGCCGGAGCCCCGGGACTCCACCGAGCTCATGAAGTTCGCCAACGCCCGGCTCGGCAAGACCGTCTTCGACCTGGAGGACGTGACCGTCACCGCGGGTCCGAAGACCCTCCTGCAGCACCTGACCTGGCAGCTGGGCCCCGGCGACCGCGTCGGACTCGTCGGCGTCAACGGCGCGGGCAAGACCTCACTCCTGCGGGCGCTGGCGGATGCCGCCGTCTCCCAGGGCGAGAAGCAGCCGCCGGCCGGCCGGATCGTCGTCGGCAAGACCGTGCGCCTCGCCTACCTCTCCCAGGACGTCACCGAGCTCCCCGCCCAGCTGCGCGTCCTGGAGGCCGTGCAGCAGATCCGCGACCGGGTCGACCTCGGCAAGGGCCGGGAGATGACCGCCGGGCAGCTGTGCGAGCAGTTCGGCTTCGGCAAGGAGAAGCAGTGGACGCCGGTCGGCGACCTCTCCGGCGGCGAGCGCCGCCGTCTCCAGCTGCTCCGCCTGCTGATGGACGAGCCGAACGTCCTCTTCCTCGACGAGCCCACCAACGACCTCGACATCGAGACCCTGACCCAGCTGGAGGACCTCCTCGACGGCTGGCCGGGCTCCATGGTCGTCATCTCCCACGACCGCTTCTTCCTGGAGCGCACCACCGACCGGACCTTCGCCCTGCTCGGCGACCGGGCCCTGCGGATGCTGCCGCGCGGCATCGACGAGTACCTGGAGCGCCGCCGCCGGATGATCGAGGAGGCCGCCCCGGCGCCCGCCCCCGCGGCCGCCCCGCAGCAGAAGGCCGGCGTCTCCGCGGCCGACGCCCGCGCCGCGAAGAAGGAGCTCCAGAAGGTCGAGCGGCAGCTCGACAAGCTCTCCGAGCGGGAGACGAAGCTGCACGCGCAGATCGCCGACAACGCGACCGATTTCGAGAAGGTCGCGAAGCTCGACGCCGAGTTGCGAGAACTTTCCGGAGAACGTGAAGAGTTGGAGCTGCGCTGGCTCGAACTGGCGGAGAACGCATAACGAGGGCATCACGGACCGGTCCTCCCTTGGGCACAAGGGATGGACCGGTCGCTTTTGCGCCACCGGGTGAGTGGTAGAAAGAAAACCCGCTCACAGCAAGGGGGAAGCGCTGATGACCCAGCCGCCCAGCAACCAGCCGCCGGGGGGCTTCGGAGCTCCCCAGGATCCGAACCAGGGCGGCATGCCGCCCGTCCCGCCGGCGCAGCCGCCGCAGATGCCGCCGGTCCCGCCGCAGGCGCCCGGCCAGCCGCCGCAGGCCCCGCAGGGCCAGCCCGGCTACGGCTACCCGAACCAGCCGCCGCAGCACCAGCAGCCGGTCCCGCCGCCGTACGGCTACCCGAACCAGCCCCAGCAGCCGGGGCCGTACGGCCAGCCGCAGCAGCCGGGTCCGTACGGGCAGCAGGCCGGCCCCTACGGCGGCTACCCGGGCCAGACCCAGCCGATGTACCCGGGCGCGCCCGCCCCGGCCGGCGGTTCCGGCGGGGGCCCGTTCAAGGGCCGCACCGGTCTCGTCGCGATCGTCGCGGCCGCCGCCGTGCTCGTCGCCGGTGTCACCACCTGGGCCGTCGTCGGCGGCGGTGACGACGAGAAGCCGACCGTCGCGCAGACGCCGACGAGCAGCTCCAGCGCCACCACCGGCCCCAAGCCGACCGAGTCGGTCGACGAGGGCGACGGCTCCGGCGACGGCGACAAGGGCGGCGAGGACGACCTCAACGCGGCCCGCCAGGAGGGCGAGGCGAAGGTCAACTTCCTCACCACCAACGACGTCGACCTGCCCCGCAACGGCTCCGAGGTCTTCGGCCCCTGGATCGTCGGCGACACCGTCGTCAAGGCGATGTACAAGGGCGTCTCCGGCTACTCCCTGGCCGACGGCACCAAGAAGTGGTCGGTCGACCTGCCGTTCAAGCTGTGCGCGGCCCCGGCCCAGCCCGGCGCCGACGGCCTCATGGTCTTCGGGTACGAGGAGAGTGCCAAGGACAACGCCAAGTGCACGATGCTCCAGCAGATCGACCTCAAGTCCGGCAAGGCGGGCTGGAAGAAGGCCGTCCCGAAGCCGCAGGGCCTCTTCGCCTTCTCCGACAACACCCTCGCCATCGGCGGCAACACGGTCACCGCGGCCGGTAGCAGCAGCGCCTACGGCTTCTCCCTCACCGACGGCAAGCAGCTCTTCACCGGCCCCACCGGCGACTGCAAGCCGTACGCCTACGCCGGCGACGCCACCAAGCTGGTCGCCGCCAGCCAGTGCCGCACCGCCGACGTGAAGAAGGAACAGCACACGATCAGCGAGGTCGACCCCGCCACGGGCAAGGCCAAGTGGACCTACCGGCTGGCCGCCACCTGGGAGGTCGACAAGGTCTACTCGGTGAACCCGCTCGTCGTCTCCGCCTTCCAGCGCGAGCAGAAGAAGTGGTCCGTCGTCGCGCTCAAGCCGGACGGCAAGGTCCGCTCCGAGATCCAGGGCGGCAAGGACAAGTTCGCCCCGCGCTGCGGCGGCGGCCTGATCATCTTCGGCCGCAAGCTCCAGGGCTGCACCGGCGTCGCCGCCGGCGGCGACACCTTCTACATGGCGACCGACACCTCCTACGGCACCTCCAACGAGATCGTCGCCTTCGACCTGAACACCGGCAAGCCGAAGTGGCGTTCGAAGGCCCCCGACCAGCAGCACATGTCGCCGCTGGGCATGGAGGGCGGCGAGGTCCTCGCCTACGTCGCGCCCAAGTACGACAAGGGCGGCGCGGTCGCGACGATCGCCCCGGCCGGCGGCGCGCCGAAGATCCTCCTCAAGCACCCCGTCTCGGTCGCGCAGATCGAGAGCAGCTTCTTCAGCGCGGGCTACGCCTACGGCAACGGCACCTTCGTGATCGCGGCGGGCCGGGTCTCGGCGAGCAACGACGCCGAGGAGAAGGAGACCAAGACGATGATGGGCTTCAGCAAGTGACCCAGCCGCCCCCGCCTCCGAACCAGCCGCCGAACCAGCCTCCGAACCAGCCCCCCGGCCCGCCGCCGGGCGGCTTCGGCGCGCCGACGCCCCCGCCGCCGCAGGGCGAGCCCGGCTACGGCCACCCGCAGGCCCCGCAGGGCCAGCCCGGCTACGGCTACCCGCAGCAGGCCCCGCAGGCCCCCCAGTACCAGCAGCCCCCGCAGCAGGGCCAGCCGTACCAGCAGCCGGTTCCGCCGCCGTACGGCTACCCGAACCAGCCGCAGCAGCCGTACGGCTACCCGACCGCGCCGCAGCAGCAGGTCCCGGCCGCCGCCCCGGGCGGCCGCCGGAAGCTGTCCGCGCAGGCGCAGATCGTCGTCGCGGCGGCCGTGGCCGTCGCGGTGATCGTCGGCGTCGGCATCTGGTACGCCAACTCCGGCTCGGACACGCCCCCGGACGCCAAGCCCGTCGGCGGCACCAGCCAGTCCCCGAACGGCGGCGGTGACGGTGGCGGTGACGGCGGCGCCGGCAACGGCCTCGGCGGCAACGGCAAGGAGAAGCCGGGCGGCAAGACCGGCGCCCGCCTCGCCTTCCGCATCGACGTGCCGAAGGTGCCCGACACCACGCCCGTCGACGGCTCCTGGCTCACCGACAAGACCTTCGTGAAGACGGGCGTCAACTCGGTCGTCGGCTACGACATCGACAAGGGCACGGTCTCCTGGACGATCCCGCTGGCCGGCCAGGTCTGCGGCGCGTCCCGGCACAAGACCGAGGACAACAAGGTGCCGATCCTCTTCGAGGAGAAGAAGCGCGTCGCGCCCCGCTACTACCAGAGCTGCAACCAGGTCGGCATGCTCGACCTGAACACCGGCAAGCTCCTCTGGTCCGCCTCCGTCAGCGGCGGCGGCGACGCGAAGGCCCGCTTCAGCGAGGTGACGCTCGGCGGCGGCACCGTCGCGGCCGGCGGCACCGACGGCGGCGCGGCCTTCGACGCGGCCACCGGCAAGGTGCTCTGGAAGCCGCAGTCCAACGACCAGGGCTGCTACGACATGGGGTACGGCGGCGGCGCCGGCCTCGTCGCGGTCCGCAAGTGCGGCAAGTACGGCGCCCAGACCATCACCGTCCAGAACCTGGACCCGAAGTCGGGCAAGCCGCTCTCCGAGTTCAAGATGCCGCAGGGCGTGGACTACACGTCGGTCGTCTCCACCAAGCCGCTGGTGGTCGCGGCCAACGTCGGCGACGCCGCCGACGACGGCAGCAGCGTCTCGGACTTCTTCTCCATCGACGAGAAGACCGGCAAGCTGCGGACCAAGATCACGGCCGACCCGGACCGCTACGCGGCCGAGTGCGGCGCCACCTCGGTGGAGGAGTGCTCGCAGGCGCTGGTCGGCGACGACCGGCTCTACCTGCCGACCGAGGAGCACGAGGGCTCCACCGGCGAGTACAAGGACAAGACCAACGAGATCGTGGCCTTCAGCCTCGCCGACGGCAAGATGGCGCCGGAGAAGGCCGACGCGGGCGACGGCTACGTGCTGATGCCGCTGCGCATGGACGGCGGCGACCTCATCGCGTACAAGGTGCCCCCGTACGACAAGGGCGGGCAGCTCGTCTCCGTCCACGCGGGCACGATGAAGTCGACGCTGCTCCTGGAGAACCCCTCGGACAAGGCGAACCGGTCCATCGAGGGCAGCTTCTCGATCACCGGCGCCGAACTCCTCTACGCCGACGGTCGGTTCTTCATCTCCGGCACCTACGCCAACAAGCCGAGGGAGTCCTCCGGCTCCGCCCTCGACAAGAGGTACCTCGCGGTCTCGTTCAGCACCAAGGGCTGACGTCCGCGACCCGCGCGAAGGGCCTCCCCGGGACACCGGGGAGGCCCTTCGCGCGTCCGCTTCCCCCTTTCGGGCGGCGGCGGTTGACGGACCGTGGGGCGGGGGAGCGTGTAGCTTGCCGGGATCAGAAGTGCCGGGGGACGGTGCGCCCGGGGGATGGGGGATGACGGGATGGGCGTTCGGCTCGTGGTCGTGGACGACCACCGCCTGCACGCGGAGGCGCTCGCCTCGGCGCTGAAGCTGCGCGGGCACCGGGTGCTCGCGGCGGCCGCGCCGGCCGCCGGGGCGGCGGAGGTCGTGGTGGGCCGGGCCCCCGAGGTGTGCCTCTTCGGCACGGCGGCACCGGCCGCCGCCGGGGCCTTCGAGCCGGTCGCGCGGATCAAGCGGGAGCGGCCGCAGGTGGCCGTGGTCGTCCTCGGCCCGGTGCCGTCGCCGCGCGGGATCGCCGCCGCCTTCGCTGCCGGGGCGTCCGGGTACGTCCGGCACGACGAGCGGATCGAGGGCGTCGAGCGGGCCCTGCTGAAGGCGCGGGCGGGGGAGGCCGCCGTGGCGCCGCAGCTGCTCGCCGGGGCCTTCGCGGAGCTCCTCGACCCGGCGGCGCAGCCGGACGACGAGGCGCAGCGGCTCCTCGCGCTGCTGACCCACCGGGAGGTGGAGGTCCTGGTGCGGGTCGCGGAGGGCGACGACACCCGGCTGATCGCGGCGGGGATGGGGATCGCGCCGAGCACGGCGCGGACGCATGTGCAGCGGGTGCTGATGAAGCTGGGCGTCGGGTCGCGCCTCGAAGCGGCGGCGCTGGCGGCGCGGACCGGGCTGCTCGACCGGGCGGTGCCGCGGCCGCGTACGGCGTACTGACGTTCCACGGAGGGTCCTGCGGGGTCGCACCCTTGACCCCGATGTTCGGTTGTGGTTCTTTGTGCGTGGTTCTGTTTGTTCGCGCCCGGAGGGCACCCCGTGAAGAAGACCGTCACCACGCTCGCCGACGGGCGCGAGCTCATCTACTACGACAGCCGCGACGACCTCGTCCGCACCGCCGTCGACCCGCGCCCCCTCGCCCCCGTCACCTCCCGCTCGGAGATCCGGTACGACGAGCTGACCGGCGACCACGTCGCCGTCGCCTCCCACCGGCAGACCCGCACCTACCTCCCGCCGGCCGACGCCTGCCCGCTCTGCCCGGCCCGGGACGGACGCGAGAGCGAGATCCCCGAGGAGGGCTACGAGGTCGCGGTCTTCGAGAACCGCTTCCCGTCCCTCTCCGGCGGCGTCGGCCGCTGCGAGGTCGTCTGCTTCACCGACGACCACACCGCCTCTTTCGCCGACCTCACCGAGGAGCGGGCCCGCCTCGTCCTCGACGCCTGGACCGACCGCACCGCCGCCCTCTCCGCCCTCCCCGGCGTCCAGCAGGTCTACTGCTTCGAGAACCGGGGCCGGGAGATCGGCGTCACCCTGCCCCACGCCCACGGCCAGATCTACGCCTTCCCGTACGTCACCCCCCGCACCGCCCTCATGCGCCGCCGCGCCGACGAACACCGCCGGGAGACCGGCCGGAACCTCTTCGACGACCTCGTCGCCCGCGAGCGCGCCGACGCCGAACGGGTGGTCCTGGAGACCGAGCACTGGATCGCCTTCGTGCCGTACGCCGCCAAGTGGCCGTACGAGGTCCACCTCCACCCCCGGCGGCGCGTCCCCGACCTGCTCGGCCTCGACGAGGCCGCCCGCACCGAGTTCGCACAGGTCTATCTGGAACTCTTGAGGCGCTTCGACCGGATCTTCGGCCCGGCGGAGCCGCCCACGCCCTACATCGCCGCCTGGCACCAGGCGCCGTTCACGGACGAGCGGCGGGAGGACTTCGGACTGCACCTGGAGCTGTTCACGGTCCGGCGCGCCTCCGGCAAGCTGAAGTTCCTCGCGGGCACCGAGTCCGGCATGGGCGCGTTCATGAACGACGTCCGGCCGGAGGACGCGGCCCGGCGCATCCGAGAGGTGGCAAGCGCATGACGACGGCCAAGAAGTACCTGGTCACGGGCGGGGCGGGCTATGTGGGCGGCACGGTCGCCGCCCACCTCCTGGAGCGGGGGGACCGGGTCACCGTCCTCGACGACCTCTCCACCGGCTTCCGGGAGGGCGTCCCGGCCGGCGCCGAGTTCGTCGAGGGCCGCGTCCAGGACGCCGCCCGCTGGCTCGACGGCTCCTACGACGGCGTCCTGCACTTCGCCGCGTACTCGCAGGTCGGCGAGTCCGTCGCCCAACCGGAGAAGTACTGGGAGAACAACGTCGGCGGCACCATGGCGCTGCTCGGCGCGATGCGCGCGGCCGGCGTCCGCAGGCTGGTCTTCTCCTCCACCGCCGCCACCTACGGCGAGCCGGCGGCCGTCCCGATCACCGAGGCCGCCGCCACCGCCCCCACCAGCCCCTACGGGGCGAGCAAGCTGGCCGTCGACCACATGATCACCGGCGAGTGCGCCGCCCACGGCCTCGCCGCAGCCTCGCTGCGCTACTTCAACGTAGCCGGGGCCTACGGCGGGCTCGGCGAACGCCACGACCCCGAGTCGCACCTCATCCCGCTCGTCCTCCAGGTCGCCCTCGGCCGGCGCGGGGCCATCTCCGTCTACGGCGACGACTACCCGACCCCCGACGGCACCTGCGTCCGCGACTACATCCACGTCGCCGACCTCGCCGAGGCCCACCTCCTCGCCCTCGACGCCATGACCGGCGGCACCGTGCCCGCCGGCGAGCACCTGATCTGCAACCTCGGCAACGGCAACGGCTTCTCCGTCCGCGAGGTGATCGAGACCGCCCGCAAGGTCACCGGCCACCCGATCCCGGAGGCCGCCGCCGGGCGCCGCCCCGGCGACCCGGCCGTCCTCGTCGCCTCCGCCGACACCGCCCGCGAGCGGCTCGGCTGGACCCCGTCCCGACCCGACCTGGCGGCCGTCGTCGCCGACGCCTGGGCCTTCGCCCGGCACCGACACGAGGAGGAGGGCGCATGAGCGTCGCCGCCGGCTTCGAGGCGCTGTACGGCGCCGCGCCCGACGGGGTCTGGGCCGCCCCCGGGCGGGTCAACCTCATCGGCGAGTACACCGACTTCAACGACGGCTTCGTGCTGCCGCTCGCCCTCCCGCACACCACCGTCGCCGCCGTCTCCCGCCGCGACGACGGCGTCCTGCGGCTGCACTCCGGCGACATCGACGGCGGGATCGTCCAGCTCGACGTGGCCGACCTCGAACCCCTCTCCGGCGGCGGCTGGGCCGCCTACCCGGCCGGGGTCGTCTGGGCGCTGCGGGAGGCCGGGCACCCGGTGACCGGCGCCGACGTGCACCTCGCCTCCACCGTGCCGACCGGCGCCGGGCTCTCCTCCTCGGCGGCCCTGGAGGTCGTCACCGCCCTCGCCCTGAACGACCTCTTCGGCCTCGGGCTCACCCGGCCCGAGCTGGCCCGGATCGCCCAGCGCGCCGAGAACGCCTTCGTCGGCGTGCCCTGCGGCGTCATGGACCAGATGGCCTCCGCCTGCGCCGAGGAGGGCCACGCCCTCCACCTGGACACCCGGGACCTGTCCTGCCGCCAGGTGCCCTTCGACCTCGCCGCCGAGGGGCTCGCGCTGCTCGTCGTCGACACCCGGGTGAAGCACGCCCTCGGGGACGGCGCGTACGCGGAACGGCGCGCCGGTTGTGAGGCGGGCGCGCGGGCGCTCGGGGTGCGCACCCTGCGCGAGGTCGACGCCGCGCATCTGCCCGCCGCGCTCGACCGTCTGAGCGACGGGACGATTCTGCGGTACGTCCGGCACGTGGTCTCGGACAACGACCGGGTGGTCCGGGTGATCGACCTGCTCGACGCCGGCGCGACCCGGGAGGTCGGCCCGCTCCTCACCGAGGGCCACGCCTCGCTCCGGGACGACCTGCGGGTCTCCTGCGCGGAGCTGGACCTGGTGGTCGAGGCGGCGAACGCGGCCGGGGCGCTCGGCGCCCGGATGACCGGCGGCGGCTTCGGCGGCTCGGCGGTGGTCCTGGTGGAGGCGGACCGGGCGGAGGACGTCGCGGCGGCGGTCCGCAGGGCCTTCGCGGGCGCCGGGTACGCGGAGCCGGGAATCTTCCCGGCCGTCCCCTCGGCGGGCGCCCGCCGCCTCTGACCGCGATCGTTCACACGGACGGTCGACTTCGGACACTTCCGCCATTCGGCCCCCACCGTGCCGCCCCGCCCCTACTCTGTGGGCAGCGCCGGTGGGGGCCGGTGCCGTTCAGGGGAGCGAGACCCGTCGGGTACGGCGCCGGGAGCGGGGTAGCAGTCTGGTCACGGCGGCGGCCGTGTGCCCGACGGACCCGCCCTCCGGCGTCGTACCGCGCCGGTCTCTCCTCGACACTTGGGGGTGTCCGTGGCACGAATCCGGGTCCTGGTGGTGGACGACCACCGCGTCTTCGCCGAGTCGCTGGCCGCCGCGCTCGCGGCCGAGCCGGACGTCGACGTCGCCGCGGCGGGTACGGGTCCCGCCGCCATGCGCTGTCTGGACCGGGGGGTCGCGGAGGGGCGCCGGTTCGACGTGCTGCTCGTCGACGCCGATCTGGGCGTGCCGCCCGGGCCCGCGGCCGTACCGCCCCCTCGTGAGGGCGAGCCCGCCGTGGACGGGATCGCGCTGGTCGCGGGGGTGCGCAAGGCCCAGCCCGCGGTGCGCACGGTCGTGCTCGCCGAGAGGGACGACGCCCGCCGGGCCGCGCTCGCGCTGCAGGCGGGGGCTTCCGGCTGGGTGGCGAAGGACTCCTCGCTCCAGCGGCTGCTCGCCGTGGTGCGGGGGGTGCTGCGGGACGAGACGCATCTGCCGCCGGCGCTGCTGACCGGGGTGCTGCGGGAGCTGACGGCGGCCCGGCGGCACCGGACGGAGAGCGAGCGGCTCGTGGAGTCGCTGACCCCGCGCGAGCGGGAGGTGCTGCGGTGCATGGTGGCGGGCCTGGGCCGCAAGGCGGTGGCGGAGCGCCTCTTCCTCTCCCCGCACACGGTCCGCACGCACATGCAGAACGTGCTGGGGAAGCTGGGCGTCCACTCGACGCTCGCGGCGGTGGCGCTGGCCCGGCGGGCGGGCGTGGGCCCTGCGCCGCTGCCGGCGCCGGTCCTAGCCGGGGACGTTGTCGAACGGGGCGGTCAGCCGGCGTAGCAGGGTGGCGAGTTCGGCGCGCTGGGGGCGGGAGAGCTGGGCGAGGATGGCCCGCTCCTGGGCGAGCAGCCCGGCGAGCGCCTCGTCGGCGCGGTCGCGTCCCTCGGGGGTGAGGCGGACGAGCACGCCGCGCCGGTCGCTGGGGTCGGGGAGCCGCTCGACCAGGCCCTTCTTGGTGAGCCGGTCGATGCGGTTGGTCATGGTGCCCGAGGTGACCAGGGTCTGGGTGAGGAGCTGGCCGGGGGAGAGCTGGTACGGGGCTCCGGCGCGGCGCAGGGAGGTGAGGACGTCGAACTCCCAGGGCTCCAGCTGGTGCTCCGAGAAGGCGAGCCGGCGGGCGCGGTCGAGGTGCCGGGCCAGCCGGGAGACGCGGCTGAGGACCTCCAACGGCTCCACGTCGAGGTCCGGGCGCTCTCGGCGCCATGCAGCGACCAGCCGGTCGACCTCGTCCTCCATGTGATCAGTGTAGTGGGTCTGTTGACATAAAGTCTCTTGGGGTCAAGTTTCTCTATCTCATGAATCTTGATATCGAGATATATTTGGCCGAAAGGTGGGGAAGGGACCCGGCCGGAACCGGTTCCGTTTCGCCGACTCACACCTGCAAGGGGGCTTCGAACATGCATTCCGTGCCGTCCGTCGATTCAGCCGCACCGGTCTGGGATCCGCACCAGTACCTCCGCCACTCCACCCACCGCACCCGCCCCTTCCTCGACCTCCTCCACCGAATACCGCGCCTCCCCGACCACGGGCGCCCCGCCCGCATCGCCGACCTCGGCTGCGGACCCGGCAACGTCACCGCCCTCCTCGCCGACCGCTGGCCCGATGCCCACATCACCGGCTTCGACCTCTCGCCCGAGATGCTCGAACAGGCCGAGAAGGACTGGTCCGGCACCACCGCCGGCGGCGGCTGGCTCGACTTCCGCGCCGCCGACGCCGCCCACTGGACCCCCGCCGAGCCCTACGACCTGATCGTCTCCAACGCCGCCCTCCAGTGGGTCCCCAACCACCCCGAGTCCTTCGCCGCCTGGATCGACGGCCTGCGCCCCGGCGGCGTCCTCGCCTTCCAGGTCCCCGCCAACTTCACCTCCCCCAGCCACGCCCTCCTCGGCGAACTCTGCGCCCGCCCCGAATGGCGCGCCCGCCTCGCCGGCCAGGGCCGCCGCTTCGTCCACATCCTCGAAGCCCCCGACTACCTCACCCGCCTCACCGCCCTCGGCTGCGAGACCGATGTCTGGGAGACCGTCTACTGCCAGCTCCTCCAGGGCGAGGACCCCGTCCTCGACTGGGTCAAGGGCACCGCCCTGCGCCCCGTCCTCACCGCCCTCGGCGACGACCGGGAAGCCGTCGACGCCTTCCTCGCCCAGTACCGCGACCTCCTCCGCGAGGCCTACCCCCCGGGCCCGGACGGCACGATCTTCCCCTTCCGCCGCGTCTTCGCCATCGCCCGAAAACCCGCCTGAGACGGGGCCTGGGACGGGGCCTGGAAACGCGGCCGCCCCCGCGCCGGAGGAACCGGTGCGGGGGCGGCCGACGGGGCGCCGGGGACTAGGAGATCTGGTTGAAGATCTGGAAGCCCGGGCCGTAGAGCGAACGGCCGGAGAACTTGCCCGGCAGCGTGTTCAGGTAGGTGTACAGGTCGCCGCCGGAGGTGACGCCGACGATGTCGCCCTTGCCGTCGGCGTTGAGGTCGCCGGCCGCGGCCAGGTGCTTGTACGTGTTCCAGCCGGAGCCGATCTCCTTCCGGCCCGCGAACGGAGCGGTGGCGCTGCCGGTGCCCGCGTACAGGTACAGGACGCCGCCGGTGGTGCGGGCGAGCAGGTCGGTCTTGCCGTCACCGTTGTAGTCACCGGCGCCGAACAGCTTGTTGTACACACCCCAGCCGGCGCCGACCCGGATCCGCGAGGCGAAGGCGTCGCCCTCGCCGTTACCCCTGTACAGGTACAGGACGCCGGAGCTGTCGCGGGCCAGCAGGTCGCCCTTGCCGTCGCCGCTCAGGTCACCCGCGCCGACGAAGGCGTTGAAGCCGCCCCAGCCGCCGCCGATGTACAGCATCTCGACGTACAGATCGCCGTTCAGCTTCTGCAGGACGTCGGCCCGGCCGTCCGCGTTCAGCGAGGACAGGGCCGTCCAGGTGGTGCCCGCCCACTCGCCGGTGTCGCTGATCGCCTGGCGCTTGGTCAGCCGGCCGGTGGTCGAGCTGCCGTAGAACCACAGCGTGCCGGCGCCGTCGCGGGCCATCAGGCCGTCCTTGCCGGTGTACGGGATGTTGCCGCCGAGCGCGAACTGCTCGATGCCCGCGAACGCGCCGTCCTCGGAGACCTTCTGGCGGCCGTTCAGGGTGCCGTCGCCCTTCGGCACGTAGAAGAACAGCGCACCCTTGTTGTCCCGCGCCCACAGGGAGCCGTCCTGGCCCGCCGGGAGGATCTGGTTGTAGGTCTGCCAGCCGCCGCCGATCAGCTTGCGGGTCTCGAACGGACGGGTCGTGGAGCCCGTGCCGAAGTAGAAGTACAGCTGGCCGTCGGCCTTGCGGCCGTACAGGTCGGCCTTGCCGTCGCCGTTGACGTCGCCGGCGCCGACCAGCTGGTCGTAGGCGTTCCAGCCGCCGCCGACGGGGATCTTGCCGCCCAGCGGCTTCGACGGGCTGCCGGTGGCCAGGTACAGGTAGAGCTGGCCGTCCTTGGCGCGGGCCACCACGTCGGCCCGGCCGTCGCCGTTCACGTCACCGGGCGAGGTGATCTTGTTGTACGCCTGCCAGCCGCCGCCCACGGTGTACTCGTACGGCGTGCCCGTCGGGTCGACGTCCTGGTAGAGCTTCAGCGTGCCGTTCTCGGACAGGACCAGGACCTCGGGCTCGGCCTCACCGTTCTGGTTGCCGATCGGGATGATGTCCTTGGCGATGTCGTCGTAGCGGTAGAACGACACAGGCTCGTCGCCCGCCGTCGAGTAGACCTCGCCGTCCACCGCGCGGTAGAGCATGTCGTTGATGCCGTCGAGGTTCAGGTCCGACAGGAGCGGCGAGGTGCCCTGCTCGGCCTGGGCACGGGCGGTGCCGCCGGCGTCGGGACGGACCAGCTTCGGCGGGGTGAAGGACGGCGCGACCTTCTTGACGGAAGGCGTCGGCGCCGGCTCGGCGGCCGACGCGGGGGTCGCCAGCACCATGCCGGCGGAGAGGACGAGCGCGGTGCACGTGGCGATACGACGGCCACGCCCGAAGAACATGGAACGCAAAGGATCCCCCCCTGGGGAACATGAAGATGTGGGTACCGGGGCGGTTTCCGCACGCCTTCGCCACGCACTTTGGGCGTGTATGTGCGAAGGGCGAACACCCCTCCCGATGTGTGCGTGAGTCTAACGTCCGGCACCGACATCCGGGTGAACGGATGCCGGTGCCGGACGGAACGCGGACTAGTACAGGTTCGGGTAGACCTGCCAGCCGGCGCCGATCTCGGCGCGCTTCGCGAAGGTGGCCGTCGGGTTCGTCGCCGCCGTCGAGTGGTAGCGGTACAGCGTGCCGCCCGGCGTCGTCGCCAGCAGGTCCGCGCGACCGTCGCCGTCCACGTCACCCGGGGCGGCGATCTGCCGGTACGTGTTCCAGCCGCCGCCGACCTTCTGCCGGGTCGCGAACGGACGCGTCGACACGCCCGTGCCCTTGTACAGCCACAGCGTGCCCGAGCCGTCCCGCGCGAGGATGTCCGCGCGGCCGTCGCCGGAGACGTCACCGGCGCCGATCAGGCGGTTGTACTGGCCCCAGCCGCTGCCGACGCGGATCCGGGAGGCGAAGCCGGTCCCCTCGCCGTTGCCCCGCTGCAGGTACAGCACGCCCGAGCGGTCCCGGGCCAGCAGGTCGCCCTTGCCGTCGCCGTTCAGGTCACCGGGGCCGAAGACGTGGTTGTACGAGCCCCAGCCGCCGCCCTGCCAGTCCTCGACGTAGAGGGTGCCGTCGTGGAGGACGATCAGTTCGCCGAAGCCGTCCCTGCCGAGCGAGGCGGCGTAGCCCAGCGTGAGGCCGGACAGGTCGGTGTCGAGGGATTCGCGCGGGGTCAGCTTGCCGTTGTTCGTCGCCCCGTACCAGTACATGGAGCCGCCGGACGTCCGGGCCATCAGCGCGTTCTTGCCGACGAAGGCGATCGCGCCGGAACCGGCGAACTGGTCGACCGAGAGGTACCCGCCGGACGACGAGACGCGCGTACGGGCGGTGAAGGTGCCGTTGCCCCGGCCCTGGTAGGCCCACAGCGTGCCGTCGACGGACCGGGCGAACAGGTCGGCGTACCCGTCGCCGTCGATGTCGTCGGCCGACAGGAGCTGGTTGTACGTGTTCCAGCCGCCACCGATCAGCCTCTTCGGCTTGAACGGGTTCGTCTTCACGCCCGTGCTGCCGTAGAAGTACAGGTTGCCGTCGGGCATGCGGGCCACCGCGTCGCCCTTGCCGTCGCCGTCGTTGTCGCCGATGCCGACGAGCTGGTCGAAGACCCCCCAGCCGACACCCGCCTTCACCGGCGCCGAGAACGGCGCGTACAGGTTGCCGGTGGCCCGGTAGAAGTACAGCTCGCCGTTGTGCTTGCGGGCCAGCAGGTCGAAGCGGCCGTCGCCGTCGACGTCACCGGGCGAGAAGACCTTGTTGTAGACGTTCCAGCCGCCGCCGGTCCAGGAGCTGTAGCCGCCGTACAGCGTGGCGTCGCCGTGCAGCTCGGCCTTGCCGTACTTGGTCAGCACCAGCACCTCGGGCTGGCCGTTGCCGTTCTGGTCGCCGAGCGGGACGAGATCCATCGGGACCTCGGCGGCACCGGAGCGGTTCCACTCACCGCCCGTGGTCTCACCGCTCGGCACCACACCGAGTGCGCCGTTCCAGTCGCGGTACAGGATGTCCGTCGAACCGTCGCCGTCCACGTCGAACCGGGACGGCAGCGGGGTGCCCGCCTCCGCCGTCCGCGCGGTCGCACCGGACCGCAGCGGCGACAGGTCGAGGTCGGGCAGCGGGGCCGCGGCGTGGCGCGGGGCCTCGGCGGCCGGGGGTACGGGCGTGGGCTGGGCCACGGCGGGAGACGCCAGCAGCATGCCGGCGGAGAGGGCGAGCGCGGTGCACGCGGCGATCCGGCGGCCGCGCAGGGAGAAAGCGGTACGCAAAGTGATCCCCCCCTGGGGAACGTGAGAACAGGTTCCAGGGCAGGGCTCCGCTCCCGCTCCGCGCGGCAGAAGGCGCACGCGGAGGGCGGACACCCCCCCGGATGTGGGGGGATCATAACCTTGAACGTTGATCCGGCAACGAGTCTTTTCGGGATCCGTCAGGTCGGCGGCCCCGCACCGGGGCCGGCGACCCTCAGTTCTTCCGGTGCCCTATCAGCCGCGGCTTCTGCTCCAGGCCGTCCAGGCCGTGCCACGCCAGGTTCACCAGGTGCGCCGCGACCTCCGCCTTCTTCGGCTTGCGGACGTCCAGCCACCACTGGCCCGTCAGCGCCACACTGCCGACCAGCGCCTGCGCGTACAGCGGCGCCAGCTTCGGGTCGAAGCCGCGCGCCTTGAACTCCAGGCCCAGGATGTCCTCGACCTGCGTGGCGATGTCGCTGATCAGCGACGCGAACGTGCCCGTGGACTGCGCCACCGGCGAGTCCCGGACCAGGATCCGGAACCCGTCCGTGTAGTTCTCGATGTAGTCGAGCAGCGCGAACGCCGCCTGTTCGAGCAGCTCCCGAGGGTGGCCGGCCGTCAGCGCGCCCGTCACCCCGTCGAGGAGCTGGCGCATCTCCCGGTCGACGACGACCGCGTACAGCCCCTCCTTGCCGCCGAAGTGCTCGTACACCACCGGCTTCGAGACCCCGGCCTTCGCCGCGATCTCCTCCACCGACGTGCCCTCGAACCCCTTCTCGGCGAAGAGCGTCCGGCCGATGTCCAGGAGCTGCTCCCGGCGCTCCGCGCCGGTCATCCGCACCCGGCGGCTCCGCCGGGGCTTCGCTCCGGTACCGCCCGTACCGCTGGTGCTGCTGGAACTGCCGTCGATCGCCACGTCCTCCATCATGCCGCGTCGGAGGGCGCGACCTGGCGCCGGGCGTCGAGACGGGACTGCGCGGGCCAGCGGACGTCGGTCGCCCAGCCCGCCAGCTCGAACCAGCGGATCAGCCGGGCGCTGGAGTCGATCTGCCCCTTCAGCACGCCGTGCCGCGCCGACGTCGGGTCCGCGTGGTGCAGGTTGTGCCACGACTCGCCGCAGGACAGCACCGCCAGCCACCACACGTTCCCCGAACGGTCACGCGACTTGAACGGGCGCTTGCCCACCGCGTGGCAGATCGAGTTGATCGACCACGTCACGTGGTGCAGCAGGCAGACCCGTACCAGCGAGCCCCAGAAGAACGCGGTGAACGCGCCCCACCACGACCACGTCACCAGACCGCCGATCACCGGCGGGATCGCCAGCGACACGATCGTCCACAGCACGAACTGCCGCGAGATCCGCCGGATCGTCGGGTCCTTGATCAGATCGGGCGCGTACTTGTGCTGCGGCGTCCGCTCCTCGTCGAACATCCAGCCGATGTGCGCCCACCACAGGCCCTTCAGCAGCGCCGGGACCGTCTCGCCGAACCGCCACGGCGAGTGCGGGTCGCCCTCGGCGTCCGAGAACTTGTGGTGCTTGCGGTGATCCGCCACCCACCGCACCAGCGGCCCCTCCACCGCCAGCGACCCCATGACCGCAAGGGCGATCCGCAGCGGCCGCTTCGCCTTGAACGACCCGTGCGTGAAGTACCGGTGGAAACCGATCGTGATGCCGTGGCAGCCGATGTAGTACATCGCCGTCATCAGCCCCAGATCCAGCCAGCTCACCCCCCAGCCCCAGGCCAGCGGCACCGCCGCGAGCAACGCCGCGAACGGCACCACGATGAACAGCCCCAGCGCGAGCTGCTCGACGGAACCCTTGCTGTCGCCGCCGAGCGTGGCGGAGGGCAGGGCCTGGGCGGAGTCCGGCGTGTCGTGAGCCGGAGTCACCTCGGGGGTGATGGTCATACGTGTCCCCTGGGGGGTGAGGGAGAGGGTGAAGGCACGGCCGGAAACGACCGGGCCGAGGCTACGGATGCGTAACCTACGGCGACGTAAGTATGGCAGTGCGACGGCGCCCGGCAAGAGGGCACAAGCGGGGGGCTCACCCGCGTCCAGGGAATGGACACCTATCCTGGGACCGCCGGACAGCGCGGTCCGCAAGCCTCCAGAACCCTCCAGACGTGCCAGAACACTGCAAGGAGCCACACCTGTGAGCAGTGCCGACCAGACTCCCACCACCAACGCAGAGCTGCGCGCCGACATCCGCCGACTGGGCGACCTCCTCGGCGAGACCCTCGTACGCCAGGAGGGCCACGACCTCCTCGACCTCGTCGAGAAGGTCCGGCGACTCACCCGCGAGGACGGCGAAGCCGCCGCCGAGCTCCTGCGCGGCGTCGAACTGGAGACGGCGGCCAAGCTCGTCCGCGCCTTCTCCACCTACTTCCACCTGGCGAACGTCACCGAGCAGGTCCACCGCGGCCGCGAGCTCCGCGAGAAGCGCGCCGCCGAGGGCGGCCTCATCGCCCGTACGGCCGACATGCTCAAGGACGGCGACCCCGCCCACGTCCGCGAGACGATCAAGAACCTCAACGTGCGCCCCGTCTTCACCGCGCACCCCACCGAGGCCGCCCGCCGCTCCGTCCTCAACAAGCTCCGCCGCATCGGCGCCCTCCTGGAGAGCCCGGTCATCGAGGCCGACCGGCGCCGCCACGACCTCCGCCTCGCCGAGAACATCGACCTCATCTGGCAGACCGACGAACTCCGCGTCGTCCGCCCGGAGCCCGCCGACGAGGCCCGCAACGCCATCTACTACCTCGACGAGCTCCACGCCGGCGCCGTCGGCGACGTCCTGGAGGACCTCGCCGCCGAACTGGAGCGCGTCGGCTACGAGCTGCCCGCCGGCACCCGCCCCCTCACCTTCGGCACCTGGATCGGCGGCGACCGCGACGGCAACCCCAACGTCACCCCCCAGGTCACCTGGGACGTCCTGATCCTCCAGCACGAGCACGGCATCACCGACGCCCTGGAGCTCATCGACTTCCTCCGCGGCCTGCTCTCCAACTCCATCCGCTACACCGGAGCCACCCAGGAACTCCTGGACTCCCTCCAGCGCGACCTCGACCTCCTCCCCGAGATCAGCCCGCGCTACAAGCGGCTCAACGCCGAGGAGCCGTACCGCCTCAAGGCCACCTGCGTCCGCCAGAAGCTCCTCAACACCCGCGAACGCCTCGCCGCCGGCACCCCCCACCAGGAGGGCCGCGACTACCTCGGCACCGCTGAGCTCATCCACGACCTCACCCTCATCCAGACCTCCCTGCGCGAGCACCGCGGCGGCCTCTTCGCCGACGGCCGGATGGACCGCACCATCCGCACCCTCGCCGCCTTCGGCCTCCAGCTCGCCACCATGGACGTCCGCGAGCACGCCGACGCCCACCACCACGCCCTCGGCCAGCTCTTCGACCGCCTCGGCGAGGAGTCCTGGCGGTACGCCGACATGCCCCGCGACTACCGGCAGAAGCTCCTCGCCAAGGAGCTCCGCTCCCGCCGGCCGCTCGCCCCCACCCCGGCCCCGCTCGACGCCCCCGGCCAGAAGACCCTCGGCGTCTTCCACACCGTCAAGGAAGCCTTCGAGCGCTTCGGCCCCGAGGTCATCGAGTCCTACATCATCTCGATGTGCCAGGGCGCCGACGACGTCTTCGCCGCCACCGTCCTCGCCCGCGAGGCCGGCCTCGTCGACCTGCACGCCGGCTGGGCCAAGATCGGCATCGTGCCGCTCCTGGAGACCACCGACGAGCTCAAGGCCGCCGACGTCATCCTCAACGACATGCTCGCCGACCCCTCCTACCGACGCCTCGTCGCACTCCGCGGCGACGTCCAGGAGGTCATGCTCGGCTACTCCGACTCCTCCAAGTTCGGCGGCATCACCACCAGCCAGTGGGAGATCCACCGCGCCCAGCGCCGGCTCCGCGACGTCGCCCACCGCTACGGCGTCCGCCTCCGCCTCTTCCACGGCCGCGGCGGCACCGTCGGCCGCGGCGGCGGCCCCTCCCACGACGCGATCCTCGCCCAGCCCTGGGGCACCCTGGAGGGCGAGATCAAGGTCACCGAGCAGGGCGAGGTCATCTCCGACAAGTACCTCATCCCGGCGCTGGCCCGCGAGAACCTCGAACTGACCGTCGCGGCCACCCTCCAGGCCTCCGCGCTGCACACCTCGCCGCGCCAGTCCCACGAGGCGCTGGCCCGCTGGGACGCGGCCATGGACACCGTCTCCGACGCCGCCCACACCGCCTACCGCAAGCTCGTCGAGGACCCCGACCTCCCCGCGTACTTCTTCGCGGCCACCCCCGTCGACCAGCTCGCCGACCTCCACCTCGGCTCCCGCCCCTCCCGCCGCCCCGACTCCGGCGCGGGACTTGACGGACTGCGCGCCATCCCGTGGGTCTTCGGCTGGACCCAGTCCCGCCAGATCGTCCCCGGCTGGTACGGCGTCGGCTCCGGCCTCAAGGCGCTCCGCGAGGCCGGCCTCGACGCGGTCCTCGGCGAGATGCACGAGCAGTGGCACTTCTTCCGCAACTTCCTCTCCAACGTGGAGATGACGCTCGCGAAGACGGACCTGCGGATCGCCCGCCACTACGTCGACACCCTCGTCCCCGACGAGCTCAAGCACGTCTTCGACACGATCGAGGCGGAGCACGCGCTCACCGTCGAGGAGGTCCTCAAGGTGACGGGCGGCGAGAAGCTGCTCGACTCCCACCCCGTCCTCCAGCAGACCTTCGCCATCCGCGACGCCTACCTGGACCCGATCTCCTACCTCCAGGTCGCCCTCCTCGCCCGCCAGCGCGCCGACGCCGACGCCGGCCAGGAGCCGGACCCGCTGCTCGCCCGGGCCCTGCTGCTCACGGTCAACGGCGTCGCCGCGGGCCTGCGCAACACCGGCTGACCCGCCGCACCCATGAGAAGTGCCCCCACGGAATCCCGTGGGGGCACTTCTCGCTACCGGGGGTACGTCAGCCCTGCACGGCCTTGCGACGGCGCAGCACCAGGAACGCGCCGGCCGCGGCGAGCGCGGCGGCGACACCGGCGATCACGCCGACGGGGGCGCTGGAACCGGTCTCCGCGAGGTTGCCCTCCTCGGAACCGCCCTTGGTGTCGGTCTCGCCCTTGACGTCACCGGTGGTGGTGTCGCCACCCGTGGCGGTCGTCTCGCCGGTGGTGGTCCCGCCGGTGGCGGAGGACCCGCCGGTCGCGGTGGTCTCACCGGTGGAGGTGGTCTCGCCCGTGGCGGTCGTCTCACCGGTGGAGGTCGTCTCACCGGTGGCGGTGGACTCGCCCGTGGTGGTCTCACCGGTGGTGGTCTCACCGGTGGTGGTCTCACCGGTGGTGGTCTCGCCGGTCGTGGTCTCACCCGTGGTGGTCTCACCGGTGGCGGCGCCACCGGTGGTCTCCTCGCCCTCCGCGGCGCAGGTGTGGGACAGGTTGAAGAACTTCACCTGCTCACCGTTGACGGTCGCGACGGCGGAGGTCAGCTCCGCGCCGGCCTCGGAGGCCACGTACGCGTGGTCGTCCTTCGGGGGACCGAAGGAGGTGATCTCGATCGGCGCGCCGTTGTCGAACGTGACGGTCAGTTTCACGAAGTCCGTGCCGCCGCCGGGAATCACGAAGTGCCACCCGTCCTTGTCGGCCGGAATGGTGTCGGGGCACTCGCCCTGCTCGAAGTCGGCAGCCTTGATCGGCGTCGCCTGGTGCAGCTTG
This sequence comes from Streptomyces sp. R302, assembly GCF_012927245.1. Classification (GTDB taxonomy): domain Bacteria; phylum Actinomycetota; class Actinomycetes; order Streptomycetales; family Streptomycetaceae; genus Streptomyces. The sequence continues at coordinate 103,563 of NZ_JABBGE010000011.1, forward strand.
AGCTCGTATTCACCGCTGGTGGCCGAGGCGGTCGTCGCCAGGGCCAGGGAGCCCGCCATGGCCGCGACAAGCGTGGCGGCGGGAATCAGGGAGCGTCGCATGTGCAGTCGTCCATCTGTGGGATGAGGGATGCCGTGGGAGGTGGCGGGGGCAGCCTATCCGTCGCTTTAAGCCCCTCTTAACCCAGAGGGCCATAACAATCCCGCCAGGAACTGGTTGAATCCGGTCGTACCTTGCGGTCCGTCACAGCGCCACGAACGCCGCCACCCACAGCGCCGCCCCCACGCCCGCCAGCGACCACGCCGTCCGTCGCAGCCGCAGGCCCCCCGCCACCAGCGGAGACGCCAGGACCAGCGCCCCGCCCAGCGGCAGCCAGGCGTGCAGCCCGCCGCCCCAGCCGGTCCGTACGCCCTCGTCCGTGCCCGGCTTCACCACCACCGGGATCACCGCACCCGGCCCCGCCGCCACCGACCGCTCGATCGTCAGCGTCCGCCGGGCCGAGCCGGAGTCGTCCGGCGCGTACGCGCCACCGCACCGCTCGTCCGTGCACTTTGTCACCGTCAGCGTCCCGTGCTCACGCCCCTTCGCGAGCAGCACGTGCTGCGCCGACGCCCACGACGCCCACACCCCCGCGACGACGAGCAGGACGGCGACGAGGACCATGGCGGCGTTCCGGACGTGCGTCATGACCCGCGATCGTACAGTCGTACGGCCGCGGGGCGACGGTCAGGAGTTGTACGCCGACTGCGCCCGCTCCAGCCCCTCCGTCACCAGGCACTCCACCGCGTCCGCCGACCGGTCCACGAACCAGTCCAGCTCCTTGCGCTCGGTCGACGAGAAGTCCTTCAGCACGAAGTCCGCCACCTGCATCCGGCCCGGCGGACGCCCGATCCCGCACCGCACCCGGTGGTACTCGGCACCCATCGACTTCGTCATCGACTTCAGGCCGTTGTGCCCGTTGTCCCCGCCGCCCAGCTTCAGCCGCAGCGTCGCGTAGTCGATGTCCAGCTCGTCGTGGACCGCCACGACGTGCGCCGTCGGCACCTTGTAGAAGTCGCGCAGCGCCGTCACCGGACCACCGGACAGGTTCATGTACGACATCGGCTTCGCCAGCACCACCCGCCGGTTCTCGGGGCCCACCGGGCCGATCCGGCCCTCCACGACCTGCGCCTGCGCCTTCTGCGCCCGCTTGAACTTCCCGCCGATCCGCTCCGCCAGCAGATCCACCACCATGAAGCCGATGTTGTGGCGGTTGCCCGCGTACTCCGGCCCCGGGTTGCCGAGGCCGACGATCAGCCAGGGCGCGTTCGCGTCGTCGGTCACCGACATCTCCTCGCGTCGAAACAGAGAAACGGGGTGACGGACCGCAGCGCGGCCCGTCACCCCGTCACGTCAGACAGAGCCTACGGCTCAGGCCTCGGCGGCCTCTTCGCCCTCGGCGGCCGGCTCCTCGGCCTGGGCGGCCAGGACCTGCAGGACGACGGCGTCGGCCTCGGTCACCAGGGCGACGCCCTTCGGCAGCGCGATGGCGCCGGCGGTGACGGAGGAACCGGCCTCCAGGCCCTCGACGGAGACCGTCACGGACTCGGGGAGGTGGGTGGCCTCGGCCTCGACGGAGAGGGTGCCGAGGACGTGCTCCAGGAGGTTGCCACCGGCGGCGAGCTCGCCCTCGGCGACGACCGGAACCTCGACGACGACCTTCTCGCCGCGCTTCACGAGGAGGAGGTCGACGTGCTCCAGGGAGCCCTTCAGCGGGTCACGCTGGGCGGCCTTCGGGATGGCCAGCTCGGAGCCCTTGCCCTCGATGTCCAGGGCCAGCAGGACGTTCGGGGTGCGCAGCGCCATCGTGGTCTCGTGGGCCGGCAGCGTCAGGTGGACCGGCTCCGTGCCGTGACCGTAGAGAACGGCCGGAACGGCGGCGGCGCGGCGGATCTTGCGGGCGGCGCCCTTGCCGAACTCGGTGCGGACGGCGGCGGCGAGCTTCACCTCGGACATGTGCACTCCTCGTAGTGGTGGTGACGTCTGTGACTGTCACCCGGCCGCCGACTGGCGATGGCCTGCTACGAAGAGCGCGTCGATAACGGAGCGCCGACCCGAGAACGGGTACCGGCCTCCCTCGCCGAGCAACCAGGGCAGTCTACCCGCCCGGCCCCGGCCCCCCAAATGGATCACCGGCCGGGAACGGCGGAGGGCCGCCTCCCCCGAACGGGGAAGACGGCCCTCCGCAGCGGAACCCGGAGGCTCAGTGCTCCTCGAAGAGGCTCGTCACCGAACCGTCCTCGAACACCTCGCGCACCGCGCGCGCGATCGTCGGCGCGATCGAAAGCACCGTGATCTTGTCCAGCTCCAGCGAGCCGGGCACCGGCAGCGTGTCCGTGAACACGAACTCGCTCACCTTGGAGTTCTTCAGGCGGTCGGCGGCCGGACCCGACAGGATGCCGTGCGTCGCCGTCACGATGACGTCCTCGGCACCGTGCGCGAAGAGCGCCTCGGCCGCCGCGCAGATCGTGCCGCCCGTGTCGACCATGTCGTCCACCAGGACGCAGACGCGGCCCTTCACGTCACCGACGACCTCGTGGACCGTCACCTGGTTGGCGACGTCCTTGTCACGGCGCTTGTGCACGATCGCGAGCGGCGCGTCCAGACGGTCGCACCAGCGGTCGGCGACCCGCACGCGGCCCGCGTCCGGGGAGACGATCGTCAGCTTCTCGCGGTCGACCTTGCCGCCCACGTAGTCCGCGAGCACCGGCAGCGCCGACAGGTGGTCCACCGGGCCGTCGAAGAAGCCCTGGATCTGGTCCGTGTGCAGGTCCACGGTCAGGATCCGGTCCGCGCCGGCCGTCTTCATCAGGTCCGCCACCAGACGGGCCGAGATCGGCTCGCGGCCACGGTGCTTCTTGTCCTGACGGGCGTAGCCGTACGACGGGACGATCACGGTGATGCTCCGGGCCGAGGCCCGCTTCAGAGCATCGATCATGATCAGCTGCTCCATGATCCACTTGTTGATCGGAGCCGTGTGGCTCTGGATCAGGAAGCAGTCCGCGCCGCGCGCCGACTCCTGGAAGCGGACGTAGATCTCACCGTTGGCGAAGTCGAACGCCTTGGTCGGAACGAGACCGACGCCCAGCTGGTGCGCGACCTCCTCGGCCAGCTCGGGGTGGGCGCGGCCGGAGAAGAGCATCAGCTTCTTCTCGCCGGTCGTCTTGATCCCGGTCACAGCACTGTCTCCTCAGACGTGTTCTCTGGCCGCAAGACCCGCGCTCCCGGAGCTCCCGGGCGCGTGTGCGAACCAGCCGAATTTGTGTGCACGTATCACGGTACGCCTCGATCGACGTACCCGTTTCCGGTCAGCTTTCGCCGGCCGAGCCCTCCGAGGCGGCCTCGGCCGCGTTCGCGGCGGCGCTGCCGGGACGCTTCCGGGCGACCCAGCCCTCGATATTCCGCTGCTGGCCCCGCGCGACGGCCAGCGCACCCGCCGGCACGTCCTTCGTGATCACGGACCCGGCGGCGGTGTACGCGCCGTCCCCGATCGTGATGGGAGCCACAAACATGTTGTCCGAACCGGTCCGGCAGTGGGACCCGATCGTGGTGTGGTGCTTGGCCACGCCGTCGTAGTTCACGAAGACGCTCGCCGCGCCGATGTTCGAGTACTCGCCGATCGTCGCGTCGCCCACGTACGACAGGTGGGGGACCTTGGTGCCCTCGCCGATCGAGGAGTTCTTGACCTCGACGTACGTACCGATCTTCGCCTTCGCGCCGAGGCGCGCGCCCGGACGCAGATAGGCGTACGGACCCACGGAGGCCCCGTCGCCGATCACGGCGGAGTCGGCGACGGTGTTGTCCACCCGCGCGCCCCGGCCCACGGTGGTGTCCGTCAGGCGCGTGTTCGGCCCGACCTCGGCGTCCTCGCCGATGTGCGTGGCGCCGAGCAGCTGCGTACCGGGGTGGATCACGGCGTCCGGCTCGAACGTCACGGTCACGTCGACGATCGTCGACGCCGGGTCGACCACGGTCACACCGGCCGTCATCGCGGCCTCGATCAGCCGCCGGTTCAGCAGCGCGCGGGCCTCGGCCAGCTGCACGCGGTTGTTGATCCCGAGGATCTCCCGGTGGTCGGCGGCCACGGAGGCGCCGACGCGGTGCCCGGCCTCGCGCAGGATCGACAGCACGTCGGTGAGGTACTCCTCGCCCTGGCTGTTGTCCGTCCGCAGCTGCTTGATCGCCTGCGCGAGCAGGGCGCCGTCGAAGGCGAACACGCCGGAGTTGATCTCCCGGATGTCCAGCTGGCCCGGGGAGGCGTCCTTGTGCTCGACGATCGCGGTCACGGCGCCGGTGGCCCCGTCCCGCACGATCCGGCCGTACCCGGTGGAGTCCGGCACCTCGGCGGTCAGCACGGTCACGGCGTTGCCGTCGGCGGCGTGCGTCTCGGCGAGCGCCTTCAGCGTCGCCCCGGACAGCAGCGGAGTGTCACCACAGACGACCACGACGGTCCCCTCGGGCGCGGCCCCGAGCTCCTCCAGCGCCATCCGCACCGCGTGCCCGGTGCCGTTCTGCTCCTCCTGCACGGCGGTACGGGTCCCCGGGTACGCCTCCTCCAGGTGCCCCCGCACCCGCTCCCGCGCGTGCCCCACGACCACCACGAGGTGCTCGGGCTCCAGCTCGCGCGCGGCGGACACGACGTGCCCGACGAGCGAACGCCCGGCGATCTCGTGCAGGACCTTGGGGGTCTTGGACTTCATGCGGGTGCCCTCACCCGCTGCGAGGACGACGACGGCTGCCGGGCGATTGGCGCTCACGGATATGCCCTTCGGCTTTGGGTGGTGGACGCACGAAGGATACCGGGGCGTCGCGGGACGGCCACGAGCAAGGGCCCTGACCTGGGAGGTCAGGGCCCGAACATGGGGATCCGCGCGCGGTGGCTCCCCCGCAAGGATTCGAACCTTGTCCTGCTGGTACCAAAAACCAGTGTGCTGCCAGTTACACCACAGGGGACGGCGCCTCAGACCATACCGGAGACCGTCAGCCGAAAGGGCTGGTCCGCATCCTGCGGAATCCCCTGGGGGGCGCCCGTAGGGTGGGGGGCATGACCGCAACGGGGGCAGATCGGGACGCGCCGGGCGCGCGGGCCGTGTGGTGGTGGGAGCGGCGGCGGAGTGCCGTGCTCGATGTCGGGCTGGCGCTGGTGTCGGCGGTGGAGTGTGCCGTCGAGGGGGTGTCGTTCGCGGGGAAGGCGGGGGTGCCGGAGGCGCTGGGGGCGCTGTTCGGGTTCCTCGTGGGGGCCGTGTTGCTGGTGCGGCGGCGGTGGCCGATCACCGTCGTGCTGGTGTCGGTCGCGGTGGCGCCGGCGGAGATGGGTTTTCTGCTGGGGATCGTCGGGCTGTACACGCTCGCCGCGTCCGAGGTGCCCCGGCGGTACACGGCGGTGCTCGCGGGGATGGCGACGGTCGCCGTGTTCGTCGTCACGGCCGTGGAGATGCGGCGGGACATCGCCGCGCAGGCGGACGGCTTCGATCCGAGTGCCTGGTACGTGCCGGTGATGGCGCTGTTCATGACGCTGGGGCTGAACGCGCCGCCGGTGCTGTTCGGGCTCTACATAGGCGCGCGGCGGCGGCTGATGGAGAGCCTGCGGGAGCGGGCGGATTCGCTGGAGCAGGAGTTGTCGCTGCTCGCGGACCGGGCGGAGCAGCGGGCGCAGTGGGCGCGGCAGGAGGAGCGGCGGCGGATCGCGCGGGAGATGCACGACGTGGTGGCGCACCGGGTGTCGTTGATGGTGGTGCACGCGGCGGCGTTGCAGGCGGTGGCGTTGAAGGATCCGGAGAAGGCGGTGCGGAACGCGGCGCTGGTGGGTGACATGGGGCGTCAGGCGTTGACGGAGTTGCGGGAGATGTTGGGGGTGCTGCGGGAGGAGGCTCCCGCGGTGGCTCCGGCCGTGGTGCCGTTGGCGGCGGTGGGGCGGGCTGCCGCGGCTGCGGCGGAGGCGGCGGCGGGGCCGGGGCTCGGCGCCCTGGAGGAGCTGTGCCAGGAGTCGCGGCTCGCGGGGGCGGCGGTGGAGCTGGTGGTGCTGGGGGAGCCGGGGGCGTATCCGCCGGAGGTGGAGCGGACGGCGTACCGGGTGGTGCAGGAGGCGTTGACGAACGTGCACAAGCACGCTCCGGGCGCGTCGGTGGTGGTGCGGATGGCGCATCGGGAGGCGGAGGTGGCGGCGCAGGTGGAGAACGGTCCGTCGGACGCGGGGGCGGCGGACGCGGGGCTGCCGAGTGGTGGGAACGGTCTGGTGGGGATGAAGGAGCGGGTGGTGCGGCTGGGCGGCGCGTTCGTGTCGGGGCCGACGGACGCGGGCGGTTTCAAGGTGTCCGCGGTGATCCCCCTGGTACGGGGCTAGCTGCCGGCGGTCAGCCGGCGGTCAGCCGGCGGTCAGCCGGCGGTGAGGCGGGTGGGCTGGGTGCCGGTGACGAGGGTGGCGAGGGCGGCGTCGATGTCCCGGCCGAGGTACCAGTCGCCGGCGTGGTCGAGGCTGTAGACGCGGCCTTCGGCGTCCATGGCGAGGACGGCCTGGTGGTCGCCCTCCTCGCCGAGGGGGGCGAGTTCGGTGCCGAGGGCGCGGCCGAGGTCGGCGAGGGTGCGGGCGAGGTGGAGGCCGGCCAGGGGGTCGAAGCGCAGGGTGGCGGGCGCTATGTGGCGGCCGTGGCCGGGGGCGGTGAGGCGCAGGCCGCCGAATTCGGCCCAGGCCTCGACGACGGCGGGGAAGACGCTGTGCCGGTGGCCGGCGGGGGAGACGTGGGCGCGGAGGGTGTCGGCCCATTCCTCGGCGAGTTTGATGTCCCAGCGGCCGGGTTGCCAGCCGGCGTCGCGGAGGGCGGCGTCGACGTTGACGGGGAAGCGGGTGGTGTCGGCCATGGGGCGGGTCAGCCGTTCTCGGTGGGGGGGACGGTGCGGACGCCGAAGTGGTCGAGGAGGGCGGCGCAGGAGCGGCAGGGTGCGGCGTAGCTGCCGTGCAGGGGGTCGCCGTCCTCGCGGATGCGCCGTGCGGTGATCTTGGCGTGTTTGAGGCTGCGGCGGGCTTCGCCGGCGGTGAGCGGCTTGCGCTGGGCGCGCTTGGAGCGGCCGTTCTCGGTGGCGGTGAGGTGCCGGGAGAGCAGGATGGCCTCGGGGCAGCGTCCGGTGAAGCGTTCGCGCTGGCCGCTGGTGAGGGTGTCGAGGAAGTCCTGGACGAGGGCGTGCAGGACGGGCGGCGTGTCGCCGCGGCCGGCGGTGCAGGTGAGGGTCTCGCCGCGGACGGAGAGCGCGGCCCCGACGGCGGGCAGGATGCCGTCGCGGCGGTGGAGCAGTAAGGGGGCGCGGCCGTGGTCGGTGTCGCTGCTCCAGTTGAGGCGTGGGTCACCCTGTGTGGGCGTCGTGCTGGCGTACATGGCGCTGGTCTTCCCCTCCTGCAATCCCCCGAGTTGCGGTGACAGCCTGCCAAATAGGGAGCCATATGGGGAAGCTGGGTGGGGGTTTCGCCGCGCCGGTGTGTCGGAGCCGTGGTCGGCCTGTCATGGGCTCGTGACGGTTCGTGACGCTGGGTGTGCGGGGTGGGCCGGTGGGGGCGCGGGCCGGTTCGTGCTCTTGTGGCAGCGCATAGGCTGTGCGGGATCGCTCGGGCGTGCCGGGAGCAGTGGTGTCCGGGGCGCGGGCGAGTCGTAGCGAGCAGTAGCAAGCAGTAGCAGCCAGTGACGCCATGCAGGGGGCAACCGCCATGACGACAGGTCGGCTCGGGCAGTACACCGCGCCACCGAACGCGGCCTATGCCGGGCAGGTCGTGCGCTTCCCGGATCCGGTGCGCGCCTCGCGGCATCCGCGCGGGGTGCGGGTGGACGAGCGGGGTTTCCCGGATTTCTCGCCGTACGCGCGTGCGGCGGCGGAGATCGCGGAGCCTCCGGAGGGTTTCGGTGTCGACGAGTTGCGGCTGACGGACTACGTGTCGGCGAACGCGGCGATGGCGGCGACCGGGCACGAGCTGTGGGACACGATTCCGGCGGTGGCGACGCCGCACGGCTGGACGTGGCACCACGTGGCGGGTTCGCGCCGGCTCGAACTGGTGCCGGTCGAGGTGAAGGCGCTGCTGCGGCATCACGGTGGCGTGGCGACAGCGGCGGTGGACCACGCGAAGCGGGGGACGCGGCAGTTGCAGGAGACGCGTCCGGTGCACTTCGGGCTGCCGAAGTCGGGGATGTCGGTGTCGGAGCAGCAGTTGCAGGGGGTCGAGGAGGATCTCGGCTACCGGCTGCCGGGGGCGTACCGCTCGTTCCTGAAGGCGGCGGGCGGGTGCGCGCCGGTGGGCGCGGCGCTCGACGCGGAGCTGGGTCTGCTCGTGGACCAGCCGTTCTTCACGGTGCGTGAGGAGGCGGGGGTCAACGACCTCGTCTACGTCAACAAGTGTCTGCGGGACCATCTGACGAAGGACTACCTGGGGGTGGCGTTCGTGCAGGGTGGTCTGGTCGCGGTGAAGGTGCGGGGCGCGGGCGTGGGTTCCGTGTGGTTCTGCGCCTTCGACGACGTGCGGGACTCCGGTGAGGAGGCCGCGGGGTGGTCGGTGAACGAGCGGGTGGAGCGTCTGCTGCTTCCGTGTGGTGAGGACTTCGACGCGTTCCTGCTGCGGCTGGCCGGTAATCCGCCGGAGCTGGAGACGGTCGCGAATCTGATGGTGGACGGCGGCTTCGCGCGCGCCGTGCCCGTGGTCCCGGTGGGAGAGTGAGCCGGCTGTGGTGACGTTCGCGCAGGCGCAGGAGCGCGCCGAGGAGTGGATCAACGGCGATCTGCCGCCGTATCTGCACCAGGAGGTGCGGGTGCGGGAGTTCGGTCTGGGGTTCGTGGTGTGGGCGGAGGACCGCGAGGGCGGTCCGACGTCGGACAACGGCCGGCAGCGGCTGGTGATCGCGCGGGATTCGGGCGAGGCGACGCTGTGGCCGGGGCTGCCGGTGGGTGAGGTGATCCGCCGGTACGAGGAGGAGTACGGGGCGGCGGAGGAGGCGGTGCCGGCTCCGGCCGCGCAGCCGGCGCGGATCGACCTGAACCAGACGTCGTTCCTGCTGAGTCCGCCGGAGTGGTTGCAGGACGCGGCGGACAAGATCGGTCTGCCGCAGCGGCCGAACGCGTCGCAGGAGGAACGGGGCGAGGCGCAGGGCGAGCCGGACACGGGCGGGGACGTGGTTCCGGCGTCGGGCCCGGAGGCGGTCGCGGCTTCGGTGTCGGTGTCGTCGGCCGGGGCGGACGCGTCGGACGGGTCGGACGGGTCGGAGACGCCTGCCGCGGCGATCCCGCTTCCCTCGTTCGACTCTTCTTCCTCGTCCTCCTCTTCTTCGTCGTCCTCTCCTTCGTCGTCCTCCTCCGCGTCGTCGGACGGGGACGGGTACGAGCCGACGGCGATGGACGGGGTTCCGACGTCGGCGCCGGCCGGTCCGTGGGCGGACGCCAACGCGAGCTCCGGCGGTGTGGAGGGCGTACCGCTGCCGGCGACGGTGTTCGCGCCGCCGCTGTCGGGGGCCGACGACGAGGACACGCCGCTGCCGGTGGTGGGCGCGGACGCGCCGACGGCGCTGATGCAGGGCGGGAGCGCGCTGCCGAAGACGGCCGTGGCGCCGCGTCTGGACCCGTCGGCGCCCGCGCCGCAGGGTGCGACGCCGCCGCCCGTGCCGCCGGTGGCCCCGGTGGCTCCGGGTGCCACTCCGCCGCCGCCCGTCGCTCCGCCGGTCGCGCCGGGTGCGGGGGACATCGCGGACGCGGCGACGAGCAAGGCGACGCTGCCGCCGAAGAAGCAGGCGCCGGCGCCGGTCGCGCCGCCGCCCCCGCCGGGGGTGCCCGGTGCGACGTCCGGCGGGCCCGCGCCCGCGCCCGCGTACGTACCGACGCAGTTGGTGCCGCAGACGCCGGCGCCGGGTGTGCCGGTGGGGCCGGGGGCTCCAGGGGCTCCGGGTACGCCTCCGCCGCCCGCGCCGCCGGGGCCGGTGACGCCGCCGCAGCCGGTGCACCACGCGGCGACGATGCTGGCGCATCCCGGGCAGGCGGGTCCGTCCGGCGGCGGCAACGTGCCTCCGCCGCCCCCGCCGCCGGGTGCTCCCGGCGCTCCGGGCGCTCCGGGCGCTGCCGGTGGCGCGGGGACGCCGGCGCACGGCATCGAGCACGCGCCGACGATGCTGGCCCAGCCGGGTCCGGCGGGTCCGGGCGCGCCGGTGCCTCCGCCGGGTCCGGCCCCGGCGGCGCCGCAGGCACCGGGCCCGGTCCCGGCTCCCGCCCCCGCCCCCGCCCCCGCCCCTGCCCCCGCTCCGTCTCCGGCCTACGGGTATCCGCAGCAGCCGCCGGCCGGTGTGCCGACGGTCGGTCCCGGGTACCAGGCGGTGCTGCGGTACCGGGCGCCGGACGGTTCGGAGCAGCAGATCATCCGGCGTTCGGCCCCGGGCACCCCGCATCCGGAGTGGCAGATCCTGCACGAGCTGCGCGGGCTCGGTGTGCCGCCGCAGCAGGTCCTTGAGCTCCACACGGAGCTGGCGTCCTGTGAGCTGCCGGGCGGTTACTGCGCGCGGATGATCCGGGAGACGTGGCCGCAGGCGCGGATCACCAGCATCGCCCCGTACGGCCGCGATCACGCGGGCCGTCAGCAGGGCATGCGTCAACTCCTCACCCATCAGGGCGAGTTGCACCAGGTGGCGGACGGGCCCGCGCGGCCCGCTCCGGTACGGGCTCCGCTGCCGCAGGTGCAGCCGGCGCCGCCGGTGCCGCCGGAGGCCGTGGCGCAGGAGCTGGCGGGCGCGTTCGGGCCGGGGATCCTCCGGTTCGACCAGCGCGCGGTGTCGCGTCAGGGCGTGCCGGAGCTGGTGGCGGTCACGCTCATGTGGGCGGGGCTTCCGGCGGACTTCGGGCCGTTCTTCTGGGCGCAGCCGGCGGTGCCGGTGGTGCCGACGCTGGCGGAGCTGGCGCAGCAGCGGCAGGTGGCGGCGGCGCCGGACGCGAGCTCGTACCTGGTGCTCGGTTCGGACTTCGGCCGGGCGATCTGTGTCCAGTACGGGACCGCGCACATCGTGGCGGTGCCGGTGGAGGCGGGTCCGGGCGGGGCGTCGGTGCCGGCGCAGTTCGTGAACACCGGGCTGCCGGAGTTCACGCGGTCGATGGCGCTCCTTGGCCGGATGTGGCGGCTGCGGTTCGGGCTCACGCCGGAGCAGGCGGGCCGCTGGACGGTCGACTTCCAGGCGCAGCTGGCGATGCTGGATCCGGCGGCGCTGTCGTCGCCGGAGAACTGGTGGTCGGTGCTGCTGGAGCAGATGTGGGACGGACTGCTCTGAGGCGTGTCCTGACGCGTGTTCCGACGCGTGTCCTGACGGCCCGTAAGAGCGGAATGTGATGAAGGGCGCTCGATGTGTGATCACGTCGGGCGCCTTTTGTCCGTTCTTATGGCGCATCCTGGTGGGTGAGGCCATAGGGAAGGGGCGTCAGGATGAGTTTCTCCGTCGGACGGGGCCGGGGGTACCGCCCGGAGCAGGTCGACCGGTACGTCGACGCGCTGTCCCGGGACCGCGACGAGACCTGGGAGCGGGCCGCGCGGCTGACCGTCCTCGCCGAGGAGATGGAGGCGGAGCTGGCCGGGCTGCGGGAGGCCGTCGCGGCGTTGAAGCCGCAGCGGTACGAGTCCCTGGGCGAGGCCGCCGGGCAGATCCTGAAGCTCGCCGAGCAGGAGGACGAGCGGCTCGTGCGCGCCGCCGAGGCCGAGGCGCAGGCCGTCGCGGAGGCGGCGGGCGCGGCGGCCCGGGAGGCCGGGGAGGCGGCCGGGGCGTACGCGGAAGGGGTACGGGCCGCGGCCGAGGCCAAGGCCCGCGCCACCCTGGAGGCCGCTCGCGAACGCGCCGAGGAGCTGGCCGTCATCGCCGGCCGGGACGCGGAGGGGGCCAGGGCGGCGGCGCAGGAGGCGTACGAGGAGACCGCGCACCGCGCGGCGGAACTCCTGGCCGGCCAGGCCGAGGAGCACCGCACCGCCCGCGTCGACGCCGACCGCGAGGCGGAGGCGGCCGCCGCCGCGCTCGACGCCCGCCACGTCGAGCAGGTCGCGGAGGCCGAGTCCCGCCTGGAGGAGGTGCGCCGGTCCCGCGCCCGCACCGAGGAGGAGGCCCGGCACGGCCAGGAGGACGCCGACGCGAAGGCCGCGGAACTCCTGGCGGAGGCCCGGCTGAAGGCCGAACGGACGGAGCGCGCGACGGAGCGGCTGCTGCGCGAGCACGACGAGTCCCGCGACGAGATCCACTCCCACATGGAGCACATCCGCAACTCCCTCGCCGCGCTGACGGGCCGCCCGGCGGCGCCGGAGCCCGGCGCGGCCACGGAAGCGCCGGAGCAGGCCCCGGCCGAGTCCCCGGCCGAGTCCCCGGCGGAAAACCCCGAGCCGGGTGAGGAACCCCGCCCGTAGTCTCCGCGTATGCGGATGAACCTGACGGCGGTGAACCTCGACTGCGCCGACCCCCTGGCCCTCGCCGACTTCTACGCGAAGGCCACGGGGCTGCCCCTGCACGAACGCTCCGACGCCGACTTCGCCGCCCTGGTGGACGGCAGCGGCCTGGTCATGGGCTTCCAGCGGGTCGCGGACCACCGTCCGCCGGCCTGGCCGGACGGCGACGTCCCGGCCCAACTCCACCTCGACTTCGACGTCGACGACCTCGACGAGGCGGTCGCCGCCCTGACCGCCCTCGGCGCCACCGTCCCCGCCACCCAGCCCCGCCCCGACCTCTGGCGCGTCCTCCTGGACCCGGCCGGGCACCCCTTCTGCGTCTCACCCCGGAAGAGGGGCGGGAGGTGACCGTCCGGTAGCGTCGGCCCTCCCAGGGGAGGGAAGAACATGCACGTGAAGCACGTACGCACGCACGGCCGCCGGCTCGCGGCCGCCGCCGTCACCGTCGTCCTCGCCGCCACCGGCGGCACGCTCACCACGCTCCCGGCCGCCGCCGCGCCGGTCGCCGCGCAGGACCAGCAGGCGTCCGCCGCCGTACCGTTCCCGCGCGACGCGGACGTCGTCGGCGCGGGCCCGAGCGGCTTCCTGTCGAAGACCCGCGGCGAGACACCGGAGTTCCGGTGGACGCGGTACGGGGACGGGTCGTCGGTGGCGCTGCAGGGCGCCGACGCGGCGGGCGGCGGTTCGGATCTCGTCGTCACCGGCGACCGGAAGCTGATGAGCGTGAGCTCGCTCCTGAAGGTCTACGACATGGCGAAGCCGGACGCCGCGCCGGTCGTGATCGACCTCGACGCGCTCGGCGACTACACGTACGCGGGCCTGGCGGGCGACACCCTCCTCGTCGAGCGGTACGAGGACGGCCACACGATCCAGTACGCCACCACTCTCGACGCCGGCGTCCTCGCGGGCGGCACGCCGCAGTTCCGCCAGGTGGCGGGCGGCGTCCAGCTCGACTGCGACAACGGCGACGGTGCCTGGACCGGCGCCGGCGCCGCGCTCTACGACTGCCGGGTGGGCGACGAGAGGCTCCCCGCCAAGATCTTCGCCGATCTCGCCACCGGCGAGACCCGCTGGCACCTCGTCGGCCCGGACGCGTGGGCCTGGGACGGCGCGGTCTCCGCCACCCACGTGGCCTGGCGGGAGGCCCGGGTGCCGGGCGGCGACGGGATCGTCGTCCTCCGGCGCGGCGGCTCGACCGGGCGGCTCTGGTTCCCGTCGGAGTACGACGCGAGCGACCCCGTGTACCTCATCGGAGGCTGGATGGCGTCCGGCCAGAAGGCCCACATCGACGGGGCCGGGTCCGCCGAGGGCGGGGAGGCCACGACGCGGCTGCCGTTCACCGTCCGGTCGGTCGAGCGGCCCGGGGAGACGGCCGTCCTGCTCACCGCGTTCTCCTCCGCCGTCGTCGGTCCCGGCGGCTCCCTGCTCGTGCGCGGCGGCACCCCCGAGCACGGCGAAGGGCTGTACCGGATCTCGCCGCGCGCCGACGACGGCGTCCCGCAGGTCGAACTCGTCGCGTCCACCGGACAGTCGACCGTCGTCACCCTCACCGGCCACACCACCCCGAGCGAGATCACCGGCGAACAGGCGGCGCGCGGCGTCGACTTCGGCTGGGACCTCTCCCGGGGAGACGCCCGGGTCACGATGACCCTGACCCACGTGCCCAGCGGGAAGAGCGTCTCGCAGGCCTGGCCCGCGGAGGGCGCGGCCGGCGCGCCGCGCCGGATCGGCTGGCACTGGGACGGCAAGGACCTGGAGGCCGGGGACTGGGGCGCGCCCGCCCGCAACGGAACGTACGAGTGGAAGCTCACCGCCCGCCCGGACGACGGCATCGGCCCCGACCTCGTCGCCACCGGACGGTTCTCCGTGACCCGGCCCGCCGCCGCGCACGACTACGACGACGACGGCACCGCCGACCTCCTCACCCGGGACCCGCAGGGCGTCCTGTGGCGCTACGGCACCCGGCCCGCCGCCACGGGCGGCTCGCTCACCGGGACCGGCGGTTCGCGGGTGGGCGGCGGCTGGCAGGTGTACGACCGGCTGGTGTCCGTCGGGAACGTGGCGGGAAGCTCCGCCCCCGACAGCATCGCCCGCGACCGCTCCGGCGTGCTCTGGCTCTACCAGGGCACCGGCGACCGGAACGCCCCGCTCGCGCCCCGGACGCAGATCGGCGGCGGGTGGCAGACGTACGACCGGATCACCGGCGGCAGCGACGTCACCGGCGACCGGCGGCCCGACGTCCTCGCCGTCGACAAGACCGGCGTCCTGTGGCTCTACGCGGGCACGGGGAACGCCAAGACGCCCTTCTCGCCGCGCAAGCGGATCGGCGGCGGCTGGCAGATCTACAACGAGATCACCGCCGCCGGGAACCTCGGCGGCGCCGGAGCCGGCGACCTCCTCGCCCGGGACCGCTCCGGCGTGCTGTGGCTGTACCTCGGCAAGGGCGACGGCACCTTCACCGCCCGCAAGCAGGTCGGCGGCGGCTGGGGCAAGTTCAAGGGCCTCACCGCCGTCGGCGACGCCAACGGCGACGGGCGCGCCGACCTCGTCGCCTGGAACGGCGACGAGACCTTCTACGCCGGCACCGGCGACTGGTCCGCCCCCTTCAAGCGCGGCGCGGGAGCGAGCCTGACGCAGGACTCGGCGTACGACTCCCTCTTCTGATCCGCTACTCCGCCGGGGCCCAGGGGGCGGCGAGCAGCTCCGCGACGCTGCGCCGCTCCCGGGCCTCGGGCGGGGTGTCGGCGGCCCTGCCGAGGGCCACCATTGACACGACGGCCCACCCCGGGGCGGGGTCCAGCTCCTTGGTGAGCCCCTCCAGGTCGAAGGCGCGGAACTGGTGGGCCGACAGGCCCATCGCCTGGGCCTGGAGGGTCATGTGGGCGATGGCCTGCCCGAGGTCGTAGTCGGCGAACTCGGAGTACTGGACGTCCGGTTCGCCGACGTACCGGCGCGTGAGCGTGACGACGAGCAGTCCCGCGTCCGTCGCCCAGCGGGCCGAACTGGGCGCCAGGTGGGGCAGCAGCCGGGCGTGCTCCGGCTCGCCGGGGCGGGCCGTGAAGAAACCCCACGGCTGGGAGTTCCCGGCGGACGGCGCCCACCGCGCGGCCTCCAGGAGCAGCCGCAGCGCACGGTCGTCGACCCGGCCCGACGGGTCGAAGCGGTACGGACTGAACCGTCCCGCGAGCAGGGGGTGCAGACCGCCGCCAAACGGTTCCGGATCAAGGCGCATGTCGGGTTCCAACCCCACCGCCGTGCGGGGCTATTCCGGCCCGTCAGGCGAGCGCGCACTCCGCCCACACCGTCTTCCCCGGCGCGCCGGGCCTCGGATACCACCCCCACCGCTCGGCGATCCCACCGACGAGCAGCAACCCCCGCCCTCCGTCCGAGCGCGGTACGCGTTCGGCCCGGGTGTCGCTCACCTCGACCCGCGCGACCGGCCGGGGCGCCTCCGTGACGCGCAGCGAGAGGTGGAAGTCCCGCCCCGGCACGTGCCCGTGCCGCACCGCGTTCGTCGCCAGCTCGGCCGCGACCAGCACGACGCCCTCGTGCGCCTCGGTGGCGTACGCCACGCCCCACTCGTCCAGCCGGACGGCGACCAGCCGCCGCGCGAGCCGCGCGCCCCGGGGCGTGGAGGTGAACCGCATGGCGAAGGTGCGGGTGTTCAAGTAAGGGGAGGCGCTGGAGAGTTGGGAGGGGCCGGTGGGGCTGCCGATGTTGCTCGTCATGCCCTCCAAGCTCCTCTTGGTGGCGTAGCGTGACCAGTGGTGACACGCCGACGCGATCCGCTTGTACGCGCCGTGCCGGCGCAGGTACGAGAGGTGGGGTGCGGGTGGAAGAAGAGGTGCCGGAGGTGGGGCGGGCCGTCACGAGGGCTGGTGAGGGTATCGCGGTGGCGTTCGGGAAGACCTTGAAGACGCTGCGGACGAAGGCGGGGATGGAGCGGGAGGAGCTGGGCAGGCGGCTCGGCTACTCGGTCTCCACCATCGCGTCGTTCGAGCAGGGGCGGAGGATCCCTCCGCCCCGCGCGATCGAGCAGTCGGACGGCCTTCTGGGTGCCGACGGGCTGCTGACGGTGTGGCAGGGGCAGTTGGAGAGGGCGCAGTATCCGGCGGGCTTTCAGGGTCTGGTGGAGCTGGAGAGGACGGCGATCGAGCTTCTTCACTACGAGAAGTTCGTGATCAGTGGACTGCTTCAGACCGAGGAGTACATGAGAGCGCTCCTGGCCATGCGGCGTCCGCTTCTGGATCAGGAGACGATCGAGCAGCGAGTGACGGACCGGCTGGCCCGGCAGAAGGTGATGTTCGGACGGCGCCCGGAACCGCTGAACAGCTTCATCATGGACGAGGCGGTGCTGCGGCAGAGGTACGGCGGTGAGAAGGTTCTTCGCGGGCAGCTGGAGCAGCTGCTCCTGCTCGGGCACGAGCCGCACACCGACATTCAGATCATGCCGTTCACATGCGAGGACAACGCTGGTGTGAGTGGTCCGTTCACCATTGCCACCCGCAAGGACGGGAAGCAGTTCCTGTACTTCGAGGCGACCCATCAGATGTCGCTGATGGCCGAACCGGGGCAGGTCACCGTCGCCGCCGTGCGCTTCGGCGTCATCAGGTCGCAGGCTCTCAGCCCGCGAGAGTCGCTGGAGTTCATCGAGAAGTTGCTGGGAGAGCTATGAACAGCACCGAATCCCTCGCCTGGTTCAAGAGCGGCTACAGCGGCGGTGACAGCGGCCAGTGCATCGAGGTCGCGTCCGGCGCGGGAGCCGTGCACGTCCGGGACTCCAAGGACGTGGCCCGCCCGGCCCTCCGAGTCTCGCACGACGCGTGGGCCGGGTTCGTCGGGCTCGCCTCGGCGGAGTAGTACAGCCGCCGCTTGTACGTACGGGGGCTCTGCTCGTCCGAGCCGGACGGGCAGGGCCCCGCGTGTGTTGAGAGAGCTCAGGCGAGTCGAGCACGTCCGCCCAGGACTTGTCGTGCCAGGGCAGGGTGACCACCCATCGTTCGTCCGGGCGGCCTCGGTGGCTCACGGTCAGCCGGTACGTCAGCGTCGCGCTGCGGTCCGGATGGTGTTCGACCGACATCTCGGTGACGTCGAACCGGAGCCCGTCGGCGGTGACGTACGAGCGACTCAGGGCCTGCTCGGCTGGTGTCCATTCCTCCACGGATACCAGTCTTCATCTACTGCTCGGTGTCCGACACCTCCTTCAGGACCGGGAAGCGGCGGGGGGCCAGGGTGAGGAGGGCGAGGAGGGCGAGGGCGGCGGCTGCCGCGGCGCCGAAGTAGACCCGGTCGACGGCCGCGTCGACCGCGCGGCGGATCGCGTCGGTGGTGTCGAGGGAGCGGGCGAGGGTGTCGAGGTCGGTGTCGGCGCCGAGGCGGGCGGCGAGGACGGTGTTCGCGACCGCGCCGAAGGCGGCGGCGCCGACGCTCTGGCCGACCTGGCGGCAGAAGAGGACGGAGGCGGTGGTGGTGCCGCGTTCCTCGTAGGGGACGGTCGACTGGACGCCGACCATGAGGGGGAGCTGGAAGAGGCCGAGGCAGGCGCCCAGCAGGAGCATCAGGAGGGCCGGTTGCCAGGCCTCGCCGGGGTAGGGGAGGAAGGGGAAGGCGAGCAGGCAGGCGAGGGCGCCGGAGATGCCGAGGACGGCGGTCAGGCGGAAGCCGATGCGGGTGTAGACGCGGTTGGAGAAGGCCGCGGAGATCGGCCAGCTCAGGGTCCAGGCGGAGAGGACGAAGCCGGCGGCGATCGGGCCCAGGCCCAGGACCGACTGGGCGTAGGTCGGGAGGAAGACGGTCGGGGCGACCATGAGGAGGCCGAGGGCGCCGAGGGCGAGGTTGACGGCGGCGATGGTGCGGCGGCGCCACACCCAGCCGGGGAGCATGGGCTCCGCCGCCCGACGTTCGACGGCCACGGTCGCGGCGGCGAGGACGGCCGCTCCGCCGAGGAGGGCCAGGGACGGGGGCGAGAGCCACGGCCAGGCCACGCCGCCCTGGACGAGCGCGGTCAGGAGCAGCGCGCCGGTCGCGAAGACGCCGAGCGCGCCCGCCCAGTCGACGCGGACCGGAGCCGTACGAGGGGGCCTGGCGGGCTCCTTGAGGTGGCGGACGATCAGCCAGAGGGCGGCGGCGCCGAGCGGCAGGTTGATGAGGAAGATCCAGCGCCAGTCGGCGTATCCGGCGAGGAGGCCGCCGACCGCCGGGCCCGCGACGGCGGAGGTGGCCCAGACGGAGGAGAGCTTCGCCTGGATCCTGGGGCGTTCCCTGAGCGGGTACAGGTCGGCGGCGACGGTCTGGACGGTCCCCTGGAGGGCGCCGCCGCCGAGGCCCTGGACGACGCGGAAGGCGATGAGCGCGGCCATGTTCCAGGCGGCGGCGCAGAGCAGGGAGCCGAGGAGGAAGAGGACGGTGCCGGCGACGAGGACCGGCTTGCGGCCGTAGGTGTCGCTGAGTCTGCCGTACACGGGGAGGGTGACGGTGACGGCGAGGAGGTAGCCGGAGAAGAGCCAGGAGAAGACGGAGAGTCCGCCGAGGTCGCCGACGATCTGCGGGACGGCGGTGGCGACGATGGTGCCGTCGAGCGCGGCGAGCCCCATGCAGAGCATCAGGGCGGCGACGACGGGGCCGCGGCGCGGGTTCGCGGGCGGCTTCTCCAGGCCGGTCCGTTCCGGGGCCGTTCTCCCGTCCGCTGCCACGCGCCTCTTCCTTTCTTCGTACACCTAAATGTGCGCGGACAGGGTCTCACTCCGACCACGGGCCGAGGAACCGTTCCTGGTCAGTGAGCAGGAGTGAGTCTTGGACCCATTCCTGGTCACTGCGGACATCCCGAACGGTTTTGGGTGTCCTGGTCGCCCGCGTTCTCGCCGCGTCCGGCGACACGACTCCTGGTCGTGGTCCGGGGATGCGGGGGCGGGGTTCCTCACGCCCGAGGGATTCCGGTCGAGCCTGGACGGTCCGATGCCCGTGACGATCGCTCTGGTCGTCGCGGGGCGGTGCCGTCCGTCGCCGGATCGGGTGCCCTTGGGCGCGTCGCCCGATCGCGATGCTCGCCGCATCGTGACGGGTGGTCTTGCGGGTCTTACCGGTGAGGGGTTTCTGCCAGTGCTGGGCGCCCCAGCGGCTGGTGTAGGCCGGGTCGACGGCGATGATCGCGATACCGGTGGCGTCGGCCATGGAGGTGAGGCGCGCGCGGAGGCGGCCGGTGGGCATGCCGGAGATGAGCTGCCGGAACCGGCGCTTGCGGCCGTGTTTCTCCCTGGTCTTCTCGGCCTGGAAGTCGAGGTCTTCGATCGCGATCGCCCTCACTCCGCAGGTCTTGGCCCAGTTCAGCAGCCGGGTCAGGGCGTGGCGGACCTGGGCGTCTCGGTGGTCGGCCGACCCGCCGAGATCGTAGAAGAACCTCCGCGGGTGCCCGATCGGGTTGCCATGGGTGTCCAGGCGCCAGGCGGCGAGGTGGTCGGTGTTGGTGTCGACACCGATCACACCGTCGGCCAGGGCGGCCTCGACCGGGACGGTCTTCGTCGGTGAGAGCTGCCAGGAAGCGGTCAGGTACCAGCGGCCCTTGGTCACGTCCAGGTGGATGCGGTAGGCCACGGCGCGGTTGGCCTCGATCCGGTCGGCCCACTCGTTGCCCCGGTGCGGGAAATGCACCTTGGAGGTGAGGACGTACCGTCCGTGCGGGGCGTTCGCGAGCCTGGCGAGCGGCGCGGGCAGTCTGATCGACACCCCTCCGTCAGGGCTGACGCGGATGGTTTCGTTCCCGTACCGCTTCCCCGACTCCCCGTCGGCGGACAGAAACCAGCGTTCCGCCTCCCACCGCTCGCGCCACCCGGCTTTGGTCAGGCCGGCCTCGTCGAGGTGGTGGAGGGAATTCAGTATCCGCTTGCCGCCCCGTACCACTCGTACCCGGCCCGTCCGCCAATCCGAGACGGCGGCAGTTTGCCGATCGGCCAGCACACCCAGACGCCGGGACTTCGCATGCCACTCCTGCCGTGACCGGTACCCACCCGGAGTCCGCTTCGAGCCGCGCTGGCCGATAGGCAAGGACAGGCGATGCCGCAGCATCCCGATTCCGGCTTCCAGGTTCTGGATGTGTGCGGCCTGGCAGCGTCGGGCCAAAGCCCACTGATCGTGCGACGCCTTGGTCACCGACCCTGCCCACCGCGACGACGACACAGGCGTCAGCATGCGCTTGCGCATTGCCCACGACTCCGCGGAATGCTCCAGAGCATCCGCGCATCGGGCCCGGAGATCGGCGGAGGCCAGCGAGCCCAGGTGGTCGCCGACCAACCGTAGGACCCGGTCGTCCTCGTCGGTGAGGTGCTTGAGTCGGTCTCGCACCGCAACACCAGTGGGGCCGGATACCGCGAAGGGCGTGGCAATCGTCCGCACTCCCACCACTCCACCCCCGCTCCGAAGTCCCTGCCCTGGGCAACGAGCCCCGCTGGTGAAGGTCACGCATTCGAGATGTGAATGTCCATTCCCATGCCCCTACAGCAGGACACCCTCGAACACGCTCCACCAGCAGGAGGAAGAACCCCTAGGGGGCCTTCCCTCATGCGAGCCAGGGGACGGTCGTCCCGGCGGAGGACGAGAAGGGACGGGTGCGGTTCTTAGCTTGGTCTTACAACAACCACCCGCTTCCGTTGAG
The DNA here is from genome assembly GCF_012927245.1 of Streptomyces sp. R302. Lineage (GTDB taxonomy): Bacteria > Actinomycetota > Actinomycetes > Streptomycetales > Streptomycetaceae > Streptomyces. Next base: position 124,679 of record NZ_JABBGE010000011.1, read on the forward strand.
GAGAAGACCGTGACTTCGGCTGTGACCATTCCCAGGCACGGGGGTACCGGAGGGAAGACGGCCGTCGCCGCGCGGGCGCGGCAGGTCGTCAAGGCGTACGGGGCGGGGGAGACCCGGGTCGTCGCCCTCGACCACGTCGACGTGGACATCCGGCGGGGGCAGTTCACCGCGATCATGGGGCCCTCCGGGTCCGGCAAGTCGACGCTGATGCACTGCCTCGCCGGGCTCGACACCGTCACCGGCGGGCAGATCTTCCTCGACGAGACCGAGATCACCGGCCTCAAGGACAAGAAGCTCACCCAGCTGCGCCGGGACCGGATCGGCTTCATCTTCCAGGCGTTCAACCTGCTGCCGACGCTGAGCGCCCTGGAGAACATCACGCTGCCCATGGACATCGCGGGCCGCAGGCCCGACAAGGAGTGGCTGGACCAGGTCGTCGAGACCGTCGGGCTCGCCGGACGCCTCAAGCACCGGCCCACCGAGCTCTCCGGCGGCCAGCAGCAGCGCGTCGCCGTCGCGCGGGCGCTCGCCGCCCGGCCGGAGATCATCTTCGGCGACGAGCCGACCGGAAACCTCGACTCGCGGGCCGGCGCCGAGGTCCTCGGCTTCCTGCGCCGCTCCGTGGACGAGCTGGGGCAGACGATCGTCATGGTCACCCACGACCCGGTCGCCGCCTCCTACGCGGACCGGGTGCTGTACCTCGCGGACGGGCGGATCGTCGACGAGATGGAGCGGCCCACCGCCGAAGCCGTCCTGGATCGTATGAAGGACTTCGACGCGCGCGGGCGGACGTCATGACCGTCTTCAGAACCTCGCTGCGCAACCTCCTCGCGCACAAGGGCCGGATGGCGCTCTCCGCCGTCGCCGTGCTCCTCTCCGTCGCGTTCGTGTCCGGGACCCTGGTCTTCACCGACACCATGAACACGACCTTCGACAAGCTCTTCGCCGTCACCGCCTCCGACGTCACCGTCTCCCCGGCGGCGGCCGACCCGACGGACGAGACCCCGGACACCGGCCGTCCCGAGTCCTTCCCGGCCTCCGTCGTCGCCGACGTGCGGAAGGTGGCGGGCGTCGAGGCCGCACAGGGCTCCGTCGCCTCCCTGGGCGTCACCGTCGTCGACAAGGACGACAAGAACGTCGGGCCGACCACCGGGGCCCCGACGATCGCCGTCAACTGGAGCCCGTACGAGCTCCGTTCGGTCGAGCTCGCCGAGGGGCACGAGCCGCGCGGCCCCACCGACGTGGTCGTGGACCGGGGCACCGCCGACAAGCACGGTCTGAAGCTCGGCGACCCGCTGCGGACGATCTCCGGCGCCGGTGACTTCACCGCCACCGTCTCCGGCATCGTCGAGTTCAAGGTCACCAACCCGGGTGCCACCGTCGTCTACTTCGACACCGCCACCGCGCAGCGCGAACTCCTCGGTAAGGAGGGGCTGTTCACGCAGGTCATGGTGGAGGCGGAGCCGGGTGTCTCCGACGAGACGCTGAAGGCGGACGTCGCCACCGCACTGGGTGCCGGATACAGGATCCAGACCGCGGCGGAGTCGGCGGACGCGGGCCGCGAGGACGTCGGCGAATTCCTCGACATCATGAAGTACGCGATGCTCGGCTTCGCCGGGATCGCCTTCCTCGTCGGCATCTTCCTCATCGTCAACACCTTCTCCATGCTGGTCGCCCAGCGCACCCGCGAGATCGGCCTGCTGCGGGCCATCGGTTCGAGCCGGAAGCAGATCAACCGCTCCGTCCTCGTCGAGGCCGTCCTCCTCGGACTGATCGGCTCGGTCGCCGGCGTCGCCGCCGGGGTCGGGCTCGCCGTCGGCCTGATGGAACTCATGTCGACCATGGGCATGGAGCTGTCCACCCGCGACCTCACCGTCGCCTGGACCACCCCCGTCGTCGGTCTCGCCCTCGGCGTCCTCGTCACCGTCCTCGCCGCGTACGTGCCCGCCCGCCGGGCCGGCAAGGTCTCCCCGATGGCCGCCCTCCGCGACGCCGGCACTCCCGCCGACGGCCGCGCGGGCCGGGTCCGCGGCGCCCTCGGCCTGCTCCTCACCCTCGCCGGCGGCGGGGCGCTGTGGGCCGCGACCGAGGCCGAGAAGGCCGGCACGGGCTCGCTCTGGCTCGGCGTCGGCGTCGTACTGTCCCTGCTCGGCTTCGTCGTCATCGGCCCGGTCCTCGCGGGCGGTGTCGTCCGCGCCCTGGGCCTGGTCGTCCTGCGGGTCTTCGGGCCCGTCGGCCGGATGGCCGAGCGGAACGCGCTCCGCAACCCGCGCCGCACCGGCGCGACCGGCGCCGCCCTGATGATCGGCCTCGCGCTCGTCGCCTGCCTCTCCGTCGTCGGCTCCTCCATGGTCGCCTCGGCCACCGACGAGCTCGACCGGTCCGTCGGCGCGGACTACATCGTGCAGAACCGGATGGGCGCGCCGATCGTGCCGCAGGCGCAGGCCGCGGTCGAGAAGGTGACGGGCCTCGACCACGTCACCGAGTACCGGCCGGTGGACGTGCGGATCACCGACCCGGCCGGCACCGTCTCCAAGGAGTGGCTGGCGGCGACCGAACCGTCGTACGCCGCCGACCTCCGGCGCGAGGTGACCTCCGGCGACCTGGCCGCCGCGTACGCCCCCGGCGCGATGTCCGTCGGCAGCGACTACGCCACCGCGCACGGCGTGAAGGTCGGCGACACCCTCACCGTCGCCTTCGCGCACGGCTCGACGGCGAAGCTGAAGGTCGCGGCGATCACGGCCGACACCGGGAACGTCGACAACGGCGCGCTGTACACGAACGTCACCACCGCCCGCGCGCACCTGCCGGCCGAGCGGCTGCCGGCGAGCGTGCTGCTGCTCGCGAGCGCGAAGGACGGCCAGGAGGAGGCGGCGTACGAGTCCCTGAAGAAGGCGCTCGCCCCGTACCCCCAGTACACGGTCTCCAACCAGGCCGACTACAAGGAGGACCTCCGGAACCAGGTCGGGCAGCTCCTGAACATCGTCTACGGCCTGCTGGCGCTCGCGATCGTCGTAGCGATCCTGGGGGTCGTGAACACCCTCGCCCTGTCGGTGGTCGAGCGCACCCGCGAGATCGGCCTCATGCGGGCCATCGGCCTCTCCCGCAGGCAGCTGCGCCGCATGATCCGCCTGGAGTCGGTCGTCATCGCCCTCTTCGGCGCGCTGCTCGGCCTCGGCCTGGGCATGGGCTGGGGCACGGCCGCGCAGCAGCTCCTCGCGCTGGAGGGCTTCGGCGTCCTGGAGATCCCCTGGCCGACGATCCTCACGGTCTTCGTCGGCTCGGCCTTCGTGGGCCTCTTCGCGGCGCTGGTCCCGGCGTTCCGCGCGGGCCGCATGAACGTGCTGAACGCGATCGCGAGCGAGTAGCGGTTGCGGTACCGGTACCGGTACGCGTACGGCCCCGGCGCTTCTGGTGCGCGCCGGGGCCGTACCGCCGTCCCTCTCACCTCATCGGGTGACGGGACGGCGGTGGTCGGGCGCGGCGGTCGCGGCGGGGCCGTCGTAGGGTGGAGGCCCCGGCCCGTTCACGTGTCGGGTGGTTCGCGTTGCCGCTTGTCCGTTCACCCTCGTACGTACCGGGATGGAAGCTCCATGAGCCTGCACGGTCTGCTCGACCTCGTCGTCAAGGACGCGGCCCTCGCGGAGGCGGTGTCGGCCGCGTCGGACGGAAAGCGTCCGCACGTGGACCTGGTCGGGCCGCCCGCCGCCCGCCCCTTCGCGGTGGCCGCGCTGGCCAGGGACTCGGGGCGCCCGGTGCTCGCGGTGACGGCGACCGGCCGGGAGGCCGAGGACCTGGCGGCGGCGCTGCGTTCGCTCCTCGACCCGGACACCGTCGTCGAGTACCCGTCCTGGGAGACGCTGCCGCACGAGCGGCTCTCGCCCCGTTCGGACACCGTCGGCCGTCGCCTCGCCGTGCTGCGCCGCCTCGCGCACCCGAGCCCGGACGATCCGGCCGCGGGCCCCGTCTCCGTCGTCGTCGCGCCGATCCGTTCCGTTCTCCAGCCGCAGGTGAAGGGGCTGGGGGACCTGGAGCCGGTGGCGCTGAGGACCGGGCGGACGGCGGATCTGAACGAGGTCGTCGAGGGGCTGGCCGCCGCCGCGTACTCCCGGGTCGAACTGGTGGAGAAGCGCGGCGAGTTCGCCGTCCGCGGCGGCATCCTGGACGTCTTCCCGCCGACCGAGGAGCACCCGCTCCGGATCGAGTTCTGGGGCGACGACGTCGAGGAGATCCGTTACTTCAAGGTCGCCGACCAGCGCTCCCTCGAAGTCGCCGCGCACGGGCTGTGGGCGCCGCCCTGCCGAGAGCTGCTGCTGACGGACGAGGTGCGGGGGAGGGCGGCGGCCCTCGCCGAGGAGCACCCGGAGCTCGGCGAGATGCTCAACAAGATCGCCGAGGGCATCGCCGTCGAGGGCATGGAGTCCCTCGCGCCGGTCCTCGTCGACGACATGGAGCTGCTGCTCGACGTCCTCCCGGCCGGGGCGATGGCCGTCGTCTGCGACCCCGAGCGGGTGCGGACCCGGGCCGCCGACCTGGTCGCCACCAGCCAGGAGTTCCTGCAGGCCTCGTGGGCGGCGACGGCCGGCGGCGGCGAGGCGCCGATCGACGTCGGCGCGGCCTCCCTGTGGGGGATCGCGGACGTCCGCGACCGGGCGCGGGAGCTCGGCATGATGTGGTGGTCGGTGTCGCCGTTCGCGGCCGACGCCGAGACCGACGGCGACACCCTCGCGCTCGGCATGCGCGCCCCGGAGACGTACCGCGGCGACACCGCCCGCGCGCTCGCCGACACCAAGGGCTGGCTGGCCGACGGCTGGCGGACGGTGTACGTGACGGAGGCCCATGGCCCGGCGTCCCGCACCGTCGAGGTGCTCGGCGGGGAGGGCATCGCGGCCCGGCTGACGGCCGACCTGACGCGGGTCGACCCGGCCGTCGTGCACGTGGCCTGCGGCTCGATCGACTTCGGTTTCGTCGACCCGGCGCTGAAGCTCGCCGTCCTCACCGAGACGGACCTGTCCGGGCAGAAGGCGGCCGGCAAGGACGGCCAGCGGATGCCGGCCAAGCGCCGCAAGACCATCGACCCGCTGACCCTGGAGGTCGGCGACTACATCGTGCACGAGCAGCACGGCGTCGGCCGCTACCTGGAGATGGTGCAGCGGACCGTGCAGGGCGCGACCCGCGAGTACCTCCTCGTCGAGTACGCCCCCGCCAAGCGCGGCCAGCCCGGCGACCGCCTGTACATCCCGACGGACCAGCTGGAGCAGGTCACCAAGTACGTCGGCGGCGAGGCGCCCACCCTGCACCGGCTGGGCGGCGCGGACTGGACGAAGACGAAGCAGCGGGCGAAGAAGGCGGTCAAGGAGATCGCCGCCGACCTGATCAAGCTGTACAGCGCCCGGATGGCGGCCCCCGGCCACGCCTTCGGCCCCGACACCCCGTGGCAGCGGGAGCTGGAGGACGCCTTCCCGTACGCGGAGACGCCCGACCAGCTGTCGACGATCGCCGAGGTGAAGGAGGACATGGAGAAGACGGTCCCGATGGACCGGCTGATCTGCGGCGACGTCGGCTACGGCAAGACGGAGATCGCGGTGCGGGCCGCGTTCAAGGCGGTCCAGGACGGCAAGCAGGTCGCCGTCCTGGTGCCGACGACGCTGCTCGTGCAGCAGCACTTCGGCACCTTCTCCGAGCGGTACGGACAGTTCCCGGTGAACGTCCGCGCGCTGTCCCGCTTCCAGACGGACACCGAGTCGAAGGCGACCCTGGAGGGGCTGAAGGAAGGTTCCGTCGACGTCGTCATCGGCACCCACCGGCTGTTCTCCTCGGAGACGAAGTTCAAGGACCTCGGCCTGGTCATCGTCGACGAGGAGCAGCGCTTCGGCGTCGAGCACAAGGAGCAGCTGAAGAAGCTCCGCGCCAACGTCGACGTCCTCACCATGTCGGCCACCCCCATCCCCCGTACCCTCGAAATGGCGGTCACGGGCATCCGCGAGATGTCGACGATCACCACCCCGCCGGAGGAGCGGCACCCGGTCCTCACCTTCGTCGGCCCGTACGAGGAGAAGCAGATCGGCGCGGCGATCCGCCGCGAACTGCTCCGCGAGGGCCAGGTCTTCTACATCCACAACCGTGTGGACTCCATCGACCGCGCGGCGGCCCGGCTCCGCGAGATCGTCCCCGAGGCGCGGATCGCGACGGCCCACGGCCAGATGACGGAGTCGGCCCTGGAGCAGGTCGTCGTGGACTTCTGGGAGAAGAAGTTCGACGTGCTCGTCTCGACGACGATCGTCGAGTCCGGCATCGACATCTCCAACGCCAACACCCTCATCGTGGAGCGCGGCGACAACTTCGGCCTCTCCCAGCTCCACCAGCTCCGCGGCCGCGTCGGCCGGGGCCGCGAGCGCGGCTACGCCTACTTCCTCTACCCGCCGGAGAAGCCGCTCACGGAGACCGCCCACGAGCGGCTGGCGACCATCGCGCAGCACACCGAGATGGGCGCCGGCATGTACGTGGCGATGAAGGACCTGGAGATCCGCGGCGCGGGCAACCTCCTCGGCGGCGAGCAGTCCGGCCACATCGCGGGCGTCGGCTTCGACCTGTACGTCCGCATGGTCGGCGAGGCCGTCGCGGACTACCGCGCCTCCCTGGAGGGCGCCGCGGAGGAGGAGGCCCCGCTGGAGGTCAAGATCGAGCTGCCGGTCGACGCCCACGTCCCCCACGACTACGCCCCCGGCGAGCGCCTCCGCCTCCAGGCCTACCGCGCCATCGCCTCGGCGAACTCGGAGGAGGACATCACGGCCGTACGGGAGGAGCTCACCGACCGCTACGGCAAGCTGCCCGAGCCGGTCGAGAACCTCCTCCTCGTCGCCGGCCTGCGCATGCTGGCCCGCGCCTGCGGCGTCGGCGAGATCGTCCTCCAGGGCCCCAACATCCGCTTCGCCCCCGTGGAACTCCGCGAGTCCCAGGAGCTCCGCCTGAAGCGCCTCCACCCCAAGTCCGTCATCAAACCGGCCGTCCACCAGATCCTGGTCCCCCGCCCCGCCACCCGCCCCATCGGCGGCAAGCCCCTCGTCGGCCGCGAACTCCTCGCCTGGACGGGCGAGTTCCTGACGACGATCCTGGACTAGCCGTCGGAACGGTATGAAAGGCGCGCTATCGGCGGTTTCCGTGCCTAGGATTCCCGGGTGCTGATACGCCGAAGGCTCCACCGTGCCGCCGCTCCCGCCGTCGTCCTTTCCGGGCTCGTCCTCCTCTCCGGGTGCACCTCGCCCGTGGACGGCGGGCGGGAGGCGTCCGGCGGGGCCACGCCCGCCGGGCGGGTCGCGAGTCCCTTCGGGAATCCGGACGGGACGAAGCCGGGGCTCGCGCCGGTGACGGCGGAGGGGGAGCGGGCGCGGGCGCGGGAGCTCATCGGGGGGCTGGCCACCAAGGGGCGGGGGGCGCGCACGGGGTACGCGCGGGAGGAGTTCGGGCACGCGTGGCTGGACAAGGCGGACGGCGTGCCGTTCGCGCGCAACGGCTGCGACACCCGCAACGACCTGCTCCGCCGCGACGGCCGCGAGGTGCGCTTCCGGGACGGTTCGGACTGTGTGGTCGTGGCGATGACGCTGGACGACCCGTACACGGGCACCACCATCGACTGGCGCAAGCAGAAGGCCGCCGAGGTCCAGATCGACCATGTCGTGCCGCTCTCGTACGCCTGGCAGATGGGCGCCTCCCGCTGGACGGACGCGAAGCGGAAGCGGCTCGCCAACGACCCGTTGAACCTGCTCCCGGTCCAGGGCCGGGCCAACTCCGCGAAGGGCGACTCCGGTCCGGCCTCCTGGCTGCCGCCGGCCAAGGGGGTCCGCTGCGCCTACGCGGTGCGGTTCGCGCAGGTGGCGGAGAAGTACGAGCTGGCGGTGACCGGGCCCGACCGGACGGCGATGCTGCGGCAGTGCGGCGGCTGAACGGGCCCGTCCGATAATCGGTTGGCGTGGTGTCGGGAGGTCTTTAACCTGCGGGGCATGGACCACGAACTGAAGATCACCACGCTTGCCGAGCGGCCCGAGCTCGAAGGGCCGATGTGGTCCATGAAGGACCTCTGGCCCGAGTTCATGATGTACGACCCGGTCGGCTGGTCCCACATGGGCCGGATCGTGCGGGAGTTCCCCGAGTACGTGCTCGTGGCCACCGACCCGGACGGCACGGTCGTCGCCCGCGGCTTCAGCGTGCCGTTCCGGCTCGACGCGGTCGGGCGGCGGACGCTGCCCGACCGGGGCTGGGACGAGGTGCTGCTGTGGGCCTTCTCCGACCTGCGGCACGGGAAGACGCCGGACACGGTGAGCGCCGTCGAGATCACCGTCGACACCGGCGCCCTCGGGCGCGGGATCTCGCACCGGATGCTCGCCGCGATGCGGGAGAACGCGCGCCGGCTCGGCTACGCCGAACTGGTCGCGCCGGTCCGGCCCAACGGCAAGCACCTGGAGCCCGGGGCCTCCATCCACGAGTACGCCGTCCGCACCCGGGAGGCCGACGGGCTGCCGCACGACCCGTGGCTGCGGGTGCACGTCCGCGCCGGTGGCCGGATCGAGGCGGTCGCGCCCGCGTCGATGACGGTCTCGGGCTCCCTGGAGCAGTGGCGGGCGTGGACGGGGCTCCCCTTCGACACGGACGGCCCGGTCGAGGTGCCGGGCGCGCTCGTGCCCGTCCACTGCGAGGCCGCGCGCGGCTACGCGGTCTACGTCGAGCCCAACGTGTGGGTGCGGCACGCGGTCCCGGCCGCGTGATCCGGGGCGGGGGAGCCGCCCCCGCGGGGTGATCTTCGGGGCGGGCGCTGTACCGTACGGCGTCCCCGTCGTACGCGTGTGCAACGCACCGCGCGCCCGCCACCGTGAGAGGTCCCGACCGTGAACCAGCCCGTCGTCCTGGAGAAGGGCGCCGTCCCGCGCCGCGAGGGGCCGCCCCGGCTGCCCGCCCGGGCGGCGCTGGCCGCCGTGCCGGTGTTCAGCCTCGGCGTCCTCGGCTGGGTGCCCGCCCTCGTGCTCGCCCTGTACCGGGGGACCCGCGCGGACTGGCTGGCCGCGCTCCTCTTCACGGCGGTCTCGGTCGGCTGGTGCTTCCAGGTCGCGCTGACCCCCGTCGACACCTCCGGCGGCGCCTTCCTGCTCGACGTGCTGCTGCTCGCCGTCTCCACGGTGGGCGCGGCCGTGCACGTCCTGCTGGCGCGCGGGAAGGGACGGACCGCGTGAAGACCAGGCGTACGTGGCGCACCCGCGACCGGCGGACGGAGACCCGCTCCACCACTCCCGACGTGCTCGCGGCGGCGGCCGGGCTGCTGCGCGGCCGGGCCGGCTGGGCGGTCGCCTCGGTCCTCGTGGTGCTGCTCGGGCTGCTCGCGGCCCGGCTGGTCTCGGGCGCCCTCGACGACGACGGGGGCACGCCCCCGGACACCCGGGCCCGGGCCTACGAGGACCGGGACGCCTGCCTCCTGACGGACGAGCGGGGCATCGTGTCCGGCGGGCCCGCCGCGCCCCTGTGGGAGGGCATGCAGCGCGCGTCCGCGGACGGGCGGGTGCGGGTGACGTACGTGCCGGTGATGGGGGAGCGTACGGTGGCGAACGCGCGCCCGTTCCTCAACGGCCTGGTGCAGCGCGACTGCGAGATCGTCGTGGCCTCGGGCCCGGCGCAGGTGACGGCGGCGACGGAGGCCGCGGCGAAGAACGGCGGGGTCCGGTTCGTCGTGGTCGGCGAGGGTTCCGCTTCCGGTGAGGTGCCGGAGAACGTGACGCGGATCGCGGCGGGCGAGAAGGCCGGCGGCGAGGTCGAGGCGGCCGTGGCGCGGCTCGCGCGCGAGGACTGACCTGGCCGGCGGGGGACAGAACCACGTCAAGCGGACCTTCCTTCTCCACTTTCTAAAGGCAAAGTAAAAAGAGGACCCCTGCGTCACGTCTGCGATCGGCCATCAGGAAAGCTCGCGAGGCTTTGTAAGCAATCCGTAAGTAAAGGCCGACCCATGAAGATACGCCGGGTCCGTGGCCCTCGCCTCTTTCCGCCAGGCCGAACTGGCAGACGCAGGCTGAGGGCTACGGCTCTTTCCACGCTCATCGCGTTCTTCCTCATGCTCACCACCGAGACGGCGATGGCCACCGGAGCCGTCCTCGAACCGGTGCGCATGCCCGAGATGTCCCTCTCGGGCCTGTGGAAGTGGCTGAAGAGCGACGATCCCCTCGACACCCCCGACCAGCAGGGCGGCACCGCCCGCGGCAAGAGTCACAAGGCCTCCTCCGACGCCACCAGCGAGGACGGCGGCGCCGGACGCAAGCCCGGCAAGGGCAAGGGCCAGCTCGCGCCCTTCGAGCGCGAGACCGCCGACCCCGCCGAGACCCGCACCGGCAAGGCGCCGGGCGACGCCGAGAGCTTCGACGAGCGCACCAGCAGGCGCGACGCCAAGAAGTCCACGGCCACCTCGGACTACTACGTCAACGCCGACGGCTCCACCAGCGTCCGCCACTACACCGGCCGGACCAACTTCAAGACCGCCGACGGCACCTGGAAGCCGATCGACACGACCCTGACCGAGGACAAGGACGGCCGCCTCCAGCAGACGGCCAACTCCCTCGACGTCGAGTTCGCGCCGACCGCCGCCGACAAGGCGCTGGCCTCCGTCGACTTCGGCAAGGGCCGCACCCTGGCCTACGCCCTGCGGGACGCGGCGAAGACCGCGCCCGTCGTCGACGGGAACGGCACCGTCACCTACGCCGGCGTCCTCCCCGACACCGACGTGCAGCTCGTGCCGCTCGCCGAGGGCTTCAAGGAGAACGTCGTCCTGCGCTCCCCGCGGGCCGCGAACTCCTGGACCTTCCCCCTCGACGTGAAGGGCCTCACCCCGCGCGTCACCGCCGACGGCGACGTCGAGTTCACCGACGCCGACGGGAAGGTCGCCGCGACCATCCCGCACGCGTACATGGAGGACTCCAAGATCGACCCGCGCTCCGGCGACGCCGCCCAGTCGCGGAACGTCACCTACGAGCTCACCACCGTCGACGGCAAGCCGGCCCTGCGGATGACCGCCGACCGCGCCTGGCTCGACGACCCGGCGCGCGTCTACCCGGTGACCGTCGACCCGACGATCACCGCGTCGAACTCGACGTACACGCAGAACACCATCGGCGGGGACCACTCCACCGAGACCCAGATCAAGGTCGGCTCGTACGACGCGGGCACGAACAAGACCAACTCGTTCCTGCAGTTCAGCACCCTCGGCAGCACGCTCGCCGGGCAGCGGGTCACCGCCGCCAGCCTGAACGTGTACGCCCTGTGGTCCTCGACCTGCTCCGCCCAGTCGTTCTCCGTCCACCCGATCACCCAGTCGTGGACGCCGTCCGGGGTCACCTCGTACCCCGGCCCGTCCTTCGGCTCGGCGATCGGCTCGGCCACCCCGGCGCCCGGAGCCTCCTGCTCCAACACCTCGGCCTCGACGAGCGTCGGCGTCAAGATGCCGGTGACGCTGTCGACCACCTGGTTCAACAACGTCGCCGCGGGCGCGGCCAACTACGGCCTCGCGCTCACCGCGCCGACCAACGACAACCTGCACTGGAAGAAGTTCCACTCGGACAACTCGGCGACCGCCGGCTACCGCCCGGCGCTGGTCCTGACCTACACGCCGAACACGGCGCCGCAGATCAACGCCCAGTACCCGCCGGCGAACTTCCAGGCCAACACCCTCCAGCCGGAGCTGCTGGTCTACGCGAGCGACGCCGACAAGGGCCCGAACCCGCTCTCGTACACCTTCGAGGTCTACAACGACGCCGGCGCCCTGGTGGCGACCTCCGGCGCGATCGCGAAGAGCAGCTGGAAGGTGCCCGCGGGCAAGCTGAAGTGGTCGGAGACCTACGACTGGTACGTGGAGGCCAGTGACGGCATGGCGGCCGTCGTGGAGAGCAGCCGCTTCACCACGGCCGTGCCGCAGCCGCCGGTCACCTCCGGCCTGTCGATGAACACCGACGGCCACGAGTTCGACCCCTCGGACGGCAACTACACGACCGAGGACACCGACGCCGACGTGCCGGTCATCGGCCCGTCGCTGGAGATCGACCGCTCCTACAACAGCCTCGACCCGCGCGTGGACTCCGCGTTCGGCGCCGGCTGGTCGACGATCGCCGACATGAAGGCCGTCGAGGTCAAGGACGGCGCCGGGACGCTCACCAGCGTCATCATCACCTATCCGGGTGGTGAGCAGGTCGCCTTCGGCCGCAACTCCGACGGCACCTTCGTGCCCCCGCTGGGCCGCTACGCCCGCCTCGCGGCGGTCACCGGCGGCTACGCGCTCACGGACAAGGACTTCACGGAGTACGCCTTCAAGCAGGCGACCGCGAAGGCCGGCACCTACGCCCTGAGCACCATCAAGGACTACGCGGGCCGCACGGAGACCTTCACCTACGACGCGAACAAGCGCCTGACGAGGATCACCAACGTCACGTCCAAGCGGAACCTGGGCCTCACCTGGTACCAGCCCGCCGGCGCGACCGCCTGGCACGTCCAGACCGTCTCCACCGACCAGGCCACCGTCGGGGACCCGAACTCGGTCCAGACCTGGCAGTACACCCACACCGGTGACCAGCTCACCAAGGTGTGCCCGCCGGCCGACTGGTCGAAGTGCACCACCTACGCCTACGCGACCGGCAACCACTACCGCACCACGGTCCTGGACGCCGACCCGTTCGCGTACTGGCGCCTCGGCGAGACCTCCGGCACGGTGGCGAAGGACGCCATCGACGCCAACCAGGGCCAGTACAACGGCACGTACAAGAACGTGACGCTGGGCGGCACCGGCCCCCTCGCCGGCTCCACCCAGAAGGCCGCGACCTTCAACGGCACCACCTCGTACGTCGAGATGCCGTCCGCGCCGGGCGCCACGCCCTCGTACACGACGGTGTCGCTGTGGTTCAGGACGACCACCGCCGGCGGCGTCCTCTTCTACTACGGCGACAAGCCGCTGAGCGACCCCGACCCGGTCGCCAACACCACGAAGAACACCCCCGCGGTGTACGTCGGCATGGACGGCAAGCTGCGCGGCTGCCTGGCGATGTCGCCCGGCTGCATGACGACGATCACCTCCACGCCGACCGTCACCGACGGGCAGTGGCACAACGCCGTCCTGACCGGTGTCGCCAACAGCCAGACGCTGTACCTCGACGGCGCCGCCGTCGGCTCCCTCTCGGGCACCATCAACGACTGGGTGCAGCCCTACGTCTCGCTCGGCGCCGGTGTGAACACCGACGGCTGGCCGTCGATGAACCCGAACGACAAGCTCGGGCACTTCAACGGTCAGATGGCCGAGGTGGCGATCTACTCCGAGCCGCTGTCGGCCGGCGTGATCTCCACGCAGTACCAGACCGCCAAGCGGTCCGCCGGACTGCTCCAGAAGATCACCACGCCCGGCCTGAAGACCCAGGCGTCGGTCGTCTACGACACCACCGACGACCGCGTCCTCCAGGCCACCGACGGCAACGGCGGCACCTGGAAGCTCAACCCGCCGACCATCACCGGCTCGTCCCAGGTCTACCGCTCCGCCGTCATGGGCTCCGCCCCGGCCGGCTACTGGCGCCTGGACGACACCCAGGGCGCGGCGCAGGCCGCGAACCAGGTGAACACCGGATTCGGCACGTACAACAACGTCGTCCAGGGCGCGCAGGGCCCGTTCGGCGCGGACGACGTGAGCGCGGCGACCTTCGACGGCTCGACCTCCTTCGTCGAGCTGCCGTACGGCCCGCTGCACGCCAAGGCCGACCGCTCGGTCGAGCTGTGGTTCAAGACGGCCAAGCCGGGCGTCATCATGAGCGACCAGAGCGTCGCCCCGAACAACCCCGGTGGCGTCACCGGCAGCTGGAGCGACCTGCTCTACGTCGGTGCCGACAACAAGCTGCACGGCCACTGGTGGTCGAGCACCTGCAACGGCAACGCCACCCTCGGCTCCACGGGCACGGTGACGGACTCCAAGTGGCACCACGCCGTCCTGTCCGCCGCGGGCACCACCCAGACGCTGTATCTGGACGGCGTCAAGCAGGGCACCTGCACCGGAGCGCCGAACGACCAGACGACGTCCCGGACGTTCGTCGGCGCCGGCTTCTCCAAGTGGTACAGCTCCCCGGGGGACGTCTCCTTCTTCACCGGCTCCCTCGCCGAGGTCGCGGTCCACGCCAAGGGCCTGACCGACGCGGACGTGGCCGCCCACTGGTCCGCCTACAAGGCCTCCTCCGGCATCGCGCCGGTGAAGACCGTCAAGCTGACCGACCCGACGGACAAGACCCTCACCTACGTGTACGACGCCGAGATGGGCAACCGCCTGCTCGCCGCGATCGACACCGGGGGCGCCCGCACCACCTACGGGTACGACACCGGCGGCTTCCTGCACACCGTCACGGACGCCAACGGCAACCGCTCGATCACCGGCCACGACGTGCGCGGCAACGCGGTCTCCCAGACCACCTGCCAGAACACCGCGGCCAACAAGTGCTCGACGGAGTACTACACCTACTACCCGGATGCGACCACGGCCTTCCCGCCGATGGACCTGCGCAACGACCTGCTCCTCACCGAGCGCGACGGCCGTTCCTCGGGCCCGACGGACAACGCGTACCTGACCAGCTACAGCTACGACACCGGCGGCAACCTGCTGTCGGTGACCACGCCCCCCGTGGCCGGCCACCCCAACGGCCGGACCGCGACGACCACGTACACCACCGCCACCACCCCGGCGGCGGAGGGCGGCACGGCCGTCGCGCCGGCGGGCCTCGTGGCGGAGGTCGTCACGCCGGGCGGCCGGAAGACCACGTACACCTACTACGCCAACGGCGACCTGGCCCGGATCACCGACGCCAACGGCGCCAAGGTCGAGTACACGTACGACAACCTGGGCCGTCGGATCTCCAAGAAGGAGATCTCGGACGCGCACCCGGCCGGTCTCGTCACGAGCCAGACGTACGACAAGAACGACCAGGTCCTCACCGAGACGACACCGGCGGTCACCAACCGGGTCACCGGCGCGAAGCACCAGGCGCGGACCACCACGGCCTACGACCCCGACGGCAACATCCTGTCGCAGTCGGTCGCGGACCTCACCGGCGGTGACGCGGCACGCGTCACGTCGATGACGTACGACGCCCACAACCAGCTGGCGAGCCGGACGGACCCGGGCGGCGACACCACGTCGTTCGAGTACGACGCCTACGGCAACAAGGTGAAGGAGACCGACCCCGCGGGGACGGTCAACACCTACACCTACGACGGCGAGCAGCGACCGCTCACCACCAGCCTGCTCAACTACACCGGCGACCCGTACAACCCCTCGCCGCCGACCACCCTCGTCCAGGAGTCCCGGGCCTACGACCCGGCCGGCCGCCTCGCGTCGATCACCGACCCGATGGGCTGGCAGACGGCGTACACCTACACCGACGACGGCCTGTCGGCCACCGTGGTCCGCAAGGACCCCGCGACCGGCAAGTCCTTCACGGAGCAGGCGAACACCTACGACGCCGCCGGCAACCTGATCGAGCAGATCACCAACGACGGGCAGACCCGCACCACCTTCACGGTGGACGCGGCCGACCGCACCGTCTCCGAGGTCCTCGACCCGGGCGGCCTCGCCCGGACCACGCAGACCGGCTACGACCCGGACGACAACGTGGTGACCGAGACGGACCGCGACCCGGCGACGGGTGACGTGTCCACCACGGACACCCGGTACGACGCCCTGGGCAACATCACCGGCACCACCGTCCACGACGGCACCACGGCCCCGGTGGCCCGCTACAAGCTGGACGAGACCACGGGCTTCGGCCTCGCGGACTCCTCCGGCGCGAACAACACCGGCAGCCACGGCACCGGCATGCACTGGAACACCGACCGGGGCGGCAGCGCCGTCTTCGACGGCAACGCCGACTCGTGGGCGCAGACCAGCGGCCCGGTGGTGAACACCAACGGCAGCTTCACGGTCTCCGCCTGGGTCAAGCTGGGCTCCACGGCCGCCAACCGGACCTTCGTCGCGCAGGACGGCAAGGAGGCCTCCGGCTTCCAGCTGTACTACTCGACCGGCTTCGGCTGGACCTTCAACCGGCACGCCACCGACACCTACGCCCCGGACATCGTGCGGGTCTCGTCGGGCACCGCCGCCGTCACCACCAACACCTGGACCCACCTCGTCGGCGTCTACGACCAGGCGAGCTCCAAGCTGCGCCTGTACGTGAACGGCGTCGAGACCGGCACGGCCGCCACCTTCGGCACGCCGTGGGAGGCCACCGGCCCCCTCCAGATCGGCCGCCGCTGGTACAAGGGCGCGTACGGGGAGAACCACCTCGGCGGCCTGGACGACGTCCAGGTCTACTCCGAGGCCCTCACCCCGGCGCAGGTCACCGCGCTCAAGGGCGGCACCCTGCCGGCCGCGGGCAGCTCGGTCCGCACGACGAGCTGGAAGCTGGACCAGCGGGGTCTGCCGGTGTCCCAGACGGACACCGCGGGCAACGTCACCGACTACGGGTACGACGAGTTCGGCCAGCAGACGTCGGTCACCGAGCCGGCCGTGATGGCGGAGCAGAACGGCGGGACCCCGGTCTCCGTCCGGCCCGTCACGATGACCGGCTACAACACCTTCGGCGAGCCGACGGAGTCCTCGGACCCGCTCGGCAACGTGGTGACGACGGCGTACGACGCCGAGGGCCAGGAGTCCTCGATCACCACGCCGGAGTACCTCGCGCCCGGTGCCACCGCACCGATCACGGCCACGTCCTACAACGAGTACAACAAGCTCGGGCAGGTCACGGCCGAGGTCGACCCGCTCGGCAACCGCACCACGTACGCGTACACGCAGCTGGGCGACCTGGCCTCGGTCACCGAGCCCGGCGGCGGCACCACCAAGTACACCTACGACGCCAACGGCGACCAGCTGTCGGCCACCCGTCCGAACGGCGCCCGCCAGGAGTCGACCTACGACTACCTGGGCCGCGAGCTGACCAGCACGGACATCGTGCGCCAGCCCACGCAGCGGGCCTACACGGCGATCAACGAGTACAACGCGCCGGGCGGCGAGCTGTCCCGCGTGGTCTCGCCGCAGGGCGTCGCGGAGTCGTACAAGTACAACGCCGTGGGTGAGGTCACCGAGGTCACGGACAGCGCGGGCAAGGTCTCGCGCTTCACCTACGACATGGACGGCCAGCCGCTCACGGTCACCGAGCCCGACGGCACCGGCACCCGCAACACGTACGACGGTTACGGCCAGCTGGTGAAGACGGAGGACCTGGACGCGACGGGTGCCGTGCTGCGCACGGCCCGGACCGGTTACGACCGGGCCGGGAACATGGTCTCGGCGACCGACCACCGCGGTCACACCAAGACCTTCACGTACGACGCCTCGGGTCTGATCACCAAGGTCGTCGAGCCGGTCTCCGCGACCGAGTCGATCACCACGACCTACGGGTACGACGCGGCGGGCAACCGGACCCGCTTCACCGACGGACGGGGCAACCCGTTCCTGACGACGTACAACACGTGGGGTCTGCCGGAGAACCAGATCGAGCCGTCGACCCCGGCGCATCCGGCCCTCGCGGACCGGACGTTCACGGCCGTCTACGACGGCGGCGGCCGGATCAAGGAGTCGCGTTCCCCGGGCGGGGTCACGGTCTCCTTCGCGTACGACGTGAAGAGCCGCCTGGTCCGCCAGTCGGGTACGGGTGCGGAGGCCACCACGGCCGACCACACGTACAGCTACGACGCCGACGACCGGCTCACGGAGGTCGCGGGGCTCGGCACGGAGAAGAACACCTTCTCCTACGACGACCGCGGTCTGCTCCTGTCGGCGAACGGCCCGTCGGGCGCCTCGTCCTTCGCGTACGACGGTGACGGCGGGATGACCTCCCGCACCGACGCCTCGGGCACGTCGACCTTCGGCTACGACACCGCCGGGCGTCTGAAGACGCTCAACGACGGTGCCACCGGCTCGACGGCGACGTACGGCTACGACGTCAACAGCAACGTGACGTCGATCGACTACGGCACGGGCAAGGCGAAGCGCAGCCTCGGCTACGACAAGCTCGAACGCCCGGTCAGCGACACGCTGACCTCGCCGACGGGCAAGACGCTCGCGTCCTTCACCTACGGGTGGGACGCGAACGACAACCTGACGTCGAAGACGACGACGGGTCTCACCGGCTCGACGGCCAACACGTACACGTACGACTGGGCCGACCGCGTCACGTCCTGGAACAACGGGACGACGACCGAGGCCTACGGCTACGACGCGTCCGGCAACCGGACCCGGGTGGGTGGCGACACCTACACCTACGACGCCCGGAACCGGCTCACGTCGGACGGCCACAGCGCCTACACGTACACCGCGCGCGGCACGCTGAGCTCGGTGACGGACGAGGCCAGCCGCGTCACGAACATGAAGGTGGACGCCTTCAACCGGGTGATCCAGGAGGGCAACCGCACCTACGCCTACGACGGTCTCGACCGGATCCTCAACGCCAAGGACGAGACGGGCAGCGCGCTCTACTCGTTCCAGTACGCGGGCGCCGGCAACGACGTGGCCTCGGACGGCGTCACGTCCTACAGCCGCGACGCGGCGGGCGGCCTGGTCGGCGTGAAGACGGCGGCCTCGGCGGTCCTCGCCCTGACGGACCTGCACACCGACGTGGTGGCGCAGTTCACCACCACGGGCGAGGCGCTCACCGGTTCCACGACGTACAGCCCCTTCGGCAAGGTCCTCCAGACCGCCGGAATGGCGGGTGCGCTCGGCTACCAGTCCGGCTGGACCGACCCGGCCACGGCCAAGGTCAACATGGCCGCGCGCTGGTACTCGCCGGAGACCGGCCAGTTCAACAGCCGCGACACCGTCGGCCTCGACGGGATCCCCAGCTCGATCACGGCGAACCGGTACGCGTACGCGGACGGCAACCCGATGACGGGCATGGACCCGACCGGCCACTGGCCGAGCTGGGCCGACAAGATCGTCAAGAAGGTCAAGAAGAAGGTCAAGAAGACCGTCAAGTCGGCCTACAAGAAGGTCAAGAAGGCCGTCAAGAAGGTCGCCAAGGTCGTCAAGAAGGCCGCCAAGAAGGTCAAGCGGGCCGTCAAGAAGGTGGTGAAGCGCGCCAAGCGGGCGGTGAGAAAGGCCGTCCGGTACGTCGCCGACAGCGTCAAGAAGGTCAAGAGATACGTCAAGCGCGTCTACAAGCGCGTGAAACGTGTCGCCCACAAGGTCGTCAAGCACGTCAAGAAGGCGGTCCGGAAGGTCGCCAAGGCCGTCAAGCACGTCGCCAAGAAGGTGGTCAAGGCAGCCAAGAAGGTGGGCCGGGCCGTCAAGAAGGCGGCGAAGGCGACAGCCAACTTCGTCAAGCAGCACGCCTCGACCATCGCCTCGGTGGCCACCGGCATCGCCGTCTTCGCGGGCTGCACCGCGATCACGGCCGGTGTGGGTGCCGTCGGCTGCGCCGCCCTCGCGGGCGCGGCGGCCAACGGCGTCGGCTACATGATGAGCGACGGTCCGAAGTCGGTCGGCGGCTTCCTCGGCGCGGTCGCCATCGGCGCCGTGACCGGCGCGGCCGGCGGCGTCGGCGGACGTCTCGCGGCGAGCGCCGCGGGCAAGCTGCTCTCCGGCACGGCCGGCAAGATCGCGACAAACGTCGCGGAGAGCGCCGGCGAGGAGGCCCTGACCGGGGCCGTCGAGTACGGCACCTCGTGCGTCAACAGCGAAGAGGGCTGCTCGGTCGCCGGCGCCGCGAAGGCGGCGACGATCGGCGCGGTCATGGGCGGCGCGTTCGGAGCCAAGGGCAAGGGCAACGGCCGGAAGTCGAAGGACTCCCCGTCCTCCGACGGCGCCTCGGGCGGTGGCTGCCCGATCCGGCGCGGCACCACGCCGCACAGCTTCACCGCGGCGACGCCGGTCCTCATGGCCGACGGCACGACCAAGAAGATCTCCGAGGTCAAGGCGGGCGACAAGGTCCTCACGGCCGAGCCCGGCAAGAAGACCAAGGAGGTCCACGAGGTCAAGCAGGTGATCGTCACCAAGACCGACCGCGACTACGTCGACGTCTCCATCGCGACGAAGTCCGGCCGGAAGACGATCCAGACCACCGAGCACCACCAGTTCTACGAGTCCACCCGCGACGCCTGGACGCAGGCGGGCGACCTCCAGGTCGGCCAGAAGCTCCAGAACGGCGAGGGCGCCCCGGCGGCGATCGTCGAGGTCAAGTCGTACAAGGCCGACCGGACCACGTACGACCTGAGCATCGAGGGCCTGCACACGTACTTCGTGTTCGCGGGCGACGTGGTCGTGGCCGCGGACCCGGGCGACGCGGTGCTGGTGCACAACTGCGGTGGTTCGCAGCGCGGGCACTCGACCACCTGTGAGTGCAACCCGGAGAATCCGCGGAGCGAGGTCACGCTCGACGCCGACTCCTTCGAGCAGGCGAGGAACATGGGCTTGGACATCGTGGGCCGGATCGACAACGGTTCGCGGAAGACTCTGCGGGGCCGTCTGGAGATCGCCGTCGAGACCTTCGGCAAGGTGACCGGGTTCACCGGACGCAGCGACGGAGACTACCGAGAGTTCCGGTTGGACGTCGACAAGAAGAAGGGCGCGCACATCAACGTCATGACGGGCAGGGGAGCGGCGGTGCGCAAGTACGCGATCCGCTGGCCGTCCGCGACGGTCGCCCCCTGGCTCAGGAAGCTGCAGAGATGACAGAGAGCAACGCATACGGAAGCCGGCCGGAGTACCTGCCGGACTTCATGAACGACGCACGGGACGAGGACGGCCGCCAGGTCGTGCGACTGGACCGTGCCGAGAGCAGGGAGCTGGAGGCGGTGACCCTGAACAGGTTCCCGGCCGCCTCCGGTGACGTCCTCGACTTCGACGCCGCCTCGTACGACGACCGCCTGTGGTGGGACGACGAGGAGCACTGGGCGAGGATGGCGGCGGAGCTGCTCTCCCCGTACGTGCGGAGCGAGGAGCGGGTGGCCGTCCTGTGGGGCAACCTGGTGATGCCGACCGTGACGATGCCCGCCGGTGTCGCGGTGCGGCACGCGCGGGACATCCTGGACGCCGGGCCGCACTTCTGGATCCACCCGTTGGGGAGTTCCGTCCTCATCGAGTGCCTGATGGACGGGCAGGTGACGGTCGCGACGATCCCGTCGGCCTAGCCGGCTGAACGGCGATGCCCCCGGGGGTTCTCCTCCGGGGGCATCGCCGTTTCCGCGCCCGCTCAGCCCGTCTTCGTCCAGTCCCCGCAGTCCGCCGTCTTGAAGTAGGCGTCCTTCGCGGTGATCTTGACGACGGCGGTGCCCGTGACGTTGTCGTTCGCGAGGATCGAGTCGACGCCGTGGCTCGCGTCCTTCGACCGCTCCCAGTAGCACTCCGCGTCCTTGTTGCCGGTGGACTTGTACGTGCCGGGGGCGATGTCGACGCCGACCTTGAGCATGCCGGCGGAGCCCTTGACGGTGGTGCCGGAGGGGGTGCCGGCGGCCTGGGGGTCGACGGCCTCCCAGGTGCCGCAGCTCGTGGACTTGAAGAGCTTGTCGGAGGCCTTGATCTCGACGTAGGCCGTGCCGGTCACGTTGTCGTTCGCGAGGATCGAGTCGGCCTCGCCGCTCGCGTCCTTGGCCCGCTCCCAGTAGCACTCCGCGTCCTTGTTGCCCGTCGAGCGGTAGAGGCCCGGCTTCACGTCGGAGCCGACCTCGAAGTCGCCGTCGCCGTCCACGGTGGCGGCCTTCGGCTTCTCGGGGGCCTTGGACTCCGGGGCCTCGGACTCCGGGGCCTTGTCACCGGAGGCGGCCGGTGACGCGGACTTCGCCTCGGGGGTCTTGGTGTCCTCGCCGCCGCCCCCGCCCACCGCCGCGCCGATGGCGACGACGACCACGACCGCGCCGGCCGCGGTGAGGACCTTGTGGCGGGCGAACCAGTTGCGCTGCTGCGTCTGCGACTTCGACATGACTGTGAACACCTTTCGGGTGCCGAGGAGGATTCCTGTGGACTCCGTGCTTCGATGACGTAATCACAGCAGAGCTTGTGAACCGAGTCAACCGTGTTCACGAGTTTCGGATCGACTCACACCGTGAACGGGGTTCGTCGGTATGCTCGGCGTGCTCGGTGTTCCCCACGCGACGGATGGAGGGTTCAGGTGCCCGAGGACAGCGCTACAGAGGTCACCGCCGCCGGCATCGCCCGGCTCGCGGGCGTCGGCAGGGCCGCCGTCAGCAACTGGCGCCGCCGCCACGCGGACTTCCCCAAGCCGGTGGGCGGCACCGACACCAGCCCCTCCTTCTCCCTCGGAGAGGTCGAGCGCTGGCTCCGCGACCAGGGCAAGCTCGCCGAGGTCCCGCTCCGCGAGCGCGTCTGGCAGCAGCTCGCGGGCCACCCCGCCGGCACGGTCGCCGGGCTCGTCCACACCGGCGGCGTCCTGCTGCTCCTGCGCGAGCGCGCCCCCGCCCTCGCCGCCCTGACCGCCCTGCCCGACGAGCGCCTCGCCGCCGCCCTGCCCGGCGCCCTCGAAGAGATCCTCACCCTCCGCCTCGGTCTCCCGCGCGCCGTGCGCACCCCCACCGCCGCCGAACTGGCCCCCGCCGTGCCCCTGCTGCGCGCCGCCGTCGACCTCGCCGCCGAACTGGGCGGCCCCCGCCAGTGCTTCGAGTTCCTCCTCGGCCGCCACCTGGACGCCAACCCCCGCCAGTACACGCTCACCCCGCCGCCGCTCGCCGAGCTGATGGCGACCCTCGCCGCCGCCGCGACCGCCGACGCCGGCGACCCGCCCGCCACCGTCTTCCTCGACCCCGCCTCCGGCACCGGCGGCCTCCTCCGCGCCGCCGCCCACCCGGCCGAACTCGCCCTCCAGGACGCCGACCCCGAACTGGCCGCGCTCTCCGCGCTCCGCCTCGCCCTGCACGGCGACGCCGACATCCGATCCGCCGCCGGCGACACCCTCCGCGCCGACGCCTTCCCCGCCCTGCGCGCCGACACCGTCCTCGCCCACCCGCCGTTCAACGAGCGCGCCTGGGGCCACGACGAACTCGCCTACGACCCCCGCTGGGAGTACGGCTTCCCGGCCCGCACCGAGTCCGAGCTCGCCTGGGTCCAGCACGCCCTGGCCCGGCTCCGCGACGGCGGCACCGCCGTCCTCCTCATGCCCCCCGCCGTCGCCTCCCGCCGCTCCGGCCGCCGCGTCCGCGCCGACCTGCTGCGCCGCGGCGCCCTGCGGGCCGTCGTCGCCCTCCCGGCCGGCGCCGCGCCCCCGTACGGCATCCCGCTCCACCTGTGGGTCCTGGTCCGCCCGGCCCCCGACCGCCGCCCCCCGGCCGAGGCCCTCTTCGTCGACACCGCCGGGCTCGTGCCCGACGCGGGCCGCGACAAGCTCCCCTGGACCGCGCTGCAGAACGCGGTCCTCGACGCCTGGGCGGGCCGCACCGCCGACGCGTCCGTCGCCCGCGCCGTCCCCGTCATCGAACTCCTCGACGACGAGGTCGACCTGGCCCCCGCCCGCTACCTCGCCGCCCCCGACGCCGGCGGCTCCGCCCCCGAACTCGCCGCCGTCCGCGACCGCCTGGACGAGACCCTCCGCCGCACCCTGAGCGCCGTGCCCCGGCCCGTGCCCACCCCTCCCGGGCCGCGCCCGCTCACCACCGTCGGCGAACTGGCCCGCACCGGCGCCCTCCGGCTCCACACCGGCGGCCAGGGCACCGCCCCCGCGGGCCGCGAGGTCCCCGTCCTCACCGAGCACGACGTCCTCACCGGCGCCGCCCCCTCCGGCACCCTCCCGGAGGCCGCCGAAGGACAGGCCGAGGAACCCGTCCTCGTCGCCGAGGGCGACGTCGTCGTGCCCGTCCTCGGTGGCGGCCCGTCCGCCCGCGTCGTCGACGCCGCCACCGCCGGCGCCGCCCTCGGCCGCGGCCTCCAGCTGCTCCGCCCCGACCCGGCCGCCCTCGACCCGTGGTTCCTCGCCGGCTTCCTGCGCGGCACCGCCAACAACCGGCAGGCCAGCAGCTTCGCCTCGACCGCCACCCGGCTCGACGTCCGCCGCCTCCAGCTGCCCCGGCTCCCGCTCGCCGACCAGCGCCGGCACGGCATCCAGTACCGCGCCCTCGCCGACTTCGAGGAGGCCCTGCGGCTCACCGCCCGCCTGGGCGAACAGCTCGTCCAGGGCCTCTACGACGGCCTCGCCGACGGGAGCGTCCGGTCCGGCTGACGGCCACCGGCCGGTCCCTTACCCTCGAAGCCTGATCAGCTTCCTGGGGGGAAACGCATGTACGGACCGTCGCCCGTTCCCGCGCCGAGACAGGGCGGTGGCCGTTCCTCCGCCGGGGCCATCGCGGTCCGCGTGCTCCTCACCGTCCTCGTCGTCGTCTCCCTCGGCTTCCTCGCCTGGGTCGCGATGCTCCGGATCGCGATCATGCGCCGTACGGGCCGGGACTGGGCCCTCTTCTGGGCCCAGCTCGTCCTCAACATCGCGTGCGTGGTCCCGCTCGAACAGCGCTTCGCCAACACGTGGATGAACACCGCGGGCCTGATCGTGCTGCTCGTCCAGATGGTCGCGGTGGTCTGCTACTACCTCATCGTCGACACCCGCCACCACCACGCGCCCGCGCCCGTACCGGGGTACGGCTACGGCTACCCGCCCGCGCACCCGGGCACGGCCGCCACGGTCCCGAGCTCGGCCCCGCTCCCGAACCCGTACGCCCGGCAGTCGCAGCACCCGCAGCCGCCGCAGCAGGTCGGCCCGTACGTGCAGACCCCGTCGGCCCCGGTCGCCCCGCCGACCCCCCGCATCGACCAGGTCCGCGCCGAACTCGACGAGCTGAGCGACCTCCTCCGCAAGGAGGAGGACAGGTGAACGGCCGGGTCGTCGGCGGCCGGTACGAGCTGGCCACCGTCCTCGGCCAGGGCGGCATGGGCCAGGTGTGGACCGCGTACGACACCCGCCTCGACCGCCGGGTCGCCGTCAAGCTCCTCAGCCCCGCCGCCCTCACCGGCCCCCGCACCGCCGCCGACGAGCTGCGCCGCCGCTTCGTCCGCGAGTGCCGGGTCACCGCCCACGTCGACCACCCCGGCCTGGTCACCGTCCACGACGCCGGCAGCGACGGCGACGACCTGTACCTCGTCATGCAGTACGTCGACGGCGCCGACCTCGCCGACCACCTCGCCGAACACGACCCGTACCCCTGGGAGTGGGCGGTCTGCGTCGCCGCCCAGGTCTGCGCGGTGCTCGCCGCCGTCCACGCCGTCCCGATCGTCCACCGCGACCTCAAGCCGCGGAACGTGATGATCCGCCCCGACGGCACCCTCACCGTCCTCGACCTCGGCGTCGCCTCCGTCCTCGACTCCGACACCACCCGCCTCACCCACACCGGCGAACCCATCGGCAGCCCCGCCTACATGGCGCCCGAGCAGGCCATGGGCGGCGCCGTCGGACCGCGCACCGACCTCTACGCGCTCGGCGTGCTGCTCCACGAACTCCTCTCCGGGAACGTGCCGTTCGCCGGCTCCACCGCCCTCGGCGTCCTCCACCGCCACCTCCACGAACCGCCCCTCCCGCTCCGCCAGGTCCGCCCCGAGGTCCCCGAGTCGCTCGAAGCCCTCGTCCTGCGCCTCCTCGCCAAGGACCCGGCCGACCGCCCGTCCGGCGCGCACGAGGTGTACGAGGCGCTGCTGCCGCTGCTCCCCGCGCGCGGCACCCCCTCGGGCCCCATGGACCCCACCCGCCCCTTCCTGCGCCCGCACGCGCCCTGGCCGGCCACCCCGAGGCCCCCGCAGGCCCAGCCCCCGACACCGCTTCCGCCCCAGCCCCCGACCCAGGCCCCGACCCGAGCCCCGTCCGCACGCCCCGCCGTCGCGGACCCCCGGGTCTCCCTCCCGGCCCAGACCCCGCCCCCGGTGCCGGCGCACGCGCCTCGGGGCGCGGACGTGGCGGGCGCCGTGGAGGAGGTGAAGCGGCTCCTCGGCGAGGGCGCGCTCACCCAGGCCGTCGACGTCCTCGGCGGGATCCTCCCGGCCGCCTCCGCCGAGCACGGCGAGGGCTCCCCGGTCGTCCGCATCCTGCGCAAGCAGTACGCCTCCACGCTCCTCGACGACGGCCAGTACCGCCGCGCCCTGCCCGAACTGCGCCGCCTCGCCGCCGACGACCCGGGCAACGCCCAGTTCGGCTACGACATCGCACTCTGCCTGGAGCAGCTCGGCGAGACCGCCGAGGCCCTCGCCGCCTTCCGCGCGGTCCTCCCCGCCTTCGAGCAGGGCGCGGCGCAGGACCCCGGCCGGGCCTTCGACATCCGGCGCCGCACCGGACTGCTGCTCCTCGCGACCGGGCGGCACACGGAGGGCCAGGCGGAGCTGAACCGGCTCCTCCTCGACGCGGAACGGCTCTACGGGGCGTACCACCCGCTCGCGGCGGAGCTGCGCCGCACCCTGGAGCACCAGCGCCAACTGGGCCGCCACGCCTGAACGTTCCGGCCGATATGTGGTGGGCACGGCCGTAAGGCGTCACGTACGGTCGGAACCGTGACACTTCCTTCCGACCGACCTTCCGACCAGCCTTCCGTCCAGCTGAACCACACCGTCGTCTTCTCCTCCGACCGCTCCGCCTCCGCGGACTTCCTCGCCGGGATCCTCGGCCTCCGGGTGGGCGCCCCCTTCGGCCCGTTCCTCCCCGTCGACCTCGCCAACGGCGTGACGCTCGACTTCTACCAGGCGCCCGAGGGCCCCATTCAGAGCCAGCACTACGCCTTCCTCGTCCGGGACGAGGACTTCGACGCGATGATCGGCCGCCTGGAGGCGGCCGGGGTCACCTACTACGCGGACCCGGCCCACCGGCAGCCCCACGAGGTGAACGGCCTCTTCGGCGGCCGGGGCGCGTATTTCGACGATCCGGACGGCCACAACATGGAGATCATGACGGTGCCGTACGCGCGCCCGTAGCGGCGCCGGGCCGTGCCCCCTCGGCTCCACGTCCGGGTGTGATGGACTGCCCGTCCGCCCAGCACTGTCCACAAGGGGGAAACATGACCGCCGAAGCGTCGGCCCAGCAAACGCCCGAGCCCGCGTCCGAGTCCGAGCCCGCGCCTGCGCCCGCGTCCGCCGTGTCGGCGCTCACCGAGCGTGAACGCCGACAGGCGAGCCGTGTCACGACGTGGTCGATCGCCTGGCTGATCCTGGCCCTGCTCCTGTGGGGCTGGTTCGCCTTCCTGATGCTCGCCGACTACGGCCCCATGTACGGGGACCGGGCCAAGTGCCGGGCCCCGCTGGTCGGCCCGGCCTCCGGCGACGTCCTGTGCCGCGACGCGCTGCGGGAATGGCCCGCGCTGCTCGGCATCCTCGCGCTGGCCGTCATCGCGAGCGTCGTCGGCGCCGCGACGAGGGTGTACGCCAAGGTCCTCGGCCGCCTGGCGAACGGCGACGAGCTCTTCTGACGAGCCGGCCGGACCGGACGGACGCCCCGTCAGAATCACGACTCCACAACGTGAGGGGAACAGGAGCCCCATCATCACGATTGTCTGTTTTGCGGGTTGTAATGTTCGCGTCTGATCACGTCCGCGCCAATCAAGGACCCTTCATGACGACGCCCACCCCCGCCACGCCCGAGTTCACTCCCGCGCCCGAGGCCCCCAAGAGCAAGAAGGCCCTGAAGAAGATCGGCGGCATCGTCGTGGCGATCGTCATCGCCGTGGCCGTGAAGCTCGCCCTGCCGCACCTCACCGGCGAGGCGCCCGTGCACGCCAAGGTCGGCGAGTGCGTGGTCGTGACCGGCGCGGAGAACGACCCGAAGGTCGACACGGCGGACTGCTCCTCCGGCAAGGCCGACCTGTACAAGGTCGAGAAGGTCTTCGAGGACACCTTCGACCTGGCGAAGTGCGGCGAGGAGCTCTCGGCGCTGGCCCAGCAGCTCAACTCGGACAAGTTCGTCCTGTGCCTGTCCGAGGTCAAGAAGTAGGCGCCGGCCTCGCAGCAGGCAAAGGGAACGGCCGGGAGCGAAAGCCCCCGGCCGTTCCCTTTTTGCGTCCGCCGGGGCGGAGGGCTCCACCGGGTCGTGAGAGTCCGCGGGTCGGCGGTGCGCGAGATCTCCCTAGGGGGGTATCAGGGGGGGAGGGGAAGGGGTTTAACCCCCCCCACCCCCCTACCCCCAAGCCCCCACGTCAGCCGCGCGCGAAGCGTCACTCTCCCGGGGGAATTTGCCCAACTCGGCTGGATTCCGGGCCGGTTGCCTGGCATATGCTCACGCCGACCCCAACTAAAAAAGTTCGGCCCCCGCCGGGACTGGCATCCCGATCGAGGGCCTGACCAACGAGGAAGCGAACCCTTCCCGATGGACTCCCAGCACCCTAGCGTGCCCTCCGCGCGCGGAGGCGTCATCCACGACAACGTCCCCCTGGCGGAGTCGGAATCCACCCGCATCAGCAACAGGCTCCTCCAGGACCCGCGCCTCTCCTTCCTCGCGCGCGGCCTCGGCGGCTTCATCCAGTCGCTGCCCGCCGGGACGAACATCAGCATCCGCACCCTGACGGCAGCCGCCGCGGAAGGCGAGGTCCGCGTGGCCGCCGCCCTCCGCGAACTGGAGGCCGCCGGCTACCTCGAACGGCGCCGGCTACGCCTCCCCGGCGGCTGCCTGGTGACCCGCACGGTCTCGCGCAACACGGCCCGCGCGTCCGACGACGAGGACCCCGACCCCGACTTGGACCCGGACCGGACCCCCGTCCCGGACCCCGAGCCCGCGCGGGAAGCGCCACCGCAGCTCCCCGCCGAACCTCCCGTGCCGGACGACCGCGCCACCCGGCTCCTCTGCTCGCTGAGCCGCGTGGACCCCAGGCTGACGCTCTCCGCCCGCGACGTCGTCCGTCTCACGCCCGGCGTGCGGAAGTGGTTCGCGCGGGGGCTGGACGACGAGGAGATCACCGGCGAACTCACGGCCCGCCTGCCGACCCCGCTGACCCACCCGGCCGGTCTGCTGGCCCACCGGCTGACGAACCTCGTCCCGCCCGCGCGCTTCCTGCCCCCGCCGCCCGACCCACAGCCCGCCGCTCCACGCTGGGGCATCAAGTTCCACCACGTACCCGCCTTCATGTCCTGCGACAACTGCGACCGCACGTTCCGCTCCTCGACCCCAGGCCTCTGCGAGCGCTGCGAAGCGAGCGGCGTAGCCCCCACCGCCGCCTAGGACTCGTACGGGCTTCCTCCAGCATGTGCATGGTGAACTTCCGTGAATCCGCCGGAGGAAGGGCCGGATCGCGAGCGCGATCGTAGTTGCGCCTGATCCGGCAGCGGCCTGCGCAGCACGGCCTCTGGCAGGACCGTGCGGAAGCCGAGGGCGTCGGGCCCTCTCAGTTCGTCGCCTTCGTGAACGCCGGTCTCCATCAGCGCGCGTGCGTAGGCCCTGGTCGCCTTGAAGTGCGGCTGGTCGACCGCCGCCGGCTCCCACAGCGCCGGCAACAGCCCCGATGTGCCGTCATACGTGTCCAGCGCTTGGAACAGCGACAGGGGCGGAGCGCGTACGCGTCCCCGATCTGAGCACCGCCGCGCAAGGCGCGGGTGACGTTCGACTGGAGCGCTGAGACGGACCTGAACGTCCTGCTGAGGCGGCACCTGGGGGAGGAGCATCCGGAGTCCGGGGCCGGAGGGGTCGGGTGACGGGGAACCGGGCTCTGGGCACTGTTGTCCTCCGCGCGTAGGGTTCGGGGCGTCCATGACACACGCGGAGGGCTGGGGCGCGATGACCAAGAAGCTGGTGTGGGAGCGGGGTTCGGGCCGGGTCCGGCGGGGCGCGGTCGCGCTCACGGGGGGCCTGCTGCTCGCCGCGGCGACCACCGCGTGCGCGGGCGCGGAAAGCGCGAAGGCCGGGGAGGCCGTCTCCGTGGAGGTGCAGCCGGCGAGCGTCGGGAAGACGACCGGCGCGGCGCCCGCCGTGATGATGACCCGTGCGGCCGACGCCCCCCTCGTCGGGCTCTACGCCCACCTTGCCGGGACCCTCGTGGTCACCGAGGGCGACTGCGTCGGGGTGAAGGCAGCGCAGAGCGGGGAGCTGGTGCCGATCGGGTGGGGGCACGGCTGGTCGGCCCGTGAGGAGAACGGCAGGACGGCCGTGTACGACGCCGACGGCAGGCTGCTCGGCAGGGAGGGCGACCGGGTGGGCCTTGGCGGCGGGTTCGCGGGCGGGTTCGACGGCCATCCGTGCGCCACCGGCCAGGTCTTCTCCGCGAACGACTCCCAAGCCACCCGTGGGTGAGGGGCCCGCGGCCTACGAAGTCCGGTACGGCTGGACCGGCCCGGCCGTGCGAGCGGCGCTGCTGTCCCTGTTCCTCCTGGGACTCGCCTTCGTCCCTGGACTTCCGGTCTGGGCCGCCACCGCGCTCGGCGCCATGGCGGCGGTGTCCTTCCTGGTGATCGCCGTTCCGGCCTGCTCGCGGAGGGTGGCGCTCCGCGTCGGCCCGGAAGGCGTGACGCTGGGCGGCACGCCCTTCGGAGACCGGACCGAGCACCTGGCCTGGTCGGAGGTCGCGTCCGTCGAGGTGCGGACGGAGCGCTCGCACCGCCTGCTGAGGACGTCGTACGTCGGCGTGCGCCACCGGACGGGATCCGCGCCCCCGCCCCCGCCCCCCTCGGACGCGCCCGGGCTCCGGGAGCTCGACGCCTACCTGGCCACGCAGGTGCCCACCGAGTTCACGGAGGCGTTCCGCGGCACGGTCCTGTCCACCCGGGCGACGACCCTGTGGCCCGTGGACCCCACCCGGCTGAGCACGACGGTCCGCGCCTTCGCCCCGGGGACCCGCTTCTTCGGCCCCGGGGGAGAGGCCTCCTAGGCCGTGTCTTTCGGATCATGCCGCGCAGTCCATCCGGCAGTAACGGCTTGATCCTCGCCCACTGGGCATCGCTCTACGACGTATCGGACCAACGCATGGGCGATCGGACAGAAGTGGTGCTGTGACCGGTCCTCCTCCTGCGAGACATCAGCGGTGGGCGATCACCAGAAGTTCGCCGTCTCCGTCACCGACCGGTTCCCGGTTCCAGCCACCGTAGACGTGCCCGACCTGGAAACCTGCGGTACGCAGTGCCGCACGGACTTCCCTCTCGGTCCGGAAGCGCAGGGTCGCGGTGCTCTGCAGTTGCTGGTGGTCGGGGAGGGCGTAGTGGTGGGTGAAGGAAACCGCGCCGTCGGTGACAGCGGTGACCTCGGTCCAGGCCGTGACCACAGTTCCGTCCGCCAGCTCGACCTGCCGGTGGGAGTCGACCGGGTTCCACGCCTCCCAGCGTCGGGCCGCGGGGTCTCGGGTGTCGAAGACCAGGCGCCCGCCCGGCACGAGCGCACGCCTCAGATCGGCGAGAGCACGGCCGAACTCCTCATCCGTGACGAAGAACTGTGCGACATGGCTCGTCATGACCGCGACGTCGAACGCTGCTTCGGGCAGGTCCGCCGACGTTCCCTCCACCCAGGTCACCCGCTCGGAGCCGGGTTTGGCGCGGGCCGCCCGGAGCGAGGCGCGGGCCGGGTCGACGCCGGTGACCACGTGGCCGGCCGCGGCCAGGCCAAGGGTCAGCCGCCCCGTACCGCAGCCGAGATCGAGCACCCTCCCTCTCGGGGTCTCACCAACCACACCGAGGAAGAAGTCGTCCTCACGTGTCCACGGGCACTCGGCATCGTAGACAGCCACCAGCAAAGGGTCACGGAACTCGGCGTGCAGCATCGGCGGAGGGTAACCAGCACCAGGAGTGAACGGCCACCGCTTTAAACGTCCATCGCTCTGTGGCGCGGTGATCCGAAAGACACGGCCCAGTGCTGGGACCGGGATGGTTCACCGTGATCGGAAGGCGGCTCGTGGGACGAGCGCGCGCGAAGCGGCTGGTATTACTGGGGCATGCAGGAAGAGACCGCACGCTCGGCGATCGACACGTTCATCTCCGCGTTCAACGCCTCGGACGACAGCTATGTGACTGTCCTGCTCTCCCAGGCCCTGACCACAGACGTGGTCTTCTGGGGACCGTTGGGTCGCAGCGAGGGAATCGCGGCGGTCGAGCAGTTCGTGCTGGACATCCGGCGCCACCCGGCCGGGACCGGCACGATGGTGCGCTGCTCAGCGGTGGACATGCCTGACGAATGGGCCCGGTACCAGTGGGTCTTCACCACGCCTGACGGAGGCCCCCGCCTGGCGGGAACGGACGTCGTCCATCTGCGACGGAGCCTCATCGACCAGGTCATCGTCTTCGCGGGGGAGATCGAGTCGTTCGCCTCCTGAGCTTGCCCCGTCGGCGTTCGGGAGCTGCGGTTCGCGGTTGGTCAGGCTGCGGTGTTGAGGGGACGTCCGCCCCAGCGGAGGCCCTTTTCACTGCGGGCGCGGGCGCGTTCCTCGCGGACGCCGACAGCCGGTTTGGCACGTCCGTGCGCTTTCCGCAGGTAGGCGCCGAGTTCGCGGATCGACCAGCGGGCGAAGGGCTGGCCGAGCTTGCTGGGGCGAGTGATGGCCGTCCGGATGGCGAAGTCCTCGTCGTCACGACTGAGTGGGCGGGGACGGCCCCCCGCCCACTGAGGGTTCAGGCAGACCAGCCCGATCTCGTTGAAGCGGCGGATCACCTCGCGCGCCGGCAGCGCACCGAACTCGTGCTACCCGGCTCCGCCCCTGTTGGTCGGTCAGTTTGCGTACACGGACAGGCTCAGCCACCGCACATCCATCCGTCGCGACCACCGACCCGGCGAACCTTCCCGGTCAGAGCACTAGGCGAGGAGGAGCGCCGTGCCCACCGTCAGGAAGACGAGTCCGATGAGGGCGAGCACCCCGCCCCATACGCGGAGGAGTACGAGCCCTTTCGACCTGCGGCGGAAGGCGTCCATCGCGGGGTGCTCCACGCCCAGCCGGCCGAAGACCCGCAGGAGGGTCGGTTCGGAGAACATGGGGTTGAGGTAGGTGTCCACGATCCGCCCGGTGAGGCCGCGCCGGTCGGTCAGGAGGGCGAGCCCGGCCAGGGTGGCCCCGCCCCCCAGCAGCATCGCGATGAGGATCATGTCCCCCCCCCGGGAACCCGACAGAGTCGGATGTTGGATGTCGGATGTTGAATGCTGGATATCGAATATTGGATACGGACGAGGGTCGGGTGCGCCTCGGCCCCGTCCGTCATCCTGCCACCCTCCGATTCCGCCACCCCGGTCCGCCGTCGGCCGGTTACTGCATTCGACGGCGGCTCCGGGCGTGTCACGGGGGGTCGACCGCAGGTCCGGCGCAGTCTGCTCATATGACGAAGTCGTACCCGCTCCTCGGGATCGCCGCCTGCACCGTCGCCGCCACGCTGGCCACGGGCGTCCGTCCCGCCGTCGCCGCCACCGTCGACATCGGCAACCCCGTCTCCGGCAGCAACGGCTTCGGGGTCGTCGTCGAGACCGACGCGCTCCTCGGCTCCACCGAGTCCGAGGGGCCCGTCGCGATCGGCGGGGACCTCTCCTACGGGGCCGGGTACAACGTCTCCCTGCACACCCCCGGCACCTTCACCGTCGGCACCGACGCGCGGCCCACCGCGCTCCTTGTCGGCGGCCGGATCGACTACGGCGCCAGCAGCCCGGTCGGCGTCCTCAAGGTCCTCCAGAACGGGTACGTGAAGGTCGGCGACCTCGGCGGCAGCGACGTCGTCACCAAGGACGGCAACGACGCCACCGTGAAGACCCAGGTCGTCGCCACCAGCCAGGGGCACAACTCCACCCCGCGCGTCGAGCTCACCGTCGAGCAGCCCGCCCTCTCCGTCGGGCCCCACCCCGGCCTCATGGACTTCACCGGCCTCTTCGCCACCTACCGCGACCGCGCCGACGCGCTCGCCTCCTGCGTCGCCACCGTCGAGGTCCAGGACCCGGGCCGGATCAGCCTGGACGACAAGCAGACCAACGTCCTCCGCCTGACCGGCGAGGAGCTGAACGACCTCTCCGAGCTGACCTTCCTCGACCGCCCCACCGCCAAGGGCCCCCTCGTCATCGACGTCGACACCACCGCGAGCGGCTCCGTCTTCACCTGGGACGTCCCCAACATGGCCGGGGTGAGCGGGGAGGACGCGCCCTACATCCTGTGGAACTTCTCCGACGCCACGGAGATCACCATCGCCACCGGCGACTCCGTCGAGGGCACCGTCTACGCCCCGCGCGCCCACCTCACCGACATCGACCCCGCCAACATCGAGGGCGACGTCATCGCCAAGGCCCTCACGGCCGGGCCGCTGGAGGCCGCGCGCGCCGCCGACGTCAACGCCGGCGAGATCCACTACTTCCCCTTCGCCGCCGAGCTGAGCTGTGAGGACGGCACCGGTCCCACCCCCACCGCGAGCCCGTCCACGACGGAGCCGACCCCGGAGCCGTCGACGAGCGAGCCCACCCCGGAGCCGTCCACCACCGAGCCGACTCCCGAGCCGTCCACCACCGAGCCCACGCCGGAGCCCTCCACCACCGAGCCCACCACCGAGCCGACTCCGGAGCCCTCCGAGCCCGGCGGCTACGGCGACGACGACGGCCACGACGGTCACGACGGTGGCGAGCTGGCCGACAGCGGTGCCGGGCTGCCCGCCTACGCGACCGCCGCGCTCGCCTCGCTCTGCGCCGCCGGCGGGGTGCTGCTCGTCCGCCGGTCACGTCGCCGCTGACCCCGCAGCGCCAGGACGGGCAGGGCCAGCAGCGAGGCTCCGGCCGCCGCCAGGCCCGGCAGCAGGCCCGGCGGGCGGAAGGCGCAGGTCAGGGTAGTGGCGTCGGTGAGCGGGACGGCGAGGAGACCGGCGTACGGCTCCACCTCCCGGCCCGCGCAGCTCCAGCCGGGGATCGCGGGCGCGGCGACCACCGCCGTGCCGGTCACCGGGTGCGGGAAGCGGGCCGTGAGGCCGGTCGTCGTGGGGGCGACGGCGACCGCCGCCGGGCTCCGCAGCGCGTCGACGGCCGTCCGCAGCCGGGTCCGGTCCAGGCAGCCGAGTTCCGCCGGGCCCCGCCCGCCGGGGATCTCCGGACGGGTGCCGGGGGTGGTCTGGACGCCCAGGGAGGCGAGCGCGGCGCGGCGCTTGGGGCCGCCGCCGAGGAGCCGTACCGGGGCGGCGGTGCCGAGGCGGGCCGGGCCGGTGCGTTCGGGCGCCCAGAGGAAGAC
Source organism: Streptomyces sp. R302 (assembly GCF_012927245.1). Lineage (GTDB taxonomy): Bacteria > Actinomycetota > Actinomycetes > Streptomycetales > Streptomycetaceae > Streptomyces. The sequence continues at coordinate 159,776 of NZ_JABBGE010000011.1, forward strand.
CTCCGTACCGACCGGGCAGGCGCCCGAGGGTGACGGCGGGGCGGTGTACACCCGGGCGCCCAGGAGGAGTTCCTGGTTCCGGAAGGGGGACGGGCCGAAGGCCGGTGCCGGGCCCGGGGGCCGTACCGTCACCAGCGGCAGCACCGCATCCGTGTCCGTACGCACCAGCTCGCCGTCCCGCCAGCGGGCGCCGACGCCGAACAGGGCGTCCACGACCGGGTTGTCGAGGCTCTGGAGGTTGCGGCCGCGTGAGGTCCAGCCGCCACCGAGGGCGGTGAGCAGCTCGGTGAGGACGGCGGGGGTGTGGCTGCTGTAGTAGGCGGCGCCCTGGCCGCCGAGGAGCAGCGGGTCGTTCCCGGCGACGCGGGGGAGGCCGGAGTCGGTGCGGTACGCGGGCCAGCCGTCGGCCGCCGCGAGGGCCGCCGCCCGGCGTTGCTGCTCCGCGCCGTACGGCGGGTAGTCGTCGAGGTGGCCGAGGCGGCGGCGGTCCGCGTACGCGGTGGTCGCGGCGGCCTGGCCGAGGAGCGCGCCGGTGACGAGCAGCGCGGTGAGGGCGGCGTACCGGCGCCGCCGGGGGAGGGCGAGGGCGCCCGCCGTGGCGGCCAGGCCCGCGAGGGCGAGGAGCAGCGCGGGGCGGGTGGCGAGGTCGCTGGGGAGGGCGGCGGCGGTGAGGGCCAGGACGGCGGCGGAGCCCGCCGCGAGGGCCCGGCGGCCGGGCAGGCCGTGGGCGAGGCCGGCGTGCGCGGCGATCACGAGGAGCCCGGCGAGGACGAAGGTCTGGCGGTACGGGCTGCCGTTGGGGGTGGCGAAGAGGTGCCACACCAGGTGCGTCGGGCCCCACTGGAAGGAGAGGGCGACGGCGAGGACGAGCCCGGTCCACACCCACCGCTCACGCCGCGGCACGTCACGGCGGAAGGCGAGCGCCGCCGCGAGCAGCAGGACCGGGGCGGCGACGAAGGCGGCCGGCGTGGAGAAGCCGTACGTCCCCGGCAGCAGCCGCGCCAGCGCGTCCGCCGCGCCCGCCGCCTCGAAGTCCCGTACGACGCCCGGGTACGCCTGCCGGGTGGAGAGGAGGACGGGGGCGAGGACGGGCGCGGCGAGGCCCACGCCGAGGACCGTGGAGACGGCGGCCCGGAGCAGCGGCCGGGGGCGGAGGCGGTCCGTCGTCGCGAGGCGGGCGAGGAGGAAGAGGGTGGCGCCGAGGGTCGCCATGTAGGCGGTGTAGAAGTTCGCCGTCCAGCAGACGGCGACCGTCAGGACCGACAGCAGGGGGCGGACGCCCTCGCGGGCCCATTCGGCGACCAGGCAGAGGAGCGGGAAGGCGATCAGGCCGTCCAGCCACATCGGGTTGTACGTGCCCTCCACCAGGGACCAGCCGCACAGCGCGTATCCGGCGCCGAGGAGGGCGGGCCACCACCAGGCCGGGGCGGTCGAGAGGCGGCGGAGGAGGAAGGCGGTGGCGGCCGCGGCCAGGGCCGTCTTGAGGACGGTCAGGGCGTAGACGGCGTACTCGATGTCGTCGCGCGGGGCCAGTGCCACCAGCGGTGCCAGCGGGCTCGACAGGTAGGTGCCGTAGTCGGGGAGGAAGCTCGTGCCCCAGCCCGCCCGCCAGTCGAGCAGGAGGCCGCCGTCGGCGCGGCCGCGCAGCAGGTCCCACAGGTGCGCGTGGAAGGGGACGAACTGGTTGGCCAGGTCGTTCACGGACCGGTGGCGCGGGCCGAAGGGGAAGATCCGGGCCACCGCGTCCCCGGCGCAGACGGCGGCGACGGCGAGGACGCCGGCCAGGGCGGAGGCGGCGGCCGTGGCACGGCGCGGCGCGGAGGCCGAGACATCGGCTGACGCGGCCGTGTCATCAGCGACCGTGCCATCAGCGACCGTGCCATCAGCGGCCGTGACGTCGGCGGACGTGGTTCGCAGGGCGGTTCGCAGGGTGGTTCGCAAGACAGTTCGCATGGCGGGTTCGAATATCGCAGCGCCGGACGGGCGGGAGGCGACCGGCGCGGGGCAGTTCACGCAATGGTCGTCTCGGCGTCACCCCGGCGGGGCGGGAGGGTCACCGCCCTGCCTTTGGGTGTCCGATGTGCTGCTCTCTCTCGTCGTCCCCTGCTTCAACGAGGAGGACGTCCTCTCCCGTTTCCACGACCACGTGACGAAGGAACTCGACGCCCTGGAGGGCGAGTTCGAGATCGTGTACGTGGACGACGGAAGCCGCGACCGGACCCTCCCGATCCTGCGGGACCTCGCCGCCGCCGACCCCGCCCGGGTCCGCTTCGTCTCCTTCAGCCGCAACTTCGGCAAGGAGGCCGCCATGCTGGCCGGGCTCCGGCACGCGGGCGGCGACGCCGTCGTCATCATGGACGCGGACCTCCAGCACCCGCCCGAGCTGGTGCACCGCATGGTCGCGCTGCACGCCGAGGGGTACGACCAGGTCGTCGCCCGCCGCACCCGCGAGGGCGACCGGGTCACCCGCACCCTCACCGCCCGCCTCTACTACCGGGCGATCAACCGACTTGTCGACGTCGAACTCGTCGACGGCGTCGGCGACTTCCGCCTCCTCTCCCGGCGCACCGTCGACGCGGTCCTCGGGCTCGGCGAGTACAACCGCTTCTCCAAGGGCCTGTTCTCCTGGGTCGGCTTCCGGACCACGACCTTCGCCTACGAGAACGCCGTGCGCGAGGAGGGCCGGTCCAAGTGGACCTTCGGCAAGCTCCTCAACTACGGCCTCGACGGCCTCCTCTCCTTCAACAACAAGCCGCTGCGCGCCGCCGTCTACCTGGGCCTGCTGCTCGTCTCCCTCGCCCTCGCCTACGCCGGCTGGATCGTCGCCGACGCCCTGGCCCACGGCGTCGACACGCCCGGCTACGTCACCCTCCTCGTCGCCGTCACCGCCCTCGCCGGCGTCCAGATGGTCATGGTCGGCCTGATCGGCGAGTACGTCGGCCGCATCTACTACGAGGTGAAGCGCCGCCCGCACTACCTGGTCGCGGAGACGCACTCGGGCCCGGAGACGGAGGGAGCCCGGGCCGACACCCGGGCGGCGGGTGCCTCGTTGTGGGAGACGGTCGTCCGGAAGTGACCCCCGTGACGCGGTGACAGTGAAGTTGTCCCCGCGAAGTAGTGGCTACGGTCCCGGCGACTCCCTACCATCGATCACCGCAAGGTCGTCCAACTGACGCACGACCAGCCCGGGAGGCTCCTTTGCACCGCCGCGACCGTCGCCACGACCACCCCGCACGCCGCCGCACCGCGCTCGCCCTCTCCGCCGCGTTCCTCGCCGCGGCCCCGCTGCTCACCGCGTGCGGCGGCGAGGCCCATCCGGGGGCCGCGGCCGTCGTCGGCGGCGAGCGGATCGACGTCTCCACCCTGCAGGCCCAGGTGAAGGCCGCGCGGGACGCCCAGGCGAAGTCCCCGCAGCCCGCCCAGCTGATCGCCGCCACCGGCGACCTCAACCGGCAGAAGCTCAACGGCATGATCTTCGACCGGATCCTCGACAAGGTCGCCGCCGACCAGGGCGTCACCGCCAGCCGCGCCGAGCTCCAGGAGACCCGTGAGGCCTTCGTCCGCGAGAACGGCGGCGAGGAGGGCCTGGAGGCCGTCCTGCTCCAGCAGCAGGGCGTCGCCCCCGGCCAGGTCGACGACGTCGTCCGGCGCAACGTCCTCATGACGAAGATCATCGAGAAGCAGGGGATCACCGAGACCCCCGAGGGCCAGCAGAAGCTCCAGGCGCTCTTCGCCGACGCCTCCGCCGCCCTCGACATCGACGTGAACCCCCGCTACGGCGCCTGGGACGACGCCAAGGTCCAGCTGGACACCGGCGCCGACACGGCCCCCTGGCTCCTGAAGGTCTCCAAGGACCCGGCGGCCGAGGGACCGGAGCAGCTTCCGGGCTGAGCCGGTCCCCGGGGTAGGTTCGGAGGGTGACTTCCGAGAACCCCGGCCGCGTCGTCCTGCTCACCGCCAGCCACCGGGTGGCGCCCGGACTGCTGTCCTGGCCCGCCTGGCAGGCGCTGCGGGACGCCGACCGGGTGCTCTGCCCCGACGAGCACCACCCCCAGCTGCCGTACCTGCGGGAGGCGGGCGTCGCCGTCGAGCACCTCCGCCCCACCGCGGAGGAGCTGGTCGCCGCCTGCGCCGGCGGCCGCACCGTCCTCGTGCTGCCCTCCGGCGAGGGCGACCGGGCCCTCACCGACGGGCTCGCCCGGCTCGCCGGCTCCGGCCGGGTGTCCATGCCCGACCTGGAGCTGCTGCCCGGCTCGTACGACCTCCCCGGCGCCCGGCTCCTCGACCTCGTGCAGATCATGGACGTCATCCGGCGCCGGTGCCCCTGGTCCTCGCTCCAGACCCACCAGGGGCTCGCCAAGTACGCCATCGAGGAGGCGTACGAGCTCGTCGAGGCGATCGAGGCCGGCGACCGGCACGAGCTCCGCGAGGAGCTGGGCGACGTCCTCCTCCAGGTCGTCTTCCACGCGCGGATCGCCGAGGAGGACGCCGAGGAGCCCTTCTCCGTCGACGACGTGGCCGCCGGGCTCATCGAGAAGCTGATCCAGCGCCACCCGCACATCTTCGGCGACGAGACCGCCGAGACCCCCGAGGACGTCCGCGCCCACTGGCTGCGCACCAAGGCCGCCGAGAAGCGACGCGAGTCGGTGACGGACGGCGTCCCCGTCGGCCAGCCCGGCCTCGCCCTCGCGGCCAAGCTCGCGAGCCGCGTCCGCACCGCGGGCCTCGACGCGCCCCTGCCGGGCGGCGAGGGCATCGGCTACGAACTCCTGGCGCTCGCGGTCCGCGCGGAGGCCGAGGGCGTGGACCCGGAGGCGGCGCTGCGCGCGGCGGCCCGGGCGTACCGGGACGCGATCCGGGCGGCGGAGGGGGTCGTCTAGGAGCCCGTCCGAGGGGCTTCAGAGTTCGCGCGGGGCGCGGGCGGCCGGGTCGTGCCAGCGGACCGCGGGGCGCTCCAGGAGCCATTCGGCGCGGGTGGTGGGGCGGGTGGCGAAGCGGCCCGCCGGCGGGAGGAGGTCGTGGCGGGTGCGGGCCGGGTCGGCGCCCAGCTCCGCCAGGACCTCGGCGACCTCGGTGACGAAGCCGGGCGGGCCGGCCAGGTGGACGTCGTGGTCGGGCCAGCGGCCGCAGGACCGCAGCGCGGTGAGGAGGCGTTCGGTCGCCTGGTCGCGCGGGTGGCGGGGGGCCGAGGTGATGTACGTGACGCTCAGGCCGGGCAGCCGGGCGGACAGCCGCTCCAGCTCCTCCCGCCCGTACAGGTACTCGCGGGAGCGGGCCACCGCGAAGATCCGGCCCGCGGCCTCCGGGTCGGCGTCGGCCGCCTCCTCCAGGAGCGCCTTGACCGGCGCCCAGCCCGTACCGGCGCATATGTAGGTACGCAGCCCGCCCGGCGCCGTGCCGGAGGTCGCCGCCCCGCCGGCCGCGCTCAGCCGCAGGGTCTCGCCCGGACGGACCTCGTCCACCAGGGCCGTGGACATGGCCCCGCCGGGGATCCGGCTCACGTGCAGGTCGAGGGTGCCGTCCGCGCGGGGCGCGTTGCCGAGCGAGTACGTGCGCCACACCCGCGGGACCCGGAGCGAGCTGACGCCGGCGTACTGGCCGGGGAGGAAGGGGTACGGCCGGCGGGGGCGGAGGGTCAGCACGGCGAGGTCCTCGCCGTGCCGCCGGTGTCCGACGACGTCCGCGTCCCACCAGGCGGGCTCCCCGGTACGGGCGGCCTCGTCCGCGCCCCGCAGCATCAGCTCCGCGACGTGGCCGTACGCCTCCGACCACGCCTTCTCCGCCTCGATCGTCCACGTCGAGCCCGCGGTGTGCGCGAAGGCGGCGAGCAGGCTCTCGCCGACCGCCGCGTACAGGGCGGGGGTGGCGAGGTACTTCCGGTGGTCGCGGCCGAGCCGCTCCAGATAGGCGTCGAGGCCCGGGTCGTCGAGCCCGGTCACCACCCGGGCGAGGGCGGCGAACAGCCGGTCGCGCTGCGGGACCATGTCCTCGGGGAAGAGCGCGCGTACGCCGGGGTTGCGCCAGAAGAGGTGCGAGTAGAAGTACGTGACAGCGTGTTCGGCCCGTCTCTCGACGACCGCGAACGTGCTTCTGAGCAAGGCGAGGTCCACGCGGGGAAATGTAGGGCACGGCCCGTCACGACGTGATCACCGGCCGGTGATCACGTCAGGTCGGCCGAAGGGACGCCCGCGACCGGACGGTACGGTCGGGGAGTGAGTGAAGGCCCCACCCCGACGCCCGGAACACCCGATACACCCGGTACGCCCAGTGAGCCCGGGAAGCCGGGGAACCCCGGGAACCCCGGAACGCCCGGGACCCCCGGAGCGCCCGAGAACCCCGGGAACCCCGGAGCGCCCGAGAAGCCTGGGAAATCCGAAATCTCAGGAACGGCCGACGCGGCCGGAACAGCCGGTACGCCGGGAAACCCCGGAGTGGCCGGTGCGTCCGACGCGTCCGGTGCTCCTGGCGTGGCCGGAGTGCCTGGCGTGGCCGGTGCACCTGGCGTGGTCGGAACGACTGATACGGCCGGAGCGCCCGGCATGGCCGGAGCGATCAATGCGACTGGAGCGCCCGGTGTGGCTGGTACGTCCAGGGAGCCGGGGAAGCCGGGGAACCCCGGAACGCACGGGAACCTCGGAGCGCCAGAGAAGCCCGGGAACCCCGGAGCGCCCGAGAAGCCTGGGAACCCCGAAATCTCAGGAACGGCCGACGCGGCCGGAACAGCCGCTACGCCGGGAAACCCCGGAGTGCCTGGCGTGGCCGGAGCGGCCGGTACGACTGGAGCGCCTGGTGTGGCCGGTGCGTCCGACGCGTCCGACGCGCCCGGAGTGCTCGGTGTGGCCGATGCGACCGGAGCGCCCGACGCGGCCGGTGCACCCGACGCGGCCAGTGCGCCCGACGCGGCCAGTGCGCCCGGCGCGGCCGGTGCCGCGCGGCCCGCTGTCGGAGTGTCCGGGCCGTCCGGAGATCCGGGTGCGCCGGGTGGCTGTCCCGTGGTCGGCGGCGCCGGTGGTGGGCCTGTGCCCGAGTTGTTCAGCTGGGAGTTCGCGGCCGATCCCTATCCGGCGTACGCCTGGCTGCGGGAGCACGCGCCCGTGCGGCGGACCACGCTGCCCAGCGGGGTCGACGCGTGGCTGGTCACGCGGTACGCGGACGCCCGGCAGGCGCTCGCCGACCAGCGGCTGTCGAAGAACCCGGTGCACCACGCCGAGCCGGGCAAGACCGGCATTCCGGGTGAGCGCAGCGCCGGGCTCATGACCCATCTCCTCAACATCGACCCGCCGGACCACACCCGGCTGCGCCGTCTCGTGTCGAAGGCGTTCACCCCGCGCCGCGTCGCCGCCTTCGCGCCGCGCGTGCAGGAGCTCACCGACCGGCTCATCGACGACTTCGCGGCGCGCGGCAGCGCGGACCTCATCCACGAGTTCGCCTTCCCGCTGCCCATCTACGCCATCTGCGACATGCTCGGCGTGCCCGCCGAGGACCAGGACGACTTCCGGGACTGGGCCGGGATGATGATCCGGCACGGCGGCGGCCCGCGCGGCGGCGTCGCACGGTCGGTGAAGAAGATCCGGGGGTACCTCGCCGAGCTGATCCACCGGAAGCGGGAAGGCCTGCGGCAGGACGGCGAGGACGACCTCATCTCGGGGCTCATCCGCACCTCCGACCACGGCGACCACCTCACCGAGGCCGAGGCCGTCGCCATGTGTTTCGTCCTCCTCTTCGCCGGCTTCGAGACGACCATCAACCTCATCGGCAACGGCACCTACGCCCTGCTGCGCAACCCGGAGCAGCGCGCCCTCCTCCAGGCCTCGCTCGCCGCCGGCGAGACCGGCCTCCTGGAGACCGGAGTCGAGGAACTCCTGCGCTACGACGGGCCGGTCGAGCTGGCGACCTGGCGGTACGCGACCACCGCCCTGACGATCGGTGGGCAGCCGATCCCCGCCGGAGACCCGGTCCTCGTCGTGCTCGCCGCCGCCGACCGCGACCCGGACCGCTTCGGCGCCCCGGACACCCTCGACCTCGCCCGCAAGGACAACCAGCACCTCGGGTACGGGCACGGCATCCACTACTGCCTGGGCGCGCCGCTCGCACGTCTGGAGGGGCAGACCGCGCTCGCCACCCTCCTGACCCGGCTGCCGGACCTGCGACTTGGGGCCGATCCGGACGAACTCCGGTGGCGCGGCGGGCTCATCATGAGGGGATTGCGCACACTTCCAGTGGAGTTCACCCCTTCCGCACCCCCGCACGGCGGGTGACGGCGTGTCAGAAATGTGATCTTCGCGTGATCGCGAAGCCATCGACTTGTGACGGACGTTCGAATGCGGCTACGTTCGCGCCAACGTTCGGCCCCATCCCGGCCGTCCCAGGCGTACCCGCCGTCCCCGCCGTCACGCGAAAGGCCCCGACATGCTTTCCGGAAACGGACGACACCGTCGACCCCGCCAGGCTCCCGCGATCGTCGTCACCGCAGGAGTGACCGGATCCGCCCTGGCGCTGCCGCTGCTCGCCGCCGGCTCCGCCTCCGCCGCCGACGCGGCCACCTGGGACCGGGTCGCCGCCTGCGAGTCCGGCGGCCAGTGGAGCGCCAACCTCGGCAACGGCGCCTTCGGCGGCCTCCAGATGACGCAGGAGGCGTGGGAGCGGCACGGCGGCCTCGACTACGCGCCCAGCCCCGACCTCGCCAGCCGCGCCCAGCAGATCGCCGTCGCCGACACGGCGCTCGCCGCCGGCAGCACCGACTGGGACACCTGCGCCCCCATCGCGGGCCTGGAGAACGACGGCAGGCCCACGGGCGTGCAGCCGGGCCCCGCCGTCCCGCAGGAGGACGAGGGCGGCGTCGCGCCGGAGTCCAACCGGACCGGCGGCGCGGCCGTCTCCACCCCGACCGCCGAGACGGAAGAGGCGCAAGAGGTGGAAGGGACGACGGAGACGACTCCGGGCGCCGTGGAGAAGAAGGGGGCGGGCGCCACCGCTCCGGCATCGCCGGCCACCCCCGCCACGCCGACCACGCCCGCGACCCAGGCCCCCGAGGGCACGGCCACGCCGCCCGCGAGCGCCACCCCGGACGCGCCGGCCGACACCGCGCCCACCACGCCCACCACGCCCACCGCTCCGGACGCCTCCACGGGCACGCCGGACGCCCCGGTCACGACCCCGGGCGCCCCGGAGACCCCCCTGGCGCCCACCACGCCGGTCACCCCCGGCGCGGAGGAGACGGCTGACGCGCCGTCGGCCACCGAGGGCACGGGCAAGCACCGGGGCGAGGCCGCCCCGGAGGAAAGCGACGTAACGGACACCACACAGGAATCCGGGCGACATGCCGCAGCTGCGGACAAGGTCACCTCAACCCCCGTCAACTCGGACGCAAGTGACGCGTATACCGTGCGGCCGGGTGACAGCCTGTCGGAGATTGCTCAGGAGAACGACCTCGTCGGCGGCTGGGACGCCCTCTACGACGCCAACCGCCAGACGGTCGGGGCCGATCCGGACCTCATCCTCCCTGGTCAGAGCCTTGAGTTGAAGGCCGCCTCCAAGGGGAAGTGAGGCCACTTCAGGGGCGTATGTCCGATTTTGGGAAAGTGAGACATGGGTCTCTTCGTCCCAACTGGCGTGTCACGTCCGCAAACTTTGCTTCCGTCAGGCCTCACCTGCGCAAACGAGGTCTGACGGAGTACAAGTAAGGGCGTTTTGTCCGACGTAAGCCTCTTTGAACTTCGAGCACCTGTGTGTCTACGGTCGTCACCGCTCGCCACCGCGGGCCCCGTCGACCGAAACGCCGAGTCCTGCCGTCGGCCGCCGGGAATGTCGTCGCGAAAGCGCCGTAGGCAGGAGTGGGGGACCCAAGGTTCGTGCCGGTCCCGGCCGTCGAGTCAGACGGACGGAGCGACCGGCTAGGGGTGAAGCCGCACGCAAGGACGTGCGGCCGGGCGAACTCTTCAAGCCCGAACCCGACAGCTCACCTCACAGGCGTCGGTGAAGAGGAAACTCCATGCTGTTCTCCGGCACGGGCAAGCGTCGTCGTCCCTCCAAGGCCACCCGCGTCGTCGCCCTCGTCGGCGTCACCGGTGCGGCCGTCGCCGCCCCGCTGATGGCCGCCGGCACCGCTTCGGCCGCCACCGCCTCCGAGTGGGACCGCGTCGCCCAGTGCGAGTCCGGCGGCAACTGGTCGATCAACACGGGCAACGGCTACTACGGCGGCCTCCAGTTCTCGGCCTCCACCTGGGCCGCGTACGGCGGCACCGCCTACGCCCCCACCGCCAACCAGGCCAGCAAGTCGCAGCAGATCGCCGTCGCCGAGAAGGTCCTCGCGGGCCAGGGCAAGGGTGCCTGGCCGAGCTGCGGCGTGGGCCTGTCCTCCGCCTCCTACGACGGTGGCGCCGCCGAGGCCGCCGCCCCGCAGCAGAGCGCCCCGAAGCAGCAGGCCGCCCCGAAGCGCACGGTCGAGCAGCCCGCCACCCGCAGCGAGCAGCGCCAGGCCCCGAAGGCCCAGGCCGCGCCGAAGGCCGCCGCCAAGAAGACCGTCACCACCCCGGCCGGCAAGACGGTCAAGAAGGGCGACGGCGAGTACGAGGTCGTGGCCGGCGACACCCTCAGCAAGATCGCCCAGGCGCAGGGCGTCGAGGGCGGCTGGGCGAAGCTCTTCGAGCTCAACAAGGACATCGTCGAGAACGCCGACCTGATCTACCCGGGCCAGCAGCTCCACCTGAAGTAAGGCCCGCGGCACCGGTGAGTCCGGCGGCTCACCGGCGCCCGACGACCCTCCCGCGGTGACCACCCCGGTCCCGAGCCCCCTTCCCCCGTGGCTCGGGACCGGGGTTCTGCCGTTACTGTCCAGTAGATACCGGGTCTTTCGTCCGCTCCTGCATGCTCTTGGGCCCTTTTTCGTCCCAGGGGACGGGCGGTCGGCTGGCCGGAGCCCCGGAGCCGGTTAGGCTCTTGTCGCAAGGCGAACGAGACCTTGCGACCCATGCGTCACACCTAGCGTCACATCCCAGAAGGAGATGCTCGTGCCGTCCATCGACGTCGTCGTAGCCCGGGAAATCCTGGACTCCCGAGGCAACCCCACGGTCGAGGTCGAGGTCGGCCTCGACGACGGCAGCACCGGCCGTGCTGCCGTCCCGTCCGGTGCCTCCACCGGTGCGTTCGAGGCCCTGGAGCTCCGCGACGGTGACCAGAACCGCTACCTCGGCAAGGGTGTCGAGAAGGCCGTCCTCGCCGTCATCGAGCAGATCGGCCCGGAGCTCGTCGGCTACGACGCCACCGAGCAGCGCCTGATCGACCAGGCCATGTTCGACCTGGACGCCACCCCGGACAAGTCGTCGCTCGGCGCCAACGCCATCCTCGGCGTCTCCCTCGCCGTCGCGCACGCCGCCTCCGAGGCCAGCGACCTCCCCCTCTTCCGCTACCTCGGCGGCCCGAACGCGCACCTGCTGCCCGTTCCGATGATGAACATCCTCAACGGTGGGTCGCACGCCGACTCCAACGTCGACATCCAGGAGTTCATGATCGCCCCGATCGGCGCGGAGTCCTTCTCCGAGGCCCTTCGCTGGGGCACCGAGGTCTACCACACCCTCAAGTCCGTCCTGAAGACCAAGGGCCTCTCCACCGGCCTCGGCGACGAGGGCGGCTTCGCCCCGAACCTCGGCTCCAACCGTGAGGCGCTCGACCTCATCCTGGAGGCCATCAAGCAGGCCGGCTACGTGCCCGGCAAGGACGTCGCCCTCGCCCTGGACGTCGCCGCCTCCGAGTTCTACAAGGACGGCAAGTACCTCTTCGAGGGCAAGGAGCGCTCCGCCGCCGAGATGACGGAGTACTACGAGGAGCTCGTCTCCGCGTACCCGCTCGTCTCCATCGAGGACCCGCTGTTCGAGGACGACTGGGCCGGCTGGAACGTCATCACCGAGAAGCTGGGCGACAAGGTCCAGCTCGTCGGCGACGACCTCTTCGTCACCAACCCCGAGCGCCTCGCCCGCGGCATCGAGGAGAAGTCCGCCAACGCCCTCCTGGTGAAGGTCAACCAGATCGGCTCGCTGACCGAGACCCTCGACGCCGTCGAGCTCGCCCAGCGCAACGGCTTCAAGTGCATGATGTCCCACCGCTCCGGCGAGACCGAGGACGTCACCATCGCCGACCTCGCCGTCGCCACCAACTGCGGCCAGATCAAGACCGGCGCCCCGGCCCGCTCCGAGCGCGTCGCCAAGTACAACCAGCTGCTGCGCATCGAGGAGATCCTCGACGACGCCGCCGTCTACGCCGGCCGCAGCGCCTTCCCGCGCTTCAAGGGCTGACATCCGGCCCGGCAGGGCCGCTTCCGTACGTCCCCGCACCCGGTCCCGTACCGTGTGCGGGGACGTACGTATGACCAGGGGAGGCGAGACGGCATGGCCGTGAAGAACGGGGACCGGTTCTCCACCGCGACCCGGATCAGGCTGCTCGGCGAGCAGACCGCGGCCCGCGTCTACCGCTCCCAGACCCGCCGCCAGGCCCGGCGCTCCCGGCTCACCGGCCGCGCCGCCTTCCTCGCGCTCGTGGTCTGCTCCCTCGTCGTCGCCCTCGCCTACCCGATAAGGAGCTACGTCTCCCAGCAGGGCGAGATCGAAGAACAGGAACGCAGGGCCGCCGAGGCGGCACAGCGGGTCGAGGAGCTGCGGGACGAGAAGGCCCGCCTCCAGGACCCGGCCTACGTCCGCCGCCTCGCCCGCGAGCACCTCCACTACGTGCTCCCCGGCGAGACCGGCTTCACCGTGAACGACCCCGGGGCGGCCGACCGCCCCCGCGCCGACCAGGGCACGGCCGACCGGCCCTGGTACGACAACCTCTGGGACGGCGTCGACCACGCCGACCGCAACTGAACCGACCCAGGATCCGAGACATGGACACGCCCCCTCCGCAGACCGAACGCACCGAGCCCACCGAGGCGGACGTCGCCGCCTTCGAAGCCCAGCTCGGCCGCCCGCCGCGCGGACTGCGCGCCATCGCGCACCGCTGCCCCTGCGGCAACCCGGACGTCGTCGAGACCGCGCCCCGGCTGCCCGACGGCACCCCCTTCCCGACCACGTACTACCTCACCTGCCCCCGGGCGGCCTCGGCCATCGGCACCCTGGAGGCCAACGGGGTCATGAAGGAGATGCAGGCCCGGCTCGCCACCGATCCCGAGCTCGCCGCCGCCTACCGCGCCGCGCACGAGGACTACCTCGCCCGCCGCGACGCCATCGAGGTCCTGGAGGGCTTCCCCAGCGCCGGCGGCATGCCCGACCGCGTGAAGTGCCTGCACGTCCTCGTCGGCCACTCCCTCGTGGCGGGCCCCGGCGTGAACCCCTTCGGCGACGAGGCCCTCGCGATGCTCCCCGAGTGGTGGGCCAAGGGACCGTGCGTGAATCCGTGCGCGGACGACAAGGAGTCCGTCAAGTGACCCGGGTCGCCGGAATCGACTGCGGCACCAACTCCATCCGCCTCCTCGTCGCCGACGTCCGTCCGGATACCGGCGAGCTCGTCGAGCTGGACCGGCGGATGACGATCGTCCGGCTCGGCCAGGGCGTCGACCGGACCGGCCGGCTCGCCCCCGAGGCCCTGGAGCGGACCTTCGCCGCCTGCCGCGAGTACGCCGCGGTCATCAAGGAGCTCGGCGCCGAGCGGATCCGCTTCGTCGCCACCTCCGCCTCCCGCGACGCCGAGAACCGGCAGGACTTCGTCGACGGGGTCGTGGCGATCCTCGGCGTCGAGCCCGAGGTCATCTCCGGCGACCAGGAGGCCGCCTTCTCCTTCACCGGCGCCACCGGCTCGCTGCCCGGCGACGACCGCCGCCTGGTCGTGGACATCGGCGGCGGCTCCACCGAGTTCGTCGTCGGCACCCGGGAGGTCGAGGCCGCCCGCTCCGTCGACATCGGCTGCGTCCGGCTCACCGAGCGGCACGTCCGCCACGACCCGGTGACCGCCGAGGAGGCCGAGGCCATCCGCGCCGACGTCCGCGCCGCCCTGGACCTCGCCGCCGGGACCGTGCCGATCACCTCGGCCGCCACCCTCGTCGGCCTGGCCGGCTCCGTCACCACCGTCGCCGCCCTCGCCCTCGGGCTCGCGGAGTACGACTCCGAGAAGATCCACCACTCCCGGATCTCCGCCGCCCAGGTCGCCGAGGTCACAAGGCGGCTGCTCGCCTCCACCCACGACGAGCGGGCCGCCGTCCCGGTCATCCACCCCGGCCGGGTGGACGTCATCGTGGCCGGCGCGCTCGTCCTCCAGGAGATCGTCGAGCGGGTCGGAGCCACCGAGGTCGTGGTCAGCGAGCACGACATCCTCGATGGGATCGCCCTATCCGTGGCATAGCGGGCAGCTATCGAGGCTCCGGCGACAGCCCGTCGGAAAAGCTTCGTGAAGTTCTTCACAAGGAAAAGGGCCCTGATGGCACCTAGGGGAGGTCTTCGGACCCTCCGAGGGGGCCCTCAGGGCCCTTTCGCAGGCGCGGAGGCCACTTCGCTCGAAGTTTCCATCGTGTGAACGCACCTGCTGGTTCAGCGTTAACGGGCGCTCTCCAGGCCAGTTCAGTAGGGGTGAACAACGTTCACCAGTGCATTCCGGTTCCTTTGCACGACCATGACCTGGATCACGTGGGCGGCGGAGTGTAGCAGAGCACCCTCGGAAGCTTGTGAAGGGGCGCACGAGGTGACCCCTCCGAGTGGGTGGATACTCGATGGCATGAGCACCACGGAGCGTCCCAGGATCCTCATCGTAGGCGGCGGGTACGTTGGCCTGTACGCCGCGCGGCGCATCCTCAAGAAGATGCGTTACGCCGAGGCGACCGTCACGGTCGTCGACCCCCGGTCGTACATGACCTATCAGCCCTTCCTCCCCGAAGCCGCCGCCGGCAGCATCTCGCCGCGCCACGTCGTCGTCCCGCTGCGACGCGTCGTGCGCGGAGCCGAGGTGCTCACCGGCCGGGTCACCACCATCGACCAGGACCGCAAGGTCGCCACGATCGCGCCGCTCGTCGGCGAGGCGTACGAGCTGCCGTTCGACTACCTGGTCATCTCGATGGGTGCCGTCTCCCGCACCTTCCCGATCCCCGGCCTCGCCGAGCAGGGCATCGGCATGAAGGGCATCGAGGAGGCCATCGGCCTGCGCAACCACGTCCTCGAGCAGCTGGACAAGGCCGACTCGACCACCGACGAGGAGGTCCGCCGCAAGGCCCTGACCTTCGTCTTCGTCGGTGGTGGCTTCGCCGGTGCCGAGACGATCGGCGAGGTCGAGGACATGGCCCGCGACGCCGCGAAGTACTACCAGAACGTGTCGCGCGAGGACATGCGCTTCATCCTGGTCGACGCCGCGGACAAGATCCTTCCCGAGGTGGGCCCCAAGCTCGGCCAGTACGGCAAGGAGCACCTGGAGAGCCGCGGGATCGAGATCTACCTGGAGACCTCCATGGACTCCTGCGTGGACGGCCACGTCGTGCTCAAGAACGGCCTGGAGGTCGACTCCAGCACCATCGTGTGGACCGCCGGCGTCAAGCCGAACCCGGCCCTCGCCCGCTTCGGCCTCCCGCTCGGCCCCCGCGGCCACGTGGACTGCAACGAGAAGCTCCAGGTCAACGGCATGGACTATGTCTGGGCCGCGGGCGACAACGCCCAGGTCCCGGACATGGCCGCGATCAAGGCCGGCGTCCCGGCCGAGCGCGCCTGGTGCCCGCCGAACGCCCAGCACGCCCTGCGCCAGGCCAAGATCCTCGGCGACAACGTCGTGTCCGGCATGCGCGGCTTCCCGCAGAAGGAGTACAGCCACGCCAACAAGGGCGCCGTGGCCGGCCTCGGTCTGCACAAGGGCGTCGCCATGATCGTCATGGGCAAGATGAAGATCAAGCTCAAGGGCCGTCTCGCCTGGTACATGCACCGTGGCTACCACGGCATGGCGATGCCGACCTTCAACCGCAAGATCCGCGTCTTCGCCGACTGGACCCTCGGCATGTTCCTCAAGCGCGAGGTCGTCTCGCTCGGCGCCATGGAGACGCCGCGCGAGGAGTTCTACGAGGCCGCCAAGCCCGCCCCGGCCCCCGCCGCGGCCAAGGCGCCGGAGAAGGCCAAGGCGTAGCACCACCCCGAGCAGTACCGAAGGGCCGTCCGTCATCCGTGGTGCGGGCGGCCCTTCGGCGTGTTTTCGGCACGCTTTGCCGAGTCCTTGCGTCGCGGCGGGATGGGAAACCCCTACGGACGGTGTTCCCTTGGTGACGAACGAAGCTGGGGCAAGGACCACGGAGGTGTTTCACCATGGCCGACGCCGCGACGCGGCTCGCGACCCTCGCCGAGGATCTGCTGGGAAGTCCCCTCCCGGTGCGCCTGCGCGCCTGGGACGGCAGCGAGGCAGGGCCGGCGGGAGACGGACCCGTGCTCGTGATCCGGGACCGCAAGGCGCTGCGCCGCATGATCTGGAAGCCCGGCGAACTGGGCCTGGCCCGCGCCTGGGTGGCCGGCGAGCTCGACGTCGAGGGAGACCTGTACGAGGCCCTGGACCGGCTCTCCGGACTGATCTGGGAGCGCGGCGAGGAGACTCGCGGCCTGCTCTCCTCCGTACGCGATCCGCGGATGCGGGCCGCCGCCGGGGCGCTGCTGAGACTCGCCGGACCGCTGCCGCCGCCGAAGCCGCCGGCCGAGGAGGCGAAGGGCCGCGGCGGCGGCCGGCACAGCAGGCGCAGCGACCGGCAGGCGATCAGCCACCACTACGACGTCGGCAACGACTTCTACGCGCTGGTCCTCGGCCCGTCGATGGTCTACTCGTGCGCCTACTGGACCGACGACGGGACCCTGGAGGAGGCCCAGCGGGCCAAGCTGGACCTCGTCGCCCGCAAGCTGGCCCTGAAGGAGGGCGACCGGCTCCTCGACGTCGGCTGCGGCTGGGGCTCGATGGCGATCCACGCCGCCCGCGAGTACGGCGCCCGGGTCGTCGGCATCACCCTCTCCCGCGAGCAGGCCGCCTTCGCCCGCAAGCGGATCGCCGAGGAGGGCCTCACCGACCGGATCGAGATCCGGGTCCAGGACTACCGGGACGTCTCCGACGGGCCGTTCGACGCGATCTCCTCCATCGGCATGGCCGAGCACGTCGGAGCGGCGAAGTACCGGGAGTACACCGACCTCCTGTACGGCCTCCTGAAGCCCGGCGGACGGCTCCTGAACCACCAGATCTCGCGCCGCCCGGAGCCCGACGAGGAGGCGTACGAGGTGGACGCCTTCATCGACGCGTACGTCTTCCCCGACGGCGAACTCGCCCCGATGGGCCGCACCCTGACGGCCCTGGAGGACGCCGGCTTCGAGGTCCGCGACGTGGAGGCGCTCCGCGAGCACTACGCGCTGACGCTGCGCCGCTGGGTGGCGAACCTGGAGGGGCAGTGGGACCGGGCGGTCCGGCTGACCTCCCCGGGCCGGGCCAGGATCTGGCGGCTCTACATGGCGGCCTCGGCGGTCTCCTTCGAGCGCAACCGGATCGGCGTGAACCAGTTCCTGGCGGTGAAGACGCCGCCGTCGGGGGCGGGCGGGCTGCCGCTGCGGTCACGGGAGTGGACGGAGTGACGAAAGGGCCGGGGTTCCCGTGGGAACCCCGGCCCTTCCTCGCGCCCGGTGTCACTCCGCCTTGATGGCGGCGAGCATGTTCAGGCGGGCGGCGCTGCGGGCCGGCCAGAGCGAGGCGAGGACGCCGACCAGGGCAGCCAGGAGGAGGAAGATCCCGACCCGGTCCCAGGGCACGACCAGGCCGTAGCCCGGCAGGCTCGACTCGAAGGTCTTGCCGATGGCCCAGGCGAGGAAGGTGCCGAGGCCGATGCCGACGATCGCGCCGAAGACCGAGATGACCACGGCCTCCAGGCGGACCATGCGCTTCACCCGGCGGCGGTCGAGACCGATCGCCCGGATCATGCCGATCTCCTGCTGCCGCTCGAAGACGGACATCGCGAGGGTGTTGACGACGCCGAGGACGGCGATGATCAGGGCCATCGCGAGCAGGCCGTACATGATGTTCAGGAGCAGGTTGATCGTCCCGCCGAACTCGTCACGGATGTCCTTGTGGTCCATGACGGTGATCGCAGGGTTGTCGCCCAGGGCCTTGATCAGCGCCTGCTCGCGGGCGTCGCTGGGACCGCCGTCGGTGGAGACGAAGATCTGCGGGATGTACTTCTCCGGGTCGTGCGCGTCGAGGATCCTCGCGTCGACGAGGACGGGGGAGAGGAACTCGCTGTCCTTGTAGACCGCGCCGACGGTCAGCGTGCCCTTCTTCCTGTCGAGGTACTCGACCGGGACGGAGGCGCCGACCTTCAGGCCGCGCTTGGCGGCGGTCTTCTCGGCGACGCCGATCTGTCCGTCGCCGAGGGCGGCGAGCGAGCCGTTCACGACGTCGACCTTGAGGACTTTCTCGATGTCACCGGGGGTGACGCCGGAGGCGGAGACGTACGAGCCCTTGATCTCGAAGGCGCCGGCCTGCTGCGGGGAGACCGCGGTGACGCCCGGGGCCTTCTCCAGGGCCGTCAGGGTCTCCTGCGACAGGCCCTCGCCGCTGGCCATGGTGACCATGTAGTCGGCCTTGATCTGCTCGACCGTCATCTTGTCGAGGGCCTGGCCGGCGCTGACGCCGATGACGGTGAGGCCGGTGACGAGGGTGAGGCCGATGGCGAGGGCGGAGGCGGTGGCGCCGGTGCGGCGCGGGTTGCGGACCGCGTTGAGGCCGGCGAGCTTGCCGGAGATCCCGAAGGCCTTCACGAAGAAGGGGCGGATCAGGGCGATCACGGGCCGGGACAGGAACGGGATCAGGATGATGACGCCGATGAGGGTGGCGAAGGCGCCGCCCGCGATCGTCATCCGGCCCTCGTCGCCGCCGGTGTCGGCGCCGAGCACGATCAGGACCGCGCCGATCGCGGTGATCGCGGCGCCGATCGAGTTCCGCACGACGAGCGACTTGGCGTTCGGGGTGGCGTGGACGCTGTTCATGGCGGCGACCGGCGGGATCTTCGCTGCGCGGCGGCCGGGCAGCCAGGCGGCCAGCATGGTGATGACGACGCCGACGCCGAAGGCGGAGAGCACCGGGGTGGCGCCGAGGACCAGGTCGCCGTCGGGGACCTTCAAGTCGAAGGCGGCCATGCCGGAGCGCAGGCCCATGGCGAGCCCGATGCCGAGGACGTAGCCGACGGCGGAGGCGACCAGGCCGACGATGCCGGCCTCGGCGAGGACGGAGCGGGTGATCTGCTTGCGCGAGGCACCCACCGCGCGCATCAGGGCGAGCTCCTTGGTGCGCTGGGCGACCAGCATGGTGAAGGTGTTGGAGATCAGGAAGACGCCGACGAAGAGCGCGATGCCGGCGAAGGCGAGGAGCGTCTGGTTGAGCGCGCCGAGGCCGGACTCGATGTCGCGGGCCTGCTGGTCGGCGAGGGCCTGGCCGGTCTGCGCGGTGGCGGCCTTCGGGACGACCTTCAGGACCTCGTCGAGGAGCTTGTCGGCGTCGGTGCCCTGGGCGGCCGAGACGTTCAGGTCGGAGTAGTAGCCGGGCTTCAGGTACAGCTTCTGGGCGACCGGGGCGTCGAAGACGACGAGGCTGCCGCCGGCGCTGACGGCGCCGTCCTCCGTGGTGAAGACGCCGGAGAGGGTGTACTCCTTCACCGGGCCGTTGGTGGCGACGCGGACCCGCTCGCCGACCTGGTAGCCGCCCTTGTCGGCGGTCTCCTTGTCGAGGGCGATCTGGCCCGGCTCGGTGGGGCCGTTGCCGGAGGTGAAGGCGAAGGACGGGTCCTTGCCGTCGGGGCCGGGGGCGAAGTTGGTGCCCCTGTTGGACCACCCGGCGCCGATCAGCCTGCCCTTCTCGTCCGGCACGCCGGCGAAGCCGTCGACGCGGGGCCGGACGCCGGTGACGCCGTCGAGCTTCGCGACCTTGTCGACGGTCGCCTGCGAGAGGCCCGGGTTCTTGGCGGCCTCCTCGGGGTTCGGCCGCATGCTGACGGCGACGGCGACGTCGTCGTAGCTCTTCGCGGACTGGGCCCGGAAGGCCTGGGAGAGGGTGTCGGTGAAGACGAGGGTGCCGGAGACGAAGGCGACGCCGAGCATCACGGCGAGCACGGTCATCAGCAGCCGCGCCTTGTGCGCGAGGACGTTGCGCAGGGCGGTACGGAACATGGATGAGGTCCTGGAGGAAGGCGGGACGGAAGTCAGGTGCGGGGCCGGCGTGTCCGCGTCAGCTCGTACGGCCCTTGGCGTCGAAGGCCTTCATGCGGTCGAGAACGCCGTCGGCGGTGGGACGCAGCATCTCGTCGACGATCCGGCCGTCCGCCAGGAAGATCACGCGGTCGGCGTAGGAGGCGGCGACGGGGTCGTGGGTGACCATGACGACGGTCTGGCCGAGCTCGCGCACCGAGTTCCGGAGGAAGCCGAGGACCTCGGCGCCGGAGCGGGAGTCCAGGTTTCCGGTGGGCTCGTCACCGAAGATGATCTCCGGCTGGGAGGCGAGGGCGCGGGCGACGGCGACGCGCTGCTGCTGGCCGCCGGAGAGCTCGGTCGGGCGGTGCTTGAGGCGGCCGGAGAGGCCGAGCATGTCGATGACCTTCTGGACCCACGCCTGGTCCGCCTTGCGGCCGGCGATGTCCATGGGGAGCGTGATGTTCTCCATGGCGGTGAGGGTCGGCAGCAGGTTGAACGCCTGGAAGATGAAGCCGATCTTGTCCCGGCGGAGCTGGGTGAGCTGCTTGTCCTTGAGGGAGGAGAGCTCGGTGTCGCCGATCCGGACCGAACCGGAGGAGAAGGAGTCGAGGCCGGCGACGCAGTGCATGAGCGTCGACTTGCCGGAGCCGGAGGGGCCCATGATCGCGGTGAACTCGCCCTGGCGGAAGTCCACGCTGACCCGGTCGAGCGCGATCACCTGGGTCTCGCCCTGGCCGTAGACCTTCGTGAGTTCCGTGGCGCGGGCGGCCACGGCGGTGGCGCGGGGCACGGTGGGAGTGGTGGTCACGTGGGGACTCCTGTCACGACGGTCGATCGGCAGAGGGGAAACCCGGTGTTCCGGGAACCAGTCCATCGTTTCGAACGTTCTTGTCGCGGTCGTCCGCCCACGTGCCCGTTCCCGGGGCCCTCTCGGGTCGGACCACGACCCGCCCGCCTCCTCCTCTGGTATGACGGCGACCCCGACGAGGGGGCCGCGGCGGAAGGTGACACACCTGCGGCGAGATCTGGTCATTCCGGGGGTGACCGCTTTGCGCCCGCGACCTCGGTCGAAGTTCGCGAAAACGCCGCCGACCTGCGCTGACGCACCCTCAGACGTCAATAAAATAAGACAACATCGCTCCCTCGTTACCGCTGAACGGGGGAAGGGCCCCGATAGGCTCCTGTGCTAACGCGGAGCAATCGCGAGCACGCCCGGATGGTGGAATAGCAGACACGGCGAGCTTAAACCTCGCTGGCCTTCGGGCCGTACCGGTTCAAGTCCGGTTCCGGGCACCACTCGGGCCCCAGGAGACCCTGTGGCCCGGCCCACGGCCCCTCCCCGCACCCCCTCCCCGCACCTCCCCCCGCACCCCTCCTCCCGCCGCCCGAAAGATCCTCCCCGGGCACTAGAGAGTTTCTTTTGCCTACGCATTACTCTTGACGCAAGGTCGCGCCAGTGCGGCCGTCCATGGAGGAGTGAGATGAGGAGCAGCAACCCGGTCTTCTCGCGACGGGGGTTCAGCCGCGACAACGGCTACGCGGGCTTCAACGCGCAGCAGCCGCAGGCCGGGGGCCCCGCCGTCGGAACGAACCCGTACGCGACCGGC
Organism: Streptomyces sp. R302; assembly: GCF_012927245.1. Taxonomy (GTDB): domain Bacteria; phylum Actinomycetota; class Actinomycetes; order Streptomycetales; family Streptomycetaceae; genus Streptomyces. The sequence continues at coordinate 181,539 of NZ_JABBGE010000011.1, forward strand.
ACCCCGTACGCCGACGGTGCGACGGCCAACCCGTACGCCACCAACCCCTACGCGCCGCAGGACGTCCAGACGGGCGCCCCGCAGCAGGCGCGCGGCAATGTGATGACGATCGACGACGTCGTGAGCCGTACGGCCATGACGCTCGGCACGGTCGTGCTCACCGCCGTCCTGTCGTGGTTCCTGCTGCCGGTCGACGCGGCGAACGTCAACAAGTCGTACGGCATCGCCGTCGGCGCCGCCCTGGTGGCGCTCGTCCTGGCGCTGGTGCAGTCCTTCAAGCGCAAGCCGGCGCCGGCGCTGATCCTGGGCTACGCGGCCTTCGAGGGCGTCTTCCTCGGTGTGATCTCGGCCGCCGTCTCGACGTACATCGCCGACGGCGTGGTCACCCAGGCCGTGCTCGGCACCATGGCGGTCTTCGCCGGCGTGCTCATCGCGTACAAGATGGGCTGGATCCGGGTCAACCGCCGCTTCACCGGCTTCGTGATGGCCGCGGCCATGGGCTTCATGCTGCTCATGGTGGTCAACCTGCTGTTCTCCGTCTTCGCCGGCGGTGACGGCCTCGGCTTCCGCAGCGGTGGCCTCGGCATCCTCTTCGGTGTCATCGGCATCATCCTGGGCGCCTGCTTCCTCGCCCTCGACTTCAAGCAGGTCGAGGACGGCGTCACCTACGGCGCTCCGCGCGAGGAGGCCTGGCTGGCCGCCTTCGGTCTCACCATGACGCTGGTCTGGATCTACCTGGAGATGCTGCGTCTCCTGTCGATCCTCCAGGGCGACGACTGACGCACCCCGTGACTCGGGGGAAGGGCCCGTCCGGCACCCGCCGGGCGGGCCCTTTCGCGTGCGCGGGGGGCGGTAGGGTCGGCCGGGTGCTGGATACGAGTGAACTGACCGCCGCCGTGGAACGCTTCGCCGACCGGCTGCGGGCGGCCCCGCAGAGCCGCCTCCAGCGGGGGGCGGCGGCGGAGGGCCTCGCGCTGGCGCGGGAGCTGGCGGTGCGGGCGCAGCGGGTCGAGACGCCCGGGCTCGAGCCGCGCCTCGTCCCCGACGCGGGGGTGTTCGTGGTCGCGGACCAGCTCGCCGTGGCCGGTGTCGATCTGGCCGAGGCACTGCGAACGGCCCCGTCCCCCTCCCGCGAGCGGGAGCTGGGCGAGGCCGTGAGGCTGGTGCGGGAGGCGCTGGAGCGGTCGGGGCTGTAGCGGCGGGGCTGTGAGCCCGGGTGCGGGTCCAGGCGCGGAAAGCCCGGGCCCGGCAAGGGGCGCCGTCCCGGCCCGCCACCCGGCGGTCGGAGGCGGCGCGGGAAAGTCAGAGGGACGCGATGACCCGGTCCGCCAGGATGTACACGTTTTCCTCGTCCGTGTCGCCGTAGGAGAAGGTCAGGGCGAAGGCGCCGGAGACGCCGGAGCCGCCGAGGAGGACCGGGGAGCGGCCGGCGCGGAGGGCGTCGGCGAGGCGCTCGGCGGTCTCGCGGTGGCCGGGGGTCATGCAGAGCGTCGTACCGTCGGCGAAGACGTACACGTCGAGCGTGCCGAGCGGGCCGGGGCGGACGTCCGTGAGGGCCGTGGCCGTGTCGGCCAGCTCCTCCAGGCGGGACACCGTGCGCTCGTGGTCCGTGACGACCGGCGTCTGCACCGGCACGAAGTCCGGGTGCGAGGGGTGCCGGCGGCGGGCGGCGGCCAGCTCCGCGGAGTCCTCGGGGTACTCGGGGTACTCGGGGAAGTCGTCCACCGGCTCGACGATGCCGTCGAGCGCCGCCGCCTCGGCCTCCATGGCCTCCAGGGCCATCGCCTCCAGGCCCACGAAGTCGGACTGGCGCGGGACGAAGACCCCGGTGGGCTCCTCGCCGCCCAGGCCGCCGAGGAGGGCGGAGGGCGCGTCGGCCGCGTCCCGGGCCTCCTGCGCCGCCCAGAAGGCCCGCGCCTCGGCGAGCTCGCGCTCGCGCTCCTCGGCCAGCGCCTCGGCGACCGCGGCCCGTATCTCGGCGGCGGGCGAGGTGCGGGCCGCGGGGACCGTCACGCCGCGGTCGGCGGCGAGCTCGGTGCGCAGGGCGGTGACCTCCTTGCGGAGACCCCGCACGTGGTGCAGGGCAGCAGCGCCCACGGCCGTGGCAGCGGCCGTGGTCAGCAGCAGGGCAAGAGACATGGCGCTCACTGACGTACTCCCGATTCGAGTCGATCCCCCGACTTCCTACATCAGCTTGTCGTGGCCCGGGACCCCCTGTCAGTGCATTACGTCACGAAACGGACAGGTATTTTGGCCGGGCGTTTAGTCCCATACCAGCTCTGACCTGGGAAAACGAACTCCCCCGGGATGTATGTCACATCCTGGGGGAGATTCGGTCACGGCTTGGACGCGGGGTGGTTGACGCGTTCGGCGAGTGGAGAGCGCAGCCCCCCCCGCAGCCCCGCGCGGCCGTACTGCTAGCTGAGGCGCTCGATGACCATGGCCATGCCCTGGCCGCCGCCGACGCACATGGTCTCCAGGCCGAACTGCTTGTCGTGGAACTGGAGGCTGTTGATCAGGGTGCCGGTGATGCGGGCGCCCGTCATGCCGAAGGGGTGGCCGACGGCGATGGCGCCGCCGTTGACGTTCACCTTGTCCAGGTCCAGGCCGAGCTCCTGGTAGGAGGGGATGACCTGGGCGGCGAAGGCCTCGTTGATCTCGGCGAGGTCGATGTCGCCGACGGTGAGGCCGGCGCGCGCGATGGCCTGCTTCGACGCCTCGACCGGGCCGAGGCCCATGATCTCGGGGGAGAGGCCGGAGACGCCGGTGGAGACGATCCGGGCCAGCGGGGTCAGGCCGAGCTCGCGGGCCTTGGTGTCCGACATGATGACGAGCGCGGCGGCGCCGTCGTTCAGCGGGCAGCAGTTGCCGGCGGTGACCAGGCCGTCGGGGCGGAAGACCGGCTTGAGGCCCTGCACGCCCTCCAGGGTGACGCCGGCGCGCGGGCCGTCGTCCGTGGCGACGACCGTGCCGTCCGGGGTCGTCACCGGGGTGATCTCGCGCTCCCAGAAGCCGTTCTTGATGGCCTGCTCGGCGAGGTTCTGCGAGCGGACGCCGAACTCGTCCATCTCCTGGCGGCTGATGCCCTTCCAGCGGGCGAGGTTCTCCGCGGTCTGGCCCATGGCGATGTACGCGTCGGGGACGAGGCCGTCCTCGCGCGGGTCGTGCCAGGTGGAGCCCTCGGAGGCGGCGACGGCCGCGGTGCGGGCCTCGGCCTCGGCGAAGAACGGGTTGTGGGTGTCGGGCCACGAGTCCGAGTTGCCCCGGGCGAAGCTGGACACCATCTCGACGCCCGCCGAGATGAAGACGTCGCCCTCGCCCGCCTTGATCGCGTGCAGCGCCATGCGGGAGGTCTGCAGCGAGGAGGAGCAGTAGCGGGTGATGGTGCAGCCCGGCAGGTGGTCCATGCCCATCTGCACGGCGACGATCCGGCCCAGGTTGTTGCCCTGCTCGCCGCCCGGGAGGCCGCAGCCCAGCATCAGGTCGTCGATGTCGCGCGGGTCCAGCTCGGGGACCTTGGCGAGCGCGGCCTGGATGATCGTGGCCGTGAGGTCGTCGGGGCGCAGGTCCTTCAGGGAGCCCTTGAAGGCCCGGCCGATGGGGGAACGGGCGGTCGAGACGATCACGGCTTCGGGCATCACGGCTCCAGGGGGCTGGTGGACGGTCGGACTCAAGGGGAAGTTACCTGCACGTACCGCACGGGGTCATCGGGATCGACGTGTGACGAGGGCCTCTTTTCTAAGCGCTTGCTCAGGTGTGGGGGGAGTCGTGGGGCAGCGGCTCGGGGTGCGGCCCCTGACGGGACTCCCGTACGTCCCCGGGGGCCGCGCCCTCCGCCTCCGCGCCCTCCGCCTCCGCCTCCGCGCTCTGCGCCTCCGCGGCCTCGGCCTCCGCCGCCTCCGTCAGCCGCCGCCGGCGCCGGTGCTTCAGGAGCGCCCACGGGGCCCGGGCCCCGGTCACCTCGGTGCCCGCCTGCTTCGCCGCCTCGGCCGCCGCCTTCGCCACCGGCAGCATGTCCTCCCGGCGGCCCGGCTCCAGCCGGTCGGGCTCCGGCCACACGCCGAGCGCGGCGCACAGGGTCGGCAGCACGGCCATCGCCGCCGTCGCGTACCCCTCCGCCGACGGGTGGAAGAGGTCCACCCCGAACATCTCCCGCGGGTTCGCCGCGAACTCCGGGCCCAGCAGGTCGCCGAGCGACACCGTCCGCCCGCCCTGCTCCACCACCACGATCGTCTGCGCCGCCGCCAGCTGCCGGGAGGCCCGCCGGGCCAGCCAGCGCAGCGGCTGGTAGACCGGCTCGATCGTGCCCAGGTCCGGGCAGGTGCCGACCACCACCTCCGCCCCGGCCGTCCGCAGCCGCCGCACCGCCGCCGCCAGGAGCCGTACCGACTCCGTCGCCGGCATCCGGTGCGTCACGTCGTTCGCCCCGATCATGATCACGCAGACGTCCGGCGGGCCCAGCGGCTGCGCGAGCAGCAGCGACACCTGCCGCTCCAGATCGTCCGAGCGGGCCCCCGACAGCGCCACGTTCTTCAGCACCACCGGGCGCTCCGCGACCGCCGCGAGCCCCGAGGCGAGCAGCGCGCCCGGCGTCTGACCCGCCCGGCGCACCCCCTGTCCGGCGGCCGTGGAATCACCCAGAAGGGCCAGCCGGAGCGGGTCCTCCGTGCCGAAGGTCCTGCCGTAGAGCCCGTCCACCGCCGGCGGCAGGGGCGCCGTCCCCGTGCCCACCGTCCGCTTCGCGAGCTGTGCCTCCGCCAGCAGGATCCCGACCGCGGCCACGCCGATCAGGCCGATGCTCCCGCCGCCGTACGCCGCTCCCGCCGCGATCCGGCGCGCCACCCTCGCCCTGGACATCTCGGGCGTCACCTCCTCCGAGCCGTACCGGTCCCACAGCTCCTTCGGGTCCGTTCAGGGTCTACCTGCCCCGAAAGGCGTCCCGACTACGCATACGCTGGCCACACCATTACGGAGACCCCGGAGAACACGGTGCAATTCCACGACTCGATGATCAGCCTCGTCGGCAACACCCCGCTGGTGAAGCTCAACAACGTGACGGCAGGCATTCAGGCCACCGTCCTCGCCAAGGTCGAGTACTTCAACCCGGGCGGGTCGGTCAAGGACCGCATCGCGCTGCGGATGATCGAGGCGGCCGAGCAGAGCGGCGAGCTGAAGCCCGGCGGCACCATCGTCGAGCCCACGTCGGGCAACACCGGTGTCGGCCTGGCGATCGTGGCCCAGCAGAAGGGCTACAAGTGCATCTTCGTCTGCCCGGACAAGGTGTCCCTCGACAAGATCAACGTGCTGCGGGCGTACGGCGCCGAGGTGGTCGTCTGCCCCACCGCCGTCGACCCCGAGCACCCGGACTCGTACTACAACGTCTCCGACCGCCTGGTCCGCGAGACGCCCGGCGCCTGGAAGCCCGACCAGTACTCGAACCCGAACAACCCGCGCTCGCACTACGAGACCACCGGTCCCGAGCTGTGGGAGCAGACGGAGGGGAAGATCACCCACTTCGTCGCGGGCGTCGGCACCGGCGGCACCATCTCCGGCACCGGCAACTACCTCAAGGAGGTCAGCGGCGGCAAGGTCGAGGTGATCGGCGCCGACCCCGAGGGCTCCGTCTACTCCGGCGGCTCCGGCCGTCCGTACCTGGTCGAGGGCGTCGGCGAGGACTTCTGGCCCACCGCCTACGACCGCAACGTCACCGACCGGATCGTCGCGGTCTCCGACAAGGACTCCTTCCAGATGACCCGCCGCCTCGCCAAGGAGGAGGGCCTCCTGGTGGGCGGCTCCTGCGGCATGGCCGTCGTCGCCGCCCTGGAGGTCGCCAAGGACCTCGGCCCCGACGACGTCGTCGTCGTCCTGCTGCCGGACTCGGGCCGCGGCTACATGTCGAAGATCTTCAGCGACGAGTGGATGGCCGGCCACGGCTTCCTGGAGGACACCACCACCGCCACCGTCGCCGACGTCCTGCGGCACAAGTCGGGCGGCCTGCCGTCCCTCGTCCACATGCACCCGGACGAGACCGTCGGCCAGGCCATCGAGGTGCTGCGCGAGTACGGCGTCTCCCAGATGCCGATCGTGAAGCCGGGCGCCGGCCACCCCGACGTCATGGCCGCCGAGGTGATCGGCTCCGTCGTGGAGCGCGAGCTCCTGGACCACCTCTTCACCCGGAAGGCGCAGCTGGGGGACCCGCTGGAGGACCACATGTCCGCGCCGCTGCCGCAGGTCGGCTCCGGTGAGCCGGTCGCCGACCTGATGTCGGTCCTCGGCGACGCCGACGCCGCCATCGTCCTCGTCGAGGGCAAGCCGACCGGCGTCGTCAGCCGCCAGGACCTGCTGGCCTTCCTGGCCGGCGGCGGCAAGTAACCGCCCGGAGGGTTCCGTGCGGGTGTTCGCGCGGGCGTTCGCGCAAACGGTACGAGTGCGTCACGTCCGCGCAGCACCCGCTTAACACGCCTCCGGCAGAGTGTTCTCCATCGGCGTCACGGAACCTCCGGAGCGGCTCCCGGACCTCTGACGACGCCACGGACGCGGAGACCGGCCCTGAACCCGGGCCCGTGTCCCCCGCGGGGACCGCCGTCGTCCCGCCCCCCAGCGATGGGGGTGCGGCGGTCCCCGCGTCACTCATCCGTTCGGGCGGAGCTGCGTGATCGGGCGCATCGCCAGGCCCTCGGTGCCGGCCCAGCCGTTGATCCGCGCCGCGTCGTCGACGGAGACGGTGCCGAGGCCGTCGGGCAGGTCGAAGACGAGGGTGCCGCTCAGCTCGGTGCCCTCGCCGGCGACCAGCGTGGCGGTGAACCGGTCGGACTGGTCGTACTCCGCCTCGCCGCCCTCGTCGTTGCCGAAGACGTACAGGCCCGTGTAGGCCTTGCCGCCGCCCTCGACGACCACGGGCTCGTCGTCCGGCTCGCCGAGCGTCCGGACGATCGGGGCGGAGTCGCCGGCCTTGAGGCGGAGGATCGGCGCCTCGTTGAGGACGCAGGGCGTCTTGCTGCGGTTGGTGACGGTCAGCAGGAAGTGCCGGGGGGTCTGCCCGGGCTCGTCCTGGAGCTCGACGTGCGTGCCGAGGCCGGCGGCCTCGCAGTCGGCGTACTCCGTGCCGTTGCCGCCGCCCGTCTCGCCGCTGTCGCCGTTCTCGGTGGCCGTCGCCGTGGGGCTCTTGCTGCCGGTGCCGGAGTCGGTGGTGGGTGCGGCGGGCGCCGTGGTCTTCGGCGTGCCCGTCGGGGACGCGGTGCCCTTGGCGCCGTCGTCCTCGTTCTGGCAGGCGGTGGTCGTCAGCAGGGCCGCGACCACGGCCGCGCCGAGGACGGCGGCGCGCAGTCCCCGGCGTCCCGAACGGGCTCTGACCGTCGTGGAGTTCATGTCGTTTCCCTCTTCCCCCGGTGGCCGGCCCGAGCCGGCCCGTCTGTGAGCGACATCGGTAGTGTTGCCGCGCGGGGGGCGGGATCCACGGGGATCCGGCGTTTGTTACAGCCCCCGGACCGTCCGGACGCCGTCGCGTGACCCTCTGCATATCCTTATGCAGACAAGGTCAGGGATGAATGGATGGGATGGAGGGGGACGGTATGAGCGACAGCCCGGCCGGGCGGCTCCAGGCGCTCTTCGAGGGGCACCGGCTCACGCCCACGCAGCGGCGGATCGCCCACTGCATGGTGCGGCGGGCCGCCGACGCGCCCTTCCTCTCCAGCGTCGAGCTCGCCGAGCTCGCCGGCGTCAGCCAGCCCTCCGTCACCCGCTTCGCCGTCGCCCTCGGCTTCGACGGCTATCCGGCGCTCCGCCGCCACCTGCGGGAGGTCGCCCCGCCCGGGCCCGCCGCCGCACCGGCCGGGGCGGCGGAGGACGGCGGGCACAACGAGTACCAGCAGGCCGTCCTCGCCGAGATCGAGAACCTCCGGCACCTCGCCGGGCTGCTCGCCGACCCCGCGCCCGTGGAGCGCGCCGGGCGGCTGCTGGCCGCCTCGCGCCCGCTGCTCGTCCTGGGCCTGCGGGCCGCCTCCTCGCAGGCCCGCGGCTTCGCGTACTTCGCCGCCAAGGTGCACCCGGACGTCCGGCTGCTCGACGAGGGCGGCTCGATGCTCACCGACCGGATCGACGCGGCCGTACGGGCCGGGGCCGGCGCACTGCTCTGCTTCGCGCTGCCCCGGCACCCCCGCGAGGTCGTCGAGGCCCTCGAGTACGCGCGGGCGGCCGGGCTCACGGTGGTGACCGTGGCCGAGTCCGCCTTCGCGCCCGTCGCCGCCCACTCCGACCTGCTCATCCCGGCCGCCGTCGGCACCGGGCTCGCCTTCGACACGGCCTGCGCGCCGATGCTCCTCGGCCGGGTCCTCCTGGAGGCCATGGCCGACGAGCTGCCGGACGCGCAGGCGCGCCTGGAGCAGTTCGACGCGAAGGCCGTGGAGCGGGGACTCTTCGTCGAGTAGCGGGGCCCGGCGCCGGTCAGACCTCCAGGCTCGACTCGATCCTCTTCAGCTGGTGGCGGGCCATCGCCAGGTTGGCGCGGTCCTTCGACAGGGCCAGGTAGAGGAAGAGGCCCTGGGAGCTGCGGCTCTTGAGGAGCCGGATGAGGTGGTACTGGGTGCCGAGGGTGATCAGGATGTCCTCGATCTCCTCGTCGATGCCCAGCAGCTCCATCGCCCGGACCTTGGCCCGGACCACGTCGGTGTTGCCGGCGGCGGCGACGGTCAGGTCGAGCTCATGGCCGCCGCCGACGGTGCCGAGCGCCATGCCGCTGGTGTAGTCGACGAGGGCCGCGCCGATCGCGCCGTCGATCGCGGCGGCTTCCTTGAGGGCGGTTTCGACGTTGGTCATGGTGCGACTTCCTTCTGTCTTCTCTGTCTTCCGTACGGATGGGATGGCGTGGGGTCAGTGGGTGTCCCCGCGGTCCAGCGCGCCGTCGACGAGTGCGCCGATGCGGACGCCGGCGCGGCGGGCCTCCAGGTGGAGCCGGCCCACGTTGACGCGGGGTTCGGCGAGCAGGGTGAGGACGGCGGCGCCGCCGGCCGCGTACGTGGCGACGTAGCCGTCCTCGCCCCGTACGAGCAGTTCGCGGAAGGCGCCCTGGCCGGTGGACTCGGTGAGCCGCCGGCCGACGCCGAGCGCGGCGGCGGTCAGCGCGGCCACGTTCTCCGCGGCGCCGTCCACGGTGTCGTGGGCGAGCACCAGGCCGTCGGCGCTGGCGGCGAGCGCCCCGGTGAGCTGGGGCAGCCGGGCGCGCAGGCGTCTGAGTTCGCCGAGCACCTCGGCTTCGGCTGTCATCAACTGTCTCCTCTCGGCGCGCAGGCGCAGAGCACGCCTCATCACAGGTGTGCCTCCAGGGCGTCACGGAGCCGGCGCAGCAGGGCGATGTCGGGGTCGGATACCGGGGGGACCGGCGGGAGGGCCGGGGCGGGCGGTACGGGGGTGGTCTCGGGGGCCGCGCCGAGCGGGGGCTCGACGAGTCCGGCGGCGGCGAGCCTGCGGACGTCGAGGAGGGTGTGGAAGGCGGGGCGGCCGAGGAGCCGGGCCAGCTCGGCGGGGGTGCGGACGCCGTCGGCGGCGGCGAGCAGGGCGCGCCGGCGGGCGCCGACGCCCTGGCCGGGGGCGGCCGGGCGGGGCACGACGGGGGCGGTGTCGACGGAGGCGTACGGCCAGACGGCGTCGAGGAGCTCGCGGCGGCGCAGCGTCTCGCGCTCGACGGCCTCGGCGGAGACCGGGCGGACGGTGCCGAACCAGTGGCCGACGCCGTACCTGAAGCGGGTGGGGCCGCTGGTGGGGGAGAGGGCGAAGAAGGCGGCGTCGAAGACGGCGCCGAGGTGGCAGATCTCCAGCTCGCCGTCGCCGAGCCGGCCGCTGTCGACGAGGAAGCGGCCGACCGCGCGGTGCGCGCCGGCCCGGTCGACGGCCTCGTCCCAGCCCTCGCGGGGCAGCCGCCCGGCGGTGGTGAGCAGCACGTCCAGGCCGGGGGAGGCGGGGCTCTCGGCGTGCACGACGCGGCCGTCGACGAGGTAGAGGGTGCCGTGGTCGCGCAGCAGGGCGCCGGTGGCGCGCTCCGCGGCGAGCCGGACGAGCATGGGGGAGACGCTCATCCGAGGACCAGCCGCTCGGCGAGGTCGCCGAGGCGGATGCGGGCGAGGGCGAGGTTGCCGGTCGCGCGGTCGAGCCAGAGGTGGAGGAAGACGCTGGAGTCGAAGGTGGTCCGGACGAAGCGGAGGACGTGGTAGCCGGCCCGGGTGGTGACGATGAGGTCCTCGACGGGCGGTTCGCCGCCGTCCCCCTCGGTGCCCTCGGCGGCGGTGAAGGAGTCGAACTCGGCTGCGGCGCGGGCGAGTTCCGCGGTCTCGGCGGCCGTCGTCTCGTGGTCGCCGACCGGCGACTCGCCCGCGGTGCCGAGTGCGAGGCCGCTGTTCCAGTCGACCAGCCAGGCGCCGCGCGCGCCCGGCAGGGTCATCGCCTCGGACAGGCACTCGTCGATTCCGGGCACGCGGGTTCCCCTCCCGATACGGCGTGCGAGCAACGGCAGTGACGGTGACGTTACTGAACGGCGTGGTCCCGGGAGGGAGTTCTGGCATTTTCCATCGGAACATGCCGGGGGGTGACCGGAATCGGACGGAGAAGTGTCCGGCGGTGGGCGTCCGGCGGTGGACGCCCGCGCGGTGGTCAGTAGCGGGACTCGACCGCCCGCGCGATGTCGTCCAGGTCCTTCGCGAGCGCCTTGGAGACGGCCTTCGCGCCGAAGCGGGCGAGGAGGCGGGCGAGGAGGTTCTGCCGGCGGTCGTGCGCGGGGCGGGCGGAGAAGGCCATCCGCAGCACGGTGGCGTCCGGCCCGTCGGCGCGCAGCGAGAGCTCGGAGACGTAGTGCATGCCGTGCGAGTCGGCCACCGTCACGTACCGGTCGGGCGGCTCGCACTCGGTCACGGTCATCTCCTCCGTGGCCTCCTTGCCGAGCATCTTCCGGGTCTCCCGCCAGCGGGTGCCCACGCCGAAGCCGCCCTCGGAGAGCACCTCGACCCGCTGGACGCCGGACAGGACCCGGGGCAGGTCCGGCAGGTCGGTGATCGACTCCCAGACGCGGCCGGGCGAGGCGGCGATCCGGCGCTCCACGACGACGGTTGTGGTGGTGGTCATGGCTCCCATCGAAGTGGGTTCCCGGGGGCTCCGCTACCCGGCGAGCGCGTCCGCGTGCCCGCCGCCCGCCTCGGCGACGAGCTCCTCCGGGGTCTGCGCCGGGCGGACGAGGGCGAAGGCGACCGAGCCGTCTCCGGTGACCGTGAAGCCGTGGACGGCGGGGCGGGGGAGGCTGTTGTAGGCGTAGTGGTGGGCGAAGGCGTACGCGCCGGTGTCCGGGACGGCGACCACGTCGCCCGGGTGGAGCGGCGGCAGCGCGCGACCGGCGGCGAGGAGGTCGCCGGCGAAGCAGGCGGGGCCCGCCACGTCCTGGACGGTGGTCGCGCCGGTGCGGGGGCGGCCCTCGGAGTCGTACGCGAGGATCCGCAGCGGCCAGGCCTCGGGGGCGTACACGGTGCGGGTGGCGAGCTGCACGCCGGCGTGGGTGACGGCGATCGGGCGGCCGCCGGAGGTCTTGGTGTACTCGACACGGGTGAGGACCGTGCCGTGCTTGGCGAGCAGCGAGCGCCCGAACTCGGTGACGAGGCGGTAGCGCCCGTCGAGGAGGCCGGGGACGGTGGCGGCGAGCAGCCGGGCGTAGTCGGCGTGGGTGGGGGTCTCCTCGTCGGAGGCGAAGTTCACCGGCAGTCCGCCGCCGATGTCGAGGGTGTCGATCCGCGGGCGGCCCGCCTTGGCGTTGATCTCCTCGGCCAGTTCGTACGCGGCCCGGACGCCTTCCGCCATCAGGGTGAGCGGGACGCCCTGGGAGCCGGTGTGGGTGTGAAGGCGGGTGAGCCAGGGTCGGTCGAGGTACGCCTGGACGACGGCCTCGCGGGCGCCCTCGTCGCGCAGCGCGACGCCGAACTTGGAGGTGGCGGTGGCGGTGGACAGGGCGCCGATGGTCCCGGCGCCGACCTGCGGGTTGACCCGGAGGCCGAGCGGCGAGGCGGTGGGGGCGGCGGCGACGAGGGCGTCGATCCTGGCCAGCTCCTGGAGGTTGTCGGCGTTGACGGCGATCCCGAGGGCGAGCGCCTCGCGGAGTTCGGCGGGCGTCTTCGCGGGCGAGTCGAGGACGGTACGGGACGGGGGCAGGCCGGCGGCGCGGGCGAGGGCCAGCTCGCCCGGGCTCGCCACCTCGGCGCCGATGCCCGCGTCGGCGAGCAGCCGCAGGACGGGCACGAGCGGGGCGGCCTTCACGGCGAAGGCGTGCAGCACCTCGGCCCGGGTGACGGCGGCGAAGGCGCTGGTCAGGGCGGCGGCGGAGGCGCGGATGCCGGCGGTGTCGAGGAGGGCGACGACGGGGGCTTCGGGCGTGAGCAGTCCCTGGGCGACGGCGGCCCGGACGGCGAGATCGCGGCGGGGGGAGGCCATGGGGTCCATCCTGGCGCGTCGGGGAGGGCTCGTGTGCCGCGCCCTGTTGACTACTTCTATTCAGTAATCCAGGATGTGAATATCTGAACGACATTCGAGGAGGCATCGCCATGTCAGGACCCCGCCCCGTTCGGGCCCCGCGCGGTACGGAACTCAGCGCCCTGGGATGGCAGCAGGAAGCCGCCCTCCGGATGCTCCAGAACAACCTCGACCCCGAGGTCGCCGAGCACCCCGACAAGCTCGTCGTCTACGGCGGCACCGGCAAGGCCGCCCGCGACTGGCGCTCCTTCGACGCCATGGTCCGCACGCTCAGGACCCTCAAGCAGGACGAGACCATGCTGGTCCAGTCCGGCCGACCCGTCGGCGTCATGCAGACCCACGAGTGGGCGCCGCGCGTCCTCATCGCCAACTCCAACCTGGTCGGCGACTGGGCCAACTGGGAGGAGTTCCGCCGCCTGGAGGCCCTCGGCCTCACCATGTACGGCCAGATGACGGCCGGCTCCTGGATCTACATCGGCACCCAGGGCATCCTCCAGGGCACGTACGAGACCTTCGCCGCCGTCGCCGCGAAGAAGTTCGGCGGCACCCTCGCCGGCACCATCACCCTCACCGCCGGCCTCGGCGGCATGGGCGGCGCCCAGCCGCTCGCCGTGACGATGAACGACGGCGTCGCGATCTGCGTCGACGTCGACCCGCGCGCCATCGAGCGCCGCATCGAGCACCGCTACCTGGACGTGAAGGCCGACAACCTCGCCCACGCCCTCCAGCTCGCCACCGAGGCCCGCGACGCCCGCCGCCCGCTCTCCATCGGCCTCCTCGGCAACGCCGCCGAGCTGCTCCCGCGGATGCTCGCCGAGGGCGCCCCGATCGACATCGTGACGGACCAGACCTCCGCCCACGACCCGCTCTCGTACCTCCCGATCGGCATCGCCTTCGAGGACATGGCCGACGCCGCCGCCAAGGACCCGGCCGGCTTCACCGCCCGCTCCCGCGAGTCCATGGCCAAGCACGTCGAGGCCATGGTCGGCTTCATGGACGCCGGCGCCGAGGTCTTCGACTACGGCAACTCGATCCGCGGCGAGGCCCAGCTGGCCGGCTACGACCGCGCGTTCGCGTTCCCCGGCTTCGTCCCGGCGTACATCCGCCCCCTCTTCTGCGAGGGCAAGGGCCCCTTCCGCTGGGCCGCCCTCTCCGGCGAGGCCTCCGACATCCACAAGACGGACAAGGCGATCCTCGACCTCTTCCCGGAGAACGAGTCGCTGCACCGCTGGATCAAGATGGCCGGCGAGCGCGTCCACTTCCAGGGCCTCCCCGCCCGCATCTGCTGGCTCGGCCAGGGCGAGCGCGACAAGGCCGGCGCCATGTTCAACGACATGGTCGCCGACGGCACCCTCGCCGCCCCCCTCGCCATCGGCCGCGACCACCTCGACTGCGGCTCGGTCGCCTCCCCGTACCGCGAGACCGAGGCCATGCTCGACGGCTCCGACGCCATCGCCGACTGGCCGCTGCTCAACGCCATGGTCAACGTCGCCTCCGGCGCCTCCTGGGTCTCCCTCCACCACGGCGGCGGCGTCGGCATGGGCCGCTCCATCCACGCCGGCCAGGTCTCCGTCGCCGACGGCACCGAGCTCGCCGGCGAGAAGATCCGCCGGGTGCTCACCAACGACCCCGGCATGGGCGTCATCCGCCACGTCGACGCCGGCTACGACATCGCCGAGCGCGTCGCCGACGAGAAGGGCGTCCGCGTCCCGATGCGCGAGGGCGCCGACGCTCCCGGGACCTCCGGCGACGAGGTCTCCGCGTGAGCGACAGCTTCCACGCCATGTGGCGGTCGCTGCGGCCCCTCGGCCGCAGCGCCGCCTCCGGTGGCTACCGCCGCTACGCCTGGACCGGGGCCGACGCCGACTGCCGGCTCTGGTTCCGGATGCAGGCCGAGGCCCGCCGCCTCGACGTCGAGACCGACCGCAACGGCAACCAGTGGGCCTGGCTCGGCGACCCCACCGCGGGCGACGCCGTCGTCACCGGCTCCCACCTGGACTCCGTCCCCGACGGCGGCGCCTTCGACGGCCCCCTCGGCGTCGTCTCCGCCTTCGCCGCCCTCGACGAACTCCGCGCCCGCGGCGCCTCGTTCAGGCGGCCCCTCGCCATCGTCAACTTCGGCGACGAGGAAGGCGCCCGCTTCGGCCTCGCCTGCGTCGGCTCCCGCCTCACCTCCGGTCAGCTGACCAAGGAGAAGGCGTACGAGCTCCGCGACGCCGACGGCATCACCCTCCCGCAGGCCATGGAGGCCGCCGGACACGACCCCGAGACGATCGGCGAGGACCGCGAACGCCTCGACCGCATCGGCGCGTTCGTCGAACTCCACGTCGAGCAGGGCCGCGCCCTCGACCTCTCCGGCGACTCCGTCGGCGTCGCCTCCACCATCTGGCCGCACGGCCGCTGGCGGTACGACTTCCACGGCGAGGCCAACCACGCCGGCACCACCCGGCTCGTCGACCGGCGCGACCCCATGCTCACCTACGCCGAGACCGTCCTCGCCGCCCGCCGCGAGGCCGAACTCGCGGGCGCCGTCGCCACCTTCGGCAAGATCTCCGTCGAACCCAACGGCGTCAACGCCATCCCGTCCCTCGTCCGCGGCTGGCTCGACGCCCGCGCCGCGGACCAGGGCGCCCTCGACGCGGTCATCGCCGGCATCGAGACGGCGGCCCGCGACAAGGCCGCCGCGCACGGCATCGACCTGGCCGTCGTCCGCGAGTCCTTCACCCCCGTCGTCGAGTTCCGGCACGCGCTCCGCGACGAGCTGGTCCGCCTCCTCGGCGAGAAGACCCCCGTCCTCGGCACGGGCGCCGGACACGACGCCGGAATCCTCTCCGCGGCCGTCCCGACCGCCATGCTGTTCGTACGGAACCCCACGGGCGTCTCGCACTCCCCGGCCGAGTTCGCGGCCGAGGACGACTGCGTCGCGGGCGTCCGCGCACTCGCCGACGTACTGGAAGGCCTCGCGTGCACATGACGACGTACTGGCTGGAACACGCCTGGCTCGGCACCTACGCCGAGCCGGGCGTCGCCCTGGACGTGGCGGACGGCCGCATCACCGCCGTACGCACCGGCGTGGACACCCCGCCTCCCGGCGCGACCGTCCTGCGCGGCTTCACCGTCCCGGGACTGGCGAACGCCCACAGCCACGCCTTCCACCGGGCCCTCCGGGGCACGGTGCAGGTGGGGAGCGGCACCTTCTGGACCTGGCGCGAGGTCATGTACACCGTCGCCCAGCGCCTCACCCCGGACTCGTACTTCGCGCTCGCCCGGGCCGTGTACGCCGAGATGGCGCTCGCCGGCATCACGGCGGTCGGGGAGTTCCACTACCTCCACCACGCCCCCGGCGGCACCCCGTACGCCGACCCCAACGCCATGGGCGAGGCCCTGATCGCGGCCGCCGCGGAGGCGGGCATCCGCATCACCCTCCTCGACACCGCCTACCTCTCCTCCGGCTTCGGCGCCGCCCCCGAACGGCACCAGCTCCGCTTCACCGACGGCACCGCCGAGAAGTGGGCCGAGCGGGCGAGCGCCCTGAAGGACCGGGACGGCGTACGCGTCGGCGCCGCGATCCACTCGGTCCGCGCCGTCCCCGCCGACCAGCTGTCGACCGTCGCCCGCTGGGCCGAGGAACG
This sequence comes from Streptomyces sp. R302, assembly GCF_012927245.1. GTDB lineage: Bacteria > Actinomycetota > Actinomycetes > Streptomycetales > Streptomycetaceae > Streptomyces. Next base: position 197,669 of record NZ_JABBGE010000011.1, read on the forward strand.
GCGGGCCCCGCTCCACGTCCACCTCTCCGAGCAGACCGCCGAGAACGAGGCCTGCCACGCCGCCCACGGTGTCACCCCCACCCGGCTCCTCGCCGACCACGGCGTCCTCGGCCCCCGCACCACCGGCGTCCACAACACCCACATGACGGACGCCGACATCGCCCTCATCGGCTCCACCGCCACCGGCACCTGCATGTGCCCCACCACGGAACGCGACCTCGCCGACGGCATCGGCCCCGCCGTCGCCCTCCAGCGGGCCGGCTCCCCGCTCTCCCTCGGCAGCGACAGCCACGCCGTCGTCGACCTCCTCGAAGAGGCCCGCGCGATGGAGCTGAACGAGCGCCTCCGCACCCACATCCGGGGCCACTGGACGGCCGCCGCCCTCCTCCGCGCCGCCACCGCCGACGGCCACGCGGCCCTCGGCTGGACCGACGCGGGCACCCTGGAGGCCGGCGCCCTCGCCGACTTCACGACGATCGCCCTCGACACCGTCCGCACGGCCGGCCCCGTCCCCCGCCTCGCCCCGGAGACGGCCGTCTTCGCGGCGACGGCGGCGGACGTCCGGCATGTGGTGGTCGGCGGCCGGGAGATCGTCAGAGACGGCACGCACACCTCGGTCCCGGACGCCGCCCAGTCCCTGTCGGACGCGATCGCCGCCCTGAGGGACTGAGACCGGCCCGCACCCGACCCGCCCGCCCCCACCGGAGAGCACCTTGACGACCACGGTCATCACGAACATCCGCAGCCTGGTCACCAACGACCCGAACCTCGGAGAAGGCCCCCTCGGTCTCATCGAGGACGCCGCCCTCGTCCTGGACGGCGACCAGGTCGCGTGGGCGGGCCTGGCGGCGCAGGCCCCGGACGCGGACCGCCAGGTCGACGCCGGGGCCCGCGCCGTCCTCCCCGGCTTCGTCGACTCCCACTCGCACCTCGTCTTCGCGGGCGACCGCACCGCCGAGTTCAACGCCCGCATGTCCGGGCAGCCCTACAAGGCGGGCGGCATCCGCACCACCGTCGCCGCGACACGCGCCGCCACGGACGCCGAACTGTCGGCGAACGTCGCCCGCTACCTCCGGGAGGCGCTCCGCCAGGGCACCACCACCTTCGAGACGAAGTCCGGCTACGGCCTCACCGTCGAGGACGAGGCCAGGGCGCTGCGCATCGCGGCGGAGCACACCGACGAGGTCACGTACCTCGGCGCGCACATCGTCTCCCCGGACTACGCGGACGACCCGGCGGCCTACGTCGACCTCGTCACCGGCCCCATGCTGGACGCCTGCGCCCCGTACGCCCGCTGGGTCGACGTCTTCTGCGAGAAGGGCGCCTTCGACGGCGACCAGGCGCGGGCGATCCTCACCGCCGGCCAGGCGAAGGGCCTCCAGGCCCGCGTGCACGCCAACCAGCTCTCGTACGGCCCCGGCGTGCGGCTCGCGGTGGAGCTGGACGCGGCGAGCGCCGACCACTGCACCCACCTCACGGACGCCGACGTCGACGCGCTGGCCTCCGGGAACACGGTCGCCACGCTCCTCCCGGGCGCGGAGTTCTCGACGCGCGCCGAGTGGCCGGACGCCCGCCGCCTGCTCGACGCGGGCGTGACGGTCGCCCTCTCCACGGACTGCAACCCGGGCTCCTCCTTCACGTCCTCCGTGCCCTTCTGCGTCGCCCTCGCCGTCCGGGACATGGGCATGACCCCCGACGAGGCCGTCTGGTCCGCGACGGCCGGCGGCGCGGCGGCCCTCCGCCGCACGGACGTCGGCCGCCTGGCGCCCGGCGCCCGCGCCGACCTCACGGTCCTCGACGCCCCGTCCCACGTGCACCTCGCCTACCGCCCCGGCGTCCCGCTGGTCGCGGAGGTCTGGCGGAAGGGCGTGCGCGTCGACGCCTTCGGCGCCCCGGTCACGGGCGGCCCGGAGATCACCGGGATCCGCCGTTCCGGCAGGTCCTGACCGCTACTCCACCTGCCCCCGCACCAGCTCCACCGCCCGCCCGAGACCGGCCACCTCCGCCTCCGTCAGATGCGGGTCGGCGGCCCGGAGGACATGGGCCCGCGCGAGCGCCGGCGGGCCGGCGCAGGCCGCGAGGAGCGCGGCGAGGGCCGTCCGCGCGCCCCCGGCGTAGGGGGCGGGGGAGGTGGCGACCTCCGCGAGGAGCAGTGCCGTCATGGCGCGGTCCAGGCCCGGATCGGTGTCCTCCCGCGCCGTGCGCCAGTCGATGACCACCGGGCCCCGCTCGGCGAGGACCACGTTCTCCGGATGCAGGTCCAGGTGGACCGGCCGGCCCGGCACGGCGTGCAGGCGGGCCAGCAGCTCCGCGAGCAGCCGCCCGGCCTCCTCCGGCGTGCGCGTCCCCGACAGCACCGCCTCCTTCAGCGACGGGCCGCGCAGCCGCTCCATGACCAGGTCCGGTCCGGCCGCCCGGCGGACCGCCGGGACCGGGTAGCCGGCCTCGGCGAGCCGGACCATCAGCGCCGCCTCGCGTGCGGTGTCCCCGCCGTCGCGGTAGCGGCGCAGCACCCAGGCCCCGTCGTCGGTCGCGTACACGTCGGCCGTGCGGCCCCGCCCCAGCAGCAACCCGGTCACCCTCGTCCCCCTCCGTGATCGAAACGCCGAGTATGCCTGCCGCGGAACGGTTCGGACCGGTACCGTCCTGTCCTGGCAGTGCTCAGGGGGATGACCGGGGGGTCGGCTAGGTGAGTGCTTGGCGTGTGGGGATCGTGCGGCCGGGGGAGCTGGGCGGGCGGGAGATCGAGGCGTGGCGTGAGCTGAGGGCCAAGTCCGGGGCTCCCGCGAACCCGTTCATGGAACCGGAGTTCACCCTCGCCGTCGGAGCCGTACGGCCCCGGTCGCGGGTCGCCGTGTGGTGGGAGGACGGCGAGCCCGTCGGCTTCTTCCCGTACGAGAAGGGGCCGTTGGGGCGCGGACGGGCCATCGGCTTCGGGGTGTCCGACAGCCAGGGCGGCGTCTTCCGGCCCGGACTGCGGCCCGGCACCGAGGCGTTGCTGCGGGCCTGCGGGCTCGTCTTCTGGGAGTACGACAACCTGGAGACCGGGCAGCCCGTCTTCGAGGGCGCCGCCGACGAGTCCTTCGCCTCCCCCGTCATCGACGTCGGCGAGGGGTACCCGGCGTACGAGGCGCTGCTGCGCGTCCAGTCGCCGAAGTTCCTGAGGACCACCCTCGCCAAGGAGCGCCGGCTCGCCCGGCAGGCCGACGGCGAGCTCCGCTTCGTCTTCGACGAGCGCGACCCGGCCGCCCTGCGCACCCTCATGGAGTGGAAGTCCGCGCAGTACCGCCGCACCGGCCGCGGCGACCGCTTCGCCCAGGAGTGGATCAGCGCCCTCGTCCGCCGCCTCCACTCCCGGCGGACGCCCGGCTGCTCCGGCGTCCTGTCCGTCCTGTACGTGGGCGACCGCCCGGGCGCCGCGCACTTCGGGCTCCGCTCGGCGACCGTCCTGTCGTGCTGGTTCCCCGCGTACGACCCCGAGTTCGCCAAGTACTCCCCGGGCCTCGTCCTCCACCTGAGGATGGCCGAGGGCGCGGCCGCCGCCGGGATCGGGATGCTCGACCTCGGGCGGGGCGCCGCCGAGTACAAGGACTCCCTGAAGACCGGCGAGCTCACCGTGTACGAGGGCGCCGCGACGCGCCCCGACCCGCGCACCGCCCTCCACCGGCTCCGCCGCGAGCCCGTCCGCGCGGCCCACGCCTACGTCCGCTCCCGCCCCGAACTGGCCGCCCGCGCCCGCGAGGCCCTGAACGCCGTCGCCCGCCTGCGCGGCGACCGCTAGCGGGTGGTCGTGGGCAGGCGCTCCGCTCGGGGGTCCCCCCTGGACGAAGTCCTCGGGGGGAGGAACGCGTGGGCACGACCATCCGCGTCCCGCACCCGGCCTCGAACCCGTACGTCCCTGGGGGAACCCCGTTGAACCAGCAACCCGCGATATCGGTCGCCGAGTTGGACCTCGACGCGTCCGGTCGCGCCGCACGCCTCCGCCCCGCCCCCGGCGCGGCGGAGCTCACGCCCGGCGACGTCTACGCCCTCGTCCGCGTCGACGGCCACCCCGCCGCCACGGTCCTCGGCCGCTACGAGGCGGGCGAGGACCCGGCGGAGGTCCTCGCCGCGCTCGCGGCGCGGCGACCGGCCGACGCCGCCACCCCCCGCACCGACGCGGAGCGACTCGCGGCGGAAGGAGGCCCGGCGCCGGCCGCCGCCCCGCCCCCCGCCTCCGTCGTCGTCGCCACCCGCGAGCGCCCCGACTCCCTCGCCCGCGCCCTCGACTCCCTCCTGGCGCAGGACCACCCCGACCACGAACTGATCGTCGTCGACAACGCCCCCCGCACCTCCGCCACCCGCGACCTGGTCCGGGAGAAGTACCCCGACCGGGTCCGCTACGTCCGCGAGGACCGGCCCGGTCTGGCCGCCGCCCACAACGCGGGGGTCGCCGCGGCCGGCGGCGAGGTGCTCGCGTTCACCGACGACGACGTGATCGCCGACCCGCGCTGGCTGACCGCGCTCGCCGCGCCGTTCGCCGCCGACCCCGGGCTCGGCTGCGTCACCGGCCTGATCCTGCCCGCCCGGCTCACCACGACCGCGCAGATCCTCCTCGAATCGCACGGCGGCTTCGCCAAGGGCTTCGCGCCCCGCCTGTACGACCCGGCCCGGCCGCCCGCCGACGAACCGCTCTTCCCCTTCACCGCCGGCAGCTTCGGCTCCGGCGCCAACATGGCCTTCCGGGCCTCCGCGCTGCGCCGCGCGGGCGGCTTCGACCCGGCGACCGGCACCGGGACGGCCGCGCGCGGCGGCGACGACCTGTACGCCTTCGTCGCCGTCCTCGCCGCCGGGCACCGGCTGCGGTACGCGCCCGGCGCGCTCGTCTGGCACCACCACCGCGAGACCTGGCAGGACCTGGAGAACCAGGCGTACGGCTACGGCGCGGGCCTCACCGCGTACCTCACGGCCACGATGGTCCGCCGCCCCGCCCTGCTGCCCGCCCTCCTGGCCCGTCTCCCGCGCGGCCTCGCGCACGCCCGGACGATGACCGCCGAACGCGGCGGGGCCCAGGACGGGGGCGTACCCGGCGAGCACGGCACCCGGCACCACCCGTGGCCCGCGTCCCTCTCCCGCCTGGAGCGGCGCGGCATGCTGTACGGCCCGCTGGGCTACCTCAGGGCCCGACTCGCCCGGAAGGCCGGCCGATGACCCGCGTACCCGTCCTCCTCTACCACCCGGTGACGGACGATCCGCCGTCCTGGATCGCCGAGTTCACCGTGACGCCCCGGCAGTTCGCCGCCCACCTCGACGCGATCACCGGCAGCGGCCGGACCCCGCTCACCGTCGGCGCGCTCGTCGGGCACCTCGTCGCCGGCACCCCGCTGCCGCCCCGGCCCGTCGTCCTCACCTTCGACGACGGCTTCGCCGACCTCGCCGGGCCCACCGCCGAGGCGCTCGCCGCCCGCGCGCTGCCCGCCACCGCGTACCTCACCACCGGCGCGCTCGCCCCCGGCCGGCCGTGCCTCCTGCCGCCCGCGCCGATGATGACCCTGGCGCAGGCGCCGCGCCTGGAGGAGTACGGGATGGAGGTCGGCGGCCACACCGTCAGCCACCCCCAGCTCGACACCCTCCGGCCCGCCGCGCTCCGCCGCGAACTGCGCGACTCCAAGGCCGAGCTGGAGGACGTCCTCGGCCACGAGGTGCGCCACCTCGCCTACCCGCACGGCTACAACAGCCCCGCCGTCCGCCGCGCCGCCGAGGCCGCCGGCTACACCTCGGCCGTCGCCGTCCGGCACGCCCTCAGCTCCGCGTCCGACGAGCTCTTCCGGATCGCCCGGCTCATCGTCCGCCGCGACCACACCACCGCCGACGTGGAGGCCTGGATGGACGGCCGCGGCGCCCGCGTCGCCCCGTACCCCGACTCCCTCCCCACCGTCGGCTGGCGGCTCTACCGCCGGACCCGCGCCCTGGTGAAGGGACCCGAGTTCGCGGGCTGAGGGAACCCGGACCCGTCAGGACCGACCGAGATCGACGACCCCGTACAGGGAGAAGAGTTCGTGCAGAAGCAGGAGCAGGGACAAGCACAGGGACAGGCTCGGAGACAGGCGCAGGCGCAGGCGCCGGCGCAGCACGGCGCCGCACCCGCGCGGCCGGCCGGCGGCCCGTACGAGGCCGAGCCGCCCACCGCACCGGACGCCGCGCCCTCCGCCGCCGGGCGGTTCCGCTTGCCGGTCGTCCTCGCCCTCGCCCCGCTCCTCGTCGCCGCCGCGCTCTGGCTCTGGGCGCTGCCGCGCATCGACTTCCGGCACATCGACGAGTTCGGGCTCCTCGACCGCTTCCCGGTCACCTTCTACGCCGCCCTCGCCGTCCTCACCGTCGGATTCGTCCTCAGCCTCCGCCGGGCCGGCACCGCCCCCGCCTGGCCCGCCGTCTACAGCGTCGCCATGCTCGTCGCCCTGAAGGCGCCGCCCGCGGTCCTCTACGAGACCGTCCGCTACGCCTGGGCGTCCAAGCACGACGCGATCATCACCCGGCTGCTCGCCGAGGGCACCGTCCACCCGGGCACCGAACTCTCCGGCGGCATGTCCGCCTACGACCAGTGGCCCGGCTTCTTCGCGCTCGACGCGGCGCTCGTCCGCGCCTTCGGCGTCGACGGGGCCGCCTCCTTCATCAACTGGGCGCCGGTCGCGCTCGGGCTGCTCACCCTGCCGGTCCTCGTCCTCGTCTACCGGACCTTCAGCGACGACGGGCGGCTGGTGTGGACGGCGGTGTGGATCTTCCAGCTGGCCAACTGGGTCGGCCAGGACTACCTCTCCCCGCAGGGGTTCTCCTACCTGCTGTACCTCACCGTCCTCGCGGTCGTCTTCCGCCGCCTCGTGCGGCCCGGGTCCGCCGGCCCGCTGCGGGACCGCGCCGTCCTCGACCCGGCCGCCGCCGCCGTCCCGCCGGCCGCGTCCACCCGGCAGCGGGCCGTCGCGGTCCTCCTCCTCGTCCCCGTGATCGCCGCCGTCAACGCCGCCCACCAGCTCACCCCGCTCATGCTGTGCGTGACCCTCGCGGCGCTCTGCCTCACCCGCCGCTACCGCAACCTCGGGCTGCTCGCCACGGCCGCCGTCCTGATGCTCGCCTGGTACCTGACCATGGGCCGGGAGCTGTTCCTCGACACCCTCTCCACCCTCGGCGAGAAGCTGGGCGACCTGCTCGCCAACTCCCGGCCCGGCTTCGCCGGCGAACCCACCGGACCCGGCCCCGAGCTGGTCGGCAGCGCCAACGTCCTGATGGTCCTCGCCCTCGGCGGGCTCGCCGTCACCGCCGTCCTGCTCCGCCGCCGGCTCGCCCGCAGCGCCCTGCCGCTGATCCTCGCCGCCGCCGCGCCCGCCCCGCTGGTCCTGGTCAACGACTACGGCGGCGAGATGATCTTCCGCGTCTACCTCTTCGGCCTGCCCGGCGCGGCCTTCTTCGCCGCCGCCGCGCTGGTCCCCGCCGCCGGCGCGGCGAGCCGGGGCGCGACCGCCGCCCGCCGGGCCGCGATCGTCGCGCTGCCGCTCGCCCTCCTCGCCATGCTCGCCGGCTTCCTGCCCTCGTACTACGGCAAGGAGGGCATGCACTACGCCCAGCCCGGCGAGACCGCGCTGACCCGCCGGGCCCTCGACCGGGCCCCCGAGGGGGCGCTGATCCTCGCCGCCACCGGCGCCTTCTCCGACGCGTACTACCGCTACGACCGGTACGAGCGCTGGTTCTTCACCGAGCAGGAGGTCGACGAGAACCTCCGGATGCTCAAGGACCCCGCCGGCTACCTCGCCGGCGGCGTCCCGGCCGGCCGGCCCGCCTATGTGATCCTCACCCCCACCCAGGCCGAGGCCGTCATCGGCGAGGGCTACCTCCCGGCCGGCGGCTTCGACTCCCTCATCGCCGCCCTGAAGGCGTCCCCGCTCTTCACGGTGGTGGAGGAGAGCCGGTACGGGATCGTGCTCCGCTACGCGCCCCCCACCGGCTGACCCCCTTCCGCCCCCTCCACCGATCCGACCGAAGGAGCAGGTACGCCATGGCCCTCCCACGCCTCACCCCCGCCCGGAGCAGAGCCGCCCTCGCCGTCTCCGGCTGGGTGGCGCTCGCCGCCACCGCGCTGCCCGACGGCTCCCCGCTGCGCTGGATCCCGGTCCTCGCGTTCGTCGGCTTCGCGCCCGGCTTCGTGCTGCTGGCCCGCCGGCCGGCCGGGCCGCGCCCCGACGCCCGCCTGGAGGTCCTCGCCCTGGCGGCACCGGTCAGCCTCGCCCTCGCCACCCTCACCGCCACCGGTCTCTTCCTCGCGGACGCCTTCAGCGTCGCCGCCTTCCTGGGCGTCCTGGCCGCCTTCGTCACCGTCACCGCCCTGCTGCCGGGCTTCCGGTTCGGCGAACGGGGCGGCGGTGAGGACGGGTGAACGGGCGGCGGGACAGGGGAGGTTCCGCCGGCCGGCGCTCCGGGGGGAACGCCACCGGCCGGCTCGCGGTGGCGCTCGCCGCCGTCGGCGCGCTGACCGCCGGCGTCGGCGTGTGGGCGGCCCTCACGGAGGAGGACGACGGCCGCTGCCGGCCCGACGCCCGCCTGGTGGCGCCCTGCGGCGCCTGGTGGGGCGCGTACGTCCCGTACGACGAGGACGGCTCGCTGACCCGGCCGGTGTACGCCTTCGAGAAGAAGATCGGGCGCCGGCTCGACCTCGTGTACAACTACCACGACATGTCGGGCAGCGAGGCCGACGGCGTCCTGCTCACGCCCGACGAGGTCGAACTCGGCCGCGACCGGCTCCTGATGCTCGCCTGGGAGTCCACCGTGTGGACCGAGAAGCACCACGCGAACTGGACCGAGAAGCAGCTCGGCTGGAAGAACATCGCCTCGGGACGCTACGACGAGTCCGTCATCGACCCGCAGGCCCGCCGCATCAAGGAGTACGGCAGGACGGTCTTCTTCTCCTTCGACCAGGAGGCCGACTTCCGGATCCCGGAGGGCGCCGGCACCCCGGAGGAGTACGTGGCCGCCTACCGCCACCTCCACGACCGCTTCCGCGAACTCGGCGTCACCAACGTGGTGTGGGTGTGGACGGTCTCCGGCTGGTCCGGGAACGCCGCCACGATGAAGGCCCTCTACCCGGGCGACGCGTACGTCGACTGGATCGGCATGGACCAGTACAACTACTACCTCTGCCACAAGTCGCCCGACTGGCTCGACTTCGAGAAGAGCCAGCGCCCCTCCTACGACTGGCTCCGCGCGAACGTCTCCGCCGACAAGCCCGTCATGCTCGCCGAGTTCGCCACCGCCCCCGACCCGGAGCGGCCCGGGCGGCAGCGCGACTGGTACGCGAGGATCCCCGAGGTCGCGCCGACGCTGCCGGAGGCGAAGGCGTACGTGCACTGGAACCGGGCCGTGCCCGGACCCGGGTGCGATCTGACGGTGAACTCCGGGGCGGGGCTCGACGGTTACCGGGAGGCGGGGCTCGACCCGTACTTCCGGCAGCCGCTGCCCGAGGGCTGATTCAGGCCCGCAGGCCCCGGACGGCGTACGCGGCCATCGTGACGCCCGACAGGCCGAGGAGGAGGGGGAGCGGGGCGGCGGCGAAGGACTGCTGGCCCGCCCAGCCGGCCCAGACCAGGACCCACACCGCGCCGACCGCCGTCCGGCCGCCCGCCCCGCACACCCGCAGCAGCACCGCCACCAGGGCCAGGCACGCCGCCTGCGCCGCGATCGGGGCGAGCCACGCCGCCGGGCCCGTGCCGAGGAGCCCGGCGCCCGGGCCGACGGCGGGCGGCGGGAGCAGGCCCAGGAGCGGCGGCGCGGTGTGCAGGGCGAGGAAGGTGGCGCAGAGCACGGCCGCCGCGTAGCCGGCGCGGAAGGCGCGCGGGGCGACCGCCGCGCCCTGGAGGGCGACGAGGAGCAGCCCGGCGGCCAGGGTCGGCGCGGGCAGCGCCGTGAGCAGCTCCGTGCCGGCGAGCGGGGCCGTGCCGAGCGGGTCCGCGCCGGCGAGCGGCAGCCAGAAGACGGCGGCGGCCGCCGCGAGCAGGGACCACAGGACGGCCGCCGCGCGGTCCCGCACGGGCGGCGGGGCGGGGCGTACGGGCGCGGGCGCGGGCTCGGGGGCGCGCGGCCGGGGCACGTACACGGGGATGCCGAAGGCGGGCGTCACCGTGTCCTGCGCGGCCGTGGCGCGCAGATAGGCGCTCTGCCGCGCCCACTGGGTGCCGTAGCCGTCGTCCTCGTCGTCGTCCTCCGCTTCTGCGGCTGTGGGCGCCTGGGGCTCCGCGGCGGGCGGTTCCGGCGTGGCGGTCGGCCGCGCCTTGAGGACCTTCCGCAGGCCGGGGGCGCACAGCAGGGCCGTCACCGTCATCCCGCCGAGCACCGCCGCCCCCGCCCCGGCGATGCCGAGCGGGCCGAGGAGGACGGCCGCGGAGCCGAGGACCAGGACGCACATGGCGCCCTGGACGGCGGCGAGCATCCCGGTGCGGCCCTGGACGCGGAGCACCCCGATGTACAGCTCCACCGCGACCCGGGGCAGCGCGCCGGCGGCGAGCAGCCGCAGCACCAGGGAGCCGTTGTCGGTGTAGCCCTGGCCGAAGGGGGCGAGGATCAGCGGGGCGAAGAGGACCAGGACGAGGACGACGGGGACGAGCAGCAGCACCATCCGGCGCAGTGCGCCCCGGACGCCCTCGGCGAGCGACTCTGGGCTGTGGGAGGCGTGCGCGGTGAGTGAGGAGGCCATGTTGATGGCCATGAACTCCATGGTGCCGCCGACGGTGTACGCCGTGTAGAAGAAGGCGTTGTGCGCGGCGTCGAAGCGGACGGCGACCATGACCGGCAGCAGGCTGATCATGAGGAGGCTGAAGACGGCCCCGAAGGCGTCGCCGGCGACGAAGCGCCCGATCTCGCGGTACGTGGGCGGCTCGCGGTCCCGGTCGGCGCGGGCCTGCGCCGGGATGAGCCGGCGGAAGACCAGCCAGGCCAGCGGGACCGTGGAGAGCGCGATCGCCGCCGCCCACGAGACGAAGACGCCGAGGACGGGCAGGGCGGCGGCGAGGACGACGAGCAGCACGAGCTTGCCGACCGAGAAGACCGCGTTGCCGACCGGCACCCAGAAGGCCTTCCGCAGGCCGGTGAGGACGCCGTCCTGGAGGGTGAGCAGGGCCCAGCCGACGGAGGACAGGGTGAAGAAGATCCCGGCGGAGAGGGTGCCGAGGGGGGCGTACGAGGGTCCCCACAGGTCCAGGGTGAGCAGGAAGATCCCGGAGGCGGCGGCCACCACCACCGTGCTGAGCAGGTAGAGGCGGGCGACGAGCGGCCCGGTGGCGCGGCCGGCCCGGGGCACGTAGCGGACGACGGCGCCGGCGAGGGTGGTCGCGGTGATGGAGGCGAGCATCCGCTGGGCGGCGATGGCGGCGGAGCCCTGGCCGACGGCCTCCTCCGTGTAGTAGCGGGCGGCGACCAGCCAGAAGCCGAGGCCGAGGGCGGCGGAGACGCCGGTGGAGAGCATCAGGGCGTAGGCGTTGCGGAAGAGGGAGTCCCCGCCGTCGGCGGCCGGGGGCTCCGTGCCCTTCGCCTCCCGGGCCCCGGGGGCGTCCGGGTCGGCGGCCCTGGCCCGTACGGTCTCGGTCACCGGGCGCCCCCGGCGGTGGGCGCGGGCATCACGGGCCGGGCGCCGGAGGCGCGCAGGACGGCGAGGACCTCGTCGGCGCGGCGCGGGTCCACGGGCAGGGCGTGCCGGGCGAACCAGGCGGCGGGCGCGGGGGCGGGGGACGGGTCGGTGAACCGCTCCCCCGCGTAGGCGTCGAGCGGCGGGTCGTAGAGGTAGCCGACGGTGACGCGGCGGCGGGCGAGCGCGGCGACGGCGGCGTCCCGGTCCTCGACGAGGAGCGGCACCCGGAAGAGCGCGGGCACCTCGCCGTCCGCCGGGAGGCCCTGCGCGGAGTACTCGCTGGCGAGGAGGCGGGCGGTGCCGGCGCGGTGGGCGTCGAGGACGGTGTCGAGGGCGGCGAGCCTGCGGCGGGTGCGGGCGAGGCGGCCGGCGCCGGGGCGGAGCCGGTAGTCGTGCATGTCGACCCGCACCCAGGAGTGAAAGGGGTCGAGGGAGGGGGCGGCGCCGAGCGCGCGGGCGAGCTCCTCGGGGCGCAACGGCATCCGGATGCCGGGCCGTTCGTGGACGCCGAGGGCGCGCAGGGCGGCGTGCGCGGTCCGGGTGAGGCGCAGGCCGCGGGCGGTGGCCTCGGCGTACGGGCGGGCCAGGTAGGCGACTTCCTTGGCAAGCCGGGCCGGGCGGAGCAGCGCGTCCCGCTCGGCGGCGAGCCCGTCGCGCAGCCGGGGGTCGGCGACGGCGAGGAAGCCGCCCGTCTTGGCGCCGGTGTGCTTGGAGAGGCTGAAGACGGCGGCGTCGCCCCAGGCGCCGACGGGCCGGCCGCCGACGGTGGAGCCGATGGCGTGGGCGGCGTCCTCCAGGAGCGGGATGCCGAGCCGGTCGCAGCGGGCGCGCAGCTCGGGCGCCGGGTCGGGGTTGCCGTACAGGTTGGTGGTGAGGACGGCGGAGAGCCCGGACCAGACGGAGTCGGGGACGGCCGCCGGGTCGAGGGAGCCGTCGCGCGGGTCGAGCGGTGCCTGGACGGGCCGCAGGCCGGCGGCGAGCACCACGAAGAAGATGACGTCGTCGTTGACCGGCGACATGAGCACCCGGCCGCCGGGCGCGCACCAGCGGCGCAGCGCCAGGTAGAGCCCGAGGCGGCACGACGGCACGTAGAGGCACTCCCGGCCCCCGAGCCGCGCGCGCATGCCTTCTTCCAGGTCCGCGTACGCAGAAACCATGACAGATTCCCCCCAGATCCCCGGGCTCAATGTCGCCCATTCCGGACGGTCCCGTCAACAACGGCCCGCCCGGCGGCCGTTGTGGCCACCCCTGGACGCGCGACCGTGGACACGCGCCCGGACGCGCGGAAGGGCCCGTCCGGGTCGAAGACCGTGAACGGGCCCTTTCCGTCGCCATCTTGGCGGTTCGCGGGGGCCGGTGGGGGCGATTCCTCCGGAGCGGTGGTCATTCCTCCAGGGTGAGTCCGCGGCGCAGCCGGGCCAGGGTGCGGGAGAGCAGCCGGGAGACGTGCATCTGGGAGATGCCGAGCTCGGCGCCGATCTCCGACTGGGTGAGGCCGGTGACGAAGCGGAGGGAGAGGATGAGCCGTTCGCGTTCGGGGAGCGAGGCGATCATCGGCTTGAGGGAGGCGACGTACTCGATGCCGGTCAGGCCGTCGTCCTCGTAGCCGAGCCGGTCGGCGAGGGTGGTCTCGTTCTGCCCGTGGTCGTCGTCCTCGGTCTGGGCGTCGAGCGAGGTGGCCGTGTAGGCGTTGCTGGCGGCCATGCCCTCGACGACCTCGTCCTCGGTCAGCCGGAGCTCGGCGGCGAGTTCGGCCACGGTGGGCGCCCGGTCGAGGCGCTGGGAGAGGGCGTCGCCGGCCCGGGCCAGGTCGAGGCGGAGTTCCTGGAGCCGCCGGGGGACGTGCACGGACCAGGAGGTGTCGCGGAAGAACCGCTTGATCTCGCCGATGATCGTCGGCATCGCGAAGGTGGGGAACTCGACGCCGCGGGCGAGCTCGAAGCGGTCGATGGCCTTGATGAGGCCGATGGTGCCGACCTGGACGATGTCCTCCATGGGCTCGCTGCGCGTCCCGAAGCGGGCGGCGGCGAAGCGGACCAGGGCCAGGTTGAGTTCGACGAGGGTGTTGCGGACGTACGCGTACTCGTGGGTGCCCTCCTCCAGCTCGGCGAGCCGGGCGAAGAGGTCCTTCGAGAGCGCGCGGGCATCGGCGGGGGCGACGTCCGCGGGGCGGGGAAGATCTGCTGCCGACGGCGCGGCGGGGATGCGCGGGACGTCGAGCCGGGGTGACATGGGTCTCCTCCAGAGTGGGTGTCCGGGTGCGGTGTGCGGCGCCTCCAAAGCCGGCTGGATCGGATGTTCCTTACTAGCCCTACCTGCTCGGCGGCGATCGTTGCAAGTGGCAATAATCCGTTTTGGGTGGTTTCGTGGTGGGCTCGTGTGCGCCGGAAGGCGTCCCGCGAGTAGGGTTCGGGGCAGTCGATCGAGGAGGCGCCACGCCATGGACCGCCAGCACATCGGCAGCGCGCACCCCGCGCGGCTGCGGGTCGAGGCCAGGGCCGTGGACGGTGGCGCGGACGGGGGGACGGAACTTCTCGTCCCGGTGGGTGAGCTCGATCACCACACCGCGGAGCTGCTGCGTGCCCCGCTCGACGCGGCCCTCGACGCCGGCCGCGTGCGGCTCGTCGTCGACTGCGCCGGACTCGGCTTCTGCGACTCGACCGGTCTCAACGTGCTCCTCGGGGCCCGGCTGCGCGCCGAGGCGGCCGGTGGCGCGGTCCATCTGGTGGCCATGCGGCCCGCCGTGGCCCGGGTCTTCCGGATCACCGGCGCCGAGGCCGTCTTCACCGTGCACGAGACCCTCGCCACCGTCCTGCCCGGCTCCGGCTGACGCCCTGCCGCACCCCGCGCCACCCTTCTCGTCCCTGCCCCTGCTCTCTCGTCGACCGGTGAGGTGAAGTGCTGATGGACCAGGCTTCCGACGTCCGTGACGTCCGTACGCTCGCGCTCGGCGAAACCAGCGGCACCGTTCCGCTCGCCCGCGACTTCACCCGGACGGCGCTGACCGAGTGGGGCTGGCTGCCGGCCGCCGGTGCCGACCGCCGGGCCGCCGCCGAGGACGTCCTGCTCGTCGTCTCCGAACTCGTCACCAACGCCTGCCTGCACGCCGAGGGTCCCGAACGGCTCCGCGTCGTCCGCCTCGCCGCGACCGTCCGCCTCGAAGTCACCGACCGCGGCGCCGGCCAGCCCGCGCCCCGCACCCCGCACCGGGCCGGACGCCCCGGCGGACACGGCATGTTCATCGTGCAGCGGCTCTGCCTCGACTGGGGCATCCAGCGCGTGCCGGGCGCCCCCGGCAAGACCGTCTGGGCCGAACTGGCCTCCCCCGCCTGACGGTTCCCCGCCCTACCTCGCCCCACCTCGCCCCACCCCTCCGTGCCGACCGCCGCAGGACTTTCACCGTCGCCCTTCTTCCCTCCGTAGGGCCCCGGGCGTACCTTGACGCCCGATCTGATGACGCGTCAGGAACATGCGGTGAGGGGTCACGGGTGTCCAAGGAACCGAACCGGAGGAGGACGGCCGCCGCGCTCACGGCCGCCGTCGCGGTCTGGGCCCCGGCCGGCCTCGCCGCCGCGCCCGCCGCCCACGCCGACGTCGTCGACGTGAAGTACGCCTGCGAGACCGAGATCGGCGACCGCTCCGCCGTCTCGCCCGTGGACATCACGGCCGAGCGGAAGGGCGACGCGTACACGATCACCATGACCTTCGACAAAGGCGTCTCCGACAGCCCCGTCGAACTCCCCAAGGGCGTCATGACCCCGCGCGCCGAGCTCGTCCTCGGCGGCGACGACCGGGGCACCCTCCAGGTGAAGGGAACGCCCAACCCCGCCGCCGTCCCCGCCTTCACCCCCGTCAGGATCGGCACCCTCACCGGCACCTACACGCCGAAGGCGAACGGCACCGTCACCTTCACCGCCGGCCTCCTCACCGTCCACGCCCTCGGCATGGACGCCGCCGTCTGCCGGCCCGCGAACACGCCGGGCCCGTCCCTCACCCTCACGGTGACGGGCCTGCGGGAGACCGAGGACGAGGAGACCGGCGAGGAGGAGGGCGCGGCGGAGGAGGGCCTGCCCGGCGGCGAACTCCCCAAGACCGGCGGCCTCTCCACCACCGCCGCCCTCGCCACCCTCGGCGGCACCGTCCTCCTCGGCGGCACCGGCGCCCTCCTCTGGCTCACCCGCCGCCCCCGCCCGGCCCGCCCATGACCAGGACCCGGTACGCGCTCCTCGCCGCCGGCGCCGTCCTCGGCACGCTCGCCGCCGCGCCGCAGGAGACCGCCGCGCCGCACGGAGCCGCTGCGTCGCACGGAGCCGCCGCGCCGCAGGAGACCGCCGCGTCGCAGGAGATCGCCGCGCCGCACGGAGCCGCCGCGCCGCACGGAGCCGCTGCGTCGCACGGAGCCGCTGCGTCGCACGGAGCCGCTGCGTCGCACGGAGCCGCCGCGCCCCCCGCCTCCGCCGAGTGGACCGCCGCGCCCGCCGCCGGGCGGCCGTACGCCTACCTCGAAGGCCCCGCCGGGAGCGTCCTGGAGGACACCCTCTCCGTCACCAACCCAGGGCCACGCCCGCTCACCGTCACCCTCACCGGCGAACTCGCCGGCCGACTCGCCGGCGAAGGCCCCGCCGTCGCCTTCGCCGCCCGCACCGTCACCGTGCCCGCCCGCACCCGCGCCGACGTGCCCTTCGCCGTCACCGTCGCCGCCGCCACCGCGCCCGGCGAACACCGCGGCACGGTACGGGCCGGGGCCGGCGGCCGGAGCGTCGGCGTCGACCTGCGGCTGAAGGTCAGCGGCCCCGAACTCGCCGCCCTCACCGTCGAGGACGCCCGCGTCGACCGCGCCACCGGCACCCTCCACTACACCCTCGTCAACCGCGGCAGCACCGTCCTCGACCGGCCCCGCCTCGCCGTCCGCGCCGACGGCCTCCTCGGCACCGTCCTCGACCTCCCCGACCGCGCCCTGCCGCTCACCCTCCGCCCCGGCGAGCGCGCCGCCCGCACCGAACCCTGGCCCGACCCGCCTGCCCTCGACGCCGTCACCGTCCGGCTCACCGCCACCGCCCCCGGAGCCGGCCCCGCCACCGCCTCCACCGCCGCCGTCTTCGCCTCCGCGCCCGCCCTCGCCGGCACCTCCGCGCTGCTGCTCGCCGCGGCGGGCGGAGCCGCGTACGCGCTCCGGCGCCGGGCCCGTACGAAGGGAGCCCCCGCATGAGACCGGCCGCCGCCCGCCCCCGTACGGCCCTCGCCGCGCTGCTCACGGCGCTCGCCCTCGCCCTGCTCCCCGCCGCCCCCGCGCGATCCGCGCCCGCCGTGTCCGCCGTGTCCGCCGTGGGCGACCCCACCGTCGCCGTCTCGCAGGCCCAGGCCCCGAAGGGCGGCGAACTCACCGTCAGCGGCGGCGGCTGGAAGGCCGGCGCGCTCCTCATGGTCCTGCTCTGCGGTCAGGGCACCCCGGAGAAGGGCGTCGTCGGCGGCACCAACAGCTGCGCCAACACCGACGGCCGCGCCGCCACCGTCGACCCGCGCGGCGCCTTCAGCGTCAAGCTGCCGGTGGTCGCCCCGCCCAAGCCCTGCCCCTGCGTCGTCCACGTCTCCGGCGTCACCGGCACCCAGGCCGTCGTCGACGCCGGCTTCACCGTCGCGGGCCACCCCACCGCCCCGCTCCCCGACGCCGCCGGCGACGGACGGCTCGCCGTCCTCACCGCCGCCCGCCTGGAGGGTTCCGGCGGAGTGCTCACCTGGTTCGGCGCGCCGCCGTCCCGCACCCTCGTCCTCACCGTCGGGAACCTCGGCAGCGCGCCCGTCCGCGACCCGGTCTTCCTCGTCGGCACCGCCCGCGGCGTCCTCGCCCCGGGCGACGAGGAGCAGCAGTGGCGCGGCACCATCAAGCCGGGGCAGAAGGCCAGGATCGAGCTGGACGTCGAGCTCTCCGCCGGTGCCCACGGCGACTACCGGGTCTCCGTCTCGTACGGCGGGAAGCTCCTCGCCGAGCAGCCGTGGACGGTGGGCCGCCCCTGGGGCGTGGTCCTCTTCTGGGCCCTGCTCGCCCTGGTGGTGCCCGCCGCCCTCTTCCGGACCGGCATGGCCCTCGTCGACCGGGCCGGCGGCCGCGGCCGCCACCCCGTCCCCGTCCCCGTCCCCGCACCGGCGGACGCGGACGGCCCCGGGACGACCGCGGCCCTCCCGTGGTTCCTCCCCGACTCCGCACCGACCGAGAACAGTCCGACGACGAAGGGACATTCCTGAACCCTCCCCCTCCGGCGGACGCGGGGCATTCCCGGCTCACGTCGGCTGCGGGTCGGCGACCAACCGCTCTTACACGATCAACACCGGCCGGGACGGAACCTGCCCGGGTTGGTACCGCAGGCAAAGGAGTTGCCGTGCTGGCTTGGCTCTCGCTCAGCACCTCGTGCGCGCTCGGTTCTCGCAGCGCACGGATTTCAACCCGCCCGTTCGGCCGGGGGATTCTCGGAGGTATCCGGTGAGAACGCAACGGAGGACGATCGCGGCCGGGGTCGCGCTGATGGTCGGCGGCGCGGGGATCCTGCTCTCCGCCGGTCCCGCGCAGGCCGCCCAGATCTCGTTCGGGACGGAGTGCATACCCCCGTCGATCTCCGGCCTCCCGCCGGTCCAGGGCACCACCACGGTGCTCGTCACCGCACCCGCCACCGCCAAGGTCGGCGACACCGTCGAGGTTGTCTGGAAGACCGTGAAGCCGGCCTCCAAGAACCCCGACATGCTCGACCTGGAGGCGAACACCGTCAAGCCGACCGGCACCATGAAGGTCGCCGGGGCGCAGAGCGGCACCGTCGCCATGGAGGGCCCCCGGCAGAACCCGCCGATCCCCAAGAACAGCGACATGGTGCTGCCCGAGATGAAGGGCACCCTGAAGCTGACCAAGGCGGGCGACGTCACGCTGACCCCGGACGCGTACACGATCAACGTGTCGAAGCCGATGTCCACGAACACCAGATGCACGCCGAAGGAGCAGGTCCCGGTCGGCGCCACGATCAAGGTGACGGACGGCGGGGGCTCCGACGGCGGAGGCTCGGGCGACAGCGGCGGCTCCGGTGGCAGCGGCGGCTCCGGTGGGTCAGGCGGCTCTGGCGGATCCGGTGGCGGGCAGACCGACTTCCCGGGCAAGGAGGTCGCGGTGGCCTTCGCCTGTACGTCCCCCGGCCCCGCCGCCATCAACTCCAAGGTCACCATCAACGCCAGGAAGAACGGCGGCGCGTACGACCTCACGGTCAAGACGGCCAAGGGCGTCATGAACAGCCCCGCGCCGCTGCCCGCGAACGCCCTCACGCCCAGCATGGACATCAAGATCGGCGGGGACGACAGCGGCACCGTCAAGGTCACCGGCGCGCCCAACCCCACCGCGCTCAAGATGAACGACCCGGTGAGCCTCACCGACATGAAGGGCACCTACCGCCCCGGCGCCACCGGCAAGGCGACGCTCTCCCCGGGCGCGCTCACCATCAGCGTCGTCCTCGCCCCCGGCGCCGACCCCATCAAGATCCCCTGCACGGTGAAGGGCACGGCCACGGCCTCCCTCACCCTGGACACCGCCAAGCAGTCCGGCGGAGCCTCCGGCACCGGCGACAACGGCGGCGGCAACGGCAACGGCGGCAGCCCCTCCGGAAACGGCGGAAACGGCAGCGACGGCGGCTCCGGCTCCGGCTCCGGCGACGGCCTCGCCCAGACCGGCGCCGAGTCCGACGGCGCCCTGCGCGCCCTCGGCCTGGTCGCCGGCACGGCGATCCTCCTCGGCGGCGCGGTCTTCACCTTCACCCCGTGGCGCCGCCTGGCCCGCAGGCAGCGCTGACGCGCGGCACGGCGGGAACGGGACGGCCCCGGCACACCAGAGGGTGTGCCGGGGCCGTCCCGTCGTAGGGAAGCGCGTGTCAGTGCACGTCGCCCATGAGGCCCTGGACCTTCTTGCGGTACATGTAGATCGCGAAGCCCGCGGCGACAGCGAGGGACGCCTGAACGGCGATGATGCCCGTGCCGTTGAGATCGACGCCCGCGATGGAGAGCAGACCGGTGGTGCAGTCACCGGCGGTGACGGCGAGGAACCAGACGCCCATCATCTGGGAGGCGTACTTCTGCGGCGCCATCTTGGTGGTCACCGAGAGGCCGACGGGGGAGAGGCACAGCTCACCGATGGTCTGGATCATGTAGATCGAGACGAGCCACATCGGGGAGACCTTGTCGCCGCCGCCCGCCATGTTCATCGGGACGATGAAGACGAAGAAGGAGGCGCCGACCAGGACCAGGCCCATCGCGAACTTCACGATGGTGTTCGGCTCCTGGTTCTTGCGGGCCAGCCACAGCCACAGCCAGGCGAAGACCGGGGCCAGCGCCATGACGAAGAGCGGGTTGAGGGACTGGTACCAGGTGGCGGAGAAGCCGAGGCCGAAGACGGTGTCCGCGGTCTTGTCGTCGGCGAAGAGCGACAGGGTCGAGCCACCCTGGTCGTAGATCATCCAGAAGATGGCGGCGGCGATGAAGAACCAGATGTAGCCGGTCATCTTCGACTGCTCGGACCGTGTCAGGTCCTTGTCCCGCTTGATGCGGGAGAGCACCGCGATCGGGATGATCAGGCCTGCGAGGGTCAGCGGGACCAGCGCCCAGTTGAGCGTGTACATCCCGAGGGCGACGACGACGCCGTAGAACATGGCGGCGACGACGGTCACCAGCGCGACCTTGGTCAGGATCGTCTTGCGCTCGATCGGCGAGAGCGGGTTCGGGACCTCGCTGCTCTTCGGGTTGAGGCTCTTGGCGAAGCCGAGGAAGACGGCGAGGCCGAGGCCCATGCCGACCGCGGCGAGCGCGAAGCCGACGTGCCAGTTGACTTCCTTGCCGATCGTGCCGATCAGCAGCGGGGAGACGAAGGCGCCGACGTTGATGCCGATGTAGAAGAGGGTGAAGCCGCCGTCACGGCGCGGGTCCTCGGGGCCGTCGTAGAGGTGGCCCACCATCGTCGAGATGTTGGCCTTCAGCAGGCCCGAACCCACGGCCACCAGCGCCAGGCCGACGAAGAACATCGCCGAACCGGGCAGGGCCAGACAGACGTGGCCCGCCATGATCACGAAACCGGCGATGGTGACGGTCTTGCGGGCGCCCCAGACGCGGTCGCCGAACCAACCGCCGGGCATGGCCATGAGGTAGACCATCGACACGTAGACCGAGTAGATGGCCGTGGCCGTGGCCGCCTTCATGGCGAGGCCGCCGCCCTGGCTGCCCACGGCGGCGTCGGTGCCGCCGGAGACCAGGTAGTACACCAGCAGGGCCCGCATGCCGTAGTAGGAGAACCGCTCCCACATCTCGGTGAAGAAGAGCGTGGTCAGGCCGCGGGGGTGGCCGAGGAACGTCTTCTGGTGCCGGGGGACACCGGTCGAAGCCGCCGTCAGGCTGGAAGCCATGGTCGATCCTTGCTAGCTCGGGACGCGACGCCTCGTGAGCGTGATGCGCCCGGTGGGGGGTGGCCGGCACCGGGCGGGGTGTTCGCACCCCGTCCGGGATCCACGCCCCGCCGCGTGTCTTCCACGCCGCGGGACCCGGCCCACAGGTCTTTCACCGTCCGAGGGTGGCAGCGCCAACCTCCCGCAGAAAAGAGGACCTTGGCTGACGAAGCAGGCCGAAGGTCCCCGATTACCGCAACAGACGTCTCGCCACCATACGACACGACAGTGCCGGATATGGAAGGACTTGAGAGATGGATCACAGGTGACCAAGGAACCAACGGGTGGCATTCCAAGGTGATCTACAGGTTACGCACCCCGCTTCGGAGGTGCGGGCCGCCGCCCCGTGATCCCGCCCCGGCCCGGCACCCGTGCGGACTACCATCACCCCATGACCCGTGTACTGCTCGCCGAGGACGACGCATCCATCTCGGAACCGCTGGCCCGCGCCCTGCGGAGAGAGGGGTACGAGGTCGAGGTCCGCGAGGACGGGCCGTCCGCGCTCGACACCGGACTCCAGGGCGGCGTCGACCTGGTCGTGCTCGACCTGGGCCTGCCCGGCATGGACGGCCTGGAGGTCGCCCGCCGACTGCGCGCCGACGGGCACGCGGTCCCGATCCTGGTCCTCACCGCCCGCGCGGACGAGGTCGACACCGTCGTCGGGCTCGACGCGGGCGCCGACGACTACGTCACCAAGCCCTTCCGCCTCGCCGAACTCCTCGCCCGCGTCCGGGCCCTGCTGCGGCGCGGCGCCACCGAGCCGGCCCCCGCGCCCGCCACCCACGGCGTCCGCATCGACGTCGAGTCGCACCGGGCGTGGATGGGCGACGAGGAGCTCCAGCTCACGGCGAAGGAGTTCGACCTCCTGCGCGTCCTGGTCCGCGACGCGGGCCGCGTCGTCACCCGCGACCAGCTGATGCGCGAGGTGTGGGACACCACCTGGTGGTCCTCCACCAAGACCCTCGACATGCACATCTCCTGGCTCCGCAAGAAGCTCGGCGACGACGCGGCCAACCCCCGCTACATCGCCACGGTGAGAGGCGTCGGCTTCCGCTTCGAGAAGAGCTAGCGCCCGGCGGGCACACGGGACGGCGCCCTCTTCCCGCGCCCAGGCTCCCGCGCCCAGGCTTCCGCGCCCGAACCCGCACCCCGAGCACCCGCACCGACAAGGCCCCGCACCGGACGGCCCGCCGTAGATCCCGCAACCCGCCCGGAGGGCACGTGCGCCGCCGCCTCATCACCAGCACCCTCGCCGTCGTCCTCGTCGTGATCGCCGTCTTCGGCGTCTCCCTCGTCCTCATCGAGACGAGGACCATCACGAGCAGCGCCCAGGAGAGCGTCGACGCCGAAGCCCTCCGCATCGTCTCGATCGTCGACAGCCGTCTCATCGGCGGCGAGCCGGTCAGCCCCGCCATCCTCGCGGAGCAGGGCGGGGCGAAGCGGTACGCGCTGGTCACCATCCCGGGCCGGCCGCCCATCGAGATCGGCACCCGCCCCACCGGCAGCGTCATCCGGGGCTACGCGGAGGGCGAGCGCGGTGAGACCGTGGTCGTGGAGGAGTCCCGCTCGGCCGTCACCTCCGAGGTCGGCAGCACCGCCCTGATCATCGTGGCGGTCGCCGGCCTCGCCGTCGTCGCCGCCGTCCTCCTCGCCGTACGCCAGGCGAACAAGCTCGCCTCCCCGCTCACCGACCTCGCCGAGACCGCCGAGCGGCTCGGCTCGGGCGACCCCAGGCCCCGGCACAAGCGGTACGGGGTCCCCGAGCTCGACCGGGTCGCGGACGTCCTGGACGCCTCCGCCGAGCGGATCGCCCGGATGCTGACCGCCGAGCGGCGGCTCGCCGCCGACGCCTCCCACCAGCTCCGCACCCCCCTCACCGCGCTGTCCATGCGCCTGGAGGAGGTGGCCCTCGCCGACGACCTGGACACGGTCAAGGAGGAGGCGACGATCGCGCTGACGCAGGTCGAGCGGCTCACCGACGTCGTCCAGCGGCTGCTGACGAACTCCCGGGACCCGCGCTCCGGCTCCGCCGTCGCCTTCGACCTCGACGAGGTCGTCAAGCAGCAGATCGAGGAGTGGCGCCCCGCCTACCGCAGCGCGGGACGCGCCATCGTCCGCTCCGGCAAGCAGGGCATGCGCGCGATCGGCACCCCGGGCGCGGTCGCCCAGGTCCTCGCCGCGCTCATCGAGAACTCGCTCATGCACGGCGGCGGCACCGTCGCCCTGCGCACCCGCGTCACCGGCAACCAGTCGGTGATCGAGGTCACCGACGAGGGCCCCGGCGTCCCCGCCGACCTCGGCGCGCGGATCTTCGAGCGGGCGGTCAGCGGCCGCAGCTCCACCGGCATCGGCCTGGCGGTCGCCCGGGACCTGGCGGAGGCCGACGGCGGGCGCCTGGAGCTGCTTCAGCAGCACCCGCCGGTCTTCGCGCTCTTCCTGGGCAAGGAGGCGCGCAGCGTCACCGAGAAGCCGGGGGAGCGCCCCGTACGGTGAACGCCGGGGGCGCCGGGCGGGTCAGACGTGGTCGGGCTGCCGCCGCCGGGTCTGCCGGGGCGCCGCGACCGGCTCCGGCTGCTCCAGGAAGGACTCGGCCGTCTGCACGGCCTCCTTCGCCGGCAGCGCCCGGAACACCCAGGTGCGGTAGGACCAGAAGCGGAACAGGGTCCCGAGGCCGATCCCGAAGAACTTGAAGAAGTTGCTCGCCAGCGAGCCGTTCCACCCGAGGCCGTACGTCGCCGCGTACAGCACGCCGTTCTCGATCACGAGGCCGACGAGGCTGAACAGCAGGAAGAGGGACATCTCCTTGGTGCGGCCCGACTTGTCGCGGTCGCGGTACGTGAAGTAGCGGAACCCCACGTAGTTGAAGGCGATGGCCACGACCGTGGCGATCAGGCTGGCCCGCACCACCGGAAGCTCCGTGGTGTGCCGGACCAGGTTGAAGACGGCCAGGTTGACCAGGACACCGAGGCCGCCGACCACGCCGAACTTGGCGACCTCTCGGCCGAGCAGGGCGAGTCGCATGCGCAGCGCGCCGGGTTCGCTCATGGTGGGGTCGGTCCGTCCGTCGGGTGACGCCCGGGTGACGTCAACCCACTCATGCTAACCAGCCACCCCTGTCACCCGCCCGGGTAGCCGCGAAAGCTGTGGAAAACCGGGTCGAACCCCCGTCACGCCTTGTGCCAATCCACAGCCGGACGAGTGTTCACGGATGGTGCGGATACCCTAAGAGGGTGACGTTCCCGGTAGTAGGCATGGTCGGCGGCGGGCAGCTCGCCCGCATGACGCACGAGGCGGGCATCCCCCTCGGCATCCAGTTCAAGCTCCTCAGTGACACCCCGCAGGACTCGGCGGCCCTGGTGGCCGGCGAGGTCGTCATCGGCGACTACCGGGACCTGGACACGCTCCGCGCCTTCGCGCGCGGCTGCGACGTGATCACCTTCGATCACGAGCACGTCCCCACCGAGCACCTGCGCGCCCTGGAGGCCGACGGCATCCCCGTCCGCCCCGGGCCCGACGCCCTGGTGCACGCGCAGGACAAGGGGGTGATGCGGGCGAAGCTCGACGAGATCGGCGCGCCCAGCCCCCGGCACCGCATCGTGGCCGACGCGGCCGACGCGGTCGCCTTCGCCGAGGAGGCCGGCGGCTTCCCGATCATCCTCAAGACCGTGCGCGGCGGCTACGACGGCAAGGGCGTCTGGTTCGTCCGCACCGCCGAGGACGCCCGCGACCCCTTCCTCGCCGGCGTGCCCGTGCTCGCCGAGGAGAAGGTCGACTTCGTCCGCGAGCTCGCGGCGAACATCGTCCGCTCCCCGCACGGCCAGGCCGTCGCCTACCCGGTGGTCGAGTCCCGCCAGGTCGACGGCGTCTGCGACACCGTGATCGCGCCCGCCCCCGACCTCGACCCCGAGCTCGCGGTGCGGGCCCAGGAACTGGCGCTGCGGATCGCCAAGGAGCTCGGCGTCGTCGGCCACCTCGCCGTGGAGCTCTTCCAGACCACCGACGGCCGCATCCTCGTCAACGAGCTGGCGATGCGCCCGCACAACTCCGGTCACTGGACCCAGGACGGGGCGATCACCAGCCAGTTCGCCAACCACGTCCGCGCCGTCCTCGACCTGCCGCTCGGAGATCCCCGCCCGCGCGCCCCGTGGACCGTGATGTGCAACGTGCTCGGCGGCGACTACCCGGACATGTACCAGGGCTATCTGCACTGCATGGCCCGGGACCCGCAGCTCAAGATCCACATGTACGGCAAGGACGTGAAGCCCGGGCGTAAGGTCGGTCACGTCAACACCTACGGCGACGACCTGGAAGAGGTGCTGGAGCGCGCCCGCCACGCCGCCGACTACCTGCGAGGGACGATCGTTGAGTAACCAGGCGAGCAACCCGCTCATCGGTATCGTGATGGGCTCCGACTCCGACTGGCCCGTCATGGAGGCCGCCGCCCAGGCGCTCGACGAGTTCGGGATCCCGTACGAGGTCGACGTCGTCTCCGCCCACCGGATGCCGCGCGAGATGATCGCGTACGGCGAGGAGGCCGCGGGCCGCGGCCTCAAGGCGATCATCGCGGGCGCCGGCGGCGCCGCCCACCTGCCGGGCATGCTCGCCTCCGTCACCCCGCTCCCGGTCATCGGCGTCCCCGTGCCGCTGAAGTACCTCGACGGCATGGACTCGCTGCTGTCGATCGTCCAGATGCCCGCCGGCATCCCGGTCGCCACCGTCTCCGTCGCCGGCGCGCGCAACGCGGGCCTGCTCGCCGTCCGGATCCTGGCCGCCGCCGACCCGGAGCTCCGGACCCGGATGAGCGACTTCCTCCAGGACCTCAACGGCCAGGCCACCGAGAAGGGCAAGCGGCTGCGCGCCAAGGTCGCCGGCGCCGACTCCTTCGGGTTCGGCAAGTGAGCGCGGCCGAGCGGCTCGCCGAGGCCCGGGCCCTCCTCGCGGACGCCCCCGTCGTCGACGGGCACAACGACCTCCCGTGGGCGCTGCGCGAGCAGTGCGGCTACGACCTCGACAAGCTCGACATCGCGGGCGACCGCTCGGCCTCCCTCCACACCGACCTCGCCCGGCTCCGCGCCGGCGGGGTCGGCGCCCAGTTCTGGTCCGTGTACGTCCCCGGCCGGTTCGCCGGCGACCACGCGGTCAGCGCCACCCTGGAGCAGATCGACGCGGTCGACCGGCTCGTCGAGCGGTACGCGGCCGACCTCGCGCCCGCCCGCACCGCCGACGACGTCGCCAAGGCCCGCGCGGAGGGCCGGATCGCCTCCCTCAAGGGCGCCGAGGGCGGCCACTCGATCGACAACTCCCTCGCGACCCTGCGCGCCTTCCACGCCCTCGGCGTGCGGTACATGACCCTCACGCACAACGAGAACAACGACTGGGCCGACTCCGCCACCGACGCGCCCCGGCACGGCGGCCTCACCGCCTTCGGCCGCGCCGTCGTCCGCGAGATGAACCGCTGCGGCATGCTCGTGGACCTCTCGCACGTCGCCGCGACCACCATGCGCGACGCCCTCGACGAGAGCACCGCGCCGGTGATCTTCTCCCACTCCTCGTCCCGCGCGGTCTGCGACCACCCGAGGAACATCCCCGACGACGTCCTGGAGCGGCTGCCCGCCAACGGCGGCGTGGCGATGGCGACCTTCGTCCCGAAGTTCATCCTCCCCGCGGCCGTCGAGTGGACCCTGCGCGCCGACGAGAACCTCCGCGCCCACGGCCTCCACCACCTCGACACCACCCCGCGGGCGAAGGAGATCCACGCCGCCTTCGAGGCCGAGCACCCGCGCCCGATCGCCACCGCCGCCACCGTCGCCGACCACCTCGACCACATGCGCGAGGCCGCCGGCGTCGACCACATCGGCATCGGCGGCGACTACGACGGCACCGCCTTCACCCCGGCGGGCCTCGACGACGTCGCCGGCTACCCCCACCTGATCGCCGAACTCCTCGACCGCGGCTGGTCCCACGCCGACCTCACCAAGCTGACCTGGTCGAACGCGCTCCGCGTACTCGGCGACGCGGAGGCCGTCTCCCGCGACCTGACCGCCCGCACGGCCGCCTCGCACGCCACGATCACGCAGCTCGACGGCGCCTGACGGAGCCCGCCCCCGGCCTCACCCGTACGGCCCAGTCCGACGGGCTCCGCACCGGCCCCGGTGGCACGGTGGAACGTACTGCCCCGCCCCTTCGGCGGGGTAGTACTGCATCACCGAGTTTCGGAGTAGTGAGTAGTGCCATGGCAGATCTAGACGATCATCCCCCCTTCTCTGCCGCCTCCGGCGCCGTCGGCGCGCTGGAATCCCCGGAGCCACCACCCACGCCGCTCGACGAGACCGCCCGTGCCCGGGCGATCCTCGCCGCGCAGCCCGTCATCGAGGGACACACCGAACTCCCCCCGCTCCTCGACCCCGAGGACCTGCCGCCCGCCCGGGCGCGGGAGGCCGGTGCCCAGTTCTGGTCGCTGCGCGTGGAGGCCGACGACGTCCTCGGCGCCCTGCGCCGCCTCGACGCCATCCGCGCGCTCGTCGCCGCCTGCCCCGAGGACCTGCGCCTGGCGCACACCACCTCGGAGATGATCCACGCCCGCAACTGCGGCCGGGTCGCCGCCCTCCTCGGGCCGGTGAGCTGGACCGCCCTCGGCGGCTCCGCCGCCACCCTGCGGGCGTACCACGCCCTCGGCGTCCGGGCCGTGAACCTCACCCGCTTCGACCGCTTCGCCCGCGAGGCGGTCCGCGAGATGAACCGCCTCGGCCTCGCCGTGGACCTCTCCGGCGCCGACCAGGACACCGTCCGCAAGGTCCTGGCCGTCACCCGGGCACCCGCCCTGCTCACCCGGGCCGAGCCGGACGCCCTCCCCGACGACGTGCTGCGACTGCTCGGCGAGAACGGCGCCGTCGTCATGGTCGCCGTCGGCGAGGACCCCGCCGCCACCGCCGGCCTCCTCGACCGGGTGCGCGACCTGGCCGGGCCCGCGTCCACGGGCCTCTCCCACCTGGCGGCCGGGACCGCCGGCTACGTCCCGCTCTTCGCGGATCTGCTGCGGCGCGACTGGCCGGCCCGCGACCTGGTCGGCCTGGCCCACGCCAACGCGACCCGCGCCCTGCGCGAGACCGAGTTCCTGTCCCGTACGAACCGGATCAGGCCCGTCGCCGCCTGACCCGTACTCGTACCCGTACACCCATGAGGAAGGGGCGCACCGGATCCGTCCGGTGCGCCCCTTCCTTCGTGGATCAGGCCATGGATCAGGCGCGCGGGCGGCCCATCGCGCGGTACGTCCAGCCCGCCGCCCGCCACCGCTCGCCGTCCAGGGCGTTGCGCCCGTCGAGGACGACGGGGGAGGCGGCGGCGGCGGCCAGCTCCGCCGGGTCGAGCTCGCGGAACTCGCGCCACTCGGTCAGGTGCAGCACCACGTCCGCGCCCCGGACGGCCTCCAGGGCCGAGTCCGCGTAGCCGAGGGTGGGGAAGAGCTTGCGGGCGTTCTCCATGCCCTTGGGGTCGTAGACGGTGACCTGGCCGCCCTGGAGGTGGATCTGGCCGGCGACGTTGAGCGCGGGGGAGTCGCGGACGTCGTCCGAGTCCGGCTTGAAGGTGGCGCCGAGGACGGCGACCCGGCGGCCCAGGAAGGAGTCTCCGCCGAGCGCCTCGCGGGCCATCTCGACCATCTGGCCGCGCCGCCGCATGTTGATGGAGTCGATCTCGCGGAGGAAGGTCAGCGCCTGGTCGACGCCGAGCTCGCCCGCCCGGGCCATGAAGGCGCGGATGTCCTTGGGCAGGCAGCCGCCGCCGAAGCCGACACCGGCCCGCAGGAACTTGTTCCCGATCCGCTCGTCGTGGCCGATGGCCTCGGCCAGCTTGGCGACGTCGCCGCCGGCCGCCTCGCAGATCTCGGCCATCGCGTTGATGAAGGAGATCTTGGTGGCGAGGAAGGAGTTCGCGGCCGTCTTGACCAGCTCGGCGGTCGGGAAGTCGGTGACCACGAACGGCGAGCCCTCGGCGACGGGGATCGCGTACACCTCGCGGAGCAGCTTCTCGGCCCGCCCGCCGTCCTCCCCGTGGACGCCGACGACGATCCGGTCGGGGCGCAGGGTGTCCTGGACGGCGAAGCCCTCGCGCAGGAACTCCGGGTTCCAGGCGAGCCGCACGCCCTCCGGCAGCACCCGGGCGAGCCGCTCGGCCGAGCCGACGGGGACGGTCGACTTGCCGACGGCCAGCGAGCCGGCGCGGGCGACGGCGGAGAGGGAGGCGAAGGCGGCGTCGACGTAGCTCATGTCGCAGCCGTACTCGCCGTGCTTCTGCGGGGTGTTCACGCAGACGAAGTGGACGTCGCCGAAGGCGCCGACCTCCTCCCAGGAGGTGGTGAAGCGCAGCCGGCCGGTGGAGCCCTCGATCCCGGCGACGTGCTTGCGGAGCAGCTCCTCCAGGCCGGGCTCGTACATCGGGACGCGGCCGGAGGCCAGCAGCTCGACCTTCTCCGGCACGACGTCGAGCCCGAGGACCTCGAAGCCCATCTCGGCCATGGCCGCGGCATGGGTGGCGCCGAGGTATCCGGTGCCGATCACGGTGATCTTCAGGGCCATGCGGGACTCCAGGGGCGTCGGGCGAAAGTGCCTGCCCGAGCATAGTCGGGCCCTGGCAGAGCCCCCCGTTCACGGCCTACCCTTTGGGTTACTTAACAGTAGTTAGCAAGCCAGGGAGCTCAAGAGCATGGGCAAGGACTTCGACCTGTACCGGACGTCGGAGGAGCACGAGATGCTCCGGGAGTCGGTGCGTGCGCTGGCGGAGGCGAAGATCGCTCCGTTCGCGGCGGCGGTGGACGAGGAGGGGCGTTTCCCGCAGGAGGCCCTGGACGCGCTGGTCGCGAACGACCTGCACGCGGTCCACGTGCCGGAGTCGTACGGGGGTGCGGGCGCGGACGCGCTGGCGACGGTGATCGTGATCGAGGAGGTCGCGCGCGTCTGCGGTTCGTCGTCGCTGATCCCGGCGGTGAACAAGCTGGGCTCGCTGCCGGTGGTCCTGTCGGGCTCGGAGGAGCTGAAGGCGAAGTACCTCGGCCCGCTCGCGGCCGGTGAGGCGATGTTCTCCTACGCGCTGTCGGAGCCGGACGCGGGTTCGGACGCGGCGGGGATGAAGA
The DNA here is from genome assembly GCF_012927245.1 of Streptomyces sp. R302. GTDB lineage: Bacteria > Actinomycetota > Actinomycetes > Streptomycetales > Streptomycetaceae > Streptomyces. The sequence continues at coordinate 227,901 of NZ_JABBGE010000011.1, forward strand.
CCCGGGCGGTGCGCGACGGCGACTTCTGGGTGCTGAACGGTGTGAAGCGCTGGATCACCAACGCCGGTGTCTCGGAGTACTACACGGTGATGGCCGTCACCGACCCTTCGATGCGCTCGAAGGGCATCTCCGCGTTCGTGGTGGAGAAGTCCGACGAGGGCGTGTCGTTCGGCGCGCCGGAGAAGAAGCTCGGCATCAAGGGCTCCCCGACCCGTGAGGTCTACTTCGACAACGTCCGCATCCCCGCCGACCGGATGATCGGCGCGGAGGGCACCGGTTTCGCGACCGCGATGAAGACGCTGGACCACACCCGTATCACCATCGCCGCGCAGGCCCTGGGCATCGCGCAGGGCGCCCTCGACTACGCCAAGGGCTACGTCAAGGAGCGCAAGCAGTTCGGCAAGCCGATCGCCGACTTCCAGGGCGTGCAGTTCATGCTCGCCGACATGGCCATGAAGCTGGAGGCGGCCCGCCAGCTCACCTACGCCGCCGCGGCGAAGTCCGAGCGCGTCGACGGCGACCTGACCTTCTTCGGCGCCGCGGCCAAGTGCTTCGCCTCCGACGTCGCCATGGAGGTCACCACCGACGCCGTCCAGCTCCTCGGCGGCTACGGCTACACCCGCGACTACCCCGTCGAGCGCATGATGCGCGACGCCAAGATCACCCAGATCTACGAAGGCACCAACCAGGTCCAGCGCATCGTCATGGCCCGCAACCTCCCGTAACCATCCGCGCGGCCCCCGGCAAGGACACCGGGGGCCGCGCGGCACCGGCGGCTACTCGACCTTCTCGCCCTCCGGCACCTGGTAGCAGCCGGAGATGACGTGGACGTTCAGCTTCGGCGGCTCGTTCTTGGCCCAGTAGGTGATCTCGACGCTGTGCTTCCTGGCGTCGTGGTCGGCCGTGAGCCTGAGGTTCTTGTTCCGGCTGTTGTCGGGCTCGAAGCCGACGACCTTCCAGCCGCGTCCGGGCAGCTGCTCCTTCAGCCGTTCCATCACACCGTCGAGCTCGGCGGGCGTCGCCGGGGTGAGCGTCCACACGTGGAAGGTGCTGAAGTACTTCTCCGGGTCCTTGCCCGGGCACCCGTCGAGACCGACACCGGCCTTGGTGGTGGTTCCCTTCAGGCCGATCAGGTCGTAGAGCTCGCTGGAGACGCTCTTCGTCGTGCTGATGGCCTGGTCCGTGGTGCTGACGCCCGCGGACGGGGTCTTGTCGTCGGTCATGCCGCATCCAGTGAGGGTCGTGAGGGCGAGGGAGGCGAGGAGCGCGGAAGCGCCCACCTTGGTCTTCATCTGTCTAGCGCACTCCTGGCGTGGGGTTCGGCGGCGGCTTCAGGTCCACGTCGTCCGGCATGCCCGCGACGACCAGCGCCTGATTCTTCAGACTCCTGGAACCCTCGTTCCAGTAGTCGCTGTGACCCGAGCCGTCCGTCACCATCTGGTTGGCGCCGAAACGCGCGTCGCTCGGAATGGTCCACGCGCCGTCCCAGTCGGTGCCGCCGTGCCCGAACCGGCCGATGTCCGGGACGAAGTCCCAGTCTGCCTCCTGGTTCCAGACATGCCCCTTGGGGACGTCCAGGTCCTCGGCCTTGGCCACCTGCACGCCCGGGCTTCCCGCCAGGATCACGTCGTCCGCGTTCAGGTCGCCCTGCCGGGCGGCGGAGCCGATGAGCGTCGTGCCGTACGAGTGGCCGATCGCCGTCCGGTGCGGATCCGTGTCGACCGAGCGGGAGGCGTCGAGGCCGTCGAGGAAGCGGTTGTAGGCCGGGGCGCCGTCGTTGGCGTAGTGGCTGAACGGCGAGTCCTTGACGATGTCCTGCGGGGCGTCGTAGCCGAGCCAGGTGACCGTGGACACGGAGCCGTTGCCGACGCCGTCGGCCTCCATCCAGACCCGCTCCATCCGCTTGATGTCGCCGTCGATGCCGCTCAGGTTGGACGTGGTGCCCGGCACGTACACGGCCTGGTGGTCCGCAGTGTCCGGGTTGCCGTTCGCGACGATCGCCCGGCCGTTCTTCTCGGGGTCGAAGCCGAGCAGATACGCCTCCGGCCGGCCCTCCACACCCGTCCGGTCGAACCGCGCCTGGATCGCGTCCATGCCCTTGAGCGACTTCGTCAGCTGCTCGTACCGGTCGCCGTACTGCCGCTGCCAGTCCATCCACTCGTCGGTGTGCACCTTGACCGGGTACCTGCCGGCCGTGATCCACGTCCACTCGTTGGCCGGCGGCTTCGGGATCGAGTCCAGCTCCATCCGGTACTGGCCGTGCTTCTCCGCCAGGACCACCCGGTTCGCCTCGTCGCGCACGGCCGACGGCAGGCCGTCGAGGGCGCCCACGGTGGCCGGGCGGAGCGAGAGCCAGGCCTCCTGCTCCTCCGGGGAGAGCCCCTTCCACCAGGCCGAGTTGTCCTTCGGGCTGCCGCTCTCCGGCGGCTGCGGCAGCGATTCGAGGTACGTCTTGCCCGCCTCGCCGACCCCGCCCGTGTCCGACTGGACGTCGGCCCAGTCCTTGTCCGTCACCTTCAGGTCGTCGTCGGCCTTGAGCGCCCGCAGCTTCGGCGCCCACTTCGCGTCGGCGTCCGTCGCCTCCTTCAGCGCGTCGGCGATGCGGTTGGCGTAGCCGAGGGCCTTGCCGTAGTGCGGGTTCGGATGGATGCCGACCGCCTGACGCTCGATGGCGTCCGAGGTGTCCGTGCCGCCCGGGCTGCCGGACACCGAGCCGCCCTCGGCGGGTTTCTCCGCGCCAGGCTTGGCACCCGCCGGGAAGGTGACCGAACCGTCCGGGTTCACCGTGCAGCCGCCGGCCCGCGCGTCCGCGAGCGCCGCGTCGAGCTTCCGCTTGGCCGCGCCGACGTCGAAGGCGAAGCCGTTCAGCGCCGTGCTCACCAGACCGCACTCGGTCTGCGCGTAGTGGAAGTTGCCCGACAGGTTCTTGAGCTCGGCGAGCGCCGCGTCCGCCGCGGCGCCCTGTACCTCGGCCCGCAGCCCGGCGGTGATCCGGCTGTCGATGGCGTCCTTGGCCGCGCTCGCCATGTCGCCGACGGCCCGGTAGCCGTCCGCCGCGTCCTCGTACTCGTTCTGCTTGAAGGATTTCAGGGTGGTCAGGTCCATGAGCGCGCTCACTTCTCCTTGGCCTGGCCGCCGACGGCGTCCGTGTCGCCGTACTTCGCCGCGAGCGCGTCGAGCTCCTGCCTCACCGACTCGTCGGTCTTCGCCAGGTCGTGCCCGGCGGCCTTCAGGGTCCCGCCCAGCGCGTCGCAGCGGGCGCGCACGTCACCCAGGTACTTCTTCCAGGACGCGTACAGCTCCTGCTGGGCCGCCGCGCTCCGGATCCCGCCGGTGTCCCCGAGACCCGCCTGCCCGGACTCCAGCTTCGTCAGGGACGTGGTGACGGACTCCTTGAGGCCCGTGACACCGTCCCCGGCCCTCGTCCACGCCTTCTTGTCCGTCTTCAGGTCCTCCGAGTAGCCGCCGCCCCCGCCCGGCGCGGCCGCCTGGTTCAGCCGCATCGCCCCGGGTAACCGCCCGGCCGCCTCGCTCTTCAGCTGCTCCCACTCGTCCCACGGCATCGTGAAACCTCCCCGTTCTCCCGTGTCTTCCTGTCGCCGCCACGAACGAAACGGCCGGCACCCGAGCGGGGGCCGGCCGTTTCGCCGATGTCAGCGGTCCGATGTGACCGTGACCGTCTCGTCGTTCCTGATCTGCTCGACCAGCTGCTTCACCTTCGGCATGTCCCACTTCAGCGAGCCCTGCGGCGCGCTGCCCGCGATCGGCATGTTCATCGACTTGCCGTCGCCTCCGCTGATGCCCTTCATCGCGAAGAACATCTTGCCGAGGTCGTACAGCGACATGTCCTTGTCGACGATCAGCGTGTCCAGGCCGGCCCCGAGCGTCGGGTACAGCGCGAACGGATTGAGGATCGTCCCCGGCGTCGCCGCCTGGTTCGCCAGCGCGGACAGGAACTTCTGCTGGTTCTTCGTCCGCGCCAGGTCCGACTCGGCGAAGGCGTACCGGGTACGGACGAAGGCGAGCGCCTGCTCGCCGTTGAGGGTCTGCTTCCCGGCCTGGAAGTCGGCGCCCGACTTCTTGTCCTTGAAGCCCTTCTCGATGTTCATCTCGACACCGCCGAGCGCGTCCACGATGTTCGCGAAGCCGGCGAAGCCGATCTCCGCGTAGTGGTCGATCCGCAGCCCGGTGTTGAACTCGACCGTACGCACGAGCAGTTCGGGCCCGTCCATCGCGTACGCCGCGTTCAGCTTGGACCCGCCGCGCGCCGGGTACGCCTTGCCGGACTCGGAGCCGACGAAGTTCGGGATCGTCACCCACGAGTCGCGGGGGAGCGAGATCATCGTGTTCCCGCTGGAGCAGGCCGCGAGGATCATCATCGAGTCGGTCCGCTTGCCCTCCGCGGAACCGGTGTGCAGCTTCTTCTTCTCCTCGGCCGTCATGCCCTCACGGCTGTCGGAGCCGACGATCAGATACGTCGTGCAGTCGCCCTCGGACGGCCGCTCGATGACCTTCGACAGGTCGACCTCGTTGCGCATCTGCGAGCTGGCCCACGCGTACGTCCCGACGCCCCACGCGAGGACGCCGACCACGAGCACGATCGAGCCGATCTTGATCCGCTTGCGCCAGTCCGGCGCGGCGCCGGCCGACCGGCCGCCGGCACCGGAGGGTCCCCCCGGACCCCCGGGGCCGCCGCCCTGACCGTGCCCGCCGCCCTGCGGGGACCCGTACACCTGCCCGGTGCTGTACCCGGAGTCGTACCCCGTGGCCTGCGCCTGAGTGAAGTTCGGGTTGTACTCCTGCCCCTGTCCCCGGTGGCCGTGCCCCTGCTGCGGGGGGTACGGCTGCCCCTGGGGGCGGCGCTGCTGCTCAGGCCAGTCATTCATGCGGACCAGTGTGCCGGTCTCCGCTTTCCGGGCGACAGGCCGGGTGGAAAATAGGACCGGGGCTGTTGCGAAGCTGATGCAAAGCAGACAACGCCGATACCCGGCATAAGGTGGACGACATGACAGAACCGGCCGGCATACCCGGCAAGCCCACCTCGGCCTCCCGCACCACCCTCAGCCACATCATGACGAGCCACGACACCAACCTCCTCGGGACGGTGCACGGCGGCGTGATCATGAAGCTGGTGGACGACGCGGCGGGCGCCGTCGCCGGCCGCCACTCCGGAGGCCCGGCCGTGACCGCCTCCATGGACGAGATGGCCTTTCTGGAGCCCGTCCGCGTCGGCGACCTCCTCCACGTCAAGGCCCAGGTGAACTGGACCGGCCGCTCCTCCATGGAGGTCGGCGTCCGCGTCCTGGCCGAGCGCTGGAACGACACCACCCCCGCGACCCAGGTCGGCTCCGCCTACCTCGTCTTCGCCGCCGTCGACGGCGACGGCAAGCCCCGCACCGTCCCCCCGGTCCTCCCGGAGACCGAACAGGACAAGCGCCGCTACCAGGAAGCCCAGATCCGCCGCACCCACCGCCTGGCCCGCCGCCAGGCCATCAAGGAACTGCGGGAGCGCAGGGCGGCAGAGGGCTACGAGGACTGACGGGCCCCCCGCCCGGCCGCCCCGTTGTGGGCAGGCGTTCCGCAGGGGCGTGGGGGAGGGCGGGCACAACGGGGAACGGCGCCCTATGCGGCGCCAGAGCTGCCGAGCCGTAACCCCAGCCCCCCACTACGGACACACGACCTGGTCCCCGGTAACCGCCTCGAACGGCCCCCGAACCGGCACCGCCTCCGCCCGCACCCCGGTGACCCCCTTGTAATCCGCCCCCACGGTCACCCGCAGGGTCCCGCCCCGCCCCGGCACCGCCCGAAGCTCCGCCCCCGGCAGGGCCGCGGCCAGGGACCGGGCGGACCGGTCCCACCGGGGGTCGTACTCCACCAGCGTCCGCTCCCGAGAGGCCCCCGCCCCTGTCATCGGCGACCGCGTCGTGTCGAACCCCGTCCCCCGCAGCGCGTCGTCGACCTTCCGCCCGAGCCCGTCGATCCGCGTCCCGTTGTAGACCTGCACCCGAATGGTCTTGGGCGCGACCTCCACCACCACACCCTTGGCCTTCTTCTCCGCGGCCTCCGGCCGGGCCGCGGCCAGCGCCCGGTCCTCCCGCACAGCCGCGAACAGCCGCTGCGCCTTCTCCGCGTCCCACTTCACCGTCGAGCCGATCCCCTTCACGGGGAAGTCCATGTCTCCGATGGGCACGGACACGAACTCCGAGGACGCCGGCGTGAACCCCCGCATGCCCTTCGCGAGCGCCAGCAGCTGGTCCGTGCCGAAGTCCTCGTCGGCCCGCACCGAGCCCAGCATGGTCGTCGCGACCTCCCGGAACCTCACCGGGTTGAACAGCACCCCGCCGCTGGTCAGCCGGTCCACCAGCGCCGCCAGGAACTTCTGCTGCCGCTGCATCCGCCCGATGTCCGCGGCCCCGTCGACGTGCCGGGAGCGCACGTACTGCAGCGCCTGCCCACCGTCCAGCTCGTGGGTCCCCGCCGCCAGCTGAAGCCCCGAGTACGCGTCCTTCATCGGCTTCGGCGTACAGATCTGCACCCCGCCGACCGCGTCCACGGTCCGCATGAAGCTGGTGAAGTCGACCTCCAGATAGTGGTCGATCTTGACCCGGGTCATGGCCTCCACGGTCCGCACGGTCAGCGCGGGCCCGCCCTCCGCGTAGGCGGCGTTCAGCTTCACCGGGTGCGCCCGGTGCTTCTCGCCGCTGTTCTGGTCGGTGTGCTCGGGCAGCTCGGCGTACGAGTCCCGGGGCAGCGAGACGACGCTCGCCCGGTCCCGGTCCTCCGAGATGTGCACGAGCAGCACGGTGTCCGTGCAGTGGCAGGGCGCCCCGCCCAGCCGGTACTTCTTCTTCTCCTCGGGGGTGATCCGGTCCCGCCCGTCGGTGCCGACGACCAGCACGTTCATGCCGTTCCCGGCCTGCGGCCGGTTCTTCATGTCCCTGAAGGGGTCCACCCGTGTGATCCCGGTGTCGAGTCCGGTGACCACCGCGTGCCCGATCCCGCCGGCCGCGAGCACCACCACGGAGAGCGCGGTCGCCATCCGCATCCCCCACCGGGGCCGCCGCCGGGACCGCCGCCGCACCGGGGCGGGACCGCCGCGTCGGGGGACGGGCGGCCGGCCGGCCGTGCCGGGCGTGCGGGGCGGACGGGGCGTGCGGGGCGGTGGGGGCACGAACGGACACCTCCGCTGGTGTGACCGAGTGAAGACGGGGGACCGTGAGCACCGTAGGCCCATACGATCAGCCGGTAGGGTCACCGGACCACGCGGCGCGCGCCGCTGTCCCCCATTCGCGGTAACGTGACCCGTTGATGAACGCCACGCCTCCCGTATCCGTGATCATGCCGGTCCTCAATGAGGAGCGGCATCTGCGCAACTCGGTCCGCCACATCCTGGAGCAGGAGTACGACGGCGAGATGGAGGTGGTGATCGCGCTCGGCCCGTCCACGGACCGCACCGACGAGATCGCCGCCCAGCTGGTGCGGGAGGACCCCCGGGTCCACACCGTGCCCAACCCGACCGGCCGCACCCCCGCCGCCCTCAACGCCGCGATCAAGGCCTCCCGCCACCCGATCGTCGTACGCGTCGACGGCCACGGCATGCTCTCGCCGAACTACATCGCGACGGCCGTCCGCCTCCTGGAGGAGACGGGCGCGCAGAACGTCGGCGGCATCATGCACGCCGAGGGCGAGAACGCCTGGGAGGACGCGGTCGCCGCCGCGATGACCTCGAAGATCGGCGTCGGCAACGCGGCCTTCCACACCGGCGGCCAGGCCGGCCCCGCCGAGACCGTCTACCTCGGCGTCTTCCGCCGCGAGGCGCTCGAACAGCAGGACGGGTACAACGTCGAGTTCATCCGCGCCCAGGACTGGGAGCTGAACTTCCGCATCCGCGAGGCCGGCGGCCTGATCTGGTTCTCGCCGGAGCTGCGCGTCCAGTACCGCCCCCGCCCCTCGGTGAAGGCGCTGGCCAAGCAGTACAAGGACTACGGCCGCTGGCGGCACGTGGTGGCCCGCTACCACGCCGGCTCCATCAACCTCCGCTACCTGGCTCCGCCGGTCGCCGTCTGCGCCATCGCCGCGGGCCTGGTCGTCGGCGCCGCCCTCACCCCGCTCGGCTTCGTGATCCCGGCCGGCTACCTCGCCGCGATCACCGCGGGCTCGATCCCCGCCGGCAAGGGCCTCTCCCTGAAGGCCCGCCTCCAGATCCCGGTGGCCCTGGCCACCATGCACATGTCGTGGGGCTTCGGCTTCCTCACCAGCCCCAAGTCGCTGGCGCGGAAGGTCATCGCGAGCCGCCGCCCGGCGGTCCGCGCGGGCGAGACCGAGACGGTCTGACCCACCTCGTTCCCCACGCCGACGGCCGGACCCCTCCACGAGGGGCCCGGCCGTCGCCGTGTCGCGGGAGGAGCGGTCAGCTCTTCCCGTCCCACTTGTAGACCGAGTAGACGTCCATGCAGTCGGCCTTGTCGTCGGCGCCCTCGGGCAGGTCGCCGGCCTCCTGCTTCGGCTTCTCGTACGTGTCGCCCTCGCGCCAGTCCGCACCCACGACCAGGGTGAGGCCCTGCACGTTCGCGTCCGCGCGGACGGTGGACGGCGGGAGGCCGAGGGCGGCCGCCACGGACTCGGCGTCCGCCCGGCCCTGGTCGCCGGCGGCCTTCGGGTAGGCGACGACCGTGCCCTTGCTGGGCTTGGGGTCCTTGGACGTGTCGGCCTGGGTGAAGCCCTTCGCGGCCAGCGACTTCGTGATGTCCCTGGCGCGCCCCTCGACGGCCGGTTCGTCGTTGCCGTCGGTGCCGTTGACGACGGTGACGGCGAGCGTGGCGGGCGCGGCGGCCGTCGGCTTCGGCGTCGCGGAAGCGGAATCCGAAGCAGGATCCGAAGCAGAAGCCGAACCCGAGGCCGAACCCGAAGCCGAACCCGAGGCCGTCGACTTGGGCTTCGCGGGCGCCTTGTCGCCGTTCTTGTCGAGGGCGACGTCGTCCCGGAGCATGTTCCAGATCTTCTCGGCCGCCCGCGGCTGCGGCTGCAGCCACGCGTCCGGCTTCGGCGGATACGGGTCGGTCGGGATGGTGATCGTGGAGAGCCGGTCGACCTTCACGTTCTTCAGCTGCATGCTGAGGTCGAAGAGCTTGGCCACGGTGTCGAGGCCGTCGGAGACCTCCAGCGCCTTGGTGCCGGTCTCCGCGAGGCCCATCAGCCGGGGGGTGTCCGTCCAGGCGTTCTGCTGCTGGAGCTTCTTCAGCATGCCGTTGAGGTACATGTGCTGGGCCTTGGCCCGGTTCTGGTCGCTGCCGAAGGCGTGCCGGGTGCGCAGCCACTGGAGGGCCTGCTCGCCCTTGACCTCGGTGGTGCCCTTGGGCAGCTTCAGTCCTGACCCGCCCTTGACCCGGGCCGTGGACTTGTCGTGCACACCGGTGTTGACGCAGACGGGGACGCCGCCGACCTCGTCGGCCATCGCCACCACGCCCGCGAAGTCGACCATGATCCAGTGGTCGATGTAGACGCCGGTGAGGGTCTCCCAGGTGGTGAGCGTGCAGCCGGCGCCGCCCCGGGTGAGCGTCTCGTTGATGGGCCGGTCGGAGGTGCCCGGGTACGGCGTGCCGTCCTCGCCCTTGCAGTCGGGGATCTTCACCACCGTGTCGCGGGGTATGGAGATCAGCGAGGCGTTCTGCCGGTCGGCGGAGACGTGCAGCAGCATCTGGACGTCGGCCCGGGGCTTGTCCTTCCGGAGGTCCTTGCCGCCGCCGAGCGCCACGTTCGCGTCGGAGGACCGGTCGTCCGAGCCGATCAGCAGGATGTTCAGCGGCGTGTCGCCCAGCGCGTTCGGCGCCGCCTTCTTCACGCCGCTCTCGCCGCCGGCCCGGCCGCCGCTGCGGATGTTGCTGTTCAGATGCTCGTAGTACGCGTAACCGGCGCCGGCCGTGCCGAGGATCAGCACGGACACGCCGATCGCCGACCAGCGCAGCACCTTCCGCTTGCCGGCCTTCTTGGCCTTGCGGCGCGCGGCCGCCCGGCCGCCCGCCGTGCTCGCGGCGGAGCCGTGGTCGCCCGTCGTCCCGCGCCGGCGCGCGGCGCGGCCGGCCTGCGCCGGCACGGCGGCCGGATCCGGCGTCCCGCCGGCGCCGGTGGCCTCACCCGCGCCGTGCAGTTCGTCGTCCCAGCCACGTTCTCGGGCGTGCGGAACGCTTGGCTGCGTCCCCTCCCGTCGCACGCTGTTCTGTCCCACCCCAGGTCCCCTCTTCGGTCAGGCGCGCGCCGGACGCCGGTGTTTCCGGGTCACTTCGCGCACACCTGCTTGTCCGCTGCTACTTCTCCCAGATCCTTCGGCGCCTTCGCCGGTCCGGTGATGGGCACCCCCGCACCCTTGAAGTCCGAGCCGAGGACGAGCGTCATCGGCTCGCGCTCCGCGGCGTCGGCGGTGCCCTGCTTGAGCGCCGTCGCGGGCAGGCCCATCATGTCCGCGAGGGCGCGGGCCTGATCGGCCTGGTTCGGCGCGTACTCCAGGGTCGTCTTCGCCGCCTTCTCGGGGGCGTTGCTCTTGTTGGTGGAGCGCGGGACGCCCTGTTCGTTCTGGAGCCAGTTGATGGTCGACTGGGCCGCGCCCTGGATGCCGCTGCCGTTGTAGACGTCGACGCGCACCTCGGCGGAGGGGGCCCGCTCGCCCTCCAGGAGCGCCGCCTGGGCCTTCGCCTGGGCGCTCTTGGCCTCCTGCTCCTTCTTCTTCACCTCGGTGAGCGAGGTGTCGCTCTGGAGCATCGCGAAGAGCTGCGGCGCCTTCGTCGGGTGCGGGACGACCGTCGCCTTGATCTTCTCGGCGGGGTTGTCGACGACCGGCAGCGTCGCGAAGGCGATGTTCTTGGCGTCGATGCCCGCGAGCTCGCCCGCCAGGTCCTGCAGCTTGGTGAGCGACCCTATTCCGGAGTCGACGGTGAGCGCCTTGGTGGCGGCGTCGGCGAGGTCGAAGAGCTTGCCCGGGTCGGTCAGCGTGTCGTCGGACTTCATCTGACGGATCATCGAGCCGAGGAACTGCTGCTGGACCTTGATGCGGTCGAGGTCCGACTCGTTGCCGAAGCTGTGCCGGGTGCGGACGAAGGCGAGGGCCTGCTCGCCCTGGACGACGGAATCGCCGGCCGGCAACTTCAGGTGGGACTTCGGGTCGTCGATCGGCTTCTCGACGCAGACCTTCACACCGCCGACGGCGGTCGTCATCTCCTTGACGGCGTTGAAGTCGGCCATCATGAAGTGGTCGACCTCGACGCCGGTGAGCTCCTCCACGGTGCGCATGACGCAGCCGGGGTCGCGGCCGTTCTGCCCGAGGCTCACGTTGAAGCGGACGTCGGCCTCACCCGGGATCGTCTTGATCTCGTTGCCGTCCTTGACCTGGCACTCGGGGACGTTCGTCTTCAGGTCGCGCGGGATCGAGACCGCAGTGGCGTTCGACCGGTCCTTGGAGACGTGGAAGAGGATCGTGGTGTCGGCGTGGCCGGGGCTGTTCTTGTCGCCGTAGCCCGCGTTGCCCGCACCGGTCCGCTTGTCGGTGCCGATGAGCACGATGTTGAAGGCCTCGCCCTTGCGGAAGCCCGCGCTCTTGTTCTTGCCGACGACCTCGACGACGTCGAGGTTGTTGTTGAGCCGGTTGTAGATCGCGTACGCGCCGACCGCGCCGCCGACCAGGACGAAGGCCATCGTGCCGCCGGTCCACAGCAGGACCTTCTTCTTGCGGCTGGCGCCCTGCTTGCGCTTGCGGCGGCTCTGCGGGGGCACGCGGCGGCCGCCGCGGGACGTGCCGGTCCCGGGGGAGTCCTGCTCGGCGGGACGGCGTCGTCTCTGGCCGGGGACGGGAGTCTCGGCCGGGGCGGTTGACCGGGCCGGGGGGCGGGTACTGGAACCGGTGGTACCGGTGGGCGACTGCCCAGCGGAGTGGTCCAGTCGCAGTTCGTAGTTGCCCGTCTGCGGGTTGAGCACCCACTGGTCGGCGGGGTCGATCTCGTCCGCCCGTCCACGGCTGTGCGCGTCCACGGTTCCTGTCCTCCGTCGGTGCCACGCGGGGCGCCTCCCCCTGTGGGCGCCACTCGGTCGTTCGATCCTTGGCTGAGTGCGACCACACGGTCGGGGTGCACCGGATCGCGTCACACTATCCGCCCAGTTCAGCGCGGGGCGACGTCCGTGACAAATTCCACGCCCCTTACAAATGGGCAATCTGCTCAAACCACATCGGCCCCGGCCTCTCCCTTGGCTCCCGCTTTACCCAACGGCCCCGCACGCCGCTACGCACACACCCCTTCCGCGGCGTTCCGCCCCGTGAAGGTCGGCGTCGCGCTCGGCGCCGGTGTGCCCGCGTCGTCGGGCTTCCCGTCGGAGGATGCCTCCCCGGCCCCGTCCGGTTCCGCCTTCGTCACCAGGACCGGCTTGTCCTCGCGGAGTTGCCGGAAGAGCTCGCTCGCCGCGGGTTGCACCAGTTCGTCCCGGTTCGCGTTGTATGCGTATGGGCGCCGCGGCACCGTGAGGAACTGCACCTTCTCCGTGGGGATCGACCGCATCGTCCGCGCCAGGTCGTACAGGTCCCGCAGCGAGTCGAGCCCCGGATCCGTCGTGATCGACTTCGTCGCCGCGTCGAGCACCGGATACAGCTTCGCCGGGTTCAGCAGCACCCCGTTGCTCTGCACCTTGTTGACGAGCGCGCCCAGGAACATCTGCTGCCGGTCCATCCGTTCGGTGTCGCTGCCGTTCCCCAGCGACTTCCGGGCCCGGACGAAGCCGAGCGCCTGCTCCCCGTCCAGCGTCTGCCGGCCCGCCGGCAGCTTCAGCTTGGCGTCGGCGTCGTCCACCGGCTCCTTCAGGCAGACCTCGACGCCGTCCACCGCGTCGACCATCTTCTTGAAGCCCCGGAAGTCGATCACCATGTGGTGGTCGACCCGGATCCCGGTCAGCTTCTCGACGGTACGGATCGTGCACGCCGTCCCGCCCCACTCGTACGCCCAGTTGAACTGCGCCAGCTGCTCCCGGGTCCGGCCGCCGCCCTCGGTCCTGGCGCAGCTGGGGATCGTCACCATCAGGTCGCGCGGGATCGACACGGCGGTCGCCCCCGACTCGTCGGCCGCCAGGTGCAGCAGGATGACCGTGTCCGAGCGCTGGGTGCCCCGGTCCTTCCCGTACTTCCGGTTCTCCTCGCCTGACCGGGTGTCCGAGCCGATCAGCAGGATGTTCCGCGCGGCCGACACGACGGCCGACGGCCGCTCCTTCTCGTACCGCCGCAGCTCGTCCGCCGCGGTGGTGTCCGTGGTGATGTTGCCGTCGAGCTTCCGGTAGAACCACCACCCGGTCCCGGCCGCCGCGAGCAGCACGACGGAGACCCCGAGCGCCCCCCACCGCAGCCAGTGCCGCCGCGGGGCGGAGTCCGTCTCGGCGCCCGGCTCGGAGTCCGGTTCGGCGCTCGGTTCGGCGCTCGGCTCGGAGTCCGGTTCGGAGTCCGGTTCGGCGCTCGGCTCGGAGTCCGGTTCGGAGTCGGGTTCGGGCGCCGGTTCGGGGTCCGGTTCGGCGGGAGTGCCAGCGCGGTCCGTCACGTCGTCGTCCGTCCTTCGAGGCGGTCTCGGGCGCGTCGGGCGCCCGGCGGTCGCAGAAGGAGACGGCCGAACCCGACGCGGGGTTGTACGGAGGAGACGACTCCCCCCGGGCCGATCATGTACCGGACTCGCCGTACGGTCGCGGGTACGCGGCGCGTCGGTCGGCCGAACGGGTGCAACGGACGCGCGAACGCCACGGGCCGGGCGCCCCTCGGAGCGCCCGGCCCGTTTCCGCGTACGTCCGTCAGAGGGCCGTCGCCGTGACCCGCTCGCTCTCGATGCGCTTCTCCAGGGACTCCGGCGCCAGCTCGCCCAGGTGCCGGCACAGCACCACGGAGCCGCCCGCGGCCAGCGGCGCGTACAGCCCGGACGACAGCCCCTCCCAGGAGTCGTACGGCAGCCCGGACAGCAGCCGCGAGCCGGGGCCGAGCCCGAGGCCGGCGGCGTCGAGCCGGGCCTGTTCGACGAGCTCGACACCGCTGCGCTCCGTACCGTCGACGACGAGGGCGGGCGCGTCCGCGTCCACCGGCGCGTAGGGCGCGAACCGGTCGCCCTGGGACGGCACCTCGACCGCGTAGTCCGCGTATCCGGCGGGCGCGGACGGGAAGCGGCGCCCCAGCGGCGCCAGGGAGAGCGCGATCCGCTCCCCGGAACAGGCCAGACCCGCCTCCAGCGTGTCCGGTCCCGCCACCACCAGATCGGCGGCCGCCGGGTCGCCGCCCAGCTCGGCCGCCACGCCGACGGACGAGCAGGCGAGCAGCCAGACGGCGGTCTGCCAGTGCGCGGGCAGCAGCAGGGCGAGCCGGTCGCCGGGCTCGGCGGACAGCTCGCCCTGGAGCAGATTGGCGGTCTTCGCCACCCAATTGGCGAAGGTGGCGACGGACAATTCCACCCGTTCACCGGTGGCGTCGTCGTAGTAGGTGACCAGAGGGCGGGCCGGGTCCGCGGCGAGCGCGGATCGCAGCAGGTCGGCGGGGGTGCGGTCGCTGGCGTTCACGCCGCACAGGGTACGCGGGCCGGCGCGCCGCCCTGGGCCGTACCGGTGACGGTGTCCTCCGGTCGGACCGACGGGCCGTCCGCCGTCCGGCGCGCGCCGGACCCCCGCGCTGCCCACGATCGGGCCATGCGTGCCTCACTCGCCTCCTCGATCGCCGTCGCCTGCGCGGCCGCGCTCGCCCTGCCGGTCACCCTCGCCGCCCCCGCGACGGCCACCGCGCGTCCGGCGGCGAACGCCCTGCCACCGGCCCAGGACGAGCTGCCGGGCTCCACCCAGTCGCTGCCGCTCCGTCCGCTGGGCGCCTCCGTCCGCACCTTCGGCACGGACCCGGGCGCCGCCACCGAGCAGGGCCTCCCCCGACGGGACGTCAGACCCTTCTCCCTCGTCGGCGTGGTCTGGGACGATCCGGCCACCCCCCTCCACGGCACCGTCCAGGTCCGCACCCGCGCCGCCGCCGACGGCGTCTGGTCGCCCTGGCAGGACGTGGAGACCCACAACGAGGAGCACGGGGCCGACCCCGGCACGGCCGAGGGCGCCACCCGCACCCTGCGCGGCTCCACCGCCCCCCTCTGGGTCGGCGACTCGGACGGCGTCGAGATCCGCGTACGGGCGGAGGCCGGAGCCGGTACGACTCCGCTCCCGGCCGGCCTCCGCCTGGAACTGGTCGACCCGGGCGAGGCCCCGGAGGCCCCGACCGGGGAGGCGGCCCCCGCCCCCCGCACCCGGGCGATGGCGCCGCCCGCCGTCCTCACGGCGGCGGAGGCCGCCGCGAGCGGCGTCAACAGCCGGCTGGCCCCCTACGGCGCGACCGCCATCCCGGCCGCCAACCCCGCCGAGGTCGAGGAAGCGGTGGAGCCCGCCGCCGCGGAGCCCGCGGCGGCGCAGAAGAAGCCGTACATCGGCCCCCGTCCCAAGATCATCACCCGGAAGGGCTGGGGCGCCGACGAGACGATCCGCGAGAAGGGCTTCGTCTACACCAAGACGATCAAGACGGCCTTCGTCCACCACAGCGCCACCGGCAACAACTACACCTGCGGCCAGGCCCCCTCCGTCCTGCGCAGTATCTACCGCTACCACGTGAAGAGCAGTGGATGGCGAGACTTCGGCTACAACTTCGCCGTCGACAAGTGCGGAAACATCTACGAAGGCCGGGCCGGGGGAGTGGCGAAGCCGGTCCGCGGCGCGCACACCCTCGGCTTCAACACCGACAGCATGGGCGTCGCCGTCCTCGGCACCTTCACCAGCACCAACCCGCCGGCCGCCGTGGTGACCGCCGTGGCCCGCCTGACGGCCTGGAAACTCGGGCTCCACGGCATCAATCCGAAGGGCACCCAGACCCTCGTCTCCGGCGGCGGGAACCGCTACAAGAAGGGCCAGAAGGTCAAGTTCCACACCATCGCCGGACACCGTGACGGATTCGCCACGGAGTGCCCCGGCGGACGTCTCTACGGGAAGCTCGGAACCGCCCGCGCCTCCTCCGCGAAATACCAGGGAAGGAGCTGATGGGGGCAGGAAGGCAACCATCTGCATAAACTGACCGGTCATATCGCACGGACGACCGAGACGGGCGCGCCGAACGGCCCCGAAGCAGGAAGCAGAGACGACACGTGACAGAAGCGATCCTCCTGGTCGGGGGCAAGGGCACCCGGCTGCGACCGCTCACGGTCAACACGCCCAAGCCCATGGTCCCGGCGGCCGGCGTCCCCTTCCTGACGCACCAGCTGGCCCGGGCCAAGGCCGCCGGCGTCGAGCACATCGTGCTCGCCACCTCCTACCTCGCCGAGGTCTTCGAGCCGCACTTCGGTGACGGCTCCGACCTCGGCCTGAGCCTGGAGTACGTGACCGAGGAGGAACCGCTCGGCACCGGCGGCGCGATACGCAACGTCGCCTCCCGCCTCCACTCGGGCCCCGACGACCCGGTCCTCATCTTCAACGGCGACATCCTCACCGGCCTCGACATCCGCGCCCTGGTGGCCACCCACGCCGACTCCGGCGCGGACGTCTCCCTCCACCTCACGCGCGTCGAGGACCCGAGGGCCTTCGGCCTGGTCCCCACCGACGGCACGGGTCGCGTCACGGCCTTCCTGGAGAAGCCCCAGACCCCCGAGGAGATCGTCACCGACCAGATCAACGCCGGCGCGTACGTCTTCCGCCGCTCGGTCATCGACTCGATCCCCGCGGGCCGCCCGGTCTCCGTCGAGCGCGAGACCTTCCCGGAGCTCCTCGCCTCCGGAGCCCACCTCCAGGGCATGGTCGACTCCACGTACTGGCTGGACCTCGGCACCCCGCAGGCCTTCGTCCGCGGCTCCGCAGACCTGGTCCTCGGCCGCGCCCCCTCCCCGGCCGTCCCCGGCCGCTGCGGCGACCGCCTGGTCCTCCCCACCGCCCGCGTCGCCCCCGACGCCAAACTCACCGGCGGCACGGTGGTGGGCGCGAACGCGCAGGTGGGCGAAGGCGCCCGGGTCACCGGCTCCACCCTCCTCGCAGGCGCGATCGTCGAACCCGGCGCCGTCGTCACCGACTCCCTCATAGGCGCCGGCGCCCGCATCGGCGCCCGCTCCGTCCTCACGGGCGCGGTCATCGGCGACGGCGCCCACGTGGGCCCCGACAACGAACTCCGCGACGGCATCCGCATCTGGTGCGACGCCACCCTCCCCGCGGGCACGGTCCGCTTCAGCTCGGACCAGTAGCAGGGAGGCCGTTCCGTTGTGGGCGCTCGCGCCGTTCCGTTGTGGGCATACGTTCCGCTAGGGCGATGGGGGTCCCCCCTGCTCGAGCGAAGCCGAGAGCTTGGGGGAGGGTGGGCACAACGGAACGGCACCCTTCGCGGGTGCCTCCGCACCTGTCGCTTGAACCCGCACCCCCCGCACCCGCACCGCCCCCGGCTACGCTCATACGCATGGCCGGCCGCTTCCTCCCGAAATCCGTCACGTCCAACGGCGGCCACGCCCTGGACCTGGGCCTCACCCTGGGCCCCCTCCGCAGAGGCCCGTACGACCCGACCTTCCAGGTCACACCGGACGGCTCCGTCTGGCGAGCCACCCGCACCCCGGAAGGCCCAGGCACCCTCCGCGTACGCATGCACGGCGCCGAGGTCACGGCAGAGACCTGGGGCCCGGGCGCGGCCTGGCTGGACGAGAACCTCCCCGCCCTCCTCGGCGCGGAGGACGACCCCACCCCCTTCGTCCCCCGCCACAGACTCCTCCTGGCCACCCACCGCCGCCGCCCCGGCCTCCGCCTCACCCGCACCGGCCTGGTCCTGGAGTCCCTGATCCCGTCGGTCCTGGAGCAGAAGGTCACGACGACGGAGGCGTACGGCTCCTGGCGCCGCCTGGTCCGCCAGTACGGCGAACCCGCCCCGGGCCCCGCCCCCGAGGGCCTGCACGTGATGCCGGACGCCCGCACCTGGGCGAGGATCCCGTCCTGGGAGTGGCACCGCGCCAACGTCGACGGCAAGCGCGCCGCGACGATCGTCCGGGCCGCCCGCGTCGCCCCCCGCCTGGAGGAGGCGGCCCACATGCCGCCCCCGGAGGCCCGCAGGCGCCTGGAGCTGATCCCCGGCATCGGCCCGTGGACCTCCGCCGAGACGATCCAGCGCAGCAACGGCGCCCCCGACGAGGTCACCACCGGCGACCTCCACCTCCCCGGCATCGTCGGCTGGGCCCTGGCGGGCGACCGCGCCGCCGACGACGCGGCGATGCTGGAGCTCCTGGCCCCCTACGCGGGCCAGCGCCACCGCGCCGCCCGCCTCGTCCTGCTCAGCGGCCGCACCCCGCCCCGCCGGGCCCCCCGCCTGGCGCCCAGCGACATCACCCGCTACTGACACCGCCGGAGGGCGTCAGCGCACCACCACGAACTCCGAGGCCGTCCGCCGCGGGCGTTCCTTCGGCGCCGCCGCGGGATGCCCGATCGCGACCGCCCCCATCGGGTCCCACCCCTCCGGAAGCCCGAGCACGTCCCGTACGACGTCCCGGCAGAACATGGTCGAGGAGACCCAGGCCGAGCCGAGGCGCTCCCCGGCCAGGGCGACCAGGAAGTTCTGGACGCCCGCGCCGGCCGCGACGACGAACATCTCGCGTTCGGCGGCGTCGCGGCGCGGGTCGCCGTAGTGGTGGGAGCCGTCCATGACGAGGCAGGGCACGGCGAGGTACGGCGCGTTCCGCAGCACGTCCCCGCGCCGCACCCGCTTGGCGACGGACTCCTCGGACTTCCCGTCCCGCCGCAGGTCCGCGATCCACGCGTCCCGCATCGCGTCGAGCAGCCGCACCCGCGACTCCTCCGACTCCAGGAGCACGAACCGCCACGGCGTCGTATGGTGCGGGGCCGGCGCCGTCACGGCCGCGGCGACCGCGCGCCGTACCGCCCCGGGGTCGACGGGCGCGTCGGTGAACTCGCGTACCGTCCGCCGCAGCGTCACCGCCTCCCGTACGGCCTCCGAGGTGCCGAGCCGGAACATGTCGTCGGCGGCGGCCCGTACCAGGGCCCGCGCGCCCGGCTCGTCGTCGTCCCCGACGACGTGCGGCAGCCCGCGGACGACGGCCACGGGCACGCCGGTGGCCTTGCCCTTCACCAGGTCGCCGGCGGCGGCGAGTTCGTCGGCGGTGGCGACGACGGTCACGCTCAGGTCGTTGCCGTGGGAGTCGGTCGCGCCCCGCAGGTCGTCCAGGACCCGCACGCCGGCCGCGCCGATCGCCACGTCGGTGAGGCCGGCCCGCCAGGGCCGCCCGAAGGTGTCGGTGACGACGACCCCGACGTCCACGCCGAGCGCCTCGCGCAGCCCGGTCCTGATCCGCCGCGCCGACGCGTCCGGGTCCTCCGGCAGCAACAGCACGGTCCCGGCGGGGGTGTTGGAGGCGTCGACGCCGGCCGCCGCCATGACGAGCCCCTGCCGGTTCTCGACGATGCGGAGGGTGCCGCGCCGCGCCACGACCCGTACCGTCTCCGCGTCGATGGCCTCCTCGCGGTCGTCGGCGGCGACGATCCGCCCCTCCGCCTTGCTCACGA
The DNA here is from genome assembly GCF_012927245.1 of Streptomyces sp. R302. Taxonomy (GTDB): domain Bacteria; phylum Actinomycetota; class Actinomycetes; order Streptomycetales; family Streptomycetaceae; genus Streptomyces. The sequence goes on from NZ_JABBGE010000011.1 coordinate 247,464, forward strand.
TCTTGGAGGTGACCAGGAGCACGTCCCCGTCCTCCAGACCGGGGGAGACGGACGCGATCAGCTTGGCGAGGTCGTCGCCGGGCGCCACCTCCGGCAGCCCGGCGAGCCCCCACACCCGGTACGACGGGGCCGGGGCCGTCACCCGCGGACCTCCTCGGCGAGCGCGAGCGCCGCCCGTGCCATCGCGGCGGTCGCGTCCACGTCGGTCATCATCAGCGGCACGGCCCGGCAGGCGATCCCGGCCGCCTCGACGTCGGCGACGGAGCCCGCGTCGACGGTGTCCACCAGCCAGCCGTCGATCAGGCCGGAGCCGTAGTGGCGGGCGACGGCCGCCGCCGTCGACTCGACGCCGACGGCCGCGAGCACCTTGTCGGCCATGCCGCGCACGGGCGCGTCCCCGACGATGGGGGAGAGGCCGACGACCGGCGCGGGCGCGGCGGCGACGGCCTCGCGGATGCCGGGCACGGCGAGGATGGTGCCGACGGAGACCACCGGGTTCGACGGCGGGAAGAGGATGACGTCGGCCTCGGCGATCGCCTCCAGGACGCCCGGCGCGGGCTTGGCGGCCTCGGCGCCGACGGCCACGACGGCCTTCGCGTCGACGGAGGCGCGTAGCTTCACCCAGTACTCCTGGAAGTGCACGGCCCGCTGCTCGCCGTCGACCTCGATGGCGACGTGCGTCTCGACGCGGTCGTCGGACATCGGGAGCAGCCGGACGCCCGGCCGCCAGCGGGCGCAGAGCGCCTCGGTGACGGCGCTCAGCGGGTAGCCGGCGCCGAGCATCTGGGTGCGGACGATATGGGTGGCGAAGTCCCGGTCGCCGAGGCCGAACCACTCGGGTCCGACCCCGTACGCGGCGAGCTCCTCCTTGACGGCGAAGGTCTCCCCCTCGCGGCCCCAGCCCTGTTCCTCGTGGATGCCACCGCCGAGGGTGTACATCACGGTGTCCAGGTCGGGGCAGACCTTGAGGCCGAAGAGATGGATGTCGTCACCGGTGTTGCCGACGACCGTGATCTCCGCGTCCGGGACGGCCTGCTTCAGACCACGAAGGAACCGGGCACCACCGATGCCGCCTGCCAGAACCACAATGCGCATGCAGACAGTCTGTCAGCCGCAGGCTGATCCTTTGAGGGGTGGTGGTCGGGAGACGGGCGGGCCTGTCAGGCGCTGATCGCCGCCGGGGCGGCGCACCGTCCCTGGAGGGACTCGTGCATCGGCTCGTGCATGGGCATCTCGGTCAGTCCGGGGAAGTAGACGTGGAGGCTGACGACCGGCTCCAGGGAGTCGTTGACGACCTCGTGGGCGTACCCGGGCGCGTAGACGCGCTGCGTGCCGGGCCGCAGGACGCGCACGCCCCGGTCGGTGCGCTCCGTCAACTCGCCCTGGAGGACGGTGAGGACGCCGGAGGAGCGGCCGTGGTCGTGGAGGCCGCTGCCCTGGCCGGGCACCCAGGAGAGCAGCCATACCTCGTAGCCGGGCCCGGTGCGCAGGCGGTGGTACCAGCGGGTGGTGGCGTCGTACTCGACGTGCGGGGCCCACCGGTCGCGGTCGGCGGCGAGCTCGCGGGCGAGGCCGGCGAACTCGGCGACGGTGACGGGGTGCTCGCGCTCGGGCTGGAGCAGGTGGGGGACCTCCATGAGGTCGCCGGCGATCTGAAGGTCACTGTCCATGTTCATGGGTGGGGTGGTTCCTCAGCAGAAACGGGGATGCGGTGGGGGGTCACGGCCCGGGGAGGGGCGCAGAGGTGACACGGGTGACGCAGGGTGACGCTGGGAGAGGCAGCCGGAGCTCTGGGGCATCAACAGCTGGAACAGCAACAGCAACAGCGCGCCTGGACAGCGCGGCGGAACCCACGGGCGTGGGTCGCGGAGGGCGCTGCGGTCGCTGGCATGCCACCAAAGTGGCGGGAGCGGTACCCGACTGTCAACTCAATGCCCGATTTGGGGGTAATGTTTCACCTCATCCGGTTACCGTGCCCGGAGAAAGGTTTGTTCAGGCTCGGACCAGGCAAGATGGCGCAGCAGTCGGGCCCGTAAACATGGCCGCGGCGGGGGCGGTCCGTGATCGGACTGTGATCCGGATCGCTTCCATGGCTGGATCGCAACAAGATCCAAGCCTCGTACGTCCTTCTGGGCGGAGGCGCGACACCGCGGGAACCACCGATGGCATGTGTCACGGTTTTTGGTGATTTGAACACTTTCCGCATAGGCTTGGTTCCGCAGAGTGAATACGGGGCCCAATAGCAGATCTCGGCTTGACTCGCACAGAGCACGAACTTGTAATTTCACTCGTGTCGTTCGGCCGTTTCGATCACGGCGACATCACGGGACGCACAGACAGACGAGGGGCGCAGATGACCGAGTTGTTCCAGGAACTGCTGGTCGAGGACGCGGACGAGGAACTCGGCTGGCAGGAGCGCGCGCTGTGCGCCCAGACCGATCCCGAGTCCTTCTTCCCCGAGAAGGGCGGCTCGACCCGCGAGGCCAAGAAGGTCTGCCTCGCCTGCGAAGTCCGCTCCGAATGCCTGGAGTACGCGCTCCAGAACGACGAGCGCTTCGGCATCTGGGGCGGCCTCTCCGAACGCGAACGCCGCCGCCTCAAGAAGGCCGCCGTCTGACCGCCCCGTCCGAAGACCACCCACGGTCCGTCCCCTGTGCACACAGGAGGCGGATCGTTCCCTGTTGTGGGCATACGTTCCTCCCCCGAGGACTACGCCCAGGGGGACCCCCAGGCGGAACGGGTGGGCACAACGCCCCCAGGACGGCGCCCGACTCTCCGCCCGCCCGCCCCCCGCACCCGCACCCGCCGCAGGCACCCGCACCCGCCGCAGCCATTAGTGTGGGCCTCCGTCCAAGCCGCTCCCACGCCCCACCGCGGGCGACCCCGGCCGGAGGGCCCGTAGCTCGATGTCCTCAACTCCTGAGTTCCCCAGGCACGTCGTCACCGCCGTGCTCGTCACCCACGACGGAGCCCGCTGGCTGCCCGACGCGCTCTCCGGGCTGCTCGCCCAGGAGCGCCCGGTGCAGAGCGTGATCGCCGCCGACACCGGCAGCGCCGACGAGTCCGCACAGCTCGTCGCCGAAGCCGTCGGGGACGACCGCGTCCTGCACCTCGCCCGCCGCACCGGCTTCGGCGCCGCCGTCGACGAGGCCGTCCGCACCGCGCCCGTGCTCGGACCCGAGGACCTGCCGTACCTCAAGCGCCCCAGCGGCTGGGACCCCGTCAGCCGGAGCTGGAACGACGGGGCCTACGACCTCCCCGAACTCCCGCACGGCGAACCGGTCCAGTGGCTGTGGCTGCTGCACGACGACTGCGCCCCCGAGCCCGGCGCCCTCGCCGAACTCCTGCGCGTCGCCGACTCCGACGCGTACGCCGCCGTCATCGGCCCCAAGCTGCGCGGCTGGTACGACCGCAAGCAGCTCCTCGAAGCCGGCGTCACCATCGCCCGCAGCGGCCGCCGCTGGACCGGCCTCGACCGCCGCGAGCAGGACCAGGGCCAGCACGACCAGATCCGCCCGGTCCTCTCCGTCTCCACCGCCGGCATGCTGATCCGCCGCGACGTCTTCGAGGAGCTCGGCGGCTTCGACCGCCGGCTGCCCCTGATGCGCGACGACGTCGACCTGTGCTGGCGCGCCCACTCCGCCGGCCACCGCGTCCTCGTCGCCCCCGACGCCGTCCTGCGGCACGCCGAGGCCTCCGCCCGCGAGCGCCGCTCCGTCGACTGCGCCGGCCGCACGGCCGCCAGCCCGCACCGCGTCGACAAGGCCGCCGCGGTCTACACGCTGCTCGCCAACACCTCGGGCCGCGCCCTCCCCTACGTCTTCCTCCGCCTCGTCGTCGGCACCGTCCTGCGCACCCTCGGCCTCCTCGTCGGCAAGGCCCCCGGCCAGGCCGTCGACGAGATCATGGGTCTCCTCGCCACCCTGCTGAGGCCCGAGAAGGTCCTCGCCGCCCGCAAGCGGCGCAAGAACCCCGAGGTCCCGTCCGGCGAGCTCCGCCCGCTCTTCCCGCCGCCCGGCGCCACCGTCCGCGCCGCCGCCGAACAGCTCGCCTCCCACTTCGGCGGCGACGAGGCCGACTCCGGCGGCTCCCGCCACGGCGCCGTCGAGTCGGGCCCCGGCGGCGACGACGCCGACTTCCTGGAGGTCGAGCAGTTCGCCCGCCTGAAGAAGATCGCCCGCAAGCCCGGCCCGGTCCTCTTCGCCGTCCTCCTCCTCGTCTCCCTCGTCGCCTGCCGCAACCTCTTCGCCGGCGGCTCCCTCGCCGGCGGCGTCCTGCTGCCCGCCCCCGACACCGTCTCCGAACTGTGGAGCCGGTACGCGGACGCCTGGCACACCCTCGGCACCGGCGGCACCCAGACCGCCCCGCCCTACCTCGGCATCCTCGCCGGACTCTCCGCGCTCTTCCTCGGCTCCACCTCCACCGCGCTGACCGTGCTGCTCGTCTGCTCGGTCCCGCTCGCCGGCTGCACCGCCTACTTCGCCGCCCGCGGCCTCGTCGGCTCCCGCCTCCTGCTCGCCTGGGGCGCCATCGCCTACGCCTTCCTGCCCGCCGCCACCGGCGCCCTCGCCACCGGCCGGCTCGGCACCGCGGTCCTCGCGATCCTGCTCCCGCTGATCGCCCGCGCCGCCGTCGCCGCCCACGGCCTGAACCGCCCCGACCGCGGCAGCTGGCGCGCCACCTGGGCCTACGCCCTGCTGCTCACCGTCACCACCGCGTTCACCCCGATCGTGTGGCCGCTCGCCGTCGTCCTCGGCCTCGGCGTCCTCGCCTTCCGCCGCGACGACATCACCGCGTACGGGCTCCGCTTCCTCGCCGCCGTCGGCACCCCGGTCCTGGCCCTGGCCCCCTGGTCGCTCTCCCTGCTGACCAGCCCCTCCGCCTTCCTCCACGAAGCCGGCCTCGACCTGCGCACCGGCACCGCCTCCGCCGTCGACCTGCTCGCGAGCAGCCCCGGCGGCCCCGGCACCACCGGCGGACTCCTCCTCCTCGGCCTGGTCCTCGCCGCCCTCGCCGCCCTGCTGCGCGCGGAGCGCCGCCGCGCCGTCCTCGCCGCCTGGACCGCCGCCCTCGCCGGCCTCCTCTTCGCCGCCCTCTCCAACGGCGCCGACGGCACCGGCTGGGCGGGCCCCGCCACCCTCGTGTACGGCTCCGGCCTCATCGCCGCCGGCATGCTCGGCGCCGAGGGCGGCCGCACCCGCGTCGCCGCCCACGGCTTCGGCTGGCGCCAGCCCGTCGCCGCCCTCGTCGCCCTCGCCTGCGCCGTCGGCCCCGCCGTCGCCGCCGCCGGCTGGATGCTCGGCGGCGCCGACGGCCCGCTGACCCGCCGCGACCCCGTCCAGGTGCCCGCCTTCGTCGCCCAGATGGCCGGCGAGAAGAACCAGCCCCGCACCCTGGTGCTCTCCGGCAGCTCGCCGGGCGCCGTCGACTACACCCTGGTCCGCGGCTCCGGCGCCCGCCTCGGCGACGCCGAACTGACCACGACCGCCGAGCCCGACCCGCGCCTCGACTCCGTCGTCGCCAAGCTCGTCGCCGGCTCCGGCGCCGACCAGACCCAGGAACTCAGCGCCTTCGCCATCCGGTACGTCCTGGTCAAGGACGGTTCGCCGCGCGACATGAGCCGCGTCCTCGACACCACCCCCGGCCTCAACCGGCTCAGCCAGCTCGACGGCGTCGCGCTGTGGGAGGTCGACCGCGAGATCGCCCGCGTGATGATCGTGCCGCCCGCCGCCAAGCCCGGCGCCACGGCCACGGTCCTCCCGGTCCCCGTCCCCGCCGGACCGGTCGAGGCCCACGCCGACGTCCCCGACGGCCCCGACGGCCGCGTCCTGCGGATCGCCGACCGCGCCGACGAGGGCTGGACCGCCACCCTCGACGGCACCGCGCTCACCCCCACCACCGTCGACGGCTGGGCCCAGGGCTTCCAGCTCCCCGCCGACGGCGGCCGCCTCGACCTCACCTACGACGAGCCGCTCGCGCACACCGCCTGGATCTGGACCCAGCTCGGCCTCGCCGTCGTCCTCGTCGTCCTCGCCCTGCCCGGCCGCCGCCGCGAGATCGACGACGACCTGCCCGAGGAGGAGACGGCCATCCCGGCCCAGGCCACCGAGGGCGACGGCCGCCGCGCCCGCCGCCTGCGCGCCGCCGCCGAGGCCGAGGCCGCCGCCGGGACCGAAGGCCCCGAGGACCGCCCCGACACCCCGGACACCGACCACCCGGCCGCCACCGTCCCCGGTCAGCAGACCGCCGAGGCGGACGGCTGGGACACCGCCGGCCAGGGCCCCGCCTACGCCGAGCAGTACGCCCCCGGCTACGACCAGCAGGGCTACCCCCAGGAGTACGCCGACCCGTACCAGCAGCAGGCGTACGCGTACCCCGGGCAGGGCTACGACCAGGGCCAGGGCTACGACCCGCAGAACCCCCCGGCGTACGACCCCTACGCCGCCCCCCAGGGCTACGAGCAGGACCAGGGCTACGACCCGAACCCGCCGGCGTACGACCCCTACGCCGGCTACGACTACGGCTACCCGCAGGGCGGCCAGGCCCACGAGACCGAGCAGCGTCCCGACGGGAGCAGCAACCAGTGAAGCGCCCCAGCCCCTCCCTGATCGCGGTCGTCACCGCCTTCGCCGCCGTCACCGGCTTCGCCGCGCTGACCGCCCCCGGCGAGCCCGGCGCCGCGTCCGCCGCCCCCGCACCGCAGGCGGCCCGCCTCCCCGTCGAGCGCACCAGCCTGCTCTGCCCCGCCCCCAGCACCTCGGACGTCGCCGAGACGCAGACCACCTCGTACACCCCGCCCGGCGCCGCCGCCCCGGCCGCCGCCGGCACCACGGCCCCCAAGCCGACCGCCGTCCTCGGCCTCGCCAAGAACCCGGACGCCCCGGCCCTCAAGAAGGGTGTCAAGGCGCCCGGCACGGTCACCGCCCCCGGCAAGCCCGTCGCCGCCGAGGTTGACGGCGCCGTCACCTACGGCCTCACCGGCACCGCCACCGGCACCCTCGCCCCCGGCTGGACCGTCCAGCAGACCACCGTCGTCCCGGCCGGCGCCGCCCGCGGCCTCCTCGGCGTCACCTGCTCCGCCCCCGACACCGACCTCTGGTTCCCGGCCGCCTCCACCGCGAAGGGCCGCACCGACTACATCCACCTCACCAACCCCGACGACGACATCGCCGTCGCCGACATCGAGCTGTACGGCCCCGAGGGCGAGCTGAAGACCACGATCGAGCGCGACGGCCTCGACGTCCCGCCCCACTCGACCACCTCGGTCCGCCTCAGCACCCTCCTCTCCGAAAGCCCCCACGAGAACCTGACGGCGCACGTCTCCACCCGCTCGGGCCGGGTCGGCGCCGCCCTCGGCTCCGCCACCGACGGCGTGGGCAGCGACTGGCTCTCCGCCTCCGCCGACCCGGCGGCCCGCCTCGTGCTCCCCGGCATCCCGGCCGACGCCACCGGCGTCCGCCTCGTCGCCTACGCCCCCGGCGACTCCGACGCCGACCTGAAGATCCAGCTGGCCACCGCGAACGGCACGATCGTCCCCGCCGCCGCCGAATCCCTGCACGTCAAGGCCGGCATGACCGCCTTCGTCGACCTGCCGGACCTCACCCGGGGCGCCGCCGCCTCCCTGCTGCTCACCCCGACCGACTCCAAGAAGCGGGTCCCGGTCGTGGCCGCGCTCAAGGTCGTCCGCGGCAAGGGCTCCGACACGGAGATGGCCTTCATCCCCGCCGCGCCCCCCGTCAACGGCCGCGCCACCGTCGCCGACAACCGCGCCAAGGGCACCGCCCTCGCCCTCACCGCCCCCGAGGCGGCCGCCCAGGTGAAGGTCACCGCCTCGGCCGGCACGGAGGGCGGCACCCCCGCCACCCGCACGGTCTCCCTCAAGGCGGGCACCACGACCGTCCTCACCGACCTCGCCCCCAAGGACGTCAAGGGCTCCTACGCGCTGACCGTCGAACCGGTCGCGGGCGGCGGACCGGTGTACGCCTCCCGCGCGCTCACCCTCCCCGAGGACGACATCCCGATGTTCACCGTGCAGACCCTGGTGGACGACCGGGGCACCGTCCAGGTCCCGACCGCCCGCCGCGACCTCACGGTCCTCGACGACTGACGGCGGACACCACCGGTACGGGCTCCCGCGCGCGAAAGGCGCGCCGGCGGGCCCGTACCGCCGGACTCAGTCCTGCCCGTACCGGGGATCGACCGACTCGGGGGAGAGCCCGAGGAGCTCGGCGACCTGCTCCACCACGACCTCGTGCACGAGGAGCGCCCGCTCGTCACGGCTCTTCGACCGGATCTCCACCGGCCGCCGGTAGACGACGACCTTCGCCGGCTCCCGCTTGTCGGCCGGCACCGAACCGCCCAGCGGCACGACCTCGCCGGAGAGCGCCGGAGGCACCTCAAGGATCATGAACTCGACGTCCTGGAGCTGCGGCCAGCGCCGCTCCAGGCGCTCCACCGAGTCCAGGACGAGATCGCGGAAGGTGTCCGCGCGGCTCACGGACAGCGGAACCTGCGGCGGCGCGACCGGCCCCCGCATCCCACGGCCGTGCCGGTCCCGCCGGCGGACCCGCGGCTCGGCCGGCGGCTCCCCGGAGCTCCGCGAGGGGCCCGGCTGCCCGGGCGGCACAGGAGTGTCCATCACTGACGCAGCGTAACTCTCCTGGGTCACTCCGCACCGTGGCGCGGACCCGCCGATCCGCGCGTCCCACCCCCTCCGCACCCCGCCCGCACCCCCTCCGCTGTCCAAACCTGAACATTCCGGCCGTCCCAGGGAACGATTCGGCACCCGCGCACGATCGGCCATCCGGCCGCGCCTGACCGGATTCCTCCCTCTCCCTGTCCGGATCACCCCCCGTACCACCCCCCTTGCGCCCCCTCCGTCGCAGGTCAGAACGGCCATCACTCGAAGGAGGGTGTCGGAGGTCACACCGCGACACGGTGGGGTGACCTGGGGGAGAGTCGTCGCGGCCCGGTCAAGAGTGCGGTACCGTCCAACGTCGTGAGCCCTGTACGTCGCTGTTCGCGCACCGCGTGCGGCCGCCCTGCCGTCGCGACACTGACGTACGTCTATGCCGACTCGACCGCGGTCCTCGGCCCGCTCGCCACCTACGCCGAGCCCCACTGCTACGACCTGTGCGCCGAGCACAGCGAGCGCCTCACCGCCCCGCGCGGCTGGGAGGTCGTGCGTCTCTCCGACGCCTCCGCCCCCACCCGCCCCAGCGGCGACGACCTCGAAGCCCTGGCCAACGCGGTCCGGGAAGCGGCCCGCCCCCAGGAGCGCGCCGCCGAGGCCGGCAAGCCCGGCACGGGCCGGGGCGGCGACCCCATGGAGGTCGGCCGCCGCGGACACCTCCGGGTGCTCCGTTCCCCCGACAACTGACCCGACAACCGGAGCCGACAACCGGACCCGCGCACCGGCGACCACGTCCACAACCGGCCACCGGCCGCGTGGCACACCCCCCGCCCCGGGTAGTTTGGGCGTTCCGCACACGAGCCGCACACGCGCGTGCCGAGAACTCAGGAGGGTGGATCCGTGACTGCCGATCTGTCGCAGATCGTGAAGGCGTACGACGTCCGCGGGGTGGTCCCGGACCAGTGGGACGAGAAGCTCGCCGAACTCTTCGGCGCCGCCTTCGTCCGCGTCACCGAGGCCGACGCCATCGTCGTCGGCCACGACATGCGCCCCTCCTCGCCCGGCCTCTCCGACGCCTTCGCTCGCGGTGCCGCCCGCCTCGGCGCCGACGTCACCCTCATCGGGCTGTGCTCCACCGACCAGCTGTACTTCGCCTCCGGCAGCCTCGGCCTGCCCGGCGCGATGTTCACCGCCTCGCACAACCCGGCCCGGTACAACGGCATCAAGATGTGCCGTGCCGGCGCCGCGCCCGTCGGCCAGGACACCGGCCTCTCCGACATCCGCGCCCTCGCCGAGCGCTGGCTCGCCGAAGGCGCCCCCGAGGCCGCCGCCACCCCCGGCACCGTCACCGAGCGGGACACCCTCGCTGACTACGCCGCCCACCTCAAGGCGCTCGTCGACCTCACCGCGATCCGCCCCCTCAAGGTCGTCGTCGACGCCGGCAACGGCATGGGCGGGCACACCGTCCCCACCGTCTTCGACGGGCTCCCGCTGGACCTCGTTCCGATGTACTTCGAGCTCGACGGCACCTTCCCGAACCACGAGGCGAACCCTCTCGACCCGAAGAACATCGTGGACCTCCAGGCCCGCGTGGTCGCCGAGGGTGCCGACCTCGGTCTCGCCTTCGACGGGGACGCCGACCGGTGTTTCGTCGTCGACGAGCGAGGCGAGCCCGTCTCCCCCTCCGCGATCACCGCCCTCGTCGCCGCCCGTGAACTCGCCAAGCACCCGGGCGGGACGGTCATCCACAACCTGATCACCTCCTGGTCGGTCCCCGAGGTCGTCCGCGAGAACGGCGGCGTGCCCGTCCGCACGCGGGTCGGCCACTCCTTCATCAAGGAGGAGATGGCGAAGACCGGCGCCATCTTCGGCGGCGAGCACTCCGCGCACTACTACTTCAAGGACTTCTGGAACGCCGACACGGGCATGCTCGCCGCCCTCCACGTGCTCGCCGCCCTCGGCGGCCAGCAGGGCACCCTCTCCGGCCTGGTCGCGGCCTACGACCGGTACGCCGGCTCCGGCGAGATCAACTCCACCGTCGCCGACCAGACGGCGAGCACGGCCAAGGTCAGGGCGTCCTACGAGGGCGACGGCGTGACCTTCGACGAACTCGACGGCCTCACCGTGACGGCCCAGGACTGGTGGTTCAACCTCCGCGCCTCCAACACCGAGCCGCTGCTCCGCCTCAACGTCGAGGCCCGCGACGAGGCCACCATGGCCAAGATCCGCGACGAGGTCCTCGCCCTCGTCCGGGCCACCGACTGAACCCCCGCCGACCGCCGGGGAACGGGGGCGTGCCCCGTTCCCCGGCGGTAGGCTGACCTGGCCCGATCCGTCTGTTCGAAGGGACGACCCCATGCCGCTCGAAGCCGGCCTCCTGGAGATCCTGGCCTGCCCGGCCTGCCACGCTCCGCTCGACGACCGCACGGCGGACGAGACACCCGAACTGATCTGCACCTCCGCGGACTGCGGCCTCGCCTACCCCGTCCGCGACGCCATCCCGGTCCTCCTCGTGGACGAGGCCCGCCGCCCGTCCTGACCCGTTGTGGGCGGCTCGCCGTCCCGGTTGTGGGCATACGTTCCGCAAGGGCGGAACGGGTGGGCACAACCCCCCAGGGGCGGCGCCCGATCTGCCGCACGCCCACCCCGACCGCCGGCACCGCCCCCCGGAGGCCCCCTTGCTGGACGAAACCCTGCTAGACGCACCGGACGCGCTCGCGACCGCCGACCGCCGCGGCCTCCTCCGCGGCTCCGCCGAGGCCGGCGCCCGCGTCAGGACCGCCGCCCGCCACGCCACCGAGGCCGGCATCGCCGACCTCCGCCCCGAGGGCCGCCCCCGCGCCGTCCTCGTCGCGGGCCCCGGCACCGCCGCCGCAGGCGTCGCCGACCTGATCGGCGCCCTCGCCGGCGCGTCCGCCCCCGTCGTACGCCTCACGCCCACCGGCGTCGCCCCCGCCGCCGGCGCCCTGCGCTGGGCGCTGCCCGGCTGGGCCGGCCCCGTGGACCTGCTCCTGCTGCCCACCACCGACGGCTCCGAACCCGGCCTCGCCCTCCTCGCGGAGCAGGCCTACCGCCGCGGCATCACCGTCGCCGCCGTCGCCCCCAAGGGCTGCCCGCTCTCCGAGACCGTCAACGGCTCCCGCGGCCTCTTCGTCCCGATGGCCATGGCCCCGCACGAGGAACCCGACGAGTACGGCGAGAACCTCGCCGCCAGCCCCGGCGCCCTCTGGGCCCTCTTCACCCCGCTCCTCGCCCTCCTCGACCGGGTCGGCCTCCTCGAAGCCCCGCCCGAGGCCCTGGAGCGGGTCGCCGACCGCCTCGACCGCACCGCCGAACGCTGCGGCCCGGCCATCGCCACCTACTCCAACCCGGCCAAGACCCTCGCCGCCGAACTCGCCGAGTCGCTGCCCCTCATCTGGACCGAGGGCGACGCCGCCGGACCGGCCGGCCGCCGCTTCGCCGCCGTCCTCGCCGAACTCGCCGGCCTCCCCGCCCTCGCCGCCGAACTCCCCGAGGCGCTCCCCGCCCACGGCGTCCTCCTCACCGGCGCCTACGCCGCCGCCGCCGACCCCGACGACTTCTTCCGCGACCGCGTCGACGAACCCCAGGCCCTCCGCGCCCGCGTCGTCCTCCTCCGCGACCGCCCCGCCGACAGCCTCAGCGCCGCCCCCGCCGCCCGCGAACTCGCCCTCGGCCACGAGACCGCCGTCAGCGAACTCGAACCCGAGGAGGGCGACGCCCTGGAGACCCTCGCGGAACTCCTCGCCGTCACCGACTTCGCCGCCGTCTACCTCTCCCTGGCGACCCCGGGCCACCCGGCACCCTGACAGCCCCGGGCACGGCACCGGCGTACGGCCTGCGGCCACCCACCCGTCACCCGCGTGTCACCCACTCCCTGTCATCTGTCGTCTGGCACCGTCACCGTCAATCGCCCCGAGGAGCTGGAACCCGCCATGGAACGCCTCGTCAACACCGTCCGCCCCTACGCCTGGGGCTCCACGACGGCCATCCCGGAACTGCTCGGCACCGCCCCCACCGGCGAGCCGCAGGCCGAGATGTGGATGGGCGCCCACCCCGGTGCCCCCTCCCTCACCCCCCGCGGGCCGCTCAACGAGCTCATCGACGCCGACCCCGTACGCGAACTCGGCGCGCCCGCCGCCGAGAAGTTCGGGCCCCGCCTGCCCTTCCTCCTCAAGCTCCTCGCCGCCGGCGCCCCGCTCTCCCTCCAGGTCCACCCCGACCTGGAGCAGGCCCGCGCCGGATACGCCGCCGAGGAGGCCGCCGGCATCCCCCTCGACGCACCCCACCGCATGTACAAGGACGCGAACCACAAGCCCGAGATGATCTGCGCCCTCACCCCCTTCGAGGGATTCTGCGGCTTCCGCGCCCCCGCCGAGGCCGCCGACACCCTCGCCGCCCTGGGCGTCGACTCCCTCAAGCCGTATGTGGACCTGCTCCACGCCCACCCCGAGGAGGACGCCCTCCGCGAGGTGCTCACGGCCCTGCTCACCGCCGACCCGGCCGAGACGGCCCACACCGTCGCCGAGGCCGCCGCGGCCGCCGACCGGCTCGGCGGCGCCTTCGCCTCGTACGCCGTCCTCGCCCACCACTTCCCCGGCGACCCCGGCGTCATCGCCGCGATGCTCCTCCACCACGTCACGCTCCAGCCCGGCGAGGCCCTCTACCTGGGCGCCGGCGTCCCGCACGCCTACCTCTCCGGCCTCGGCGTCGAGATCATGGCCAACAGCGACAACGTCCTGCGCTGCGGCCTCACCCCCAAGCACGTCGACGTCCCCGAACTCCTCCGCGTCGTCCGCTTCGAGCCCGCCGACCCCGGCGTCCTCCGCCCCGAGGCCTCCCCGTCGGGCGAGGAGGTCTACGACACCCCCATCGACGAGTTCCGCCTCTCCCGCCTCGTACGCGCCGAGGGCGCCGCCCCCACCGACCTGACCGCCGCCACCCCGCAGATCCTGCTCGCCACCGCCGGCCACCCCAAAGCAGGAGAGATCACCCTCTCCCCGGGCGAATCCGTTTTCGTGCCCGCCGGCGAGCCCGTCGAACTGACCGCAGCGGGCACCGTGTTCCGCGCCACCGTCGTGGCCTGATGCAACAATGACCGGCCGTACCACGGCCCCGGCCACGGTCACCGGCACCGGGCCGGAGCATCGACGAAGGGAACAGACAGACCCATGAGCGCGTCAGGCGGAACCAAGGCGATCGTGGCGGCCCTCGCCGCCAACCTCGCGATCGCCGCAGCCAAGTTCGTGGCGTTCCTCTTCAGTGGCTCGTCCTCGATGCTCGCCGAGAGCGTCCACTCCCTCGCCGACTCCGGCAACCAGGGCCTGCTCCTGCTCGGCGGCAAGAAGGCCCAGCGCGAGGCCACCCCCCAGCACCCCTTCGGCTACGGCCGCGAGCGGTACATCTACGCCTTCCTCGTCTCCATCGTCCTCTTCTCCGTCGGCGGCATGTTCGCCATCTACGAGGGCTACGAGAAGATCCACGACCCGCACCCGATCGAGGCCTGGTACTGGCCGGTCGGCGTCCTCGTCTTCGCGATCATCGCCGAGTCCTTCTCCTTCCGCACCGCCATCAAGGAGTCGAACCTCATCCGCGGCGGCCTCTCCTGGAAGGAGTTCGTCCGCCGCGCCAAGGCCCCCGAGCTCCCCGTCGTCCTCCTGGAGGACCTCGGCGCCCTCGTCGGCCTCGTCCTCGCCCTCGGCGGCGTCGGCCTCGCCCTCCTCACCGGCGACGGCGTCTGGGACGGCATCGGCACCCTGTGCATCGGCGTCCTCCTCATCCTCATCGCGATCGTCCTCGCCCTGGAGACCAAGTCGCTCCTCCTCGGCGAGGCCGCCGGCCTCGACGAGGTGAAGAAGATCGAGGACGCCGTCGTCGACGGCGAGACCGTCACCCGCCTCATCCACATGCGCACCCTCCACCTCGGCCCCGAGGAACTCCTCGTCGCCGCCAAGGTCGCCGTCCGCCACGACGACTCCGCCGCCGACGTCGCCCGCGCCATCGACGCCGCGGAGGAGCGCATCCGCGCCGCCGTCCCGATCGCCCGCGTCATCTACCTGGAGCCGGACGTCTACAGCGAGTCCGCCGCCGCGGCCGGCCCCGACCCGGCCGCCACCCCCGGCGGAAGCGGCCACTGACCTCCCGCACCACCCACCGAACACCCTCACGAAGCCCCCGGAGCGCACCACGCCGCCCCGGGGGCTTCTCCCTGCGGGCCTGCGCCCGGTGGGCCGATCGGTGTAGATTCGTGACCGCCAGACGTCGCTGCTGATGGCGGTCGGGCGGCCCCCCAGGGGACCGGCCGAGGGAGAGAGGACCTCCGACGACTGCACCGCGAACCACCCGGGCATCCGTATGCCCGCAGGTGCCTCGACCGCGGTGTCAGGCGCCACAACCGACCCTCATCACGCGATCCCACGAGGAGCAGCACCCGTCATGACGACTGCCGCACAGCAGGACTTCAAGGTCGCCGACCTCTCCCTGGCCGCCTTCGGCCGCAAGGAGATCACCCTCGCCGAGCACGAGATGCCCGGCCTGATGGCGATCCGCCGCGAGTACGCCGAGACCCAGCCGCTCGCCGGCGCCCGCATCACCGGCTCCCTGCACATGACCGTGCAGACCGCCGTCCTCATCGAGACGCTCGTCGCCCTCGGCGCCGACGTCCGCTGGGCCTCCTGCAACATCTTCTCCACCCAGGACCACGCCGCCGCGGCCATCGCCGTCGGCCCCAACGGCACCCCGGAGAACCCCCAGGGCGTCCCGGTCTTCGCCTGGAAGGGCGAGACCCTGGAGGAGTACTGGTGGTGCACCGAGCAGGCCCTCACCTGGCCGAACACGCCCACCGGCGGCCCGAACATGATCCTCGACGACGGCGGTGACGCCACCCTCCTCGTCCACAAGGGCGTCGAGTTCGAGAAGGCCGGCGCCGCCCCGGACCCGGCCACCGCGGACAGCGAGGAGTACGGCTACATCCTCCGCCTCCTCAACCGCACCCTCGCCGAGTCCCCGCAGAAGTGGACCCAGCTGGCGTCCGAGATCCGCGGCGTCACCGAGGAGACCACCACCGGCGTCCACCGCCTCTACGAGATGATGCAGGCCGGCACCCTGCTCTTCCCGGCGATCAACGTGAACGACGCCGTGACGAAGTCGAAGTTCGACAACAAGTACGGCTGCCGCCACTCCCTGATCGACGGCATCAACCGCGCCACCGACGTCCTCATCGGCGGCAAGACGGCCGTCGTGTGCGGTTACGGCGACGTCGGCAAGGGCTGCGCCGAGTCGCTGCGCGGCCAGGGCGCGCGTGTGATCGTGACGGAGATCGACCCGATCTGCGCGCTGCAGGCGGCGATGGACGGCTACCAGGTCACGACCCTCGACGAGGTCGTCGAGACCGCGGACATCTTCATCACGACGACGGGCAACAAGGACATCATCATGGCCTCCGACATGGCCAAGATGAAGCACCAGGCGATCGTGGGCAACATCGGTCACTTCGACAACGAGATCGACATGGCCGGCCTGGCGAAGATCCCGGGCATCGTCAAGGACGAGGTGAAGCCGCAGGTCCACACGTGGACGTTCGAGGACGGCAAGGTCCTGATCGTCCTGTCCGAGGGCCGGCTGCTCAACCTGGGCAACGCGACGGGTCACCCGTCCTTCGTGATGTCGAACTCCTTCGCGGACCAGACCCTGGCCCAGATCGAGCTCTTCACGAAGCCGGAGCAGTACCCGACGGAGGTGTACACGCTGCCGAAGCACCTGGACGAGAAGGTCGCCCGCCTCCACCTCGACGCGCTCGGCGTCAAGCTCACCACCCTCCGCCCGGAGCAGGCCTCCTACATCGGCGTCAAGGTCGAGGGCCCGTACAAGCCGGACCACTACCGCTACTGATCCGCCCCCCCGGTCCCACGACCGGACGGACGCGACGACCCAGCAGGCCCCCGGCACCCGTGCCGGGGGCCTGCCCCGTTCCCCCTCCACCACCCGAGGACCACGCGATGCCCCGCGGCCGCTACTCGCTCCACGACCCCCACGACCACACCCCCCTCGGCGAGGAACACTTCCACTGCGCCCCCGGCCCCTCCGGCTGGCGCTACGTGGCCCAGCGCACCACCCCCGCCGGCGACCACACCGGCTCGATCGACCTCGCCGTCGACGAACTCGGCCGCCCCATCCGCCTGGAACTCCACGCGTCGAGCTGGCAGGTCCGAGGCGCCGCCCTCGACGGCGTCACCTGGGTCCGCACCGACCCCACCGGCACCCACGCCACCGAAGGCAACGTCCGCGCCCACGCCTTCACCGGTACGTCCCCGGCCTTCCTGATCGCCCTCACCCGCCTCCTGCGCCTCACTCCCGGCGCCCCGGAGACCCGCGTCCGCCTGGTCGCCCTCACGGACCCGGTCCTCGCCCCCCTCACCGTCGACCAGTCCTGGTCCCTCCTGGGCACCGAGACCCACCCCACCGACCTGGGCCCCCTCTCCGTCGACGCGTACCAGGTCAGCACCTTGGACACCGGCGAACGCCACACCGTCCACATCGCCGGCGACGTCGTCCTCTCCGCCCCCGGCCTGGAACTGGAAGACCTCGACACGCCCCCCTCCTCCTTCCCGATGTGCGACGGGCCCAGCTGAGCTGGTACTGTCCTCCGGTGCCCGAAAAAACCGTTGACACGGTGGACGCGGGGAGGTAGATTCAGATGGTTGCCTAGAGCTGGACAGCTCGGCAGTAATCAACTAGAGTCTGACTCACTCCCGATTCTTTATCGCGAATCACGAAAAGCCGCCGATTAGGTAGCCGGAAATGATTCTGATAAAGTCGGAAAGCGCCGGAAGGTCCCGAGAAAAACAAATCGGGACCGGAAAGCACCGAGGAAATCGGATCGGAAAGATCTGATAGAGTCGGAAACGAAGGAAGCGCCCGGAGGGCCTGGAAACAGGAACGAAGGAAGCGTCCGCACCTTGAGAACTCAACAG
>NZ_JABBGE010000012.1:0-139406 GCF_012927245.1 Streptomyces sp. R302
GCCTTTCAGCGCCGATGGTACTGCAGGGGGGACCCTGTGGGAGAGTAGGACGCCGCCGAACAATCATTGTGGGGAAGCCCCGCACCTTATGGTGCGGGGCTTTTCTGCGTTTTACGGGCGACCCGGTGGGCGGAGCCGGTCGTGGTGGGAGGTAAGGTCAGGGGTCAACGTCGGTACGGTTCCGAGCAGGAGGCCCCCGGGTGGAGGTCCAGGAGACCGAGGTCCAGACGGACCGGGTCCTCACCATCCCCAACATTCTCAGCATGGCGCGTCTTCTCGGCGTGCCGCTGTTCCTGTGGCTCATCCTCCGGCCGGAGTTCGACGGGCCCAACAGTGACGTCTGGGCCCTGGTCGTCCTGATGCTGAGCGGTGTCAGCGACTACCTCGACGGCAAGCTCGCACGGAAGTGGAACCAGGTCAGCAGCCTCGGCCGGCTGCTCGACCCGGCCGCCGACCGGCTGTACATCCTGTCCACGCTGGTGGGTCTCACCTGGCGCGAGATCCTGCCACTGTGGCTGACCGCCGTGCTTTTGGCACGCGAAGTCATGCTGCTCGTCATGGTGGGAATCCTGCGCCGGCACGGTTACCCGCCGCCGCAGGTGAACTTCCTCGGGAAAGCTGCGACTTTCAACCTCATGTACGCCTTCCCGTTGCTGCTTCTCAGTGACGGAACCACCTGGCTGGCGTCACTCGCTGAAGTTTTCGGATGGGCTTTCGCCGTTTGGGGTACAACTCTGTATTGGTGGGCAGGGATCCTCTACGTGGTCCAGGTCCGTCGACTCGTGAAGGCGGATGCCGCGGCCGATTGAGCCCGTCCGTCCCGTGCCGTGCAGCGTCGCCGGCAGGAACGAGGGCGTCCGAGGGCCAGTGACCGGACAGGTCGGCCGGCAGGACCGTCGTCTCTTCAAGGAGGACGCTTCCGACATGAAGGCCGTCGTGATGGCCGGTGGCGAAGGAACCCGCCTTCGCCCCATGACCTCGAGCATGCCCAAGCCTCTGCTGCCGGTGGTGAACCGGCCGATCATGGAGCACGTCCTGCGACTGCTCAAGAGGCACGGTCTCAACGAGACCGTCGTCACCGTGCAGTTTCTCGCGTCGCTCGTCAGGAACTACTTCGGGGACGGCGAGGAGCTCGGGATGGAGCTCACGTACGCCAACGAGGAGAAGCCGCTCGGAACAGCGGGCAGTGTGAAGAACGCCGAGGAGGCGTTGAAGGACGACGCCTTCCTCGTGATCTCGGGGGACGCCCTCACCGATTTCGACCTCAGCGACCTGATCCGATTCCACAAGGAGAAGGGCGCCCTCGTCACGGTCTGTCTGACGCGCGTGCCGAATCCGCTGGAATTCGGCATCACGATCGTCGACGAGGAAGGGAAGGTCGAACGCTTTCTGGAGAAGCCGACCTGGGGACAGGTCTTCTCCGACACCGTGAACACGGGCATCTATGTCATGGAGCCCGAAGTGTTCGACTACGTCGAAGCGGACGTTCCGGTGGACTGGTCCGGAGACGTCTTCCCGCGGCTGATGAAGGAAGGCAAGCCGATCTACGGCTATGTCGCCGAGGGGTACTGGGAGGACGTCGGCACCCACGAGAGCTACGTCAAGGCCCAGGCCGACGTGCTCGAGGGCAAGGTCCAGGTCGACATCGACGGCTTCGAGATCTCGCCCGGCGTGTGGGTCGCCGAGGGGGCGGAGGTGCACCCCGACGCGGTGCTGCGCGGGCCGCTGTACATCGGGGACTACGCCAAGGTCGAGGCCGGCGCCGAGATCCGCGAGCACACCGTCATCGGCTCCAACGTGGTGGTGAAGACCGGGGCCTTCCTGCACAAGGCGGTCGTCCACGACAACGTCTACATCGGGCAGCAGAGCAATCTCCGCGGCTGTGTCATCGGCAAGAACACCGACGTCATGCGGGCGGCCCGGATCGAGGACGGGGCCGTCATCGGCGACGAGTGCATGATCGGTGAGGAATCGATCGTGCAGGGCAACGTCCGGGTCTATCCCTTCAAGACCATCGAGGCCGGAGCCTTCGTCAACACCTCGGTGATCTGGGAGTCCCGCGGGCAGGCCCACCTCTTCGGGGCGCGCGGGGTCACCGGGATCCTCAACGTCGAGATCACCCCCGAGCTGGCCGTGCGGCTGGCGGGGGCGTACGCGACGACGCTGAAGAAGGGCGCCACCGTCACCACCGCGCGCGACCACTCGCGCGGTGCGCGTGCCCTCAAGCGGGCCGTCATCTCCGCACTCCAGGCCAGCGCCATCGACGTCCGCGACCTGGAGAACGTGCCGCTGCCGGTGGCCCGGCAGCAGACCGCGCGGGGGAGCGCCGGCGGGATCATGGTGCGTACCTCTCCGGGGGTGCCGGACTCCGTCGACATCATGTTCTTCGACGAGAGGGGCGCGGACCTCTCGCAGGCCGGGCAGCGGAAGCTGGACCGGGTGTACGCGCGGCAGGAGTACCGGCGGGCCTTCCCCGGGGAGATCGGCGACCTGTCCTTCCCGGCGAGCGTCTTCGACTCGTACACCGGATCCCTGCTGCGGAACGTCGACACGACCGGCATCGCCGAGGCGGGGCTCAAGGTGGTCGTGGACGCCTCCAACGGAAGCGCGGGGCTCGTGCTGCCGAGCCTGCTCGGACGGCTCCAGGTGGATTCGCTGACCATCAACCCCGGGCTCGACGAGTCGCGGCCCACCGAGTCCGTGGAGCGGCGGCGGGCCGGCCTCGTACGGCTCGGGGAGATCGTGGCGTCGGCGCGGGCGGCGTTCGGGGTGCGGTTCGACCCGGTGGGCGAGCGGTTGTCGCTCGTCGACGAGCGGGGGCGGATCATCGAGGACGACCGGGCGCTCCTGGTGATGCTGGACCTGGTGGCGGCCGAGCGGCGGTCCGGGCGGGTGGCGCTGCCGGTGACCACGACCCGTATCGCCGAGCAGGTGGCGGCGTACCACGGCACCCAGGTGGAGTGGACGACCACCTCGCCCGACGACCTGACCCGGGTCGGCCGGCAGGAGTCGACGATCTTCGGCGGGGACGGGCGCGGCGGGTTCATCGTGCCCGAGTTCAGCAGCGTCTTCGACGGGGCCGCGGCCTTCGTGCGGCTCATCGGGCTCGTGGCGCGGACGCAGCTCACGCTGAGCCAGATCGACGCCCGGATCCCGCGGGCGCACGTGATCAAGCGGGACCTGGCGACGCCGTGGGCGGTGAAGGGGCTGGTGATGCGGCGGGTGGTCGAGGCCGCCGGCAGCAGGTCGGTGGACACGACCGACGGCGTGCGGGTCGTGGAGGCCGACGGGCGGTGGGTGATGGTGCTGCCGGACCCGGCCGAGGCCGTCACCCACCTGTGGGCGGAGGGACCCGACGACACCTCCGCGCAGGCGCTGCTCGACGAGTGGGCGCAGGTGGTCGAGAGCGCGGGGCGCTGACCGGAGGGCGGAGCGCGGCCGGACGGCGCCATCTCGGTGCCGTCCGGCCCTTCCCGGGGGCCATTCGGCGGTAGGGCGTGCGACGTGCGACGATGTGCGGCATGTCGCAGCAGCCCCCCGTTCGGAGCACTGGTTCTCCGCCCCCGCGCCCGGACGCGTCGATGTCGCTGCTGAACAACGTCATCGACCACGCGCTGGACGACGGGTACGCGGAGGCGACCGCGCGGCGCCGGGCCGAGGGCGGTGCGCTGCCCAAGCCGCTGCGGGCGAAGCTGGGGCTCGCGGCGGGTCTGGTGCTGGCCGCCGCCGTCGTGACGGTGGGCGCGGCCGAGGCCCGGATCTCGGCCCCCGTGGTCGCCAAGGAGCGGCAGGAGCTCATCGGCCGGATCGAGGACGAGAACGCGGCGGCCGACGGCCTGGAGCGGGACGTCGAGCGGATCCGGCTCGAGGTCGGCGAGCGGCAGCGTGCCGCGCTCGAAGAGCACGGCGGCGACCAGACGGAACTGGTCGCCCTGCTCTCGGGGGCCACCCCGGTGCGCGGTCCCGGGGTGAAGCTCGTGGTCGACGACGCCAAGGGGTCCGACAGCGGGGGCGGCGGTCCGCGCGAGAGCGCCGGCTTCTCCGACACCGGGCGGGTGCGCGACCGTGACATGCAGCGGGTGGTCAACGGGCTGTGGGAGTCCGGCGCGGAGGCCGTGTCGATCAACGGCCAGCGGCTGACCTCGCTCTCGGCGATCCGGGCCGCCGGTGACGCAGTACTCGTCGACAACCGGCCGCTCGTGCCGCCGTACACCGTCCTTGCGATCGGGGACGGGCAGCGGCTGAGAACGGCCTTCCAGGACAGTGCCGACGGGCAGTACCTGCACGCGCTGGTGGAGAACTTCGGGATCCGCAGCACCACCTCGGTCGAGGGCGAGCTGAGCCTGCCGGCCGCGCCGAGCCTGATCGTACGTACAGCTGAGCCGAGGGGGGCCGGGGCGGCGACGCCGACCGGCCGCGCCACGGCCGACAAGGGGAAGGCAACATCGTGATCGCCGTACTGGGCCTGATCGTCGGAGTCGTGGCGGGACTGCTGGTCCGGCCCGAGATCCCGGCGGTCGTCGAGCCCTATCTCCCGATCGCCGTGGTCGCCGCCCTCGACGCGGTCTTCGGCGGTCTGCGGGCCATGCTCGACGGGATCTTCGTCGACAAGGTCTTCGTGGTCTCGTTCCTGTCGAACGTGGTCGTGGCCGCGCTGATCGTCTTCCTCGGCGACAAGCTCGGCGTCGGCGCGCAGCTCTCCACGGGTGTCGTCGTCGTGCTCGGCATCCGGATCTTCTCCAACGCGGCCGCGATCCGCCGCCATGTCTTCCGGGCGTGAGGCCGATGAGTGTGAACCCGAACGAGAAACCGAACGAGAACCCGGACGGGAAGCTGAACGAGAAGCCGGACGAAGGCGTCGAGAAGCCGGAGGCGCCCGCGACGGCGGTCGAGCCCGAGACACCGGCGGCCCCGGCCGTGGAGGGCGCCGAGAGCGCTCCCGAGGCCGCCGTGCCCGCCGCGGGCGAAGGGCCCGGTGCCGGGGCGCCGAGCGGTCGCCGGAGGCTCGCGGACGCGTTGTGGCCGCCGCGGGTGACGCGGGCCCAGCTCGTCGTGGCGCTGCTGCTGGCCTGTCTGGGCTTCGGCCTCGCCATCCAGGTCTCCTCGACCAGCGAGGGCAGTGCCCTGCGCGGGGCGCGGCAGGAGGATCTCGTACGGATCCTCGACGAGCTCGACGACCGTACGCAGCGCCTGGAGGACGAGAAGGCGCGGCTCGAGAAGCAGCGCTCCGAGCTGGAGTCCAGCTCCGATCAGGCCGAGGAGGCCCGTCGGCAGACGCAGGAGAAGGAGCGGCAGCTCGGGATCCTGGCCGGCACGGTGGCGGCCGAGGGGCCGGGCATCACGCTGACGGTGACCGACCCGGTCGGCGCGGTCGAGTCCGACATGCTGCTCGACGCCATCCAGGAGCTGCGGGCGGCCGGCGCGGAGGCGATCCAGGTCGACGGCGTGCGCGTGGTCGCCAACAGTTATTTCACCGGTGGCGGTGAAGACATGCGGATCGATGGAACGCCGGTGACCGCTCCGTACGTCTTCAAGGTCATCGGCAAGCCCGAGGATCTCGAGCCCGCGCTCAACATCCCCGGTGGAGTCGTCCAGACCCTCGAGAAGGAGCAGGCCACGGCCACGGTGGAGCGGTCGGCGAAGATCGTCGTCGACGCCTTGCGACCCGTGAAGCGGCCTGACTACGCTCGGTCGTCCTCCCCGTGAGAGAGGGGGGCGAGGGGTCCCGCGACATGGGCTGGAGCGTTGCGGGGGGTCGGCGCACCACAACGGTGGTGCGTGGTGGAAACTGTCCGGAGGATACGGACGTTGTGAAGGTGTCCGGGTCGGCAGGTGTGATGGATCTCGGTTCGTCCTGCCCCACGGGCGGGTCTGTTTCGGTCAAGGGGAATCGCCCGTGAAGTTGTTTGCGAAGTTGTTCGGCAAGAGCGCACGCGAGGACGGCGGCAACGCCAGGCACCGTGCGCCGCGCCACACCCAGAGCGAGGAGCAGGGCGGCGAGCGTCCGCTCTTCCGCGACGAGGTCGGTGGTCAGGGCGCGTCGTCTGTTGACCCCGCCGGTGCCCCGCGCATAGGTTTCGGTGAACCATCAACCTCAAGTGCGGGTGGAGGGTTCACCCCCGATCCGTACGCGACCCAGACCTCCGCGGGGCAGCCGAGGCAGGAGGACGCGTCCATGCCGGTGTGTACGAGGTGCGGTCACCGCAATACGGCGGACAGCCGGTTCTGCTCCCACTGCGGCACTCCGCTGCGGGGCGGGATCGCCGCCGAGCGTCCCTCCGAGACGACGTCGACGATCTCGATCTCGGGTCTGGAGGCGTACGACGCGGAGACCACCGGCCAGATCGCGATGCCGGCGCTGTCCCCCGAGGCCCTCGCGGCCGTCGAGGCGCTGCCGCCGGGCTCCGCGCTCCTGGTGGTGCGCCGCGGTCCGAACTCGGGCAGCCGCTTCCTCCTGGACGGCGAGCTGACGACGGCCGGCCGGCACCCGCAGAGCGACATCTTCCTGGACGACTTCACGGTCTCCCGGCGGCACGTGGAGTTCCGCCGGCGCCAGGACGGCAGCTTCACCGTCGCCGACGTGGGCAGTCTCAACGGCACCTACCTCAACCGCGAGCCGATCGACACCGACGTGGTGCTCAACAACGGCGACGAGGTGCAGATCGGCAAGTACCGGCTGGTCTTCTACGCGAGCCAGCGAGGCGTCTGACACGCCTGGCGGAGATCCTTCAGGAAAGGTCCATGGTGCGAACACCGACGGGCGGTGCCGGATCCGGCACCGCCACCGCGGGTGACCGGCTGGTGAGTATCGGCACCGTGCTGAACCAGTTGCGGGACGAGTTTCCCGAAGTGACGATCTCCAAGATCCGCTTCCTGGAGGCCGAGGGGCTCGTCGAGCCGCGCCGTACGGCCTCCGGGTACCGGAAGTTCAGCCCGGAGGACGTGGAGCGGCTCGCCGCCGTCCTGCGGATGCAGCGGGACCACTACCTTCCGCTGAAGGTCATCCGGGAGCACCTCGACGCCCTCGCCCGGGGCGAGCAGGTGACGCTCCCCGCTCCCGGTCGGCGTCGTGACCTGCTGGACGGGCTGCTCGACGGTCCGGTGGACGAGGAGGGCGGCGAGCGGCCGACCGCGGCGCGCCTCGGCCGGGCCGAGCTGGTCGCCGCGGCCGGGGTCACCGACGCCGACTTGACGGAGTGGGAGTCGTACGGCCTGCTCGTCGAGAACGAGGGCGGCGGCTACGACCCGGAGAGCGTCACCGTCGCCAGGATCGTCGCCGACCTCGGCCGGTTCGGGCTCGAACCCCGGCACCTGCGGTCCGTGAAGGCCTCGGCGGACCGGGAGGCCGGGCTGATCGAGCAGGTCGTGGCGCCGCTGCGCCGGCACCGCAACCCGCAGACCCGGGCGCACGCCGAGGAGACGGCCGCCGATCTGGCGCAGCTCTCGGTGCGGCTGCACGCCGCGCTGGTGCAGACGGCGCTCGGGATCCGCCTCCAGTGACGGTCCCGGAGCGCTTCGCGGCGGGGTGCGGAGGGCGCTGAGCGGGGGCCCGACTATCCAAACCGGTCGGCCACGTCCTAGGGTTGCTGTGTGAACGAGCTCGACGTTGTGGGTGTCCGGGTGGAAATGCCCTCCAACCAGCCGATCGTTCTCCTGCGAGAGGTGGGGGGCGATCGGTACCTGCCCATCTGGATCGGACCCGGCGAGGCGACCGCGATCGCCTTCGCCCAGCAGGGCATGGCCCCGCCGAGGCCGCTGACGCACGACCTGTTCAAGGACGTGCTGGAGGCGGTGGGGCAGGAGCTGACCCAGGTCCGCATCACCGATCTGCGGGACGGGGTCTTCTACGCCGAGCTGGTCTTCGCCAGCGGTGTGGAGGTGAGCGCGCGGCCGTCCGACGCGATAGCCCTGGCCCTGCGGACCGGTTCGCCGATCTTCGGCAGCGACGGCGTCCTCGACGACGCCGGGATCGCGATCCCCGACGAGCAGGAGGACGAGGTGGAGAAGTTCCGCGAGTTCCTCGACCAGATCTCGCCCGAGGACTTCGGGAGCCAGTGAGGGGCCGCTCCCGGGGCGGGGGCGCGTGCGGATCGGACCGGGATCGGACCCGGATCGGACGGGGATCCGACCGGGCGTGCTGCGGGGCTGCCCGGGATCGCACCGGGTGCGGTGCGGGGCTGCCGGAGGGCGCCGTCGGCGCATTCGAGTAGCCTTTCCCCGGGGTGGGACACGTGAAACCACTCTCTGGGTGATTATCACTCGGCGTGCCGAGTGTGGCGATCGTTGACGCACCCCTAGCGACTGCCTACCTTCGAGTGGGCAGGTCAAGGACGGAGGGTCGGCGTGATGAGCAGCGCGGACGGTACGGCAGGGAGCTCGCTCGGACGAACGTCCGGGTAGAGCGCCGCGTATCCGCTTCACGGCAATGTGGGCGACTTCGGTGGCTTCGGTACGGAGACGGCGAGTGCCGGGGCGGCGGACGAGGCGATCGGATACCGCGGCCCCACGGCCTGCGCGGCCGCCGGGATCACCTACCGCCAGCTGGACTACTGGGCGCGCACCGGGCTCGTCGAGCCGAGCGTGCGGCCCGCGTACGGCTCCGGCACGCAGCGGCTCTACAGCTTCCGGGACGTCGTCGTCCTGAAGATCGTCAAGCGCTTCCTCGACACGGGCGTCGCGCTCCAGAACATCCGGGCCGCCGTGCAGCACCTGCGCGCCCGCGGCTTCCGCGACCTGGAGCGGATGACGCTGATGAGCGACGGGGCGACCGTCTACGAGTGCTCCTCGCCCGACGAGGTCGTCTCGCTGCTCCAGGGAGGCCAGGGCGTCTTCGGCATCGCGGTGGGCGTCGTGTGGCAGGACGTCGAGGCGGCGCTCTCGCAGCTGCACGGGGAGCGCGTCGACACCGGGGAGACCCTGGTGGGGCACAACCCGCAGGACGAGCTGGCGCGGCGGCGGCGCGACCGGGCCGTCTGAGGCGACCGGGCCGTCCGAGGGGGCCCCGGAGCCGGCCGCGGGGCGGTCGGGGCCGTGTGCTGTCTCCCGTACCGCCCGTTGTCGGTGGTGTGAGGCAGGATCGGAGATGTGAGAGCCGCCCCCACGATCCTTCACCTCGACATGGACGCCTTCTTCGCCGCCGCCGAGCAGGCGTCGAAGCCGAGTCTGCGCGGGAAGCCCGTGGTCGTGGGCGGCCTCGGGCCGCGCGGCGTGGTCGCCACCGCCTCGTACGAGGCGCGGCGCTTCGGCGTGCACTCGGCCATGCCGATGGGGCAGGCGCGGCGGCTCGCACCCAACGCGGCGTACCTGGTGCCGCGCTTCGCCTTCTACCGGGCGATCAGCGGGCAGGTGATGGAACTGCTCGGGCGGCTGTCGCCGCTGGTGGAGCCGCTCAGCCTCGACGAGGCCTTCGTGGACCTGGAGGCCGGCGGGCTCGCGGACGACAGCGCGAGCGCGCGGAGCGTGGGGGAGCGGCTGCGGGCCGAGATCCTGGCGACGACGGGGCTGACGGGGTCGGTGGGGCTCGCGGGGTCCAAGATGCTCGCGAAGATCGCCTCCGAGGAGGCCAAGCCGGACGGCCTGGTGCTGTTCGAGCCCGGGACCGAGCGGGCGCTGCTCGCGCCGCGGTCCGTGCGCATCATCCCCGGAGTGGGGCCGGCCACCGGCGACCATCTGCGGCGGGCCGGGATCACCACGGTCGCCGACGTCGTGGAGGCGGGCGAGGACGAGCTTGTACGGATCCTGGGGCGGTCGCACGGCGCCTCGCTGTACCGGATGGCGCTGGGGCACGACGACCGGCCGGTGGTGGCCGAGCGGGACGCGAAGTCGGTCTCGGTGGAGGACACCTTCGACATCGACCTGCACGACCGGCTGCGGATCCGCCTGGAGGTGGAGCGGCTCGCGGAGCGGTGCGTGGAGCGGCTCCGGCGCTCGGGGCACTCGGGGCGGACGATCGTGCTGAAGGTGCGGCGGTACGACTTCTCGACGCTGACCCGGTCCGAGACGCTGCGGGGGCCCACGGACGACCCTCTGGTGGTGCGGGAGGCGGCGGAGCGGCTCCTCGAACTCGTGGACACGACGGGTGGGGTGCGGCTCCTCGGCGTGGGGGTGAGCGGGCTCGCCGACTACACGCAGGAGGATCTGTTCGCCCAGGCCGAGGCGGAGGCCGGGGCGGGGGTGGGGGCGGAGGCAGGGGCGGAGGCCCGGGCCGGGGACGATGCGGAGGAGGAGCCTGCGGAGAGCGCGGTGGCGGCTGTGGCGGCGGTGGCGGCTGTGGCGCCCGCCGTGGTGCCCACCGCGACCGAGACCGCGCTGCGGCGGTGGGCGCCGGGGAACGACGTGCGGCACGCGGTGCTCGGGGCGGGATGGGTGCAGGGCAGCGGGCTCGGGCGGGTCACCGTCCGCTTCGAGGAGCCCGGGAGCACGGCTCCCGGGCGGGTGCGCACCTTCTCGGTGGACGATCCCGACCTGGAGCCGGCGGATCCGCTGCCGCTGGTGTCCGGTGGGGTGACGGGGGCGGAGGAGACAGGGGCGGAGGAGATAGGGGCGGAGGAGATAGGGGCGGAGAAGACGGGGGCGCGGGGCCGGGCGGCGCCGGTCGTCCGTACGGGTGAGTGAGCCGCCCCGGGCGGCGGGGCGGGCCCCGGCGCCCGGGGCCGCTGCTTCCGAGGGTTTCCCGCGCCCCCGGTGCGCCCGGCCCGGTGCCACGGCGGACGGGGCCGGTACGGGAGCCGGGCCTACGCGGCGTCGTCGTGGCCGGCGATGCGGCCGAAGTCGGGGACGCCGTCCGGCGGGGGCGGGAGGGTCAGTTCGTAGTGGCGGTAGAGCTGGAGCTCCTGCTCGGGGGAGAGGTGGCGGCCCACGCCGAAGTCCGGGGCGTCCTTGATCAGGGCGCGCTCGAAGGGGATGTGGAGGCCGTCGTCGGTCAGCTCGCTCGGCTCCAGGGGGACGAACGCGTCCCTGCTGAACAGGCCGGTGCGGACGGCGGCCCACTCGGGGATGCCGGTCGCGTCGTCCAGGTACACCTCGTCCACGGTTCCGATCTTGTGTCCGTTCCGGTCGAACGCCTTGCGGCCGATCAGGCTGCGCGGATCGATGTCGGTCTGCACGGTCCCTCCAACTGGTCGCAACTGCTCTACACCCCTACGAAAGTGCACAACTGGGATGTCGGCCACTTGAGCGAAGGGAGCGACAACGGCGCTGGTAGGCTGGCTGTGGCTGTCGACACCGTGCGGGAGAGTCCATCGGAGAGGTTTCCGGTGGCGCCGAAGGAGCAAATCCTCCCCGGAATCTCTCAGGCACCCGGTACCGCGCGGGCGAGGTCACTCTGGAAAGCAGGGCGGGAGTCCGACGGCATCCGCTCTCACCGACGGTGAAAGCCGGCGTGCCCACGGGCGTGCCGGTGAAGCTCTCAGGTTGAGATGACAGAGGGGGAGGCCGTCCGGGCACCCGCGCCGTGGTGCCCCTCGCAGGTCGTGACGACCAGGAGGCCCCCGCATCATGACCGCCAACCGCACCCCGCTCTCCGAGCTCGAGCAGGGCATCCCCTTCGAGCAGCGGCACATCGGACCCGACGCCGAGGCGCGGGCCAAGATGCTCGCCCAGGTCGGCTTCGGCTCGCTCGACGAGCTGACGGCCGCCGCGGTGCCGGACGTCATCAAGAACGCCGAGGCGCTGGACCTGCCCGGCGCCCGCACCGAGGCCGAGGTCCTCGCCGAGCTGCGCGCCCTCGCCGGCCGCAACGAGGTCCTGGCCCCGATGATCGGCCTCGGCTACTACGGCACCTTCACCCCGCCGGTGATCCTCCGCAACGTCATGGAGAACCCCGCCTGGTACACGGCGTACACGCCCTACCAGCCGGAGATCTCCCAGGGCCGCCTGGAGGCGCTCCTCAACTTCCAGACGATGGTCGCCGACCTCACCGGTCTGCCGACCTCCGGCGCCTCCCTCCTCGACGAGGGCACCGCCGCCGCCGAGGCCATGTCGCTCGCGCGCCGCGTCGGCAAGGTCAAGAACGGCGTCTTCCTGGTCGACGCCGACGCCCTGCCGCAGACGGTCGCCGTGATCGAGACCCGCGCCGAGCCGACCGGCGTCGAGGTCGTCGTCGCCGACCTCAGCGAGGGCATCCCCGCCGAGATCGCCGAGCGCGGTGTCTTCGGCGTGCTCCTCCAGTACCCGGGCGCCTCCGGCGCGGTCCGCGACATCAAGCCGCTGATCGACGCCGCCCACGAGCTCGGCGCGATCGTCACCGTCGCCGCCGACCTGCTCGCGCTCACCCTGCTCGACTCGCCCGGCTCGCTCGGCGCGGACATCGCCGTCGGCACCACCCAGCGCTTCGGCGTCCCCATGGGCTTCGGCGGCCCGCACGCCGGCTACATGGCCGTCCAGGACAAGCACGCCCGCTCGCTGCCCGGCCGCCTCGTCGGCGTCTCCGTCGACGCCGACGGCAACAAGGCGTACCGCCTCGCCCTGCAGACCCGCGAGCAGCACATCCGCCGCGAGAAGGCCACCAGCAACATCTGCACCGCCCAGGTGCTCCTCGCCGTCATGGCCGGCATGTACGCCGTCTACCACGGCCCCGAGGGCCTGAAGCAGATCGCGCGGCGCACCCACCGGTACGCGGCGATCCTCGCCGCCGGTCTGACCGCCGGGGGCGTCGAGCTCACCAGCGGCGCCTTCTTCGACACGATCACCGCCCGCGTGCCGGGCCGCGCCGACGCCGTCGTCGCCGCCGCCCGCGAGGCCGGCGTCAACCTGTACCGCGTCGACGCCGACCACGTCTCCGTCTCCTGCGACGAGACGACCGGCCGCGAGCAGCTCGCCGCCGTCTGGGCCGCCTTCGGCGTGACCGCCGACGTGGAGGCCCTGGACGCCGTCACCGAGGACGCCCTCCCGGCCGCGCAGCTGCGCTCCGACGCGTACCTCACCCACCCGGTCTTCCACGCGCACCGCTCCGAGACCGCGATGCTGCGCTACCTGCGCCGTCTCGCGGACCGCGACTACGCGCTCGACCGCGGCATGATCCCGCTCGGCTCCTGCACCATGAAGCTGAACGCGACCACCGAGATGGAGCCGGTCACCTGGCCCGAGTTCGGCCAGATCCACCCCTTCGCACCGATCGACCAGGCCCAGGGCTACGTCACGCTCATCACCGAGCTGGAGGAGCGCCTGGCCGAGGTCACCGGCTACGACAAGGTCTCCATCCAGCCGAACGCCGGTTCGCAGGGCGAGCTGGCCGGGCTCCTCGCGGTCCGCGCCTACCACCGCGCCAACGGCGACGAGCAGCGCACCGTCTGCCTCATCCCGTCCTCCGCGCACGGCACCAACGCCGCCTCCGCCGTGATGGCCGGCATGAAGGTCGTCGTCGTGAAGACCGCCGAGGACGGCGAGGTCGACATCGAGGACCTGCGCGCCAAGATCGAGCAGTACCGCGACGAGCTCGCCGTGCTGATGATCACCTACCCGTCGACGCACGGCGTCTTCGAGGAGCACGTCGCCGACATCTGCGCGGCCGTGCACGAGGCCGGCGGCCAGGTGTACGTCGACGGCGCGAACCTCAACGCGCTGGTCGGCCTCGCCAAGCCGGGCCACTTCGGCGGCGACGTCTCGCACCTCAACCTGCACAAGACCTTCTGCATCCCGCACGGCGGCGGCGGCCCCGGCGTCGGCCCGGTCGGCGTCCGCGCCCACCTCGCCCCGTACCTGCCGAACCACCCGCTCCAGCCCACCGCGGGCCCGGAGACCGGTGTCGGCCCGATCTCGGCCGCCCCGTGGGGCTCCGCCGGCATCCTGCCGATCTCCTGGACGTACGTCCGCCTGATGGGCGGCGAGGGCCTCAAGCGCGCCACCCAGGTCGCCGTCCTCGCGGCGAACTACATCGCCAAGCGCCTGGAGCCGCACTACCCGGTCCTCTACACCGGTCCGGCCGGGCTCGTCGCCCACGAGTGCATCGTCGACCTGCGCCCGCTGACCAAGGCGACCGGCGTCACCGTCGACGACATAGCCAAGCGCCTGATCGACTACGGCTTCCACGCGCCGACCATGTCCTTCCCGGTCGCCGGCACGCTGATGATCGAGCCGACCGAGTCCGAGGACCTGGCCGAGCTGGACCGTTTCTGCGACACGATGATCGCGATCCGCGCCGAGATCGAGAAGGTCGGCTCCGGCGAGTGGCCGGCCGAGGACAACCCGCTGCGCAACGCCCCGCACACCGCGGCCGCGCTCGGCGGCGAGTGGGCCCACGCCTACGACCGCGACGTGGCGGTCTTCCCGGCCGGCGTCTCGGCCGCCGACAAGTACTGGCCGCCGGTCCGCCGCATCGACGGCGCCTTCGGCGACCGGAACCTGGTCTGCTCCTGCCCGCCGCTCGACGAGTACGACCACTGAGCGACGGCATCACGACGGCATGACAGAGGGCCGGTCCGGAGTCTCCTCCGGGCCGGCCCTCGGCGCTTCCCGAGCCCCGGATCAGGCCGCCGTCGTCACCCGGCCCGTCGTCAGCGGCCGGTGCGGAGCGATGATCTGCCCGTCCGGCAGCAGTTCGCCGGTGTCCTCGAAGAGCAGGACACCGTTGCACAGCAGGCTCCACCCCTGCTCCGGGTGGCACGCCACCGGAGCGGCGGCCTCACGGTCGGCGGAGTCGGCGGTGGGACAGGCAGGCTGGTGCTGGCACATGGATGGGTTCTTTCGCTGCGTCGTGGTGGATGTCCTGCGGCTGCTCGCGCTCATGGCCGCCCCCGTCGGTCGGTTCGGTTCCGGTCCCAGTCTTGCCGCACGGACGGTCTTCCGCAGGTATTTCGCGTCAGCTCGTCCTCTCCTGGGAAGACGCATCACCCGCAGGGGCGGTTCAGGTCAACACCCCCGCCTTTTCGGGTGGTTCGGGGTGGCCCGAGCGGGCTAGTCCGTCCGGGAGGGGTGTTCGGGAACGGCGTTCGGGAACGGCGTTCGGACGCGGGTCGCGGACAGCAGCGCGCCCCGTGACCCGGGCGGGTCACGGGGCGGGGCGGGCGGACCCGGTCAGGCGGAGGCGGCGGAGCCGAGCAGCGGCGGCGGGGCGAGGCGGGTGCTGAGCACCGGCAGCAGATCGGCCACCCGGTAGGGGCGGTTGGCGGCGATGCCGGGGGGCGCGGGGGCGAGCGGGACCAGGACGTCGGCGGAGTCCGCTCCCGGCTCGGTGCCGTCCGGGTCCGCTTCGGCGTGCAGCCAGAGCGTCAGCATGTACAGCTCCGGCACCGACACCAGCCGCGGCTGGTACGTGCCCGGCAGCGCCTCGGCCTGGGCCAGCGCCCGCTCCGTGGCGGCGACGTACGGCCCCTCGAAGAAGTGCGAGAAGGACCAGCCGTCCGGGGTGAGCATGGTGTCCGCGGCGGCGATCGCCCGGTCCCCGCTGCGGATCAGGAACCGCCAGCCGACGAGCCGGGTGCCGGGCTCGTGTCCCGGGGCCCCGGAGATCCTCAGCACGTGGACGGGCAGCGGGAGTTCGGGGCTCAGCGGTCCCGGAGCGGCCCGCAGGGCCGGGGTGCGGGCCTCTCGGACGGCCGTGGGCGAGCCCAGTGCCGCGAGGACACTGCGCAGGGCGGGCGCGGGGGCCGGGGAGGGTCGGAGCATCGTGTGGGTCGCCTCTCGCTCAGGAGACACGGGGATACGGATACGGGTGCGGGTTCCTGGTACCGGTCTCGGTACGGCTCTCGGTGCGGTGCTGGTACGTACCCGTCTCGGTACGGGTGCTGGTGCGGCGATGCGCGGCGGCGGGGCCGGGTACGACGGCGCTGTCGCGACGGGGGCGGAGCGGGGGGCCACGGGTCGTGGCCGTACGCCGGCGCTCTGCCTCGTCCGCGGAGTTTATACGACACGTGTTCAGAGATTGTTTCCGCTAGCCCCGTCCGATATTCCTGACAAGGCGTCATCAGGTCGTATCCGGTGGGCGGTGCGGCGGAATCGGAGCGTGGACAGGATCTCCGTCCTCGCATTCCCCGGCAAGCCGGACGTCGAAATTCCGAAAGCCGTACCCGGCTGCACCGGGGCGGCAATATGACATTGGTATATGTCCCCGCCCCGCTCCGAAGGCGAGGGTCCGCGCGGGCGCCGGCAGGTTCGTACCAGACTATCCGTGGAGCGGCCGGAAACGCAGGCGTTGTCGATCAGTGGCGTGGGCATCATCGTCCGTACGCGCGGCCCCGCCCGGTGGCCGCCCACGCGGGAGGGACGCCTCGATGGGGGAGAAGGTCGTGACGGACGGGTTCGGCCCGGCCGACCGGCAGCGCTACCGGCGCAAGCTCCAGCAGTGTCTGGCGGGGCTCGCCCGGCTCCTCGCGGAACAGCGCTTCGACCGCCCGCGCAACCTCATGGGCGTCGAGATCGAACTCAATCTCGCGGGCTCCGACGGACTCCCGAGGATGCTGAACGAAGCCGTCCTGGAAAAGATCGCCAGCACCGATTTCCAGACCGAACTCGGAATGTTCAACCTGGAAGTGAACATCGCCCCGCGCAGGCTCGGCGGCCACGTTTTCGACCGGCTCGCGGAAGAGCTGAGAACGGGTCTGGGATATGCCGACCGGCAGGCCGCGGAACTCGACGCCGGGGTCCTCATGATCGGGATACTGCCGACCCTCTCCCGGCGCGACCTGGTCTTCGAGAACCTTTCCTCGGCCGACCGCTACGCCCTGCTCAACGACCAGATCCTGGTCGCCCGCGGGGAACAGATCACGCTCGACATCCAGGGCGTCGAAAGACTCCGGCACACCTCGGAGTCGATCGTCGCGGAGGCCGCCTGCACCTCCGTGCAGCTCCACCTCCAGGTGACGCCGGCCCGCTTCGCCTCCGTCTGGAACGCGGCCCAGGCCGTGGCCGGCGTGCAGATAGCCCTCGGCGCCAACTCGCCCTTCGTCTTCGGCCGGGAGGTGTGGCGCGAGTCCCGTCCGCCGCTCTTCACCCAGGCCACCGACACCCGTCCGCCCGAACTCCAGTCCCAGGGCGTCCGGCCGCGCACCTGGTTCGGCGAGCGGTGGGTGGACTCGGTCTACGACCTCTTCGAGGAGAACGTCCGCTACTTCCCCTCGCTGCTGCCGCTGTGCGACGAGGAGGACCCGCTGCGCGTCCTCGACGAGGGCGGGGTGCCGCAGCTGAAGGAACTCGTCCTGCACAACGGCACGGTCTACCGCTGGAACCGTCCGGTCTACGGCTGGGTCGACGGCGTCCCGCACCTGCGGGTCGAGAACCGGGTCCTGCCCGCGGGCCCCACCGTCACCGACGTCATCGCCAACGCCGCCTTCTACTACGGGCTCGTCCGCGCGCTCGCCGACGAGCCGCGCCCGCTGTGGAAGCGGATGGACTTCGCGGACGCCGAGGCCAACTTCGACGCCGCCTGCCGCCACGGCATCGAGGCGGAGCTGCGCTGGCCCCGGCCGGGCCGCGTCGGCGGCGTGGCGAGCCGGCCTGCCGTGCGGCTCGTCCTCGACGAGCTGCTGCCGCTGGCCGCCGCGGGGCTCGACGCCTGGCACGTCGACCCGGCGGACCGCGACTACTACCTGGGCGTCATCGAGCAGCGCTGCCGCCGCCGGGTCAACGGCGCGTCCTGGCAGGCCGACACCTTCCACCAGGCCCTGGAGGCGGGCCTCGACCGGGACGCGGCCCTGGCTGCCACCACCCGGCGGTACCGCGCGCTGATGCTGGAGGGCGAGCCGGTGCACACCTGGCCGGTGGGGGTGGCGGGGGCCTGAGCCCGCCCCGGATGGCGTTCCGGGCGGGCCGTCGCGCATGATCGTCGTACGGGGACCGAGGTCCGGGTCCCCGGGACGGTCGTGACGCGAACGGGAGACGGGTGTGGTGGCGGAACAACGGGTCGTGGACACCGGCCCGCCCGGCGGCGGCCTCTCGCGCCGGGTGCTGGGCTCCGAGACGCTCATCGTGCTGGCGCTCTCGCTCGGCGCGAGCGCGGTCTCCTCGCTGATCAGCTTCATCGGCTCGCTGACCCGGCCCGGCGCGCTCAAGGAGCAGGCGGCCACCCTCAACGGCTCGTACGCCCCCGGGCGCCCCTGGCTCGACCTGACCTGGCAGCTCTTCGGCATCGCCACGGCGCTCGTGCCGGTGGTGCTCGTCGCCCATCTGCTGATGCGGGAGGGCTCCGGGCTCCGGGCCATCGGCTTCGACCGGACCCGGCCCTGGCCCGACCTCGGGCGCGGGGCGCTGGTGGCGGCCGGCATCGGCAGCGCGGGCCTCGCCTTCTACCTCGCGGCGCGGGCCTCCGGCTTCAACCTCACGGTGGTTCCCGAGTCGCTGCCGGACGTGTGGTGGAAGTACCCGGTCCTGATCCTCTCGGCGATCCAGAACTCCGTCCTGGAAGAGGTCGTCGTCGTCGGCTATCTGCTGCGCCGGCTCGACCAGTTGGGCTGGACGCCGATGCGCGCCCTGGCGGCGAGCGCGGTGCTGCGCGGCTCGTACCACCTCTACCAGGGCGTCGGCGGCTTCGTCGGCAACATGGTGATGGGCGTCGTCTTCGGGCTGCTCTACCGCCGCTGGGGGCGGGTGGGGCCGCTGGTGGTCGCCCACGCGCTGCTCGACATCGTGGCCTTCGTCGGCTACGGGCTGCTGGCCGGGAAGGTGGGCTGGCTGCCCACCGTGTGAGGCGGGGCGAGAAGCGGGCGAGGGGCGTACGGCAGCGGAGCCGTACGCCCCTCCGGCGTTCCCGGGGGCCTTCTCAGGCGTGGAGCTCGCCCTCGATGACCGTGACGGCCTGGCCGGTCAGGAGGGTGCGGTCGCCGCGCAGGCGGGTGCGGACCAGGCCGGTGCGGGCGCCGCCCTGGAAGCCGGTGAGCTCGTCGCGGCCGAGGCGGGCCGACCAGTACGGCGCGAGCGCGGTGTGGGCGCTGCCGGTGACCGGGTCCTCGTCGATGCCGACGGCGGGGAAGAAGCCGCGTGACACGAAGTCGTACCCGTTGCCGGGGTCGGCGGCGAGCGCGGTCGCGATCACCCCGCGCGAGGAGTGGGTCCTGAGCGCCGCGTGGTCGGGGGCGAGGCCGCGGACGGTGGCCTCGTCGCGCAGCTCGACGACCAGGTCGCCGATGTGGGCCGCGGTGTTGTGGACGGCGACGATCTCGGCGCCGAGCGCGTCCGCCAGGCCGTCCGGGGCCGGGACCGGGGTGAGGGAGGAGGTCGGGAAGTCCATGGTGATGCCGCCGTCCGCCCCGGCCTCGGCACCGAGGACGCCCGAGCGGGTGGCGAAGCGGACCGGCCCGGTCGCCGCGCCGGTGGCGTGCAGGACGTGGGCGGTGGCGAGGGTGGCGTGGCCGCACATGTCGACCTCGGTGGTCGGGGTGAACCAGCGCAGCGCCCAGTCGGCCTCGCCGCCGGCGGGCAGCGGGTGGGCGAAGGCGGTCTCGGAGAGGTTGACCTCGGCGGCGACCTTCCGCAGCCAGTCGTCCTCCGGGAAGGAGGCGGCGGAGTCGAGGAGGAGGACTCCGGCGGGGTTGCCGGAGAAGGGCCGGTCGGTGAAGGCGTCGACGATTCGGATGCGCATGGCTCGGACCGTACCGGCGCCCGGAGGGGGCGGGCGTCGGCCAATCGGGGATCTCTGGACCGGTCCGGCCTCCTTGGGCGGGGTGAGGTGGGGTGAGGCGGGGTGGGCGGTCGGCGGGCCGCCGCGCTTCCGTTGGGGGCCAGCCAAGGTGAGGTCATCGGCCTGCGGGCGGTCCGCGACCGCATGGCCCTGCGTCCGCGGCCGGCCACGCCCGATGTGGTCGCCCAGCGGCACCTCCGCTACGTCGGCAAGGACTGCCTCGTCGCTTTCGAGGCGAACCTCTACGCGGTGCGGTGCCGGCGAGGCGGGTCCGTCCGCGCCGGGTGGTCGAGATCAGGGCCACGAGATCCCAGGTCGCGCTGCACTCCACGACTCCCGACCGCCGCCAGGGCGAGACCCTTCTGGCCGCCTGCCCCCCGGGCCGTTGGCCGAGGCGCGCCCGCGTCTTGGACGACAAGTACGGGGACGGACTGCCCACCGGAGTCGGCCGCCGCGTCACCGCGGGCGGTGACCTGCCCGCACCCCGCCGGTCCGACGGCTCCGGCCCGGAGGTGGGATTGACGGCCTCGCTGCATCGGGTGGCGGCCACGCAGGTCGAGGTCAGCCGCCGGCCGCTCCTCCGCGGTGAGCCCGACAGGGGCCGGCGCCGCGTCGAAGCCGTGCTCCTTCAGCGCAAGGAGACAGGCATGCAGGGCGGGCGCGTTGCGCGGTGCCGGTCGCTCCACCGACTCCCCTCGGTGGACGACCGCCCCGGCGTTCACCATCCCGCCGACCAGCGCCTCGTCTTCAGCCGTCACGAGGATCACGCTATCGCCAGATCGACCCCGTGCGGGCCGGGCCGTACGACGTGGATCGGACAGTCGGTGGGTTGCTCGGTGAACTGTTCCGATATATCGTTGAGGTATCGCGACAGTTCAACGATGAATCTCACGGAAGGAGCGTTGCGATGCGTACTCATGGACACGGACACGGGCACGGACACGGCTGCGAAGGCGGCCCCGGGCGCGGTTTCGGCGGGCCCGGGCCGCGGGGTGAATTCGAGGGGCGGCGTGCTGCCTTCGGGCCTTTCGGCCCCGGGTTCGGTGGCGGGCCCGGTTTCGGTGGCGGGCCCTTCGGGCGCGGTCGCGGGGGTGGTCGGGGGAGGGCGCGTCGCGGTGATGTGCGCGCCTCGATCCTGGCGCTGCTCAAGGACCGCCCGATGCACGGCTACGAGATGATCCAGGAGATCGGCGAGCGCAGCGGCGGGGCGTGGAAGCCCAGCCCCGGCTCGGTCTACCCGACCCTCCAGCTGCTGGAGGACGAGGGGCTGATCGTCAGCGCGAGCGAGGGCGGCAAGAAGCTCTTCTCGCTCACCGACTCCGGGCGCGAGGAGGCCGAGGCCGGTGCCGAGGCGCCCTGGGAGGAGGTCGGCCGTGGCGTCGACTGGGAGGCGATGAACGAGGTCCGGCAGGCCGGTTTCGGTCTGATGGAGGCGTTCGGGCAGGTGTGGAAGACCGGCAGCGCCGAGCAGCGGACGAAGGCCGTCGAGGTCATCAACGAGGCTCGGAAGAAGCTGTATCTCATCCTCGCCGACGAGCACTGAGACCGGAGGGCCCCTCGGTGGCGTGTGCCGTCGAGGGGTCCTTCCGTGTGTGGGGGGTCAGGTGAGCAGGCCGGCGAGGCTGCGGAGCGATTCGTTCAGCGCCGCCGTCGCCGAGTCCTTCAGCTTCCCGGCCATCAGGGAGACCGCCGCGCCGGTGAACTCGCCGTCGATGCGGACCGTCGTCCCCCCGCCGTCGTCCGCCAGCGAGTAGCGGGTGCCGACGATCACGCCCATCGGGCCCTTGCCGCGGATGGCGAGGACCCGGCCGTCCTCCAGCTCCTCGACCGTCCACAGCACCTCGGCCGGGAAGCCCATGAGCTTCATGTTCTCGATGAAGGTGGACCCGGCGGCCAGGGTTTCCGGGCCGCCGTCCGGGAAACCGGTGTGGGTGGCGTTCCACTCCCCGTACGAGCCGAAGTCGGTGAGGCGCTCCCACACCTTCCCGGCCGGTGCCTCGATCCGTGCCTCCGCGGTGACTTCGGCCATGACGACCACCCCTTCACGCGTGCCCGCTGGGTTCTGGTGTCGCGGAACGTAGCCGGAGGGGCGTGAACATTCAATACTGATGAACCGTCAGTTCTGCGGTGGCCGGACCCGTACCGCCGATCCACCGGATCTCGGCCGCGTCGAAGCAGTCCGAGACCCGCGGACCGCCGTCCTCCTCGTGGCAGTGGAACGCGGCCCAGAACAGATCGCCCGGCAGCGCCTCCCGGGGTGCGTACACCCGGTACACGAACTGCCGGCCGTCACGCGCGGGCAGACCGACCATCCAGAACACACAGGAAAGACGCTCGGCGGCGGCTCGTGGTTGCGTTCGGGGCGCGAGGCAAGGCGGCGCGCGCCGCATGGGGGGAAATCGCCCGGATCTCCTCCCCGAGGAGGAGGAGTCGCACGCGTGCGCACGACTCCGGTGGGACGCGGACATGGTTCTCCCGTGTGATGACCCGGGCCCGCGCGGCTGATGAGGTGGCAGGGTGCACCCTTCCGTCCCGTCCCGCCCCTTCGCGCCCCCGGCTTCCGCAGGGCCCGCGCCGCTCCTCGCCACCGTGCTCGGCGCCGCCCGCCGCCGGGCCCTGCGGGACGGCGACCGGCAGGTCGACACCGCCCACCTGCTGCA
The DNA here is from genome assembly GCF_012927245.1 of Streptomyces sp. R302. GTDB lineage: Bacteria > Actinomycetota > Actinomycetes > Streptomycetales > Streptomycetaceae > Streptomyces. The sequence goes on from NZ_JABBGE010000012.1 coordinate 22,210, forward strand.
CGCCCTCGTCGAGTCCGACCCCGAGACCCGCGCCGCCTTCGACGGCGAGGAGCGGGTCGCGCGGGTCCTCGGCTACCTCGTCCAGCGCTCGATCGGATACGGGCTCCGCTGGCAGCGCTCCGCCGAGGGCGACGCCGCCCCGCGCCCCCTGCCGGCCGTACGGGCCGGGGAGGGGGCGCCGCGCCGCACCTCCCGCTGGTCGCCCGCCGCCGCTGCCGCCCTGGAGGAGGCCCTGCGGCGCGCCGCCGCGCGCGGCGAGGAGCAGCCCCACGGGCTCGACCTGCTGGCCGGGCTCGCCGCCGACCCCACCAGCCGGGCCGGCGAGGTGCTGCGCCACGCCGGGATCGACCCGCCCGTGCTCGGCGCCCGCGCCGTGGCGCTCGCCTCGGTCGTCGCGCCGCGCGGATCCGCGGCCGACGCGCTCGACGGCGAGGAGCCGGTGTCCGGGGAGAGGACGGTGGAGCGGGGCGCGGAGGGATGAGTTCCGCGGTGGGGGCGGGGTGAGCGCCGGGGGTGCGGAGGGGTGCGTTCCGGGTTCCGGGTGGGTTTCCCCGGGGCGCCGTCTCAACAGGTGCGACAGGGGTTACGCGCCTGGCCGGCTCCTGTCACCATGGCCCGATGCACGCGTCTCAGAGGAGAAGCGCCGGCCTGGGACTCGCCCTGGTTTCGACCTTCGCATTCGGTGGTTCGGGAGTGGCGGCCAAGCCGCTGATCGAGGCGGGACTCGATCCGCTCCATGTCGTCTGGCTCCGGGTGACCGGCGCCGCGCTCGTCATGCTGCCCGTGGCCTGGCGCCACCGGGCGCTGCTGCGCCGCAAGCCAGGCCTCCTCGCCGGATTCGGCCTCCTCGCCGTCGCCGGCGTCCAGGCCTTCTACTTCGCCTCCCTCTCCCGGATACCGGTCGGCGTCGCCCTCCTCATCGAGTACCTCGCCCCGGCCCTGGTCCTCGGCTGGGTCCGCTTCGTCCAGCGGCGGCCGGTCACCCGCGCCGCCGCCCTCGGCGTGGTGCTCGCCGTCGGCGGTCTCGCCTGCGTCGTCCAGGTCTGGTCCGGACTGAGCTTCGACCTCCTCGGACTGCTGCTCGCGCTCGCCGCCGCCTGCTGCCAGGTCGGCTACTTCGTCCTCTCCGACCAGGGCACCGACGAGGCCGAACCCGCCGACCCGCTCGGGGTGATCGCGTACGGACTGCTCATCGGCGCGCTCGTGCTCACCGTGATCGCCCGCCCGTGGGGCATGGACGCCTCCGTCCTGGCCGGCCGCGCCGACCTCGGCGGGAGCTCCGTACCTGCGTGGCTGCTGCTCGGCTGGATCGTCCTGATCGCCACCGTCCTCGCGTACGTCACCGGCGTCGTCTCGATACGCCGGCTCTCGCCCCAGGTCGCCGGGGTCGTCGCCTGCCTGGAGGCGGTCGTCGCGACCGTCCTCGCCTGGGTGCTGCTCGGCGAGCACCTCGACGCCCCGCAGCTCGCCGGCGGCGCGCTCGTCCTCGTCGGCGCCTTCATCGCCCAGTCCGCCGCCCCCAAGGCGCCGTCCGAGGGGCCGGTCGCCGGGTCCGACGGCGAAGGCCTCCCGGCGGGGCACGAGGAGCGGTTGTCCGGCGGAAGGGCCACCCCGTAGGGTGACGGCCATGCATTCGACCGTTCTTCCGCCGCCCGTCGCCTAGCACGCGCGGCTCCTTCCTCCAGAAGACGACCGACCGGGCTCGGGCGGGCGACATCTCGCCCCCGAGCGGTCCGTCGCTGCCCGCGCGCGGAGCAGGCGACCACCTTTCACCCCGGTCCGTCCGCACGGACGACCGTCTTCACGGAGAAACCACGTGTCGAACCCGCAGTCCCTTCCTGCCGCGCACCCCGTCCTGCCCGTCGGGCGGAGCCTGGCCTACCTCGTCGTCGCCGGAATCGCGTGGGGCACCGCCGGCGCCGCCGGATCCCTCGTCTTCCGGAACAGCGACATGGGCCCCCTCGCCCTCTCCTTCTGGCGCTGCGCCGGCGGGCTCCTGCTGCTCCTCGCCGTCCCGGCGCTGCGCCCGCTGCGGAGGCGGCGGACGCGGCCGTCCGGACGTACCGCCGCGGCCGCCGCCGAGACGCGCCGGACGCGGCTGGTCCGGATCGTCGGCACCGGCGTCGGACTCGCCGTCTTCCAGACCGCCTACTTCGCCGCCGTCGAGTCCACCGGGCTCGCCGTCGGCACCGTCGTGACGCTCGGCGCCGGGCCCGTCCTCATCGCGGTCGGCGCCCGCGTCACCATGGGCGAGCGCCTCGGCCTCGGCGGCCTCGCGGCCGTCGCCGGCGCGCTCGCCGGGCTCGTCGTCCTGGTCCTGGGCGGCGGGGGAGCGGAGGTCCGGCTCGCCGGCGTCGGCTACGCGGTGCTGTCCGCCGCCGGGTTCGCCGCGGTCACCCTGCTGACCCGGTGGCTCGGCCGGGGCGGCGCCGGCGAGGCCGGCTCGCTCGCGAGCACCGCGTGGACCTTCGGCGTCTCGGCGCTCGTCGTGCTGCCCCTGGCCGTCGTCGAGGGGCTGCTGCCGCACACCGAGGACGTCGTCCGGCTGCTGCTCCTGCTGCTGTACGTGGCGGCCATCCCGACGGCCCTCGCCTACGCGCTGTACTTCGCGGGCGCCGCGGTCGTCCGCGCCGCCACCGTCTCCGTGATCATGCTCCTGGAGCCGGTCAGCGCCGCGCTGCTCGCCGTCACCCTCCTCGACGAGGAGCTGACCGCGACGACCGTGCTCGGCACCGTGCTGCTGCTCGCGGCCGTCACCGGGCTGGCCCTCGCGGAGGCCCGGACGGCCGCGGAGCGGCGCCGGGCGGTCCGGCCCGCGGCCGTGTAGTCCCGCCGTCCGCGGGGGCCGGCGGATCAGCCGTCGGTCCCCGCGGCCAGGCGGCGGAGCTGGTGGGCCCGGGCGGCGAGGTCGCCGGGCCCGGCCCGCTCCGCGAGCCGGGCCGCGACCCGGCGCTGCACCTCGGGCGCCTTGTTGCCCGCGTACTTGAACTTGGCGCGCACCTCCGTCACCTCCAGGACCAGCCCCCGGATGCCGGAGAGCAGCCGCCCGAAGGGGGCCTCGCCGGGAACGACCGGCGCGGTCCCGCCGTCCGGCTGGAAGTGGCCGACCTGCCGGTTCAGCAGCTCGGCCTTCTCCGCCGGGTCGTCCACCACACGGGCGACGCAGTGCAGTTGCACGGCCGCGTAGTACGAGGTGGGGGTGCCGTGTTCGGAGGGCGCGCCCTCGGGGGCGGTCCAGGTGCCGGGGACGTACACGTAGTCGTCGACGACGCTGAGCAGCACCCGCGGGTTCGCCTCCAGGGCGCGCCACAGCGGGTTGGGGCGGGCGAGGTGGGTGAGGACGCGGCCGTACGGGCCCGGCTCCGCCTCGTACCGGAAGTGCGCGGGCTGCAGCATGGGTGGTTCGCCGGGCAGGCCGTTGGCGGCGATCTGACCGAAGTCGTGGCGGGTGAGCCACTCGCGCCACTCGGTCTCGTCGGTGGCGGCGTCCCAGGGGTGGATGAGCATCGGGTGTCCCTCAGGGCGCGGTCAGGTAGGCGGGCAGGGCGATCGACGGGTCCAGGTCCGCCGACGGGACGGGGGCTCCGGTGCGCGGGGCGACGGGGACCACGCCCGCCCAGTGCGGCAGGGCCAGGTCCCCGGGGTCGTCGTTGGGACCGCCGGTGCGGACCTTGGCGGAGACCTCTTCCAGGTCGAGCCGGATGACGGCGGTGGCGGCCAGCTCCTTGGCGTCGGCCGGGCGCGCGTCGGCCGCCCGGCCGGGGACGACCTGGTCGACGAGGGCGTCGAGCGCCGCGCGCAGCTCCTCGGGGTCGGTGACCTGGTGGGCGGTGCCGTGGACGACGACCGAGCGGTAGTTGAGGGAGTGGTGGAAGGCGGAGCGGGCGAGAACCAGGCCGTCGACGTGGGTGACGGTGAGGCAGACGGGCAGGCCGGGGGTGTCCGTCCGCTCCTTCGCGCCGGCCATGCGGAGCGGGCGGGAGCCGGTGGAGCCGTGGACGTACAGCCGCTCGCCGATCCGGCCGTAGAGGGTGGGGAGCACGACGGGGGCGCCGTCGCGTATGAAGCCGAGGTGGCAGACGTACCCCTCGTCGAGGATCGCGTGCACGACCGCCCGGTCGTAGGAGGCGCGCTTCCGGGAGCGGGTGGGCACGGTGCGGTCGGTGGGCGTGTAGCCGTCGGTGGGGGTGGGGCCGTCCGCGGGCGTGTGGTCGTCGGTGGTGCTCATGGTTCTGCTTCCCTTGCCCCTCGTATTGCACTAGTGCATAATGTGGTTTGTGCTAGGAGAGTATCGGATCGAGGGTCGTCGCGCATCGGAGATCGCCGCCAGCGTGGAGCGGGGGGTCGGGACCGGGGCGCTGGAGCCGGGCCACGTGCTGCCGCCCATGCGGGAGTTGGCCGCCGGGCTCGGGGTGAACCCGAACACGGTCGCCGCCGCCTACCGGACCCTGCGGGAGCGCGGGGTCATCGAGACGGACGGGCGGCGCGGCAGCCGGGTGCGGCCGCGGCCGGCGACCACCGCGCGCGGCTCGCTGCGCGTCGAGGCGCCGCCGGGGGTCCGGGACCTGAGCGGCGGCAACCCCGACCCGGCGCTGCTGCCGCCGCTCGGCGAGGCCTTCGCCGAAGCTGCCCGGCGGTACGCGGTGCGGCCCGGCCTGTACGGGGAGGCGCCCGTCGACCCCGACTTCGCGCGGCTCGCCCGGGCCGCGTTCGACGCGGACGGGGTGCCCGCCGGGCCCGTCGGCGTCGCCTCCGGCTCCCTCGACGCGATCGAGCGGGTCCTCGCCGTGCACCTCAGGCCCGGTGACGCCGTCGCCGTCGAGGACCCGGGCTGGGGCAGCCTCCTCGACCTCGTACCCGCCCTGGGGCTGCGTCCCGTGCCGGTCGCCGTCGACGACGACGGGCCGCTCGCCGACGGGGTCGAGCGGGTGATCGTCCGCGACGGCGCCCGCGCGGTGATCGTCACCGACCGGGCGCAGAACCCCACGGGCGCCTGCCTCGCCGCCGGGCGGGCGGCGGAGCTGCGGCGGGTGCTCACCGCGCACCCCGGCGTGCTGCTCGTCGAGGACGACCACGGCCACGGCATCGTCACCAGGCGGCTGCGGCCGCTCGCCGGGGCCACCGACCACTGGGCGCTCGTCCGCTCGGTCGCCAAGGCGTACGGCCCCGACCTGCGCATCGCCGCCTTCACCGGCGACCCCGAGACCGTGGACCGCGTCCTCGGCCGTCAGCGCCTCGGCCCCGGCTGGGTCAGCCGCCTCCTCCAGCAGGCCGTCGTCCACCTGTGGACCACGGGCGCCGTCGACCCCGAGACCGTCGCCGACGCGTACGGGGAGCGGCGCGACGCCCTCGTCCTGGCGCTCGCCCGGCGGGGCGTCGAGGCCCACGGGCGCAGCGGCATGAACGTCTGGGTGCCCGTCGCCGACGAGACCGGCGCCGTCGCGCGCCTCCTCGCCGCGGGCTGGGCGGTCGCCCCCGGCGCCCGCTTCCGCCTCGCCTCGGGACCCGCCGTCCGCCTCACCGTCTCCCCGCTCGCCCCCGACGACATCGAGCCCCTCGCCGACGCCGTCGCCGCGGCGGCCGGCCCGGCCCCGGCCCGCGCCTACGGCTGACGACCGCCCCGGAGCGGCGGCGGTGTCGGACCGGTGTGCGAGAGTCCCCGGCATGACGGCTCAGCAGCGACGGGACGACGCGCGGCGCGCGATCGAGACAGGGGACACATGGGCGGCGTTCGTCGTCCGCACCGACTTCGGGGACGAGGAGGCATGGCGGGAGGTGCTCGCGGAGCTCGGCCGGCCGGACGGGGAGGTCGACGTCGCGGTGCGGGTGCTCGACGCGCCGTGCTGGGCGGGGGCGAGCGTCGAGGAGGTGCTGACGGCCGTGGACGACGAGGACGGCCCGGCTGCCGTCTTCGTCGCCGACCGGCACACCATGGGATCGCCCGTGCGGGCCCTGCTCGCCGTCGACACCCTGTGGGAGGACGAGAGCGCGCTCGACCCCGTGTACTACCAGGAGCTCGTCGACTCGCCGGCGCCGAGGGAGTTCCGGCTTCGGCCGGCCGCCGTCCCGTCGGTTCACGTCAACCTGGAGCTCGGCAACCTGGGGTTCGAGGAGTTCGCCGCCGAGGCGGCGGAAGGGGGCGCGGGGGTGCTGGGGGCCGCCTGACGCGTCGGGGGTGCAGGCGTCGGGGTGCGGCGGGAGGTGCGGGTCTGGGTGAGGGCGGCGCCCAGGAGGACGACGGCGGCGCCCACCGGGGTGTTCCAGGCGAGGCGCTCGTCCAGGAAGGCGACGCCCGCCGCCGTGGCGATGACGGGGATGAAGTACGTGACCATCGAGGCCGTCGTCGGGCCGACCTCCGCGACCACGCCGTACTGGAGCAGCATCGCGTAGCCGGTGCCGAGGGCGCCGAGGGCGATCACCGCCAGGAGCGGCAGGAGCTCGACGGAGTCCGGGAGGGTGGTGAAGAAGGGGGTGACGAGGGCCAGCTGGAGGGTGGCCGTGCCGACCTGGGCGGTCGCCAGGGAGAGGTGCGAGGAGCCCGTGCCGCTCAGGGTGCGGCGGACGTAGATCCAGCCGACCGCGTAGCTGAAGGAGGCGAGGAGGGCGAGCGCCGTGCCCGTGACGTCGAGGCCCGAGAAGCCCTGCCACGCGCCGAGGACCGTCAGGACGCCGGCGAAGCCGATGCCGAGGCCCGCCGCCCGCACCCGGGTGGGCCGGTCCTCCGAGAGCGCCACCAGCGAGAGGACCATGCCCCACAGCGGCGTCGTCGCGTTGCAGATCCCCGCGAGCGTCGACGGGATCGTCAGCTCCGCGTACGCGAAGAGCGAGAACGGCAGCGCGTTCAGCAGGAACGCCGCCACTGCCAGGCGGCCCCAGGTCCGGGCCCCGCGCGGCAGCCGGTCCCGCTTCACGACCAGCGCCACGGCCAGCACCGCCGTACCGAAGAGCAGCCGGCCGAAGGTCACCTGGAACGGCGCGAAGCCGTCCGTGCCCACCTTGATGAGGAGGAAGCTGAAGCCCCAGATCAGGGCCAGCACGCCGAAGCGGACGCGCCAGTCCAGGAGTGGTGAGGGGGAGCGGGTGGGGGCGGCTTCACGGCTGGTCATGTACTCAGGGTGACGGTGACGACCTCGTAGGACAAGCGAGATTGTCGCGGCCTCTTCGCTTAGCATTGCTTACATGTTGAACCTGGAGCGCCTGCGCACCCTCGACGCCGTCGCCCGGCACGGCTCCGTCAGCGGCGCCGCCGACGGTCTGCACGTGACGACCTCCGCCGTCTCCCAGCAGCTGTCCAAGCTGGAGCGCGAGGTGGGCCAGCGGCTCCTCGCCAAGAACGGGCGCGGCGTGCGGCTCACCGACGCCGGTCTGCTGCTCGCCGAGCACGCCGCCCGGATCCTCTCCCACGTCCAGCTCGCCCAGGCCGACATCGAGGCCCGGCGCGGCCAGGTCGTCGGCGAGGTGCGGCTCGTCGGCTTCCCGACCGCCGCCCGCGGCCTCTTCCCCGCCGCCCTGGCCGCGCTGCGCGACCGCCACCCCGACCTGCGGGTCCGCACCGCCGAGTTCGAGCCCGAGCAGGGGGTGCGGGCGGTGCTGCGCGGCGACGCCGACCTGGCGATCGTCCTGGACTGGAGCAACCGCCGGGCGCCGGTCCCCGGCGACCTGGAGCGCGCCCATCTGCTCGACGACGCGGCGGACGTGGCCCTGCCGGCCGGCCACCGGCTCGCCGGGCGGGAGGCGGTGGACCTGGCGGACTTCGCCGACGAGGAGTGGGTGTCCTGGCCGGAGGGCGAGTTCTGCCACGACTGGCTGATGTTCACCCTCCGCTCCCAGGGCATCGAACCCCGCATCGCCCACTACGCCGGCGAGCACCACACCCAGCTCGCCCTCGTCGCCGCCGGACTCGGCGTGTGCGTCACGCCCCGGCTCGGCCGGCCGTACCCGGAAGGCGTCGTCTGCGTGCCCGTACGCCAGCAGGTGCGCCGGCACATCTACGCCACCTGGCGCACCGACGCCGGCCGCCGGCCCTCCCTGCGCGCGGTCGTCGAGGCGCTGCGGGAGGCGGGGCGGCCGCACGCCGGCTGAGCCCCGTCGGCTCTTGAGCTCTCAGAGCGTCGCGAGCTTGCGGAAGTCCCAGGAGGCGATCGCGTCCGGGGTCAGCCGGAGCCAGGCGTGCCGGCCGTCGTGCGGCATCGCGTCGAGGCCGAAGTTCTTCGCCGCGAAGAGGCGCTCCACCGCGTCGAGTTCCGGACACGGCTCGCCCGTGCGCGGCGCCTCGCCGACGAAGACCGCCGTCCCCGACAGCTCGGCGCCGCGCAGCTCGCCGTACTCCTCGCCGTCGTCGACCAGGACCGAGAGCCTGGGGTCGGCGCACAGCTCGGCCCAGCGGCGGCTCCGCGTCAGCGAGTACAGCCACAGCGAGGTGCCGTCCCAGGCGTACCAGAGCGCGCTCAGGTGGGGGCGGCCGTCGGCCGAGACGGTCGCGACCCGGCAGGTGCGCTGCTCGGTGAGGAAGGAGTCGAGCTCCGCCGGGGTCATCATGATCCGGCGGCCATGGCGCTGTGCGACGGTCATCGTCCGCACCCTTCTGGATTTCTGATGAGACGTCAGAAATCATGGATCCCTCTCGCACGCCCGTGCAAGAGGCCGGCGGGTGCGAGGGGGAGCGATGGGACGCGAAGGGGCGATGGGGCGCGAGGGAGTCGTGGGGCGCGAGGGGGCCATGGGACGCGAGGGAGTCATGGGGCGCGGAGAAGGGCTCGACGAGCGGCTGCGTCCCGACGGGGCCGTCCTGCTCACCGTCGAATGCCAGCGGGGAGTCGTCGGCGAGGAGAGCGCCCTGCCCGAACTCGCCGCCACCGCCAGGGAGTCCGGTGCCCTCGCCAACGTGGCCCGGCTCGTCGACGCCGCCCACGCCGCCGGCGTCCAGGTGGTCCACGCGGTCGCCGAGCGGCGCCCCGACGGGCGCGGCTCCAACCGCAACGCCCGCCTCTTCCGGGCAGCGGCCCGGCTGCCCGTGCAGCAGCACAGCGGCTCCGCGGCGGTACGGATCGCGGAACCGATCCGGGTGGCCGACGAGGACCTGGTGGTGCGGCGGCTGCACGGGCTCTCCCCGCTGGCCGGCACGGACGTGGACGCGCTGCTGCGCAACCTCGGCTGCCGGACCCTCGTCGTGACCGGTGTCTCCGCCAACGTGGCCGTGCCCAACGCCGTCTTCGACGCCGTGAACCTCGGCTACACCGTCGTCGTGCCGAGGGACGCCATCGCGGGGGTCCCGGCCGACTACACCCCCGCGATGGTCCGCAACACCCTCTCCCTCGTCGCCGCGATCGCCACCACCGACGAACTGCTCGCGGCCTGGAAGGCGCCGGGGCGGCACCCCGGCGGCCAGGGGTAGAGGGAGAGCAGAGGGAGGAGGAGGGGGAGAGGGAGGGAGAGGGGGAGCCGGGCGGGCTCAGCCGAAGGAGATGTCCTCGCCCTTCACCTCGATCGGCTCCGGCGGCAGCGACGAAGTCGCCGGACCCCCCTTCACACTGCCGTCCGAGATGTCGAACCTGCTCTGATGGCACGGGCAGACGATCACGCCGTCCTTCACCTCGCTCACCGCGCACCCCGCGTGCGTGCACTTCGACGAGAAGGCCTTGAACTCCCCCGCCTTCGGCTGGGTGATGACGACCCCCTTGCCGGCCAGGACCTTGCCGCCGCCCACCGGGATGTCCCCGGTCTTCGCGAGCGGACCCTCCGGTGCGCCGTCCGTGCCGCCCGTGCCGGTGTCGCCCTCGGCGTTCGTACCGCCGCCGCAGGCGGTCAGCGCCGCCGCCGCGAGCCCCGCCCCGCCGGCCGCGACCACGGTCCGCCGTGCCACTCCGCTCATGCCTGCCCCTCTCGATGCACCGCTGGAGTCTTCCGGTAGTGACGGTAGACGGAGTTGCTGTGACGTAGGCCCCGTTCGGCGCAGACTCCCCCCAGCCGCCTTACAGTCCGCATTAGAGTGTCCGAACCTGGACAACAAGCAGGCGAAGTGTCAAACGCGCCGAGCGGAGGCGACGGGCATGCGGACGGCGACGGGCATGCGGACGGCGACGGGCATGCGGACGGGATCGGTCAGCGCCCACCACGTACGGGCCGTGGTCCTGGGCGCCGAGCGGCGCGGGGTGGACGCCGGGCCGCTGCTCGCACGCGCGGGGCTGTCGCCCGCACTGCTCACCGGCCTCGCGTCGGACCGGGTGCCCTCCGCGCGGTTCGGGCGCCTCGTCCGACTGGTCTGGGCGAGCCTCGACGACGAGCTGCTCGGCTTCGGCGGCGCGCCCACCAAGGTCGGGGCCTTCGCGATGATGGGCCACCTCGTCGTCCACGGCAGCCGCGACCTGCGCGAGGCCCTGCACCGGGCCCGGACCTTCTACTCCCTCCTCCCCGGCGGTCCGAGCTTCCGACTTGTCGAACCGGCCGCGCCGAAGGGGGAGTACGGCAAGGGGTACGGCAGGGGGCGCAGCAGCGAGTACGACGGGGAGCGCGACGGCGCCGACGAGGCCCGGCTCGAATTCGACGTCTCCGGCTACGACGACCCCCTGCACTTCGGCGCCGAGGCCACCGTCCTCGTCGCCCACCGCTTCGCCGGCTGGTTGGTCCGGCGCCGGATCGGGCTCCGCCGGGTCGAGTTCGCCCACGCCGAGCCCCGCCACTCCGCCGAGTACGCCCTGCTGTTCGGCGCCCCCTGCGTCTTCGGTGCCGGGCGCACCGCCGCCGTCTTCGACCGCGCCGACCTCGACGAGCCCGTGCTGCGCGACGCGGCGGCGCTCCAGGCCTTCCTGCGCCGCGCCCCCGACGGCGTCCTCGTCTGTTCGGAGTGGGGGAGCACCGTCACCGGGCGGGTGCGCCACCTCATCGGGCGGGCGCTGCCGGCCGGGCCCGTGCCCACCCCGGAGGAGCTCGCCGAGCGGCTCTCGGTCAGCCCGCAGACGCTCCGCAGGCAACTGGCCGCCGAGGGCACCACGTACCAGCGGCTGCGCGACCAGGTGCGGCGGGATCACGCCATCGCGGAGCTCACCTCGGGGCGGGTCTCCATCGAGCGGCTCTCGCGGCGGCTCGGCTTCTCCGAACCCAGCGCCTTCCACCGGGCGTTCCGCCGCTGGACCGGCGAGACCCCGCGCGCCTACCAGGTCCGCGACCGGGACGCCGTGCCCGGGCCGGGGCCGGGACCTGCGCCCCTGCCCTTGTTGACGCGCGGTCAACAAGGCTGAGCGGTACGGTCACAGCCGCCGCCCGCCGCCCGGCCTACCGTCCCGCCATGACCGAATTCGACCGGTCCGGGGTCGTACCGCACCCCGGCCGACACGGCGGACGAAGGGGGCGCCGATGAGGGCGGGGCGCGTCCTCGGCGCCGTCCTCGGGGCCGGTGCCCTGCTCTGCCTGCTCGCGGGAGTGGCCGTGACCGCCCTCGGCGTCCGGGTCGACGGGTCCAGCATGGACCCGACCCTCCGCCCCGGCGACCGGATCCTCGTCCTTCCGGGCTCGGAGGGCCGGGTGGACCGCTTCGACGTGGTCCTGCTGCGCGGCGGCCGGCAGGACTCCCTCATGGTGAAACGGGTGATCGGCCTGCCCGGCGACCGGGTGGCGATCGTGTCGACCGGCGCGGAGCCCTTCCAGGTCCTCCTCCAGGAGGGCGGCAAGGGGCCCGTACGCCGGGTGGTCGCCGCCCAGTGGACCGACCGCGCCCACCGCGCGGGCGCCTGCTGCTCGGCGGAGGGCACCCGGTCGGCGCGCGCGGAGCTGCGGACCGTGCCGGAGGGCCGCTTCTTCTACCTGGGCGACAACCCCGACCTGTCGGACGACTCCCGGCAGTACGGCTGGGGCGCGATCGACCGGGTGGAGGGGCGGGTCGGGCTGCGCGCCTACCCCGTCACCACCGCGCCGGGCCTCGGCAACCGGCCCGTACTGGAGGAGTACGGGGGTCCTCCGCCGCCGTAGGAGCGAGGCGGGCGCGGGTGGTTCAGGCGCGGGCCGTGCCCGCCGGGAGGCGTTCCGCGCCGGTGCTGAGGGCGACCCGTACCGCCGTGTCGGCGATCCGGCGTGCCGACTCCTCGGGGGAGGCGGTGGCCTGCACGACGTGGCTCGCCGTCAGGCGGACCGCCGTGTCCACCGCCAGGTCCCGGGCGACCGGGTCGATCGAGGGCCAGGTCTCCGCCACGTACGTCCCCGCCATCGTCGTCGCCAGCTCGAAGGCGGCGGCGGAGCGCGTCGTCAGATAGGGGAGGAGGCCGCCCTCGCCGGTGCTCGTCAGCATCGCGCGGATGAGCGGATTGCGGCGGGCCAGCGTCAGCGTGAAGCCGACGGCGGCCTCCACGGCCGCGCGCAGGTCGTCCGGGTGGGCGTCCAGGCCCTGCTGGATGCCGACCAGGCAGCGCTCCAGCTCGCGCCGGAACAGCGCCTCGCCGACCGCCTCCTTGGAAGGGAACTCGGAGTACAGCGTCTGCCGGCTGACGCCCACGTCACCGGCGAGATGGGCCATGCGCAGCTTGTCGAAGCCGTGCTCCGCGACCCGCTCGAAGGCGGCGTCGAGGAGCCGTTCGCGCAGCAGTGTCCGGACCGTCTCCCTGAAGCGTGCCATTGCGCCAGCCTAGAGCAGCGCCGGAACCCCTCAGGGCGGGCGACAGAACCACCGAGTCCGTCCGCACTCTTGACACAACTTCTCGCAGTGTCCAATTCTCGAACAGGCGGCCACAGAGTGTCTGTCGTCCTCGGCCACCGGCCCCGGGCGTGGCCGTCCCTCATCCCACCCCGCGCCGTCGGCGCGGACCCACGGTTGGAGAACCCTCATGCAGAACGAGCCCAGAGGCGTCACCCGCTGGCGCAGATCGGCCTTCCTCGCCGTCCCCGCCTGCGCGGCGGTCGCGGCCATGGCCACCGCGATGGTCCAGGGCGCCCTCGCGGCGAACCTCTCCCTGACCAGCGTGCCGTTCACCCTCAGCTCCAAGACGGTGGCGGCCCCGCAGGGCATCGGCGCGGTCATGCACACCATCGACGCCGGCGGCCCCAAGGGCGCCGCGCAGGTCGGCATCGCCAAGGCCGGCCTCGACGGGATCTGCGTCCACGCCACCCAGTCGGTCAACCTCCCGGTGATCGGCACCCTCGGCACCTGGTCGCTCAACATCTCCTCGCCCGCCGCCGAGACCCCGCTCACCAGCGACCAGCTGGCCAACGGCGCCGGACTCCAGGCCAACAAGCTCATCCTCGACGCGCAGGCGCTCAAGGCGGCCACCGCCACCCTGAACGCCTCCGACACCACCCCGAACGTCATCGGCGCCGCGGCCGACGGCGCCGGCATCAAGGCCACCGGCATCCAGGACGGCTCCGCGGGCCAGTTCGGCCTCGACGCCACCGGCGGCCGCACCGACATCAGCAACCTGAACGCCGACGCGAACGGTGCCACGATCGCCGGGGCCATCACGCTCCCCGACCTCGCGATCGCCATCAAGCACGGCGACACGGGCTGCTGACACCCCCTCCGCACCACATGAGCACAGCCGCACCACCGCACCACGGCACCACCGCACGACCCGGACCCGGGACGGCGCGCCACCGCGGGGCGCGCCGCCCCGGACCGGCCCACCGCCCGCCCCTTCCGGACCGCTCCTGCGAGGCCCCCGTGACCAGCACCGACCCGCCCGCCCCCGAGGCCCCCGAGGCCTTCGAAGTCCCCGAAGTGCCCGAAGTCGCCGAGTCCGCCGAGGACTTCGAGCCCTCCGTCCCGGCCCGCGCCCGCCGCGGCTTCCGACGCTGGCGCCGCACCCGGCCGTTCTGGGCCGCCATGTGGATGGCCCTCGGCGGCTTCGTGATCTTCTTCCTGCCGCTGGCGCCGCTCGGCAGGATCCTCCAGGTGGGCGTCGGCGGCATCGCGGGCATGGCGGGCGGCGTCGTCATCATGGCGATGGCCCTGCTCGTCCTCGCCCTGCCGAGCCAGCGCCACACCGCCGGCACCCTCGCCGTCATCGCCGGCGTCGCCTCCTTCCCCCTCTCCAACCTCGGCGGCCTCTTCGTCGGCATGGGCCTCTCCGTCCTGGGCGGCGCCATGGCCTTCGCCTGGCTGCCCGAGAAGCCCGCCAAGCGCCCCGGCCGCCTGTCGCGCCGGCGCGAGAGCGTCACCGACGGGACCCCCGCGTCCCCCGCATCCGTTGGGAGCGGCTCCGTATGAACCCCCTCCACGCAGCGCCCCGCACCACGGGCGGCCCGCTCGCCCGGCTCGGCGCCGAAGGCGTCCGCGCCGCCGCCGGCTGGAACGCCCGGATGCTCGCCGAGGCCGCCGACGGCACCCGCCGGGGCACCCGCTGGGGCCGCGGCGCGCTCGCCCTCGTCCCCTCCTGCCTCGCGATCGGCGCGCTCGGCGCGGCCCTCGCGCAGGGCGCCCTCGCCGCCAACTTCAGCGTCACCGGACAGCCGTTCACCCTCACCTCCAACGGCGTCTCCGGCAGCGGTTTCGGAGCCATCGTCAACACCCCCGCCGTGGGCCGCCCGGACGGCACGACCACCACCGACACGGCGATGGCGCGCGTCGGCTTCGCCAGCGCGGGCCTCGCCGGACTGTGCGGGATCGTCCACCAGTCGATCGCCGGCGTGCCGTACTCGCTCCTGCTCACCGGCGGCCAGACGGTGACCGCGACCCCGCCCGCGAGCTTCACCACCGACATCGACGCCTCCAACCTCTACCTCCAGGCGACCGAGCTCCAGGCCTACGGCCCCACCACCCTCCAGAACGCGGTCCTCGGCCAGTCCGCCGACCAGGTCACCGTCGCCGGCAAGCCGCTCACCGGCGCGCTCCCCGGCGGCTTCGGCCTCGGCTCGGCCGGCGGCGAGGGCGGCAGCTCCATCCGGCTGCACGGCCTCGACGCCACCGCGTACGACGCCGAGATGGCCGGCGCGCTGGTCCTGCCGAACCTGAAGCTGAGGGTCGTCGCCGGAACGGCCACCGCATGCTGAGCCGGGCCCGCGCCGCGTACCGGTGGTTCCGGGCCTTCCGGCGCACCCGCCCCTTCTGGGGCGCGGTGTGGCTGGTGGCCGGCGGCTGGACCGTGCTCAAGTTCTCGCTCAGCTCCGTGCAGCTCATCGTCAGCACCGGCTTCGGCGGCGTCGCGGGCTACCTCGTCGGCGGCGGGATGATCCTCTGCGGGCTCATCCCGCTCGCCGCGCCCCGCCAGCGGTACACCTTCGGCCTCATCGGCTGCGTCCTCGCCGTGGTCTCCCTCGTCGTCTCCAACCTCGGCGGCTTCCTCCTCGGCATGGTCCTCGGTGTCCTCG
This sequence comes from Streptomyces sp. R302, assembly GCF_012927245.1. Taxonomy (GTDB): domain Bacteria; phylum Actinomycetota; class Actinomycetes; order Streptomycetales; family Streptomycetaceae; genus Streptomyces. Next base: position 37,498 of record NZ_JABBGE010000012.1, read on the forward strand.
GCGGCTCGATGACGGTCGGCTGGGGCGCCAAGCGCCCGCGCGGAGCGGCGCGGGCCGCCGCCGGAGCCGTACCCGAGGCGGTGGAGGGATGACGGCCGGGGCGGGCGTACGGGGACGGCGCAAGGCGGTCGCCGTCGTGGCCGCGCTGCTGCTCGCCGTCGCCACCGCGCTCACCTCCGGCGGGCCGAGCAGCGCCGCCGGCCGCCCGCCCGCCGCCGTGGAACCGCTCGGCGTACCGTTCCTGCCCAGCCCGTACCCGCTCCAGGTGCGCATCGACAGCATGGTCGCCGTCTCCCTGACCGTCGAGAAGGGCGTCACCATCCGGCTCTCCGACGGCACCTCCGTGGTGACGAACAAGTACACCTTCACCAAGCTGAAGATCCGCTCCCACATGAACGTGACCCAGCGGGCCGACGGCCACACCCTCGTCATCGACGTGCCGAACGAGGGCTCGCTCGGCGGCTACGACAGCGCCGGCCGGCCGGAGACCACGACGATGTGGGGGAAGATCAACCGGGTCTGCGTCCGCGTGATCTTCCAGATCTGCGAGGTCCAGGGGCTGCTCGACTTCTTCGGCTCCCTCATCCCGCTCACGGCCGGCGCGGAGGAGTTCGAGGGCGAGATCTACGCCATCCGGACCGTCGACGACCACGCCGAGCTCAACTCCACCGACAACCCCGTCCACCTCCCCGGAACGATCACGGTGACCACGCCATGACCAGCTCCGCACCGCTCCGCCCCGAGGGCCGCACCCACTGGCGGCGCGCCCTCGCCGTCGCCGCCCCCGCACTCCTCGCCGCCGGCGGGATCGGCTCGGCGATGGCCACAGGGGCGCTCGCCGTCGGCCTGAGCGTCCAGGACCGGCCGGTCGACTTCACCACCAGCAGCCTGTACGGCACCCAGTACGGCGCGGCCGTCGTCGACCAGGCGGTCGTACGCGCCGACGGCACGGCCGGCAGCGTGCGGGTGCTGCGGATGGGCTTCGCCGACGGGGTCCTCAACGGGCTCTGCCTCAGCCGGCGCCAGCAGATCGCGGGAGCCACGTACACCCTGCTGCTCACCCTCGGCGACGACGACCCCGCCTCCTGGGAGATCCGCACCCGCAACACCGTCCTCGACCTGAGGAACGCCACCGGCGAGCTCGACATGGACGGCATCGTCGACCTCAACGTCAACGGCGCCGACGTCCGCACCGTCAAGGACGCCTCCGGCGCGTACGTGCCGAACCCCCTCGGCGCCCCGCAGCACCGCTTCGGCATCCAGGCCCGCTACGCCAAGTTCGACCGGATCACCGGCACCGCCCAGGACTTCCAGATCCCCGGCCTGCTCACCACCCCCCGTCTCAAGCTCTCCGTGAAACCCGGCGCGGTCGCCTGCCCCGCCCCCGCCGCGCCCACGGGGACACCGGGGACGCCCTGAGGGCTCGACGGCCGGTGGGGGAGGTGGTAATGATCGTGGCGGCCGCTCCGTCGTCGCCTTCGGGAGGAACCCTTTCATGACCACGGCGAAAGACCTGTTCATCCTTGCCATGGACCAGGATCCCGAACGCGCCGTGGGGCAGGGCGACCTCTCGCTCGCCCTCGCGGGAGCCGAACTGATCGATCTCCTCGGCGCGGAGGCCGTCACCGTCGACGACGACCGCGTCGTGCCCGGCGGATCCGCGGAGCCGGGCGACCGGCTCCTCGGCGAGGCCGTGGCCGGTCTCACCCGGCAGGCCCCGTACGAGCGGATCGAGGACTGGCTCTGGCGCCGTGGCCGCGACCTCTCGGCCGGTTACCGGACCGCCCTGGAGGAGGACGGCGAGCTGGCGCCGAAGCGCGGCGGCCGGATGCCCTTCGGCAGGCAGCGCGTGGAACCGCTCGACACGCCGGCCCGTCGCCGGGCGGCCGAGCGCTGGGAGGAGCGGGAGCCCGTCCTGACCGCCCTCGCCTCGGCCCTGGGCATCGGCGTCGCCGCCCCCGCCCCCGCCCCCGCCCCCGCCGACGACGCGGCCGAGGGCGAGGACGCGGACGAGCGGGAGTTCGCCGTGATCGAGCCCGGCTTCGAAGACGAGGCGGTCACGGCCGTGGTGGCCGCCGTGCACGACGCGGTCATGGAGCTGGAGGCCGTACGCCAGCGCCGCACCATCGAGGCCTCCGCCTTCGCCAACCTCTGGCGCGGCGTCTGAGCCGGGGCGGGCGGGCCCTCCTCGCTCCGGGCCCGCCGGACAGGCCCTAGGCCGTGTCTTTCGGATCAGGTCGGATCAGCTCGCGGCGTCTGGTGCCGTGCATCGCAAGGCGGAGGAGGGAGTCCATGCGGAGCATCGGCGACTGACGACAACGCGGCGAGGCGCGGTGCCAGACGCCGCGAGCCCGGCATGATCCGGAAGACACGGCCTAGGGGCCAGGGAGGGCCGCCACCACGCCGGACAGCTGCACCCGGGAGCGGATCTGCAGCCGGGCGTAGACGTTCCTCAGGTGGTGGTCGATCGTCCGCGGGCTCAACGTGAGCCGGTCCGCGATCTCCTGATTGGTCGCCCCCTGCGCCGCCAGGCGGGCGATCAGCTGCTGCTGCGGCGTGAGGACGGCGAGGGCGGCCGGGCCGGAGCCGCCGGAGCCCTCGACGCCGCCGGTCGCGCGCAGCTCCCAGCGGGCCCGCTCGGCCCAGCCGACGGCCGCGGCCCGTTCGAAGGTGACCAGGGCGTCGCGCAGCGGACCGCGCGCGTCGCCCGGCCGACGCCGGCGCCGCAGCCAGGTCCCGTACGCGAGCAGAGTCCGGGCCCGCTCGAAGTCGTTGCCGCAGCCCTCGTGGTGCCGCACCGCCTCGCCGAACCAGTACGCCGTCCGGTCGTCCTCCGCCAGGAGCGCCCGGCAGCGCGCCAGTTGGGCCGGGGCCGCCCGGTCCAGGCCCTGCGCGGCCCAGTCGGCGTACTCCTCCGTCACCTCCCGGGCCTCCGCACGGCGGCCCGAGACGGCGGCGGCCTCGACGAAACAGGGGGCCATCAGCATGCGGAGCGCGAAGTGCCCGCCCCGGGGCCCGGGGCGGACGAGCGGGGCAAGGCGGGCGGCCGCCTGGGCGGCGAGCCCGACGCCTGACTCCGCCCGGGCGAGCGCCCACTCGGCGAGCGTCGCGGCCTGGACGAGCCCGTGCGCGCGGGCGGTCGCGAGGGCCGCCCCGGCGTGCTCGGCGACCCGCCGCCCGTCCTCCCCGAGGACCGAGGCCGCGAGGGCCAGCACGGCGTGCTGATGGGCCGCCGCATTGGGCTGGCCGGTCCGTCCGGCGGCCCGCAGCCCCTCCCGCGCGTGGCGTGCGGCCCGGCTGTAAAGCCCCGCGCGCAGTTCGGCGTAGGCGAGGTGCTCCAGCGCGCGCGGGACCAGCGTCCCGCGCGGCTCCGCCCGGGCCAGGGCGAGTGCTCGGGCGTGGATCCGGGCCGCGGCGGCGGTGTCGCCGAGCACGAGGGCAGCCGAGCCCGCCCGCAGCAGGAGCCGCGGTTCGGCCTCCGCGCCGTCCCGCGCGACCACGCGCGCGAGCGGCGGGCGGACCTCGGCGAGCCGTCCGCCGAGGGCGGCCCGCAGCCCGTCGGAGAAGTCGCGCTCCGGGCCCTCGGCGCCCCGCGCGCCGTCCAGCGCCGCCAGGCAGGCGGCGGCGTCACCGCCCGCCCAGGCCGCCTCCATCGCCAGGAACAGCGCGTCGGCCGCCTCGGCCGGCGCCCCGTCCCGTAACAGCCGGCCCGCCTGGAGCAGCGCCTCGTGGGCCTCCCGCACCGGACCGCCGGCCGCCGCCGCCAGCCCCCGCAACAGCAGGGCGCGGCCCGCGGCGAGCGTCCGCTCCGGGGTCACCGGCTCGGCGCGACGCCGCTCGCCCCAGGCGAGAGCCGGACCGCCGGGTCCGGCGGCGGCCACGGCGGCGCGTTCGAGGAAGGGGTCGGCGAAGCGCAGGGCGGGGCCGGTGCGCCCGAGAAGCCCGTCGGCGACGAGACCGTCCAGGGCTCTGGCCGGTGTGCGGGCCGCCCGTGCCGCCGTCCGCACCGTCTCGGCGGCGGCCACGCCCCCGCCGGACCGGGTCACCGTGGCCGCCAGGCAGAGCAGTCGGCGCGAGTCGACGGGCAGCGAACGCAGCAGCCCGCCGTACACCCGGCCGAGGACGTCGTCGTCGACGACGGGATCGGGCAAGGGGGCGCGTCCGGAGAGCCGCTCGGCGTCCAGGCGCCGTACGGCCGCGACGAGCACCCCGGGGTGCCCGGCCGTCTCGTGGAGGAGCCGCTCCCGTACGACGGCGGGCACCGGCACCGGGGACACCGCGTCGAGCAGGGCCCGCGCCGCGTCCGGCACCAGGCGTCCGAGGCGGACGCCCTCCGCTCCCGGCACCTCGGGCGGCCGGTGGTGCGCGGCCAGCGACACGAGCCAGCCCGGTCCCGCCGGTTCGCGCCACGCGGCGGCGAGCGCGGCCCGCGAGTGCGCGTCCCACATGTGCAGGTCGTCCAGGCACACCAGCGCGCCGCGCCCGGACAGCAGCCCCGCCAGGGCCCCGCGGAGACCGGCCGGTCCGCGTGCCTCCCGCAGCGCCCGGCGGGCAGCCGGCGCCGACGGGGCCAGCGCGGCGAGGAGCGCCCGCACCCCGCTCCACGGCGCCCGGTGGCCGGGCGCGGCCACGCCGTAGGCGGCGCCGGGGAAGCCGCGGGCCGCGCGGGCCAGCAGCGTGGAGCGCCCGGTGCCGGGGCCGCCGGTGACGAGGAGCAGACCGCCGGAGCCGTCCGCGGCGCGGGCCGACAGCCTGGCCACGGCGGCGAGTGGGGCCCCGCATCCGTAGAGCTCCGGGCCTTCCGGGGAGGACGTCGCTCCGATCACCCGGACCACGCTACCGACCCGTATCGGACCGTGGAAGGTCCCCGGGACTGGGCACCGGCCCAGTCCCCGGGGACCCCGTTCTGTGACCGCGCACAGGGCGCGCGGTCGCCGCCGCGGGTCAGGACCCGAGCGGGCAGCTGCCCCGGTACTCCTCGATCGTCAGGCTCGGCCGTGGCAGCGGGCACAGGAACTGCTCGTAGCGCACGTCGTCGTCGAGGAAGCGCTTGAGCCAGGAGACGCTGTACTTCGCGATCGTCGTGTCCGACGTGTTCGGGGTGAAGTGCGTCGCGCCGTTGAGCTCCAGGTAGGCCTTGTCGAGGGTGTCCGGGAGGCTCTCGTAGAAGGGCTCCGAGTGGGTGGCGACCGGCGCGATGGTGTCGCCGTCCGCGCCGATGACGAGCGTGGGCGTGGCGATCTCCGGCCAGGTCTTGTCCGTGTTCCAGCCCGTCAGCGGGATGGCGGCCTTCAAGGACGGCCGGCTCTTCGCGGCTTCGAGAGCGCCTCCGCCGCCCATGGAGTGCCCCATCACGCCGAGTCGGCTCGCGTCGATCCGGTCGCGTACGGAGCTGCGCCGCGTCAGGTGGTCGAGGGCCGCGAGGAGCTGCCTTCCGCGGCTGTCCGGCTGGTCGAGGGTGGTGAGGGTGTCGATGGTGAACACCACGAACCCCTGCGAGGCCAGGCGCGGCCCGAGCCAGGCGATCGACGACTGGTACGCGGTGAACCCCGGCGAGATCACCACCGCGCCGAAGGTGCCGTCGGCGGTCGACGCGGGGTAGTAGATGGTGCCACCGCCGAAGCCGGTCGCGGCCAGCGAGGAGACGCTGGTCCGCGCCACGGCGTACGGCCCGCGCAGCGCCTCGATACCGGACTGGGTCGGGGCGGGACCGCGCTCGTACGGATTCTCCGCCGCCGTCCCGGCGGCCTGGGCGCCGGGCGCGAGGAGCAGGGCGAAGCACGCGGACGCCGCGGCGGTGGCCAGGGAAAGGTGTCGTCTCACGACGAAGCCGTCCTCTCGTGTCGTGGGGCACCCGCCTCCGGCGGCGCCGGCCGGCGGGCCGTGTCCTGGCGGACGCCGCCACTGTCCAGCCACCACGGCCCCCGGGCATCGGCGAAACCACCGGCCTCGAAGCGGCGGCCACGGAGGCCGGTTCGCACTCCTCGCCGACGATCACGCTCGGTTACCATGCCTTCTTCGTACCGGTGGCCGACAGGGCGGGGCACCATCGGTGGACCGATGGGAAAGCGGACCGGTGGAAAGCAGGGAGACCGGCCCGCCGGTCGAGCCCCGGTTCCTCCCCGGCGCCGCCGGCCGCTGGTCCCCGCCTCGACGCCCCGGAGAAGTCGTCCGTGGGTCAGCAGAGCTGCGCCCAGGAGGCGGTCGCCGTGGGGGTGCTGCGAGTTGAACCCGCAGAGACGGCGGGGCGGGGCCGGGGGGATACTGCCCCCGCTCGGTCAGCCGCAGTGGCGCTGCGAACCGTACTCGCAGACACAGATCCAGCCTCAGGCCCAGGACTATGGGCGGCACCGCGCCGTGGTGGTGCTGCAAGCCCGGCTCGCGGAAAGGGAGGATTGCCGAGGAGACCCAGGGCGGAATCTTCCAGCCGGTCCGTAAGGTCCAGCCTGAGTTGTGCTGCGAGCCGCACTCGCAGAGGTAGGTTCTCCCCGTAGCCGAGAGGGCGTTCCGTTTATAAGGGAGGTCGAGCGTGGCAGGATATGGAATCACCACGCCAACGACCAGGGGCCCTGCCTCGTCACACCCCCGCTGAACAGCCCATTTCACCCTCCAGCACAGGATGAAAGAGGTTCAGTCGCATGAGGGAGCAGGAAATGGACCGGCAGGTCCAAACCGCGCGCACGCCGGGTCGGCTGTTCGCCCGTGGCAGCGATTGCGGCTCGGCGTGTCCCTCGCTGAGTCGGGAACCCGCGCTGTTTGAATTGTCGTATGACCAAGCGTGATGACGCGGAGCTTTTCGGCAACCGATTCCTGACCGTGCCCGCTCCCTCGAGCAAGTTTCCCGAGGAGGGGATGGCCGCGACGGACGCGATGCGGCTCGTGGACGTGGATCTCGCCATGGAGGGCGACCCGCAGCGCAATCTCGCCACGTTTGTCACCACGTGGATGGAGCCGGAGGCGCAGCGGCTGATCGCCGAGAATCTCCATCGCAATTTCATCGACCACGCGGAGTACCCGATTTCCGCCGAGATCGAGCAGCGTTGCGTACGCATGCTCGCCGATCTCTTCCACGCGCCGGGCAGGACGGCCGGGTGCCGGACCCAGGGCTCGTCCGAGGCGATCATGCTCGGAGCGCTTTCACTGAAGTGGAAGTGGCGCGAGCGCCGCGAGGCCGCGGGTCTGTCGACCGATCGGCCCAACCTGATCTTCGGCGGGGACGTCCACGTGGTGTGGGAGAAGTTCTGCCGCTACTTCGACGTCGAGCCGCGGGTCGTACCGCTCGCCGAGGGCAAGTACACGATCGGCCCGGAGGACGTGGAACCCCACCTCGACGAGAACACGATCGGTGTCGTCGCCGTCCTCGGCACTACGTTCACCGGCCACAAGGACGACGTCGTCGGCATCGACAAGCTCCTGCGGGACATCCGCAAAGAGCGGGACCTCGACATTCCGATCCACGTCGACGGCGCCAGCGGCGCATTCGTGTGGCCCTTCCTCTACCCGGACTCCACATGGGACTTCCGTCTTGAGCAGGTCCGTTCGATCAACGTCTCTGGCCACAAATACGGACTGGTCTATCCCGGCATCGGCTGGCTGATCTTCCGCGACGAGTCCGACCTGGCCAAGGACCTCGTGTTCTACGAGAACTACCTGGGAAAGACCGACGCCACATTCACGCTGAACTTCTCCACCGGCGCGTCGATGGTGCTCGCGCAGTACTACAACTTCGTGCGCCTCGGACGCCAGGGCTACACCTACGTCATGAAGATGATGCAGGAGAACGCCCGCGTACTGGCGGACAACCTGCGGAGGAGCGGCCGATTCGAAGTGATCGGCAGCGACCTCGAACAGCTGCCCCTCGTCGCGTTCCGCCTCGCCGAAAAGCACTCCTACGACGAGTCCGACATCGCCTGGCAGCTTACCGCCGAGCGCGGATGGATGGTGCCGGCGTACACGCTCCCGCCCAACGCGGATCGGGTGAAGATCATGCGTGCTCTCGTCAAGGAGACCCTGAGCCGAGAACACATCGATCGCCTGAGCCAGGACATTACCGACGCGTGTCGCACCTTGGACGACAAGGGCGCGACGCACGACGCCGAGCGGGCCCTGGTCAAGCGCGGCACCGGTTACTGAGATGCGGCACCCTGGCAGCGCCGGATCCCCCTCCGGCCGGTCCCTGCCGCGCATGTGGCGGACGGCCCCGACAACCAGGAGTGACCGGTCCGGTGGTTCTTGACCTGATGGTGATCGGGACGGCCGTCACCCTGGGGCCCCTGCACAACAGCGCCTTCATCCTGTTGCTGTTCTCGCGGCGCGGCGTTCGTCAGGGCCTGGCGTTCTTGTTGTCGTGGCTGGCCAACCTGGTGGCGGTGATCGCTGTCGTGGTGCTGCTGACCGGCGGTCAGCCCCCGGCCCGTCACAGCGCGCCCTCGACCGCCGGGATCGCCGCGAAACTCGTCATCGGGCTGGCGCTGGTGCTGTACGGGGCGTATCGGCACCGTCGGCCGCCCCGCCCGCACGGCCCGCCCCGCTGGACCGCCCGGATCGACAACGCCACCCCGGTCACGGCGGCCGGTCTGGCCTGGCTGCTGCAGCCCTGGGGACTGGTCGCCGCCGGCGCCGCGACCGTCGTCGACGCGCAGCTCTCCACCCTGACCGACTGGCTCGCACTGGCCGGCTACTGCGTGCTGGCCACGCTCAGCCTCATCGTCATGGAGATGTACGTGGTCTGGGCGCCCACGGCCGCGAACGCCCGGCTGAACGCCCTGCGAAGCTGGCTGGACGGGCACCAGGAACAGCTCATCATCACGCTCTCCCTGGCCGCCGGCCTGTGGCTGACGGCCCGGAGCATCTACCAGCTGGTGGCTTGACGATTCAGCCGGTACGCCGCAGCGCGGGCGGGGTCCATTCGCCGGTGAGGGCAGGCTGCCGCGGCCAGTACAGGCGGAGGAAGACGTTGAAGCTTCCCGCGGGTGCGGGCAGCCAGTTGCTCTCGCGGTCGGGTCCGGGGCTGTCGTGCTGGACGAGGATGTCCAGGGAGCCGTCGGGGTTGGTGCGCATGCCGCTGCGGTCGCCGATCGCGTAGCGGTCCAGCGGGTTGTCGGCGAAGAACTGACGTTCGTTCATCATCGTGAGGGACCAGAAGCCGTCGACGGGCGGGATCTCCTCGGCGTCGAAGTGCAGCACGTAGGTGTGGGCACCGTCGAGGGGGCGGCCGTCGGCGTCGGTGGTGGCGTGCGGGTACAGGGCGTCGGCGTCGAGGTTGGCTCCGTACCCGAACCGGGTGATGACCGCGCGCTTGGCGTAGTCGGTTCCGTAGTCGCCCAGGCCCCGGTGCACGGCCCATCCTCCGGTGCCCGCGGACTCCGCCCGGGCGAACAGCTCGCGCAGGGCCTCGGGGCCGCGTCGCGCGCCCGCGTCCAGGGCGGCCAGTCTTTCGGGGGAGAGGTCGTCCAGGCTCGCGCCGGGGGCGATGCCGAGTTCGGCGATGCGGCCCAGGAACGGGGCATCGGCGGGGTCGGGAGGGTTGTCGACCATCATCCGGTTGAGGAGGGCGAAGTAGTCGCGGCCGCTGAGCGCGTGGACCTGGTCGACGGGCGCCGTCGTGGTGTCGGCGACGGCGGAGACGGGGACGTCGGTGGGAGGGGAGTAGTCGTCGGGGTCGCCGGTCCACTGCGAGAGCGGGATCAGCCGGGTGGCGTCCTGGAGCTTGTTGACGGCCGGGAAGTCCATCGGGCCGCTGGTCGCGTACCGCGCGATGATCCAGTTCACGGCGGTGGGGGACTTCAGCAGGGTCAGGCCGACGGGGACCGCTCCGGACCAGGACGGCCCGGCGATCAGGAACGGCCCGGCGGACGATCCGTTCGTGCGTCGGCCGACGACGGCGCAGACGTCGGACCAGGCGTCCAGGATCGGGACCATCCAGAAGCGGTCGCCGAAGTCGGGCAGGGCCAGTACCAGGGGCTGGTCGGACAGGTCGAGCCAGGCGCTGGAGTACAGGGTGTCGGCGTTCGGCGAGACGACCTCGGTGAAGGCGGCGTCCGGGGTGACGCGCATGTAGCAGAACTGGTTGACCGGGGCCTTCCGGCGCGCGTCGTCCCGGGCCGGCACCGCCGTCATGTCGCTCTTCGTCACGGCGGCCGTGACCAGCGGGTACCCGTAGAGCCATGCCTCCGTGGCCAGCTTCTCCATCGACTCATCAGTCATCGGCTACTCCAGGTGAGAGGACGATCCCCGTTCCGGCCCGACGCTACGAGCACGGCCCTGCCGTCGCCCGGCGAGTCCGCCGAACGGATGGCGGGGGCGGCGGACCGCGTGGTGGCCGGGGGCCGTCACGAAGATGCGTGCCCGGTCGCGCGGTGCTGGAATGGAAGGCAGGGCGACGAGTGCGGCCGGGGCGTGGTTGCCGCACGGTGGAAGGCTGAAAGCCGCCAGCGAGGAGCCGGAATGAGCGACGACGAATTCTCCGAGATGGGACCCGTGGACTTCCTGGTCCTCGAGTTCCCCGGAAATCGCATGACCGGAGAAGGACTGCCCTTGTTGCTCGACCTCGTCGAGCGGCGCATCATCCGAGTCCTCGACCTGTCCTTCGTCCGCAAGGACGAGGACGGTTCGGTCACGGCGCTGAAGCTCACGGACCTGGACGGTGACGGGGAACTCGACCTGACCATGTTCGAGGGCGCCTCCTCGGGCCTGCTCGGCGAGGACGACCTCCAGGAGGCCGCCGCCGTCCTCGAACCCGGCAACTCCGCGGGCGTCCTCGTGTACGAGAACCTGTGGGCTGTGCCGCTGGCGGCCGCCCTGCGCCGCGGCGGAGCGCGCATGGTCGCCAACGGAAGGATTCCGGCCGAGGACCTCCTGGCCAGCCTGGAGGCCATCGAGGCCGAGAGCCCGGCTTCGACTTCCTGAGGGCCGTCGGCCCGAAGGCCACCTGACGACAAGGAATCTGTCATGCCTGGTCTCCTTCGCGGTATCGCGCGCACCGCGGTCATCTCCGGCACTGCCACCGCCGTGTCCAACCGCGTGTCACGCCGACAGGCGGGCCGATGGGCACAGCAGGACTACGAGCGCGGCGCCGCGGCGCCGCAGCAGGCCTACTCCGCTCCGCCACCCGCACCCGAACCGCCGGCCGAGGTGTCGATGGACACCAAGATCTCCCAGCTGAAGGAGCTCGGCCGGCTCAAGGAGCAAGGGGTGCTCTCCGAGGCCGAGTTCGAGGCCCAGAAGAGCCGCATCCTCGGTACCTGATCCGCTCGGTGCCGGAACCTCACCTCACCTCACCGCGCCGCCCGCGCCTTCCCGCGTGGGCGGCGCGGTGTCTCACGTCTCGGCGTTTCTGAGCGCCAGGATCACGCATCGCGTCCTTCCGCGGCGGGGGACGGGCCGCCGAGGCCCTGCAGGTCCGCCCGCAGCGCCATGGCCCGGCGCTCCGGAGAGTCCGTCGTGCCTCTGGCTCGGTGGCTCGGACACTCCTCGCCTGCGATCACTCTCGGTTACTATGCTCACTTCATGCCGGAGTCCGGCAGCAAGGGGCGCGGCACCATCGACGTTCTGCTCGGTGAGCGCGGGGGGATCAGCTTGCCAGCCGAAACTCACCAGATTCTCCCCAGCCCTGTTGACCCGTGTTCCTGGTCTCTGTGCTGCGAAGAAGTCCTCCGTGGATTGTAAGGTTGAAGAGATGGGTGGCCTGGGAAAGTGTTGGAAGAGGTCGTAGCGACCCGCTATGTCACGCCACTGCGTGAGGGCGGCTCGCTCCCCGGGATCGTCGAGGCCGACGACCTCGGCACGTACGTCATGAAGTTCACCGGTGCCGGACAGGGGCGCAAGACGCTCGTCGCGGAGGTGATCTGCGGGCAGCTCGCCCGGCGGCTCGGGCTGCGGGTGCCCGAGCTGGTCACCATCCAGCTCGATCCGGTCATCGGGCTCTCCGAGCCCGACCAGGAGGTGCAGGAGCTGCTCAAGGCGAGCGGCGGGCTCAACCTGGGGATGGACTTCCTGCCCGGCTCGCTGGGCTTCGACCCGCTGGCGTACGAGGTCGACCCGGCGGAGGCCGGGAAGGTCGTCTGGTTCGACGCGGTGATCAACAACGTCGACCGGTCCTGGCGCAATCCGAACATGCTCGTCTGGCACGGCGAGCTCTGGCTCATCGACCACGGCGCCACGATGATCTGGCACCACAACTGGCCGGGAGCGGCCGCCTCGGCCGCCAAGCCGTACGACGCCTCCGACCACGCCCTGGCCCCCTTCGGCCCGGACGTGGCCGCGGCCGCCGCCGAGCTCGCGCCGCTCGTCACCCGGGAGCTGCTCGACGAGGTCGCCGCCGACGTGCCCGACGAGTGGCTGGTCGACGAGCCCGGCTTCGACTCCACCGACGCCCTGCGCGCCGCGTACGTCGAGGCGCTGCTGCCGCGCGCCGCCACCATCCACGAGCGGATCACCCTCGGCCCGCGCACCGACCGCCGTCCGCAGCAGCCGCCCGGCTGGCTCGCCGAGCGCCTCGCCCCCCGCCCCGCCCAGAAGGACAGCACCACGTGACCGACCGCGATGTCTTCGAGTACGCGCTGCTGCGCGTGGTGCCGCGCGTCGAGCGCGGCGAGTGCTTCAACGCGGGCGTGGTCGTCTACTGCCGTGCCCGGTCCTTCGTCGCCGCCCGCACCCACCTGGACGAGGCCAAGCTGGCCGCGCTCGACCCGGCTGCGGACGTCACCGGCGTCCGCGCCGCCCTGCGCGCCGTCGAGGGCGTCTGCCTCGGCGGCGAGGCGGCGGGGCAGGCCTCGGGGGACGACGCGGGGCGGCGCTTCCGGTGGCTGATCGCGCCGCGCTCCACGGTGGTGCAGCCGGGCCCGGTGCACACCGGCCTCACCGGGGACCCCGAGGCCGAGGTGGAACGTCTGCTCGACCTGCTCGTCCGCTGAACGACGGACGAGTGACGGGGGAGTGACGGGGTGCACCCGGTGGGCCGTTGACACCGGGTGCCAGGGCTTCTAGCGTCTCGTCCAGCGGTCGTACTAAGCGGTCGCTCATGTCCCGGGGGAGAGCCCGGGAACCCCCTGAGGGCGAGGAGAAGCAGCATGTCCACCACCGAGCAGCGCGTAGCCGTCGTCACCGGTGCCGCACGGGGCATCGGCGCCGCCACCGCGATCCGCCTCGCGGCCGAGGGCCGCGCCGTCGCCGTCCTCGACCTGGACGAGGCGGCCTGCAAGGACACCGTCGAGAAGATCACCGCCGCCGGCGGCCGCGCCCTCGCGGTCGGCTGCGACGTCTCCGACGGCGCCCAGGTGGAGGCCGCCATCGCCCGCGTCGCCGCCGAGCTCGGCGCGCCCACCATCCTCGTCAACAACGCCGGCGTGCTCCGCGACAACCTGCTCTTCAAGATGTCCGAGGCCGACTGGGACCTGGTCATGAACGTGCACCTCAAGGGCGCGTTCCTGATGGCGAAGGCCTGTCAGAAGCACATGGTGGACGCGGGCTTCGGCCGGATCGTCTCGCTCTCCTCCTCCTCGGCCCTGGGCAACCGCGGCCAGGCCAACTACGCGGCCGTCAAGGCCGGCCTCCAGGGCTTCACCAAGACCCTCGCCAAGGAGCTCGGCAAGTTCGGCATCACCGCCAACGCCGTCGCCCCCGGCTTCATCGTCACCGAGATGACCGCCCAGACCGCCGAGCGCGTCGGCATGGGCTTCGAGGACTTCCAGGCCGCCGCCGCCTCCATGATCCCGGTCCAGCGCGTCGGCCGCCCCGAGGACGTCGCCAACGCCATCGCCTTCTTCGCGGGCGACGACGCCGGCTTCGTCTCCGGCCAGGTCATGTACGTGGCCGGCGGCCCGCTCAACTGACCCCCGTACCAGAGAACGAGGAGAGCGGGATGACCGTACAGCAGCCGCCGGAGCTCTCCGGCAGGGTCGCGCTCGTCACCGGCGCCAGCCGGGGCATCGGCTTCGGCATCGCCGAGGCGCTCGTCGCCCGGGGCGACCGGGTCGTCATCACCGGGCGCGGCGAGGAGGCACTCAAGGAGGCCGTCGAGCGCCTGGGCGCCGACCGGGCCGTCGGCGTCGCGGGCAAGGCCCACGACACCGCCCACCAGGCCGCCGCCGTCGAGGCCGCGATGGACGCCTTCGGCCGCGTCGACCACCTGGTGAACAACGCCGGCACGAACCCGGTCTTCGGCCCCATCGCCGATCTGGACCTGGACGTGGCCCGGAAGGTCTTCGAGACGAATGTGGTCTCGGCGCTCGGATTCGCGCAGCGGACCTGGCACGCGTGGCAGAAGGACAACGGCGGCACGATCGTGAACATCGCCTCCGTCGCCGGAATCTCCGCCTCGCCCTTCATCGGCGCCTATGGCGTCAGCAAGGCCGCGATGATCAACCTGACCCAGCAGCTGGCGCACGAATTCGCACCGGTGGTCCGGGTGAACGCCATCGCCCCCGCCGTGGTGAAGACGAAATTCGCCCAGGCGCTCTACGAGGGCCGGGAGGCCGAGGCGGCCGCCGCGTACCCCATGGGCCGGCTCGGCGTGCCCGAGGACATCGGAGGCGCCGCGGCCTTCCTGACCTCGGACCAGTCGGGATGGATCACCGGCCAGACCCTGGTCGTCGACGGCGGCATCTTCCTGAACGCCGGAGTCGGCTGACCGATTATCGGACACTTTCCGGAATTTCCTGTCCGGATTGGCCCCGGTTGCGTCTCGAACGTCTCAAGTGCCCCGCCGGGCTCGCCCATTGACCTGGCGGGGTACTGCGGTATCGTCGGCCGACCCCAGGCTGAACGAGGAGCGTGCACGTGTTCAACCGGACGAGTCTGCAGGCCGCTGCAGCCCTTGCGTCCATATCCCTGGTATCCGGATGCGGTGTTTTCTCGGATACCGAGTCCGCCGGGGAGCAGAGGATCACCATCGGGACCATGAGTTCCCCCACGACGCTCGATCCCGCGGCTTCCTGGGACAATTCCTGGGAGCTTTTCCGGAACGTCTACCAGACCCTGGTGAGCTTCCCCACGGGATCGAACGTGCCGAAGCCCGACGCGGCCGAATGCAAATTCACCGACGCGTCCAGCCGGGTCTTCGAGTGCACGCTCTACGAGGGTCTCACGTTCTCCAACGGGCACAAGCTCGACGCCGAGGCCGTGCGCCACTCCATCGAGCGCATCCGCACCATCGACGCCGAGGGCGGCCCCAACGGCATGCTCGGCTCGCTCGCCTCGGTCGAGACGGTCGGCGAGCGCACCGTCGTCTTCAAGCTGAACAAGGCCGACGCGACCTTCCCCTTCGTCCTCGCCACCCCCGCGATGTCGATCGTGGACCCGGCCGAGTACCCGGCCGACAAGCTCCGCGAGAAGGACGGCAAGATCGCCGGCTCCGGCCCGTACGTCCTCGACGGGTACGAGGTGCGCAAGCAGGCCGAGCTGACCCGCAACCCGAACTACAAGGGCTTCGCCGACCGCAAGAACGGCGGCGTGACCATCAAGTACTTCGACGAGTCGGAGGCGATGGTCAAGGCCCTGCGCGACGAGGAGATCGACGCCACCTACCGCGGTCTGACCGCGGAGGAGGTGACCTCCCTGGAGGCGGACAGCGAGGAGAACAAGGGTCTCCAGCTCGTCGAGTCCACCGGCGCCGACATCCGCTACCTGGTCTTCAACACGGAGGACGAGTCGGTGGCGAACCCGGCCGTCCGCCGGGCCATCGCCCAGCTCGTCGACCGCGACCAGCTGGTCAGCAAGGTCTACCGCGGCACCGCCGAGCCGCTGTACTCGATGGTGCCCAAGGGCATCGCCGCCCACACCACCAAGTACTTCGACACCTACGGCCACCCGGACAAGAAGAAGGCCGCGAAGATCCTCCAGAAGGCCGGGATCACCGACAAGGTCGAGCTGAACTTCTGGTACACGACCGACCGGTACGGCTCCGCCACGGCCGACGAGTTCGCCGAGCTGAAGCGCCAGCTGGAGGACTCCGGCCTCTTCGAGGTCACCATCCAGGGCAAGCCGTGGACCGAGTACCAGGCCGCCTACCAGCAGGGCGAGTACGCCGTCTTCGGGCGCGGCTGGTTCCCCGACTTCCCGGACCCGGACAACTTCATCGCCCCCTTCCTGGGCAAGAAGAACGTGCTCGGCACCCCCTACCTGAGCCCGCGCATCACCGACGTGCTGCTGCCCAAGTCCCGCCGCGAGAGCGACCGGGGGGCCGTCACCGACGAGTTCGAGGAGGCGCAGGCGATCATGGTCGAGGACGTCCGGCTGCTGCCGCTGTGGCAGGGCAAGCTGTACATCGCCGCCCGCGAGGACATCGGCGGCGGCGAGCGCGCGCTCGACCCGCAGACGGTCATGCAGCTGTGGGAGCTGCACCGCCGCGCCAGCTGGTAGCCGGCGTCACGGAGGGGCCGCCGGGGCCCGCTGTCAGTGGGCCCCGGTAGGTTCCGTATCCGGAACTGACGAACCACCGGAGGTTGTGGACCGTGACCGACATCAGCATGCTGCCCGAGTCCTGGCGGGGTGTCCTCGGCGAGGAGCTGGACAAGCCGTACTTCGCCCAGCTCGCCGAGTTCGTCGAGCAGGAGCGGGCCGCCGGGCCGGTCTACCCGCCGAAGGACGAGGTCTTCGCGGCGCTGTCCGCCACCCCGTACGACAAGGTGAAGGTCCTGATCCTCGGTCAGGACCCGTACCACGGCGAGGGCCAGGGCCACGGCCTCTGCTTCTCCGTCCGCCCCGGCGTGAAGACCCCGCCGTCGCTGCGGAACATCTACAAGGAGATGCACGCCGAGCTCGGCCACCCCATCCCGGACAACGGCTATCTGATGCCGTGGGCCGAGCAGGGCGTCCTGCTGCTCAACGCGGTCCTCACCGTCCGCGCCGGCGAGGCGAACTCGCACAAGAACAAGGGCTGGGAGAAGTTCACCGACGCCGTCATCACGGCCGTCGCCTCCCGCCCGGACCCGGCCGTCTTCGTCCTGTGGGGCAACTACGCCCAGAAGAAGCTGCCGCTCATCGACGAGGAGCGGCACGTCGTGGTGAAGGGCGCCCACCCCTCGCCGCTGTCGGCGAAGAAGTTCTTCGGCTCCCATCCGTTCACCCAGATCGACGCGGCCGTCGCCGCCCAGGGCCACGAGCCGATCGACTGGCGCATCCCGGACCTCGGCTGAGCCTCGGCGTGATCGGGTCCTCCGCCGGTTAGCGTCGGATCTCCACGCAGGGCGAGTGCCGGGAGGCCGCGGTGACCGAGCAGCAGCGGACGTCGGACGAGGGGGTCCTGACCAGGATCGGCCAGGCCAGGATGCTCCTCCACGGCGGCGACCGGGAGGAGGCCCGCAACCGCCTCGGGGCCCTGTGGCAGCAGCTCGGCCCCGACGGGGACCCCCTCCACCGCTGCACCCTCGCCCACTACCTGGCCGACACCCAGGACGACCCCGACACCGAGCTCGCCTGGGACCTGCGCGCCCTCAGCGCCGCCGAGGGCCTGGAGGACGGGCGGCTCGCCGCGCACGACTCGGCGGCCGCCCTGCGCGCCCTCTATCCGAAGCTCCACCTCGACCTCGCCGCCGACTACGCCAAGCTGCGCAGGCCGGACGCCGCGCGGGCCCACCTGGAGCGGGCCCGCGCCGCCTCCGACGCCCTCGACGACGACCGGTACGGCCGGGGGGTCAGGGCCGCCATCGACCGCCTCGACCAGCGGCTCCGCGAGGGCTGAGGCGGTGCCGGGCGGCTCAGCGCGCGTGCGCGTCCGGGCACAGTTCGGCCCGGACGTTCGCGGGGTCCAGGGCGCCGTACCGCTCGCCGAGCTCGCAGACGTCCTTCCCGGTCACCGGCGGCGCCTTCCGCAGCCGCTCCGTCAGCCGCTCCAGCTCACGGGCCTCCGGCCCGGCGGGCGGCGCCACCCGCGGCACGTGCCCGGCGGGCGGCCGGGCGGCGGCGGGGGAGGGCGGGGAGGCCGCGGGGGGCGGGGTACGGGACGGGGCCGCGTGGCCGGTGGCGCGGCGGGTCTCGCCGCGCGGCGGGGCCGTGCTCCGGGCCGGCGCAGGCAGCGCCGCTTCGAGGGCCTCCCGGGCCGGTCCCTGGAGGGCGATCTGCGGCTCCACGTCCTGGGCGGGGCGTACGGGGTCGACGGCGGGCGCGGGAGACGGCGCGGGCGCCGGGGGCGGCCCGTCGACGGCGACGCACCCGGTCAGGGCGGCGGCGACGGCGGCACCGGCCAGCAGCCGCGCGGGGGTTCGGTTTCCTTGCACCCGCGTCACTCTGCTGGTCCGGCGTCGATCTTCGAACCCCTACCGGCGGGGAATGCCCCGCACGGGTGAGCGGCAGGTCACCCTCCTTGACCGGGCGGGTCAGTCGCCGGTGGCGCCGTCGATCCGTTCGCGGAGGAGGTCGGCGTGCCCGTTGTGCCGCGCGTACTCCTCGATCATGTGGAGGTAGATCCAGCGCAGGTTGAACAGCTCGCCGCTGCGGTGGACGCCGGCTCCGAGGTCGTCCAGGGACCGCCCGGCCGCGACCTCGCGGGCGTGGGCGATCTCGCCCTGCCAGGTGGCGTACGCCTCCGCGTAGGTGTCCTCCTCGGTGGCGTGGATGTCCCGGTCGTAGTCCTCGTCGGTGGCGTACAGCCAGGCGGTCTCCTCACCGGCGAGGACTTTGCGGAACCAGCCGCGTTCGACCTCGGCCATGTGCCGGACGAGGCCGAGGAGGTTGAGGTCGGAGGGCGGGGCGGAGGCGGTGCGCAACTGCTCGTCGGTGAGGCCGGCGCACTTCGTCGCCAGGGTCGCACGGTGGTAGTCGAGCCACTGCTCCAGGGCCTGGCGCTCGTCCGCGGTGGTGGAGGGTTCGACGCGCTCGGGTGCTGCCGTGTGATCGATGGTCATACGAGGAATCGTGGCGGAGGCGCGCGGCGGCGCGCCAGCGCTTTCAGTGCGACGGACCGGTGAGCATGCCGCGCAGCAGCTCGTCGAAGCCGGTCCGCAGTTCCTCGCGGCCGGGCACGGCGGAGTGGAAGGAGCCGGCGGCGCAGGAGAACATCAGCCCCTCGCACCAGGCGATCACCGAGAGGGCGTGCCGCTCCGGGGTCGGCGAGCCGGCGCCGCGCATCATCGCGATCACCGGGCCGTGGAAGGCGGCTCCGGCGCGGTCGAAGAAGCCGCGCAGCTCGGGACGGCGGGTCGCCTCCAGGGCCAGCTCGTAGCGGGAGACGAGCAGGGAGCGGTGGTCGGTCAGATAGCGGTGCAGGGCGAGCGCGAGGGTGTCCGCGAGGAGCTCGGGGCTCGCGCCCGGCGCCGGCAGCTCGTCCGGGGCGAGGACCCGCGCCTCGCGCTCGGCCTGGCGGCGGACGGCCGTCTCCAGGAGGGCCTGGCGGGTGCGCGCGTGGTTGGAGGTGGAGCCCTGCGGGAGTCCGGCCCGCTCGTCGACCGCGCGGTGGGTGAGCCCGCGCATGCCGCGCTCCACCAGCAGGTCGAGGGCCGCGTCGCCGATCCGCTCCGCGCGGGTCCGCGCGGGTTCCGGGGCGGGGGCGGGGGCGGGGGCGGGGGAGTGCGCGGTCATGGGGACCAACCTAGGACATGGGGCGAACCCTCCGACCGGCCGACGGTACGGCCCTCCGACCGGCTGGAAGGTGCGGCCCTCCGAGGGCCCGAGGGCGCGGCCCTCCGACGTGCCCGAAGGTGCGGGCCCTCCTGCGGCCCGAAGGTGCGGCCCCCCGACGGCCTGAGGGTGCGGCCCTCCGAGGGTCCGAGGGTACGGCCCTCCGACCGGCTGGAAGGTGCGGCCCTCCGAGGGCCCGAGGGCGCGGCCCCCGACGGCCTGAAGGTACGGGCCCCCGAGGGCGCGAAGGCGCGGCCCCCCGACGGCGCGAAGGCGCGGCCCCCCGACGGCCCGAGGGCGCGGCCCCCGACGGCCCGAAGGCACGGGCCCGCCGAGGGTCCGAGGGCGCGACCCCTTCACCCTTCCCGCCCTGCCCGCCCTCCCTGCCTTCCCTCGTGACTACAGCCGTAGTACGGTCATGGCATCTGCCTACTACAGCTGTAGTTCGCGGCTTCCGCGGCCGTGGCGCAGCCGTCGCACCGAGGGAGTAGTCATGACACAGCACCGCGCCGTCGTTCTGGGAGCGGGTATCGGCGGCCTCACCGCGGCCGTCGGCCTCCACCGGCGGGGGTGGGACGTCACCGTCCTGGAACGCGCCGCCGACCTCGCCCCCGTCGGCGCCGGGATCGGCCTCGCCCCCAACGCCCTGCGCGCCCTCGACACCCTCGGCCTCGGCGACCGCGTCCGCGACCTCGCCGCCTGGCAGGGCGACGGCGGGATGCGCTCCCCGGACGGCCGCTGGCTCGCCCGCACCGACGCCCGCGCCGCCGCCGAGCGCTTCGGCGACCCCCTCGTCCTCCTCCACCGCGCCACCCTCGTCGAGATCCTCGCCTCCGCCCTCCCGGCGGACGCGATCCGCACCGGCGCGCCCGCCGCCCTCGCCCACCCCGGCGACGCCCGGACCCCGGCCCGCGTCACCACCCCCGACGGCGAACTGGAGGCCGAACTCGCCGTCGCCGCCGACAGCATCCGCTCCGCCGCCCGGGCGACCCTCTTCCCCGGCCACCCGGGACCGCGCTACTCCGGCTGCACCACCTGGCGGATCGTCATCCCCGCCCCCGCCCGCCCCTTCGCCCCGCACGAGACCTGGGGCCGCGGCCGCCTCTGGGGCACCCAGCCCCTCAAGGACGGCCGGATCTACTCCTACGCCATGGCCGCCGCGCCCGCCGGGTCCCACGCCCCCGACGGCGAACTCGCCGAACTCCGCAGGCTCTTCGGCGACTGGCACCACCCGGTGCCCGAGATCCTCGCCGCCGCCGACCCGGAGCGGGTGCTGCGCCACGACGTCCACCACCTCACCGACCCGCTGCCCGCCTTCCACCAGGGCCGTACCGCGCTCCTCGGCGACGCGGCGCACGCGATGATGCCCAGCCTCGGACAGGGCGGGAACCAGGCCGTCGAGGACGCCGTCGTCCTCGCCCACCACGCCCGCGTCCCGGCCGCCTTCGACCCGGGCCGGGACCTCGCCGCGTACACCGCCGACCGGCTGCCCCGCACCACCGCCCTGGTCCGCAAGGCGGCCCGCACCGGCGCCCTCACCCTCGTGTCGGCCCGCCCGGCCGTCGCCCTGCGCGACACGCTCGTGCGGACCGTCTCCCGCTTCGGCCCCGGTTTCGTCCTGCGCGGCTTCGACGGCATCGCCGACTGGCGGCCCCCGGTCGCGGAGCCCTCCCGCGTAAGCTGACCGGCGCGAACGGCCTCCGTACCACGGGCCGTCGGACCACCGCAGAGGGAGAGACCCCGTGAAGATCGGCTGCATCGGACTCGGCGACATCGCGCAGAAGGCGTACCTGCCCGTCCTCGCCACCCTCCCCGGGGTCGAACTCCACCTCCAGACCCGCACGGCGGCCACCCTGGACCGCGTCGCCGACACCTTCCACGTGCCGGCCGCCCGCCGCCACCGGGACCTCGACGGGCTGCTCGCCGCCGGAATCGACGCGGCCTTCGTGCACGCCTCCACCGCCGCCCACCCCGAGATCGCCGGCCGCCTCCTCGACGCCGGCGTCCCCACCTACGTCGACAAGCCGCTCGCCTACGAGTACGCCGAATCCGAGCGGATCGTCGAGCTCGCCGAGAAGCGCGGCGTCTCCCTCGCCGTCGGCTTCAACCGGCGCCTCGCCCCCGGCTACGCCCAGTGCCTCGACCACCCGCGCGAGCTGATCCTGATGCAGAAGAACCGCATCGGGCTCCCCGAGGACCCGCGCACCCTCGTCCTCGACGACTTCATCCACGTCGTCGACACGCTCCGCTTCCTCCTCCCCGGCGAGGCCGACCACATCGACGTCCGGGCCCGGATCCGCGACGGCCTCATGCACCACGTGGTGCTCCAGCTCTCCGGCGACGGCTTCACCGCCATCGGCATGATGAACCGGATGAACGGCTCCACCGAGGAGGTCCTGGAGGTCTCCGGACAGGACACCAAGCGCCAGGTCCTGAACCTCGCCGAGGTCGTCGACCACAAGGGCCAGCCGAGCGTCCGCCGCCGCGGCGACTGGGTCCCGGTGGCCCGCCAGCGGGGCATCGAACAGGCCGTCCACGCCTTCCTCGACGCCGTCCGCGACGGCACCCTCCTCAGCGCCCGCGACGCGCTGCTCACCCACGCCCTGTGCGAGCGCGTCGTCCGGGACGCCCTGGAGCAGGCCTCCTGAGCGCCCCGGCGCCCGCCGCCGCGCACACCGCGCCGACCACGAGGCAGGCGCCGTAGAGCGGCCAGTCGCCCCAGCGGACGTACGCCGTCGTCGTCCCCGACAGCGGCAGTTCGCGGACGACGGCGGTGCTCGCGTCCGTGCCGACGGGCGGTCCCACCCGCAGGCCGTCGGGGCCGTACGCGGCGCTGACCCCGGTCAGCGTCGCGTGCACCACCGGACGGCCGGTCTCCGCCGCCCGCAGCGCCGCGAGGGAGGCGTGCTGCGCGGGCGCCCAGCTGCCCTGGAAGGTGCTGGTCGAGGACTGGACGACGATCACGTCGGCGCCGTCCCGGGCGAGCCGCCGGCCCATGTCGGGGAACGCGGACTCGAAGCAGACCAGCGGCCCGACCGCCGGCCGCCCCGCACCGGGCAGCTCCATCACCACCGGCGCCTTCCCCCGCCGCCGGTCCTCCTCGGCCGCCTTGCCCACGGCGGTCGCCCAGCCGAGCAGCTCCCGGGCCGGCACGTACTCGCCGAACGGCACGAGCCGCATCTTGTCGTACCGGTCACCGGTCGGTCGGTCCGGCGCGAAGAGCAGCGCGCTCTTGTAGATGCCGGGGCGGTCCGCCCGGCGCGCGTCCACGTTCACCAGGAGCGGCGCGTCGACCGTCCGCGCCAGCGCGGTCAGCCGGGCGGTCAGCGCGGGATCGCCGGCCGGATCCCGGCCCACCCCGCTCTCGCCCCACACCACCAGGTCGAGCCGCTGCCCGGCGAGGCCGCGCGTCAGCTCCGCGGCCCGGTCGAGGCGCCGCTCCGCGCCCTCCGGCCCGCCGTGCACCCCCGGCTGCACCATCGCCACCCGCACCGCGCCGGACGGGCGCGGCGGCGCCACGCCCCACGCCGCCGTCCCCGCCACCAGGGCGCACGCGGCGAGCCCCGCCACCCCCACCGCCCGCAGCCCCGGCACGGCGAGCAGCAGCACCACCGCCGTGTTCACCGCCACCACCAGGAGGCTCACCAGCCACACGCCGCCCACCGAGGCGAGCCGCAGCGCCGCCGGCACCTCCCACTGGCTCGCGCCCAGCAGCCCCCACGGACCGCCGAGCCCCTCCCACGACCGCACCAGTTCGATCAGGAGCCACCCCGACGGCACCGCGCACAGCGCCACGGCGGCCCGCGCCGGAGTCGGCACCCCGCCGAGCAGCGCCCGTACGAGCACACCCCACGGCGCCCACAGCAGCCCCAGGAGCACCGCCATCACCAGCAGGAACACATGGACGCTCGGCAGCAGCCAGTGGTGCACGGCCAGCAGGAAGCCGACGCCCCCGCACCACCCGTCCAGGGCCGCCCGGCGCGCCCCCGGAGCCGTACGCACGAGGAGCAGCCACGGCGCCAGGCAGACGTACGCCCACCACCACAGGCCCGGCGCGGGGAAGGCGAGCGCCGGCAGCGCGCCGCAGCCGACGGCGAGCAGCGACCGCACCGGCCTCACGCGCCCCAGGGGCTTCCGCATGGTGTGCCTCCCGCCCGTCGCCTCCAGTCTGCGCCCGGTTACGGCAGCCGGCGCCAGCGCTCCTCCACGACGACCGAGCGCAGCCGCCAGCCGTCGGCGGTGCGGCGGGCCGTGAAGGCGTACCGGCCGCCGCAGACGAAGTCGTCGCCGGAGGCCGTCCGCATCGGGTTGACGTAGTCGGCGCGGATCTCGGCCGCGTCGCCGGTCTCGGCGTAGCCGCCGGGCCGGTGCAGCGTCACCCGGCGGTTGACGATCAGGTGCTGGCGTACGGGGAAGAGGGTCATGGTCGCCGCCAGCCAGTCGGCGACCTCGGCGGCGGGCCCCTCGATGCCGCCGGAGCCGGAGTAGTCGGCGCGCCCGTCCGGGGTGAAGAGGGCGCGGTAGCCGGGCCAGTCGGCGTCGTCCACGGCCGCCGCGTACCCGGTGACCAGGTCGTCGACGGCGAGCCGGTCCATCACGATCGCGAGGTCCACGCGCTGCGTCATCGCCTCAGTGTCGGGCAGCGGGCGCACGGCGCCAAGAGGCGTGCGCCCCCCTGTCCGGGGCCCCGGTCATACTGGCCGGATGCGCATCGACGTCGACCCCGCTCTGACCGACCCCACCGCCGTCTACCGGCTGCTGACCGCGACGGTCGTCCCCCGGCCGATCGCCTGGGTCTCCACCCGCTCCGCCGACGGCACGGACAACCTCGCCCCGCACTCCTTCTTCACCATCGCCTCGGTGAACCCGCCGGTCGTGCAGTTCACCTCCGTCGGCCGGAAGGACTCGCTGCGCAATGTGGAGGAGACCGGCGAGTTCGTGGTGAACCTCGCCCCCGAGGGGCTCTTCGAGCAGATCAACGCGACGGCGACGGACTTCCCGCGCGGCACGAGCGAGTTCGACGCCTGCGGGGTGGAGCGCGAGCCGGGCCGCCGGGTGAAGGCGCCCCGGGTGGCCGCCTCTCCGGTGGCCCTGGAGTGCGAGCTGCACAGCACGCTCCGGATCGGGGACTCGACCGTGGTCTTCGGCCGTGTCGTGCACGTCGCCGTCGACGAGGCGTTCCTGGACGACGGTCACCCCGAGATCACCCGGATGCGCCCGCTGACCCGGCTCGGGAAGAACGAGTGGGGCACCCTCGGCGGCGTCAGGGAGATCGCCCGGGTCCCCTACCAGGGCTGAGGAACGCGAGGGGGCGGGCCCCGCGCCTCGCGGGACCCGCCCCCGGCGGAATCGTCTCTCCCGGGACCTCAGTCGCCGGACTCGCCCGCGTGCGGGCTGAGGACGTCCGTGCCGACCAGGACGAACAGCAGGATGCCCAGCGCGATCCGGTAGTAGACGAACGGCATGAAGGACTTCGTGGTGATGAACTTCATGAACCAGGCGATCACCGCGTAGCCCACGCCGAAGGCGACGATCGTCGCGAAGATCGTCGGACCCCAGGAGACGTGACCGCCCTCGGTCGCGTCCTTCAGCTCGAAGACACCGGAGGCGAGCACGGCGGGGACCGCCAGGAGGAACGAGTAGCGGGCGGCGGACTCACGGGTGTAGCCCATCAGCAGACCGCCGGAGATCGTCGCGCCCGAGCGGGAGACGCCCGGGATGAGTGCCATCGCCTGGCAGACGCCGTAGATCAGGCCGTCGCGGACGCCGAGGTCCTTGAGCGTCTTGCGCTCCCGGACCACCCGGTGGCGGCCGCCGAGCTCGTCGCGGGCGGCGAGCCGGTCGGCGATGCCGAGGACGATACCCATCACGATCAGCGTGGTGGCGATGAGCCGCAGGTCGCGGAAGGGGCCCTCGATCTGGTCCTTGAGCGTGAGGCCGAGGACGCCGATCGGGAGGGAGCCGACGATCACCAGCCAGCCCATCTGGGCGTCGTGGTCGGAGCGCATCGACTTGTCCGCCAGCGAGCGGAACCATGCCGAGACGATCCTGCCGATGTCCTTGCGGAAGTAGATCAGGACGGCGGTCTCCGTGCCGATCTGCGTGATCGCCGTGAAGGCCGCGCCCGGGTCCTCCCAGCCGGCGAAGGCGGCGGTGAGCCGGAGGTGCGCGCTGGAGGAGATGGGAAGGAACTCCGTCAGCCCCTGGACGAGTCCGAGGATGAACGATTCGAACCAACTCATGGGGCTTGGGCCGTCCCGTATGTACGTGTGCGGTCAGAAGGTCGAGCGCAGCGTACCGCCCCAAGGTGACGTGCTCGTGATCAGGCGGCGTCGGCCGTCGCGGGCGCGGTCACGGACTCCGCCACGGGCGCGTTCGCGGGTGTGGCCGGCCGCCGCAGGGCGTGCCGCTTCCGCCAGGCGACCACCGCCGCGGTGAGCCCCGACACCACGATGAACCCGGCCGAGAACAGGAACGCCGGAGAGCCGGGCTCGCCCGCCCGCGCGCCGGCCACCACGTACGCCGCCGTGTTCGGCACCGTGCCGATCGCCGTCGCCACCAGGAACGGCACGTACCCCATCCGCGAGACCGCCGCGCAGTAGTTGGCCGCGGCGAACGGCACGCCGGGGAAGAGCCGGATCGCCAGCATCGAGCGGAAGCCGTGCCGGCTCAGCTGCCCGTCCGCCGCCCGCAGCCAGCGCCCCTTGAGCAGCGGCCGCAGCGCGTCCTGCCCGAGCACCCGGCCCAGCGTGAACGAGATCCCGGCGCCGAGCACCGTCCCCGCCACCGCCGCCGTCAGCCCGTACGCGGAACCGAAGAGCGCCCCCGCCGCGAGGTTCAGCACCGGGCGCGGCACGAACGCCGCCGTGCACAGCCCGTACGCCAGACCGAACAGCAGCACCGCGTCCGCGCCGGCCGCCCGCGGCCACCCCGAGGCCAGCAGGCGCTGCGGCTCGTACACCACGACCAGCGCGCCGGCGGTCAGCAGGACGAGCGCGAGCAGCGCGAGACGCGACCGGGGCGCGAGCAGGGCCCGGGAGCAGCGGACGGCGAACGGGTCCGTCGGCCGGGGCACGGGAGCGAGCATCCCGGGAGAGTAACGGAGACCTCCGTATGATCGCCGTAATGTGCGCCATGTCCGACCCCGGCCGCCGCCCGCCCGACCCCGGGCGGCCGGGACAGCCTTCGTACGACGTCCCCGAACCGCGCCCGTACGCCGTCCCCGACAGCGAGCTCGCCGACACCGTCCTCGGCCGGCTCACCACGGTCTACCCCGCCGCCGGGAACCCCTTCCGGGCGCAGGAGATGGTCGCGTACATGAAGGGCGTGGCACCCTTCCTCGGCATCCGGACGCCGGAGCGCCGGGCCCTGGCCCGCACCGTCCTCGACGGCATCCCGCGCCCCGGCGAGGACGACTGCGCGGCCGTCGCCCTGCGCTGCTTCGCCCTCCCCGAGCGCGAGTACCACTACTTCGCCGTCGACTACCTGCGCCGCCACGTGAAGCGGTGCTCGTCCGGCTTCCTGCCCGTCGCCCGGCGGCTCGTGACCACGGTCTCCTGGTGGGACACCGTCGACCACCTCGCCGCCCACGTCGTCGGCGGACTCGTCGCCGCCGACCCGGCGCTCGGCGCCGAGATGGACCGGTGGATCGACGACGAGGACCTGTGGATCGCCCGCACCGCCCTCCTCCACCAGCTGCGCTTCAAGGAGGACACGGACGCCGAACGGCTCTTCGCGTACTGTCTGCGGCGCGCCGCCGACACCGACTTCTTCCTGCGCAAGGCCATCGGCTGGAGCCTGCGCGAGTACGCCAAGACCGCTCCGGGCGAGGTGCGTGCCTTCGTCGCCGACAACCGCTCCCTCCTCTCCCCGCTCTCCGTCCGCGAGGCCCTCAAGCACCTGTGACCCGCCCCCTGCCGGGAATCCCGCCGGGCGGCTGCGCGAGTCTGCCGGGGTGCCGGTGTGGCGCGAGCATGATCCGTGCGGGAGGACAATGAAGGGGTGAACGAGCAGATTCCCGTCCTGCGCCAGGTCGACCACGGCACCGCGCGCCTCATGCCCGACGTGGACCGGGAGCGGGCCTGGCTGCTCACCGTCGACGGGGCGCCGCAGTCGTACGTCGACCTCGACGAGCCCGGCCACCTGGAGTTCGAGTACGCCCGCCGGCTCGGGCACGTGGTCGACGTGACCGCCGACGAGGGGGCGCCGCTGGACGTCCTCCACCTCGGCGGCGGCGCGCTCTCGCTGCCCAGGTACGTCTCCGTCACCCGGCCCGGCTCGCGCCAGGACGTCGTCGAGGCCGACGGCGGGCTCGTCGCGCTGGTCGCCGAGCACCTGCCGCTGCCGGACGGCTCCGGCATCTCCGTGCACACCGCCGACGCGCGCGCCTGGCTGGAGGCGGCGCCCACCGCCTCCGCCGACCTGATCGTCGGCGACGTCTTCGGCGGCTCGCGCGTCCCCGCGCACCTGACCTCGCTCACGTACGCCCGCGAGGTCCGGCGGGCGCTGCGCCCGGGCGGGACCTACGCGGCCAACCTCGCCGACGGGGCGCCGTTCGACTTCCTCCGGGGCCAGCTCGCCACCTTCGCGGCGGTCTTCCCCGAGCTCGCGCTGATCGCCGAGCCGGCGGTGCTGCGCGGCCGGCGGTTCGGGAACGCGGTCCTGGTCGCCTCCGACGAGCCCCTCGACGTGCCCGGGCTCACCCGCAGGGCGGCCGCGGACGCCTTCCCCGCGCGCGTGGAGCACGGGGAGGCGCTGGCGCGGTTCACCGGGGACGCGGCCCCGGTCGGCGACGCCGAGGCCGTCGGGTCACCCGTGCCGCCCGAGGGCGCCTTCGGCATCGGCTGACGCGCCCTGCGCCGGCACGCTCCCACCGGCCGCGGCGGCCCCCTCCTGGTGCGGACGCCGCGTCAGGTTGCGGACGTCGGGGACCAGCAGGACGAGCGCCGTGACCAGGATCATCAGCGCCGCCGCGCCCCACAGCGAGGCCGTCCGGCCGAAGGCCGTCTCGGACGGCCCGGCGAGGGCGGTCGTCAGGGGCAGCAGCGCGGTGGAGCCGAACCAGTCGTAGGCGGAGACCCGGGACAGCTTCTCCTCCGGGATCTCCTGGTGCAGCGTCGTCATCCAGGAGACGCCGAAGATCTCCATCGCCACACCGCTGGCGAACATCACCAGCGTGAGCCCGATCGCGGGCAGCGGGACGGCGAGCGCCGCCGAGGGCAGCGCGATCGGGAAGACGCCGAGGGTGCCGACGAGGAGCATCCGGCGCGGCTTCCACCGGGTCATCAGGACGGCTCCGGCGACCGTGCCCACGCCGTACCCCGCGAGCGCGATGCCCCAGGGGCGGGCGCCGCCGAGCTCGTCGCGGGCGACCAGCGGTCCGTACACCGACTCGACCGCGCCGATGAGCCCGACGACGACGGAGAACTGGGCGACGATCGACCACAGCCACGGTCGGCCGACGAACTCCTGCCAGCCCTCGCGCAGATCGGAGAGGAGCCCGCCGCCGGGCTTGCGCTCGGGGATGCCGCTGACGTCCAGGAAGGCCCGCAGGGCGGCCGCCACGGCGAAGGCGGCGGCGTCGACGGCGAGGACCCAGCCGGCGCCGACGAAGGCGACGAGCGCGCCGCCGAGCGCGGCGCCGCCGATGCCCGCGCCGTGCATCGCCATCCGGTAGAAGGCGAAGGCCCGGCTCGCCTGCTCGCCCGAGACGCTGGACATGAGCATGCCCTCGGCCGCCGGGTTGAAGAAGGCCTGCCCGGCGCCGCAGAGCCCGGTGAGCACCATCATCTGCCAGATCTCGGCGGTGCCGGAGAGGACCAGCGCCGCGAAGACCGCCTGGGAGACGAAGTTCATCGTGTTCGCGGCGACCATCACGCGGTGCCGGGGGAAGCGGTCGGCCACCGCGCCGCCTATGAGCAGGAAGAGCACGAGCGGCAGGAAGCGCGCCATCGCGACGAGGCCCACGTCGCCCGCGTCGCCGCCGGACTCGAAGACGGCCCAGGTGGTGGCGATCAGGGCGCCGTTCGCACCGAGGCTCGTCACGATGGTGGCGGCGGTGAGCAGCACGTAGTTGCGTCCGGCCCAGGCGGGGCGGCGGGTGGTGCGAGGGGAGGCGGAGCGTTTCGTCACCGGGGGACTATCCCCGCCGCCTCCCCTTCCTGCCAAACCGGTTTCTGCCGAATCTGCCACACCGGTCTCTGCCGAACCGGATGCGTCCTCGTCGGACGCTCAGGAGCTCGGGGTGAGGCGGACCGTGGAGAGGATCTTCCGCATCGTCGCGTCCGGGAGCTCGTCCTTAACGCCGTCCGCCGCGTAGAGCACGAAGGTCGAGAGGTCGTTCTTGGCGTTGAGGAAGCTGAACGCCATCGACTTGCCGTCGGTCTCGCACTTGTTGCGCTTCGTCACGCCGGGGGCGACGGCCGTGGCCATGCTCCCCTTGAGACCGGACTCCGTGGTGTACGGGACGGGCGTGCTGATCTTGATGGTCTTCTCCGGCATGTGCTGGGCGAACGCCGCCCACACCCACATGCCGGCCTGGCCGCGCGCGGCGGAGGCGGCGTCCTTGGCGCCCTGGGCGCCCTTGGTGCCGGCGCCCGCGAGTCCCGAGTACTCGGGGCTGCCGTTCTTGTCCGAGTCGAAGGCGCACCACTTGCTCTTGAGGTCGGCGGGCCCGGACATGACGACGAGCGGGCTGCCGTCGCCCTTCTTCGTGTCCTCGAAGCCCACCCTCATGGTCGGCTTGCCGACCTCCCACTCCGGTGGCACGTCGAAGAGCGTGCCGTACGAGGGGTTGTGGACGACCTTCCAGCCGGGGATCGTCGGCTGGTACTCCTCGCCGGCGCCGCGCGGGTTCTCGATCTCGGAGGTCGGCGCCTCCGGGGGCTCGCTCGACGCGGTCGCGGGGGAGGAGGGGGCCGAGGAGCTCGCCGCCGGCTTCTCGGCGACGTCCTTCCCGCCCTCGTCCTCGCCCAGGACGAGGAAGGCGGTCACGCCGCCCGCGACGACCACGGCCGTGGCGGCGACGATGGCGATGAGCGTGGTCCGCTTCCGGCCGCCGCCGCCCGGGCCCTGCGGCGGGACCGGTCCGGGCACCTGGTACTGCGGCACGGTCGGCTGCTGGTACGGGTTGGGCTGCGCGTATCCCTGCTGCGGGTACTGCGGGTAGCCGCCCTGCTGCGGGAATCCCGGCTGCGTCGGCTGCTGGTACGGGTTCGGCTGCTGGTACCCCGGCTGCTGGTACGGGTTCTGGTTCTGGTCCTGCGGGTTCTGCTCGCCCCCGGGCGGCTGCTGTCCTGGCCACATGGGCCGTAACGATAGAGGGGTGGCGCGGGCCCGGCCACGCCCGGCCCCGCCCCGGCGGCCCCGCGGGCAGTCGCGCTCCGGTCCGCGAAGGCATGGCCAAGACTTCTACTCACGGGTAACATCACGGCTCATGAGCGCAGACCAGAAGTCCGTCGGCGAGATGCTCGCCGCCACGGTCCCCATGGCCGGAACCCTCAACCTGGAGTTCCTGGAGACCACCGCCGAGCGCGCCGTCGTGCGCCTGCCCGACCAGCCCGCCTACCACAACCACGTGGGCGGCCCGCACGCCGGCGCGATGTTCACCCTCGCCGAGTCCGCCAGCGGCGCCATCGTCCTCGCCGCCTTCGGCGACCAGCTCGGCCGCGCCGTGCCGCTCGCCGTCAACGCGGAGATCGCGTACAAGAAGCTCGCCATGGGCGTCGTCACCGCGACCGCCACCCTCGGCCGCCCGATCGCCGACGTCGTCGCCGAACTCGACGCCGGAGAGCGCCCCGAGTTCCCCGTCCGCATCGACATCACCCGCGAGGACGGCGCCGTCACCGGCGAGATGACCGTCCTCTGGACGCTGAGGCCCAACGCCCCCGGCAAGTGAGCCGCCGGTAGGGACCGCCTCCCCGCCCCCGCACCCTCCCTTCGGGTGCGGGGGCGGCCGCGTCCCGGGGCAGCGCCCCGGAAGCGGCGGGCCCGTCCCGCACACTGTGGGCCCGTCCCGCACACTGCGGGCGCGGGCTAGACCGGCGGGCGTCCGGCCGTCCGCCCCGAGGGGCCGCCGATGCCGGACGAGCCGAGACCTTCCGATTCCGCCCGTCCCGCCGCCGTCGACCACTCCGACCGGCCCGATCAGCCCGATCAGCCCGATCAGCCCGACCGTTCCGAACCGGGCCGCCACGGGTGCGCGTCGAGCCATCGGTGCCTCGTACGCCCCATCCGCCGCCTCGGGCGCCCCCGCCACCGGCGGCGCGTCGGCGCCCGCCGCGCCCGCCGCGTCCGGCGCGCCGGGACCGGGCCACGCGCGCGTGCGGGACGGCCGGGGGCGGTTGTCGCGGCGGGCGGTGCTGGCGGCGACCGCCCCGGCGTCGACGTCCCCCAGGTCTACCTCGGCGGCTCGCCCGACCCGGCCGCGCGCGGCATCGACCAGCCCCGCTCCCTCCTCGCCGGCTACCGGCGGCTCGAACGGCCGCGGGGGAGCGGCGCCGCGTCACCGTCCACCTCACCGCCCGCACCCTCTCCTCCTGGTCCACCGCGGTCGGCGGCTTCGTCCTCGGCGCCGGGCGGCGGTCCCCGCGCGTCGCCGGGTCGGCCGCGGACCCCGGGCTCCGGGCCACGGTCGAGGTCCGTTCGGGCCGACCGGGTAGGCTGCCCCGGCGTGCCCGACGCGGGGCGCGCCACCGCAGCGGCCCGCGACCGGGGCCGGGCCGGACCAACGGGAGGAACCCGCGTTGCACGTCCAGGAGTGGCTGGAGACGATCCCGGCCGTCGCCATCTACGCGCTGGTGGGGGTGGTGATCGGACTGGAGAGCCTGGGCATCCCGCTCCCCGGCGAGATCGTCCTCGTCAGCTCGGCCCTGCTCGCCTCGCAGCACGGCGACATCAACCCGTGGGTGCTCGGCGGCTGCGCCACCGCCGGCGCGATCATCGGCGACTCGATCGGGTACGCCATCGGCCGGAAGGGCGGTCGGCCGCTGCTCGCCTGGCTCGGCGGGAAGTTCCCCAAGCACTTCGGCGAGGCGAACATCGCGCTCGCCGAGCGCTCCTTCCAGAAGTGGGGCATGTGGGCGGTCTTCTTCGGCCGC
The DNA here is from genome assembly GCF_012927245.1 of Streptomyces sp. R302. GTDB lineage: Bacteria > Actinomycetota > Actinomycetes > Streptomycetales > Streptomycetaceae > Streptomyces. Next base: position 70,149 of record NZ_JABBGE010000012.1, read on the forward strand.
TTCATCGCCCTGCTGCGGATCTTCGCAGGCCCGCTGGCGGGCGTCCTGAAGATGCCGTACTGGAAGTTCCTCGTCGCCAACGTCTTCGGCGGCATCCTCTGGGCGGGCGGCACGACCGCCGTCATCTACTCCGTCGGCATCGTCGCCGAGGCGTGGCTGAAGCGGTTCTCCTGGCTGGGCCTGGTGCTCGCCGTCCTCATCGGCGTCACCTCGATGCTCGTCATCAAGAACCGTGCCAAGAAGGCCGCCGCAGAGGCGCAGCGACAGCAGCGCGAGCCGGATTCGGATTCGGAGCCGGAGTCGGACGCTCCGCGGGAGCCGGTCGCGGCGGAGTGAGCGCGCGGCGCGTCCGTACGTGACGGAGGGCGGCACCCGGGAGCGTTCCGGGCGCCGCCCTCCGTCACGTAGGCGAGTGTCGGGGGAAGCGCGGGATCAGTCCTCGTACGCCTCGGCGTGCGTCTTGGCCAGGTGGAGGTACATCTCGGCGTTCAGCCGGATGCCGGCCTGCTCCTCCTCGGTCAGCGCGCGGCGGACCTTCGCGGGGACGCCGGCGACCAGCGAGCCGGGCGGCACCTCCATGCCCTGCGGCACCAGGGCCTGCGCCGCGATGAGCGAGCCCGCGCCGATCCGGGCGCCGTTGAGCACGGTCGCGCCCATGCCGACGAGGACGTCGTCCTCGATGACGCAGCCGTGGACGGTGGCGTTGTGCCCGATCGTGACGCGGTCGCCGATCGAGACGGGGAAGCCGGGGTCGACGTGGACGGTGCAGTTGTCCTGGACGTTGGAGTCCTCGCCGACGGTGATGGGACCGCAGTCGGCGCGCAGCACCGCGTGGTACCAGATCCCGGCGCGCGCCCCGAGCGTCACCTCGCCGAGCACCACCGAGGTCGGGGCCGTGAAGGCGGTCGGGTCGACGACCGGCTCCTTGCCGCCGACGGCCTTGATCAACGCCTCTGCCATGGGGTCTCACTCCTGGGGGTCCGTACGGCCCGTGCGGCCGTGGTGGTGTCGCGCCATCCGGTGTTCTGCCCGCACCCTATGCCGGGCCCATGACGGACATCACAGGGGACGGCGCTGATCGGCTCCGACGCCGCCGACTACGGTGTCGGGGTGCCCAAAAACGGAAACACGTTCTCATCCCTGACCGCCTGGCGGCGCCGGGTCGTCGCCCACGCCCTCCAGGGCGGCCTGCGCTGGGCGCAGCAGGCGGGCGCGGTGACGGCGGAGCACCCCGGGCGGCTGCGCTTCCGGCGGCTCGGCGAGGGCACCCGGCTCGCCTTCCCGCAGGGCACGGTCTTCGGCGAGCGGTGGATCGAGATCGGCGCGTGCTGCATCATCGCCGAGCAGGTGACCCTGACCGCCGGGATGCTGCCGGGGCTCGACCTCGGCACGGAGACGGTGCTGACCCTCGGCGACGGTGTCGTCCTCGGCCGCGGCAGCCACGTCATCGCCGACACGACGATCACCATCGGCTCGGACACCTACTGCGGTCCGTACGTCTACATCACGTCGACGAACCACAGCTACGACGATCCGCACGAGCCCATCGGCCGCCAGTGGCCCCGCTCCGAGCCGGTCTCGATCGGCCCCGGCTGCTGGCTGGGCACCGGGGCGGTGATCCTGCCGGGCGCGCGGATCGGCCGGAACGTCGTCGTCGCGGCCGGCGCGGTGGTCCGCGGCGAGGTGCCCGACCACTCGGTGGTGGCGGGCGCCCCGGCCAGGGTCGTACGCCGCTGGGATCCGGAGCGGGGCTGGCAGCCGCCGCTGCGCACGCCGGCCCCGAGGCCGATACCGGAGGACGTCACCTCCGAGCAGCTGGCGGCCCTCGCGGCCTGGGAGATCGAGCAGGAGCAGGCCGAGGCCCCGTCGTCCTGAGTCGACGCCCGCTGCTCAGGCGCCCGTGAGCCGACGCCCGCGGGGCAGCCCCCCCCTGCGGTGCCCTCTGCGGGGCACCCCCCTGCGGTGCACCCCCCCGCGGGTCAGCCCCCCCGCGGGTCAGCCGCCCGCGATGAGGACCGTGCCGACGAGCGCGAGTCCCGCACCCGCCGCCTGGACGGCGCGGAGTCGCTCGCGGAGCATGCCGAACGCGGCGAGCGCGGTCACCACCGGGTAGAAGGTGGCGAGCACGGCGGCCACCAGGACCGGACCGCGCTGCGCCGCGATGGCGTACGTGCCGTTGGCGGCGACGTCGGCCAGACCCACGAAGGCGAGCGCCGGAAGCGCGCCGCGGATCACCCCGAAGCCCTCCTCGGGCAGCGCCCGGCCGCCGCGCCGCACGGAGAGGTACAGCGCGCCGCCGCCGACGGCGACGTTGGTGACGCGCTGCACGAAGAGCGCGAGGAAGAGGCCGGTGACCGTGGTCGACGCCTCGGCGATGAGCGCCATGACCGCACCGAAGCCGAAGGCGGCGAAGAGCGTGAGGACGACGGCCTGACGCCGGACGGGAGCGCCGCGCAGCTCGGGGCCGCCGGCGAGGACGATGCCCACGATCGCGGCGACGATGCCGCCGACCTGGAACAGGCCGGGCCGGTCGCCCAGGACGAGGCCCACGGTGACGGGGACGACCACGCCGAGCGAGCCGAGCGGCGAGACGACGCCCATCGGGCCGAGCGCGAGGGCCTTGTAGAAGGCGAGCATCGCGGCGGGGCCGACGACGCCCGCGGCGACTGCGTACCAGAGCTCGGGGCCCGCCTCGGTCCAGGCGCCCGTCGCGGCGACGACCGCGCCGAGGACGAGGACGGCGAGGACCTGCGAGACCACGACGACGGTGAGGGCCGGGAGGCGCCGGGTGAGCAGTCCGCCCCCGAAGTCGGCGAGGCCCCAGAGGAGGGCGGTGGCCAGGGCGAACACGGCGGTCATGGGGGTCCTCGCAGGCGGGTACGGGCGGGCCGGGGCAGTACAGTGCAGTGCACGATCGGGTGCGCTGCACCGTAGTGCAGTCTATTGGACTCTTCCATCGAGAATATTGGACGGAATGTGTCGGACCTCGACCAGCTGACCCAGTCGCTCGCCCGTAACCTCAAGCGCTGGCGCAACGAACGGGGCTTCACCCTGGACGCGCTCGCCGCCCGCTCCGGCGTCAGCCGCGGCATGATCATCCAGATCGAGCAGGCCAGGACCAACCCGAGCGTCGGCACCACCGTGAAGCTGGCCGACGCCCTCGGCGTCTCCCTCACCACCCTCCTCGACCACGAGCAGGGCACCCACGTCCGGCTCGTGCCGCCGGAGCAGGCCGTCCGCATGTGGTCCACCCCGGCCGGCAGCCACACCACCCTGCTCGTCGGCACCGAGGCCCGCGGCCCGCTGGAACTCTGGTCCTGGTCCCTCGTGTCCGGCGACGGCAGCTCCTCCGACCCGCACCCGCAGGGCACCACCGAGCTGCTCCACGTCACCGCCGGCGTGCTCACCCTCGTCGTCGACGGCGTCGAGCACACCGTCCCCGCCGGCACCTCCGCCGTCTTCGAGGCCTCGGCCCCGCACACGTACCGCAACGACGGCGACGAGACCGTCGAGCTGACCATGGCCGTCTCGGTGCCGCCCGTACGCTGAGACGGCCGCCCGTACGCCGAGACGGCGGGCCGGGCGCCGGGCGGGAGCCGCTAGCGTGGCGCGCATGCGCGCACCCATCGGAGACTTCGACGACGCCCTGCCCGCCCCCGACCGCCCGGACCTCCTCACGCCGCCCGTCGCCGCGGCCGTGCGCGCCTGGACCGGACCGGTGCCCGCCGAGCAGATCCTCTACGTCGACACCGACCCGGCCATCGCCGACACCGCCGTCTTCGTCGAGCACCACGGCCCGGCCCTCCTCGACGCGTCCGCGAACTGCGTCGTCGTGGCGGGGAAGCGCGGCGAGACGACGACGCTCGCCGCGTGCCTGGTGAAGTCCGCCCACCGCGTCGACGTCAACGGCGTCGTCCGCAAGCACCTGGGCGCCCGCAAGGTGAGCTTCGCGCCGATGGAGACCGCCACCGGCGACAGCGGCATGGAGTACGGCGGCATCACCCCCGTCGGCCTCCCCGCCGCGTGGCCCCTCCTCGTGGACGCCGCCGTCGTCGACACCCCCTGGGTGCTCGTCGGCAGCGGCCGCCGCCGGGGAAAGCTCATCCTCCCGGGCAAGGCCTTCGCCCAGCTGCCGAACGCCGTCGTCCTGGAGGGGCTCGGCCGGCCCGTGGAGTGACGGCCCGGGCGGCGGGCCGTCCGTGACCCGCCGTCCGTGACCCGCCGTCCGTGACCCGCCGTCCGTGACGCGCCGTCCGTGACGCGGTGTCAGCCCAGGCGCGGGATCTCGATCGCCGGGCAGCGGTCCATCACCATGTCCAGGCCCGCCTCCGTCGTGCGGGCGTACGCCGCCTCGTCGACGACGCCGAGCTGGAACCAGACCGCCTTCGCGCCGGCCTCCCGCGCCTCGTCGGCGACCGCGCCCGCCAGGGAGCTGTTGACGAAGACGTCCACGACGTCGACCGGGAACGGGATCTCGGCGAGGGAGGCGTAGCCCCGCTCCCCGTGGACCGTCTCCGCCTTCGGGTGGACCGGCACGATCCGCTTGCCGAAGCGCTGGAGCACGGCCGCCACCCCGTACGCGGCGCGCTCCCGGTTCGCGGAGAGGCCCACGATCGCCCAGGTGTCGCCCGTGCCCGTCAGGATCCGGCGGACGGTCTCCTCCTCGGAGCGCTCCGCAGCCTCGGTGATCGTGGTGTCGACGCTCATCCCTGATGCCTTCCTTCGTTCGTTCGTTCCGTACGGGCCTTCCCCCGGTACGAACCCGCCGCGGCCCCGGATCCTTCCCGTGCCGGACCCGGCGGTGGGCGCGGTGGGCGCGGTGGGGGCCTCAGCCGTCCCAGGCGCGCCGTTCGTCCTCCCGGGGGGCCAGGACCAGGGACGGACGGCCCGGGCCGAAGGCCATCACCGGCCGCTCCGCGTCCCACGCCCGCCACCCCGGATCGCCTTCCGCCGCGAACGCCACCCAGGCCGCGTGCATCGCCGCCGCCAGCGCGCGCGGCGCGTCCGGCCCCGTCATCGCCCGCGCCTCCGGGGTGTCCAGGGTGTCGAAGACGAAGCCGAGCTCCAGGGCGTGGCAGGCGCCGAGGCCGAGCACCGGCGACGGCCAGCCGAACTCGTACACGTACGTCCGTCCCGCCGCCCCCGACCGCAGCCGCGCGTCGGCGAGCCGGTTGAGCGGCACCCGCAGCAGCTTGTCGGTGGCCAGCGCGCCCAGGATCTCGCCGGGCCTGGCCTGCGGCCGGTTCGCCCGGTAGACCCGCGCCGTACGCGACGGCACCCGCGACTTCCACAGCGCGAGCCGCAGCGTCGGCGCCGACAGCCGCTCCACGAGGCCGCTCGGCACGAACCAGAGCCGGTACTCCTCCGATGTCGTCCCCAGCAGCAGGTCGACCTCGCCGGACGCCACGCCCGGCCCGCCGTCGCCGAGCAGGGCCTCCGCCGGATCGCGCGGCAGCACGTCGCCGTCGACCACGAGCTGGAAGGAGTGGCCGCCGCCGGTGAGCGGCGAGCCCTTCGCCGTCACCTCCGTCTGCGCCGTCAGCAGCCGCTCCCGGTCCACCGCGGCGAACGCCTCCGCCGTCGCCGGGACCCCGAGCCGCTTCGCCACGGCCTCGGTCGTCCGCCGCGCCCGCGCCACCGGCAGCGCCATGGGCGCCCCGCTCTGCACGACCGCCCGCCGGAACAGCCCGTGCGCGAGCGGCGAGGCGAGCAGCGCCGCGATCGAGATCGCGCCCGCCGACTCCCCGAAGACCGTCACCCGCGCCGGATCGCCCCCGAAGGCCGCGACGTTCTCCCGCACCCAGGTGAGCGCGGCGAGCTGGTCGCGCAGACCGAGGTTGGCCGGCGCGTCGGGGAAGACCCCGAACCCCTCCACGCCGAGCCGGTAGTTGACGGAGACGAGGACCACGCCGTCGCGGGCGAACGCGGCGCCGTCGTAGACGGGGACGGCGTTGGAGCCGTGGATCAGCGAACCGCCGTGGATCCACACCATCACCGGCCGGCCGCCCCGCCCGGTGCCGGACGCGGTGTCCCAGGGCGCCCAGACGTTGACGTTGAGGCAGTCGTCGCCCTCGACCGCCGGGTCCGGCAACAGCGCGTCCAGCGGTGGCGCGTAGGGCCGCTTCGGCGCGGTCGGCCCGAACTCCGTCGCCGACCGCACCCCCTCCCACGGCTCCACCGGCTCCGGCGCCCGGAACCGCAGCGGCCCGAACGGCGGCCGCGCGTACGGCACGCCCAGGAAGCGGGCCACCCCGCCGGCCACGAACGCGCCCCGCACCCGCCCGGCGGCGAGCGCCGCCTCGGGCGCCGTCACGGCCGGGGTTCCACGAGGGCGCGCTTGAGGACCTTGCCGGTCGGGCCCAGGGGCAGGGCGTCGACGAAGCGGACGAGGCGCGGGTACTTGTGGCGGCCGAGCCGCTCCCGCGCCCAGTCGACGAGCTCCTCCTCCGCGACGGGACCCGCGCCCTCGCGCCGGACCACCACCGCGCACACCTCCTCGCCCTTGGCCTCGTCGGGCACGCCGATCACGGCGACCTCGGACACCGACGGGTGACGGACCAGGACCTCCTCCACCTCGCGCGGATAGATGTTGAACCCGCCCCGGATCACCAGGTCCTTCTTCCGGTCCACGATCCGCAGGAAGCCGTCCTCGTCGCGGACGCCCAGATCGCCGGTGCGGAACCAGCCGTCCACGACCGCCGCCGCCGTCGCCGCGGGATCGTCGAGATAGCCGGCGAAGACGTTGTGCCCGCGCACCACGATCTCGCCGACCGCGCCGTCCGGCAGCAGCCGGATCGCGTCCTCGGCCGCCGCGTCGGCCACCCCGACCTCCACGCCCCACACCGGATGCCCCACCGTGCCCGGCCGCCGCCCCAGGTGCGGCTGGTTGAACGTCGCCACCGGCGCGGTCTCCGTCAGCCCGTACCCCTCCAGGACCGGCGTCCGGAAGGCCTCCTCGAAACGCTCCAGGACCGCGACCGGCAGCGCCGCGCCCCCGGAGACCGCCGCCCGCAGCGCCTCAGGACGCCGGTCGGAGGAGGCCGCCGCCTCCACCAGCGCGTGGTACATCGTCGGCACGCCCATGAACACCGTCACGCCCTCGTCGGCGAGCACGTCGAGCGCCGCGGGGCCGCTGAACCTCGGCAGCAGCACCAGCGTGGCGCCCTGCCGCAGCGTCCCGTTCATCGCGCACGTCTGCCCGTAGCTGTGGAAGAGCGGCAGACAGCCGAGGACGACGTCGTCCGCGCCGAGACCGAGCAGGTCCTGCGAGGTGACGGACGCGTTCATGACGATGTTGAGATGGGTGAGGCAGGCGCCCTTGGGGCGGCCCGTGGTGCCGCTCGTGTAGAGGATCACCGCCGTGTCGGACGGCTCGGCGGGCTCCGCCGCCGCCAGCGGCTCCGGCGCCGACGGCCCGCCCTGGAAGGCCCGCACCCCGGCCGCCCGCGCCGCCTCGTCGGCGACCGCCCACAGCGGCCCGCCGCTCACGATCGCCGTCGCCCCGCTGTGTTCCAGGACGTATCGCACCTCGTCGGCGACGAGCAGCGCGTGCACCGGCACGACGGTGGCGCCGGCGGCGAGCGCGCCGTAGTAGACGCGCAGGAACTCGACGGTGTTCGGCAGCAGCACCGCCACCCGGTCGCCCGGCTTCACCCCCGCCTCCCGCAGCCCGGCCGCGCAGCGCAGCGCCCCGTCCCACAGCTCGCGGTAGGTGAACCGGCTCGCGCCCTCGACGACGGCGATCCGGTCGGGGAAGTGACGGGCGGACTCGCCCAGGACGCCGGCGACGCTCAGTGACATGACACGCTCCCAAGACGTGGAGTTGACGGCGATGTCAACATTCCGTGACACGGCACAGAATCGATCGCCGGACCACCCCCACACCATGTGCAGACGCACACCATGCGGCGATCCGGGCTGGGCATCGGCCACCCGGCCGCCGCCCGGGCGTGGCAATCGCCAAACCACGGCGTTACGGTGCGGGCCATGACGTCCAGCCCACCCGGAGCGCCGGGAGCCCCTGGAGCTCCCGGAGCCTCCGGACCGCCCGGATCTTCCGGAGCCCTCGGATCTTCCGGAGCTGCCGGAGCCCCCGGAGCCTCCGGAACCCCCGGAACCCCCGGAACCCCCGGACCGAGGCCCGGCCGGCCGGGCGGCCCGCACGTCGGGCCCGCCGCGCGCACCCGGCCCGGTTCGGCCGGCGGCTCCGGCGCGCACACCCGGCTGGACCCGGCCGGCGGCTCCGGCGCGCTCCGCCGCACCCTCGCCGCCGCGCTGCTCGCCGACGTCGACCGGCTCACCGACCGGGCCGTCGACGACATCCGCGCCCACTCCGGCACCTACGCCGCCGGCGACCCCGTCACCCGCGAGGACCTGTGGGGGTTCTGCCGGGACAACATGCTGCGCGCCCTGGAGGACTTCGGCGGCCTCGCCCCGACCGGCGGCGACTTCGAGGGCGCCGCCCGCGACACCGGCCGCCGCCGCGCCGAGCAGGGCGTCCCGCTGGACATCGTCCTCCAGGCGTACCGGCGCGGCGGCCGGGTCCTGTGGCAGCTCATGGCCGAGCACCTGCGCACCAGGAGCGGCCGCGAGGCGGACAGCCGCGACCTGGAGCTCGACGTCGCCGGCGCCGTCTGGGAGACCATCGACCGCTACTCGGTCGCGATGGCCGACGCCTACCGGCTCGCCCAGCTGGAGCTCCAGAACCAGCGGGACACCCGCCGGGCCGCCCTCTTCGACGCGCTGCTCGACGGCCGTGCCGACGACCCCGCCGTCGCGGCCGCCGCGGCCGCAGCCCTCGGCGTGCCCGCCCAGGACCGGTACGTCGTCGTGGTCGCCACCCAGGACCCGGCCGCGCCGCCGCAGCCCGCGCCCGTCCTGGAGGCCCAGGGACTCTGGTCGTTCTGGCGCCCGCGCTCCGGCCGGTACGCCGGCGTCGTCCGCCTCCCGCGCCGCGACACCCCCGCCGGCCGGACCCCGTCCCCGCCCGGCGCCCGGCCCGATCCCGCGCTGCTCCGCCTCCTCGACGCGCTGCGCGAACGCACCGGCGCCACCGCCGGCGTCTCGCCCGAGTTCGAACGCCTCTCCCAGGCGGGCCGCGCCCTCCGGCTCGCCGAGCAGACCCTCCGCACCCTCCCCGCCGGCAGCGGTGAGGCCGCCGTCTTCGACGACCGCCTCACCGAGATCCTGCTCGGCGGCCGCCCCGACATCGCCGAGCGGATCGTCACCGTCCACCTCGGACCCGTCCTCGCCACCGGCGGCGAACGCACCGCGCTCCTCACCACCCTCCGCGTCTGGCTCGACCACGGCTGCTCCGCCTCCCGCGCCGCCGAACTCCTCTACTGCCACCGCAACACCGTCCTCAACCGCATCGGCCGCGTCGCCGAGCTCACCGGCCGCTCCGCCGAATCCGGCGAGGCCCGGCTCGGCTGGGCCCTCGCCCTGCGCGCCCTCCCCTTCGCCGGCCTCCCCGACGTGCCGGGGGCCCACCCGCCCGCAGCCGGAGCCCCGGGACCGGGCGGCGCCGACCGGGACCCGTACGGCACGTAGGCTGGCGGGATGCAGGAGCAGTACCGCACGCTGGCCCACGAGGGCGTCCACGAGACCGAGATCAACCGCTCGCGCTTCCTCTGCGCGCTCGCGCCCGTCGCCGACGAGCAGGAGGCACAGGAGTTCGTCGCCCGGATCCGCCGCGAGCACCCGACGGCCACCCACAACTGCTTCGCCTACGTGCTCGGCGCCGACGCCTCCGTACAGAAGGCCAGCGACGACGGCGAACCCGGCGGCACCGCCGGCGTCCCCATGCTCCAGATGCTGCTGCGCCGCGACATGCGGTACGTCGCCGCCGTCGTCACCCGCTACTACGGCGGCGTGAAGCTCGGGGCGGGCGGCCTCATCCGCGCCTACGGCGGCGTCGTCGGCGAGGCCCTCGACGCCCTCGGCACCCTCACCCGCCAGCGCTACCGGCTCGCCACCGTCACCGTCGACCACCAGCGGGCCGGAAAACTGGAGAACGACCTCCGCTCCACCGGCCGCTCCGTCCGCGAGGTGCGCTACGCCGAGGCCGTCACCCTCGAGATCGGCCTCCCCGACGCCGACGTGCCCGCCTTCCGCGCCTGGCTCGCCGACGTGACGGCCGGCACGGCCACCGTGGAACTCGGCGGCGAGGCGTACGGCGACGCCTGAGCCTCCGCTTGTGGCCCCGGCCACTGCCCCCGCCGGGTTAGCGTGGTGGGCGGACGATAGAGCAACGGATCCAAGATCCGGGGCCCTGGATCCAGGATCCGGGCGCCAGAATTCTGGATCCAGAATCTTGGATCCAGAATCCGGGACACAAACTTCGGATCCGGGATCCGGGATCCAATATCCAGAATCCGGGACACAGGATTCTGGATCCGGAATCCTGGATCCAAGATCTTGGATCCAGGACCAGGGGCGAGGAGCGGCACGCGCATGCGGGGTGGGACGACGACGTGAGGTTCCTGCACACCTCGGACTGGCACCTCGGCCGGTCCTTCCACCGCGTCGGCCTGCTCGAAGCCCAGGCCGCCTTCCTCGACCACCTCGTCGCCACCGTCCGCGACCGCGAGGTGGACGCCGTGCTCGTCGCCGGGGACGTCTACGACCGGGCCGTGCCGCCGCTGCCCGCCGTCGAGCTGTTCGACCGCGCGCTGCACCGCCTCGCCGAGGCCGGCGTGCCCACGGTCATGATCTCCGGGAACCACGACTCGGCCCGCCGCCTCGGCGTCGGCGCCGGACTCCTCGGCCGCGCGGGCGTCCACCTGCGGACCGACCCGGCAGGCATCGGCACCCCCGTCGTCCTCACGGACGCCCACGGCGAGGTCGCCCTCTACGGCCTGCCGTACCTGGAGCCGGCGCTGGTACGGGAGCAGCTCGGCGCGGCGAGGTCCGGGCACGAGGCGGTGCTCTCCGCCGCGATGGACCGGGTGCGGGCGGACCTCGCCGCCCGGCCCGAGGGGACGCGTTCCGTCGTCCTCGCGCACGCCTTCGTCGCGGGCGGCGCGCCCAGCGACAGCGAGCGCGACATCACCGTCGGCGGCGTCGCGGCCGTCCCCGCCGCGGTCTTCGACGGCGTGGACTACGTGGCCCTCGGCCACCTGCACGGTTCCCAGACGCTGACCCCGCGGGTGCGCTACTCCGGTTCGCCGCTCGCCTACTCCTTCTCCGAGGCCGATCACCGCAAGACGATGTGGCTGATCGACCTGGACGGCGACGGCGCGATCGCCGCCGCCGAGCGCGTCGACTGCCCGGTGCCCCGCCCCCTCGCCCGTCTCCGGGGCCGGCTCGACGAGCTGCTGGACGACCCCGCGCACGAGCGGCACCGGGACTCCTGGATCGAGGCCACCCTCACCGACGCCGTCCGGCCCCACGACCCGATGGCCCGGCTCGCCGCGCGCTTCCCGCACACCCTGAGCCTCGTCTTCGACCCCGAACGCGCCGACACCGACTCCCTCGCCTCCTACGCCCAGCGGCTCCGGGGCCGCAGCGACCAGCAGATCGCCGAGGACTTCGTGAGTTACGTCCGCGCCGGCGACGGCCTCGACCCGGCCGAACGGACTGTGCTGTACGGCGCCTTCGACGACGTCCGCGTCGAGGCAGCCACCACCGAACGGGAGGCCGGCCGATGAGGCTGCACCGGCTGGAGATCACCGCCTTCGGCCCCTTCGGGACCACCCAGACCGTCGACTTCGACGCCCTGTCCGCCGCCGGGCTGTTCCTCCTCCACGGACCCACCGGCGCGGGCAAGACCTCCGTCCTCGACGCGGTCTGCTTCGCCCTGTACGGGAGCGTGCCCGGCGCCCGCCAGTCCTCCGGCTCCACCCTCCGCAGCGACCACGCGCCCGTGGACACCCTCACCGAGGTGCTGCTCGACCTCACCGTCGGCGGCCGGCGCCTGGAGATCCGGCGCAGCCCCGCCCAGCCGCGCCCCAAGAAGCGCGGCGGCGGCTTCACCACGGAGAAGGCGCAGAGCACCCTGCGCGAGTACGACCCCGCCACGCGCGCGTGGACCGGGCTCTCCAAGTCCCACCAGGAGATCGGCGAGGAGATCACCCAGCTCCTCGGCATGAGCCGCGACCAGTTCTGCCAGGTCGTGCTGCTCCCGCAGGGCGACTTCGCCCGCTTCCTGCGCGCCGACGCCGAGGCCCGCGGCAAGCTCCTCGGCCGCCTCTTCGACACCCGTCGCTTCGCCGCCGTCGAGGAACGCCTCGCCGAGCTCCGCCGCGCCGCCGCCCACCGCGTCGAGGAGGGCGACGCCCGCCTCCTCGCCCTCGCCCACCGCATGGCCCAGGCCGCCGGGGGCCTGCCCGCCGCGAGCACCCCCGTCGACGGCAGGCCGGGTGAACCGGGCCTCGCCGACGCCGTCCTCGGCTGGGGCGCCGTCGCCCGCACCGAGGCCCGCGAGGCCGCCGACATCGCCGCCGTCCGCCTCGCCGCCGCCGAGCACGCCGAGGGCCTCGCCCGCGCCGCCGCGGCGGACGCCCGTGACCTCGCCGCCCGGCAGGCCCGGCACGCCGAGGCGCTGCGCCGCCAGGAGGCGCTGACCGCCCGCGTCCCGGAGCGGGACCGGGACCGGCACGCCCTCGACCTCGCCCTCAAGGCCGACCGGGTCGCCCCCGCGCTCGCCCTGCGCCACGAGGCCGTCCGCGAACACGCCGGGGCGCTCGCCGACCGTGACGCGGCCCGCGCCGAACTGCCCCCCGAGCTCGCCGAGTCCCCGGCCGAGCACCTCTCCACCCTGGAGAACCGGCTCCGCGAGGAGCTCGGCGGGCTCGCCGCCGCCCGCCGCGCCGAGAGCGTCGCCGCCGAACTCGCCGCGGAGCGCGCCCTCCTCGACCGGGAGGCCCGCGCCGACGAGGAGGCCCTCCAGGAGGCGGCCGGCTGGCTCGCCGACTGGGAGCCCCGGCGCGCCGCGCTCCAGCAGGCCGTCGACTCCGCGCAGGAGGCCGTCACCCGCGCCGAACAGCTCGCCGGCCGCCTCGAACCCCTCCGCCTCCGGCTCGCCGCCGCCCGCCGCCGCGACGCCCTCGCCGAGGACCTGGCCCGTGCCGAGGAGCGGTACGCCACCGCCCGAGAGGCCCGCAACACCGCCCACGAGACCTGGCTCGACCTCAAGTCCCGCCGGCTGCGCGGCATCGCCGCCGAACTCGCCGCCACCCTCGCCGACGGCGACCCCTGCCAGGTGTGCGGCTCCACCAGCCACCCCGCCCCGACCGCCCTCACGGCCGACCACGTCGACCGGGCCGCCGAGGAGGCCGCGTACGCCCGCTACACCGAGGCCGACGAGCGCGGCCGGGCCGCCGAGCGCGCGCTCGCCGGCACCCGCGAGGCGCTCGCCGCCGCCCGCGAGGAGGTGCGCTCCCTGGGCACCCCAGGAGCCTCGGACGGCCGGCCCACCGTCGCCGAACTCGCCGACGAGGCGGCTGAACTGACCGCGCGTCACGCGGAGGCGCACGCGCTCGCCGGGCGCACCCACGCGGCGCGCGAGGCGCTCGCGCGGGCCGAGCGCGAGCACGAGGAGCGGGTCGCCGAGCGGCAGGACGCGGAGCGGCGCGTCGCCGCCCGCACCTCCCACCGCGAAGGCCTCGAACGGCAGCGGGCCGCGCTCGCCGAGGAACTGGCGCGGGGCCGCGGCGCGTTCGCCACCGTCGCCGAGCACGCCGGGCTCCTGGAGCGCCGCATCGCCCTCCTGGTCGGCGCCGCCGGAGCCGTACGCGCCGAGGAACTGGCCGCCGACCGCCTGAAGAAGGCGGACGCCCACCTCGCCGACGCCGCCTACCGGGCCGGCTTCACCACCCCCGCCGAGGCCGCCGCCGCCCTCCTGGACGAGCAGCGCCGCCGCGCCTGCCAGCACCGGCTCGACGTCTGGCAGGCCGAGGCGGCCACCGTCGCCGACCGGCTCGCCGAACCCGGCGTCGCCGAGGCAGCCGCGCTGCCGCCCGTCGACCCGGCCGGGGCCGAGGCCGCCCACGCGGCGGCCGAGCGCGCGCTGCGGGCCGCGGGCGCCGCGCTCACGGCGGCCCGCGAGCGCGCCACCGGTCTCGCCGCCCTCGCCCGCCAGGCCGAGACCGAGGTGCGCCGCCTCGGCCCGCTGCGCGCCGAACACGACCGGGTGGCCCGGCTCGCCGGCCTCACCGCCGGCACCTCCGCCGACAACGAGCGCCGGATGCGCCTGGAGTCGTACGTCCTCGCCGCCCGGCTCGAACAGGTCGCCGCGGCCGCCTCCGCCCGCCTCCAGCGGATGTCCTCGGGCCGCTACACCCTCGTCCACTCCGACGCGCGCGCGGGCACCCGCCGCAGCGGTCTCGGACTGCACGTCGTCGACGCCTGGACCGGCAACGCCCGCGACACCGCCACCCTGTCCGGCGGAGAGACCTTCTTCGCCTCGCTCGCCCTCGCGCTCGGCCTCGCCGACGTGGTCACCGACGAGGCCGGCGGCGTCCGGCTCGACACCCTCTTCATCGACGAGGGCTTCGGCAGCCTCGACGACCAGACCCTCGACGAGGTCCTCGACGTCCTGGACTCGCTGCGCGAACGGAACAGGAGCGTCGGCCTTGTCAGCCACGTCGCCGACCTGCGCCGCCGGATCCCCGCCCAGCTGGAGGTCGCCAAGGACCGGCACGGCTCCTCCGTTCGCCTCCGCACCGGCGGGGACGCGCTCAGCGGCTGACGGGCCGGCGGGGGAGCGGCGAGGAGTAGACGACGCTGGTCGTCACCGAGCCGAGCGTGCCGATCTTCCCGGAGATCTCCTCCAGGTGGCGCATCGACCGGGCGGCGACCTTGATCACGAAGCAGTCGTCGCCGGTGACGTGGTGCGCCTCCAGGACCTCGGGGGTGACGGCCACCAGGTCGTGGAAGGGCTTGTAGTTGCCGGTGGGGTAGCGGAGCCGTACGAAGGCGAGGATCGGCAGGCCGAGCCGCTCGTGGTCGACCACGGCGGTGTAGCCGGTGATCACCCCGGCGTCCTCCAGGCGCCGCACCCGCTCGGTCACCGCCGAGGGCGACATCGAGACGGCGCGGGCGAGGTCGGCGTAGCTGGCCCGGCCCTGGGCCTGGAGGGCGTCGAGGATCCGCCAGTCGGTGGCGTCCGGCGTGTAGTCGTGCGGGGGACCGTTCATGGCAACAGAGCCAACAGGGGTTTCCCCGGCGGATCAAGCCGACCGCCGGGGAAACCTCCCGCGGGATCGGATCAGAGGCGGGAGATCTCGTCCACCAGGTCGTCCAGGCCCAGCGGCCCCTGGCTCAGCGCGGCCATGTGCCAGGCCTTCGCGTCGAAGGCCTCGCCGTGCGCCTCGCGGGCCCGCTCGCGGCCGAGCAGCCACGCCCGCTCGCCCAGCTTGTAGCCGATCGCCTGGCCCGGCATCGACAGATAGCGGGTCAGCTCGCTCTCCACGAACGCCGGCGGCCGGCTGCTGTGCCGCTGGAAGAACTCCTGCGCCAGCTCCGGGGTCCACCGCTCGCCCGGGTGGAACGGCGAGTCCGCCGGGATCTCCAGCTCCAGGTGCATGCCGATGTCCACGATCACCCGGCAGGCCCGCATCATCTGCGCGTCCAGGTAGCCGAGCCGGCGCTCCGCGTCCGGCAGGAAGCCGAGCTCGTCCATCAGCCGCTCCGCGTACAGCGCCCAGCCCTCGGCGTTGGCGCTGACCATGCCGATCGTCGCCTGGTAGCGGGAGAGGCTGTCGGCGACGTGCGCCCACTGCGCGATCTGGAGGTGGTGGCCGGGGACGCCCTCGTGGTACCAGGTCGACACCAGGTCGTAGACCGGGAAGCGGGTCTGCCCGTCGACCGGCAGCCAGGTCCGGCCGGGGCGCGAGAAGTCCTCGGAGGGGCCGGTGTAGTACGGGGCGGCGGCCCCGCCCGCCGGGGCGATGTGGGACTCCACCTTCCGCACCCGCTCGGCGAGTTCGAAGTGGGTGCCGTCCAGTGCGTCGATCGCCTCGTCCATGAGCCCCTGGAGCCACGCGCGGACCTCGTCGACGCCCTCGATGTGGGTGCCGTGCTCGTCGAGGTGGGCGAGCGCCTCCCACGGGTCGGAGCCGGGCAGGATCCGGTCGGCCTCGGTCACCATCTCGGCGCGCAGCCGGTGGTACTCGTCCCAGCCGTACGCGTACGCCTGGTCGAGGTCCAGGTCGGTGCCGTTGAAGTAGCGGCTCCAGCGCCGGTAGCGCTCGCGGCCCACGGTGTCGGGGGCGCCGGCGACGGCGGGGGCGTACACGTCGCGCATCCAGTCCCGCAGCGCGGCGAGGGCGCCGCTCGCCTCCGCGGCGGCCGCGGCGAGTTCGGTACGCAGCTCCGCCGGCAGGGAGTCCGGGCGCTCCGCGGCGTACTGCTCGAACCAGCCGGGCCCGCCGTCGCCGCCCGCCCAGTCGGCGAGCTGCTCCACGAAGGTGGCGGTGGCGCGCGGCCCGCCGTACAGCTTGCGCTCCAGACCGAGCGCGAGAGACGCCCGGTAGCCCTCCAGGGCGGCCGGGACGGCCCGCAGCCGCTGCGCGACGGCCGTCCAGTCGTCCTCGGTCTCGGTGGGCATCACGGTGAAGGCGATCCGGACGCTGTGCACCGGCGAGCGCATGTTGCTGACCGCGCACAGGCCCTCGTCGGCCTCGTGCACGGCGAGTTCGGCGGTGAGCCGCTCCCGGAGCAGGCGGGCACAGCGCCGCTCGGCGTCGCTGTCCGCGCCCGGGGTCCGCTCGGCCTCGTCGAGCAGGGCGAGGGTCCGGCGGGCGAGCTCGGCCACGGCCTCCTGGCCTTCGGGCGAGAAGTCGGGGAGGCGGCCTGCGCTCTCCCGGACGCCCAGGTGGGTGCCGGTGATCGGGTCGAGGGCGATGAGGTCGTCGACGAAGGCGTCGGCGACCTGACGGGGCAGGTGGCTGCGGGAACTCTCTGGCATGTGACTCATCCTGATGCCTGCGCCATGCTCCCGTCACCCTCGTCCGGTGCTCACACGGCTGACAAGGACGCTCCCGCACCGGGCGGGAGGAGCGGGCCGCACTCCCACTGCTGGAAGATCAGCCGGGTCTCGACCCGGGCCACCTCGCGCTGCGAGGTGAACTCGTCGAGCACGAGTCGTTGCAGGTCGGCGGGGTCGGCGACGGCCACGTGCACGAGGTAGTCGTCGGGTCCCGTGAGGTGGAAGAGCGCCCGGGACTCGGGCAGGGCCCGGATCCGGTCGACGAACGGACCGATCAGTTCGCGCCGGTGGGGCCGGACCTGGACGAGCAGCAGCGCCTCCAGACCGCGACCGAGTTTGGCCGGATCCAGTCGGAGCTGGTGGCCCAGGATCACCCCGGTGCGGCGGAGCCGGGCCACCCGGTCCAGGCAGGTGGAGGGGGCGACGCCGACCTCGGCGGCGAGTTCGCGGTAGGTGCTCCGGGCGTCGTTCTGCAGAAGGCGGAGAATGTGCAGATCGACCGTGTCCAGTACGACAGATTCGGCCATCTGCCGAACGTAGCACGGAGAGGCATCGCTACTTCCCGGTATCCGTTCAGAGTGCCGCCCATGGACGCCATGGATCACGCCCCTTCGGCCACCCCGAAGGCGCTCGCCACCGAAGCCGTGCACGCCGGCCGGGAAGACCTCGCCGCGCTCGGGCTGCACGCCCCGCCGCTCGACCTGTCCACCACCTACCCCTCGTCCGACGCCCGGGCGGAGGCCGCCCGCATCGACGAGTTCGCCGCCACCGGCGCCCGGCCCGAAGGCCCGCCGGTCTACGCCCGGCTCGACAACCCGACCGTGGCCCGCTTCGAGGACGCCCTCGCCCGCCTGGAGGGCACCGAGGCCGCCGTCGCCTTCGCCAGCGGCATGGCGGCCCTGACCGCCGTCGTCCTGGCCCGCGCGAGCCAGGGCCTGCGGCACGTCGTGGCGGTCCGCCCGCTCTACGGCTGCAGCGACCACCTCCTGGACGCCGGGCTGCTCGGCACCGAGGTCACCTGGACCGACCCGGCGGGCGTCGCCGACGCGATCCGCCCCGACACCGGCCTCGTGATGGTGGAGTCCCCGGCCAACCCGACCCTGGCCGAGGTCGACATCCGTGCCGTCGCCCACTCCTGCGGCTCGGTGCCGCTCCTGGTCGACAACACCTTCGCCACCCCGGTCCTGCAGCGCCCGGCAGGGCTCGGCGCGCGGATCGTCCTGCACAGCGCCACCAAGTACCTCGGCGGCCACGGCGACGTCATGGGCGGCGTCGTCGCCTGCGACGAGGAGTTCGCCCGCGAGCTGCGCCGGGTCCGCTTCGCCACCGGCGGGGTGCTCCACCCGTTCGCCGGCTACCTGCTGCTCCGGGGCCTCTCCACCCTCCCGGTCCGGGTGCGCGCGGCGTCGACCACCGCCGCCGAGCTGGTGCGCCGGCTCGCCACCGACCCGCGGATCGCCCGCGTCCACTACCCGGCGATCGGCGGGGCGATGATCGCCTTCGAGGTGTACGGGGACCCGCACGAGGTGATCGCCGGCGTCCGGCTCATCACCCCGGCGGTCAGCCTCGGCAGCGTCGACACCCTGATCCAGCACCCCGCGTCCATCAGCCACCGCATCGTCCACGAGGGCGACCGCCGGGCGGCCGGCGTCAGCGACCGGCTGCTGCGGATGTCGGTGGGCCTGGAGGACGTCGAGGACCTGTGGCGCGACCTCACCGAAGCGCTCAGCGCTCGCTCCGCCGAGCCTGCGGGCGGGGCTGAGGGTGGGACTGCGGCAGGGACGGTTCGCTCCGTCGCGGTGCCGGGTCCAGCCGGGCGGTGATCACCAGGGTGCCCTCCTCGATCTGGTAGTCGAGGGGCAGGCCCAGCGCCCGCATCGCCGCGACCATGCCGGTGTTGGAGGCCTGGGTCACGGCGTAGACGCTCTCGCAACCGGCCTCCCCGGCCATCTCCACGAGCCGGCCGAGGAGTTCGGAGCCGACCCCGCGGCGCTGCCAGTCGTCCTCGACGAGCAGCGCCACCTCGGTCTCGTCGCCGTCCCACAGCAGGTGGCCGAGGGCGACGAGCCGTCCGGAGGTGGTCTGCACGGCGAGGGTGCGGCCGAAGCGGGGGCTCAGCAGGTGGTCGAGGTACCGGTCCGTGTCGCCGACCGGCCCGTGGTAGCGCAGCCCCAGGGTGCGGGCCGAGCAGCGCTCGTGCAGGGCGCGGGCGGCGGGCAGGTCGCGCTGGTCGGCGCGGCGGACGGTGATCTCGTTGCCCTCGGGGAGGGTGAACACGTCCTGGCTGCGGGGCACCCGGGGGCCGAGCCGCGCGTCGAGTTCGACGAGCGCGCGGGCCCGGGCGAACTCGGTGGGGGTGAAGGGGAGATGGGGCCGCTCGATGAGCAGCGTGCCCCCGCCGGGGTCGCGCAGCTTCATCACGGTCTCCTCCAGGACGCCCTCGACGGGCGTCTCCTCGCCGGTGGGTCGTCCGGTGAGGGAGACCGCCGGGATCGAGTGCAGGGTGCACCGGCCGAGGAGCCGGCGCAGCGCGAGGGGGAGTTCGGCGGCGTCGAGCGCGGTGCGGGTGGCGAGGCCCAGGACGCGGGTGGGGGTGTCCACGAGGTCGTGGGCGTCGGCCCGTTCGGTCCAGGTGTCGCGTCCGCCGGCGGCGGCGGTCTCGCGGGCGAGGTCGGCGGCGGAGAGGCCGGCCGGGGCGCGGAGCAGGAACTCGTCGACCGTGCCCCGGGGCAGCGGGTGCGTCTGGAGGGTCAGGATGTCGACGCGGAGCCGGGCGAGCACCGTGCACAGCGCGGCCAGGCTGCCGGGGGCGTCGTCGACCGTGGTCCGCAGGCGCCACAGGGCGGTGCCGGTGGACTCCGGCGCGCTGTCGGGTGTCGGGGCGGGTGCGGGTGCGGGTGCGGGTGCGGGCGGGGGTGGGGCATGGCTGTGCCTCCGTGCCCACCAGGTGTGGAAGCCCGCGGTGGCGACCAGCGCGATCGCCGAGAAGACCAGCAGGTGGGGGCCGTCGGGCCCCTTGACGATGGTCTTGGCGATCGTGTCGGCCACCACCACGGCGGTGAACAGGGCCGCGAGCTCGATCAGATCGTGGCGCCAGTGGTGCGGGCGGCGGGTGCTCTTCGAGGACGTCACGTCGGTCATGGCTTCACTGTGACCGAGCGGTGTTGCGTGATCACGAACGTTTTGTGACTGGCGGGTTACGTGGCGATCTGGAGGATTTCTGACCGATTCAGGCCATTTCTGTCTGGCCTTGATCGGCCCCCTGGCGCAGTCCGTTCCGCGGCGGATACCGCTCGGAGTTACTGCCCCACAAGGCCCGGCCACAGCACCTTCGTGAACAGCACCGCGTCGTCGTCCGCGCGCAGCCGCACCGTCAGCTCCCCGCTCCCGCCGTCGATGTCCACCTCGCCGAAGTACTGCGGACTCTCCATCGGCGACACGTTCGCCCGCTCGGGCGCCCGCACGAAGACCCGCTCCGGGCCGAAGGTCCCGTCCAGCTTGTTCGCCGGGAAGCCGCCCGCCGCCAGCGGGCCCGACACGAACTCCCAGAAGGGCGCGAAGTCCTGGAAGGCCGCGCGCTCCGGCGCGTAGTGCTGCGCGGAGGTGTGGTGGACGTCCGCGGTCAGCCAGACGGTGCCGGTGATCCGCCGGTGCTTGACGAAGCGCAGCAGCTCGGCGATCTGGAGCTCCCGCCCGAGCGGCGCGCCCGGGTCGCCCTGCGCGATCGCCTCGAAGGCGGCCGCCCCGTCCGGGACGACGAGCCCGATCGGCAGGTCGGCGGCGAGCACCTTCCACACCGCCCGGGAGGCCGCCAGCTCCCGCTTCAGCCAGGCGAGCTGCTCCGCCCCGAGGATGCCGGTGGTGTCGTCGGCCTGCCGGCCGGGCGAGTTGGCGTTGCGGTACGAGCGCATGTCGAGCACGAAGACGTCGAGCAGCGGCCCGTACCGCACCACCCGGTGCATCCGGCCGCCGCTCCCGACGCCCGTGCCGGGCCGCAGCGTGGAGACCGGGTAGTACTCGGAGAAGGCGCGGGACGCCCGGGCGGCGAGCACGTCCACGTCCTTCTCGGTGTAGCGCGGATCGTCGAGGATCTGCCCCGGGTACCAGTTGTTCCGCACCTCGTGGTCGTCCCACTGCGCCACCGTCGGCACCTGCGCGTTGAAGGCCCGGACGTTCCCGTCGAGCAGGTTGTAGCGGAAGGTGCCGCGGTACTCGTCGAGCGTCTCGGCGACCTTCGCCTTCTCCGGCGTCACCATATTGCGCCACACCCGCCCGTCGGGGAGCGTCACCGACGGTTGCAGCGGCCCGTCGGCGTACACGGCGTCACCGCTGCAGAGGAAGAAGTCGGGGTCGAGGCGGCGCATGGCCTCGAAGGCGCGGAAGCCGCCGATGTCGGGGTTGATGCCCCACCCCTGCCCGGCGATGTCGCCGGACCAGAGGAACCGCACGCCGTCGCGGCGCCGTTCCGGAGCCGTACGGAAAGTGCCGGTGACCGCTTCGCTCGTACGCCGCGGGTCGTGCGGGTCGGCGAGGATGACCCGGTAGTGGATCTGCTCGCCGGCCGGCAGACCGTGGAGGGCCGTCGTCCCCGTGAAGTCGGTGCCCGGACCGAGGAGGGGCCCGGCGTGGCGGCGGGCCCGGCGGAACGACTCCGTCGCCGAGGTCTCGACGATCATCCGGGCCGGCCGGTCCGACCGCACCCACACGAGCCCCGAACGGGCGGTGACGTCGCCGGCCTGCACGCCCCACCGCGCCTCGGGACGCCCGGACAGGGCGAAGGCCGGCGCCGCGAACCCGGCACCGCCCAGGGCGAGTCCGGCGGAGACCGCGAGCGAGCCCCGCAGCAGAGCACGGCGCCCGGGCGCGGGCGCGGACGCGGACGAAGATACGGCGGGGCCGGAACCGATCGGGTTCATGGTCATACGGAGCCTCCGAGGGCGCGTCAGGACGACCGGACGTCACGGCTGCCGGACGTCAAGGCCGGTCACCGGTGCGCGAGTTCGCACCGGCCGCCCCCTGCCTAGCCGCCGGGAGCGGCGCTCGGGCGAACCCCGCGTGAACAGCTCGCCCCGGCGTCCGCTCACCGCCCGCCGAGCGCCTCCGCCGTCCGCCGGATCCCCTCCGCGATCACCGCCGGCGCCAGATGCGCGTAGCCGAGCACGAGCCGTACCGCCCCGTCCGCCGGACGCGCCGTCCCGTACTCCTCCAGCGGGCGCACCACCACCCCGGCGCCCGCCGCCCGCGCCACGAACCGTTCCGGGGGCCCGTACCGGGCCGGCAGGCACGCGATGACGTGCAGCCCCGCCGCGATGCCGGTCACCGACGTCCCGGGGAAGTGCCGTTCCAGCGCGGCGAGCAGGGCGTCCCGCCGCTCGCGGTACGCCCGCTGGCAGCGGCGGAGCTGCCGGTCGTACGCCCCGCTGGTCACCAGGTGCGCCAGCGTCGCCTGGTCGAGCGAGGGGTGCCCGAGGTCCATGGTCCGCTTCCGCTCGACGACCTCCTCGACCAGCGCCTCCGGCAGCACCGCCCAGCCGAGCCGCAGCCCGGGCGCGAGCGACTTGCTCACCGAGCCCGTGTACACGACCCGTTCGGGATCCAGGCCCTGGAGCGCGCCGACCGGCGCCCGGTCGTACCGGAAGTCGCCGTCGTAGTCGTCCTCCAGGACGTGGCCGTCCACCGCCCGCGCCCACTCCAGGAGCATCCCGCGCCGCTCCGCCGACCACGCGATCCCCGAGGGGAACTGGTGCGCAGGCGTCACCACCACGGCCCGTACGTCCGCTGCGGCGAGCGGCCCGGGACGCAGCCCCTCCTCGTCGAGCGGCAACCAGACCGTGTCCAGGCCCGTGGCCGCGAAGAGCCGGCCGTGCTCCGGGCTGCCGGGGTCCTCCACGCCCACCGCGCGGTGCCCGCGCGCCCGCAGCACCGTGCCGAGGAGCGTCGCCGCCTGCGCCACCCCCGAGCACACCACCAGCCGGCCGGGGTCCGCCACCACCCCCCGCCGCCGCGCGAGCAGCCCCGCGAGCGCGGCGCGCAGCACGGGCAGCCCGCGCGGATCCGGGTAGCCGAGCGCGCTGTGCGGCAACCCGGCGAGCACCGCCCGCTGCGCCGCCGCCCAGGCCGCACGCGGAAAGAGCGACAGATCAGGCGTACCTGCCCGGAAGTCGACAAACACCCCGGGCACGGGCACGGAGACACCACCGGCCCCCGAAGCGCCGCCAGGACCGAAGGCGCCGCCGGGTCCCGTGGTGCTCCCGGGTCCCGAGGCGCCCCGGGGTCCCGAAGTGCCGCCGGTCACCGAGGTGCCCCCGGGCCCCGAAGCGCCGCCGGTCACCGAGGTGCCGCTGGTACCCGAGGTACCCCCGGGACCGGAGGCGCCGCCAGGTCCCGAGGTACTGCTGGGCACCGAGGCGCCGTCAGGTCCCGTGGTACTGCCGGGCACTGGGGTACTGCCGGGTCCCGGGGTATTGCCAGGCATTGAGGTACTGGCGGGACTTGAGGTACTGCCGGGACCTGAGGCGCCGCCGGGACCTGAGGTACTGCCGGGACCTGAGGCGCCGCCGGGTCCCGAGGTACCTCCGGAACCCCAGGTGCTGTCGGGACCTGAGGCGCCGCCGGGACCTGAGGTACTGCCGGGACCTGAGGCACCGCCGGGTCCCGAGGTACCTCCGGAACCCCAGGCACTGCCAGGACCCCAGGCACTGCCGGGTCCCGAGGTACCCCCGGGACCCGAGGCGCCACCAGGTCCTGAGGTACCCCCAGGCCCCCAAGCACCACCGGGACCCCAGGCACCCCCGGGCACCGGGGCACCCCCGGGACCCCAAGCACCGCCGGGACCCCAGGCACTGCCAGGACCCCAGGCACTGCCAGGACCCGAGGCGGCGCCAGGCACCGACGCGCCCCCAGGACCCGCCGCCGCTGCGGCCGCCGCAGCCGTCCGCCCCGTACGCGCCGTGTCGGCGACCCAGGTTCCCGAGCCTCGGGCGCTGCGCAGGTAGCCCTCGGCCGTCAGCTGCTCGTACGCCTCCGTCACCAGGCCGCGGGAGACCCCCAGGTCGGCGGCGAGCGCCCGGCTCGACGGCAGCCGGGTGCCGGCCGCGAGCCGCCCGGAGCGCACCGCCTCGCGCAGCGCCTCCTGCAGGGCCCGGCCCCGTCGCCGGGCGGGCGCCCCGGCCGCCGGAAGCAGCAGCTCCCAGGCGGGCTGCGCCCCACCGTCCCGGTCGGGCGTCCGGGCCGCGCCCGAACCGGCCCCCGCCGGTGCCGCGTCCGAACCGGTCCCCGCCGGTGCCGCGTCCGAACCGGTCCTCGTCGGTGCCGTGCCCGAACCGGTCCTCGTCGGTGCCGTGCCCGAACCGGTCCTCGTCGGTGCCGTGCCCGAACCGGTCCCCGTCGGTGCCGCGTCCGAGCCGGTCCCCGTCGGTGCCGTGCACGAACCGGCCCCCGTCGGTGCCGCGTCCGAAGTGGTCCCCGATGGCGTCATGGAAGTGGACCTTAACCGGGACCGCCCGGCTCCCTAGCGTCAGGTCCATGAACGCGAACGCCCTGCGCGGGGTCCTGCTCGTGACCCTCGCCTACGCCCTCGTCGGAGCCTCCTTCACCGCCAACGGCCTGCTCGGCGCCTACCCGTACGCGGGCGGGCAGGCCCTTCGGTACGGCGCCGCCTGTCTCCTCCTCCTGCCCCTCCTCGGCCGCGGCGGACTCGCCCCGCTCCGGCTGCTCGGCGCCCGCGGGTGGGGGCGGATCGCGGTCCTGGCGGCCGTCGGCATGGTCGGTTTCAATCTGGCGGTCCTCGCGGCCGAGCGCAGCGCCGAACCCGCCGTCCCCGGGGTCGTCGTCGGCTGCGCCCCGATCGTGGTCGCCGTGCTCGTCCCGCTCCTCGAAGGACGGCGGCCCGCGCCGCCGGTGCTGTACGGGGCGCTGCTCGTCGCCGCCGGTGCCTTCACCGTGCAGGGGTGGGGGCGTACCGATCCGGCCGGGCTCGGCTGGTCGGTGGCGGCACTGGCGGGCGAGGTCGGATTCACCGTGCTCGCGGTGCCGGTGCTGCGTCCGCTCGGGCCCCGCCTGCTCACGGTCGCCGTCTGCGGGGTCGGGGCCGTGGAGGCCGCGCTGCTCGGGCTCGCCGTGGACGGGGCCGGTTTCGTACGGATGCCGACCGGCGTGGAGGCGGGGGCGCTGCTGTGGCAGGCGGCCCTCGCGACCGTCGTCGGCTTCGTCCTCTTCTACATGGGGGTCCAGCGCATCGGCATGGAGCGCGCCACGCTCTACACCGGAGCGATCCCGGTGGCTGCCGCGCTCAGCGCGGCCGTGGTCGGCCAGGCGACGCTCGGGCTGCCGCAGGCGGCCGGTGGTCTGCTGGTCGGCGCCGGGGCCGCGCTCGGCACCGGGCTGCTGACCCGCCGGAAGGCGGCGGGCGGCTCAGCCGGTGGCGCTGCCGTCGAGGACGACGCGCGCGACGAGCGCGGGGTCGTCGTTCATCGGCACGTGACCGCAGCCGGGCAGCCGGACCAGACGGGCACCGGGCAGGGTCCGCTTGGCGCGGACGCCCTGGCGGCGCGGGAGCAGCCGGTCCCGGCTGCCCCAGGCGAGGGTGACGGGCACGGACGGGACGTCGTCGCGGAAGAGGACGGCGCGGCCCGCCGCGAGGGTCTCGTCGAAGCCGGTGGCCTCGCGCAGCGCCATCGTCTCGGCGGCGGCCGCCTCGGGTGAACGGCGGCCGGGCCGGGCGTAGATGGTGCTGGTGAGCAGGGTGCGGCCGACCGGGGTCCGGGAGAGCCGGCCGATGAGGGGGACGGGCATCGCCCGGGCCGCCGCGCGCATCGTGCGCAGGGTCGCGAAGGCGTAGCGGCGCTCGGCCTCGGACCAGAATCCGGCGGGGGAGAGGGCGGTGACCGAGCGGACGGCCTTCTCGCCGCCGAGCTGGAGGGCGAGCAGTCCGCCGAGCGAGTTCCCCGCGACGTGCGGGCGCTCGGCGCCGAGGGCCGCGCAGAAGGCGGCGAGCACCGGGGTGACGGTCGAGAGGTCGTAGGCGCAGCCGGGCGGGAGGCCGTCGGAGGCGCCGAAGCCGGGCAGGTCGACGGCGATGACGTCGCGCTCGGCGGCCAGTACGTCGAGGACCGGTTCCCAGGCCTGCCAGTGGTGTCCGATGCCGTGGAGCAGGAGCAGCGGCTCGCCCGCCCCGCGGCGCTCGTACGTCAGGGAGGTGGTGCGGGGACCCCGCGGGGTCTCGAACTCGAACGTGATCCGTGCAGGCATGGTGACTCCCTCGCCCATCCTCTTAGACGTCCTGTCAGCAAGAATTACCGGCCGGTAGCCGCGAGTTCAAGAGCCGTGCACGACGAGTTCGGGCCCCGCCCGCCGATCCGGCGGGCGGGGCCTCGTGCCGCGCGCGCCTCACGGAGGTGCGAACGTCCTGTGAACGATCAAGGTCAGAGGGTCACATTTCCGGACGTTCGGCGGAGGATTGGTCTTGACCAAGGTGGTGGCGCGCCTTATCGTCACAGGGTTAGTGCAGGAACCTTTAATAAACAAGGGCGCGGAAACGCCGCGGGACACGGCGAATTCGGAGGACAGGGTGGGGACCACGCAGCTGGAATCGGTCCAGGAACCGAAGTACCAGCACCTCAAGACGGTGATCGGCGAAGCTCTCGACTCCGACTTCGCGGTCGGCGAGATCCTGCCCAACGAGCGCGAGCTCGCGGCCCGCTTCGGCGTCGCCAGGGCCACGCTCCGCCAGGCCCTGGAGCAGCTGGAGCTGGAAGGGCGCCTCCAGCGCCGCCGCGGTGTCGGCACCACGGTCGCGCCCCCGCGCGTCGGCGTCGACGTCTCGACCACACAGCAGGCCTGGCCCGGTGTCGGCGACGACGCCTGGCAGGCCCAGGACTCCGTCCTCGGCACGGCGCCCGCCGCCGTCGCCCGCCTCCTGGAGACCCCGGCCGACGCCTCCGTGCACGTGGTGCGCCGGGTGCGCCTCACCCAGGGGCAGGCCGTCGCCGCCGAGCTGCTCTACGTGCCCGCCACCTCCGTCACCGGACTCACCGCCGACGCCGACGGGTCCGCGACCGCCTCCGCCGTGCTGCGCGAGCTCCAGCAGCTCGCCCTCGACGGCCAGGACCGCTCCGTGGAGCTGGGGTCGGCGCGCGCCGACGACGCCAAGGAGCTCGACCGGCTGCCGGGTTCGCCGGTCCTCGTCGTGACGACCCGCTACCTCTCCGGGGGCCGTACCGCGGCCGTCTCCGTCGCCACCTACCGTGCCGACACCTGCCGTCTCACCTTCGGCGACTCCGCCGACCTGGCGATGGCCTCCTGACCCGAGGGCCGCGCGCGGCCCCGATCCGTACGACGAAGACCCGGCCCCACCGAGGCCGGGTCTTCGTCGTACGTACGCGAGCGGGCACGCTCAGCGGCGGGCCGTCACGCCGCCCTCGACGGCGAACAGCTGCTCCTCGACGTGGTCGAGGGCGAGCCGCAGCGCGCCCGTCGCGACGGCGGCCTCGCCGAGCAGCGAGAGCACCACCCTCGGCGGGCGCAGGCAGAAGCGCGCCAGCTCCTCCCGGAGCGGCGGGAGCACCCCGTCCAGGCCGGCCGCCCAGCCGCCGACCACGACCAGTTCCGGATCGAGCGCCAGGACGAGCGCGCCGACGTCGTGCACCAGCCGCTGGGTGAACCGCTCCACGGCGGCCTGGGCCCGCGCGTCGCCCTGCCGCGCCAGCGTGAAGACCTCCGCCACCGCCTGCTCGTCCAGCGGGTGCAGCGGCTCGTCCGTCGTCGAGAGGAGGTGTTCCGGCGTCACGCCCCGCCCCAGCAGGTGCAGCGCGCCGATCTCGCCGGCCGCGCCGCCGTAACCGCGGTGCAGCCGGCCGCCGATCATCGAGCCCGCCCCGGGGCTCAGCCCGGCGAGGACGAAGACGATGTCGTCGGAGTCGGTCGCGGCGCCCTTCCAGTGCTCGGCGACGGCCGCCGCGTTGGCGTCGTTCTCCACGATCACCGGGCAGCGGAAGGAGCGGCGCAGCCGCTCGCCGAGCGCCAGGCCCGTCCAGCCGGGGAGCGCGGTGCCGAGCCGGACCGTCCCGTCGGCCTCCACGATGCCGGGGGTGCCGACGCCGACCGCCCGCAGACTGGACCGGGGCACCCCGGCCCGGCGCAGCACGTCGGCGACGACCGTGCGCACCTTGTCGAGCCGCTCGTCCTCGGCCGCGGTCTCCGACACCTCGCGGGCGCCGGCGCCGATGATCCGGCCGTCCAGGCCGGAGAGGAGCGCGGCGACGCGGTGCGGGCCGATCTCGATGCCGAGCAGATGGCCGGCCTCGGCGCGGAAGCGGAACCTGCGGGCCGGGCGGCCCTGACGACGGGCCTCGCCCTCCTCGGGCGCCACCTCGACGACCAGACCGCCTTCGATGAGGCCCTCGACGACGCCTTCGACGGTCGGCCGCGACAGGCCGGTGATCCGGGTCAGGTCCGTCAGGGTGCGCGCGTCGGAGCCCCGAAGCGCATGGAGTACCACCGCGGAGTTGATCCGCCGCAGCAGAGACGGATCCCCGCCGGTCAGCCGCCCCACCGTGTGTCCTCCCAGCTCGTGCCCGTCTCAGCCGGATGGTACTCAATGGTTCCGGAAGCGGCGACAGTCGCCCCCGGCCCGTGTCCGCGACGTGTCCGCACCGAGATCCGCGCCCGCCGCCACCGGGTCGGCTGACGCGGCGCCAACTGTCGGTGGGGGACGGTTTACTGGGCCCATGACGACGAGGCGTCTCCTGTCGGAGCTCGACCTACTGCGGTCGCGGGCGTTCCCCGCGTCGCCGGCGCGCTCCGGCGACCTCGACAGCGGGCCCGGCTTCCACGTCGCCGCGCTGGCCACCAGCGAGGACTTCTGGGAGGCCGACGCCGAACGCCGGGAGGCGGTCGAGGAGCAGTACGAGGCGGAGCGCGACGGACTGGCCGCCGTGCTCACGGCCCGCTGGGGCGAGCCGGACCGGATGAGCCTGTGGTCGCTGCACGCCCGGAGCATGGAGGGGGAGGAGCTGCCCGAGCCCTGGGGGGTGCTCTGCGCGCACGTCCCCGACCTGGTGCTGTGGCGGGTCGACGCACGCTGGACAGGGCTGGGGGTCTCGCAGTGGGACAAGGAGCTGCCGTTCCAGCTCCTCGCCGTCGTCACCGAGGTGGATCCGCCGTAGCGGCGGCCGGCGGCAGGCCCGCGGCCTCCCTGAGGCGGGCGTACTCCTCGGCCATCGTCTCCGCCGTCCAGTGCGCGTTGAGCCCGCTGGGGTTGGGCAGCGCCCAGATCCGGGTCGTGCCGACGGTCCGCTCCTGGGGGCCGATCGCCGCCTTCGGTTCGCCGAAGGCCGTGCGGTACGCGGTGACGCCGACGACCGCGAGCCAGCGGGGCTTCAGCCGCCGCACCTTCTCGGTGAGGATCCGGCCGCCTTCCACGTACTCCTCGCGGCTGAGCTCGTCGGCGCGCGCGGTCGGCCGGGCGGCGACGTTGGTGATGCCGAGCCCGTACGCGAGCAGCTCGTCCTGCTCGTCGGGGCGCAGCAGCCGCGGGGTGAAGCCCGACAGGTGGAGCACCGGCCAGAACCTGTTCCCCGGGCGCGCGAAGTGGTGACCGGTCGCGGCGGTCATCAGGCCCGGGTTGATGCCGCAGAAGAGAACGGCGAGGCCGCCCTCGGCCACGTCGGGGACGACGCGGTCGCGGGCGGCCTCCAGTTCCTCGGGGGTGAACCGGCGGGTCCGGGTCAGAGGATCGCCCCGGGGGTGTAGGCGGCGGCCTCCGGGTGCTGCTTGACGAGTTCCTCGATGCGGGAGACGACGGTCGCGACCTGGTCGGCGGCGGCACCGGTGAAGGAGAGCTTGTCCGCCATCAGCCCGTCGAGCTGCGCGCGGTCCAGCGGGATGCGCTCGTCGGCGGCGAGCTTGTCGAGCAGCTCGTTGCGCTCGACGCCCTGCTCGCGCATGGCGAGGGCCGAGGCCACCGCGTTCTCCTTGATCGCCTCGTGGGCGAGCTCGCGGCCCACACCGGCGCGGACCGAGGCCATGAGGACCTTGGTGGTGGCGAGGAAGGGGAGGTAGCGGTCGAGCTCGCGGGCGACGACGGCCGGGAAGGCGCCGAACTCGTCGAGCACGGTGAGGAAGGTCTCCAGGAGGCCGTCCAGGGCGAAGAAGGCGTCCGGCAGGGCCACGCGGCGGACCACGGAGCAGGACACGTCGCCCTCGTTCCACTGGTCGCCGGCCAGCTCGCCGGTCATCGAGGCGTAGCCGCGCAGGATGACCATGAGGCCGTTGACGCGCTCGCAGGAGCGGGTGTTCATCTTGTGCGGCATCGCGGAGGAGCCGACCTGGCCGGGCTTGAAGCCCTCGGTGACCAGCTCGTGGCCGGCCATCAGACGGATGGTCTTCGCGAGGGACGACGGGGCGGCGGCCAGCTGCACCAGAGAGGTGACCACGTCGTAGTCCAGCGAGCGCGGGTAGACCTGGCCGACCGAGGTGAAGGCGTGCGCGAAGCCGAGGTGACCGGCGATCCGGCGCTCCAGGTCGGCGAGCTTGCCGGCGTCGCCGCCGAGCAGGTCGAGCATGTCCTGGGCGGTGCCGACCGGGCCCTTGATGCCGCGCAGCGGGTAGCGGCCGAGCAGCTCCTCCAGGCGGGCGTACGCCACGAGCAGCTCGTCCGCGCCGGTCGCGAAGCGCTTGCCGAGGGTGGTGGCCTGCGCGGCGACGTTGTGCGAGCGGCCGGCCATGACCAGCTCGCCGTACTCGGCGGACAGCTTGCCGAGGCGGGCGAGGACGGCGACCACGCGGTCCCGGATCAGCTCCAGGGAGAGGCGGATCTGGAGCTGCTCGACGTTCTCCGTGAGGTCACGGGAGGTCATGCCCTTGTGCACGTGCTCGTGGCCGGCGAGGGCGTTGAACTCCTCGATGCGGGCCTTCACGTCGTGCCGGGTGACCTTCTCGCGCTCGGCGATGGAGCCGAGGTCGACCTGGTCGAGGACGCGCTCGTAGTCGGCGATCGCCGTCTCCGGAACCTCGATCCCGAGGTCCTTCTGGGCACGCAGCACGGCGAGCCACAGCTGGCGCTCCAGCTTCACCTTCTGCTCGGGGGACCAGAGGACGGCGAGCTCCGCGGAGGCGTAGCGGCCGGCCAGGACGTTGGGGATACGGGGCTTCACAGTCGCAGCAGTCACGTGTCCAGAGTTTACTGGTGATTTCTGCAGGCCAGCGCCGTGGTCCGGGCTGGAGCTTGCTACGAGACCCAGGTCACGCCCGCCGGCCGTCGCCGTCGGGCCGGACCTCGGACCGGGTCTCGTACGGCAGCAGCTCCGGCCGCTTGGGCGGGCGGCCGTCCCCGGACGAGCGTCCGGTGAGCCGGCGGCCGATCCACGGGCCCAGGTGCTCCCTCGCGAACCGGGCGTCCGCGACGCGCCGGGTCACCCAGCCGGGCCGCACCGCGGCGGGCAGCGGCTCCCGCCAGTCGTGTCCGGGGGCGAGCCCCAGCGTCTGCCACACCGCCTCGGCCACCCGCCGGTGGCCCTCGGCGGTGAGGTGCAGCCGGTCCACGTCCCACAGCTGCGGGTCGGCCAGGACCGGCGCCCCGTACAGGTCGACGACGAGGGTGCCGTGCCGGGCGGCAAGGTCGTCGATGTGCTCGAAGAGCTCCTCCATCCGGGGGCGGAAGCGGTCGAGCACCGGGCCGTTCCGGCCGGGGCTGCGCATCAGGACGAGCTGTCCGCAGGAGGGTGTGAGGCGTTCCACGGCCTCGGTGAGGAGGCCCTTCACGCGGCCCATGTCGACCTTGGGCCTGAGGGTGTCGTTGAGCCCGCCGACGAGGGTCACCACATCGGCCTCCATCCCCGCGGCCAGGGGGACTTGCTCCTCGACGATCTGGCCGATGAGCTTGCCGCGCACGGCGAGGTTGGCGTACCGGAAGCCCGGCGCGCGGGCCGCGAGCCGGCCCGCGAGGACGTCCGCCCACCCCCGGTAGGAACCGTCGGGCCTCAGGTCCGACATACCCTCGGTGAAGCTGTCCCCGACGGCGACGAGACTGTTGTACGTGGCATTGATCTCCATGGCGGAGCCGATCATACCGCGCGGTATGCGTGGCCGCCGAGGAGAACCCGGGAGGGGAGACCCGATGAGCGACGCGCTCCTGAACGCCCTGGCCGAGGCGCTGGCCGGGCTGGTCACCGCCGTCGAGACCAGCGACGAGGACGTGCTCGACCCCGACACCGCCGTGCGGTGGCTGGAGGACACCGGGTACGTCCTCGGCGGCCTCGGCGCCGCCGACCGGCACGCCCTCGACCGCCTCCTCCGCGAGGCCGCCCTCCGCCGCCCGCCCGGGCCCCGGCGCGAGGACCTCCTCCGGGTCTCGCCCGGCTTCGGGCTCGACGAGGACCCCCACCTCGCGGCCGTCGACGCGGTCGCCGACCACGCCCGTCGGTACGCGGACACCGTCCGCGACGCCGACCCGGCGACGCCGGTCCCGACCTGCCCCGGCTGGACCCTCGCCGACCTCACCCGCCACCTCGGCACGGTCCACGGCTGGGCCGCGCACCTGGTGACCGCCCGCCCCGCCACCCGGGTCCGCGCCGGGGACCTGGCCCTCGACCCGCCGGCCGACCCGGCCTCGTACCCCGGCTGGTTCGCCGCCCGCGCCGAGGGCTTCGCCGCCGCGGCCCGCGCCGCCGACCCCGCCGCGCCGGTCTGGTCGCCGGGAGCGGAGCCGTACGTACGCCACTACCCGCGCCACGTCCTCGCCGAGACGGCTGTCCACCTCGCCGACGCCGAGATCGCGCTCACCGGCACCGCCCGGCCGCTCGCCCCCGGCACGGCCGCCGAGGCCCTCGACCACCACCTCGCCACCGCACCCCACATCCCCTGGATCGCCGAGCCGCTCGCCCACCTCGACCGCGACGGCGCCGTGCTGCGCCTGGACGCGCGCGACAGCGCCGCCGCCTGGACGCTCGTCCTCGGCGGCGGCGGCTTCGCCTGGAGCCGGGGGAGCGGCGGCACCGAGCCGACGGCGACCGTCACGGCCGACGCGGGCGACCTGCTGCTCCTGATGCACCGGCGGTACGACGCCGACGACCCGCGCTTCACCCTCACCGGCGACCGGGGCCCGCTCGACGACTGGCTCGCGGCCGGCGCGCTCTGACCGGCGCGCCGCGCACACGGGAAGGGCCCCGGGAACCGCGTTCCCGGGGCCCTTCCGCGCGGTCCGGCCGTCACGGCGCCAGGGGGCGCCCCACCAGCTCGCGGAGGACGTCCTCCATCGTCACCAGGCCGGCCAGCTTGCCGTCCTCGTCGAGCACGCCGGCCAGGTGCGTCCGGCTGCGGCGCATCGCCGTCAGCACGTCGTCCAGCGGCGTCGCCGCCCGCACCCGGGCGATCGGCCGCAGCGCCGACACCGGGAACGGCAGGTCGCGCGGGGAGATGTCCAGGGCGTCCTTCACGTGGAGGTAGCCCAGGATCCGCCGGCCGGAGTCCACGACCGGGAAGCGGGAGAAGCCGGACTCGGCGGAGAGCGCCTCCAGTTCCTCCGGAGTGGTGCCCACGCGCGCGTACCGCACCTTCTCCACCGGCATGACCACGTCCCTGACCGGGCGGCGGCCCAGCTCCAGGGCGTCGTGCAGCCGCTCCGTCGCACGGTCGTCGAGCAGCCCGGCGTCGCTCGCGTCGGTGACCATCCGGGCCAGCTCGTCGTCCGAGAAGGTCGCCGCCACCTCGCCCTTCGCCTCCACCCGCAACAGCTTGAGCAGCGCGTTCGCGAAGGCGTTGATCGCGAAGATCACCGGCCGCAGGGCGCGGGCCAGGGCGACCAGCGGCGGGCCGAGGAGCAGCGCCGTCTTCGCCGGCTCGGCGAGCGCGATGTTCTTCGGGACCATCTCGCCGAGCAGCATGTGCAGATAGGTGGCCACGGCCAGCGCGATCACGAAGGAGATCGGGTGGACCAGGCCGTGCGGCACGCCGACGGCGTCGAAGACGGGCTCCAGGAGGTGCGCGATGGCCGGCTCGGCCACGATGCCGAGCACCAGGGTGCACAGCGTGATGCCGAGCTGCGCCGCCGCGAGCAGCGCGGAGACGTGCTCCAGGCCCCAGACGACGCTGCGGGCGCGCCGGTCGCCGGACTCGGCGAGCGGCTCGATCTGGCTGCGCCGGACCGAGATCAGGGCGAACTCGGCGCCGACGAAGAAGGCGTTCACGACGAGCGTGAGCAGGCCGATCAGCAGCTGGATCGCGGTCATCGGTGGTCCTCCCCGGTCTCGTTCCCGTCCTCGGGGAGCGGCGCGTGCATCAGGACGCGCGCGGCGCGCCGCCCGGAGGCGTCGACCACGTCGAGGCGCCAGCCGTCGATCTCCACGGTGTCGCCGACGGCCGGGATGCGGCCCAGGCCGGTGGCGAGGACGCCGGCGAGGGTCTCGTACGGCCCGTCCGGCACCCGCAGGCCGATGCGCTCCAGCTGGTCGGTGCGGGCGGCTCCGTCGGCCGACCACAGGAGGCGGCCGTCCTCGTCCGTCCCGGCGCGCGCAAGGTCGGGGGTCTCGTGCGGGTCGTGCTCGTCGCGCACCTCGCCGACGACCTCCTCGACGATGTCCTCCAGGGTCGCGACGCCGGCCGTGCCGCCGTACTCGTCGATGACGACGGCCATCGTCTGCTTGCCGGACAGCCGGTCGAGCAGCTTGTCCACGGTCAGCGTCTCGGGCACGAGCAGCGGCTCGCGGGCGATGTCGCCGACGCGGCGCAGCCGCCGCTCGTCCGCCGGTATGGCCAGGACGTCCTTGATGTGGGCGATGCCCACGACCGAGTCGAGGTTGCCCCGGTAGACGGGGAAGCGGGAGAGGCCGGTGGCGCGGGTGGCGTTGGCGACGTCCTCCGCGGTGGCCTGGACCTCCAGGGCGGTCACCTGGACGCGCGGCGTCATCACGTTCTCGGCGGTCAGCTCGGCGAGGTTCAGGGTGCGGACGAACAGCTCGGCGGTGTCCGCCTCCAGGGCGCCCTCCTTCGCCGAGTGGCGGGCGAGCGCCACCAGCTCCTGCGGGGAGCGGGCGGAGGCCAGCTCCTCGGCCGGCTCCATGCCGAGGCGGCGCAGGATCCGGTTGGCGGTGTTGTTGAGGTGGCTGATCAGCGGCTTGAACGCGGCGGTGAAGACGCGCTGCGGGGTCGCGACGACCTTGGCGACCGCGAGCGGAGAGGAGATCGCCCAGTTCTTGGGGACCAGCTCGCCGACCACCATGAGGACCACGGTGGACAGGGCCGTGCCGATGACCAGGGCGATCGAGGAGGCCACGGCGGCGGAGAAGCCGAGGTCCTCGACGGGGCCCTTGATCAGGGCGGCGATCGAGGGCTCGGAGAGCATGCCGACGACCAGGTTGGTGACGGTGATGCCGAGCTGGGCGCCGGAGAGCTGGAACGTGAGCGACCTGACGGCCTTGAGGGCGCCGGCCGCGCCGCGCTCGCCGCGCTCCACGGCCGCTTCGAGCTCGCCCCGTTCGACGGTGGTCAGCGAGAACTCCGCCGCCACGAACGCGCCGCACGCGAGGGACAGCAGCAGCGCCACCAGGAGCAGAAGCACTTCGGTCATCGGTTCACCTCCGTCCCATGATCAGTCAGCGGGGCACGGAGTGCGCGATCTCGGCT
Source organism: Streptomyces sp. R302 (assembly GCF_012927245.1). GTDB lineage: Bacteria > Actinomycetota > Actinomycetes > Streptomycetales > Streptomycetaceae > Streptomyces. The sequence continues at coordinate 105,697 of NZ_JABBGE010000012.1, forward strand.
GTGTCGATCTCGCCTGTGTCGATGTCGGCTACTGGGAGGCTCGCCCATGGGCGGACGTTCACACCTTTCGGTCGTCTCGGTCGGTCTCTTGGCCGTCCGAAGGAGATCCCATGGTAAAGGATCAGCAAAACGACGGGCCGATCAGTCGGTGAGGGGCTTCACCCACCGGCGCCACCGCTCCTCCCGCCCGTACCCCGCCGCGCCCCACGCGTGGTGCGCCCGCTCGTTCTCCTCCAGGACCATCGCGTCCGCCCGCCGCCCGCCGAGCGCGGCGAACCGTTCCTCCGCCGCCGCGAGCAGCGCCTTGGAGATCCCGCGCCTGCGGTACGAGGGGAGCACGGCGAGCCGGTAGAGCGAGGCCCGCCAGCCATCCCAGCCGGCGATCACGGAACCGGCGATCCGGTCGCCGTCCACGGCGAGGATCAGCGCCTCGGGGTCACGGTCGAGCAGCCGCCTCACCCCGTCGACGTCGTCGGAGATGGAGGTGCCCTCGGCGGACTCCCGCCAGAAGGCGAGGACGGCCTCGGCGTCGGCGGGCACGGCGGCACGGAGCTGTATCGCGATCATGGCCCGATCCCATCACGCGGCTACGGAGCCCAGCCAGCGCATTCCGCACCGTGGACGCCGTGGCTCCTCACCCGCTCGTCACCCGCTCCTCACCCCGTGACGAAGCAGAACTCGTTGCCCTCAGGATCCCGCATGACCTGGAAGGACCCCTGCTCGTCGGTGACGAGACCGCCGACCCGGACCGCGCCCAGCGGCGCCACCTCGCCGGCCGCCGCCTCCGGATCCTCCACCTCCACATCGAGGTGCAGCCGGTTCTTCACGGCCTTCCCCTCGGGCACCCGCTGGAAGGCGACCCGGACGAACCCGGGCGGCTCCACGTACGACCAGTCGGGACTCCGGTCCACGGGCTCCCCGCCGAGCAGCCCCGCCCAGAACCGGACCAGCACGGCCGGATCACCGCAGTCGAAGACGAGCTCCTGTACGTGTGCGCGCATCCCCTCACCTTAGGGGGAGCGAGGGGACGCGCGCGTGGCGTCAGGCGCCGGCCTCCCGGCGGAACGCCTCCGCGTCCCACGTGCCGCCGAGTGCCGGGGCGAGCCAGTCGGGAGCCGCTGCCCGGAAGGCGGCCGGAGGCAGGGCGCCCGAGCCCTCCGGGATCGCGCCGAGCAGGGGGGCGGCGGCCGCGTCCGGCAGGTCGGCGAGGTTGCAGCGGGCCGCGAGGTCCGGCTCCGACGGCCAGCTGCCGACGACGACGCCGAGCTGTTCGATCCCGCGCGCACGCAGCGCCTCGCCCGTCAGCGCGGTCGAGTTCAGCGTCCCGAGCCCGGCCGGCGCCACCACGAGGACCGGCGCGCCGAGCAGCCGGGCCACGTCGGCGAGCGTGCCGCCGCCGTCGTCGAAGCGGACGAGCAGGCCGCCCGCGCCCTCGACGAGCACCAGGTCGTGCCCGTCGGCGAGCCCCCGCGCCGCCTCCGCGACCCCCTCGGGGCCGACCGGGGCCATGCCCGCCCGCCGGGCGGCCGTGCCCGGGGCCAGCGGCTCCGGGTAGCGGGCCAGCTCGGCGGCGGTCTTCGCGCCCGAGAGCCGTACGGCCTCGTCCGCGTCGCCCCGCTCCCCGGGCGCGAGCCCGGTCTGCGCGGGTTTCAGGACCGCCACCGAACGGCCGGCGGCGACCGCCGCGGCGGCGACGGCCGCCGTGACGACCGTCTTGCCGATCTCCGTCCCCGTCCCGCTGACGACGACGATCCCCATGCTGTTCCCTTCCTCCTGCAGGTCCGCTCAGCCCGCGGCCGCGGCGGCGCGCACCGCCGCGCAGATCCGGGCCAGGTCGGCGTCCTCGGTCACGTACGGCGGCATCGTGTAGACGAGGTCCCGGAAGGGGCGCAGCCACACGCCCTCCCGGACCGCCGCCCGCGTCGCCGCCGCCATGTCGATCTCGTGGTCGAGCTGGACGACGCCGATCGCGCCGAGCACCCGCACGTCGCGGACGCCGGGGATCGACTCGGCGCCGGCGAGGCCCGCGCGCAGCCCGCTCTCGATCCGCTTGACCTCCAGCGCCCAGTCCTGGGAGAGGAGCAGGTCGATGGAGGCGCAGGCGACCGCCGAGGCCAGCGGGTTGCCCATGAACGTCGGCCCGTGGGCGAGCACCGGCACCTCGCCCCGGGAGATGCCGTCGGCCACCGCGCTCGTGCACAGCGTCGCGGCCATCGAGAGGTATCCGCCCGTCAGCGCCTTGCCCAGGCACATCACGTCGGGGGAGACCCCGGCCTGGTCGGCGGCGAACAGCGTGCCCGTGCGGCCGAAGCCGGTCGCGATCTCGTCGAAGACGAGGAGCACGCCGTGCGCGTCGCACGCCTCCCGCAGCACCCGCAGGTACCCGGGGTCGTGGAAGCGCATGCCGCCCGCGCCCTGCACCACCGGCTCCACGATCACCGCGGCCAGCTCGTCCGCGTGCCGCGCGATCGCGGTACGCAGGAGCTCGGCGTACGACTCCTCGTACGCGGCCGGCGGCTCGCCCACGAAGAGCTGCTGCTGGAGCACGCCGGACCACAGCTGGTGCATCCCGCCCTCGGGATCGCACACCGACATCGGCTGCCAGGTGTCGCCGTGGTAGCCGCCGCGCCAGGTCAGCAGCCGCCGCTTGGCGGGGCGGCCGAGCGAACGCCAGTACTGCAGGCACATCTTGGCGGCGACCTCGACCGCCACGGAACCGGAGTCGCTGAGGAAGACGTGCCGCAGCGGCTCCGGCGTGATCTCGACGAGCCGGGCCGCGAGCCGTACCGCGGGCTCGTGGGTGAGCCCGCCGAACATCACGTGGCTCATGCGGTCGAGCTGGCCGCGCGCCGCCTCGTTGAGCACCGGGTGGTTGTAGCCGTGGACGGCCGACCACCACGACGACATGCCGTCGATCAGCTCGGCGTGCCCCTCGGCCGGCTCGGCGAGCCGCAGCCGCACCCCGGACGCGGACGCGACCACCAGCGGCTCCGCACGGCCCGGCATGGGGCCGTACGGATGCCACACGTGCGCCCGGTCCAGGGCGAGGAGTTCGTCGTTGCGCATCGTCACCCGTTACGCGTTCGGGGCGAGGTCCGTGCCGGCGCCGCGGCGGCGGACCGCCACCAGGTCGGTCCGGGCCTCCGACGCCGAAGCGGAAGCCGGCACCTCGGCCGGGGTCGCGGCAGGAGTCTCGGCAGGAGCCGCCGCGTGACCGCCGCACGGACCGCAGCCGCCGGCCGCCTCCGCGTGCGAGCCGCAGCCGGCCGCCGCCTCGGAACCGCAGCCGCCGCCCGCCGGGGCGTGCGAGCCGCAGCCGCCGCCCGCCGCCGCGAGCGCGTCGGCGCGGTGGGCGGGGAGCGTGGTCGTGCCCGCGCCCTCCACCTCGAAGCCGGCGTCCGCGATCATGTCGAGGTCGGCCTGGCCGGCCTGGCCCTCGCTGGTCAGGTAGTCGCCGAGGAAGATCGAGTTGGCGATGTTCAGGGCCATCGGCTGCATCGACCGCAGGTGCACCTCGCGGCCGCCCGCGATCCGGACCTCCACGTCGGGGCAGACGAAGCGGACCATGGCGAGGATCCGCAGACAGCGCTGCGGGGTCAGGTTCCACTCCTTCGCCAGCGGCGTGCCCTCGAAGGGGATCAGGAAGTTGACCGGCACCGAGTCCGAGTCGAGCTCGCGCAGCGCGAACACCACGTCGACCAGGTCCTCGTCGGTCTCGCCCATGCCCGCGATCAGGCCCGAGCAGGCCGAGAGGCCCGCCGCGTGCGCCTTCTGCACGGTGTCCACCCGGTCGGCGTACGTGTGGGTCTTGGTGATCCCCTCGTACGTCGCCTCGGAGGTGTTCAGGTTGTGGTTGTACGCGTCCGCGCCGGCCGTCTTCAGCCGCTCGGCCTGGCCGTCGGAGAGCAGACCGAGGCAGGCGCACACCTCGACGCCCTCGTTCTGCTCCTTGATCGCCTCGATGGTCCTGCCGACCCGCTCGACGTCGCGGTCCGTCGGACCGCGGCCGCTCGCCACCAGGCAGACGCGCTTGGCGCCGCCGGCGATGCCGGCCGCCGCCGCCTCGGACGCCTCGTCCGGCTTCAGCCAGGTGTACTTGAGGATGTCGGCCTTGGAGCCGAGCCGCTGAGAACAGTACGAGCAGTCCTCCGGGCACAGCCCGGACTTCAGGTTGACGAGGTAGTTCAGCTTCACCCGCCGCCCGAACCACTGACGGCGCACCTTCCCGGCGGCCGCCACCACATCGAGCAGGTCGTCGTCGGAGGTCGCCAGCACGGCGAGCGCTTCTTCACGGGTCGGCGTCTCGCGCCGCAGCCCCTTCTCCACCAGCGTGTTCAGCAGGTCCATAAGGGTTGATCCTTGCCTACGGCACACCCCCGGGCCAAGGAGGATCTGAACAAACGGGCGTGATCGAGGTGTGTGTATGACCACATCCCGACCTCGGCCTCCTGCCGTTAGGGTCTGTGCGCTGCCTACAAAAGGCGTCGACCCCAGGCGCCGTACGGGTGCCGGCCCGAGGCGCCCGCACCAGGTGCCGACCGAAGGAGCGCCGCATGCCCCAGGCCCAGCCGACCCCGCCCGCGCGCCGCGCCGCCTTCGACTGGACCGGCGCGGAGGCCCGCCGCCGGGCCGAGGCCGGCCTCGTCAGGACCCTGCGCCCGCGCCCGGCCGAGTCGGACCTCCTCGACCTGGCGAGCAACGACTACCTCGGCCTCACCCGGCACCCCGAGGTCACCGGGGCCGCCGCCGGGGCCGCCCGCCGCTGGGGCGCCGGCGCGACCGGCTCGCGGCTCGTCACCGGCACGACCCGGCTGCACACCACGCTCGAAGAGGAACTGGCCGCCTTCTGCGGCTTCGAGGCCGCCCTCGTCTTCTCCTCCGGCTACACCGCCAACCTCGCCGCGCTCACCGCGCTCGGCGGCCCCGGCTCGCTGATCGTCTCCGACGCCGCCAACCACGCCTCGATCGTCGACGGCTGCCGGCTGGCCCGCGCCGAGGCCGAGGTCGTCCCGCACGCCGACCCCGAAGCCGTACGCAAGACGCTGGAGGCGCACGAGGGGCGGCGGGCGCTCGCCGTCAGCGACTCCGTCTTCTCCGTCGACGGCGACCGGGCCCCGCTGGAGGAGCTCGCCGCCGCCTGCCGCGCGCACGGCGCGGGGCTCGTCGTCGACGACGCGCACGGCTTCGGCGTCCTCGGCGCGGGCGGCCGGGGCGCGCTCCACGGCGCCGGACTCGCGGGCGACGAGGACGTGGTGGCCACCCTCACCCTCTCCAAGTCGCTGGGCAGCCAGGGCGGCGCGGTCCTCGGCCCGGCCCGGGTGATCGAGCACCTGGTCAACGCGGCGCGCACCTTCATCTTCGACACCGGCCTCGCCCCGGCCGCCACCGGCGCGGCGCTCGCGAGCCTGCGGCTGATCGCCGCGGACCCGGGGCTCGCCGCACGGGCCCGCGCGGTCGCCGGCACGCTCCACCGGACGCTCACCGAGGCCGGGTTCGTCTCGGCCCGCCCGGACGCGGCCGTCGTCTCGGTGCACGCGCCGGGGCCCGAGGAGGCCCTGCGCTGGGCGGCCGACTGCCGCGAACAGGGCCTGTCCGTGGGGTGCTTCAGGCCGCCGTCGGTGCCGGACGGCATCTCGCGGCTGCGGCTGACGGCCCGCGCGGACCTCACGGACGCGGAGGTCGAGCGGGCGGTCGCCACGATCGTGCGGACCGCGCCGGCCGGGGCCCGCTGAGCACCGGGCACACGCCGGGCCTCTTCCACGGCCCACGCGCCGTCGGCAGGGCGAGAGTTCACCGCTTCGGGCGACAGAACGGGGCATATCTCGGGCGAACGACCCACCTGGGCGCCCGATCGGTGGCAGGCTGACGCGGAGCGCGAGCCGGGGCGACGCCCCCGGCGGGAAAGGGACGACGTCGCCATGGCAGATCACCAGGAAGCATCCGTCACTCTGCCCAGCGAGCCCGGCGCGGTCGCCACGGCCCGGAGGTTCGTCGCGGAGGTGCTCGGCCGCTGGGGTCTGGACGACGGCGGCGACCCGGCGGACTCGATCCGGCTGATGGTCTCGGAGCTGGCGACCAACGCGGTGCTGCACACCTTCGGGCAGTCGCCCACCTTCACCGTCGAGCTCCACCTCGACCGCGAGGAGGTGCTGCGGATCGGCGTCACCGACAGCCATCCGCGCTTCCCGCGCCGGCTCCCGGCCGCCGTCCAGCAGGACAACGGCCGCGGCATGGTGATCATTCGGGTCCTCGCGGCGGAGGCCGGCGGGCGGCTCTCGGTGACGGCGACCGCCGAGGGCGGCAAGACGGTGTGGATCACACTGCCCTGGGCCGCGGCGGCCGTTCCGGCCTGCTGAACCGGTTCTCCGGGGCCGGACCGCTCATTCGGAGTGCTGCCGGGTCGAGGGCCAGGCGCCGCCGGCGAAGTGGGGCGCCCAGTAGTAGGGGTTGACCTCTTCGAGCCTGCGGGCGATCCAGCGGGTCGGGTCCTCGGGGTCGGGCACGCCGACCTCCACGTCGGGCCCCCAGAGCGCGAGGCGCTCCTGGCAGACGCCGCACGGCGGCAGGATGACGTAACGGCCGTCCTCCGGGTCGCGGAAGACGCAGACGGACGCCGTCACCGCGCGGTCGAGGGTGTACGCCTGGCAGTAGGCGCCGGTCTCCTGGCACAGGGTGACGCTCGCGTGGATGTTGTCGAATCCGACGCTCGTCAGGATCCGCCCGTCGTCGAGCCGGACGGCGGCGGCCCCGCCGGGTTCCTCGGGGGGCCAGCGGCGGTCCAGTTGGGCGATGGCGGCGTCGACGAGTTCCTGATCGAGTGTCATCACCGCATCCTAGGACCGGGGCCTGGATGCGCGTGCGCCGAGGAGAGAGGGCGCCCGCGGTGGGGGTGCGGCGGCGCCACCGAACCCTGGACGTCACCGGCCTCCTGGGACGTCACCGCGGGCGCCGGTGGGTCAGCGCACGCGGCCGTAGTAGACCTTCGAGGACCAGATCCGGTCGAGCTTCACCCAGGAGCCGGTCTTGGGGGAGTGCCAGATCTTGCCGCTGCCGGCGTAGATCCCCACGTGGTAGACCCTGCCGCCCGAGTGGAAGAAGACCAGGTCCCCCTTCTGCCGGCTCGCGGCGGAGATGTGCCGGGTCTTGTTGTACTGCTGCTGGGCGGTGCGCGGCAGCGACTTGCCCGCCTTCTTGTACGCGTAGACCGTGAGCCCGGAGCAGTCGAAGCGGGTGGGACCCGCCGAGCCGTACCGGTAGGGCGCGCCCTTCTTGGACGCGGCGACGCCCAGGGCCTTCGTCGCGTGGGAGGTGGCCGCCTGGGCCTCGGGTGCGGCTCCCGGGGCGAGGAGCGTGCCGCCGACGGCGGCGAGGGTGAGAGCCGAGACGGCTCCGGCCCGGGACAGCAGGGACGGGACATGCGTCTGCGCGGTCATGCGCAACCCTTCGTCAGCCGCCTGTGAAGGATGACCTGTCGGGTTCGGGCAGGCGAAGATGCCCGGCCGCGGCTGCGGCTTCACCCCAAGGGACGGCCGCGCCGGGGATACGGCGCGGTCGACCCGTACTGCTCGGGTCCTCCACTCCTGCCGAACCAATCCTGTCGACCAGACGTCCGGAACGGCGGCAGGACTCGGCGTCCGCCCGGACCGCCCCGCCTGGGTGGCGGGGGCTTGTCGTCGTCGAGGATCTTGACCCACGGTTCGGTCGAAAACCGAGGGGAAACGACGTTATGTGAGGCTCCTCACGACTGATCCATACGGGTGGACAAGTGGGTTTCGTGATCGTCGTAGGTTTGGCCGACGAGGCCCGCACCAGCATCGGAATGCCCGATTCCGCCAAATGCGTACACCTGTTGCGCAACTCGCACACTTCATCTGTCGCCCGCGCGACTACGCCGGACGGGGGAGGGATCCTGCGCCCCGTGTCGGCCGTCCGGGGCTCGACACGACACGTCGGAATGTCAACTGGCCCGCGCGCCGGGCACGGTGATGCGGGCCGCCCGCCGCTCGCCGTCCAACACCCGCAGCGCACACGCCAATGTCTCGCTGTGGACCTCGCTCTCGCCCCGCGTATGCATGAGCGTCAGGGCCTCGCGCAGCGCCTCCACCCGCCCGACCAGCGCCTGTGCGGCGCGCAGGGCCCCATAGGTATGCGAGCCCCTGGATGGATTGATCTTCCCCAGGAGGTCGACGACTTCGAGGTGCGCGTCGATCAACTGCCCCTCGGCGCGCGTCAGGGCGGGCAGCGGCGGGAGCTCCGGCACCATCGCGGCCTCACCGTGCCGTCGGCGCGCCGGAGTCGGCGCCGCGCGTGCCGACGACGGAGTCGACCAGGCCGTACGCGAGGGCGGCCGGCGCGTCCAGGACGGTCGGGCGCTCGGTGTCGGCGGCGACCTCGCCCGGCTCACGGCCGGTGTACGCGGAGAGGAGCCCCGTCATCACGGAGCGCAGCCGCAGCATTTCGCGCGCCTGGAGGTCCAGGTCGGAGAGCTGCCCGGCGAGCGGCTCGTCGAGGACCGGTTGGCGCAGGGTGACCCGGGCGCCGGGCAGCATCATGCGCTTGCCGGGCGCGCCCGCGGCGAGCAGGACCGCAGCCGTGGAGCCGGCCTGCCCGAGGCAGGTGGTCTCCACGTCGCTCGCCAGGCTGCGCATGGTGTCGTGGATCGCGGTCATCGCGGTGATCGAGCCGCCGGGGGAGTGGAGGTGGAGCGCGACTGGAGAAACTGGAGGCCGAGGGGCGGGACGCCGCCGAGGAGCCGGTGATCCGTTCCGTCTCCGGGGCGGGGCTCGCCGGCGGGCTCGGTTCCGCCGCCGGTGAACAGCGCCGCTTCGGCATCGCCGCCCACCACCGCGACCCCGGCACCGGCTGACGCGGCGATCCCGCGACCCGATGATCATGGGATCGCAAAGCCGGAGTTAACGCGCCGGAAAAACTTCCGCCCTAACGTGCAATGTCCGGCCGTCCCTCGCATCTCCGTCGTTCAACAACGTGTTGACGGTCGGTAGGGTCCGCAGCTGTCCGGGTGCGGCCCGGTGGACGACTGTGAGGTGGAAGAGTGCAGCTGAGCCCGCACGAGCAGGAGCGCCTGCTCATTCACGTGGCCGCCGACGTGGCGGAGAGGCGCCGGGCGCGCGGGGTGAGGCTCAACCACCCCGAGTCCGTCGCCCTCATCACGGCGCACATCCTGGAAGGCGCCAGGGACGGTCGGACCGTCGCCGAGCTCATGGCCTCCGGGCGCAAGGTGCTCTCCCGCGAGGACGTCATGGACGGCATCCCCGAGATGATCCACGACGTCCAGGTCGAGGCCACCTTCCCCGACGGCACCAAGCTCGTCACCGTCCACGACCCGATCGTCTGACGGGGGCCGCCGCCGATGATCCCCGGAGAGATCCTGTACGCGGACGGGCCCGTGCCCCTCAACGAGGGCCGCCCCGTCACCCGCCTCACCGTCCTCAACGCCGCCGACCGGCCCGTCCAGGTCGGCTCCCACTACCACTTCGCCGAGGTCAACCCCGGCCTCGACTTCGACCGGTCGGCCGCGCGCGGCCTGCGCCTGCACATCGCCGCCGGCACCGCCGTGCGCTTCGAGCCCGGCATCCCCGTCGAGGTCGAGCTCGTGCCGATCGCCGGCCACCGCGTCGTCCCCGGCCTGCGCGGCGAGACCGCCGGCCCCCTGGACGCGACGACCGCGCCCGCAGCCCCGGACGCCGCGGTTCCGAACGGAGACACCCGTGCCTGACCTCCACCGTGCCGTCTACGCCGATTTGTTCGGCCCCACCACCGGCGACCGCGTCCGGCTCGCCGACACCGATCTCCTCGTCGAGATCGAGGAGGACCGCTGCGGCGGGCCCGGCCGGGCCGGCGATGAGGCCGTCTTCGGCGGCGGCAAGGTCATCCGCGAGTCCATGGGCCAGGCCCGCACCACCCGTGCCGAGGGCGCCCCGGACACGGTGATCACCGGCGCGGTCGTCCTCGACCACTGGGGGATCGTCAAGGCCGACATCGGCATCCGCGACGGCCGGATCACCGCTCTCGGCAAGGCCGGCAACCCCGACACCATGGACGGCGTCCACCCCGACCTCGTCATCGGCCCCGAGACCGAGGTGATCGTCGGCAACGGCCGGATCGTCACCGCCGGCGGCGTCGACACCCACGTCCACTTCATCTCCCCGACCGTGGTCGAGCAGGCCCTCGCCACCGGCATCACCACCCTCGTCGGCGGCGGCACCGGCCCCGCCGAGGGCACCAAGGCCACCACGGTCACGCCCGGCCCCTGGCACACGGCGCGGATGTTCGAGGCCCTCGACACCTTCCCCGTCAACATCGGCCTCCTCGGCAAGGGCAACACCACGTCCCGCGAGGCGATGCACTCCCAGCTGCGCGGAGGCGCCCTCGGCTTCAAGATCCACGAGGACTGGGGGGCCACCCCCGCCGTCATCGATGCCTGCCTCGGCGTCTGCGAGGAGACCGGCGTCCAGCTGGCCATCCACACCGACACCCTCAACGAGGCCGGGTTCGTCGGCGACACCCTCGCCGCCATCGCGGGCCGCACCATCCACGCGTACCACACCGAGGGCGCGGGCGGCGGGCACGCGCCGGACATCATCACCGTGGTCTCCGAGCCGCACGTGCTGCCCAGCTCGACCAACCCGACCCGGCCGCACACCGTCAACACCATCGAGGAACACCTCGACATGCTGATGGTCTGCCACCACCTCAACCCCGGCGTCCCCGAGGACCTCGCCTTCGCCGAGTCCCGGATCCGGCCCTCCACCATCGCCGCCGAGGACGTCCTCCACGACCTCGGCGCGATCTCGATCATCTCCTCCGACTCCCAGGCCATGGGCCGGGTCGGCGAGGTGATCCTGCGGACCTGGCAGACCGCCCACGTCATGAAGAGGCGGCGCGGCGCCCTGCCCGGCGACGGCCGCGCCGACAACCACCGGGCGCGCCGCTACGTCGCCAAGTACACGATCAACCCGGCCGTCGCCCAGGGCATGGACCACCTCGTCGGCTCCGTCGAACCGGGCAAGCTCGCCGACCTCGTCCTGTGGGAGCCCGCCTTCTTCGGCGTGAAGCCCCTCGTCGTCCTCAAGGGCGGCCAGATCGCGTACGCGCAGATGGGCGACGCCAACGCCTCCATCCCCACACCCCAACCGGTGCTGCCCAGGCCGATGTTCGGCGCGCTCGGCCGAGCGGCCGCCGCCGGCTCGGTCAACTTCACCGCCGAGGCGGCGATCGAGGACGACCTACCGCAACGCCTCGGCCTGGCCAAGGAGTTCACCCCGATCCGCTCCACCCGCCGGATCACCAAGGCGGACATGCGGGAGAACGACGCCGTGCCCCGCGTCGAGGTCGACGCCGACACCTTCACCGTCACCATCGACGGCGAAGCGGTCGAACCTGCCCCCGCCGCGGAACTGCCCATGGCCCAGCGCTACTTCCTCTTCTGATGGCGCGCTCGACCCTCCTCGTGCTCGCCGACGGCCGGTTCCCCGCCGGCGGGCACGCCCACTCCGGCGGTGCCGAGGCCGCCGTCAAGGCCGGCCGGGTCCGCGACGCCGCGAGCCTGGAGGCCTTCTGCCGCGGACGGCTGCACACCGCCGGACTCACCGCGGCCGGCCTCGCCGCCGGCGCGGCCCTCGGCCTCGACCCGCACGAGCTCGACGCCGCCGCCGACGCCCGCACCCCCTCGCCCGCGCTCCGCGCCGCCGCCCGCCGGCTCGGCCGGCAGCTGATGCGGGCCGCCCGGGCCACCTGGCCGTGCCCCGAACTCGACGCGCTCGCCGCCGCGTTCCCGCGCGGCGCGCACCAGCCCGTCGTCCTCGGCGCCACCGCGCGGGCCGCCGGGCTCGGCCCCGAGGACGCCGCGCACTGCGCCGCGTACGAGGCGGTCGGCGGCCCGGCCACCGCGACCGTACGGCTCCTGGGCCTCGACCCCTACCAGGCGACCGCCGTCCTCGCCCGGCTCGCCCCCGCGATGGACGAGGTCGCCGCCCGGGCCACCGCCGCCGCCCGCGAGGGCGTCGACGTGCTGCCCGCAGCCTCCGCGCCGCTCCTCGACATCACCGCCGAGCAGCACGCGGCCTGGCCCGTCCGCCTCTTCGCCTCGTAACAAGTGGAGCACTCCGCCATGCACCTCGACCACGACCACACCCACCACGGCGCGGTCTCCGCCGACGCCCACCGGCCCGACGGCACCCGGCGCGCCCTGCGCGTCGGCCTCGGCGGCCCGGTCGGCTCCGGCAAGACCGCCACCGTCGCCGCGCTCTGCCGCGCGCTGCGCGACACGCTCTCGCTCGCCGTCGTCACCAACGACATCTACACCCGCGAGGACGCCGAGTTCCTGCTCCGCGAGGCCGTCCTGCCGCCCGAGCGCATCCAGGCCGTCGAGACCGGCGCCTGTCCGCACACCGCCATCCGCGACGACATCTCCGCCAACCTGGAGGCGGTCGAGGAACTGGAGGAGGCGGTCGGCCCGCTCGACCTGATCCTGGTCGAGTCCGGCGGCGACAACCTCACCGCCACCTTCTCCCGGGGCCTCGTCGACGCCCAGGTCTTCGTCATCGACGTCGCCGGCGGCGACGACATCCCGCGCAAGGGCGGCCCCGGCGTCACCACCGCCGACCTCCTCGTCGTCAACAAGACCGACCTCGCCCCGTACGTCGGCTCCGACCTCGGCCGGATGGCCCGCGACGCGGCCGAGCAGCGCGGCGAACTCCCCGTCGTCTTCACCTCGCTGCGGTCCGCGGAGGGCGTTGGCCCGGTCGCCGACTGGGTGCGCGCGCGGCTCGCCGCCTGGACGGCCGCCCCGGCGCCCACCGCGTGAGCCTGCGCGCCACCGCCCGGATCGCCGCCGGGGCCGACGGCTCCCTGCCGGTCCTGGAGAGCGACGGGCCGCTCGCCCTGCGCCGGACCCGCGCCGCCGCCCCCGGCTGGACGCGGGTCACGGTGGTCGGCGCGATGAGCGCCCCGCTCGGCGGCGACCGGCTCGCGATCGAGACCGAGGTACGGGACGGGGCGCGGCTGCGGGTCGACTCGGCCGCCGCCACGCTGGCCCTGCCGGGCCGGGACCCCGGCCCGGCGGCGTACGAGCTCCGGCTCCGGGTCGGCGCGGACGCCGCCCTGCGCTGGCTGCCCGAACAGCTCGTCAGCGCCGACGGCTCCCACCTGCGGGTGCGCACCACGGTCGAGCTCGCCCCCACCGCACGCCTGGTGCTGCGCGAGGAGCAGGTCCTCGGCCGGCACGGCGAGCCGCCCGGCACCCTGGTCTCCCGGCTCACCGTCCGCCGCGCCGGCCGGCCCCTGCTCGACCAGGAGCTGGCGTACGGCCCCGGTGCCCCCGGCGGCTGGGACGGCGGCGCCGTCCTCGCCGGTCACCGCGCCACCGGCCAGCTCCTCGTCGTCGATCCGGCCTACGGGAAGGAGCCGCCGCCGGCGCGTCCGCTCGGCGAGCACGCGGTGCTCACCCCGCTCGCCGGACCGGCGGCGCTCGTCACGGCCGTGGCCCCCGACGCGCTCGTCCTGCGCCGGATCCTCGACGCCGTCCTCGCCGAACTCGCCCCCGCATGAGACGGATCGGGGTGTACCGCTCAGCGGACATCCCGATCCGGTTATGGGTTCGGCAAAGAAACGTGTGTTCGGACTGACGGGGTGCGCCCGTTGACGAAAGGATCACTCGAACAGACGACCACCTACAGGGGGAGGACCTTTGAGACGACGTACGGCAGTGCTCGGCTCCGCCGGCACGCTCATCGCCGCCACGCTCGTCGCGGGCGCGCTCGCGGCTCCGGCGGCCAGTGCCGACAGCGGCGCGCGCCACGGCCGCGACGCCGAGGCCTACGGAGTCGCGCTCGCCGCGGACCGGGCCGCCCGGGCCGGCATCGACTGGCAGGACTGCCCCGAGGACTGGGGCCTGGAGAAGCCGATCCAGTGCGGCTGGGTCACCGTCCCCGTCGACTACGCCCGGCCCGACGGCAAGAAGATCAAGATCGCCGTCGACCGGATCGGCGCCACCGGCACCCCCGCCGAGCGCCAGGGCGCGCTGCTCTACAACCCCGGCGGCCCCGGCGGCTCCGGCCTGCGCTTCCCGCGCCGCGTCACCACGAACCACAAGGTCTGGACGAACGTCGCCAAGGCGTACGACTTCGTGGGCTTCGACCCGCGCGGCGTCGGCAAGTCCGCCCCCATCTCCTGCGTCGACCCGACCGAGTTCGTCAAGGGCCCCAAGCTCGACCCGGTTCCCGACAGCGAGGCCGACAAGCGGGCGCAGCGCAAGCTCGCCGCCGAGTACGCCGAGGGCTGCTTCGAGAAGAGCGGCGACATGCTCCCGTACATGACGACGCCGAACACCGCCCGCGACCTCGACGTCGTCCGCGCCGCCCTCGGCGAGAAGAAGCTCAACTTCGTCGGCGTCTCGTACGGCACCTACCTCGGCGCCGTCTACGGCACCCTCTTCCCGACGCACGTCCGCCGCATGGTCCTGGACAGCGTCGTCAACCCCTCGACCCGGTCGATCTGGTACAAGGCCAACCTCGGCCAGGACATCGCCTTCGAGGGCCGGCTCACCGACTGGATGACCTGGGTCGCCCGGAACGACGCCACCTACCACCTCGGCTCCACCCTGGCGGAGGTCCGGCAGCAGTGGGACACCCTGCGCGCCGCCGCCAAGAAGGAGCCGCTCGGCGGCAAGGTCGGCCCGGCCGAGCTCATCGGCTTCTTCCAGATCGCCCCGTACTACGACTCCAGGTGGGCGCCCGTCGCCGAGGCGTGGAGCGCGTACGCCGCCGGTGACCCGCAGCCGCTCATCGACAACGCCGCCGCGGACCTCACCGACACCGCCGGCAACATCGCCTCGGAGAACGGCAACGCCGTCTACACCGCGGTCGAGTGCGCCGACGCCCCCTGGCCGACCAGCTGGAAGAAGTGGGACCGGGACAACTCCCGCCTCCACGAGCAGTACCCGTTCATGACCTGGGCCAACGCCTGGATGAACCTCCCCTGCGCCACCTGGAAGGCCCCGAGCCAGAAGCCCGTGCACGTGAAGACCGGCAAGGGCCTGCCGCCGGTGCTCATCGCCCAGGCCGAGCGCGACGCCGCCACCCCGTACGAGGGCGCCGTCGAGCTCCACAAGCGGTTCAAGGGCTCGCGCCTGATCACAGAGAAGGACGCCGGGTCGCACGGCATCACCAGCCTCGTGAACCCGTGCCTCAACTCCAAGGTCGACGCCTACCTGCTGACCGGAAAGCTCGACGCCACGGACCAGACGTGCGCCCCGCACGCCGCCCCGCGGCCGTGACCACGAGCTGAAGCGAGGGGCCGTCGCCACCCGGCGACGGCCCCTCCGCCGTGCTCAGGACCCGGCGGCCTTCACCACGGCCGCGTACTCGTCCACGTACTCCTGCCCCGACAGCCGCATGATCGCGTACATGATCTCGTCCGTGACCGCCCGGACCACCGCCCGCTCGTCCGCCGAGCCCGCGAAGCGCGAGAAGTCCAGCGGCTCCCCGAAGCGGATCGTCACCCGCCGGATCCGCGGCACCACCCGCCCCGGCGGCTGGATCTCGAAGGTGCCGACCATCGCGCACGGCACCACCGGCACCCCCGCCGTCAGCGCCATCACCGCCACCCCCACCTTGCCCTTGTACAGGCGCCCGTCGTGCGAGCGGGTGCCCTCCGGGTAGATCCCGAGCAGCTCGTCCCGGGCCAGCACCCCGAGCCCCTCGCGGATCGCGGCCTGCCCCGCCTCCTTGCCCGAGCGGTCCACCGGGATCTGCCCGGCGGCCCGGAAGAACGCCGCCGTCAGCCGCCCCTTCAGACCGGGCCCGGTGAAGTACTCCTGCTTCGCCAGGAAGGTGATCCGCCGGTCGAGCACCACCGGCATCAGGAAGTGGTCGGAGAAGGAGAGGTGGTTGCCCGCGACGATCGCCGCGCCCTCCTCGGGGATGTGCTCCACCCCCTCCACCCTCGGCCGGAACAGCAGCTTGAGCAGCGGCCCGAGCAGTACGTACTTCAGCAGCCGGTAGAACACCGGAAACCCCCGTTCGTCGTCCGTCCCGCCCGTTGTAACCCCCCGCCCGCCCGTGGTCCACTGGTCGGAGTGGCCCGACTCGCCCGGGAGGCCGAAAATGCCAGGCGCGCCAGCACCCCGGGGACCCCGCCGCCTGCTCACCGCCCTGCTCTGCGCGGTGGCGGCGGCCGGACTGTACGGCTGCTCGGACTCCGGCCCGAACGAGCCGGCCCCGACGCCGACCGGCACCGCCCCCAGCGCCGCCCCCAGTGCCGTCTCCCCGCTCACCGGGCTGCCCGCCCGCACCGGTCCGGTCCTCGCCGTGAAGATCGACAACGTGCCCGCGGCCCGCCCCCACACCGGCCTCGGCGCCGCCGACCTCGTCTACGTCGAACAGGTCGAGGGCGGCGTCACCCGGCTCCTCGCCGTCTACTCCTCCCGGCTCCCCGACAGCATCGGCCCGGTCCGCAGCGCCCGCGAGTCCGACATCTCCCTGCTGCGCCCCTTCGGCAACCCCGCGCTCGCCTACTCCGGCGCCCAGCGCGCCCTGAACCCGCTCCTGGAAGCAGCCCCCCTCGACCTCGTCCAGCAGGCCTCCGACCCCGCGGCCTTCCGCCGCTCCCCGGACCGGCCCGCCCCGCACAACCTCTACCTGCGCCCCGAGCGCGCCCTGGCCGCCGCCCCGGACGCCTCCGACGTCCGGTCCGTGGGCTTCCGCTTCGGCGCCGCGCCCGCCGGCGGCACCGCCACCACCACCGAGACCGTCCGCTTCCCGGCCGCCCGCTACGCCTTCACCTGGTCCGCCGCCGACCGCGGCTGGCACGTCGCCATGGACGGCCGCCCCGCCACCACCACCGACGGCGGCCCGCTCACCCCCGCCACCGTCGTCGTCCAGCGGGTCACCGTCCGCCCCTCCGACTTCCACGACGTCAACGGCGCCGTCTCCCCGTACACCGAGACCACCGGCTCCGGCACGGCGACCGTGCTGCGCGACGGACGGGCGTACGAGGCCCGCTGGTCCCGCCCCGACCCGGCCGGCGGCACCGCCTTCACCACCCCCGACGGCCGCCCCCTCGCCTTCGCGCCCGGACAGGTCTGGATCGTCCTCGCCCCGCGCTGACCCGCGGATGAACGCGCCGGACGGGGGGTAGGCGCGGGACACGAGGCAATTCCCCCGGCGAGGAGGCACGTCATGAGCACCGGCATGTGGGGCTACGCGGAGTCCTCCGGCCACGTGCCGGGCGACACCCTGATCGGCTACGCGGTGGAGGCCACCGACGGCGGCATCGGCAAGGTCGACCGGCACACCGAGGACGTCGACCGGTCCTACCTGGTCGTGGACACCGGGCCGTGGATCCTCGGCCACAAGGTCGTCCTGCCCGCCGGTCTCGTCGACCGCGTGGACCGGGAGAACGAGACCGTGCACGTGAACTGCACCAAGAAGCACGTCCACGAGTCGCCCGACTTCGAGTCCGGGCAGCACGAGGACGACGTCACCTTCATCCGGCTCATCGAGCAGTACTACTCGAACCGGCACATGTGAGAGCGGACCGGGCCGTCGGCCGGGCCGTCAGCGCGGTGTCGGGCCCGTCCCGCCCGCGCGTGGCCCGCGCCGCGCCGTGACCGACTCGGTGCTGTCCGCCGCCGCCATCCCGATCGTCGCCACCATCAGCACGATCCAGCCGAACCAGAGCCAGCCGCTGCTCCCGAGCGCCACCGTGTACGCGCTGATCAGCACCAGCACCGCACAGGTGACGATCGTCATCGCCTTCGTGGAACCGGACATCTGCCCGCCCTCCTCCCGACCGGGGCCAGGGAAGCCTCCCTGCCATGGTGACTCCCCACGGGGGGCGCCCGCTACTCCCGTGCGCTCCGGAAGGTCAGCGGCGCGCCTGGAGCGAGGCCAGGTACGCGTTGTACTCCGCCAGCTCCTTGTCGCCGTCCCGGTCCGCCTGCCGGTCCTTGCGGACCGCCTGCCGCTGCTCGGAGTGGTACCACTGGTAGACGAGCGCGATCAGCACGAGCACCGAGGGGATCTCGCTGAACGCCCAGGCGATGCCGCCCGCCGCGTTCTGGTCGGCGAGCGCGTCGATGCCGAGCGAGGCCGGCGGGTTCTCGTACACCTTCACCATCGGCTGGGACGCCATCATCATGGCGATGCCGAAGAAGGCGTGGAACGGCATGCCCGCGAAGAGCTCCAGCATCCGCATCACATAGCCGGGCCGGTGCGGGCCCGGGTCCACGCCCATGATCGGCCAGAAGAAGACCACGCCGACCGCGAGGAAGTGGACCATCATCGCGATGTGCCCCGGCGTCGACGACATCAGGGTGTCGAAGAGCGGGGTGAAGTAGAGGCCGTAGAGGCTGGCGATGAAGATGCCGATGGTGAAGACCGGGTGCGTGATGATCTTCATGTACCGGCTGTGCAGCAGCTTGAGGAGCAGCTCGCGCGGGCCGAGCGAGCCGCGTCCGGCCACCGGCAGCGCCCGCAGCGCGAGGGTCACCGGCGCGCCGAGCAGCAGCAGGATCGGCGAGACCATGGAGATCACCATGTGCTGCACCATGTGCACGCTGAACATGACCATGCCGTAGTCGTTCAGCCGGGTGCACGTCACCAGGGCGACGGTCAGCACGCCGAGGGTGAAGAGCACGGTCCGGGAGACCGGCCAGGCGTCCCCGCGCCGGCGCAGCCGGGCGACCCCCCACCCGTACAGGCCGAGCGCCACGAGGCACCCGATGAGGAAGAAGAGGTCGGGAGAGAACTCCAGGCCCCGCCCCAGCGTGAACGGCGGCAGATCCATGGTCATGCCGTGCCCGCTGTGATCCATCGCTTACTCCTGGAGCCCATTGCGCGCCGAGCCCGTTTCGCGCTTGTTGTCCGCACCAGACTAGAACCGCCCCCGGGCGCGCTCGCGACCGGGGGCGGGTGTCGGGGCGGCGGGTGCTCAGAGCACGCACTCGGCCTCGGCGTAGCGGTCCGAGGGGACCGTCTTCAGGGTCTCGACGGCCTGCGCGAGCGGCACCATGACGATGTCGGTGCCGCGCAGCGAGGTCAGCATGCCGAACTCGCCGCGGTGCGCCGCCTCGACGGCGTGCCAGCCGAAGCGGGTGGCGAGGACGCGGTCGTACGCGGTGGGGGTGCCGCCGCGCTGGACGTGGCCGAGGATGACCGGGCGGGCCTCCTTGCCGAGCCGGCGCTCCAGCTCCACGGAGAGCTGGTTGGCGACGCCGGTGAACCGCTCGTGGCCGTAGATGTCGGTGCCGGCGGTCTTGAAGTCCATGGAGGAGCCCTCGCGCGGCTTGGCGCCCTCGGCGACGACGACGATCGCGAAGCGCTTGCCGTCCTCGAAGCGGGCGCCGACCCGGGAGGTCAGCTCGTCGATGTCGAAGGGGCGCTCCGGGACGACGACGGCGTGGGCGCCGGCGGCCATGCCCGAGTGCAGGGCTATCCAGCCGGTGTGACGGCCCATGACCTCGACGACGAGGACGCGCTGGTGGGACTCGGCGGTGGTCTTCAGCCGGTCGAGGGCCTCGGTGGCCACGGTGACGGCGGTGTCGAAGCCGAAGGTGACGTCGGTCGAGGCGATGTCGTTGTCGATCGTCTTCGGGACGCCGACGATGGGGAGGCCCGCCTCGGAGAGGAGGTTGGCGGCCTTGAGGGTGCCCTCGCCGCCGATCGGGATGATCGCGTCGAGACCGAGGTCGGCGACGTGGCCCTTGGCCCGCTCGACGCCGTCGACGAGGTGCGCGGGCTGGACCCGGGAGGAGCCGAGGATGGTGCCGCCGCGGGCGAGGATGCCGCCCACCGCGTCGAGGTCGAGCTTCCGGTAGTCGCACTCCAGGAGGCCCTTCCACCCGTCGTGGAAGCCGATGACCTCGTCCCCGTGGTCGACCACGGCCCGGTGCACGACGGACCGGATGACGGCATTCAGACCGGGGCAGTCTCCGCCGGAGGTGAGCACACCAATGCGCATAGCCCAAAAACCTTTGCAACGTGGGCCGACTCCCGGACCACGTCGTCCGGCTGGATCCCCGCCACCCTATCGTTGCCGGGTGGCGGGGCCGAACCGGATGTCCGCAGATTGGACACCGTATTTACTTACGAATCCAATGTGCGCCAGCCCGCTCAGAAGTGCGCTTCCGCGCGACTTCCCGACGGCTCGTCAGGCGGGCTGGGAGGCGGCCGCGATGCGCTCGGAGCGCAGCGCCTCGTACCACCGGTCGTCGGTCGGCGGCAGCGCGTTCACATCGAGGGCCAGCTTCAGGAGCAGGTCCGCGATCTGCGGGTTGCGGGCCATCACGGGACCGTGCATGTAGGTACCGAAGACGGTGTCGTTGTACGCGCCCTCGGTGCCGTCGCCGGTGCCGTTGCCCCGGCCGATGACGGTCCGCGCGAAGGGGCGGGCCGTCGGGCCGAGGTGGGTGACGCCCTGGTGGTTCTCGAAGCCGGTCAGCTGGGGGAGGCCCAGCTGCGGGTCGATGTCGGCGAGCACGTCGCCGACGCACCGCTCGCCCTCGCCGCGGACCGTGGTCACGTCGAGCAGGCCGAGGCCCGGCTCGCGCTCCCCGAGGTCGTTGACGAACTCGTGGCCCAGGATCTGGTAGCCGGCGCAGACCGAGAAGATGATCGCGCCGTTGGAGGCGGCCCGGGGGAGGCCGCCGTCCCGGCGCAGCCGCTCGGCCGCGAGCCGCTGCGGCCGGTCCTCGCCGCCGCCGATCAGATAGATGTCGCCGGAAGTGGGGATGGGCTGGTCGCTGCGGACGTCGACGCGCTCGACGGCCAGGCCCCGCTGGCGGGCGCGGCGCTCGACGACGAGGACGTTGCCCTGGTCGCCGTAGGTGCTGAGCAGGTCCGGGTAGACCCAGACCACACGCAGGCTGCTGTCACTCATGCTGCAAGTCCTTCTGCGAGTCGGGGCGGGGTCAGTTGCCCACGCGGCGGCGGACGTCCTGGAACGCGGTGTAGTTCGCGATCAGCTCGATCTGCCCGGGCGGGGCCATGGCGACGGCCTCGTCGAGCGTCTCGCAGACGCGGAAGTCGACGCCCGCGACCTCCAGGCGGACCGCCAGGTCGAGCCGGCGGTCGCCGATGACCATGATCGGGTGGCCGGCGAGCCGCCCGTAGTCCACGTCCCACAGCCAGGAGGTGTCGGTGCCGTCGGCGCCGCGCGCGTTGACCGAGAGGATCACCGGCGTCGGCGGCCGGTCGATCAGCGAGAAGGTCTCCAGCCAGCCGGCCGGGTTCTTCGCGAGCAGCAGCCGCAGCTGGCGGTCCTGGAAGGTGACCACGTCGTAGCGGCCGGCGACGGCCTGGACCTGGTACATGCGCTCCAGGGCGACCTGCGGCGGCACGCCGAAGACGGCGGCGACGGCGGCCGAGGTGGCGGCGTTCGCCTTGTTGGCGCGGCCGGGCAGCTGGAGCCGGATGGGCCAGGCCGAGCCGTGCGGGTCGAGCACGTGGTCGCCGCTGAGCGCCCAACTCGGGGCGGGGCGGCGGAAGCCGCACTCGCCGCAGAACCAGTCGTCGCCGGGGCGCTGCAGGACACCGCCGCAGGAGGGGCACGACCAGGCGTCGTCCTTCCACTCCTGGCCGACCGCGACCCACACCACGTTCGGCGAGGAGGAGGCGGCCCACACGATCAGCGGGTCGTCGGCGTTGGCGATGACGACGGCCTTGGAGCCGTTGAGCCCCTCGCGCCACTTCTCGGCGAGCATCCGCGTCTCGGCGGCGCGGTCGAGCTGGTCGCGGGAGAGGTTGAGCAGCGCGATGGCCTTGGGGGTGGTGTCGCGGGCGACGCCGGCGAGGTACTTCTCGTCGACCTCGATCACGCCGTACTTGGCGTCACTGCCGCCGGCGAGGGCGGAGGTGATGCCCGCGGGCATGTTGGCGCCGAGGGCGTTGGAGACCACGGGGCCGCTGGCCCGGAGCGCCTCGGCGATGAGCCGGGTCGTGGTGGTCTTGCCGTTGGTGGCGGACACGAGGACGACGTCCAGGTGCTGCGCGAGCCTCCCCAGCAGGTCGGGGTCGAGCTTGAGCGCCACCCGGCCGCCGATCACCGATCCGCTGCCGCGTCCGGCCGCCCGCGACACCGCGGCGGCCGCCTTGCCCGCGGTCACGGCCAGCTTGGCGCGCGGCGACAGCGGCTCTGGATTACCGGGGTGTCCTGACATCGTCCTTGATCCTCCTTGCGTCGGTCGGGGCTCAGCCTATCGAGAACCGGCCAGGAGCCCGAACCACGGCACCCATGCCGACCGTATGAAACGAGGAGGTCACGGCGGACCGTACCCTTACGGCCATGCGAAACCGCCCCATCCCCGGCAGCTCCGGCATCGTCCGGACGATGACCCTGCTCGGCGACCCCGTGCTGCACACCCCCTGTGCCCCCGTCACCGAGTTCGGACCCGAACTCGACCGGCTGGTCGAGTCCATGTTCGCCACGATGTACGCGGCGCACGGCGTCGGTCTGGCCGCGAACCAGGTGGGTGTGGGGCTGCGGGTCTTCGTCTACGACTGCCCGGACGACGAGGAGGTCCGTCACCTGGGGCACGTGGTCAACCCGCGCCTGGTCGAGGCGGACGGCGACGCGTACCGAGGCCCCGAGGGCTGCCTCTCGCTGCCGGGCCTGGAGGCGCCGGTGGCCCGCTTCGACCGCGCGGTGGTCGAGGGCGTCCGCACCGACGGCACCCCCGTCCGGATCGAGGGCACGGGTTTCTTCGCCCGCTGCCTCCTCCACGAGATGGACCACCTGGAGGGGCACGTCTACGCGGAGCACGTCACGGGGTGGCGCAGATCACGCCTCCTGCGCACGATCCGCAAGCAGCCCTGGGGCGAAGGCGCGTCAGCGCTCGAGGCGTAGCGCGGGGCTTCATCCGGTACGGCTCCGAGGGCGGACGCCCGGAATCGGCAGCCCCCGCGGCCCGAGGCCCGTGGCCCCCACGGGGTCGCTCCCGCCCCGGCCCCCGGGCGGGGTCAGAAGCCCGGGCCGTCCGGGCGGTCGTCGGCTTCGGCGAGGCGGCCCCAGAGGAGGTCCGCCAGGGCCTGGACGAGGTCGGCGCGGGAGCAGGGGCGCTCGCCGAGCCACCAGTCGCCGGCGGCGTGCATCATGCCGACGATGCCGTGGCCCCAGATCCGGGCCTGTGCCTCGGCGGCCGGGCCGAGGTCGACGCGCTCGGCGATGACCTGGCCCAGCTCCTCGCCCATCCGGCGAAGGAGCGGCGCCGAGTGGCGGCCGACGTCGAAGCCCTGCTCGGCCTGGTGGGACTCCTCGGCCGGGTGCATGAGGAAGCGGTAGACCTGCGGCATCGCCTCGATGGAGGCGAGGTAGGTGTCGAGGGTGGACTCGACCCGGCGGCGCCGGTCGGCGGGGGCGTCGAGCGCGGCCCGCAGCGAGGCGAGGAGGGCGTCGGTGTGGCGGATGGCGAGGGCCCGGTAGAGGCCGCCCTTGTCGCCGAAGTGGCGGTAGAGGATCGGCTTGGTGATGCCCGCCTCGGCCGCGATCGCGTTCATGGATGCCTTGGGGCCGTCGCGGAGCACCACCCGGTCCGCCGCCTCCAGCAGTTCGCGCCGCCGCTGCTCGGCGCTCTTCTGCTGGTCGGTGGTCCGGTGTGCGATGTCCATAAGCGTGTCTCCCCGCCCGTGCGATGACCTGAGGCTGTCGCAACGTAACACCCGACCGGCATGCTGTGCCGAACCGCCTGAGCGTCCTCCGTCCCGGAGGATCCGCAGGTTGACAGCTGTACCCGCCGGTAACAGACTGGGTGTTACCGCAAGTAACGTACTGCTGGGAGGGAACATGGCCGAGTTCACGTTCGAGCTCAACGACGACCAGAAGGAAGTCCGTGACTGGCTCCACGGCTTCGCCGCGGACGTCATGCGGCCGGCCGCCGCCGAGTGGGACGAGCGTGAGGAGACCCCCTGGCCGATCATCCAGGAGGCGGCCAAGCTCGGAATCTACTCCCTCGACTTCTACGCCCAGCAGTTCTTCGACCCCACCGGCCTCGGCGTCCCGATGACCATGGAGGAGCTCTTCTGGGGCGACGCCGGCATCGCCCTCTCCATCGTCGGCACCGGCCTCGCCGCCGTCGGCGTCCTCGCCAACGGCACCGAGGAGCAGATCGGCACCTGGGTGCCGCAGATGTACGGCGACGCGAACGACGTCAAGGTCGCCGCCTTCTGCTCCTCCGAGCCCGACGCCGGCTCCGACGTCGCCTCCATGCGCACCCGGGCCGTCTACGACGAGGCCAAGGACGAGTGGGTGCTCAACGGCACCAAGACCTGGGCGACCAACGGCGGCATCGCCAACGTCCACGTCGTCGTCGCCGTCGTCGACCCGGAGCTCGGCTCCAAGGGCCACGCCTCCTTCATCGTGCCGCCGCACACCCCCGGCCTCTCCCAGGGCCAGAAGTTCCAGAAGCACGGCATCCGCGCCTCGCACACCGCCGAGGTCGTCCTGGAGGACGTGCGCGTCCCCGGCTCCTGCCTCCTCGGCGGCAAGGAGAAGCTCGACGAGCGCCTCGCCCGCGCCCGCGAGAAGGCCAAGTCCGGTGGCGGCGAGCGCGTCAAGAACGCCGCCATGGCCACCTTCGAGGCCTCCCGCCCGGCGGTCGGCGCCATGGCCGTCGGCACCGCCCGCGCCGCGTACGAGGTCGCCCTCGACTACGCGAAGACCCGCGTGCAGTTCGGCCGCCCGATCATCGAGAACCAGGGCGTCGCCTTCCAGCTCGCCGACATGGCCACGCAGATCGACGCGGCCCGCCTCCTCGTGTGGCGCGCCTCCTGGATGGCCACCGCCGGCAAGCCGTTCACGCACGCCGAGGGCTCCATGTCCAAGCTGTACGCCAGCGAGGTCGCCAAGAGCGTCACCGCCCAGGCGATCCAGATCCTCGGCGGCAACGGCTACACCCGCGAGTACCCGGTGGAGCGCATGCACCGCGACGCGGCGATCTACACCATCTTCGAGGGGACCAGCGAGATCCAGCGCATGGTCATCAGCCGCGCGCTCGGCAGGTAGCCCCGGCGTCGCTCAGCCGAACCAGACGATCAGGCGGACGTTCCCGTCACCGTGGACGGCCGCCAGGTCGCGCATGACCGCCCAGACCGGGCCCCAGCGGTCGCCGTCGGGCGGGACGAACATCCGGGGCGTGTACAGGGCCGGACGGTAGACCGCCCCCTCCCACGGGACCTCGCCGCCGGGCGGCCACTCGAACGGCCACAGGTCCTCGCCGAAGAGCTCCTCCGAGGCGTCGAGGACCTCGATCGGGGCCCACCTCACGTGGTCGAAGACGAGCTCCCCGTCCGGGCCCGGCACCCACACCGCGAGGTGGTTGCCGTCGGCGCGGTCGTTCAGCGGCGCGTCCCAGTCGACGGCCGCCACCTCGGCCCAGGTGGCGTACGAGTGGCTGTGGTTGATCTCGTCGTCGGGGATGTCCCCGGAGGCCCCCTCCGGGACGCCCCGCAGGTCGAACAGCGGACGCTCCACCTGGAGCCCGCCGCCGTACCCCCACAGGACCTCCCGCGCGTTCCGGTCGCGCACCGACGCGCACTCCGGCAGCCGGTCGCGGACCGCCCAGCGCCCGTCCGGCCCCCGCACCTCGATCGCGCCCTCGATGTCGCTCCCCATGTCCGGGAGGGTAACCGCGTGTTCGACACGGCCGCTCGGAATTCACGGGTCCGCAAGGGCCGCTCCATTCCGCCTCCGTAGCGTCTCGGCCCGTCCCAGACCGCTACCGAGGAGTACCGTGAGCGCCTCCGCTCTGACCGCCCTGGCCGCCGCCTTCACCGTCGTGGCCGCGGTCCCCGCCACCCCCCAGCCCGTCACCGTCACCGCCCGCGTCGAGACGCCCGTCGTGTACGACGACGAGGCCGGCGGCAACGCCGACGCGGACGACCCCGCCGTCTGGGTCGACCCCACGCGGCCCGGCCGCAGCCTCGTCATCGGCACCCTCAAGGAGGGCGGCCTCGACGTGTACGGGCTCGACGGCCGCCGCCTCCAGCACCTCGCCGCCCCGCCCGCCCCCGGCGAGGACGCCGCCCCCGGGCGGTTCAACAACGTCGACGTCGTCTACGGCTTCGAGCTGGACGGCCGCAGGACCGACCTG
Organism: Streptomyces sp. R302; assembly: GCF_012927245.1. Classification (GTDB taxonomy): domain Bacteria; phylum Actinomycetota; class Actinomycetes; order Streptomycetales; family Streptomycetaceae; genus Streptomyces. The sequence goes on from NZ_JABBGE010000012.1 coordinate 131,801, forward strand.
GCCGTCGTCAGCGACCGCGGCCGCGACCGGATCCGCGCCTACGCCATCGACCCGGCCGCCGTCGCCGCGGGCCGCGCCCCGCTGCGGGACGTCACCGCCGCCGACGTCACCCCCGTCTTCGCCGCGAGCGAGGCCGAGGTCGACGACCAGAACACCTCCTACGGCCTCACCGCCTACCGCGACGGCGACGACGCCTACGTCGTCGTCTCGCAGCGCGAGCGCAGCCGGCTGCGCCTGCTCGAACTGGAGGACCGCGACGGCCGGGTCGGCTACCGCACCGAGGACACCCTCGACCTGCCCCGGTCCTTCACCCTGCCGGACGGCACCGCCTGGCGGCCCTGCGCCGACCCCGGCGAGCTGCCGCAGGTCGAGGGCATGGCCGTCGACCAGGAGGAGCACGTCCTCTACGCCGCCCAGGAGGCCGTCGGCCTCTGGCGCGTCGAGATCGACGACGAGGAGTTCGAGCGACCCGAACTCCTCGACCGCGTCCGCCAGTACGGCACCCCGTGGACGTACGACGAGGCCGAGGAGGAGTGCGTCCTCGACACCGCGCACGACCCCGGCTTCGGCGGCGCGCACCTGAGCGCCGACGCCGAGGGCGTCACCGTCTACCACGGCGACGACGGCACCGGCTACGTCCTCGCCTCCAGCCAGGGCGACGACACCTTCGCCGTCTACGCCCGCGAGGGAGCCCACCCCTACCTCGGCTCCTTCGCCGTCACCGACGGGCCCGCCACCGACGGCGTCCAGCACTCCGACGGCACCACCGTGGTGAACGTGCCGCTCGGCCGCGCCTTCCCGCAGGGCCTGCTCGTCACCCACGACGGCGAGGCCACCCCGGCGGACGGCGACCGCGAGGGCACGAACTTCAAGTTCACCCGCTGGGACGACGTCGCCGGGGCCTTCCCCGAGCCGCTGACCGTCGACACCGACTCCTTCGACCCGCGCGACGCCGACTGACCGACCGGTCACACCACGCAGAACTCGTTGCCCTCCGGGTCCTGGAGCACCACGGCGTAGTAGTCCGTCCCGTGCGGCTCGTCCATCATGCGCAGCACGGTCGCGCCGAGCGCGGTCAGCCGGGCCACCTCCCCGTCGACCCGCGCCCGGCGCACGGAGAGCGGCACCCCGCGTCCACCGCCGACCTTCAGGTCCAGGTGGACGCGGTTCTTCACCGTCTTCGGCTCCGGCACCTGCTGGAACCAGACCCGCGGGCCGACGCCCGCCGGGTCCACCAGCGACTCCGGCAGGTCCCCCGCCCCGTCGCCCAGCTCCTCCTCCGGCACCCCGGACGCCGCCCAGTACGCCCGCCAGCTCGCGTACCCCTCCGGCGGCGGCTCCGGCACGTACCGCAGCGCCTCCGCCCAGAAGGGCACGAGCCGGGCAGGATCCGCGCAGTCGATCGTCAGCTGGAGCGTCAGTGCGGGGCGCTCGCCCCTGTCGTTCTCTTCCATGTCGTCGAGCCTCCCAGACGCCACCGACAACTGGAGCTACCCATCGGTCACTTCATGGGGGACAATCCCCAGGGCGCCGCGACCCAGGGGGAGACCAGATGGCCACCGAAGCACCCGTCCTCACCGGACTGCCCGTCCTCGGCTCGATGTTCGACCTCAGGAACGACTCGCTCGGCACCTTCCTGCGCGCCCGGCGCGAACACGGCGACGTCGTCCGCATCACCGCCGGCCCGCCCGGCGCCCGCGCGAACGTCTACGCCGTCTTCTCCGCCGAGGGCGCCCAGCAGGTCCTCGCCGCCGAGTCCGCCAACTTCCGCAAGGACAACGCCTTCTACCAGGAGGTCCGCGAGTCCTTCGGCAACGGCCTGCTCACCAGCCAGGACGAGGACTACCTGCGCCAGCGCCGGCTCGTCCAGCCGCTCTTCACCAAACGCCGCGTGGACGGCTACGCCGACGCCATCGCCACCGAGGTCGCCACCCTCACCGCCGAGTGGGAGACGACCGGAGCCACCACCGTCGACGTCCTCCACGAGTCGACCCGGCTCGCCCTGCGCGCCGTCGCCCGCATCCTCTTCGGCACCGACGTCGACTCCGCCGTCGAGGTCGTCGAGCGCTGCTTCCCCGGCGTCGGCGCGTACGTGCTCAGCCGCGGCTACGCCCCCGTCAAGGTCCCCCGCGACTGGCCCACCCCCGGCAACCGCCGGGCCGCCGCCCTCCACCGGGCCCTCTACGAGGAGTGCGACCGGATCATCGCCGAGCGGAAGGCCGCCGGCCGGGCCGAGGAGGACGGCGACGACCTGCTGTCGCTGCTCGTCCGCGCCGAGTCCGCCGAGGACGGCGCCTTCGACGCCACCGAACTCCGCGAGCAGGTCCTCGTCTTCCTGCTCGCCGGCCACGAGACGACCGCCACCTCCATCGGCTTCGCCCTCCACCTCCTCGCCCTGCACCCCGAGGCCCAGCGGCGCGCCCACGAGGAGGTCGACCGGGTCCTCGGCGACCGCGCCCCCGGCGCGGCCGACCTCGACCGCCTGCCGTACGTCACCCGGGTCCTGAAGGAGGCCATGCGGCTCTTCCCGGCCGCGCCCGTCATCGGCCGCCGGGCCGTCGCGGCCACCACGATCGGCGGCGTCGCCGTCCCGGCCGGCGCCGACGTGGTCGTCGCCCCCTGGGTCACCCACCGGCACCCCGCCTACTGGGAGGACGCCGAGCGCTTCGACCCGGACCGCTTCACCCCCGAGGCGGAGGCCGCCCGCCCCCGCTACGCCTGGTTCCCCTTCGGCGGCGGCCCCCGGGCCTGCATCGGCCAGCACTTCTCGATGCTGGAGTCGGTGATCGCGCTCGCGACGATCCTCCGGCGCCACGGCTTCGAGGCGGTGGACACCGAGGTGCCGGTCGCCCCCGCGATCACCCTCCAGGCCGCCGGACCGGCCCGCTGCCGGCTCGTCCCCCGGAAGGCGTGACCCGCGGGCGTCAGTCCGCGGACCTCCGGCCGTGGAGGTGGAGCGAGCGCAGCGCCGCCTCCAGGGCGAAGCGGCGCTCCGGGTCCAGGAGCCGGTCACCGAAGTGGTTGTCGAGGTTCCGCAGCCGGTAGCGGACCGTCTGGGCGTGCACGCCGAGCAGTTCGCCGACCTGCTCGGCGGGCGCCCGGGTGGAGACGTGCACCCGCAGCGTCTCGACGAGCCGCTCGCGGCGGGTGCCCGACAGGCCGTCCAGCGGGGCCAGTTCGCGCTGGGCCAGCTGGGCCGTCAGCGCCGGGTCGGCGAGCAGCCACAGGGTCGTCAGATGGTCCTCGCACGCCACCACGGGCGCGTCCGCGACGACGCCGTCGTCGACGAGCTGGAGGACCCGCCGCGCCCAGCGCAGCGAGTGGGCGGCCTGCGCCGGCGGCACGGTGAGCCCGAGGACGGCCGGGGTGCCGGCCAGGGCCGCGTCGAGCATCGCCCGGCGCTCGGCGGTCAGCGGTCCCGGCACCAGCAGATGGGGGTGCGGCAGGCTCAGGTCGGCGAGGACGTCCCGGTCGAGCCGCTCGGGCACCACCCGGGCGGCCGGCGGCCGCAGCACGACCAGGGTGCACTCGGCGGGGAGCTGCCAGGACGCCTCCCGGCACAGCTCGGCGACGGCGGCCCGGGGCAGCGGCGGCCCGGCGACGACGAGGTGGAGCAGCTTCCTGCGCAGCGCCGCCACGTCGGAGACCGCGCGGGTCCGGACGGAGACGTACCCCTCGCGGGAGAGGGCCTCCAGCTCGTCCACGTACGCGAAGAGGGCGTCCGCGAAGGCGAGGATCAGGGTGGGGGAGAGGTTGTAGGTGCGCCCGATGCTCTTGGCGCGCCGCAGGGCGACGCGGGCGCCGAGGCGGTAGGCGCCCAGTAAGGAGTCCAGGGCGCGCCCCTCGTACGCCTCCACCCGGCCGAACTGGCGGAGCAGTTCGTCGCGGAGGGTGGAGCTCGTCCCGGGGGTGTCGACCCGGTCCACGAAGGCGGCCAGGGCCTGCTCGACGCCCTGGCGGATGGCGTCGCAGTGGGGGCCGTTGAAGAGGTGGTTGTACACGGGGTAGGCGCGCTCGATCTCGAAACCGATCTCCTTGACGAGACCCGGGATCTCCGGTCGCATCAGGGCGGCGAACTCTCGCGGCAGCGGATCGAGCGGCTCACCGAGCTCCGGTGACTGTGCGGTGGAGGGCATGGAGACCGATCCCTTGCTCTGCTACGTGACCGGTGGGGGAGCGGCGCTGCGGCGCCCTGCCGGGGTTGGCGGGCGCCGCAGGAGCCATCAGGTACGTACCGATGTGGATTCGCTGAAAGCTAGGACAACTACTTGGTGCTGTACACAACTTGAGCAGGAGTCATGTCCGCGGGGCGGGCGTACGCGGCCGAGTCGGCCGGTAATGACTCCTGAGTGGCCGTTAGTTGACGGCCGAGTGCCAGTTGCGCGAGAAGACCTTGCCGGCGTCGGGGGCGAGGACGCCGGGGGCGAACAGGCCGGTGAGGTAGGTCTGGGTGTCGTCGAGGAGGAGCTTGTTCCTGCCCGCGGCGGCGGGCAGCCCCGTCTTCAGGTTGACCGCCGCGTCGATGATCCCGAACCAGCCGAGGCCGCAGCCGCTCGCACCCGGGACGGCGAAGCTGTCGTCGTACTGGGTGGCGCCGAGCAGGTCGAGGCGGCTCATCTCGCCTTCCTCGTTCGCGGTGCCGTCGCCGTCGAAGCGCGTGACGCCGAAGCCGGGCGCCGTGAGGTTCTTCGGGCGGAGCAGGATCGGGTTGCTCTTGGAGCCGATGTAGCAGTTGTCGCCGAGGAACGGGTTCTGCAGACGGATGCGGACCGGGATGGTCACGATCGGCCGGTCGGTGAGGACGCCCGCGATCTGGTCGAACTCGGAGGGCGTGCCGACCGACTCCATGGTCGCGGTGATCCGGTTGAGGTCGGCGTCCGTCAGCTTCCGGCAGATGTCCGTGACGAACGGGATGTCGCTCGGGCACATCAGCCCCATGAGACCGCCGGGGACGGTGGCCGGGTCGGCGATCAGCGCGCCTCCGGCGGGTGCCACGACCGAGTTGGTGCCGTCGGCGTTCTGCACGACGCCCATCTGGAGGTTGGTCTTCCCTGTGGGCACCGTGGTGTTGCCGAGCTTGATGGAGCCGCTGAGGGAGTACGACACGACGCACTGCGGCGAGGTGTCGAGACCGTCCGTGGAGGCCATCGCGGTCGCGTCGACGGGACACCGGGTGGACGGCGCCCAGCCGCCGTTGAGCACCGGCGCGGCCGCGGTCGCCGTGCCCATGGAGGCGAAGGCGCCGAGCGCGGTGAGCGCCGAGACGGTGGCGAGCTTGGTGCGGGCGGAGACGAGGGGCATGGCGGAGCCTTTCGGTCGGGGGCGGCGCCCGGGGTCAGCGCTCGGGCTTGGGGACGACGAGGGGCTGGCGGTCCTCGGTGCACTGGTCCGGAGGCGGTACCTCGATGCCCACGGAGCAGGTCTGGCCCTGGATCTGCTTGACGTAGTTGTCCGGCCCCGAGATCGCGGCGGTCAGCAGCCGGTCGAGGTCCTCGCCGCCCGCGCCGCAGTCCTTGAAGGGCGGGATGGTGACGGTGCCGGTGAGGGGGCCGCCGCCGGTGAGGACGTAGCCTTCGGCGTCGGTCCCGTTGATGAGCTGCCCCTTGCCCAGGAGCACGAGGTGGTCTCCGGGGTACGTGGCGGGGTCGGGCTCCGGCGAGGTCAGCGGCTTCTCGGTGCGGCAGTCGGGTCCGACGTCCAGCGGCGTGCCGTTGACCTGGACGTCGAGGACGCGCAGGACCAGCGGCGCCCTGACGTACGTCTCGGAGATGTTGTCGGGGAAGACCAGGAGGACGTCCGAGTCGACGGTCATCGGTCCCTTCTGTTCCAGGACCAGGGTCGCCGTGGTCGGGGTGAAGCCGAAGGTCAGGAAGGTCGCCCGGAAGGGCGGGGTCTGGGCCCGTCCCTGGTAGGAGAGCCTGGCCACCGATTTGGTGATCAGGTGGATCCCGTCCTCGCGGAACTCGATCTCGGGCAGGCCCTGTTCGATCAGGGTGCAGGACACCGGGATGACGTTGGCGCCGTTCAGCTTCCGCACGTTGGAGTAGCCCGTGATGTACGCGGACAGCGACATCGGCGTCGGCTCCTCGGTGATGCAGGGCGGCGCGTCCGGCCGGGGCCCCGGCGTGCCCGGTGTCTCCTCCTCGGCCGGGCCGAGCCCCCTGCCCTCCGGCTTCGGGTCCGGCCCCGCGTCGGGGGTCTCGGGGGCGCCCGGCGTTCCGCGCGTGACCCCCGGCGCGGTCGGCGGGACCGGCGGGTCAGAGGGGAGGGACGGGGACGGCGAGGAGGGCGCCGTGGTCGGGGGCGGCGGAGCCGACGGCGTACCGGTCGAGGCGCCGGCGCCGACCGGGACCCGGGCGAGCACCGTACGGCCCTCCGCGTCCGGGGCGGGGGCACAGGCCACGGACAGGGACGGGGGAGTGGTGGCCGTCCCGTCGGCCGCGCTCGGCGCGAGGTCCACGGCGAGCGCCCCGGCGGTGAGGACCAGCTCCCCCGCGGCACCCGTGGTCAGGGACGGCACGTCGCCGGTCGTGGCGAGGACGAGGGGGCCTTCGGCGGGCACGGGGACGGGCTGCGCGGTCCCGCTCCAGGCGGCCTCCGCACGCTGCTCGTCCTGCGCCACGCCGACGGTGAGGCGGGTCTCGGCCCGTACGGCGGCGGCCTGCGGCGTGGTGAGGCCGGCGACGGCCGCGGCCGGGAGCTCGACGGTCGTGGTGACGTCGGAGGGCCGTATCTCCTCGCCCACGGCGGCCCGTTCGGGGAAGGCCGCGGTGATCCGCACCGTCGCCTGCTGCGGCCCCGAGGGCAGGGTGCAGACGTACGGCAGCGCGGCGTCGACCTTCACGGTGCCGACGGCGACGGCGGCCGCGGGCAGCAGCGGGGCGAGCGCCACGAACGCGGCGATCGTCGCACCGCGCACCCGCGCGCGGGAGGATCGTGGGGTGGGCCGGGGGCCTGACATCTGGTGCTCCGCTCGGAGGGGGCTCAGGGGGTGGTGCCGGTGATCGTGACCAGGCGGGTCCCCTTGAAGGCCGGCCGGGAGCCGACGGGGACGAACGTGCGGCAGCCGGCCGCCGCGACGACGGTGAGCTCGCCCGCGAGGCCGTCGGCGGCGAAGGCGCCCGTCGCGTCGGTGGAGGCGCTCGACGCCTTGGCCGCCGCGCGGAGTGCGCAGGTCCCCACGGTCGCCTTGAGGTCGGCCAGGGGGTCGATGACGGCGACGGGCGCCGGGTCGCCGGTGGCGTTCTGCGGCCGGCCGGAGGCGGTGGACCGGCCGCACGGCAGGGCGAGGCCGTTGACGCCGAGGACGACGTTCCCGCTCACCGCGGTGAAGCCGCCCGACGGGCTCACCGTCCAGACCGTCGACGCGACCGTGGCGCGTCTTCCGAGCTGCTTCTTCATGGTGCGGGTCTCCTCGGGGGCGCCTCGGGGGCGGCGGACGCGGACAGGCCCGCGTCCGCCCGGCCGGGGGGCCGGCCGGGCGGACGCGGAGTCCCGGTGCCTTACGGGTTGGAGCCGACGATCGTCGGGATCGCCGTACCCACCTTGAAGAGGTACGTGCCCTTGAAGGTCGGCTTCGCGCCGACCGGGACGGCCGCGCCGCAGC
>NZ_JABBGE010000012.1:139504-235281 GCF_012927245.1 Streptomyces sp. R302
GCGGCGGACGCGGAGTCCCGGTGCCTTACGGGTTGGAGCCGACGATCGTCGGGATCGCCGTACCCACCTTGAAGAGGTACGTGCCCTTGAAGGTCGGCTTCGCGCCGACCGGGACGGCCGCGCCGCAGCCGGTCGACTCGACGACGGTGAGCTCGCCGGCGACGCTGTTGACGGCCAGCGCGCCCGTCGAGTTGGTGTACGTGCCGGACGCCTTGCCCTTGACGCGGAAGACGCAGGCGCCGACCGTCACCTTGGCGTTGACGTTGCCGACGTACCCCTTGGTGACGCCGGTCGAGGCGGTGTAGTCCTGCGCGACGATCGTCCAGGGGGTGGTCGGGACCGTGGTCACCGGGCCGAGGACGCTGGTGCAGGGCGCGCCGGAGGCGCCGAAGGCGATGGAGTTGATCTTGCCGACGGTGGCCGGGTTGCCGGTGGTGCTCGCGCCGGTGCCCGCGCCGTTCGACTTCGTACACGTCATCGCGATGCCGTTGACGCTGAGGACGATGTTCCCGCTGTTGACGGCGGTGATGCTGGCCGGGTTGGGGCTGACCGTCCAGACCGTCGAGGCCACCGCACTGGCGGGGCTGATGGCGAGGGCGAACGCGGCCGACGCGGCTCCCGCGACCACGGCGATGTTTCTGATCGACTTCTTCATGGCTCTGGGGTTCTCCTTGGGGATTGACCGGCAGAGGGTGCTTCGTGGGGGTGCTGCGGTGAGGGCGGAGAGGCCGGCGGCCTGACGTTCTCCCTGCCGCGAAATGAGACGTTACTTGCGGGAAACTTAGCCGAACAATGGCGTGAACCATGATTCTTTGAACTTGTTGTATTGCCTGTCAAGAGGGTGAGCGATGGCGGGAATCCGCTTGGTTCCGGAGTGCGCATTGTCGACAATTCTGATCGATCATGCGAGGTCGGAGGGGCTTTTTGGGCCCCCTCCCCTCCCCTTTCTTCGGCCGGTGACAAGTCGGCGCCCTGAATTGTCTCCCGCCTGATAAAAGGGCCACTCCTGCGGCCTGTTCCGTGAAAACTCCGGATCCGGTATTGCCCCGTGAGGTTACTCGGTCGTAGCGTTCCCGGGAGCCGACACCCAGTCGCAGGTCGGCGCCCCTATCTGTCGCGCAGAAGACAAGTCGGGAGAACGCTTTGTCTTCGCGGTGACAAACGCGGAAGCGGATCAATGAGTTTGCGCCACAGCTATTGTCCGGGTGATCCGGAACGGCCTACCGTGCGCCCGCGGCGCACGCGTCACGCACGTCCGCTGGAGGTGAGATGGGAATCGAAGTAGCCGTCGAGGGGCTGACCATGTCCTTCGGCAGACAGAACATCTGGCAGGACGTTTCGCTGACGTTGCCGGCCGGAGAGGTGAGCGTCATGCTCGGCCCTTCCGGAACCGGGAAGACGGTCTTCCTGAAATCGCTCATCGGGCTGCTCAAACCCCAGCGGGGCCGCGTTCTCATCAACGGCGTCGACATGGTCGGCGGCCGGGAACGGGACATCTACGAGACCCGCAAGCTCTTCGGCCTCATGTTCCAGGACGGCGCCCTCTTCGGCTCCATGACGCTCTTCGACAACATCGCCTTCCCGCTGCGCGAGCACACCCGCAAACGGGAGTCCGAGATCCGCCGCATCGTCATGGAACGCATCGAACTCGTCGGCCTGCTCGGCGCCGAGGGTAAACTGCCGGGCGAGATCAGCGGCGGCATGCGCAAGCGGGCGGGACTCGCCCGCGCGCTCGTCCTCGACCCCCAGATCGTTCTCTGCGACGAACCCGACTCCGGCCTGGACCCGGTGCGCACCGCGTACCTCTCCCAGCTGCTGATCGACCTCAACGCGCGGATCGACGCGACGATGCTGATCGTCACCCACAACCTCGACATCGCCGCCACCGTCCCCGACAACATGGGGATGTTCTTCCGGCGCAACCTGGTCACCTTCGGACCGCGCGAAGTCCTCCTCACCAGCGACGAACCGGTCGTCACCCAGTTCCTCGCCGGCCGCCGCGAAGGCCCCATCGGTATGTCCGAGGAGAAGGACGCCGCCGCCCTCGCCGCCGAGGCCGACAGCGCCGCCGCGGGCCGCCCCGACGGGCCCCGCGTCATCGTCCCGCAGCTGGAGCCCTCGCCGGGACTGCCCCCGCGCGCCGCCGTCGTACGCCGCCGCGAGCGCGTCCTCGGCATGCTGGACACCCTGCCGCCCGCCGCCCGCGCCGCCATCGAGGACACCTACGCCCGACAGGCGGCCGCACGGGCCGTACCGGCGCCGTCCCCCGGGGGCGGGGCGTGATCGGCGGGGCGCTGCGGCAGACCGGCCGCCTCTTCGCGCTCGCCGCCGAGGTGACCCGGGCCGTCTTCCGCAGGCCCTTCCAGTTCCGCGAGTTCATCGAGCAGTTCTGGTTCGTCGCCAGCGTCACGATCCTGCCGGCCGCGCTCGTCTCCATCCCCTTCGGCGCCGTGATCGCCCTTCAGGTCGGTTCGCTCACCCAGCAGCTGGGCGCCCAGTCCTTCACCGGCGGCGCCTCCGTCCTCGCCGTCATCCAGCAGGCCGGCCCGCTCATCGTCGCCCTCCTCATCGCCGGCGCGGCGGGCTCCGCGATCTGCGCCGACCTCGGCTCCCGGAAGATCCGCGAGGAGCTCGACGCGATGGAGGTCATGGGCGTCTCGCCGGTGCAGCGGCTCGTCGTCCCGCGCGTCCTCGCCACCATGGCCGTCGCCGTCCTCCTCAACGGCATGGTCTCCGTCGTCGGCACCCTCGGCGGCTACTTCTTCAACATCGTCCTCCAGGGCGGCACCCCCGGCGCGTACCTCGCGAGCTTCTCCGCCCTCGCCCAGCTGCCCGACCTGTACATCAGCGAACTCAAGGCGCTGGTCTTCGGGTTCATCGCCGGCATCGTCGCCGCGTACCGGGGACTCAACCCGCGCGGCGGCCCGAAGGGCGTCGGCGACGCCGTCAACCAGGCCGTCGTCATCACCTTCCTGCTGCTGTTCTTCGTGAACATGGTGCTGACGGGCATCTACCTCCAGATCGTCCCGCCGAAGGGAGGCTGACGGTGGCCTCCCCGCTCGGCTGGCTCGACCGCTCAGGCGACCAGCTCCTCTTCTACGTGAGGGCCCTGCTCTGGGTCCCCCGGACCCTGCGCCGCTACCTCAAGGAGGTGCAGCGGCTGCTCGCCGAGGTCGCCTTCGGCTCCGGCGGCCTCGGCGTCGTCGGCGGCACCATCGGCGTGATGGTCGCCATGACCCTCTTCACCGGCACCGTCGTCGGACTCCAGGGCCACGCCGCCCTCGAACAGATCGGCACCGCCGCCTTCACCGGCTTCGTCTCCGCCTACTTCAACACCCGCGAGATCGCCCCGCTCGTCGCCGGCCTCGCCCTCTCCGCGACCGTCGGCGCGGGCTTCACCGCCCAGCTCGGCGCCATGCGCATCAACGAGGAGGTCGACGCCCTCGAAGGCATGGGCGTCCGCTCCATGCCCTACCTGGTCACCACCCGGATCATCGCGGGCGTCGTCGCCATCGTCCCGCTGTACGCGGTCGGCCTGCTCTCCTCCTACCTGGCCTCCCGCACCGTCACCGTCCTCTTCAACGGCCAGTCCCAGGGCACGTACGACCACTACTTCAACCTGTTCCTCTCCCCGACCGACGTCCTGCTCTCCATGCTCAAAGTGCTGATCTTCAGCGTGATGGTGATCCTCGCCCACTGCTACTACGGCTTCCGCGCCTCCGGCGGCCCCGCCGGCGTCGGCATCGCCGTCGGCCGCTCCGTGCGCAACGCCATCGTGCTGATCAGCGTCACCGACTTCTTCCTGTCGCTGGCCCTCTGGGGCGCGACCACGACCGTGAAGGTGGCGGGGTGACATGAACGCTCCACGAGGCCAGACCCTGCGCCGCCGCTCCGCCGGCGTCGTCTTCCTGCTCGTCCCCGCCCTCCTCGCGTGGCTGGCGGTCGCCGTCTACGACAAGAAGTTCACCGACTCCGACCCGGTCACCGTCGAGACCGGCAGCGTCGGCAACGAGATGCACCTCGGCGCCGAGGTGAAGCTCCGCGGCGTCGTCGTCGGCGAGGTACGCGCCATCGACGCCACCGACACCGGCGCCCGCCTCACCCTCGCCCTGCGCCCCGGCGCCCTCGGCCACGTCCCCTCCGACGTCCGCGCCCACATGCTGCCGACCACCCTCTTCGGCGAACGGTTCGTCGCCCTCGTCCCGCCCGCGAACCCCTCCCCGGAGCCGCTCGGCCCCGGCGACGTCATCCCCGAGGACCGCTCCGGCAACGCCATCGAACTCCAGCAGGTCCTCGACGACCTGCTGCCGCTGCTCACCGCCGTCCAGCCGCAGAAGCTCTCCGCCACCCTGTCGGCCGTCTCCCAGGCCCTCGAAGGCCGCGGCGAGAAGCTCGGCGACACCCTCGCCCGGCTCGACGCCCACCTGAAGAAGTTCAACCCCCAGCTGCCCGCCCTCACCCGGGACCTGAAGGAACTCGTGAAGGTCAGCCACCTCTACGCGGACGCCGCCCCGGACATCCTCACCGCGCTCACCGACTTCACCACCACCAGCGGCACCCTCGCCGAGCAGGAGGCCGCGCTCTCCGGCACCCTCGGCGCCACCACCCGCACCGCCCGGGACCTCACCGCCTTCCTGCGGAAGAACAAGGACGCCGTCATCCGGCTCAGCGCCACGAGCCGGCCCACCCTGGAGCTGCTCTCCGAGTACTCCTCGTCCTTCCCCTGCACCCTGGGCACCCTCGCCCGGTTCGTGCCCGCCATGGACAAGGCGCTCGGCAAGGGCACCGACCGGCCCGGACTCCACGTGAACGTCACCGCCGTCCCCTCCCGGGGCGCGTACGTCCCCGGCCGCGACACCCCGCGGTACGGCTCCGGCGGCGGCCCCCGCTGCCACCCCGTGCCCTACCTCGGCGTCCCCGTCGCCCCCGCCGCCCGCGCCTCCGCCGCGGCCGACCAGGACCTCGGGCCCGCCAACTCCCCGCAGGAGAACGACCTCGTCACCGAACTCCTCGCCCCCGCCGCCGGCAAGCACCCCGGCGAACTGCCGGAGTGGAGCAGCCTGCTCGCCGGCCCGGCCTTCCGCGGAACGGAGGTGACCCTGCGATGAGGACGAAGACGAAGACGAAGGAAGCCGCGTACTCCCGCCGCCGCGGACTCACCGGCACCGTCCTCAAGTCCCTGGCGTTCGTCCTGGTCACGGCGGTGGCCACCACCGTCCTCGGCTTCAGCATCGCCGACACCGGCGTCGGCTCCGCCACCCACGCCTACAAGGCGCTCTTCACCGACGTCACCGGCCTCGTCGCCGGCGACTCGGTGCGCGTCGCCGGCGTGAAGGTCGGCGAGGTCACCGACGTCCGCGTCGTCGACCGGCGCCTCGCCCAGGTCACCTTCGAGGTCCGCGAGGACCGCCCGCTGCCCCGCTCCGCCACCGCCGGCATCAAGTACCTCGACATGGTCGGCCGGCGGTACGTCTCCCTCGGCCGCGGCAGCGGCGACCTCGCCGGCACCCTCTCCGAAGGCGACACCATCCCGCTCGACCGCACCACCCCCGCCCTCGACCTCACCCTCCTCTTCAACGGCTTCAAACCGCTCTTCGAGGGACTCTCGCCCGCCGACGTCAACGACCTCGCCGGCTCGCTCGTCCAGGTCCTCCAGGGCGAGAGCGGCACCGTCGACAGCCTGCTGCGCCACATCGGCTCCCTCACCTCCACGGTGGCCGCCAAGGACAAGGCCGTCGGCGAGGTCGTCACCCACCTCAACACCGTCCTCACCACCCTCAACGACCGCGAGGCCGGCTTCGAGGACCTCGTCGTCACCCTCCAGAAGCTCGTCACCGGCTTCAACACCGACCGCAAGCCCCTCGGCGAGGCCGTCCGCGCCATGGGCGACCTCACCACCACGACCGCCGGACTCCTCCACGACGGGCGCGCCCCGCTCAAGAAGGACATCCGCGAACTCGGCAGGCTCTCCACCACCCTCGGCGACCACACCCCGAGCATCGAGCGGTTCCTCGCCCGGACCCCCGGCAAGCTGACCGCCCTGGCCCGCCTCTCCTCGTACGGCTCCTGGTTCAACCTCTACCTCTGCGAGGCGCGCGTGAGCGGCGTCACCACCTCCGACGGCTCCAAGCCCCCCACCGGCATCGCCGTCACCGAACCGAGGTGCCGCGGATGAGCCTCTTCGGCCGGATCAAGCCGGTGAAGGAACGCAACCCCATCGGGGTCGCCGTCGTCGGACTCGTCCTCCTCGGTCTCCTCGCCGCCCTCGCCTACCACGCGGACCGGCTGCCGCTCGCCGGCGGCGACACCGCCTACAGCGCCGACTTCTCCGAGGCCGCCGGGCTCGACGCGGGCGACGAGGTCCGCGTCGCCGGCGTCAGGGTCGGCCAGGTCACCGGCGTCACCCTCGACGGCCCCAAGGTCAAGGTGACCTTCGAGGTCGGCGACGCCTGGGTCGGCGACCGGTCCACCGCCGCCATCGCCATCAAGACCCTCCTCGGCGAGAAGTACCTCGCCCTCGACCCGCTCGGCTCCGCCGCCCAGGACCCCGGGACCCGCATCCCGCTCGCCCGCACCACCTCCCCGTACGACGTCACCCAGGCCTTCCAGGACCTCAGCGGCACCATCGACGACATCGACACCGGGAAACTCGCCGAGAGCTTCCGCACCATCTCCGACACCTTCAAGGACTCCCCGCCGCACGTCCGCACCGCCGCCGACGGGCTCTCCCGGCTGTCCCTGACCGTCTCCAAGCGGGACACCGAACTCGCCCGCCTCCTGAAGAACAGCGCCACCTTCACCCGGACCCTCCAGGAGAAGAAGTCCAGCTTCGAGGTGCTCCTGGAGGACGGCGGCTCCCTCCTCGGCGAACTCCAGAAGCGCCGCGACGCCATCCGCGCCCTCCTCAAGGGCAGCCGCGCCCTCGGCACCGAACTCAGCGGCCTCGTCGGCGACAACGACAGACAGCTCGGCCCCACCCTCAAGGCCCTCGGCCGGGTCACCGACGTCCTGGAGAAGAACAGCGGACAGCTCGACAAGACGCTCGCGCTCGTCGGCCCCTACTACCGGCTCGTCGGCAACACCCTCGGCAACGGCCGCTGGTTCGACAGCTACCTGTGCGGCGTGGTGCCCCGCACCTACCTGCCCGAGGGCGCGCAGCCCACGACCGGCTGCATGCCGCCCGAGCGGCAGGCCACGGCGAAGGGGAACGGCACACGATGAGCACCACCAGAAAGCCCCTCGTCGCCGGGCTCGCCCTCGCGGTCCTCGCCGCCTGCGGCCTCGTCACCGTCCGCGCCCTCGACGACGACGGCATCCGCGTCACCGCGTACTTCGACCGGGCGATCGGCATCTACGCCGGCTCCGACCTGCGCGTCCTCGGCGTCCGCGTCGGCGAGGTCGAGTCCGTCGAACCCCAGGGCACCCGCGTCCGCGTCGCCCTCCGCCTCGACGAAGGCGTCCGCGTCCCCGCCGACGCCCGCGCCCTCGTCGTCGCCCCCAGCATCGTCGCCGACCGGTACGTCCAGCTCAGCCCCGCCTACAGCGAGGGCCCCGCCCTCGACGACGGCGCCGAACTCCCCGCCTCCCGCAACCGCGTCCCCGTCGAGATCGACCAGCTGTACGCCTCGATCACCGACCTGAGCGAGGCGCTCGGCCCCGACGGCGCCAACTCCGCCGGAGCCCTCACCGAACTCCTCGACACCGGCGCGAAGAACCTCAAGGGCAACGGCGCCGCCATCGGCACCTCCATCGACCGCTTCGGCAAGGCCGCCAAGACCCTCGACGGCAGCAGCGACGACCTCTTCGCGAGCCTCGGCCGGCTCCAGACCTTCACCACCATGCTCAAGGAGAAGGACACCGAGGTCCGCACCGCCCAGGAACGCCTCGACGAGGTCGTCGGCTACTTCGCCGAGAACAAGGACGACCTCGCCGGAGCCCTCGCAGAACTCGGCAAGGCCCTCGCCCAGGTGAAGACCTTCATCAAGGACAACCGCGGCGAACTCAAGAAGAACGTCGACCGGCTCGTCCCCCTCACCCGGACCCTCGTCGACCAGCGCGCCTCCCTCGCCGAAGCCCTCGACGTCGCCCCGCTCGCCGCCGGCAACCTCGTCAACGCCTACGACCCGTCCACCCGCACCATCGACGGCCGCGCCGACCTCAACGAGATCAGCATGGGCGGACCGCTGCTCCCGCTGCCCGTCGCCGGAGCCTCCGCGACCGGCTCCACGCCCACCAGCCCCACAGAGGAGGACCGGTGAGACGCCCCCGCCTGCCCTCGGCCAGGGCCGCCGGCGCCGGAGCCGCCGGCGCGGTCGCCCTCGGCCTCGGCCTGGCCCTCGCCCTCGGCGCGCTCCCCACGCCGTCCGTACGCTTCGACGGCATCCAGGACCTGCCGCTGCCCGGCGGCGCCGACCTCGGCGACCACCCCTACACGGTCACCGCCGAGATCGCCGACGTCCTCAGCCTGGTGCCGCAGTCCGCGGTCAAGGTCAACGACGTCGCCGTCGGCCGCGTCACCGCCATCGAACTGGACCCCGCCACCTGGACCGCCCGCGTCACCCTGAAGATCAACGGAGACGTCCGGCTGCCCGCCGACGCCGGCGCCCGCGTCGAACAGTCCAGCCTCCTCGGCGAGAAGTACGTCCAGCTCGTCGCCCCGGCCACGGCCGCGCCCCGAGGCGGGGCGCGGCCGGCCGCCGCCCGCACGCAGACCGGCGCCCGGCTCACCGACGGCAGCGTCATCCCGCTCGCCCGCACCAGCCGCAACACCGAGGTCGAGGAGGTGTTCGGCGCCCTCTCCCTGCTCCTCAACGGCGGCGGCCTCAACCAGCTCAAGACCATCACCCGCGAACTGAACGCGGCGCTCGGCGGACGCGAACCCCAGGTCCGCTCGATGCTCAGGCGGGTCGACACCCTGGTCACCACCCTCGACGCGCACCGCGGCGACATCACCCGCGCCCTCGACGGCCTCAACCGGCTCTCCACCACCCTCGCCGGCCGCAAGAAGGACGTGGACACGATCCTCACCGACCTCTCGCCCGGCCTGAAGACCCTGGAGAACCAGCGGGGTTCCCTCCTCACCATGCTCCGCGCCCTGGACACCCTCTCCGGAGTCGCCGTCTCCACCGTCGAGGCGAGCAAGAAGGACATGATCGCCGACCTCAAGGCCCTCGCCCCCACCCTGACGGCCCTCGCCGACGCGGGCGCCGACCTCCCGGACTCGCTCCAGGTCCTGCTCACGTACCCCTTCACCGACGAGGTCATGAAGGGCGTCAAGGGCGACTACCTCAACACCTACCTCCACCTCGCCGCCGCCCCCGGCACCGAGGTGATCCCGCCGCTCGTCCCGAAGGCCGACCCGACGCCCATCCCCAGCCCCACCCCGACGGACCCGCTGCCCCTGCCCGCACTGACGCCGAACGAACCGAAGGACGGAGGCGAACGCCGGTGATCACCCGTGCCGTACGGCTGAAGAACCTCGCCTTCCTCGTCATCGCCGTCACCGTCCTCGCCTTCGTCGGCGTCCGCTACGCCGACCTCGGCCACTACGCCGGAGTCGCCGACCACTACACCGTCCGCGTCCATCTCGCCCGCACCGGCGGCCTGTTCACCCACTCCGACGTCACCTACCGGGGCGTCTCCGTCGGCCGCGTCGGCGCCCTCGACCTCACCGCCGACGGCGTCGTCGCCGAGCTCCGCATCAAGAAGTCGGCACCCCGGATCCCCGCCGACGCGCGGGCCGTCGTCGCCGGACTCTCCGCCGTCGGCGAGCAGTACATCGACCTGCGCCCCGAGAGCGACGGCGGCCCCTTCCTCGCCGACGGCGCCCGCATCGACCAGTCCGACACCCAGGTGCCCGCCCCCGTCACCGACGTCCTCGGCAGCATGGACGCGCTGACCCGCTCCGTCCCCCTGGAGTCGCTGCGCACGGTCGTCGACGAACTCGGCAAGGCCTTCGAGGGCCACGGCGACGACCTCCAGGTCCTCCTCGACAGCGGCAGCGCCTTCGTGCAGGCCGCCGACCGCTCCCTGCCCGCCACCACCCGCCTCATCCGGGACGGCGAGGTCGTCCTGCGCACCCAGGCCGACGAGAGCCGCGCCATCCGGGACTTCGCCACCGGGGCCCGCGAACTCGCCGCCACCCTCAAGGGCTCCGACGCCGACCTGCGCCGGCTCCTCACCGTCACCCCCGACGCGGCCGGCCAGGTCAGCGGCCTCCTCGACGACCTCGACCCGAGCCTGAGCGTCGTCCTCGCCAACCTCCTCACCCCCTCCGAACTCGCCCTCACCCGACAGCGCGGCATCGAGGAACTCCTCGTGAAGTACCCGGCGGCCGTCTCGGCCGGAGCCACCGCCGTCGACGGCGGCCGCCTGAACATCGGCCTCGCCGTCACCTTCTTCACGCCGCTGCCCTGCACCTCCGGCTACGGCGGTACGCGCTACCGCAACGGCCTGGACCTCGGCACCGCGCCCGCCCTCAACACCGGCGCCGCCTGCACCAGCCCCGCCGCGACCGGCACCAACGTCCGCGGCTCCGCCCACGCCCCCAAGGGCGACGCCGCGCCCGCCCCGGCCCGCGCCCCCGGCACCCTGAACCCGCGCCAGGACCGGACCGGCGGCGCCGAGCGGCCCCTGCCCGGCGCCCTGGCCCTGCCGGGGCAGACCGGCGGCCCGACCGACCTGGCCGGACTCCTCGGCCTCGCGCCCGGGAGCGCCCGATGAGGCGGGGCCGGCTCCTCGCCGCCGGCGCCCTCACCGCCGCCCTGGGCTTCTGCGCCACCGGCGCCTGGACCTACACCCAGGCCCGCACCGACCAGGAGCTCGCCTTCGGCCGCGCACGCGACACCGCCCTCGCCGAGGGCCGGCAGCGCCTCACCGTCCTCCACACCCTCGACGCCTCCACCCGCGAGCGCGCCGAAGCGGGCATCGAGGCCTGGCGCGACGCCTCCACCGGCCCCCTCCGCACCGAACTCGCCCGCACCGAGCCCACGGTGGGCCCCTCCGCCCGCGCCACGGTCACCGAGGCAGCCCTCACCGCGCTCGACACCCGCGCCGGCACGGCGAAGCTCCTCGCGACCCTCCAGGTCGACGTCACCCCCCGAGGAGGCGCGGCCACCACCGACCGCAAACGCCTGGAGGCCGTCCTGACCCGCACCGGCGAGTCCACCTGGCGGGTGTCGGCGCTCAGCGCCGTGCCCGTCGCCGGAACCGAGGAGGCCACCCCCGAATGACCGCGACCCAGACGGCCCCGGAGACGGAACCCGCCGCCACCGGGGAGACCGGGCCCGAGCCCCGCGCCCCCCGGTGGCGCACGGCCGCCCTGGCCACCGCCCTGACCGCGCTCCTCCTCGGCGGCAGCGCCTTCTTCTACGGCGCCCACCAGCTCCGGACCACCCCCTCGGCACGGAACCAGGCCCTCACCGACACCGCCGCCACCACCCGCGTCGCCGGCGACGTCGGCGAGGGCCTCGCCCGGATCTTCTCCTACACGCCGACCAGCTCCGACGCCGCCGAACGCAACGCCGGGACCGTCCTCGCCGGCCGCGCCGCCCGCCAGTACACCGAGCTCTTCGCCCAGGTCCGCAAGAGCCTCGTCGAGCAGCGGATCACCCTCTCCACCCAGGCCGTCCGCACCGGCGTGATCGAACTCGACGGGGACGGCGCCCGCCTCCTCGTCTTCCTCGACCAGGTCTCCCGGCGGGACAAGGGCGCGCCCACCGCCGCCGCCGCCCAGCTCACCGTCACCGCCCGGTTCCAGGACGACCGCTGGGTCATCACCGACATCGAGCCCCGCTGACGATGAGCGGGAGACGGGAGCACCCCATGACACGCGCCGACCGCACCCGGGCCGGCACCCGGCCCGCCCTGGCCGCGGCCCTCGTCCTCACCCTCGCCGCGGGCGGCGTCGCGGCCTGGACCGGCCAAGCCTGGTACGCCGCCGCCCACGACGACTCCGCCGCCTACGCCGCCGAACGCGACCGGGCGCTCGCCGCGGGGGAGCAGGCCGTGCAGAACCTCAACACCCTCGACCACCGGCGGACCGACCGCGGACTCGACCTCTGGGAGTCGTCCACGACCGGCGAACTCCACGAGCAACTCGTCGACGGACGCCAGGAGTTCGAAGGACAGGTGAAGGCGGCGAAGACGGTCACGACGGCCCGGGTGCTCGCCGGCGCCGTCACCGAGCTCGACGAACGCGCCGGACGCGCCCGGCTGCTCGTCGCCCTCCGCGTCACCGTCACCACACCGGACCGCAAGAGCACCGACAAGGACAGCCGCATGCTGGGCGAACTCACCCGCACCGACGGGCAGTGGAAGCTCAGCGGTCTGGGACAGGCCCCCGTCGGCGGCACGGCGACCGGCTGACCGACCGGGACCCGCCCCCTACGACCTAAGGACACCGCACCATGCCGACGCCCCGCCACCACCTCAACCGCGAGCGCCGCCGCCAGGCCCGCGCCGAACAGCCGGGCCCCGACCCCAAGGGCCCCGTGGGCCTCCTGACCGGGCCCGCACCGGAGACGCGACGGCGAACGGCGGCGAAGCCCGTACAGGAAGAACAGAAGAAGAAGGAGGCGGGGGAGGCGCGACCACGTCACCGCACCCCCCTCCTCGTCCTCTGTGCCCTGACGCTCCTGCTCGGCGGCTTCGCGGGGTGGGCGCACGGCAGGGCGGGCGAGCTGCGCGACGACCCGGCGCGGGCGAACACCGCCCTCACCGACCCGGCCAGGACCAGCGAGATCAAGGGGCGGACGGCCGAGGCCGTCGCCGCCCTCTTCTCCTACGACCACACCGACGCCGCCGCCTTCGACCGGGCCGCGAAGACCTTCCTCACCGGCAAGGCCGTCGAGCAGCACCGGACCCTCTTCGCCGGGGTGCTCGCGCAGGCCGGCGCACAGAAGTCGGTGATCACCACGACCGTCACCGACAGCGCGGTCGAGCGGATCGACGGCGACCGCGCCCGCGTCCTCGTCTACGCCGACCAGAGCAGCGTCAGCACGGCCGGAGACCCCAAGAAGAAGGCCCAGGACCAGGGCGTCTACGCGGGCGCGATGTTCGCCGTGGACGTCGTCCTGCGCGACGGGAACTGGCTGGTCGAGGGCATCGACACCTTCGGCCGCTGAGCGGCTCAGCCCTCCAGGGCCGCGACGAGCACCGTCGCGTACCGCTCCTCGCAGCTCTCGAACCGGGGCGTCAGACCGTGCGCGGCGACGGCCTCGGCCGCCGCCCCGGTCTGCCGCTCGCTCGTCTCGACGAAGAGCCGCCCGCCCGGCGCCAGCCACTCCGGCGCCCCGGCGGCCACCCGGCGCAGCACGTCGAGCCCGTCGGCGCCGCCGTCGAGCGCGACGAGCGGCTCGTGCTCGCGCGCCTCGGGCGGCAGCAGCCCGACCTCCCCGGTCGGTACGTACGGCACGTTGGCCACCAGGATCTCCACCCGGCCGCGCAGTTCGTCGGGCAGCGGAGCGAAGAGGTCGCCCTCGTGGACCAGGCCGCCGCGCGGCTCGACGTTCCGGCGGGCGCAGCGGACGGCGGCGGGCTCGATGTCCGCGGCGTGCACGCGGGCGCCCGGGACGGCCGAGAGCAGCACCGCGCCCGCGGCGCCGGAGCCGCAGCACAGGTCGACGCAGAGCGCGCCGGGCGCGGCGAGCGCGACGGCCCGCTCGACGAGGAACTCGGTGCGCCGCCTGGGCACGAAGACGCCGGGGTCGACGGCGATCCGCAGCCCCCCGAACCCGGCCCAGCCGACGACGTGTTCCAGGGGGTGGCCGATGGCCCGCCGCTCGACGAGCACGTCGAGTTCGGCGGTGTCACAGGCGGCGGAGAGGAGGAGCTCCGCCTCGTCCTCGGCGAAGACGCACCCCGCGGCGCGCAGCCGGGCGACGGTGGCGGAGCGGAGGGCGGCGGTGGGGTCGAGCGACATGAAGTCCTGTTCGTGGGTGGGTGCGGGCGGTACGTCAGCGTGGAGGCCGGTGCCGGGCAGGACCCGGCACCGGCCTCCACGCGTGCGCGCCGCTCAGACGAGGAGCGCCTCGATGGCCGCGACGACCTCGGGGGCCTCCGGCTCGGTGCGCGGACGGAAGCGGGTCACGGAGCCGTCGGCGGAGATCAGGAACTTCTCGAAGTTCCACTGCACGTCACCGGCCTCGCCCTCGGCGTCCGCGACCTGCGTCAGCTCGGTGTACAGCGGGTGCCGGGCGTCGCCGTTGACCTCGGTCTTCTCCAGGAGCGGGAAGGTCACGCCGTACGTCGTCGAGCAGAAGGACCGGATCTCCTCCGCCGACCCCGGCTCCTGCCCGAGGAACTGGTTGCAGGGCACGCCGACGACGGTGAGACCGCGCTCGCCGTACGCCTTCTGCAGCCGCTCCAGGCCCTCGTACTGCGGGGTGAGACCGCACTTGGACGCCACGTTCACGACCAGCACGGCCTTGTCGCGGTAGTCGGCAAGGGAGACCGGGTCGCCGGCCAGGTTCTTCAGCGGGATGTCGTACAGACTCATGGGGGAGCTCCTCGTCGAGACTAGGGTGTGATCACAACATGAGTGAAGAACCGCTGGCAATCGCGGTCGATTCCGTCCCCGGAGCGTCGCGCCGGGTACGCTGCCGTCTCTGCGGCCGTCCGCTGACCGGCGCCGACTCCCGCCGCACCGGCCTCGGCCCCACCTGCGACGCCAAGCTCCACCCCCCGGCCCCCGACATCCGCACCCGCCGCCACGAGGTCGACCAGGACCCGCTGCCCGGCCTGGACCCCTAGGCCGTGTCTTCCGGATCATGCCGGGCTCGCGGCGTCTGGCACCGCGCCTCGCCGCGTTGTCGTCAGTCGCCGATGCTCCGCATGGACTCCCTCCTCCGCCTTGCGATGCACGGCACCAGACGCCGCGAGCTGATCCGACCTGATCCGAAAGACACGGCCTAGGGCCCGTCGACCAACTCCGCGTACGCCGGCCACCGCTCCTCCTCCGCGAGCGCCAGCAGCGCGACCTTGCGGGCGAGCAGCGGATCGGGGTGGCCGGCGAGCCGGGCGGGGGCGTGCTCGACGAGCCAGGCCTGGAGCTCGGGCAGAAGGACGTCGTCCAGGTCCACGTACCAGGGCAGGACGGACGGGTCGTCGTCGAGCAGGTCCTCGATCCGGTACGCCACCCAGTCGGCGAGGTGCCGGTCCGCCGTCCCGCCCCGGGGCGCGGCGGCCCACACGTCGAGGACGGGCGCCAGCGAGCCGTGGATCTCCACGCACAGCTTCCACACCGCCCCCACCCCGTACGGGGGCGCGGGGGCGGCGAGCGTCTCCCGCCACCACACGTCGAGGAAGCCCGCGATCGCCCCGGCCTGCTCGGCGGGCCACCCCTGCCACCGCACCCGGCCGAGACCGGCGGGCGCGTACCCCATGCCGGAGAACCGGCCGTCCGCGAGGTAATGGAGGAACTCCGGCAGCACCCGCCGCAGCACCGCCGGGTGGTCGCCGAAGTGTCCGGGCTCCTCGTGGAAGAACTGACGCGCCAGATCGTCGCCCAGCGGCGCCCGGGGTATCGAGAGGAGCGCCAGCTCCTCCGCCCCGTAGCAGTGGAGGCACCCGTCGGCGGGAGCGGTCATGCCGTCGAAGAAGGCGTCGACGCGGCGGAGGGCTGCGGTCAGCGCGGGAGAGGCCACGGTGTGGTCCTGACGGGACTCCGTCCGGACCGGGCCCGGCGAAGATCGCGACGATACCAGCCCGCGAAAGCAGTGGGCAGGGATTTCACGGTCCGTCAGGGTGGGGCGCGAGGAGACCCGAACCCGAGCCAACCGAACGACCGGAGCCCTGAACCATGTCCACCCTGCGCGTCACCGCCGAGTGACCCGGGGCGGGTCACAGCCTTCTGAACAGGCCCTCCTGGACCACCGAGACGAGCATCCGGCCCTCCCGGTCGTAGATCCGGCCCCGGGCCAGTCCCCGGCCGCCGGTCGCGACCGGGGACTCCTGCTCGTACAGGAACCACTCGTCGGCCCGGAACGGCCGGTGGAACCACATCGCGTGGTCCAGGGACGCCATGTCGAAGCCGCGCGGACCCCACAGCGGCTCGATCGGGATCCGCACCGCGTCGAGCAGCGTCATGTCGGAGGCGTACGTCACCGCGCAGGTGTGGATCAGCGGGTCGTCGCCGATCGGCCCGACCGCCCGCATCCAGACCGCGCTGCGCGGATCCGCGTCCTCGACCTCGTCCTTCGTCCAGCGCAGCCGGTCGACGTACCGGATGTCGAAGGGCATCCGGCGCGCCATCCGCTCCATCGACTCCGGCAGCCCACCGAGGTGGTCGCGGACCTCGTCCGCGAGCCTCGGCAGGCTCTCCGGGTCCACCAGGTGCCGGGGCGGCAGCTGGTGCTCGAAGCCCGCCTCCTCCGGCAGGTGGAAGGAGGCCGTCAGATTGAAGATCGTCCGCCCCTCCTGGACGGCCGTGACCCGGCGGGTCGTGAAGGACCGCCCGTCCCTGACCCGCTCCACCTGGTAGACGATCGGCACGCCCGGCCGGCCCGGCCGCAGGAAGTAGGCGTGCAGCGAGTGCACCGGCCGGTCCGCGTCCACGGTCCGCCCGGCCGCCACCAGGGCCTGCCCGGCGACCTGCCCGCCGAAGACCCGCTGCAGCGACTCCTGCGGACTGCGGCCGCGGAAGATGTTCACCTCGATCTGCTCCAGGTCGAGCAGGTCCACGAGCCTCTCGGCGGGATTCGTCACCACTGAACTCCTCTACAGCTGTCCGACCGACGTCACGCGGACGACCGCCCGGCCCTCCTCGTCGGAGGCGGCCAGGTCCACCTCCGCGCTGATGCCCCAGTCATGGTCGCCGTTCGGGTCGGCGAAGGTCTGCCGGACGCGCCACAGGCCGTGCGCCGCGTCCTCCTCGATGGCGAGCAGCTTGGGGCCGCGCGCGTCCGGTCCGGTGCCCAGGTCGTCGTACTCGTCCCAGTACGCGTCCATCGCCTCGCCCCACGCGTCCGCGTCCCAGCCGGCGTCGGCGTCCATCTCGCCGAGCGCGCCGACCTTGTCGAGCGCCGCCAGCTCCACCCGCCGGAACATCGCGTTGCGCACCAGGACGCGGAAGGCGCGGGCGTTGGCCGTGACGGGCTTGACCTGGTCGGCCTTCTCCTGCGCCTCCTCGGCGGTCTGGACCTCCGGGTTGGCGAGCTGCTCCCACTCGTCGAGCAGCGAGGAGTCCACCTGGCGCACCATCTCGCCCAGCCAGGCGATGAGGTCCTCCAGGTCGTCCGTCTTCAGGTCGTCCGGGATGGTGTGGTCGAGCGCCTTGTACGCGCTCGCCAGGTAGCGCAGCACGATGCCCTCGGTGCGCGCCAGCTCGTAGTGGGCGGTGAACTCCGTGAAGGTCATGGCCCGTTCGTACATGTCACGGATGACGGACTTCGGCGACACCGGGTGGTCGCCGACCCAGGGGTGCGACTTCCGGTACACGTTGTACGCGTGCCAGAGCAGCTCCTCCAGCGGCTTCGGGTACGAGACGTCCTGGAGCCGCTCCATCCGCTCCTCGTACTCGACGCCGTCCGCCTTCATCTGCCCGACGGCCTCGCCGCGCGCCTTGTTCTGCATGGCGTGGAGGATCTGGCGCGGGTCGTCGAGCGTCGACTCGACGACCGAGACCATGTCGAGGGCGTACGAGGGGGACTCCGGGTCGAGCAGGTCGAAGGCGGCGAGCGCGAAGGTCGACAGCGGCTGGTTCAGCGCGAAGTCCTGCTGGAGGTCGACCGTGAGCCGGATGTGGCGGCCCTCGGCGTCGGGGGTGTCCAGCTGCTCCACCACACCGCCGTCGAGCAGCGAGCGGTAGATCGCGATGGCCCGGCGGATGTGCCGCAGCTGCGCCTTGCGCGGCTCGTGGTTGTCCTCCAGGAGCTTGCGCATCGCCTCGAAGGCGTTCCCCGGGCGGGCGATCACCGAGAGCAGCATGATGTTGGTGACCTTGAAGCGGGAGGTCAGCGGCTCCGGCTCGGCGGTCTGCAGCTTCTCGAAGGTGGTGTCGCTCCAGGCGACGAAGCCCTCGGGGGCCTTCTTGCGGACCACCTTGCGGCGCTTCTTCGGGTCGTCGCCCGCCTTCGCCAGCGCCTTCTCGTTCTCGATGACGTGCTCGGGGGCCTGTGCCACCACGAAGCCGGCGGTGTCGAAGCCGGCCCGGCCGGCCCGGCCCGCGATCTGGTGGAACTCACGGGCGCGCAGCGTGCGGACGCGGTTGCCGTCGTACTTGGTGAGGGCGGTGAAGAGCACCGTGCGGATCGGCACGTTGACGCCGACGCCGAGGGTGTCCGTCCCGCAGATCACCTTGAGCAGACCGGCCTGCGCCAGCTTCTCCACGAGCCGCCGGTACTTCGGCAGCATGCCGGCGTGGTGCACGCCGATGCCGTGGCGGACGTACCGGGAGAGGTTCTGGCCGAACTTGGTGGTGAAGCGGAAGTTGCCGATCAGCTCGGCGATCCTGTCCTTCTCCTCGCGCGTGCACATGTTGATGCTCATCAGCGACTGCGCTCGCTCGACGGCCTGGGCCTGCGTGAAGTGCACGATGTAGACGGGCGCCTGCTTGGTCTCCAGGAGCTCGGTCAGGGTGTCGGTGATGGGCGTCAGCCGGTACTCGTACGAGAGCGGCACGGGCCGGGTCGCCGAGCGGACCACCGAGGTCGGCCGGCCGGTGCGCCGGGTCAGGTCCTTCTCGAACATCGACACGTCGCCGAGCGTCGCCGACATCAGCACGAACTGCGCCTGGGGGAGTTCGAGCAGCGGGATCTGCCAGGCCCAGCCCCGGTCCGCCTCCGCGTAGAAGTGGAACTCGTCCATGACGACCTGGCCGATGTCGGCGTCCTTGCCGTCGCGCAGCGCGATCGAGGCGAGCACCTCGGCCGTGCAGCAGATGACGGGCGCGTCCGCGTTCACGGACGCGTCGCCGGTCAGCATGCCGACGTTCTCGGTGCCGAAGATCTTGCACAGGTCGAAGAACTTCTCCGACACCAGGGCCTTGATCGGCGCGGTGTAGAAGGTGACCTGGTCGTTGGCGAGCGCGGTGAAGTGGGCGCCCGCCGCGACCAGCGACTTCCCGGACCCGGTGGGGGTCGACAGGATGACGTTCGCCCCCGACACCACCTCGATCAGCGCCTCCTCCTGCGCCGGGTAGAGCGAGATGCCGCGCTCCTCGGCCCAGGCGGAGAAGGCCTCGAAGAGGGCGTCGGGGTCGGCGGTCGGCGGCAGCTGATCGATAAGGGTCACGCTCCCATCTTGCCTGCATTCCGCCCGGATGAGGGAACCGGCCGCCGGAGGCCAAGATCACGCCCGCTAGGCTGGTCCGTCGACCGGCCGTCAACTCGGCGCCGGCAGGGGAGAAACGGGGCGACACCGACCATGATGGGACCGGCGCACTCACTGTCCGGCGCGGCGGCCTGGCTGGGCGTCGGAGCCGCCGCGGCCGCCTTCGACCACCCGATGCCCTGGCCGGTGCTGCTCGCCGGCGCGCTGCTGTGCGCGGGCGCGGCCCTCGCCCCCGACCTCGACCACAAGTCGGCCACCATCTCGCGCGCCTTCGGCCCCGTCTCCCGGGGCCTGTGCGAGATCGTCGACAAGCTGTCGTACGCCGTCTACAAGGCGACCCGCAGCCCCCAGGACCCGCGCCGCTCCGGCGGCCACCGCACCCTCACCCACACCTGGCTGTGGGCGGTCCTCATCGGCGGCGGCTGCTCGGTGGCGGCCGTGACCGGCGGGCGCTGGGCGGTCCTCGCGATCCTCTTCGTCCACCTCGTGCTCGCGGTCGAGGGGCTGCTGTGGCGGGCCGCCCGGATGTCCAGCGACGTCCTGGTCTGGCTGCTCGGCGCGACCAGCGCCTGGATCCTCGCGGGCGTCCTCGACCAGCCGGGCAACGGCTCCGACTGGCTCTTCACCGGCCCCGGCCAGGAGTACCTGTGGCTGGGCCTGCCGGTCGTCCTCGGCGCCCTCGTCCACGACGTCGGCGACGCGCTCACCGTCTCCGGCTGCCCGATCCTGTGGCCGATCCCCATCGGCCGCAAGCGCTGGTACCCCATCGGCCCCCCGAAGGGCATGCGCTTCCGCGCCGGCAGCTGGGTCGAGCTGAAGGTCCTCATGCCGGCCTTCATGCTCCTCGGCGGCATCGGCGGAGCCTCGGCCCTCGGATTCTTCTAGCCGTACGCGTACGGGGAGGGGCCGCACCGGATCGTTTCCGGTGCGGCCCCTCCCCGTATCCGTACGGCTCAGGCGTGCGGGGCCGCCGTCGCGGTGACCGCGTGCGGCAGCTCCGCCGCGACCGCCCGCAGCCGGCGCGTCAGGTCCTCGACGGTGTGGCCGGCCGGCTGCGCCACCCAGGCCTCAAGCGCCTGGTGGAACGCGGAGACGAGCATGTCGAGCGCCAGGCGGGCGCGGAGGGTGCCGGGTCCGTCGAGGGTGAAGCGGCGGTCGAGCACCAGCAGCGCGGCACGGGTGGTGCGGTCGCAGAACGCGAGGCCGTGGGCGTCCATCGACGGCGTGCGCGCGGCGAGCCGGCGGCTCGCCAGGGCGCGCTCGGCCCAGCCGTCGGCCGGCATCCGGGCGAGCGCCTCGGCGAGGCGGTCCGCGAGGACGGCGAGGAGCGGCCGCCGCGCCTCCGGCGCGTCCTGCGGGTCGGTGTCCAGGACGTCGAGGAAGGCGGTCCACAGGTCCTGGGTGGGGGCCATGGCGACGTCCTCCTTGCTGTCGAAGTAGCGGAAGAAGGTCCGCTTCGACACCTCGGCCGCCTCGCAGAGCCCGTCGAGCGTCACGCCGTCGAAGCCGTGCGCGCCGAAGCGTTCGAGCGCGGTGGTGACCAGGGTCTGCCGGGTGCGGAGCTTCTTGCGTTCCCGCAGCGGGAGCGGGGGAGGGGTCTCGGCCGTCATCGGCCCCACTGTATCGGAGCGGCGAACGCCCCCTATAGGCTTATGCCACTCAGTGGCATTTTGATGGCTCGTCCGATGGAGGACACCCGTGCGCGCGCTTCTCGTCGACCCCTCGGCCCCCGGCGGCCTCCGCCTCGGCACCGCCCCCGACCCCGTCCCCGCACCCCACCAGGCACTCGTCCGCACCACCGCGACCTCCCTCAACGCGGGCGAGATCGCCTTCGCCCTGAACTCCGCGCCCCCGGGCACGGTCCTCGGCTGGGACGCCGCCGGAGTGGTCGAACGGGCCGCCGCCGACGGCACGGGACCGGCCGCCGGAACACCCGTCGTGACCCTCATGGGGGACGGGGCCTGGGCCGAACTCCGGGCCGTCGACACCGCGATGATCGGAACCGCGCCCGCCGGAGCCGACCCCGCCGCCCTGGCCACGGTCCCCGTCGCCGCCACCAGCGCCCTGCGCGCCCTCCACCGGCTCGGCCCCCTCCTCGGACGGGACGTCCTGGTCACCGGGGCCACCGGAGGCGTCGGCCGGTACGCCGTCCAGCTCGCCCGCGCCGCCGGCGCGCACGTCGTCGCCTGCACGGGCGACCCCGACGCCCACGGCGACCTGCTGCGCCGCCTCGGCGCGCACGAGGTGGTCGCCGCCCCGAAGGAGGCCGCACGGCCGGTGGACGGCGTGCTCGACCTGGTGGGCGGCGACCGGCTCGTCGAGGCGTACGGGACGCTCCGCGAGGGCGGCACGCTCGTCGCCGTCGGTCACGCCGCCGGCCGCGGCGAGGACTTCCCCTTCGGGGCGCTCTTCGGCGACGAGGGACGCCACGACCGGTCCCTCGTCACCTTCTTCCTGCTCGGCTGCACCGGACTCGACCGCGACCTCGGGTGGCTCGCCCACCGCGTCGCGGACGGCGAGCTCGACCCCGGCATCGCCTGGCGCGGCGACTGGAGCGCCGCCGCGGACGCCGTCGCCGCCCTCCGCGCCGGCGACCTCCACGGCAAGGCGGTCCTCACGTTCTCCTGACGCCGCCTTCTCCGGACGGCCCCGCGGGGCCTGCGGCACCGCTCCTAGCCGTGCCAGGACCGCCACAGCGCCGCGTACGCGCCGTCCGCCGCGACCAGGTCGTGGTGGTGGCCCAGTTCGCTGATCCGGCCGTCCTCGACGACCGCGATCAGGTCGGCGTCGTGCGCGGTGTGCAGGCGGTGGGCGATCGCGACCACCGTCCGCCCGTCCAGGACCCGTCCGAGGGAACGCTCGAGATGGCGGGCCGCGCGCGGGTCGAGGAGCGAGGTCGCCTCGTCCAGGACCAGCGTGTGCGGATCGGCGAGGACCAGACGGGCCAGCGCGATCTGCTGGGCCTGCGCCGGGGTCAGCGTCCTGCCGCCCGAACCGACCTCGGTGTCCAGGCCCGCGTCGAGCGCCCGCGCCCAGGCCTCCGCGTCCACGGCCGCGAGCGCCGACCACAGCTCCGGGTCCCCGGCCTCCGGGCGGGCGAGCAGCAGGTTGTCGCGGAGCGTGCCCACGAAGACGTGGTGCTCCTGATTGACCAGCGCCACGTGCTCGCGGACCCGCTCGGCAGGCATCCGGGCCAGCTCGGCCCCGCCGAGCGTGACCTCACCGGCGCGCGGCCCGTAGATGCCCGCGAGCAGCCGGCCCAGGGTCGACTTGCCCGCCCCCGAGGGGCCGACGAGCGCGAGCCGGGTGCCCGGAGCCACCGCCAGCGACACCCCGTGCAGTACATCCACGCCCTCCCGGTAGCCGAAGCGCACGTCGGCCGCCTCGACCGAACGGCCCTCCGGCCGCACCGACGCGTCGCCGGGCTCCGGCTCGATGTCGCGCACGCCCACGAGACGGGCCAGCGACACCTGCGCCACCTGGAGCTCGTCGTACCAGCGCAGCACGATCCCGATCGGGTCCACCAGCATCTGGGCGAGGAGCGCGCCCGTCGTCAGCTGCCCGACGTCCATCCAGCCCCGGAAGACGCAGAAGCCGCCGATGGCGAGGACCCCGCACAGCACCAGCGTGTGCGTCAGGTTGACCACCGGAAAGAGCACCGCCCGCAGGTAGAGCGTGTACCGCTCCCATCGGGTCCACTCCTGGATCCGCCGGTCCGAGAGCGCCACCCGGCGCGCGCCGAGCCGGTGCGCCTCGACCGTGCGGCCCGCGTCGACCGTCTCGGCCAGCGCGGCCGCCACGGCCGCGTACCCCGCCGCCTCCGAACGGTACGCGGACGGCGCCCGCTTGAAGTACCAGCGGCAGCCGGCGATCAGCAGCGGCGCGGCGATCACCACGGCGAGCGCGAGCGGCGGCGCGGTGATCGCGAGCCCGCCGATCAGCAGCCCCGCCCAGACCACGCCGATGACGAGCTGCGGCACGGCCTCGCGCATGGCGTTGGCCAGCCGGTCCACGTCGGTGGTGATCCGGGAGAGCAGGTCGCCGGTGCCCGCCCGCTCCAGGACGCCCGGCGGCAGCCCGACCGCGCGGACCAGGAAGTCCTCCCGGAGGTCGGCGAGCATCTCCTCGCCGAGCATCGCCCCGCGCAGCCGGACCAGCCGCACGAAGAAGGCCTGCACGGCGAGCGCGACGGCGAACAGCGCGACCGCGGGCCCCAGACGGAGCTCCCGCGCGCCCTCGGCGAGCCGGTCCACCACCTGGCCGAGCACGTACGGCCCCACCATGGAGGCGATCACGGCCACCGCGTTCACGCCGACGAGGACCAGGAACGCCGTGCGGTGCCGGCGCAGCAGCTCGCGGACATAGGCCCGCACGGTCGCGCCGGCGGCGACGGGCAGGGTGGTGGCGGTCGTCGGGGCCGCCGGGTCGTACGCGGGCGGCGCCAGGCCGATCATGCCGTCTCCCCTTCCAGTGCTTCGTGTCCGGCCGCGGTCGTCGCGGCGAGTCCGGAATCCTTGTCGTCGCCGGTCGTGTCGTCCGTCCCGGCGTTCGTCCCGTCGCCCGTCCCGTCGCCCGTCCCGTCCTCCGTCTCCCGGGTGACGACCGCCCGGTAGAGCGGCTCCCCGGCGAGCAGGTCGCGGTGCGTGCCGTGGGCGACGGCCCGGCCCTCGTGGACCAGGACCACCCGGTCCGCCAGGTCCAGGAGCAGCGGCGAGGAGGCCAGCACCACCGTCGTGCCGCCCGCGCGCAGCTTGCGCACGCCCGCCGCGACCCGCGCCTCGGTGTGCGAGTCGACCGCCGAGGTCGGCTCGTCGAGGACGAGCACCTCCGGGTCGGTCGCCAGCGAGCGGGCCAGCGCGAGACGCTGCCGCTGCCCGCCGGAGAGCGAACGGCCCCGCTCGGTGATCCGGGTCCGCATCGGGTCGCCGTCGGTGTCCACCGACGCCTGCGCGAGCGCGTCGAGGACGTCACCGCACTGGGCCGCGGCGAGCGCCTCCTCCGGCCGGACCGCGCCGGACGACGGCACGTCGAGCAGCTCGTGGAGGGTGCCGGACAGCAGGACCGGCTCCTTGTCCTGGACCAGGACGGCCGTCCGGGCCGCGTCCAGCGACAGCTCGTCGAGCGGCACCCCGCCGAGCCGCACCGAGACGTGGTCGTCGCCCGGTTCGGCCGGATGCCCGCCGAGCCGCTCCGCGAGCCGGCCGGCCGCGTCCGGGTCCCCGCACACCACGGCCGTGAACTGCCCGGCGGGCGCGATGAGTCCGCTCACCGGGTCGTACAGGTCACCGGACGCCCGCCGGTCCCGGGAGTCCCCGGCCGGCTCGGTCACCCGGGTGAGCGCGAGCACCCGCGCGGCGCGCTTCGCGGAGGGCCGGGAGAAGGCGTACGCCATCGCGATCTCCTCCACGTTCCGCAGCGGATGGTGGGTGAGGGCCACCGCGCCGTAGACGGTGACCAGCGCGCCGACCGTGATCCGGCCGTCGAGCACCAGCCCCGCCCCGTACGCCACCACGGCGATCAGCAGCAGCCCCGGAAGGAGCACCTGGACGGCGGCGATCAGCGCCCACATCCGGGCGCTGCGCACGGCCGCGCGGCGGACCTCCTGCGAGGCGGCCCGGTAGCGGCCGAGGAACAGCTCCTCGCCGCCGATGCCGCGCAGCACGCGCAGTCCGGCGACCGTGTCGGCGGCGAGTTCGGTGGCCTTGCCGGCCTTCTCGCGCTGCACGTCCGCCCGCCGGGTGGCGCGCGGCAGCAGCGGAAGCGCGGCCAGCGCGAGCGCCGGGACGCCCACCGCGACGACGGCGCCGAGCGCCGGCTCGTACACGATCAGCCCGACGCAGACGGCGAGGAGGGTGAGGACGGCGGCGGCGAACCGCGAGAACGCCTCGACGAACCATCCGATTTTTTCGACGTCACCCGTTGATACGGATACGACTTCTCCGGCCGCGACCCGCCGGGTCAGCAGCGAGCCGAGCTCGGCGGTCCTGCGGGCGAGGAGCTGCTGGACCCGCGCGGCGGCGGTGATCCAGTTGGTGACGGCGGTGCGGTGCAGCATCGTGTCGCCGACGGCGATCCCGGCGCCGAGCGCCGCGACCACCCCGCAGCCGGCCGCGAGCCGCCCGCCGTCGCCGTCGACGACGGCCTGCACGGCGATGCCGACGCCGACCGGAAGGCCGGCGATCGACAGCTGGAGCAGCAGCCCCCACAGCAGCGACCGCACCTGCCCGCCGAGCTGCATGCGCCCCAGCCAGATCAGGAAGCGGGTGCCCGAACGGACGTCGGGCACCCCCGGGTCGGCGTAGGGAAGGTCTCGGATCTGCATGGCGTCCCACGTCTCCGGGTGTGGCTGGGGGGCGGGCCGTCGGTGTGCGGCGCCGCGGGGGAAACCGTTCCAGCCTGGCCCCCTCAGCCGGAGGCGGGCAATCGATTTTCGTGCCCGGACGCCCGGTGGCCCGGTGCCTCAGGCAGGTCGGGGCGAGTCCATCCCCGAGCGGGCCCGGCGCCATTCGCCGCGCGTGAAGTCGGGGATCTGCTGCGGCGCGCCGTTCGCCCGGATGGAGGCGTGGCTCAGCGGCACCGGGGCCGTCCACGTCGCCGCGTCGTACACGTCGAAGTCCGGCACGAGCCCGAGCCGCACGCACTGCATCAGCCGGAAGACCATGATGTAGTCCATGCCGCCGTGCCCGCCCGGCGGGTTGGCGTGTTCCTTCCACAGCCAGTGGTCGAACTCGTCGGCGTAGGCGGAGAAGTCGGCCCACCGGTCGTCGGTGTGGTCCGGCTCGATGTAGATCCGGGCCGGGTAGTCCTCGAAGACGCCCTTCGTGCCGCCCAGGCTGTTGATCCTGCTGTACGGATGCGGGGTGGACACGTCGTGTTCGAGCCGGATGACCCGGCCCTTGGCGGTCTGCACGAGGCTGATGGTCCGGTCGGCCCCGATGTACGACTCCTTCCAGCTCGGGTCGCCGGCCGGCATGTGCGCGGCGCGGTACTCGGCGAGCCCGAGCGCCGGGGTGCCGAAGCTGCTGATGCTCACCACCCGGTCGCCCCGGTTGACGTCCATGTAGTTGGCGACCGGGCCGAAGCCGTGGTTGGGGTAGAGGTCTCCGCGCAGCCGGGTGTGCCACCGCCGCCGCCAGGGCCCCTCGTAGTACGTCGGCGAGAACATCAGGCCGCGCAGGTCGTGGTTGTACGCCCCGGCG
Source organism: Streptomyces sp. R302 (assembly GCF_012927245.1). Lineage (GTDB taxonomy): Bacteria > Actinomycetota > Actinomycetes > Streptomycetales > Streptomycetaceae > Streptomyces. Next base: position 165,973 of record NZ_JABBGE010000012.1, read on the forward strand.
CCGTGCAGCAGCTGCCCGAACTTCCCGGCGTGCGCCATCCGCAGGACCCGCAGCTCGTTCCGTCCGTAGCAGCAGTTCTCCAGCTGCATGCAGTGGCGCCGGGTCCGCTCGGAGAGGTCGACCAGCTCCCACAGCTCCTGGAGCTCCATGGCGACGGGACACTCGACGCCGACGTGCTTGCCGTTCAGCATCGCCGCCTTGGCCATCGGGAAGTGCAGCTCCCAGGGCGTGGCCACGTACACGAAGTCGAGGTCGGTGCGGGCGCACAGCTTCTCGTAGTCGTTCTCGCCGTTGGTGTAGACGGCGGGGGCGGGCTGCCCGGCGGCGGTGACCTTGGCGGCGGCCCGCTCGGCCTTGGCGCGCACCGGGTCGCAGACGGCGACCACCCGGACGCCCGGGACGACGAGGAAGTTGTCGATCATGCTGCCACCGCGGTTGCCGAGGCCGATGATGCCGACCCGGACGGTGGAGCGCCCCTCGAAGGGGACGCCGGCCATGGTGGCCCCCTGGCGCTTCGGCGCCGCGGCGGTCCCGGTGGCGGCCGGGTCGGGGGCGGTGGCGGCCGGTCCGGCGGCGTGGGCGGCGCCGGTGCCGAGGGCGCCGAGACCGAGGCTCGCGCCGGCGGCTCCCGCCGTGGTCCTGAGGACTGATCGGCGGCTCGGGTCGTGGGGTGACTGCTCGTTCATGGAACCTCCAGAGGCTGTCCGGGCGGCTGGTTCATGAATCCCGCTCAGGACCCTGGCCCCTGTGACCTGTGGCGCGCAAGGATGCCTGTTTGGACTCCTGCGGCGGGTCGTTGGACTTTACTGTTCCGGATTCCCCAGCGGTGCGCGGCACCGGACGGCCGGTAATCGAACATGGGAAGGGCCCCTCACCTGCGAGGGTGAGGGGCCCTGTCGGCCTTGACGGTCGGCCTTGGCGGCGGCCGGGGCGGTCTCAGGGGCGGGTCGCCTCCTCCAGGGCGAGCAGCGCCGAGCGGTATCGGCGGCCGGTGGCCCGGTCCATGCCGATCTCGCACATGCGGTTGGCCGAGAGGTGGGCGTCGAAGGGGCGGGCGGTGACCTCGGCGGCCTCCCGGGCCGTCGCCGAGGCCGTCAGCTCCGGATGGAGCATGCCCCGGTCGCCGGCGAAGGCGCAGCAGCCCGCGTCGACCGGTACGACGACCTCCTCGGCGCAGAACTCCGCGAGTTCGGTGAGCCGGTCGGCGTCCCCGAGGTGCCGCATCGAGCAGGTGGGGTGGACGACCGCGGAGCCCACGGTCCGGCGGGCCTCCAGGCGGGGGAGGAGTTCCTCGGCGGCCCACACCAGGGAGTCCACCACGGTCAGTTCGGCGTGCAGGGCGCGGTTGTCCTCGGTGAGGTACGGGACGACCTCGTGGGCGAGGCCGAGGGCGCAGGAGGAGGCGTCGACGACCAGCGGGAGCCGGCCGCCGGCGGTCCAGCCCCAGGCGGCTTCGACGATCCGGTTGGCCATCACCTCGTTGCCCCGCTCGTACCCCTTGGAGTGCCAGATCGTGGCGCAGCAGGTGCCGGCCACGTCGTCGGGGATCCACACGGGTTTCCCGGCCCTGGCGGAGACGGCGACGACGGCCTCGGGGAGGGAGGGGCCGGGAGCGTCGTCCGGATTGCCGAAGACGCGGTTGACGCAGGCCGGGTAGTAGACGGCGACGGCCGCCGGACGGTGGGTGCGGGGCAGCCGGCGGGGCGCCGCGCCGGGGATCTCCGGCAGCCACTCCGGTACGAGGTCGGGCCGGACGGCCTTGCGGGCGAGGCCGGTCACCCGCGCCAGGAGGCCGTCGCCGAGCCGGTCCGCGGCGCCCACCGCGAGCCGCGCGGAGGCCTCCACGGCCCGGAAGCGCCGCGCGGCGAGGGCGGCGATCCGCTCCTCGCGCGGGGAGTGCCGCTCGTGCCGGAACTCCTTCATCAGCGCGCCGGTGTCGATGCCGACCGGGCAGGCCAGCCTGCAGGTGGAGTCGCCGGCGCAGGTGTCGACGGCGTCGTAGCCGTACGCCTCCAGGAGCCGGAGCTCGACGGGGGAGCCGTCGGCCTGCCGCAGCATCTCCCGGCGCAGCACGATCCGCTGGCGCGGAGTGGTCGTCAGGTCGTGGCTGGGGCAGGTCGGTTCGCAGAATCCGCACTCGATGCACGGGTCGGCGATCCGCTCCACGGACGGGATGGTCTTCAGGCCGCGCAGATGGGCCTGCGGGTCGCGGTCGAGGACGATCCGCGGGGCGAGGACCCCGTCGGGGTCGACGAGCTCCTTGGTCCGCCACATCAGCCCGGTCGCCTTCGGGCCCCACTCCAGCTCCAGGAAGGGGGCGATGTTGCGGCCGGTGGCGTGCTCGGCCTTCAGCGAGCCGTCGAACCGCTCGACGGTGAGCTTGCAGAACTCGTCCATGAAGGAGGCGTACCGCTCGACGTCCGCCGGGTCCGCGGCGTCGAAGGCGAGCAGGAAGTGGAGGTTGCCGTGGGCGGCGTGACCGGCGACGGCCGCGTCGAAGCCGTGCCGGGCCTGCAGGTCGAGCAGCTCGGCGCAGGCCTCGGCGAGCCGGGCCGGGGGCACCGCGAAGTCCTCGGTGATCAGGGTCGTACCGGACGGGCGGGAGCCGCCGACGGCCGTCACGAAGGCCTTCCGGGCCTTCCAGTAGCCGCCGATCGTGCCCGCGTCCCGGGTGAAGGCGTTGGCGACGGAGGCCACCGGGGCGACCAGGCCGAGCCCGGCGAGAACCTCGCGCGCCGCCTCCTCGTACGCGGCGAGCGCCGCCTCGTCCGGCGCCCGGAACTCGACGAGCAGCGCCGTGGTGTCCTTCGGCAGCTCCGCCCAGTCGGCGGGGACGCCGGGCACGCGCACCGAGGCCCGCAGGGTGTTGCCGTCCATCAGCTCGACGGCGAGCGCCCCGGCCTCGTTGAAGCGCGGCACCGCCGCCGCGGCGGCGGGCAGGGAGGGGAAGAAGAGCAGCGCGGTGGAGACGAGCCGGTCGAGCGGCAGGGTGTCGAAGACGACCTCGGAGAGGAAGCCGAGGGTGCCCTCCGAGCCGACCATCAGGCCGCGCAGGATCTCCACCGGCGTGGCGCCGTCGAGGAAGGCGTCGAGGCGGTAGCCGTTGGTGTTCTTGATCTGGTACTTGGCGCGGATCCGGTCCGTCAGCTCCGCGTCGGCCTCGATCTCGGCCTTCAGCGCGAGCAGCCCCGCGCACAGCCGGGGCTCGGCCCGGGCCAGCTCCTCGTCGGCGGCCGGGTCGGCGGTGTCGACGATGGTGCCGCTCGGCAGCACGAAGGTGAGGGAGGCGACCGTCTTGTAGGAGTTCCGGGTGGTGCCGGCGGTCATCCCGGAGGCGTTGTTGGCGACGACCCCGCCGATCGTGCAGGCGACCGCGCTGGCCGGGTCGGGCCCGAGCACCCTGCCGTACGGCGCGAGGGCCGCGTTGGCGCGGACGACGGTGGTGCCGGGGCGGATCCGGGCGCGGGCGCCGCCGCCCAGGACCTCCACGCCGGCCCAGTGGCGGCGGACGTCGACGAGGATGTCCTCGCCCTGCGCCTGCCCGTTGAGGCTGGTCCCGGCGGCCCGGAAGACCACCTCGCGGCCCTTGCCGTGCGCGTACGAGAGCACGGCCGAGACGTCGTCGACGTCCTCGGCGACCACGACCACCTGCGGCAGGAACCGGTAGGGGCTGGCGTCGGAGGCGTACCGCACCAGGTCGGAGACGCCGGAGAGGACCTTCCCGGGGCCGAGGAGCGCCGCCAGCTCCTCGCGCAGCCGCCGCGGCGTGCCGCGTGCCTGGAGGTCCGGGACCCGGTCGGGAGCCGGGGTCCGCTTCCGGCCCGGGCTGAGGGCCCGCGGGTTCGGTTCCAGCAGCGGCATGGCTCGGCTCCCCTCGGCGCGGGCGCCGGCGGCGTCAGCAGCCGCTCCCCGGGACGGGCCCGGCCAGGGCGGTCAGCAGACCTCCGAGCACCTCGCGCTGTTCGACGGTCAATGGAGCCAGGATGTCCTCTGCGGCCGCCCGGCGCGCGCTGCGCAGCTCCCGCAGCGTGGCGCGCCCCTCGTCGGTGAGCTCGATCCGGATGACCCGGCGGTTGCTCGGATCGGGCACCCGGCGCACCCGCCCGGCCGCCTCCAGGCCGTCGACGAGGCTGGTGACGGCGCGGGGGACCACTTCGAGACGGGCGGCGAGGTCGGCCATCCGGGGCGGGGCGTCCCCGTAGTGGGCGACCGTGCGCAGCAGCCGGGACTGGGCCGGGGTGATGCCGACCGGCTCCAGATGGCGCTTCTGGATGCGGTGCAGCCGGCGGGTGAGCCGGAGCAGCTGCTCGGCGAGGAGCCCGTCGGGGTCGGGGGTGCTCGGGACGGGGGTGTTCATGGGGGAACACTATCAGGACCACGCTCATTGTGAACATAGGTAAGAGTGAGCTATGGTCCGAACCGTACTCTCCTGTCCCGTACCCTCGAAGGAGCCCATGCGCCCCCACGACGAGTCCACCTGGACACCACCGCCGCGCGATCCCGCGCAGCCGAAGGAGCCCGCGCAGCTGCGGCGCATCCTCGGCCTCTTCCGTCCCTACCGCGCCCGCCTCGCGCTCGTCGGCCTCCTGGTCGCCGCCGCCTCGCTGGTCTCGGTCGCCACCCCGTTCCTCCTCAAGGAGATCCTCGACACCGCGATCCCCCAGGGGCGCACCGGGCTGCTCAGCCTGCTCGCCCTCGGCATGATCGTCACCGCCGTCCTGACCGGCGTCTTCGGCGTGCTCCAGACCCTGATCTCCACCACGGTGGGCCAGCGCGTCATGCACGACCTGCGCACCGCCGTCTACGGCCGGCTCCAGCGGATGCCGCTCGCCTTCTTCACCCGGACCAGGACCGGAGAGGTCCAGTCCCGGATCGCCAACGACATCGGCGGCATGCAGGCCACCGTGACCTCCACGGCCACCTCCCTGGTCTCCAACGTCACCGCCGTCGTCGCCACCGTCGTCGCCATGCTCGCGCTCGACTGGCGGCTCACCCTCTTCTCCCTGCTCCTGCTCCCCGTCTTCGTGTGGATCAGCCGGCGGGTCGGCGACGAGCGGAAGCGGATCACCACCCAGCGGCAGAAGCAGATGGCCGCCATGGCGGCGACCGTCACCGAGTCGCTCTCCGTCAGCGGCATCCTCCTCGGCCGCACCATGGGCCGCGCCGACTCGCTGACCGAGTCCTTCTCCCGGGAGTCCGAGCGCCTCGTCGACCTCGAAGTGCGCTCCTCCATGGCCGGGCGCTGGCGGATGTCCGTCATCGGCATCGTCATGGCCGCCATGCCCGCCCTGCTCTACTGGGCGGCCGGTTTCGCCGTGCAGGCCGGCGGCGCCGCGATATCCCTCGGCACCCTGGTCGCCTTCGTCTCCCTCCAGCAGGGCCTCTTCCGGCCCACCGTGAGCCTGCTCTCCACCGGCGTCCAGATCCAGACCTCGCTCGCGCTCTTCCAGCGCATCTTCGAGTACCTCGACCTCCCGGTGGACATCACCGAGCCCGAGGAGCCCGTCCGCCCCGACACCGTCCGCGGCGAGATCGGCTTCGAGGGGGTCCGCTTCCACTACGACCCCGAGGGCGCCGGCCGCCCCACCCTCGACGGCATCGACCTCACCGTGCCGGCCGGCGGCAGCCTCGCCGTCGTCGGCCCCACCGGCTCCGGCAAGTCCACCCTCAGCTACCTCGTGCCCCGGCTCTACGACGTCACCGACGGCCGGGTCACCCTGGACGGCGTCGACGTCCGCGACCTCGGCTTCGACACCCTCGCCTCCGCGATCGGCGTCGTCTCCCAGGAGACGTACCTCTTCCACGCCTCCGTCGCCGACAACCTCCGCTTCGCCAAGCCCGAGGCCACCGACGAGGAGATCGAGGCCGCCGCCCGCGCCGCCCAGATCCACGACCACATCGCCTCGCTGCCCGACGGGTACGACACCCTGGTCGGCGAGCGCGGCTACCGCTTCTCCGGCGGCGAGAAGCAGCGCCTGGCGATCGCCCGCACGATCCTGCGCGACCCGCCGGTGCTCATCCTCGACGAGGCGACCAGCGCCCTCGACACCCGTACCGAGCACGCGGTCCAGCAGGCCATCGACGCCCTCTCCGCGGGCCGCACCACGATCACCATCGCCCACCGCCTCTCCACCGTCCGCGACGCGGACCGGATCGTCGTCCTGGAGGCGGGCCGGATTGCCGAGAGCGGCACCCACGAGGAGCTGATGGCGAAGGACGGCAGGTACGCCGCCCTGGTCCGCCGCGACGAACAGGCGAACGTGCGAGCGGTTGTTCCCGCGAACGTGTGATCGTTCCGGGATTCATTGCCCAACTCCCGTACGGCGTCGGATGATTACGGTGCGCAAGCGACGGGCTGCAGACCGCGACTGCGCTGTCCCACGAAACACCTGTACGAGGAGAAGCACCCTCATGAACGTCATCACCGATCTGCTCGCCGGCGTCTTCCACTTCCTGGGCTGGCTCGTCTGACGCACGCAGTTCCCGGCGCCGCCGGTTCCCCGTCCCAGGGAACCGGCGGCGCCGCCGTGTGCGGGGTCCCCGGAATCCCCGGGCCGCCGGGTTACGGTGCGCCCATGCCGTACCGGCCGCCCTCCCCGTACGCACCCCGCCGCCGCCCCCGGCTCACCCGCCGCGGCCGGCTGGCCGTCCTCGCCGGGGCGCTGGTGGCGCTCGCCGTCGCGGCCGCCGTCCCCCTCCTGCTCCTCCTCCCGCACGACGAGCCCGCCACCCCGCCCGTGCCGCCCAGCCTCCTCGTCCCGGAGGGCTGGCGCTCCGCCCAGGTGTACGAGGCCGTCGACCGCGCCCTCGCCCTGCCCGACGGCACCGCCCGCACGGTCGCCTCCGCCCCCGCGGCGGCCCTCGGACTCCCGCCCGAGGCGGCCGGAAACCCGGAGGGCTACCTCTTCCCCGCCACGTACCCGCTCCCCGAAGGCACCACCGCCGAGGGCCTGCTCCGCTACATGATCGCCACCGCGGGGCGTCGCCTCGGCACCCCGGCGACCGCCGAGGCCGCCCGGGCCCACGGCCTCACCGCCCACCAGGCACTGATCGTCGCGAGCATCGCCCAGGCCGAGGCGGACACCCCCGAGGACATGGCCAAGGTCGCCCGCGTCGTCCACAACCGGCTCGCCCGCGGCATGCCCCTCCAGATGGACTCGACCCTCAACTACGCCCTGGACCGCAGCACGGTCGACACCACCGTCGAGGACACCCGCAACACCAGCCCCTACAACACCTACGCCCACCAGGGCCTCCCGCCCGCCCCCATCGGCAACCCCGGCGAGCAGGCCATGGCCGCCGCACTCCGCCCACCGGCCGGCGACTGGCTCTACTTCGTCACGGTCACCCCCGGCGACACCCGCTTCACCGCCGACTACGCGACCCACCAGGCGAACGTCGCCGAGTTCAACGAGCGACGACGGCAAGAGGTCCGGAAGGGCGGCGACCGAGAAGGGTCCGACTGACCCCGATTTAGACCGATTTCCATCGCATCGCGAGGGCGACGGGCTCGTTGGGCAGCGCATGAAGCAGCTCAGACGACTCAGGCGGCGTCGCTGGATCTGGTCTCCCATCACCTCCTGGCAGGCGAGACGGGTGGCCCGGGTCAGCGGGGTGGACTTCGACGACGCCTGGGTGGACATCCGGCTGACCACCCACCCGGACGAGCGGCACTTCGCCCTCGCCCACGACGTCCTCACCCAGGTCCTCCTCAGTCGGAGCGCCGTCTACCTGGAGGACGGGCCGGGGTACGCGCCGGAGCGGGAGTGGCGGCGCCCGCGCGACGGCTCGCTCAGACCGTGACGGCTTCTCGCGCGCGCTCCGGCCCGCGTGCCAGCAGACGGCGGATCTCGGCCACCGCGGCACGACCGGCCCGATGGGCGCCGATCGTCGAGGCGGAGGGCCCGTAACCGACCAGATGGACGCGCTCGTCGAGGACGGCGCGGGTCCCCTCCAGCTGGATGCCCCCACCCGGCCCGCGCAGCCGCAGCGGGGCCAGGTGGTCGATGGCCGGCCGGAAGCCGGTCGCCCACAGGATCACGTCCGCGTCGACCGTACGGCCGTCCGTCCAGACGGCCCCGGTCGGCGTGATCCGCTCGAACATGGGCTGCCGGTCGAGCACCCCGCTCGCGAGCCCCGCCCGGATGGCGTCGTCGAGCGGCAGCCCGGTCACCGACACCACGCTCCGCGGCGGCAGCCCCTGCCGCACCCGCTCCTCGACGAGGGCGACGGCCGCCCGCCCCTCGGCCTCGCCGAACGGCCCCTCCCGGAAGACCGGCTCGCGCCGCGTCACCCAGGTCGTCCCGGCGGCGTACTCCGCGATCTCCAGCAGGTGCTGCGTCGCCGAAGCGCCGCCCCCCACCACGATCACCCGCAGCCCCGCGAACGCCTCGGGCCCCGGATACCGCGCGGTGTGCAGCTGCCTGCCCAGGAAGGTCTCCTGTCCGGGATACCGGGGCCAGAAGGGCCGGTCCCACGTCCCGGTGGCGTTGATCAGGGCCCGGGCCGCGTACACCCCCTCCGAACTCTCCACCCGCAGCAGCCCGCCCGCGCCCTCCCGGACGGCGGTCACGTCCACCGGCCGGTGCACCCGCAGCCCGAAGCGCCGTTCGTACGCGTCGAAGTACCCCGCGATCACCTCGGACGAGGGGCGGGCGGCATCGGCGCCGACCAGCTCCATCCCCGGCAGCGCGTGCATCCCGTGGACCTTCCCGTAGGTCAGCGACGGCCACCGGAACTGCCACGCCCCACCCGCGCGCGGCGCGTGGTCGAGCACCACGAAGTCCCGCTCCGGCTCCAGCCCCACCCGCCGCAGATGGAACGCGGCGGACAGCCCCGCCTGCCCGGCCCCGACCACCACCACGTCCACCAAATTTTCGTTCACGTTTCTACTAACTATGGCCCGCCCCAGGATCTTCCCCACCCCTCAGCGCTCCGGCCGCCGCCGATCATCCCGCCACGAGGCCGAGCGCCACCGCCGCCCGCGCGGCAGGATGGCCCCATGTCCCACTCCTTCACCACCCGCGTCCTCAGCCTCACCACCGGCTCCCGGGAGACGGTCACCGACCTGACACGCGCCTGCGAGGACTTCCTGACGGAGACGGCCCTCGGCCGCGACGGCCTCCTCAACCTCTTCGTCCCCCACGCCACCGCCGGCCTCGCCGTCCTGGAGACCGGCGCCGGCAGCGACAGCGACCTCCTGGCCGCCCTCCACCACCTGCTCCCCGCCGACGACCGCTGGCAGCACCGCCACGGCAGCCCCGGCCACGGCCGCGACCACGTCCTCCCCGCCTTCCTCCCGCCCCACGCCACCCTCCCCGTCATCGCGGGCCGCCTCAGCCTCGGCACCTGGCAGTCGGTCTGCCTGGTCGACACCAACAAGGACAACCCGAACCGCCAGGTCCGCTTGTCGTTCCTCGGTTAGTCCCGAGGCCGCCCTCGCACTCTCCGGGATCCGTGCCCTGGCCTGGTTCGTCGGCGGAGGCTACGGGGAGAACCGGAAGTACAGGGTTCGGCCGTAGTCGCCCGTCGCCGTGGTGGGGGCGCCGCTGGGGCCGAGGGCGGCCGGTGGGTCGAACTTGGTGCCGATGGCCGGGATGGCGTCGAGGAAGGAGAGATCGCCTTTCGGGAAGGGCGGCGCGGTGTGGCGGGGGTCGGGGCCGAACCGGGGGGTGAAGAGGCGGAGGTAGAGGTTCTCGTCCTCGGAGACCAGGGTGATGCGTCCGGCGGTGGTGTGCAGGGACGCCCAGCGGACGTCCGCGTGGTAGCCCTTGAACTCCGGGTACACCCAGCCGTCGGCACCGGTCGCGGTGTCGTTGTACTGCTTCGTCCAGACATCCGTCGCGACCCCGCGCAGCCGGTTCTTCCACACCCTGTGCGGCCCGTGGCCGAGCCATGTCACGCCGGTCACCTGCGATTCGGGATGGTCGAAGCCGACGCCGAAGAGGTCGTGCTCGCCGGTGAGGTGGTAGCGGTAGTCCAGCCGCAGCCAGCCGCTGGGGTGCAGACACCACCGGACGTGGCGCAGGACGCCGGAGTACTCGGCCTCCACCGTGTAGCCGTTGCCGTCGGGCCCGTGCGTCAGGCGGGCGAGGTCGGCCGTTCCGGTGGTGGGCAGCGGGCCACGGGAGAGCGCGAAGTGCTTCCCTCGGTGGGTGACGCCGGCCAGCAGGCCCGTCGTGGCGTCGAGCGTGACGGTGGTGTGGCGGGATGTGAGGGTGAGCCTGCCGTCCGCGAGCCGGCCGCGTACGGCTGGTCCCGGGCCCGTCCGTACCAGCCGTCGAGCCTGGTCGGTGGCGGATGTGATGGTCCAGGTCCAGCTGTGGAGCTCGTGTCCGTCGGCGTCGGTGACGGTGAGCGCGAGGGCGTCGGCGCGGCGCCAACTGGACGGCAGGGGCAGGCGCAGCACACCTCGCCCGCCGGGATCGATGTCCGGCGCGGAGGCGGTGCCCTGGGCGCGGACCGTATGGCCGTCCCGCCGCTGCGACGGGGTGTGGAAGTCCACAAGCCGCCAAGTGAACCGGCAGGCACGGGTATTGGTGAAGGCGTAGTGGTTGGTGAGGCGGATCCGCCCGTCGAAGTCGTCCGGCAGGCCGGAGGCGAACCGCTCCGGCTCGGCGAGTTGCACCGGCGACCAGATGTCCTTGATCGTGTAGAAGCTGGCCTCCTTCTCACGGAAGGGGCCGAGGATGCCGTCGGGCGCGGCGTTGCCCGCCACGTCGACGGCGCCGCCGAGGTCGTCCCGCACGATGCCCTCGTCGATCAGTGACCACAGGAAGCCTCCGGCAGAGAGCCGTTCACGCCCCATCAGCTTCCAGTAGTCGTCGAGGCCCGCGCCGGCGCCGCCGTCGTAGAGACCGTGGAGGAACTCGGTGGGCATGAAGACGTCCCCCCGTTCCCGGAGGATGCGGCGCGTGCTGTCGTACGTCTCGTAGTGGTCGGTGTCGACGCCGCCGAAGTTCGCCCAGGGGTGGAGCACCGTGCGCTGCTGGGGGTCGTGGCGGGCGTAGTCGCCGTCGAGGGCGGTGTTCCAGCCGCCTTCGTTGCCGTTGCACCAGAACAGGATCGACGGGTGGTTGACGTCACGGGTGACCATCTCGGCGACGAGGGGCCTGCCTGCCGCTTCGTCGTAGGACTTCTGCCAGCCGGCCAGTTCGTCGAGCACGTACAGGCCGAGTTCGTCGGCGAGGTCGAGGAAGTGCGGGTCCGGCGGGTAGTGGGCCATCCGGACCGCGTTCATGTTCATCTCCTTCATCAGGAGGATGTCCTTGCGGCTGATGCGCGCGCTGGTCGCCCGGCCGGAGGTGGGCCAGATGGTGTGCCGGTTGGCTCCCTTGAGGAGGACCTTGACGCCGTTGACGTACACGCCGTCGCCGGGGCGCACCTCGACGGTGCGGAAGCCGAATCTCTCGTCGACGCGGTGGACGGTGCGGTCGCCGTCGGCGCGGAGTGCGACCTCGACGCGGTAGAGGTGCGGTGTCTCCGCCGTCCACCGGAGGGGGGAGTCGACAGCGGTCCTGAGGGTCACCGTCGTGTCGCCGGGAGCGACGGCCGCGGTGAACGGGGCGCCGACCGGGCGCCCGGAGAGGTCGGTGACCCGGGCGGTGAGACGGTCGGCCGAGCCGGTACCCGACAGATGGGCGTCGATCCGCAGCGTGCCGTCGGCGCGGGCGTCGACGGCGATGCGCTCGATGTGCCGGAGCGGGAACGCCTCAAGGTGCACGGGGCGGTAGATGCCACCGAAGTTCCAGTAGTCCCCGAGGCGTTCGGCCCGGTTGACGGAGTCGTCGGCGGACTCCTTGCTGACGGTCACCTCCAGGAGGTTGTCCTGGCCCGGACGCAGTTTTCCGGTCACCTCGTGCCGGAACCGGTAGAAGCCGCCGTGGTGGACGGGCCCGGTCGGCTCGCCGTTGATCCACGCCTCGGTGTCGGTCATCGAGCCCTCGAAGACGAGGAAGACGCGCCGGTCACGCCAGTGGGCGGGCGGCGTGAAGGTGTGCCGGTAGCGGCCCTTCTCCTCCGGGCGCAGGTTCCACCCGTAGTTGTAGGTGCCGTATCCGTGGAACTCCCAGTTGGACGGGACCGGGATGCTGCCCCAACTGCCGCTGCGCCGGCCGCTGGTGCACAGGAAGTCCCAGTCGACCGGGTGGTCGGCGTCCTCACCGGACAGATACACGCGCTCGGTGCGCGTCGAAGCGTCCGTTCCGCCGGCCGTCCCGGCCTCGGCGGCCCGGGCCGAGCCCGTGGGAAGGCCTCCGGCGAGGGCCGCTCCGGCCGCGCCCAGGACCAGAACGCCACGGCGTGACAGTTGCATGACATCTCCAGCTTTCGGAAACCATCGGGAGGGAAGTTCTGGGCGGTGGCGTCAGCCGAGGCGCCACTGCTGGTTGCTGCCGCCGTGGCAGTCCCACAGCTGGACCCGTGCGCCGCTGGCGGTGGAGGCTCCGGTCACGTCCAGGCAGAGCCCTGACCGGACGCTGGTGAGGGTGCCGTCGGCGTTGTGGTCCCACTGCTGGTTGGTGCCGCCGTTGCAGTCCCAGATCGCGACTCCGGCACCGGCCGTGGTGCCGGTCGCGTCGAGGCACTTGGCGCCGCCGTAGACGGTGAGCTGCTTGGTCGACGTGCTGGTCCAGGTCTGGTTGGCGCCGCCGCTGCAGTCCCAGATCTGCGTCCGGGTGCCGTTGCTCTGCGAAAAGCCGGGCACGTCCAGGCACTTTCCGGAACCGATGGCGTGGACCGGGCCCGTGGTGGTCCCGCCGTCCCCGCCGGATCCGTCGAGTCCGAAGAAGGCGATGGCCCGGGCCGCCATGCCGTCGGCGGGCAGGCTGTGCCCGGCGCCCTGGATGCTGATCGCCTCGACCGGTGCCTGCGTGCCGGCGGAGCCGTAGCGGGTGCGGGTCCAGCCGGGCTGCGGGGAGTCGGTGAGGACCGGGGTCTGGCTCACCCCGAGCACATGGGTCCACTGCTTGATCTCTTCACCGAAGTTCACGTAGTCCAGGGCTTCGTCCTCGGTGCCGTGCCACAGCTGCATCCGCGGCCGGGGGCCGGCGTATCCCGGGTAGGCGTTCCGGACGAGGTCGCCCCACTCCTGCGGGGTCTTGGTGATCCGGCCGGTGGAGCAGGCGCTGTTCCAGCCGGAGCCGTCGGTGGTGGCGAAGCAGCCGAACGGCACGCCCATGAACGCCGCACCGGCCTTGAACAGGTCGGGGTAGTCGCCGAGCAGGACATTGGTCGTCATCGCGCCGGACGAGGCGCCGGTGACATAGACCCGGGCGGGGTCGGCGTTCATGTTCCGCAGGGTGTACCGGACCATCGAGGCGATGCTCGTGGGGTCGCTCCCCCCGTCATGCCGGAGTGCCTGGGGCGAGGAGACGTCGAAGCACTGCCCGCTGACGTTCGCGTCCGGGTAGACGACGACGAACCCGTACTGGTCGGCCAGGCGGGCGAACTGCGTGTTGGCGTGGAAGGCGGGCGCCGTGCCGGTGCAGTAGTGCACCGCCACCAGCACGGCCGGGCGTGCCGGAGCGTTGTCGGGCCTGTAGACGTACATCCGCAGGTTTCCGGGGTTGCTGCCGAAGTCGGTCACCTCGGTCAGTGACGCGGCCGACGCGGTGGCGGCCGAGGTGCCGGTCAGTACGAGCGCCGCGATCAGCGACGAGACCGCCGTCAGCAGGGCTGTCAGTACATCCGTGACGCTTCGCTTCGGGGACTTCCGGGACATGACGGTGCCCTTTCTGGAATCCGGTGCGGCCGGGAAGGACCAGGTGGTGAAGCGCTTCGACGCTTCCATCACCGGGGTGTGGTGTCAATGCCTGGCGCTGCGAGAGAGTTGTGGGTGAAGCGCTTCAATGCTCGCCGGCGGCCGCCGGCCGACCTTGATCGCCGCGACGAGAGGAGTCGTCGCCGACGCAGGAGGCCGAGGGTGGGGCCGGGTCTCCTCGGCGGGCTAGTTCCTCACGATGCGCCACCGGTTGTCGGCCGTGCCGTCGTCGGAGTCCTGGACCGCGAACGCACCCACGGCGGTGGAGTCGTTCGCGATGGCGAGCAACTTGCCGCTGTGCTCGTTGCGGATCCGGTAGGTTCCGTCGCCCTGGTCGAGCAGCGTCCATCGGTGGTCGGCGGTGCCGTTGTCCGACCACTGCAGGACGGTCGCTCCGTCCGTCGTCGACATGTTGAGGACGCCGAGCACCTTGCCGCTGTGGGCGTTGCGGAAGCGGACCGTGCTGCCGTCGGCGATCATGTGCCAGTCGTGGTCGGCGGTGCCCGAGTCGTTCCATTGCAGAGCGCGGCCACCGTCGGCCGTGGACATGTTCTGGATGCCCAGCACGAGACCGCTGCCCACGTTGGCGAGCCGGACGGTGCCGCTGGTGTTCCAGTAGACGGTGTAGTTGTGGCCGTGCGCGTCGTGGAACGGGCCCAGGTCGACGGGGGAGCCGTCGGCGGTGGCGGTGAAGGCGAGCGAACCGCTGCTGGTCCGTGTGATCGACGACGTGTTCAGCGTCGGGAGGGAGCCGAGCGCCGAGTCGCCGTAGTCGCCGGACAGGACCACCGGGCCGTAGGTGATCGCGATGACGTTCGGGTCGTCGTCGGCCGCTCGCGTGATGACCCGCATGGGCAGCCGGACGGTGACCGTGTCGCCGGAGGTCCAGGAGCGGGTCAGGACGGCGTAGCTGCCGGGGGTGGTGGTGATGTCCTGTCGCGTGCCGTTGACGCTGATCGTGGCCCCGGAGGTCCAGCTCGGGATGCGGACGCGCATGGCCCACGTGCCGCTGACGTCGCCGGTGACCCGCAGGGTCGTGGTGTCGCTGACGGGGTACGCCGTGGTCTGGGTGACGGTGATCCCGCGTTCCGACCAGTCGAGCACCGAGGGCACGAACAGGTTCACGATCAGCGTGTCGTCACTGCGGAAGTAGACGGAGTCCATCAGCCTGGTGTGCATCTCCAGGCCCGTGCCCTGGCAGCACCAGAAGGTGCCGTAGTCGGTGCTCCAGGTGCCGCCGCCCCACGCCGGGCCCACTCCGCGTCGGCCTCCCGGATCGAGCGGGGTGAAGTAGGTGACGTGGCCGTGGTCGTCGGCCGGGTTCTGCTGGCCGATCATCTGGTTGAGCCACGCCCGCTCGTAGTAGTCGAACAGCGCGACCCGGTTCGGGTCCAGCGTGAACAACTCCCGGGTGAGGGTGAGCATGTTGAAGGTGTTGCAGCTTTCGCACGTGTCCTTGCTCAGGTGGCCGGCGATCGCGTTCGGGGCGCGGAAGTGCTCCCCCTGGCTGTTGCCGCCGATGGCGTAGGTGTGCGCGTCGACGGTGAAGTTCCAGGCGTTGGTGGCGATGTCCCGGTAGCGGGTGGTGCCGGTGGCCTTGTACTCCCGGGCGGCCCCGATCCACTTGGGCACCTGGGTGTTGGCGTGCAGTCCGCTGAGCCGGTCCTGCCCGGACGCCAGGGGGTCGAACACCGTGGCGTGGTCGAACCGCTGGGCGACGGTGAGCCACCGCGCGTCGCCCGTCTGCTGGTACAGGTCGGTCAGCACGGTGTTCATGCCGCCGAACTCGGTCTGCAGCATGGCCTGCATCTGCGGGCCGCTCAGCCTGCCGGTGCGCCGGTCGACCCATCCGGCCAGGGCGAGCAGTACGTCACGGGCCTGTGTGCTGCCGATGTGGCGCCATACGTCCAGCAGGCCGGCGAGGGTCTTGTGGATGGTGTAGTACGGCACGTTGCCGTTGCTCAGGGTCCGCTGTTCGAGAGCGGTGAAGTCGGACTCGGGGTAGCCGGAGAGGTATCCGGCGTTGAAACCGGCGGCGTCGTTGTTGGCCTGGCATCTGGCCAGCTCCGCGACCATGGAGGTGGCCTTGTCCCGGCAGACGGTGTCCCCGGTCACGGCGTACAGCTGTGCCCAGGCCGTGAGGAAGTGTCCTTGGGCGTGGGTGCGGAAGGGGAAGTCCGGTGCGTCCCAGCCGCCGTTGGCGGCGGCGCCGCCGGTGGAGAGCCGGTGATTGGCGCGGAAGTTGTACAGCAGCCGGTCGACGTCGACGAACCGCAGATAGTTCCGCGTGCGGTTCTGGTTGTCCAGCCATCGGCTTGCGGTGAGCCGGACCTGGCCGAGTGCGAAGGGGTGCGCCGAGACCCCTGAGTCGGCCCTTGCGGGAGGAACGGCCGCCTGTGCGGGATGTGCGCCCATGAGGGATCCCGCGGCCGTGATCCCGGCTGCCTGCAGCAGGCGCCGTCGGCTGATGGAGGAAGACATCGTGCACCTTTCGATGACGAGAGGGCGATTGCTCGGTCGGTGACACCCGGCGAGGTTTCCGCTCCACCCTCGGGAAGCCCCGGCCGGGGACATGGAGGAAGGTCCAGCGGAGGAAGGTCCATCGCTGGTTCGAGGCGCCGGTGACGAACCAGGGGAAGTGATTTCGGGCGACACGGCGAAATAGCCGTCCGGAAGAGTTCGAGCGGGATTCGCCCGAATGCGTGCGTACTATTCCGGACCGGCGAAGAGTGCTTCCCGGTTCGTGCTCACCTCGCCCAGGGCTGGGCCATGAGGTTGCTTCCGGGGGAGGGATTGTCCCCGTACCTCTGATATTCGATATTCGATATTTCGAACAGGTCGAATGGTCCGACACGGTCGACGCTGAACGTAAACGGCATCCGATGCGTGGGTCAACTGTGTGGGGGGCCCGGCGATTTCGTGATCCGGGCGGGGGTGCCATGCGCCGTGGCGAAACTCGTCGAAAACGTTGACGACGCCTCGGGGCGAATCTATCTTCTGCACGAAGTATCGCACGCTGTTCGTCATTTCGAACATTCCCCGGAAATGCGGTGCGGCTTCGTCCGGCGGCGCCGGAGACCGGGCACCTCATGCCCCGCACCCCGGAAGGGGCCCGGTTCCGGGCCCGGGCGCTCGAATCGCTGACTCAAGGATGTGTGAGGTCACTATGCGCAGACGCCGAATCCCCCGTGGACATCCGTTCCTGGCGCTTCCCGCCGTGCTTGCGGCTCTGGTCTCGCTGGCGGCGATGCTCGTCGCCGGACCGGCCCACGCGGCCACCAGCGGCGCCTTGCGGGGTGCCGGCTCCGGCCGGTGTCTCGATGTGCCGGGAGCCGGCCGGGCCGACGGCACGAACCTGCAGATCTGGGAATGCCACGGCGGGACCAACCAGCGGTGGACGCTGACGGACGACAATCGGCTGACCGTGTACGGCGACAAGTGCCTGGACGTTCCGGGTCACGCCACCACGGCCGGGACCCGGCCGGTGATATGGAGCTGTCACGGCGGTACGAACCAGCGGTGGCGGGTCGGCACCGACGGCACGATCGTCGCCGTGGAGTCCGGCTTGTGCCTGGACGTGTCGGGCGGTGGCGCGGCCGACGGCACCGCCGTACAGCTGTGGAACTGCCACGGCGGTGACAACCAGAAGTGGACCGGTCTGTCCGGGCCGGGCGACACAT
Organism: Streptomyces sp. R302; assembly: GCF_012927245.1. Classification (GTDB taxonomy): domain Bacteria; phylum Actinomycetota; class Actinomycetes; order Streptomycetales; family Streptomycetaceae; genus Streptomyces. The sequence goes on from NZ_JABBGE010000012.1 coordinate 183,412, forward strand.
GCGCCCTTCCGTCGACGTACCGGTGGACCTCGACCGGCCCGCTGGCGCGGCCGGCGAACGGGTGGGCCGCATTGAAGGACTTCACCACCGTCCCGTACAACGGCCAGAACCTGGTCTACGCGACCACGTCCGACGGTTCCTCGTGGGGCACGATGGCGTTCCGTCCCTTCACCGACTGGCAGGACATGGCGACGTCCACCCAGACCGGGATGGACCAGGGCCTGGCGGTGGCGCCCAAGCTCTTCTACTTCGCACCCAAGAACATCTGGGTACTGGCCTCGAACGGATGGGGCACCGCCTGGCCCTTCGCCTACCGCACGTCCAGCGACCCCACCGATCCCAACGGCTGGTCCGCCCCGCAGCCGCTGTTCACCGGCAGCCTCCCCGAGTCCGGCCCCATCGACCCGACCCTGATCGGCGACGACCGGAACATGCACCTGTTCTTCGCCGACGACAACGGCAAGATCTACCGGTCGACCCTGCCGATCGGGAACTTCCCCGGCAACTTCGGCTCCTCGTACACGACGGTCATGAGCGACACCGTGAAGAACCTGTTCGAGGCGCCGGAGGTCTACAAGGTCCAGGGCCGGAACCAGTACCTCATGATCGTCGAGGCACGGGGGGCGAACGAGGACCGCTTCTTCCGCTCGTTCACCGCCTCCAGCCTGGACGGTCCGTGGACCGTCCAGGCCGGCAGCGAGAGCAGCCCCTTCGCGGGCAAGGCCAACAGCGGCGCCACCTGGACCGACGACATCAGCCACGGTGACCTGATCCGCGTCGACGCCGACCAGACCATGACCATCGACCCCTGCAACCTGCGGTTCCTCTACCAGGGCTACGACCCCGCCACACCGCAGGGAACCCCCTACCAGCAACTGCCGTACCGGCCGGCCCTGCTCACCCTGCAGCGCTGAACCCCGCGGCACCCGAGCACCACTCATGACCCCGCCGATCCGGCCCGCACGGCGGCCCACGCCGTGCGGGCCAGGAAGGAAGAACCCCATGGTTCCCCCGTACCGACGATTACCGCGACTCCTCGCGGCCGCCGCGCTGACGCTCACCGCCTGCGTCACCGCCTCCGCCCCCGCCACCGCCGACACGACCGCCGAGGCGGCGCCCGGCAGCCCCGCGCTCACCCCTCCGCTGGGGTGGAACAGCTGGAACAGCTTCGGATGCGGGATCACCGAGGCGCAGGTCCGCCAGGCCGCCGACACGATGGTGTCCTCGGGTATGCGGGACGCCGGATACCAGTACGTGGTGGTCGACGACTGCTGGTTCGACCCGCAGCGTGACGCGGCCGGCAACCTGCGGGCCAACCCCACCACGTTCCCCAGCGGCATGAAGGCGCTCGGGGACTACATCCACGGCAAGGGCCTGAAGTTCGGCATCTACCAGGCCCCGAACGAGAAGACGTGTGCCCAGGGCGTGGGCACCTACCCCGGCTCCACGGGCAGCAAGGGACACGAGAGGCAGGACGCCGCCACGTTCGCCTCCTGGGGCGTGGACTACCTCAAGTACGACTGGTGCTCCGGCAGCGGCACCCTCGGCGAGCAGGTCGCGCAGTTCACCCTCATGCGCGACGCCCTGCGCGCCACGGGCCGTCCGATCGTCTACAGCATCAACCCCAACAGCTTCCACGCCCCCACCGGCGCCACCTACGACTGGGGTGAGGTCGCCGACCTGTGGCGGACGACCGAGGACCTGCTCGACATCTGGCAGAACACCAACACCAACAGCTACCCGATGGGCGTCGGCAACGTGCTCGACGTCACCGCACCCCTGGCCGCGCAGTCGGGTCCGGGGCACTGGAACGACCCCGACATGCTGGTCGTCGGCCGCCCCGGCCTGTCCCTGACCGAGGCCCGCACCCACTTCGCCCTGTGGGCCCTGATGGGTGCCCCGCTCATGGCCGGCAACGACATCCGCACCATGTCCGCCGACGTGAGCGCCATCCTGCGCAACCCCCGCCTGATAGCCGTCGACCAGGACGCGCTGGGGGCGGGCGGACGCAGGGTGCGTGACGACGGCGACACCGAGGTGTTCGCCAAGCCCCTGTCCGACGGCTCGGTCGCCGTCGGCCTGCTCAACAGGGGAGGGAGCCCCAGGACCATCACCGCCACGGCGGCGCAGGTCGGCCTCGCCGGGCAGTCGTTCGCCCTCACCGACCTGTGGACCGGCGGTACGTCGAGCACCTCCGGCCAGGTCTCCGCGAACGTGCCCGCGCACGGTGTCGCCGTGTTCCGGATGACCGGGGGAAGCCCGCTGGCCTCCACCACCGCACGTCTGCGCGGCACCGGGTCGGGCCGCTGCCTGGACGTGGACCGCGCCTCCACCGCGGCCGGGACGAAGGCGCTGATCTGGGACTGCCACACGGCGGCCAACCAGCTCTGGACCACGTGGGCCGGTGGCGAGATCCGCGTCTACGGCGACAAGTGCCTGGACGCCTCCGGCCAGGGCACCACCAACGGCACGCCGGTCGTCATCTGGCCCTGCAACGGTCAGGACAACCAGAAGTGGACCAGGCAGGCCGACGGGTCGGTGCGCAACGTCCACGCCGGTCTGTGCCTCGACGCGAACGGGGCCGGCACGGCCAACGGGACCCCCGTCGTCCTGTGGACCTGCCACGGCCAGAACAACCAGAAGTGGACCACGCTTCCGTAACGCGAGAAAGGAAAACGCATGAGCAAGTCCTGGATGCGCCCGTTGATCACGCTGGTCGCCGCCGCGCTCGGGGTGACCGGGGTGACCGCGGCAGGGGCGACCCCGGCCGGTGCGGCCTCCGCCGCCTCCGACACGCCCCTACGCGTCATGCCGCTGGGCGATTCGATCACCTGGGGCGTGGGAAGCAGTACGGGCAACGGCTACCGGGCCCCGCTGTGGGACAGGCTCGCGGCGGACGGCCACCCGGTGGACTTCGTGGGTACGGGGCGGGCCGGTTCGATGTCCGACCCCGACAACGAGGGCCACTCCGGATACCTCATCGAGCAGATCGCCGCGCTGGCCGACGCTTCGCTGACCCGCTACCGGCCCAACGTCGTGACGCTGCACATCGGCACCAACGACCTGGACCGCTCCCACCAGGTCTCCACCGCCACCGCCCGGCTGAAGTCCCTGGTCGACCGGGTCACCGCCGCGGCCCCCGACGCCACTGTCCTCGTCGCCTCCCTGGTCGTGTCCACCAGCGGATCCGAGGAGCAGTACCGTGCCGCCTACAACCGGGCCGTTCCCGGCATCGTGAGCGAGGCGCAGGCGGCGGGCAAGCGCGTCGCGTACGTCGACATGAGCGGCCTGACCACGGCCGATCTGGCCGACGCCCTGCACCCCAACGACGCGGGTTACCGGAAGATGGCCGACGCCTTCCACCGCGGCGTCCAGGCCGCGGACGGCGCCGGGTGGCTGCGGAACCCCGCCCCCGCCCCCGCACGCGTCCAGTCCGGCGTCACCGGCAAGTGCCTGGACGTCAGCGGCGCCGGGACCGCCGACGGGACCGCGGTCCAGACGTGGAGCTGCGGCGGCGGCGCCAACCAGTACTGGTCCGCCTACACCGACGGCACCCTGCGCTCCCTCGGCAAGTGTCTCGACGCCGCCGGCTGGGGCACCGCCAACGGCACCAAGGTGCAGCTCTGGGCCTGCCACGGCGGCGCCAACCAGGTCTGGCAGCCCTACAACGGCGGCTATCGCAACCCCGCCTCCGGCCGCTGCCTCGACGTCCCCGGCTCCTCCACCGCCGACGGCACACAGCTCCAGCTGTGGGACTGCCACAACGGCTCCAACCAGAAGTGGACCACTCTGACCGCCGGATGACCACCACTGCCGGGGACCCGAGCCCTCTCCGGGCTCGGGTCCCCGGGAGGGATCCGGCGTCGGGGTCAGGCCGGGTACGGCAGCTCGGCCTCCGAGGTGCCGGCCGGCCGGGTGTGCGCCGTCGCGTCCGGGCCGCCGATCCGCAGCTGCCAGGGGTGTGGGCTGTCGGTGGTCACGTGGAGGCGGTCGCCGGTGCGGCGCACATGGAAGCGGGCGGTCTCGCCGGGGCCGTCGGTGCGCGGGATCACGACGGTGCGCTCCGCCCCGTCGGCGAAGGCGTGGATCCGCAGTTCGACGCCGTCCGCCCAGGCGGAGACGGGGTGTTGGTCGTCCGCGGCGAGCGGGATGACGGAATCGGGGCGGGCGAGCAGCGGCAGGGTGTGGAAGCCGTGCCGCTCGCGCACCCATCGGGGGCCGGTGACCTGGGCTCCGGTCAGGACGTTGGTCCACGTCCCCTCGGGCACGTAGTAGTCGACCGTGCCGTCGTCGGTGAAGACCGGGGCGACGAGGAGGTCGTCGCCGAGGAGGTACTGCCGGTCGAGCGTGGCGGCGGCCGGGTCGTCGGGGAACTCAAGCACCATCGCGCGCATCACCGGGACGCCGGTGGCGTGGGCCTGCTGGGCGGCCCGCTGGAGGTAGGGGGCGAGGCGGTGCTTGAGCAGGGTGAACTCGCGGGTGACCTCGACGGCCTCGTCGCCGTAGTCCCACGGCACGCGGTAGGACTTGCTGCCGTGCAGGCGGCTGTGCGAGGAGAGCAGGCCGAACTGCACCCAGCGCTTGAAGACGGTGGGGGTGGGGGTGCCCTCGAAGCCGCCGATGTCGTGGCTCCAGAAACCGAAGCCGGACAGGCCGAGGGAGAGTCCGCCGCGCAGGGACTCGGCCATGGCGGTGAAGTGGGATTCGCAGTCGCCGCCCCAGTGGACGGGGTACTGCTGGCCGCCGGCGGTGGCGGAGCGGGCGAAGAGCAGTGCCTCGCCCTCGCCGCGCACCTCGCGCAGGAGCTCGAAAACGGCCTCGTTGTAGAGGTGGGTGTAGTAGTTGTGCATCCGCTCGGGGTCGGAGCCGTCGTGCCAGACGACGTCGGTGGGGACGCGTTCGCCGAAGTCGGTCTTGAAGCAGTCGACGCCCGTGTCGAGGAGGGTGCGGAGCTTGTCGGTGTACCAGTCGTGGGCGGCGGGGTTCGTGAAGTCCACCAGTGCCATGCCGGGCTGCCACAGGTCCCACTGCCACACGCTTCCGTCCGGGCGGCGCACCAGGTGGCCCTCGCGCATGCCCTCCTCGAAGAGGGCCGACTTCTGCGCGATGTAGGGGTTGATCCAGGCGGAGATCCGCAACCCCCGCTCCTTGAGGCGGGTCAGCATGCCGGTCGGGTCGGGGAAGGTGGCGGGGTCCCAGTCGAAGTCGCACCACTGGTAGGCGCGCATCCAGAAGCAGTCGAAGTGGAACACGCTCAGCGGGATGCCGTGTGCGGCCATGCCGTCGACGAAGCGGTTGACGGTGGCCTCGTCGTAGTCGGTGGTGAAGGAGGTGGTCAGCCAGAGGCCGAGTGCCCAGGAGGGCGGTAGCGCGGGGCGGCCGGTGAGGGCCGTGTAGCGCTCCAGGACCTGCTTGGGGGTGGGGCCGTGGATGACGAAGTACTCCAGGGTCTGGTCCTCGACGCTGAACTGGACCTGGCCGACCGCCTCGGAACCGACCTCGTAACTCACCTTGCCGGGGTGGTTGACGAAGACGCCGTAGCCGCGGCTGGTCAGGTGGAAGGGGACGTTCTTGTACGCCTGTTCGCTGCTGGTGCCGCCGTCCGCCTGCCAGATGTCCACGGACTGCCCGTTCTTGACGAACGGGGTGAACCGCTCGCCGAGCCCGTAGACGAGTTCGCCCACGCCCAGGGGGAGTCGGCCCACCATGTGGTGGCGTCCTTCGGCGTCGGTGACGAATCCGGTCCCCCGCTCTCCCGCGGAGGTCAGCACCCGGCCGCCGGCGGAGAACTCCAGGCACCACGGCCGTGCGGTGTCCACCCGCAAGGCCAGTTCGCCGGAGGCGAGTTCGACGACGTCGCCGTCCCGGCGCACCTTGCCCGCCTCCGGCCCGGCGCCGGGGAGCGCGAACTCCGGTCCGGGCCGCACCGATCCGGCGTGGTGGGTGGTACGCACCCCGATCACGCCCTCGGCCGGCGACCAGCACTCCACAGTGAGCAGCGGGCTGTTGAGCGTGTGACCGCGATCGGTCACGTGCTTCACGGACGCGTACAGGGTCATCCGGTGCTCGTCGGTCCGGACGTCGGCGACTTCGGCGGCGTGGCGTGCGGTGACTCCCGGACGCATCAGCCAGTAGCCGTCGGTGAACTTCATCGGGCAGTTTCCTCCGCCCGCGCGCGAGGCGCGGTGATCAGGCCCCGGTACCAGTGGTAGCTGTCCTTGGGCGTTCGGGTAAGCGTGTACTTCGGCCGTGACGGCATCCGCGACGGCATCCGCGACGGCATCCGCGACGGCGACGAGGTGGTCGGCCGGGTCGGCGCTCCGGTCCGGGGCGTGAGGCAGGTCGTCGAGGGCGAGGGTGTCGTCCTCGGTCGAGCCGTCATCGGAGATCCAGACCGGTGGGAGCCGCGGGCAGCGGGTCTCGGGGCGCGGAGGAACTCCGTGAGCGCGGCCGGGACGACGGACCGGCCCATGGTGGTGTGCCGGGCGCCGTACGGGGCCGGCTCGCCGACGCCGAGGCCCACGCCGACTGCGGTACGGAGCTCGGAGTCGTCCCCGAGGTGGGGCGCGGCGGCGGTCACCGGCTTGTGGAAGTCGAGGCCGGGGAGGTCCGGCGGCTCGCCGATCATCTCCGGGTCACCGGGCGACCGCCGGGGGCCGGCGGCGGGCCGGCCCAGGCATCGGCCCCGTGCGCGGGGCGCCTCTCGGCGTAGCCGACGAAGGCGGAGCGGCGCGGCTCGTCGAGAGTGCAGCGCTCGCCCCGATCCCCGTGGCGCCCGGCCGCGAGGGCCGCGCACCGCGCGAACGCGTCGACGGTCTCCCGGACGCGCCGGCCACCGCCTGCGGCGCAGCCCCCGGGGGATGACGTCTCCCAGTCCTGCGGGAGGTCACCGTGGCAGAGCGCGACCGTCGACGCGGCCAGGCCGGTCGAGTGGGCACGTCCGAGCCGTGGCCGCGGCCGCCTTCGTGGTCGGCGCACGGCCACACGGTGGCGGCTGTGCCGGCGCGGGTACCCGATGCACTTCGGGCACGGGCCCTCGCCGCCCAGGCCCCTGCACGAGGCCGTCACCGGCCGACCGGTGTGAGGGGCCTCGGAGCAAGCTCCCTCGGTGTGCCCGGCACCGACGCCCTCGGGCGTGAGCGCCCGTGGTGAACCACCTGGTCCCACGGGAGCGCGGGATCGCGGAACGGCCACCGACGAACGGGGGGCTGGGAAGCAGAACCCACGGGAGAGACACCTCACGAGCTGGGAGAGATCGGTTGGTGAAGCGCTTCGACGCTGCCACCCCCAAGTGGTGATGTCAATGCTTGGTAAGAAGGACGACTCCCGCGTGTCAGCCCTCTTGCTGCGTAAAGGGTTCCTCGCTACGGCTGCTCGGCCGAGCGAAGCGCTTCGACGAACCGCACATCACGGCGGACCGCGACCCGGCTCTTCCCAGCGTCACGTGCGTCGTCGGCCCGGCCGGGCGGGAGACCGATGATGTCGAACGCGGACCGGGAGAAGCCGGGTCCTCGAAGATCTCCCCGTTCCCCTCGGCAACCTTCAGGCCGTCGGCGGCGACAGAGAGGGGGCGACCCGTACCGATGTGCCGAAGGAGGTGGCCGTTCTCGTGCGGTTCCGGGCGGAACGTCTCCTGGACGACCCGGCCTCCGGGCTGGTCGGCGGAGGCCAGGACAGGGCCGTCCCCGGCGACGGAGAGGCGGCGGCCGTCGGGGGCGCGCGGGGTCGGCACGCCCGGGACGTGCAGGAAGGTTCCGGCAGAGGTCTTCAGCAGGATCCGGTCCAAGCCCTCCGCGAACCGTACGCCCTCCGCGAACCGCACGCGCTCCGACCCGAACCGCTCGGTCAGGCCCGTCAGCGGCGTGCAGCGGTGCGGCGGCGTACCGCTGCACCAGTCGAGCTCGCACGCGTCGGCGAGCGGCCCGACCACCGCGAGCCGGATGCCGGGCACGAGCGGCAGCAGGCCACCGCTGTTCTTGAGCGGCGCGACCGCCTGCCCGGCCGCCTCTTGCGCGAGGGCCCGGTGGTCCGGGGTGTCGCAGGCCGTGGTGAGCGCGGGCGGGTCGTCCTCCGGGTCGAACTCGCCGAGCCGGAAACGGACCGAGAGCCGGCGGCGGACCGCCGCGTCGACGTCCGGCTCGGTCAGGAGGCCCCGCTGCGGGGCGCCGCGGACCCGTGCGGTGATCTCCGAACTGTCGGTGCCGTGGTCGGTGCAGCTGTCGACGCCGGCCGGCAACGCGGCGGCCGTCGCCTCCTCGTGGGTCTCGAAGCAGTGCTCGGAGTCGACCAGGGTGGAGGGCGCGCCCGCGTCCGAGCGGACGAGCGGCTCCTCGTCGGTCCGGGTGCGCAGATGCTCGCGCAGAGAGGGCGGGACGTGGTTCGGGCGGCCGTTGACCAGGTTGTACGCCGGCATCATCCCGGCCGTGGCGCCCGCCTCGACCGTCTCGCGGAAGGCCCGCAGGCCGTACTCGTGCGGGACGCGCGGGTGGACCGAGGAGGACGTGACGTCGCGGCCCGTCGCGTCGGCGTGGGTCGGCCAGTGCTTCAGGACGGGCGCGGTGCGCCGGTACGCCGGGTGCTCGCCCCGCAGGCCGCGCGTGGAGGCGGTGGCGATGGCCGAGGTGGGCTTCGGGTCCTCCGAGTAGCCCTCCTCGTTGCGGCCCCACAGCGGGTGGCGCGGCGGGTTCACGGTCGGGGCCCGGACGTTCAGGCCCACGCGGTCGTCGCGGGCGCGCATCGCGCGGACCTCCTTGGGCACCGCCTCGCCGACCCGTCGTACGAGACCCGCGTTCCAGGTCGCGCCCAGGCCCGCCGCCTGCGGGAAGACGGTGGCCGGCCCTTGAGGGGGAGCGGCAGGCGCTCGTGAAGCGCTTCGATGCTCATCAGTCCGCAGGGCAGGTGTCAAGAGAGCGGGGTCATCGCATGCAAGAGGGCCTACAGGAAGGGCCCGGAGTCGCCTTCTGCCCCTCGGAGGAATCTTGGAAGCGACTCTTGTGCGCCCCTGGGTGTTGACTTAACCTCGCTGCAACATCGAAGCGCTTCGACTAGGCATTGCGCCGCAGTGGTCGAATGTCCGCTTTCAGCTCAGCCAGTTCCCGTCACGACACCGCAGCCGACGGCCCACCGCCGGGTGTCCAGGTGCGCCACGAAGGGTTGACGCAATGACGCCGAATGCCGCCTCCTCCGGACTGAGTCGGAGAAGCTTCCTCGCCTCCACGGCGGTCGCCACCGCAGCGGTGGCCGGGGGGATGCCGCTCCTCGCCGCCTGCAGCGATACGGGGAGCGGCGGGTCGCGAGAGGGCGCCACGTCGGGCAAGGCCGCGGACAAGCTGCTCCCGGCCTATGTCGCCAGCACGGTCGCCGAGCCTGACATTCCGGCGAAGAACGGCTCGTCGGCCGGGTACACCGGCAAGGTCGATCTCGCGGCCCTCGCCACCTCGGTCCCGACGAGGCTCGGCACCGGCGCTCCCCTGGAGATCATGGCCCCGCTCTGGGGCACCCCGCCGAAGCCCGGGTGCCCGTACTACACGGCGCTCGACGCCGCGGCGGGCACCAAGATCACCTGGCAGAACCAGGACGGCAACACCTACGGCGAGAAGCTCGGTGCCGTTCTCGCCTCCAGCTCCATACCCGACATGGTGGTCGTGCCGAGCTGGGAACTGGTCGGCAAGATCTCGACCGCCGTCACCGCGAAGTTCATGGACCTCGGCCCCTACCTGGCGGGCGACAAGGTCAAGAAGTACCCGAACCTGGCCGCGATCCCGACCGACTCCTGGCGCATGAGCATCTTCGGCGGCGCGCTGCGCGGCATCCCGATGCCCGCCGCCGCCGTGCCCAACATCGTGCCCTTCTACCGCAAGGACGTCTTCGACAAGAAGGGCTACACGGTTCCCACGTCGCCCGACGAGTTCCTCGCCTGGGCCAAGGAGGCCACCAGCGCCAAGGCCAGGGTGTGGGCCTGCGGTGACATGAGGTGGTCGGCGGCGGGCATCTTCGGTGTCCGCCCCGCCGGGTCGCTCGGCTGGAACATCGGGGACGACGGCAAGCTGACGTACCGCATCGAGCACCCTGAGTACCTCGAACATCTGGAGTGGGTCCGCAAGCTGTTCGCCGCGGGCGTCGTCCATCCCGACGACAAGGCGAACACGGGCGACCCGAGCCAGCGGTTCACCGCCGGACAGGTCCTGGTCTACAACAACGACATGTCCTCCTGGTACGGCAAGACCGCCGAACAGGCCAGGTCCAACCCGGACTTCGAGATCGCCGGCATGGACTACTTCGGCGCCGACGGCGGCAGCCCGACGCTGTACGCCGGCCAGCCCGCCGGCATCTGGTCGATGATCCGCAAGGACGCCTCGAAGGAGACCGTCGAGAACGCGCTGGCCGCCGCCAACTTCGCGGCCGCGCCCTACGGCACCAAGGAGCGGATGTTCGTCGACTACGGCGTCGAGGGCACCCACTACACGGTCGAGAACGGCGCCCCGGTGAAGAACGACCGGGGCATCCAGGAGGTGAACAACGCCTGGGTGCTGCTCGCGGCCCCGGCCCCCTACACCGCCCACCCCGACCTCCCCGACATCACCCGCATGCAGGTCGAGTGGCAGCAGCGGCAGGGCGCCTTCGTCAAGAAGACGTCCACCTACGGCATGAACATCGTCGAGCCGACCCGGTACGCCACCCTCTCCAGCCAGTTCGAGCAGCTGGAGATCGACTTCGTGCGCGGCAACAAGAAGCTCTCCGACATCCAGCAGGCCATCTCCACCTGGAAGTCCTCCGGCGGCGACAAGCTGCGCGACTGGTACAAGGAGCTCCTCGACAAGAACGGCAGCGGCAACTGATGTCCGTCACGGCCGGGAGCAGGGCCGGCGGGACGCGTCCCCCGGCGGCCGCCGAAGAGCCGGTGGCGGCGGTCGCCGAGGCCACCGTGAAGGAGAGCGCGCCGCGCGGGGCCGCCAAGCCCGGCAAGGTCCCGTTCCGGGTCCGGTGGCGCCGCGACCGCGCGCTCATCCTGATGACCCTGCCCGTCATCGCCCTGCTCCTGCTCTTCAACTACGTCCCGCTGCTCGGCAACGTCGTCGCCTTCCAGGAGTACGACCCGTACGTCTCGAGCAACGGCATCACGGCGATCTTCCACAGCCCCTGGGTGGGCGTGGAGCAGTTCTCGCGGATGCTCGACGACCCGCTGTTCTGGAGCGCCGCGAAGAACACCATCGTCCTGTTCGTGCTCCAACTGGTGCTGTTCTTCCCCGTCCCCATCGCCCTCGCGCTGGTCATCAACAGCGTGATCCGGCCCCGGGTGCGGGCCGTGGCGCAGGCGATCATGTACCTGCCGCACTTCTTCTCGTGGGTGCTCGTCGTCACCGTGTTCCAGCAGATCCTCGGCGGCGCGGGCATCATCGCGCAGACCCTGGAGAAGCACGGGTGGAGCGGCTTCGACCTGATGACCGACGCGGACCTCTTCAAGTACCTGGTCACCGCGCAGGCCGTGTGGAAGGACGCCGGCTGGGGGATCATCGTCTTCCTCGCGGCGCTCTCCGCCGTCAGCACCGACCTGTACGAGGCCGCGGCCATGGACGGCGCGGGGCGCTGGCGACGCATGTGGCACGTCACGCTGCCCGCGCTGCGCCCGGTGATCGCCCTGCTCCTCGTCCTCAGGGTGGGCGACGCGCTGAGCGTCGGATTCGAGCAGTTCCTGCTCCAGCGGTACGCGGTCGGCGCGGGGGCCAGCGAGGTCCTCGACACCTACGTGTGGAACATGGGCATCCAGAACGGCGACTTCAGCTACGCGGCCGCGGTCGGCCTGGCCAAGGGACTCATCGGAGTCTGTCTCGTCCTGGGCGCGAACAAGTTCGCGCACCTGCTGGGCGAGCAGGGGGTGTACAAGAAGTGAGCCTCAACACGCAGCTCATCCGCAGCCTCAGGGCTCCCGCCCGCCCCGTGTGGGAGGAGCCGCCGAGCAAGGCGGGACTCGCCGCCAAGGGCGGTTTCCTCGCGCTCTGCTGTCTGGGAGTGCTCGGCCCGCTGTGGATCGTGATCGTCACCAGCCTCTCCCCGAAGCCCGTGATCGACCAGGCCGGCGGCCTCGTCGTGATCCCGCAGGGCATCACCTTCATCAACTACACGGAACTCCTCAGCGGGGGCCAGGTCAGCCGGGCGATCATGGTCTCGGTCGGTGTCACGCTCTTCGGCACGCTGTTCTCGATGACGGTGTCGGTGCTCGCGGCCTACGGCCTGTCGCGGCCGGGGAGTCTGGGCCACCGGTTCTTCCTGATGGCCATCATGGCGACCATGTTCTTCGGGGCCGGCCTCATTCCGACGTACCTCCTGGTGCAGTCGCTGGGCCTCACCGACACCTATCTGTCACTGATCCTGCCGAGTGCCGTCAGCGTCTTCAACATCCTCGTGCTGCGGGCCTTCTTCATGGGGATCTCACCCGAACTCACCGAGTCCGCCCGCATCGACGGGGCCGGCGAGATGCGCATCCTGCTCACCATCATCGTGCCGCTGTCGCGCGCGGTGCTCGCCGTCATCTCGCTGTTCTACGCGGTCGGGTACTGGAGCGCCTGGTTCAACGCGTCCATCTACCTCAGCGACCAGCAGATGATGCCGCTGCAGAACGTGCTCATCCAGCTGGTCCAGAAGAACACCGAGGCGCCGACCGGCCTCCAGCAGGCGGTCCGCACCGGCCAACTCTCCTCCCTGGGGCTGCAGATGGCCGTCATGGTCCTCGCGCTGATCCCGGTCGCGGTGGCCTCCCCGTTCGTCCAGCGCCACTTCAAGAAGGGCATGCTCACGGGAGCCGTCAAGGGCTGACGCCCTCTGGTCGCGCCCACGCGGCGGAGCCGCGCGCGTCGACACGGCCCCGCGCCCTGATCCCCGCTCGATCCCCCCTTCCGTCTCAGGACCGAGGTATGTCATGAGCACGTTCCACCTCAGCAGGCGCTCCGTTCTCGCCGGCTCCGCCGCCGCGGCCGCGGTCGTCTCCCTGCCCGCGCTCTCGGGGCAGGCGCGGGCCGCCGCCCCCTCGGCCGCCGCCCCCTCGGCCGTCGCCGAGACCGGCTACCGGTGGCGCGGCGTCGCCATGGGCGGCACCGGCTTCATCAGCGGGGTGCTGTTCCACCCTTCGGTACGAGGGCTCGCCTACGCCAGGACCGACATCGGGGGCGCCTACCGCTGGGACGACCGCACCGACCGCTGGATCCCGCTGACCGACCACCTCGGCTGGGACGACTGGAACCTCCTCGGCGTCGAGGCCATGGCCGTCGACCCGACCCACCGGAACAGGCTGTACCTGGCCCTCGGCACGTACACGCAGCCCTGGGCCGGCAACGGAGCCGTACTGCGGTCCGAGGACCGGGGCGCCACCTGGAAGCGCACGGACCTCACCGTGAAGCTCGGAGCCAACGAGGACGGGCGCGGTTGCGGCGAACGGCTCCTGGTCGACCCGCGGAACTGCGACACGCTGTGGCTCGGCACCCGCCACGACGGACTGCTCAAGTCGACGGACCGAGGCGCCACCTGGCGGCCCGCGGCCTTCCCCGCCACCCCGAGCGCCACCGGTCAGGGCATCACCCTCCTGGTCGCCGCGGGCCGTACCGTCTACGCCGGCTGGGGCGACTCCGACGGCACCGCCGGCAGCCCCCACCTGTACCGCACGTCCGACGGAAGGACCTGGGAGCCCGTTCCCGGGCAGCCGACCGGCACCGCCGCCAGGGTGCCGATCCGCGCCGCGTACGACCGCCTCACCCGCGAGCTGTACGTGACGTACGCCGACGCCCCCGGCCCCAACGGCCAGTCCGACGGCAGCGTGCACAAGCTGCGGACGACGAACGGGACGTGGACCGAGGTCACCCCCGTGAAGCCCGGCGGGGTGACGGGCGACGGCGGGACCGACGCCTTCGGCTACGGCGGCGTCGCCGTCGACGCCCGTCGGCCGGGGACGCTCGTCGTGTCCACCAACAACCGCTGGTCCGAGATCGACACCGTCTTCCGATCCACCGACGGCGGCCGCACCTGGACGTCCCTGAAGGACGAGGCCGTCCTCGACGTCTCCGAGACCCCCTACCTCAAGTGGGGTGGCGACGAGGCCAAGTTCGGCTGGTGGATCCAGGCCCTCGGCCTCGACCCGTTCGACTCCCGCCACGTCGTCTACGGCACCGGCGCGACCCTGTACGGCACGCGCGACCTCAGGCGCTGGGCACCGCAGATCCGCGGCCTGGAGGAGACCGCGATCCTTCACCTGATCTCGCCGCCGGTCGGAGAGGCGCATCTGATCAGCGGAAACGGCGACATCGGCGTGATGTACCACGAGTCGCTCACCGCATCCCCCTCGCGCGGCATGGCGTCGAACCCCGTGTTCGGTTCGACGACGGGACTCGCCCAGGCCGCGGCCCGACCCTCGTACGTCGTCCGCACCGGCTGGAGCGGGAGCGCCAACGGCGCCTGGTCGGACGACGGCGGAAAGACCTGGTCGCCCTTCGCGTCACAGCCGGCCGCCGCCAAGGACGCGCCCGGCCCGATCGTCACCAACGCCGACGGCAGTGTGCTGCTGTGGTCCCCCGGGGCCTCGAACGGCACCGTCCCCCCGGCGTACCGCTCGACGGACAACGGCGCCACCTGGTCCGAGGCCACCTCCGTCCCGAAGGGCGCCGTCCTGGTCGCCGACCCCGTGGACCGGACGCTCTTCTACGCCTACGACACGACCGCCGGCACGGTCCACGCCAGCACCGACAGCGGCCTGACGTTCACCACCACGGCCACCGGCCTGCCCTCGGGCGACGCGCAGTTCCAGCTGATCGCGGCACCGGGGCGCTCCGGTGATCTGTGGCTCAGCGCGAAGGAGGCCGGGCTGTACCGCTCCACCGACGGCGGCGCCACCTTCACCAGGGTCGGCAGCTGCCGGTCCTCGCACACCCTGGGCTTCGGCAAGGCCGCCCCGGGCGCCACCTACCCGGCGATCTACATGGTCGGGGCGACGGAGGGCCCCAACGCCGTCCACCGCTCCGACGACGAGGCGAGGAGCTGGGTGCGGATCAACGACGACCAGCACCAGTGGGGCTGGATCGGCCGGGTGGTCACCGGCGATCCCCGCGTCTACGGCCGGGTCTACCTCGGCACCAACGGGCGCGGCGTGCAGTACGGGGAGCCCGTCTGATGCCCGGGCTGAGCGACGCGACCCGCGGCCGCCTTCTCTTCGGCGGCGACTACAACCCGGAGCAGTGGCCCGAGGAGACCTGGCACGAGGACGTCCGGCTGATGAAGGCGGCCGGGGTCAACTCGGTCACCCTCGGGGTCTTCTCCTGGTCGGTGCTGGAACCGGAGCCGGGCGCACGGGAGTTCGGCCGACTGGACACGGTGATGGACCTGATGCACGACAACGGCATCGGCGTCGTCCTCGCCACCCCGACCGCCTCGCCCCCGCCCTGGATGGGCCGACTGCACCCGGACACCCTGCCCGTCACCGAGGACGGCCGCACCGAGTGGTGGGGCGGCCGGCAGCACTTCTCGCACTCCAGCGCCACCTACCGGCGCTACGCCGCCGCCATCACCGAGGACCTCGCCGCCCGCTACGCCGGCCACCCGGCGCTGACGATGTGGCACATCAACAACGAGTACTGCACCTTCGACCACGGCGACGAGGCCGCGGCGGCCTTCCGCCACTGGCTGCGCGAGAGGTACGGCACGCTCGACGCCCTCAACGAGGCCTGGGGCACGGCCTTCTGGAGCCAGGGGTACGACACCTGGGACGGCATCCTGCCGCCCCGCCTGGCCCACTACATGCGCAACCCCACCCAGGTCCTCGACTTCAGGCGCTTCACCTCGGACATGCTCCTGGAGTGCTACGTCGCCGAGCGGGACATCGTCCGCCGCCACACCCCGGACATCCCCGTCACCAGCAACTTCATGCCGCTGTGGATGGGGCAGGACGCCTGGCGCTGGGCCGAGGAGGAGGACGTGGTCTCCGTCGACATCTACCCGGATCCGCGCGACCCGCTGGGCGCCCAGAGCGGCGCCCTCGTGCAGGACATGACCCGATCCCAGGCGCGCGGGCCGTGGATGCTCATGGAGCAGGCCGCCGGGCCCGTCAACTGGCGGGGCGTGAACCACCCGAAGCCCCGGGGCCTCAACCGGCTCTGGTCCCTGCAGGCCGTGGCCCGGGGCGCCGACGCCGTCTGCTACTTCCAGTGGCGGCAGTCCCGGCAGGGCGCGGAGAAGTTCCACTCCGGCATGGTCAGCCATGCCGGCGAGGAGGGCCGGACGTACCAGGAGGTCAAGCAGCTCGGCGCGGAGCTGGAGCGGATCGCCGCCGAGACGGCCGGCCGGACCGTCACCGCGGGCATCGCGATCCTCCACGACTGGCACGCCTGGTGGGCCGGCGCCCAGGACGGCCGCCTGTCCGGCCAGGTGGACTACCCGGACGTCCTGCGCGCCTGGCACCGAGCCCTCTGGGAGGCGCACCTCACCACCGACTTCGCCCATCCCGAGCACGACCTGACGCCGTACTCCGTGGTCGTCGTGCCGCAGCTGTACGCCCTCACCGACGCGGCGATCGACAACCTCCTCGCCCATGTCCGCGGGGGCGGCACCCTCGTCTGCGGCTTCCAGACCGGCGTCGCCGACGAGGACGACCGGGTCCGCGCCGGTGGCATGGACCACCGGCTGCGCGAGCTGTTCGGCATCCGCACCCTGCACGAGTGGTGGCCGCTGGACGTGGGGGAGACCGTCACCTGCGAGGGCTTCAGGGCGTCCCTGTGGTCGGAGGAGCTGGAGGCCGACGGTTCCGCCGACGAGACCGTGCCGTACAAGGGCGGTGAACTCGACGGACTGCCCGCCGTCCTCCGCAAGGGCCGGGCCTGGTACGTCTCCACCCTCCCGGAGCCGCGGACGCTGCGCGACCTGCTGGCCCGCATCGCCTCCGCCGCGGGCGTCCGGCCGGTGCTCGACGGTCTCCCCGAGCAGGTCGAGGCCGTCCGCCGGGGCGAGGCGCTGTTCCTGCTCAACCACGGCCGCGAGCCGGTGACCGTCGAGGTGCCCGGCACGCACCACGATCTCCTCACGGGGACGTCCGTCACCGACCGGGTCACCCTCGGCCGCCACGGCGTGGCGGTGCTCCGGCCATGACTCCTGCGGACGGACCCGTACACGGCACCGTCCGCACCAGCTCCCCCCACCGGATTCCCCACCACATCCCCCCACCCATGGAAGGGACACCATGGTCAGAAGCACGATGCGAAAGATCACCATGGCGGTGCTGGCGCCGGCGACGGCTCTCGGTGCCACCGTCGCCCTGGCCTCCGCCCCCGCTTCGGCAGCCGTCTGGAGCTCCTGCGACCGATGGGGCAACACCGGCCTGGACGGCTACAGGCTCTACAACAACATCTGGGGGTCCGGCGCCGGCAGCCAGTGCGTCTGGGCCAACTCCGGGACCAGCTGGGGCGTCTGGGCCGACCATCCCGACACCGGCGGCATCAAGTCGTACCCCAACGCGACGAAGACGATCAACAAGACGATCGACTCGCTCGCCAGGCTCACCAGCACCTACAACGTCAGCGTCCCGTCGTCCGGCGCGTACAACACGTCGTACGACATCTGGGACACCGACCACCAGTACGAGATCATGCTCTGGGTCAACGACAACGGACCCGTGGGACCGATCGGCGGCTACCAGGGCAACGTCACCCTCGGCGGCCACAACTGGAACGTCTACAAGGGCACCAACGGGGCGAACCAGGTGTTCTCGTTCCTGCGGACGTCCGACTCCCGCTCCGGCACCGTGGAGATCAAGCCGGTCCTCGACTGGATCGCCCACACCAAGGGCTGGATGCCCGGCAGCGAGACCATCGGCGACGTGCAGTTCGGCTATGAGATCACCTCGTCGTCCGGCGGACTCGACTTCCGCACCGACCACCTGACCATCAGCGGCGGCTGATCCGGCACCGGGGCCGAGGCCGGTCCCGCCTTCTCGTCAGGCGGGGTCGACCTCGGCCCGCAGTGCGTCGTACTCCGCGAACGCGGACTCGACATCGGAGCGGCTCAGGCCGTAGCGGCTCAGGTCGTAGGTGTGCTTGCGGGCGCCCTTGGGGCGGGCGACGGCGGCGGGGAGCCGGGCCGCGTCCGCCTCCGTCCAGGGGGCGCCGACAGCCGCGTAGAGCTTGGGGGCACCGGTGGCGGGGTCGGACCCGAGCCAGGAGTACGGGGCGTCCACCAACTGCTCCGGCGGGATGTCGGCCCGGGCCGCGAGGCCGCGTGCCATGGCGCGGCTCAGCAGGCCGAGCCAGGTGGCGCCGATGTCCTCCAGGTCGAGCGGGCGGGTGCTGATGGCCATGCCGTGCTCGACCAGGGAGCAGTAGGAGGCCAGGGCGGTGACCGGATCGCGGTGGCACCACACGATCACGGCGTCGGGGAAGACCGTGCGCAGTGCGTCCAGGTTCTCCAGGTGCATGGGGGACTTCAGCATCCAGCGCCGCCGCGGGCGGCCGTACTGCAGCACCTGGTAGACCTGCTTGAGATACCGGTAGTCGGGGACGAAGTCCCGCTCGCAGTGCCAGTTCCGGTACTCGGGGAGACGGGCCTGGGCGAACGGCATCAGGGCGTGCGGGAGGGCGAACGTGCATTCCTCGGGCCCCTCGGCGGCCATCGCGTGGATGTCGCGGAAGCGCGGTGCGAACAGGTCGGCGCCCTGGACCAGCCGACGCCCGGCGGTGACCGCCTTCCGCCGCTGCCGGGGCGGCAGGTCCAGGTCGGGCGTGAGCAGTTCCCAGAGCCGGGGACAGCGGTGCTCGTCCGAGATCGACAGCACGGAGTGCGTGACCGTGGTCGCCGTGCGCGGCAGTCCGACGACGAACACCGGCTTCTCGATCGGCTCCCGCTCGATCTCCGGATGCTCGGCGATCAGCCGCCGGACGCGGGCCCGGTTGGTGAGGTGCCGGCGCACATGCGTCTGCGCCGACTGCCAGCCGACCGGGGTGAGCCCGTCGGCCTTCGCCCACCAGCCGAGGAGTGACCGGAAGTCGTCGACGAACTGGCGGTCACCCGGCGCCTGCCCGGCGGCGGCGGCGATGCCGTCGAAGACCCGGTCGGGGTCGCGTCGGGAGCCGAAGGCCGGGCGCACCAGGAGATCGGCGAGGGTGAGGGCGAGCGGAGACGAGGACATCCAGCCCATCCATCCTTTCTGACTCGCCTGCGGCGAAGGGAGGTCGACCTGACACATGCGGAAGGCGGAGCGGCGGCCGGAAGCCGTCAGGGCGCCGACCCGGTACTCGCCCGCACCGTCAACTCCGGTGCGATCAGCGAGACTTCATCGGTGTCGCGACCGTCGATCTTGGCGACCAGGCGCTCCACGGCCTGCCGGCCCATCTCCTGCGCGGGGATGGAGACCGACGTCAGTCGCACCGAGGCCTGGACGGCCACCTGTTCGGGGCAGATCGCGACCACCGACACGTCCTCGGGGACGGCGCGGCCCTGCCGGCGCAGCAGGGCGAGCAGGGGTTCCACCGCTTGCTCGTTCTGCACGACGAACCCGGAGGTGCCCGGGCGCTCATCGAGGATGCGGGTGACGATGGCGGCGATCGCGTCGTAGCCGCCGCCGCAGGGCCGGTGCAACACCCTGATGCCCAACTCCCGTGCGCGGGAACGGAGTCCGTCGAGGGTGCGCTCGGCGAAGCCGGTGTGCCGTTCGTAGACGGCGGGGGCCTCGCCGATGACGGCGATGTCACGATGGCCGAGCATCGCCAGATGCTCGACGCACATCGCGCCGGTCGCCCTGAAGTCGAGGTCGACGCAGGTCAGTCCTGAGGTGTCGGCGGGCAGTCCGATCAGTACGGAAGGCTGGTCGACGCCGCGCAGCAACGGCAGCCGCTCGTCGTCGAGTTCGACATCCATGAGGATCATCGCGTCGGCGAGCCCACTGCCGGTGACGCGGCGGACGGCTTCGGGGCCCTCCTCGCCGGTCAGCAGCAGTACGTCGTACCCGTGCGCCCGGGCCGTCGTGGCGACCGCGATGGCGATCTCCATCATCACCGGCACGTACATGTCGGTGCGGAGGGGAACCATCAGCGCGATGATGTTCGACCTGCTGCTGGCCAGGGCCCGCGCGCCCGCGTTCGGGTGGTATCCCAGCTCGCGGATGCTCTGCTCGACCTGCAGCCGGGTGGCCGCGGAGATGGGCCGCTTGCCGCTGAGGACATAGCTCACCGTGCTCGCCGACACTCCGGCGTGCTGGGCGACCTCGGCGAGGGTTACCATCCAGCTCTCCCAGCCTTATGAAGCGCTTCGATCAGGTGAGCGTATCGCTCCTGCGTGACATGTGCGTCGACCTTATCCCCGGCGCAGTGCGTTGTCCATCCTTCATTGAAGCGCTTCGATGCGAGGTGTGCGGCTCCGGGTCGGCCGTTCAGCCACCGAGGGGCTCGTAGTCGAACCAGTCGAAGCGGACGGTGCCTTCCGCGGCGTACATTCCGACGACCCGGCCCGTGAAGCCGCCGGCGACCTCGGTCGACAGGTAGCGGCCGTCGAGGGTCGCGAGCTCCGTGAACGTGCCGTCGGGTCGCTCGACGCCGAGGGAGACGACGTCGGGTCCTGTGCACGGTCCGTACGGAGTCGGCGGTTCCGTGATGGTGACGGAGAGGATCACCGGCCCGGCGGGCACGGACCGCGCGGCCACGACCGTGCGCAGGGAGCCGACGCGCGCGATGGCCCGGACCTCCGTGCCGGACACCTCGATCGCGTAGTGGTGCCGCTCGTCGAGCCGGACGGCGAGGCCGCCGCGCCCCTCGGAGGGATCGACCAGGGTGCGCGCCCGGCACGCCGGGTGCTGCTGGCGCCGGCCGGTGAACACCACGTCGGGCTCGTCCAGGGAGCCTCCCCGCGCGCGGAGGGTCAGCCAGCCGGGACGCTCCTCGGTGGTGCAGTGTGCGGCCGGTCGGTCGCGCAGGGAGATCCAGGCCGGTCGCAGTGCGGCGAGGTCGAAGTCGTCCCGCCGCTCCTCGACGGGGCCGGGGGAGAGCGGCCACGGGAGCTCGGGCAGGTCCAGGGCCACCTCGCCGACGACCGGCCAGTCGTCCACCCAGGTCACGGGGGCCAGGAAGGTCTCCCGGCCGAGCACGTGCCAGCCCGGCGTGCCGCCGCCGGGCCGGACACCGAGCAGCACCATCCACCAGGAGCCGTCGGGGCCTTGGACCAGGTCGGCGTGCCCGGTGTTCTGGACGGGGTGGTCGGTTCCGCGGTGGGTGAGGATCGGGTTGGCCGGGCACGGCTCGAACGGGCCGACGGGCGAAGGGCCGCGGGCGATCGAGACACCGTGGCCGCGCTCGGTGCCGCCCTCGGCGATGAGGAGGTACCAGTGGTCGCCGATCCGGTAGAGGTGCGGCGCCTCCGGGGCCTTGGCGCCGGGCCCGCCCGACCAGAGGCGGTGCGGGGTTCCGTACGTCTGCCCGGTGGACGGGTCGAGACGGACCTGCGAGACCCCGGCCACCGTGCACCAGCAGGTGCCGTCCTCCTCCCACGCCAGGTCGGGATCGATGCCGGGGACGCCCGGCGCCCAGATGGGGTCCGACCACGGTCCGGCGGGGTCGGTGGCCGTGACGATCAGGTTGCCGCCGCCCTCGCTGCAGTTGGTGACGATCAACCAGAAGCGGCCGTCGTGGTGGCGCAGGGTGGGGGCGTAGATCCCGCCGGAGGACGGCATGGAGGCGGGCAGACGCAGTTGGTCCGGCCGGTCCAGGGCGTTGCCGATCTGCGTCCAGTGGACCAGGTCGCGGCTGTGGAAGAGGGGGACGCCGGGGAAGTACTCGAAGCTGGAGCAGGCCAGGTAGTAGTCGTCGCCGACGCGGCAGACGCTGGGGTCGGGGTGGAAGCCGGGGATCACGGGGTTGGTCAAGCGTTGGTCCGGTCGGCGCAGTGGTGGCACCCGAGAGGTCCTCTCGTCGGTTCGTGAGGGAGTCGTGGCGTGGTGGTGGGGGAGGGGGGTGGTTCAGGGAGCGCCGGGGGCCGTGGGGGTGATGCGGAGCAGGACGGCGGACGGCGCGGTGGGCAGGGTCAGACTCAGCTCGGCCGTGCCGGGCAGCCAGGTGGATTCGGCCCGGCTGGCGGAGGGATAGAGCAGGTCGATACGGGCGGCCGCATCCCGCAGGTGGGGCAGGCGGAGCGTCGCCACGGCATCGGTTCCCGGGCGGCGCCAGGCCGTGAGGTACGTGGTGGCGGGCGTGCGCAGGGCCAGGGCGATCCAGGGGTCGTCCCAGGCGGGGAGGCCCAGTGGCCAGGACGGCACGGCGTGCGGCAGGTCGGCGCGGATGGCCTTGTACACCGCTACCGCCTCGTGGACCAGGGCGCGGGCCTCCGGCCCGAGTTCGGGAACGCGGCCGGAGAGATGGATCCGGCCGAGCAGCGCGTTGGTCATGGTGAAGGCCACCTCGTCGAGGGAGTCCTCCGGCCGGGGGTACGCCCAGACGGCACCCTGTTCGGGGGTGACGGCGGTGGGCGCGGAGGCCGCGATGGGCGCGTAGAGGTGGAGGTTCTGCTGGTCGCTGGTGGACTGCAGCTGCAGCCGGGAGAGCATGGCGTCGTCCCAGCGCATGCCGCCGGAGGCGCAGTTCTCCACCACCAGGTGCGGGTGCCGGTCGAGGACGCCGTCGAGCCAGTCGAGGTGCGCCCGGTTGTGGCCGAGCAGGCCGTCGCCCGGGGTCTCGCCGGGGCGGGCGCTGGTGCCGGAGCCGGGGTCGATGTTGTGGTCGAGCTTGAGGTAGCCGACGCCCCACTCGCCGACCAGGCGGTCCACGACCCGGTCCAGGTGGGCCCGGGCGGCCGGGTGGCGCAGGTCCAGGTGGTGCCGGCCGGTCTCCGTGACGCGGACGCCGTCGCGGCGGAAGAACGCCTCGTCGGGCAGGGACGTGGCCATGGGACTGTGGACGCCGATGACTTCCGGTTCCAGCCACAGGCCGGGAACCATGCCGCGTCGGCGGATGTGGTCCAGTACCTCGTGGATCCCCTTCTCGCCGGGGAAGCGGGAGGCGGCGGGTTCCCAGGCGCCGACGCTGGTCCACCAGCCGCCGTCACCGTCGTCGTACCAGCCCGCGTCGATGACGAAGTGCTCGGCGCCGGCCTCGGCCGCCGCGTCGATCAGCGGCAGCAGCTTGTCGGTGGTGGGGTCGCCCATCAGGCAGTTCATGTAGTCGTTGAAGATGACGGGCAGGCGCTGGTGGTCGGCGTGAGGGCGGCGCCGGGCGCGGCGGTAGCGGGTCAGCGCGGCGAACGCGGAGTCGGGGCCGCCGTCGGCGCCGAAGGCCAGCGCGGCGGGTACGGTACGGAAGACGGCTCCGGGCTCCAGGGCGTGCCGCCAGCCGTGGTGGGTGTCGGTGGGCCCGAACAGGGCGGCGTAGGCGGCTCCGTCGTGCTCTTGGCACTCCCAGCGCCAGCCCCCGCCGTTGTGCTCGATCTGCCACACCCAACTGCGGCCGGTGCGCCGGTCCGTCAGGCCTCCCATGGGGAGGTGTCCGCAACCGGACCAGGTGCCCTGTCCGTTCAGGGCGAAGCCCGCCTTGCCGTGCCCGTAGGTCACGTGTCCGCTGACGCCGGGTGTGGTCCGGCGCATCGGCTGTCGCTGCCAGCGGCACTCGGCGAGCCAGTCGTTGTCCGCCCACAGCAGGTCGGCGGCGTCGGCGGCCGCCGGGTCCGATGGGGTGAGGCAGCCCACCGCGAGCGAGCTGACCGACTCCAGGTGCAGGGTGGTCCGTCCTTCGTTGCGCAGGATCACTTCACCGCGGAGCACGGGGATGCCGTCCGGTGACCGGTAGGTCACCTCCGCGACCAGACCGGTCTCCGGGTCGTGGAGATGGACGGTCAGCGTGTGCCAGTCGCCGTCGCGGGCCGCGCGGTGGGACCGGTGACGCAGCCGCCGGCCGAGAGCGGTCCCGATCAGGCGGCTGCCCGACCAGTCGCGGCCGTGGCCCGCGGCCGTCACCTCCACCAGGGGGAGGGCCGCACCGGGGACTCGTCGTGCCTCGCCGGGCAGCCCGAGGTACGTGAGGCGCGGGCCGCCGTCGTCATCGAGGGCGAAATCGAGGAGAAGGGCCTCGTGCCCCCAGTGGAAGGTCCCCTGTTCCTCGGTCATGGCGGCCCTTTCGAGGTCGGTGCCGGACGGCGACTGTCGAAGCGCTTCACCCCCAGGCGTAAGCTAACGGACAGCTTTCCTGGCAGACAAGGGTTCTTCCCGCGGAAACCGTCCTCATGACGGGTGGAGAAGCGCTTCGACGCAGTCCCGGGGGAGTCGCCGGGTGAGTCAGAGCCCGCGTCCGCGCCGGAACCGTGCCGGGGTGGTTCCGCACGCGTCGGTGAAGACCCGGTAGAAGCGGCTGACCGAGCCGAAGCCGGCGGCCGCGGCCACCTGGCTCGCGGGAAGGTCGGTGGTGATCAGCAACCGGCGTGCTTCAGCGAGCCGGTACCGCTTCACGTACTCGCCGATCGTGGTACGCACGACCTCGCGGAACCGGGTCATGGCATAGGTCGGGTGCACGTTCGCCGCCGCGGCGACGTCCGCGACGGTGATCGGCTCGCGGAAGTGATGGGCGATGTACCGCGCCATGGACACCGCCTGGCGCAGGGCCGGATCGTCACCGGCGTGTCGATGTGCCGGATCGCCGACCGTGGCGAGCGCCAGGCGCCGGACCCGCGCTTGTATCTCCAGCATCGCGATGCGGTGCAGTTCGTCGTCGCCCGCGGCCAGATCCGCGGCCCACTGGGTGAACTTCGCCGGATCGCTCGCGTCGGCACGGGCCGCGGGAGAGAGCACCGGAACACCCGAGAGCACACGGGCGAGGAGCGGTTGGGGCAGCCCCCAGGCGAGAAACCGCTCGAAGGGCACGTGCAGCCAGTGCACCCGCGTCGCCTGGCTCGCCACCAACTGGTGCGGGATCGCGGCCCAGAACACGGCGAGACCGCCCACCGCGACCTCAAGGAGCTCGCCGCCGTAGAGATAGAGCATCGACCCGCCGCCGGCCACGAAGTTGATCTCCACGTCGTCGTGCCGGTGCGCTGCCGCCATCAGCGTCGGGCGCCCGGACCAGCCGCGCAGGTACGAGGGTTCGTCGACCAGAGCACCCTGAGGATCCAAGAAGTTCTCGCTTCGAAACGGTGCAGACATCGCGTGCGCTCGGATCCTAACGTCATGGAGCAGTGCCGAAGCCCGCACCGTCATGCGACCGGCACCAGCTCGCACCCACTTCTACGTTCCTGATGGAGAATTCGCGTGTTCTCACTCGGCATCGTCGGAGCCGGCCAGTTCGCCGGCTCGTTCGCCAAACTCTGGCGCCTGCACCCCGGCGTCGGTGACATCAAGGTCACCGACCTGCTCCCGGAGCGCGCCGAGCGACTCGTCACCGAGCACGACCTCGCCGGTGCGCTCCCCTCGTTCGAGTCCATGCTCGACTCCGATCTCGACGCCGTCGCCCTCTTCACCCAGCGCTGGACCCACGGCCCCCTCGCCGTGCGGGCCCTGCGTGCGGGCAAGGACGTCTACAGCGCGGTCCCCATGGGCGTGACCGAGGCCGAGATCGCGGACATCATCGCGGCGGTCGAGGAGACCGGCCGGATCTACATGATGGGCGAGACGAGCTACTACCACCCGGCGACCGTCTACGCGCGCGCCCAGATCGCCGCGGGAGCGTTCGGCCGGCTCTTCTACGCGGAAGGCGACTACGTCCACGACATGGACTGGGGCTTCTACGACGCCTACAGGTACAGCGGCGGCGAGAACTGGAAGTCCACCGCCAGCTACCCGCCGCTGCTCTACCCCACGCACTCGATCGGCGGAGTCCTCGGCGCCTGGCGGACGCACGCCGTGAGCGTCTCGGCGATCGGCGTTCCGGACGAGCGCGGCGACGGCGTGTTCGATCGCGAGATCAGTCAGTTCGACAACGACTTCTCCAACGCCACCGCACTGTTCGAGGTCGCGGGTGGCGGCAGCTTCCGCACGAACGAGTTCCGCAGGGTCGGATACATCGGCAAGGAGTCACGCTTCCGCTACTTCGGTACGGAGGCGGTCCTCGAACAACTCGGCTCGGTCAGCCTGTGGCAGGACAAGAAGGGTGAGCGCGACGTCACCGCGCACCTGCATCCCGCACCCACCCTCGCGCCGGACGACCCGGCGCTCTCCCACGTCGCCCCGGAACTGCGCGACGCCTTCACCTCCGGTACCGCACCCGTCCACGACCGCTCCCGACTCCCGCGTGAGTTCGCGCACGCACCCAACGGCCACGAGGGCAGTCACCACTTCCTCGCCGACGACTTCGCCGTCGCGGTCACGACACGGACGCCGCCACCACTGCACGCGTGGACCGCCGCCCGCTACACCCTCCCCGGCATCGTCGCCCACCAGTCCGCCCTCCGGGCCGGTGTGCGCCTCCCCGTCCCCGACCACGGAGACGGCCCCGGAATCCCGTAGCGCGACATCACACAGGGCGATCGTGCGCCGGAGCCGCGGTGTCGCGCGGGGCGGGACCGGCGAAACGGACGGCGCGAGGTGACGCGCCGAGTTCCCGGCGGCAGGCCTTGTTGAAGGCCTGGAGGTCGGGGATGCCGACCGAGGCGGCGACGGCGGGGATGGAGAGCGTGGTGGCCCGCAGGAAATGGCGTGCGCGTTCCATCCGGCGGGCCCGGATGTAGCCGACGACGGTTTCCCCGGTGGCGGCGCGGAAGAGCCGGGTCAGGTGGTTGTGGGAGACGCCGGCCGCCCTCGCGATCTCCGGCACCGTCAGGGACTCCGCCATCCGCGCCTCGATCAGGGCCGTCGCGGCCGCCACCGCCGGATGAACGGCCCGGGCGCTCCGCTCCCGCGGCGGGGTGAGCCGGGCGATCCGCCACAGGGCGGCCCACACCTCGGCGGTGGCCCGGGCCGGGGTGTTCGGCCAGGCGGCCAGCGCCTGTCGCAACTGTGCGGTGAGCGGGTCGAGTTCGGGTCCGGTGTGCTGGATCACGGGAATGCTGTGGGGCGTTCCCTCCGCGCCCAGGCGGAGGTGGGCGTAGAGGTGCTCGGAGCGGCCCCGGTAGCGGTAGCGCACCTCGGTTCCGGGCGGTACGAGGCTGACGCGCCCGGCGCGGATCGCGTGCTCGGTGCCGTCGACCGTCAAGTCGGCCTCGTAGCCGTACAGATGGAGCTGCCACAGGTCCGGCAGCGAGAACACGTCCACCTGGCCGGCCGGACCGTGCACGCCGATACCGACGGCGGCGAGAGTGGGGGGCTCGTCGAGGCGGGCGAGGACCGTCTGCATGGGCAGGTGTTCTACCACGGCGGGCGGCGCAGTGAGAATCGACCAGTGGAGGGTGAACGCGGCCCACCCGGTGCGCGGCGGCCGAACCTAGCGTGGCCGTCATGGAGAACAGACGAGAACTGCTGAACTCGGTTCGGATGGCGCGCTTCGTGGCGCGCGGGTCGCTGCGGCTGGACGCGGTGGTTCCGGCGGCGATGAACGCCGAGGGCCTGGCGGTACTGGCGGGCGGGGTGCCGTCGGTGCCGTACGGGACGCCGCTGTCCGACGCGTACGCGGAGGGATCCTTCGTCCGCAGGCTGCTGGAACTGCCGCGGGTGGCAGGGGCCCTGCGCAGCCTGGTCGGCCCGGAGCCGTGGGTGGACCACCACTTCGTGCACACCCGCGAGCGTCACGGAGGCGCCGCGCAGGCGCTGCACGGGGACGCCATCATCGACGTCCGACCGGACGCCTTCGACGTCCAGTTGATGTACTACCCGCAGGCCGTGACGCTGGAGATGGGCGGAACGCTCAGCGTGCCGGGCAGCCATCTGCGGCGGATCAACGAATCGGACACCGGCCGCTACCAGAACCTGCGCGGTCAGGACCGGTTGGTCTGCCCGGCCGGCACGGTGGTGCTTCTGCACCACGGCATCTGGCACGGGGGCCGGCGCAACGACAGCGACATCGTCCGCTACATGTTCAAGATCCGCTTCAACCCCCGGGTGCGTCAACGACGTCTGTGGGACACCTCGGACCTCCACGACCCGCGGGTGGCGGCGGAGCTGGACGCCATGTTCCCGTGGTACGAGGGAGCGACCGGCCGGCTGGAGCGGTACAACCGCATCCTGCTGTGGCGGGAGCTGACCGGCGACGACGGCTTCGACCTCGACCACTGGGTGACCAGGGTCTCCAACCGCCCGAAGGAGACCGTGGCATGACGACCGAAGCGATCCCGCCCGCGTCGGAGGACGGCGGAGACGCGACCGCCGCCCCGGTGCCGCGGCAGCAGGTGCTCGTGCTGTATCTGGCGAGCTCGGCGCTGGATTCCCAGGTCGTCGGCTGGTCGCGCTACGACGGCACCGGCCGCACCGCGCCCACCACGGGCGACAGCGACGAGCCGCCGTACGAGACGGGGGTGGCCGCGCTGCGGGACGGATGGCGGCTGTTCCAGGCCGCCCAGCTGATTCCGCCGTACCCGGGTCACGAGTACGACGTCTCCTTCCTCAAGCACGAGTTCTTCTTCGAACGGGTCGTCGACGTGATCTCCGCGTCCGTCATTGACAGGTCGCGGTGGTGAATGGAACTGTCGAAGCGCTTCGACGAAGGTCATCCGCAACCGACTCGCCTGAGGGGTTCCCACGTGAGTTCCGCGTCCGCGTCCACGTCCGCATCCGAGCCGCCCGATTTCCGTGATCCCGCGCTGCCGCTGCAGGAGCGCGTCGACGACCTCCTCTCACGGCTCACGCCCGAAGAGCGGCTCGCGATGCTGCACCAGTACGCGCCGGCCGTCCCTCGGCTCGGCCTCGCTGCCTTCCGTACGGGCAGCGAGGCGCTGCACGGGGTCTCCTGGATGGGGGTGGCGACGGTCTTCCCGCAGGCCGTCGGCCTCGGCGCCACCTGGGACGAGGACCTGGCGCGCCGGGTCGCCGAGGCCGTCTCGGTCGAACTGCGCGCCTTCCACCACCACCGCACACCCGCCGTCGGTGACGGTCCCTACAGCCTCCAGGCGTGGGCGCCCGTCCTGAACCTGCTGCGCGACCCGCGCTGGGGACGCAACGAGGAGGGCTACTCCGAGGACCCGGTGCACACCGCCCGGCTCGGCGAGGCGTATTGCCGGGGTCTGTCGGGCGACCACCCGACCTACCTGCGGACGGCTCCCGTCCTCAAGCACTTCCTCGCCTACAACAACGAGGACGACCGCTGCACGACCTCCTCCGGACTGCGCCCGCGCGTCCTCCACGAGTACGACCTGGCCGCCTTCCGGCCCGTCGTCGCCTCCGGCGCCGCGACCGGAGTCATGGCCGCGTACAACCTCGTCAACGGCCGCCCCTGCCACGTCAGCCCGCTGATCGAGACCGAGCTGCGCCGCTGGGCGCGGCCCACCGGACACGAGCTGTTCGTGGTCAGCGACGCCGAGGCCCCCTCGAACCTGGTCGACCCGGAGCGCTACTTCGACGACCACGCCGAGTCCCACGCCGCCGCCCTCAAGGCCGGCATCGACAGCTTCACCGACCACGACGAGGACAGCGCCACGCCGGTCGGCCGACTGCGCGAGGCGCTGGAACGCGGCCTGCTGGCGCAGGCCGACGTGGACCGCGCGGTGCGTCGACAGCTCGAACTCCGGTTCCGACTGGGCGAGTTCGACCCGGACCTCGACCCGTACGCCGGGATCGGCCCGGAGGCGATCGACCGCCCCGAGCACCGCGCCCTGGCCCGGCACGCGGCGACCGAGTCGGTGGTACTGCTCAAGAACGACGGGCTGCTGCCGCTGGACCCGGCGCGGACACCGAGGATCGCCGTCATCGGCCCGCTCGCCGACACGCTGTGCGAGGACTGGTACAGCGGCACCATGCCCTACCAGGTGACCGTCGCCGACGGACTCGCCGCCGCACTCGGCGCCCACGGCGGCGAGGTGGTCCGGGTGGAGGGCGCCGACCGTATCGCGCTGCGCTCCCGCACCACCGGCGAACTCCTCGGCAAGACCGCCTTCGACGTGACCGACTGGGGTGGCGGCGCGCTGACCCTCCGCGCCGCCGTCACCGGGCACTACCTGAGCCTCAAGGACGACGCCACCGTGGCGGCCGACCAGACGGTCCTCAAGAACTGGTTCGTCAAGGAGACCTTCCGGCTCGAACCGGCCGGGGAGGACACGGTGCTGCTGCGCTCCGTGCTCACCGGCCGCTACGCGGCCGTGGATCCGACCGACGGCGGCGTCACCGTGACCGCCGATGCCCCGGACTCCGCCGAACGCTGGGCGCGAGAACTGCTGCGCGACGGCGCGGCCGAGGCCCGGGCAGCCGCCCAGGCGGCCGACGCGGCGGTCGTCGTCCTCGGCAACCACCCCATGATCAACGGCCGTGAGACCGAGGACCGCGTGGACATCGACCTGCCCGCGACGCAGGAGGAGCTGCTCCGCACGGTCGCGGCCGTGCGCCCGGAGACGGCGCTCGTGGTGATGAGCAGCTACCCGTACGCCGTCGACTGGGCCGACGAGCACCTGCCCGCCGTGGTGTGGACCTCCCACGGCGGGCAGGAGACGGGCCACGCGCTGGCCGCCGTACTCCTCGGCGAGGCCGACCCCGCCGGGCGCCTCCCGCAGACCTGGTACCGGGGCGACGATCCGCTGCCGGCCCCGCTCGACTACGACATCATCAAGGCGGGCTGGACCTACCAGTACCACGCGGCCGCGCCCCTCTACGCCTTCGGCCACGGCCTGTCGTACACCGACTTCTCCTACCGCGACCTGCGGTTGTCGCGGTCGTCGACCGGACAGGACGGCGCGGTCGACATCACGGTGACCCTGGCCAACAGCGGTGCCCGGGCCGGCAGCGAGGTGGTGCAGCTCTACGTCCGGCCGCCGGCCACCCGTCACGAGGCGCCCGGACTGCGCCTCGCCGACTTCCGCAAGGTGCGCCTGGAACCGGGAGCGAGCCGCGAGGTGACGTTCCGGCTGCCCGCCGAACGGCTCGCCCACTGGGATGTCACCACCTCCGCCTTCACCGTCGATCCCGGTGAATACGAGATCATCGTCGCCCGCTCCGCCGATCACCCGGTCCTCACCGCACCGCTCACGGTGACCGGGACGGCCGCGGCGCCCCGGCCCGTCGTGGACCGGCGGACCCTGGCCGTCGACTTCGACGACTACGCGGACGTCACCCTCGTCGACGCCACTCGGACCGACGGAGACGCGGTCACGCCCACCGACCCCGCCCGTCCCGGGACGCTTCTCTTCTGTGACGTCGCTCTCTCCGGGGCCGTCCGGATCGAGGCCGAGACCGCCCGCGAGGACGCCGGACCCGGCCAGGCGCGGCTGGTCGTCCAGGCCGGCGACCAGGTGCTGGCCGAGCTCGACGTCCCCCTCACCGGCGACCGCTACACCTGGCGGACCGTCACGGGCGAACTGGACGCCCCGCCCGAGGGCGCCCACGACCTGCGCCTGACCCTGCACGGAGACTTCCGCCTCTGCGCCTTCCGCATCGGCAGCCCTGGCAGCCCCGGTAGCGCCGACTGACCGCTCGCGCGCCCGCCCGTGAACCGGCGGCCCGTCCGACGGGGGGAGGACGGGCCGCCACTCCCGCGCCCAGCCGTGCCCGGGACCCGAGAGACGCATCGCCCCGGCACCACTCACCCCCCCCGCCACCCCGTCCCCACCCCACACTCCGACCGGAGGACGCCCCATGCCCCTCACCGACCTCGGGACCGACGACCTCATCGGCTATCGGCCGCAGTTGACCGCCCCGAACGACTTCGACGCGTTCTGGCGGGACACCCTCGCCGAAGCCCGGTCCTACGACGGGACGATCAAGGCCGAACGGGTCACTTCCGCGCACCTGCTGCACACGGTCGACGTCGACGACGTGCGCTTCCCCGGCTGGAACGGCGAGCCGGTGGCCGCCTGGCTCCTGCGACCGCGCGGCACGGAGGGACCGCTGCCGGTCGTCGTCACGTACATCGGCTACAGCGGCGGCCGCGGTCTGCCCACCGAACACCTCCTCTGGTCCGCCGCCGGCTACGCCCAACTCGTCGTCGACAGCCGGGGCCAGGGCCACGACACCCCGGACCGGACGGCGGGCGACGGCACACAGTGGGCCGGGGGGTTCATGACCCGAGGCATCGACTCCCCCGAGAACTACTACTACCGGCGGCTGATCACCGACTGCGTACGCGCCGTGGACGCCGTCGCCGGACTGCCCGGCCTCGACCCGCGCAGGATCGTGGTGGCCGGAGGCAGCCAGGGTGGCGGCCTGGCCCTCGCCGTCGCCGCTCTCGCCGGAGACCGCGTGGCCGCGGCACTCCCGGACGTCCCGTTCCTGTGCCACTTCCGCCGCGCCGTGCAGATCACCGGGGAGGGCCCGTACCCGGAGATCGCCGAGTACCTGCGCTGGCACAGCCGCGAGCGCGTGGCACGGACCCTCGCCACCCTCGACTACTTCGACGGCGTCCACTTCGCCCAACGGGCCACCGCCCCGGCCCTGTTCAGCGTCGCCCTGATGGACCCGATCTGCCCACCCTCCACGGTGTACGCCGCCTACAACCACTACCGGGGCGAGGACCGCACCATGACCGTCTGGCCCTTCGGCGACCACGGCGGCGGGTACGGCTCCAACCCACCGGTCCAGCTGTCCTGGCTGCGCGAGCGCGGTCTCGCACCGGAGCTCTGACCGCCACGTGAGCACCTCGGTGGAAAAGCGAAGCCGCCGACCCCCGTACGCCGCCCCCCGTGCCACAGGCCGCCTCGCCGCCACCAGGTCGGCAAGGGCTCCTTCCTCGCCCGCCGGGACGGCGACCTACTACGTCGACCTGCGCGCGACCGCCCCCTGGCTGCACGCACCGCAGGCACAGCGCAGCTTCGGCGCCAACGTGCCGCGGTTCTCCTACCGGTTCCACACCGCGCCGCTCGTACCGGCGAAGGACTACGACGGCATCGCCTTCGTCGCCCGCTCGACCTGCTCCCACCAGCTGCCGCACGCGGAGGAGTAGGGGTGGGCCCCGCTCACGGCCACATCTCCGGCAGGGCGTTCAGCGCCAGCTTCCACATCGGCTCCGCCCCCGTCCCGAAAGCGGCGGCGAGCCCGTACCCGACGGCGGCGTCGTGCGACTCCGGGCGCTCTCCGCTCTCCGCCCCCCTCCCACGCGGCGCTGGCCTTTCCGTCCCCGGTCGACGTGAAGACGCCGAGGAACCGACCGTCGCGCAGCAGACGGCTGGTGCCGAGAGGGTCCGGCACCAGCAGAGCCCTGGCGATACACCGCAGCCGACTTTCGCAGGGCCCTGCCCGCGAGCGACCCGGAGCTCCCGCCCGGACCTGTCGCAGGCGTGCCGAGTGGGCCACGCGGATGCCCCATGGGGTACGAGGGGGGGCCGTGAAGGCCCGCACGTATGCCTCGCCGAGGATCTGCGGCATGGTGGCCGACGTGTCCGGCGAACGTTTCGCGACCTGAGGCTACGCACATGCGAATCCTGGGCCCGCAGGGTGGTCGCGCCCGCAGGACTGTGCGCCGTTACTGTCCAATTCAGGCGCGGTCAAACCCACGAGGCGCAGACGATGACATAACGTTCCTGTTGCGAACGTAGCATGGTGCAAAGGTGTTATGTATTCGTTACAAAGTAGGGTTTGGTGCCGATTGGTACCGATTTATTCAAACATCTTGTTGGGGTTGTCACTTCCTGGGAAGCAAAGGCTGCTCGGGCGTTAACACCCCTATTCTCCTGGCGCAAGACTTTCGCCTCATGCGTTTTCGCCTTCTGCTGGGTAACTTCGGCCCGCATGACCAGTGCCTGCATTCCGATCGACCGCCCGTGGCGGCTCTGGGGCAGGTCCTGTCCTGGTGAACGCCGCGGCCCGCGGTCGGGTCGCGTCGGCGATCCGCCCCGCGTCTCCAGTCGTCTCCCCGCCCCCCGCCCCCTGGCGGCGCGTCCGGTACCCGGTGCCCCCGTGACACCGGACCCGGGACGCGGGACACGGGGACCCCGGCTCACGGGAACACCGGGACGGTGGAGCAGATCCTCCCGAAGCAGAAGGCATTGACTGTTGTTGACACGAATGACCATCCACACGGACGGCACCTGGCGCGGCGCGCTGAACGGTGAGACGCGGGACATCCTGGACCCTGCGGACGGCCGGCCCTTCGCCGTGGTGGCAGAGGGCGGCGCGGCGGACGCCGACGACGCCGTCGCCGCGGCGCGCGCCGCCTTCGACTCCGGTGTCTGGCCGGGCACTCCGGTCGCCGAGCGGGCCGCGCTGCTGCGCCGCGTCGCCGAGCTGCTGGTCCGCGACCGCGAGGAACTCGCCCTGCTGGAGAGCCGCGACGCCGGGAAGACCGTCGAGGAGGGACGCGTCGACGTCGACTGCGTCGCGGACGCCTTCCGCTACTTCGCCGACCTCGTCCTGGCCGAGGGCGGTGGCCGCGTCGTCGACGCCGGCAGCGACACCGTGCACAGCGTCGTCGTCCACGAGCCCGTGGGCGTATGCGCGATGATCACCCCCTGGAACTATCCGCTGCTCCAGGCGAGTTGGAAGATCGCCCCGGCCCTGGCCGCGGGCAACACCTTCGTGATCAAGCCGAGTGAGATCACCCCGCTCAGCACCGTGGCGCTGATCGCGCTGCTGGCCGAAGCGGGACTCCCCACCGGCGTCGCGAACCTCGTCACCGGCCCCGGCCACACGGTCGGCGCGCGCCTCGCCGAGCACCCGGGCGTCGACCTGGTCTCCTTCACCGGCGGTCTGACCAGCGGCGTGAAGGTCGCGCAGGCCGCGGCGCCCGGCGTCAAGAAGGTCGCCCTGGAACTCGGCGGCAAGAACCCGAACGTGGTCTTCGCCGACGCCTGCGAGACCGCCGAAGGCTTCGACACCGCCGTCGACCAGGCCCTGAACGCCGCGTTCATGCACAGCGGCCAGGTCTGCTCGGCCGGCTCCCGCCTGATCATCGAGGAGTCGGTACGGGAGCGGTTCGTGGCCGAGCTGAGCCGCCGGGCCGCCCTGATCAGGCTCGGCCGCGGCACCGAGAAGGACGTCGAGTGCGGCCCGCTGGTCTCGCAGGCCCAGCTGGAGCGCACCGAGGAGTACGTCGCGTCCGCGCTCGGCGAGGGAGCCGTGCTCCGCAGCGGCGGACGCCGCCCCGAGCCCGGTGCGACCAGGCCCGCCGGCGGGTACTTCTACGAGGCCACGGTCCTCGACCGCTGCCACCGCAACATGCGCGTGATCCGCGAGGAGATCTTCGGCCCCGTCCTGACGGTGGAGACCTTCAGGACCGAGGACGAGGCCGTGGAGCTCGCCAACGACACCGAGTACGGCCTCGCGGGCGCCGTCTGGACCGCGGACGCCTCCCGCGCCCGCCGGGTGGCCCGCCGACTGCGCCACGGCACCGTATGGATCAACGACTTCCACCCCTACCTCCCGCAGGCCGAGTGGGGCGGCTTCGGGAAGTCGGGCGTGGGACGCGAACTCGGCCCCTCAGGCCTCGCCGAGTACCGCGAGACCAAGCACGTCTACCAGAACCTGGCGCCCCGCCCCGTGCGGTGGTTCTCCGGCTGAGCCCCGCGGACTCCCCGGGCGGCGCCTCCGCCCGCGCCGCCCAGGGACCCGGCAGCCGCCCGTAAGCCCCCCACGCCTCTTGGAGTGAACACAGCATGTCCGACCGCACCTACGACTACGTCATCGTCGGCGGTGGCACCGCCGGTTCGGTGATCGCCTCCCGCCTCACCGAGGACCCCGACATCACCGTCGCCGTCGTCGAGGGCGGCCCGTCCGACGTCGACCGCCCCGACGTCCTCACCCTGCGCCGCTGGATGGGCCTGCTCGGCGGCGAACTGGACTACGACTACCCCACCACCGAACAGCCGCGCGGCAATTCCCACATCCGGCACAGCCGGGCCCGCGTCCTCGGCGGCTGCTCCTCGCACAACACGCTGATCGCGTTCAAGCCGCTGCCGTCCGACTGGGACGAGTGGGCCGGACTCGGCGCCGACGGCTGGGACGCCGCGTCGATGGACCCGTACTTCGGCAAGCTCCTCAACAACATCGTCCCGGTGGACGAGAAGGACCGCAACGCCATCGCCCGCGACTTCGTCGACGCCGCACAGGACGCCCTCGACGTGCCCCGGGTCGAGGGGTTCAACCGCAAGCCCTTCCACGAGGGCGTCGGCTTCTTCGACCTCGCGTACCACCCGGAGGACAACAAGCGCTCCTCCGCCTCCGTCGCCTACTTGCACCCCTTCCTGGACCGCCCCAACCTGCACCTGCTGCTCGAGACCTGGGCGTACCGGCTGGAGTTCGACGGCGCCCGCGCCACCGGCGTACGGGCACGCACCAAGGACGGCGAGGACCTCGTCCTGCGGGCCTCGCGTGAAGTGGTCGTCTGCGCCGGGGCGGTGGACACCCCGCGGCTGCTGCTCCACTCCGGCATCGGGCCGCGCGAGGAGCTGGCCGAACTCGGCATCGACGTCCGCCACGACCTCCCGGGCGTCGGCGAGAACCTGCTCGACCACCCGGAGTCGGTGATCGTCTGGGAGACCCACGGGCCGATCCCGGAGAACTCCGCGATGGACAGCGACGCCGGACTGTTCGTGCGCCGCGACCCGGAGTCGCCCGGGCCCGACCTGATGTTCCACTTCTACCAGATCCCCTTCACCGACAACCCGGAGCGGCTGGGCTACGAACGGCCCGCGCACGGCGTGTCGATGACGCCGAACATCCCCAAGCCGCGCAGCCGCGGCCGGCTCTACCTGACCAGCGCCGACCCCGAGGTCAAGCCGGCCCTGGACTTCCGCTACTTCACCGACGAGGAGGACTACGACGCCCGCACCCTCGTCGACGGCATCAGGATCGCCCGGAAGATCGCCGCGACCGAGCCGCTGGCGTCCTGGCTCGGCCGCGAGGTCTGCCCCGGCCCCGAGGTCACCGGCGACGAGGAACTGAGCGAGTACGCCCGCAAGGTCGCGCACACCGTCTACCACCCGGCCGGCACCTGCCGGATCGGTGCCGAGGGCGACGGCCTGGCCGTCGTCAACCCCGACCTGACCGTCCGCGGCCTGGAGGGCATACGGATCGCCGACGCCTCCGTCTTCCCGACCATTCCCGCCGTCAACCCGATGATCGCCGTCCTGATGGTGGGGGAGAAGTGCGCCGACCTCCTTGTCTCGGACGTCAACCCGAAGGAGGCCTCCTGATGGACGGCCACGATCCCGTCTTCTCGGTACGCGGCCTGTGGAAGGTCTTCGGACCCAAGGCCGACCGCGTGCCCGGCGACGCCCGCCTCGGCGCCCTGTCGACCGCCGAGATCCGCGAGCGGACCGGCTGCACCGCCGCCGTCCGTGACGTCTCCTTCGACGTCCGCCGCGGCGAGGTGTTCGTCGTCATGGGCCTGTCCGGCTCCGGCAAGTCCACCCTGGTGCGCTGCCTGACCCGGCTCATCGAGCCGACCGCCGGCGAGCTCGCGATGGACGGCGAGGACGTCCTGGCCATGGACCAGAACCGGCTGCGAAAGCTGCGCAGGCACCGTGCGGCCATGGTCTTCCAGCACTTCGGCCTGCTGCCGCACCGCACCGTCCTGGACAACGTCGCGTACGGCCTGGAGATCCAGGGAGTGGCGAAGGACGAGCGGCGGGCCAGGGCCCGCGAGGTCATCGAGAAGGTCGGCCTCGCCGGCCTTGAGGACCGCCGCCCGAACCAGCTCTCCGGCGGCCAGCAGCAGCGGGTGGGTCTGGCCCGCGCGCTCGCGGCCGACCCCGAAGTCCTGCTGTTCGACGAGCCGTTCAGCGCGCTCGACCCGCTGATCCGCCGGGACATGCAGGAGGAGGTGGTGCGGCTCCACCAGGAGGAGGGCCGCACGATGGTGTTCATCACCCACGACCTCGCGGAGGCGCTGAAGCTCGGCGACCGGATCGCACTCATGCGCGACGGCGCCATCGTGCAGCTCGGCACGCCCGAGGAGATCGTCACCCGCCCCGCCGACGACTACGTCCGCGACTTCGTGCGCGACGTGCCGCGCGAGCAGATCGTCCCGGTGTCCCGGGCGATGCGCCCGGCCGTCGGCGACGAGGCGGACCGGGGCGCGGTGCTCGCCCCGGACGCCACGGTCGCCGAGGGCATCGCCGCGGTCGCCCGGGACGGCATACCGGCCCGGATCGAGAAGGACGGCGAGCTCCTCGGTGTCGTCGACCACGTACGGCTGCTGGCCGTGGTGGCCGGGCTGGAACCGGGCGAGGAAGGCACGACGGACGCGGATGCGGACGCGGACGCGCGTACGGGTACGGGTACGGGTACGGGCGCGGTCCCGCACATGCGCAAGGGCGGCGACACGGCCGCGGCTCCGGACTCGGGCAAGGGCGCGCCGGTGGAGACGGCTACGGCTCCGGCCGCGCCCGAGGCTCCGGCCGCGCCCGAGGCTCCGGCCGCGCCCGAGGCTCCGGCCGCGCCCGAGGCTCCGGCCGCGCCCGAGGCTCCGGCCGCGCCCGAGGCTCCGGCCACGCCCACGGACCCCGACGCGGACCCGGTGACCGCATGAGTACCGCCACGACCTCCCGCCCGCCCGTCGGCAGCGACCGCCCCCGGGGGCACACCGAGGCGTCCGGCCGCCGCCGCACCTGGCGGCCGGCCCGGCCCTCCACCCCGGCGGTCCTGCTGGTCCTGGCTCTGCTGCTGCCCACCGCCGCGCTGGTCGCCGGCGGCGGCTGGCCGGAGGCGCTGCGCGTGGACCTGGTCCCGGGCCTCGACTCCTTCGCCGACTGGGTGGTCGACAACCGCGAGACCCACCCCGTCTTCCTCTACTTCCTGCTGCACCTGTCCAACGCGGCCACCGACTCGGTCGCCTGGGTCCACGACCTGCTCACCTCGGTCGGCTGGGCGGGCGTGCTCACCGCCGCCACCGCACTCGCCTGGTACGCGGGCGGCGCGGGCCGCAGGGGCGCGGGACCCGCCCTCGTCGCCCTCGGCTCGCTGGCCGGCTGCGGCCTCCTCGGCCTGTGGGAGCAGGCGACCGAGACCCTCGCCCTGATGCTGGTGTCCGTCGTCGTCGCCGCCGCGCTCGGGCTGCTGCTCGGCCTGGCCGGCGGGCTCTCCGACACCGCCCAGCGGATCCTGCGCCCGGTGCTCGACACCATGCAGGTGCTGCCTTCCTTCGCCTATCTGCTCCCGCTCGTCCTGATCTTCGGCATCGGCACCCCGTCGGCGCTCATCACCACGGTGATCTACGCGGCGCCCCCGATGGTCCGGATGACCACCCTGGGCCTGCGCGGCGCGGACCCGGCCGTCCTGGAGGCATCCCGTTCCCTGGGGTCGACCCGGTGGCAGCGGCTGTGGACCGCGCGGCTGCCCATGGCCCGGCCGCAGCTCTTCCTCGGTCTCAACCAGACCATCATGATGGCCCTGTCGATGGTGGTCATCGCCTCCGTCGTCGGCGCCGGCGGTCTCGGCGAGAGCGTGTACCAGGCGCTGAAGACCCGTGACTTCGGCCAGGGCGTCACCGCCGGCCTTGCGATCGTCCTCATCGCCGTCTGGCTCGATCGGACGACGGCCGCGGCGGGAGCCCGGGGCGGCGTCCCGGTCGGCCGGCGGGGAACCGGCATCGCCCTGGTGGCGGCCGGCGGCGGCCTGCTGGTGGGCTCCCAGCTGGGCGAGTGGCCCGAAGCGGCCACCGTGAACATCGCCGCACCGCTGAACACCGCCGTCGACTGGCTGGTCGGCAACGTGTACCAGGACGTCCCCGTGCTCGGCGGCACCTCGGTGTGGGCGGGCAACTTCACAAGTTGGGTGCTCAACCCGCTGAACAACGGCCTCCAGTCCCTGCCGTGGTGGTCCCTGCTGCTCCTCGCCGCCGCCGTGGCCTGGCTCGTCGGCACCTGGCGGGGCGCGCTGACCGCCGTACTCGCCCTGTCCTGCATCGGCGTGCTCGGCATCTGGGACAAGGCCCTCTACACCCTGTCCCAGGTCCTGGTCGCCGTCGCGCTCACCCTTCTCCTGGGCTTCGCCATCGGCATCCTCGCGGCCCGCGTCCGGCCGGTGGAGCGGCTGCTGCGTCCGGTGTTCGACGCCATGCAGACGCTGCCGCAGTTCATCTACCTCATCCCGGTCGTCCAGCTGTTCAACGCCGGCCGGGTCGCCGCGATCACCGCGGCGGCCGTGTACGCGCTGCCGGCCGTGGTGCGGGTCACCACCCAGGGCCTCAAGCAGGTCAGCCCGGCCACCATGGAGGTGTCCCGCTCCCTGGGCGCCACCACCTGGCAGCAGATCCGCGACGTGCAGTGGCCGCTGGCACGTCCGGCGCTGCTGGTCGCCGCGAACCAGGGCGTCGTCCTCGTCCTCGCCGTCGTCGTCATCGGCGGTCTGGTCGGCGGCGGAGCACTCGGCTTCGACGTGGTCAAGGGCCTCACCGCGGGCGAGCTCGGCACCGGCCTGATCGCCGGCGCGGGCATCGTCTGCCTCGGCCTGGCCCTCGACAAGCTCACCCAGCCGGCCGAGCGATCCCCCTCCACCGCCACCCGGCACTGACCGACCGTCATACGCTCCCACCCGAAAGGCAGTTCATCATGCCCACTCCCACCCGCAACGACCACGCCCACACCGATCCCCGTCCGCGCATCCTGACCCGTCGTGCCAGAACGACCCTCGCGGCGGCGACCGGCGCCCTCGCCCTGCTCACCGTCAGCGCCTGCGGCGCCGCCGAGACCGGTGGCGGCGACGCCAAGACCGTCAGCCTGCACACCCCGTCGTGGGTCGGCGCCGAGGTCAACACGGCCGTCGCCGCGTACCTGCTTGAGCACGAGCTCGGGTACGAGGTCAAGACGCAGCAGATGGACGAGACCCCGGCCTGGGACGCCATGAGCCAGGGCAAGATCGACGCGATCCTGGAGGACTGGGGCCACCCCCAGGAGGAGAAGCGCTACGTCCAGGGCAACAAGTCCGTCGTCTCCGCCGGCGAGCTGGGCGTGACGGGCCACATCGGCTGGTTCGTCCCGAAGTACCTGGCGGACGAGAAGCCGGACATCACGGACCACAAGAACCTCAACAAGTACGCGGACGTCTTCAAGACCCCGGAGAGCGGCGACAAGGGCCAGTTCATCAAGGGCGACCCCTCGTACGTCTCGCACGACAACGCCCTGATCAAGAACCTCGACCTGAACTACAAGCCGATCGAGGCGGGCGCCGAGGCCACGCACCTTGCGCAGCTGGAGCAGCTGTACAAGAACAAGAAGCCGTTCCTCACGTACTGGTGGACCCCGCAGTGGATGAACGCCACCATGGACCTCGTCGAGGTGAAGCTCCCGCCGTACAAGGACGGCTGTGACGCCGACAAGAAGGCCGTCGCCTGCGCCTACCCGGACGTCCCCCTGAAGAAGTGGATGAACGCCGACTTCGCGAAGGAGGGCGGCGACGCGGCCGAGTTCCTGAAGAACTTCAACTGGACGACCGAGCAGCAGAACCTGGTCGCCAAGTACGTCGCCGCCGACAAGATGACCGCGGAGAAGGCGGCCGAGAAGTGGGTCAAGGAGAACGAGTCGGTCTGGAAGGCGTGGCTGCCGAAGAAGTGACCCGGCCAC
The DNA here is from genome assembly GCF_012927245.1 of Streptomyces sp. R302. Lineage (GTDB taxonomy): Bacteria > Actinomycetota > Actinomycetes > Streptomycetales > Streptomycetaceae > Streptomyces. The sequence continues at coordinate 224,905 of NZ_JABBGE010000012.1, forward strand.
GGTCCCGGGGGCGGCTCGGTGTCCGAGCCGCCCCCGGGCCGCGTCCGCGTTGCGTCACCGACCGTCCGGACGGGGCCGTTCCGCACGGGTCGATCGGTCGCCGACCGTTCAATCCCCGACCGTTCAGCCCTTGACCGTTCAGTCCCCGACCGTGCCGACGTCGATGCGTCGGCCCTGGGCGGAGTCGACCACGATCGGAATGCCGTCCGGGACCCGTCCCTCCAGACGGTCGAGCAGAGTCTGCACCGGCGGGAGGTCGCCGGGGGCTCGGACGTGGATGTACATGGTGTGGGACGACATGTCGACGCTGGAGACAGACGCCCCAGGGGTGTCGTCGAGCCACTGCTCCGCCACGCTCTTGGCCCCGGTGGTCCAGGAGCTGATCAGCAACGTGAGAGCGGTGTTGGCCGCCAGCGGCACGAACACGACCACGAACAGCACGCCCATCGCGGCGTACGTCCCGCGCGCGAGCCGCCAGGTGCCCCGGTCGGCCTGGGCTCGGCGGCCGAGGACGGCGAAGACCACCATGCCGCCGAAGACCAGGGCGAAGAAGTTCGACACGAACAGGACCAGCGCGCCGAGCGCGAGCGCCCCCGCCAGCTTCCCCAGGCACACCCCGGCCACGACCAGCGGCGGCACGAGGGAGATGGCGATCGCGACCCCGGGCAGCACGGCGGCGACGTCCCGCCGGGCGAGTGCCACCGCGCCGGCGAGGCCGGTGGCCACGGCGGCCACCAGATCCATCAGTCCCGGCGACGTCCGTGAGGCGATCTGGCTGTTGGAGAGCAGGTCGTAGGTCTCCGGAAGCACCAGGGCGAACAGCATCCCGACCACGATCACCACCGCGCAGGCCGCCAGGACGACCTTGATCGCTCCGATCCGCCGGTGCTGCACCGAGCCCAGGGCGATACCCATGATCGGTGTCGACAGCGGGGCGATGATCATCGCCCCGATCACGGTGGCCGTCGAATCCGTCAGCACCCCGGCGGCCGCGATGACCGAGGACAGCGTCAGCATCGTCCAGAAGGCCGAGCGCTTGGATCTGGTGTCCCCGGACGACAGGTCCAGATCTTGCGCCAGCTCGTCCAGCGAGCGGCGCTGCGAGGAGGGCAGGACGAGGTCGCGAACTCCGCTGAGCATGGTCCTCAAGTAATCACGAGCGACCTGCCGGAGGACGGCACGACACGTTGCCGCGCGTCCATCGGACGCTCCTGGTCGCGAACCCGTCCAGGACAACCCGAACCGCCAGGTGCGGCGGAGCTTCCTGGGCCGACCGAGCCGGTAGGAGCCAAGGGGGCACCCGAGCAAGGGAGTTGCCGCAGCGCTGCGCTACGTTGGAGGGGTGACCGACATCGCATCGCGCATCGACACCACCCGGCCGCACACCGCCCGGATCTGGAACTACTGGACCGGCGGCAAGGACAACTACCCGGTCGACCGGGAGGCCGGTGACCAGATCCGGCGGCTGCACCCCGGGATCGGGGAGTACGCGAAGGCGGACCGGCTGTTCCTGGGACGGGCGGTGCGGTACCTGGCCGAGCAGGAGGGCATCCGGCAGTTCCTCGACATCGGGACGGGGCTGCCGAGCGCCGACAACACCCACGAGGTCGCCCAGCGCGTCGCCCCCGACGCCCGGGTCGTGTACGTGGACAACGACCCGCTCGTGCTCGCGCACGCCCGCGCCCTGCTCGTCGGCACGCCCGAGGGCCGGACGGACTACCTGGACGCGGACCTGCGGGACGTCGACAGGATCCTGGCCGCGGCGGCGAAGACCCTCGACCTCTCGCAGCCGGTCGCGCTGATGCTGCTCGGCGTCGTCATCTTCGTCGAGGACGACGAGGAGTCGTACGCGGTCGTCCGCCGGCTCATGGACGCGCTCGCCCCCGGCAGCCACCTCGTCCTCTCCCACACCGTCACCCACCCCGACATGCCGGACGTCGACGCGGCGGTGGCGTTCTGGAACGAGCACGGCACCCCGAAGCTCACCCAGCGCACCCCCGAGGCGGTCGCCCGCTACTTCGACGGCCTGGAGCTGCTGGAGCCCGGCGTGGTGTCCTGCTCCGCGTGGCGGCCGCGGACCCGGGTCCCGGACGTGGCCATGTACGCGGGCGTCGGCCGCAAGTGACGACGGGCGTCGGCGGCTCCGACGCCCGGAGGGACCGCGTTAGCGATACGCAAGCGGTGCGGCAGCGCCCGAGCCGAGGCTGGGGGCGGCAACGACCGGTCGCGTAGCGGGGGAGACGGCGCTCGCCGCGGGGCTCCGGGTCACGCGGCGGGGGCGTCCCCCACGGTCGGGTGCCGGAAGAAGACCCCGCCGGTGACGCACCAGGGCGCGCGCCGCGCCCCGGTGCGGCCGGTTCCGCCCCCACGACTCCCCTTCCGGGAAGGACGCCCCTTGTCCCCGACCTCCGCTCCCCGACGGACGACGACCGGAGGGGCCGGGTTCCGCGACCGGCTCGTCCGGTCCCTCGCCGGTGTCACGGCCGTCGCAGCGCTCAGCGCCCTCGCCGTCGTCGCCGACGCGGCGCCCGCGTCGGCCGCACCCGCCCCGGCGGCCCGCTACTACGTCCAGTCCGTCGTCAACGGCAACAACCTGTCAGGTACCCCGATCTACCCCATCGAGGTCCCCCTCGACGACCCGCTGACCACCCGTCCGCCGAAGGGCGACGAGGACAACCAGCAGTGGGAGTTCCGGGCGCTCTCCAACGGCGCCTACGAGATCGCCCTCGCCGGCGGCAGCGCCTGCGCGGGCCGCGACGGGGACTTCGTACGACTCCTCCGCTGCGGCGGCGCCGACACCGAGTGGTCCCTGTCGAACATCGGCGGCGACCGCTACCACGTCTACCGCCCCTCGGACGGCCGCCGCCTCACCGCGAACCCCGGCAACCTCCACCAGGACGCCACCCTGACCGCCGACGACGACGCGGACACCGTCTGGTACCTCACCCCGGCCGATCCGGTACGCGCCCCGATGCCGCCCGCCTCGGAGCGGACCTTCGACCAGATGACGTATCTGACGACGCACAACTCCATGAGCAACACCGAGCAGGACGCGGGCCACATCATCGCGCCCAACCAGCCGCACAGCATCCAGACGCAGCTGAACGACGGCGTCCGGGGCCTGATGATCGACGTGTACGACCAGGAGGGCCGGATCGTCCTCTGCCACAAGCCCGACTGCGCGACCGCGACCCGGCAGGCCATGACCGTCCCGATGGGCGAGATCGCGTCGTTCCTGAGGAGCCGTCCCGACCAGATCGTGACGCTCTTCATGGAGGACCACGTCAGCGGGGACCAGCTGCGCGCCGCCCTCGGCGGCCTGCTCGGCGAACGCAACGCCGACGGCACCGTAAAGACGGCCGGCACCCTCTCCGACCTCGTCTTCGACCCGCGCGAGTGGAAGGTGAAGGAGAACGGCTGGCCCAGGGTCCAGGACATGATCGACCGGAACAAGCGGCTCGTGATGTTCAGCCAGGGCGACGACAAGCAGTCCCTCGGCATCCTCAACGACGACGAGTGGACCGTCGAGAACTACTGGTCCATGGGCCCCGGTCTCGGCTCCTCCGACTGGACCTGCCGCACCCGCTGGGACTCCGTCCCGCTGAGCTCCCAGGAATACGGTGCCACCGGCGAGCCCAAGCGCTACCGGCCCCTGTTCGTCATGAACCACTTCCGTGACGTGCCGATGGCCCCCACGTACCGGAACGACAACGAGAAACTGCAGAACCGCGCCGAGCGGTTCTGCATGCCCGCCGCCCGCAAGAAGCCCACCTTCATCGCCGTCGACCAGTACCGCGACGGCGACCCCATGGCGGCCGTGAACGCCCTCAACACCTACACCTACCGCGGCGAGCCCGTCGCCGGACCCGCCCCCACCCCGCCGCCCGGCCACACCCCGCTGCCGCCGCCGGTCCCCGGCGACCCGCAGTGGAAGGTCTCGCGCCTCGCGGTCATGCCCCTGGGCGACTCGATCACCCTGGGCGTCGGCAGCAGCACCAGGGACGGCTACCGCCCCGGCCTGTGGAACAGGCTCCAGGGCCACGGGACCACGATCGACTTCGTCGGCTCGCTGAGCAGCGGCAGCCTCCCCGACACCGACCACGAGGGCCACTCGGGCTGGTTCATCGGCGGGATCCACGACAACATCGGCTCCTGGCTGTACCGGGCCCGGCCCAACGTGGTCACCCTGAAGATCGGCACCAACGACATCGACAAGAACGTCGACGTGGCGAACGCGCCGGCCCGCCTCAAGGCCCTCGTCGACCGGATCCGCGCCTCCGCCCCCGGCATCACCGTCGTCGTCGCCACCATCGTCCCCAACGCCGACAGCGCCGCACAGGCCCGCGTCGTCACCTACAACAACGCGGTCCGCACCCTCGTCGCGGGCTACCAGGCCCAGGGCGCCCGCGTCGAACTGGCCGACACCTCCGCGGTGACCACGGCCGACCTGGGCGACGGCCTGCACCCGAACGACACCGGCTACGCCAAGATCGCGACCGCGTTCTCCGACGCCATCGCCCGCGCCGCAGGCAAGGGCTGGATCGCCGAGAACGTCGTCGTCAAGCCCGCCCTGCCCGAGCCGACCACCGTCGCCGACTCCGACGTCGACCTCGACGCCGACGGCCGCGCCGACTACCTGGTCGTCGGCGCCAACGGCAGTACCCGCGCCTTCCTCAACAAGGCCGGCGCGAACGGCGCGATCAGCTGGACCGACCTCGGAACCGTCGCCACCGGCTCCTCGTCCTGGACCGGAAGCCAGGTCCGCTTCGCCGACGTCGACGGCGACGGCCGCGCCGACTACCTGGTCGTCGGCGCCAACGGCGGCACCCGCGCCTTCCTCAACAAGGCCGGCGCGAACGGCGCGATCACCTGGTCCGACCTCGGAACCGTCGCCACCGGTTCGGCGGCCTGGACCGGCGGCCAGGTCCGTTTCGTCGACCTCGACGGCGACGGCCGTGCCGACTACCTCGCGGTCGGCTCCAACGGCAGCGTCCACGCCTACCGCAACTCCGGCACCGGCACCACCGTGACCTGGACGGACCTCGGCTTCATCGCCGCCGGCTCCTCGTCCTGGACCGACTCCCAGGTCCGCTTCGCCGACCACGACGGCGACGGTCGCGCCGACTACGTCGTCATCGGCGACAACGGCAGCGCCCGGGTGCTCCTCAACAAGGGCGGCGACGGCCACGGCGGCTGGGCCGACCAGGGCACCGTCGCCACCGGCTCGTCCACCTGGACGGGCCCGCAGGTCCGGATGACCGACCTCGACGCCGACGGCCGCGCCGACTACCTGATCGTCGGCGCCAACGGCAGCCTCCGCGCCTACCTCAACCGCGACGGCTGGGCCGACCAGGGCACCATCGCCACCGGCTCCGCCGGCTGGACGGCCGCCCAGATCCACATCTGACACCGCCCGCCCCGCACCACCCGCCGTCCCCGGTCGCACCACGCGGCCGGGGACAGCGGCGTCCGCGCGGCAGCCGGGAGACGCGCCCCGCACCGGCAGGGCCGTAGCCCCCCGAAACAGGATCGGGCGGTCGGTTAGGGTGGCCTATGTTGGGGGAGACGGAACGGGCAGAGGCGGACCGCAGGTGAGAGTCGGAGAGCCGGATCGTGGCCGTCGTCGGCCCACCGGGGGGTGCCGTGGATAAGGTCGCGCTCACCGCCGGCGCCCTGTACGCCATCGTGCTGCTGCGGGCCGGAGGGACGTTCGCCGTCGGCTGGCTCGCCGGAGCCGGCGCCCGGCGCAGCAGGTTCGCCGAGCGGATGGCCTCGGCCAGGTTCCAGCGCGCGGAGCGGGCCATCCAGCGGTGGGGCGCGCCCGTGGTCGCCGTCTCCTTCCTGACCGTCGGTTTCCAGACCGCCGCCAACTTCCTCGCGGGCAGCATGCGCATGCCCCTGCCGCGCTACCTCCCCGCCCTGTTCCTCGGCGGCGCGGCCTGGGCGCTGCTCTACGCGACCGTCGGGATCGGGGCGCTCGAACTGCTGGGCAGGCTGTTCGCCGGCAGTACGGCGCTCGGCGTCGCCGTGGTCGCCGCCCTCCTCCTCGCGCTCTGCGGCATCGTCGCGTACCGCAGGAGGAAGTCCGCGCACCCCGTCCGCGACACCGACACCGACATCGACACCGACGGCCCGGCTTCCCCCGAGGCCTGAAGCCTCCGCCCCGCCGAACCACCGGCCCGGTGAAAACGCCTGCGGGCGATGATCATCGGATACGAGGGTCGTGCCATGCGCAGCGACGAGGCCGACGGGCAGGCATCCGTCATCGACCTGACACGCGAACGGTGGGGAGTCACGCCGGGCGGCGATTTCCCGGAGCGGCTCACCGAGCCGGGACGGAGCCACGAGGCCACCGTCGAGCGCCCGTGCCCCGCCTGCGCCGGCGAACTGCACACCCTGCGCCGCCCGTACGAGCCCCAGGGCCGGACCTACCGGCACACGGCGCTCCTCTGCCCCGCCGCCTTCACCCTCGCCGACCTGGGCGCGAAGCGCTACAACGAACCGACCGGCACCGGACGGAAGCCCGCGCACCGGCGACCCGGCGTCCGCCTGCCCCGCTGCCTTCACTCTCGCCGACCTGGTCGCGAAGCGCTACGACGAACCGACCGGCACCGGACGGAAGCCCGCGCGCCGGCGCCCCGCCCCCCGGACGGCGACCCGGCGCCCGCCTGCCCCGCCGCCTTCACCTTCGCCGACCTGGTCGCGAAGCGCTACGACGAACCGACCGGCGCCGGGCGGAAGTCTGCGCGCCGGCGCCCCGCCCGGACGGCGACCCGGCGCCCACCGTCCTCGTACGGGTCAGGATCCCGGCCCAGCCGCGCCCCGAACCCGGCCCGGGCCGGCCGGACGACCTGCCCGGGCCCGACGCCGCCGAGCCGCGCGCCCTGCTTTGGTACTAGGCCGCCGACCCCGCCCGGCGCCCGCCCGAAACGGCGCACGCCGCGGCCGAGGACGTACGCGTGATCCTCCCCGACGGCCCGGCGCACGAGCCGCAGCCGGCATGCCCGGCGGAGCGGCGCGTCCCGTACCGCGTCAGCCGCCACTGGGAGGCGACCGGCCGGGTCGGCACCGCCTCGGGCACCGGAGGCCGTACGGACCTGGCCGCCCAGAGGACGCGCTGGAGGACCTGCCGGACGGCGACGGAGGAGGCGACGGCGACGGCGGCACGTCCGTCCCCGTCGCCGCCGTCCTCGACGACACCGGACACCTGGTCGTCGTCGCGCCGACCGGCGAGGGAAAGACCCCGGTCGCCATGGTCGCCGCACTGGAGGCGGACGCCCGGGGGTGCAAGGCCGACTGGCTGGTGCCGCAGCGCTCCCTCACCGACCAGCTGGACCGCGAGCTCCGCCTGCGGCGGAACCGAGGGCTGCGGGTGGTGCGGCCGACCGGCGAGTCCGCCGTCGACACGGAGCTGATCCGTTCGGCCGACGTGTGGGTGGCCACCACCGAGAAGTTCGAGGCGATCTGCCGCACGGGCTCGCTGCGCGACGCGCGGAGCCGTACTGGAGGCGCTGCTCACCCGCGTACGGGAGGACAGCGCGGCCACCCGGATCGTCGGCCTCTCGGCGACCGTCGCGAACGCCGACGAGGTCACCCGCCGGCGGGGCGCCCGGCTCACCGGGCAGCTGCCCCTCCTGCCGCCCGCCGACGCGACCGACCGGGCGGCGCAGGTCACCGACGACGGCGGCAGCGTCCTTGTCTTCTGCGGCAGCGAACGCGGGGTACGGACCCCGGCGCTCGCCCTCGCAGCCGACCCCCGAGGCGTGCCCACCACGGGCGTGGACGCCGCCGACGCCGAGGCCGTGGGGCGGCTCTGCACCAAGGCCGGAGTACGCCTCCACTACCGGGCTGGCCGTACAAGCAGGAGGCCGAGCGGGCCTTCCGCGCCCGCGAGGCGGAGGTCCTCGTCGCCACCTCCACGGTCGCGGCGGGCGTCAACCTCCCCGCCCGCGCGGTCGCCGTCCGCGACACCACCCTCGGCCTCGACCGCGTCAAGGTGCTGATGGCCCAGCAGGTGTTCGGACGCGCCGGACGCATCGCCGCCGGGGAACGCGAGGGCTGGGCCTTCCTCCTCACCGACCCGGTGGAACGGCCCCACTGGCAGGCCCGGCCGGTCACGCCTGGACGAGCACCCGGCCGACCACCTCCTCGCCGAGGCCGTGCGGGACCGGGTGCCCACCACCGAGGAGGCGGGCCGGAACCTTCGCCGCGCATCAGGGACACGACGGCGTCGAACCCCTGCACCAGGCCGCGTACGTCCTTACCGCCGCAGGCTGCCTGCGCCCGGGCCTGGCGGAGGCCCGCCTGGAACTCAGCGCGCTCGGCCGGCCGACCAGCCGCTTAATGGTCGACGCCGGGGTCGCCACGACCTGGCGGCAGGCCTGCGCCGGGCACCGGTGCCCGACGCCCCGCTCACCGCCCACCTCCCGGCACTCGGGCAGGCGGCGCCGTGCACGAACGCGCGAAGGCCACCCTGCGCCACGCCCTCCGCGAGACCGAGGCAGAGGCCGACGTTCCGCACGACCCCTGGGCCAGGACGACGACGGGGCGCGAGCGGACGGCCCCCGGCGACCATGCGCCCGCGCCGCCCTGTTGCACGCCGCGACACGCCCCCACCCGTTCCGCGGCCGGCGTCCGTACGTCCTCGCCATCCCCGTAGACGCCATGACCGGCATCCTGGACGAGGCCGAGCGCTACCTGACCTGGCTCGGCGCACAGGGCCCCCTGGGCAACGTCCACCCCTGGGCGGGCGTCGGTCGCCGCCGACCTCGGGCTCCGCATCCACTGGCGCACCCTGGGCCCCGCCCGGGGCGCCGGACGGCTCCTGTGGATGTGCGAACGCACGGCCACACCCCCACTCACCCCCGTCCTCGTCCCGCGCATGGGGAACGCCGCCCGCGCCCGCGGCGTCGACGCCCCCGACTGACCCGGCACCCGCCCGCCGACTGCTCGCCGAACGCGCCACCGGCAGACGCCTCACGATCGAGGCCGACACGGCCCGAGTGCCGGCCCAGCCAGGAACGGCGATCGGCCGCTGGAACGGCCCCACGACCACCCTCCACCACACCGAGGCCGACGAGACCGTGCTCCCCTCCCGCCCGCAGACCCGGCCGCCCCCTCGGCAGGACGCCGCGGCGCGGCCGCCTTCACGCGCGCGCGTGACACCCACCCCGCCGAGTCCCCTCTCCTCTCCCCTCCTCTCCCCTCCCGAAGCGGACCCGGATCGTCAGGAAGGCTGCCCCGCCAGGACCCGGGCCGCTACCGTGGTGCCATGCCACGGGAAATCCGCATCGAGATCAGCGACGAGGCGTACGAGGCGCTCCAGCGGGCCGCCGCTGAACGGCACCTGGCCGCCGAGGACTACGCCGGCGACGTCCTGCACGCCGATCTCACCCGGACCCGCTTCATCGAGGGCGCCCGCACCTTCGTCCACGAACACGGCGACGCCTTCGCCGCCCGGTACGGAGCCCGCCCCACCGGCGCCGCCTGACCGGGGGAGCGGCCCGTGACCGTCCACGTCGACCTGGCCTGGCTCCTCGGCATCGCGCAGAAGATGATCCCCAGCGACCCGGAGATCACCGACTGGGGCTCGCTCGAAGCCGCCCGCGCCCGCCACGCCTTCCACCTCATGGGCACGCCCGTCTACGACCAGCCGCACCACCGCGCCGCGGCCCTCCTCCACCAGCTCGTCCGCGTCCCCGCCCTGGAGCACTCCAACGAGCTCTTCGCCGTCGCCGTGGCCGCCGCCTATCTCCACGCCTCCGGCCACCCCGTCGACGTCACCAGCGAGGACGCGATCACCCTCGTCGACCGCGTCCTCACCGGCGAAGCCGACGCCCGCGAGATTGCCGCCACCCTGAAGACCTGGGCCGCACCGGACTCCTGAACCGCCGCCGGACCGGCCGCGGTCGACGAGACCTCGACATGCCGGATCCGATGACCAGCAGTAGCGTCTCAATCACCTCACGTATCCGTGGTGGCGGTCGCGGACCCCACCACGGAGCGGGGTTGACATGCGTTTTCCCGATACGTAATGTCCTCCGGGTTGTCCGACGTGAGCACCGACTCCGGTCGGCCCCGGGCAGCCACTCCGCAAGATCCGCACAGCCTGCCGGCTGCGATTCGTCGCGCCGTCCTGCTTTTCGTGCGCTTCAAACGGAATGGGGATTCGAAACCCTCGATTCGCGTCGGGGGCGGGGAATCCGCTAAAGTCTCACTCGTCGGAACGGCCCAACAGCCGGAAAGACAACCCCCTCTGACTGGGAATCAGACGCCGAAAGGATCTGATAGAGTCGGAAACGAAGGAAGCGCCCGGAGGGCCTGGAAACAGGAACGAAGGAAGCGTCCGCACCTTGAGAACTCAACAGCGTGCCAAAA
>NZ_JABBGE010000013.1 GCF_012927245.1 Streptomyces sp. R302
CGGTGCTTTCCGGTCCCTTTCGCTTTCGCTCCGGGCCCTTCCGGCGTTTCCGACTCTATCAGATCCTTTCGGCGTCTGATTCCCAGTCAGCGGGGTTTGTCTTCCGGGCTGTTGGGCCGTTCCGACGTCTCAAACCTTAGCGGATTCCTTCGGCGGCTCATAATCGAGTCGTTCGAATTGAATTTCGGCACGCCGAAATTCATCCCGTGAGGGAGACCGTGCTGGGTTGAGGTGCCGCCATCGCGGCGGGATGGCTGTCGCAGAACCGTTCCGGCTCCGTGACAACTCGGAGAACACTACGCGTCCCCCAGGGGGGTGTCAACCCTCCCCCAGGGGCGTCCGGCGGAGGTCTCAGTCCAGGTCCGACAGCCGGCCGCCCGCGTCCGGCTGGGTCAGTTCCACCCTGCGCAGGAGGCGGATGAGGGCGTCGCCGAGGACGCCCCGCTCCTCGGGTTCGAGGTCCTGGAGGAGCTTCTCCTCGAAGTCGGTGGCCATGCGCATCGCCTCCAGCCACTTCGTACGGCCCTCGTCCGTGAGTTCGACGATCACGCGGACGCGGTTGTTCTCGTCGCGGTCGCGCGTGACCAGGCCCTCGCCGGCCATGCGGTCGATGCGGTGGGTCATGGCGGCGGGCGTGAGGCCGAGGCGCTTCGCCAGCTCGCCGGGGCCCAGCCGGTAGGGGGCGCCGGAGAGGACGAGGGTCTTGAGGACCTCCCACTCGGCGTTGCTGATGCCGAGGTCGGCGAGCTGGCGGCCGTACGCCACGTTCATCCGGCGGTTCAGCCGGCCGAGCGCGGAGACCACCTTCTCCACCTGGGGGTCCAGGTCGCGGTACTCGCGCTGATAGGCGGCGATCTGCTCGTCGAGCGTCGGCTCCTGCGCCTCGTGCGAGGCGGACCGTTCCGGGGTGTCGGACATGGGGGCGAGTATCCCACGGTCCTCGTTGGCGTTGAAGTCCTTCCATGTGTACTGTTAAGGATCGAACTTTAGGGTTTAAGTCTTCAGGGTTCAGGCGTACAGGGGTGAACCCGGGCCGGACCCGCGACCGAAGTGGGTGAGTGTGACCAAGGCGAGGGGCGCGGCGATGCGCCGGATTCAGGCAGGCAGCGCGCTGAGTGCGTTCGGACTCGGCTTCACCGTGCCGTACCTCTATGTGTACGTGGCGCAGGTGCGGGATCTGGGCGCGACGACCGCGGGTGTGGTGCTGGCCGTCTTCGCCATGGCCGCGCTCGTGGTGCTGCCGTTCAGCGGGCGGGCGATCGACCGGCGCGGGCCCGTGCCCGTGCTGCTCGTCGCCTCCGGTCTGGCCGCGGTCGGTGCCGTGGGAATGGGGCTCGCGTCGAGCGTGCCGGCGGCGGTGGGTGCCGCCGCGCTGCTCGGTGCGGGAACGGCGGTGCTCCAGCCGGCGCTCGCCACGATGATCGTGTGGTGCTCCGAGCCCGCCCGGCGGACCCGTGCCTTCGCGCTCCAGTTCTTCCTGCAGAACCTCGGTCTGGGTGTCGGCGGTCTGATCGGCGGCCAGCTGGTCGACGTGAGCCGGCCCGACAGCTTCCTGCTGCTGTTCTCGATCGAGGCCGTGATGTTCCTGGTCCTCGCCGCGGTGGTGGGCACCGTGCGGATGGCCGGTTCGCCGGCGCTCCAGGGCGCGCGGCCCGCCGGCGGCGGCACGGGCGGCGGGATGCGGGCGCTCCTCGGCCACAAGGCGATGGTCCAGCTGTGCGTGCTCGGCTTCGTCCTCTTCTTCGCCTGCTACGGACAGTTCGAGTCGGGTCTTGCCGCGTACGGCACCGAGGCCGCGGGCATCGCGCCGTCGACGCTCGGCGTCGCGCTCGCCGCCAACACGGCGGTGATCGTCCTCGCGCAGTTCCTGGTGCTGAAGTTCGTGGAGCGCCGCAAGCGCACCCGGGTGATCGCGACCGTGGGTCTGATCTGGGCGGTGGCGTGGCTCATCGCCGGGTACGCGGGCCTCGGGCACGGCAGCCAGGCGATGGCGACGGCCGCGTTCGTGTCCACGTACGCGCTGTTCGGTCTGGGCGAGGCGATGCTGTCGCCGACCGTGGCGCCGCTGGTCGCCGATCTGGCGCCGGAGTCGATGGTGGGCTCGTACAACTCGGCCTTCGCCCTGGTGAAGCAGCTGGCGCTGGCGGTCGGTCCGGCGGTGGGCGGTCCGATGGGGGCGTCGCTGCACGGTCCGTACATCGTGACCTTCGTGCTGTTCTCGCTGCTCGTCACGGTGCTCGCGGTGCGGCTCGGCCGGCAGCTCACGCCGGTGCAGAACCAGCCGGCGACGGCTGTGAAGCCCTCTCGGGTGGTGGCTCAGCACCAGCCCGAGCGGGAGACAGCCGCCGCGTAGGCGCGTTTCAGTCGCGGAGGGCGAATTCGCACCACACCGCTTTGCCGCCGCCGGGAGTGCGGCGGCTGCCCCAGGACGAGGCGATCGTCGCGATGATGGAGATCCCGCGGCCCGCCTCGTCCTCCGTTTCCGCCCTGCGGCGGCGCGGGAGGTGGTCGTCGCCGTCGGTGACCTCGATGATCAGGCGGCGGTCGGTGCGGCGCAGCCGCAGGCGCATGGGCGGGGTGCCGTGCTGGAGGCTGTTGGCGACGAGTTCGCTGGTGGCGAGGACGCCGAGGTCGCGGAGTTCGACGGGGAAGCGCCAGGAGGAGAGGACTCCGGAGGCGAAGGCACGCGCGCGTGGGGCGGCCTCGACGCCGCCGAGGAGTTCCAGGGCCGCGTTGTGGAAGAGCTCGGCGTCGGCGCCGTCGCGGGCGGGGTGCTGGACGACGAGGACGGCGACGTCGTCGTCGTGTTCGGCGGTGACGCCGAGGGCGCGGAGCAGCCGGCCGCAGATCACCTGGGGGGTGCCGCCGGCGCCGGCGAGCGCGCGGGCGAGGGCGTCGACGCCCTCGTCGATGTCCTCGCGGCGGCGCTCGACCAGGCCGTCGGTGTAGAGGACGGCGGTGGATCCGGGGGGCAGGGCGATGGAGCCGGAGGTGTGCAGCCAGCCGCCGGTGCCGAGCGGGGGTCCGGTGGGGTCGCCGGCCTTGCGGACGGTGCCGTCCTCGTCGCGGACGAGGATCGGGAGGTGGCCGGCGGAGGCGTAGACGAGCTTGCCCTCGTTGGGGTCGTGGACGGCGTAGACGCAGGTGGCGATCTGGCTGGCGTCGATCTCGGCGGCGAGGCCGTCGAGGAGCTGCAGGACCTCGTGCGGGGGCAGGTCCAGGCGGGCGTAGGCGCGGACGGCGGTGCGGAGCTGGCCCATGACGGCGGCGGCGCGGACGCCCCGGCCCATGACGTCTCCGATGACGAGGGCGGTGCGGCCGGCGCCGAGGGTGATGACGTCGTACCAGTCGCCGCCGACGGCGGCGTCGGCGACGCCGGGCTGGTAGGTGGCGGCGATCCGCAGGTCGTCGGGCTGCTCCAGCTCCTGCGGGAGGAGGGAGCGCTGGAGGGTGACGGCGGTCTCGCGGTGGCGGCGCTCGCTGGCGCGGAGCCGCTCGGCGGCCTCGGCGTGGTCGGTGACGTCGGCGGCGTGGACGAGGACGCCGGCGCCGTCGAGGTGCGGGCTGTCGACGGGGAGGCAGGTGACGGTGTACGAGCCGCCGTCGGTGGTGCGGCGGGACTTCACGGTGCGGGGCTTGCCGCTGCGCAGGACCTGGTCGAGGAGGGGCAGCAGGCCGAGCTCCTCGGCCTCGGGGCAGGTGGCGGCGACGGTGGCGCCCGGGGTGCGGGGGCCGAAGGCGGAGGCGTACGCCTCGTTGACGTACGCGATGCGGTGCTCGGGGCCGTACACGAGGGCGACGAGGCCGGGGAGCCGGCCGAGGAGGTCCCTTACGGAGAAGTCCTCCAGGGCGGGGACGTCACCGGGGTCGGCGTCCTCGGCGGGGTGCTCCGCCTGCGGACCGTACTCACCGCGGGCTGCGGGCACGGAGCCTTCGGTCCCCCGGGCCGCGCGGCGCTGCGTGCCGGGGAGCCGGGCGCTCCAACGGGTGAAGTTCACGGATCTGTATGCCTCGTGGTGTCGGTGCCGTGCGGAGTCACGCTGTGCAGGTGTGAGCCCACCTATGGTCACACGTCCAGTGTGGACGAGTGCACTGACAGTGATGTCAGGAGGACGCCCCGTCTTTCCCTTCGGGGCGGGGGCCGGGGGGTGGGGGCGGGGGTGGTGCGGCCGCGAGTTCGAATTCGGCTCTGGGGTGTTCCAGGGAGCCGAGGGAGACGATCTCGCGCTTGAAGAGGCCGGAGAGGGTCCATTCGGCGAGGACGCGGGCCTTGCGGTTGGCGGTGGGCATCCGGCTGAGGTGGTAGGCGCGGTGCATGAGCCAGGCCGGATATCCCTTGAGTTTGCGTCCGTACACGTGGGCGACGCCCTTGTGGAGGCCGAGGGAGGCGACGGAGCCGGCGTACGCGTGCGTGTACTCCTTGAGCGGGCGGCCGTGGAGGGAGGCGGCGAGGTTCTCGGCGAGGACCTTGGCCTGGCGGACGGCGTGCTGGGCGTTGGGCGCGCAGGGGGTGCCGGGGTCCTTCGCGGTGAGGTCGGGGACGGTGGCGGCGTCGCCGGCCGCCCACGCGTGCGGGGTGTCCGCGACGGTGAGGTGGGGGGTGCAGCGGATCCGGCCGCGCTCGTCGCGGGGGAGGTCGGTGGCGGCGAGGACGGGGGCGGGTCTGACGCCGGCGGTCCAGACGACGGTGCGGGTGGGCAGGCGGGTGCCGTCGCTGAGGACGGCGACGCGGTCCTCGCAGCCGTCGAGGCGGGTGTTCAGGCGGACGTCGATGTTCCGGCCGCGGAGCTCGCGGATCGCGTAGCCGCCCATCTCCTCGCCGACCTCGGGGAGGATCCGGCCGGCGGCCTCGACGAGGACCCATCTCAGGTCCTCGGGCTTGACGTTGTGGTAGTAGCGGGTGGCGTACCGGGCCATGTCCTCCAGCTCGGCGAGGGCCTCCACGCCCGCGTACCCGCCGCCGACGAAGACGAAGGTGAGGGCGGCGTCGCGGAGGGCGGGGTCGCGGGTGGAGGAGGCGATGTCGAGCTGTTCCAGGACGTGGTTGCGCAGGCCGATCGCCTCCTCGACGGTCTTGAAGCCGATGCCGTGTTCGGCGAGGCCGGGGACCGGGAGGGTGCGGGAGACCGAGCCGGGGGCGAGGACGAGTTCGTCGTAGGTGAGGGCGACCGGGCCGGCGCCCTCCTCGTCGGTGGCGAGGGTGGTGAGGATCGCGGTGCGCTTGGCGTGGTCGATGGACTCGACCTCTCCGATGAGGAGGCGGCAGCGGTCCAGGACGCGGCGGAGCGGGACGACGACGTGGCGCGGCGAGAGCGAGCCGGCGGCGGCCTCGGGGAGGAACGGCTGGTACGTCATGTACGGGTCGGGGGTGACCACCACGATCTCGGCGGAGCCGCCGCCGAGCTCCGTCCTGAGCTGCCGCTGGAGGCGCAGCGCGGTGTACATGCCGACGTAGCCACCGCCGACCACGAGAATGCGCGCAGGTTCGGTCACCGTCCCATGAGGCATCGCCGTCCGGGGTTTGTCCACAGGCCCGACGAATTGTGTGACCGGAGGGGTACGGAGGCGCGGGGTGGCGCGCGCGGGGCGACCGAGTGCAACGGCGCAGGTCACGGCGGGCGTGGGTGGTGAGCAGGGTGGTGCGAATCGGGCGGCTCCGGCGCTTTGCTCCGATCGGGGGGCGCACCATCCGGAGCTCCCCCTTCTGAATTGACCCGGACTCAACTATGTTCGTAGTTCGTCGGGGTGTCGGGTCGGCGTGCGCGCGGACCGCTTGCGCACATCGGCCGGGAGCCCCGTATCAGGGCGGGGAGTCTCCGGGGGGAGACATCATGAGCGGGGGAACGCTTATGCAGATTCAGGATTCTCGTTGGCAGTCCGTCGTCGGCGCCGAGCGCGACGACAGGGGTGCGGGGGCCGTGGCCTCCGTGCCGACGGCCGGTGGCGCGCTGGCCGGCGGCACCGTCGCGGGCGCGGGCACGGTCGTGAACGGCCCGGGTTCGGGTGGCCGCGCGGCGCCGCTGCGGGTCGACGCGCAGCGCAATCTGGAGCACGTGCTCCGCGCGGCGCGCGAGGTCTTCGGCGAACTCGGTTACGGGGCGCCGATGGAGGACGTGGCGCGGCGCGCCCGCGTGGGCGTGGGCACCGTGTACCGGCGCTTCCCCAGCAAGGACGTGCTGGTGCGGCGGATAGCCGAGGAGGAGACCGCGCGGCTGACCGAGCAGGCGCGGGCCGCCCTCGGTCAGGAGGACGAGCCGTGGTCGGCGCTCTCGCGCTTCCTGCGGACGTCGGTGGCCTCGGGTGCCGGGCGGCTGCTGCCGCCGCAGGTGCTGCGGGTCGGTGTGGACGAGCCGGTGCTGCCGGTGGACGACGCCGAGGGCGGGGCCCGGGTGCCGTACCAGCGGGGGCTCGGCGAGCAGGCCGACGCGCGCGTGGTGGCGCCCCGGGCGGTTCCGGCGGGCGAGCGGGACGACGCCGGTGCGGCGGAGCTCCTGGAGGTCGTCGGCCGGCTCGTCGACCGGGCCCGTGAGGCGGGCGAGCTGCGGACGGACGTGACCGTGGCCGACGTCCTGCTGGTCATCGCCACCTCGGCCCCGGCGCTGCCGGACGCGGCCCAGCAGGCGGCGGCCTCGGCCCGCCTTCTGGACATCCTCCTGGAGGGCCTGCGCTCCCGGTGACACGATCCGGCCGCCCGCCGGGCCTCCGGGCCGGGCGGGCGCTCCGGGCCGGGCGGACGCTCTGGGCCGGGCGGGCCAAGGAGCATGACACGAACGCGTGAGCGGTTACGCGGCGATGCGGGAAATCGCCCCGGACGAGTGGTAAGTGGACGCGACGCTTCGGCATGCCCGCGTCGTGTGGCACTCTTGCCCGGTGTTCGGGTCTGCGCAGGCGTACGGGGGCTTCCGCGATGAGCGGTGACGGTCGGGACGATCCGCTGAGTGGCGGCGGCTCCACGGAGACCCCGGGCCCGCCCGCCGGGCACGTACCGAGCCAGGGAGGCCCCGGCGGCTCCCCGGGAGCACCGCACGGACCGGGCGAACCGAGCGTGCCGCAGCAGCGCGAGGCGCGCTCCCCGGGCGCCGCGCCCGTCGCCGTACCGGCTCCCGGAACCGACGGCGTACCCGACGGGGACCCGCCGGACGACGGCGAGGGGCTGCTGCCGCCGCCCCGGGAGACCGCACCCTCCGACGCCGATCTGATCCAGCGCATGCGGGACGGCGACGACTCCGCGTACGAGGAGCTGTTCCGCCGCCACTCGGAGGCCGTACGCCGCTACGCCAGGACCTGCTGCCGGGACGCGCACACCGCCGACGACCTCACCGCCGAGGTCTTCGCCCGCACCCTCCAGGCCGTGCGCGGCGGTGCCGGGCCCGAACAGGCCGTCCGCGCCTATCTGATGACCACCGTCCGGCGGGTCGGCGCGGCCTGGGTCAAGACCCAGAAGCGCGAGCACCTCGTCGAGGACTTCGCCGTCTTCGCCGCCGACGCCGCCCGCTCCTCGGAGGTCTCCGACCAGGACACCATGGACCTCGGCGCCGAGGTCCGGGCCATGCAGGAGGCCGAACAGTCGCTGGCCATGCAGGCGTTCCGCTCGCTGCCCGAGCGCTGGCAGGCCGTCCTGTGGCACACCACCGTCGAGGAGGAGTCGCCCAGCGAGGTCGCCCCCCTCTTCGGCCTCACCGCCAACGCCACCGCCGTCCTCGCCAGCCGCGCCCGCGAGGGCCTCAAGCAGGCCTACCTCCAGGCGCACGTCAGCCAGGCGCTCACCGCCGGCGGCGACTGCGCCCGGTACGCCGACCGGCTCGGCGCCTACGCGCGCGGCGGACTGCGGATGCGGGCCGAGCGCGGCCTGCGCAAGCACCTCGACGAGTGCGCCAAGTGCCGGGTCGCCGCCGGCGAACTCGCCCACGTCAACGCCGGGATCCCGGCGCTCCTCCCGATCGCCGTCATCGGCTGGTTCGCCGCCGGGTACTCCCTCAAGGCCGCCGGCATCGTCGCCGGCGGCGCGGTGGGCGCGGCCGGCGCGGGCGCCGCGGCGGCCGCCACCGGCGGGACGACGTCCGGCGCCGCCTCCGGCGGGGCCGCCGCCGAGGGACTCGGCGCGCCCGCCAAGGCCGGGATCGCCGCCGCCGCGGCCGTCGCCGCCGCGGCCGGGCTCGTCTGGGCGATGACCGGCGACCCGCAGCCCGTCGCCGCACCGAAGCCGCTGCCGACGACCGCCGCCCCCACGACGCCCGCGCCCCCGCCGCCGCCCGTGGTGAAGCCCGAGCCCAAGCCGGTGGTGCCGCCCGCGCCGAAGCCCGAGCCGAAGCCGGTGGTGACGACGCCCCCGCCGCCGAAGCCCGTCGTGAAGCCGAAGCCGAAGCCGGTCGTGAAGCCGGTGGTGAACCCCTCGCCGACACCCCCGCCGCCCAGCCCCACGCCGACGCCGACACCGACCCCCACCCCGCCGCCGACGACACCTCCCCCGCCGCCCCCGCCCGCCTACTACCAGGTCGACGAGCTGAAGTACGAGGCCTTCGGCGACGGCAGCAGACCCGAGGTCGTCCAGGAGGGCGGCACCTGGATGTGGGCGCGCGACGGCATGTCGATCGGCGACACCACGTACGCGTACGGCGTCAGCGTGCACGCCCCGTCCTCGCTGCTCATCCGCCTCAACCGGCAGTGCACGAGCTACGACGCGATGGTCGGCGTCGACGACCTCAGCGCCCCGCTCGGCCCCGGCGGCGTCCGCTTCTCCGTCTACGGCGACGGGCAGCGGCTCTGGCGCTCCCCCGTCGTCCGGCCGGGCGACCCGGCGCTCCCCGTCCACGTGGACATCACCGGCCGCTCCACGGTGCGGCTCGTGGTGGAGGAGCACACGCCCTTCGGGCGCGCCGCCGTCGCCGACTGGGCGGAGTCCCGGATCAGTTGCTCCTGACCGGGCCCCCGGCACCGGCGGCGTACGGCTCGACCAGGGCCAGCACGGCCTCGTGGCCGAGGTCCGCGCCGGCCGCGCGGGCGGCGGCGAGGCCGTCCTCGCCGAGCGCGGCCCGGCAGGCGGCGGCGACCGCCTCGGCCTCGCGCCGTTCGGGCACCGAGCGGGGGACGTCCCGCCGCCAGGTGTCGACGGCGGCGGCCACGCGCGCGCAGCGGGCCGCGTCGCCGGCCCGGTGCAGGGCGTAGACGAGGCCCTCGCCGAGGCTGATCACGATGATGTCCGCGCAGTGGCCGGTGAGGGCGGAGCGCAGGACCTCGGCGGCGGTCGTGACGGCCGCCGCGCCCGCTCCCTCCTGGGCCTCGATGCGGGCGACGAAGCCGTCCAGGGCGATGGTGAAGTGCGGGGGCGGGGTGCCGCCGCGGACATGCGCGCCGGCCGAGGAGATCGCGGCACGCGCGCGTGCGGGGTCGTTCCGTTCGAGGGCGAGGACCGCGCGCATGAAGTCCACGTAGGCGAGGGCGTCCTGGAGGCGCAGCCGCTCGGACTCCCGGGCGGCCTCTTCGAGGCCGCGCTCGGCGGCGGCCGAGTCGCCGTCGCGGTAGTCCAGTTCGGCGAGCCGGGCGACGAGGAACGGGGCCTCGGCGTGGGCGCCGACCTCGCGGGCGAGCCCCAGGGCCTCCTCGTACGCCTCCCTGGCCTCCTCGCGGCGGCCCCGCATCATGTTGGCCTCGGCGGCGGCGGAGGCGACCTGGGCGCCCATCCAGCGGTCGCCGACGCGGCGGGTGAGGACGCGGAGTTCGGCGAGGTCCTCGTCGACGCCCTTCATGCCGCCGGGCATGTCCACGACCATGTGGGTGCGGAACATCAGGCTCACCCCGATCTCCCAGTCGCCGCCGTACCGGCGGCAGATCTCGACCCCGGCGTCGAGGAGGGCGCGGACCGTCGCCGGCTCCTCCGTGAGGTACGCGGTGAACGGCCAGAGCAGGCCGGGGAAGCGGGCGGACTCGGGGCCGGGGTCCTCGGCGAAGGCGTCCCGGACGCGGCGGACCAGCGCGAGCGCGTCGGCGTCCTCGCGGAGGTCGCCGGTGTACATGTGCTCGTCCTCCATGCCGAGGAAGAACGACAGCATCCGCAGGTGCATGCGCGGCCAGTGGCGGGGGTCGTCCCGGTCGTCCGGGTCCTCCCCCAGGGCGAGCGCCCGCCGGGTCCAGGCGAGGCCCTCCGGGCGGTAGTTGCGCAGCCACCAGAACCAGCCCATGGCGAAGACCAGCCGCAGCCCGGCGGGCTCGTCGGGGGCCGCGACGAGGGTCCGGTGGAGGGCGGCCCGGATGTTGTCGAGGTCCCGCTCGATCCGGTCGATCCAGGGCAGCTGCTCCCCGGAGCGGAGTCTCGGCTCGGCCTCCTCCGCGAGGGCCGTGAAGTGCGCGGTGTGAGCGGCCTCGGCGGCGGCGAGCAGCTCCGGGGTCTCGGCGGCGCGCTCGGCGGCGTACTCGTGGATGGTCTCCAGGAGGCGGTAGCGCATGGCGCCGTCGTCGGTGGGGGTGGCGATGACGAGGGACTTGTCGACGAGCGCGCCGAGGGTGGCGAGAGTGGCGAGGGCCGTGGTCGGGTCGTCGACGGCCTCGGCCGCCTGGAGGTCCCATCCGCCGGTGAAGACGGAGACCCGGCGGAGGAGGGTGCGCTCGGCCGGGTCGAGCAGGTCCCAGGACCAGTCGACGACCGCGCGGAGGGTCTGCTGGCGGGGCAGCAGGGTGCGGGCGCCGGAGCTGAGGAGCCGGAAGCGGTCGTCGAGCCGGTCCGCGATCTGGCGCGGGGTGAGCAGCCGCAGCCGGGCGGCGGCCAGTTCGATGGCGAGGGGCAGGCCGTCGAGGCGGCGGCAGATCTCCGCGACGGCGTCCGCGGCGCCCGCCTCGCGCGCGTGGTCCCGGTCGAAGGTGGGGCGCACGGCCCGGGCCCGCTCGGCGAAGAGCCGGTGCGCGGGGGCGGGCGGCAGCGGCTCGACCGGGCGGACGGTCTCGCCGGGGACGCCGAGCGGTTCGCGGCTGGTGGCGAGGATCCGCAGGTCGGGGCAGTGCGCGAGGAGGGTCTCGGTGAGGGTCGCGGCGGCGTCGACGACGTGCTCGCAGTTGTCGAGGACGAGGAGGAGGCCTGGGCGGTGCGCGAGGTGCTCGACGAGGTGGGCGGTGGGGTCGTCCTGGAGCGCGGTGCCGTCCCGGGTGATCAGGTTGATCTCGCGGAGGCGGAGCGCGGAGAGGACGGCGCCGGGCAGCGCGCCCGGGTCGTCGAGCGGCGCGAGCTCCACGATCCACGCGTCGGGCCCGGCGGCCCGCCGCGCGACCTCCTCCGCGAGCCGCGTCTTCCCCGACCCCCCGGGCCCGATCAGCGTCACCAGCCGAAACCGCCCGAGATCCTCCCGCAGCGCCACGAGTTCGGGCTCCCGGCCGACGAAGGAGGTGAGGCGGGGGCGGATGTTGCCACCTCCGGGGAGGACGGCGGCGTCGGGGGTCGGTTGGTGGGGGGTGGGGGCGGGGTACGTGGCGGGGCGCGGAGGCTCCGGCTGGGCGGAGTACGCGGCGGGGCGAGGGGGTTGTACGGAGGAGGAGTACGCACCGGGGCGCGAGGGCTCACCGGGGGCGGAGCTTCCCGCAGGACGCGGGTGGTCCGCGGGAACGGAGTACGCACCGGGGCGCGGGGGCCCGCCGGGGGCGGAGCTTCCCGCAGAGCCCGGGGGCCCGCCGGGGCCGGGGCTTCCCGCAGGGCGGTGGTGGTCCGGCTGGGTGGGGTGGGTGGCTGGGGCGAGCAGTTCGTGGTGGAGGGTGGTCAGTTCGGGGCCCGGGTCGGTGCCGAGGGCGTCCGCGAGGGTGCGGCGGGCCGTCTCGTACGCGGCGAGTGCGTCGGCGTGGCGGCCCTCGGCGCGCAGGGCGCGGATGAGCTGGGCGTGGAAGCCCTCGTCGTACGGGTGCGTGGCCGTGAGCTCGGACAGCTCCGGTACGAGCCCGTCGACGGCGCCGCGCCGCAGGTCGGCCTCGACGCGGCGGCGCAGGGCGGCGAGGCGCTGCGCCTCGGGGCGGACGCCCGCCGGTCCCGGCAGGTCGGCCAGGGCGGGGCCGCGGAAGAGCCCCAGGGCGTCCCTGAGGAGCGCGGCGGCCGTCTCGGGGTCGCCGGCGTCGAGGCGGGCGCCGGCCTCCGCGGCGCGGCGCTCGAACACGTACAGGTCGATGTCCTCGCGCCCGGCGACGAGCCGGTACCCGGGTCCGGGCGTGGCGGCGACGGCCTCGCGGCCGAGGACCCTGCGCAGCCGGCCGACGAGGGCCTGGAGCGCGGCGGTCGCGTCGAGCGGCGGCTCGTCCCCGTACACGTCGTCGACGAGCTCCCCGACCGGGACGGCCCGTCCGCCGCGCAGCGCGAGCGCGGCGAGCAGCGCGCGCAGCCGGGCGCCGCCGAGGGGCAGGGGGGTGCCGTCGGGGCCGAGGGCCTCGGTGGTGCCGAGGAGGAGATACCGCACCGGCCCATTCTTGCCGCCGGGGGCCGGGGGCGCCTCGGGGTTTCCCCGGACTGTGGACAGCGGCGCCGGGGGTCAGAATTCGGCGGTGTCCAGGGTGAAGCCGAGGGGGGCGGGGAGCGGGACCTCTGCCCCCAGCCTGTGGATGGACTTGTGGGTGTAGTCGTCGCCGACGGGCTCGGAGCAGACGACGGCCTCGCCGGCCTCGCGGTCGATGAGCAGGTAGACGGGGATCGCCGCGCGCGCGTAGGCCCTGATCTTCAGGCCCCGGTCACGGCCGGCGGTCGACGTGGAGGTGACTTCGGCGACGAGGAGGACGGGGTCGGGGGCGTGCCAGTCCTGCTTGTCGCCGAAGCTTCCCTTGGGGGCGATCGCGAGATCCGGGATGACCCGGACGGTGTCGTCCGTCCCCGGGAGGCTGAGGCCGATGCCGGTGTAGCGCCCGAGTCCCTTGTCATGGTCTCGGACCTGACCGCTCAGCTCCGACACGATCTCCTCGTGCTCGCCGTTGGCCGGAGGCACCACGTAGATCTCCCCTTCGATCAGCTCCACGCGCCAGCCCCTGGGGGCTGAGGCACTGAACAGCTCGAAGGTCGTCTGCACACTCGCGTCGTCGACGTCGGGCAGCTCCTCGGGAGATGTCTCCTCGGGCGTCGGCAGCGGCATGGCCATGCTGGACCTCCTTCGCTCGGTGCGACGCTCTCAGCTTAGAACGGGCTGCGGAGCCGGTTCAGGAACCGGTTGACTCGAACGGGCGTGCTGTGACGTTTCACCGCCCCGTCAGCGACCGGGACGCCGGGATCAGCGGTCCCTGGACCGCGCGCGGGGCGCGGGCGGTGGCCGTGTCGGTCCAGCAGGAGCCGCGGCGGGCGAGGAGGCGGTGGAGCCAGAGTTCGGTGGAGACGAGGTCGGCGAGGCCGTCGAGGGGGACGCGGGCGCCGTCGGCGGCGGCGCGCAGGGCGTCGCGGACGGTGCCCGCCTCGATGAGGCCCGCGTCGGCGAGGAGGGGTGCCTCGAAGAGGGCCAGCAGGGTCGGGAGGGCGGCGCGCAGGCCCGCGCGGGCGGTGCCGGCGGGGACCGCGGGGTAGGGGGCGCCCCAGCCGGGCGGCAGGTCGCGGATGCCGGTGTCGGCGAGGACGGTGCGCAGGACGCCGGCCCGCGCGTCGGGCTGCACGCGGAGCGCTTCGGGGAGGTCGCGGCAGGCGCGGACGACCTGGTTGTCGAGGAACGGCGCGTGGAGCCGCTGGCCGCGGATCTCGGCGGCCTGTTCCAGGACCCGGTGGTCGGCCGCCGCCCGCGCGAGGGCGGCACGCGCGCGTGCCTCGCCCGGGCGCTGCACGGCCGGCGGCAGGGTGGCCGCCCGGTTGAGGCGCGCGGACACCTCGGCGAGCGCCTCGCCCGTCAGCCAGCGGGCCGCGGGACCGGGCCGGGACCAGGCGAGCGCGGAGAGCGAGGCGGCCAGCGGGCCGTGGGTGTCGGCGGGGGCGCGGTTGGCGTCGAGGACGTGCCGGGCGGCGGTCTCCAGACCGGCCCGGTAGGGCGTACGGGCGAGCCTGCGCGCCGCGCGGTAGACGGTGACCGGCACCAGGAAGGCGCCCGCGGACGGGCCGGTCGCCTTGGCGAGGGCGGTCACGGGCCGCACCAGGGAGCGGCGCCGGCGGTCCATCAGGAGGTCGGCGAGGCGCGCCGGGTGGGCGTCCAGGACCTGCCGGGCGCCGAGCCCGGTGAAGTGGTCGGCGCTGCCTCCCGCCAGGCGCCTGCGGTGGCGTTCGGCGGTGACGAGGGCGGGTCCCGGCTCGTCGGTGAGCGGCCCGTCGAGGGCGGCGTACGGGAGGGCCTCCTCGCCCGCCGTGACGACCACGTGGCGCAGTCGGGGGTCGGCCGCCAGCTCGCGGGCCCGCTCCAGTTCGGCCGTCCTGCCCGGGCCCGGCTTGGCCGCCAGGTCGTTGAAGGTGACGGCGAGGAGCCGCTCCCCCGCGTCCGCGCCGTGGCCGAGGATCGTGCCGGGCACCCCGGGCAGCCCGGCGGCGAGCAGGGCGAGGGTGGCGGAGGCGCTGCCGCCGGACAGGTCCGCGCCGATGCCGGGCACGGGCCCGGCGCCGCGGGCGGCCCGCCGGTCCGCGGGCCCCATCCCGGGGACCGGTCCGGGATCCGGCAGGGGCGCCTCGGGGGCGTGCCGGGGGGCCGTGAGCCGGGCCCGTACGGACTCCACCAGCGCGTCCCTGACCGCCTCGACGGCCTGCCGGGGCTCGGCCTGCGGGGCGGCGACGGCGAGCGAGGCCACCGTCTCGTACCCGGTGATCTCGCGGGAGCCCTCGCGCAGGATGAGCGCGTGACCCGGCGGGACGCGGCGGACTCCCTCGTACGGGGTGGAGTCGCGCAGCGCCTCCGGGGACTCGGGGCAGGCGAGCAGCGCGGCGAGGTGGCCGATGTCGAGCTGGGCCTCCACGAGGTCGGCGAGCGGCAGGGCGGCGGTGGCGTAGGCGGTGCCGCCCTCCCAGGGGGTGTGGAAGACGGGCCTGGCGCCCGCGAGGTCGCCGGTGACCGTGACGCGGCGGCCGGCCTTGACGACGGCGGTGTAGCTGCCGGGCCAGGCGGTCAGGTGGCGCAGGGCGCCGCCGCGCGCGGTGACGAGGCCGCGGCGGAGTTCGTCGTCGCCGGCGGCGCAGCAGCCGAGGACGGCGAGCCGGGTGCCGTCGTCGAGGCTGACGACCCGCACCTCGTCCGGGCGCCAGTCGCCGACCGCCCACAGTGGGTCGGGGTCGCCCCACAGGAGCTGTGCGCCCACCGGCTGCACCGTGCGCCCCCCGACGTGCCCGCCGCTCTCGGCGTAGGGGCGCCCTTGGGGCGGGAGGTGGGGGTCGTACGCGCCGGGCGCGCCGTACGCACCGTGGGCGCCGTCGCTCACTCCGGCGCGCGCCCCCGTCGTCGTGGCGTACCTCGCGGCGACACTGCTCCAGCCCACCAGCCATCGCATCGGCGCCTCCACGTCCGTTTCGGTGGGGCCATGCTGCCATGACAACGGCGCACGGGGCGGGGTCCGGGCGCACGCGCCCGAAAGCCGAATGCGCCCCTGGCATGCGTCAGTTGACCACCGGGGGAACGCGGGGTGGCGCGGCGCGCGGGGCTCCGGAGGCGGGGCGGCGGTGAGCGCGCGGCGCGGAGGGGCGGGAAGCGGCGAGGAGTTCGCACCGACGGGCCTCCGGCGCATCATGGTCCGCGGGCACGAGATCGGCCGATTCTCGCCCTCGGCAAGAGGTTTGACCTGCCGTCAGGCGCAGATGAGGATCACGGGAACGGCGTCCGGGCCCCTTGTCGCACGCCCGTCCGCACCCTCGCCGGCGGGTCGACTCCCGGCAGTCCGGGAGGCGACCCGCCCCCCGGCGCCGTCCGCCGCCCGCGGGGAATGGGGCGGCGGTGTCCCCCAGCCCACCGGTGCGGGAACCGGAACACCAGGCGTTCCGCCTCCCGGCCGGACGGGCCGACCCACGCAGGACCCATCGAAGCGGCGCCGCCCCCGGGCGGCGAGAGCGCACGGCCGGGCGCACGGCGCCACGGGCGGAGCACGGACCGGGCGGCGGCCGCCTCCGGTCGGCTGGTCACACAACAATCTCGCCATACGGAACTCTGCCCCTTAACGGTGGGGATGCGGCGAACTACGCTGTGTTTACGAATGCCGCCTGCCTATGCCCGGCGTCGCGGCGGCCGTCTGGATGTCGAGGGGTGGCGTCATGTCCAGGGAGCAACGCGGGCCGAACGAGAAGCTCGGCGCCGTTCTCGCCCTCGCGGGAATCAGCAACGCCGGCCTCGCCCGGCGCGTCAACGACCTCGGTGCGCAGCGCGGGCTGACCCTTCGCTACGACAAGACCTCGGTGGCCCGCTGGGTCTCCAAGGGGATGGTGCCGCAGGGCGCCGCGCCGCACCTGATCGCCGCCGCGATCGGCCAGAAGCTGGGCCGGCCCGTGCCGCTGCACGAGATCGGGCTCGCGGACGCCGACCCGGCGCCCGAGGTGGGGCTCGCCTTCCCCCGGGACGTCGGGGAGGCGGTCCGTGCCGCCACCGACCTCTACCGGCTGGATCTCGCCGGCCGGCGGGCCGGCGGGGGCGGGATCTGGCAGTCGCTGGCCGGCTCGTTCTCGGTCAGCGCCTACGCGACCCCGGCCTCCCGGTGGCTGATCACCCCCGCCGACCCGTCGGTGGAGCGGGAGGCGGGCCGGCACGGCGCCGGCGGCGCGAGCGGTCACGGACCCCCCGATTCCGGGGAGCACGCGCGCGTGGGACACAGCGACGTCGCCAAGCTCCGCGAGGCGGCGGAGGACGCGCGCAAGTGGGACTCCAAATACGGCGGCGGCGACTGGCGGTCCTCGATGGTGCCCGAGTGCTTGAGGGTGGACGCGGCGCCGCTGCTGCTCGGCTCGTACTCGGACGAGGTCGGCAGGGCGCTCTTCGGCGCGACCTCCGAACTGACCCGGCTGGCCGGGTGGATGGCCTTCGACACCGGACAGCAGGAGGCCGCCCAGCGGTACTACATCCAGGCGCTGCGGCTCGCGCGGGCCGCCGCCGACGTGCCGCTCGGCGGGTACGTCCTCGCCTCGATGTCGCTCCAGGCCACCTACCGGGGCTTCGCCGACGAGGGCGTGGACCTGGCGCAGGCCGCCCTCGAACGGAACCGGGGGCTCGCCACCGCCCGCACCATGTCCTTCTTCCGGCTCGTCGAGGCCCGCGCGCACGCCAAGGCCGGCGACGGGCCCGCGGCGGCCGCGGCGCTGAAGTCCGCCGAGGGGTGGCTGGAGCGCTCCCGGGAGGGCGACGCCGACCCGACGTGGCTGGGCTTCTACTCGTACGACCGGTTCTGCGCGGACGCCGCCGAGTGCTACCGGGACCTCGGGATGCCGCGCGAGGTGCGGCGCTTCACCGAGCAGGCGCTGTCCCGGCCGACGGAGGAGTTCGTCCGCTCGCACGGGCTGCGGCTCGTCGTCTCGGCCGTCGCCGAGCTGGAGTCCGGCAACCTCGACGCGGCCTGCGCGGCGGGCACGCGCGCGGTGGAGGTGGCCGGCCGGATCTCCTCGGCGCGGACCACGGAGTACGTACGGGACCTGCTGCACCGCCTGGAGCCGTACGGGCACGAGCCGAGGGTCATGGAGCTGCGGGAACGGGCCCGGCCGCTGCTGGTCACCCCGGCGTGACGGGGTGCGGCGGGGCGTGCGCGAAAGCGTGACGCGCATCCCACGACGTGGGCGTTTAGCGGGATTGTCAGTGGGCCAGTGCACTATCAGGGGTGGGAGGTGGCGCTGGTGTTTGACTGTGACGTGCTGGTGATCGGCGGCGGGATCGTCGGTCTGTCGACGGCGTACGCGCTGCAGCGCGCCGCCCCCGGCACCCGCGTCGCCGTCCTGGAGAAGGAGGACGGCCCCGCGCGCCACCAGACCGGGCGCAACAGCGGGGTCATCCACAGCGGCCTCTACTACCGGCCCGGGTCCCTGAAGGCGCGGTTCGCCGTCGAAGGCGCCGCCGAAATGGTCAAGTTCTGCGCGGAATGGGACATCCCGCACCAGGTGACCGGCAAGCTCGTCGTCGCCACCGAGCGCGAGGAGCTGCCCCGGCTGCACGCGCTGGTCCAGCGCGGGCGGGAGAACGGCATCCCGGTGCG
Organism: Streptomyces sp. R302; assembly: GCF_012927245.1. Lineage (GTDB taxonomy): Bacteria > Actinomycetota > Actinomycetes > Streptomycetales > Streptomycetaceae > Streptomyces. The sequence goes on from NZ_JABBGE010000013.1 coordinate 18,073, forward strand.
CGAGCTCGGGCCCTCGCAGATCACCGAGTACGAGCCCCGGGTGCGGGGGCTCGCCGCTATCCACGTCGGCACGACCGGCATCGTCGACTACCAGGCGGTCGCGCGGCGGCTCGCCGAAGCCTCCGGAGCGGAGATCCTCTACGGCGCGGAGGTCACGGCGATCGACCGGCGCCCGTGGGGCGTCGCCGTGCGCACCGCCGACCAGCGGATCCTGCGCGGCAAGGTGCTCGTGAACTGCGCGGGGCTGCACTGCGACCGGATCGCGCGGCTCGCCGGGGACGACCCGGGCATGCGGATCGTCCCCTTCCGCGGCGAGTACTACGAACTGGCCGACCCCTCGCTGGTGCGGGGCCTCGTCTATCCCGTGCCCGACCCCGCCTTCCCGTTCCTCGGGGTGCACCTCACCCGGGGCATCGACGGCAGCGTGCACGTCGGGCCGAACGCGGTGCCGGCACTCGCCCGCGAAGGGTACGACTGGGGGGTCGTCCGGCCCGGCGAGCTCGGCGGCACGCTCGCGTGGCCCGGCTCCTGGACCATCGCGCGCCGCCACTGGCGGTACGGGGCGGGGGAACTGCGCCGCTCCCTCTCGAAGCGGGCCTTCACCGAGTCCGTGCGGCGGCTGCTGCCGGGTGTGGACGAGTCCGATCTGCGGCCTACGGCTGCGGGGGTGCGGGCGCAGGCGGTGCTGCGGGACGGGACGCTGGTGGACGACTTCCTCATCCGCGAGGGGGTCCGCACGGTGCACGTCCTCAACGCGCCCTCGCCCGCGGCGACCGCGTCCCTCCCCATCGGCCGAGAAATAGCCCACCGCACCCTGCGCCTCCTCTGACACCACCCCCACGCCGCCGCAAGCCCGCACCCGCCGTCCCTAACCCGACGCGCGCCGCACCTGCCGTCCCTGCCCTGGCGCGAGCCCGCGCCCGCCGTCCCTGTGGGCATGCGTTCCGCTGGGGCGGTGCCCACCCTCAGGCACGACTCGGGGCCTGGCCCCGGTGCGGGGCCGCACCCGCCGTCCCTGTGGGCATACGTCCCGCTAGGGCGGGACGGGTGGGCACAGGGACGGCGCCCCCCTGCCGCGCCTCGGCTTTCCGGGCCTGAACCCGCACCCCGTATGCGGCGCACATCCGGTGCGGGTCCAGGCGCAGAAGCGGAAGCACCCGCAGAAGGTGCCGTTCCGTTGTGCCCACCCGTTCCGCCCTAGCGGAACGTATGCCCACAACGAAACGGCGGCGACGGGTGGGCACCGCCCTGGCGGAACGTAGGTCCGCAAGGGAACGGCGGTGGTGGGTGGGCACCGCCCCAGCGGATCCAGGGGTGCGGCGGAACGGCGGCGGGTCGGCGGGGCCCCGCGGGGCCGTGGTGGCGTGGTGGGTCGCCGTACCATGGGGCGCATTGTGTCTGAGCAGCGTGAGAATCACAGCGAGTCCGTCGCCCGCCGGGGCAGTCGTATGTTCGCGCCCGGGGAGGGCCCCAGCCCCGACCCCGCCGGCGCGCACTTCGAGCGGCGGATCCGGAGCTTCCAGCCGCGCCGGAGCCGCGTGACGGCCGGCCAGGCCGAGGCGATGCTGAAGCGGTGGCCCGACTGGGGTCTGGACATCGACGGCAAGCGGGTGCTCGACCTCCACGAGCTGTTCGGCGGACTGCCCGTCGTCCTGGAGATCGGCTTCGGGATGGGCGAGGCGACCGCGCAGATGGCCGCCGCCGACCCCGGCACCGGCATCCTCGCCGTCGACGTGCACACGCCGGGCCAGGGGAATCTCCTCGGCCTCGCCGACCGCAACGGGCTCGACAACATCCGCGTCGCCAACGGCGACGCGATCATCCTGCTGCGCGAGATGCTCGACCCCGCCGCCCTCGACGGCTGCCGCGTCTACTTCCCGGACCCGTGGCCGAAGAAGCGGCACCACAAGCGGCGGCTGATCCAGCCCGAGTTCCTGACGCTGCTCGCGACCCGGCTGAAGCCCGGCGGGGTCCTGCACTGCGCCACGGACTGGGAGCCGTACGCGGAGCAGATGCTGGAGGTGCTCTCCGCGCACCCCGACTTCGAGAACACCGCCCCCGACGGCGGCTACGCCCCCCGCCCCGCCTTCCGGCCGCTCACCCGCTTCGAGGGCCAGGGCCTGGACAAGGGCCACGTCGTGCACGACCTGCTCTTCCGCCGGAAGTAAGGCCCCTCCCGGGAAGTACGTCGCCCGTGTCGGTGGCGGTCGCTAGGGTTCGAGACGTGTCGTCACCCCTGCCGCCGTCCACGCCGCCCGAGCCGTTCACCACCTCCGAGCCCGCCTCGCTCCCCGCGACCGCCTTCCTGCCCGCGCAGGCCGGGGCGCCCGCGGTGGAGAGTCACGTGCCCGTCCGCGAGGGGGACGAGCCGTCGTTCGCCGTGGCCGCCGACCGGCGCCAGTGGCGGTACCGGCCGCGGCGGGCGTTCTGGCGGAGCCGGATCGTCCGGGCCGTCGCGCTGATCACGCTGCTCGCGCTCTGCGCCCTGGTGATCCTGGCGCTGGTGCGCGAGCAGACCGGCACCGAGGGCTTCCTCGTCGGCCTGGGCCTCGCGGTGTTTCCCGTACCGCTGCTGATGGCGGCGTTCCGCTGGCTCGACCGGGTCGAGCCGGGGCCGTGGAAGAACCTGCTGTTCGCGTTCGCGTGGGGCGCGTTCGCCGCCGCCCTCGTCGCGATCCTCGCGAACTCCTTCGCCGTCCGCTGGATCGCCACGGCGACCGCCGATCCGCGCTCGGCCGACGACCTGGGCGCGACCGTGATCGCCCCGGTGGTGGAGGAGTCCGCGAAGGCCGCCGCGATCCTGCTGCTGTTCCTCTTCCGGCGGCGGGACTTCCGGAGCCTGGTCGACGGGGTGGTGATCGCCGGTTTCACCGCGACCGGCTTCGCGTTCACCGAGAACATCCTCTACCTCGGCACCGCCTTCGGCGAGGACCAGGACCTCGGCGACGGCGGCATCGGCGCCGTCACCGCCGGCACCTTCTTCGTCCGCGTCGTGATGTCGCCGTTCGCGCACCCGCTCTTCACCGTGCTCACCGGCATCGGCTTCGGCCTGGCCGCGCTCGCCCCGCGCGGCAAGGTGCGCAGACCGCGCAAGGTGCTGCTGCCGCTCACGGGCCTGCTGCTCGCGATGGGCGTCCACGCCCTGTGGAACGGCTCGGCGACCTTCGGCGGCCCGCTCGCCTTCTACGCCGTCTACGGCATGTTCATGGTCCCGGCCTTCGGGCTGCTGACCTGGCTCGCCGTGTGGAGCCGGCAGAAGGAGCTGCGCACGATAGCCGGGGTGCTCCCGGCGTACGCGGCGGCCGGCTGGCTCTCCCCGGAGGAGCCGCTGGCGCTCTCCTCGATGCGGGCCCGCCGCACCGCGCGCTCGGTGGCGTCCCGTACGTACGGGAAGGCGGGCGCGCGGGCGGTCGGCGAGTACGAGTCCTTCGCCACGACCCTCGCCTTCCTGCGCGAGCGGGCCCGCCGGGGCACGGTCCCGGTGCCGGACTTCGCGGCCCGCGAGCAGGAGCTGCTGCACCACCTGTGGGCGCGCCGGACGACGGCCGCGCCGGCGCTCTCGTACGCGGCGCGGGCCACCGGCCGGGTGTGGGTGCCGCCGCAGTACCTCGACTACGCCGGCTACAACCCCTACAAGGGGTGACCTCCGGGCCTCAGGCCCTCTCGGAGGCGGCGGTCAGTCGGGCCAGTTCGCCGTCGGTCAGCTTCAGGTCGGCGACCGCGACCAGCGCCGGGACCTGCTCGACCGTGCGGGCCGAGGCGATCGGCGCGGCGACGGTGGGGCGGGAGGCGAGCCAGGCGAGGGCGACGGTCGCGGGCTCGGCGCCGTGGGCCTCGGCGACCTCGTCGAGCGCGGCGAGCACGGCCTGGCCGCGGGCGGTCCCGGCGTGGGCGGAGGCGCCGCGGGCCCGGACGCTCTCGACGGTCCGGCCCGGCCGGTACTTGCCGGTGAGGAAGCCGGCGGCGAGGCCGTAGTACGGGACGGCGGCGAGGCCGGCCCCGGCGGCGGTGTCGAGGAGCGGGCCCTCGTACTTCTCGCGGGCGACGAGGTTGTACTCGGGCTGGAGCGCCACGTACCGGGTGAGGCCCTCGGCCTCGGCGAAGTCGAGGGAGGCGCGCAGCCGCTCGGGGGAGATGTTGGAGGCGGCGACGGCCCGGACCTTGCCGTCCTTCACGAGCTGGTCGAGGGCGGTGACGATCTCCTCCACCGGCACCGACTCGTCGTCGAAGTGCGTGTAGTAGAGGTCGATGTGGTCGGTGCCGAGGCGGCGCAGGGACTCCTCCACGCCGGCCTTGATGGTGGTGGCGGCCAGGCCCTTGAAGCGGGAGTGGTGGCCGACCTTGGTGGCGACGACGACGTCGGAGCGGTTGCCGCGGGCGGCCATCCAGCGGCCGATGATGGTCTCGGACTCGCCGCCCTCATTGCCCTCGGCCCACTCGGAGTAGACGTCGGCGGTGTCCAGGAAGTTGCCGCCGGCGGCGGCGTAGGCGTCGAGGACGGCGAAGGACTGCTGCTCGTCGGCGCTCCAGCCGAAGACGTTGCCGCCGAGGGCGAGCGGGAAGACGTGCAGGTCCGAGGTGCCCAGCGGGCGCAGGGGTGAGGACATGACGTACTCAACCCCCTGCGCCGCCGGGCGTATTCCGGTCGAGGAGCCTGAACCCCGACCGGAACGCTCACGCGTCGGGGGTCAGACCGACAGGCCCTTGGAGCGCAGCCACTCGGCCGGGTCGATGCCCGAGCCGTCGGGGGTGTGGACCTCCATGTGGAGGTGGGGTCCCGTGACGTTGCCGGTGGCGCCGACGCGGCCGATGGTCTCGCCGGTGGTGACGGTCTGGCCGACGGCCACGGTCATCGAGGAGAGGTGGCAGTACCAGACCTCGGTGCCGTCCTCCAGCTCCAGCACGATCCGGTAGCCGTACGAGCCGGACCAGCCGGCCGACTTGATGGTGCCGCCGTGCACCGCCTTGAGGGGGGTGCCGGTGGGGGCGGCGAAGTCGAGGCCGGTGTGGTAGCCGGAGGACCACATCGAGCCGGACTGCATGTAGGTGGAGGTGAGGGTGTAGGAGGAGAGCGGCATGGAGTAGCTGGCGGCCAGCTGGGCGAGCCGCTCGGCCTCCGCCTTCTCGGCGGCGATGCGCTCGGCTTCGGCCTTCTCGGCGGCGAGCCGCTCCGCCTCCGCCTTGGCCTTCTCGGCGGCGATGCGGTCGGCCTCCGCCTTCGCGGCGGCCTCGGCCTGCGCCGCGGCGTCGGCCGCGGCCTTCTCCGCGGCGGCCTTCTCGGCGGCGAGCTTCTCGGCGTCGACGGCGGCCTGCTGCTGCTGTTCGGCCTGCTGGAGGATGCGGGCGCGCAGGGCCTCGCCGGCGTCGGCGGTGGTGGCGGTGCGCTCCTCGGCCTCGGTGCCGGCGGTGGTGTCGGCCGGGGCGGTGTACGTGACCGAGGTCAGCGGCTTCGCGGCGGCACCGCCGGCGGCGACGGGCGCGGACTCGCGGACCGGGGCGGTGTCCTTCTCCTCGTCGCCGCCGGGCAGGAGGTCGCCGACGCCGGGCAGGTCGTGGGCGTCCGGCAGGCCCAGGTCGGGCAGGTCGGGGAGGGAGATGGCGACGGGGGCCTTCTCCTGCGCGGTGGCGAGGCCGCCCGCGCCGACGGCGGCGATGACGCCGACGCCGAGGACGGTGGAGGAGCGGGCGAAGTTGGACCGCTGCTTCACGACCCGGTGCCGGCCGCCGGAGCGGCTCTCGGCGCGCAGGGAGCCCTCGGTCGGGTTCCACTCGCCGGGGGCGGGGGTGAAGGAGGCCGTCTCGTACGCGCCGGGCGCGAAGCCGTCCGGGTCGTCCGCGCCGACGGCACCCGGGCCGCCGAAGGGTTCGAAGGGGGCTTCGGGTACGGGGGTGTTGGACGCCACGGAGGCGCGCTCCTTTCCTTCCTTCTCGCCTACCGGGTTAGCTGACGGGTTCGGAGCAGGAAGGTCTCCTACGGGCTCTTCGCACGGGGGAGGTGCGAGGGGCCCGATTCACCCCAAGGGTTGGTTCCCCGGTTCCCTTGCGGGATTCGGCACGTGCGCACGGAGCCGTCTCTTGCGACGGCTGGGACGACCGCGCTGCGTTATCGAACGTTAATAGACACGGCGCTCCTATTCCAAGCCGTTCCCCTTGATCATTCATTGAATTGACAGGGAATCGCCCGAGTTGAGCACCCTTCAGCGGCCCTTCGCCCCACCCCTCGAATCTGACGTTATGTCAATTGTTATCCCTGTGAGACCTCGCGAGCACGGACCGTGACCGGGCTCCGGCACGGGGTACCCGCGTCAGTGCGCCGGTTCCGGCGGCACCACCGGCATCGTCCGCCGCCGCTCCGGCGCCCCCGCCGCCGGGCGGCTCACCGCGAGCAGCGCCATGTCGTCCGTCGAACGGCCCCCGGTGTGCCGCCGCACGTCGTCCACGAGCGCGTCGAGGAGCTCCTCGGGCCCCGGGAAGACCGCCCCCGCGAGCCGGGCCGCCGGATCGTAGAAGACCCCCTGCCCGTCCCGCGCCTCCGACAGCCCGTCCGTGTAGAACAGCAGCGTCGCGCCCGGCGGGTACGGCCGCTCGTCGGCCCGGTCGGGCCCCACCGACAGCTCCCCCATCCCGAGCGGCAGCGCCGCCTCGGCCGGCTCCACCGGCTCCAGGCGCCCGTCCCCGTACAGGAGCAGCGGCGGCGGATGCCCCCGGTTCACGATCCGTACGACCCCGCCCTCGTGCGGGATCTCGGCGAGCACCGCCGTGGTGAACCCCTCGAAGGCGTCGAAGCCCTCACGCCGCGTCCCCTCCCTCGTGAGCGCCCGTTCGAGCCGCGCCGCCACCCCCTCCAGGGCCGCCTCCTGCTCGGCCGCCTCCCGGAAGGCGCCGATCACCACGGCCACCGCCTCCACCGCGTCCATCCCCTTGCCCCGCACGTCCCCGACCACGAGCCGCACCCCGTGCGGGGTGTCCTGCACGGCGAAGAGGTCGCCGCCGATGAACGCGTCCGCCTGCGCCGCCTCGTACCGCGCCGCGCACTGGAGCCCCGCGATCCGCTCCGCCGGCATCGGCAGCACCGCCCGCTGCGCCGCCTCCGCGATCACCCGCGCCGACGCGAGCCGCTCGCCGCTGCGCCGCACCACCAGGTTGATCACCATCGCGAGCGCGGAGACGGTCACCACGGTGAGGGTCTCGGTGAGCGAGGGGATGTCGGAGAGCGTGTCGTTGTACGTGTGCAGCCCGACGGAGGCGAGGATCGCCGCGAGTCCGGTCAGCAGGGTCGTGAGCCGGGAGAAGAACGGCGCGGCGATCAGAGGCGCGGCGGAGAAGAGCGGCGACGCCGTGTACGAGGGCGGGGTGGCCAGGTCGAAGAGGACCCCGCCCACGATGATCAGCGGCGGCAGCGCCCGCAGGAACCTCCGGGTCGCCCCGAAGGCGACGGGCGGCGGCTCGCCCCCGTAGGGGCCCCGGGGCACACCGGTCCCGGCCATACGGCCGCCGGGCTCCTCGCCCCGAGGGTGCGCCACCTGAGAACTCCTGACCGGTCGGGGCCCGCCACCGGGCCGTGCGGGCCGGGGCCGGGACCCGCGACCGCACACCCCTCAAGCCTCCCCGCCCCGCCGCCGCGCGGCGACCGGCGGGGGTCCGACCGGCGTACGCCCGGGGAACCCACCCGTACACCCCCGGGGAGGGCACCCGTACGCCCCCGGGGGCGTACGGCTACTCCGTCCGCAGTCGTCCGCCCCTCCCCAGCAAAGCGACCGCCGCCGCGCACCCCAGCCCGACGGCGCACAGGGCCAGCCAGGGCACGGCCGTCCAGCCCGTGGCGTCGAGCAGCACGCCCGTACCGAGGTTCCCGAGGGTGATGCCGACCCCGCACACGGTGTTGTAGAGCCCGTAGTGGGTGGCCACCCAGCGCCCCCGGGAGAGGGCGACGACGGTGTCCATCTCGTACGGGTAGAGCACCGCGTTCGCCACCGCGAGGACCGCCGCGCACAGCAGCAGCGCGGGCGCGCCCCGGCCGAGCAGCGCCAGCAGCAGGAAGGCGCCGCCCATCAGGGCGAGTCCGAGGACGAGGCTCCGCTCGCGGGTGAGCCGGGCCGCGCACCAGGCGGTGATCCGCAGCTGCCCGGCGAGCGCGACGAGCGCGGAGACGACGAAGAGCGCGGTCGTCACGCCCGAGCCGCCCGCCGCGAGCGGCAACGCCAGGTAGACCTGGAAGGAGAGGACGTACGAGCCGGTCATGGCGAGCGAGAAGAGCCAGAAGGTGCGGTTGCCGAGGACGGTACGGAACTGGCCCCGGGTCCCGTCCTCCGCGCCGTCCTTCGGCTCCGGCCGGCCGCCGCCCGCGGAGACCGGCAGGTGCCGCAGCTGCACCAGGGTCAGGCCCAGGAAGAGCACCGCCGCGACCAGGCACGTCAGCCGGAACGACACTCCGGTCAGGGCGACCCCGACGAGCGGGCCGAGCAGGATGCCGGCCTGGTAGTAGATGTTGAACAGCGCGAACGCCTCGACCCTGCGCTGCTCCCCCGCCTCCGCCGCCAGGCAGGCGCGGACGGCGGGGTTGAAGAGCGCGCCCGCGAGGCCGGTGGCGAGCGAGGCGGCGATGAGGACGGGGAGCGACTGGGCGAAGGCGAGCGCGCCGAAGCCGACGGTCCGCAGCGCGCACCCGGCGACGATGAGCGGCTTGAAGCCGAGCCGGTCGGCGAGCGCCCCGCCGACCAGGAACATGCCCTGCTGGGAGAGGTTCCGGGCACCGAGGACGAGCCCGACCGCCCAGGCCGCCATGCCGAGCCCGTCGGCCAGGTGGGCGGCCAGGTAGGGCATCAGCATGTAGAAGCCGAGGTTGATGGTGAGCTGGTTGAGGAAGAGCAGCCGGACGGCCGGTTCGAAGCCGCGGCTCCGCTTCCAGATCCCGCCGCGGGCCGGGTCCGCCGGGGCGGGCGTGGTGGGGGTGCTCGTACTCACCGGTCGCCGCCCTCCGCACCGGCCGTGATCCGGCCCGCCGCGACCGTCCCGGCCTCCGCCACCGTCCCGCTCCCGGACCCGGCCTGCTCGGTCTCCGCGCTCGCGGACGGCGCCCCGCTGCGGTCGAGGACCCTGCGGGTCCACGCCTCGATCCCCTCCGGGCCCTGATAGGGCGCGGGTTCGTCCCGTACGGGTCCGTCGAGGAGGCCGTGGGCGGCGCAGTAGGCGTCGTTGAAGACGGTGTCGAAGTAGCGCTGCGGGCCGTCGGGGAAGACGGCGGCGATCCGGGTGCCGCGCGGGCGGGTGCGGGCGAGCCAGCCCGCGACGAGGGCGACCGCGCCGACGCTCCAGCCGCCGGTGGCGTACTGGCGGGCGGCGAGCCGGCGGGCCGAGCGGACCGCTTCCGCCGGGGCGACCCAGTGGATCTCGTCGAAGGCCGCGTGGTCGACGTTGGCGGGGTGGATGGAGGAGCCGAGGCCGCGCATCAGCCGTTCCCCGGCGGGCAGGCCGAAGACGGTGGAGCGGATCGAGTCGACGCCGACGAGCTCCAGGGCGGGGCTGCTCGTGGCGCGCAGCGCGCGGGCGATGCCGGCCGAGTGGCCGCCGGTGCCGACGGCGCAGACGAGCACGTCGATCCGGTCGAGCTGCCCGGAGAGCTCGGCGGCCAGCCCGGCGTAGGCGGCGGGGTTGTCGGGGTTCCCGTACTGGTCGGGCCACCAGGCCCCGTCGAGGAGGTCGAGGAGTTCGGCGACCCGGTCCTTGCGGGCCTGCTGCCAGCCGCCCCGCGGACGGGGCTCGGTGACGACGTGCACGGTGGCGCCGTGGGCGACGAGCATGCGCTCGACGATCGGCTCCAGGCCGGGGTCGGTGACGACGTGCACGGGGTGGCCGTGGAGGACCCCGGCGAGGGCGAGCCCGAGGCCGAGGGTGCCGGAGGTCGACTCGACGATGGGCGCGCCGGGCCGCAGATCGCCGCGGCGGCGGGCCTCCTCGACCATGTGGAGCGCCGGGCGGTCCTTGATGCCGCCGGCGTTGAAGCCTTCGAGCTTGGCCCAGTAGCCGTCGTCCGTCCACAGGACGGGGGTGTTGCCGACGGTGGGGTGCGCGGGGGAGAGCAGAGGAGCGTGCGGAGGCATGGCTGTGTCCTCGGAAGGGGGTGGTGCTCCGGAAGGGAGAGGGCCGGGCCGTCGCGCGCGGGGGCGCGACGGGGGCGGTCTCAGTTCCGGTCCACTCCGAGGGAGACGAGCAGCCGTCCGGGCTCGGGGCAGGGCCCCTCCCGGCTGCGGACGTGCCGGAGCTCGGCCGCCGGCGGCAGCGGGGTGGTGTGCCCGACGGTGACGACCGCGCCGGGCCCCGGCCGGTCGGGCTGCGGGGCGGAGGCTGTCTGCGCAGGCGGCGGCACCTCGGCGGAGTGCCCCTCGCCGTCCTGCCCGCAGCCGTGCGGGGCGGCGCCGTGGGCGGGGCCGACGACGGCGACGGCCGCGCCGGTCGCCGGGTGCCCCGGCAGGGCGGGCCCGGCGGGGCCGGGGACGCCGTGGCAGAGCCCGGCGAAGAGCGCGAGGAGCGCGAGGAGCAGCAGGAGGACGGGCGTCCGTCCTCCTGCTGCTCCTCGCGCGTCCGTCACGGCCTGCTCACACATGGCGTTCGCGACGTTACGTTCCGCGTTCGCGCCCGCGCAAAGAGGCGGGGCTCGGAGCGGTACGGTTTCGGCCGCCGTTTACTTCGGGCGCCGGGGACGCGCGGGCCTCACAGGTTCCGCTCGGCCCACACCGTCAGGGCGTCCCGCACCAGGACGGCGGTGCCCTCGCCGTGCCGGTCGTAGTTCTTGGTGAACCTCGGATCGTCCACGTACATCTGGCCGAGCCCGATCAGGTACTCCTTCGTCGGCGCGGTGGTGACCGACAGCCATTCGTACTGCCTCCGGGCCAGCGCCTGCACCTCGTCGGCGTCCGCCGCGAGCCCGGCCGCGGCGGCGGCGCCGAAGTCGCGGGCGATGGCCGCCTGCGTCTCCATGAACTCCTTCTTCTCGGCCTCGGTCAGCGAGCGCCACCAGCGGTCGCCCCGCTCGTACGCGTCGCGGCCCCACCGTTCGGTGACCTCCGCCTCGTACCGCGTGTGGTCGAAGCCGTCGAAGACTTCCTCGGCCATGAGCCGTTCTCCTCTCTCGGTCTTGTGGAGAGTGGTCCGCACGGCCTCGATCTGCCGCCCGATGCGCTCGCGCTCCTGCTGGAGGAGGGCCAGATGCGTGCGCAGGGCGGCCGAGGTGTCCCGCTGGCCTTCGAGGACCTCGGCGATCGCGGGCAGCGACAGCCCGAGCTCGCGCAGCAGCAGGATCCGCTGCAGCCGGACGAGCGCCGCCTGGTCGTAGTACCGGTAACCGTTCGCGCCGATCCGGCTCGGCTCCAGCAGCCCCAGCTCGCCGTAGTGGCGGAGCGTGCGGCTGGTGGTGCCGGCCTTCCTGGCGATCTCCTGGATCGACCACTCCATGCCGAGAACGGTAGAACTTGACGTTGCGTAAAGGTCAAGCCAGCCGCTCGCGAAGTGCCCGGGGACGGAACGCCGAAGGCCCGGATCGTATGGATACGATCCGGGCCTTCGGGCTACTGAGTAGCGGGGACAGGATTTGAACCTGCGACCTCTGGGTTATGAGCCCAGCGAGCTACCGAGCTGCTCCACCCCGCGTCGGTGAATATGACCTTACGGCATGGACGGCTGAATGCGAAATCCGATATCCAGGATCCAGTCCCGGCAGCCGGTCAGCAGCCGCAGTCCTCCGCGTCGACCGGGGCCGTCAGCGGGTCGGCGGTCCGCCGCGCCGGCCCCTCCCAGGTCTCGTACGCGAAACCTTCGCGCGCCCAGTACTCGAAGCCGCCGAGCATCTCCTTCACCTGGAAGCCCAGCTCGGCGAGGGCGAGCGCGGCGCGCGTGGCGCCGTTGCAGCCGGGCCCCCAGCAGTAGGTGACGACCGGGACGCCCTTGTCGAGGATCCGCTCCGCCTGCTCGGGGATGAGCGCGGTGGGGAGGTGGACGGCGCCGGGGACGTGCCCCTGGTCCCAGGAGGCGGTCGAGCGGGTGTCGATCAGGACGAAGCCGGGGTCGGCGCCGGTCTCGCGGGCGCCGGCCAGGACGGAGGCCACGTCGGAGACGTCCGCGTGGAAGGCGAGGCTGGCGGAGAAGTACGCGGCCGCGGCGGCGGGGGAGGCCGGCGGGGTGCGCAGGACGGGGTTGATGGGCTTGACCTGGTCGTCTGTCGTCGTCATGGTGATCAATCTACGGATGATGATCATCGCGCTGAAGTGGCATTCCACGGGGGTCGGCTGCCTGGCCCGGGGAAACCCTGGCGATCGCACACGTACGGCGTGGATCTCACGGCCCGAGACGGCGGCGCATCACATCCGGGGATCCTGATCCGTCATGGAGGCATGACGGGACGCGAAGGGGGACACGGGCGGATGGACGAGACGACACCGAAACGAACCGAAGGCACGACGGACGCCGGCACGACCGCGAGCGGCGCCGGCGCCCGGACCGGGACGGGGGCCGGAACCGGGACGGGGGCCGAAGCCGGGACGGGAGCCGGAACCGGGACCGGAACGGGGTCCGGAGCCGGAGGCGGGGCCGGGGCCGGGTCCGGAGCCGGAGGCGGGGCCGGGGCCGGGACCGGAGCCGGAGGCGGGGCCGGGGCCGGGACCGGAGCCGGAACCGGAACCGGGGCCGGAACCGGAACCGGGACCGGAACCGGGACCGGAACCGGGACCGGAACCGGAACCGGGACCGGAACCGGAACCGGGACCGGGACCGGAACCGGGACCGGGACCGGGACCGGAGCCGCGACCGGCACCGGAATCGGGACGGGGACCGGGACCCCGGTCGACGCCGAGTCCGAGCCGGAGACCACGACCGGCGACGCGGGCGCGACCACGCCCACGCCCACGCCCACCCCCGGCGACACGGTCGACGCGGGCGACGCGGGCGACGCGATCGCCGCCGACGCGCTGGCGCGTCGCTTCGACGCCGACCGGCGCCATCTGCGGGCGGTCGCCTACCGCATGCTCGGCTCGCTGAGCGAGGCTGAGGACGCGGTCCAGGAGACCTGGTTCAAGCTCAGCCGCACCGACGTGAGCGGGGTCGCCAACCTCACCGGCTGGCTGACCACGGTCATCGGCCGGGTCTGCCTGGACATGCTGCGTTCGCGCGGCTCCCGGCGCGAGGACCCGCTCGACACCTACGTACCGGACCCGGTCGTGCACATCCCCGGCGTCGGCGACCCGGAGCACACCGCCGAGCTCACCGAGTCCGTCGGCCTCGCGCTCCTCGTCGTCCTGGAGACGCTGGCGCCGGCCGAGCGGCTCGCCTTCGTGCTGCACGACATGTTCGCCGTCTCCTTCGACGAGATCGCGCGGATCGTGGACCGTACGCCGGCGGCGACCCGGCAGCTGGCGAGCCGGGCGCGGCGGCGCGTCCAGGACGCCGACCCGGGCCCCGGCCCCGACCCGCGCCGCCAGCGGGAGATCGCCGACGCCTTCCTCGCCGCCTCCCAGGGCGGCGACTTCGAGGGTCTGCTCGCCGTCCTGGACCCGGACGCGGTGCTGCGCGCCGACGGCGGCCCGCTCCTGGCCGGCGCCTCCAAGGTGGTGCGCGGCGCCGAGGCGATCGTCCGCCAGGCCCTCATGTACGCGAGCTTCCGCAACGCGGCGCTGCCGCTCGTCGTCAACGGCTCCCCCGCCGTCCTGGGGGTCGTCGACGGCAGGCCGGCCTCGCTCCTCGCCTTCACGATCGCCGGCGACCGCATCGTACGGATGCACGTCCTGGCCGACCCCGAGCGCCTCGCCGCCCTGGACATCCCGGCGGAGGCCCTGGCCCGCGCCGTGTACCCGGACTGACCCCGGGCCGTACCGTCGGCCCCATGAGCAGCCACGAACCGCGGAGCGGCGACCCGGCGGGCGCGGCCCACCGGGACCACTGGCAGTCCACGTACGCCACCCACCCCGGCATGTACGGGGACGAGCCCTCCGCCCCGGCCCGGTACGCCGCCGGGCTCTTCCGGGAGGCGGGCGTCCGGGACGTCCTGGAGCTGGGCGCCGGGCACGGCCGGGACGCCCTCCACTTCGCCCGTACGGGATTCTCCGTACGGGCGACGGACTTCAGCGCCACCGGCCTGGCCCAGCTGAGGGCGGCGGCCGAGGAGCACGGCCTCGCGGACCGGATCGGCACCGCGGTCCAGGACGTGCGCGAGCCGCTGGCCGCCGCCGACGGCTCCGCGGACGCGGTCTTCGCCCACATGCTGATGTGCATGGCCCTGTCGACGGCCGAGATCCGGGCCCTGACCGCCGAGGTGCGCCGGGTGCTGCGCCCCGGCGGCCGGTTCGTCTTCACCGTCCGGCACACCGGGGACGCCCACTACGGGACGGGCCGCGACCTCGGCGACGACATCCACGAGCACGGCGGCTTCGCCGTGCACTTCTTCTCCCGCGCGCTCGTCGAGGAACTGGCCGCCGAGGGCTGGCGGCTCGACGACGTCACCGCCTTCGAGGAGGGCGAACTCCCGCGCCGCCTCTGGCGCGTGACGATGACCCGGATCCCGTAGACCGTCCCCTTCCCCTACGCGGCCGCCTGGCGGGCCTTCAGGAGGGAGGCCCCGACCGCCAGGGAGGCGGCGCCGCTGGCGAGGCCCAGGACGGCGCCGGCGGCCACGTCGCCGGGGTAGTGGACCCCGGTGTGGACGCGGGAGTAGCCGACCGCCCAGGCGAGCAGCCCCAGCGGCACCGCCGCGGGCGGCAGGGCCACGCCGGCGGCGGTGGCGAAGGCGACCGCCGAGGCGGTGTGGCCGGACGGGAACGAGGCCGACTCCGGCATCGGCACGTGCCGGCCCACCACCACCCGGGCCGCCTCCCGGTCCGGGCGCGGCCGGCGGACCAGCCGCTTGCCGAGGAGGTTGGCCGTGGCCGAGGCGATCGCGATCGCGCCGACACCGGCGACGGCGGCGCGGCGCGGCCGCCCCGGGAAGAGGGCGAGCCCGGCGGCGACGGCGAAGGAGATCTTGGAGTGGTCGGCGGCGTGCGAGAGGCGGCGCAGGCCGGCGTCCAGGGCGGGCGTGGGCGTGGCGGCCACCGCCCCGTACACGGCCCCGTCCACCGCCCGCAGGTCGTGCAGGACGGCCTGGGCGGTGGAGACGGCGGCCAGGGGCCGGTCCCGCAGCCGCACGGGGGGCGCGGTCCGCGTGCCGCCGCGCCCGTCCTCGTCGTACCTGCTCTCGTCCTCGCTGCTCATGCGCCACTCCTGTAGGAGTCCTCGGACGACGCCCGAGGACGGTTGACCGGACGGTTGGCCGGAAGGTTGGCCGGAAGGTTCTCCGGGCTGTTCACGGGGCCGGACCCGTACGGGTCGGGGAAGGCGATCCGTACGAGCCTCCGCCAGTCCAACGGCGGGGGCGGCGGAACCACTCCCGGCCGGACCCTCGGCACCAGCACGCGCAGCGCCCGCGGCCGCAGTTCGCAGACGACCGGGGTGGGCAGGACGAGCGCCTCCCCGTCCACGGCCACCGGCAGGGTCCGCTCCCCCTTCGGCACCCCGGTGTTGGTGACCCCTCCGTGGACTTCGACGCGGTGCGCGGTCAGGACGTTGAGCGCGGTGGACCGGTTGCCGAGGACGGCCAGCTCGGCGGCGTGCGCGGCGCCGTCGACGCGGATGCCGATGACGCCGAGCCGCCCGCCGTCCAGACGGGGGCGCTGCCCGCCGCCCGCGCCGAACGGATCGGGCGCGGCGTACGGGTTGTTGCTGACGAGCAGGGCCTGCTGGCCCGGCAGCCGGGTGGCGTCGGCGGTCGCGTCGAGCCGGTCGCCGAGGCCGCCCCGCAGCAGGTCGGGCAGCGCCTCGAAGGCGGTCTCGGCCTTGGCGTCGCGGTACTCGGGCCGTTGCACCACGTCCGCGTACACCCCGAAGGAGACGGTGTTGACGAACGGCCGCCCGGCGACCGTGCCGAGGTCGACGCGGAGCTCCTCGCCGTCGGTGAGCGCGCCCAGGCAGGCCGCCGGATCGTTCCGGTCGAGCCCCAGGTCCATGGCGAAGTGGTTCCGCGTCCCGGCCGAGATCACGAGGAAGGGCAGATCGTGCTCGACGGCCACCGCCGCGACGAGGGCCTGGGTGCCGTCCCCGCCGGCCACCCCGAGCAGATCCGCGCCGTCGGCGACGGCCTTCCGGGCGAGCGCCGTGACGTCCACGGGCTCGGCCGGATCGAGCACCACGACCCGCGCCCCGAGCCGCTCCGCCTTCCGGACGAGCCCGAACCGCTCGACCTTCCCGCCCCCGGACTTCGGATTCATGATCAGCACCGGTTGCCGGGGCCGCCCGGCGGCCACGGCGGGCGCGGGCGCGTCGACCACCTCACCCGGCCGGCGCAGCGCCGCCCGCGCACACCCCAGCGCCACCGCCCACAACCCGAGCGCGGCCAGCGCGAACAGCCACAACCCTCCGATCACGTACAGCACGAGCACACCCACCGGCGCCCCCACCGCCACCATACCCCCCGCGACCCGCAGCGCCCCCCGGTGCGCCACGAACCACCACAGCCCCACGGCCCCCGCGACCAGCCCCACGACCCCGCTCAGCAGCACATACAGCCCGCCACCCCCCAACGCCGAGAGCAGCACGACCACCGCCCCCGCGGCCGCCCCCAACGCCCACCGCGCCAACTCCCGGGCACCCCCCGCCCCGGCCCCGCCGCCCCACCACCGCACATCCCCGTCCACGACCCCACCTCCACCTTCCAAGCCTCCCCCACCCTCCCCCGAACCACCCCACGACAGCAGCCGTTCGAAGGAAGATCACTTCCCTGATTCCGAGAGACCGGCGATGCCAGCCGTGCGCGCCCGGACCGTCGGATACGGATCGCGCCGCAGCACCTCGCGGCTGCCGAGCCGCGGGCAGGAGCAGCAGGGCGAACGCCTCGCACGGCCCGGGCAGGGCATCCGTACAGGCGATGGGCAGCCCGAGCACGCCACCGAGCGACCCGGCGGCGAGGACCGAGCAGAGCCCCCCGGCACCCGCTCCGGTCACCCCGGCCACACCCCTGATCCGCCGTCGTGGTGGTCGCGCACCAAAGCCGGGCGGCGGCCGCGGCCCGTACGGCTCCGAGGACGGCCACCGCGACCACGAGCGCCGACACGCCGAACCGCGTCCCGAGCAGAGCCGAGTGCCGCTCTGTGCATCGGTTACGGAAGGCTGAGTGCCTCGGCCCAGACATCGCCGCCATCGGCCCAGGTCCACAACCACTGCCCCAGTGATCCGGTCGCGTGGCGCAGGCCGTCATGGGGGCCCTCACCCCAGCTTGGCACCCAGCCGTCTGCGTCATAGAGCAGCACGGGGTTGCCGGCTGCGAGCAATGACAGATGCCACTGCATCGTGCAGCCGCCCGACGCCAGGTACAGCCATGATCCGGGCAGCCCCGCCGCGCAGTCGTGTTCGTGCCGGGTGACCGAACAGGGCCAGTCGATCAGGTCCCCCGGAGCACGCCGACCGTCGGTGAGCGAGGCCAGACCGCCGTCAGGCCCGAAGCCGCCGTCGCCGACCTCGGTGTAGATCCTCCGGAGGAGTGTCGGCAGCGGACGCCCGATGATGTCCTCGGCGGCTTCGACTTCAGATGGCGTGACCGGCGGAAACAACGGTCCGCGCGGAACGTCAGCGAAGTAGGCCGCCACCTCCTCGGTTTGCGACTTGAGCACGATCACGCCGTTGCTGCTGGAGCCGACCGTCTGGCTCCGAATGTGCTCCGGATGCTCCGGGCCGAAGTGTTCCTCGATCCACGCACGTGGGACCGGTGCCGTGTCGAACCGTCGGCCCGGGTCCCACGCGCGAGTACACAGCATGTCGATCAGCGTGTCGTCGCCCTCGGCAGCACCGGGTTCGCCAGGAAGTTCTTGACGGGACAACTCGGAGTCACCGTGCACAGGGGACGTCATGCGCCGGGATCCTACTGCTGGGGGCGGAGAGCCTTTCAAAGGCGTCGCAAACAGATGATCGTGCAGGCCAGTTCGAGCAGTCTCTGGTGGAGGTCGGCGCGTCGTTCGTAGCGAGTGCGGAGTCGTTTGAACTGGTGCAGCCAGGCGAAGGCGCGCTCGACCACCCACCGCGCCTTGCCCGGTCCGGAACCGTGGGCGACGCCGCGTCGGACGATCACGGGTTTGATGCCGCGTTTCCACAGCAGGCGCCGGTACTTGTCGAAGTCGTAGCCCCGGTCGGCGTACAGCCGCCGAGGCTTGCGGCGGGGGCGTCCGCGAAGGCCCCGGATCGGCGGGACAGCGTCCAGCAGCGGCAGGAGCCGGGTGACGTCGTGCCGGTTGCCGCCGGTGAGTGTTACCGCAAGCGGGGTTCTGTGGCGGTCGACGATCAGGTGGTGCTCGGAGCCGGGGCGAGCGCGGTCGACGGGCGAGGAGCCGACCGAAGGCTGGCCGGAAGACCCCGAAGAAACGTCCACAGCACCCGCACGAGGAACACCCCACGACCACCCTCCCGGCGAGGCGCCCCACCCCGCCAAGCCCAAACGCCGCCCCCACGCATTCACCCATGTGCGGGACACGAATAATCCGTTGACGCCCCCGGCAGACGCCTTGTTAGCCTGCGGAGGTCGTTGTGATTCGTTCTGGGCCTGAGCGCCCTGGGAAAAGGTGTTTTATGCCCCGGCCCGCGCCGAGTGCGCCTCGCCGTACCGCGTAACCGTCCGTCGCCTTTCGCCGCTCGTTTCCCCGGGTGGCTGCCGGACGTGTTCTCCGGTGCTTCGACCTGCCTGTACGCCACCGTTCCGTGGCGACGATCGGGCTGCCTTCCGACGAGGCCTCTCGGCCTGCTCTTGCTGTCTCGACCGACTTCTCAGCAAGGAGCAACCGGGTGTCCAACCACACCTCCCACCCCGCCCACAGCACCCACAGCACCCACAGTCTCAGCACCTTCGCCTGCGCGTGGTGCGGGCTCACCGTGTCCGCGTACGCCTCCGACGGCGCGCCGCGCAACCACTGCCCGTCCTGTCTGCACTCCCGGCACGTCCTCGACCACGTCGAGGGCGGGTCGAGCGACTGCGAGGGGCGGATGTCGCCGATCGCCATCGCCGTCCTGCGGACCGGTGACTGGAGGGTGATCCACCGCTGCGTGCGCTGCGACGAGCTCACGTCCAACCCGGTGTGCGTCGACGACAACCAACTCATCCTCATGCGCATGGCGGTCCGCCCACTGGCCCAACCGCCCTTCCCGCTCGAAGCGTTCGGAACCCTCTGAGCGCCGGACAGGAAGGACACCGCCATGCCGCGCAACAACCGCGACAACCACGGCCGGCGCCGGCCGCAGCGCTACAAGGACGTCCTGCACACCCGGGGCGGGCACCGGGCCGACCACTTCCGGTGCGCGTCCTGCCGGCTCGACGTCTCCCTGGTCGCCCCCGGCACCGCGCACCGCAACCACTGCCCCCACTGCCTCGCCAGCCTGCACGTCGACCGCAGGATCCCCGGCGACCGCGCCGCGGACTGCCACGGCCGGATGGAGCCGCTGGGCATGTCCGCCCGCCCGGACGGCGAGTGGCTGATCATCCACCAGTGCGCCACCTGCGACGAGCTCAGCGCCAACCGCGTCGCCGGCGACGACAACCCGCTCGCCCTCCTCCGCCTGGCCCTCCGCCCCCTCACCGACCCCCGAGCCGCCGGCCGCGCCCTGCTCGCCCTGTGACCCGGAAGGAGTAACCGGGAACGCCGCAGCCCCAGGTCGGTGACCTGGGGCTGCGGGTGCTTCGTGGTAGGCCGTGTGGGACTCGAACCCACAACCAATGGATTGAAAGTCCTGGGCCGGATTCGACCGGGTGGTGCCGAAAAGCGCCACTCCGTCCGAGGATGCCTGGTCGGGGACAGGGTGAACGGTGCCGCCCGATCCGAACGGAACCGGCCGTGCCGAAACGTCCACTCACGCATCGCTCACGCACGGACGGCGCTGCGGCCCACCGTCGATGTCGCTCCCGCGTCAGGCGCTCGACAGCATCGTTGCCACCGACTGGAACCAGGCGCCGTACGAGAACGGGTCAGGTGGGCCGACCTCCATGCCGAGTTCGGCGGCCGCCAAGGCGTAGTCGCCCTCGTCCAGGGGGAGGGCGAGCAGCTCGTGGAGCTCGCCCACGAGCCGGGCCACCAGCTGGGGGTGGGTCGTGGCGGCGTAGTCGGCGACGGCTGCGTCGTGGTCGGGGAACTCGTCGACGACGTCCTGCGAGAACCAGCCCCCCAGCAGCTGCGCGGTCTCCGGGAAGCGCGCGTGCCACTCCCAGTGGGTCCGGGGTGACGACGGCTCCGGCACGTCGCCCTCCTCGATGCTGCTCTTCAGGTGGTCGGCCAGCACCCCCAGCCAAGCGCCGATCGCGGCCTGCGGCATCCCGGTGTCCGGAATCGCGTAGAACTCGCCCAGCTCATGTCGGAGGCGGCCCGGAGGGTTGCGGCTGTACGCGCGCAGCTGACGTTCCGCCTCCGCGATCGCCGAGGGGCGAGTGTGCCAGGTGTGGCGCAGATAGGCGTCGAGCGCGTCGCTGCGCCGCTCCGGGGTGTCGTCGGCCGACCGGCCCAGGTACGCCCGCATCACCTGGTCCAGTTCGCCGTAGCGGCGGTCGTGTTCGAGCGGCTTCATGGACATGTGCGTACGGCCCCTACAGGTAGAACGGGACGGTCGTGTGGACGACGAAGCCGTGCGGGCTCGCCGGTTCGCGGCTCAGCACCACGCGTGCCGCGCGGACATCGACAGGACCGTGCCCGGCCAGCAGATCAGCCGCGAGCTGCACCCGGCCCACGGGCTCCTCGCGGGAGGGCCAGGCGGCCTCGATGGTGAGCCGAGCCCGGGTCCCCTGGGCGAGCCAGCGGTGGATCGCCTGCTCGTTGGCGGTCACCACCTGCTGGGTGGCCCAGTGGGCGGTCTCCCGGTCGGGGTAGGAGGCGGAGCGGGTGAGCACGGGGGCATCCTTTCAAATCGCCCGGTCGGAGGGCGGGGGGCTCAGTGGTCGGAGAAGTTCCAGAACATGCCGACCTCGATGTCGGAGACGACGATCAGGCCGCAGTCCTCCGTGTAGACACTGAGCGGGCTGTACCCCCAGTCCGGCGTTGAGAAGTCGAGGGTGCCGGGGACGCGGCCGGGCCGGTTGACGTTGGTGTGGAAGGTGACGGCCTCCCCGTACCGCGCGAGGATCGTGCGCGCCATCGCCCGCAGTTCCTCTTCGCTCTCCGTGAAGCGCCTCAGGTTCGACAGGGTGCAGCGGTCGTCCGTGAGGGCCAGGAGCAGGTTCTCGGCGCTGTCCCGGTCGATCTCCTTGAGGCGCGTGGCGATGTACTCCGGAGGGTGGACGACGAAGGGGTACGTGGGGAACCCCTCGCGCTCCGGTGCCTGCGCCGCGTCGTCGAGACCGTCCCAGCCCCGGGGGTCCGGGACGGACCGGGCCATCAGGGCGATGACGTCGAGGACCCAGTCCTCGTGGCGGCGCGGGCCCGTGGCGTCGTACGGGTACGCGTCCTCGAACAGGTGGCGTACCGCGGCTTCCCAAGAGGCTTGGTCGACGGACATGGGTGCTGGCCTTTCTCGGCTGGACGCTAGGACTTGTAGGGCATCGACGTCATGACGGTGAACGGCGGAGTGCGGCCGCTGTCGTACCGGATCCTCGTGTCGATGCCGTTCACGTCGTATCCCTTGGCGTTCAGACCGCCCTGCTTGTACCCGGACAGCGGATCGTTCGGGTCCACCGGCTGCTTGCTCACGCTGCGTCCGCTGGTCTCGTTGTGGGGGGCCGTCGCGTAGAACGACTTGACGTCGCCATCCGCCGGCGGCGGCGGTCCCTTGATCCACGCGTCGATCGCGGCTTTGTTCCGGTTCAGGTTGTACTCGGTCAGTTCCTCGGCCCGCCGGTAGGTGGGGAAGGCGGAGGCACCGCCGATCCCCGGCTTGCCGTACGGCCATGCCTGTGTCGGACCGTTCGCCTGCTGGTCGCGCAGCCGCTGCGCGAGCTGCTCGTCGGTCTTGCCGACGTGCCTGTCGAGGGTGTGACCGCCCGACGTGTACTCGTTGGCGGCGAGGTTCAGGTCGTAGTTGCCCTGGGAGTCGATCTTCAGCCAGGTCTTCGAGTCCTTGAAC
The DNA here is from genome assembly GCF_012927245.1 of Streptomyces sp. R302. Lineage (GTDB taxonomy): Bacteria > Actinomycetota > Actinomycetes > Streptomycetales > Streptomycetaceae > Streptomyces. The sequence goes on from NZ_JABBGE010000013.1 coordinate 40,174, forward strand.
TCCTCCAGGGCGCGGGCGACGCCAGCCTCGAACTTGGGGGCGCTCAGGTATGCCTCGTCGAGCTTGTCCTTCAGCGCCTCCATACGGGCGGTCAGACCGCTCAGCCTGCCGGTGTAGGTATCGACGATCCGGTTGAGCTTGGCGGTGTCGATGTCCTGTCGACGACCTCGTCCATGGCGCGGATCTACTGTTCCAGATACCGCTGCATCCCATCGAGATCGTCCGCCAGCTTGGTGAGGCCGTCCTCCGCGACCACCAGATCGGCGTTCCGCATCTTGTCCCCCACTCGCCACACCGCTCGGCGCGGGTGCGGCGGCGGTCGAGGCCGTCGATGTCGAGGGCGAGGTGGCGGTGTTCCTCGGCGGCGTCGAGGTCGCCGAGGCAGGCGAGGATCATGCCGGATTCGTGATTCGTGGGCCCAGCGGCCAGGGTAGTAGTGAGCGGCCCAGGAGTCGCCGGGCGCGGCGGCCGGCTTGCCGATGGCGGTCTCGGACATGGCGAGGCGCTTGGTGACCATGCGGCGGTCGTCGTCCTGGGCGGCGGCTGTGTCGAGCCCGGCGACGAGTCCCGGAAGGCGGCCCTCCACCGGGAGATCCGTGAGGAGATCGCGCGGAAGGCCCGACATCGTCCGCCTCCTCCACACGATGGAGACCGCCGGCGAACGCCAGCTCCTCTACCTCGCCCGCATCGCCACCTGGGCCTTCGACGACCGCACCGGACCCGAGTTCAGCGCCGAGGGCCGCGGCGAATACGCGCTGGAGGAGATCCCGCTGACCGCGGAGGGTCTCTCCGGCATCGACCTAAAGCCCGAGGAGATCGCCCACATACTGCGGGGGGTTATAAGCGCAGGAAGCCTCTGAGTCGAGTCACCGCTCTGATCCTTGGAGCACGTCAACGCGCTATCAGGGCCGAGTCTGAGACCAGTCGGCCCTGATGACGCCCCTACGTTCCACTGATCTGATGCCGGAAACCTGTGGCGTAGCAAGCCCCGCGCCTGCGGAGCTCTCGGGCGGCGGACACGGGGCGGTGGACAGCTCCTCGCCGGGGTGGACCTCCCCGCCGGCGAAGCCGGGCAGATCGACCAGAGGCAACTGAATCCGCTGTTCCAGCGCGTACGTAAAGTCCCAGACCTGCTCCGCGAAGGCAAGCGCCCGCTCTCGCTGGGACTTCGGCGTGCTACGCAGGCTCCGGAGGTGGGCCATGGAAGCGTCGAGCCGATTAGCCAGCCTTCCCAGCAGGAAGAACGTAACCGGAACCCCGAGGATCTCCGCAAGCAGGGATCAAATCAGGTCGTGGCCTGGACGCCCCGGTCTCATACTGTCCCACGGCGGCAGGAGTCACCCCTAGCTGGGCAGCCACGTCCTTCTTCGTCATCTCCGCCAGCCGACGCGCCTGGGTCAGCCGGGTGGGATCGAAGCCGTCGGAGACAGCATGCGGCGTAGTGCCTCGTTCTTCCGTGCCGGGAATGAGGTCTTGCTTAATGGGTCGCTTCGTCTTCGCTGGTCTGGTCCTCGACAGGTTCTGCCTCGGTATGCACGGGGACGTGCAGAGCCTGGTCCGAGGCGGTACGAGAGGACAGCGGCGAAGCTGGTGTGCGCCGTGACCTGGTTTCCACCACCGGCCTCCCGCCCATCCCCCTGCGGGACCTCCACCACGTCTCGGCCACACTCACCCACAGCGCCGGCTGCGACATCCACACGATCAAGGAGACCCTCCGCCACTCCACGATCACCCCGGCCTCGGACACGTGCACGAGCCTCCTCCCGGAGGTCGACCGCGCCGTGGCCGAAGCGGCCGCCGCACTCGTTCCCCGGGCGAGCAGGGTCGAATTCCTACCCGAGCCCGGCTGAGTTCGCCCTTTTCCCTCTGTGTCACCTCCCTCGCGTCCGTTTCGGGGGAACGGCTAACCTCATCCCGTGGACGACTGGTTGAGCCGAATACCGAGCTGGCTCCTCTGGATTGCCAGCTGGTTCTTCGCGACCTCGGTGTGGTGGATCGGCGGCCGGTTCCTGGACGATCCGTGGTCTTTGACCCGGTGCGCCTTCTATGGCGGCGTACCCGTAGTCGCCATAAGGCTGGGTCAGTACTTGAGGTCGTGATCGCCCCGGCCGTGTAATGACGCCAAGCCCGGGCCGGCACGCATGGCCCGGTCCCGGGCCTTCCCAATCCCTACCGGCCTGCGAATCCACCATCGCGCGCACTGCTCCGGTTCCCTTCCGTGGTACGGCAAGTACGCTCGCTCGCCGAGTCCGGGGCCCGCTGAATCGACGCAGCCTGGAATGCGGGGTGCCGACACTCTGCCGGGGGACGGCAATTACAAGGATCGATCCCTGTGTCAGCCTTGCGTGCATGGGATGGAGCTTCAAACTGCACGGGGGCCTCGCAGCCGGGTTGGGCGCGACGCTTCTCGTGCTTGCCGGACTGACATGGCTGCCGGGGACGTTGCCCCTGGCGGAATCGGGATGGCCGGTAGCAGCGATCGCGGTATCGCTCTTCCCGGTCTTCGGCGCTGCCCTCGCACGCCTCATGCTGGCGCGAGCAGACCGACGCACCATGTGGCTGGCCTTCCGGTGCTTGCCGGGCAAGGTACAGGTCGCGCTTGGAGCGCTGTTCCTCTCGGGCGTGGTGCTGACGATCCCGAGCGGGGTGGGTGAGGGGCACTTGCAGGCGGCCGAGACGAAAGACGGCCGATACTTCGCCTTCGACACGACCCCCTATGAACGCGGAACGATCGAGGTCTCCCGAAGCCAGTACGTCGTCGTCCTGGAAAGTGATCAGCGCAGCATGTTCACGATCCCAGCCACGCTCTTCGTCGGGGCCGCGTACGGCGCCCTGACCGCCGGAGAGTTGCGCCGCGCGGACCTCGGGACCTCGACGTGACGGGACGCGAACGGAGCGGGCGGCCGTACGGCCCGGACGGACGAATGACAGAGCCGGGAGGGGCTGTGCTCAAAGCGTCTCGCGAGAAGGGGGTGCGGGCAGAGGTGGTCAGGCGGCGGTCTTTCACCTGGTTCCCCATGACAGCGGCGGTGGTGTTCTACGCGATCGCGATGGCGCTCGCCGCCTTCGAGCAGGATGAGTTCGCGCCGTCCCTGGTCGTCGCCGCCTTCACCCTGTTCTTCTGGCTGATGGGATGGAACTCTGCCATCCGCTTCACGGCGACGCGTCTCTCCCTCACCAACGTTCTCGTGACCTCGACGGTCGCGTGGAAGGACGTCGCCGGCGTGACTGCGGACGACGGGCTGAGCATCCGGTTGAGGGACGGACGGATCCTCCGTTCGATAGCCTTCGGCGGCTCGTTGATCGGGGCGTTCACCAAGTACCCGACCCATCAGAGAGCCCGCAGGATCCTGAGCGAGGCACACCGGGACGCCCTCCGCGACGGGAGCGGCGCAGGACCTGTCCGTCTGCACGCGTCCCTGGATTGGCGCCGCCCGCTCGTCGCCGCCGCGGTCCTCTCCATCCCGCTCCTGGTCATCCGGGCCGTCAGCGGATGACGCCTCTCACGGCCCGCACCCGACGAGGACGTCCACGAGGAACACCGGGCCGGACCCGATTCCCACCCACCCGCTCACGCACCGCCCGCGCAAGCACCCCCGAACGACAGAGCGCCCCGACCGGAACGAACCGGTCGGGGCGCTCCGCAGCAGGTCGGAGGGTCTTCCCTCCCCCACCACTCGGTAGGCCGTGTGGGACTCGAACCCACAACCAATGGATTAAAAGTCCACTGCTCTGCCAATTGAGCTAACGGCCCGTGTGCGAGCACTCCGTGCAGCATAGCCCGACGGGCCCGGGGAACCGATCGGGTATCGGAACCCGCCGCGCCGGGCGGCGGGTCAGTGGAGGGTGCGGAAGGTGTTCCAGCCGCCGGTGCCGATGAGCTCGCGGGGGGCGTAGGGGGCGTTGGTGCGGCCGCGGTCGAAGGCGTAGTAGGCGTAGAGGCGGCCGGAGGTGTCGCGGGCGACGAGGTCGGCGGTGCCGTCGCCGTTCAGGTCGCCGGTGCCTTGGACGGCGGTGTAGACCTGCCAGCCGCCGCCGACGCGGGCGCGCGGGGTGACGCCGCCGGTCGGGGTGCCGAAGTAGACCCAGAGGACGCCGGAGGCGTCGATGCCGAGGAGGTCGCCCCGGCCGTCGCCGTCGAGGTCGCCGGCGCCGGTGATGCGCTTGTACAGCTTCCAGTTGGTGCCGATCCGGACGCGGGGCGCGAGGCGGTGGCCGGCGGTGCCGGCGTAGAAGTACATGTCGCCGGTGGTGGTCTGGCGCGCGATCAGGTCCTGGTGGCCGTCGGCGTTGACGTCGCCGGGCGGGGTGAGCACGTCGTACTGGGCCCAGCCGAACCCGATGGCGGTGTACGGGGACGAGCCGGTGACGACCTTGCCGCAGCCCGGCCGGTAGGCCCGCAGTTCGTTGCCGACGCGGCCGAGGACGTCGGCGCAGCTGTCGCCGTTCACGTCGCCGAAGGGCACGAGGAGCGTACCGGCCGGGAAGGCGGCGCCGGTGGCGGTGGTGCGGGCGGAGAGCCCGCCGAGGCCGTTGCCCCGGTAGAGGGAGACGGCGCCGGACGTGTTCACGCCGAGCAGCTCGCCCTGGGCGTCGGAGCCCACGAGGTCGCGGAAGGCGGGCCGGCTGCCGGAGACGGTGATCCGGCCAGAGGCGTACAGGTCGCGGCCGTTGCCGTCGGCGGTGAGGGCGCGCACCACCCACGCGTACGGCCCGTTCGGCGCGGGCAGGCCCGCCGCGTTCTTCCCGTCCCAGGTGACGTCGATCCGCTCGCGGGTCTCGGTGCCGCGGAAGGTCCGCAGGGGCTTGAAGTTGTACGCGTCGATCACGTTCACCTCGTACTGCGAGGCGGGCTTCGACAGCGTCCAGGACGCCTTCCAGGTGCCGGGCATCCGCAGCCCGGCCGGGGTCGAGGCGGCGGCGATCTTCAGGTCGGAGGTGGGGACGCCGGTCCAGACGACGTGCACCCGCTGGTCGGCGCCCCGGTAGGCGACGGCGCCGCCGAAGCGGTCGACGGTCCAGGTGACGCGGCGCTCGCCGGAGACGGTCTCGGCGCGGGTCAGGTCGAAGGGCGTGCCGGCCTTCCCGGTGTGGAAGGGGGTGACGCGCAGGTACGAGCCGGAGCTCTGGTCCACGAAGTAGCCGTCGCCGAGGAGTCCGCCCCGGTACGCGCCCGCCGGCAGGGCGATGCGGACGGGCGCGGCCGGGTTCCTGAGGTCGAGGACGCCCTGCTTCTCGTACCGCGCGCACGCCCAGTAGAGCCAGCGGCCGGCCGTCTGCAGCTCGGTGAGGGGGCAGCCGGCGCCGGTCGCGACCGTGCTGAGGGCGCCGCCGCCGGCGAGGTCCTTGCGGGCGACGTCACCCGCGCTGCCGGTGCCGGTGTAGAGGGTGTCGCCCCAGACGGCCGCGGCGGTCTGGGCCTGGCGGGAGACGGTCTTCTGGCCGTCGAGGTCGAGGACGAGCGTCTCGCCGCCGACGACGAGTTCGCCGGGCCGGCCCGGAGTGCCGGTCTGGAAGACCGTCCACCGGCCGAAGGTGTCGGCGATCCGGCCGTCCCGGTCGACCGCCACCCGGGTGGTCCGCCCGGCGTTCGCGCCGGTGGTCCCGCGGGAGACGACCGCGCGCGCGGTGCCCGGGATCCTCGGGAAGGAGACGACCCGCCCGTCGCCGCCGTCGAGGAGCGGCGGCTCGGACGCCTCCGCCCCCGTCTCGGCGCCGGCCCACGCCGCCGCGGACTGACCGGTGTGGAGCGGCCCGGCCGACAGCGTACGGCTGTAGAAGCCGGCGCCCTTCGGCCCGTCGTGCTCCAGGGTGGTGAGCCGGCCCATGCCGAGCGCCAGGGACTCGACCTCGGCCGGAAGCGGCGCCACCGGGCGCAGCTTCTCCAGGGCCGGGGCGGCGCCGCCCTTGCCGGGTACGGCCTTGAACACCGCCCAGTCGGTGGCGGACGTGCCGCCGGTGACGGCCACGCCCGATCCGTCCGCGATCTGCGTGATCTCCTGCTGCGCCCCCGCGAGCAGCGTCTGCCGTACGCCGGCCGGGCTCACGGCGACCAGGCGGCGGGTGAGCGCGCCGCCCGCGGTCGCGGACTCGGTCGTGGTCAGGAGCCAGTCGCCGACGAGCCCGATCCGGGCGGCGTCCAGTCCGGCCGGCAGCGGATACGTCGTCCCCGGTGCGTCGAGGTCGGCGCGCTGCCGGATGTGCACGTTCCGGTCGGGGTCCACCCAGGCGATCCGCTCGGCGGTGACGGCGACGCCCGCGACGAGCACCCCGTCCGCCGCCGTCGTCGCCGCCGCCGTCGGCGCCGCCAGCACCCGCATCCGCCCGGTCGCCAGGTCCACCAGGCCGAGGAGCGAGTCGCGGTCCGCGCCCGAGGTCCCGACGGTGAACCGGAGTACGGCCACGCCCTCCGCGCCGGCCACCAGCCGCGCCCCGTGGAGGTCGGCGCCTACGGGCCAGCCGGTGACGGGGACGGAGGCGCCGTTCGGGGCGCTCGCGGCCCGGAGGAAGTATCCGCCGGTGGAGCCGGACGAGGTGCCGGGCACGTACTGCTGGAAGAGCAGCCGGTCGCCGACGAGTCCCCGGTAGGAGGCGTCCTGGGGGATGGTCAGGGCCGTCGTCGTACCGGTCTCCAGGTCCAGGACCCCGTGCGCACCGGGGTTCGGCGCCACGTACGCGTACCGGCCGCCGGTCCCGAACCGCGCGAAGGAGGCGATTCCGTCCCCCAGCGACCGGCTGGTGCCGCTCGCGAGGTCCGTCCACTCCACGCCCGCCCCGGAGCCCTCGGTCCGATGCGCGTACCCGCCCGCGCCCGCGGCCAGCACGATCTCCGCGCGGGGCTCCGCCCGCCAGCTGGGCTCCACGTCCAGCTGGTCGATCCCGACCACCGGCGTCCCGGGCGCGGCCACGGCGCCCGGCGCGAGCCCCGCGCCGGTGACGGCGAGGACGGCGGCGAGCAGGACGGCGCGGGTACGCCCACGACGCGCGGGTGCGGTACGAGACAAGAGAGCCCTCCCCGGGGTGTTCCGGCGCGGTGACGAGTGGCGGTGACGGGTGGCGGTGACGAGTGACGGTGACGGGTGACGAGTGATCGGACGTACGAGCCTCGCACGTGTCCGTGTACGAGACCGGCGGGGGGCCGTGATGGTTGTACGCCGGACGCGACGAACCCCCGTGACAGCGGGTGTCACGGGGGTTCGTCGGTGGGTCAGGTCACGCGGGCTCAGCCGTTGCGCTTCCAGCGGGGCTTGTCGTCGCGGCGGCCACCACCGAAGGAGGAGCCGGACGGGCGGTGGTCGTCGCGGCGGAAGCCACCGGACGGGCGGTCGTCACGGCGGAAGCCGCCGCCCGAGGGGCGGTCGTCGCGACGGTCGCGGTTGAACGGACGGTCGTTGTCGCGGCGGAAGCCACCGGACGGACGGTCGTTGTCGCGACGGAAGCCGCCACCCGAGGGACGGTCGTTGTCGCGGCGGAAACCACCCGACGGACGGTCGTCACGACGCTCGAACGAACGACCACCACGGTCGCCACCACGGTCATCGCGGTCACGGAACGACGGACGGTCGTTGTCGCGGCGGAAACCACCGGACGGACGGTCGTTGTCGCGACGGAAGCCACCGCCCGACGGACGGTCGTTGTCGCGGCGGAAACCACCCGACGGACGGTCGTCACGACGCTCGAACGAACGACCACCACGGTCGCCACCACGGTCATCGCGGTCACGGAACGACGGACGGTCGTTGTCGCGGCGGAAACCACCCGACGGACGGTCGTCACGACGCTCGAACGAACGACCACCACGGTCGCCACCACGGTCGTCACGGTCGCGGAACGACGGACGGTCGTTGTCGCGGCGGAAACCACCGCGGTCACGGCGCTCGTAGTTGCCGCGCTCGTCACGGGCCGGGCGCTCCTCGCGGCGCTGCTCCTCACGGGCGGCGCGCTCGGCCTCGGCAGCGGCGGCGGTGACCTCGGCCTCGGCGGCCTCGGCGACGGCGGCGACGGCCGTCTCCGGGTCCTCGCCGCGCTCGCGGGCGGCCTGCGCGACGAGGCGGTCGGCCTCCTCGCGGAGCTCGACGGCACGGCGCTGCAGGCGCTCCAGCTGACGGGTCAGGTCGACGACCTCGCGCTCGGCCTGCTTGGCCGAGTTGTTCGCCGAGTCGGCCTGGACCTCGGTCAGCGAACGGGCGCCGGTGATCTCGGCGACCTCGGGGTCGAAGGCGCCGGCGCCGCCGACGATGTGGCGCGAGGCGTCGACGCCCGCGTCCTCCATCAGGCGGAAGATCTGGCGGCGCTGGTGCGGCAGGGCCAGGGAGACCACGACGCCGGAGCGGCCGGCGCGGGCGGTGCGGCCCGAGCGGTGCAGGTAGTCCTTGTGGTCGCCGGCCGGGTCCACGTTGAGGACCAGGTCGATGCCGTCGACGTGGATGCCGCGGGCGGCGACGTCGGTGGCGACGAGGACGTTGACGTAACCGTCCTTGAAGTCGGCGAGCGTGCGGGTACGGGCGCCCTGGGTCATGCCGCCGTGCAGCGCGTCGGCCTTCACGCCGGACTCGCGCAGCTGCTCGGCGACGCGGTCGGCACCGAGCTGGGTGCGGACGAAGATGATGGTGCGGCCCTTGCGGGCGGCGATCGCGGCGGTGACCGGGGCCTTGTCCTTCGGCTTCACGACGAGGACGTGGTGGGTCATGGTCGTGACGGCGCCGGCGGACGGGTCGACCTCGTGGGTGACCGGGTTCACCAGGTAGCGCTTGACCAGGCTGTCGATCTCGTTCTCCAGCGTGGCGGAGAAGAGGAGGCGCTGGCCGCCGGCCGGGACCTGGTCGAGGAGCTCGGTGACCTCGGGCAGGAAGCCCAGGTCGGCCATCTGGTCGGCCTCGTCGAGGACGGCGATCTGGACCTGCTCCAGGGAGCAGGCGCCGCGGTTGATGATGTCGCGCAGACGGCCCGGGGTGGCGACGAGGATGTCGACGCCGCGCTCCAGGGCGTAGATCTGGTTGCCCATCGACGTACCGCCGCAGACGACCTTCATGCGGAGGCCGAGCACGTCGCCGTACGGCTGGAGGGCGTCCGCGACCTGCATCGCGAGCTCACGGGTCGGGGTGAGGATGACGCCGCGGGGCTTCTTCTTCTCGGTCTGGCCGCCGGCCAGGGTGGCGAGCAGCGGGAGGCCGAAGGAGAGGGTCTTGCCGGAGCCGGTGCGGCCGCGGCCCAGGATGTCCTTGCCGGCCAGGGCGTCCGGGATGGTCGCGGCCTGGATCGGGAAGGGGGTGGTCACGCCGTTCTGCGCGAGCTTGCGGACGACGCCCTCGGGCAGGCCCAGGTCACCGAAGGTGATCTCGGGGGCCGCGTCGGAGTCGGCGTCGTCGGCGTCGGCGGCCTCGTCGGCCAGGTCGGAGTCGTCGAGGGCCTCGGTGGCCTCGTCGGTGATCTCCGCGTCGTCGGCCAGCTCGACGATCTCGGTGATTTCCGCGATCTCGGTGATCTCGGAGACCGTGGTGATCTCGTCGTTCTCGGGCATGACGGTGTGGTCAGAACTGGAAATGGACATGCGAAATGCGAAACCTTCCGGAGTCTCGGCACGCGCCCGTCAACTCCGTGTTTCGCCTTAAAGACCGCCTCAATGCGGTCAGCCACGGCAAGGGGAGAGGTACGCGCCAGTCGCGGCGCTCTTCGATGGTGGCGCCGGGCAAATGGGATCAAACGATCTACCACCATACGCACCCTCCCCCACCGCTGGCAAGCCGATCGGAGTGACCTCCGTCTCACGCCGGGCTGACCTGCGGCGATGCCGCCGGTTCGGTGGCCGCCCCGGCCGCCCGCATCCCGCCCAGCTGCGCCGAGGGCCCCTCGGTCGGCGGATCGCTCGGGTTCGACGTCGGCTCCGGAGTGGGCTCCGGCGTCGGCTCCCGGGTCGGCGTCGGGGTCGGGGTCGGCGTCGGCGTGGGCTCCGGCGAAGGGGTGCCCCCGCTCCCGCCCGGGGCGCCTCCGGCCTCGCCGCCGGTCCCGCCCGCGCCCCCTCCGTCCGTGCCGCCCCCACCGGTGTCGCCGCTCCCGGCGCTCCCGCCGGGACCGCCCGCCTCCCCGCCGCCCGCGCTCCCGGCCGCGCCGCCCGTCCCGTCCTGGCCGCCGGCGGCCGCGCCGCCCGCGGGGTGCGTCCTGGACGGCGGCGAACCGCCGGGCTCGCCCGGCGTCGGGTGCTTCACGTCCCCGGAGGGCGAGGCGGAGGCGGAGGCGGAGGGCGAATCGCTCGGCACCGGGGACTTCCCGCCCCCGCCCGCCGCGTCGGGGCCGCCTGCGTGCCCGCCGCGGCCGCCGTCGTACGCCCCGCCGCCCCCGTCCGGCTCACCGGTGCCGCCCCCGTCCGGCTCGGCCGAGGCCCCCGACTCACCCCCGCTCGCTCCGGGCGCCGGCCGGGCGCTCTCGTCGCCGACACTCATACAGCCGCTCAGACCGGCGCACGCGGCGACCGCGAGGGCGGCGGCGGCCCATCGAACGCGGGTGGGGAAAGGGCGCACGGAGGCACCTCCAGGACACAGAAAGCGGGGAATGGAACGCGTCCCCCTGCCCAACTCCCCAGCCGCCGCAAGGGACACGGCACGGCGACACCCTTGTTCGACCCGATCGGCCGGCCCGGGCCGAACCCCGCGCCTCCCCGGGGAAGCCGGCTCAGCCGTAGCCCAGCGCGTGCAGCCGTTCGTCGTCGATGCCGAAGTGGTGGGCGATCTCGTGGACCACGGTGATCTCGGTCTCGGCCACGACGTCCTCGCGGGACTCGCACATCCGCAGCGTCGGCCCCCGGTAGATCGTGATCCGGTCGGGCAGCACGCCCGCGTACCACTCCCCCCGCTCGGTCAGCGGCGTCCCCTCGTAGAGCCCGAGCAGCTCCGGGTCGTCCGGAGAGGGCTCGTCCTCCACGAACACCGCCACGTTGTCCATCAGCCGCGTCAGCTCCGGCGGGATCCGGTCCAGGGCCTCGGCGACAAGCTCCTCGAACTCCTCGCGCGTCATCTCCAGCACGGGCCCATTCTCCCCTCCCCCGAAACCGTTTTGGCGATACCGCCTGCCATCCCATATGCTTCTCACGTCCCCGACGCGCTGAGAAGCGCCAGGTGGGGCCGTTAGCCCTCATCGTCTAGTGGCCCAGGACGCCGCCCTTTCAAGGCGGTAGCACGGGTTCGAATCCCGTTGGGGGCACGCACAACCGTGTGCGAGACTAGTGCTCGTACACAAGCAAGGCTCTGTGGAGCAGTTGGTTAGCTCGCCACCCTGTCAAGGTGGAGGTCGCGGGTTCAAGTCCCGTCAGAGTCGCTGAAGCTGGAAACAGCTTCGTGGCTGGGTAGCTCAGTTGGTACGAGCGATCGCCTGAAAAGCGATAGGTCGCCGGTTCGACCCCGGCCCCAGCCACAAGGAGAAGGGCCCCGTTCGCGAGAACGGGGCCCTTCCTCTATTCCGGCTGCTCCGCCCGCCGCGTACGGTTCCGGCCCCGCAGCGCGAGCACCAGACCCACCACCGCCACGACGCCGACGAGCAGCGCCCAGTCCGGCACCGCCCGGCCCCACTCGGCGACCCGCCGCTCCACGGCGAAGGAGTCGTCCACCGAGAGCAGCCCCGGCAGCGCCGTCGTCCCGTCGAAGACCAGGAACAGCGTGCCCAGGGCGATGAAGAAGAGGCCCGACGCCAGCGAGGTCGAGTGGACCTCGAAGCGGCCCGCGCGCAGCGGCCGGCCGCGCAGCCAGCGCCGCCGCCCCAGGTCGTACCGCTCCCACAGCAGCGCGAGCACGAACAGCGGCACCGCCATCCCGAGCGCGTACACCGCGAGCAGCAGACCGCCGTACGCCGGGCTGCCGCTCAGCGCCGCCACCGTCAGGACGCTGCCGAGGATCGGGCCCGCGCAGAAGCCCGCCAGGCCGTACACGAGGCCCAGGGCGTAGACCGAGACCGCCGAGGTGGGGCGGATCCGGCCGCTCGCCTCCGACATCCGGCGCGAGGCGAAGCCCAGGCCCAGGATCTGCAGGACGCCGAGCCCGATGATCAGCCAGCCGCCGGCGGCGACCAGCAGGTCCCGGTGCCCGTAGAAGAAGCGGCCCGCGAGCGAGCCCGCCGCGCCCAGCGGTACGAGGGTGGTGGCGAGGCCCGCGTAGAGGATCGCGGTCCGCGCCACCAGCTTCGCCCGGTTCTCGATCGAGTACGCGAAGAAGGCCGGCAGCAGCAGGGCGCTGCACGGGCTGAGGAGGGCGAGGAGGCCGCCGAGGAAGGCCGCGAAGTAGCCGATCCCGGAGGTCACTGCCCGGCCGCCTTCTCAGGAGCCGTCTTGTCCGAGGAAGGCTTCGCCGACTTCGCCGCCGACTTCGCCGCCGCCTCGATCGCCTCCGTGAAGGTCTCCAGGGGCTGGGCGCCCGCGATCGGCCGCCCGTTGATCAGGAAGGAGGGGGTGGAGGAGGCGCCGAGCGCGTACCCCTGCTCCTGGTCCTTCCGTACGGCCTCCCGGGCCGCCTCGCTCCCGCTGTCCTTCGCGAAGCGGGCGAGGTCCGGCACCCCGGCCTCCTTCGCGAGGGCGGCAAGGCGCTCCGAGCCGAAGCCCTTCTCCTTGGCCCCGTCCGCGTACGCCGCCTTGTGGAACTGCCAGAAACGGTCCTGCTGGCCGGCGGCCCAGGAGGCGCGGGCCACCGCCTCGGACTCCTCGCCGAAGATCGGGAAGTTGCGCCACTCGATGCGCAGGGTGCCGTTCTCGACGTACTTCTCCACCAGGGCCGGCTCGGTGTCCCGGGCGAACTTCCCGCAGTAGCCGCACTTGAAGTCGGCGTACTCGATCAGCACGACCGGCGCGTCGGCGCGGCCCAGGGCGAGCTTGTCGGACGCGTCCCGGCGGGCGTACTTCTCCAGCTCCGCGTACACCCCGGCCTGCGGGTCGGCGGACACCTCGGCGACGGCGGAGGAGCCGGAGGTGCCGGGGGACGAGGGCTTGGTGGCGGTGTACGAGACGACGCCGAGCAGCGCGGCGGCGACCGCCACCCCGGCGACGATCACCATCGGCTTGGACTTGGAAGCGGGCTTGGAAGCGGGCTTGGACGTGGACTTGGACATGCGGAAGCGCTCCTGAGGGAGGAGAGGGAAGGGCAAGGGACGGCGGAGGCGGCCGTCCTCCTACACCCTCAGGACCGACAGCTCCACGGGTGTCGGCACCCGCGCGGGCGGCTCCCGGCCCGGCGGCGTGGCGGCGGCGCGGAGGTCCGGCTGCCGGACCCCGCACAGCGTCCGGTCGGCGCCGAGCGCCGGCAGCAGCTCGGCGAAGCCGGACGCCCTCGGCGGTACGACGGGACCCGCGTCGCCCAGGTCGGCCGGATGCCCCGGGTCGCACCCCGGCACGGCGGCGCCCATGACGACCGGGGCCGCGCTCGGAGCCGTACCCCCCGACGCGTGGGAGGCCCCGCAGCCCAGCAGGCCCAGCAGCACGGCCGCCAACACCGTCAGCGCCGCCGACGCGCGGGTGGTGCGGAACATGCGAAACCTCTCCGGTCCGGGGCAGATGCCCGGAATACTACGCACCACCGGTCGGCCCCCTTCGTAAATCGGTTCGCCGCTTCTCGTCCGCAGGTGCGATCCTGGATTCCGTATGTCTACTTCCTTCGCCGCCCTCCAGTCCGTCCTGGCCGGGGTCTCGCTGCGGGACTCCCACCAGCTCGGCCGCCGTCTCGAAGGCGCCCGCCGCATCCGCAAGCCCGAGGCCCGCGAGGCCGTCCTGGACGAGATCGCCGCAGAGGCGGCCAAGGCCAAGGAGCGCGTCGACGGGCGCGCCGCCCGCGTGCCCGCCGTCACCTACCCCGAACAGCTCCCGGTCTCGCAGAAGAAGGACGAGATCCTGGAGGCGATACGCGACCACCAGGTCGTGATCGTCGCCGGTGAGACCGGCTCCGGAAAGACCACCCAGATCCCGAAGATCTGTCTGGAGCTGGGCCGGGGCGTCCGGGGCATGATCGGGCACACCCAGCCGCGCCGGATCGCCGCCCGCACGGTCGCCGAGCGCGTCGCCGAGGAGCTGAGGACCCCGCTCGGCGAGGCCGTCGGCTGGAAGGTCCGCTTCACCGACCAGGTGAACCCCGACGCGACCTTCGTGAAGCTGATGACCGACGGCATCCTGCTCGCCGAGATCCAGACGGACCGCGAGCTGCGCGCGTACGACACGATCATCATCGACGAGGCCCACGAGCGGTCCCTCAACATCGACTTCCTGCTCGGCTACCTGGCCCAGCTGCTCCCGAAGCGCCCCGACCTCAAGGTCGTCATCACCTCCGCGACCATCGACCCGGAGCGCTTCTCCCGCCACTTCGGCGACGCGCCGATCGTCGAGGTCAGCGGCCGTACGTATCCCGTCGAGGTCCGCTACCGGCCCCTCCTCGAAGAGGACTCCGAGGAATCCGACCGGGACCAGATCACCGCCATCTGCGACGCCGTCGACGAGCTCCGGAAGGAGGGACCGGGCGACATCCTGGTTTTCCTCTCCGGCGAGCGGGAGATCCGCGACACGGCGGACGCGCTGACGAAGAAGAAGCTCCTCGACACCGAGATCCTCCCGCTGTACGCCCGGCTCTCCCACGCCGAGCAGCACCGGGTCTTCCAGGCGCACGCCGGCCGCCGGATCGTCCTCGCGACCAACGTCGCCGAGACCTCGCTGACCGTCCCCGGCATCAAGTACGTGATCGACCCGGGCACCGCCCGCATCTCGCGCTACTCCCACCGCACCAAAGTCCAGCGCCTCCCCATCGAGGCGGTCTCGCAGGCCAGCGCCAACCAGCGCAAGGGCCGCTGCGGCCGTACGAGCGACGGCATCTGCATCCGGCTGTACTCCGAGGACGACTTCCTCACCCGGCCGGAGTTCACGGACGCCGAGATCCTCCGCACCAACCTGGCCTCCGTCATCCTCCAGATGACCGCCGCCGGCCTCGGCGAGATCGAGAAGTTCCCCTTCATCGACCCGCCGGACCACCGCAACATCCGGGACGGCGTCCAGCTCCTCCAGGAGCTCGGCGCCATCGAACCCGAAGAGAAGTCCCCCCAGGAGGGGAAGAAGAGGCAGCGGCTCACCCAGCTCGGCCGGAAGCTCTCCCAGCTGCCCGTCGACCCCCGGCTCGCCCGCATGGTCCTGGAGGCCGACAAGAACGGCTGCGCCCGCGAGGTCATGGTGATCGCCGCCGCGCTCTCCATCCAGGACCCGCGCGAGCGGCCCTCCGAGAAGCAGGCCCAGGCCGACCAGCAGCACGCCCGCTTCAAGGACGAGACCAGCGACTTCCTCGCCTTCCTCAACCTGTGGCGGTACGTCCGCGAGCAGCAGAAGGAGCGCGGCTCGTCCTCCTTCCGCCGGATGTGCAAGCAGGAGTACCTGAACTTCCTGCGCATCCGCGAGTGGCAGGACATCTACGCCCAGCTGCGCACGGTCGCCAAGCAGATGGGGATACACCTCACCGAGCCCCGGGACGACGAGACCTTCCCCGAGCAGGCCATCCACGTCTCCCTCCTCTCCGGCCTCCTCTCCCACGTCGGCCTCAAGGACGTGAAGGAGTCCAAGGAGGGCCGGGACCAGAAGCGGGAGGGCACCCGCAACGAGTACCTGGGCGCCCGCAACGCCAAGTTCGCGATCTTCCCCGGCTCCGCGCTCTTCAAGAAGCCCCCGCGGATGGTGATGTCCGCCGAGCTGGTGGAGACCTCGCGGCTCTGGGCGCGGGTGAACGCCCGGATCGAGCCCGAGTGGATCGAGCCGCTCGCCCAGCACCTGGTGAAGAAGACGTACAGCGAACCGCACTGGGAGAAGGACCAGGCGGCCGTGATGGCGTACGAGAAGGTGACGCTGTACGGCGTCCCGATCGTCGCCGACCGCAAGGTCAACTACGGGCGGATCGACCCCGAGGTCTCCCGCGAGCTGTTCATCCGCAACGCCCTGGTGGAGGGCGACTGGCGCACCCACCACAAGTTCTTCGCCGACAACCGCAAGCTGCTCACCGAGGTCGAGGAGCTGGAGCACCGGGCCCGGCGCCGGGACATCCTCGTCGACGACGAGACGCTCTTCGACTTCTACGACCGGCGGGTCCCCGAACACGTCGTGTCCGGCGCCCACTTCGACTCGTGGTGGAAGCACAAGCGGCGCGAGGAGCCGGAGTTCCTCGACTTCGAGCGCGAGATGCTCATCAACGAGAAGGCCGGGGCCGTCACCAAGGACGACTACCCGGACTCGTGGCGGCAGGGCGCGCTCAAGTTCCGGGTGACGTACCAGTTCGAGCCGGGTGCGGACGCGGACGGCGTGACCGTCCACGTGCCGCTCCAGGTCCTGAACCAGGTGACGGACGAGGGCTTCGACTGGCAGATCCCGGGTCTGCGGGAAGAGGTCGTCACCGAGCTGATCCGCTCGCTGCCGAAGCCGATCCGCCGCCACTACGTGCCCGCGCCGAACTTCGCCGGCCGCTTCCTGGACGCGGTCGTACCGGTCCAGGAGCCGCTGACGACGGCGCTCGCGCGCGAGCTCCAGCGGATGGTCGGCGTCCCGCTGACGCCGGAGGACTTCGACTGGGGCAAGGTCCCCGAGCACCTCAAGATCACCTTCCGGATCGTCGACGAGCGGCGCCGGAAGCTCGCCGAGGACAAGGACCTGGAGACGCTGCGCCTGAAGCTGCGCCCCAAGGCCCGTCAGGCGCTCTCCAAGGCCGCCCAGGCGGCCACGGCGGGCCCGGACGGCTCCGGGCCGTCCCTGGAGCGCTCGGGCCTGAAGGACTGGACGATCGGCAGCCTCGTGCGGGTCTTCGAGACCAAGCGGGGCGGGCAGCCGGTGAAGGCGTACCCGGCGCTGGTCGACGAGGGCGACACCGTCGCCGTGCGGCTCTTCGACTCGGAGGCCGAGCAGGCGCAGGCGATGTGGCGGGGCACCCGGAAGCTGATCATGCTGAACATCCCGGTGAACCCGGCGAAGTTCGCCTCCGACCGGCTCACCAACCAGCAGAAGCTGGCCCTGTCGGCGAACCCGCACGGCTCGATCCAGGCGCTGTTCGACGACTGCGCCACCGCCGCCGCCGACCGGCTGATCGCGGACCACGGCGGCCCGGTGTGGGACGAGGAGTCCTTCCGGAAGCTGTACGACAAGGTCCGCGCCGACCTCGTCGAGCTGACGATCCGGACCGTGGGCCAGGTCCAGCAGGTGCTGGCCGCCTGGCAGGCGTGCGAGCGGCGTCTGAAGGCCACCACGAGCCCCGCGCTGCTGCCGAACCTCCAGGACGTGCGGAAGCAGCTGGACTGGCTGATGCCGGCCGGTTTCGTCACCCGTACGGGCCTGAAGCGGCTGCCGGACCTGATGCGCTATCTGGTGGCGGTGGACCGGCGGCTCCAGCAGATGCCGACCGGGGTCCAGCGGGACACCACCCGGATGGAGAAGGTCCACGAGATGCTCGACGAGTACGCGTGGCTCCTGGAGCAGCTGCCGAAGGGCCGGCCGGTGCCGGCGGAGGTCACGGACATCCGCTGGATGATCGAGGAGCTGCGGGTGAGCTACTTCGCGCACGCCCTCGGCACGGCCCATCCGGTGTCGGACAAGCGGATCGTGAAGGCCATCGACGCGGCGGTGCCGGGCCCGGCCCGGTAGCGGGGCGCCCACCGCAGGCGAGTTCGACCGGACCGCTGACCTGCTGTACAGTTCTTCTCGCAGCCACGAAAGACCGGCTGCGAGGGCTCTGTGGAGCAGTTGGTTAGCTCGCCACCCTGTCAAGGTGGAGGTCGCGGGTTCAAGTCCCGTCAGAGTCGCTTTGGAAGAAGGCCCGCATCGTCTCGATGCGGGCCTTCTTCGTCATGCGTGAACTCCACTCGAACGGGGGACGAAAGTCCCACCGGCCGGTGACCAACGGCGGCTTGGGGGACGATCCCCGGGTGGCAGGCTGTTGAGTGGCAAGGCTTCGGGTGTGTGACGGGAGTCACTAGAAGTCCTTCAGGAACCCCTCCATTTACACCACCCCTACAACGACTCAATTTAATATGTGCAATTGCACCCATGTTCGACGAGTGGGGGGCGAGACACGGCGCAGGGGGGCGGGGCGCGGCGAAGGGGGCGGGGCGCAAAAAGAAGATCGCGCCGGACCCGGCGGAGTCCAGCGCGATCGTTGACGGTGGCCTGTTGGGGCAGGAACCGCCGGCAGAGCTGTGGGTTGGGCGACCGGATTGGGGGACCCGGACCTGCCCGGTGTTACGGGGTGCTGCGTGTGCTGCGGCTGTCGCCGAGGCCTCAGGCCTCGCTGCGCTGCTGCGGAATGCCCGCCAGCAGAGCGCGGACCTCGGCCTCGCGGTACCGACGGTGCCCACCCAGGGTGCGGATGGACGTGAGCTTGCCGGCCTTGGCCCAGCGAGTCACCGTCTTCGGGTCCACGCGGAACATCGTGGCGACCTCGGCAGGGGTCAGCAGCGGCTCGGCATCAGGGGTGCGAGCGGTCATGAGCGGCCTCCTCGGGAGAACCGAACCTTCTCGGTTCTTTCCTCTAAATTCTGCACCTTGACCCGCCTTGCCCGAAATGGCAGAAGCGGGTCGAGTCGGTTATAGGACGAACGGCTTGTCCTCGGCACTACAACTACACCATCCGTCCAGCCACGTCGGCCAAACCGATGGAATTGCCCTCGCAGGTGTTCATCAGCGGCGGAAGTCGACTGACCATGCCATAACGGACAGTCACGCCACTGTGACGATCAGTCACAGAGCGATCAGGAGTCCTCAGACCCCCCATAGAGTGCAATGCTGAGCGTTCCGCCCAAAGTTGGGCGGAAGGAACCCTCCCCGGACTCCTTGTCCTATTTTGGCACGAGGGTAGGTGATCGACGCAAGGGTGCGTTTAGTGCTGTCCGTCACGCTTGAGCCAAAGGCCCGGTTCAGGACCAACGTCCCATGCGATTCGGACAGATCGATCCGGCCAGGCGCCTGAAGATCATTTACCCCGACGGGACATGTCTTGTCCATGCACACCTGACGAAGATGCCCGACCTATGTCAATTCGTGTCCCACCGGGCCTTCAGTTCGCGTGCCGCAGGTCCCTGACGGCCCGCCAGCGCTCCGCGAGCCGCGCGTACACCTCGCCCGCCGCGTCGTCGTCGCCCGCCCGCAGCGCCGCAAGCCCCTCCGCCACGTCCGCCGCCGAACGGTCCTCGGCCAGCCGCTCCTCCGCCACCGCGTGCACGAGCCCCCCGTAGTCCAGCTCCACGAGGGCCCGCGGATGGAACTCCTCCAGCCAGCGGCCCACGTCGGCCAGACCCTGCGCCAGCGTCCCCTCGTCCACCGAGTCCCGCAGCGCGCGCAGCGCCCGCGCGAGCCGCCGCCGCGCCTGCGCCATCGTCGTCCGGTAGCGCAGCACCGGCGCCCGCCCCGCCGCCCGGTCCCCCGGCTCGTAACACCGCTCCTCGTCCCCGAAGAGCGCGAACCAGCGCAGCGGCACCTGCCACACCGCCGTCCTGATCCACGGCCGCGCGTCCGGGTTCCGCTCCAGCCACCGCTCGTGGTCCGCCTCCACCTGGGCCCGCACCACCGGCGGCAGCATCGCGTCCAGGACCGAGGCCGGGAGCCCGCCCTCCGCCACCAGGTCCCGCAGCGCCAGCCAGCCCCGCAGCCGGGTCCGCCACGGGCAGACCACCACCACGCCGTCCAGGTGCGCCACGAAGGCCTCGCCGCTCTCGTGCACCGGGACCGGCACCGGCGGCACCGGCACCAGGTCCGCCAGCGAGCGCCGCAGCTCGTCCTGGGCCCCCGGGGTGCGCGGCCGGCGGGCGTACCGCGACCAGTGGGTCCGCTCCGGCTCGGGGAACGCGGCCAGCGGCTCGTACACCCGGAGATAGGAGGCGTACGGGACGAGCAACGTGGAGTCGACCGACATGTCCCGATCCTTCCACGCGGGTACTCCGCGAGGGGGTGATCCGGCCCACTCCGCCTTCCCTACGCCCAGGTAGGACTTAATCTCATGGCGCCATGTGTCCTCCCCCACCCGCAGGGGGGACCTTCCGCCGCTTCGTACTTGGGAGTCACCACCGTGACCGCTGTATCCGACGGCGTCCTGCACACCCTGTTCCACTCGGAGCAGGGCGGACACGAACAAGTCGTGCTCTGCCAGGACCGCGCCACCGGCCTGAAGGCCGTCATCGCCCTGCACAACACCGCGCTGGGCCCCGCGCTCGGCGGCACCCGCTTCTACCCGTACGCGACCGAGGCCGAGGCCGTCGCCGACGCCCTCAACCTCGCGCGCGGCATGTCGTACAAGAACGCCATGGCCGGGCTCGACCACGGCGGCGGCAAGGCCGTGATCATCGGCGACCCCGAGCAGATCAAGACCGAGGAGCTGCTCCTCGCCTACGGCCGCTTCGTCGCCTCCCTCGGCGGGCGCTACGTCACGGCCTGCGACGTCGGCACCTACGTCGCCGACATGGACGTCGTGGCCCGCACCAACCAGTGGACCACCGGCCGCTCCCCCGAGAACGGCGGCGCCGGCGACTCCTCCGTGCTGACCGCCTTCGGCGTCTTCCAGGGCATGCGCGCCTCCGCCCAGCACCTGTGGGGCGACCCGACCCTGCGCGGCCGGAAGGTCGGCGTCGCCGGCGTCGGCAAGGTCGGCCACTACCTCGTCGAGCACCTCCTGGAGGACGGCGCCGAGGTCGTCATCACCGACGTCCGCGAGGAGTCGGTGCGCCGGATCACCGACAGGCACCCGCAGGTCCAGGTGGTCGCCGACACCGACGCGCTGATCCGCGTCGAGGGTCTCGACATCTACGCCCCCTGCGCGCTGGGCGGCGCCCTGAACGACGACACCGTCCCGGTCCTCACCGCGAAGGTGGTCTGCGGCGCGGCGAACAACCAGCTCGCCCACCCGGGCATCGAGAAGGACCTGGAGGAGCGCGGCATCCTCTACGCCCCCGACTACGTGGTGAACGCCGGCGGCGTGATCCAGGTCGCCGACGAGCTGCACGGCTTCGACTTCGACCGCTGCAAGGCGAAGGCCACGAAGATCTTCGACACCACCCTGGAGATCTTCACACGTGCGAAGGCGGACGGCATTCCGCCGGCCGCGGCCGCCGACCGCATCGCCGAGCAGCGGATGGCCGAGGCCCGGCGCGGCTGAGCCGTCCGGTGCACGGGGAGTGATCGGCCCGCCGTCCGGGAGACTTCGCTCACGCCGGTCGGCGGGTCGGCCCCCCAGAAGAGGTTAAAATCGCGATTGACCAGCAAGGTAAGGGCACCTCGATGGTTCTGTACCGGGGTATGTGATGCGCACGGCGTACCGTAGACCCGAGGAAACAGGTACCGTTGAAGCCCTACGGACCGGTCTCTCCACCGAGAGCCCGTTTCGCATCATGAACGCGTGTCAAGACTCTGGGGCCAGCGAGCCCCGTCACCGAGGGGGTCGAGCCATGGGGCGCGGCCGGGCAAAGGCCAAGCAGACCAAGGTCGCCCGCCAGCTGAAGTACAGCAGCGGCGGGACTGACCTGTCGCGTCTGGCCAATGAGCTGGGCGCTTCGACTTCGAGCCAGCCGCCGAATGGCGAGCCGTTCGAGGACGACGACGAGGAAGACGACCCGTACGCGCAGTACGCGGATCTCTACAACACGGACGACGACGACGAGGACGACGAGTCCGGTCCGCAGTCGCCGCAGCGTCGCGCTTGACCTTCTGTACGCCGAAACTCGGTCCAGGACACCCCGGACCGAGTTTTCGTGCTGCTCGGGGGCGGACGGCCGGAGCGACGGCGAACGCGAGGGGCCCACATAGGAACGTTCCTATGTGGGCCCCTCGCGTTCGCTCCTACTTCGCGTAGTCGCCGACCAGCTCCGCGCCGGAGTCCTTGTCGCCGCGCTCGGTGATCTCGCCGGCGACCCAGGCGTCGAGCCCGCGGTCGGCCAGCGTGGTGAGGGCGGCGTCGACCGACTCGGCGGGGACGACGGCCATCATGCCGACGCCCATGTTGAGGGTCTTCTCCAGCTCCAGGCGCTCCACCCGGCCGGCGGTGCCGACGAGGTCGAAGATCGCGCCCGGGGTCCACGTGGAGCGGTCCACGGTGGCGTGCAGCCCGTCCGGAACGACCCGGGCGAGGTTGGCCGCGAGACCGCCGCCGGTGATGTGGCTGAAGGCGTGCACCTCGGTGGTCCGGGTGAGCGCCAGGCAGTCCAGCGAGTAGATCTTCGTGGGCTCCAGGAGCTCCTCGCCGAGGGTCCGGCCCAGCTCCTCGACCCGCTGGTCGAGGCTCATCCCGGCGCGGTCGAAGACCACGTGGCGGACGAGCGAGTACCCGTTGGAGTGAAGACCGGAGGAGGCCATGGCGATGACCGCGTCCCCCGTACGGATGCGATCGGCGCCGAGCAGGCGGTCGTACTCGACGACACCGGTGCCCGCGCCCGCGACGTCGAAGTCGTCCGGGCCGAGGAGGCCCGGGTGCTCCGCCGTCTCGCCGCCGACCAGGGCGCAGCCGGCGAGGACGCAGCCCTCGGCGATGCCCTTGACGATGGCGGCGACCCGCTCCGGGTGGACCTTGCCCACGCAGATGTAGTCGGTCATGAAGAGCGGCTCGGCGCCGCAGACGACGATGTCGTCCATGACCATGGCGACCAGGTCGTGGCCGATGGTGTCGTACACGCCCATCTGGCGGGCGATGTCGACCTTCGTGCCGACGCCGTCGGTCGCCGAGGCGAGCAGCGGACGCTCGTAGCGCTTGAGGGCGGAGGCGTCGAAGAGGCCGGCGAAGCCGCCGAGGCCGCCGAGGACCTCGGGGCGCTGCGTCTTCTTCACCCACTCCTTCATCAGCTCGACGGCGCGGTCGCCCGCCTCGATGTCGACGCCCGCAGAGGCGTAGCTGGCGCCGCCTGCGGCACTCTCAGTCTGAGACATGGGGTTCAGAGCTTTCGTGTCGTTACTGCGTCACTGCGGGGGTGCAGCGGGGTCTCACGGACGGCGCAGGGCGTCGGCGGCCGCGGTGGCGGCGGGGCCGGCGGCCAGTTCCGTCTCCAGGAGCTGCTTGCCGAGCAGCTCGGGGTCGGGCAGCTCCATCGGGTACTCGCCGTCGAAGCAGGCCCGGCAGAGGTTGGGCTTGGCGATGGTGGTCGCCTCGACCATCCCCTCCAGGGAGATGTACGAGAGCGAGTCCGCGCCGAGCGACTTGCCGATCTCGTCGATCGACATGCCGTTGGCGATCAGCTCCGCGCGGGTGGCGAAGTCGATGCCGAAGAAGCAGGGCCACTTGACCGGCGGCGAGGAGATCCGGATGTGGATCTCGGCCGCGCCGGCCTCGCGGAGCATCCGGACCAGGGCGCGCTGGGTGTTGCCGCGGACGATCGAGTCGTCGACGACGACCAGCCGCTTCCCCTTGATGACTTCCTTGAGGGGGTTCAGCTTCAGGCGGATGCCGAGCTGGCGGATGGTCTGCGAGGGCTGGATGAAGGTGCGCCCGACGTAGGCGTTCTTGACCAGGCCGGCGCCGAAGGGGATGCCGGAGGCCTCCGCGTAGCCGATGGCGGCGGGGGTGCCGGACTCGGGCGTCGCTATGACCAGGTCGGCCTCGACGGGGGCCTCCTTGGCGAGGCGGCGGCCCATCTCGACGCGGGAGAGGTACACGTTCCGGCCGGCGATGTCCGTGTCGGGACGGGCCAGGTACACGTACTCGAAGACACAGCCCTTCGGCTTCGCTTCTGCGAAGCGGGAGGTGCGGATGCCGTTCTCGTCGATCGCGATCAGCTCGCCAGGCTCGACCTCGCGGACGAAGCTGGCGCCGCAGATGTCGAGGGCGGCGGACTCCGAGGCGACGACCCAGCCGCGCTCCAGGCGGCCGAGGACCAGCGGGCGGATGCCCTGCGGGTCACGGGCCGCGTAGAGCGTGTGCTCGTCCATGAAGACGAGGGAGAAGGCGCCCCGGACGTCGGGGAGGACCTTCGCGGCGGCCTGCTCGATGGTGAGCGGCGTGCCGTCCTCGTCCACCTGGCCCGCGAGGAGCGCGGTGACCAGGTCGGTGTCGTTGGTGGCGGCGACCTGGGTGGCGCGGCCGTCCTTCTTGGGAAGGTCGGCGACCATCTCGGCCAGCTGCGCCGTGTTCACCAGGTTGCCGTTGTGGCCGAGCGCCAGGGACCCGTGGGCGGTGGCCCGGAAGGTCGGCTGGGCGTTCTCCCAGACGGATGCTCCGGTGGTCGAGTAGCGGGCGTGACCGACCGCGATATGACCCTGGAGGGAACCGAGAGAGGTCTCGTCGAAGACCTGGGAGACAAGTCCCATGTCCTTGAAGACGAGGATCTGGGAGCCGTTGCTGACCGCGATTCCCGCGGATTCCTGACCCCGATGCTGGAGGGCGTAGAGCCCGAAGTACGTGAGCTTTGCGACCTCTTCACCCGGAGCCCAGACACCGAAGACGCCACAAGCGTCCTGGGGGCCTTTCTCACCGGGGAGCAGATCGTGATTGAGTCGACCGTCTCCGCGTGGCACGTTTCCGAGTCTAGGGGACCTCGACCACTGGTCCGAATTGGGGAATCGAGCGCGGACGGCCCTCGTGTGATCGCACCAAAAGATCGCCGAGAACTTGGAGGGCCCTACAAGGCAGGCGCCGGAAGGGCTCCGCCCCTCCGGCCCCGCCCGTACGAACGCCCGCACCGCCTCTCGGAGTCCCCGTCGGTGTGACGCAGAACGCAGTCCCCGGGGGTTTCGCCAGCGTTTCGAGCACACGAACTACGCGCGTCGACCACCCGGACCACCGTCGACGCAGCGCTACTGAGCCGGGTCCGCCGCCTGTGCGGTCAGGCCCTCGCCGGCGCTGTCGGTGAGGGTCAGGGTCCGGTGGTCGAGCCGGTAGGAGAGGGGGCCGTCGAGGAGCTCGTACAGCTTCGTCTCCAGCTCCATCTGGGGACTGCCGCACATCATGCGTGTGGTGGCGGCCGGGCCCTCGACGGTGAGGGTGCGGGCCTTCTCGTCGAGCCTCGCCGTGGCCGTGAAGTCGTTGCAGCCGAGGTTGCCGGTGATCCGGCCGTCGGTGCCGATGACGAAGCGGGCCTTCTCCCCGCCGCCGGCCGGGAGGGAGGCGGCCGTGTCACCGGAGACCAGGCCGTCGATCTTCCAGGTGGTGCCGCGCAGCGGGAGGGACGGCTCGGCGGCCAGCTCCACCTTCCGGGCGCCGTCGGCGGAGACGAGGGTCAGCGCGCCGTCCGTGAGCGTGCCCTTCAGGGGGCCGGTGAAGGCGGCGAGGAAGGCGGTCTCGAAGCGCTGCCGGTCGTCGGGGCAGGCCATCTCGGTGACCTCGTCCGGGGAGACCGTGACCGTGGTGCCGGCCACGGTCACGGCCGCGCCGAAGTGGTTGCAGCCGGTACTGCCCTGGGCGCGCCCCTTCCCGGTGAAGCCGACGCGCGCGCCCTCGGGGGCCTGCGCGCGGTCGCCGTCGACGGTGACGGCGCCGACGGTCCACTGGCTACCGGCGAGGGGCAGGTCGGGATCCCCGGCGTTCCCGCCCGCGCCGCCGCCCCCGCCCTGCCCACAGGCGGAGAGCGACGCGGCGAGCAGGACGGCGGCGGCGAGGGTGGTGCTGCGCGGCTTCGACATGCCGGTGGGACGCGGCGGACCCGCGAGGGGTTCCCGGGCGCGGCCGTCCGGGTGGGGGCGTACGGGCGGGGCGTACGGGCGGGGGCGTACGGGCGCGGCCCGGGTGGGGGCGTCCGTGGGGGCGTACGGGCGGGGGCGCGGGCGTCCGGGTGGGGGCGTCCGCGTGCGGGAGCCTCCCCGTAGACCGGGCTCAGCCCGTGACGGGCCTCAGCCCATCACAGGCAGCAGCCCCGCCAGGTCCGCGCGCTCGCCGCTGGCGGCGATCCGGGCCGCGTCGAGCTCGACGGCCCAGTCGGTACGCCCGGTGGCGAGGCGGATCCAGGTCAGCGGGTCCGTCTCGACGACGTTCGGCGGGGTGCCCCTGGTGTGCCGGGGGCCCTCCACGCACTGCACCACCGCGTACGGCGGGACCCTGACCTCCACCGCGCCGCCGGGGGCCTTCGCCGCGAGGGCGTCGGCGAGGAGCCTGGTGCAGGCGGCGAGCGCCTGCCGGTCGTAGGGGATCTCCGTGCCGGTCGCGGCGGCGAGGTCGTCGGTGTGGACGACCAGCTCGACGGTGCGGGTGACGAGGAAGTCGGCGAGGGTCATGGCGCCGAACCGGGTCGGGACGAGCCGTTCCCCGTCCGCGTCGGCCAGCGCCTTCGCGAAATCGTCGCCCACGCGCGCGTACAGCCCCGGCAGGTCGGCGGCGTCGAGCGCCCGGACGTCCTCGTCGATCCCGGCGGCGCCGGTCGCGGTGGCCCGGGGCCAGTCCAGGAGGGCGAGCTCCCGCACGGCGGGCTCGGGCGCCGCGAGCCCCCGCACGACCGAGCCGAGCACCATCGTGATGTGCGCGGCCAGCTCCCGTACCGTCCAGGCCCCGAGCCGCGTCGGCCCGTCGAGCGCCTCCGGCGGGAGGGCGAGCACCGCGTCCCGTACGTGCCCGAACTGGGCGGAGACGGCGGCGCGGGTCCTGGCGGAGTCGTAACTGCGGGTGCGTTTCCTGGCGGGTGGCATGGCCCGAGGCTAACGCCGAGACTTGAGGGAGGGGGGAAACCCCTCAGGAAAGGCAGTGGCGGGACCATGACCCATCACGAGCACCCCGACGCGGCTGTCGTGCGCCGGGGGTACGAAGCGTTCGGCGCGGGTGACGTGGAGACGCTCGCCTCCCTCATGACCAACGACTGCACGCACCACTCGCCCGGCGAGAGCCAGATGTCCGGGCACTTCAAAGGCCGGGACAACGTCCTGGCCCACTACGGGAAGCTCGCCGAGCTGACCGGCGGCACCTTCCGGGTGGAGCTGAAGGGCGTCTACCCGGACGGCAGGGGCCACGTGATGTCCGTCCACACCTGGCACGGCGACAAGGACGACCGGGGCATCTCGATGGACGGCGGCCTCTTCTTCACCCTCGTCGGCGGCAAGATCTCCGACGTCGACGAGTGCGTGGCCGACATCC
The DNA here is from genome assembly GCF_012927245.1 of Streptomyces sp. R302. GTDB lineage: Bacteria > Actinomycetota > Actinomycetes > Streptomycetales > Streptomycetaceae > Streptomyces. The sequence continues at coordinate 67,179 of NZ_JABBGE010000013.1, forward strand.
CCGAATCGGACGCCTTCTGGGGAACGGAGTAGGGCGCACGCGGAAACCCCCGCCCGAGCGGAGCGGGGGTTTCCGGGTGGAACCGACTCAGGCCAGGAGGCCCGGGATCGTCGCCTCGTGCGCGGTGCGCAGCTCCTCCAGGGAGAGCGCGAACTCGCCCTGGACGTCGACCGCGTCGCCGTCGACGACACCGATGCGGGTCGCCGGCAGGCCTCGGGCGCCGCACATGTCGGTGAAGCGGAGCTCCTCGCTGCGCGGAACGGAAACGACCGCGCGGCCCGCCGACTCCGAGAAGAGGAACGTGAAGGCGTCCAGGCCCTCGGGGACGACCAGGCGCGCGCCGTTCCCGCCGCGCAGGCAGGACTCGACGACCGCCTGGACGAGACCGCCGTCGGACAGGTCGTGCGCCGCGTCGATCATGCCGTCGCGGGAGCCCGAGATCAGGATCTCGCCGAGCAGCTTCTCCCGGTCGAGGTCCACGGCCGGCGGCAAGCCGCCGAGGTGCTGGTGGATCACCTCGGACCAGGCCGAACCGCCGAACTCCTCCTTGGTGTCGCCCAGCAGGTAGAGGAGCTGGCCCTCTTCCGCGAAGGCGATCGGGGTGCGGCGGTTGACGTCGTCGATCACACCGAGGACGGCCACGACGGGCGTCGGGTGGATCGCGACCTCACCGGTCTGGTTGTACAGCGACACGTTGCCGCCGGTGACCGGGGTGCCCAGCTGGAAGCAGCCGTCCGCGAGACCGCGGGTGGCCTCGGCGAACTGCCACATCACGGCCGGGTCCTCGGGCGAACCGAAGTTCAGGCAGTCCGAGATGGCGAGCGGCTTGGCGCCGGAGGCGGCGACGTTGCGGTACGCCTCCGCGAGCGCGAGCTGCGCGCCGGTGTACGGGTCGAGCTTGGCGTACCGGCCGTTGCCGTCGGTCGCCATGGCCACGCCGAGGTTGGTCTCCTCGTCGATGCGGACCATGCCCGCGTCCTCGGGCTGCGCCAGGACCGTGTTGCCCTGCACGAAGCGGTCGTACTGGTCCGTGATCCAGGACTTCGAGGCCTGGTTCGGGGACGAGACGAGCTTCAGGACCTGGTCCTTGAGCTCCGCGCCGTCCTTCGGACGGGGCAGCTTGCCGGCGTCGTCGGCCTGGAGCGCGTCCTGCCACTCCGGGCGGGCGTACGGCCGGTGGTACGTCGGGCCCTCGTGGGCGACGGAGCGCGGCGGCACGTCGACGATCTGCTCGCCGTGCCAGAAGATCTCCAGTCGCTCGCCCTCGGTGACCTCACCGATGACGACCGCGATGACGTCCCACTTCTCGCAGATCTCCAGGAAGCGGTCGACGTGCTGCGGCTCGACGATCGCGCACATGCGCTCCTGCGACTCGCTCATGAGGATCTCCTCAGGAGAGAGCGTCGCGTCGCGCAGGTGGACCTTCTCCAGGTCGACCCGCATGCCGCCGGAGCCGGCCGAGGCCAGCTCGGAGGTGGCGCAGGAGAGACCGGCGCCGCCGAGGTCCTGGATGCCCGCGACCAGCTTCTCCTGGAAGATCTCCAGGGTGCACTCGATGAGGAGCTTCTCCTGGAACGGGTCGCCGACCTGGACCGCGGGCCGCTTGGTGGGCTTGGTGTCGTCGAAGGTCTCGGACGCGAGGACCGAGACGCCGCCGATGCCGTCGCCGCCCGTGCGGGCGCCGTACAGGATGACCTTGTTGCCGGGGCCCGAGGCCTTGGCGAGGTGGATGTCCTCGTGCTTCATCACGCCGATGCAGCCGGCGTTGACCAGCGGGTTGCCCTGGTAGCAGGAGTCGAAGACGACCTCGCCGCCGATGTTCGGCAGGCCCAGGCAGTTGCCGTAGCCGCCGATGCCGGCGACGACACCGGGCAGCACGCGCTTGGTGTCGGGGTGGTCGGCCGCGCCGAAGCGCAGCGGGTCGACGACCGCGACCGGGCGGGCGCCCATGGCGAGGATGTCGCGGACGATGCCGCCCACGCCGGTCGCCGCGCCCTGGTAGGGCTCGATGTACGAGGGGTGGTTGTGCGACTCGACCTTGAAGGTGACCGCGTAACCCTGGCCGACGTCGACGACGCCCGCGTTCTCGCCGATGCCGACGAGCATGGCGTCGTTCTGCGGGGTCTTCTCGCCGAACTGCTTCAGGTGGACCTTGCTGCTCTTGTAGGAGCAGTGCTCGGACCACATGACCGAGTACATGGCGAGCTCGGCGCCGGTGGGACGGCGGCCGAGGATCTCGCGGATGCGCGCGTACTCGTCCTCCTTGAGGCCGAGCTCCTTCCAGGGCTGCTCGCTGTCCGGCGTCTCGCTCGCGTGCTTGACGGTGTCGAGGCTCATCAGGCGTTGACCAGCTTCTTGAGGATCGAGGTGAAGAAACCGAGACCGTCCGTCTTGCCGGTGCCGATCAGCGGTTCGACGGCGTGCTCGGGGTGCGGCATGAGGCCGACCACGTTGCCCGCGGCGTTGGTGATGCCCGCGATGTCGCGGAGCGAGCCGTTGGGGTTCATGTCCAGGTAGCGGAAGGCCACCCGCCCCTCGGCCTCCAGCTCGTCGAGCGTGCGCTCGTCGGCGACGTACCGGCCGTCCATGTTCTTGAGCGGGACCTCGATCTCCTGGCCCCGGACGTAGTCCGAGGTCCAGGCGGTCTCCGCGTTCTCCACCCGCAGCTTCTGGTCGCGGCAGATGAAGTGCAGGTGGTTGTTGCGGAGCATCGCGCCCGGCAGCAGATGGGCCTCGGTGAGGATCTGGAAGCCGTTGCAGATGCCGAGGACCGGCATGCCGGCCTTCGCCTGCTCGATGATCGTCTCCATCACCGGCGAGAAGCGGGAGATGGCGCCGGCCCGCAGGTAGTCGCCGTAGGAGAAGCCGCCGGCGAGGACGACCGCGTCGACCTGCTTGAGGTCCTTGTCGCGGTGCCACAGCGAGACCGGCTCGGCGCCCGCGAGGCGGGCGGCGCGCAGCGCGTCCTGGTCGTCGAGCGTACCGGGGAAGGTGACGACGCCGATGCGTGCGGTCACGACTCGACCTTCACGACGAAGTCTTCGATCACGGTGTTGGCGAGGAAGGTTTCGGCCATCTCATGGATGCGGGCGAGGGCGGCGTCGTCCACCGGCCCCTCCACCTCCAGCTCGAAGCGCTTCCCCTGACGGACGTCGGCGATTCCGGCGAACCCGAGGCGGGGCAGTGCACGCTGCACCGCCTGTCCCTGCGGGTCGAGGATCTCCGGCTTGAGCATGACGTCGACTACGACGCGTGCCACTGGCACTCCCGGTGGTGTGTTGCGTGGGCGGTTCCCTCAGCGTACCTGCCTCCAAATTCTACGCGGGTAGAGATCTGAAGGATCCTACAAATGCCCAGGCCGGAAGGGGCCGCCGCGAGTGATCCACTCCAAACGCCCCCCACACCCCTCCGCACATGAAATGCGCGTGAAATATCGTGCCGTGCATTGCCCGGGACACGCTGAGACAATTGACAGGGCTTCACAATGCGACGCCCGTCGCTGTACAAAGGAATCCAGAGGAAAGCAACATTGTCCCTGGGCAGCCAGAGGCCTGGTGTCACCGCACGTCAGAGGCGTACCCAAAGCCCTTGACAGGTGGCGGGCCACAGGAAAGGACCGATATCCGTGGCGCAGCGAGTGGTGGTCACCCTCTCCGACGACATCGACGGCGGAGAAGCGGCGGAAACGGTCGCGTTCGGGCTCGACGGGAAGATGTACGAGATCGACCTGAATGCTGCCAATGCAAAGAAACTCCGCAAGGCACTCGCGCCCTACCTGGCGGCCGGCCGGAAGCAGACGGGCAAGGCGGCCTCCGGTGTGACCGGAACCACCACCGCCTACAAGGTCACCGCTCTCGCCCCCGACCCGGCGGCGGTCCGCGCCTGGGCCCAGTCCAACAAGATGGACGTGCCGGCCCGGGGCCGCATCCCCAAGCGGGTCTACGAGGCCTTCCGCGAGGCGAGCTGACCGCCGCCTCCCGGGGCCGGTGGAACGGATTTGCGTTCCACCCCCCTTGATCGGCTAGAGTCTGGATCACGCCGAGGGGCGAGGCCGAAAAGCCGAGTCCCACGCAGCGTGCGGGTGTAGTTCAGTAGCAGAACATCCCCCTTCCAGGGGGAAGGCGCAGTGTGCGATCCCTGTCACCCGCTCTGCATCACGGTTACCGACCACTCCGGTGGATCAGGTAGAGTGGTGCTCGCACCGCCCGGTGAAAGCCGGTCGGGAGCAATGCGGACGTGGCTCAGTTGGTAGAGCATCACCTTGCCAAGGTGAGGGTCGCGAGTTCGAATCTCGTCGTCCGCTCAGGGAGAAGGACCCGGTTCTCAGGAACCGGGTCCTTCTGCGTTTCCGGATCTTCTGCGTTCGGGATCCTCTATGTTTCCGGATCTTCTGGGTTTCCGGATCTTCTGGGTTTCGGGCTCTCCACGGCTCCGGGCCTTCCGCGACCCCCATGACATTTGTCAGTACGGGTGATGACACCGCGCACTGCCCTCCGGCCAGGACGGACGGGAGGCTGGAGCCATGACAGCTGAAGCCCAGACACCGGCCATCGAGGCGACCGACCTGAGCCGCACCTACGACGGCGGGTTCGAGGCGGTGCGCGGCATCTCGCTCTCCGTGCCCCGGGGCGAGGTCTTCGCGCTCCTCGGCACCAACGGCGCCGGCAAGACCTCCACCGTCGAGCTCCTGGAGGGCCTCGCCGCCCCCACCGGCGGCACCGCCCGCGTCCTCGGCCACGATCCGTACCGGGAGCGCTCCGCCGTCCGCCCGCGCATCGGCGTGATGCTCCAGGAGGGCGGCTTCCCCTCCGACCTCACCGTGGCCGAGACGGTACGGATGTGGGCCGGCGTCACCAGCGGCGCCCGGCCCGCCGGGGAAGCCCTCGCCGCCGTCGGCCTCGCCGGCCGCGAGAAGGTGCGGATCAAGCAGCTGTCCGGCGGCGAGCGCCGCCGCCTCGACCTCGCCTGCGCCCTCCTCGGCCGCCCCGAGGTCCTCTTCCTCGACGAGCCCACCACCGGCCTCGACGCCGAGGGCCGCCGCGACACCTGGGAGCTCGTCCGCTCCCTGCGCGACCAGGGCACCACCGTCCTCCTCACCACGCACTACCTGGAGGAGGCCGAATCGCTCGCCGACCGGCTCGCGATCATGCACGCCGGCCGGATCGTGCTCTCCGGCACGCCCGCCGAGGTCACCGCCGCCCAGCCCGCCCGGATCCGCTTCGCGCTCCCGGCCGGAGTGCCCGCCGCCCGGCTGCCGCTCGGACTGAAGGCCGCCGAGGACGGCGGCCGGATCGAGATCCGCACCCACGCCCTCCAGGACGACCTCACCGCACTCCTCGGCTGGGCCCGCGAGCACGGAGTCCGGCTCGACGGGCTCGACGCCCGCTCCGCCTCCCTCGAAGAGGCCTTCCTCGACATCGCCTCCCGCACGGAGTCCACCCCCGGCGGCCAGAAGGAGACCGTGACCCGATGAGCACGACCACCGCGACCGGCGCCGGCCGGCCCTCCACCACCCTCACCCGGCTCGCCGCCCTCGGCCGAACCGAGCTGACCCTCCTCGGCCGCAACCGCAACAACCTCTTCATCGCGGCCGCCATGCCGCTGCTGATGATCCTCCTGCTCCGGTCCTCGCTCAAGGGCGTCGACGAGGCCACCCTCGGCAGCTCCTTCGCCTCCGCCACCCTCATCGGCGGCACCGGCATGGTCCTGCTCCTCGTCGTCTACATGAGCCTCACCTCCAGCCTCGTCGCCCGCCGCGAGGAGTTGGTCCTCAAGCGGCTGCGCACCGGCGAGGCCACCGACATGGAGATCCTCACCGGCGCCGCCCTGCCCGCGACGGCCATCGCCCTCGCCCAGTGCGCGATCCTCACCTTCGGCGGCTTCACGCTGCTCGGCGCAGACGCCCCCGCCCGCCCCGACCTGCTGGCCCTCGGCCTGGTCGCCGCGATCGTGCTGCTCGCCGGACTCGCCGCCGTCACCACCACCATCACGAGAACGGTCGAGAGCGCCGGCCTCACCACCCTGCCGCTCTTCCTCGTCTCCTCCTTCGGCTCCGGCCTCTTCGTCCCCCGCGACGCCCTGCCCGGCATGGCCGCCGACCTCGCCGGGCTGCTCCCGCTCAGCGGCGTCATGGAATTCGTCCGGGCCGGCTGGCTCGGCACCGCCCACGCGGACAGCCTGCTCGGCGCGGCGCTCAATACAGTGGCCTGGGGCGTCCTGACGGGGTGGGCGGTCCGCCGCTGGTTCCTCTGGGAGCCCCGGCGCTAGGACAGGACAGCAGGCCAGGGGGAGAGGGGACGGGATGTCCGCGATGACGGGATGGTGGTCACGGCGCAGCGTGGCCGGGAAGGTCGAGCTGTACACCCGGTGGACCTTCCACCTCATGGCGCCGGTCGAGCTCCTCGCCCTGGGCAGCGTGCCGCTGGGCCGGGGGCAGCGGGGCGACCTCGGCCTGGGCGCCACGCTCGGCCTCGTCGGCTGGGTGGTCGCCCACTCCGTGCTCTGCACGGTGGTCGCCTCCCGCGGCATCGACCACACCTCGGGCACCCGGGACCGGCCCGTCCGGCTGGCCGTCGCGCTCGCGGTCACCACCGCCCTCGCCGACCTCGCCGTCACCGGCCTGTGGACGGCCGGGGCCCTGTCCGACGGCTCCCTCGTCGCCGCGTTCACCGTCGTCACCTCGGTCTTCACCACCGGTGCGCTCGTCCTCTGCGTGGACCGCGTGCGGCACATGCTGGGCCTGGTCGCCGGCGTCGCGGCGGTGGCCGCCCTGCCCCTCGTCCTCTTCGGCCGCGTCCCGGAGGGGCTCGTCACCCTGGTCGGTGTCTTCCTCGCGGGCGGGGGGTACGCCGCGGCCTGCGGCTTCTCCTCCTGGCTCCTGCGGGTCGTCCAGGAGCTGGAGCGGTCCCGCGACCTGAAGGCCCGGCTCGCCGTCGCCGAGGAGCGGCTCCGCTTCGGCCGCGACCTCCACGACGTCATGGGCCGCAACCTCTCGGTGATCGCGCTCAAGAGCGAGCTGGCCGTCCAGCTCGCCCGGCGCGGCCGCCCGGAGAGCGTGGACCAGATGGTCGAGGTCCAGCGGATAGCCCAGGAGTCCCAGCGGGAGGTCCGCGAGGTCGTCCGCGGCTACCGGGAGGCCGATCTGCGGATCGAGCTGGAGGGCGCCCGCGGGGTCCTGGACGCCGCGGGCATCGACTGCGCCGTCGACGCCCCCGCCGTCGACCTGCCCGACGGGGTGCAGTCCGCGCTCGGCTGGGTCGTCCGCGAGACGACCACCAACGTGCTGCGGCACGGCGACGCCCGCAACTGCGTGATCACCCTGCGGCGGACGGCGGACGAGGTACTGCTGACGGTCGAGAACGACGGGGCCGCGATACGGGACGGGGCCGGCGCCCCCGGGCGTACCGGCTCCGGCCTCGCCGGGCTGCGCGAACGGCTCGGGGCGGTGGACGGCACCCTGGAGGCCGGGCTCGCGGACCCGCACTCCTTCCGCGTCACCGCCCGGGTGCCGCTGGCCGTGCCGGAACACGCCGGTACCCGACAGGAGAAGGAGACGGTCGCGTGAGCGAGCCCGTACGCGTCCTGCTCGCCGACGACGAGCATCTGATCCGGGGCGCGCTCGCCGCCCTGCTCGCCCTGGAGGACGACCTGGTCGTCGTCGCGGAGGCCGCGACCGGGCCCGAGGCGCTCGCGATGGCGCGCGCCCACCGGCCCGACGTCGCCGTCCTCGACCTGCAGATGCCGGGGGCGGATGGTGTGACGGTGGCCACATCGATCCGGGACGAACTCCCGGACTGCCGCACGATGATCGTGACCAGCCACGGCCGCCCCGGCCACCTCAAGCGGGCCCTCGCGGCGGGCGTCCGCGGCTTCGCCCCGAAGACCGTCAGCGCCCAGCGGCTGGCCGAGCTGATCCGTACCGTGCACGCCGGAAACCGTTATGTGGACCCGGAGTTGGCGGCCGACGCGATCGCCGCCGGGGACTCCCCGCTGACCGCCCGGGAGGCCGAGGTGCTCGAACTCGCCACCGACGGCGCCCCCGTCGCGGAGATCGCCCGACGGGCCGCACTCTCCCCCGGAACGGTCCGGAACTACCTCTCCTCCGCCGCCGCGAAACTCGGTGCGGAGAACCGTCACGCGGCAGTGCGTCTCGCGCGCTCCAAAGGTTGGGTATAGTTAGCAGCGCGCTACGGCGCATGCGGACGTGGCTCAGTTGGTAGAGCATCACCTTGCCAAGGTGAGGGTCGCGAGTTCGAATCTCGTCGTCCGCTCAGAGTGAAGGCCCCGGTTCATCGAACCGGGGCCTTCGTCGTGTGCGCGGCCGGAGGCGCGCCGGAGCCGTACAGGCCCCCAGGGAGGGGACCCGGACGGCTCGGCTCGGCTAGAAGCTGTCGGACCAGGACTTGCCGGTCAGCAGCTCGTACGCCTCCAGGTACTTGGCGCGGGTGGCGTCCACGATCTCCTGCGGGAGGGGCGGCGGCGGCTGCTCGCTCTTGCGGTCCCAGCCCGAGGCCGGGGAGGTCAGCCAGTTCCGCACGAACTGCTTGTCGTACGAGGGCTGGGCGCGGCCCGGCTGCCACTGGTCGGCCGGCCAGAAGCGGGAGGAGTCCGGGGTCAGCACCTCGTCGGCGAGGACCAGGGTCCCGCCGTCGAAGCCGAACTCGAACTTGGTGTCGGCGAGGATGATGCCCCGCTCGCGGGCGATGTCCCGGGCCCGGCCGTAGACGGCGAGGGTGGTCTGGCGCAGCAGGGCGGCGGTCTCGGCGCCGACCTGACGGGCCACCTCCTCGTAGGAGACGTTCTCGTCGTGGTCGCCGACGGCGGCCTTGGTCGCCGGGGTGAAGATCGGCGCGGGCAGCTCGGAGCCGTCGGTCAGCCCCTCGGGGAGCGCGAGGCCGCAGACCGTGCGGGACTCGTCGTACTCGACCAGGCCGGAGCCGGTCAGGTAGCCGCGGGCGACGCACTCGACGGGGATCATGTCGAGGGACTTGCAGACGAGGGTGCGGCCCGCCCAGTCGGCGGGGGCGCCGGCCGGCAGCTCGGTGGAGAGGACGTGGTGGGGGACCAGGTCGGAGAGCTGGTCGAACCACCACAGGGAGAGCTGGGTGAGGACGCGGCCCTTGTCCGGGATCTCGGTGGGCAGCACCCAGTCGTACGCGGACATGCGGTCGCTCGCCACCATCACGAGCTCGCCGGCCTCGTTCCGGTACAGGTCACGCACCTTGCCCGTGTGCAGGTGGGTGAGACCCGGAACCTCGACGGGCTCGGGCTTTTCTACGAATCCGGACACGGTTCCTCCGCGTAGGTTGATCCAGGAACAGTCCGATTCTCTCGCACATGCGGCCGGGCCGGGTCGCCGGGCCCCTCGCAGCCGCCGGCCGGCGGCTTCTCCTGGTCAGTCCCTCTTACAGATGCGGTCGAGGAGGTTGGCGGTGGCGCGCTGGACGCGGGTGTCGACATGGCCCGGCCGGTCCAGCGCGGGTGACCAGGCGAAGGTGCCGGAGGCGAAGATCCAGGCGCCCGAGGGTGCCCGGTAGAGGCTGGTCTCCTGGTGGCGCAGCGCCCCGTCGCCGTCCCGATAGGGGGAGTGGGCGAGCAGGATGCGGTTCTCGTGCTCGGGGAGCGGGGTGCGCGGGAAGTAGCGGTCGGCCTCGCCGGCGACGAGGCCGGGCAGCTCGTCGCCGTCGCCGGCGCCGGTGGCCTCCCAGAGCCAGTGCTCGGCGTTCCGCACGACGAGCGGGTGCGGTTCGGGCACCCGTCCCGCGTACTGGATGCCGAGGAGCTGCTGCTCGGGGCGGTCGACCTCGCGCCACAGGACGGGGCGGCCGGGGCCACGGCGCTTGCGGCAGGTCAGCAGCCGGTCCGGCACGCCGGACGGCGAGGGGCCGAGCTCCACCTGCCAGTACATGGTGTTGGCGGAGAGGAAGACGAGCGAGGTGCCCTGGTCGCGGGCGCGCTCGGCGGCCTTCCGCATCGGCGCCGACCAGTACTCGTCGTGGCCGGGGAAGACCAGGCCCCGGTAGCGGGTGGGGTCGATCCGGCCGGCGTGCAGGTCGCGGGTCTCGGCGTAGGCGAGGTCGTAGCCGTACCGCTCCGCCCAGCGGATGAAGTCGTAGGCGTGGCCGACGTGCAGGGGCAGGCCGGCGCCCGCGTACGGCCGGTCGAAGGAGACGGTGGTGGCGGCGTCCTCCTCGCCGAGCAGTCGGCCCTCCTCGTCCCAGGCGTGGTAGAGGCTGGCGCCGGTGCGGCCGTCCTCCGGGTAGAGGTTGTACGCCTGCCAGGTGAAGTCCGGCAGGACGAGGAGGAGGTCCGCGGGGTGGGAGTCCCGCACCGTGAAGGGGATGTGGGAGCGGAAGCCGTCGGCGGTGGTGAGGACGGCGACGTACGCGCCGATCGTCCAGTAGCTCGGGACCTGGAGCCGCCAGGACTGCCACCAGTGGTGGCAGGAGACCGTGCGGTCGGCGGTGAGCGGGGGCGGCTGGACGATCCCGGAGAGCCGGGGACTCGTGGTGATCTTCGCGGCGCCGTCACCGCCGTAGTGCCCGATCCGGTAGACGTCGACCGAGAACGACTGCGGCGGGTCCACGGTGACGTGGAAGTCGATCGACTCGCCGGGCGCGACGGCGCCTCCGGAGGCGAAGCCCTTGATCTGCCGGCGCACGTCGTCGGCGGTCCGCGGGCCTCCGGCGCCACCCCCGCCGCCGCCCCCGGCCAGGGTCTCGTCCGCGTACCAGGGCACCAGCTGCCCCGTGTCGTCGAAGTAGTTGTCCGACCCGCGCAGCCAGGGCAGTGGGCCCTGCCCGAAGGGATCGGAGACGGCGTGCGCGAGCGCGCCCGACTCCCAGCGCCTGATCTGCTCCGCCCCCATGCCGCGCCCTCCCTCGACTCCCCCGGCCGGTGCCAGCGGCTCCTGCCCGCGAGTGGTGCCCCGGTCAGTGCCACTCCCCAGCACATCACATAACGCACGCGGATCGTCACCGTTCGTCGTGAATCGACAAAGGTGGAACACGACCGTCCGGTAGTTCGGGCCGATGGAAGGGGCGGATCAGAGGAGGCGGATCAGAGGAGGCGGACCGGCTTCTCGGGGCGTACGCCCGTCGTGGCCAGCCAGGCCCGCAGGGGCGCCGGGTCGCCCTCCTCCACCAGGGCCAGGACGTGCGGGGTGAGGTCCGTGGCCCGTACGCCGTCCACCAGCAGGGCCGGGCCGTCGAGCCAGTCCAGGCCCGGCGCGGCGCCGGTGGTGTCGACGGCGGCGCAGCAGACCAGCGCGGTCACGTGGTCGGCGAGGAGGTCGCGGCCGGTGCGGGGCGGGAGCAGCGGGCAGAGCGGCCAGGGGCCGTCCGGGCCGGAGAAGCCGGCGGCGCCGGCCGTGATCCGGGCCTCCCGCTCGGCGTCCTCGCGCGCCACCCGGGCGCTGAGCGCGGCGGCGAGCGTGTCGGCGGCGGGGTTGCTCACCTCGTCGTCCACGGGCACGGGGTGCTCGTCCCGCGGCGGCACGGGGTGCTCGTCCGCCGACGCTCCTGGGTGCTCGTCCTGCGCGGTCGTCAGGTCGGTCCCGGTCGGCAGGTGGGCCGCGTCCGGCAGCTGGGTCTCGGTCGTCAGGTGGGTCTCGGTCGTCAGGTGGGTCTCGGTCGTCAGGTGGGTGAGGACGCGGGTGAGCGTCGGGGCCTCGGCGGCGTCGGCCTCCTCGGGTCCGGTGGCGGCCGCCAGGCGGTCGAGGACCTCGTGGAGCCGGGCCGCGTCGGCCCGCCACTTCCGGTCGACGACCTCCTCCGGGTAGCGGCTCCACTCGACCGGCGCCCAGTCCGGGCCCGGCTCGGCGGGGCCGCCGTGGAAGAGCCGGGCGGCGAGCAGCGAGGCGGCCTCGTCCACGGCCCCGGGCTCCTCCAGGAGGTCGCAGGCCGGGCGCTCGCCGAGCCGGGAGGAGAAGCCCTCCGCGAGCCGGTCGCGGCGGGAGAGTTCGGTGAGGGCGGAGACCACGCCCGCGTCGAGCCCGGACGGCCAGCGGCCCATCCGCCAGGCGGGCAGCGCGACCCGGGTGAGGAGCCGGTCCCAGCCCGCGTACGCGAGCCCCACCTGCTCCTGGGCGACGATCCGGGTCCCCTGGTCCACGGCCTGCGCGCGCTCGGATCCGGCGGCGGCGACGCCGCGCTCCATCTCGGCGGCGTGCGTGCCGCAGGCCCGCAGCAGCAGCCGGGCCACCCGCCCGACGCCCCGGGCGCCGAACCGGCGCAGCGGGCCGAGACCGGGCTCGTCCGGGACGGCGACGGCGGCGTCGAGCCCGCGGACGAAGCGGCGGGCGGCGGCTATGTCGGGGTCGGCGGCCGGGCCGGTGCCGGCGACGACCGGCGCGAGGACCGCGCGCAGCTCGCCCACCCGCATCCACCACAGGAACGGGGAGCCTATGACGAGGACCGGCGAGCCGGTCGCGCCGGCCTGCCGGTGCGACCGGTGCGAACGGTCCTCCAGCCAGCTGTCGCAGTCCGGGGTCAGGGCTATCGCGGCGGGCGCGGGCACGCCGAGCCGGTCGGCGAGGTCCCGCACGAGGCGGTGGAGGTCGGGGGCGGCGGTCTCGGGGAGCTCCACCGTCGGCGTCACGGCCGGGCGGGCGCGGGCGACGACGAGGGCGACGGCCGCGGCGGCGAGCAGGACGAGGACCGCGAGGACGGTGACGATCCAGCGGGCGGTGGTCCACCCCGTACCCGTGAAGTGGCCGGTGACCTCACCCGCGTACAGCACCACGGCGACGGCGGCGGGGAGGATGGCGGCGCCGAGCGCCCGTCCGCGGATGCGCAGGACGGCGAGGGCGCGGGAGCGTGCGGCCCGCACGCCCCACTCCTCGCCGAGGCCGCTGTCGCTGCCGCCGTTTCCGAAGCCGCTGCCGGACACGCCGTACCTCACCCCCTCTCCCCGTCCTGGACGGGACTACCCGTGGCGGTGTTGCTCACTCCCCCACTGTGGCACCCGTCACCGACATCGCAATGCCGATGGGCCAAGTGCCGGAACGCCTGCGCCGCACCCTAGTTGGGGCTTCGGCGGGCGTCATCCAGATGGCCGAGTCGTCACTCGATCGAATGGCTTTGGGTAAAGGTGGTGCCGGTGGCGCGGCCGGTCGCTTGACTTCCCGGCCGCGCCCTCGCTCCCGTACGGCTCAGGCCTGTGCGGCCTTCAGCGCGATGTCCGTACGGTGCTGCGAACCGTCAAGGCGGATGCGGCCGACTGCCGCGTAGGCGCGCTCGCGGGCCTCGGCCAGGTCCGAACCGGTGGCGGTGACGGACAGCACCCGGCCGCCCGCGCTGACGACCGCGTCGCCATCCCGCCTGGTGCCCGCGTGGAGCACGTACGCGTGCGGGGCGTCCTGCTCCGCGACCTCGGCGAGGCCCTCGATGGGGTCGCCGGTGCGCGGGGTGTCCGGGTAGTTGTGCGAGGCGACGACCACGGTGACGGCGGCCTCGTCGCGCCAGGCCAGCGGGGCCTGGTCGGCGAGGGTGCCGTTCGCGGAGTGCAGCAGCACGCCGGCGAGCGGGGTCTTCAGGCGGGCGAGGACGACCTGCGTCTCGGGGTCGCCGAAGCGGGCGTTGAACTCGATGACCCGGACGCCGCGGCTGGTGATCGCCAGACCGGCGTACAGCAGGCCGGAGAAGGGGGTGCCGCGGCGGCGCAGCTCGTCGACGGTCGGCTGGAGGACGGTCTCCATGACCTCGTCGACCAGCTTCGGGTCGGCCCACGGCAGCGGCGAGTAGGCGCCCATGCCGCCGGTGTTGGGGCCCTCGTCGCCGTCGAGCGCGCGCTTGAAGTCCTGCGCGGGCTGGAGCGGGAGGACGGTGGTGCCGTCGCAGATCGCGAAGAGGGAGACCTCGGGGCCGTCCAGGTACTCCTCGATGACCACGCGGTCGCAGGCCAGCGCATGGGCGCGGGCCACCTCGACGTCGCCGGTCACGACGACGCCCTTGCCGGCCGCGAGACCGTCGTCCTTGACGACGTACGGCGCGCCGAAGGCGTCGAGGGCCTCGTCGATCTCGGCGGGGGTGGTGCAGACGTAGCTGCGGGCGGTCGGCACGCCGGCGCCGGCCATGACGTCCTTGGCGAACGCCTTGGAGCCCTCCAGGAGCGCCGCCTCCTGGGAGGGGCCGAAGACCGGGATGCCGACGGCGCGGACGGCGTCGGCGACACCCGCGACGAGCGGGGCCTCCGGGCCGACGACGACCAGGTCGGCGCCGAGCCCGGTGGCGAGCGCGGCGACCGCGCCGCCGTCCAGCTGGTCGACGGGGTGCAGCTCGGCGACCTCGGCGATTCCGGCGTTGCCGGGCGCGCAGTGCAGAGCGGTGACGTCGGGATCGAGGGAGAGAGAGCGGCACAGGGCATGTTCGCGGGCGCCGCCGCCGATGACGAGGACCTTCACGCCAGCCAGGGTAGCCCGATGGCCGGGAAGCTCCTTGTGCGGGCCACCGAGCGAGACGTCCCTAGTCGTTCGTGTATTCCTCCACAACAGTGGCGCCGAGCTCGCGCACGATCAGCTCGTGCCCGGAGAGCGCCGACTCCACGAGGTCCGGATCGTCCTCCTCCGGCACGTCGTCCTCGGGCGCCACGGGCTGCGGCTGCGGCGGCCGCTGCTGTACGGGCGCGGGCGCCGGAGCCTGCGCGGGCGCGGGCTGCGCGTGCGCGACGGGCGGAGCCTGTACGGGGGCGGGCGCGGCGGCGGGGGCGGGAGCGGGCGCGGGCGGGGCCGGGGGCCGACCGCTTCCGCCTCCGCCACCGCTGAAGCCGCCGCCTCCGCCGAAGCCGCTGCCGCCGCCGAAGCCTCCGCCGCCGCCTCCGCCCGAGAAGTTCCCTCCCGGGCTGCCGGCGCCGGGCGGGGGCGCGGAGCCGCCCGACGGGTCGACGATCGCCTCGATCTTCCACTGCACGTTGAACTGCTCGGCGAGGGCGGCCTTGAGGACGTCCTCGCTGCCGCTGCTCGCGAAGTTGTCCCGCGCGCCGGCGTTGAGGAAGCCGATCTGGAGCGTGGTGCCGTCGAAACCGGCCACCTGCGCGTTCTGACTCAGCAGGATCCAGGTGAAGCGGCGGCGGTTCTTGACCGCTTCGAGGATCGACGGCCACATGTTCCGCACCTGAGCGGCACCGGCGGCCATGTCGCCGGCGGGAGCGGGCGCGGCGGCCGGGGACGGGGGCGGAGTGGGCGCGGCCGCGGGTGCGGGCGCGGCGGGGGCCGGGGCTCCGGCGGTCGGCCACCCGCCGGGCCGCGCGGCGCCGGGCCAGGCACCGGGCTGCGGCGCCTGCGGCGACTGCTGCACGGGGGCGGCGGGGGCAGGTGCCGGTGCCGGGGTGGGTGCGGGGCTCGGGGGCAGGGGCGGCGGGGCGATCGGCGTATGGGCGTCGGGCCCGGGGACGTACCCCATCGGCGGCCCGGCGGGCGGGGCCGGCGTGAAGACGGCGGCGGCGGGCGCGCTCTGGGCGCCGCGCTCCAGCCGGTCGAGCCGGGCGAGCAGCGACCGCTCGTCGTCGAAGGCGGCGGGCAGCAGCACGCGCGCGCAGATCAGCTCCAGCTGGAGGCGCGGCGAGGTGGCACCGCGCATCTCGGTCAGCCCCTCGTTGACGAGGTCGGCGGCGCGGCTCAGCTCGGCGGCGCCGAACACGGACGCCTGCGCCTGCATCCGCTCCACGACATCGGCGGGCGCGTCGATGAGCCCCTTCTCGCCGGCGTCGGGCACGGCCGCGAGGATCACGAGGTCCCGCAGCCGCTCCAGCAGGTCGGCGACGAAGCGGCGGGGGTCGTTGCCGCCCTCGATGACGCGGTCGACGACCTCGAAGGCGGCGGCGCCGTCGCCCGAGGCGAAGGCGTCGACGACGGAGTCGAGCAGCGACCCGTCCGTATAGCCGAGGAGCGAGGTCGCCATGGCATACGTCACACCCTCCTCGCCCGCACCGGCGAGGAGCTGGTCCATCACGGACATGGAGTCACGGACGGACCCGGCACCGGCGCGCACGACGAGCGGCAGCACGCCGTCGTCGACGGGAATGCCCTCCCGCCCGCACACCTCGCCCAGGTACTCCCGGAGCGTCCCCGGAGGCACGAGCCGGAAGGGATAGTGGTGCGTCCGGGAACGGATGGTCCCGATGACCTTCTCGGGCTCGGTCGTCGCGAAGATGAACTTGAGGTGCTCCGGCGGCTCCTCGACCACCTTGAGCAGGGCGTTGAACCCCGCCGAGGTGACCATGTGGGCCTCGTCGATGATGTAGATCTTGTACCGGCTGGAGGCGGGCCCGAAGAAGGCCTTCTCCCGCAGGTCACGAGCGTCGTCGACACCACCGTGCGAGGCGGCGTCGATCTCGATGACGTCGATGGACCCCGGTCCGTTGCGCGCGAGGTCCCGACAGGACTGGCACTCGCCGCACGGCGTCGGCGTCGGCCCCTGCTCGCAGTTCAGGCACCGCGCGAGGATCCGCGCACTGGTCGTCTTGCCGCACCCGCGGGGCCCGCTGAACAGGTACGCGTGATTGACCCGGTTGTTCCGCAGGGCCTGCTGCAACGGGTCGGTGACATGCTCCTGCCCGATGACCTCGGCGAAGGACTCGGGGCGGTAGCGGCGGTACAGCGCGAGAGACGACACGTATACGAGGGTATCGGCGCCCACCGACAACCCGGGAAAACCCACCGGGCCCGCAGAACGCAAGCGCCCCCCACGCACCCGCCAGAGCCGACCTACCCTTGCTGCCTTCCGGCCCTGGGGGAGTTCAGTCAGATAGCGCCGCGTGAGGGGCTCCGCCCAGCCTACCCGATCCGAACCCCCACACCAGCCCTCCCTCCCACCCACTCCTCTCCCCCGCCCTCCCCCGCCCTCCCCCTCGTGGATCACGTTCGCGAGCACCCTCCGCGGTCATGTAATGTTCTCCACGGAGGATTCGCCTAGAGGCCTAGGGCGCACGCTTGGAAAGCGTGTTGGGGGCAACCCCTCACGAGTTCGAATCTCGTATCCTCCGCAGCCGCCTAAACAGGCGAAACGAAGGTCCCGACCGCACAGCGGCCGGGACCTTCGTCGTTCCGTGGTTGCGGTTGCCAGCCCGGATCCGACTCCACGTCGTCCTCTGAGGCTGAAGCGCAGTGTGGCCCTGCCTGGATCCCGGCAGGGCCACACTGCTGTTCGAGGGACGGAGTCAGGTCACCGACTCCGTCACGGCCGGAGTGAAGACCAGTGCGATGACCAGCTGGAGGACCAGTCCGGCTCCGACCATCACCATCGCTGCTCGGGTGAGCGAGGTGATGGGACGGTGCACGAGCCACAGTGAGGCAGCGATCACGCCGGCCGCGATCACGCTCAGAGTGGTCCCCAAATACCAGCTGACCGGGGCGGCGGCGATGCCCGCTGCAGCCAGCAGCACGGCCGCGAGGTCGAGGGGGGCAAGCCGCCGGCGGTTGGTGTGCTCCATGACAGTCCTCGCGCTTCCTTCTTCTCCGCTACAGATGCCCTGCCGGCCTACGCGGTCAGCTCAGGGTGCAGGAGGCCCGCTGGGAGTACAGGCCCGTCGCGCCGCCCCGGATCTGCCCGCACTCGCTGGTGCTGTAACCGTACTGGCCGATTCCGAAGGTGAACTTCTGCTTGGTGTACTGCCGGACCTCCCAGCCGACGTTCCGGCTGCCCGCTCCGTCGTTGCCCGAGTAGCTCCACCCCGGGGTCGCGGTCTCGCCTCCCCGGTCATAGACCTTGTAGCTGGTGATCTTGCCGCCGCTCCCGCACCACTCCAGACCCTGCCACCAGGTGTACACGGTGTTGCCGGCGGCCGCCTTCTTGCCCCACCGCTGCCAGGTGTTCCAGCACCCCAGGGCGCCGGCCTCGCTCTTGGCGCCCGGGACGGCCTGGATCTCGGTCTTCAGCAGCACGGTCTTGACCGGCTTGGTGCTGTGCTCCATGGCCTCCTTCTCGGCCCCGGAGAGGCCGGCGTACGCCTGCTCCGGGTTGCCCGAGTCGAAGACCCGCTGAGCGATCTTCAGGCCGTCGAGCTGGGACTCATCGGCCTGGGCGGCCGGGGCGACGGCCCCGAGTGTGACCGCCACGGCCGCGGTGGCTATTGCGACGCGGATCTTCCGCATGGTTCTCCTCCTGCTTGGTCGAGGCAGGGGGGAGCACATGAGAACTGAAGTTCCCACCCCCCGTGGAACGACGATCACGTTTCCACGGTTTGTGGTGTTGCGTCAATTAACTTCTGTGATTGAGACGAAAGTTGTGGTTTGGAGGCTTTGATTCCGATTTGTCAGGAGTGCGGAACTCGCGAGGTGTTCACGGAAGTGACCGTCACCCCGGCGGAGTTGAAGGCTTCGGCTTCCACCGGGTCAGCGCCGGAGGGCCACCAGGCGAAGAAGTAGCCATTCGCCGTCGTGGCCGTGACGTGGCGGCCGTCCGAAGTGCCGACGGTGACCTTGACCACGTCGGAGGAGACCCGGCCGTACACGTAGCGGGCGGCGTCCTCGCCGTTGGTCTTGCCGCCGTTGCCGGCGACCGAAAGCTTCTCCCCGCCACTCAGGCCCGGAACCTCGCTGCGGCCGGCCATCAGACTGTCCGTACCGTCGAGGCACACGCCCGCGCTGTTGTCGTTGCCGAGCATGACCGCCGTGATCTCGCCGCGGCGTTCCGCCAGGACCGGCGACAGCTTTCCGGTGCCCACGGGCCCCATCGAGCCGTCCGGAAGCCTCTGCTCGCATGAGGCGGCGAGCGAGGTGGTGTCGCTGAGCCGGACCGCGTCCGGCACAGCGGTCCACGAGGCGTAGGCGCTGTCGGAGCCGGCGAGCAGGCCGATCGCCGTCCACGCGCAGACGCCCGCCGCGACGGTTCCCGCCGCGATGCCCAGCCGCAGGCGACGGCTCGGAGCGCGCCGTGCTCGCGGGACCCCGCGGGGGGTGGCTTCCGCTTCTCGGACCAGGGCGGCCCTGAGCTGTTCCTTCCGCATCGCGGGCAGGGAGCGGGCGGGGGGCAGGTCGTGGGGACTCATACGGCGGCTCCAGGGAGTTGACGTGCGGGCGGCTGGAACAGGGCGGCGTCCTCACGCAGGTGCCGCAGCCTGTGGCGGGCCCGGGACAGGCGGGAGCGCACGGTTCCCACGGGAATGTCCAGGGCTGCGGCGGTCGCGGCGTAGTCGAGTTCACCGAAGACATGCAGTTCGATGACGTCACGCTCATGGCGGGGAAGCGCGCGCAGATGCTCGCGCACCTGCCGCATCCGTTCCTCGTCGTCCATCCTGTGCGCTACGGCATCCGCGATGTCCGGCTCGTGCGGCGGGTCGGGCAGGCGTCCGAGCGCCGCCCGGTAGCGGCTGATCGAGCGGTGATGCTTCTGGGTGATGCGATGGGCGAGGCCGAAGAGCAGCGGCAGCGCCGAGTCGCCGTCCACCGTCAGCCGCTCCCTCAGCCGCCATGCCTCCAGGAACACCACCGAGACCAGGTCATCGGCCTCGGACCAGGAAGCTGTGCGGCGGAAACAGTAGGTGTAGACGGCGTCCGCGTGTCGGGCGAAGAGCCACCCGAGCGCGTCCGCGTCGCCTGCTGCGCACTCGGCCCACAAGCGGCGGTCGTCCGTCTGTGTGGCTGGTGCCTCGAAACTGTTCACACCCCCATATACCCGCGGCCGTCGGATGAGTTCCCGCGTGGTGGAACGCCGTTGCCTCCCGTTGCCGGTGATCCGCCTACCACTCGTCCGTGTCGCCGTACTTCCCCGGATGCCGTGCGCGGTCCACAGCCTGTGCGCACGCCTCGGCGAAGGCCGCTTCCACGGCTGTCCTGTCCGTGCCGCGGGCGCGGGCTTCGACCTCCTGACCCTCGCCGGGGCGGCGAGCGGTGCGCCAGGCCGAGGCGCGATCGGTGTAGCGGCCGGTCTCGAACTCCCAGACCGGCACCGACCACTGTTCGGGCACGCCGGTCGCCGCACGTTCCCCGCCAGGGATGAACACGGCTCGGGCGGTCATGTCACGGCGCTCCGAGGCTCTGCGCGACAAGCCTTTCATCGGGTCGCTTGCTGCACGTCGGACGGCTCCCCGAGGGAGCGTCCGGCGTTGTCGACGATTTCCTTGTACGTCATGACCTCGACCCGGTTCACGTGCGTGTTGAACGTCCGTAGCGCTTCGTTGATGTCATGCTCCGGCACGTCCGGCTGGACGCCCGGATGACCGATCAGGACGATGGCGCTCGCTCGACGTGTCTCGATACCGAATTCTTCGAGGATCTGCCGGCGGTTCTCATCGAGCCCGACCAGGTAGTTGACCGCTTGGCCGACGGCGTCGTGTACCTCGGCGGTAGGGACCCAGGCTCCACGGTGTCGCTTCACCAGGGAACCCTTCATTCCCATGGCCCGCTTCAATTCGACGATGTGGAGACTTCCGTCGCCGCGGATCAGGGGGATGTCGACCTCGTCGCCGGGCACCAATCTGCGCTGTGCGGCTTCCCCGACGAAACGTCCGCCAAAGATCCAGTGCTGCCCTTCCAGCGCCCGCTGCAGGTCCAGCTCCGTGGCCGTACGATCCTCCGCCGCCCTGCGCAGGGCGGCCAGGCCGGCCGCGCGCCGCTGCAGCGCAGCCGCCCGCAGGATCATCCGGCCGTCCGGATCGGCGGCCAGGAGAGCCCATGTCTCCGGCGAGGCGGCGATCCGCCGAGCGGCTTCCTCCGGGTCCTCGATGTCGATCCGCTCCTGCAGCGCACGCTCCAGCCACACCGCGTGCTCCGCCCGGCCGCGGAAGAGGGAGTACCGCCCTGGCCGGCCTTCCGGCGCCACGAGATACCGCGCGTCGTGGCTGAGTGATGCGATATGGGCCAGCAGATCATCCACGTCCGCCCCGGGGTGCTGGTCCACGAACTCGCGCCCGGCATCGGCGGCGTACCTGAAATTGATCTCGAGTGCGCTCGCCACGAACTTCCGTAGGTTCTGGTTGCGTATACCGTCCTGGAAGAGCCGGTACCTCTCGCTGAAATCCGGCTGCAGGATCCGCTCCTCGGCGTAGTCCAGAGAGTCCTGAAGCAGCCGGACCACATCCCATTCGCCGGCCGAGGCCGCGTGTCCACGCGCCTCTTTCAAGAGTTGCGTGAGTTTCTTCCCGCCCCTGCGGTGACCACCGCGTCCGCTGCTCATGTGCTGGATCACAGACGCGACCGATTGTCTTACCTCGTCGCTCACCACCTGCTCGCGAACGTAGTCCAGTTGAAGGTGCAGCGAGAAGTCCGATCTGACAGCCATGCCGCGAAGTATGGCCAGGAGGTGTGACAGTTCCTCACGAGGCCGCCCGGCACACCCGTGCAAGGGGAGGCGGGAACGTCACCGTTCTGCGGGTGGAGACGCCTGCGAGGCAAGCTCTCCGGGACAAGGGTCCGGCCCTTCGTGCGGAGCCGCGCCCTCGGTCGAACACCCGTCACAGGTTCGTCGACGATCACCCCTGGGGGCGCCGGCCCTTCCGCCGCTCACGCGCTCCCGTGGCTGAGCTGCGGTTTCGTTCGGTGGGGTACGGCGGTATCCGGTCACGGATGGCCCGAAGCGTAGAGATTTCCTTCCGACCTTCCGGTCACCGGATCGGGCGGTGATCTGAACGAAATTACGTTCCTGCCGCATGCGGTGCGTAGTGGAGTCGGTACTTTCTGCGACGACCAGTCGGCCCCTAGCCACCGAGGAGTGCTCCATGGGCCAGTTGAAGAAGTCGATCACCGCGGCGGTCGTCGCGGCGGTCGTCGCGGAGCTGTTCTCGTCGGCAGTCTGAAGGACACCGATGGCGGCGACGGGCGCAACGTCTGCCTCCGCGCGAAGGTCGAGGCCTACGACTGGACGCGGCTCAAGGGCGTCCAGAAGAAGGCGGTCCACGTCGACCACGTGTTCTTCGACGGCGCGATGCCCGAGACCCACCAGGCGAAGATCCAGGCCTGCCGGGACCGGGACTCGCTCCGGCCGGACAACTGCTCGAAGCTCCGGGAGTTCCTCCGCTGACCTCGACCGCCCCAGGGGAGCCGCGCTCAGCGGCTCCCCTTTTTTCAGGAGTCTCAGCATCATGGACCTCATCCTCCGCGCCGAGGGCGTGGACTTCTTCTACGGAGAACAACAGGCCGTCAGCGGCGCCGACTTCTCGCTCGCGCGCGGCGAGGTGGCGGCGATCATGGGCAGCAGCGGCTCCGGGAAGTCCTCGCTGCTGTACTGCCTCGCCGGTGTCCTGCCGCCGGCGAGCGGCACGGTCGCCTTCGACGGGGTGCCGTTGTCCTCGCTGTCCGACGCCGACCTGAGCGCCTTACGCCGGGAGCGGATCGGATTCGTCTTCCAGTACGGGGAGTTGCTCGACGAACTGACCGTGGAGGAGAACGCGGCCCTGCCGCTCCGCCTGGCAGGGATCGCGAAGGACCGGGCGCACGCCGCGGCCGCCCGCGTCCTCGGCCGCTTGGGCATGGGCGACGTGCTCCGCCGCCGGGCGTCGAAGCTGTCGAGCGGGCAGCGCCAGCGGATCGCCGTCGCGCGGGCGCTCGTCCACCAGCCCGACGTGGTCTTCGCGGACGAGCCGACCGGAGCTCTCGACAGCGCCGACGCCCAGGCGGTTCTGGGGGAGTTCCTGCGTCTCGCGCGCGAGCTGGACACCGCGGTGGTGGTCGTCACCCACGACCCGGACGTGGCCGCGCACGCCGACACCCAGTACGTGATGGTGGACGGCGTCCTCGCCCAGCGGGTGGCGGCGTGAGCCCCTTCCTTCTGGGACTGCGCCTGCTGTGGGGCAGTGGGCGCAGGGGGCGTGCGCGCTTTCTGCTGATGGCGTCTACCAGAAGTTCCTCGACCCGTACGGTTCGAGGCCGTTCCGGCGGATCTTCCTCGCCCGCGCGGGACCGGGCCCGGTCCCCCGCCCGCCGGGGGTCGCGGCGTTCCCCGGCCCCGGGGAGGGCGTCGTCTCGCCCGTGCTCCGTGACGTCCTCGCGGCGAATCCCGGTGTCTCGGGCTTCGTTCCCGGCCGGGTGACCGGCACCATCGGAGCGGCAGGCTTCGGCGGTCCCGACGAGCTCTACGCCTATGTCGGCACCGCTCCGGACAAGCTGACCGCGCCGCACGCGCTCGAACGCTTCGGGGGGGGAGGGGGGACGGACGGCTCCACGAGGAGGTCGTCGACGAGGGGACCCTGAGCATCCTGCGGTTCACCCTCGGGTGCATCGTCCTCCTTCCGCTCGTCGTCTCCCTCTCCGTCCGCGCGCCTCTCCGGGGAGTCCCGGGCACGGCGGCCGGCGGCGCTGCGGTCGCGGCGGCGTGCGTCGGGGCGGTGCTCGGGCTCGTCGCGTACCTCGGGGTCGACGAGGTCATGGCACGGGTCGGGCTCCCGGGGTTCCAGTGGTATCCGGCGGACGGGCGGCCCGAGTGGTCGACCGCGGCGGTGTGCCTGGTCGGGTGCCCCGCGCCGGCCTGGATCGTCGGGTTGTTCGGGGCCCGGCGGGCCGCGCTCTCGCCGATCGCGGTGCGCCGGACGGCGGAGCGCCGGCCGCCGCGGAAAGGGGGGACGCTGCTACTGCGCGATGAGCGTCCTGGGGAAGGACCCGTCCGGCGGGTCCGCCGCCTCCACCCTCGTGCCGGCCGCCGTGCTGCCGACCGGTGCGGGGCTCGTCTTCGGACTGCCGCCCGTCATCGCGTGGCTCGCGCGGCGGACCGCCGCCGTCTCCAGGTCCCTGCCGCTGACGCTGGCGATGCGGCGTTCGGAGGTGGATCCGGGCTCCTCGCTGCGGGTGGTCACCGGGCTCGTGCTGCTGGTCTTCGGTGCCTCGCTCACGCCGGGCGTGCTCCTGAGCGAGCTCAACGGCTGCCGGACGTGCGGGCCCATCTGACCGCGTACAGCTCGTGGAGCCCGCCCGGCGAACCCGGCGGCATCGGCCTCGACGTGGTCGTCGGCACGTGCGAGCAGGCGGCCAGGGCCGCGATCTCGCTGCGCGGCTACGCGGCTGCGTGGGCGGCGAGGTCATGCGGCTCCGCGGTCCGCTCCCGCCGACCGCGTACGACCCGAAGCCCGGCGACCGTTTCCCGTTCGCCCTTCAGGACGGACGGAAGGTCGTCCTCGCCGTGCCGGAGGTCGGCGTGGAGAGGGACGCGTATCAGCCTTCCGTCCTCCGGCCCGACACCCTGCTCGTGCCGCCCTCGATGGCGCCAGCGGGCCTTGCGGCGGGGGCAGGTGGTGGCGTTGGGGTTGTTGGGGGCTCGGGCGGGGACTTTGCGGGGGCCTCCGGGTTGATGGTGCGGCGGCATGTGGATCCGGGACTTGTTCGGCGGGATTGAGGTTTTTCCTGTGGGGGGGCGATGAGTTCGGGGAGGGAGCGGGGTCATTCTTGGTGCGTATGCGTTCCGCCCGGTTCCGTTCCGCTCGGTTCCGTTCGGTTCCGTTCCGTTCCACTCATTCGGAGGTCGTCTTGTCCACCAGCCCCGCGCCCAAGGGTCCCGCCAGCTACTTCCCCTCCATCGAGAAGAAGTACGGGCGGCCCGTGTCCGAGTGGTTCGAGGTGATCCGCTCCTCGCCGCTCGACAAGCACATGGAGCTCGTCGCGTGGCTGAAGGGCGAGCACGGTCTCGGGCACGGGCACGCCAACGCTCTGGTGGCTCATGTGCGGGCCGAGGACGGGAAGTAGGCCGTCGGGCCGGCTATCAGGCCGGCCGTCAGGCGAACTGGCCGGGGACGTAGTCGCCGGCCGGCGTCTGCGCCATGATGTTGAGGCGGTTGAAGGCGTTGATGATGGCGATCAGGGAGGCCAGGGCGGCGAGCTGCTCCTCGTCGTAGTGCTTGGCCGCGTTCTCCCAGGCCGCCTCGGTGACGCCGGTGTGGTGGTCGGCGAGGCGGGTGCCCTGCTCGGTGAGTTCGAGGGCCGCGCGCTCGGCCTCCGTGTAGACCTTGGCCTCGCGCCAGGCGGCGACCATGTGGAGGCGCTGGGCCGTCTCGCCGGCCGCGGTGGCGTCCTTGGTGTGCATGTCGAGGCAGAAGCCGCAGCCGTTGATCTGGCTCGCGCGGATCTTCACCAGTTCCTGGGTGCTGTGCGGGATCACGGCGTCGGAGATCGCGAGGCCGGCCGAGGCGAGGTGCCGGACGACCTTGGCGGCGACGGGGCTGGCGAAGAGGTTGAGGCGCGCGTCCATGTCGTTCTCCTTGGTGAGTTCGGGGTTCTCCGTGGGCTTTCATTGGTTTGACGGAGGGCGGGGGATGGATGTGACGGGGGTGGATGTGGCGTACGTCACCAGGACGTTCGTGCGTGGGGGTGTCCGGCTGTCCGTGCGCGACTGGGGCGGCGACGGGGTGGGCGTACTGCTGCTCCACGGGCTCGCCGGGCACTGCGGGGAGTGGGACGGGCTCGCCCGGTCGCTGCGCCGGGACGGGTACCGGGTGCTCGCGCTCGACCAGCGGGGGCACGGGGGGAGCGAGCGGACGCCGGCGGATGTGTCCCGGAGGGCGTACGTCGACGATGTGCTCGGGGTCGTGGAGGAGTTCGGGGGCCGTGGGCGGGGGTTCGTGCTCGTCGGGCAGTCCTATGGGGGGCATGCCGCGCTGCTCGCCGCCGCCCGGCGGCATCCCCGGGTCGCCGGGGCCGTCCTGGTCGAGGCCGGGCCCGCCGGGTCCACGCCCGAGGAGGTGGCGGGGGTCGCGGGATGGCTGCGGGGGTGGCCCGTGCCCTTCGCGAGCCGGGAGGCGGCCGTCGCGTACTTCGGCGGCGGGGCCGTCGGGGAGGGGTGGGCCGCCGGGCTCGAACAGCGGGACGGGGGGTGGTGGCCCCGGTTCGACGCCGGGGTGCTGGCCGCCTCGCTCGACGAGAACGCCGTCCGTTCCTGGTGGGAGGAGTGGGACGCCGTCGACGTACCGCTGCTCGCGGTGCTCGGGCAGCACGGGATCATCGACGCGGCGCAGTGGGACGGGATGGCGCGGCGGCAGCCCGTACGCCTGCGCGGCGTCTGCCTGCCGGGGGCCGGGCACGACGTGCATCTGGAGCGGCCCGGGGAGGTGTACGGGGCGGTCGGGGCGTTCCTGAGCGAGGTCGGTCGCGGCGGCCGGCAGCGCCGGTAGCGCCGGGGGTCCCGGGGCTTGCGCTGGAGTCCGCTCCAACTCCTAGGGTGCGGCGCATGCGCTATCGGATACTCGGCGGGACCGGGATCGAAGTCAGCAGCTACTGCCTCGGCACCATGATGTTCGGGGCCGTCGGCAACCCCGACCATCAGGACGCCGTACGGATCATCCACTCCGCCCTCGACCGGGGCGTCAACTTCGTCGACACCGCCGACATGTACTCGGCGGGCGAGTCCGAGGAGATCGTCGGGAAGGCGCTGCGCGACCCGCGCCGCCGGGACGAGACCGTGCTCGCGTCGAAGGTGTACTTCCCCGTGGGCGGGGACGGGCCCGGGCGGGGCGGGCTGTCGCGGCGGTGGATCGTGCGGGCCGTCGAGGCCAGCCTGGCGCGGCTCGGGACGGACCGGATCGACCTGTACCAGGTGCACCGGCCCGACCACAGGACCGACATCGAGGAGACCCTCGACGTCCTCGGCGACCTCGTCTCTCAGGGAAAGATCCGGGCCTTCGGCTGCTCGACCTTCCCGGCCGAGCGGATCGTCGAGGCGCACGCGGTCGCCGAGCGGCGCGGGCTGCGGCGGTTCCGGACCGAGCAGCCGCCGTACTCGCTGCTCGCGCGCGGGGTGGAGACCGCGGTGCTGCCGGTGGCGCAGCGGTACGGGATGGGCGTCCTGACGTGGGCACCGCTCGCCTCCGGGTACCTCTCGGGGGCGTACCGGAAGGGGCGCGCGGTGGACATGACGCGCGGGCGGGCGGCGATCACCCCGCACCGCTTCGACCCCGCGCTCCCCGAGAACGCGGCGAAGCTCGACCTCGTCGAGGAACTCGCCCTGCTCGCCGAGGAGATCGGTTGCTCGCTGCCCGAGCTCGCGATCGCCTTCGCCGCCGCGCACCCGGCCGTCACCTCGGTGATCCTCGGGCCCCGGACGATGGAGCAGCTGGACGGGCTGCTGAAGGGCGCCTCGCTCGTGCTCGACGACGCGGTGCTCGACCGTATCGACGCGATCGTGCCGCCGGGGACGGACGCCTACCGAGCCGACGGCGTCTGGCGGCCGCCGTCCCTCACCGAACCGGCGCTGCGGCGGCGGCCGTTGGAGGAGCGGGCCGCGTCCGACGGCTGACGGCTGGGCGTCTCAGGGGGTGAACTGCTCGGTGCCCACCACCGCGAGGAGGGCCAAGCGGTCGGCGGTGTCCGTGCCGGGCGGCGGGGTGAAGAAGACCAGGCGCTGTTCGCCCGCCGGGGCGAGCAGCACCTGGCAGTCCAGGTCGACCGGGCCGATGACGGGGTGCTCGACGCGCATCCGGCTGTGGCGGCGGACGGCGACCTCGTGCTCGGCCCACAGCTCCGCGAACTCCTCGCTTGCGGCGCGGAGCCGTTCCACCAGGCGGGTCGAGGCCGGGTCGGCGCCGCGGCGGCCGTAGGCGGCGCGCAGGTCGGCGACGTGGAGCCGGCTGTAGTACGCGTGCTCCTCCCGCGGGTACGCCGTACGGGCGTCGGGGTCGGCGAACCAGCGCCACACGACGTTCCGCCCGTGCTCCGAGACCGTGCAGACGCCGCCGAGGAGGGCGCGGGCCGGGGCGTTCTGGGCGAGGACGTCGCCGAGGTCGCTCAGGATCTGCGCGGGGGTCGTCGGGAGCTGGTCGAGGAGGTGCAGCAGGCCGGGGGCGACGTGCTCGCCCGCGACGGCTCCGGCCGGCGGGCGGTGTCCCGCCAGCAGGTGGAGGTGGTCGCGCTCGTCGGCGTCCAGGCGCAGCGCGCGGGCGAGGGCGGCGAGCATCGGCGGCGAGGGCTGCGGGCCGCGGGCCTGCTCCAGGCGGATGTAGTAGTCCGCGGACATGCCCGCCAGCTGGGCCACCTCCTCGCGGCGCAGGCCCGGTGTGCGGCGGCGCGGGCCGGCCGGGAGGCCCACGTCCTTCGGGGCGACCCGCTCGCGGCGGCGGCGCAGGAAGTCCGCGAGTTCGCGGCGGTCGATCGTCGTGGCCATGACGATCATCCTGCCGGAGGGGCGGCGGCCGAGACAGGGACCGGCGATCCCAGGGTGAGGAGGGCTCTCCCGGTGGGTTCCGTACGGCGGCATCGTCCTGGGTGTCGGCCGAACGGCCCGAGCGGCCCTCATCGCAGGACCGAACGGCCCGAGCGGCCCGAACGGCCCGAACGGCCCGAACCGTCCTCATCTCAGGAAGCAGCCATCATGACCACGAGCACCGCCCCCACCACCCTCTCCGCCGCCACCCTCTCCGCCTCGACCGTCTCCGTCGGTGGCGCCCGCGTCCACTACGACGTCCACGCCGGTACCGCCTCCTCCCGGCCCGCCCTGCTGCTCGTGCACGGCACCGGGTCGGGCGGCGCCGTCGTCAACTGGGGGCAGACCGCGGGCCGTTTCACGCCGTCCCGGACCGTGATCACGCCCGATCTCTCGGGCGCCGACCGGACCGTCGACGACGGCGGGGCGCTGACCGTCGAAGGGCTCGCGGCGCAGGTGGTCGCGGTGATCGAGGACGCCGGCGGCCGGCCCGTGGATCTGCTCGGGTTCTCGATGGGGGCGCCGGTCGCGGCGGCCGTGGCCGCGCTGCGGCCTGATCTGGTCAACCGGCTGATCCTGGTGGCAGGTTGGGCGTACACCGAGGGCGACGAGTACCTGCGGAACCTGTTCACGCTGTGGGAGCGGCTGGGCGAGCACGACCCGGCGGGCTTCGGGCGGATCGTGGCGATGACCGGCTTCAGCCGGGGGTTCCTCAACGCGATCGGCCGCGAGGGCGTCGAGGCGCTGGTCCCCAACATGCCGCCCACGCCCGGGACCCTGCGGCACGTCGCGCTCGACCTGGGGGTGGACGTACGGGCGCTGCTGCCCCGGATCACCGCGCCGACGCTGGTGGTCGGCTGCACCCGGGACGCGACCGTGCCGGTGGAGAACAGCCGGGAGCTGGCGGCGGCGATCGGCGGCAGCGCGTACGCGGAGATCGACGCGGGGCACGTGGTGTTCTTCGAGAAGGAGGACGAGTTCGTGCGGACGGTGACGGACTTCCTGGACGCGTGAGGGGCCCCTCGTCCTAGTGGTACCGGCCCACGCCCGGGACGCCCAGGTCCGAGAGGCCGTCGAGGACGAGGTCCACGCCGACCGCGGCGAGCAGCAGGCCGAGGAGCCGGCCGAGGAGTTCGATGGTGGCGTGGTGGGTGCGGCGCAGGATCCGGGCGAGCAGCAGGACGCAGAGGAGGTCGAGCGCGATGACCGCCATGTAGGCGCCGACGACGGTGGAGCGCCAGCCGAGCGAGGTGCGGGCGGCGCCCTCGATGAGCAGGGCCGTCATGGCGAGGGGGCTGACGACGTACGGCATGAGCAGTTCGCGTACGCCGCTGACGGTGTCGGGCGAGTCGTCGTGCGGGCCGTCGGAGCCGAGGTGCATGCCGAGGACGAGGCCGACGGCGTAGATGAAGAAGATGACGCCGCCCGCGAGCTGGAGGGCGGGGGTGCTGATGTGGAAGAGGTCGAGCAGCCACGGCGCGGTGCCGCCGGTGACGATGCCGACGACGACCGCCGCGGCGGAGGAGAGCAGGGCGATGGTGCGGAGCTGCCGGACCGGGTGGGACTGGGCGAGGCCGGCGAAGGCGAGGAGCACCTTCGGCGGTCCGATGACGGAGAAGAACGTGATGAACGCGGCGGAGAAGGTGAAGGACTGCACAGCGGACATCATGGGGCGGTCGGGTGATTCCGGATGGATTTCGGCATTCCGCCCGCGCGGTGTCGAGATCCGGGGGTCGGTTCCGACCCACCTTCGAGAGAGGTTCACACGACACGCACGTACGGAGGACACCATGAAGTACCTCGTGATGGTCCAGGGCTCGCACGCCGACTACGAGGCGATGTCCGGGCGCGGCTCGGCGCACAGCCCGGCCTGGGACAAGGAGTCCCTGACGACGATGTTCGACTTCATGAACACGCTCAACAAGGAGCTGCTCGAAAGCGGCGAGATGCTCGACGGGCAGGGCCTGGCCGACCCGGGCGAGACCCGGCACGTCTCCCTGGACGCCGAAGGCCGCCCGGTCGTGACGGACGGCCCGTACGCCGAGACCAAGGAGGTCCTGGCCGGCTACTGGGTCCTGGAGTGCGAGAGCCTCGACCGGGTCACGGAGATCGCCGCCCGCGTCGCCCGCTGCCCCCAGCCCGCGGGCGCCCCGGAATACCCGGTCGTCATCCGCCGCATCGACGAGACGGGGCCGGCCCAGGACTGAGGCGGCCGCCCTTCCCGGCCCGAGCCCCGACGGCGAGGGCCGGGTGCGGGCCCGGGGGAATGGTTGGGGTGGGTGTCATCCTTGGGGGTGATGGGTCCCCGTGGTGGGGGTCGGGCTGCCCCCCTGGGGTGTGTGCTGAGGAGTGGTTGTGGAACTCGATCTCGCGGGTGCGGAGCTCAAGGCCGTGCTGAACCGGCTGCGCCGGGCGCAGGGCCAGATCTCCGGGGTGATCCGGATGATCGAGGAGGGGCGCGACTGCGAGGAGGTCGTGACGCAGCTGGCGGCGGCCTCGCGGGCGCTGGACCGGGCCGGGTTCGCGATCATCGCGACGGGGCTCCAGCAGTGCCTGACCGAGATGGAGAACGGGAAGCGGGACGGCGAGGACCCGGACAAGATGCGGGCCCGGCTGGAGAAGCTGTTCCTGTCGTTGGCCTGAGAGGCCTCATGGCCGCATGTGCCTTCTGTGCGTGCCGCATTCGCCGCATCCGTGGAGCGGAGCGCGCCCCGGGGACTTCGTCCGCCGGGGCGCGCTCTTTTCGCTTCCTCGTGCCGGTCAGTCGACCGCCAGGCCCTTGAGGCGCTTGGTGATCGTGGTGAGGCGGGTGCCCTGGTAGCGGGCGGCGGCCAGGACGTTCTCGGCGGGGGCGCCGTTGGCGGCGGGGTGGGCGGTGCCGTAGGGGTTGCCGCCGGCGCCGTAGACGGCCGGGTCCGTGAAGCCGGGGGAGACGATGACCGAGCCCCAGTGGTGGAAGGTGTTGTAGAGGGCGAGCAGCGTGGACTCGTTGCCGCCGTGGAGGTTGTGCGCGCTGGTGAAGGCGGTGGCGGGCTTGTCCGCCAGGACGCCGCGCTGCCACAGGCCGCCGGTGGTGTCGACGAACTGCTTGAGCTGGGCCGCCACGTTCCCGAAGCGGGTCGGCGAGCCGAGCGCGTACGCGTCCGCCCACTCCAGGTCGTCGAGGGTGGCGACCTCGACGCCGGCGGTGGCCTCGACGTGGGCGCGCCAGGCCGGGTTGGCGTCGATCGCGGCGTCCGGCGCCAGCTCGGGCACGCGGCGCAGGCGCACCTCGGCGCCGGCCTTCTCCGCGCCCTCGGCGACCGCCTGGGCGAGCTGGTGCACGGCACCGGTGGACGAGTAGTAGACGACGGCGACCTTGACGGACATGGCTGGCTCCTCGTGGCGGATAAGTGGATTTCTTTCCGTTTCACTTTTCTCCAGCTAAGCGGATAGCCATCCGGTTCGCAAGGGGGGCGGGTATGCTCGAAGGACAGGACCATCGACGACGGGGGCGCGACGAAGGGCAGGAACGGGCCGATGAGCACGAGAACACCGGGCACGCCGGGAGCCGACGGCGACGGACCCGCACGGCTGCTCACCGTGCTGCCGACCGCCTCCGCCTCCGCCACCGCCACCGGGCCGCACGCCGGCCCCGGCACCGGCTCCGCGCCCGTCTCCGAGCGCGCCGACGCCGCCCGCAACCGCCGCCGGATCCTCGACGCCGCCGCCCGGATCGTCGCCGAGCAGGGCCCCGACGCCGTCACCATGAACCAGGTCGCCCACGCCAGCGGCATCGGCGTCGGCACCGTCTACCGCCGCTTCGGCGACGTCTCCCAGCTGCTGTGGGCGCTCCTCGACGACCGCGAGCGGCAGTTCCAGGAGGCGTACATGAGCGGGCCGCCGCCGCTCGGCCCCGGCGCCCCCGCCGGCGAGCGGCTCGACGCCTTCCTCGACGCGCTCGTCGACCGCGTCGCCGAACAGCGCCCCCTCCTGCTCGCCGCGCACTCCGCCGCGCCCCGCGCCCGCTACCACAGCGGCGCCTACCAGGTCATGCACACGCACGTGGCGATGCTGCTCTCCCGGTTCCGGCCCGGCGGCGACTCCGCCCTCCTCGCCCACCTCCTCCTGGCGCCCTTCTCGCCCGACCTGATGCACCACCTCTCGGTGGAGCAGGCGCTGCCCGCCGAGCGCGTCAAGGCGGGCGTACGGGAGCTGCTCGCCCTCCGGGCGTAAGGGGGAGGCAGGAGGGGGAGGCAGGAGCGGATGCAGTGGGGGGAGGCAGGAGGGGAAAGCGGGAGCGGAAGGCAGGAGGGGGAGGCGCGGGGCGGGCGTGCTCCCGTCCAGTCCTCGGAACGCCCCTGGACCCACGTGGTCGCGCGCCTCACCATCGCCGCATGACCACCACGCCGAAGACCTTCCTCATCCTCCACGGCTTCGAGAACCACCGGCCCGTCGGCCACTGGCAGCACTGGCTCGCCGGTGAGCTGCGGGACCGCGGGCACGAGGTCCGCTATCCGCAGCTGCCCGAGCCGGACGCGCCCGTCCTCGACGACTGGCTCGCGGCCCTGGAGGAGCACGGGAAGCGGCCGGCCGAGGGCGAGTTCGTCGTCCTCGCGCACAGCCTGTCCGTGCTGCTCTGGCTGCGGGCCGGCGGACGGCGGCCCGAGGCCGACCGGGTGCTGCTCGTCGCCCCGCCCTCCCCCGGCGTCACCGCCGGCATCCCGGAGATCGCCGCGTTCGCCGAGAGGCTCGACCTCACCGAGGAGGGGGTGACGGCCCGACTCGTGTACGGCGACGGGGACGGGTACTGCCCCGAGGGCGCCGACCTGCACTACGGCACCCCGCTCGGCCTGGACCTCGACCTCGTCGCGGGCGGCGGCCACCTCACCCCCGACAGCGGCTTCGGGCCCTGGCCCGCCGTGCTGCGCTGGTGCGAAAACCCCGAGACCCGGATCACCGGCGCCGAGTAGCGTCGGGCGGATGCGATCCGACGCCCCTCCCCCGCCGACATCCGCCGCCCCGGCCCCTGCACCGGCACCGGCACCGGCACCGGCACCTACCCCCGTCCCGTACGAGAGCGGGCTGCTCGACGTCGGGGACGGCAACCGCGTCCACTACGAGGTGCACGGGAACCCGGACGGCAAGCCCGCGCTCGTCGTGCACGGCGGGCCGGGCTCCGGGTCCTCCCCCACCGCGCCCCGGCTCTTCGACCCGGGGAAGTACCGGATCGTCCAGTTCGACCAGCGCGGCTGCGGGCGGTCCCTGCCGCACGCGAGCGACCCGGCCGCCGACCTCTCCGTGAACACCACCGCCCACCTGGTGGCCGACATGGAGCGGCTCCGCGTCCACCTGGGGATCGACCGCTGGCTGCTGTACGGCGGCTCCTGGGGCTCGACGCTGATCCTGGCGTACGCGGAGGCGCACCCGGAGCGGGTGAGCGAGATCGTCATCGCCGCCGTCACCACCACCCGGCGCTCCGAGACGGCCTGGCTGTACGAGGGTGTCGGCCGGTTCTTCCCCGAGGCGCACGAGCGGTTCCGGGTCGGCGTGGACGGCGCGGAGGACCTGGTGGGGGCGTACGCGGCCCGGATGAACCACCCCGACCGGGCCGTCCGGGAGCGGGCGGCGGCCGACTGGTGCGCCTGGGAGGACGCCGTGCTGTCCATGGAGGGCATGGGGACCCCTTACACCGACCGCGTCGACGACACCCGGCTCGGCTTCGTCCGGATCTGCTCGCACTACTTCGCCCACGGCGCCTTCCTGGAGGAGGGCGCCCTGATCAGGGACGCGCACCGGCTCGCCGGCATCCCCGGCGTGCTGGTCCACGGGCGGCTCGACATGGGCGGGCCGCTCACCACCGCCTGGGAGCTCTCCCGCGCCTGGCCGGACGCCGAGCTCCACGTCGTCGAACAGGCCGGTCACCTCGGCGGCGGCGAGACCCGGCGGCTGATCGTCGAGGCCCTGGAGCGGTTCGCGGACGCCTGAGCCAGGAGGACGCCGCCCCGTACCGGGGGGGGAGCCTCCGCCAGGCGCCGCGACCCGCCCGGCGGGATCATCGGAACATGAGCCCAGAGATCCACCTCGCCCAGCAGCCCGAGGCCGACGCGCTCCTCGGGCGGTCACCGCTCGCCGCGCTCGTCGGGATGCTGCTCGACCAGCAGGTCCCGATGGAATGGGCCTTCTCCGGCCCGTACACCATCGCCGGGCGCATGGGCCGGGACGACCTGGACGCGCACGAGATCGCCGCCCAGGACCCCGAGGCCTTCGCCGCGCTGCTCTCGGAGAAGCCGGCCGTGCACCGCTACCCGGGGTCCATGGCGCAGAGGATCCAGCAGCTGTGCCGGTACCTCGTCGAGGAGTACGACGGCGATGCCGAGGCCGTCTGGCGTACCGCGGACAGCGGCGAGGAGCTGCTCGCCCGGCTCCAGGCACTGCCCGGCTTCGGGAAGCAGAAGGCGCAGATCTTCCTCGCCCTCCTCGGCAAGCGGTACGACGTGCGGCCCACGGGCTGGCGGGAGGCGGCCGGCCCGTACGGCGAGCAGGGCGCGTACCGCTCGGCCGCCGACATCACCGGCCCCGCCTCGCTCGCGAAGGTCCGCGCCCACAAGCAGGAGATGAAGGCGGCCGCCAAAGCGGCGAAAGCCGCCAAGGACCCCAAAGCCGCCAATGCCAGCAAGGCCGCCAATGCCAGCAAATCTTCCGGGAATTAAGAATTCCAGATGTCAATCCTGTTCAAGCTGACATGAATTGCGGCGGACGTGTTCACAGAATGCCCTCCCGGTGGCTAACTTCCCCTCAACCTCGTCCCCATCGGGAAGGACTCCTGTGAACTCAACCCAGCGTCGTACCGCGGCCATCCTCGCCGCGGCGGCCCTCGCCACCCCCCTGGTCCTCGCCTCTCCGGCCACCGCCGTGAAGGACCCCGCCGCCGCGCCCGCCCGGGACGCCGCGAAGCTGGCGAAGAAGCTGGTCCGGGAGACCACCGGCGAGGACGCCTTCAGGCACCTGCAGAAGTTCCAGGCGATAGCCGACTCGGCCGGCGGCCACCGCGCGGCCGGCTCCCTCGGCCACGACGCCTCGGCCGCGTACGTGTACGCGCAGCTCAAGAAGGCCGGCTACAACGTCTCGTACGAGAAGTTCGACTTCGTCTACACCGAGACCCTCGCCGAGAAGGCCACCGTCCTCGGTGACGCTCCCCGCGCGCTCGACGTCCGGGCGATGACCTACACCGAGTCCACCCCGGTCGGCGGCATCACCGCCGAGCTGGCCGCCGCCCCGCTCGACGCCGACGGCTCGGTCGGCTGCGAGCCGGGCGACTTCGCCGCCGGCGCCTTCACCGGCAAGATCGCCCTGATCAAGCGCGGTGTGTGCCCCTTCGCGACCAAGCAGGCGAACGCCGCCGCGGCCGGCGCCGTCGGCGCGATCGTCTTCAACAACACCGCGGGCCTGCTCTCCGGCACCCTCGGCGCCGCCGACGCCGGCAAGGTCCCGACCGCCGGCATCTCCCAGGCCGAGGGCGAGCAGCTCCTCGCCGACCTCGCCAAGGGCCCGGTGAACCTCTCCTACGAGATCCGCCAGCTCAAGGAGAAGCGCTCCACCAACAACGTCATCGCGGAGACCAAGGGCGGCAACGCCGCCAACACCGTGATGCTCGGCTCGCACCTCGACTCCGTCACCGCCGGCCCCGGCATCAACGACAACGGCTCCGGCTCCGCCGGTCTCCTCCAGACCGCCCTGGAGCTCGCCCAGTCGAAGGAGAAGGTCCGCAACAAGGTCCGCTTCGCCTGGTGGTCCGCGGAGGAGAACGGCCTCCTCGGCTCCGAGCACTACGTCGCCAACCTGACGGCGCTCGACAAGAAGGAGATCAAGCTCTACCTCAACTTCGACATGATCGCCTCGCCGAACTACGGCCTGTTCGTGTACGACGGCGACGACTCGGACGGCGTCGGCCAGGGCGCGGGCCCCGAGGGCTCCGCGCAGCTGGAGCGCGACATCACCGACTTCATGGACCGGCGCGGACTCCCGCACGAGGGCACCGACTTCAGCGGCCGCTCCGACTACGGCCCGTTCATCAAGGCCGGCATCCCCTCCGGCGGCACCTTCACCGGCGCCGAGGGCATCAAGACCCCTGCCCAGGCCGCCAAGTTCGGCGGTGAGGCGGGCGTCGCCTACGACGTGAACTACCACGCCGAGGGCGACGACATCACCAACATCAACCGCGAGGCCTTCGACGCCAACATCGACGTCATCGCCAACGCCGTCGGCACCTACGCCCACGACATCTCCTCGCTGCGCCGGCCGGTCGTCTCCACGCCGACCACGGGCGAGGGCAGCGACGGCGGCCTGCACGACGACCACCACGAGGTCACCGAGTAGACCCCCCCCCACACCGCCTCACCTGCGGCGGCGGGCCGTCCCGAAGAGCGAGCGGCTGATCTCCCGGCCCAGCTGGGTGCCGATCGAGCGCGCGAGGGACTTGAACATCCCGCTGCCGACGACCTGTTCGACGAGCGAGGGCTCCTCTTCGGGAGCCCTCGCTTCCGTCTTCGCCCCCGTCTTCGCCTCCGTCTCCACCTTCGGCTCCGCCGTGCGCGCCGCCTCGGCCGCCTCGGCCGCCGCCAGGCGCTCGTACGCCGACTCCCGGTCCACCGCCTGCGCGTACCGCCCGTACAGCGGCGAGCCCTTCACCGCCGCGTCCAGCGCGGCCGGGTCGACCGGCCCCATCAGCGACTCCGGCGCCCGCAGCCGGGTCGCCGCCACCGGGGTCGGCGCACCCCGCTCACTGAGTACGGTGACCACCGCCTCGCCCGTACCCAGCGAGGTCAGCACCTCCTCCAGGTCGTACGCCGACTCCGGGAAGGTCCGCACCGTCGCCTTCAGGGCCTTGGCGTCGTCCGGAGTGAAGGCGCGCAGCGCGTGCTGCACCCGGTTGCCGAGCTGGGCGAGGACGTCCGCCGGCACGTCCTTCGGGGTCTGGGTCACGAAGAAGACGCCGACGCCCTTGGAGCGGATCAGCCGCACCGTCTGCGTGATCGACTCCAGGAAGGCCTTCGACGCCCCGTTGAAGAGGAGGTGGGCCTCGTCGAAGAAGAAGACCAGCTTCGGCTTCTCCAGGTCCCCGACCTCCGGCAGGTCGTGGAAGAGGTCCGCGAGCAGCCACATCAGGAAGGTCGAGAAGAGCTGCGGCTGCTGCTGCACGGCCGGCAGCTCCAGGACCGAGACGGTGCCCCGCCCGTCCGGCGCCGTCCTCAGGAACTCGGCGGTGTCGAACTCCGGCTCCCCGAAGAAGCCGCCCGCGCCCTGCTGCTCGAAGGTGGTCAGGGCGCGCAGGATGACCCCGGCGGTCACCGTCGAGAGGACGCCGATCCCCTTCAGCTCGGGCTTGCCGACGTCCGAGACGAGGAAGGCGACCACCGCGCGCAGGTCCTTGAGGTCCACCAGCTCCAGGCCCTTGGCGTCGGCGTAGTGGAAGATCAGGCCGAGGGACTGCTCCTGCGTCCGGTTCAGCTGGAGCACCTTGGAGAGCAGCACCGGGCCGAAGCCGGTGACCGTCGCCCGGATCGGGATGCCGGTGCCGAGGCCGCCGAGGCCGTAGAACGCGCAGGGGAAGCCCGTGGGCGTCCACTCCTGGCCGACCTGCGCGGCCCGCTCCCGTACCTTCGCGCCGTCCTCGCCGGGGGCGGAGACGCCCGAGACGTCGCCCTTGACGTCGGCGAGGAAGACCGGGACGCCCTGGGCGGAGAGCTGCTCGGCGATCAGCTGGAGGGTCTTGGTCTTGCCGGTGCCGGTGGCGCCGGCGACGAGACCGTGCCGGTTGAGGACGGGGAGCGGGATCCGTACGGACGCGTCCGGGTGACAGGTCCCGTCCCACAGCACGGCGCCCAGGTCGAGCGCGGGGCCCTCGAAGGCGTACCCGGCCGCGATCTCCGCGACGGGACCGGGAAGGACGGCCCGGTCCGGCGTGCTCCGATCCGAGGTGACCTGGTCCGGCGCTGCCCGGTCCGACGTGCTCCGGTCCAAGGTGACCTGGTCCGGCGCTGCCCGGTCCGACGTGCTCCGGTCCAAGGTGACCTGGTCCGGCGCTGCCCGGTCCGACGTGCTCCGGTCCAAGGTGGCCTGGTCCGGCGCTGCCCGGTCCGAGGTGGCCCGGTCCGACGCGACCCCGTCCGAGGTGGCCCGGTCCGGGGCGACCCCGTCCGACGTCACCCGCACCGGCGTGACTCCGTCCGACGCGACCCCGTCCGACGTCACCCGGTCCGACGCAACCCCGCCCGACGTCACCCCGTCCGACGCAACCCCGCCCGACGTGACTCCGTCCGGCGCGCCCCCGCCCGACGTCACCCGCTCCGGCGCGGCGCCGTCCGGCGCGGCGCCGTCCGACGCGGCGCCGTCCGACGCGACCGGCTTCGGCGTGACCCGTTCCGGCCCGGCCCGCTCCGGCTCCTGCTGCTCCGCCTCGCCCATGCGGCACCCCAATGTCGCTTATGTCGTGGTCTGTGACAGCATCCCATCGGCTCCGCGTGGCTGCGCCGGGGACCGCTCGCCCGGTAGGCTTTCCGTGTGATCTTCAAGCGCATCGGAAACGGCCGACCGTATCCCGACCACGGCCGGGAAAGCACCCGGCAGTGGGCGGACGTCGCCCCGCGCCCGGTCCGCCTCGACCAGCTCGTCACCACCAAGGGCCAGCTGGACCTGGAGACCCTGCTCGCCGAGGACTCCACCTTCTACGGCGACCTCTTCGCGCACGTCGTGAAGTGGCAGGGCGACCTGTACCTCGAGGACGGACTGCACCGCGCCGTCCGCGCGGCCCTGCAGCAGCGCCAGGTGCTCCACGCGCGCGTGCTCGAACTGGACTGACGTCACCGCCGGAGGCCCCGCGCTGATCCTTTCGAGGGCAGTTCGCGCCCATCCGGCCGTGATCACATGATCATCAAGTAGGCATCGCGCGCGGGCGGCATTACGCTGCGTTCATGAGCATGCTCACTCCCCCCGGCATGGGCGGAAAGTACCGCATCACGGGGGATGTCTACCCGCGCATGCGCCGACCCCACCGCCGGCGCAGGATCGTCCTGGCCTCGGCCGCCGCGGTGGTCGTGCTCGGCGCGGCCGGCTGGGGCACGCTCCAGCTCGTCGACGTCTTCTCCGGCGACGACACCCGGAAGACCACCGCCGGCAAGCAGACCGACTGCAAGCCCGCGCCCACCCTCACCCCCAGCGCCACGGCCGCGGCGAAGCCGCCGAAGCCCGCGCAGGTCACGGTGAACGTCTACAACGCGACCCCGCGCAAGGGGCTCGCCAAGGCCACCGCCGACGAGCTCAAGAAGCGCGGCTTCACCATCGGCAAGATCGGGAACGCGTCCGCCGCCTACGACAAGAAGGTCCCCGGCACCGGCATCCTGCTCGGCGCCCCGACGGCCACCAAGGGCGCCTTCGCCGTCCTCGGCACCCAGCTCACCGGCGCCACGACGAAGGTCGACGCCCGCACCACGGCGGACGTCGACCTGATCATCGGTACGGCCTTCAAGAACCTGTCGCCCAAGGCGACGGCGGACGCGGCGCTCGTGGCCCTCGACAAGCCGAAGCCGGTCCCGGCCGCCCGCTGCTGAGCGCTGCGGGGGGCTCCAGCGCCCCCTTGCGGGACCTACTCGGCGGCGCCGTACATGCGGTCACCGGCGTCGCCCAGCCCCGGGACGATGTAGCCGGCCTCGTTGAGCCGCTCGTCGACCGAGGCCGTCACGACCGTCACCGGCGTGCCCGCGAGCTCGCGCTCCATGACCTCGACGCCCTCCGGGGCGGCGAGCAGCACCACGGCCGTCACGTCGTCCGCGCCGCGCCGGATCAGCTCCTGGATCGCCGCGACCAGCGTGCCGCCGGTCGCCAGCATCGGGTCGAGCACGTACACCTGGCGGCCCGAGAGGTCCTCCGGCATCCGGGTGGCGTAGGTCGACGCCTCCAGCGTCTCCTCGTTGCGGATCATGCCCAGGAAGCCGACCTCGGCCGTCGGGAGCAGCCGCACCATGCCGTCGAGCATGCCGAGCCCGGCGCGCAGGATCGGGACGACCAGCGGACGCGGGTACGACAGCTTCACGCCGGTCGTCGGCGTCACGGGGGTCTCGATGTCGACCCGCTCGGTCCGCACGTCCCTGGTCGCCTCGTAGGCGAGCAGGGTGACCAGCTCGTCGGCGAGCCGGCGGAAGGTCGGGGAGTCCGTGCGCTTGTCGCGCAGGGTGGTGAGCTTGTGGGCGACCAGCGGGTGATCGACGACGTGGAGACGCATGGCTCAACAGTAGCCCGCCGCACACCGGCACCGGCCCACCACTGGCACCGACCCGCACCGCTGCGGCAAGGTGGGGGCACAGGGACCCAGTGATGGGGTGGTGTGGCCGATGCCCGACCCGAAGAACACATCCGGCCAGGTCCGGGGCGACACGGAGCCCCGGACGCCGGAGCCACAGCCGGAGACCGGCACGGAGACCGACGCGGAGCGCCGCAGGCGCCGCGCCCAGTTCCTCCGCGAGCTCGGCGAGGCGAAGGCGCTGCGCGACCGGGTCCAGCCCCGGCGCGCCCGGGCGGCCCGGATGAGACAGGCGATGCGGATGCGCACCTTCCGTTGGTGAGGCCCCTGGCCACGGTCGACGCGCCCCCTCCGTGCGCCGGGGTCGTACGCCCACCCGAACGCGGTGTGGTTCAGACTGATGCACGACGCAAGAGCCGAAGACCTCTCCTGAGGCCGTCGTTTCTGTCACGATGCCGATTGGGCGGGGCTCAGGAGCGCGCCGCCGGATCATCACACCTCTGATCAGTGGGAGAGTCAGGTGTACTTCGCCGCACTGCTCGCGCGCACCGAAGACGGGTGGGAAGCGAGCGATACGGAGCTCGACGACGTGGAGACGCTGGCGGACCTGGCCGATCTGGCCCGTGAGGCGGCGGCCGACGAAGGAGAGACCGTCCTCGTCTTCATCGAGCA
Organism: Streptomyces sp. R302; assembly: GCF_012927245.1. Taxonomy (GTDB): domain Bacteria; phylum Actinomycetota; class Actinomycetes; order Streptomycetales; family Streptomycetaceae; genus Streptomyces. The sequence continues at coordinate 108,177 of NZ_JABBGE010000013.1, forward strand.
GGAGGACGCATGGTTCGGCGTCGTCCGCGTCGACGGAGAGGACGACCCCCGGGTCTACGTCTCCCACGCGGCGGCCGCGGCCCGCTCCTCGTACGGGGAGATCCTCACCTCGGAACTGCTCGGCGACGACGACCCGGACAGCGAGCTGGACGAGCTCGACGCGCTCGCGGACCTGGACGGCACCGAGGACGGCGAGCCGGAGCACACCACCGACGGGAACGAGGACGACGCCTCCGCCGGCAGCGCCGGCATCGCGCCGGCCGGCCCGCTCGGCGAGGGCCGGATCCTCGCCGACCTCGGCATGCCGGAGCGGACCCTGCTCGGACTGACCGAGGACGCCCTCGGGGAGATCGCCGACGCGATCGGCGCCTCCGAGATCCTGGAGGCCGTCCGCTAGTGCCGACCGCGATACCCGGCCCCGTGCCGGACTCCTGGCGGGACGCCATGCGTCTCGCCCTCGCCGAGGCCGACGCGGCCGTGCCGGCCGGTGACGTACCGGTCGGCGCGGTCGTACTCTCCCCGTCCGGCGAGGTCCTCTCCCGCGGCCACAACGAGCGGGAGGCGACCGGCGATCCGACCGCCCACGCCGAACTCCTGGCGCTGCGCCGGGCCGCCGCCGCCACCGGCGAGTGGCGGCTGACCGGCTGCACCCTCGTGGTGACCCTGGAGCCCTGCGTGATGTGCGCGGGCGCGCTCGTCCAGTCCCGCGTCGAACGGGTCGTCTACGGCGCCGACGACGAGAAGGCGGGCGCCGCCGGCTCCCTCTGGGACCTCGTCCGCGACCGCCGCCTCAACCACCGTCCGGAGGTCGTCCGCGGGGTGCTCGGCGAGGAGTGCGCGGAGCTGCTGACCTCCTTCTTCCGCACCCGCTGAGCTGCGCGGGGATACGGATTTCTTGGCTGGGCGACTTTGGGCTAAGCTCTCTCTCGGTAGCGTGTCCGAGCGGCCGAAGGAGCTCGCCTCGAAAGCGAGTGTGGCGCAAGTCACCGAGGGTTCAAATCCCTCCGCTACCGCCACTACGAAGGGCCCGACGCGAAAGCGCCGGGCCCTTCGGCGTTCCCGCGTACGGCGTTCCCACGGACGGCGTTCCCGCGTACGGACACGGCGAAGGGCCCCGGCGCACCGCCGGGGCCCTTCCCGCACTCATGAGGACGGGGGGAGCGGCATCGGGGGGACAAGCCGCTCCCCCCGATGAGAACCGGTCCGGCAAGCCCTGCGCCGCAGTCAGGGGGAAGCTCGCGGCGCGGGCCCCGCAGTGCGGGCCGGTTCCATGTGCCCCGCGGATTCCTGCCAGATCCGCCGGGCTCGACATCCATCCTGCTCCGCGTACACCCGTCCGGGGGACGGCGAAAGACCCCGAACGCAGGGCCCTTGGTCCATAAAGGCTCGGTTAGAGTGGCGACCGCCCAGGCGGGGTCACGGTACGGGGAGGGGAGGGGCCGATGTCCCAGGCGAGGAAAGTCGCGGTCTACGCGTTCGGGGTCTTCATCCTGTACGCGATCATCACCGCCCCCGACCGCTCCGCCGAGCTCGTCCAGATAGGCTTCGAGGGCCTTTCCGGCGCCGCCAAGGGTGTCGGCGAGTTCATGACCGAACTCATCAATTAGGAGCCCGCCATGATCCGCCATCTGGTCCTCTTCAAGCTCGACGAGGGTGTCGAGCGGGACGACCCGCGCGTCGTCGCCGGCGTCGAGGCCTTCCGTGCGCTGGGCGGGCAGATCCCCGAGCTGCGCTTCTGGGAGTGCGACTGGAACGTGTCGGAGCGGCCGATCGCCTACGACTTCGCGATCAACTCGGCCGTGGAGGACCTGGAGGCGCTCCAGCGGTACCTCGACCACCCGGCGCACCAGGCGGGCGTCGCGCTCTGGCGCGAGTTCTCCACCTGGGTGATCGCGGACTACCCCTTCTAGGTCCCCCTCAGGGCCGTTCGGCCCCGTACGTCTCCGAGACCCCCCGCCGTCCGGGCGGGGGGTCTCGCGCGTTTCCGCCCATCACGCCTCTGGCCTTCGCTTTTTGCTCCACCATGCCTTCAACACGTCGTTATGCGGTGCTTGCACACAGTGGACATGTCTTGTGATGCTATGACCGCTTTTGACGGATGAGTTGACCGTAGTTGAAAGACCAGTCGACCAGCTACACCAGCCAAAGGGGTGGCGTGAACGTGCCGGCCAGTACAGCGCCTCAGGTCCCGCCCCAGCACGAGGGGGGCGAAGCCCCGGAGACCCCCCGGCCCCGGGACCGGAGCAGCCGCGGCGCCGACACCAGGGCGCTCACCCAGGTGCTCTTCGGGCAGCTCAAGAACATGGAGCCGGGCACCCCCGAGCACGACCGGGTGCGCGGGGCGCTCATCGAGGCCAATCTGCCGCTCGTGCGGTACGCGGCGGCCCGCTTCCGCTCGCGCAACGAGCCGATGGAGGACGTCGTCCAGGTCGGCACCATCGGCCTGATCAACGCGATCGACCGCTTCGACCCGGACCGGGGCGTGCAGTTCCCGACCTTCGCCATGCCGACCGTGGTCGGCGAGATCAAGCGGTACTTCCGCGACAACGTCCGCACCGTGCACGTACCGCGCCGGCTCCACGAGCTGTGGGTGCAGGTGAACGGCGCCACCGAGGACCTGACGACGGCTCACGGCCGCTCCCCCACCACCGCCGAGATCGCCGAGCGGCTGCGGATCGGCGAGGACGAGGTGCTCGCCTGCATCGAGGCCGGACGGTCGTACCACGCCACCTCCCTGGAGGCGGCGCAGGAGGGCGACGGGCTGCCAGGACTGCTCGACCGGCTCGGTTACGAGGACCCCGCGCTCGCCGGCGTCGAGCACCGCGACCTGGTCCGGCACCTGCTCGTCCAGCTGCCCGAGCGGGAGCAGCGGATCCTGATGCTGCGCTACTACAGCAACTTGACGCAATCTCAGATCAGCCAGGAGCTCGGGGTCTCGCAGATGCACGTGTCAAGGCTCCTCGCCCGCAGCTTCGCCCGGTTGAGATCCGCAAACAGAATCGAGGCATGACCGGAACGGGTAGACCGGTTCGGAGCAGTTCCGCGGCGCCCCAATTGCCGTACACCCCTTGTTTCCTGCGGATATGCGCCCTCTCCTTGTCGACAAGTCACTACAGCGTGTTGCCGACATGTGACATTCTGCTGGGGACGCGTTTGCCGCAGCCCCACGGCCGGTATTGAGGTGGAAGCTGCGTTCCTCCGATGGTCGCGGCCCCACCGCGACCGTCCGCGACCTCAAGGGGGTGGCATGTCCGCAGAACAGGGCAGCTCGAAGGTGCTCACGCTCACGCCCGTTCCGGTCCTCGTGTCCGAGCCGGTACCCACGCAGACGACGGCGACGACCGCGGCCGAGAGCGAAGCGCTCCTCCCCCCGCCGCCCGCCGTCGCCCCGGCAGCCCTCGACACCCGCACCCTTTCCCGCTCTCTGTTCCTACGGCTGCGCGCCCTCGACGCCGTGGGCGCCGCGGCCGACAGCCCGGAGCGCACCTACGTCCGCGACACCCTCATCGAGCTGAACCTCCCGCTCGTGCGGTACGCGGCGGCCCGCTTCCGCTCGCGCAACGAGCCGATGGAGGACATCGTCCAGGTCGGCACCATCGGCCTGATCAAGGCGATCGACCGCTTCGACTGCGAACGGGGCGTGGAGTTCCCGACGTTCGCGATGCCGACGGTCGTCGGCGAGATCAAGCGCTTCTTCCGCGACACCTCGTGGTCGGTGCGCGTCCCGCGCCGGCTCCAGGAGCTGCGGCTCGCGCTCACCAAGGCCAGCGACGAGCTCGCGCAGAAGCTCGACCGCTCGCCGACCGTGCCCGAACTCGCCGCCGTGCTCGGGGTGTCGGAGGAGGACGTCGTCGACGGCCTCGCGGTGGGCAACGCGTACACGGCCTCCTCGCTCGACTCCCCGTCCCCGGAGGACGACGGCGGCGAGGGCTCCCTCGCGGACCGCCTCGGCTACGAGGACGCGGCCCTGGAGGGCGTCGAGTACCGCGAGTCGCTGAAGCCGCTGCTCGCCAAACTCCCGCCCCGGGAGCGGCAGATCATCATGCTCCGCTTCTTCGCGAACATGACCCAGTCGCAGATCGGCGAGGAGGTCGGCATCTCGCAGATGCACGTCTCGCGCCTGCTCACCCGTACGCTCGCGCAGCTTCGCGAGGGCCTGATCTCCGACTGACTTCCGCAAAGAGGCTTCCTGTTGACGTGACGTCAGCCACACTGGGGCGCATGAGCCGCAGGAAGCAGCCGGTACTCGCGGCGGTGGCGCTCTGCCTCGGCGGAGCGCTCACCGCGTGCGGAGGCGGAGGAGACGGCGAGGGGTTCACGGCGGTCGGCGCCGGTCCCTCGCCCGGCGGCGCGGTCGCCCCCTCGGGCGCGGTCACCCTGGTCCCGCTGGACAGCCCCACGGCGAGCGGCACCATCTCCAGCACCTCGTCCCCGCCCCCGGGGCCGGACGCACCACCGGACGGACCGGGCCCGTCCGTCTCGCCGTCCCCGTCGCTCGGTACGGGGCCGGGTACGGGTGCGAGTACGGGTACCCGTGCGGGTACGGGATCCTCCGGGTCCGGGTCCGGGTCCGCTCCCGGAGGGCGTACGGAGTCGGGGGCACCGCCCGGCGGCGGCTCGCCCGGCGGGACGCCGGCCCCTCCCCGTACCCCCGGCACGACCCCCGGCACCACCTCCCCGCCGGCCACGGCCCCCGCGCCCACCACCGCCGCGCCGCGGCCCTCCACGACGGCGCCCGCGCCCGGGCCGGCCGTGCTCACGGTCTCCGCGCCGGTCACCGCCGACGGGGAGAAGCGCTGGTGCGAGCGGGTCACGGTGACCTTCCGGAACACCGGCGGCTCCCCCGTCGCCTCCGGCACCGCGAGCTTCGCCACCCATGTCGTCGGCGCGCTCGGCATCGACTGGGGCACGGTCGTCACCAGCCAGCCGCTGCCGGCCCCGATCGCCGCCGGGGCGGCGCGGAAGCAGACGTACACGGTCTGTCTGGACTCCTGGCGGGTGCCGCTCGGGATGCGCGTCGAGACCCGTGAGGTGACCGCCACCTGGCGGTGAGGCCCGTACCGACCCCGCCGACGCCAGGAGGGGCCGGTTCCGTACGGGTGACGGAACCGGCCCCTCCCTGGTGGTGACGCGGGTCAGAAGACGGCGAGCCAGACGACGGCCGCGACGACCACGATCGCCGCGATCACACCGGCGATGACGCCGAGGCGCGGACCGCCCGCCGGGACGGCCGCGGCCTGCTGCGGCTGGTGCTGGGGGCCCTCGTCGACGAAGGCGCGGAACATCTGGGTGCTGCCGGCGGGGTCGTAGCCCTCGGGGCCCTGGGCGCCCTGGCCGTACGGTGCTTGCGGGTTGTGTGCCATGGGCCAGGACCCTAGCGAAAGCCGGGTGGGCGGCCCAAGCCCTGGCGGCTCGCCTCCGCCACACCCCCGCCACACCCGCGCCGCACCCCCGCCACGCCTCCCCTTTGCCGATTCTTTAGCACTGTTTGACCGATTTAGTTTGCCTGAAGCAACCATCCATCTCTATGGTTGCCCTAAGCAACAAGTTGGAAGGGGTGCGGCCCGGTGGAGCATCGCGTCGAGCCGAGCGGCAGCCGCTACGAGGATCTCGCCCGCGCCATCAGCGCGATCGGCGCCGTGAAGCGCGGCGTCGCCCGCGTCCTGCCCGGCGACTGCCAGGGCGGCGCCGCCGCCGTCCTCGCCATGCTCAAGCACCACGGCGACATGCGGACGAGCCGGCTGGCCGAACTGATGGCCGTGGACATGTCCGTCTGCAGCCGCCACGTCGCGCACACCGTCTCGCGCGGCTGGGTCGAGCGGCTGCCCGACCCCGACGACGGGCGCTCCCGCATCCTGCGGCTGAGCCCCGAGGGCTTCGCGATGCTCACCGAGCTCGACCGCCGGGTGACCGAAGCCTTCACCCACTACCTCGCGGAGTGGTCCGACGACGACGTCGCACTGCTCACCACCCTGCTCGCCCGACTCCGCGACTCCTTCGGGGACTGCCGGGCCACCCACGCCTGACCACGCCGCCGACCGCGCGTGAGCCTGCCCGACCCCCCTGACCACGCTCGCAAACCAGAGGAATCCCACTTCATGGCTACGACCACACCCGACACCGGTGTGCGGGGCGCCCCGGCCGCCGGGACCGGAGACCCCGCCGCTCCGATGACGCACCGCCAGATCATGGAGGCGCTCTCCGGGCTGCTGCTCGGCATGTTCGTCGCCATCCTCTCCTCGACGATCGTCTCGAACGCCCTCCCGCAGATCATCACCGACCTGGAGGGCGGCCAGTCCGCCTACACCTGGGTCGTCACCGCGACCCTGCTGTCGATGACCGCCACCACCCCGCTCTGGGGCAAGCTGGCCGACCTCTTCTCCAAGAAGCTGCTCATCCAGATAGCCCTGGTCATCTACGTCGCGGGCTCGGTCGTCGCCGGTCTCTCCCAGTCCACCGGGATGCTGATCGCCTGCCGCGTGGTCCAGGGCATCGGCGTCGGCGGCCTCACCGCCCTCTCCCAGGTCATCCTCGCCGCGATGATCGCCCCCCGTGAGCGCGGCCGCTACAGCGGCTACCTCGGCGCGGTCTTCGCCGTCGCCACCGTCGGCGGCCCGCTGCTCGGCGGCGTCATCACCGACACCGAGTGGCTCGGCTGGCGCTGGTGCTTCTACGTCGGCGTACCCTTCGCGATCATCGCCCTGGTCGTCCTCCAGAAGACCCTCAAGCTCCCCGTCGTGAAGCGCGACGTCAAGGTCGACTGGGCCGGCGCCTTCTTCATCAGCGCCGCCGTCTCCCTGCTCCTCGTCTGGGTCACCTTCGCCGGCGACAAGTACGACTGGATGTCCTGGCAGACCGCCGCCATGGTCGGCGGATCGGTCCTGCTCGGCGCGGTCTTCGTGCTCGTCGAGTCCAGGGCCGCCGAGCCGATCATCCCGCTGCGGCTCTTCCGCAACCGGACCATCACGCTCGCCTCGCTCGCCTCGCTCTTCGTCGGCGTCGCGATGTTCGCCGGCACGGTCTTCTTCAGCCAGTACTTCCAGCTGGCCCGCAACGAGTCGCCGACCATGTCCGGCGTCCTCACCATCCCGATGATCGCCGGCCTCTTCGTCTCCTCGACGGCCTCCGGCCTGATCATCACCAAGACCGGCCGCTGGAAGGCCTGGCTGATCAGCGGCGGCGCGCTCGCCGCCGCGGGCCTCGGCCTCCTCGGCACCCTGCGGTACGACACCCCGTACTGGCACATCGCCCTCTTCATGGCCGTCCTCGGCCTGGGCATCGGCATGATGATGCAGAACCTGGTGCTGTGCACGCAGAACCAGGTCGCCCCCGCCGACCTCGGTGCCGCCTCCTCCGTCGTCACCTTCTTCCGCTCCCTCGGCGGCGCGATCGGCGTCTCGGCGCTCGGCGCGGTCATGGCCCACCGGGTCACGGACTACGTGAAGGAGGGCATCGCGGAGCTCGGCCCGAAGGCCGCGGCGGCGGTGGGCCAGGGCGGCCCCGGCGGCGCCATCCCCGACATGGACACGCTGCCCGGCCCGATCCGCACCGTCTTCGAGAGCGCGTACGGCCACGGCGTCGGCGACGTCTTCCTCTACGCGGCACCGTTCGCGCTGCTCGCCTTCCTGGTGACCCTCTTCATCAAGGAGGTCGCGCTGAAGAGCAGCACGGTCGCGCCGGAGGCCGCGCCGGAGAAGGCCTGACGGACTCCCGGCCGCGCTTCGAGCGGAGGCGCGGCCGGGTACGGACGGAGCGGCGGGCAGGGGACGGCCCGCCGCTCCGTCATGCTTCGGGAGTCTCCCCGGTCGTCCGGGCCTCGCGGGCCACCATCGCCTCGATGCCGGCCACCAGGAGGTCCAGGGCGTAGGCGAAGTCCCGGTCCCAGATGGCCGAGACGGAGCCGTGCGAGGCCCGCTCGTCGAGGAGCTCCGTCATCGGCTTCAGCGTCTCCATGAAGGCGGGGTCCTCCCGGAAGGCCTTCATCGACTCGCCGTAGAAGGAGTCCGCGTCCATCCCGGCCTCGACGGCCCGCCGCCCGAACTGCGACTCGATCGTCCCGTAGCCGTACACGAACTGGAAGACCGCCGACATCGCGCTGGGCCGCCGGCTCATCGGCAGACCCGTGGCGCCGATCGCCTCCTGGATCTTCGCCCCGACGGCGATCGCGTTCGGCCCGATGTTCAGGTACTGGCCCGCGCACGGCGACATCCACGCGTGGCGGACCAGCATCCGGCGGTACTCCAGGGCGAGCGTCGAGAGCCTCTCCCGCCAGTCCCGGCCGGCCTCGACCGCGGCCAGGTCGATCTCGCCGTACACGGTGTCCAGCGCGTACTCGATGATGTCGTCCTTGGTGTCCACGTACCAGTACAGGGACATCGCGGTGACGCCGAGCTCGGCCGCGAGGCGGCGCATCGACAGCTTGGCGAGGCCGTCCTCGTCGAGCATCCGGATCGAGGCGGCCACGATCCGGTCCCGGTCGAGTCCGGCCGGGCCGCCGCCGGTACGGGCCGACCGCCGCTCCAGCCAGACGCTGGAGCCCGCCGGGTTCTTGTCCCGGTCCGCAGCCTTGACCATCGGCTTCCTCCGTCCGTCGGGGCTCGTGACCATGCTAGGCAGCGACGACGGGCTCGGCCGCCGCGGGCTGCTCCGTCCGCTCCGCCCGCCTCAGCAGGAAGGCGGCGAGCAGACCGCCGACGAGGACGGCGACCGCGCCGACCAGCTGGCTGGTCTGGAGCCCGGACGCGAAGGCGTCGGAGATCCGCGCCCGCTCGGTCTCGTCGCCGGCCGCAGCGAGGGCCGCCGGGAGCGAGGTGGCGGTGACGGTGACGAGGGCGGCGAAGCGGGCGTTGAGGACGGCGCCGAGGACGGCGACGCCGAGGCCGTTGCCGAACTCGGCGAGGGTGCCGTTGACGCCCGCGCCCACGCCGGCCTTCTCCGGCGGGATCGCGCTCATGATCGCGTTGGCCATGGCCGGGTTGGAGACCGCGAGGCCGACGCCCATGAGGACCAGGCCCAGCAGCATGCCCCAGTAGGTGCCGTCCGTGCCGCCGCCGATCAGGGCGATCGACGCGAGACCGGCGGCGACCAGCGTCATGCCGACCGTGACGGTGAGCGGGGTGCCGAGCTTCATCACGATCCGCGGGCCGACGCCGCTGAGGTTGAGGACGACCACGGTCAGCGCGAGCGGCGCCATCCGCAGACCCGCCTCGAGCGGTGCGTACCCGAGCACGAACTGGAGGTGCTGGGTGAGCAGGAACATCGAGCCGCCCATCCCGAACATCACCAGGATGGCGCCGGCGACCGCGCCCACGAACTTCTGGTTGCGGAAGAAGTGCATGTCGAGCATCGGGTACGGGGTCCGCAGCTCCCACAGCGCGAAGGCGGCGAGCACGACGATGCCGAGGGCGGCCGGGAGCAGCACCTCGGTGGAGGTCCAGCCGTGCTCGGGGCCGGTGATGATCGCGTACACGGCGGCGGTCATGCCGATGGTCGAGAGCAGCGCGCCGAGCAGGTCGGGGCGGTCGCCCTGGGGGTTCTTCGACTCGGGGACCAGTTTGAGGACGGCGACCAGGCCGATCACGGCGACCGGGATGTTGATCAGGAAGATCATCCCCCACCAGTAGTGGTCGAGGATCACGCCGCCGATCAGCGGTCCGGCGGCGAAGCCGAGCGAGCTGACGGTGGCCCAGAGCGCGATGGCCTTCACGCGCTCGGAGTCGTCGAAGATCTGCATGACGACGGCGAGCGTGGTGGTCATCAGGAGCGCCCCGCCGACGCCCATGCCCGCGCGGGCGGCGATCAGCTGCCCGGTGGAGTCGGCGAGGCCGGCGGCGAGCGAGCCGAGGCCGAAGAGCGCGAGACCGACGGCGAGCAGCTTCTTGCGGCCGTAGCGGTCGGCGGCGTTGCCGGCGGTCAGGAGCAGGCCGGACTGGACGAGCGAGTAGGCGTTGATCATCCACTGGATGTCGCTGGTGGAGGCGTGGAGTTCGGTGGTCAGCGAGGGGATGGCGACGCTGAGGACGGTGTTGTCGAGCAGCACGGTGAGCTGGGCGAGACAGATGACGCCGAGGATCAGCCAGCGCTGGGGGTGGCCGCCTGTCGCCGTGGGCGTGGCCGTCATGAAAACTCCTTATACGGTGTACGAGGTCAAAGGCTCGTACACCGTATAGGAGGTCTCTTACGCTGTATAGGGATTTTTATTTCGGGGCGGCGGTCAGGTCGTAGAAGGTGGCGGTGCCGACGGTGGTGGCGGTGAAGGTCTCCTGGACCCAGGCGGTGATCTCGGAGCCGCCGCCCATGCCACCGGCCATACCGCCGCCGCCTTCGCCTCCGCCTCCGCCTCCGATGAAGTAGTGGATGCGGCCTTCGGCGACGTACTGCTGGAACTGGGCGAGGGTGGGGGACGGGTCGCTGCCGTTGAAGCCGCCGATCGCCATGACCGGCTTCTCGGTGGCGAGCTGGTAGCCGGCCGCGTTCTGCGCGCCGACGGTCGCGGCGGCCCAGGTGTACGCGTCGGCGTCCTGGAGCAGCTTCGCCTTGGCCTCCGCACCGACGGTGGTCCCGTTGAGGAGCCCGCCCATGCCTCCGCCACGCATGCCTCCGCCGCCCCTCCCGGCGCGTTCGCCGAAGTCGGGCATCTGGCCGGTGGGGGGCTGCATCTGACGGCCGGTCGGCGGCTGCATGCCGCCGTTCCGGGGGCCGCCATCGTCCATGCGCTGGGCCCCGCCGGGACCGCCCGGGAAGCCTCCGCGGCCGCCGAAGCCGGCGCCCGACGGGCCCGCCGTGACGATGGAGCCCTGGTGGCCGGTGGCGAGGGTCTCCAGGGTGTACGTGAACGGGCCCGCGAGGCCCGCGGCCAGGCCGAGGCCCGCCGCCGCCAGGCCCAGGCGCCGGTCGACCCGGCCCGCGGCGAGCAGGCCGAGCGCGGCCACCGCGCCCGCGACGAGCACCGTCCAGCGCAGCCACGGCAGGTGATCCGGCGTACGGCCGAGCAGCGTCCAGCCCCACCAGGCCGTCACGCCGACCGCGAGCGCGAGCGTCGCCGAGGCGAGGAGCCGGGTCCGCTCCTCCCACAGCACCGCCGCGCCCATGCCGACGAGGGCGGCGAGGTACGGGGCCAGGGCGACCGTGTAGTACTCGTGGAAGATGCCGGCCATGAAGCTGAAGACGCCGAGGGTCATCAGCAGCGAGCCGCCCCACAGGAGGAACGCGGCCCGGGCCGTGTCCGTGCGCGGCGCCCGCCGGGTGACGACGAGTCCGGCGGCGAGCAGCAGCAGCGCGGCCGGGAGGAGCCAGGAGATCTGGCCGCCGACGGAGTCGTTGAACATCCGCAGCAGCCCGGTCTCGCCCCAGCGGCCGCCCTGTCCGCCGCCGCCTCCACCGCCTCCGCCGGGTCCGCCCCCGCCGCCGACGCTGCCGACCTCGTCGCCGTTGATCCGGCCGAGGCCGTTGTAGCCGAAGGTCAGCTCCAGGAAGCTGTTGTTCTGCGAGCCGCCGACGTACGGGCGCGAGGCCGCCGGCCAGAGCTCGACGAGCGCAACCCACCAGCCGCCGGAGACGATCAGGGCGAGTCCGGCGAGGCCCAGCTGGCCGAGCCGCTTCAGCGGCCGGGAGGGCGCGCAGACGGCGTACACGAGGGCGAGCGGCGGCAGGATCAGGAAGGCCTGGAGGGTCTTCGTGAGGAAGGCGAAGCCGAAGGCGACGCCCGCCGCGACCAGCCACTTCGTGCCCCCCTCGGCCCGCTCCAGGGCCCGCAGCACCGCGTACACGGCCACGGTCATGAGCAGGGCGAGGAGCGCGTCCGGGTTGTTGAAGCGGAACATGAGCGCGGCGACCGGGGTGAGCGCGAGCACCGTGCCCGCGATCAGGCCGGCGCCCGCGCCGAAGCGGCGGCGGACGGCCGCGTACAGCACGGCGACGGTGCCCACGCCCATCAGCACCTCGGGCAGCAGGATCTGCCAGGAGCCGAGGCCGAGGAGGCGGACGGAGAGCGCCATCGGCCAGAGCGCGGCCGGCGGCTTGTCGACGGTGATGGCGTTCGCCGCGTCGAGCGAACCGAAGAAGAAGGCCTTCCAGCTCTCGCCGCCGGCCTGGACGGCCGCCGAGTAGAAGGAGTTGGCGTAGCCGGAGGCGGTCAGGTTCCACAGGTAGAGCGCGGTGGTGACGGCGAGCAGGCCGAGGAAGGCCGGGCGCACCCAGGGGGCGTCCTCGGGGCGGCCGCGCCACAGCCGGGCGGGGCGGCTCTCCCGGACCACCGGGATCGAAAGGGGTGCGGTCATCGGGGGTCCCCCGTGGGGTGTCGGCGGTCCGGGAAGACCCAGAGCCGGAAGAGCAGGAAGCGGAGCACGGTCGCGGCGAGGTTGGCGACGACGAGCACGGCGAGTTCGGTGGAGTGCGCCGGGTCGCCGGTGGCCGCGCCGAGCGCGGCGAGGGAGCCGCTGGTCAGGGCGAGGCCGATGGCGAAGACGACGAGCCCTTGGGCCTGGTGGCGGACGGCCCGGTCGCGGCCCCGGACGCCGAAGGTGAGCCGGCGGTTGGCGGCCGTGTTGGCGACGGCGGAGAGGAGGAGGGCGGCGGCGTTGGCGAGCTGGGCGCCGGTGCCGAGCCGGAAGAGGGAGTACAGGGCGAGGTAGCAGAGCGTGGAGAGCACGCCGACGACGCAGAAGCCGACGAGCTGGCGGGCGAGTCCGCCGGGCACCCCGGGGAGCTCGCGGTCGCGCGGGTCGTCGCCGAAGGGCCGGACGAGGCGGTCAAGGGGCAGCGAGCCGGTCGCGAGCGCCTTCCCCACCCGCCAGACGCCCTTCAGGTCGTCGGTGGCGGTCCGGACGATGTGCACGGTCGAGTCGGGGTCGTCGACCCAGTCGACCGGCACCTCGTGGATCCGCAGTCCGGCCCGCTCGGCGAGGACGAGCATCTCGGTGTCGAAGAACCAGCCGGTGTCCTCGACCATCGGGAGCAGCCGCTCGGCGACGTCGCGCCGGATCGCCTTGAAGCCGCACTGGGCGTCGGAGAAGCGGGCGGCGAGCGAGCCGCGCAGGATCAGGTTGTAGGCGCGGGAGACGAACTCCCGCTTGGGCCCGCGCACCACCCGCGAGGAGCGGGCGAGCCGGGAGCCGATGGCCAGGTCGGAGTGGCCGGAGATGAGCGGCGCGACCAGCGGGAGCAGCGCGTTGAGGTCGGTGGAGAGGTCCACGTCCATGTAGGCGAGGACGGGGGCGTCGGAGGCCGACCACACGGTCCGCAGCGCCCGGCCGCGGCCCTTCTGTTCGAGCCGTACGGACCGCACCTCGGGCACCTCGGCGGCGAGGGCGGCGGCGAGGGCGGGCGTGGCGTCGGTGGAGGCGTTGTCGGCGACGGTGACGCGGAAGCCGTACGGGAAGGTGCGCGTGAGGTGCGCGTGGAGCCGGCGGACGCACGGCTCCAGGTCCTTCTCCTCGTTGTAGACGGGGATCACCACGTCCAGAACGGGCCGGCCCGCTTCGCTCACCGGCAGGTGCTCCCGGGCGGGGAGGGTGCCGGGGGCCTGCGTCGCGGGCCCCGCGAGGGTGTGGGTTCGCATGTCCACGACCCTCGCCGGGCCCGCTGTCACGGCTGTGTGATCAGCCTGTGGTCCGCCTGTGAGTGCATGACCGCCGCCGGCAGGGACACCGAGAAGACGGTGCGTCCGGGGACGGACTCGACGGTCACCTCGCCGCCGTGCGCCGCGACGACGGCCCGCACGATGGCGAGGCCGAGCCCGGTGGAGCCGGCCTGCCGGGAGCGGGAGGCGTCGCCGCGGGCGAAGCGCTCGAACACGGCGGGCAGCAGGTCGGGCGGGATGCCGGGCCCGTCGTCCCGGACCTCCACGACGACGGCCGCGCCCTCGTTCCGTACGGACGCGGTGACGGTGGTGCCGGGCGGGGTGTGGGTGCGGGCGTTGGCGAGCAGGTTGAGCAGCACCTGCTGGAGCCGGGCCGCGTCGCCGCGTACCGCCGTCTCCCGCCCGTCCCCGGGCAGTTCGAGGCGCCAGCGGTGGTCGGGCCCGGCGGCGCGGGCGTCCCCGACGGCGTCCACGACCAGCGGGACCAGGTCGGTGGTCTCGGCCGAGAGGGGACGTCCGGCGTCGAGGCGGGCGAGCAGCAGCAGGTCCTCGACCAGGCCGGTCATCCGGGTCGCTTCGGACTCGATCCGGCCGAGCGCGTGCCGGGTGTCGGGGCCGCACTCCTCCCGGCCGCGCCGGGTGAGTTCGGCGTAGCCGCGGATGGAGGCGAGCGGGGTGCGCAGTTCGTGGCTGGCGTCGGCGACGAACTGCCGGACCCGGGTCTCGCTCTGCTGGCGGGCGTCGAGGGCCGCGTGGACGTGGTCGAGCATCCGGTTGAGGGCGGCGCCGACCTGTCCGACCTCGGTCCGTGGATCGGCCTCGGCGTCCGGCACCCGCTGGTGGAGCGCGACCTCGCCGCTGTGCAGCGGCAGCCGGGAGACCTGGGCGGCGGTGGCGGCGACCCGGCGCAGCGGACGCAGCGCGATCCGGACGAGGACCGTCCCGGCGAGGGAGGCGGCGGCGAGGGAGGCGCCGGTGAGGCTGAGCTCGACGAGGACGAGGGTGGAGAGGGCGTTCTCGACCTCGGTGAGCGGGATGCCGGTGAGGAAGGCACTGCGGGCGCCCTCGGTGTGGACGACCCGGTACGAGCCGAGCCCGCCGGGGAGGTCGACGGTGTGCGCCCGGCCGTCGCGGGGCACGGCGGCGAGCGCGCTCTCCTGCGCCGCGTCCAGCTCCCTGACCGGGAAGCGGGGCCCCTCGCCGGTGCCGCTGCCGGCCACCTCCGTCGAGTACCCGGCCTCGGTGACCTTCCCGTCCTCGACGACGGCTCCCAGCGTGCCGATCGGCGAGCCCGGCGTGCCGAGGAAGGCGAGCGGCTCACGGCCGCGGAGCGGGTCGGGGCCGAGCGGCTTGCCCGGCGGACCCGCGGCCCGCTGGGCGAGGCCGGTGAGCTGCTCGTCGGCCCGGTCGTAGAGGTAGGAGCGGTACGCGATGGTGGTGACCGTGCCGATGACGGCGGCGACGACCGCGATCAGCGCGACGGCGGAGACCACGAGCCGCGTCCGCAGCGACCACGGCCGCCGGAACCCGCTCCCGGGGCGGAGGCGCATGAAGGGCTACTCCCCCGGCTTGATGAGGTAGCCGGCCCCCCGCCGGGTGTGGATCATCGGCGAGCGCCCGGCGTCGATCTTCCGGCGCAGATAGGAGATGTACAGCTCGACGACGTTGGCCTGGCCGCCGAAGTCGTACGACCACACGCGGTCGAGGATCTGCGCCTTGCTGAGCACCCGGCGCGGATTGCGCATGAGGTAGCGCAGCAGCTCGAACTCGGTGGCGGTGAGATGGATCGAGTCGCCGCCCCGGGTGACCTCGTGGCTGTCCTCGTCGAGGGTGAGATCGCCGACCACGAGGACCGACTCGCTGCGGGCCTGCGCCGCGCCCGAGCGCCGAATCAGGCCGCGCAGCCGGGCGACGACCTCTTCCAGGCTGAACGGCTTGGTGACGTAGTCGTCGCCGCCGGCCGTGAGCCCCGCGATCCGGTCCTCCACGGCGTCCTTCGCCGTCAGGAAGAGGACCGGCACCTCGGGCAGCTCGCGCCGGATCGAACCGAGCAGGCTGAGCCCGTCGACGTCCGGGAGCATGATGTCCAGGATGACGACGTCGGGCCGGAACTCGCGGACGGCCCGCAGGGCACCGGCCCCGTCTCCGGCGCTGCGGACCTGCCACCCCTCGTAGCGCAGGGCCATCGAGAGCAGTTCGGAGAGGGAGGCCTCGTCGTCCACGACGAGGACGCGGACGGCGGTGCCGTCGGCACGGAGCAGATCGGCGCGGGTGCCGCGGCGGGCTGAAGTGCTGCGAGTGGTGACGGTCATGGCACCACGCTGGCCGCCGCCGCTGAGATCCCTCTTTCGCTTTCCTGTGAATTCCCTGAGAAAGCCGTGACCTCCCGGCCGTCCGGCGTCCGGGTCAGGGTCAGGGTTTCACGTGAAACATCGCCGCGCCGTTGTCGTGCAGGACCGCCCGGAGCCAGTCGTCGCCGAGCCCGAGCCGCTCCAGGGCGTCGAGCTGGTGGACGTACGGGTACGGGATGTTCGGGAAGTCGGAGCCGAGCAGGATCCGGTCCTGGAGCTCGACGAGCCGCTTGAGCGCCTCGCGCGGGAAGGGCGCGAGCCGCTCGCTGAAGTCCGTGAACGCCATGGTGGTGTCCAGATGCACGCCCTCGTACCGCTCGGCGAGCCCGAGGAAGTCCTCGTACTCCGGCATGCCCATGTGCGCGACGATCATCCGCAGCCGGGGATGCCGGGCGAGCAGCTCACCCGCCGGTCCCGGCCCGGTGAAGGCGCCGGGCGCGGGCCCGGAGCCGCAGTGGACGACGACCGGTGTCCCGCTCTCGGCGAGCAGCCCCCACACCTCGTCGAGCAGCGGGTCGTTGGGGTCGAAGCCGCCGACCTGGACGTGCACCTTGAAGACCCTGGCCCCGGCGTCGAGGGCCTCCCGGACGTACGCGGCGGCCTCCGGCTCGGGGAAGAACGTGGCGGTGTGCAGACAGCCTGGCGTCCGTGCGGCGAAGTCGGCGGCCCAGGAGTTGAGCCAGGCGCCCATCCCCGGCTTGTGCGGGTAGAGCATCGAGGTGAAGGCCCGCACGCCGAAGCCGCGCAGCAGCTCGACCCGCCGGTCCTCCTCCTCGCGGTAGGTGATGGGCCAGGGCTGCCCGGTCATCGGCCCGACGGCGTCGAAGTACGCCCAGACCTTGTCGAGCACGTTCTTCGGCATGAAGTGGGTGTGGACGTCGACGAGTCCGGGCAGCCCGAGCCGCGCGGTCAGGGCCCGTACGGCCTCACTCTCGCTCAAAGCCGTAGCTCCGCTCGACCTTCCCGATGTGGCAGCTGTACGCCTCGTACCAGTGCTCGCGCCCGTACGCCTTCGCCGCCAGGTGCGCGGAGTCGAGGCGCCAGGCGTCAAGGGCCTCCAGGTCGCGGAAGTAGGCGACGGTGATGCCGAGGCCACCGGGGGTGCGGGCGGCCTCGTGGCCGAGGTAGCCGGGGATGGAGACGACCCGGTCGCGCAGCTCGGCGGCGGTGTCGGCGTACCCCTCGGGGGCGTCGGGCCGCAGGGAGGTGAAGACGGCGGTGTAGTAAGGCGGTTCAAGCCCGGAGATCGGTTTCTGCGTCATGCGATCACCCTCGCCGGGCGCCCCGGACGCTGTCCACGGCCGCCGGCCAAAGGGATCCAAGACTTTACGAACGACGAGCCGGCCGGAACAGCCCGCCTTGCCCGCTCGCGGTGGAGGGGAAGGCCGGGCCCGGGCCAGGTCGGTCCTACCCGCACCCGGCGGGCGGCCGGTCAGGACAAGTGCTCCTTGCCCACACCCGGCGGGCGGACGGTCAGAACAAGCGCTCCTTGCCCACACCCAGCGAGCGGACGGCCAGAACAAACCCACCTTGCCCACACCCAGCGAGCGGACGGCCAGAACAAACCCACCTTGCCCACACCCAGCGAGCAGGCAGGCCGGAACAAGCCCGTCCTGACCGCTCTCTGCCCGGCCGGGCAGAAGAGCCCATCCTGACCGGTCTCTGCCGGCTGGCCGGCCGGTCAGAACAGCCCGTCCTGTGCACTCCCGGCCGCGACGACGCCGACGGGCACGCTCCAGACGTCCGCCTCACCGCCCCGTTCGAGCCCCCACCCGGCGAGCAGCCGGCCGTCGAGGACGAGATGGCGGCCGGCGGGATCGCGCAGGTGCAGGTCGGGGCCGGCGGCGGCGAGCACCCGCCCGGTGACGACCCCGCCGTCGACGAGCTCGGTGACGCTCCCGTCGAGCGCGGGCAGCTCCCCGAGCCCGAAGACGTCCCCGTGGTCGTACGCGGCGAACGGCAGCGCCTCCAGCGTCTCGCCCCAGCCCCCGACGGCCAGGGCCCGGCCGTACAGCGCCTCGATCTCGCCGCGCCGGGCGGCGGGGCCCGGGAGCCCGACCCGCAGCGTCCGCTTCCGCTCGTACGACACCCGGTCGGGCACGCCGAGCGCCTGCCGCAGCACCTCCTCGGTCCGCCGGGCGGCCATCAGCGGCCCGCGCCCGAGCCAGCAGAAGGCGACCGCGCCCTGTTCGAGGAGGCGCGCGGACCCCCGGTGCTCCCCGGTGATCCCGACCTTGACGGTGCCGGGCCCGAACCAGGCGAGGTAGACGCGGTAGGGCCGGGGGTCGTCGGCGAAGGTGTCGGCGGCCACGGAGTGCGCCCGGTCGAGCCGCGCGCACGCGGGGCAGAGCCCGCCGGTGGACCGCCCGGGCACGGCGGCGCCGAGCGGGCAGGCGTTCCCCCGCACCCCCGCGCAGACCCGGCCGCCGACGGCCCGGAAGCCGAGCGGCCGCCCGTACGCGACCGGGCTCGTCCGCCCGCCCCACCAGCGCAGCACGGCCGCGCCGTCGACCCACCCGACCCCGCCGCTCCGCCACACGCCCCGGTCACCTCCCATGCCCCCATCCTCCCCTCAGGGCAGGACGTAGATCCGCGTCCCGTCCGGGCAGGGGTCGCCGACCTCGCGCATGCAGCCCCGCTCGATGAGCAGCCGCACGCAGTCGCGGACGCGCTCGCCGGAGAGGCCGGTGCGCCGGGTGACGTCCTGCGGGCGGCAGCGGACGCCGCCGCGGACGAGAGCCGGGGCGAGGAAACAGGCGACGGCCCGCATGTCGCCGCTGATCTCCCAGGACTCGACCAGCTCCCGCGCGCTGAGCGGCGGCGGGCCTTCGCCGCCCCGCTGGCGGGGCACGGCGAACGAGCGCTCAAGGGAGTCGGCGACCCTTGAGAGGCTGCGCCGCGTCTCGCGCAGCAGCTCCGCGTACGCGACGAGGTCGGCGGCGCCCTCGTCGAAGCGCCCCTCCAGCCGGACGAGGACGTCGACGAGCTCGGGCGGCAACACGAACCCGCTGTGCCCGGGCGCCGGTTCGAGCCCGTAGCCGCCGTGCCGCTGCACCTCGGCCACCAGCTCGCCCACCCAGGCCCGGAACGGCCCGGCCTCCGGCGCGCGGCAGGCGGTGACGAGCTGCACGAGCCCGGGGAGGCTCACCATGCGGGCGGTGCCCCGGATGCCGCTGCGCGCGAGTATGTCCGGGCTCGGAGCCAGTTCGCGGGCCGGCGCCAGGCACCAGGCGGGCAGGACCACGCTGCGCAGCGCCTCCCGCGGCCCGGCGTACCCGAGCTGCCGGGCCACGTCCACGACGGGGAACCAGTGTGCCCCGTCGACGGCCGTCAGCCGCCTCAGCTGGCCTCCCGAGGCGGCCCGTACGAAGTCATCGATGTCGATCGCGTCCAACGATCATCACCTCCACCCGCACACTAGGCCGAAGGCATATTCAACTGACATGCAAATCTGATGGGTTCACCCAAACGGGGAAGGCCCCGGGCAAACCCGGGGCCTTCGTAGTAATCTCCGCGCCCGCTAGCGCGCGACGAACTGCGTGAGGATCGCCTGCACCTCGTAGATGTCCACGCCCTTGGTGAACGTCTTGGTGACCGGCAGCTGCGAGCCGGAGATCCAGATCTTCAGCTCGGCGTCGAGGTCGAAGGTGCCGGCCGTCTCGACGGCGAAGTGCGTGATGCTCCGGTACGGGATCGAGTGGTACTCGACCTTCTTGCCGGTGATGCCCTGCTTGTCGACGAGCACGAGCCGCCGGTCCGTGAAGAAGATGACGTCCCGGATCAGCAGGTACGCGGCGTGCACCTGCTCCCCCTGACCGAGCAGCCGCGCGTAGTCCTGCTGCGCCTGCGCCGGATCGATGGAGTGCGCGTTCCCGAAGAGCGCCATGGCCCTACCCCCCACATTTCAGCCAATAGATACGATCATCCGTACCTAACCCCACCCACCCCGCCCCTGGCAACGCCCCCACCTCACACTCACACCCCTCCGACCGACTGGCCGCGTTCACCGCGATCCGCGAGGACGTGATCAACGACGAGCGCATGGTCGGATACAGCGCGGCCGACTGGAAGTCCAAGGTCGCCCGCCACGTCATCGGTGGCGCGGTCACCCCCATGGCCATCCCCACCGCGGGCGGATCCTTCGTCATCGTCGATGAAGGGCGAAGTGGAGGCCGAGGCCAACGCAGCATTCGGAGAGCATGAACACCATGGCCGAGCAAGCAGCTTCCGCACCCAAGAAGTCCCGCGTCGTCAAGTCGGCGATCGGGGCGACCGCGGTACTCGCCGCGGCGGCTGGAGCATGGTTCGTCATCGATTCACAGGAACGGCGGGTCTCCTGCGACGAACTGGCCGGCAGCAACGAGATGCGCTCGGCTCTCGGAGCCGAGGGGGCATCCGCATCGACCTGTGAAGAACTGGGCGAGGCCATCAAGGGCGCCACCATCGGCACCGCACCGGGTCGGCACTCCGAACAGCAGGCGCAAGCCATGAAGAACGTCCTGCTCGCGCTCGGTGATGCCACCCAGGCCAAGACCGTGGAGCGCGGTCTGCACGTTCCGCTGTCCGAGGCACTCGCGGACTACGCGACCGACACCCGCGCGATGCTGGCCTCGGGCCGTGCCGACTACGTCCGCCGTTCCGGACGCTCCGAAAAGCCGTGGAAGGATGCGGACGGAGTCCACTTCGCGATCCACGACAAGTCCCTGCTCCGGGTGCTCCGAGTCGTCTCGGAGGATCCGACCGCGTACGCCACCCTGCGCGGTGCAGCCACCCGGCAAGCCGCCCGAGAGCTCGCCGCCGTGCCGCACGACGCCACCGACCCGAACAATGCCGATCTCACGGCGCCGTCCACCGGCAACGCCCGCGCACTGGCAGCCTTCGATGCGATCGCCGCGGACCTCGGTGGCACACAGGGAGACGACGAAGGAGACAAGTGGGCGGCGGAGGTCTTCGCGTCTCTGACGCACGGCGCCGACACCTCACCCCCCGCCTTCGACGGCGACCCGGCCGGATATGTCACCGCCACCTGGATCAAGCGGTGGGAGAAGGCCGGAGCCACGAAGCCCATGGCCATGCTGCGCAACCAGGGCCCCGAGCTCACCGAGATCTGGGCGACGGCAAGGGGCCTCGACCCGAATACGGTAGCCGCGCTGAGGAAACGGGCGGACAGGTCGTCTCAGACCGGCTTCAACGACGCCCGGCGCACGCTCAACTGACTGGCGCGGTGTCCGAAGCGAAGCGCGGACAGCGGTCATGCGGGGAGCGGTGATGTGGGGAGCGCAGGCCGGCGTTGCCTCAGCCAAAGGTTTCGGTGATCGAGAGCGCCCACGAGCGCGCAAGCACCCAACCGATGAACACGTTGATGTCATCCGCTGACGCCAGAGGCCCCCTGGACGATGTCCAGGGGGCCTCTGATCTGTGTGCACTCGGCAGGATTAGAACCTGCAACCTTCTGATCCGTAGCTCTAGCGGGATCGGTCAACGACGGCCATACCGGCCGCTCTGTGGCCCGTGACGTCCGCTAGTGGACGGGGTCGGTTGCTGGGGTTGCGGTACCGCGCTGCTGTACCGCACGATCCACCTGAGGTGGCCATGGAACGGCATGTGCTGGAAGCGCTGTTGACCGGCGGTGACGAGGCGTCCGCGATAGCTCTGGCTGCCCTACGTCGCGGCGCCCCCTACTGGGTGGCAGAGCGGGCTCAACCCGCTGGTGCACATGCTGGAGTATTCAGTCATCGACTTCAGCGCATGCGGATGCGTGGTTTCGAACCCTCTGGGCTGGAACGAGCGGTGCAACTCACTAGGGAGTACGGCCAGCCCGTGCGCACCGCACTGATTGATCCTGAGAATCGGACACGATTCACCCTGCTCTTCCTTACTGAGGACGACAGCGCACTGGTGGCCTGCGCAAGCTGGACCCTGCCGCTAGCCACGAGGAAGCCGCCACTCTAGGAGAGCGGGAGGGGGGCGCATCTGACCTGCGCGGATGCTGTGGGGCTGATCGACAGCCCAGAGCCCGTCAACGCCCCTCGTTCCCCGTGGCTCCCCGCACGATCTGGCACGGATGTGGCACGACCTCCTGTGTCGGACATTGGCCAGCGCCAGCAGCGCACCTCATGGGAAGCTTCATGAAGCTCGCCTGCTCGACTCATTCGCAGGTATGTGTGCTGTACGAGAGGGGCAGATATGGCAGTCCAACGAAGTCGGGCAGATCTCCTTGAGATGCTCGATGAAAACGTCGCGTTCCTCAGAGCTTCTGCAGCCTCGTTCGATGCGGGATTTGAAGCTGAGGCAAAAAGACTTGCTGTGACTCTTCGCGTGCTCCTCCATGACACTGCGAGCAGCCACTCGCTGCTTGATCAGCTCGGCTTGAAAGATCAGATGGCATACGTGGACACAGCCAGTCGAATTAACCCTCGCAACCTGCTTCCAGCCGCACCGGCTCTGGTTCTGATGAGAATGACGTCGGGCGTCGGAGCAGACTACGTCGCACCTCTCGACATGCCCCTTCCCCCGTCACATATCCACCCGCCTGCCCCCTTCACCTCATGGTGGACGGAAGAGCACACACGCGACGACAGTGGCGCACTTTGGTCGCGCAAGAAGTTTGTACTGACGATGTCGAATAAGGAAGGCGGGGCGCACGTTGACCCGCACTTGAACTCAGCCTACGAACATCTTGCGAAGCAGAACGGGATGGGCTTCATCTCTAATGCGTCAGGCGAGAACCTCCCACTTGACGGTAATGTTGTCGCGATCTCGGTTCGTCAGATCGCACACGAATTTATGAAGACCCTGGACGCTCACAGAGACCTACTCAGCTAGACGAGCGACTCGGCGCTCAGCCCACCACTCGCCCTAACTCCCATCCCGTCTTGCAGGGGCGGGCGTCGGCGCAGCGGGGGCGGAGCGGGCCGAAGGCAGGAGCGGCGCCCCGAGCGGAGCCGGGAAGCCCGCCCGGCGGAGCGGAGCGCAGCCGGGTGCTTGATGAGGCAGAGAAACCTGTAACAGGTCCTCCGCTGCTCCTCGGCTATGCCGTGGTGAGTGCGTCGGCGATGGCGTGCATGTCGTCGGTGATGGTGTCGGCCTGGGCCTCGGCGAAGAGGTCGGCCTTGTGGGGCTTATTGGCGTAGGCGATCACCGTAGCCCCGGCTGCGTGGGCAGCCTGGATGTCCGTGAGCGAGTCACCGATCAGGGCGCAGTTCGTGACGTCGATGTGCATCCGCTCGGCTGCCGTGATGAGCGGGAACGGGTTCGGTTTCATCAGGTGGGGCTGTCCCATCTGCCGGCCGACCACCTTCGCGACGTATCCCTCCAGCCCGTGCGCCTTGAGGAAGCTCTCGACGCACTCGGCCGAGTTGTTGCTCACCACCGCGACCGCCCTCCCGGAGGCGTTCACGGCCTGGAGGGCTTCCACCGCCCCCGGCGTCGGCGAGCCCGCCACCGCGACGGCTTCGGCCTCCGCCTCCGTCAGCCGCTGCTCGATCTCCCCGCCCAGCTCGGCGTCCGCCTCATGCGCGATGCGCAGAACCTCGATGGGGTCATCGGTCTCAACTTCCTTCGCGCCCGCGGATACGTCCTTCGCCGCGAGGATCGCCGTGAGCTGGCCTGCGACTTGGGAGGCAGGGAGCCCGGCGAACACATCGCACACGGGGCCGTCGAAGTCGAAGAAGACCACCCGGGCGTTGCCCAGGACCTCGGAAAGTCGGTCATCGTGCGTCAAGGTCGAAGTCCCTTCCGATGGTCTCCCAGACGCTGTCGAACCACATCCGGGCTTGCTGGACCTGCTGCGCTCCGACGGCCAAGCCGGACGGGAAGCGGGCCAGGAAGTACGCGTACGGCAAGACCTGGGACGAGGTCCACGAGAAGTGGCTCGCCCTCCACGCCGAGGCGAAGAAGGGGCCTGTGGCCACCCGGCACCGCACCCTCGCCGTGTTCCTCGCCTACTGGCTCGACTCGATCGTGAAGCCCAACCTGGCCCCTCTCTCGTACGTCTCGTACGAGGGGTACGTCCGGCTGTACATCGCCCCGCACCTCGGTGCGAAGCGGATCGACAAGCTGACCGTGCGCGACGTGCGGGAGTGGCTGACCAAGCTCGCAGGCATCTGCCAATGCTGCGCGCAGGGGAAGGACGCCAAGCGGAGCCGGGCCGTCGGAAGTGCTGCGCCGCCGGGGAGTGTGTGAGTCGCACCCGTCCCGTCGGGTCGTCCAGGGCGCCCATGACGCCCTCCGGGCAGCGCTCACGCACGCCGCGACCGAGGAGGAGATCGGGAAGAACGTCGCCTCCCTCGTGAAGGTCCCCAAGCCGCGCCGCCGCCGGATCAAGCCGTGGTCCGTCGCCGAGGCCGGTCAGTTCCTCGCGGACGCGGCCGACCGGGACGATCACCTCTTCGCGGCCTGGATGCTCGTGCTGTGTCTCGGACTCCGCCGTGGTGAGGTCCTAGGCCTGACGTGGGAGTCGGTCGACTTCGAGACCGGAGAGATCTACGTAGACCACCAGATCCAGCGGGCCGGGCGCCAGCTCCTCCACCGGGAGACCAAGACCGAGGAGTCGGACGACTTCCTGCCGCTGCCCGCCGTCTGCCTCAAGGCGCTTCGGATGCGGCGCGCTCAGCAGCTCGGGGACCGGAAGGCGGCCGGCGACCTGTGGCAGGACAGCCGCGGGCTCGTCTTCACGACCAAGAACGGCACCCCGATCGAGCCGGGGAACCTGACCCGGATGTTCGCCCTGCGGGCCCGTCGCGCCGGCCTCCGGGTGATCCCGCTCCGGAACACCCGGCACACGTGCAGCTCGCTCCTGGTCGCCCTCAAGGTCCACCCCAAGGTGGCGCAGAGGATCCTTCGACACTCGCAGATCGCCATGACGATGGAGGTCTACGCCGAGGCGAGCGAGGAAGAGGTGCGTACCGCGATCGGCAAGCTGTCCGACGTGATGGGCGGGACCGGCATCGGCTGAGCGCGTTCGGCGCGGTTGCTGTACTTCACTGCTGTACAGCCCGACAACGCAAGAGGCCCGGACTCTCGTCCGGGCCTCTCACCTATGTGCACTCGGCAGGATTCGAACCTGCAACCTTCTGATCCGTAGTCAGATGCTCTATCCGTTAAGCTACGAGTGCTTGTTCTTTTGTTCTTGTCTCCGTTTCCCGGCCCTTTCGGCCCGCTGTCCCGGCGACAGGAAGAACATTACATGAGTCCCGGCGTCATGTGAAATCCGATTAGCCCACCCCCTCTGACCTGCGGAAACGTCGTCGAGGGGGGCTGGGGGCGGTGGGGTGGAGCCGGGGGTTCCAGCGGGGAGAACGGGGCTGGAGGGGGAGAAGGAGACCGGGGTCACGTGTCGGCGCGGTGGGGGAATCCGGGCCGGGAACGGCGGAAGCCCCGGCCGTGGGGCCGGGGCTTCCTGAAGCGGAGGCGGAGGGATTTGAACCCTCGATGGGCGATAAAGCCCAAACCGCATTAGCAGTGCGGCGCCATAGACCGGACTAGGCGACGCCTCCTCGCACCACGCGCATGCGCGGACGGTGCGTGCAGATGATGACACAGGCGAGCCTCGTGTCACCAATCGCTTTCACCGTACCGGGCGGGCGGGGTGCAGGGCAAAGCCCCCGGCGCGTCCCGCGGACCGCGTCCGGGCCCCGCGCGGCGTACCCCGCTTGCGCAACGCGCCCGGGGTCGCAGCGTTAGAGAGGTGTCCCGTCCCGCTCCCTCTTCCCGTACGCATCCGTCCGCACGTCTCCGGAGTCGTTCCATGCCGCTGCGCCGTCTCGCCCGCCCCGCCGCCCTCTCCGCCGCGCTCGCCACCGCCCTCGTCACCTCCCTCGCCGGCGCCGCCTCGGCCGGGCCGCTGCCGCCGCTGCCGCTGCTGTCGCCGCCCGACTCGCTGACGGTGACCGTCACCGGCAGCGGGAACCCGGAGGCCGAGGGGAGCTGGAAGCTGACCTGTGACGACCGGCCGGGCGGGGACCATCCGGCGGCCGCGCGGGCCTGCGAGCGCCTGGCGGGCTTCGCGCGCGCCGGGGAGAACCCCTTCGCGCCGGTCCCGGCGGACTCGCTGTGCACGCAGATGTACGGCGGGCCGGTGACCGCCCACGTGACGGGCACCTGGCAGGGGCGCCGGATCGACGCCCGCTTCTCCCGCGCGAACGGCTGCGAGATCGACCGCTGGGAGAACATGGAACCGCTCCTTCCGAGCGTCCGGGGCTGACGGGACGATCGGGGGCGCCGTTAGACTCCCTCCGTGACAGGGCCGCCGTCCGAGGGGCAAGATGGGGCCGGCCCGCCGTCACGGCACATGCCGGACGGCGCACACCGCGGGTACGGCCCGCGGGCAATTGCAGGCGTCAGGGAGGAAGCGTCGTCGTGAGCAGCAGGCCATCCCGAGGCGCTGCTCGCCTCGCAGCCATACTCGACGCCCTCCCCGACGGCCTCGTGCTCGTCAACTGCAACGGCACGGTCGTCAACGCCAACACCATCGCCCTCGGCATGTTCGAGACGCCCGGCACCGCGCTCGTCGGGCGCGGGCTGCTCGATCTGCTGCCCTCCTTCGACTCGCGCCTGATCCCCGGCTCGATGCGCCGCCCCGACCCGGCGGACGAGCGCGGCCGCACCAAGCCGATGCGGATGATGGCCCGGCGCACCGACGGCGGCGAGTTCCCCGTCGAGGTGACCAGCGCCAGCCTGGAGGACGGCCGCGAGGCGTACGACTCGTACACCTCCTACACCGGTGACGAGCTGCTGATGCTCGTCGTCCGCGACCTCACCGGCACCCTCGACACCGAGGCCGAGCTGGCCCGCTCGCAGCGGCAGACCGAGATGATCCTGCGGGCCGCCTCCGAGGGCGTCGTCGGCACGGACACCGACGGCCGGGTCGTCCTCGTGAACCCCGCCTTCGCGCAGATCCTCGGCTACCGCGCCGGCGAGCTCGGCGGCGCCGAGCTGCACCCGCTGATCCTCCCCAAGCGCGCCGACGGCACCCCCTTCCCGTACGAGGAGTCCCCGCTCGCCGACACCCTCAAGTCGGGCCGCAAGCACCGGGTGCGCGGCCAGGTGCTGTGGTCGAAGGCCGGCGACCGGGTGCCGGTCGACCTGACGACCGCTCCGGTGCGCGACGGTGACCAGCTCGTCGGCGCCGTGATGACCTTCACCGACCGCCGGCCCCACGAGGAACTGGTCGCGCGGCAGGAGGAGCTGGTCGAGAAGCACGCGACCGAGCTGGCCGAACTGACCGAGCGGCACGCCGTCGAGCTCGCCGACCGGGCCGAGCGGCACGCGGCCGAGCGCGAGGCGCAGGCGGAGAGGTACGCGTCGCTCGCCTCCCGGAACGCCCAGCTGACCGCCGTCCTCACCGAGTCGCTGCGCGGGCCCCTGGAGGAGCTGCGCGGCGCGCTGGGTTCGCTCGCCGCCGACGACGGCGTGCAGCTGTGGCCCGAGGCCAACCGGCTGCTGCACCACCTGGTCGCCGGGTCCGCCCGGATGACCGCCCTCATCGACAACGTCCTCGGCTACCAGCTTCTCGACGCCGGCGAGGAGGAGCTCGACCGGAAGGTCGCGCTCCTCGACGGGATCGTCACCAGCGCCATCGACGCGGCCGTGGAGCTGATCGGCCCGGGCCGCGCGCAGTTCGCCGTGCACGCGCCGCCGATCGAGGCCGAGGTCGACGCCGGCCGGCTGAAGACCGCGCTCGCCCACCTCGTCGCGGACGTGGCCGGGGTCGACGCCACCGGCAGGACCCGCGCCTCGGCGCAGGGCGCCGCCGGTCCCGCCGACTCCACGATCGTCGTCGCGGCGGCGCAGCGCGGCGAGGTCGTCCGCATCGAGGTACGCGGCCCGTACGCGGGCGGCGACCCGGTCCACGGACCCATCGTGCGCGGGATCGTGGCGGCGCACGGCGGTGTCGTGCAGACCCACGAGGTGCCGGGGACCAGCGGCGGCGCGTACGTCCTGGAGGTGCCGATCGGCGCGGGCCGGGGAACCGTTCCCGCAGGCGAGCTCACCCCCGATGCGGAGACCGTTCCCACAGGCGAGGCCACACTCGCCCTCGCGGCCGCGCCCGAGGCTGGACCCGAGGCAGGGCCCGAGGCAGAGCCCGAGGCAGGGCTCATGTCCGGGCCCGAGGCAGGGCCCACGTCCAGGCCCGAGGCAGGGCCCACCTCCGGGCCCATGTCCGGACCGATGTCTGTACCCGCGCCCGGACCCGTGGCCGGACCGATGTCCGTACCCGCGCCCGGACCCACGTCCGGGCCCATTTCCCGGCCGATGCCCGGGCCTACGTCCCGGCCGATGCCTGTACCTATGTCCGGACCCGCATCGGGACCCACGCCCGTGCCCATGTCCGGGCCCATGCCCGGAGCCACACCCGTGTCCACGCCCGGGCCCATGTCCGGGCCCGCATCCGGGCCCACGTCCGGACCCACCCCCGTGGCCACGCCCGGGCCCATGTCCGGACCCACACCCGGACCCACACCCGTGCCCATGTCCGGGCCCGCATCCGGGCCCGCCCCCACGCCGGGTCCGGTGGCCGGGCTGCCGGCCGACGACGCGCCCGGGGCCTCGCTCGACACCTCGCCCGGGTCCTCGCCCGAGCCCGAGGGCGCGCCGGAGGCTTCCCCGGCCGGTGTGCCCGCGCAGGTCTCCGGGCCCGTGGACGGCGGGACCGCGGGCGGTTCCGGGCGGCGGCGGGCGCGGCGTGCGTCCACCGACGCGTTCCTGGAGAGCGCGACCTCCCCGGAGGGCGGTGCCGGGGCGGTCGCCGTGCCGGCCGCGGGTGGCGGACGCCGCCGCGCCCGTACGGAGGAGGCGGCGGGGCCCGCCGAACTGATCCCCGCCCAGCAGTCCACCGGCGTCGAGCCGACCGGCCGCCGCCGGGGCCGGCCCGCCGAGGGCTCCGTGGTGACCGCCGCCGAGGGCGCCCAGGAGCGGCCCGCGCTCGGTGCCGCCGTGCCGCCGCAGGGCGTGGCGCCCGTCGAGCCCGCCGGTGCTCCCGCGCTGCCGCCCGTGCCGCAGGGCGGCGCGCTCGCCGAAGCCGAGCGGCCGACCGGTCGCCGCCGGCGTGCGCTCGCCGCCGCGCAGGAGCGGGCCGCCGCCGCCGAGGCGGGGCCCCGGACGCCGTTCGCGCTGCCGCCGGCCGAGGCCGACCGCGACGAACCGCCGGCTCCGGACGGGCCCGAGAGCGAGGAGCCGCAGCACGGAGCCGTACGGGACGTGCCCGCCGGGCACACTCCCCCGCTGCCGCATCCCCTCCCGGCCGCTCCGGCCGCCACCGCGGCCCCGGGACCCGTACCCATGCCCGCGCCTACGCCCGCGAGCGGTACCGCCACGCCGTCCGGAGCCGGCACCGGCACCGGTTCCGTACCGCTGCCTCCCGAGCTGCCGATGCCCGCGCCCGTGCCGGCGCCGGCGGCTCCGCTGCCGAAGGACTCCACGCAGGGGCGGGCGTTCAGCGTGCGCACGCTCGGGCAGGGGGTGCCCTTCGCGCCGCCGGCGCAGGCGGGGACGCCCGTGGCCGCTCCGTCGAACGGTTCGGGCCGGCGCCGCAAGCTCGCGACGCCGCCGGAGCTCGACCCGCCGGCCCCGGCCCCGGCATCCGCACCCGCGCCCGCACCGCTCCCCACCGCCGCGCCCGCTCCCGTACCCGCTCCCGAGTCCGAGGGGCGCGGGCGGGCGTACGCGATAGGGGCGCCGGCCGAGGGATCCGACGAGGGGCCGGAGCCGCTCGACGGCCCCGGTGGCGCCGTCGAGGTCGTCAACCGGCCCGCGCCGCTGCCCGTCGACGACGAACTGCCCCCGGAGCCGCTCGACAACCCGCGCCGGCTGCTCGTCTGGCCCGCGCCGGACGTCACCACCCAGCAGGCGCTGAGCGACCGCGGCTACCGGCCGGTGATCGTGCACTCCCGCGAGGAGGTCGACGCGCAGATCGCCGCCTTCCCGGCCGCGCTCTTCGTCGACCCGCTGACCGGTCCGATCACCCGGACCGCGCTCCAGTCGCTGCGCCAGGCGGCCGTCTCCGCCGAGGTGCCGGTGCTGCTCGCGGCCGGGCTCGGGCAGACGGGCCGGGAGGAGGCGTACGGCGCCGATCCCGCCGTCCTGCTCAAGGCGCTCGCGCCGCGCGACAGCGAGCAGCACCCCTCGCGGGTCCTGGTCATCGAGGAGAACGAGCACATCGCCGGCGCCCTCGCCGCCACCCTGGAGCGGCGCGGGATGCAGGTGGTGCGCGCGGCCACGGACACCGAGGCGGTGGCGCTGGCCGGCGAGACGCGGCCGAACCTGGTGGTCATGGACCTCATGCAGGTGCGCCGCCGACGGGCCGGGATCATCGACTGGCTGCGGGCGAACGGGCAGCTCAACCGCACCCCGCTGGTCGTCTACACCTCGGCCGGCCTCGACGCCGAGCGGCTGCCGGAGCTGTCCTCCGGCGAGACGGTCCTCTTCCTGGCCGAGCGCTCCAACAGCGCCGAGGTCCAGGCCCGGATCGTCGACCTGCTGGCGAAGATCGGCACCAACTGAGAACGGGGGGCGGGCCGTCGACGGCCCGCCCCCCGATTCGTCCCTGGCTCGTCCCCGGGTTCGTCCCCGGCTCGCCCCGGGTTCGTCCCCGATTCGCCCCCGGTTCCCCCGGGTTCGTCCCCGGCTCGTCCCCGGTTTCTCCGGCGGGTCAGAGCTGGGTGACGTCCAGCTCGCCCTCCGCGTACTGCTTGCGGATCACCTTCTTGTCGAACTTGCCGACGCTGGTCTTCGGGACCGCCGGCACGATCGCCCAGCGCTCCGGCAGCTGCCACTTGGCGATGCCGCCCTCGGTGGCGAGGAAGTCCCGCAGGGTCGCGTAGTCGGCGGTCTCACCCTCCTTGAGGACGACGGTCGCGAGCGGGCGCTCGCCCCACTTCTCGTCCGGGACGGCGACGACGGCGGCCTCGGCGACGGCCGGGTGGGCCATGATCGCGTTCTCGAGCTCGACGCTGGAGATCCACTCGCCGCCGGACTTGATGACGTCCTTGGCGCGGTCGGTGAGGGTGAGGAAACCGTCGGGGCTGATCACGCCGACGTCGCCGGTCTTCAGCCAGCCGTCCTCGCTGAACTTGTCCTCGGGCCGGATCGGGTCGGCGCCGACGCCGCCGAAGTACGCGCCCGCGATCCAGGTGCCGCGCACCTCCAGCTCGCCGGCGGACTCGCCGTCCCAGGGCAGGTGCTCGCCGGAGGGACCGACGAGCCGGCCCTCGACGCCCGCGGGGAAACGTCCCTGCGTGACGCGGTACGGCCACTCCTCCTCCGGGGTCAGCCCGGCCGGCGGGTGCGCCATCGTGCCGAGCGGGGAGGTCTCCGTCATGCCCCAGGCGTGACAGAGGCGGACGCCCAGCTTGTCGTACGCCTCCATGAGGGAGGGCGGGCAGGCGGCGCCGCCGATGGTGACCTGCTTCATGGAGGAGAGGTCGCGCGGGTTGGCGGTGACCTCGGCGAGCAGGCCCTGCCAGATGGTGGGGACGGCGGCGGCGTGGCTGGGCTTCTCGCGCTCGATCATCTCGGCGAGCGGGGCCGGCTGGAGGAAGCGGTCCGGCATGAGCATGTTGATGCCGGTCATGAAGGTGGCGTGCGGCAGGCCCCAGGCGTTGACGTGGAACTGCGGGACGACGACCAGGGTCGTGTCCTTGTCCGTCAGGCCCATCGACTCGGTCATGTTCACCTGCATGGAGTGCAGGTAGATCGACCGGTGGGAGTAGACGACGCCCTTCGGGTCGCCGGTGGTGCCGGAGGTGTAGCACATGGCGGCGGCCGTGCGCTCGTCGAGCTCGGGCCAGTCGTAGGTGGTCGGGCGGCCCGCGATCAGCTCCTCGTACTCGTGGACGCGCGGGGCGGCGCCGTCGAGGAGGGAGCGGTCGCCGGGGCCCGCGACGACGACGTGCTCGACCGTCGGCAGGTGCGGCAGGAGCGGGGCGAGGAGGGGGAGCAGGGAGCCGTTGACGAGGACGACCCGGTCGGCGGCGTGGTTGACGATGAAGGCCAGCTGCTCGGGGGGAAGCCGCAGGTTGAGGGTGTGCAGGACGGCGCCCATGGAGGGGAGCGCGAAGTACGCCTCGACGTGCTCGGCGTTGTTCCACATCAGCGTCGCCGTGGGCTCGCCCGGCTGGACGCCCAGCTCGTCGCGGAGCGCGTTGGCGAGCTGGGCGGCGCGGTCGCCGATCTCGGCGAAGGTGCGGCGCTGCGGCTCCGGCTCGCCGGTCCAGGTCGTGACGGTCGACCGCCCGTGGACCCGTCGACCGTGTTCGAGGATGCGGCTGATGGTGAGCTGTACGTCCTGCATGGTGCTGTACACGGGGCGTCCTCCCGGTGGGCGCTACGTGGCCTACGTGGCAGTAAGGATGTGCAGATTCTGCGCACGTACCGCGCGGTATGTCACTACCCGGGAGTACCGAAATTGCCAGTGATCACTGGCAGATGTCAACGGCCGGCCTGTGATCGAGCGCTCGGTGGGCTTGCGGCGGGGCGCTCGGCGGGCCTGTGATCGAGTGCTTGGTGGGCCTGTGACCGGGCCCTCGGGGGCCTGTGATCGAGCGCTCGGTGGGCTTGCGGCGGGGCACTCGGGGGCCTGTGACGGACGCCCGGCGGGCCTGCGGCGAGGCGCTCGGGGGGCCTGTGACCGGCCCCTCGGGGACCCGTGACCGGGCGCTCGGTGGGCCTGTGACTGGGCCCTCGGGTGCCTGTGACCGGGTGCCCGGCGGGCCTGCGACCGCGCCCTCGGGGACCTGTGACCGGGTGCCCGGCGGGCATGCGACCGGGCCCTCGGGGGCCGGCGCCTCGGCGGGTCTCAGGCGCCGACCCCCGCCGTCAGTTCCGGGTCCTCGCGGAGGCGGCCCAGGGCGCGGGAGACGGCGCTCTTCACCGTGCCGACGGAGACCCCGAGGACCTCGGCCGTCTGGGCCTCGCTGAGGTCCTCGTAGTACCGCAGCACGACCATCTGCCGCTGCCGCTCGGGGAGCTTCATCACGGCGCGCCACATGGCGTCGTGGAGGACCTGGCGCTCGGCCGGGTCCGGCTCGGCCGGGCCGGAGGGCTCGGGGAGCTCCTCGCAGACGAACTCCTCGACCTTGCGCTTGCGCCACTGCGAGGTGCGCGTGTTCACCAGCGCCCGGCGCACGTACCCGTCGAGCGCCCGGTGGTCCTCGATCCGCTCCCAGGCCACGAAGGTCTTGGTGAGCGCGGTCTGGAGCAGGTCCTCGGCATCGCTCGGGTTCGCGGTCAGCGAGCGGGCGGTGCGCAGCAGCAGCGGCTGCCGGGCCTTCACGAAGGAGGAGAAGGAGGGGTACGCGAACGGGCGCGGGCCCTGCCGCGGCGAGGTGCGCGGGGCCGTGCGCTGTCCGGGCCGGGTGGCGGCCGTGGAGGCGCCGGCGCAGACGGGGCCAGTGGGTGGCGGAGTCATGGTTCCACGCTAGGAGCGGCGGGGTCCGGGCGGATCGGCCCCAGGTCCCGAACCCGGCTCCCCCTCAGGTCGGAGTCGTCGGGGTGCCCCCACCTCCTCTGGGTGGAGCCGCCGTCACCCGGGGGTCAGGGTCGGCCCGGGGACGGCGGGGCGCGTACGGGTCCGCCCCTGGGTCCGCCCCCGTGTCCGCTCCTGTGCCCGCTCAGGTGTCCGTGCCCAGGACCAGGCCCGAGGTGGGGACGCCCGTACCGGCCGTGACCAGGGCCCGGGCCGCGCCGGGCACCTGGTTCACAGAGGTGCCCCGCAGCTGCCGCACCGCCTCCGCGATGCCGTTCATCCCGTGGAGGTACGCCTCGCCCAGCTGGCCCCCGTGGGTGTTGATCGGCAGCGCGTCCGCCGCCACGAAGTCCCCGCCCTCGCCCGGCCCGCAGAAGCCGAACTCCTCCAGCTGCATGAGCACGAAGGGGGTGAAGTGGTCGTAGAGGACGCCCACGTCGATGTCGGCCGGGCGGAGCCCCGAGGTCTGCCACAACTGCCGTGCCACGACGCCCATCTCGGGCAGCCCGGTCAGCCCGTCCCGGTAGAAGCTGGTCATGGCCTCCTGCCTGCGGCCCGCGCCCTGCGCCGCCGCGAGGACGACGGCGGGCGGGTGCCGCAGGTCGCGGGCGCGCTCGGCGGTGGTGACGACGATCGCCTGGCCGCCGTCGGTCTCCTGGCAGCAGTCGAGGAGCCGGAGCGGCTCCGCGATCCAGCGGGAGGCGGCGTGCTCGGCGAGGGTGATCGGCTTGCCGTGGAAGTACGCGGCGGGGTTGGTCGCCGCGTATCTGCGGTCGGTGACGGCGACGTGCCCGAAGACCTCCGGCGTGAGCCCGTACACGTGGAGGTAGCGCTGGGCGGCCATGGCGACCCAGGAGGCGGGGGTGAGCAGCCCGAAGGGCAGCTGCCAGCCGAGCGCGGCGCCCTCGGCGGAGGGCTCGCGCCGCTGCACGCCGGAGCCGAAGCGGCGCCCCGACCGCTCGTTGAAGGCCCGGTAGCAGACGACGACCTCGGCGACGCCCGCCGCGACGGCGAGCGCGGCCTGCTGGACGGTGGCGCAGGCGGCGCCGCCGCCGTAGTGGACGCGGGAGAAGAAGGTGAGTTCGCCGATGCCGGCCGCCTGGGCGACGGTGATCTCGGGGCTGGTGTCCATGGTGAAGGTGACGAGTCCGTCCACGTCCCCGGGGCTCAGCCCGGCGTCGTCGAGGGCGGTGCGGACCGCCTCGACGGCGAGGGAGAGCTCGCTGCGGCCGGAGTCCTTGGAGAACTCGGTGGCGCCGATGCCAGCGACGGCCGCCCGGCCGCCGAGTCCGTCGGGGCGGAGCAGGCTCATCGGGGCACCTCCACGGTGACCGTGCCGGTGACGTGGTGGCCGAGGCGGTTGGTCCCGACGATCCGGACGACGGCGGTGACGGTGCCCGCCGGGCCGTCGGCCGCATCGGTCACGTCGGCCACGGCCACATCAGCCACATCAGCCACGTCGGCCGCATCGGCCACATCGGCGATGCCGGCCACGTCGGCCACATCGGCGGTGTCGGTCACGTCGGCCACATCGACCACGTCGGTCACCACATCCACCGTTCCGGTCAACGTCATCGTGTCCCCCGGGTAGTTGGGGGCGCCGAGCCGGATGGCGACCTTGCGGAGCACCGCGCGCGGGCCGAAGTGGTCGGTGACGTACCGGCCGACGAGGCCGTTGGTGGTCAGGATGTTCATGAAGACGTCCGGGGAGCCCTTCTCCCGCGCGGCCTCGGCGTCGTGGTGCACGTCCTGGTAGTCGCGGGAGGCGACGGCCCCGGCCACGATCAGGGTGCGGGTGACGGGGATCTCCAGCGGCGGCAGCACGTCACCGGCCTTCATGCCGGTTCCCCCTTCGCGAGCAGGTCGCCGAGTTCGGCCAGGAGTTCGGTGCCGTGCCCCAGGTAGGCGTCGAGCTGCCGGCCCCACAGGAAGTGCCGGTGGACGGGGTGGTCGAGGTCGGCGCCCGTGCCGCCGTGCAGGTGCTGGCCGCTGTGCACGACCCGCTTGCCGGCCTCCGAGGCCCACCAGGCGGCGGTCAGCGCCGCCGCGGCGTTGCCGAGACCGGCGTCGGACCGCCAGGCCGCCTCGTAGGCGGTGACCCGGATGGACTCGGTGTCCATGTGGGCGTCGGCGGCGCGCAGTTGGACCGCCTGCCGGGTGGCGAGCGGCCGCCCGAACTGCTCCCGTACGGAGGTGTGCGCGACCGCCCGTGCCAGCGAACCGGCGCAGACACCCGCCTGGAGACCGGCGAAGGCGGTACGGGCGGCGGCGAGCACGTCCTCGTACGCCTCCGGCCCCGGCCCGGCCCCCAGCCGCTCGGCGGGCGTCCCGTCGAGCACCGGCCGCCCCGCCGACCAGGGCGCGGTCAGTTCGACGGGTTCGACGGCGGCGAGGTCCTCGGTCCGCACCAGCCACAGGGTCCGGTCCGCGTCCGGTACGAGGACGTGGGTGGCGTCCCGCAGCCACGGCACCCAGCCGACGGTCCCGGTGAGCCGCCCGCCGCGTGCCGTGACCGCGCCGGTGGCGGTGGCGGTGGCGGGGACGGTGGCGGGGTCGGGGACGCGGACGGTGGCCGTGACCGCGCCGGTGGCGGGGAAGGCGCCCGTCGCGACGGCGGACCCGTCCCGCAGGCCCGGCAGGAGGCGGGCGCGCTGCTCCTCGGTGCCGTGCCGGGCGACGGCGAGGATCCCGTACACCCCGGTCGCGGCGAGCGGCACCTGGGCCGTCACCCGGCCCTGCTCCTCCAGGAGGAGGACGAGGCCGAGCAGGCCGATCTCCTCGACGGCGGCGGGCAGTCCGGCCGCGCACAGCGCCTTCCACAGCTCGGCGTCCGTGCCGGTGCCGGCGGCCACCAGCCGCTCGTGCGTGGAGAGGTCGCCGAGGATCCGGGCGGCCAGCTCCCGTGCGGCCTCCTGCTCCTCGGTGGGCGTGAAGTCCATGTCAGCGCTCCCCTTCCCGGGGCTCCGAGGCGTCCCCGCCGTCCCCGCCGTCCTCGTCTCCGGCCCCAGCTCCAGCTCCGGCTCCGGCTCCGGCTCCGGCTCCGGCTCCGGCGGCGTACACGGCGCGGAAGACGGGCAGCACCAGCTCCTCGTCGATCCGCTGGAACTCCAGCCGGACCGGCATCCCGATCCGGACCTTGTCGTACGGCACCCCCACCACGTTCGCGATCATCCGGACGCCCTCGGCCAGCTCGATCAGACCGACCGCGTACGGCGGGTCGAAGGCCGGGAAGGGCGGGTGGTGCATGACCACGTACGAGTAGACCGTCCCCGCGCCGCCCGCCTCGACGGTGTCCCACTCCGCCGCCCCGCAGGCGTTGCACCCCGGCAGCCAGGGGAAGCGGAGGGTCCCGCAGGCCGTGCACCACTGGATCAGCAGCCGGTGCGCCGCGACGCCCTCCCAGAACCCGGCGTTGTCCCGGTTGACCACCGGCCGGGGCCGCCGCGGGCGGTCCGGGGCCTTCGCGGGGCGGTCGGCGGGGGCGTACTTGAGGATCCGGAAGCGGTGGGTGCCGGCGAGCTCGCCCCCCGCCCGGACGTCCATCCGGGTGGTCACGAAGTGGCCGGTGCCGAGCTTGGTGGTCTTGCGCGGCGAGACGGACTCGACGACGGCCTCGAAGGTGATCTCGTCGCCGGGCCGGAGCGGGCGCAGGTACTCCTGCTCGCAGTCGGTGGCGACCACCGAGGTGTATCCGGCGCCGTCGAGGAGGCCGAGCAGCTCCCCGTACGCCTCCGATCGGTCCTCGTGCCCGGAGAGCCCGCCCATCGTCCACGCCTGGAGCATGGTCGGCGGCGCCACCGCGTCCGGCCCCCGGTACGCCGGGTGCGCGTCCCCCATGGCCTCGCACCAGTGCCGGATCATCGGCAGGTTCACCGGGTCCTTGCCCCGCCCCCCGACGGCCGCGGGCCGCCCTTCGTACGCCTTCAGGAGCGCGTACAACGCGTCCTGCCCAGGCTGCCCGGCCTGCCCGCCCGGTCCGCCCCGTCCCTCCTGCCCACCCGGTCCGCTCGGCCCACCCCGCCCTTCCTGCCCGCCCGCTCCGCTCGGCCCACCCCGCCCTTCCTGCCCACCCCGTCCTTCCTCCGCACCCCGCCCCTCCTGCGCGCCCGGTCCGCTCGGCCCACCCCGCCCTTCCTCCGCGCCCCGCCTCTCCTGCGCGCCCTGTCCTTCCTGCCCGCCCCGCCCCTCCTGCGCGCCCCGTCCTTCCTGCGCGCCCCGCTCACCCTGCCCGCCCCGCTCCTGCCCGCCCCGCTCCTCCCCGACCCGCTCCTGTCCGCCCCGCTCCTGTCCGGTCCCGCTCATCGCCGGCCCCTTCCCCGCATGCCGAGCCGGGCCCGCGCGACGATCTCGCGCTGCACCTCGCTCACCCCTCCCCCGAAGGTGTTGATCTGGGCGGCGCGGTTCATCCGCTCCAGCTCGCCGTCGTCGTACGCCCCCGGCGAGCCCGCCCGCACCACGCCCGCGCCGCCCGCGATCTCCTGGCAGATCCGGTAGACCTCCACCGCCGATTCGGTGCCGGCGAACTTCACTCCGCTGGCGTCGCCTGGGGTCAGCCGACCGGCCCCCACGTCCCCCACCAGACGCCAGCTGAGCAGGCGCGTCGCCGCGAGCCGGGCGTGCGCCTCGGCGGCCCGGATCCGCACCCACGGCTCGTCGGTCCGGCGCCGCCCGCTCACCGGATCGGGGGTGCGGGCGCGGTCGAGCGCGGCGGCGAAGAAGTCCTCCGCCTGCATGCCGATCGCGGCGAGCGCGACCCGCTCGTGGTTGAGCTGCTCGGTGATCAGCGCCCAGCCGCCGTTCTCCTCCCCGACCAGGTTTCCGGCCGGGACCCGGATCCCGTCGTAGTAGGTCGCGGTGGTGGTGAGCCCGCCGACCGTGTCGATCGGGGTCCAGGAGAAGCCCGGGGCGTCCGTGGGGACGAGGAGGAGGGAGATGCCCCGGTGCGGGGGCGCCTCGGGGTCGGTGCGGCAGGCGAGCCAGATCCAGTCGGCGTTCTGCGCGTTGGAGGTGAAGATCTTCTGCCCGTCGACGACCCAGGAGTCGCCGTCGCGCACCGCCCGGGTCCGCAGCGAGGCCAGGTCCGTACCGGCCTCGGGCTCGCTGTAGCCGATCGCGAAGACGCACTCGCCGCGCAGGATCCGCGGCAGGAAGGCGGCCTTCTGCTCCTCGGTGCCGTACCGCATGAGGGTGGGGCCCACGGTGTTGAGGGTGACCATCGAGACGGGGGCGCCCGCCCGGTACGCCTCGTCGAAGAAGACGAACTGCTCGTCGGGGCCACGGCCGCCGCCGCCGTACTCCTCCGGCCAGCCGAGGCCCAGGAGCCCGTCGGCGCCGATCCTCCGCAGCAGCCGGCGCTGCGCGGCGCCGTCGCTCGCGGGCGGCGGCCCGTCGGGCATCGTCTCGCGGAAGTACGCGCGGAGTTCGGCGCGCAGCCGGAGCTGCCGCTCGGTCGGGGCGAGGTGCACGGGACGGCCTCCCGGGGCGGCGACGACGAAGGTTTCTGACTATCCGTCAGATCCCATCACCTCGTCAAGGTCACCTCGTGAAGGTCGCCGCGTGAAGGTCGCCGCGTCACGGCGCCCTGACGGAAACGGCGAGGCACGCCGGCGGAAACGGCGAGACACGGCCGCGGAAAGGGCGAGGCACGCCCGCGAAACGGCGAGGCGGCCCGCGCGACCGGTACCGAAGTACCGGCGCGCGGGCCGCCGTTCACACCGCGGTCACGCCCCCTCGGGCCGGGCCCGTGGGCTGGTCACCACCACGGGTAGAAGTTGACCGTGTTGTTCGCCTGCGAGATGTGGGTGAAGGCGGAGCCGTTCACGCTCGCCGTGTTGTTCTGGTTGGAGGCACCGGAGCCGGTCGCCACCTGCTGCGTGGTGGTCGAGTTGCCGTTGTTGTCGCCACCCACGCCGCTGCCGATGATCGTGGCGACGCTCGTGTTCGATCCGTCGTC
This sequence comes from Streptomyces sp. R302, assembly GCF_012927245.1. Lineage (GTDB taxonomy): Bacteria > Actinomycetota > Actinomycetes > Streptomycetales > Streptomycetaceae > Streptomyces. The sequence goes on from NZ_JABBGE010000013.1 coordinate 147,524, forward strand.
CGCGAAACCGCCGTTGTCGGCCTGCGCCACGCCGCCGAAGAGGGCTGCGGCGAGCGGCAGGGCGACGACGGCGGCGGCGATGCGGGCGGTACGGATGCTTGCCATGTCTGTTCCTCCGGGAACTGAAGCCAGTCTGCTGTGCACGGAAATGCGGATCACTGAAGGCAGGCCATGAACTCCGGCCCTGACCAGGGAAGTTGGCCGACCGCCCCGGTCGTTTTCTGCTCGACGTCGCGAATCCAGAGTTGCCCACCGAATCCCCGGCGAACCACCCCGGAGCACCCGATTCCCCCGCAAGCGTGAGGACAAGCCGATAAACCCTTCGTAGCCGAGAAACCCCCAGCTCACCGCGGACGGCACCCGCGAAACCACCCCGGATCCGTTACGCCGCAAGGGAGGAAGCGTTCCGCCAGAACCCCCGACAAACCGGACCGCACACGGCACCGACCACCCCCTCAACCCCGCACAAGAAGAGGACCCCCAAAAAGACGTTCTACTCGCTCGCGACCGCAGCCTCGAAGGCGGCGTACGCCCTCGCGTCGAAAAGCACGAACCGCACCTCCTCGACCCCCGTCCCCGCCGCCGCGACCTGCCGCACGGCGTCGACCGCGATCCGCGCCCCGTCGTCGATCGGCCAGCGGTAGACCCCCGTGGAGATCGCCGGAAAGGCGACGGTACGAGCACCCAACTCATCGGCCACCCGCAGGGATTCGCGATAGCAGGACGCCAGCAGCGCCGACCGGTCCTCGCTCTCCGACCAGACGGGCCCCACGGTGTGGATCACATGCCGCGCCGGCAACCGCCCGCCCGTCGTCGCGACCGCCCGCCCGGTCGGCAGCCCCTTCCCGTACCGCGCCGCCCGCAGCTCCCGGCAAGCGGCGAGGATCTCCGGCCCGCCCTTCCGATGGATCGCGCCGTCGACACCCCCACCCCCGTACAGCGACGAGTTCGCGGCGTTCACCACCGCGTCCACCACCTCCTCGGTGATGTCCCCCCGCACCAGCACGATCCGCACCACGCCACCCGCCTCCGTCCCACACTCCCCACACTCCCCACACTCCCCACCATCCTCCCGCCACCCGCCCCCCACGGCACGCGGAATACCACCGCCCCCTACACGCCGCCCACGGAGCCCTCGGCGGCCACGACCACCTGATAGGCGTCCTCGTAGAGGATCCGCCCGGGATCCGAGGACTCCAGCCGCCGGCACTCGACACCATGGGCGGCGAGCAGCTCCAGATACCCGTCCACGCGCGCGATGAGCTCGACGGCGGACGCCTTGAACCACGCCACCGCCCCGGGGTGCACGGCCGGGTCGTACACGGAGGGGTCGACACGGCTCGGATTCGGGTAGTGGACGTCGTACCAGTCGTTGGCCGCCCGCCAGAAGCGGTACTGCTCCTCACTCAACCGCCCCTGCGCCGCCAGTTCGTTGGCAAGCACGAAAACCCCGGGAAAGTGCCCGCGCGGATGCCGGACGACCCCCTGGAACCTGACGAACCGCGCCCCTTCCACGCCCCCGCCCCCTCCCCCGCCACTCCCGTTCCGCCCCGCAAACGGGCACGAGCCCCCGACCGGACACACCGGCCGAAGGCTCGCGCACACCGCGGTGGGTGTGGGATTTGAACCCACGGAGACATCGCTGCCTCGACGGTTTTCAAGACCGTTCCCTTAGGCCGCTCGGGCAACCCACCCTCGCTCCGGACCGTTTGGGGCGGAGCGGGCTACAGCGTACCGGGTGGGGAGAGGAGGCGGCGGGCCGCCGGACGGGGCGGGGGATTCGCGGAGGGTTGGGGTGTGTGCCCGGAATGATTCTGTAATGCCATGAGTGCCTGGAGATCGCCGCGATCGCCGCGATCGCCGGACTAAAGCCCCCTTCACGACATCTCCACATTCCTTGAGAAGAACAGAGGGTCGCAGGGTGCAGGGCACGATCGACGGGTCAGCTATGACATGGTCACGCCACTCGTGGGATGGATGATGGCCTGCCCGGGCAGCTCGGCTTCCAGGTGAGCGGGACGGAGAAGCCCCGTACGGAAGCGTCAGGGCCTCCAAGGGCATCTACGGCCTTAGGGCCTCCGAGGGTACGAAGAACGGCGCCGGGGGGTTCTGGTTCTCCCTGGCGCCGTTTTCGTGGCCCTACGCGCGCGTGCGTCAGCTGTCGCCGGTGCGCTCGCCGAGGATCACCGTCGTGGTCGCCGTCTTGCCGTCGCGCTCGTAGGTGATCTTCACCGAGTCGCCCGGCTTGTGCGTCCAGATCTCGCTGATGAGCGACGGGCCGCTGTCGATGGGGTGGTCGCCGAAGGCCGTGATCACGTCGCCGGGCCGCAGGCCCGCCTTGGCCGCCGGGCCGCTCGGCGTCACCGCGTCCGTGCCGCCCGCGCCCTGCTCGGCGATCCGTGCGCCCTCGCCCTTGTCGTTCATGTTCACGGTCGCGCCGATCACCGGGTAGACCGGCTTGCCGGTCTTGATCAGCTGCTCGGCCACCGCCTTCGCCTGGTTCACCGGGATCGCGAAGCCGAGGCCGATGGAGCCCGCCTGCGACTGGCCGTAGCTGCCGCCGGTGGACTGGATCGCCGAGTTGATGCCGATCACCGCGCCGGCCGCGTCGAGCAGCGGACCGCCCGAGTTGCCGGGGTTGATCGAGGCGTCGGTCTGCAGGGCGCTCATGTACGAGTTGCTGCCGCCGCCGTCGCCCGAGGCCACCGGACGGTTCTTGGCGCTGATGATGCCGGTCGTCACCGTGTTGGAGAGGCCGAAGGGGGCGCCGATCGCGATCGTCGAGTCGCCGACCGCCACCTTGTCCGAGTCGCCCAGCGGCAGCGGCTTCAGCCCCTTCGGGGCCTTCTTGAGCTTGATCACGGCCACGTCGTAGCCCTCGGCCCGGCCGACGACCTCGGCGTCGTACGTCCGGCCGTCCGAGAAGGTCGCGGAGAGCGTGCCGCCCTCCGCCGCCGACGCCACCACGTGGTTGTTGGTGACGATGTGGCCCTCCCGGTCGTAGACGAAACCGGTGCCGGTGCCGCCCTCGCCCTGGACGCCGCCCGACTTGGCCCGGATGGTGACCACGCTCGGCAGCGCCTTCGCGGCGACCGCCGCGACCGTGCCCGGCTCCCGCTTGAAGGAGGCGGGGGCGTCGCCGGAGGAGACCGTCGTGGACGCCGTGCCGCCGTCCTCGCGCTGGGCCGCCCAGTACCCGATGCCGCCGCCGATCCCGCCGGCGACGAGCGCCGCCACGAGGACCGCCGCGACGAGCCCGCCGGTGCGCCTGCGCGGCGCGGACTGGTCCGCGGGCAGGGCCGGGACCGGCTCGCCCCAGGCCGGGACGGTCGGAGGCGCCGGCGGCCAGCCGCCGCCCCCGGCGGCCGCCGCCGCGTGTTCGGGGGCGTGCACGGGCGCGTACGGGGCGGATGCGGGCACCGAAGGTACGGGAGCGGGAGCGGGGGCGGCAGCCGGGGGCGCGGGCGGGAGCGGCGGCTGGATCCTGGTCGTCTCGTCCGCGCCCGACGGCGCCGCGGGCTGCTGCGCCCGCGGGGCCTCCTCGGGCTGCTGCGGGACCTGCCCGGTCGGCTGCGCGGCGGGCGGCGCGGCCGGCGGCGGGGTGGTGGGGGCGGGCGGCGTGGCGGGGGCGGACGGGGCAGTCGGGTCCGCCGGAACCTCGGTGCCCTCGTTCTCGGTGCTCACAGCTCGCTCTCCTCGTTCACGGCGCGGGGACGGTGACGGTCGCTCCAGGGTGCTGGGCACAGCTTTTCCCACCAGGCGTCAGGCCGCGGTAAGGCGGAGCTGTGCGTACGCACCCCATTCTTTATATCCGGGCAGAACGGGCAGGTCCGGTGTGCCCCGGCCGCCCTGCCAATGGCACCATGACGCGGTGACCCACGCACGGCAGCAACCGCACCCCGGCCCCGTCCAGGTCGTCGCCCACCGAGGAGCCTCGGAAGACGCGCCGGAACACACCCTGGCCGCCTACGTGAAGGCCATCGAGGACGGCGCCGACGCCCTGGAGTGCGACGTCCGGCTCACGGCCGACGGGCACCTGGTCTGCGTCCACGACCGCCGCGTCGACCGTACGTCGAACGGCCGCGGGGCTGTCTCCACGCTCGAACTCGCCGACCTGTCCGCGCTGGACTTCGGCGCCTGGAAGAAGTTCAAGGAACGCGAGGACTCCGGCGAGCCCGGCGAGATCCCCGACTGGGGCGACCCCGAGTACACCTCGGTCCTCACCCTGGAGCGCCTCCTGGAGCTGGTCTCCGACGCGGGCCGGCGGGTCGAGCTCGCCATCGAGACCAAGCACCCCACCCGCTGGGCGGGCCAGGTCGAGGAGCGGCTCCTCGCGCTCCTGGAGCGTTTCGGCCTGCACGCGCCCGTGGCACCCGAGGAGTCCCCGGTACGGATCATGAGCTTCTCGGCCCGCTCCCTGCACCGGATCAACACCGCCGCGCCGACGCTCCCGACCGTCTCGCTCGCCCAGTTCGTCACCCCCCGGCTGCGCGACGGACGCCTCCCCGCGGGCGCGCGCGTGGCGGGTCCCTCCATCCGGATCGTCCGTCACCATCCGGCCGTCATCCTGCGCCTGCAGAAGGCCGGCCACCCGGTCCACGTCTGGACGGTGGACGATCCGGAGGACGTCGAACTCTGTCTGCGCCTGGGCGTCGACGCGATCATCACCAACCGCCCCAAGGCCGTCCTCGAACAGCTCGGACGCTCCTGAACCACGCCCCCGGGCGCTCCGCCGGGGCGCCCGGGGGGTGCGCACCGGCGCGTTCGGCGCGTACGCGATCGTCACTTGTGCTCCACCCCACCCGGAACAGGCGGTTTCCGGTCGCGGTCACCGGGGCATCCACACCGTGGCGTGGGGCGAAGGAGGTCTCGGGGGTGGCGTTGGTGGTGGCACAGAAGGTGCCCACGTCGTCGAGCATGGCCGTACCCCATGGCCCTGCGGGCGTGGGGGAAGCGCGACACCGGATGCGGGACGAGCTGTACCGCGGCGGGGTGTCGGAATCGGTCGTCGACGACGCGGTCCTGATCCTGTCCGAACTGCTCAGCAACGCCTACCGGCACGGCAGGCCGCTGGGCCGGGCGGACCGGGGAGAGGGCGACGTGCTGGCGGCCTGGCGGCTCGATCCGTCGGGCGGGCTGACGATCGAGGTGACGGACGGAGGCGGTCCCACGAGACCCGTCCCGTCGACGCCCTCGGTCACTGCACGCGGCGGACGCGGGCTCACCATCATCGGCGCCCTGGCCCAGGACTGGGGCGTGCGCGACAGCGCGACGGGCGAGGTCACCGTCTGGGTGATCGTCACGGAGGGCCACCGCCGCGAGGACTTCGCGGCCCGGGTCGGCTCCGGCGGCTCCGGCTTCGACCTCCTCGACGCGTACGACGACCTGGACTGAGGCGGCGGGCCCGGCCCCGGACCCGGGCTCGGGCTCGCCGCCGGCCCACCGGGGGTTCCTTTCCGGCCCACCGGGGGTTCCTTTCCGACCCGCCGGGGTTCCGTTCCGACCCACCGGGGGTCCCTTCCAGGGCGCCCGGCCGCGTTCCGGTGCGGGGTGCGCGGGGTTCGTTTCCGGCCTGTTCGGGGATACGGCTCCGGGGCCGGCGGGCGCGTCGGCGGAGCCCGTATCCGATCCGCGGGCGGAGCTCGTATCCGATCCGTCGGGTGGTCATGGCACGGCTGAGCTTGTGGCGGCGTCCGGGCGGCTAGGCTCGCGCCCGACACAGCACCGCGATCGGGAGAAAGCCACACCATGGCCAAGAAGCGCCCCCAGACGAAGGCCGGCAAGAGCGGCCAGGCACAGGTCACGAACGGGGAGATCCCGGTCGTCGGCGCGCGCGAGCCGTGCCCGTGCGGTTCGGGCCGCCGCTACAAGGCGTGCCACGGCCGGGCCGCCGCGCACGCCGTGACCGAGCACGTCCAGCGCCCCTTCGAGGGCCTGCCGGGCGAGTGCGACCTGGTCGCGCTGCGCGAGCTGGTGCCCGCCGCCACCGTGCCGCTCACCCTCAAGGGCGGGCTGCCCGAGGGCGTTCCGTCGGTGACGCTGGCGACGGTCCTGCCGATGGCGTGGCCCGCGCTCCGCCGCGACGACGGCTCCGTCCTGCTCGCCCTGCAGAACGACGGCACCTCCGGCGACCTGTCCCGCGACCTCGCCGACACCCTCCAGCGCGCGCTGGAGACCGAGCCCGGCAACCCGGTGCCGCCGCGCCGCGTCGAGCCCGAGGGCCCGCGCCTCCAGGACCTGCTCGACACGGACGCGCCCTTCGTGCCCGAGGTGCACACCGGATTCGAATTCTGGATCCCGAAGTCGGCGGACGGCGCCGAGCCCGAGGTCGCCGCCTCCCTGGAGCGGGCCAACGCCGCCGCGATCCCCACGGAGAAGCTGGCCTCGGTCGACGCCGCCTACTGGTGCGAGACCCCGGACAAGAACCACCTGCGCTGGGTCATGCCGCACCCGGAGGAGAAGCTCCTCGACGCGCTCGCCCGCCTCCAGGCCGCCGGCACCACCTCGCTCGGCCCGGACACCCGTCTCGTCGGCTCCTTCCGCGCCCACGGCCTGATGGTCCCGGTGTGGGACCTGCCGTCGGCGATGACCGCCGAGCAGTGCGAGAAGCCCGCCGCCGAGTTCGCCGGGCGACTGGCCGAGGCGCTCGCCGTGGACACCCCGCTCACCGCCGAGGAGCGTCGTGCGCGCGGCGGCCTCACGAACCGTCAGGTCACTCTCAGCTGATACCCCAGGTGGTATCGGTGACTGACAGACCGATCAGTCGGTGACTTCCGCCACAGCGGTACCTACGGAGCGGTAAATCCCTGTCCGAATAACCGAGATCGAATTTGCGAACCGCAGATCTCTTGTTACCGTTCTGGAAGCCCGGTCGCTGGTGCATCCCCCGTCGCCAGCGACCGGGCGTTTCCATGTCCGCCCCGCCGTCGCGCCCGGGCGGTTTCTCAACTCGCTTCGTCCTCGGCCGTGTTGCTGCCCGAGCGGAGCAGCAGCGGTGCGTCGCCGCCTTCTTCCTTCCCCGCGAATTCCGCCACCGCCGTATGCGCGCGTGCGGCGCCCGTACCCGGCTCCCTCGGGGTCTCGCAGGTGTCCGGCTCGTCCCGCGCGGGGACCGCGCACCGCACCTGGACCGTCCGGCCGCCGGGCGCCATGAGGGTCAGAATCGCGTCGATCTCCCGGCCGGTGGCATTGCGGTAGTAGGTCCGCGCCCAGACGTCTGGACCCTCGGACAGGACGCAGGTCTGCGCCTCGACGCCCTCGGGCGAGGCGAGTTCGGGACCGCAGCGGCTGACCCGCTCGGGCGCGCCCGCGGCGGCGGCGTTCGGGACGGCGGCCGTCGGGGCGGCGGTGGCACGCGCGCGTGCGGGGGCCGGCACCGGAGCGGCGGGCCGGGCACTCTCGCCGGTACGGCCCGCTCCGCCGATACGGTCCTCCCCGCCGGTACGGCCCGCTCCGCCGATACGGTCCCCTCCGCCGGTACGGTCCGCTCCCCCCGTCACGTCCTCCCCGCCGAGCCCCAGCTCGCCCAGCAGCCCGCCGGACGCCCCGCCCGGCTTGGCGTCACCCGCCGGAGCGTGGGCCGTCGACGGTGGTGCTTCGTCCGGCTGGCCCGCCGTGGCGGCCAGGGGGACGAGGACGGCGAGCGCGACGGCGGTGCCGAGGCCGGCCATGCGGAGTTGCGCCGGACTCAGCCGACTCATGCGACCCACCTGCTCTGTTCGGGGACCGTTCCCGGCCGGGAACGATCACGGACGGTGGGCCGAACCTACCCGCGCCGGAGGGGCGCCCGGCGGGCCGCGCGCCGGATTCCCGTACGCGTCGGCCCGGGACACACCCGTTCGGGTGAACGGTCAGTAGGCGAGCCGGCTGCCGCCGCCGGGGGTGGCCGTGCTCGCCGCGACCAGGGCGTCGACGACCGCCTCCACGTCCGGCAGCCAGGGGCGGGCCGAGCCGGCGAGCGGCTCCCGCTCCCAGCGGACCTGCCCGGTGCCCGCCGTGGACGGCGGCAGCAGCAGATAGCCGCCCTCGCCGTGGAACCGAAGCGAGCTCGGCACGCTGTCCTTCGTGTACAGCAGCTCGCCGAGTCGTTCGAGGTCGTACGGGGCGACCAGGATCGACCAGCGGGTCGGCGTCGCCACCACCGGGCCGAGCCGCATGCCCATCGCGTCGAGGTCCCGCAGGGCACGGGCGCCGGCGAGCGCCGGGAGGCTCACCGCGCAGGGGGCGCGGCCGCCGGTGGCCAGCACGATGGGGGCGTCCGGGCGCCGGGTCCACCACCAGCTGATCATCCGCTCGTCGGTGGTGGCGGCCAGCAGGCCCGGGTCGAAGGGGTGGGCGCCGGGGACCACGCACTCCGGGTCGGGACAGGCGCACACCGGCCCGTCGCCGCCGCCGGTCCGCGACACGCCCCCGGACCGCTCGGCCGGACGCCCGCCACCGGACTTCTCCGCACGGCCCGTGCCGGACCGCTCCGCTACGGCGGCTCCGGAGACGGCCCGCAGGCCGCGGCGGCGGGAGGTCTTCGCCGTACCGGCGGGCTCCGCCAGGCCCACTCCCGGCAGGACCGGCCAGTCCCACTCGACCGCGAAGCCGACCGCCGCGTCCTGCCGTGCGGTCCTCGCCTTGCGCCGGGACCGGAGCCTGCGTCGCCTTCCGAGGATCTCGCGCATGAGCGCTCGTTCCTTTCCGTTGAACGCCGAATCCACATCACACCATGTGCAGATCTCTTCACCGTGCGTATCAGCGCGTACAGCGTCGGCGGTGCGTCGCCCTGCCGAGGGCGGGGCCGGCCGGAACGGGGCCGGGTCACAGTCAGGTCGAAGCCGGTTCAGAACACGATCCCCGCCACGCGGGGAGGGGCTGCGGCCTGCGGCCCGTACGACGCCGGGGTTCCGCTTCTCGATCCCGGGGCGCCGTCAACTGCCCCTGCCTGTCATCGATTACGTACCCCACACGCTCAGAATGACGCGCTTTCAAACGACGCCAGTCGACCGCAAATGGTGCACACTGGGGGCAATTTTCAGCCAACTTCCAGCCCACTTCAACCCCTGCGCACAAGCTCGCGGAACGCCACCCGGACACCACAAGTCCCATCGGGACAATGCTGGACATCGCTCCTCGGGTGCGTGTACATGTGGAGACATCGAGCGGCGCAATATGACATGGGGGTTTGCGATGCCATGGCGTCAAACGCACCGGTCGGAAAGCCGACCGAGATGAGCACCCCGCACCTGCCGAAACATCTGCAGCAACACCTTCCGAAAGTGGCCGGAATCGACTCCACGGTTCCCGCGCCACCGCACACTAAGGCGCCTCTCGCGGGCGTCCCCGCCGCCGCGGCACCGGCCGACGCGGCCCCCGGACCCGGCGCCCAGATCACGGACCGCCTGGCCGGCTGGGTCTCCGACCTCACCACCCTCCACGAACTCACCGAGCGGCTCATCAGGACCGCCACCCTCGACGAGGCCCTGCACGAGCTCCTCGGCGCCGGGGCCGCCCTCGTCGGCGCCCGACGCGGCATGGCCGTCCTCGAACCCGCCGACGGCCTCGGCCCCACCGCCACCATCGGCCTCGGCCTCGCCCACGCCGACCTCGGCACCATCGAGACCGTCCCCCGCGGCGCCACCAGCTACGGCCGCCTCCTCGACGGGCTCCCCGACCCGTCCGACCCGGACCGCGTCCCGGAACCCATCGCCATCCACGACGTCCGCACCGAGGAAGGCCTCGACCCCCGCCACCGCGAGGTCGCCGCCCGACTCGGCTACGCCGCCAGCTACGCCCTCCCCCTCGCCACCGAGGAGGCCGGCCGGATCGGCGCCGGCGTCTGGCTCTACGACGAACCGGCCGCCCCCACCGACCGCCAGCGCCACCTCATCGGCCTCTACGGCCGCTTCGCCACCGAGCACCTCGCCCACCTCCTCCAGGTCGAGCGGGCCCGCGTCCAGGTCGCCACGGTCGCCGAGGAGCTGCTCCCGAGCCGGCTCCCCCGCGTCCCCGGGGTCCGGCTCGCCGCCCGCCACCGCACCGGCCCCCGGGGCGGCGGCGACTGGTACGACGCGCTGCCGCTCCCCGAGGGCGCCCTCGGGCTCTCCGTCGGCTCCGTCTCCGGCACCGGGCCCAGCGCGCTCGCCGCAATGGGAAGGCTGCGCGCCTCGCTGCGCGCGTACGCGGTGATGGAGGGCGAGGACCCGGTCGCCGTCCTCTCCGACCTGGAGCTGCTGCTCCGGCTCACCGAGCCGGCCCGCTCGGCCACCGCCCTCTTCGCCTACGCCGAGCCGGCCCACCGCCGGCTCGTCCTGGCCGGCGCCGGCCACACCCCGCCGCTGCTGATCGGCGAGCGCCGCACCGAGTACGTGGAGACCTCCCTCTCCGCCCCGCTCGGCATGCTCTCCTGCTGGGAGGCGCCCAGCGTGGAGCTGTCCCCCGCGCCAGGAGAAACGGTGCTGCTGTACACGGACGGGCTGCTGCGGCGTACCGGCGACCCGATCGACCGGGCCTTCGCCCGGCTCCACGCGGCCGCCGCGAGCGTGCCCAGGACGGACCGGGACGATCCGGGCGCGATCGCCGATCACGTCCTGCGGACCGTGCTCCCGGACGGGCTCGACCCGGCGGTGGAGGGCGAGGACGTGGTGCTGCTCGCCGCCCGCTTCGACTGATCCCACCGGTGACCGCACGGCTCCCGCGGTGATCGCACGGCTCCCACGGTGACCGCACGGCTCCCACGGTGACCGCACGGCTCCGGCGATGACCGCACGGTGATGGGCCTTCCGGCCCTGGGCCCCCTTCCGTACGACCGTACGATGGAGGGGGTTCAGTGTCGTACCAAGAGGAGGCAGACCCGTGGCCGATGAGCTCACTCCGGAGACCCCGGACGAGGCCGAGGAGCCGATCAAGCAGCGGAAGAACGGCCTGTACCAGGGCGTGTCCGACGAGCTGGCCGAGAGCATGAAGTCCGGCTGGGCCGACACGGAGCTGACCGGCCTCGCGCCGATCCCGCAGGCCGAGCGGACCGCCGCCCGGCGCGCCGCGCTCTCCGCCCGCTTCCCGGGCGAGCGCCTGGTGATCCCGGCCGGCAACCTGAAGACCCGGTCGAACGACACCGAGTACAGCTTCCGCGCCTCCACCGAGTACGCGTACCTCACCGGCGACCAGACCCACGACGGCGTCCTCGTCCTGGAGCCGACCGCGACCGGCCACGACGCCACGATCTACCTGCTGCCCCGCTCGGACCGCGAGAACGGCGAGTTCTGGCTCGACGGCATGGGCGAGCTGTGGGTCGGCCGCCGCCACTCCCTCACCGAGGCGGAGCAGCTGCTCGGCCTGCCGGCGAAGGACGTCCGCGAGCTGGCCGCCGCCCTCACCGAGGCCACCGGCCCGGTCCGTGCCGTGCGCGGCCACGACGCCGGCATCGAGGCGGCCCTCACCGACAAGGTCACCGCCGAGCGCGACGAGGAGCTGCGGGTCTTCCTCTCCGAGGCCCGGCTGGTCAAGGACGACTTCGAGATCGCCGAGCTGGAGAAGGCCTGCGCCTCCACCGCCCGCGGCTTCGAGGACGTCGTGAAGGTCCTCGACAAGGCCGAGGCCACCAGCGAGCGCTACATCGAGGGCACCTTCTTCCTGCGCGCCCGCGTCGAGGGCAACGACGTCGGCTACGGCACCATCGCCGCCGCCGGCCCGCACGCCTGCACCCTGCACTGGGTCCGCAACGACGGCGCCGTCCGCTCCGGCGACCTGCTCCTGCTCGACGCCGGCGTCGAGACCACCGAGCTGTACACCGCCGACGTCACCCGCACCCTGCCCATCAACGGCCGGTACACCGACGTCCAGCGCAAGATCTACGACGCCGTGTACGAGGCGCAGGAGGCGGGCATCGCCGCGGTGAAGCCCGGCGCCGCCTACCGCGACTTCCACGACGCCGCCCAGCGGGTGCTCGCCGAGAAGCTCGTCGAGTGGGGCCTCGTCGAGGGCCCGGCCGAGCGCGTCCTGGAGCTGGGCCTCCAGCGCCGCTGGACCCTGCACGGCACCGGCCACATGCTCGGCATGGACGTCCACGACTGCGCCGCCGCGCGCACCGAGGCGTACGTCGACACCACCCTGGAGCCGGGCATGTGCCTGACCGTCGAGCCGGGGCTGTACTTCCAGGCCGACGACCTGACCGTGCCGGAGGAGTACCGCGGCATCGGCGTCCGGATCGAGGACGACATCCTCGTCACGGAGGACGGCAACCGGAACCTGTCGGACCAGCTGCCCCGCCGGTCGGACGAGGTCGAGGCGTGGATGGCCGGCCTGAAGGGCTGACGCCCCACGCGTACGGGCCCCGTCGGCGACCTCGCCGACGGGGCCTCGTCATGCCAGCAGGAGGGACGGACTGTCCTTCCACTTCAGGATCTTGTCGAAGCTGACGACCGCCCCGCCCCGGCCCGAGCGGCCGAACTGGACGTGGTCGGAGAGCTCCTCGATCAGGCGCAGGCCGCGGCCGCTCTCGGCGTCCGGCCGGGCGGCCGGGGCGGACGCGTGCGGCGTCCCCGGGAAGCCCGGGCCGGCGTCGGCGACCTCGATGCGGCAGGTCTCGCCGTCGAGGAAGGCCGTCACCCGGTACGCCTCCGAGGCCCGGCCCGCGGCGGCGGTGCCGCCGTGCTCGACCGCGTTGGCACACGCCTCGGTCAGGGCCACCGACAGCTCGTAGGAGACGTCGGGATCCACCCCGGCCGTCTCCATGGTGCCGAGGAACAGGCGCCGGGCGAGCGGCACGCTCGCGGCCTCGCGCCGCAGATGGAGTGACCACCAGATGCTCATGCTCCAGCCTCCCGGCAGCGGCTCGACATACCCCTAGCTATTGCCGGGGACGGCCCTCCGTAAGCGCGTGAACCGGTCAAGAGCGCCCGTTCGGCGGATGCGAGGGGCCCCGGGGCCGGTGTATGTCCGGGGTAGACCCCGGTGGATATCCGGGGTATGTCCCGGTGGATGTCCTCCCGAACACTCCCAAGGCCGACCTTGCGGACCTGCCTCCTGCGGGCGGGTGCCCTGGTGCGATGATGGGGCCGCCATGTCTGCCCCCGCGCTCGCTCCACGGCTGCTGAGGGCCGCGGTGTTCACCGCGGTCTGCGTCGTGCTGTCCGCGCTCGGCCACGCCCTCGCCGCCTGCGCGGGCATCGCCCTGTGGACCCTCCTCGCCGGCTTCCTCGGCGTCTTCGGGGTCACGGTCCTGCTCACCGGGCGCGAGCGCTCGCTCGGCTTCGTCGTCGCGACCCTCGCGGGCGGACAGCTGGGGCTCCATCTCCTCTTCGGCCTCGGACAGCGGCAGCTCGCGCTGAGCGCCCAGGCCGACGACGCCCTCGTCCGGATGGCGGCCAAGCTCGTCTGCGGCTCGGGCGCGGCCAACCTCACCCCCGGCGACGCCGCCGGGATCCTCAGCCGGGCCGGGATCGACCCGGCGGCCACGTCCGCCCACGCGGGCCTGCACGGGGCCGCCGCCGCGCCCGCCGACGCGCTGCTGCCGAGCCTGCCGATGGCCCTCGGGCATCTGCTCGCCGCCCTGGTGGCCGGCTGGCTGCTGCGCCGGGGCGACCTGGCCCTCGTCCGGCTCGTGGAGCTCTCCGAGCAGCGCGCCGGCGAGCTCGCCGAGGGGGTGCCCGTACGCTCCCTGCGCGCCGCGCTCCGGCTCGTCCGGGCCCTGCTCGCCGGCCTGGCGGCGCTGGCCCCGGCCGGTCCGCGCGGCCGGCTCCGCACCGCCCTCGACTCCCCGCCGCCGCCGGTGGCCGGGGCACTCCAGCACACGGTGATCCGCCGCGGCCCGCCGGCCGCCGCCTGCGTCCTCGCAGCCTGACGCGGTCCGCTCCAGGGGGAGCGGGGCCGCGCCCGTCCGCGCCCCTCCGCCCCGGGTCCGCCCGTGGCGCCGCGGGCCGCCGGACCGGACCGCCTTCTCTCTCGCGGGCCCGCCACGGGCCCCTTCACCGAGCCGGAGTGTCTCCACATGAACCTGTCCCGCGTCGCCCTCGCCGCCGGCACCGCCGCCGCCTCCGTCGTCCTCCTGTCGGGCACGGCCTTCGCCCATGTGAGCGTGCAGCCGCAGGGCGAGGCCGCCAAGGGCGGCTACGCGACCGTGAACATCAAGGTCCCGAACGAGCGCGACAACGCCTCCACCGTGAAGCTGGAGGTCAACTTCCCGCTCGACCACCCGCTCGCCTCCGTCATGCCGCAGCCCGTTCCCGGCTGGAAGACCGAGGTCACCAAGTCCAAGCTGGACAAGCCGCTGACCCTGCACGGCAAGCAGATCAACGAGGCCGTCTCCAAGGTGACCTGGACCGCGGACGGCTCGAAGATCGGCCCCGGCCAGTTCCAGCAGTTCCCGCTCTCCCTCGGCCAGCTGCCGGAGGACGCCGACCAGCTCGTCCTCAAGGCCATCCAGACCTACGACAACAACGAGGTCGTGCGCTGGATCGAGGAGCAGAAGGGCTCCGAGGAACCGCAGAACCCGGCCCCGGTCCTGAAGCTCTCGGCCGCCGGCGCCGACCACCACGGCGGCGGCGCCGCGCCCACCGCCTCGGCCTCCGCCGCGGCGGACGCGAAGGCCGGTCACGAGCACGGGGACGGCGACCACACCGAGACCGCGTCCGGCTCCTCCAGCGACACCACGGCCCGCGTCCTCGGCGTCGTCGGCATCCTCGTCGGCATCGCCGGCGTCGCCTTCGGCGTCCTCTACGGCCGCCGCCGCTCGGCCTGAGGCACCCCCGCCACGACCCGCACCCCCGGCATGTCTCGTACTTCCCGTACTCCGAAAGACACTCATCGCATGTCCACAGAGAAGACGTCCCCGTCGCAGAGCGGCGGGGACGGCACCACAGGCCGCCCCGGACGGCGCACCCCGCTGATCATCGCCGCCGTCGCCATCGTCGCCGCCCTCGGCATCACCGCCGCGGTCGGGCTCGGCGGCGACGACGAGAAGGACGCCTCGTCCTCCGGCATCGCCCGGATCGAGGGCGTCACCGAGAAGACCCGGGCCGCCACCGTCCTCGACCGCCCCTTCACCAAGCCCGACCTCGTCCTCACCGACACCAAGGGCGAGCGCTACGACCTGCGCGAGCGCACCAAGGGCAAGCCGACGCTCATCTACTTCGGCTACACCAACTGCCCCGACGTGTGCCCGCTGACGATGAGCAACATCGCCATCGCCAAGAAGCAGCTCCCCAAGGCCGACCAGGACAAGCTCCAGGTCGTCTTCGTCACCACCGACCCCGAGCGGGACACGTCCGCCTCGCTGGCCAAGTGGCTGCCGGGCTTCGGCGACCCGTCCTTCACCGGGCTCACCGGCGACTTCGCGACGATCCAGGCGGGCGCCCGCTCGATCGGCATCGGCATCGACCCGCCGAAGAAGGAGAAGGACGGCACCGTCGTCTCCATGCACGGCGCCCAGGTCATCGCCTTCTCCCCCACCACCGACCAGGGCTACGTCCTGTACGGGGAGGACGCCACCGTCGACGACTACGCCAAGGACCTGCCGAAGATCATCAAGGGGGAGAACCCGTGACCCGCCGCACCACCGCCCTTTCCGCCTCCGTCGCGCTCGCCGCCGCGCTCGCGCTCACCGGGTGCTCGTCCGACGGCGGGAAGCCCGAGCTGAAGGTCAGCGGCGCGTACATGCCCCAGCCCGTGACGGACATGGCCGGCGGCTTCCTCATCATCGAGAACACCGGCGACACCGCCGACAAGCTCACCTCGGTCACCAGCCCGCTCTCGGACGACGTCACGATGCACGAGACGAAGAACCAGAAGATGGAGATGGTGAAGGCCTTCGACATCCCCGCCAACGGGGAGCTGAAGCTGGCCCGGGGCGGCAACCACCTCATGTTCATGGAGCTGAAGAAGAAGCCGAAGCAGGGCGAGAAGGTCAGCGTCGAGCTGCACTTCGAGAAGGCCGACCCGATCACGGTCGAGCTGCCCGTCGAAGCCACCAACCACAACCCGCAGCAGCACTGAGCTCGTTGACGGAGTGACACAGTGACGACAACCACCGCCCCCCGCCTCGGTACCGCCCTGGCCCGGCTGCTCGTACTCGCGGCCGCGCTCCTGGGCATGCTCCTCGCCGGCGCCGCCCCCGCCTCCGCGCACGCGGCGCTGACCGGGAGCGACCCCGGCGACGGGGCGGTGGTCGCCACCGCTCCCAAGGAGGTCGGCCTCATCTTCTCGGAACAGGTCGCGATGAGCGCCGACTCGATCCGGGTCCTCGACCCCTCGGGCCGGCGCGCCGACACCGGCGAGATCATCAACCTGTGCAGCGGTGCCGTCGTCAAGTACGGAGTGGCCCTGCGGGCCGGTCTGCCGGACGGCACCTACACCGTCGCCTGGCAGACCGTCTCCGCCGACAGCCACCCCATCGCCGGGGCCTTCACCTTCTCCATCGGCGCCCCCTCCGCCACCTCGGTCGCGCTGCCCGAGCAGACGGCCGGCGGCGGGGTCGTCGGCGCCCTCTACGGGATCGCGCGCTATCTGTCGTACGCGGGCTTCGCCGTCCTCGTCGGCGGCGGCGCCTTCGTGCTGCTGTGCTGGCCGCGCGGCGCGGGCGTCCGGCCCGTGCAGCGGACCGTGGTCCGGGGCTGGCTGACCCTCACCGGCGCCACCCTGGCCATGCTGCTGCTCCGCGGCCCGTACACCGGCTCCGGCAGGCTCGCCGACGTCTTCGACCTGGCCGGGCTCCAGGCCGTGCTCCAGACCAAGACGGGGGCCGCGCTCACCTCCCGGCTGCTGCTGCTCGGGGCGGCCGCGCTCTTCGTCGCCGTCCTCTTCGGCGCGTACGCCCGGCGCACCGACCCCAAGGAGCGCAAGGACCTCGCCTTCGGCCTGGGCCTCGGCGGCACCGTGGTCGCCGCGGGCATCGCCGGCACCTGGGCGCTCGCCGAGCACGCCTCCACCGGCATCCAGCCCGGCATCGCCATGCCGGTCGACATCCTGCACCTCCTGGCGGTCGCCGCCTGGCTCGGCGGGCTCACCACCCTGCTGGTCGCCCTCTACCGGGCGCCCTCCGTCGAGCGCGCGGCCGTCGAGCGCTTCTCCCGGGTCGCCTTCGTCTCGGTCGCCGCCCTGGTGGCCACCGGCCTCTACCAGTCCTGGCGCCAGGTCGGCTCCTGGTCCGCCCTCACCGGCACCCGGTACGGGCAGCTGCTCCTGGTGAAGATCGGCCTGATGGCGGTACTCGTCGGCATCGCCTGGATATCCCGCCGCTGGACCCGTCGCCTGGCGGATCGGACGGCGTCGGAGACCGGGGAGGAGGAGCTTGAGCCTGATCCGGAGAGCGCCGAAGAGGAGCTTCAGGAGCAGGACCCTCAGGACGGGCCCGATCCCGAGCGGGCCGCCCAGCTCGCCCGGCAGCGGGCCGCCGTGGCCACCGCCCGGCGGAAGAAGGCGCGGGACGCGGACCCCGAGCGGACCGGCCTGCGCCGCTCGGTGCTGACCGAGGCCGCCGTGGCCGTCGTCCTGCTCGCCGTGACCACCGTCCTCACCTCCACCGAGCCCGGCCGCACCGAGGAGGCCGCCCGGAACGGCGGGACGACGGCCGGCTCGGCCGCGGTGCCCGACCGCCCGGTCGACATCCGCCTCCCCTTCGACACCGGCGGCGTGGACGGCGAGGGCGTCGTCCGGCTCAGCCTCGACCCGGGCCGCACCGGCGCCAACGCCCTGCACCTCTTCGTGGAGCGCCCCAACGGCAAGCCGCTGGACGTCCCCGAGATCAAGGTGAACCTCACCCTGGAGGAGAAGGGCGTCGGCCCGCTTCCCGTCGCCCCCGACCGGATCCAGACCGGGCACTGGAGCGCGAGCGGCGTCCAGCTCCCGCTGCCCGGCGAATGGCGGATCCAGGTGACGGTCCGTACCTCCGAGATCGACCAGACCACCATCGAGAAGAACGTCAAGATCGGCTGAATGACCGTGAGCAACCCCGTGACCGGCCCCGCGTCCGACGGCACCACGCCCGCCTCCACCTCCACCTCCACCTCCGCCTCCACCTCCACCTCCGTCTCCGTCTCCGACAGCGGCCACCTCGACATCTCCCGGCGCCGGCTGCTCGGCACCGTCGGCGCGGCGGGCGCGGCCGGCCTGGTGATCGGCGCCGCCGGCGGTGCCGGGATCGCGGCGGCCGTCTCGGAGGACGGCACCGCCACGCCCGGGGCCGGCGGCTCCGGCGCCCTCACCTCGGTGGGGGCCACCGAGGTGGGCTTCCACGGGCGCCATCAGCCCGGGATCACCACCCCGCTGCAGTCGCGGGGCCATCTGATCGCCTTCGACCTCGCGCCGGGCGCGGGCCGCAGGGAGGCCGCCGCGCTGCTGCGCCGCTGGTCGGCGACGGCGCGGACGCTGATGGCGGGGGAGGCGCCGGCGTCCGGGGACACCGGGATCGCGCTGGACGCGGGCCCGTCCTCCCTCACGGTCACCTTCGGCTTCGGCCGCACCTTCTTCGACCGGACCGGCCTCGCCGCCCGGCGCCCGGCGCAGCTCGACCCGCTGCCCGCCTTCTCCTCCGACGCGGTCGACCCGAAGCGCTCCGAGGGCGACCTGTGGGTGCAGATCGGGGCGGACGACGCCCTGGTCGCCTTCCACGCGCTGCGCGCGCTCCAGAAGGACGCCGGGGACGCTGCCCGGGTCCGCTGGCAGATGAACGGCTTCAACCGCTCGGCCGGGGCGACCGCGCGCCCGATGACGGCCCGGAACCTGATGGGGCAGGTCGACGGCACGAACAACCCGAAGACCACCGACCCCGACTTCGACCGGCGGATCTTCGTCCCGGCCGGGGCGCCCGGCGCCCAGGACTGGATGGCGGGCGGCTCCTACGCGGTCGTGCGGCGGATCCGGATGCTCCTGGACGACTGGGAGGGGCTGGCGCGGGAGAAACAGGAGCGGGTCATCGGCCGCCGCAAGGCGGACGGGGCGCCGCTCTCGGGCGGCTCGGAGACCACTCCGCTGGACCTGGACAAGCTGGGCCCGGACGGAAAGCCCGTCATCCCCGACAACGCCCATGCCCGGATCTCCGCCCCCGAACAGAACGGCGGGGCGGCGATGCTGCGCCGGCCCTTCTCCTTCCACGACGGGATCGACGCGGACGGCACCCCGGACGCCGGACTCCTCTTCGTCTGCTGGCAGGCGGACCCGCTGCGCGGCTTCGTGCCCGTGCAGCGGAAGCTCGACCGGGGCGACGCGCTGTCGGCCTTCATCCGGCACGAGTCGAGCGGTCTCTACGCCGTACCGGGCGGGGCCGCCGAGGGCGAGTACGTCGGCCAGCGGCTGCTGGAGTCCTGAGGCCGGGCCGAGGGCTGAGACGGGGCGGGGCAGGGCGCCGGGGCGCATTAGGGTGACGGTATGTCCGCCACCCGGTACACCTACCTCGGTCCCGAAGGCACGTTCACGGAGGCCGCGCTGCGGAGCCTGCCCGAGGCGGCCACGCGGGAACTCGTCCCCATGGTCTCGGTCCCGGCCGCGCTCGACGCCGTACGGAACGGGGAGGCGGCCGCCGCGCTCGTCCCGATCGAGAACTCGGTCGAGGGCGGGGTGACGGCGACCCTCGACGAGCTGGCCTCCGGCGAGCCGCTGATGATCTACCGCGAGGTGCTGCTGCCGATCGCCTTCGCGCTGCTCGTGCGCCCCGGGACCGCGCTGTCGGACGTCAAGACGGTGACGGGCCATCCGGTGGCCCAGCCGCAGGTGCGCAACTGGCTGCGCAAGCACCTCCCGGAGGCGGTGTGGGAGTCGGCGGCGTCCAACGCGGACGGCGCCCGGCTGGTGCAGGAGGGGCGGTTCGACGCGGCCTTCGCGGGTGAGTTCGCGGCGGCGACGTACGGCCTGGAGGCACTGGTCAAGGAGATCCACGACGCGGAGAACGCGGAGACGCGGTTCGTGCTCGTGGGCCGGCCGGCCCGGCCGGCGGCGCCGACCGGCGCGGACAAGACCTCGGTGGTGCTGTGGCTGGGTGACGATCATCCGGGTGCCCTTCTGGAACTCCTGCAGGAGTTCGCGGTGCGTGGGGTGAACCTGATGCTGATCCAGTCCCGGCCGACGGGGGCGGGGATCGGGAACTACTGCTTCGCCGTGGACGCCGAGGGCCATGTCTCGGACCGGCGGGTCGCCGAGGCGCTGATGGGTCTGAAGCGGATCTGCCCGCAGGTGCGCTTCCTCGGCTCGTATCCGCGTGCGGGTGCGTCCCGCGCGGACGTGAGGCCGCTGCGGCGGGGGACCTCGGACGAAGAGTTCACGGCTGCCTCCGACTGGCTGGCGAGGGCCCAGGACGGCAGGGCCTGACCGCGATAGTGACCGAGCCGCGCGGTTCGTGCGTTCGTTCGTCCACAGGCAGGCATCATTAGTCCTACCTGCATACTTTTCGGTTTCCCCCATCACTTATCCACAGGGCCAGCGGGCAGGCTGGGGACAAGTCGACTCCCGTCCCCGACAAGGTCGACAAATCACCCCCGTCACCCCTCGCGCACATGGCCTCCATCCACAGGCCCCACCGCCGTGCACGTCAGAGCGGGCCCACCCCACTCACCCTCCGGAGCGAGCGATTCCCCTCGAAATGAGTGCGGGAATGGTGTTTGATCACGCAATTCGGAGGTGACGGTCCCGGAATCCACAGAACTTCCTCACACCCTGTGGATAACTCGATTCCCTGGAATTTCGAGAACCGCAACAAGGCCCTCAATTCGGGCATACCAACACGCCCTCCTTTATCCGGTGAGGGCGCACGAGCACACACCGGTAGCCTGGTGGGGTGATTGACCTTCGCCTGCTCCGTGAGGACCCCGACCGTGTTCGCGCCTCCCAGCGCGCCCGTGGAGAGGACGTCGGCCTCGTCGACGCCCTGCTCTCCGCCGATGAGCGGCGCAGGTCGTCCGGCGTCCGCTTCGACGAGCTCCGTTCCGAGCAGAAGGCGCTCGGAAAGCTGATCCCCAAGGCCACCCCCGAGGAGCGCGCCGAGCTCCTCCAGCGCGCCGAACAGCTCAAGACCGACGTCAAGGCCGCCGAGGCCGAGCAGAAC
Source organism: Streptomyces sp. R302 (assembly GCF_012927245.1). Classification (GTDB taxonomy): domain Bacteria; phylum Actinomycetota; class Actinomycetes; order Streptomycetales; family Streptomycetaceae; genus Streptomyces. Next base: position 168,537 of record NZ_JABBGE010000013.1, read on the forward strand.
GAGGCCGACGAGACGGCCCGTGCGCTCCTCCTCCGGCTCGGCAACATCGTCCACGAGGACGTGCCGGTCGGCGGCGAGGAGGACTTCGTCGTCCTGGAGACGCACGGCACCATCCGCGACTTCGCCGCCGAGGGCTTCGAGCCCAAGGACCACCTGGAGCTCGGCGAGGCGCTCGGCGCCATCGACGTCGAGCGCGGCGCCAAGGTCTCCGGCTCGCGCTTCTACTACCTGACCGGCGTCGGCGCGCTCCTGGAGCTCGCGCTGGTCAACGCCGCCATCGCGCAGGCCACCGAGGCCGGCTTCATCCCGATGCTCACCCCCGCGCTGGTCCGCCCGCGCGCCATGGAGGGCACCGGCTTCCTCGGCCAGGCCGCGGAGAACGTGTACCACCTGGAGAAGGACGACTACTACCTGGTCGGCACCTCCGAGGTCCCGCTCGCCGCGTACCACATGGACGAGATCATCGACGCCGACAAGCTGCCGCTGCGGTACGCGGGCTTCTCGCCCTGCTTCCGCCGCGAGGCCGGCACGTACGGCAAGGACACCCGCGGCATCTTCCGCGTCCACCAGTTCGACAAGGTCGAGATGTTCTCGTACGTCGCGCCCGAGGACGCGGAGAACGAGCACAAGCGGCTCCTGGACTGGGAGAAGCAGTGGCTCACCTCCCTGGAGCTGCCCTTCCAGGTGATCGACGTCGCCACCGGTGACCTCGGCGCCTCCGCCTCCCGCAAGTTCGACTGCGAGGCGTGGATCCCGACCCAGGGCAAGTACCGCGAGCTGACCTCGGCGTCCAACTGCGACGGCTTCCAGGCCCGCCGCCTGTCGGTCCGCATGCGCGAGGAGCAGGGCGGCAAGAAGACCGTCCAGCCGCTCGCCACGCTGAACGGCACGCTGTGCGCCGTCCCGCGCACCATCGTCGCCATCCTGGAGAACCACCAGCTCGCCGACGGTTCGGTGCGCGTCCCGGAGGTCCTCCGGCCGTACCTGGGCGGGCGCGAGGTCCTGGAGCCGATCGCCAAGTGAGCGCCTTCCCCTACCGCCTGGTCGCGACGGACCTCGACGGCACGCTGCTGCGGGCCGACGAGTCCGTCTCGGACCGCACCCGGGAGGCGCTCGCCGCGGTGACGGCGGCCGGTGCCGCGCACATCGTCGTCACCGGCCGGGCGGTGCCCTGGACCCGTCACATCCTCGACGACCTCGGCTACGAGGGGATCGCGGTGTGCGGCCAGGGCGCGCAGGTCTACCACGCAGGCGAGCACCGGCTGCTGACCTCCCTCACCCTGGACCGGCAGCTCGCCGGGCTCGCCCTGTCCAAGATCGAGGCGGAGATCGGCCCGCTGGCGCTGGCCGCGAGCCGGGACGGCCTGGAGGGCGAGGTCCTGGTGGGCCCCGGCTACCGGGCCCAGGAGGGCCCGCTGCCGTTCGTGCCGTTCGAGGACCCGGCCGAGGTGTGGGCTGCGCCGCTCACCAAGCTCTACCTCCAGCACCCGACGATGAGCGACGACGAGCTGACCGCCGTCGCGCGCGCCACCGTCGGCGGCCTCGTCGACGTGGTCATGGCGGGCCCGGGGATCGTGGAGATCCTGCCGCTCGGCCTGAGCAAGGCCACCGGCCTCTCGCTGGCGGCGCGCCGGCTGGGCGTGAAGGCGGCGGAGACCATCGCCTTCGGCGACATGCCCAACGACATCCCGATGTTCGGCTGGGCCGCGCGCGGGGTCGCGATGGGCAACGCGCACGAGGAGCTGCGGGCGGTCGCGGACGAGGTGACCGACTCCAACGAGGAGGACGGCATCGCGGTCGTCCTGGAGCGTCTGATGGCGGTCTGACCCGCGTCCCGTACCACCACGGATTCCGTGCGAAGGCCCGCTCCCTGAGGGAGCGGGCCTTCGTCGGTCGCGGCCCGCGCGGACCGGAGATCCGCGCGCTCGAAGCGGCCGCCACCGGGGGATCCCCCGTTTCCCCCGCACAACTAGTGTGCGCCGGGCGGCCGTTCGGTCGCGAACGGTTTTCCGTGCGCCGGACGCCGGGTGAGCGGGTAGCAGGCGAGGCCGATGGCGAGCGAGAGGGCGTGCCCGAGGTCGGTGAAGGTGCGGTCCGTGAGCAGCGGGACGAGGAAGAAGGCCAGCGCGGCGGCCAGGTAGAGCCATCGCCAGGGGCGGGCGATGCGGTAGGTCAGGATCCCCGCGGAGGCGGCGAGGCCGTAGCTGACGCCGATGTCGACGACGTGCGCCATGCTGCGGGGCACGTCGTGGTGGGTGATCGCGTAGAGGACGACCTGCTGGCTGACGAGGGTGGCGGCGATGTGGGCGGTGGCCACCGTGAAGAGCCACTTGGGTGTGCCCAGCCAGCGCTCCACGGGCGCGTGGAAGAGCTCGAAGAGGAGCGCGTAGAAGACCAGTGCGGCCGGATCCTGGATCCAGAAGGCGCTGGCGAGCAGGGCGCGGACCGGGTGGCGGGCGAGCTGGTAGAGGTTGCTGCTGTTGCGGTGCAGCAGATAGGTCTCGAAGCCGTCGGGCGAGAGGGCGAGGACGAGGCTGGTGACCGCGATGACCGCGAGCCAGAGATGCGTACCGGGTGACGAACGCACCCACGACCTGATCGGTCGGGACGGTTCGCCACCCGGAGTGGTTTCGCTCGGCACCTGTCAGTGCCTATCACCTGAAGCCGTGGGGCCCGGTGAGGCCTGGCGGTGCCTGACGGGACCTCAGAAGTTGATCATGTGGCCGGCGATGCCGTGGATCGCTTCCTTGACGGCCTCGCCCAGGGTCGGGTGGGCGTGGACGTTCCGCGCGACCTCGTGGACGGTGAGGTCCCACTGCTGGGCCAGGGTCAGCTCCGGCAGCAGCTCGGTGACGTCCGGGCCGATCAGGTGGGCGCCGACGATCTCGCCGTACTTGGCGTCGGCGACGATCTTGACGAAGCCGGTGGAGTCGCCGAGGCCGTGCGCCTTGCCGTTCGCCATGAAGGGGAACTTGGCGACCTTGACGTCGTAGCCCTTCTCGCGGGCCTGCGCCTCGGTGTAGCCGAAGCTCGCGATCTGCGGCTGGCAGTAGGTCGCGCGCGGGATCATCGCGTAGTCGAGCTCCATGGTCTCGGCGCCCGCGATGGTCTCGGCGGCGATGACGCCCATGGCCTCGGCGGTGTGCGCGAGCATCAGCTTCGCGGTGACGTCGCCGATGGCGTAGATGTGCGGGACCGAGGTGCGGCTGCGGCCGTCCACGTCGATGGCGCCGCGCTCGGTGAGGGCGACGCCGGCGGCCTCCAGGCCGTAGCCGGTGACGTTCGGCGCGAAGCCGATGGCCTGGAGGACCTTGTCGGCCTCCAGGACCTTGCTCGCGCCGTCCTTGCCGGTGACGGTGACGCGGACCTGCGGGCCGGACTCGTCGATGGCGTCCACGCGGGTCGAGGTGAGGACGTCGATGCCGAGCTTGCGGTACTGCTTCGCCAGCTCCTTCGACACCTCCTCGTCCTCCAGCGGGGCCATCCGGTCGAGGAACTCGACGATGGTGACCTTGGTGCCGTAGTTGTTCAGCACGTACGCGAACTCGATGCCGATCGCACCGGCGCCGGCGATGATGATCGACTTCGGAGCGTCCTCGGCGAGGATCTGCTGCTCGTACGAGACGACGCGGTCGCTCAGCGCGGTGCCGGGCAGCAGGCGCGGGCTGGCACCGGTGGCGATGATGCAGTTCTCGAAGGTGATCGTCTGCGTGGTGCCGTCGGCCTTCGCCACCTGGAGGGTGTGCGCGTCGAGGAAGGTGCCCCGGCCGTCGAACTCCGTGATGCCGTTCTTCTTCATCAGGAAGTGGACGCCCTTGACGCGGCCGTCCGCGACGGTGCGACTGCGGTTGAACGCCTCGCGGTAGTCGAAGGAGACCGTGCCGTCGACCTTGATGCCGAAGGTCTTGGCCTCGTGGTTGAAGATGTGCGCCAGTTCGGCGTTGCGGAGCAGCGCCTTGGTGGGGATGCAGCCGACGTTCAGGCAGACACCGCCCCAGTACTTCTCCTCGACGACCGCGACCCGCTTGCCCAGCTGGGCGGCGCGGATGGCGGCGACGTAGCCGCCGGGGCCAGCTCCGAGTACGACGACGTCGAAGCGGTCTGACATGACTGACTCCCGAGGGTGATGAGGGTGTTCGGTGCACGTACGAGCCCACAGTAGTCCGGTCGTCCCCGAGCGGCCGGGGTGATCCGCCACACCTGTGGACGACTTGTAGGATGACTGGGCAACCGGGTGATCGATCGGATCGGGAGGTACGGGACGGATGGCGGCACTGAGAGCGGCGGGGCGGACCTCGCTGGTGGACTCCGCGGTGGAGCAGCTGCGGGCCCAGCTCGCCGAGGGCGAGTGGTCCGTCGGCGACCGCATCCCCACCGAGCACGAGCTCGCCCAGCAGCTCGGCGTCGGCCGCAACACGGTCCGCGAGGCGATCCGCGTCCTCGTCCACGCCGGGCTCCTGGAGTCCCGGCAGGGCAACGGCACCTTCGTCCGCTCCACCGCCGACCCGGCCGCCGTCCTGCGCGGGGTCCGGCACGCGGGCGCGGGCGATGTCCTGGAGCTGCGGACCGCCCTGGAGGCGGAGGCGGCCAGGCTCGCCGCCGAGCGGCGGGACACCCACGACCTGCTGCGGCTGCGGGCCGCCCTGACCACCCTGCGCGAGGAGGGCGACCGGGACGCCGACGCCGACCTCGCCTTCCACCTCGCCGTGGTCGGCGCCACCCACAACGCCGCCTTCATCGAGGTCTACCGCTTCTTCTCCACCCAGGTCCACGAGGTGCTCGTCGAGGCGCTCGGCGACCGCGCGATGCCTCCGGTCGACATCGACGCCCACGAGGCCCTGGTCGCCGCCGTCGAGGCGGGCGACGCGGACGCCGCCGAACGCCAGGCCCGCGAGCTGCTGCGGAGACCGGCGGAGACCGTGGCGGCGCTCACGGCGGAGCGCTCCGACGGGACGCGGGCGTGAGGGGTACGGAGACGGACCACGCGCGCGTGCTGGTCGACGCCGAGGCGGACGTACGGCCCTCGACAGCGGGGGCGGCCACCCGGCGGACGCTGCCCGCCCGTCCGGTGCTGCTGCTCGCCGGCATCGTGCTCGCCTCGCTCAACATGCGGGTCGCGCTGGCGAGCGTGGCGCCGCTGGTCGGCGAGATCGCCGGGAAATTCGGCCTGTCCTCGACGGCCGGCTCCCTCATCACCTCGATCCCGGTGCTCTTCCTGGGGCTCGGCGCGCTCGTCGCCCCGTGGCTCGGCCGCCGATTCGGCGCCGAGCGGACGGTCCTCGCCGCACTGCTGCTGCTCGCCGGCGGCATCCTGGTGCGCCTGCTGCCGTCGGTCCTGGCGCTGTACGGCGGCGGGGTCCTCGTCGGCACCGCGATCGCCCTGCTCAACGTGCTGATGCCGGGGCTGATCAAGAGGGACTTCCCGGACCGGGCGGCCGCGATGACCTCCGTCTACACGGGGGCGATGGTCGCCGGGGCCACGATCGCCGCGGCGGCGGCCGTGCCCCTGGAGGAGGCCCTCGGCGGCGGCTGGCAGGGCTCGCTCGGCTTCTGGTCGGTGCTCGCCGTCGTGGCGGCGGTGGGCTGGCTGCCCCAGGTGCTGATCGCCCGGGGCCGTACCGGGCACGAGGTACGGGCCGTCCCGGCCGCCGGTGCCGCGCCCACGCGCGTGTGGCGCTCGGCCCTCGCCTGGCAGGTGACCCTCTTCATGGGCCTGCAGTCGGTCTGGTCGTACGTGCTGATCGCCTGGATGCCGACGATCTTCACCGACCACGGGATGAGCCGCTCCGAGGCCGGTGTGGTCTTCGCCTTCAACAACCTGATCCAGATCGCCGGGGCCTTCGTGGTGCCGCTGCTCGCGGGCCGCAGGCGCAGCCAGCGCCCGCTGGTGGTGCTGGTGACGGCGATGGTCGCGGCCGGGTACGCGGGGCTGCTCGTCGCCCCGGCCGAGGGGGCGTGGCTCTGGGCCGCGGTCCTCGGCATCGGTCAGGGCGGGGCCCTGGGGCTCGCCCTGACCCTGATCGTGCTGCGGACCGGGGACGCCCCGACGGCCGCCCGGCTCTCCGGGATGGCGCAGACGGTCGGCTACCTGCTGGCCGCCGCCGGGCCGCTCGCGGCCGGGGCCCTGCACCAGGCGACCGGCTCGTGGACGGTGCCGATCACGCTGGTCCTCGGGGTGTGCGCGGCGGCCGCGGGCGTCGGCCTGCTCGCCGCCCGCGACCGTACCGTCTGAGACCGACCCGGGAAGGTGTCTACTCCTCGCCGGCCAGCGTCAGCGTGCGCAGCTTGTGACCGGCGAACCAGGTGGCGCCGAGGGTGACGGCGACCAGGAGGACCGTCGCCGTCGACAGGGCCACGTCCGAGCTGATCAGCCCGTCGCCGGTGACCTTCTCGGCGAGCGCCAGCGCCCACTGCTGGACGCTGAGGGTGCGGGCGCCGGCGATCAGGGAGCCGAAGAGCGCCTCCCAGACCAGGGCGTAGACGAGGCCGATCACCACGGCGTGCCGGCTGATCGTGCCGAGCAGCAGGAAGAGCGCGCTGTAGGCGATGGAGGCGACCAGCGCTGCGACCGTGTAGGCGACGGCGACCTGCTGGCCGTTCCCGTTCAGGATGAAGCCGGCGATCAGCGTGGGCACGGCCGAGAAGGCCATGGTCACGGCGATGGCCACGATCAGCTTGGTCATGATGATCGTCGGGCGCTTCACCGGCTTGGAGAGCAGATAGACGATCGAGCCGTCGTCGATCTCCGGGCCGATCGCGCCGGTGCCCGCGATGACGCCGATCAGCGGCACCATCGTGGCGAGCGCGAAGCCGCCGAGGAGGTCGGCCGCGACCTGGTCGTCCGCGCCGTTGATGACGCGGACGGCCGTGGCGATGAGCAGGAGCAGCCCGGGCAGGAGGAAGAGGATCGCCGCCCGGCGGCGGCCGAGGAGGGCCCGGTAGGTGAGCCGGGCGACCGTGGGGTCGTACATCGGGGTCGTGCTCCTTTCAGGCCGCGACGAGATACGAGAAGACGGATTCGAGGGACTCGTCGGACGGCGAGACCGTCAGCAGCCGGATCCCACGCGCGCGTGCCACCTGCGGCAGCAGTTCGGTGAACCGTCCGAAGTCGACGGCCTGGATCCGCAGTCCGCCCTCCACCGCGTCGACCTCGATGCCGGCCGTGGACGGGTCGGCGATCAGCGCGGCGGCGAGCGCCCGGTCGTCGCTGGAGCGGATCAGATAGCGGTGCGGCCGGTCGGTCATCAGGCGGCGGATCCGCCGGAAGTCGCCGGAGGCGGCGTGCCGGCCGGCGACGATCACCTCGATGTGCGAGGCGAGCTGCTCGACCTCCTCCAGGATGTGCGAGGAGAAGAGGACCGTGCGGCCCTCGGCGCCCATCCGGCGCAGCAGCTCCATGAGCTGCATCCGCTGGCGCGGGTCCATGCCGTTGAACGGCTCGTCGAGCAGCAGCACGGACGGCTCGTGGACGAGGGCCGAGGCCATCTTCACGCGCTGCCGCATGCCCTTGCTGTACGTGGCGATCTTCCGGTCCTGCGCGTGCTCCATCTCGACGGTCGCGAGGGCCTTCTGGGCCTCCGCCGCGCCGAGGCCCTGGAGCTCCGCGTTGGCCACCACGAACTCGCGGCCGGTGAGGAAGTCGTACATCGCCTCCCGCTCGGGGACGACGCCGATGGAGCGGTAGACCGACTCGTTGCGCCAGACCGGCTCGCCGTCGAGGGTCACCTTGCCCGTGGAGGGGTCGAGGAAGCCGCCCATCATGTTGATGAGGGTGGACTTCCCGGCGCCGTTGGGGCCGAGGAGGCCGGTCACGCCGGGGCCGATCGACATGGTGACGTCGTTGACGGCGACGACGTTGCCGAACCAGCGGGAGACGTGGTCGATGTGCAGGGTGCTCACAGTCCGACCTTCCGGTAGCGGGCCATCAGGATGCCGTAGCAGCCGGCGATGAGGCCGAGGACGACCACGAGGTAGACCACGCCGGTCCCGGCCCCGACCGGCACCTCGCCGGGGAAGGAGGCGGGGGCGCCGAGGAAGGCGTTCTGCAGGCCGATGATCAGGGTGAGGGGGGAGAAGAGGCCGAGCCAGGCGATGGCGTCGGTGTTCTCGGTGGCGTAGGAGATGCCCTGGAGGGTGGAGACCGCGCCGTAGGAGATGGTGAGGACGGCGATCACCGCGGCGACGCCGAAGCCGCGGCGCGGGGTGAGCGCGGCCATGACGAGGCCGATGCCGCCGAAGAGCACCGAAAGGAGTGCGACGGAGACGAGGCCCTGGCCGAAGAGTTTGGCCTGCTCGGCGAAGTCCATCTTGGCCAGCATCGAGCCGATCCAGAGGATCAGCAGCGGGGTGACGGTGAGGATGAAGAGCGCCGAGGCCATGGCCCCGTACTTGGCGAGCACGTAGTCGACGCGCTCGATGGGGCGGGAGAAGTACAGCGGGACCGTCCGGAACCTGAGGTCGCGGGAGACCGACTGGGGGGCCTGGGAGGCCAGGTAGACGGCGATGACGAGCTGGAGGAAGATCGCGTACTGGGTGTACTCCACCGCCAGCTTGTCGGCCTTGATGTACACGGCGATCGCGACGATGATCAGCGCCGGGACGCACATCACCGCGAAGAGCAGCATCGGCAGCACCTTCGACTTGGCGCTGCGGCCCAGGCCGTACGACCCCCGCAGGGACTGCGAGAAGAGCGAGCGGCGGGCGTAGGAGCGGCCGAGCCTCGGGCCGTCGTAGGACCGGTATCCGATGTTGTGGATCCGGGTGGTGTCGGGGGCGGCCCCGGGGGCGGGGGTGCTCATCGGGCCTTGACCTCCTCGTGCTGCGCGGCTGCCTCGGGACGGAAGACCTCGGCGATGTGGTGGCGGCGCTGCTCCATGCGGACCAGGCCGAGCCCGAGGCCGGCGACGGTGTCGCGCACCAGGTCGTACGTCTCCTCGCCGGGGGCCTCCAGGAGGAGGATGTGGCCGGCGCCGGGCAGGCCGTCCTCCACGCCCGCGTGCAGGGTGACGCCGGCGGTGGTGAGGGCCGCGCGGAGGGCCGCGGTGCCGTCCGGGTGGGCGTCGGAGTCGGTGACCTCGACCGCCAGGGTCGTGGTGGTGCGGGTGAAGTCGCTGGTGGAGCTGGACCGCAGCAGTTTGCCGCCGTCGATGACGACGACGTGGTCGCAGGTCCGCTCCAGCTCGCCGAGGAGGTGGGAGGTGACGAGCACGGAGATGCCGAAGTCGGTCCAGACGCGGCGGATCAGGCCGAGCATCTCGTCCCGGCCGACCGGGTCGAGGCCGTTCGTCGGCTCGTCGAGGAGGACCAGCTTGGGGTCGTGGACCAGGGCCTGGGCCAGCTTCACCCGCTGCTTCATGCCAGTCGAGTAGCCGCCGATGGGGCGGTAGCGCTCCTCGTACAGGCCGACGTGGCGCAGGGTGTCGGCCGTCCGCTCGCGGGCGGCGGTCGGCGGCAGGCCGGACATCCGCGCCATGTGGACGACGAACTCGGTGGCCGAGACGTCCGGCGGCAGGCAGTCGTGCTCGGGCATGTACCCGACCCGCTCGCGGATCTCGGGGCCGTGCTTCGAGACGTCGAGGCCCAGGACCTCGGCGCTGCCCTCCGTGGCGGGGGAGAGGCCGAGCAGGATCTTGATCATCGTGGACTTGCCGGCTCCGTTGGCACCCACCAGTCCGGTCACACCGGGCCCGATGTCCAGGGAGAGCCGGTCGAGAGCGGTCACCCGGGGGAACCGCTTGCTGAGGCTTTCGGTGGCGATCACAGTCACGCTTCGACGGTAGTGGCGCGCGCCACAGCCGTCGTCAGCCCTACGGATCGATCCCTCTCCGACTTCCGGCGTACGAACCCTGAGGGGTGTCGCGACGAAAGTCGTCGCGGCCTCCGGGACGGAGTTTTCCACAGGGTCTCGTACACACCCCTTGACGTAGCCGCCGAGCATTGTCACATTCATCGGTGTCAAGTTACGGACGCGTAGGGCGACCAAGCGCTCACACGGGACGGGCGGGTGGCATGACCTCAGCAGTGGCAAGCGAACTGACCGCGGAACTACGGGGGTTCAGGGAAGTACAGCAGCTCTCCTACGCCTGCGCGGAGGCGGTCGCGGCCCAGCTGAGGCCGGGCGTGACCGAGCGCGAGGCGGCGCGGATGCAGCGCGAGTGGCTGTACGAGCGCGGGGTGAAGGACTGGTTCCACCGCCCCTTCGCCTGGTTCGGGGACCGCACCGCCTTCGTCGACTTCAGGATCCCCCTGCAGTTCTTCCCCACCGACAAGCGCCTGGAGCCGGGGATGCCGTTCATCCTCGACATGGCGCCCGTCTACAAGGGGTACACGGCCGACATCGGCTACAGCGGCTGCCTCGGCCTCAACCCGCTGCACGACAAGCTCCTCGCCGATCTGCGCGAGCACCGCGAGCTGATCCTCCGCGAGGTGCGCGAGCGGCGCAGCCTGCGCGAGATATACGAGGACGTGGACCGGCTCATGGTCCGCCAGGGGTACGCCAACCGGCACCGGGCCTATCCCTTCGGCGTGATCGCCCACAAGATCGACCGGGTGCGGGAGCGGCGGTTCGCCCCCACCCTGTTCGGCTTCGGCACCCAGTCCCTCAAGGGGCTGCTGAGCGACGCCGTGCACGGCCACCGGGACGGCTGGTCGCCGCTCTGGTCCCCCTACAAGTTCTCCGACCACCCGCCCACGCCGGGCCTCTGGGCGGTCGAGCCGCACCTCGGATTCCGGGGGACGGGCGCGAAGTTCGAGGAGATCCTGGTCGTCACCGACTCCAGGGACCCCGAGCAGAGCGCGTTCTGGCTGGACGACGACCTGCCGCACGTGCGGCGGTGGAACGAAGGAGCGGTGTGATGGCGGGCGCGGGACTCAAGGGGGCGCGGGAGCGCCGGGTCCGTACGGGCGGGATCGAGCTGTGCGTCGCCGAGCTCGGCGACGCCGACCGGCCGACGGTGCTGCTCGTGCACGGCTACCCGGACTCGAAGGAGGTCTGGTCGGAGGTCGCGGTGCGGCTCGCGGAGGAGTTCCACGTCGTGCTGTACGACGTGCGGGGCCACGGGCGTTCGACGGCGCCCGCGCCGCTGCGCGGCGGCTTCACCCTGGAGAAGCTGACCGACGACTTCCTCGCCGTCGCCGACGCGGTCAGCCCGGACCGGCCGGTCCACCTCGTCGGGCACGACTGGGGCTCGGTGCAGTCGTGGGAGTTCGTCACCGTGCCGCGCACCGAGGGCAGGATCGCCTCCTTCACCTCCATGTCGGGCCCGTCGCTCGACCACTTCGGGCACTGGATCAAGAGCCGGATGACCCGTCCCACCCCGCGCCGGGTCGGACAGCTCCTCGGCCAGGGAGCCAAGTCCTGGTACGTGTACATGCTGCACACCCCGGTCCTGCCGGAGCTGGCGTGGCGCGGCCCCCTCGGCAAGCGCTGGCCGAAGCTCCTGGAGCGGATCGAGAAGATCCCGGCCGGCGACTACCCGACGGCCTCGCTGCCCTCCGACGCGGCCACCGGCGCCTGGCTCTACCGGGACAACGTCCGGGCGCGCCTCTCCCGGCCGCGCCCCGACGCCTTCGCGCACGCGCCCGTGCAGCTGATCACCCCGACCGGGGACGCCTTCCTCTCCGAGCGGCTCTACGACGACCTGGGCGCCTGGGTGCCGGAGCTCACCCGGCGCACCCTGCCCGCCAAGCACTGGGTGCCGCGCACCCGACCCGACCAACTGGCCGCGTGGATCACGGACTTCGTCCGCACCCACGAGGAGCCGGAGATGCGGGCGCCCCGGCCGGTGGCGGAGTCGACCGCGAAGAGCGGTGTGAAGCCGGCGTACGCGGAGCGGTTCGGCGGCCAGCTGGTGCTGGTCACCGGCGCCGCCAGCGGCATCGGGCGGGCCACCGCCTTCGCCTTCGCGGAGGCCGGGGCCCGGGTCGTCGCGGTCGACCGGGACGCCGAGGGCGCGGCCAGGACGGCCGAGATGGCACGGCTGATCGGCGCCCCGGAGGCATGGGGCGAGGCGGTGGACGTCTCCGACGAGCAGGCGATGGAGAAGCTGGCGGCCCGGGTGGCCGACGAGTACGGCATCGTCGACGTCCTCGTCAACAACGCGGGGATCGGCCTCACCGGCTCCTTCTTCGAGACGACCGGAGAGGAGTGGAAGCGGGTCCTGGACGTCAACCTGTGGGGTGTGATCCACGGTTGCCGGGTGTTCGGGGCGCAGATGGTGGCCCGCGGCCAGGGCGGCCACATCGTCAACACCGCCTCGGCGGCGGCCTTCCAGCCCTCGCGGGCGCTGCCGGCGTACAGCACCTCGAAGGCGGCGGTGCTGATGCTCAGCGAGTGCCTGCGGGCCGAACTGGCGGACCGGTCCATCGGGGTCAGCGCGATCTGCCCCGGGATCGTCAACACCAACATCACCGCGACCGCCCGCTTCGCCGGCGTCACGGACGCGGCGGAGGAGAAGCGGCGGCAGCAGAAGGCCTCGCGGCTGTACGGGCTGCGGAACTACCCGCCGGAGAAGGTGGCGGACGCGATCCTGGACGCGGTGCTGCACGACCGGGCGGTCGTGCCGGTCACGCCGGAGGCGCGGGGCGCCCACGCCCTGTCCCGGCTGGCCCCGGGCGCGCTGCGCGCCCTGGCCCGCTGGCAGCCGCCGGCGTAACGGCGGGGAGCCCGGGCGGGCGGTCGGTCGTACGATCCCTCGCAGCAGGGCCCCGCGCGGGGTGGAACGATCGGCCGGTGGGAGCGGGATGTCCGAGCAGTCAGCAGTGCGAGCGGAGTACCGGATCGAGGACCTCGCCCATCACAGCGGGGCCACGGTCCGGACCATCCGCGCCTACCAGGACCGCGGCCTGCTGCCCCGCCCGGAGCGGCGGGGCAGGGCGAACGTGTACGGGGACAGCCATCTGGCCCGGCTGCGCCAGATCGCCGACCTCCTCGACCGGGGCTACACGCTGGCCTCGATCAAGGAGCTCCTCGACGCGTGGGACACCGGCCGGGGGCTCGGCGGGGTGCTCGGGCTCGTCGCGGAGGTCCAGGGGCCGTGGACGGACGAGGAGGCGGCCCGGATCTCCCGCGCGGAGCTCGACGCCCGCTTCGGCGGCGACCCGGACGAGGACGCCGTGCGGGAGGCGGTCGAGCTCGGCGTCCTGGAGCGGATCCCGGGCCGGGAGGCCGAGGAGTACCTGGTCCCCAGCCCACAAGAGCTGACGGTGGCCGTGGAGTTGCACGCGGCGGGGGTGCCGCTCTCCGCGATCACCGGTCATCTGAGGGAACTTCGGGAGCAGGTCGAGCACATAGCGTCCCGTTTCCTGGAGTTCACCACCGAGCACGTCTTCGCCCGCTATCTGGAGCACCGGCCGCCGACGGACTCCGACGCGGCCGAGGCGGCGACGATGGTACGGCGCCTCCGCCCGCTCGCCCAGCAGACGGTGGACGCCGAACTGGCCCGCGCCATGCGGATCCTGGCGACCCGTCACCTCCAGATCCACCTCTCGCCCGAGGGTCCGCCGCCGAGGGACGACGAGCCGCGCCCGGTGCCGATCCCGGCGGACACGATCAGGGCCGTACAGGCGCTCGTTGGCCCGGAGGCCGTCGCGGCGTTCCTGACGGCGGCGGCCGAACGCGAGGTCAACAAAAGGACATTGGATACATTGACGCTAAATGCCATCAATTCCCCCACTGTTCAATAAACCACTTGATTCCCCAGGGTAGTTGTCCACAGAATCCTCAACTGGCTTGTGGATAACTCATGTTGGCTGTGGATCAAACCTGAACGGGGAAGAACGATGGACGAACGTCGCACGGTGAAGGTGTCCAAATACCTCTCGAAGCACCTGCGGCACCAGCCGGAGCGGATCGGACTGGTCCTCGACGCGCACGGCTGGACCGAGATCGACGCGCTGCTCGCCGCCGCGGCCGCCCACGGCTTCCCCATCGGCCGCGCGGAGCTGGACCATGTGGTCGCCTCCAACGACAAGCAGCGCTTCGCCGTCGAGGGCACCCGGATCCGGGCCAGCCAGGGCCACACGATCAGCGTCGACCTCGACCTGCCGGCCGCCGAGCCGCCCGCGTACCTCTACCACGGTACGGTCGCCGCCCGGCTGCCCGCGATCCGGACGGAAGGGCTGCGGCCCATGGCCCGCCACGACGTGCACCTCTCCCCCGACCGCGAGACGGCGACCCGAGTCGGGGCGCGACGGGGCCGGCCGGTGGTGCTGAGCGTGGACGCGGGGGCGATGCACCGGGCGGGACACGAGTTCCGGGTCAGCGCCAACGGGGTCTGGCTGACGGCGGCGGTACCGGCGCGGTTCATCCGCTTCCCCGACTGAGCGGGCCGAGGGGGCCGAGGGGGCCGAGCCGCTGCGGCATGATCGGGTCATGTCGCACCCGCACCTGCCCAGCACCCAGGCCGCCGTCAACGCCGTCCGCGCGCTCGCCCAGGAGTTCGGTCTGGAGATCGTCGTGACCGACGACATCGGCGCGGACCAGACCTCGCGCCGCACCTCCGCCGGCGCCTTCAGCGTGCTGGACGAGGACGGCTCGCTGCCGCACGAGGCCTTCATCGAGCTCGGCGGCTCCCCCTCCGTCTCCGTGCAGCTCTACCCCGAGGACGACGCCAGGATCGTCGTGGACGGCGTCGAGTTCGCCGACGTGCCGAGGGACGCCGTCCCCGGCTTCGTACGGGCGCTCCACACCGGTCTCGCGCATGTGAAGGGACGGTTCTTCCCGCCCGGCCAGTGGCTGATCGTCCCCGTGCCCGGCGGCCGTACGTACAAGGAGCTCGTCCCGATGACGGCGCTCACCCCGTGGCTGAGCTCCCGCGTCCGCTGACGGACCCACGCGCCTGGCCGAGGCGCGCCAAGGCCTCCGTGGCGATGGACTCGAAGACGGCCCGGTCGGCGGCGAACACCGAGTCCTGGATGGGCCAGTGGATCACGATCTCGGTGAAGCCGAGGTCGCGGTGGGTGCCGGCGAAGTCCACGAAGGCCTCCAGGGAGGAGAGCACCTCGTTCTTCTCCGGGGTGAAGCCGGTGAGCAGGATCTTGTCCAGCTCGGCCACGTCCCGGCCGACATCCGCGCACGCCTTGCCCAGCCGCTCGACCTGACCGCGCAGTGCCTCCAC
Source organism: Streptomyces sp. R302 (assembly GCF_012927245.1). Lineage (GTDB taxonomy): Bacteria > Actinomycetota > Actinomycetes > Streptomycetales > Streptomycetaceae > Streptomyces. Next base: position 183,653 of record NZ_JABBGE010000013.1, read on the forward strand.
CGACTCGGCCGCCGTACCCGACTCGTACAGCTTCGGGTCGCCGGTCGTCACCCACGCCTGCCCGTGGCGGGCGGCGAGCCGCATCCCGCGCGGGCCGGTCGCGGCCACCGCGAAGGGCAGCCGGGGGCGCTGCACGCAGCCCGGGATGTTGCGGGCCTCCTCGGCCGAGTAGAACGTGCCGCGCTCCGTCACCGCGTCCTCGGTGAGCAGCCGGTCGAGCAGCGGGACGAACTCGGCGAGCCGGTCCGCCCGCTCCTTCGGCGTCCACGGCTCCTGGCCCAGCGCGGTGGCGTCGAAGCCGTTGCCGCCGGCGCCGATGCCGAGGGTGACCCGGCCGCCCGAGACGTCGTCGAGCGAGATGAGCTCCTTCGCCAGCGTCACCGGGTGCCGGAAGTTGGGCGAGGTGACGAGGGTGCCCAGGCGCAGCCGGTCCGTGGCGGTCGCGGCCGCGGTGAGAGTCGGCAGGGCGCCGAACCACGGGCCGTCCCGGAAGGTGCGCCAGGACAGGTGGTCGTAGGTGTACGCGGTGTGGAAACCGAGCTCCTCCGCGCGCTGCCAGGTGGCACGGCCCCCCTCGTGCCAGCGGTCGACAGGAAGGATCACGGTGCTCAGACGCAGACTCATGCCCCGAGCGTACGTCGCCCACGCGGCGCGAGCCTTTCCGAAGGCCGCCCCCGAAACCGCCGACCGCACGGCCGGCCGTCCCCGAAGCCCCCCGAAAACGTACAGCTCACGCGCTGTCTCCCCGCCCGGTCACTCAGATGTGCGGGGACGCGCACGCCCGTGCGTCCGGTGCGGCACCATAAGGAGGTGACCTCTCCCCACCTCTCCGCCCGCGCCTCCCGGCCCGCCGCCCGTCTCGTCGCCACCGATCTCGACGGCACTCTCCTGCGCGACGACAAGTCCGTCTCCGAGCGGACCGTCGCCGCCCTCGCCGCGGCCGAGCGGGCGGGGATCGAGGTCTTCTTCGTCACCGGTCGCCCGGCCCGCTGGATGGACGTGGTCAGCGCCCACGTCCACGGCCACGGCCTCGCCATCTGCGCCAACGGCGCGGCCGTCGTGGACCTGCACGCGGGCGGCGTCTTCCAGCAGGTGCGCCCGCTGCCCCGGTCCGCCGCCCTCGACGTCGTACGGGCGCTGCGGGCCGCCGCACCGGGCACCAGCTTCGCCGTCGAGATGACCACCGGCATCCACTACGAGCCGCTGTACCCGCCGTTCTTCCTCGACCCCGGCGCCACCGTCGCCACCGCCGAGAAGCTGCTGTACGAGGAGGCGCCGGACGCCGCCGCGCCCGTCCTCAAACTGCTCGCCCAGCACCCCGAGCTCGACCCCGACGTGTTCCTGGCGACGGCCCGGGAGGCCGCCGGCCACCTGGCCTCCTTCACCCGCTCCAGCCCCACCGCGCTCATCGAGATCAGCGCCCTGGGCGTCTCCAAGGCGTCGACGCTGGCCCTCTGCTGCGAGCAGCGCGGCATCTCGCCGGACGAGGTGGTGGCCTTCGGCGACATGCCGAACGACATCGAGATGCTGAGCTGGGCGGGCCGCTCGTACGCGATGGGCAACGCCCACCCCGACGTCGTCGCCGCCGCCTCCGGCCGCACGGTCGGCAACAACGACGACGGCGTCGCCGTCGTCATCGAACAGCTCGTCGCCGAAGCGGTCGCGGCACCGCGCGCCGGCACGGACCTCTAGAGCCGCACCCCACACATCCAGAGCCGCTCCCCACACCTCCAGAACCGCGCCCGCACCTCTAGAGCGGCGCCTCCCACACCACCGACGTGCCGCCGCCGGCCTCGGCGAGGCCCGGGCCGCACCAGCTCGCGCCGCCGAGGGACTCGGCGCGGCGGGCGAGGTTGCGCAGTCCGCTGCGGCGGCCGCCCTCGGGCAGGCCGACGCCGTCGTCGGCGACCGTGAGCCGTACCCCGGGCGACCCGTCCGGCAGGGTCACGGTCGCGTCGACGACGACGTCGATGCGGCCGGCCGAGGCGTGCCGGAAGGCGTTGGAGAGCGCCTCGCGGAGTGCGGCGATCAGGTTCTTGCCCGTCAGCTCGCCGACGGTGGCGTCGATCGCGCCGAGGAAGCGGTGGGCGGGCTTGAAGCCCAGCGGCACCGCCGCCATGTTGATCTCCCGGAGGACGCGCGTGCGCAGCCCCGACGGCGCCTCCGCGGGGCCCTGCTGGAGGGCGAAGATCGCCGTGCGGATCTCCTGGATGGTCACGTCCAGCTCGTCCACGGCCTTGCCGACGCCCTCCTGGACGGCCGGCACGACCGCCTTCCGATGGGCGCTCTCCAGCATCATCCCGGTGGCGAAGAGCCGCTGGATGACGAGGTCGTGCAGGTCGCGGGCGATCCGGTCGCGGTCCTCGAAGACCGCGAGCCGCTCCCGGTCGCGCTGCGCCTCGGCCATCATCAGCGCGAGCGCCGCCTGCGAGGCGAACTGGGTGGCGAGGGTCCGCTCCGCCTCGGTGAAGGGCCGGGCACCCCTGGCCCGGGGCATCGCGAGCGCGCCGAGCACCCGGCCGCCGCTCTGCAGCGGCAGCAGCATGATCGGCCCGTACAGGGAGGTCAGCCGGTTGATCATGCGCGGGTCGGTGGAGGCGTCCTGGACGAAGACCGCCTCGCCCTCCAGGAGGAGCTCCACGACCTGGCTCTCCGGCGGGATCACCATGCCCAGGGACCTGGTGGCGCTGGCCGACGAGACGGCGACGATCTCCAGGCCGCCCTCCTCGGCGGGCAGCAGCACGATCCCGGCGTCCGCGTCGGCGAGCCGCCGGGCCTGTTCGGCGACGACGGCGAGGGCGTCGTCGGCATCGCCGCCGGAGAGCAGGGCGGTGGTGACGGCGACGGAGCCGTCGATCCACCGCTCGCGCTGGCGGGCGGCCTCGTAGAGGCGGGCGTTGCCGATGGCGATGCCCGCCTCGGTGGCGAGCACCCGGACCATGTGCTCGTCGTAGTCGTTGAACTCCTCGCCGCTGCGCTTCTCCGCGAGGTAGAGGTTGCCGAAGATCTCGCCCTGGACGCGGATGGGGACGCCGAGGAAGGTCCGCATGACCGGGTGGCCGGGCGGGAATCCGGCCGCGCGCGGGTCGGAGGCGAGATCGGCGAGCCGGATCGTCCGGGGCTCGCGGATGAGCGCGCCGAGCAGCCCGGCGTGCCCGTCGGGCCGGCGCCCGATGCGCCGGGCCACGTCCTCGGCGACGCCGTACGTGACGAAGTCGGAGAGGCCCTTGCCCTCCTCGTCGACGACTCCGATGGCCGCGTAGCGGGCGCCGGCCAGCTCGGCCGCGGTCTCGCAGATCCGGTCGAGGGTGGTGTGGAGTTCGAGCCCGGTGCCCACCGACCGCATCGCTTCGAGCAGCTGCGGCACGCGGGCGGTCAGCTCCGTGGAGAGCCCCTGGAGGCTGCGGGTGGCCTCGGTGGCGGCGACCAGGGGGTCCGGGGAATCGGGCGTGGCGGCGGTCATGGCCCTGAGCCTAGTTAGTCCTATTTGGAGAGAAAAGTCGGATGGTCGGCGGGGGTCGGCGTGGCACCGGCGAGGAGCAGATCGGCCGCCCGCTCCTGCTCCAGCATCCGCCGCAGCGGCCCGTCCTGGGCGGCGAGCGCGGCGTACGGTCCGCGCTGCACGGTCCGTCCGCCGTCCAGGACCACCACCTCGTCGACCGCGTCGAGTCCGTGCAGCCGGTGGGTGATGAGGACGGTGGTACGGCCCTCGGTGACGCGGAGCAGGTCGTCGGTGAGCGCGTCGGCGGTGGCCAGGTCCAGGTGCTCGGCCGGCTCGTCGAGGACGAGGACCGGGAAGTCGGCGAGGAGGGCGCGGGCCAGCGCGAGCCGCTGCCGCTGGCCGCCGGAGAGCTTCGAACCGTGCTCGCCCACCAGGGTGTCGAGCCCGTCGGGCAGTCCGTCGACCCAGTCGAGCAGCCGGGCCCGGCGCAGCGCCTCCCGCAGCTCCTCGTCGCCCGCGCCCGGGCGGGCGAGCCGCAGGTTCTCCCGCAGGGAGCTGTCGAAGAGGTGCGCGTCCTGCGCGCACAGGCCGACGAAGCGGCGTACGTCGTCGCCGTCGAGCTCCCGCGCCGCCACCCCGCCGATCCGGTACGTCCCCGCCTCCGCGTCCAGGAAGCGCAGCAGCACCTGGGCGAGCGTGGTCTTGCCGGAGCCCGAGGCGCCGACGACGGCGACCCGCCGCCCGGCGCCGAGGGTGAGCGCGAACCCGTCGAGCGCGGGCCGCTCCTGCCCGGCGTACCGGGCCGAGAGCCCGGCCAGCTCCAGCGGGAACGGCCCGGCCGGGGGAGCGGCGGCCACCGCCGGCTCGTGTACGGGGACGGGCGCGTCGAGCACCTCGAAGACCCGCTCGGCGCTGTGCCGGACCCGCCGGCGGTACTGGACGGCGAGCGGCAGGCCGGTGACGGCCTCGAAGGCGGCGAGCGGGGTGAGGACGACGACCGCGAGCGCGACGCCGTCGAGCCTGCCGTCCCGGACGGCCTGGACGCCGACCCAGGCCGCGGCGACCACCGTCAGGCCGCACACCAGGGCCGAGAGCCCGGCGCCGAGCGCGGCCGCTGCGGACTGCCGGGAGGCGATGCCGGTGAGGGTGCGGTCGGCGGCCCGCGCCCGGTCGAGCCGGTCCGGCAGCGCCCCGGCCACGGTCAGCTCGGCGCAGCCGCGCAGCGGATCGGCGACGGCCGTCGCGAGCGCCCCGCGGGCCGGGGCGAGCCGCCGCTCGGCCCGGCGGGCCAGCGCGGCGCCCAGCGGCGGCACGAGCACACCCGCCACGAGCAGGCCCACCGCGAGCACGGCGCCCGCCTCGGGCAGCAGCCAGGTGGTGAAGCCGACCGCGCCGAGCCCGACGACGAGCGCGGCACCGGCCGGGAGCAGCCAGCGCAGCCAGTAGTCCTGGAGGGCGTCGACGTCGTGGACGAGCCGGGCGAGCAGGTCGCCGCGCCGGGTGCGGCCGAGTCCGGCCGGGGCGATCCGTTCGAGCCGGGAGTAGACGGAGACCCGCAGTTCGGCGAGCATCCGCAGCACGGCGTCGTGCGAGACCAGCCGCTCGGCGTACCGGAAGACGGCCCGCCCGATGCCGAAGGCGCGGGTGGCGGTCACGGCGACCATGAGGTGCAGGACGGGCGGCTGCTCCGAGGCCCGCGAGATGAGCCACCCGGACACGGCCATGAGCCCCACGGCCGACCCGAGTGCGAGGCTCCCGAGCAGCAGCGCGAGCCCCATCCGCCCCTTGAGTTCGCCGGCCATGGACCGGACCCGGGCGAGGACGCCCTGGGGCTTCGCCGCCCCGGGCGCGGGCGGGCGTTCCTCCAGGGGCGGAACGGACGGGGGCACCCCTCCGACCGACCCGGCGCCGATCACGGCACCCGCACTGCCGGTGCCCTCACCAGCCGGTGCGGCGACCGTCCCGATCGTCACCACCCGATCCGCCACCGCGAGCAGCGCCGGCCGGTGCACCACGAGCAGCACCGTCCGCCCGGCGGCGAGCCGCCGCACCGCGTCGACGATCCCCGCCTCCGTCTCCCCGTCGAGCGCCGCCGTCGGCTCGTCGAGGAGCAGCAGCGGCCGGTCCGCTAGGAAGGCCCGCGCCAGCGCGAGCCGCTGCCGCTGTCCGGCCGAGAGCCCGGCGCCGTCCTCGCCGAGGACGGTCGCGGCCCCCTCGGGGAGGGCGTCCACGAAGACGTCCGCCCCGGCGTCCCGGAGCGCCGCCCGCACCTCCTCGTCATCGGCCCCGGGCCGGGCGAGCCGCACGTTCTCGGCGATCGTCCCGGCGAAGAGGTACGGCCGCTGCGGCACCCACGCGATCCGCTCGCGCCAGGCCGCCGGGTCCAGCTCCGCCAGCTCCACGCCCCCGACCCGTACGCTGCCGCCCTCCGGCTCCGTGAAACCGAGGACGACGTCGAGCAGGGTCGACTTCCCGGCGCCGCTGGGCCCGACGAGCGCCACCGTCTCCCCCGGCTCGACGGTGAGGCTCGCCGCGTCCAAGGAAGGCTCCGCGCGCCCCGGGTGGCGGACCGTCACCCGGTCGAGCTCCAGTCGCGTCTCGGCCGACACCGCCCGCGTACCGCCGCTCCGCACCGGGGTCTCCAGGACCTCGAAGATCTCCTCGGCCGCCGCGAGGCCCTCCGCCGCCGCGTGGAACTGGGCGCCGACCTGGCGCAGCGGCAGATACGCCTCGGGTGCGAGGACCAGGATGACGAGGCCGGTGTAGAGGTCGAGGGTGCCGTGGACGAGCCGCATGCCGATGGTGACGGCGACCAGCGCCACCGACAGCGTGGAGAGCAGTTCCAGGGCGAAGGAGGAGAGGAAGGCGATCCGCAGGGTTCGCATGGTCGCCCGCCGGTAGTCGGCGGTGATGGCGCGGATCGACGCGGCCTGGGCCTTGGCCCGGCCGAAGACCTTGAGGGTGGGCAGTCCGGCGACGACGTCGAGGAAGTGGCCGGAGAGCCGGGAGAGCAGCTTCCACTGCCGGTCCATCCGGGCCTGGGTGTACCAGCCGATCAGGATCATGAAGACCGGGATGAGGGGCAGGGTGACGACGATGATGGCGGCCGAGACCCAGTCCTCGGTGACGATCCGCGCGAGGACCGCGATCGGGACGACGACGGCGAGGCCGAGCTGGGGCAGGTAGCGGGCGAAGTAGTCGTCGAGCGCGTCCACGCCCCGGGTGGCGAGCGCGATGAGCGAGCCGGTGCGCTGCCCGCCGAGCCAGCCGGGCCCGAGTGCGGTGGCCTGCTCCAGGAGCCGGCCTCGGAGTTCGGACTTGACCGCCGCGCTGGCCCGGTGGGCCGCGAGCTCGGTCAGCCAGGAGACGAGGCCCCGGGCCACCGCGACCCCGGCGAGCAGCAGCAGGGGAGTGGTCAGCGCGGAAACCGAGAGGCCCTGCTGGAAGGCCCCCACCACGATCTCGGCGATGAGCATCGCCTGGGCGATGACCAGACCCGCCCCGACCAGGCCGAGCACCACGACCGCGACGAGGAAGACACGGGTCGCCCGGGCGTACCGGAGGAGACGCGGGTCGATCGGTTTCACGTGAAACATGCCCCTCTGCTGTGAGCTCTGGTGCGAGCTCCGATGCGGACAGGCCCTAGTGGGCGTCGACGATGTGCTGGGTGCCGATCCGCTTGCGGAAGACCCAGTAGGTCCAGCCCTGGTAGAGCAGTACCAACGGCGTGGCGATGGCCGCACACCAGGTCATGATCTTGAGCGTGTACGGGCTCGACGACGCGTTCGTCACCGTCAGGCTCCACGCGGGGTCGAGCGAGGACGGCATGACGTTCGGGAAGAGCGCCAGGAACAGCATGGCGACCGCGGCGGCGATCGTCACCCCCGAGAGCGCGAACGACCAGCCCTCGCGCCCCGCCTTGATGGCGCCGATCGCACCGACCAGCGAGAGCGCCGCGACGAGCATCGCCGCGAGGCTCAAGGCGTCACCCGAGTCGGCCTGGGTCCAGATCAGGAAGGCGAGCGCGAGCACCGCCGTGACGAGGCCCAGCTTCAGGGCGAGCGCCCGGGCCCTGGCCCGGATGTCGCCGACCGTCTTCAGGGCCGCGAAGACCGTGCCGTGGAAGGTGAAGAGGGTGAGCGTCACCAGTCCGCCGAGGATCGCGTACGGGTTGAGCAGGTCCCAGAAGGTGCCGACGTACTCCATGTTCGCGTCGATCTTCACGCCGCGGACGATGTTGCCGAAGGCGACGCCCCACAGGATCGCGGGGATCAGCGAGGTCCAGAAGATCGCCTGCTCCCAGTTGCGCTGCCAGTTCTCCTCGGGCCGCTTGGCCCGGTACTCGAAGGCGACACCGCGGATGATGAGGCAGACGAGGATGATCAGCAGCGGCAGGTAGAAGCCGGAGAAGAGGGTGGCGTACCACTCGGGGAAGGCGGCGAAGGTCGCGCCGCCGGCGGTCAGCAGCCAGACCTCGTTGCCGTCCCAGACGGGTCCGATGGTGTTGATCAGGACCCGCTTCTCGGGCCGGTTCCGAGCGAGCAGCTTGGTGAGGATGCCGACCCCGAAGTCGAAACCCTCAAGGAAGAAGTAGCCGGTCCAGAGGACGGCGATGAGTACGAACCAGACGTCGTGGAGTTCCATGCCTCGATCTCCTGAGCCTCAGTACGAGAAGGCCATGGGCCGGTCGGGGTCACGGGTGTCCCCGCCGATCTTGGTGGGCGGGTTGAGGTCGTCCTCGGTCAGCTCGGGCGGGCCTGCCTTCACGTACTTCACGAGGAGCTTGACCTCGATGACGGCGAGGACCGCGTACAGGGCGGTGAAGACGATCATCGAGGTGAGCACCTCGCCCTGGGAGGTGCCGGGGGAGACGGCGGCGCTGGTCCGCATCACGCCGTAGACGACCCACGGCTGGCGGCCCATCTCGGTGAAGATCCAGCCCCAGGAGTTGGCGATGAGCGGGAAGAGCATGGTCCAGAGGGCCACGATCCAGTACCACGTGCCGATCTTCGGGCTGAGCGCCTTGTTCCTGAAGAGGACGAGGTTCGGCACTTCGTCCTCACCGGTCCGCAGGCCGGGGGCGATCAGGAACTTCTTGCGGGTCAGCCAGAGTCCGACGACGCCGATGGCGAGCGAGGCCATGCCGAAGCCGATCATCCAGCGGAAGCCCCAGTAGGCGACGGGGATGTTGGGCCGGTAGTCGCCGGGCCCGAACCTCTCCTGCTCGGCCTTGTTGACGTCGTTGATGCCGGGGACGTACGAGTGGAAGTCGCCGTTGGCGAGGTAGGACAGTATCCCGGGGATCTCGATGGCGACCTCGTTGTGGCCCTTGTCCACATCGCCGATCGCGAAGATCGAGAAGGGCGCGGGCGCCTCGCCGTCCCACAGTGCCTCGGCGGCGGCCATCTTCATCGGCTGCTGCTTGAACATGACCTTGCCGAGCATGTCCCCGCTGATGGCGGTGCCGAGGCCGGCGATGATCAGCGTGATCAGGCCGAGCCGCAGCGAGGTCCGCATCACCGGGACGTGCCGCTTGCGCATCAGGTGGAAGGCGGAGATGCCGACCATGAAGGCGCCGCCGACGAGGAAGGCGGCCGTCATGGTGTGGAAGAACTGGGTGAGGGCGGTGTTCTGGGTGAGCACCTGCCAGAAGTCGGTGAGCTCGGCGCGCGGACCCTGGCCGCGGTCCTCGTTGATGCGGTAGCCGACCGGGTGCTGCATCCAGGAGTTGGCGGCCAGGATGAAGTACGCGGAGAGGATCGTGCCGATCGACACCATCCAGATGCAGGCGAGGTGGATCTTCTTCGGCAGTTTGTCCCAGCCGAAGATCCACAGGCCGATGAAGGTGGACTCGAAGAAGAAGGCGATGAGGGCCTCGAAGGCCAGCGGGGCGCCGAAGATGTCACCGACGAAGCGGGAGTAGTCCGACCAGTTCATGCCGAACTGGAACTCCTGCACGATGCCGGTGACGACACCCATCGCGATGTTGATGAGGAAGAGCTTCCCCCAGAACTTGGTGGCCCGGAGGTACTTCTCCTTCCCGCTCCGCACCCAGGCGGTCTGGAGCCCCGCGGTGAGCGCGGCGAGCGAGATCGTCAGCGGAACGAAGAGAAAGTGGTAGACGGTGGTGATGCCGAACTGCCAGCGCGCCAAAGTCTCCGGCGCCAGAGCGAGGTCCACGTCGTCTTCTCCTTACATCGCCGTGGTCACATCGGCAGTTTGCCCCTTTGCTCCCCCCTGTTACGGGACGAACGGGACACGCTTGTGAACGCGTTCACATTCACAAGCATTATGACTCATACGAAATCCGTACTGGAGAGTGGGGGGCTGTACCGAAGGTCACACCTTCCCAGGGGCTTCAACATATTGTTGAATTCGCCCCATGACCCTTCGGATACGCCTCAGTTGGCCGGCCGGGCACACCACGGCCACCCTCGACGAGACCCCCACGAGCACGGCGCTCCTGGGGGCACTGCCGATCGTCTCCACCGCCCGCACCTGGGGCGAGGAGGTCTACTTCGACACTCCGGTCTCGGTGCCGCGCGAGGAGGGGGCACGCCAGGTCGTCGACCCCGGCACGGTGGCCTTCTGGACCGACGGCGACGCCCTCGCCCTCCCCTACGGGCCGACCCCGATCTCACGGGGCGAGGAGTGCCGCCTCGCGAGCCCGTGCAATCTGCTGGGCTCGCTCGACGAGGACCCGCGGATCCTGGCCACCGTCCGCGACGGCGACCCGATCCGCGTGGAACTCGCCTGAGAGCCCTCAGGGCAGCCGGTACGCCGCCCCCGAGCCTTCAGGTTCCCTGGCGGAAGCCTTCCCTCACTTACGGAAGCCCTCCGTCACCTTCAGGAACAGGTCGTTCGCCTCGGTCTCGCCGATCGTGACGCGCACGCCCTCCCCCGCGAACGGCCGCACCACCACACCGTGCCGCTCGCACTCCGCCGCGAACTCCATGGTGCGCTCGCCGAGCCGCAGCCAGACGAAGTTCGCCTGGGCGTCCGGCACCGTCCAGCCCTGGGCCACGAGCCCCGCGCGGACCCGCTCGCGCTCCGCCACCAGCGAACCGACCCGGCCGAGCAGCTCGTCCTCGGCGCGCAGCGAGGCCACCGCCGCGTCCTGCGCCACCTGGCTCACGCCGAACGGCACCGCCGTCTTGCGCAGCGCCGCCGCCACCGGCTCGTGGGCGATCGCGAAGCCGACCCGCAGCCCCGCCAGGCCGTACGCCTTGGAGAAGGTGCGCAGCACCGCCACGTTCGGCCGGTCGCGGTAGAGCTCGACGCCGTCCGGGATGTCGATGTCGCGCACGAACTCCTTGTACGCCTCGTCGATCACGACCAGGACGTCGGAGGGCACTTGGTCGAGGAAGCGCTCCAGCTCGGCCCGGCGCACCGCGGTGCCCGTGGGGTTGTTGGGGTTGCAGACGAAGATCAGCCGGGTCCGCTCGGTGATCGCCTCGGCCATGGCGTCGAGGTCGTGCGTCTCGTCGTCCTTGAGCGGCACCTGCACCGAGGTGGCCCCGCTGATCTGCGTGATGATCGGGTACGCCTCGAAGGAGCGCCAGGCGTAGATCACCTCGTCGCCCGGGCCCGAGGTCGCCTGGAGCAGCGACTGGGCGACGCCGACCGAGCCGGTGCCGGTGGCGATGTGGGAGACCGGGACGCCGAAGCGGTCGGCCAGCTCCGCGGAGAGCGCGGTGCAGGCCATGTCCGGGTACCGGTTGAAGTTCGCGGCGGCGGCCAGCGCGCTCTCCATCACGCCCGGCAGCGGGGGGTAGGGGTTCTCGTTGGAGGACAGCTTGAAGGCGACCGGGCCGCCCGCGGCGGCCGGCTTGCCCGGCTTGTAGGTGGGGACGCCGTCCAGCTCGGCGCGCAGCTTCGGGGTGGACGCGCTCGTCCCGCTGGTCTCGCTCACAGTGTGGCCTCCTCGACCGTCCGTACCGCCAATGCTTCTCACCTTATGAGGATTCCGGCCCGCTGCGAATGGGCTGTGGACAACAGCCCTGCAACGCTGTGGAAAACCGCCCCGCCGCCCCTCTCTCCGACCTTCCCTCCGACCTTCCCTCCGACCTTCCCTCCGGCCTTCCCTCCGACCTTCCCTCCGGCCTTCCCTCCGGCCCCCTCCGACCCTCCGTCCAACCTCCCCCTCCGGCCCTCCCCACGCGAGGGGGCGCACGGGCGGGTGGCGTGCGCCGGTGGCGAGCGCCGTGGCGCGCATCCCCCGTAGAGGTGAGTTGAGACCTCTTCGAGACCTCTCCCCCACACCAGGCCCATCCCGCCCGACGGCATCAAGTCGCATGGAAAAACCCTCAACTACCTTGGATTCTCCTTCATTTGACCTGGGTCGACCATGCAGAAACGTGCCTGTCAACGCTTGCATATGCGACCGTCTCGCCCACCCCGCATCGCCCTACTATCGGCTCGCCATGACAGCAGCAGGGAAGCACCAGGTGAGCCGGGCACAGACCCGGGGAAGCCGGCAGGGCCGGGCAGGCATCCGGGACGTGGCCGCCGCCGCCGGGGTCTCCATCACGACTGTCTCCGACGCGCTCAACGGCAAGGGCCGACTCCCGGACGCCACCCGCAGGCACGTCCGCGAGGTCGCCGACCGGCTGGGCTACCGCCCCTCCGCGGCGGCCCGCACGCTCCGCACCGGCAAGTCGGGACTCATCGGCCTGACCGTGACGACATACGGGGATGAACCTTTCACCTTCACGGAGTTCGCCTACTTCGCGGAGATGGCCAGGGCCGCCACGTCGGCCGCGCTCGCCCGCGGCTACGCCCTCGTCATCCTCCCCGCGACATCACGCCATGACGTCTGGTCGAACGTCGCCCTCGACGGCACCGTCGTCATCGACCCCTCCGACCACGACCCGGTCGTCACCGAGCTCGTCCGCCAGGGCCTCCCCGTCGTCTCCGACGGGCGCCCCGCCGGCACGCTCCCGGTGACCGCCTGGGTCGACAACGACCACGAGGCCGCCGTCCTCGCCCTCCTCGACCACCTCGCCGACGCCGGCGCGCGCCGGATCGGCCTCCTCACCGGCACCACCACCGACACCTACACCCGCCTCTCCACCACCGCGTACCTCAACTGGTGCGAGCGGGTCGGACAGGACCCCGTCTACGAGGCCTACCCGGCGCACGACCCGTGCGCGGGCGCCGTCGCGGCCGACCGGCTGCTCGCCCGCCCCGACCGTCCCGACGCCGTCTACGGCCTCTTCGACCCCAACGGCACCGACCTCCTCGCCGCCGCCCGCCGCTACGGGCTGCGCGTCCCGGACGACCTGCTGATCGTGTGCTGCAGCGAGTCCACCGTCTACGCCACCACCGAACCGCCCATCACGACGCTCTCGCTCAAACCGCGGCGCATCGGCACCGCCGTCGTCCAGCTCCTCATCGACGCCATCGAGGGGATCGAGGGCGACGGTCCGCTGGAGCAGGTGATACCGACCGAACTCATCGTCCGCACCTCCTCGCAGCGCCGGTCGCCGCGGACGACGGTGAGCCCGCCGCGCTCACCCGCGAAGGACTGACGGCACCCCTACGGACTCCGGCCGCGCCGAAAGAGCGGCCGGACGAACGACACGAGCACGTCGCGAACGCATCGCGAGCGTGACCGAGCACGACCGAGCACGACCGAACACATCGCGAACACGTCGCGAGCACGACCGAGTACGGCCCCGAGAACGAGCACCGTCCCGTCCCTGCCCGTGGGCGGGAACGGCGAAACCGGGCACCCCACCGGACCCGACCCTGGACTGGACCTTCTCAATTCGGGCGAAACAACCGGTGAACCCGGAGCCAACCCGGATTCACCACCCCTGGTGCGTCACACAGGCGGACCCTCATTCCTATGATGGGCGCACGACACCGCGGACCCCCCGACCAGGCCGGTCCGCGATGTGCAGGGCATCGCGACGGTGGTGGAGGGGTCGATGACTCAGGGGGACGGGCAGGATCCCGTGGAACGCACGGCGACATTGCGTGACTTCCGCGTACCCCCGTACGCCCGGGTGCCCGTGCAGGGCCACGCGGGCGAGCCGCCCGTCCCGCCCGCCGACCCCACGCTCCACCTGGGCACGCGCCCGGCCGCGTACCCCGAGCCGGTCGCGTTCCCGGAACCTCCGGCACGCCCCGAAGCCCCCACGTACACCGAGCCTCAGGTACGCCCCGAACCGGCCGCGTACACCGAGCCTCCGGCACACCCCGAACCGGCCGCGTACGCCGAGCCCCCGGTCCCGACGGCGCACGCCGACGCCGCCCGCCCCGTGGCCGCCGCCCCCGTCGCCGCCCCCTCCGCCCCCGTCGCCGCCTCGGCCTCCGCCCACCCCGGTGCCGGCGGCTTCCCCGACGACTTCCCGGACGGGTACACGCCCACCGAGCGCGACCTCCCGGTCATCCAGCGCGGCGACACCCTCCAGGTCCCCGTCGCCCCGGCCGCCGCTCCCGCGCCCGCGCCCACCGGCGACGGCCCCGGGCCGCTCTACGTCGTCGGCGACGTCCACGGCTACCTCGACGAGCTCCTCGCCGCCCTCCGCGCCCAGGGCCTCGTCGACGAGAACGGCGGCTGGGCCGCGGGCAACGCCCGGCTCTGGTTCCTCGGCGACTTCACCGACCGCGGACCCGACGGCATCGGCGTCATCGACCTCGTCATGCGGCTCTCCGCCGAGGCCGCCGCCGCCGGCGGCTACTGCAAGGCGCTCATGGGCAACCACGAGCTGCTCCTCATCGGCGCCAAGCGCTTCGGCGACACGCCCGTCAACTCCGGGGCCGGCACCGCCACCTTCCAGGCCGCCTGGCTGCTCAACGGCGGCCAGAAGCACGACATGGACCGCCTCCAGGACGTCCACCTCCAGTGGATGTCCCGGCTCGACGCCGTCGTCCGCGAGGACGACCACCTCCTGCTGCACTCGGACACCACCGCGTACCTCGACTACGGCCAGACGATCGAGGACGTCAACGACACCGTCCACGAGGTCCTCACGCGCAACGACGCAGACGAGGTCTGGGACCTCTTCCGGAAGTTCACCAAGCGCTTCGCCTTCCGCGACGAGGGCGGCCCGGAGGCCGTCCAGGAGCTGCTCGGCACCTACGGCGGCTCCCGGGTCGTGCACGGCCACAGCCCGATCCCGTACCTCCTCGGCCAGGTCGGCACGGAGGACGGCGAGGAGGAATCGCGCCCGGTGGTCGACGGCCCGCACGTCTACGCCGACGGTCTCGCCATCGCCATGGACGGCGGCGTCACCATGGCCGGAAAGCTGCTGGTGGTCCAACTCCCGCTGGGGGACTGACCCTCACCCTGCGCATCCGGAGCGGGCGAATTCCGGAAACCCCCTGTCAGCGCGCACGGTCACGGCCCTACCATCGGTCTCCCCAGTTAGGCAGGCTCTCCTCCGCTTCCGCCCGGACCGCCGTTCTCCACGGCCGGTCCCGGCCCATCGAGCATCGGGGGATGCACATGAACGTGGCTCCGCACCTGCTGACCGAGGACCGCGCCGAGTACGAGCGGGTCCTCGACGACGCACTGCGCACGGCTCCGCACCGGCCGGAACTCGCCGGAGCGGGCACCCGGCTGACCACCGGTCAGCTGCGCGCGATGGCTCTGAACGCGACAGCGCTGATCACCGCCGCGGCGGCGGGCGAGTACGAGCACTTCACCAAGGTCCGCGAGGCGGACCGCGCCGCCTCCAACCGCCCCCGGACCCCCGCCCCCGACGAGTCACCGGGCGCCGTCGCGGTCCTCACCGTCCTCGTCCCCGTCCTCGCCGGCACCGCCGCCGCGATCTTCCTCCTGGTCGGCGCCGTGGTCCGCTGGCTCGCCCCGGACGCCGCCCTCGGCACCACGCTGCTCACCGCCGGCCTGGTCTTCGGCGCCCTCGCCGCCGCCGGACTGCTCTGCGCGGGCGCCGGGCTCCTCCTGACCGCCCTCCGCAACCGCCCCGCCGAGACCGGTGCCCCCGACGACGAACTCGCCCGGGCCCGCGCCGCCTGGCGCCACGCCCTCCTGGAGCGCGGCGTCGTCCCCTTCCTCCAGGCCGCCCTCACGGCCACGGCCACGGCCACAGCCACGGCCGCCGACCCCGACCGGGACCCGACGCCCCCGCCCCCGTGAAGCGCCCCGGCCCGCGATCCCCCCGTGGACCGCGGGTCGGGGCGGGTCTCGTACGGCCGGCCGCTACTCCGCCATCGGCAGGTAGACGCGGTTGCCGGACGCGGCGAACTCCGCCGACTTCTCGGCCATGCCGGCCTCGATCTCCTCCTTCTTCAGGTCCCCGCCGTGCTCACGGCGGATGTCCTGGGAGATCTTCATCGAGCAGAACTTCGGACCGCACATCGAGCAGAAGTGGGCGGTCTTAGCGGGCTCCGCCGGCAGCGTCTCGTCGTGGAACTCACGGGCGGTGTCCGGGTCGAGGGCCAGGTTGAACTGGTCCTCCCAGCGGAACTCGAAGCGCGCGTCGGAGAGCGCGTCGTCCCACTCCTGCGCACCCGGATGCCCCTTGGCCAGGTCCGCCGCGTGCGCCGCGATCTTGTACGTGATGACACCGGTCTTCACGTCGTCGCGGTTCGGCAGGCCCAGGTGCTCCTTGGGCGTGACGTAGCAGAGCATCGCGGTGCCCCACCAGGCGATCATCGCCGCGCCGATGCCGGAGGTGATGTGGTCGTACGCGGGCGCGACGTCCGTCGTCAGCGGGCCGAGCGTGTAGAACGGCGCCTCCTCGCAGATCTCCTGCTGGAGGTCGATGTTCTCCTTGATCTTGTGCATCGGGACGTGGCCCGGGCCCTCGATCATCGTCTGCACGTTGTGGCGCTTGGCGATCGTGTTCAGCTCGCCGAGGGTGCGCAGCTCGGCGAACTGGGCGTCGTCGTTGGCGTCCGCGATCGAGCCGGGGCGCAGACCGTCGCCGAGCGAGTAGGTGACGTCGTACGCCGCGAGGATCTCGCAGAGCTCCTCGAAGTTCGTGTAGAGGAAGTTCTCCTTGTGGTGCGCGAGGCACCAGGCGGCCATGATCGAGCCGCCGCGCGAGACGATGCCGGTCTTGCGGCGCGCGGTGAGCGGCACGTACGGCAGGAGTACGCCGGCGTGCACGGTCATGTAGTCCACGCCCTGCTCGGCCTGCTCGATGACCGTGTCCTTGTAGATCTCCCAGGTCAGCTCCTCGGCCCGGCCGTCGACCTTCTCCAGGGCCTGGTAGAGCGGCACGGTGCCGATGGGCACGGGGGAGTTGCGCAGCACCCACTCGCGGGTGGTGTGGATGTTGCGGCCGGTGGACAGGTCCATGACCGTGTCGGCGCCCCAGCGGGTCGCCCAGGTCATCTTCTCCACCTCCTCCTCGATGGAGGAGGTGACGGCGGAGTTGCCGATGTTGGCGTTGACCTTCACCAGGAACCGCTTGCCGATGATCATCGGCTCGATCTCCGGGTGGTTGACGTTGGCCGGCAGCACCGCGCGGCCCGCCGCGATCTCCTCGCGGACGACCTCGGGGGAGACGTTCTCCCGGATCGCCACGTACTCCATCTCCGGGGTGATCTCGCCCCGGCGGGCGTACGCGAGCTGGGTCACGGCCTCCCCGGCGCGGCCCCGGCGGGGCAGCCGCGGACGGCCGGGGAAGACGGCGTCGAGGTTCTTGAGCCCGCCGCCGCGCGGCGAGGTGTGCTTGATGCCGTCGTCCTCGGGACGGACCGGGCGGCCCGCGTACTCCTCGGTGTCGCCGCGCGCGATGATCCAGTTCTCGCGGAGCGGGAGCAGGCCCCGGCGCACGTCGGTCTCGACGGCGGGGTCGGTGTACGGGCCGGACGTGTCGTACAGCGTCACGTCCTTGCCGTTGGTGAGGTGCACCTGACGGACCGGCACCCGGAGGTCGGGGCGGGAGCCCTCGACGTAGCCCTTGTGCCAGCCCGGCGTGCGCTCGTCCTGGCCGTCGTTCCGGCCGTCGTTCCGGTCGGAGGCAGGCGTGCGTGCATCCTGAATGGTCATGTGACCGAATCTCCCTACGCCGGCATTACCCGGTAACAGGTTCGGCGGTCGGCGCAGCCTCCTCCCGTACGTGTGCGTACGGTGATCAGCGCCCTCTCAGCCCGGTGCTCCGAGCTCCCGCGTGTGCAAAGGTGTCACGAGGCTAGCGCCCTCCCGGGCGTGCTGAACAGTGGGCCCCCACCGTTCTTGCGATGATCGGGCGGTGACCTCCCCCCAGCAGTCCCCCGATCCGCACGGCCACGAGCACGGCCACGAGCACGGGCATGGTTTCGGCCGGCACGGTCCTGACCAGGGTCCTGACCACGGCTCCGGCCATGGTTCCGGCCATGGACACAGCCACAGCCACGGGCCCGCCGCGCCCGTCTCGCGCCATCTGCGCAGAGTCATCGCGGCGGTCCTCATCCCCTTCGCCACCGCCGTGGTCGTCGGCCTCGCGGTGCTCTGGCCCGGTGGCACGCCGGCCCACGAGCGGACCGGGGTCGGTTTCGACCGGCAGACCGAGCAGGGCAAGGTCGTGGCGGTCGAGCAGGTGGACTGCAAGGACGTGAACGCGGCGCAGGTGCCGCCCACCGGCGACACCTCCACCCCGCAGGGCCGCGAGGCGGTCAACGGGCAGCAGGGGCAGTGCGAGAAGGCGACGATCGAGGTCACCAGCGGTCCGCACCAGGGACGGCGGTTCACCGAGATCGTGCAGCCGGACGCTCCGCGCCAACTGGACGAGGGCCAGGGCGTGGTGGTCGCCTACGCCCCCGACGCCCCGAAGGACCTGCAGTACTCGGTGACGGACGTGAACCGGAAGGTGCCGATGGCGGTCCTCGCCGGCATCTTCGCGCTCGCGGTCGTGCTCGTCGGCCGCATGCGGGGCGTGATGGCGCTGATCGCGCTCGCGGTGAGCTTCCTGGTGCTCACCCTCTTCATCCTGCCCGCGATCCTGGAGGGGTCGAACCCGCTGGTCGTGGCGGTGGTCGGGTCGAGCGCGATCATGCTGCTGGCGCTCTACATGTGCCACGGCCTGTCGGCCAGGACCTCGGTCGCGGTCCTGGGCACGCTGATCTCGCTGCTGTTGATCGGCCTGCTCGGTTCCTTCTTCATCGGCTGGGCCTCGCTCAGCGGCAACACCGACGACTACACCGGGCTGATCCACGGTCTCTACCCGGAGATCGACATGTCCGGCCTGCTGCTCGCCGGTGTGATCATCGGTTCTCTCGGTGTTCTGGACGATGTCACCGTCACGCAGACCTCGGCCGTCTGGGAGCTGCACCAGGCCGATCCCGGCATGGGGCCGCGCGCCCTGTACCGGGCCGGGATCCGGATCGGCCGCGACCACATCGCCTCGGTGGTCAACACGCTGGTCCTGGCCTACGCCGGCGCCGCGCTCCCGCTGCTCCTGCTCTTCACCATCGCGCAGAGCAGCATGGGGACGGTGGCCAACAGCGAACTGGTGGCGGAGGAGATCGTGCGGACGCTGGTCGGCTCGATCGGTCTGGTCGCCTCGGTGCCGGTCACGACGGCACTCGCGGCGCTCGTGGTCTCGGCCGACCGTCCCTCGGCGGCGGAGGCCGGCGGCCGGGCGGCGGGCCGCGGCGGACGGCGGCGCCGCGCGAAGTGACGCGCGCGCGGCGGCCGTACGGGGCGGGCGCCTGCGGCAGGCGTACGGGAGGGGGTGCCGGCGTCGGCCGTACGGGAGAGGTACCGGCATCGGCCGTACGGGAGGGGTGCCGACGTCGGCCCTGCGGAACGGGTGCCGGTGTCGGACGTACGCATCGGTTCCGGCGTCAGGTGTACGGAACGGGTGCCCGCGTCAGGCGTACGGAGCGGTTTCCGGTCAGGCGGGGCCGGCGCTCTCCTCGGCGAGGATCTTGCCGAGCGCGGCCTCCAGGCTGTCCTCGAAGTCGCCCAGCGTCTGTTCCTGGCCGAGCGGGACCAGCTTGTCCGTGCGGTCGAGGAAGGCGACCAGCGGCGGGGCGCTGGCGCGGAAGAGGGCGCGGTCACCGCCCACCTGGAGCCGGATGGAGACGTCCGACAGGCCCTCGGGCTCGGTCGGGGCGATGTGGACGTCGCCGTCGCCGCTCGGGCGGTTGATCCCGTCGAGCAGCAGCTCTCTGCCGAACGCCCAGGTCACGGGCGCGTCTCCGGGAAGGTGGAAGGTCATCCGCACCGCGTAGGGATCCCGGGTCTCGTATCGCAGTTCGACTGGGATCTTGAAGGAGAGCTCCTCGGAGACGAGGAAGCTCATCAGGACCTCGGCCTGAACCGACTCTCGCATCATGTACCCCGCAGTAGATGGAGCAGTTGTGTAAACACAGCTGCTGAAAGCTGTGACCGAAACGGCCAGGAATGATCCCCCGTGGCCCTCTTGACGCAATCGTGCTGTACGCGCTAGCGGATCACAAGGAGTGATTTTTCAGATACTGATAGAGAAGGCGAGCGAACTGAAGAGCTCTCCGATCTCTTTCTGTAGTCGCTCGACTGCTGGGAGCAACCGTTCTTCCTGGTGGAGCGGTAGGGAAATGGCCAGAGTGGCCGCCGTATTGCCCGCCGTGATGGGGATGGCGGCGCAAACCGTGCCGAGCGCATATTCCTGACGCTCCACCAGGGGCTCCATTCGCCCCAAACCGCCCAAACGCTCCAAAAGTATCCGCCGGTTACGCACCGTGTACGGAGTGATGGCTTCCACCGGGTGTCGGTCGAGGTGGTCTTGACGAGATTTCAGATCGAGTTGACTGAGCAGACACTGACCGATCGCATGGGCGTGTCCGGTCTCCCGGAAATCGGCCCACTCCTCCACCGCGGGGGAGTTGGGCGTGTCCGCCACGGAGATCAGTTCGATCTCGCCATCGCGGTAGAGCGCGAAATAGACGGGTACACCGATCTCGTCCCGCCAGTGCGCGAGGGAGTCCTCGATCTTGATGCGACGATTCTGCACAGCCCCGCCGCCGGCCAACCGGGCGGCTGCCTCGCCGAGGTAGAACGCCCCCTTGTCGCGGAGCAGATAGCCCTCGTGCGTCAGGGTGCGGAGAAGGTGGTACGTCGTGGGCAGCGGGAGGTTCGTCTCCCGGGCGAGCTGCTTGGCGGGGGCACCGTCCGCGTGGGAGGCGACGGCCTCCAGAAGTCTCAGCGCCCGCTGCACCGAGCCGATCAGGGTCGGCGCAGCTGTCTGCGTGGCCATGGCCAAAGGTCACCCCCAGGCGTGACAACGGATGCGCTGCATCCGTTCGCGGGGGCCGCCCCCGCGCACCCGCCGGGCCTGGGACGCCTATGGGGTCCGATGGACGGACCCCTCAGGGACGAGCGGGAAACCGCTGGTCTGCCGGAGATCTACGCCCGTAGCCCCCGACTCGGCGGAGATCTGCCACTCTAGTGGCTTGTCCTCGCCCCCCACCCCGTTTCCACCAGCGCGTTCCCTCTGCCGGGCTAACGCCCGGCAGACGCCGAATACCGATGAGTAGCTAGTGCTACCAGTCGCGGTCCGACTTCGACGGGGTGCCGAACTTCCGTACGGCGTAGATGAGTCCGGCCACGAGCGCGACGAACAGCAGCACCTTGAACAGCAGGCTGAACACGAAGGTGAGCACGCTGGTGATGACCCCGCCGAAGACGAGAAGGACCAGCGCGGGTATGGCGACCCACTTCACCCACCACGGCAGCCCCGCGAGAATCTCCTGTACGGCCATGGCTCGCTCCTTCGCTCTCGACGCCCTGTCCGGAACCCTTCGTCCCCGACGCTTCAAGGCTAGGCGGGGCACTCGGCTGGGCGGGGCCCCGGAATCCCGGGCTCTCCCCTGATCCACCCCCTAGGGGAACCAGGGGTCCGGCCCGGAGAGCCCGCGGACGCCGTCACGTCTCCGGCGGGGAGAAGACCACCAGGACCCGCAGGTCCTCGCTGATGTGGTGGAAGCGGTGCGGCACGCCGGCCGGCACATAGACGACACTGCCCCGCGCCACCTGCGTCGTCTCCTCCCCGACGGTGATCGCCGCCCGTCCGGACACCACGAAGTACACCTCGTCCTGAGCGTGCGGTGACTGCGGGTCCAGCTCGCCCGCGTCGAGCGCGTACAGCCCCACCGACATGTTCCGCTCGCGCAGGAACTGGAGGTACGCCCCCTGGTTGGCGAGGCGCTCCGCCTCGAGTTCGTCCAGCCGGAATGCCTTCACTGCCGTTCGCCCCTGCCCTCAGCCCGATGGTCTCTGCCACGATCAGACACATGAAGAATTTCGTAGTCAAGACGCTCGCCAACGCGGGCGCCCTCGCCGTGGCCATCTGGCTCATCGAAGGCATCACGCTGACCGGTGACGACGAGATCACGGGCAAGGCGATCGGCAGCCTGCTGCTCGTCGCCCTCGTCTTCGGCCTCGTCAACTTCCTGGTCAAGCCGATCGTGAAGCTGCTGACGCTCCCCCTCTTCATCCTGACCCTCGGCCTGATCACCCTGGTGATCAACGCCCTCATGCTGATGCTCACCTCGTGGCTGGCCGGGCAGTTCGACCTCAGCTTCCACGTGGACGGCTTCTGGACCGCCGTCCTCGGCGGCCTGGTCATCTCCGTCGTCTCGTGGGCGCTCAACGTGCTCCTCCCGGACGGCGACTGAGCGACCGCCATGACCTATCGCGTCTGCTTCGTCTGCACCGGCAACATCTGCCGCTCCCCGATGGCCGAGCACGTCTTCCGCGCGCGCGTGGAGGAGGCCGGCCTCGGCGGGGCGGTCGAGGTGGACAGCGCGGGCACCGGCGGCTGGCACGAGGGCGACGCGGCGGACCCGCGCACCGTCGCCGTCCTGGGGGAGCACGGCTACACCTCCGCCCACACCGCCCGGCAGTTCCGCGCCTCCTGGTTCCCCGCCCTCGATCTGGTGATCGCGCTCGACGAGGGCCACGTCCGGGAGCTCCGCCGCCTCGCCCGTACCCCTGACGAGGCGGCGAAGATCCGACTGCTCCGCTCGTACGACCCCGCCGCCGGGGACGCGCTCGACGTCCCCGACCCCTATGTCGGCGGGCGTGAGGACTTCGAGGAATGCCTGGAGATGGCCGAGGCCGCGAGCGAGGGACTCCTCGCCGCCGTCCGCGCCGGACTCCGGGAGAGACTTCAGGGGGACGAGACCGTGGAAAGGACCCCGTGAACCCTTTGATCCCTCAGGAACGGCACCACCCCGGCGAGGGGCCCGGCGACGGGACGCTCGCCGTGCGGGCCGGACTGCCCGAGGCCGTGAAGCACGAGCCGACCCTGCCGGGGCCGGTCTTCGCCGCCCACTTCCACCTGCCCGGCGAACCCACCGGCCCGTACACCTACGGCCGCGACGAGAACCCGACCTGGGCCCATCTGGAGCGGGCCATCGGCACCCTGGAGGCGCCCGGGGAGACCGGCGTCGAGACCGTCGTCTTCGCCTCCGGCATGGCCGCCATCTCCGCCGTCCTCCTCTCCCAGCTCTCCGCCGGCGACGCCGTGGTCCTGCCGTCCGACGGCTACCAGGCCCTGCCGCTCCTCCACGAACAGCTGCGCGCGTACGGGATCGAGGTGCGTACCGCGCCGACCGGCGGCGACGCCCAGCTCGACGTGCTCGACGGCGCGAAGCTGCTGTGGATCGAGACCCCGTCCAACCCCGGGCTCGACGTCTGCGACATCCGCCGGCTGGTCGCCGCGGCGCACGCCGGCGGGGCGCTCGTCGGCGTCGACAACACCCTCGCGACCCCGCTCGGCCAGCGCCCGCTCGAACTGGGCGCGGACTTCTCGGTGGCCAGCGACACCAAGGGCATGACCGGCCACGGCGATGTGCTGCTCGGCCACGTCAGCTGCCGCGATCCGCAGCGGGCCGCAGAGGTACGGCGCTGGCGCAAGATCGTCGGCGCGATCCCCGGGCCCATGGAGGCCTGGCTCGCCCATCGCTCGCTGGCCACGCTCCAGCTGCGGATCGACCGCCAGTGCGCCACGGCCCTGGAGCTCGCCCGCGTCCTCGCCGAGCACCCCGACGTGACCGGACTGCGCCACCCCGGGCTCCCGGACGACCCCGCGCACGCGATCGCCTCGCGGCAGATGCGCCGCTTCGGCTCGGTGATCTCCTTCGAGCTCGCCGACCGCGCGCGGGCCGAACGCTTCCTGGAGGAACTGCGCCTGGTCGACGACGCCACCAGCTTCGGCGGGGTGCGCTCCTCGGCCGAGCGGCGCGGGCGCTGGGGCGGGGACGCCGTCGCCGAGGGCTTCATCCGCTTCTCGGTGGGCGCCGAGGATCCGGAGGACCTGATCGCCGACGTGCTGCGGGCTCTCGACGCGACGCGCAAAGCCGTCGGGTAGCCACCCGGCCGGAAGCGGAACCGGGACCGGCCCCGTCGCACCCGTATGCCACGGTGCGCCGGGGCCGGTTCAGGATCACGGGGGAGCGGTGCGTTTCAGCCCGGCGGGAACGGGCCATTTTCTTCCCATGACCGAACGGCCCGTGGTCAAGCGCACCGCACGCGCCATCCTGCTCGACGGAGACGACCTCATCCTCATCAAGCGCACCAAACCGGGGATGGATCCTTACTGGGTGACGCCCGGTGGCGGCGTCGAGCCCTCCGACTCCACCGTCGTCGAGGCCCTGCACCGCGAGGTGCACGAGGAACTCGGCGCCAAGATCGTCGATGTGGTCCCCTGTTTCGTCGACACCGTCGAGCACATCGTCGACGGCGGGGTCTCCGGCGTGAAGGTCCAGCACTTCTTCGTCTGCCGCCTGGAGTCGATGGACCTCGGCCTGCGGCACGGCCCCGAGATGGACGAACCGGTCGGCGAGTACGAGATCGTCCGGGTGCCCTTCAGCCGCGTCGGGATCGCCGCGGTCCACCTGGTGCCGCTCTCACTGCGCCACTACCTCGACGGCAACATCGAGGGCGTCCGCGCCATGCACGCCCCCGACCTCGGCTGACCCGGCCCCCACCGTGGCGAGCTCCGCCAGGAAGTCGTGGCGGATCCGCTCGGTGGGGACCCCCGAGCCGCGGAGCACGTCGATGCCCTCCCGCACCATGCCCAGCGGACCCGAGAGATAGGCGTCCCGCTCGGTCCAGGGGCCCGCCGCGCGGACGGCCTGCGGCAGCGGGCCCTGCGCCTCGGTGACGGGATGGACGGCGAGCCACGGGAAGGTCCGCTGGAGCCGCAGCAGGGTGTCGATGTCATAGAGGTCGTGGCCGCTGCGGGCGCCGTAGAACACGTCGACCTTCCTGCGGTCGCCGTGCTCGGCGACGTCCTCGACCAGCGCCTTGATCGGCGCGATGCCGGTCCCGCCGCCCAGGCAGAGCAGCCCGGTGTCGGTGGCGTGGTCGACCGTCATGGAACCGGCCGGCGGGCCGAGCCGGAGCACGTCCCCGGGCCGGGCCCGGTGGACCAGCGCCCGGGAGACCCAGCCCGCCGGGACCGCCTTCACGTGGAGGGTGAGAAGTCCGTCCGGC
This sequence comes from Streptomyces sp. R302, assembly GCF_012927245.1. Taxonomy (GTDB): domain Bacteria; phylum Actinomycetota; class Actinomycetes; order Streptomycetales; family Streptomycetaceae; genus Streptomyces. Next base: position 208,480 of record NZ_JABBGE010000013.1, read on the forward strand.
CGGGGCGCCGAGGCGAAGGAGTAGTGCCGCCAGACGCGCGGCCACCAGGGCGTCTCCAGCGCGGTGAACTGCCCGGCGAGGAAGGGATAGGGCGCGTCGGGCCGCAGGGTGAGCACGGCGATGTCGGGGGTCCGCAGATCGTGCGAGACCACCTCGGCCTGCCACCAGGCCGGCGTCTTCGTCTCGTCCTCGGCGGCCGCGTCGATCATGATCTGCGAGATCGCCGTGTACGCCCGGACCCACGCCGCCTCGGTCTCCCCGTCCCAGCTCCGCTCCGCGTACCGCGCGAGGGCGCCGATCAGCGCCTCGCCGACCGCCGGATAGTGGGCCGCCTCGACGCCGTACTTCCGGTGCCCCCGGCCGAGATGGCCCAGGTACTCGACGAGGAAGGCGCTGTCGTCCATCCGCTCGGCGACCGTGAGCAGGGCCTTGAGCAGGCGGTCCCGCTGGATGTCCATCGCGGCGGGGAACAGCTCGCGCAGGGCGGGGGTCCGGACGAAGAGGAGCGCGTAGAAGTACGAGGTCACCTTGTCGGCGACCGGGGCGATCTCCTCAAGGGTGCGACGGACGAGCACCGCATCGGGGGAGGGCTCTGATATTCGGGCCCCCGTCCCGCCCGTCGTGCTGGTCGGACCATCCATCATGTGCCTCGCCTCACGCAGCCGGCTTCCGTGTTCGCAGCATGGCGGCCGACGGCGGGACTTCGGGCGGAAAGCGGTGTTCTCGGGCCAAAGGGCGGGGTTGCGGACTAGGCTCCACTCTTTCGGCGCGCGCGGGTGTTTCACGTGAAACACCCGCGGTATCCCAGGGACGGAACCCCCGGCGGGGCGGCAATCCCCTGGTAGAGCGGACAAACGCCTGGCAGCGCGGAAAACCTCTGGCAGCGCGGAAAACCCCTGGACGAAAGATCACCCCGTCGGAGAGCCTGGCCGTCATGCCGATCTCCCCCACCGCCCTCGCCCAGCTCCCCATCCGGCGTCTCGACCCCACCGATCTCCTGGCCTGCGCCGATCTCTCCGAGAACCGCGGCTGGCCCCGCGAGGAGCACAAATGGGGGCTGCTGCTCAGCGCGGGCACCGGCTACGGCATCGACGACCCGGACGGCGAGGGACTGCTCGCCTGCTGTGTGGTCACCTCCTACGGCCCCGGTCTCGCGGCCATCGGCATGGTGCTCGTCGACCGGAACCACGCCCGGCAGGGGGTGGGACGCCGGCTGATGCGCCACGTCGTGGAGCAGGCCGGGGACACCCCGCTGACCCTCCATGCCACGCCGAACGGGCAGCCGCTCTACGAGGAGCTCGGCTTCACGGAGGTCGGCCGCGCCGAGATGGTGAAGGGGCGCTTCTCCGCCGCCGTGCCCGCGCCTCGGGTCGCGGTCCGCCCGGCCACCGCGGAGGACCTCCAGGAGGTGCTCCGCCTCGACCACGAGATCTTCGGCCTGGACCGCACCCCGCTCATCACCCGGCTCCCGGCCTTCGCCGACCATCTGCGGGTCGCCGTCGAGGACGGCGCGATCACCGGCTTCGCCGCCGCCTGGCCCAACATGGACACCCATGTCGTCGGCCCGCTGATCGCCCGTGACACCGCCACCGCCCAGGCGCTCGTCGCCTCGCTGGCCGATGCCACGGACCGTCCGCTCCGCACCGACGTCGACGTCCGCCACACCGAGCTGCTCGACTGGCTCAAGGGGAACGGCCTGGACCCGATCGCCGAGAACGCGGTGATGATCCACTCCGCCCCGGGCCTCCCGGGCGACATCTCCCGTCGCTTCGCCCCGCTGACCGTCGCGGCGGGCTGACCTCCGGGGCGGGGCCGGGAACCCGGGAACCCGGGAACCCGGGAACCATATACTTGCAGACGCGCACTATTGCGGCTCATCGTCTACCCTGGATCCCGAGCGGCCCGACCGACCAGGAGAAGGACGAGGAGAGACCATGACCGCGACGGACCCCGCCCTCACCGGACTCGCCCAGCGCTGGTGCGCCCTCTCCCTGCTGCACGGCCGGATCGAGTCCCACATCGAGCGCGCTCTGGAGTCCAAACACGGCCTGAGCGCCCGCGAGTACTCCCTCCTCGACGTCCTCGGCCGCCAGCACGACGGGCCCGGCGGACACCTCCAGATGAAGCAGGTCGCCGACGCCGTGGTGCTCAGCCAGAGCGCCACCACCCGGCTGGTCACGCGCCTGGAGGACCGGGGCCTGCTCACCCGCTACCTGTGCGCCACCGACCGGCGCGGCATCTACACCGACGTCACCGAGGCCGGCCAGAAGCTCCTCGCGGAGGCCCGCCCCACCAACGACCGGGCCCTGCGCGAGGCCCTGGACGAGGCCGCGAAGAACCCCGACCTCGCCCCCCTGGTCCAGGTCCTCGAAGGCCAGACCGTCACCGTCTGACGCTCCGCCCGGCCCGTACGCTACGGGCATGAGCGATCTTGAGATCCGTCCCGCCACCACCGAGGACGTGCCCGCCATCGTCGCGATGCTCGCCGACGACCCCCTCGGCGCCCGGCGGGAGTCCCCGGACGACCTCGCGCCGTACCTCTCCGCCTTCACCCGGCTCGCGGAGGACCCGAACCAGCACCTCGTCGTCGCCACGCGTGACGCGAGGGTCGTCGGCACGCTCCAGCTGACGGTCATCCCCGGGCTCTCCCGGCGCGGCGCCACCCGCGCCATGATCGAGGGCGTGCGGATCCACGCCGACGAGCGCGGCAGCGGCCTGGGCACCCGGCTCGTCGAATGGGCCGTCGAGGAATCCCGGCGTCTGGAGTGCGTGCTGGTCCAGCTGACCTCCGACGTCACCCGCACCGACGCGCTCCGCTTCTACGAACGGCTCGGCTTCGAGGCGAGCCACGTGGGCTTCAAGCTCGCGCTCTGACCTTCGGTGGGTCGCCCGTGTTTCACGTGAAACACGGACGTCCGCGTCATCGGGACCGGCTCAGAGCCCCCGCCACCCCTGCTCGTCCACACCGCCCGGAACCGCGTCCCCGGGCTCGTACGGCTCCCGGGTGAAGACGAAGGAGCCGAGGTCGAGGTGGCTGACGCTGCCGTCGGGCCGCCGCACCACACGGAGCCTCTCCCCCGCGTAGTACCCGTCGAGCCCGATCCAGCCGCCCTCGGGCAGCGCCCGGAAGCGGGCACTGCGGCCGGCCCCGCGCAGGGGCTCCAGGACAACCCCGCGCTCCGCGCCGAGCCGCAGGCCGTAGGAGTACGTCCCCCAGTACCAGGGGCCGGTCAGCGCCAGGAGCTCCTGGTCGACCTCGGCCTCGGGCAGCGGCCGCCACGGCTCGGGGAACCGGGGCTCGGCCTCCGCCACGATCCGTACGAGGTCGGTGGCGACGAGCCCGGGCTGCGGACCGCTCGTGGCGTTCGCGAGCGCCACGCCGACCAGGCCCTCCTCGACGTCCACCCAGAGGCCCGCGACGAAGCCCGGCAGCGAACCTCCGTGCCCGATGAGCGCGCCGCTCTCCTTCCGGGCCACCTGGAGACCGAGGCCGTACCCCATCAGCGGATCACCGACGGCCGGCGGACCCACGGGAACCCGCATCTCGGCGACGGAGGAGGCGCTCAGCACCCGCTCGTCGCCCTCCGCGAGGAAGACGCCGAACCGGCAGAGGTCCGCCGCCGTCGACCACAGCCGGCCGGCCGCGCCCATCACCCCGAGGTCCTCGGAAGGCTCCGGAAGCATCACATCGGCCCAGGGGTGCACCGCCCAGCCCCCGGCGTGCGGGGCGACCGGCTCCCCCGTCGTCCGGTCCATGCCCAGCGGCTCCAGGACCTCGGTGCGCAGCGCCTCCTCCCAGGACACCCCGCGCACCGCCTCGACCAGCGCGCCGAGCAGGGTGTAACCGGGGTTGGAGTAGTGGAAGGTACGGCCCGCCGGATGGAGCACGGGCGCTTCCCCCAGCACATCGGCGAGTCCGGGCCGCAGCTCCCCGGACGACCGCTCCCACCAGGGCGAGGGCGTCTCCGCCGCCAGCCCCGCCGTGTGGCCGAGCAGCTGGGCGATGGTCGCCTCGCCCACCCCGGTGCCGGGCAGGTGCTTCTCCAGCGGGTCGTCGAGCCCGAGCAGCCCCTCGTCCCGCAGCCTGAGGACGAGGACGGCGGTCAACGCCTTGGTGATCGAGCCGATCCGGTACTGCGTGTCGGCGTCCGGGGCGTGCCCGTCCACACAGCTGCGGGAACCGCTCCACACCATCGCTCCCCCACGGGCGACGGCACCCACGAACGACGGCGCGCGGCCCTCGCTCTGAGCGCGGGCCACGCGGTGCAGCAGGGACCGCTCGGTGGCGGGCAGCAGGGCTTCGAAGGCTGAGGTCATGCGACCGATCATGCCCCGCCGCCCCGCCCGGGCACGATCAGGTTTGTGCCATGTCCACGAAGCGCGAGTAGTGGCCCTGGAAGGCCACGGTGATGGTGGCCGTGGGGCCGTTACGGTGCTTGCCGACGATGATGTCGGCCTCGCCGGCGCGCGGGGACTCCTTCTCGTAGGCGTCCTCGCGGTGGAGCAGGATGACCATGTCGGCGTCCTGCTCGATGGAGCCGGACTCACGGAGGTCGGAGACCATCGGCTTCTTGTCGGTGCGCTGCTCGGGACCACGGTTCAGCTGGGAGAGCGCGATCACCGGGAGCTCCAGCTCCTTGGCGAGGAGCTTGAGGTTTCGCGACATGTCGGAGACCTCCTGCTGACGGCTCTCCTGCCGCTTGGAGCCGCCGGACTGCATCAGCTGGAGGTAGTCGATGATGACCAGCTTGAGGCCGTTGCGCTGCTTGAGCCGGCGGCACTTGGCGCGGATCTCCATCATCGACAGGTTCGGGGAGTCGTCGATGTAGAGCGGCGCCTGGGAGACGTCGGGCATGCGGCGGGCGAGCCGGGTCCAGTCCTCGTCGGTCATCGTGCCGGAGCGCATGTGGTGCAGGGCGACCCGCGCCTCGGCGGACAGCAGACGCATCGCGATCTCGTTGCGGCCCATTTCGAGGGAGAAGATGACGCTGGGCAGGTTGTGCTTGATCGAGGCGGCCCGGGCGAAGTCCAGGGCGAGGGTCGACTTACCCATGGCGGGCCGGGCCGCGATGATGATCATCTGGCCGGGGTGGAGTCCGTTGGTGAGCGAGTCGAGGTCGCTGAAGCCGGTGGGCACACCGGTCATCTCGCCGCTGCGGGAGCCGATCGCCTCGATCTCGTCGAGCGCGCCCTCCATGATGTCGCCGAGCGGCAGGTAGTCCTCGGTGGTCCGCTGCTCGGTGACCTTGTAGATCTCCGCCTGGGCCGAGTTCACGATCTCGTCGACGTCGCCGTCGGCCGCGTAGCCCATCTGCGTGATCTTGGTGCCGGCCTCCACGAGCCGCCGCAGCACGGCCCGCTCGTGGACGATCTCCGCGTAGTACGAGGCGTTCGCCGCGGTCGGCACCGACTGGACGAGGGTGTGCAGATAGGAGGCGCCGCCGACGCGGTTGATCTCGCCGCGCTTGGTGAGCTCGGCACCGACCGTGATGGGGTCGGCGGGCTCGCCCTTGGCGTAGAGGTCGAGGATCGCGCCGAAGACGGTCTCGTGCGCGGGCTTGTAGAAGTCGTGGCCCTTGATGATCTCCACGACGTCGGCGATCGCGTCCTTGGAGAGCAGCATGCCGCCGAGCACCGACTGCTCGGCGTCGAGGTCCTGCGGGGGGACCCGCTCGAAGCCGACGAGGCCGCCGTCCCAGGGGCCGTCGCTGCCGCGCTCGTGCTGCTCCTCACGGCCCCGGCCGCGCCCACGGCCCTCGCCGCGGCCTTCGCCACGCCCTTCGCCCCGGGTGCGGACGGGCAGTCGGTCGCTCGGTCCGCCGTCTGCCCAAGGGTCGTCCATGGGCTCGGGAACGCTCACCCGCCACCTCTTCCCGTCCGCTCAGCGGACCTCGCCGTGCCACTCCTTCTTACGCCACGGCCTTGGTCAAAGAGTGGCTTTCGCGTCCGGTTCTGGCGCGTCGGGCGCCGGTCCACGGTAGGCCCGGGAGGGGCGTCAGCCAATCTGGTTATCCACAGGCTCTGTGGGTGAAGCCCCCAATGCTGTGGATAAGCCGCCGGATCCTGTGCACGGACCGGGGGACAGCCATGTGGACAAACTCATAGACCCCTCCCAGTTACCGCTCTGACCTGCACGTTTTCCATCCACGGGCTGTGGGGGAGAAAAACTTTTACGCCGGGGCCACGATCAGAACAAACAGCCCACACCCGAAGCCCCGATCCCCCCAAACGTAAGGACCACTGATCCATTGCATCACTTACCTGTGGACGATTAGATTGACCTCATGACCCAGGCCCCCACGAGCTCCACGGCCACGCCGCGCCGGCACGACCGCGAGATCCTCTCACTCGCCCTGCCGGCCTTCGGCGCCCTCGTCGCCGAGCCGCTCTTCCTCATGGTGGACAGTGCCATCGTGGGCCACCTCGGCACCCCCCAACTCGCGGGCCTCGCCATCGCCGGCGCCCTGCTCTCCACCTTCGTCAGCGTCTTCGTCTTCCTCGCCTACGCCACCACGGCCGCCGTCGCCCGGCGGGTCGGCGCGGGCGATCTGCCCTCCGCCCTCCGGCAGGGCATCGACGGCATCTGGCTGGCCCTCCTCCTCGGCCTCGCCCTCGTCGCGGTCACCCTGCCCACGGCGCCCTGGCTGGTCGAGGCCTTCGGCGCCTCCGACACCGCGGCCCCCCACGCGACCACGTATCTGCGGATCTCCCTCCTGGGCATCCCCGCGATGCTGATCGTCCTGGCCGCCACCGGGGTCCTGCGCGGACTCCAGGACACCCGCACCCCGCTCTACGTGGCCATCGGCGGCTTCGCGGCCAACGGCGCCCTCAACGTCGGACTGGTCTACGGCGCCGGGCTCGGCATCGCGGGCTCCGCCTGGGGCACCGTCATCGCCCAGTGCTGCATGGCCGCCGCGTACCTCGTCGTGGTCGTCCGTGGCGCCCGGCGGCACGGAGCCTCGCTCCGGCCCGACGCCGCCGGCATCCGGGCCTCGGCCCAGGCTGGCGTCCCCCTCCTGGTCCGCACGCTCTCGCTGCGCGCCGTCCTGATGATCGCCACCGTCGTCGCCGCCCGTCTGGGCGACACCGAGGTCGCGGCCCACCAGATCATCCTCTCCCTGTGGAGCCTGATGGCCTTCGCCCTGGACGCGATCGCCATCGCCGGCCAGGCCATCATCGGCCGCTACCTGGGCGCCGACGACGCCGAGGGCGCCCGCCAGGTCTGCCGCCGGATGGTCCAGTGGGGGGTGGTCTCGGGGGTGGTCCTCGGACTGCTCCTGGTCCTCACCCGCCCGCTCTTCATCCCGCTCTTCACCGGCGACCCCGCCGTCCGGTCCACCCTGCTACCGGCCCTGCTCGTCGTGGCCCTCTCCCAGCCGATCTCCGGCGTCGTCTTCGTCCTCGACGGCGTCCTCATGGGCGCGGGCGACGGCCCCTACCTCGCCTGGGCGATGCTGCTCACCCTGGCGGTCTTCGCACCGGTCGCCCTGCTGGTGCCCGTGCTCGGCGGCGGGCTGACCGCTCTCTGGTGGGCGATGACGCTGATGATGACGGTCCGGATGGCCACCCTCTGGTACCGGATGCGCTCCGGCCGCTGGATCGTCACAGGCGCCGCCCGCTGACCGAAGGCGGCGCTGTCTCACGCGTTGTTTCACACGTTGTTTTCACGCGGTGTTTCACGTGAAACAGCGGATGGGCCGCCCCCCAGTGGGGAGCGGCCCATCCGTACTGCTGAGCGCAGCGTTACGCGGCAACGACCTCGATGCCGAGCTTCGCGGCAACCTCGGGGTGCAGACGCACGAGCACCTGGTGCGAGCCCAGGGTCTTGATCGGCGAACCGAGCTCGACGCGACGCTTGTCGACCTCGGGGCCACCGGCGGACTTGATCGCCGTGGCGACGTCGGCCGGGGTCACGGAGCCGAAGAGACGGCCGGCGTCGCCGGAGCGAACGGCCAGACGGACCTTCGTGCCCTCGAGCTTGGCCTTGATCTCGTTGGCCTGCTCGATGGTCGCGATCTCGTGGATCTTGCGGGCGCGGCGGATCTGCGCCACGTCCTTCTCGCCACCCTTGGTCCAGCGGATCGCGAAACCGCGCGGGACCAGGTAGTTGCGAGCGTAGCCGTCCTTGACCTCGACGACGTCGCCGGCCGCACCGAGGCCGGAGACTTCCTGGGTGAGGATGATCTTCATTTTTCGGTCACCCTTCCCTTATCGCGCGGTGGACGTGTAGGGCAGCAGCGCCATCTCACGGCTGTTCTTGACGGCCGTGGCGACGTCACGCTGGTGCTGCGTGCAGTTGCCGGTCACGCGGCGGGCACGGATCTTGCCGCGGTCGGAAATGAACTTCCGCAGCATGTTCGTGTCCTTGTAGTCCACGTACGCGGTCTTGTCCTTGCAGAACGCGCAGACCTTCTTCTTAGGCTTGCGCACAGGCGGCTTCGCCATGGTGTTTCTCCTGTGTGATCAAGAAGTGTGGGGTACGAGCTGCTTCCGGGGCCAGGCCCTAGAAGGGAGGCTCGTCCGAGTAGCCGCCGCCGGAGTTGCCACCCCAGCCGCCACCGCCGCCACCGGCCTGGTGGCCGCCGCCGGAGGAGCCGCCGGAGGCCCAGGGGTCGTCGGAGGGAGCTCCGCCGCCCTGCTGCTGGCCGCCGCCGGAGTTGCCACCCCAGCCGCCGCCACCCTGCTGGCCACCGCCGCCGCCGAAGCCGCCGCCGCCACCCTGGCCACCGCGGCCGGTGGTCTTGGTGACCTTGGCCGTGGCGTTACGCAGGCTGGGACCGACTTCCTCGACGTCCAGCTCGAAGACCGTGCGCTTGACGCCCTGGTTGTCCTCGTACGACCGCTGCTTCAGCCGGCCCTGCACGACGACGCGCATGCCGCGCTGAAGGGACTCGGCGACGTTCTCCGCCGCCTGACGCCAGACCGAGCAGGTCAGGAAGAGGCTCTCGCCGTCCTTCCACTCGTTGGTCTGACGGTCGAAGGTGCGGGGAGTGGACGCGACGCGGAACTTCGCGACCGCCGCACCGGACGGGGTGAAGCGCAGCTCGGGGTCGTCGACGAGATTGCCGACGACCGTGATGACGGTCTCGCCTGCCATGGGTGAACCTCTCGGCGGGATTGCTTCTGGCTGCTTGCTGCTACTCGGACCCGATTACCTCTGAGCGGAAGCTCAGTGGGTCTCGGGGCGGAGGACCTTGGTCCGGAGGACCGACTCGTTCAGGTTCATCTGGCGGTCGAGCTCCTTGACGACCGCAGGCTCGGCCTGCAGGTCGATGACCGAGTAGATGCCCTCGGGCTTCTTCTTGATCTCGTAGGCGAGACGACGACGGCCCCAGGTGTCGACCTTCTCGACCTTTCCGTTGCCCTCACGGACGACGGAGAGGAAGTTCTCGATCAGCGGGGAGACAGCGCGCTCCTCGAGATCGGGGTCGAGGATGACCATCACCTCGTAGTGACGCATGTGGAACCCACCTCCTTTGGACTCAGCGGCCACGGTCGTTCCGTGGCAGGAGGGTCGTGATGCGTGAAGCGACGGCGTCCAGACTGGCAGGACCAGGGCAGACACCGGCGCAGACCGTACAGAGTACCCGCACATCGCCTTGCGGTTGAAATCCGGCGGGGAGGGGACGCAATCTGTACACATCGGACGTCGGCGGCGCTAGGATGCGCCGCCCTCCGCTCGGCACGCCAGGAGGTGCCCCATGGCACAGGCAATGCGACCCGACCCCGGCCATTCCCTCTTCGCGACGGACGGCAAACCGCACCCGCTCCAGGACACCCTGCTCGCCCTGACGCTGGTGCTCGGCATCCTGTCCTTCGTCACGGCGCAGTTCCACAGCCTGCACCTGCTCAGCTCGTGGTCGGGCCTGATCGGCATCCTGACCGGGGCCTACGGACAGTTCATCTCCGTCACCACCCGCGAACGCTTCTTCCTGATCCTCGGACTCGGCGCCTCGGCGGTCGGCTTCTACCTCGGCATGGCTCACGGCGGGCTCTTCGGCGGCGTGATCAGCTGACGCCGAGCACGTCAGGGCCCACGTGGCCCTTCGGGGCGCTCCCCGGTCGCAGTAGGCTTCGGCGCGAGAGCCGGAGCCCCTGACCGATGGGGACACACCTGCCGAGGAGCGCCCCGACATGAGCCTGACCCTGAGGACCATCAGCCGAGAGCAGCATCTGGCGTACATCCAGAGCCTGCCCGGCGCGAGCCACTGCCAGGTCCCGGCGTGGGCGGACGTGAAGACCGAGTGGCGCTCGGAGAACCTCGGCTGGTTCGACAAGAACGGCGAGCTCGTCGGCGTGGGCCTGGTGCTGTACCGCCAGCTGCCCAAGCTCAAGCGCTACCTGGCCTACCTCCCCGAGGGCCCGGTCATCAACTGGCACGCCCCCAACCTCGACGAGTGGCTCCAGCCGATGCTGGCCCACCTCAAGCAGCAGGGCGCGTTCTCCGTGAAGATGGGCCCGCCGGTCGTCATCCGCCGCTGGGACGCGGCCGCGATCAAGTCCGGCATCCAGGACCCGGACGTCAAGCGCCTCAAGGACGTGCAGGCCACCGAGGTCATGCCGCACGCCTTCGAGGTCGCCGACCGGCTGCGGAAGATGGGCTGGCAGCAGGGCGACGACGGCGGCGCCGGTTTCGGCGACGTGCAGCCCCGCTACGTCTTCCAGGTGCCGCTGGCCAACCGCTCGCTCGACGACGTCCTCAAGGGCTTCAACCAGCTGTGGCGCCGCAACATCAAGAAGGCCGAGAAGGCCGGCGTCGAGGTCGTCCAGGGCGGCTACGAGGACCTCGCCGAGTGGCAGCGCCTGTACGAGATCACCGCCGTCCGCGACAAGTTCCGGCCGCGCCCGCTCTCGTACTTCCAGCGCATGTGGACGGTCCTCAACAACGAGGACCCCAACCGGATGCGCCTCTACTTCGCCCGCCACAACGGCGTGAACCTCTCCGCGGCGACGATGCTCGTCGTCGGCGGCCACGTCTGGTACTCGTACGGCGCCTCCGACAACATCGGCCGCGAGGTCCGGCCGTCCAACGCCATGCAGTGGCGGATGCTCCGCGACGCGTACGCGATGGGCGCCACCGTCTACGACCTGCGCGGCATCTCCGACTCGCTGGACGAGACCGACCACCTCTTCGGTCTGATCCAGTTCAAGGTCGGCACCGGCGGCGAGGCCGTGGAGTACGTCGGCGAGTGGGACTTCCCGCTGAACAAGCTCCTGCACAAGGCGCTCGACATCTACATGTCGCGCCGCTGACGCACCCCGCGGGGCTTGCGTACCCTCGTAGTTCCGCGGGTCTCGTACACATCTCCGACACCCCACCGCAGCCATCAGAAAGGTTCCGGGCCGGCCATGGCGCTCTCCCTCTACGTCGACACCGCTCGCTGGCGGGCGCACCAGAAGACCGTGATCGACCAGTTCCCCGGTCTGATCCCGGTCTGCAAGGGCAACGGCTACGGCTTCGGCCACGAGCGGCTCGCCGAGGAGGCGGCCCGCTTCGGCGCGGACATGCTCGCGGTGGGGACCACGTACGAGGCCGCGAAGATCAAGGACTGGTTCGGCGGCGACCTGCTGGTCCTCACCCCGTTCCGGCGGGGCGAGGAGCCGGTGCCGCTGCCGGACCGGGTGGTCCGCTCGGTCTCCTCCGTCGACGGCGTGCACGCCCTGGTCGGCGCCCGGGTCGTCATCGAGGTCATGAGCTCGATGAAGCGGCACGGCGTGCGCGAGGAGGAGCTCGCGCAGCTCGCCGCCGCGATCGAGGACGTGCGCCTGGAGGGCTTCGCCCTGCACCTGCCGCTGGACCGCACGGACGGCACGGACGCCGTCGAGGAGGTCATCTCCTGGATGGACCGGCTGCGCGCCGCCCGGCTGCCGCTGCACACCATGTTCGTGAGCCACCTGCGGGCCGAGGAGCAGGCGCGGCTGCAGCAGCAGTTCCCGCAGACCCGTTTCCGCGCCCGGATCGGCACCCGGCTCTGGCTGGGCGACCACGAGGCCACGGAGTACCGCGGTTCGGTCCTGGACGTCACCCGGGTCGCCAAGGGCGACCGCTTCGGCTACCGCCAGCAGAAGGCGGCCTCGGACGGCTGGCTGGTCGTCGTCGCCGGCGGCACCTCGCACGGCGTGGGCCTGGAGGCCCCGAAGGCGATGCACGGCGTGATGCCGCGCGCCAAGGGCGTGGCCCGGGCCGGTCTGGCCACGGTCAACCGGAACCTGTCGCCGTTCGTCTGGGCCGGCAAGCAGCGCTGGTTCGCCGAGCCGCCGCACATGCAGGTGTCGATCCTCTTCGTGCCGGCCGACGCCCAGGAGCCGCAGGTCGGCGACGAGCTGGTGGCCCACCTGCGGCACACCACGACCCAGTTCGACCGGCTCGTGGAGCGCTGAGCCGGTCGTCCGCGCCTCGTCGGATCACCCCCGGGAGCCCTCGGCCCCGGGGGTTCCCCATGTCACGAGGAGTTCCCCCTCGGCGTGCTCGGGGGCCGCGTGGCGGGCCGGACGGGCGGCCCTGCCCACCACGAAGACGTCCTCGGCGCCGTCCAGGACGCCGCCCGAGGGGTCGTCGGCGCCGTCCCCGCGGACCGGGTCCTTCTCGGGCGCCAGGATGTCCCGCACGACCACGGCGCACAGGTACAGCGTGCCCAGCAGGTGCAGCACGATCGCGAAGTGGTAGCCGTCCAGCGGCAGCCCCTGCTTGTTGCCGCTGCCGGTGAACGCGAGGTACATCCAGATCCCGAGGTAGTACAGGACCTCGCAGGACTGCCAGATGAGGAAGTCGCGCCAGCGCGGCCGGGCGAGCACGGCGAGCGGCACCAGCCAGAGGACGTACTGCGGCGAGTAGACCTTGTTGGTGAGGACGAACGCGGCGACCGTCAGGAACGCCAGCTGGGCGAGGCGGGGCCGCCGGGGTGCGGCGAAGGCCAGCCAGGCGAGCCCGCCCGCGGCGAGCAGCAGGAGCAGCAGCGCGTACAGGTTGGCCCGCTCGGGCGGGATGGTCTCGTCGGCGCGCTGGCTGACGAGCAGCCAGACCGAGCCGAAGTCCACGTTCCGGTCGCGGCTGAAGAGGTAGAACTGCTTCCAGCCCTCGGGCGCGAGGAGCATCACCGGCAGGTTCACCACCAGCCAGGAGCCCGCCGCGCCGAGCAGCGCGGTGCCGAAGGCGCGCATCCGCCCGGCCCGCCGGCAGAGCAGCAGCAGCGGCCACAGCAGCAGTACCGGGTAGAACTTGGCGGCGACGGCCAGGCCGAGGAGGATGCCGGCGGCGAGCGGCCGGGAGCGGGCCCACATCAGGATCGCGGCGGCGGTGAGGGCCACGGCGAGCAGGTCCCAGTTGATCGTGGCGGTGAGGGCCACGGCGGGCGCCAGGGCGACGAGCAGACCGTCCCAGGGGCGGTTGCGGTGCGTCCGGGCCACGCAGACCGCGAGGACGGCCACGCAGACCATCAGCAGGCCGGAGTTGACGAGCCAGTACGCCTGCCCGCGGGCCTGGAGGTCGCCGCCGGGCGTCAGCCAGGCCGCCACCTCCATGAACAGCCCCGTCAGGACGGGGTACTCCAGGAACGGTATGTCGCCGGCGAGCCGGTCGAAGTAGGGCACCAGGCCCTCGGAGAAGCCGCGCCCGGCGAAGAGGTGCGGGATGTCCGAGTAGCAGGCGTGGGTGTACTGGGAGGTGGTGCCGCGGAACCAGGCCCAGTTGTAGCAGGGCAGTTTCTGCACCATGCCGAGCGCGAACATGCCGATGGCCACGAGCGCGATCACCCTCACCGGGGTGAACTGCCCGGCCGCGGGACCGCTGCCGGGCAGGGCGCGGCGGCCGTAACGCCCGCCGATGAGCGCGCTGCCGGCGGCGGCCACCTCGTCGCGCCGGGTGGGGGCGACGACGGGCGCGACGACGGGGGCGGCGGCGCCGGGGGAGGCGTCGAGGGGGCCGTTCGTCTTCTTCAGGCTCGGCATGGGAGACATCCTGCCGTACGCCCCTGGGAATCCGGCCGTGCGCGGGACGGCACACGCGGAGGGCCGCCGCGCTCCGCTCCGTACCGCGTGGGTACGGGGCGGGCACGACGGCCCTCCGCGTGTGCCGGTCGGTCGCCTCAGCCGAAGAAGCTTCCGGTGGCGGTGTCGGTCGGGTCCCCGCCGCTGCCTCCGTTGTTCCCGTTGCCCCCGTTGCCGGGGCCGGCCGGGTCCGTCGTCGTGTCCGTCGGCGTCGGCTCCGAGGTGTCGGTCGGCGTCGGCTGGGTCGCTCCGCCGTTGCCGCCACCCGTGTCGTTGCAGTTCCAGCCGTCCCAGATGCTGCAGGTGGTCTTGCCGGGCTTCGGCTCCTTGGTCGTCGGACGGCCGGTGTCGGTGGGCGTCGGCGGGGGAGTCGTCGTCGGGGCGGTGGTGGCCGTCTCGGTCGGCGTCGGCGTCTCGGTCGGCGTCGGGGTGGCCGTCGGCTTGGGCGTGGCGCCGCCGCCGTAGACCGCCTTGGCGTCCGCGAGCTTCTCCGGCTTCGGGAACTTCTCGACCGGGAGGTCCGCCACGGCGTCCGTCATGTAGTCGTTCCAGATCTGGGACGGGAACGACGAACCGTGGATCGACTTCTTGCCACCCGTTCCGTACATCTCCAGGAACTTGCGGCCTTCCTTGGTCTCGTCGTCGTCGAAGCGGTACATGTCGATCGCCGTCGCGAGCTGCGGGGTGTAGCCGACGAACCAGGCCGACATGTTGTCGTCGGTGGTACCGGTCTTGCCGGCCACGTCGCGGCCGGGGATGGCCGCCTTCCGACCGGTGCCGTCCTTGTCCTCGACCACGCTGCGGAGCACGTCGGTGACGTTGGAGGCGATGGCCGAGGAGAACGCCTGCTCGGACTGGCCCTCGTGCTTGAAGATGACCTGGCCGCCCTTGACCACCTTGGTGACCGAGTACGGCTCGTTGCGCACGCCCTGGTTGGCGAAGGTGGAGTAGGCGCCGGCCATCCGGATCGCGCTCGGGCTGGAGATGCCGAGGGAGAAGGACGGAACCTCGCCCTTCACCAGGGAGTCGGGGCGCAGACCGGCCTTGACGGCGGCGTCACGCACCTTGTCGATGCCGACGTCCATGCCCAGCTGCACGAAGGGGGAGTTGGCGGAGACGATCATCGCCCGGCGCAGGCTGATGTTGCCGTAGCTCCGATCGCCCTCGTTGTCCTGCTCCCACTCGTCCCCGTTCTCGTCGTGCCAGATGTCGCCCTTGTAGGTGCGGACCTTGAGGTCGTCCTTGCCGGAGTAACGGCTCTTGTCGGGGTCGACCAGGGTGCGCGTGGAGGCGTCCTGCACCGCATCGCCCTCCGGGTCGCGCACGCCGTCCTTCATCGCGGCGGCGAGCACGAAGGGCTTGAACGTCGAACCGACCTGGGCACCGGTGGTGTCGGCGTTGTTGGTGTAGTGCTTGGTGGCGTCCTGGCCGCCGTAGATCGCGACGATGGCACCGGTCTTGACGTCGACGGAAGCGCCGCCGAACTCGACGTGGGTGTCGTCCTCCGGACGCTTCTTCTCGTCGATGTACTCGTCGTAGACCTTCTTGACCGAGTCCGACATCGCCTCCACCTTCTTCTTGTTGAAGGTGGTGTGGATCTCGTATCCGCCGAGGTTCAGGGCCTCTTCGCTGATGTCGTACTTGCTGCGGAAGTTGGCCTTGGCGGTCGAAACCAGGTAGCCGATCTGGCCGCTGAGCTGGGCGTCCGTCGTCCGCTTCTTGATCTTCGGCAGGGTCTTGTACTTCGCCCGCTCCTCCGCCGTGATCTTCCCGTCCTTGACCATCTCGTCGAGGATCCAGGCCCAGCGCTCGGTGAGGCGCGCCAGGTTCTTCTCGGCGGTGGCGTTGGGGTCGTACTCGGGGTAGCCGGCCGGGTCGTAGTACGTCGCGCCCTTCAGCACGGAGGCGAGGACCGCCGACTCGGAGGCGTTGAGGTCCCGGGAGTCCTTGTCGAAGTACGCGCGGGAGGCGGCCTGGATGCCGTAGGCGTTGCGGCCGTAGTAGGCGGTGTTGAGGTAGCCGGTCAGGATGTCGTTCTTCTCCAGGTCGTTGCCGACCTTGATGGAGATGAAGAGTTCCTTCACCTTCCGGGAGAGGGACTGCGTCTGGTCGTCGAGCAGGCCGTTCTTCACGTACTGCTGGGTGATGGTCGAGCCGCCCTGGGTCTCGCCGCCCTTCGCCATGTTCCACACGGCGCGGGCGATGCCCATGGGGTCGACGCCCCAGTCGTCCCGGAAGGTCTTGTTCTCGGCCGAGATCACGGCTTCCTGCATGACCTTCGGGATCTGGTCGATGCCGACGATCTGGCGATTCGCGCCGGCGCCGGTGGCGACCATCCGCGTGCCGTCGTCCCAGTAGTAGATGTTGTTCTGGGAGGTCGCGGTTTTGGCCACGTCGGGGACGACCACCTGCGAGTACGCGATGACCGAGGCGCCCATGAGGAGTGCCACGAAGAACAGGAACGTGCCCGTGACGAGCTTCCAGGACGGCATCCAGCGACGCCAGCCGTCCTTGTCGTACCTCGGGTAGTCGATCAGCCGCTTCTTGCCCGGCGGGCGACCGCCCGGGCCTCCGCCGCGTCCGCCGCCACCGCCGCCACCGCCCCGGCGGCCACCGCCGCCAGGACCGTTCGGTCCGCCGGGGCCGGCCGCGGGCGCGCGCCGGCGGCCACCGCGCTGGGCGGCCCGGCGGGCCTCCGCGCGGCCGCCGTACGGACGCCCCTCCTCCCCGGGGGAGGAGGGGGCCCCGTGGGAACCGGACGCCCCGTACGCGCCGGACGACCCGTAAGGGGCCGGCGATCCGTACGGGGGCGTCCCGGTTCCGGGGTTGTGGGCCGGGGCCGACCTGCGGCCCGGCGGCTGCTGGGCGGCGCGTCGTGCCGCCGCGCGGCCGCCCGACGGCGGCTCCTGCGACGGCATCCTGCGACGGTGCTCGCTCATCGAACGACTACTCCTCGGGCAGGCGCGTACGCCTGGAAGCGGCAGTTGAGTTCCGGTCCCCCCGAAATGCGTACGACCGGAGCCCATCGGAGGCCCCTTTCGTACCGCAGCCGGTCACCCGCTGCACTGACGCCCCAGCGCGGCTCCTGGTTCCCGGTGGTGTGCATGCCGCACAGACTACGCACGGCCAAAACCCCTCTTGCGCCGGAGTTCACCCCAAATCAGGCAAGTCGCACGCTGTGAATTGACGATGTGACGCCGGTCACCACACCCCCACTTGTCGGACCTCTCGGGCCGTTCTATCGTGCTGATGTATCGAGTCGATACATCAGCACGGCATAGGTGTTTCGGACACAGAGCGTAAGGCGGAGGAGGCGACATATGAGCAGACGCTCCGGCATCCTCGAATTCGCCGTTCTCGGCCTGCTGCGCGAAGCCCCGATGCACGGATACGAGCTGCGCAAGCGCCTCAACACCTCGCTCGGCATCTTCCGGGCGTTCAGCTACGGGACGCTCTACCCCTGCCTCAAGACGCTGGTCGCCAACGGCTGGTTGATCGAGGAGCCGGGCAGCGCCCCCGAGGAGGCTCTCGCCTCGTCACTCGCAGGACGCCGGGCCAAGATCGTCTACCGGTTGACGCCCGAGGGGAAGGAGCACTTCGAGGAGCTCCTCTCCCACACCGGCCCCGATGCCTGGGAGGACGAGCACTTCGCCGCCCGCTTCGCGTTTTTCGGCCAGACCGAGCGCGAGGTGCGGATGCGGGTCCTCGAAGGCCGCCGCAGCCGGCTGGAGGAGCGCCTGGAGAAGATGCGCGCCTCGCTGGCCCGGACGCGCGAGCGACTCGACGACTACACGCTTGAGCTCCAGCGCCACGGAATGGAGTCCGTGGAGCGCGAAGTGCGCTGGCTGAACGAGCTCATCGAGAGCGAGCGGGCGGGACGCGACCAGCGGCCCGAGACCGACGCTCCGCACGACAACGATTCTGGAGAGACGGGCGGCCTGCCCCGGCACGGGGGCAGTACCCGGCCGGATCCGTCCGACGACACCGCCAAGTGAAACCCTGCGCCAGCAGGGCTTCCACGATCACACAGGGAGCAACCGGAATGGGTTCGGTTCGCGTAGCCATCGTCGGCGTGGGCAACTGCGCCGCCTCGCTGGTGCAGGGCGTCGAGTACTACAAGGACGCCGACCCGGCGACCAAGGTGCCCGGCCTGATGCACGTCCAGTTCGGCGACTACCACGTCGGTGACGTCGAGTTCGTCGCCGCCTTCGACGTCGACGCGAAGAAGGTCGGCCTGGACCTCGCGGACGCCATCGGCGCCAGCGAGAACAACACCATCAAGATCTGCGACGTGCCCGCCTCCGGCGTCACCGTCCAGCGCGGTCACACCCTCGACGGCCTCGGCAAGTACTACCGCCAGACCATCGAGGAGTCCGCCGAGGCGCCGGTCGACGTCGTCCAGGTCCTCAAGGACCGCCAGGTCGACGTCCTCGTCTGCTACCTGCCCGTCGGTTCCGAGGCCGCGGCGAAGTTCTACGCCCAGTGCGCCATCGACGCCAAGGTCGCCTTCGTCAACGCCCTCCCGGTCTTCATCGCCGGCACCAAGGAGTGGGCCGACAAGTTCACCGAGGCCGGTGTCCCGATCGTCGGCGACGACATCAAGTCCCAGGTGGGCGCCACCATCACGCACCGCGTGATGGCCAAGCTCTTCGAGGACCGCGGTGTCCGTCTCGAGCGCACCATGCAGCTCAACGTCGGCGGCAACATGGACTTCAAGAACATGCTCGAGCGCGAGCGCCTGGAGTCCAAGAAGATCTCCAAGACGCAGGCCGTCACCTCGCAGATCCCCGACCGCGAGCTGGGCGACAAGAACGTCCACATCGGCCCGTCGGACTACGTGGCCTGGCTGGACGACCGCAAGTGGGCGTACGTCCGCCTTGAGGGCCGCGCCTTCGGCGACGTCCCGCTGAACCTGGAGTACAAGCTCGAGGTCTGGGACTCCCCGAACTCCGCGGGTGTCATCATCGACGCCCTGCGCGCCGCGAAGATCGCCAAGGACCGCGGCATCGGCGGCCCGATCCTCTCCGCGTCGAGCTACTTCATGAAGTCCCCGCCGGTCCAGTACTTCGACGACGAGGCCCTGGCCAACGTCGAGAAGTTCATCAAGGGCGAGGTCGAGCGCTGACCCGACACATGCCCTGACCTGGCCTTACAGGTCGGG
>NZ_JABBGE010000014.1 GCF_012927245.1 Streptomyces sp. R302
GAGCGTCCCGGTCCGGATCGGCGTAGACGGCTACGCTCGCGATCCCGGCATCCCGGCAGGCACGGGCGACACGAACAGCGATTTCGCCACGGTTGGCGATGAGCACCTTGCGCACGATGGCTCCCTCACTCTCTTAGAGCCACAAGCCTCCTAGGAGCCCCATATCCGCTTCAATGGACCGCCCTCCAGAAATGGGACCGGATCGGCAAGAGAGCGCAACACTTCCCCACCGAGGACAGGGGAACGTCAAATTCTCGTCAAACGCGGAAAAAGAATCCGCGCAGGCCGAATTCCTCGCGGAAGCCGGCCTGCGCGGACGGGGGGCGGTGCGCACTCAGTAGCGGTAGTGGTCCGGCTTGTACGGGCCCTCGACCTTCACGCCGATGTACGCGGCCTGCTCGGGGCGGAGGGTCGTCAGCTTCACGCCGAGCGCGTCCAGGTGGAGGCGGGCGACCTTCTCGTCCAGGTGCTTCGGCAGCGTGTACACGTCCGTCGGGTACTGCTCCGGCTTCGTGAACAGCTCGATCTGGGCCAGCGTCTGGTCCGCGAACGAGTTCGACATCACGAACGACGGGTGACCCGTCGCGTTGCCCAGGTTCAGCAGACGGCCCTCGGACAGGACGATGACGACCTTGCCGCCCTCGAACGTCCACGTGTGGACCTGCGGCTTCACCTCGTCCTTCACGATCCCCGGGATCCGCGCCAGACCGGCCATGTCGATCTCGTTGTCGAAGTGACCGATGTTGCCCACGATCGCCTGGTGCTTCATCCGGGCGATGTCGGACGCCATGATGATGTCCTTGTTGCCCGTCGTCGTGATGAAGATGTCCGCCGTCTCCACCACGTCCTCCAGGGTGGCGACCTGGTACCCGTCCATCGCCGCCTGCAGCGCGCAGATCGGGTCGATCTCCGTCACGATCACACGCGCGCCCTGACCACGCAGCGACTCGGCGCAGCCCTTGCCGACGTCGCCGTAACCGCACACGACGGCCGTCTTGCCGCCGATGAGGACGTCCGTCGCACGGTTGATGCCGTCGATCAGCGAGTGACGGCAGCCGTACTTGTTGTCGAACTTCGACTTCGTCACGGCGTCGTTCACATTGATCGCCGGGAAGAGCAGGGCGCCGTCCCGGTGCATCTCGTACAGGCGGTGGACCCCGGTGGTGGTCTCCTCCGTGACACCCCGGATGCCGGCGGCGAGCGCCGGCCAGTCCAGCGGGCTGTTCTCCAACAGGGCGCGGACGACGGCGAGTTCCTCGTTCTCCGCCTCCGGAAGCGCCCCGGTCTTGCGGTACTCGACGCCCTTGTGGACGAGGAGGGTGGCGTCACCGCCGTCGTCGAGGATCATGTTCGGGCCGTCGCCGGCGGGCCAGGTGAGGGCCTGCTCGGTGCACCACCAGTACTCCTCCAGGGTCTCGCCCTTCCAGGCGAAGACCGGGATCCCGGCGGCGGCGATCGCGGCGGCCGCGTGGTCCTGGGTGGAGTAGATGTTGCAGGACACCCAGCGGACCTGGGCGCCGAGGGCGACGAGCGTCTCGATGAGGACGGCGGTCTGCACGGTCATGTGCAGGGAGCCGGTGATGCGGGCGCCCGCCAGCGGCTGGGACTCCGCGTACTCGCGGCGGATCGCCATCAGGCCGGGCATCTCGTGCTCGGCGAGGGTGATCTCCTTGCGGCCGAAGGCGGCCAGGGACAGGTCGGCGACCTTGAAGTCGGTGAAATCAGCGGGCGGCTGCGAGGACATGCGATGTGCTCCTTGGTTGCGTTGCACGGGAGTTCAGGACGTTGCGGTGGATCTCAAGCGTCGCCGTCGACTTGTTGAGCGTGATGTAGTGCAGGCCCGGAGCGCCCTCCCCGAGGAGGCGCTCGGCCATCGCGGTGGCGTGCTCGACGCCGATGCGGTGAGCGCGCGCCGGGTCGTCCTTGGCGGCCTCCAGGCGGTGCGCCAGGTCCTCGGGGAAGGCGGCGCCGCTGAGTTCGGCGAAGCGGCGGATCTGCCGGACGTCGGTGGCCGGCATGATCTCGGGGATGATCGGGGTGTCGCAGCCGGCGGCGGCGACCCGGTCGCGCAGCCGCAGGTAGTCCTCCGGGTCGAAGAACATCTGGGTGATCGCGTAGTCGGCGCCCGCCCCGCACTTGGCGACGAAGTGGCGGATCTCGCTCTCCCAGTCGGCCGAGCGCGGATGGCGCTCGGGGAAGGCGGCGACGCCGATCCTGAAGTCGCCGAGCGAGCGGACGAGTTCGACCAGCTCATGGGCGTAGGTGAAGCCCTCGGGGTGCGGGGTCCAGGGGCCCATGGGGTCGCCTGGCGGGTCCCCGCGCAGGACGAGCACGTCCCGGACGCCGGCGTCGGCGTACTGCCCGATGATGTGCCGGAGTTCGGCGACGGAGTGGCCGACGGCGGTGAGGTGGGCGACGGGCCGGAGCGTGGTCTCGGCGGCGATCCGCTTCGTGACCTCGACCGTCCGCTCCCGGGAGGAGCCGCCGGCGCCGTACGTCACGGAGACGAAGTCCGGCCCGAGCGCCTCCACGCGCCGGATCGCGTCCCACAGCGTCCTCTCCCCTTTGTCGGTCTTCGGCGGGAAGAACTCGAAGGAGAAGGTGGGTGTCGGATTCACAGGCGTCGGGTTCACAGACGCCGGGTTCACAGACGTCGGGTTCACAGGCGTCGGCCTCCCGCGTTGAAGTAGCTGGCCTCCGGGTGGTGGACGACGATCGCGTCCGTCGACTGCTCGGGATGGAGCTGGTACTCCTCCGACAGCTCGACCCCGATCCGCTCCGGCCGGAGCAGGCCGGCGATCTTCGCCCGGTCCTCCAGGTCGGGGCAGGCCGGGTAGCCGAGGGAGTAGCGGCAGCCCTGGTACTCGGTGCGGAGCATGCCGGCGAGACCCGCCGGGTCCGCGCCGCCGATGCCCCACTCGCGCCGCACCCGCGCGTGCCAGTACTCGGCCAGCGCCTCCGCCAACTGCACGGAGAGGCCGTGGAGTTCGAGGTAGTCGCGGTAGGCGTCGGCGGCGAAGAGCCGGGCGGTCTCCTCGCCGATCCGGGGACCGACCGTGACCACCTGGAGGGCGACGGCGTCGGTCTCGCCGGTCTCCTCCGCCCGGTGGAAGTCGGCGAGGCAGAGCCGACGGCCGCGCTCCTGCCGGGGGAAGGTGAAGCGGGTCCGCTCGCTCCCGTGCTCGTCCAGGACGATCAGGTCCTCGCCCTTGGACACGCAGGGGAACCAGCCGTAGACCACGGCCGCCTCCACCAGGCCCTCCCGCTCGACCCGGTCGAGCAGCGCCCGCAGCCGCGGCCGCCCCTCGGACTCGATCGACGCGGGGTCCTTCAGCCCCCACTGCCCCTTGAACAGCGCGCCCTCGTCGAGCCAGGAGGCGTAGTCCTTGAGCGGGATGCCCTGGACGACCCGGGTGCCCCAGAACGGCGGGGCGGGGACGGGGTTGTCGGTGGCCACGTCGGAGCGGCCGCCGGGCTCGGGCTCCCGCACCTCCAGGACCACCTCCCGCTTCGGCACCCGCCGCTGCTTCAGCTCGGGGAGTACGGCTCCGGGAACGCCCCGCTTGACGGCGACGAGGGCGTCCATGAGGCGCAGGCCCTCGAAGGCGTCGCGGGCGTAGCGGACCTCGCCCTGGTAGATCTCATGGAGGTCCTGCTCCACATATGCCCTGGTCAGGGCGGCGCCGCCGAGGATGACGGGGTACTTCTCCGCCAGCCCCCGGGCGTTCAGCTCCTCCAGGTTCTCCTTCATGATCACGGTGGACTTCACGAGGAGCCCCGACATGCCGATGACGTCGGCCTTGTGCTCCTCTGCCGCCTCCAGGATCGCGGAGACCGGCTGCTTGATGCCGATGTTGACGACGTCGTAGCCGTTGTTGGAGAGGATGATGTCGACGAGGTTCTTGCCGATGTCGTGGACGTCGCCGCGCACGGTGGCGAGCACGATCGTGCCCTTGCCGTCCGCGTCGGACTTCTCCATGTGCGGCTCCAGGTGGGCCACCGCCGTCTTCATCACCTCGGCCGACTGGAGCACGAACGGCAGCTGCATCTTGCCCGCGCCGAACAGTTCGCCGACCGTCTTCATCCCGTCGAGCAGCACCTCGTTGACGATCTCCAGCGCCGGCCGCACGCCGAGCGCCTCGTCGAGGTCGGCCTCCAGGCCGTTCTTCTCGCCGTCGATGATCCGCCGCTTGAGCCGCTCCTCCAGCGGCAGCGCCGCCAGCTCCTCCGCCTTGCCCGCCTTCAGGGACTTGGCCGTGGCACCCTCGAAGAGCGCCATCAGCTTCTGCAGCGGGTCGTAACCCTCGGCACGCCGGTCGTAGATCAGATCCAGCGCGGTGGTGACCTGCTCCTCGTCGAAACGGGCGATCGGCAGGATCTTCGAGGCGTGCACGATCGCCGAGTCCAGACCCGCCTTCACACACTCGTCGAGGAAGACCGAGTTCAGCAGGATCCGCGCGGCCGGATTGAGACCGAAGGAGATGTTCGACAGACCGAGCGTCGTCTGCACCTCCGGGTGGCGCCGCTTCAGCTCTCGGATCGCCTCGATCGTCGCGACACCGTCGCCCCGTGACTCCTCCTGGCCGGTACAGATGGTGAAGGTCAGGGTGTCGATGAGGAGATCCGACTCGTGGAACCCCCACTTCTCC
This sequence comes from Streptomyces sp. R302, assembly GCF_012927245.1. Classification (GTDB taxonomy): domain Bacteria; phylum Actinomycetota; class Actinomycetes; order Streptomycetales; family Streptomycetaceae; genus Streptomyces. The sequence continues at coordinate 4,650 of NZ_JABBGE010000014.1, forward strand.
GTCAGGTCGGCGATGATTCGCTCGGCGATCTCCACCTTCTTCTCGACGGTACGGGCCTGGCCCTCCTCGTCGATGGTGAGGGCGATCAGCGCCGCGCCGTGCTCCTGGGCGAGCCGGGTGACCTGCACGAAGCGGGACTCGGGGCCGTCGCCGTCCTCGTAGTTGACGGAGTTGATGACCGCACGGCCACCGAGCTTCTCCAGACCCGCCCGCAGCACCGGCACTTCGGTGGAGTCGAGCACGATCGGGAGGGTCGAGGCGGTCGCGAACCGGCCCGCCAGCTCCTCCATGTCGGCGACGCCGTCACGGCCGACGTAGTCCACGCACAGATCGAGCATGTGCGCGCCCTCGCGGATCTGGTCCCGGGCCATCTCCACGCAGTCGTCCCACCGGCCCTCCAGCATGGCCTCGCGGAACTTCTTCGACCCGTTGGCGTTCGTCCGCTCGCCGATGGCGAGGTACGAGGTGTCCTGCCGGAACGGGACATGGCTGTACAGGGACGCCGCGCCCGGTTCCGGCCGGGGCTCCCGTGCCGCGGGCTCCCTCCCCCGTACGCGCTCCACGATCGCCCGCAGGTGATCCGGAGTCGTACCGCAGCAGCCGCCCACCAGCGAGAGGCCGTACTCGCGCACGAACTGCTCCTGCGCGTCGGCCAGTTCGACCGGGCCCAGCGGGTAGTGGGCGCCCTCGGAGGTCAGTACCGGCAGCCCCGCGTTCGGCATCACCGACAGCGGGATCCGGGAGTGCCGGGACAGGTAGCGCAGGTGCTCGGCCATCTCGGCCGGGCCGGTGGCGCAGTTCAGGCCGATCATGTCGATGCCCAGCGGCTCCAGGGCCGTCAGGGCCGCCCCGATCTCGGAGCCGAGGAGCATGGTGCCGGTGGCCTCCACCGTGACCGAGACGATCAGCGGCACGTCGGCGCCGAGCGCCGCCAGGGCGCGGCGGGCGCCGATGACGGACGCCTTCGTCTGGAGCAGGTCCTGCGTGGTCTCGACGATCAGCGCGTCGGCGCCGCCGGTGAGGAGGCCCTCGGCGTTCTGCTGGTAGGCGTCGCGCAGCACCGTGTACGGGGCGTGCCCGAGGGTCGGCAACTTGGTGCCGGGACCGATGGAGCCCAGGACCCAGCGCTGCCGGCCGTCGACGGCCGTGAACTCGTCCGCGACCTCACGGGCGACCCGGGCCCCGGCCACCGACAGCTCGTGGACGCGGTGGGCGATGTCGTACTCCCCCAGCGCCGCGTGATTGGCACCGAAGGTGTTCGTCTCCACGCAGTCGACACCCGCGGCGAAGTACTCACGGTGCACCGAGGCCACGATGTCCGGCCGCGTGAGATTGAGGACCTCGTTGCAGCCTTCGAGGTTCTCGAAATCCTGGAGGCTGGGTTCCTGGGCCTGGAGCATCGTGCCCATGGCGCCGTCGGCGACGACGACCCGCTCGGCGAGTGCCTCGCGGAGGGCGGTCGCGCGGCTCGCGGTCATGACCGCGCTCCCCACGACGGTTCGACCTCCCGCGCGGCCTCCTGGCCGTACGCGGCGGCGAACACCTCCGTCAGCCGGGCCGCGTCGGTCTCGTACGCCTGCGAGCCGACCGTCTCCAGGGCCGCGCCCGCCACCACGCAGCCCAGCCTGGCGGCCGTCCGTTCGGACAGGCCGCGGCTGAGCGCGGTGAGGAACCCGGCCCGGAAGGCGTCGCCCGCGCCGGTCGGATCCAGCGAACGCACCCCGGGGACGGCGGGCACGACGAGCGGCTCCTCGCCCCGGCGGTCGATGCGGACTCCGGCCGCTCCCAGCGTGGTCACCCAGGCGCCGACCTTGTCGAGCACGTCGTCCTCCGTACAGCCCAGGCGCTCCAGGACCAGGGCCTTCTCGTACTCGTTGGTGAACAGCCACTCGGCGCCCTCGACCAGGCGGCGCACCTCCTCGCCGTTCAGCCGGGCCAGCTGCTGCGAGGGGTCGGCGGCGAAGGGCACGCCGTGGTCCCGGCACTCCTGCGTGAAGCGCAGCATGGCCGCGGGCTCGTTCGGGCAGACGAGCACCAGGTCGGGGCGGGCGGGGCCGGACAGCATGCCGTCCAGGCCGGTGTCCGCGGCCTCGGCCATGGCGCCGGCGTAGAACGCCGCGATCTGGTTGCCGTCCTGGTCGGTGAGGCACATGAACCGGGCGGTCTGCCGTGTCGTCGACACGTGGACCGCGCCGGTGTCGACACCGTGCCGCTTGAGCCAGAGCTCGTACTCGGCGAAGTCGTCGCCGACCGAGCCGACGAGCTGGGGGGTGAGGCCGAGGCTGCCCAGCCCGAAGGCGATGTTGGCCGCCACTCCTCCCCGGCGTACTTCGAGGTCGTCGACGAGGAAGGACAGCGAGAGGTGGGCGAGCTGGTCGGGGACCAGCTGGTCCGCGAACCGGCCGGGGAACACCATGAGATGGTCTGTTGCGATGGATCCAGTCACCGCGATGCGCACGTCGTCACTCCTGGGATAGGGGCTCTCAGGCCGTCAGGCACGTCACTGTCAAAGCCCTGCGGCGGCCTTCAGCTGCGCGGCCCGGTCGGTCCGCTCCCAGGTGAACCCGTCGTCGTCGCGGCCGAAGTGCCCGTACGCGGCGGTGGCGGCGTAGACGGGGCGCAGCAGGTCGAGGTCGCGGATGATGGCGGCCGGGCGCAGGTCGAAGACCTCGCCGATCGCCCGCTCCAGGTCCTTCTGGGGGACGGTGGCGGTGCCGAAGGTCTCCACGAAGAGGCCGACCGGCTCGGCCTTGCCGATCGCGTACGCGACCTGGACCTCGCAGCGCTCGGCGAGTCCGGCGGCGACGACGTTCTTGGCGACCCAGCGCATGGCGTAGGCGGCCGAACGGTCCACCTTCGACGGGTCCTTGCCGGAGAAGGCGCCGCCGCCGTGGCGGGCGTAGCCGCCGTACGTGTCGACGATGATCTTCCGTCCGGTGAGGCCGGCGTCGCCCATGGGGCCGCCGATCTCGAACTTTCCGGTGGGGTTCACCAGGAGGCGGTAGTCGTCGGTCGCCAGCTTGATGCCGTCGGCCGCGAGCTGCGCCAGCACGTGCTCCACGACGTGGAGCCGGATGTCGGGGGCGAGGAGGGAGTCCAGGTCGATGCCCGGGGCGTGCTGGGAGGAGACGACGATGGTGTCCAGGCGGACGGGCCGGTCGTCCTCGTACGCGATGGTGACCTGGGTCTTTCCGTCGGGGCGCAGGTAGGGGACGATCCCCTCCTTGCGGACCTCCGTGAGGCGGCGCGACAGCCGGTGGGCCAGGTCGATCGGCAGCGGCATCAAGGAGGGGGTCTCGGCCGACGCGTAGCCGAACATCAGGCCCTGGTCGCCGGCGCCCTGCTTGTCCAGCTCGTCGCCCGCGTCCTTCCGGGAGGCGCCCTCGACGCGCTTCTCGTAGGCGGTGTCCACGCCCTGCGCGATGTCGGGCGACTGCTGGCCGATGGAGACGGAGACGCCGCAGGACGCCCCGTCGAACCCCTTCGCGGAGGAGTCGTATCCGATGTCCAGGATCTTCTCGCGCACGAGGGTGGCGATGTCGGCGTACGCCGAGGTCGTCACCTCGCCCGCGACGTGCACCTGGCCGGTGGTGACCAGGGCCTCCACCGCGACACGGGAGTTCGGGTCCTGGGCGAGCAGCGCGTCGAGGATGGTGTCGCTGATCTGGTCGGCGATCTTGTCCGGATGTCCCTCGGTGACGGACTCCGAGGTGAAAAGGCGTCGGGACATGGCTCTCCTGAGTGACGAGGGCATGGGTGAGTCGGGGGACGGTGCGGTGAGCAGGGTCCGGCTCAAGCATGTGCGGGGAGTGCGGCCGGCCTCCAGACGATCCGTTGCAGGACTCTGTCGGGATCGGCAAGCGGCCGGTGGCACTTCCCGGTGCCGCCAAGTCGGGGTCAGATCTTTGCCAAGAGCTCCGGGTCCGGTGGCTGGTCCACCGGACCCGGAGCGTCGGTTCGCAGGCGGGGCGGTACGTCGTGGTGCCGGGGTTCGTCCGCCGGCGCCCTCACCCGAGTCGACGGCGTACTCGGCGACGGCGTACTCGGCGACGGGTACGCGTGCTGCGGGGCGGACGACGGATCAGCGGGTCCGGGGCGCCACGACGAGGTCGGTGGTGAAGACCGGCTTGCCCCGCTGGGTTCCTTCCACCCTGACCGGCACGCCGTCCGCGCGTTCGCCCGGAACGGTCCGGGCCTCGATCCAGCACGGCGCCTCGAACTCGGCGTAGCAGGTGAAGGTGCTCCTCAGGCCCAGCACCAGCGCGTCGGGCATGCCGCTGACCGCGTGCGCGGCCTGGCGGGCGGCCTCCAGGAGGACCATGCCCGGGACGTGGTCCACCGGGTGGTCGAAGTAGGTGGGGTGGGCGGTGTCGACCCGCAGTTGCCAGCGGCCGGCCGTGCCCGGCGCGGGCACGCCGAGCACGACGTGCCGGGGGCTGGTGTGCCCCACGAGGGCCGGCTCGACGGCCGGTGGCATCGGTTGATCGCTGTGGGTGGGCGTGTCGCCGCGCAGCCGCTGGAACACCTGCGGGCTCATGCACCTGAAGGACGCCTCGGCGGTGCCGAGTCTTCTGCCGTCCCGCTCCACGGTGACGACGTAACCCATGGAGGACAGCGCGCCGTTGCGGCGGACGATGTCCCGGCACTCGGTGCGCAGGACGACCTCGGTGGGCGTGTTCCCCGCCCGCAGCAGCTCGGGTTCGAGCGAGACCGACATGTCCCGCATCAGGAACTGGTGGCCGAAGGGGACGTCGAACTCGGCGTGGGCCAGCAGGGATCCGACCTGTCGCACCGACTCGATCAGGAGCAGCGGGTCCTGGAACTCGCCGTCGCGGGCGAACAGGGAGTGGCTGCGCGGCCATTGGGCGCGGACCACGAAGCTCTCGGAACCGCCCCGCGGGTCGACGGGGCCGATGGCGTCCCACCCCGTCAGGAAGACCTCGGAGACCGCCGCGCGGTGGACGTACTCCCGCGGGACCGTCGACGTCAGGCGCTGCGCCGGGACCCGGGTTAAGTCCTGCTCGACCACCGAGACCCGTCCCGTTCCCATGGCCCGTGCCGTGGACGACTGCTCAGCGAAGTGCGGCATGTGCAGGACTCCTGTCGTATGCGGGCAGGGGACACCTACGGCACGCCGTCGCCCCCCGCTGCGGCAAACCTTCCGTGCCCAACATACAGACAGGTCTGCGTGGTCCTGGTTAACAACTTCCCAAGCTTTTTGGATCACCTGTCCCAGACGCGGTGCCATCTAGCACGCCGCAGCCACTTCAGGGCACGTATTCACCCAACGGGGCCCTTGACACGCGGGGGTGGAAGCCCCTTGACATTCAGACACGTCTGTTTGTTATCTTCCTCGTCGCCGACTGCAGCGCCCCAGCCGCTGCGGCCACGCCACAGGAGGAACAGATGAATCGGCAGGCCGTGGATCTCCTCACTTCGCCGACCGAGCACGCCCGCCCCCGACATCCACAGGGCGGCCCCTCCCGGCCCCACTTCGCCGCCTCCCCGACCCCTCACCGGCAGGAAGGACTACGCGTCCTGGTCGTCGAGGCCAACACCCGGGACGCCGACACGCTCCTCCAGGGACTGACCAGGCAGGGATATGTGACGCAGAGTGCGAAGAACGGCGCCCAGGCGCTCCGCTCCCACTCCGACGCCGACCTCGTCCTGCTCGACCTCGACCTCCCGGACCTCGACGGGCTCGAAGTGTGCCGGGGCATCCGCACCGTCAGCGAGACGCCGATCATCACCGTGACGGCGCGCGACTCCGAGCTCGACCGCGTCCTCGGCCTGCAGGCCGGGGCGGACGACTACCTGGTCAAGCCGTACGGGTTCCGGGAGCTGCTGGCCCGGATGGAGGCCATCATGCGGCGGGTCCACCGCCAGACCACGCCGGCGCGCGTCGCCGTCCACCTGGGCCTGCGCGTCGACGCCGACGCGCGGACGGCCACGCTGGACGACGAGCCGCTGGACCTGACCCGCAAGGAGTTCGACCTGCTGTTCCTGCTCGCCTCGCAGCCGGACACCGTGATCTCGCGCCGCCAGATCATGGCCCAGGTCTGGGGCGACGCCTGGTCCCCCCGGGGCCGTACCATCGACACCCACGTCGGGACCCTGCGGGGCAAGCTCGGCTCCAGCGAGTGGATACACACCGTCCGGGGCATCGGCTTCCGCCTCGGGTGCCCGTAATCGGGCCGGGAGAGGCCGATCAGCGTCGATCCGCCTCCGTCCCGCCTCCACCCCACCGCAGCCCCGCGTCACGTTGCGTTAAGATACAGACAAGTACGTCAAAATTTTTCGCGGCGAGAGAGTGACATGGCCAAACAAGAACGGGCACAGCGGACGCGTCAAGCCATCCTCACCGCCGCGGCGGAGCTGTTCGACGAGCGCGGTTACGACTCGGCGAGCACCACCGACATCCTGGCGCGGGCCGGCCTCACGCGCGGGGCGCTGTACCACCACTTCCCGTCGAAGGAAGCGATCGCCCTCGCCCTGCTCGACACGCACATCGACGCGCTCCAGGTGGAGGAGCAGCCGGTGAAGCTCCAGAGCCTGATCGACCTGACCTTCAGGTTCGCCCAGCAGCTGCAGAGCGATCCGGCGCTCCGCGCCAGCGTCCGCCTCTCCGTGGAGCAGTCCTCGTTCGCCGCGTTCCAGACCGGCTACGAGCAGTCCATCGAGGTCATACGGAGCCTCCTGCGGCAGGCCATGGACCAGGGCGAGATGCTGCCCGGTCTCGACATCGACGAGGCGACACTCTTCATCGTCGGCGCCTACACCGGCGTCCAGACGATGGACCAGGCGTACAGCGGCCGCGCCGAGCTCATCGACCGGATCGGCTCCCTCTGGCGCTTCGTCCTGCCGGGCCTGGCCACCCCCGGCCTCATCAGCCGCCTGCGGACCACACCCCCGGCGGGCGCCCCGCGGCCTTCGTCGACCTGAAGGCCGCTCAGCCCTCCGCGGGCCGCGGCACCGACGGCCGAGCCCGCACCACGCCGCGACCGCCGGAATCACCGGAACCGCCATCGGAATCGAACAGCGCCTGCAGCATCGGCCACAGCCGGTCCACGCTGCGCCCCTCCCACCACCTGGGGTCACTGCGCCCCAGGGTCTCCACGCCCGCGGCGAGCAGCACGACGAGATCGGCGAGGTCCTCGACCGGGTACGCGGCCCGCCGCCCGGCGAGCACGAGGCGCTCGTGGAGCATGGCCAGCATCTGGTCCCGCAGCCGGGGCGACTGGAACGTCCCGTCGCCCGCCAGCTTCATCCCCGCCCGCACGATCGGATCCGTACGCAGCGACTCGCCCAAGGTGACGAGGAAACTCCGCAGGGCGTCCGCCGGCTCCCGGCCGAACGCCTCGTCGATGAGCGCGACGATCCGGTGGTGCGCCTCCTCGTAGACCGCGGCGGCCAACATCGCGGTGGAGGCGAAGTGGTGGTAGAGAGCACCCCTGCTCACCCCCGCCCTCTGGCAGACGTTGACCAGCCCCGCATCCGAGGCCGGCCCGTCCGCGACCAGCTCGGCCATGGCCCGCACAAGCGCTTGCCGGGTCCGGTGCGACCGGGTCTGCATGGCCCCTCATTTCATGGCATCAGTCGAATGTTCAACCCCCCGGGCGTGACAGCCACGCGGAATCATACAACACTGTCTCTTCTGTGGCAGCCCTCTCCCGCTCCTCCCCACCACCAGGCACAGCGACAGGACTCTTTCGCCGGAATCACGGCCACTTGTCGCCCGGCCTCCCCCCGATCCACCCCCTGCGCCGAGTAAACAAAACAGGGAAGTCGGTTTACACCCCTCCCCCACCGCCGCCAAGCTCCCCTCTCCGCCCCCAACCGACTGAACTCCCCCCGCTCGACAGCCCATCCCCACCCCCTACCCCCCCTCCAGCAAGCCTCAAGAACTCCTCAAGGGCGCCTCAAGCACAACTCCAGCGCGACACGACCACGCCACCCTCACGAGGCGGCCGAGGGCGGCGAACACGCCTTCGGAGACGGGGGCGACCCGACCTGGACGATGAGCCACCTCTCCCCGCCGTACCACCACCAAGGGCAGGGACTGGGACGCGGTTGCGGCGTCCCGGTTCAGGTCCCCGTACCGGATGCGCGGCCCGTTCCGGATCATCCTGTGGCGGCTCGCACTCGCCTTCGGGCTCATCGCCCTCGCCGCCGCCGTGGTCTTCCTCGGCCGGAGCGGCTACCGGGACTCGGCGGGGCACCCGGTCGGCCGGCTGACGAGCTTCTCCTACGCGGCGGTCACGCTCACCACGATCGGGTACGGGGACGTCGTTCCGGTCAGCGGGACGGCGCGGCTCGTGAACACTCTGGTGATCACACCGCTGCGGCTGGGCTTCCTGCTGATCCTGGTCGGCACCACGATCAGCGCGCTGACGGAGCGGACCCGGGCCGAGTGGCGTGAGCAGTCCTGGAGGCGCAAGGTGCGGGGACACACGGTGGTGGTCGGCTACGGCACCAAGGGCCGGGCAGCGGTGGTCACGCTGCGGGCCCGTGGAACCCGGCCCCGGGAGATCGTCGTGGTCGACGTCAGCGCGGCGGCGGTCGACGAGGCGAACCGCCACGGTCTGGTCGGCATCGTCGGCGACGGCACCCGTACCGACGTGCTCGAACGGGCCGAGCTCGGCCGGGCGGGGCACGTGCTGATCGCCACCACCCGCGACGACACCGCGGTCCTCGCCGCGCTGACCGCCCGCCGGATGAACGGCGCCGCCGTCATCACCTCCGCGGAGACCGCCGGCCATCTGCTCGGCGTCGCCTCGCTCAGCCCGGCGGTCGGCACCGTCCTGGAGGAACTCCTGTCCACCGGGCTGGGCCTGGAGATCGCCGAGCGGCCTCCGGCCCCGGCCGAGGTCGGCCACGCCCCCGGGCAGATCGCCGAGCCCGTCCTGGCCGTGGTCCGGGACGGCAGCCCGTTGCGCTACAACGACCCCCGGATCGGCGCGATCCGCCCCGACGACCGCCTGGTCACCGCCCGCGAACCGCGCCGGGGCCCGTCACCGGACTGAGCCACGGGCTGTTCCCCGGGCAGGGGCAGGGGGCAGGGGGCAGGGGGCAGGGAGTCGGCCGTGGAGGGGGCAGCCGTGGAGGGGGGTCAGCCGTGGAGGGGGGCGTCCGTGGCGTGTTCCCGTACCGCCCTTTCCGCCTCCTCCTCGGACACCCCGACGACGACGAGCAGGTCGCGTACCGAGAGTCCCAGGGCGAGTCGCGCCGCCTCGGCCCGCGTCCCCGCCTCCTGCCGAGCGCTTGCCCCGTTGCTCGTATCCGCACCGTTCCGCGTATCCGCCTCCGCGGGGAAGCGCGCGGCCACGGCGAGCGCGGACCGGACGCAACGGTGGCGCGCGGGGGCGTCGGGCGCCGCCGCCGCGTACGTCTCCAGCACATCGGCCAGCTCTTGGATGCCGGCGTCGAGCGGTCCCTCGGTGCCGGGTCCGGGCTCGGCGGCGAGACGGGCCAGGAGCAGGCAACTGTTGCCCAGCATGCCGAGCCGCAGCGCGGCCTTGCTCATGGCCTGGACCGAGCCCCGGTGCAGGCGCCAGCGCGGGGTGCGCCGGGCGACGTTCACCATGTCGGTACGGGCCTGGTCCACATCGCGCAGGAGCTGGTACAGCGTGCGTGATTCCAGCGGCAGCACCTCCTCGGGATCGCCGCCGTGGCCCCGGACACCGAGCCGCAGGAGCCTGGCCAGTCCCCGCAGGGCGGCGTTCTCCGCCCGGCGCAGCAGCTTCAGCGGGTGGACGGGGAAGAGGAGCTGGCTGAAGATCAGGGCGACCGCGGCCCCCACCAGCACGTCCTCGATCCGTTCGATCCCGGCCAGTTGCCCGGACGCGACGGCGATCACCGCGCTCACCCCGGCCTGCGCCATGGTCACCCGTTCGCCGTCGAGCACCAGGGCGGCCAGCAGGGCGACCAGCACCGCGCAGCCCACGGCCACGGCCCCCGCCGTTCGGCCGAGCAGTACGTACGCGGCCTGACCGATCAGCACGCCGCACACCACTCCGAACACCACACGCACGGCGTTGGTGCCGCGGCCGCCCAGCTGGGTGTTGAGCGCCACCAGCGTGGCGATCGGCGCGAAGAGCGGCACGTGGTGGTCGAAGAGGATGCGGGCGACCCACCACGACAGGCCGCACGCCACCCCCTGCTGCGCCACCGGCCACAGCTGGCCGCGGGCCCGCTCCCATGCTCCGGCGATCATGGTTCTCTGCCGCTCCGGTCCCACCGACGCCCTTCCCCGCGACCCCTCGGCCCGTCGCGGACGGACCTGGCACCAGAACCTTCCGCGTCCGCACCCCGGAACGCACCGGCCGGAAGCCGTACGGCCCAGGACGCTCACCCGATCTGTGGATGCCGGGCCCCGAGCCCGTGGGCACGCGGCCCTCCGGGATATCCATCGCTCCATGGACATAGCCACGACGGGGGAACAGTTCCGCCTGGAGGCGGGTGACTACCGGGCGACGATCACGGAAGCCGGCGCGGGCCTGCGTGAACTCAGCCATCAGGGGGAGCCCCTCCTGCTCTCCTACAGTGCCGACGAGCCGGCCCCGGCCGCGTTCGGCCAACTGCTGATCCCCTGGCCCAACCGTGTGGACCACGGCCGGTACACCTTCGACGGCGCCGAGTACCAGCTCGACATCTCCGAGCCCGAACTGGACTGCGCGATCCACGGCCTCGTCCGGTGGACGACCTGGCGCCCGGTCCAGCGGGATCCGCAGCGCGTCACCCTCACCTACGGCCTGCACGGGTCGACGGGCTACCCGTTCCGTCTCGACCTCGGCGTCACCTACTCGCTGGACGCCGACACCGGCCTCACCGTCCGGGTCGTGGCCCGCAACGTCGGCAGCCGTCCCGCCCCTTACGCGCACGGCATGCACCCCTATCTGACGGTCGGCGACCCCCTCGACGAGTGCGTGCTGACGCTGCCCGGCCGCCGCTACCAGCCGGTCGACGAGCGGATGATCCCTTCCGGCCCGCCGCTGGACGTGACCGGAACGAAGTACGACTTCACCACCGCGCGCCGGCTGGGGGCCCAGACGGTGGACCTCGCCTTCACCGACCTCGACCGCGATGCCGACGGCCGAGCCTGGGTCCGTCTGGAGGGTTCCCGGCGCAGCGTCCGCTTCTGGCTGGACGATGCCCAGCCGTGGTTGGAGATCTACACCGCGGACCGGGTGCCGGTCGCGTCACGGCGCGGTGGCCTCGGGGTGGAGCCGATGACCGGGCCGCCGAACGCGCTGGCCAGCGGCACCGACCTGATCCGCCTGGCGCCCCAGGAGTCGTACACGGGCAGCTGGGGCGTCGTCCACGGCTGACGCCGGCCAGGCATCGCAACCGCACGACGGCACAGAGTGTGAGGACACGAGATGGTGCAGGGCTTCTCCCGGGAACCGGGGACGCACGGACCGGTGACGACGCCGTCCCCGGCCGGAATCCGGAAGATCACATGGTGGGCGGCCGCGATCGCCGTGGGCGGCTTCCTGTTCGGCTTCGACACCGGCGTGGTCTCCGGCGCGCTGCTCTACATCCGGGACGACTTCGGCCTGAACTCCTTCCAGCAGGGCAGCGTCGTCAGCGTCCTGCTCATCGGCTCCGTGATCGGCGCCATGGGCGCGGGCAAGCTGGCGGACCGCTGGGGCCGTCGCCGCCTGCTCGGCGTGGCCGGCGGCGTCTTCCTGGCGGGGACGGCGGTGGCGGTGTTCGCGACCGGGTACGGGATGCTGCTGACGGCCCGCATCGTCCTGGGCCTGGCGGTCGGCACCGCGTCCGCGCTCGTACCGGTCTACCTGTCGGAGATCTCGCCCACGGAGATCCGCGGGCGGCTCCTGACGATGAACCAGCTGATGATCACCGTGGGCATCCTTGTGGCCTACCTGGTGAACCTGGTCTTCGCCGACGGCGGCGACTGGCGTGCCATGTTCGCCTGCGGGGCGGTACCGGCGCTGGTGCTCGTGGTGGCGGCAGCGTGGTTCCTGCCCGAGTCCCCGCAGTGGCAGATCGAGCACGGCCGGGCCGCCGAGGCCCGGGACGTGATCGCGTCGGTGTCGGATCCCGCCACGGCCGACCGGATCGTGGAACGGGTCCAGCGGCGCATCACGGACGACCGCGCCAAGCGGCCCGCGTCCGGGAACGGGAGCGGGAGCGGGAGCGGGAGCGGGCGGGGCCTGTGGGCGCCCGACTTCCGCCCCGCCCTGGTCCTCGGCCTGACGCTGGCGGCGGTGCAGCAGTTCGGCGGCATCAACACGATCATCTACTACGCCCCGACGATCATCGAGCAGACCGGCCTGAGCGCCTCGAACTCGATCTTCTACTCGGTCGCGATCGGCGCCATCAACCTGCTCATGACCCTGGTGGCGATCAAGTTGGTGGACCGGGTCGGCCGCCGGCCGATGGTGCTGGTCTCGCTGGCGGTGATGGCGGTCTCCGTCTTCCTGCTCGGCCTGGCGTTCGTCGCAGACTTCTCCTCGGGCCTCACGCTGCTGTTCATGGTGGTCTACATCGCGGCCTTCGCCGGCGGCCTTGGCCCTGTCTTCTGGACGCTGATCGGCGAGATCTTCCCGCCGTCGGTACGGGCCGAGGGCTCCAGCGCCTCCACCGCGGTCAACTGGGTCTCCAACTTCATCGTCAGCCTGGCCTTCCTGCCGCTCGCCAACGTGCTGGGACAGGGAGAGACCTTCTGGATCTTCGCCGGGATCTGCGCGCTGGCCTTCGTCTTCGTGTCGCGCTTCCTGCCGGAGACACGGGGGCGGGGCCCGGAGGAGATCGAACGCGACCTGGACCACCGCTTCGGCCGCGATCCGAACCCCCCGAAGACGGCCCGCGTCCCCTGACATCCCGCCCGTCCGGGCGGCCCGACATCGAGGAACGACCAGCCCATGACCGAAACCACCCTGCCCCCGGCCCGCCTGGAACCCTCTGACGCCCTGGTCCTTTACGGAATCTCCGGCGATCTCGCTCACAAGATGCTGCTGCCCGCGCTCTACCAGCTCGCCGCCGCGGGCCGGCTGGACGTGCCGGTGATCGGTGTGGCGGCGGCGGACTGGGACGACGAGACGCTGCGCACCAAGGCCCGCGAAGCCGTCACCGCCACCGGGACGGTCATCGACGAAGCGGTCTTCGCCCGCTTCGCCGCCGGACTGTCGATCGTCACCGGCGACTTCGCCGACGACGCCACCTTCGAGAAGCTGCGGAAGGCGGTCTCCGGCTTCGGGTTCGTCACCCACTACCTGGCGATCCCGCCGAGCCTGTTCACCACCGTCGCCGCCGCGCTCGCCCAGGCGGGCCTGAACCGCGACGCCCGTCTCGTCGTGGAGAAGCCCTTCGGTCACGACGGGGCGTCCGCCCGCGCCCTCCAGGCGGACCTCGGCCGGTACTTCGACGACGACCACCTGCTGAGGGTCGATCACTTCCTCGGAAACGCGGCGGTGGAGTCCCTGATGGTGGCACGGTTCGCGAACACCCTGCTGGCCCCGATCTGGCACCGCGCGTACGTCGACAACGTCCAGATCAGCCTGGCCGAGGACTTCGACGTCGCCGACCGCGGCTCCTTCTACGACGCGGTCGGCTGCCTCCGCGACGTCGTGCAGAACCACCTGCTCCAGGTCCTGGCCCTCCTCGCGATGGACCCGCCCAGCACCGCGAACCCGGCCGCGCAGGGCCTGGAGAAGTGGCGGGTCCTGCACGCGGTGCGGCCGATGGACCCGGCGACGACGGTACGGGGCCAGTACCGCGGCTACCTGGACGTCCCCGGCGTCAAACCGGACTCCACGACCGAGACCTACTTCGCCACCACCCTGTACGTGGACAACTGGCGCTGGGCGGGCGTCCCCTTCCATCTGCGCAGCGGCAAGTCCCTGGCCGTGTCGGCCACCGAGGTGGTGGTCGAACTGCGCCGGCCGCCCCTGGAGCTCTTCCGGGGCAGCGGCGAGCGGCAGGCCGCGCCGAACCTGGTCCGGTTCCGGATCGACGGGGACACCGGCATCCGGGCGGACCTGCTGATCCGCAAGGGCACGGAGGGCGCGGGCCCGGTCCAGGTCCCGATCGGGGTGGACTACGGAAAGCTCTTCGGACGCCTCGATCAGCCCTACGAGACCATCCTCGGCGGCGCCATCGGCGGCGATCCGGAACCCTTCGCGTTCTACCCGGCGGTCCTGGAGTGCTGGCGCATCGTCGACCCGGTGCTCGACCCGTCCGCTCCCCCGCTGCCGTACGACCCGGGCACCTGGGGCCCCGCCCCGGCGGCCCACCTCCCCGGCCCCTCCGGCTGGCACCCCCTGGGACCGACCCTCTTCCCCTGAACCGCCGACCCGCCTTCGCCCGGTGGATCACTGTTCGGGATCTCCGCGGCACGAGGGCACGCGCTCATTCACCGATGGCCGCGTCGCGAGGGCTTCCTCCAGCAGGGCCTTCCACCGCGCGCCGGGAAGCCTCGTCCGGGAAGTGGTAACCGTCTTCGATGGTGTGGTCGAGCGGAGCGCCGTGGGCTCCGAGCTGGTCGTAGAACTCCTGCGGAACGACCCAGTCCTCGGGGCTCAGGACGCCGACGTGCCGGCCCGCGTCGCGGAGGGCGAGCACCGCGAACGCCGCGATGCAGGCGCCGGTGGCCGCGGCCATCGAGTCCCAGGAGCCGGGCTTGGTGGCATCGGCGAATCCGCGCTTGTAGAGCGTGACCGGCTTGCCGTCCTTGAAGCCGGTGGCCCGGGCGACCAGTCCGCCGAGGAAGGGCGGGTGGTGTCCCCGCAGGCTGTCGGCGACGAACCGCAGCAAGGTGCCCCACGAGCTCTCCTTGTCCTTGACCTGTCGGCGCATCCCGCTCCAGGCGGCGCGCCAGCCCTGCACGCTGCCCTTCCCTCCGGCGAGGATGTCCTGCAGGAAGGCGACGCCCTCGTCCATGGTCATCCGGCCCTCGTGAACAGCTTTGGCCACGCCCTTCATCAGGCCGTTGACCGACTGGGGGTGGAAGCCGCCCAGGCAGCGGATGCTGCGGGCATCGGGGTAGCGGCGGGGCAGCGTCACGGACTCCGGGTGGCCGATCTCGTAGATCCGGAAGTCACCCAGGGCACGTCCCATCGGCCAGACCTCGCTGGCGACGTACGCCTCGACCGTGGTGGCCTTGCCGTCCCGCCAGGTCTCGATCGGGCCGGCGCAGGCGTGCAGGAGGTGTTCGAGGACGGCCGGCGCGAACGGTTTCTCCCCCTCGTCACCGGAACACCACACCGCGTCGAGCGTCTCGACGGTGTCCAGCCGGCCGGCGACATCGCCGGCGAAGACGTTGCTCAGCCCCGGGCTGGCGCCGCATCCGATGTAGCAGGCGATGCCGGCTTCACGGGCGCGCTGGTCCTGGGACATCGAGTGGATCGTGCTGCTGTTGTCGTCGTCGATGTCGAGGTAGTCGACTCCGGTCGCCAGGCAGACGTCCAGTACGGGCTGTGCCGTCCGCATGTAGGGACCGGCCGCGTTGATCACGAGGTCCGCCCCCTCGACGGCAGCCGTCAGGGCGGCGGCGTCGAAGAGGTCGACCCGAGCAGTAGTGGCCCGGCCCTGGGGCAGGGAGGAGGCCAGCGCGGCGAGCTTGGCGGTGTTGATGTCGCTCAGCGTGAAGTGCAGGTCCGGCTCGTACCGCACCATCTTCTTGATGGCCTCGCCGATCATGTCGCCGGCGGCACCGATCACGACCACGCGCTTGGGCTGGTTCTTCATGGCCTTCTGCTTCCTGTCACTGGTGGTCTCGTGCGGGACATGCGAGTTGGCCGAGGGCGGCATGCGCGGCGTTGTACCCGCACATGCCGTGCGCGCCCGGCCCGGGTGCGGTGGCGGCGGAGCACTGGAACATGCCCGGGATGCCGAGGGTGTACGGCGAGGCGGAGATCCGCGGTCCGAAGACGAGCCGGCGGACGTCCTTGGCGCCGGTGACGATGTCGCCGCCCACGTAGTTCTGGTTGTAGGCGGCCATCTCGGTGGTGCTCCGGACGGACATGCCCACGATCCGGTCGCGGAAGCCCGGGGCGAAACGCTCGAACTGCGCGATGATCGCCTCCGTGGCATCGCCGGTGTAGCCGTGCGGCACATGGGCGTAGCTGTAGACCGGGTGCACGTCCTGGGCCGAGCGCTGCGGGTCGGCGAGGTACTGCTGCCCCACCAGTACGAAGGGCCGCTCGGGCATCCGGCCCTGGGCGATTGCCTTCTCGGCGGCGAGCGTCGCCGCGAAGGATCCGACGAGGTGGACGGTGCCGGCCGAGCGGGCGGCGGTACTGGACCAGGGGACGCCGCCCTCGACGGCGAAGTCGACCTTGAAGGCCCCTGGGCTGCGGCGGAAGTGCCGAAAGGCGCGTGCGGTGCCACGCGGCAGCCGGTCGCCCAGGATGTCCGCGATCGACTCCGGGGTGAGGTCGAAGATCGTGATGTCGGCGCGGGGCAGTTGCTCGGCCCGCTCGATGCGGACACCGGTCTCGATCTTCGCTCCGAGGTCGTGGAGGAGAGCCGCCATCGCGTCCGGGATCGAACGGCTGCCGCCCGCGGCGACGACCCAGCCGTTGTGGTGGCCGCCGGTGATGATGCCGATGCCGATCGCCGAGCTGAGCGGGCGGGTCAACGGCTGGTAGGCGTGTGCGGCGATGCCGGCGAACAGCGCCCGGGCCTGCTCGGTACGGAACCCCCGGGCGAGCATCGCGGCCGGCAGCAGCGTGGGCAGCCCGAACCGGGCGAGCCGCACCGGGTGCCGGGGCACACGTACCAGCGGCCGCATGATGTCCTCGGCCAGGAGCTCGAAGTCCGCGGCGTTGCGCTCGAAGAGCCTCCTCCAGCGCGGACCGTCGACGCCGAGTCCCGCCGCGGTCTCTCGTACCGAGGTGCGCAGGACGCCCGCGGAGCCGTCGTCCAGCGGGTGCGCGCAGTCGATCTCCGGGCGAAGCCACCGCAACCCGTAGCGTTCGAGTCCCCGGGTCCTGAAGAAGGTGGAGGAGGGCGCCATCGGATGAAACGCCGCGCAGTGGTCGTGCAGCAGCCCGGGCAGGATGCTCTCTCCGCTGCGGGTGCCGCCGCCGATCTCGTCGGCGGCCTCCAGGACCGTGACCTCGATGCCCTGGGCGGCAAGCTCGACGGCCGCGGCGAGACCGTTGGGGCCGCTGCCCACGACCACGGCGGTCGTCATGCCGTCACCGTCCGGTCGGACCGCCAGGTGATGTCCAGGGGGATCGGGCCGTTGGGCAGCCACGGCTGCTCCGCCACGCAGTCGGCCACCTGCCAGGTGCCGCGCCGGGTCACCCCGAGCGCGCCGTCGAAGACGAACCACTCCTGATGGGACGCGTGCACCGGCTGGGACTCCACCCAGGCGACGACGAACTCTCCGGGCTCGAAACCGCAGTGCTCGCGCAACGCCTCCAGGAAGCGGATGCCGTGGAGGTGACCGTCGCCGAAGTTCCACCCCAACACCAGGTTCGCGCCCGTCTCGCCCTCCCAGACCTCCCGGGTGTCGAGGTCGTCCCCGAGGTAGTCGCGGAGCACCGAGATCAGGCCGCGTCCCTGGCTGTGCATCGAGCGCCAGGCCACGAACAGGTCGATCATGATTCTGGCCGTGTCCCGGGGGACGCGCAGGGCGGCGAGCTGCTCGGAATGCAGGGCCACGGGCATGCCGGCCTTCTTGAGCTTCTGGTCGGCCCCGGGCGTGAACGTCCAGACCGCGGAGGCCCAGTTGCCGGCGTACTGCCGCATCGACGGCAGGAAGGAGACCAGGTCGGGGCGCAGGTTGCCGAGAACCGGGAAGAACAGCAGAGCGGCCGCGAAGACCGGCAGCATCCAGGGCTCGCTGAAGTCGAGGATGCCGTAACCGTCGCCGTTCGGGTGTCCGGCGAACAGAGCGACCGCGATGAACCCGAAGAGGATGTTCCATTCGAGCGGGACCGCCAGCGGGAACGTCGAGGTGATGAAGAGGTGGAAGGCCACCATCGAAGCCACGCCGAGCAGCGTGACGGTCCGGTCGGTCGTGAACAGCAGCACCAGCGGCACCGCCCACTCGGCGATGGTGCCGAGGACATGAGCCATGAACCACCCCAGTCTTGAGGGGCGCAGGTCGCGGGGGAAGTCGCGGTAGTGCCGCCGCTTCAACGACTTCCACGCCCAGGGAGTGTTCGACACCATCGGGGGCACCACGTTCTCGAAGTGCTTGCCGATCTTGGAGAACGCGGCGCCGCACCAGATGACGACGATCAGCAGCTTGCCCGCGATCACCATGTCGTGCGGTGCGAGGATCGCGAAGAACACCATGGCGGGGAGGTACTGCTCGCCCCGGCCGCACAGGAAGACGACCTTGTCCCGCAGACCGAGGACGACGAGAAGCACGATCGGCGCGATCAGTGCCCCGTGCCGGATCACCCCACCGGCCGCGTCCGGGAGGGGCTCGCCGTACGGCACCCCGGGGAGGACGAGTGCGATCACGAGACTGGTCACGTACGCGACGTAGAGGACGGCATCGAAGCGGGTCCGACGCGTGCCGCCGGTGAACGGAACCCGGCCCGGCCAGGGCGCCATCCGCAGCAGGCCCGGCCGCACGAAGTAGCGCGCTCCCCCGTAGAACGGCTTGAAGTGGCCGGTCAGCGGCCCCCACGCGCCGCCGATGCCGACGACCTCGAGGAAGGCGGCCCAGAGCACCAGCTTCTGATAGACGATCGGCTCGTCCCACCAGGACCCGACGTCCAGGATGGAGCCGACGCCCGGAGAGGTGAGGGTGACCACGAGGAGACCGCCGAGCGACGACATCAGCAGGAACTTCGCGATGTAGATCAGGTGCAGGGCTTTCGGGCTCCCGTAGCCGTTCTCGGCCCAGAAGGTGGTCAGGATCCGCATCCGCTCGCCCAGCGGCAGCGTGACGAACTCGCCCGGGTCGACGGGCGGGAGGGTGGGCTTGGTGAAGGGCATGTCAGGCTCCTGCGCTCTCGGCCCGGTCCTGGACGAGTTCTCGACGCAGCGTCGGCTTGTCGATCTTGCCGATGGGGTTCTTCGGGAGGGTCTCGACCAGGTGGATCCGGACGGGGATCTTCACCCGGGTCAGGTGCTCCCGGCAGCGCTCCAGGAGAGCGGCCGTGGAGAGCCCGGCACCGGGCAGGCCGGCGACGAACGCGACCGGCACCTCCCCGAAGACCTCGTCGGGCTCGCCGACGACGGCCACCTCCATGACTCCCGGGTGGGCGCCGATGACGGTCTCGATCTCCTTGGGATAGAGGTTCTCCCCGCCGCGGATGATCATGTCCTTGATCCGGTCCACGATGCGCAGGTAGCCGTCCTCGTCCAACACACCGACGTCACCGGTATGCAGCCAGCCGTCCCGCAACGTCTCGGCGGTGGCATCGGGGCGGCCCAGGTAGCCGCGCATCACGATCGGTCCCTGGACGACGACCTCGCCACGCCGGCCGCGCGGCAGCAGCTCGCCCTCCGCCGACATCACCTCGACCCGCACTCCGGGAAGCGCCGGCCCGACCGTCCCGGCCTTGATCACCCCGTCGACGGGGTTCGAGGTCGCCGCACAGCTGCACTCGGTCAGGCCGTAGCCCTCCACCAGACGGAAGCCGAAGCGCGCCTCGGTCGCCTCGAGCAGCTCCTTGGAGGCCGGAGCGGCCCCGCAGACGCCGAAGCGCACCGAGGAGAAGTCGGCCTCGCGCTGCTCCGCACACAGCTTCGCGTAGATCGTCGGCACCGCCGAGAAATACGTCGGCCGCAGCTTCTCCACCGCGTCGAAGAACGTGTCCGGGGTGAACCTGCCCATGACGCTCAGCCGCGCTCCCACCCGGAAGGGCGCGAGGAAGCTGACGCAGATCGCGTTGACGTGGAAGAGCGGCAGGAACAGCAGGCAGTGGTCGTCCCGCGTCAGGCGCATCGACTCGACCATGATCCTGGTCATCGCGTCGAGGTTCGCGTGGTCCAGCATGACCCCCTTGGGCCGGCCGGTCGAACCGCTGGTGTACACGAGGAGCGCGAGGTCTCCGGGCTCGACGCCCGGCATCGGCAACGTGCCTGCCGACGTCCGCCGCAGGTCGTCGACCGCCAGTCGCCGGACGTTCGACGCGCACTCCAACCCGGACTGGGTCACCAGGAGCGCCGCACCGGCGTCCTCCACCTGGTATCCCGCCTCGCTGGGAGTGAAGGCCGGATTGACGGGGGTGACGGCGGCGCCCAGCCGCCAGGCCGCGACCATCGCGACCAGGAGCTCGACCCGGTTGGGCAGCATCACCGCCACGACGGAGCCCCGGCCGACACCGGCCTCGGCGAACTGCTCGGCGGCGGCCTCCACCCATCCGTCGAACTCGGCGAACGTGAGCGAGACGGAGCCGTCACCGGCACAGCGCCGCCGCGCGAGCCGGGCGGCGGACTCGGGGCTCCGCTGCCAGGGCAAATAGGCCAGGGAAGGCGAGTGGGACAAGGTCATCAGCACTCCACGTCTCGGAACGATGCCTCGACGGTAGGAGTCCGCCCTACGCGCAGCACTGTGCCAGCGGCACAGAATGAGCGGGGCCTCTTGTGTCAACGACGTATTCTTTGTGGTACCGGGTCAGTGGAAGGGTGCTGAGCATGATGGTGAACGCCGGCCTGCCCGAGGTGCCCGAGCCCGGCACCGCCCTGATCTCCCTGGGCGAAGAGCTGGCCGCCCAGACCGAGGCCTTCACCGAGACGTTGTGCTCGGCGATGCTCGCGGGAATCCCCGGACTCCCCCAGGACGAGCTCATGCACCGCCTGCTGTACGCCAGCGTGCGCTCGAACATCGAGAAGGCAGCGCAGATCTACCAAGGCACCGTGGACCTCGAAACGATCAGCGCGCCCTCTCCCGCACTCGAATACGCTCGCCACCTCGCCCGCAGGCAGGCACCGCCGTGGGCGCTGGCACGGGCCTATCGCTGGGGACAGTTCATGCAGACCCAGTGGGCCATCGACACCCTCGCCCGGATTCTCGACCACCCGTCCCGGGAGGTGGCCGCCTTGCGCGAGCTCAACGGGATCAACTTCTGGTACATCGACCGCGTCTCCGAGTTGGTCCTGGTCGAGTACCAGGCCGAGCGCGACCGCTGGCTGGCGCATCGCAGCACGGTGAAGGCGGAGGCAGTGACACGGCTGCTCGACGGCGGCGACATCGACGTAGTCGCAACGGAAGACGCCTTGGGCTACCGGCTGCGCGAAACCCACGTGGCGGGAATCATCTGGGTCGACGAGCGGCACGCCGGCTCGGCCGACATCGCCGGCATCGAGGGCGCGGCACGGAAGTTGGCCAGTGCGGTGGGCATGACGGCCGAGCCGCTGTTCTGGCTCCGGGACCCGACGACCGCGTGGTGGTGGATCCCGGTGAGCGGCGACCGTGCGGAGATGCTCGACGCGCTGCGCTCGGCCGTCAGCGAGATCGCTCCACACCTCCGCGTGGCCGTCGGTCCCCGGGGCCGCGGCGTCGAGGGCTTCCGCGAGAGCCACCGCGACGCGTTGCTGGCCGAGCAGGTGGCGCGCATCGCGGGCGACCGCGCGCCCACCCTCGTATCGGCGAGCGACCAGGGTGTCCGCGCCGCCGCCCTGCTCGCGGCCGACCTGGAGGGCACCCGCCGCCTGGTCCGCAGCACGCTCGGACCCCTCGCGGCCGACACTCGCGCGGCCGCCGACCTTCGAGCCACGCTCCAGGTCTACCTGGAGGAAGGCGGCAGTCACACAGCGACGGCCAAGCGACTGCACATCCACAAGAACACCGTCGGCTACCGCCTCACCAAAGTCGCCGACATCTGTGGCAGCGCCCTGCGGGACAGCCGGGTGGAGCTCGAACTGGCGCTGGTGGCCTGCCAGTGGCTCGGCGCCGCCGCCCTCGGCGAATGAGCACCGGAGGCGCTCCGGGCCCAACCGCCCGCACCGGTTGCGTCGACAAAGGCGCCCGGCGACGGCCCCCCACCAGCGGTATCTCCGTCTCCCTGACCGCCGGCACCCTGGCACCCTGGCATCGATCCGCGCGAGCGGGTCGGCAAGCGAGGCGTTCCCCATACTCGGGGAAAGCAGGGCGGCTCACGCCGTTGTGAGCGGTTGGTCCGGGGCGGCGCCGACGCAGGAGCGCGAGTCCACGCCGTGTGCGAGCAGGGCGTGGCTCTCGGCCACCACTCCGGTTCCGTCCCGGACGCGACTCCGCATGTGCTTTGGCTCGGCGAGCGCGTTGCGCAGGCGGTGGTACCGGCAGCCCGAAACGCTCCGGACGCCGCGGGGCCGTTCTCGGCGCCGGAGTTGCATACGAGCCCCTGCCCCGGCCCGCGCGTGGGCGGGGCGGCTCACGTCCCGGGGCGGAGAGCCACGCCGGACAGGCACCGGCGCCCGGGATTCGTTCCCCGGCGAGCGCTTGATCAGCTTCAGCGACATCGATACTCGGCCGAACGGCGCGCGGGGGGGGGGCGGGCGTATGCGCTGCGCATCAGGGATGCCGATACGGACCGATCCCCACGTGGTACCTGCCTCCAGAGTGCCGCGGTGGAGCCCGGCACGGACACCGGCGCGACGCCGTCGCCCGGCAGACGCCATGGCGCCGAACTCCCCCTGCGGACCGCCGCCCCCGTCTTCCTGCCCCTTCCCGAGCCCGCCGGGCCTCCGGCCCTCCGACGCGCTCGGTGCGACGACGAGGGCCAGCTGCCCCCGCCACTCGGTCTGTCCCCCGCGTCGCCCCTCGGGCCGATGGGCCGTCAGAGAAGGAGAGCGAGCTTTCCGCGCACCCGGCCCGTGCTGCTGATGCGGTGCGCCTCCGCGGCCTCCTCCAGGGGCAGGACCGCCTGGACCTCGACGTCGACGGCACCGGCGTCGATGAGCGCGCCGATCCGGCGCAGCGCCTGGCCGTCGGGCGTCACGATGATCCGGCGGGCCGCGATGCCGGGCAGGCGGTGTGCCTCGTCCACGGGTTCCGGGAGCGTGACGAGGCTGCCGCCGGGGCGCAGGAGCCGCCAGGACGCGTGCTGCACCGGGCCTCCGACGGTGTCCAGCACGATGTCGAACGGATCCGCGGCGGCGAGGTCCGTCGTCGCCCGGTCGACCGGCTCGTCGGCGCCGAGCCGGCGTACGAAGTCCAGGTTGCGTGCGGAGGCGGTGGCGGTCACGTGGGCCCCGAGGTGCCGGGCGAACTGCACGGCGAAGTGCCCCACGCCGCCGGCACCCGCGTGCACCAGGACGCGCAGACCCGCCCTCGCTCCGGCCGCCTCCAGCGCCTGCCATGCCGTCAGCGCGGCCAGCGGCACGGCGGCGGCCTCGGCGTAGGACAGCCGGGCCGGCTTGGGCGCCACGGCGGAGGCGGGCAGGGCGGCCAGTTCCTGGTAGGCGCCGCCGTAGGGCAGCGGCAGCATCCCGTACACGGCCTCGCCGACCGCCGGGCCGCCCGGCACGGTGGACCGCACCACGCCCGCCACGTCCCAGCCCATCCCCAGCGGGAACGGCCGGTCGTTGCGGACGGCTCCTTCGCGGTGCTTCCAGTCGACCGGGTTCACCCCCGCGGCCTTGACCTCCACCAGGATCTCGCCGTCCGCCGGGGCCGGCGCCGGCCGCTCCGTGAGGTCCAGAACGCTTTCGTCGCCGTACCGGGAGAAGACCACCGCGCGCATAGAGGATGCTCCTGTCGTCCGTGCATGTCGTGTGCCGCCCCACGGGGAAGGCGCGGGGCGGCGTGAAGTGCGGTCGCACTCCCCGTACCTTCGCGCCGCCGAGGACGCGGAGCCATGCCCCCGCGAGTACCTGGCACCGGGGACGGCGGGACCGGCGCTCCGGAAGGGGGTACCGGCAGGGACAGGCACGGGGCAGCCGCCTGTGCGCATACTGGCGCGCATGAACCCAGCCAGCGAACTCGGCAGCTTCTTGATGTCGCGGCGCTCCCGCGTGACGCCGGAGGCGGCCGGGCTCCCCGTCCTCGATCGGCGCCGGGTCGCGGGGTTGCGCCGCGAGGAGGTGGCCGAACTCGCGGGCGTCAGCGCCGTCTACTACACGCGCCTTGAGCAGGGCCGCGCCCGCCGCCCCTCCGACGCTGTACTGGAGGCCCTGGCCCGTGCCCTGCGGCTCGATGCGACGGAGCGCGTACACCTGTACGACCTCGCGCACGGGGCCCGCGTCGCCGGCCGTGTCCCGCCCGTGGCCGCCGACGCGGCGCAGGACGAGAAACCCGTACGGGACGGACTCCGGCGGCTCCTGGCCGCGGTGGGCGCCGTCCCGGCGTACGTCCTGAGTCCCGCGATGGACGTCCTCGACGCCAACCACCTGGCCGGTGCCCTTCTCGGGGCCCCGGACCGGACGCCCGCGGGGCGGCTCAACCTCGCCCGGCACGTGTTCCTGGACGCGGCCGCCCGGGGGCTGTACCCGCGGTGGGCCGACGTGGCCCGCCAGACCGTCGGCTTCCTGCGCTTCTCCGCCGGCCGCCGGCCCGGTGACGTGCGCTTGGCCGGGGTCGTCGGCGAACTGAGCCGTCACAGCCCGGAGTTCCGTTCGCTGTGGGCGTCGCAGGAGGTACGGGAGAAGTCGTACGGCACCAAGAGCTTCCGGCACCCGGTGGCCGGCGGTTTCGACCTGACCTACGAGACGCTCGCGCTGCCGGGCGGCGAAGGCTGGTCCCTGGTCGTCTTCACGGCCCTCGACGCTCGTTCGGACGCCGCACTGAGGTTGCTCGCCAGTTGGACGGCGCCCGTCCCGGCCCGCGCCGAGGGAACCGGCAGCGCTGTTCACGTACCCCGCTCATGAATTGACGGACCAAACGATAGGGCCGGCACGCCAGGGGGAACGCCCCGCGGCTCGTCGCGGGCCAGTCGTGCTGCCGCGCCTGTCATCGAGGAGAGTCGGTCGTGGACGGTAGGGGGGGCGGGGCAGGGCGGCTGTCGCGGAGCGCGCTACGGCCGCTGGGGCCCGGCGATCCGCGGGAGATTTCCGGGTACCGGCTGCTCGCCCGCATCGGCGAAGGCGGCATGGGTTCGGTCTACTTGACTTGCACGCGCGGCAAGCAGCCCCTCGCGCTGAAGGTGATCCGCCGCGAGTACGCAGGGGCACCGGAGTTTCGCCCTGCTGGTCGCCCCCCTAAAGGGCGCGCAGGTGCTGTGCCGGGCGAGCGGCAGCACGGAGGCCTTCGAACGAGCCGCCCGTGCCGCACTGACGCTCTTCGCGGAATCCTGACGCGCGACGCACACACCTGACCGCCGCCGAACTCCCCCCGACCGCCGACCCCCGACCGCCGATCGCCGACCACAGGGCCGCCGACACCCCCGTCGGCACGACGTGCACCCCGGCCGGCCGGTGAGCGCCGACTCCCCTCCTCATTCATCCGTGCGCCCCTTGACTGCCGGAAGGCCGGACGGCAGCCGCCCCGGGGGCGGCACATGTCACGCATTTGAAGAGCTAGTCCGTGACATATGCCAATCGAGAGATCTCATGCGCCCCGAGCGACCGGACAAGGGGGCCCTGCCCGTCGGCGAACTCGTCCGCAACACGCGACGCCGGTCGTGGCGCGCCCGGCGACCGGCGGGACAGGTGCAGGATCAGTCGATGCCGCCCGCCCGACGGGCGGCACGCGCCCGGTTGCCGCAGCCGATCGAACACCACGCCTGATCTCGCCTGCGCGCGAGGAAGAACATCCCACAGCTCGGTGCCGGGCACTGCCGCAACCGCGTCTGCTCCGGTCCGGCGGCCAGCACGAGCGCCTGCCGGGCGACCGACCCCGCGACCGGCCCGCCGGCCTCCCGCTCCGCGAGGTGGCCTGCGTCGTCGACCCGGAACGTCACCGGAGCCCGTGCGGCCAGCGCGTTGAGTCGCACCCTCGCCGGCTCCGGCAGCGGCGCCTGCCGCGCCGCCGCCTCCAGCACGGCCCGGACCGGCACGCGCAGCTCCTCCAGATCCTCCCGGGGCAGGCCGGCGAGTTCCCGGTCGAGCGCCTTCTCCCGCCAGGACGCCAGGAGCTCCGGGTCGGCCAGCAGGTCGACGTCCCCGCCCGCGCGACCGGCTCCGACGACGACCGTGTTGGCCAGGTCGAGGACCGGCCGCTCGCCGATCCACGGCATCTCGCGCAGGTTCTTGAGGGTCATGCCATCAACTTACCGGACCCACGGATTCCCAGCATCAAAACCGTGATAGCTTCCACTCACGGATTTGGCGACTCAAAGTCGTGAGTTGAGAGATGAAGAGGTTCCCATGAGCATGACCATCGAGTACGTCCGCTTCGCCTGCGCCGACCCCGAGCAGCTGGCCTCCCACCGGGACCGGCTGGTCTCCGTCCTGCGCGAGCGGTACGGGTCCGACTTCCTCGGCGCGCACCTCGCCCGCTACGAGGACGGCTCGCTGATCGACCTCATCCTCTGGGCCTCCCCGGAGGTCGCGGCCCGCGCGGCGAAGGAGATGCCCGGGGATCCGGCCGCCGGGGACTTCTTCCGCCTGATCGGCGAGGTCCACGAGATGCGGCACGCCGAAGTGCTGCACAGCAGCCGCCAGTAGCCGAACCGGCACCTGCGGCCTGCCGCCGCGTGGAGCGGCACGCCGCGGATGCCGCAGCCGGACGAGAAGGGAGAGCCGTGCCCACGGCCGACGAACTGATCAACCCTCGCACCACGGACCTGCTGGCCTCCGTCATGGCGGCGGCCGGCGCCGCACCGGCCACCGCCCTCCGCGGCTGCGGAGCCCTCCTGGAGGGCCTCGCCTTCAGCCGACGCGTCACCGCGGTGAAGGAAGCCGTCCTCGCCGACCTCCCGGACGCCTACCCGGCCTTCGCCGAGGTCGTCCGCACGGCCCTGAGCAGGTCCGACTTCACCGGATGGATGACCTTCCCCGTCAACGCGGCGGTCGCCGAACGCGCGCTGGCGTGCGACGTGTTCGAACCGGCCCTCGATCTGCTCACCGCGCTCACTCCGCGGCTCACCGCGGAGATGGCCGTACGTCCCTTCCTCCGCGAGGACCTTCACCGGGCCCTGCGACCGGCCCTCGCATGGACCGGCCACCCCGATCCCCACGTGCGACGCCTCGCAAGCGAGGGCACGCGCCCGCGCCTCCCGTGGGCGCCCCGGCTCACCGCGCTCGTCACGGACCCGACCCCCGCCCTGCCCCTCCTGGACGCGCTCCACCAAGACCCGAGCGAGTACGTGCGACGTTCCGTGGCCAACCACCTCAACGACATCAGCCACGACCATCCCGATACCGCGGTCGCCACCGCCGCCCGGTGGCTCGCCAGGCCCGCCCCCACCACACCGGCCCTGGTCCGGCACGGCCTGCGGACCCTCGTCAAGGCCGGCCGGCCCGACGCCCTGGCGCTCCTCGGACACGATCCCGACATCCGTGTCCAGGTCGTCGGCCCCGACGTCCACACGCCCGAGGTCCGCCTCGGAGAGCACCTCGTGTTCGGCCACGAGATCACCAACACCGGCACCCGTGACGCCCATCTCGCCCTCGACTACGTCATCCACCACCGCAAGGCGAACGGCGCCCTCACTCCGAAGGTCTTCAAGCTGACCACCCGCACCCTCGCCCCGGGAGAGCGCTGGTCGGCCGTCCGCCGGCACTCCTTCCGGGAACTCACCACGCGCCGCTACCACTTCGGCGTCCACCGCGTGCAACTCCAGGTCAACGGGCGGCCCCGAGGGTTCTCCGCCTTCACCCTCGGGCCTCCGTCGGACCCGGCCCTCGCCGCGCCGGACGGCAGCACTGATCATCGCCACGAGGGAGGGGCCCGATGAACGGCACGACCGAGACCTCCGGGGTGGGCGGAGTGATCTTCATGGCGGTGATGTCGGCCGTACTGTTCTGTGTCTTCGCCTTCGCGCATGTGGCCTTCTTCCTCACCCCCGAAGCCTGGCGGGAGAACTCGGCGGGGCAACGAGCCTGGGGCGTCGTCGGCGTCCTCGTCCTCGCCGCGATCGCCGTGCTCGCCGTGCTGTTCTTCGCCCACGGCATGGAAGCCTGCCGCGCGGACGAGGCAGCCTGCCCCCGGCCCGACTACCGGTGAGCGACGTGGCGGTCGACGGACCGCCCAGCCCCTGAACCGCGGTGACGCGCACCCGTACCACCGGCCGCGGAAGGACAGTGCCGGGCCGCCCCGTCGGGGTGGCCCGGCACTGTCCTTCCGGCTACGCCGCCTCGGTCACCATGACCGAAGCCCGGGCGGACGCCCGCAGCCGACGGGCGAAGACGGCCGCCAGCAGCCCCATGAGCAGCAGGATCGGCAACGCTTCCAGCGCGGCCAGTTCGGGACGGGCCACACCCGCGACGCTGACCAGCACGAAGGCGCCCGCCGCCACGATCGCCGCGCGGAGCAACCGGGTGCGCGCGGGAAGCCCCAGGGCGAGGAAGGCGACACCGGTGGTGGCGGCGGCCGTCTTGAGCTGAGCGATCACGTACAGGGTCATCATCGGCGCCGCCGGGACCGGTTCCATCACGGACGCCTGCGCCGCGTGAACGGCGAGAACGGCGTTCTCCACCATGTCCAGGGTGCCGGCCGTGACCATGGCGCCGAGGCTGAGCGTTCCGAGCGGGCGGGAGACGGTCAGAGCTCCGGCCGCGGCGAAGGTGGTCAGGTAGGCGACGACGAAGAGGGTGTCGACGGCCATCCACGACAACACGGCGTCCGCGCTGTGGTCGAGGGGCTCCATGAATGCGGCCGGGGACAGCGGCACGTCCGTGGGCTGAAGGTGCACATCCGCGTGAACGGCGGAAAGGACCGGGAAGACGACCGCGCACGCGAAGGTCACCAGAGCCCCGATCAGGCCGGCCCTATGGAGGGCACGGGCCGAGGGCGTCAAGGGTGTGCTCACCGGGCGTCCTCCGTCCCCGGGAGCGGCACGAGGCCGCCGGTGGTGAAGTCGTCGCCGTCCCGATGGGACTCCATCCGCTCGACGACGCGCACGAGCCGGTCGCGCAACCCGGTGAGTTCCTCCACCTGTCGCTCGACGGCCGTGATCCGCCCCCGCAGCACCTCGACGGCGTGCGTCACCGGGCAGTCCGGGACCTGCTCGCAGGCATCCGCCAGCTCCTTGATCTCTTCCAGCCTCAGACCCAGGCGTTGACCGACCCGGATGAAGTCGAGCCGGTCGAGCGCCTCGGGCGGGTACCGGCGGTGATCACCGGCGGTCCTCTCCACGGCTGGGAGAAGTCCCTCCCGCTCGTAGAAGCGGATGGCGTCCACCGAGACACCACCGGCGCGCGCCAGTGCTCCGATGCTGAACCGGGAAACTCCCGGCAGGATGGCTGTGGTCATGCACCCGACGCTAGATCCTGGACCGGACTCCAGATTCAACCCCTCCCCTCGTGACCTCCACCACACCGCATCGTGAACGAACCCCCTCCGACGCATGCCGGAGAGAGCCGCCGGGTCTTCGCGGACAGAGACTTGGACAGCAGATTCTCTGGAACCATGGCTCGATCGAGCCCGACCCGGTGCTCGGTTGTTCGTCGGCCGAAAGCGGAGGGCGAGGCGGCGGCGGAGGGCGAGCCGGCGGCAGCGTTGCTCGAGACGCTCTCCAGGACCAACCGGCTCCAGGATGATCTGGTGAAGGCCGGCCACCCTCAGGACCGACACGACGGCAGGGACGCCGCCCGTGCACGAGGCCGGCCTCACGACCGCACCGCCGCCCTGGCGCCCCGCGCCCCGAGCGACCTGGCCGACGCCCTCCTGATCTGCACTACTGGCAACGCGGTCGTCGGCAGAGGCACCACGCCCCTCTCCCTGCGGAGCATGGCGAGGGTCGCCGCCTTCGAGACGCTCACAGGCAAGCCTCACTCCGGCATGCTCGGCGGCACCATCCCGGACGCCCTCGCCGCCCCCGCCGCCCTCGTCGCCCAGGGCTGTCGGCGCTGATCACACCGGGACCATGGCTCCTTCGTCGTGTCCTACGTACGGGCCTCTGGTCCCGGCGCGCGCGACCCGGACCGGACCGGGAGGCCCTGACCACCGGGACCATGGTCCCGCGTCCTGCGTACACGAGGAGCAGGGCGGTCCTGAGCTGTTAAACCAGAGGGTGCCTGCCGCTGCCCAGCGGCAACTCTTCTCCGCTTCCTCTCTCAGGAGTGTCATGCTGTCTGCCGAGTCGGCCTCGCTGATCCGGGCCACCCTGCCTGCCGTCGGCGGGGCACTGGACGAGATAACCACCCGCTTCTACGCCGCGATGTTCGCCGAGCACCCCGAACTGCTGGACGGTATGTTCAACCGCGGGAACCAGGCCAGCGGCGCACAACGCCGGGCACTGGCCGGGTCGATCGCCGCCTTCGCCGGAGCGCTGCTGACCGACCCCGGCGCCCGCCCGGACACCCTGCTCGCCCGCATCGCCCACAAGCACGTGGCCGTCGGCGTCACCGAAGACCAGTACACGATCGTGCACAAGTACCTGTTCGCCGCCATCGCCGACGTCCTGGGCGAAGCGATCACCCCGGACGTCGCGGCCGCCTGGGACGAGGTCTACTGGCTGATGGCCGGGGCCCTCATCGCCCAGGAAGCGCGCCTCTACCTCGAAGCGCAGGTACGGCCCGGACACCCCTGGCGGCAGTGGACCGTCGTCGAGCGCCGCCAAGAGACCCCCGACACCGTCTCCTTCCTGCTGCGCCCCGCCGACGGCGCCCCCGCCCCTCGCGCCCGGGCCGGGCAGTACGTCAGCGTGCGCGTGCGGATGCCCGACGGAGTGCACCAACTCCGCCAGTACAGCCTCTCCTCGGCCCCTGGCGACCAGACGCGCCGCATCACCGTCAAGCGCGTGACCGGCGGAGGAGCCCCCGACGGCGAAGTGTCCAGCCTGCTGCACCACACCCTCCGAGCCGGCGACGAGCTCACCCTTTCCGCCCCCTTCGGCGACATCGTGCTGGACGATGCGGACACGCCGCTGGTACTGGTCTCCGCCGGCATCGGCTGCACCCCGATGGTCTCCATGCTCGAGCACCTGGCGTCCACCACACCCACCCGGCCCGTCACGGTCCTGCACGCCGACCGCTCACCCGCCGACCACGCGCTGCGCGCCGACACCCGCCGGCTGGTCGGCACGCTGCCGAATGCGCGCGCCACATTCTGGTACGAGCACGGCGCGGTGGAAGAGCCCGGCTCCCAGGCGGGGTTGATGGACCTCAGTACGCTCGAACTGTCCACCGACGCGAGCGTGTACCTGTGCGGCCCGCTCCCCTTCATGCGCGAGGTCAGGGCGCAACTGCTGCGCGGCGGAATCCCCGCCCGCACCATCCGTTACGAGGTCTTCGGCCCCGATCTGTGGCTGGCCGACGCCTGACGGCTGCCACCCGGATCGCGTTCCCGGCGAACGGCCCCCGGTGGACCGCTTCGGCCGCAAGGGGCCTGCAGGCCCCGAGCTGGTCCCCCACAGGTCCCTTGCCATCGTCTTGGGAAAGCGGAGGATCAGAGGGGGACAAGGAGGTGAGGACAGTGTCGCAACGCGTACTGATCACCTACGGGACGAAGGACTGGAGACGGGCCTGCGGCCACCCTCGGAGGTGGCGGACGGGACGCCCTACGACGCGGTTGTGATCGGTGGTGCCCTCTACACGGGCCGTTGGCACCGTGACGCCAGGCGCTTCTCGCGTCGGCACCGCCCTACGCTGCGGGGAAAGTCCGTCTGGCTGTTCAGCAGCGGCCCGCTTGCCCCTTCGGCATCGGAGCGGGAGATCCCGCCTGTGCCCGGCGCACGGCGCGCGCAGCGTCGTACCGGCGGACGGACCCGCTGGGGCGGCTCGGCTGCCCCGCCTGTCCTGGGCGCACGCGGAACGAGCGTGAATCGTCGGTGTGGGCCGCTCGGCCGACGGACCCGTTCAGTCGTGCGGGACGACCGCGACCGGGGCCAGGCAGTGGTGCAGGACCGCGTGCGTGACGGTGCCGATGTGGGTACCGATCCGCGCGCGCCGGATCCTGCGGCCGACGACGACGAGCCGGGCGTCGTGCGACAGCTCCATCAGGTCCTGCGCCGGCCGGCCCTGGCGGCAGTCGCGCACCACCGGCACGCCCGGGAACTTCTCGGTCCAGGGGGCCAGCGCCTCGTCGAGCGCCCGCCGCGCGTCTTCGGCGACCTCCGTCGTGAGCAGCGGCAGTACGCCGCCCATGTCGGGCCCGTAGAGCGCGGGGACGGCCCAGCTGTGGACCACCCGCAGGTCGCAGCCGTACCGGTCGGCCGCGGCGAAGCCGAAGGCGAGCACCTCGTCGCCGGGGGCGGACACGTCCAGACCGATGACCACCTCCCCCGTACGGTCCTGCTCGGGCTCCAGGGGGTCGTGCGGGCGGACGAGGACGACGGGGCGGCGCGTACGGGCGAGTACGGCCAAGGAGACCGACCCCGCGAGGAAGCCGGCCAGGCCGCCCAGACCGCGGGAGCCGAGCACCAGCGGTTCCGCTTTCTCCGCAGCGGCGCACAGCACCTCCACCGGGTCGCCGACCGCCCATTCCCCCTCGACGTCCAGGCCCGGGTGGTGGCGCCGCAGCCGCCTTTCGGCGATGGCGAGCGTCCGCTCGCCCCATCCGCGTGCCGTCGCCGGGTCGACCACACGGGTCCGGGGATCCTCGTCGACGCTCCAGGCGCGGAGCAGCCGCAGCGGCACGGCACGGCGCAGTGCCTCCCGGGCGGCCCACTGCGCGGCGGCGAGGCTTTCCGGGGATCCGTCGAGGCCGACGGTGACGGTACGGGACATGGGGACTCCGTGGGTGTGGCGGCCCGGGGGCCGGATGCGGCATACACGTGCGGCCTTCCGGGGCTCCCGAGGGAGATGGCCGGCCGGCACTTGAGGCGCCCTGTCGGGCTGGCCTGCCCCTCCACAGTGGTCGGCCCGGATGTCTTGCGCAGGGGGCCGAAGGTCCTGGTCGCGGGCCGGTGGACCTCGCGGCCGCGCATCACCGGCTGGACGGCCACGACGCCGTGACCGAACGGCCGGGAGACAGGGCCGATGGGCCCTCGGCGGATCGCTGCCCCTCACGGATGCTGAGGACAGGAAAGGGCGGCCGAAGCGGCCAGGCCCGTCGGACGTATGGAGGCACCCCCCATGACCAGCGTCATCACTGTAGGAGTGGACGGTTCCGCGGAAAGTCTGGCAGCGGCCGACTGGGCGGCGGGGGAAGCCGCACTGCGCGGGATGCCGCTGCGCATCGTGCACGCCTGGCTCTGGCAGCCGGTGGACGTCCCCGTCGTCCAGGACAAGGAGACGCAGGCCAAGTCCGCCCACACAGTGCTCCGCGAAGCCGAGACGCACGTCGCGGAACGGCACCCGGATCTCGAGGTCACCGCCGAAGTGGTCCAGGACACCGCGGTCGCCGCTCTCCTGAGGGAGGCCGAAGCGTCCGAGATGCTGGTGCTGGGTTCGCGGGGACACGGGGCGTTCGTCGGGTTCCTCCTCGGCTCCTACGGCCGGCAGGTGATCGCCGCCGCGAAGCGGCCCGTCGTCTCCGTGCGCACCCGTGACGGGCTGACGCAGACGGAAGGCGGCGAGGTCGTCGTGGGCCAGCAGGGCACGCCGGAGGACAGCGACGCGGTGCTCGGCTTCGCCTTCGAGGAGGCGGCCGCACGCGGCGCGGCCCTGCGGGCGGTACGGGCCTGGACCCTGCCGCCGATCTTCGCCTACAGCCCCGGCTCGATGATCCTCGCGAACGAGGCCGGAGCGCTGGAGCCGTTCGAGAAGAAGGCCCTGGCGGAGGCGCTCGCCCCATGGCGAACCCGGTTCCCCGACGTCCCGGTGACCGAGCACGTCGAGATCGGCAGCGCGGGGCAGGTACTGCTGTCGGCCGTGTCGAACGCGCAGCTGCTCGTGGTCGGCCGAAGGACGCGCCGCGCGCCCGTCGGTACCCGCATCGGATCGGTCGCCCACGCCGCCCTGCATCATGCCCCCTGCCCCGTCGCTGTCGTTCCGCACGACTGAGCCCGCCCGCTTCGGAGCGTGCCCCGGCCGGGGCGGTGGGCGGTGACGCCGCCGGACGGCCGAAAGGTGCAGAGGCCCGGCGGTCGCCCGCCGGGCCGGATGCGCACATCAGCCCCTGCTCGAGACCCGAGGGGTACCGAGGAGGGGCTTCGTCGTCGACTCGTCGCCGTGCGCGGAGGGCGACGTCAGATCCGCTGTCGGGCGTCGCGCCCGGCCGAACCCACCTGGTCGCCGTGGGCGGCCAGGGCCTGGGTGGCGATGACGGCGGCCTGCACGCGGCGTTCCACGCCCAGCTTGGCCAGCAGCCGGGAGACGTTGTTCTTGACCGTCTTCTCCGCCAGGTAGAGCCGCTTGCCGATCTGTCGGTTCGTCAGCCCCTCTCCCACCAGTGCGAGGATCTCCCGCTCCCGCTCCGTCAGCCCCGGAAGCCCCTGCGGCTGCTCCTCCTGAGGGGAGCCGCCACGAAGCCGGGCCATCACCCGGGCCGTGGCGCCGGGGTCCAGCATGGACTGGCCGGAGGCCACCGTACGGACGGCGGTGACCAGGTCGGTGCCGGTGATCTGCTTGAGGACGTACCCGGACGCGCCGGCCATGATCGCGTCGAGCAGTGCCTCTTCGTCGTCGAACGACGTCAGCATCAGGCAGGCCAGATCGGGCATACGCGAGCGCAGCTCGCGGCAGACGCTCACGCCGTCCCCGTCAGGCAGGCGGACGTCGAGGACGGCGACCTGCGGGCGCAGCGCGGGCACCCGCACCAGCGCCTGCTCGACCGTGCCGGCCTCTCCGACCACGGTCAGATCGGGCTCGGCGTCCAGCAGATCATGCACACCGCGGCGCACCACCTCATGGTCGTCGAGAAGGAAGACCCTGACCGGTTCCTTCTCGGTGAGGCCACCGCTGCTGTCTGTCATCGCATACTCCGTGTTCGCCGGATTCTCCGCCCCTAAGGGCGCGCCCCACGCATCGTGCCGTGCGCGTGGGACCATCGCCCAGGGCCGGATGGCCCTCATATCCCGGCCAGGCCCCGCGGATGCCGCGCCCGATGCCGCAGAGCCCCGTGCACCCCCCCCTGCGGCCGACGATCACGATCCGGGTGAACGGCGGGCGCCCGTCGGCGCCACCGTCGCGTCCGGCCCCATGTCCCCGCCGACACGACGAGGCACGGCCGCGAGGGACCTTCGACCCTCCGGGTACGGGCCCGCTTGGACCTGCTGCCCCCACCCGCGCTCTGGTGGACTTCCTCGCGTCGGTACGGCCGGGCCCATCAGGGCCCCGGGACGCCGCCTGGACCAAGAAAGCAGGGCTGCCGCCATGACGACGCCCCCGATCAGCCTGACCACGACTCCACTGGACCCCAGCACGACGACAGTCGCCCTGGCCGGGGAACTCGACGTCTACACCGTCGCCCATATCGAGGAGACGCTGACCCACCTCGCCGGAGGGACCGAGCGCGAATTGCTGCTCGACCTGGCGGACGTCACCTTCTGCGACAGTTCCGGCGTCGCCCTGTTCCTGCGCGTGCACCGCCGATGCGTGGCGGCCGGCGTGCGCTTGAGCCTCTGCCGCATCCAGCGGCTTCCCGCTCGCGTCATCCGCGGCCTGGGCGTGGACCGCGCCGTGTCCTGTTCCTTCGCCTGACCCATCGGAGGGATCCGGCCGGGGGCGGTCACGGAACCGCACGCCGAAAGGTCCGTTCGGCCCTACTGAGGCAGCGCGTGACGGGAGACGCTGGACGGAGGCGGCGAAGGCGCCCAGGACCGAGCTGGAGCAGAAGGTGGGCACGATGAAGGACGAAGCCACGCACACCGCGGTGGACGGCCGCCGTGAGGCGGTGGCGCCCCGGCGGATGCGACCGCTCGACCGTGCCGAGGCCCTGCGACTGCTCGGCAGCGTCTCGCTCGGGCGTATCGTCTTCACGCAAGCGGCCCTCCCCGCCATCCGCCCGGTCAACCACCTCATGGACGGCGAGGACATCATCGTCCAGCTGCACGACGGCGCCACGCTCGCCTCCATCGTGACGCCCACCCAGGCCACCGGCGTCGTGGTGGCCTACGAGGCGGATGCCATCGACCCCGAGACGCACATCGGCTGGAGCGTGGTGGTCACCGGATACGCCCACCGGGTCACCGACGAGGGCCAGCTCGCGCGCTTCGCCGCCCGTCTGCGCCCCTGGGTGCAACACCCCGCCATGAACTCCGCGTTGCGCATCCGGCCGGACCTGGTGACGGGCTTGCGGCTCACCGTATAGGGCAGGCCTGCCAGTCGTACCGGATGACCCGGTCCTGCGACGGCGGGACCGTCTCCGCCGCGATCGCTCACCCGCTCCGCGGCCGGGCCAGGACACCGGGTGAACCCTCGAGCGCGTCCCGCGCCCCGACTGCACCGGCTGTGCCCCGGCAGCACAGCCGGCGGTCACTCAGCGGGGCCGGAGGAGAGAGGCGCGCGCCACACCAGCCGGCTGCCGCCGCCGTCCGGACGTCCGATCTCCAGGGTCCCGCCCACGCCGCGGGCACGCTCTTCGAGGTTTCCCAGGCCGCTGCGCCTGCCGTCCGCGGGAATACCCCTGCCGTTGTCCGTCACGGTGAGGACGACTTCGTCGGAGGTGGCTTGCAGGGCGACCTCGACCCGCGTGGCGTGCGCATGGCGTGCGGCGTTGCTGAGCATCTCGGTCAGGGCCGCCGTGACGTGATCTGCCACCTGCGGGGGGACGTCGGTGTCCAGCAGGCCCTCCATGCTCAGGCGGGGCGGGAAGCCGAGCGTCGTCGCCGTCTCGCCCACGGCGCGGGCCACGCGTGCGCGCAGGCTCGGCCCGGTGTCCTCCTCACGTGCCCGCAGGCCGAAGATCGTGGAGCGAATGATCTTGATGGTTTCGTCGAGGTCCGCGACGGCCCGCGAGACCCGTTCGGCGGCGCCCTCGTGCTGCACGAGGCGGGCGGCGCTCTGCAGCGTCATGCCGGTCGCGAACAGACGCTGGATGGCCAGGTCGTGCAGGTCCCGGGCGATGCGGTCGCGGTCCTCGAGGAGCGCGAGCTGCTCGGCGTCGCTGCGGCGCTCGGCCAGCTCGAGGGCGAGCGCGGCCTGTCCTGCGAAGGCCAGCAGCGGCTCCAACTCCGCTTCGGTGAAGACCGGGTCCCCTTGGTGCCGGGCCAGCAGCAGGACACCACGGGTGTCCTTGGCGGCGGTGCCCAGGGGCACGGCGACCGCCGGGCCCAGTCCGTCGAAGCGGCGGGGCCCGGCGGTGTACCGGTCGTCCTCCGCGAGGCCGGCGGTGGTCACGGGCGCGCCGGCCTGGTAGGCGGCGCCGGAAAGGGTGCCTCCGACCGGTACCACCAGGCCGCGACGGGTTTCGCCGCCGGCGCCGATGGCCAGCTCGACGACGAGGTCGTCCGTCCCGGTGACGGGCACGGAGACGTCGGCGAGCGCTGCTCCGGTGATCTCCTGGGCGCGGCGGGCGATGAGTTCCAGCACCGCCAGCCGCGGGCTGCCGGAGAGCAGGCTGTTGGTGATCTCCGCGCTCGCCCGCAGCCATCGCTGCTGGCGCTGCGACGCCTCGTACAGGCGCGCGTTGTCGATGGCGACCCCGGCGGCGACGGACAGCGTGGAGATGACCGACTCGTCCTCGGCGTCGAAGTCCACGCCGCCGTGCTTGTCGGTCAGGTAGAGATTGCCGAAGACCTCGTCGCGGACGCGGATGGGCACACCCAGGAACGTCCGCATCGGCGGGTGGTGGGCGGGAAAGCCGTAGGACGCCTCATGGGCGCCGAGGTCCGTCAGACGCAGCGGCTCGGGGTTGCGGATCAACTCGCCCAGAATGCCGTGCCCGGCCGGCAGGGGACCGATCTTCGCGATCTCTTGCTCGGTCAGGCCGACGGTGAGGAACTGCGACAGCGTCCGACCGTCGGGCCCGATCACTCCGAGCGCGGCGTACTGGGCGTCGACGAGCAGCGCGGCGGCTTCCACGATGCGCCGCAGCACCTGGGCGAGGTCCAGTTCGCGGCCTACGGAGACGACGGCCTCCAGGAGGCTGTGCACACGGTCCCGGGTGCTGCGTGCGGCGTTGATGCGCGCCTGCAGCTCCTCCAGCAGCTCGTCGAGCCGCATCTGGGGCATCCGCGACAGCGGCTCCTCCACGCCCACTGGGCCTCCTCCGTCGATCACCCGCCCGTACCGTGACAGCCTAATGGCCGAGCGGGTGACCCGGAGCGTCAGATCGACGACAGTGGCCGGGGTCCGGCGTAGGAGGCGGTGCGCATGATGTCCTCCATGTCGGCCGGCATCGGCATGCGCGGGTCGCGCAGGTGTTCCACGGCGGCGTACGAGGCGACGCCTTCGGCGGCGTTCGAGGCCGGCAGTCCCAGGGCACGGGCGATGTCCTGGAAGCGCTCGGGCGCCCGGTGGCTCTCGTACTCGGGCCATCCCGTCAGTTCGGCGGGAACCGTGCCGTTGTAGCGGATCACGTGCGGCAGGAGGATCGCGTCGGTCCGCCCGTGGGCGACGTGGAAAGTGGCCCCCACAGGGGTCGGACGGGGGTGTCCCAGGGCCGTCGGGCCCTCGTCTCGCGCGCGCCGAGTGGCCCGCCGGAACACGGGCCGAACGGCCCGCGGTACAGGACCTGACCGGTTCTGTCTCCTCCTCGCGCCCCGCACCACTCTGGAAAGCAAGGACGAAACAGGAGGAGCGAGCCATGAAGGCTGCAGTGGTGAGGGCGCTGGGAGAACCGTTGGTGATCGAGGAGCGCCCCGATCCCGTGCCCGGCCCCGGGCAGGTCCGCATCCGCGTCGAGGCGTCCGGGTTGTGCCACACGGACATCCATGCCGCCCACGGCGACTGGCCCGTCAAGCCCACTACGCCGTTCGTTCCCGGGCACGAGGGCGTCGGCATCGTCGAGGAGCTCGGCGCGGGCGTCACGCACCTGTCCGTCGGGCAGCGCGTGGCCGTGCCGTGGCTGGGCTGGGCCTGCGGACGCTGTGAGCACTGCCTCACCGGCTGGGAGACGCTGTGCGAGAGGCAGGTCAACACCGGATACGGCACCGACGGCGCCTATGCCGAGAAGATGCTCGCCCACGCCGACTTCGCCCAGCCCGTCCCCGACGGCATCGACCCGCGCGAGGCGGCACCGCTCACCTGCGCGGGAGTCACCACCTACAAGGCCCTGAAGGTGGCCGGAGTCGGGCCGGCCGATCTCGTGGCGATCTCCGGCATCGGTGGTCTGGGGCACCTGGCCGTGCAGTACGCGAAGATCGCCGGCGCGACGGTGGCCGCGATCGACATCTCCGACGAGAAGCTGCGGCTCGCCGCCGACCTGGGCGCGGACATCCTCATCGACGCCCGCAAGGAGGACCCGGCCGCGGTGCTCCAGCGGCACGGCGGAGCCCACGCGGCCCTGGCGCTGGCGGTGAACGAGGAGACCTTCGCGACCGCCCTGGCCGGCCTGCGGCGTGGCGGCAAGCTCGTCATGGTGGCCCTCCCGGCCGACGGCATCGTCCAGGTACCGGTCTTCTCCACCGTACTCGGCGGCACATCGGTCATCGGGTCGATCGTCGGCACGCGGCAGGACCTGGCCGAGGTGTTCCGGCTGCACGCCGCCGGACGTACCCGGGTGGTCTACGAGACCCGGCCGCTCTCGTCCGTCAACGACTGCATCGACGAGGTCCTTCGCGGCGACGTCAAGGCCCGCATCGTCTTCGACATGTGAGGCGTCCCGGCTTCCCGCGGCAGCCGCATCGACGCCCCGACGCCCCGACGGTCGAGAAACGAGTGCCGAAGGCCCGTCGGGAGCGACGGGGCCGCCGCGGGCGGCGGCCGAGAACCACCCGAGCGGATGGAGATGAGAACCGTGGTGAAGCACCGGACCGTGGGCGAAGTCATGACCGGCGAAGTGGTCCAGGCGCACCCGGACACCCCGTTCAAAGAGCTGGCCCGCCTGCTCACGTCCCACCACATCAGCGGTCTGCCGGTGGTGGACGACGACGACAAGGTCATGGGCGTGGTCTCCCAGACCGACCTGACCCGGCGGCAAGCGGCACAGGGCCGGACCGGGTCCGGCCGGGGCCGCGTGCTCCGGGCCCTGAGACGGGTCGGCCTCGTTCACCCCACCGCCGCACCCTCCCTGACGGCCGGCGGGCTGATGTCGAGCCCCGCGGTCACCGTGCACCCCGAGCAGCGCGTGGTCGACGCGGCACGCATCATGGAACGCCGCCGCATCGACCGGCTGCCCGTCGTGGACGAGGAAGACCGTCTCATCGGCATCACCACACGCCGCGACCTCCTGCGCGTCTTCCTGCGCACCGACGAGGAGATCCGCGAAGACGTGGCCGGCGCCGCCGGCCTCCACGGTCCCGCTCACGACGCCGGCGAACTCCGCATCGACGTCCGGGACGGGATCGTCACCATCGAGGGTGTCTCCGGCCCGGAGATCGACACCACGGCGCTGATCCGGGCCGCATGGCGGGTCGACGGCGTCGTCGGCGTGGTCAACCGGCTGACAGCCGCCCGGCGTGACGTCCCGTCCGCACCGCCGAGCGGGCTGTAGTGGTCGAGCTTTCCGGAATGCCGGGGCAAACCGGCTCTGGCCGCTGGTACGTCACCCGTGGCGTCGCGTCTCGCCAGGGGATGTGCCGCTCTCGCTGACCACCGCGCGGTCGGCGGCCGTGTGCCGCTCCAGCAGGCTCCAGGTCCAGTCGGTGACTTCGGGCATGTCGGTGCCGTGTTCGCGGATCCACGAGTGGTGGCGGGTGCGGGCGTCCGCCATGGCCTGACGCACGCCCACGGCTCGTACGCCGAGCCCCGGCACGCGGTCGATCACGTCCATCACGAGGCGGTAGCGGTCGAGGTCGTTGCGCACGACCATGTCGAAGGGGGTCGTGGTGGTGCCCATCTCCTTGTAGCCGCGCACGTGCAGGTGGGGGTGGCCGGTGCGGCGGTAGGCCAGGCGGTGCACGAGCCAGGGGTAGCCGTGGTAGGCGAAGATCACCGGCTTGTCGCGGGTGAACAGGGCGTCGTATTCCGGGTCGGTCATGCCGTGCGGGTGTTCCTCGTGGGGCATGAGCCTGGTCATGTCGACGACGTTCACCACGCGTACGGCGAGCTGGGGCAGATGGCGCCGCAGGAGGCCGGCCGCCGCGAGGATCTCCTGGGTGGGTACGTCTCCGGCGCAGGCGAGCACGACGTCCGGGTCGCGCGTGCCGTCCTCGGTGCCCGCCCATTCCCAGACGCCGGCCCCTCGGGCGCAGTGCACGCGGGCCTCCTCCAAGGAGAGCCAGTCGAAGCACGGCTGCTTGCCTGCGATGATCACGTTCACGTAGTCGCGGCTGCGCAGCGCGTGGTCGGCGACGGACAGCAGGGTGTTGGCGTCCGGCGGCAGGTAGACGCGGACGACCTCGGGGCTCTTGTTCAGGACGTGGTCGACGAAGCCGGGGTCCTGGTGGGAGAAGCCGTTGTGGTCCTGCCGCCACACGTGGGAGGTGAGCAGGTAGTTGAGGGAGGCGACGGGTGCGCGCCAGTGCAGGGCGCGGGAGGTCCTGAGCCACTTGATGTGCTGGTTGACCATGGAGTCGACGATGTGGACGAAGGCTTCGTAGCAGGAGAACAGTCCGTGCCGGCCGGTCAGCAGATAGCCCTCCAGCCAGCCCTGACAGGTGTGCTCGGAGAGGATCTCCATCACCCGGCCGTGCCGGTCGAGGTGCTCGTCCGTGTCCAGGACCGGGGACTGCCATGCCTTGCCGCTCGCCTCGTACACGGCCTGGAGGCGGTTGGAGGCGGTCTCGTCGGGGCCGACGAGACGGAAGTCGCGGCGCTCACCGGTGGAGGCCATGACGCTTTCGAGGAGTCGGCCGAGCACCCCGGTCGGCTCGTGGAGGGTCGTGCCGGGCCGGTCCACGGGTACGGCGAAGCGTTCGAGGGGCGGCAGCGGCAGGTCCCGCAGCAGCAGACCGCCGTTGGCGTGCCGGGTCGCGCCGAGTCTCCGTTCGCCCTCCGGCACGCATTCCAGCACCTGGGGGCTCGGCCGGCCGGCCTCGTCGAAGAGCTCCTCGGGACGGTACGAGCGCAGCCACGCCTCCAGCTGGGCCCGGTGTCCGTCGTCGTCGCGGACGTGCGCCAGGGGCACCTGGTGGGAGCGCCAGGTGCCCTCGACAGGCAGGCCGTCGACCTCTGCGGGGCCGGTCCAGCCCTTCGGCGTGCGCAGGACGATCACCGGCCAGCGCGACCGTCCGGCGGGGGCGCCGGTGCGGGCTCGCCGCTGGATGTGCCGGATGCGGTCGAGGGCCGTGTCCATCGCGGCGGCCATGGCCCGGTGGACCTGGTGCGGGTCGTCGCCGGTGACGTGCAGGGGCTCGTGGCCGTAGCCGCGCAGCAGTTCGTCGAGCTCCGTCTCCGGCAGCCGCGCGAGCACGGTGGGGTTCGCGATCTTGTATCCGTTGAGGTGGAGGATGGGCAGGACCGCTCCGTCGTGGACGGGATCGAGGAACTTGTTGGAGTGCCAGGAGGCGGCGAGCGGGCCCGTCTCCGCCTCCCCGTCGCCGATGACGCACGCCACCAGCAGGTCCGGGTTGTCCAGGGCCGCTCCGTAGGCGTGCGACAAGGAGTAGCCCAGTTCGCCGCCCTCGTGGATCGAGCCGGGGGTTTCGGGCGCCACGTGGCTCGGCACCCCGCCGGGGAAGGAGAACTGCCGGAACAACCGGGCCATGCCCTCCTCGTCCCGGCTCACGTCCGGGTAGGTCTCGCTGTAGCTGCCCTCCAGCCAGGAGTTGGCGAGGACGGCCGGCCCACCGTGTCCAGGACCCCAGACGCACAGCGCGTCGACGCCGTGCCGCTTGACGACCCGGTTGAGGTGGGTGTGCACGAGGTTGAGGCCCGGGGAGGTGCCCCAGTGGCCGAGCAACCGCGGCTTGAGGTGCGCCGGTTCCAGCGGCTTCTTCA
This sequence comes from Streptomyces sp. R302, assembly GCF_012927245.1. Lineage (GTDB taxonomy): Bacteria > Actinomycetota > Actinomycetes > Streptomycetales > Streptomycetaceae > Streptomyces. The sequence continues at coordinate 47,412 of NZ_JABBGE010000014.1, forward strand.
GCAGCGGGTTGTCCATCAGGTAGATCTGGCCCGCCGACAGGTAGTTGGCGGCCCTCCAGTGCGCGTCGAGCGCACTGAGCTCCTCGTCGGTCAGCGGTACGCCGTCCGGACTCTCGTCCTTTCGCATGCTTCCTCCGTCGTGTGTGGTCGCGGGCGGCGACCGGGCGCGGGGCCGGTCGGCCGAAGCGTGCGAGGCCCCGCGTCGCGGGGATCGAACCTCCTCGGCCCGCCCGGGGCATGGGGACTTCCCGCAATTCCGCGGGTCCTGGGTCCTGGGTCCTGGGTCCTGGGTCCTGGGTCCTGGGTCCTGGGTCCCATGGTCGTAAGCGCACCCGCCGCCCAAGACGCTGACACGGCAAAAGCGCCGCGGTAAGGGCCGGATGGCCCACTTCCGCAGCCCGTCCTCACACTGCCCCGGCAGGCCACGGGCCACCCGCGTCCCCGCTCTGCGCTGGTCCCTGGGCCGTGGGCCGAACGGCCCCTCTGGACGCCCGTACGTCCCTGATGGACAGGTGCTGCGGGGGCCGGTCGCACCGAGGCGGCGGCCCGGACGGCTCTGCCGGGAGCGGTCGGCGCCGGACAGGCTGAGAGCGACCGAGGAGGAGTTCCCATGAGCAGTCTCGAAACCAGCCGGGCAGTGGACGTCCAGGTCCGCAGCCGAGGGCGGGTGCCCCGCGGTGCGGACGTCTACGCACGGGAGAAGGTGCTCGCGGCCCTCGACCACGTCGGCGAGCCGGTGCTGGACGCCCAGGTGAAGCTCACTCAGGCGGTCAGTGGTTCGGCGGCTCGTCCCGCCGCGGCCCGAGCAGTGGTGGATGTGAACGGCCGGCTGGTACGGGCCCACGTGGCCGCGAGCACCATGTTCGAGGCGGTCGACCTGCTGCGAGAGCGTCTGACCGCGCGGCTGGCCCGGGTACGGCGGCACGGGCCGCGCGGGCTCCCCGGCACCGGCCGGGAGGCACGGTGGGACAGTGCGGGACACGACCACCGCCCGCATCGTCAGCACCTGCCGGTGGAGGAGCGCCGCATCGTGCGGTACAAGTCGTTCGGTCAGGCCCGGCAGACGCCCGAGGACGCCGTGATCGACCTGGAGGCCATGGACTACGACTTCTGGGTCTTCGTGGACCTGGCCTCCGGATGTGACAGCGTGGTCTACCGCGACGTCCCCACCGGCCGCCACCGCCTGGCGTCGCTGGGGCCCGTGACCCAGGAGCCGGAGTTCGAGGGGCTGTTGGGCGTGAGTACGGTGCCCGTGCCCGCGATGACGGTGCCCGAGGCCGTTCAGCGCCTGAACCTCGCCGGGCTGCCGTTCGTCTTCTTCGACGACACGGCCACCGGCCGGGGCAGCGTGCTCTACCACCGCTACGACGGCCACTACGGGCTGATCGCCCCGGCCCGTTAGAGCTCGCCCCGGGCCGGAAGCCCCGACCCGCTCCACCCCCGCCCTCGGCTTCCCGCTGTCGGCCGCCGCAGGATGCCGACTGCCGACGAGTGCCGCGGCCCGGCAGAGGGGTCCGGCCTTCGCCCCGGTCCGCGGCCACTTCCCCGACGAGAACGTCCCCTCACCCGGAGGATTCCATGTCACGACGTACTGTCATCGCCGCTGTGGACGGCTCGGCCGAATCACGGGCCGCCGCGCAGTGGGCTGCGCGAGAGGCGTTGCTGCGCGGTCTGCCCCTGCACCTCGTCCATGCCTGGCAGGACTGGTCACGGGGCTTCGCACACGCCCCGTTCACGGGCACGGACACCGCGCCCGGCGACACGGCCGTCACCCGGCACTGGGCCGAGCGTGTCCCGCGTGACGTCGCCGACCGGCTGCGTGAGGACCACCCCGGTCTGCAGCTCAGCGTCGAGCAGGTCTTCGGCCGTCCCGTCGACGTGCTGCTCTCCGCGGCCGGCAAGGCCGAGATGCTGGTGCTCGGTTCACGAGGGCTGGGTGCCTTGGGCGGCTTCCTGACCGGATCGGTGTCGATGCCCGTCATCGCGCACGCCGAACGCCCGGTCGTCCTCGTACGGGCCGGCGAGCGAGCCGAGGACGAGATGCGGACCGGGGATGGCGCGGCCCGCCCGGCGCAGTACCGCGATGTGGTGCTCGGTCTCGACCTCACCCGGCCGTGCGACGAGGTGATCGAGTACGCCTTCGCCACCGCCGCCGCACGCGGGGCCGCCCTGAGGGTGGTCCACGGGCGGGACGCACCCCTCGTGTACGGATACGACCCCGCAGCCGTCGATCCCGGACACGTCGTCGCGAGGGGACTGCGGGAAGCGAGCGCGCTCACCGACGCGCTGCGGCCGTGGCGGGGCAAGTTCCCTCAGGTCGACGTCAAGGAGCAGTGCGTGGTGGGCCGGGCCGCCGACCACCTCGTGGACGCCTCGAAGGACGCCTCGTTGCTGGTCGTGGGACGGCGTGTGCGCCGTGCGGCGATCGGCACGCACCTCGGCCCGGTCACGCATGCGGTGCTGCACCATGCTGCCGCGCCCGTCGCGGTGGTGCCGCATCTCTGAGCGTCGGTCGGAGTCGGCACGACAGAGCCGGACGACGTCTGCCGCACCCGGCCCCGGCCTTGGGGCGTTGCGGTTCGCGGATCCATCAGAAACCGTGCCGTCCGTGCGTCAGACGTGCGTCACGTGCGTCAGATATGCGTCACGATATCGCCCGTGACGCATATGACGCACCAAACGCACACCCGACAAAGTCGCAGGTCAGCGGCGCTTTTCAGCAGGCTCCAGGATCGCCACGCACTCCACATGATGCGTCATCGGGAACAGGTCGAAAGCCCGCAGCGTCCGGACCCGGTACCCCCGTTCCGCGAAGTACGAGATGTCGCGGGCCAGGGCGGCCGGGTCGCAGGCCACGTAGGCGATGCGGCGGGCGCCGAGGGCGGCGAGGTGGTGGACGGTCTGCTTGCCGGCGCCGGCGCGCGGGGGGTCGAGGACGATGAGGTCGACCTCGGTGATGCCGGTGCGCGGGAGGACCGACTCGACCTTGCCGTGTTCGACGCGGACGCGCGGGAAGGCGGCCAGGTTGTGGCGGGCGTCCTCGACGGCGCGCTTGCCGGACTCGATGCCGAGGACCGCGCCCTGCTCGCCGACGCGGTCGGCGAGGGCGCCGGCGAAGAGGCCGACGCCGCAGTAGAGGTCGAGGGCGGTGTCGCCCTTGCGCGGGAGGAGGCCCTGCATGACGGCCTTCATGAGGGTGTCGGCGGCCTTCGGGTGGACCTGCCAGAAGCCGCCGCTGCCGACGCGGTGGGTGCGCTCGTCGGCGCGCTCGCGGACGAAGGCGCGGCCGTGGACGCGGTGGACGCCGCCGTCCTTCTCGTCGACGCGCATCACCGAGACCGGCTTGTCGAGTTCGACGAGCGGGAGGCGGGCGCCGGGGCGGGGGGTGAGGATGACCTGGCGGTCGCTGGAGCCGGAGGCGGCGATCGCCTCGACGGTGGCCATGCCCTCCCACGTACGGGATTCGATGCCGAGCTCCGAGACGCCCGGGGCGGCGATCATGCAGTGGTCGATGACCTCGACCTCGTGCGAGCGGTGCTTGCGCAGGCCCGCGCGGCCGTCGGCGTCGATGGCGTACTGGACGCGGGTGCGCCACTGCGGGACCTCGCCCGCCGGGAGCTTGTCGCCCTCCGCGGGGACGACCGTGCCGTCCCAGCCGGCCTCCTCCGGGGTGAGGCCGGCGAGCCGCTGCAGCTGCTCGGCGATGACCTCGCCCTTGAGGCGGCGCTGGGCGCCCGGCTTGGCGTGCTGCCAGTCGCAGCCGCCGCACTTGCCGGGCCCCGCGAAGGGGCACGGGGCCTCGATGCGGTCCTTGGAGGCGTCGAGGACGTCGACGGCGTCGGCGCGCAGGAAGCGGCTGCTCTCGTCGCCCTCGGTGACGCGGGCCCGGACGCGCTCGCCCGGCAGCGCGTGGCGCACGAAGAGGACGCGGCCCTCCTCCGTACGCGCGATGCAGTGGCCGCCGTGGGCCACCGGGCCGACCTCGACCTCGTACTCCTCCCCGATCAGGGACTTCACAGGGGTGTTCTGCATGATCGGGGGCTCCAGAGACAGAGAGGGGCGAGAGGAAGAGAAGTGGGCTGCTGTTCGGACAGCAGCCCACCAGTCTAGTTGCTCTTCACGGCCGGTTCCTTCTTGGCCTTCTCGACCGGGCCGCGGCGGACCGAGCCCGGCGCGTTCCAGTCCTGCCGCTTCCGGGCCCGGCGCTTGGCGGCCTCGGAGGACTGGAGCTGGTACGGGACGGAGGTGACCATGACGCCGGGGGTGAAGAGCAGCCGGCCCTTGAGGCGGAGCGCGGACTGGTTGTGGAGCAGGTGCTCGTACCAGTGGCCGACGACGTACTCGGGGATGTAGACCGAGACGGCGTCGCGCGGGCTCTCCTTGCGGAGGCTCTTCACGTAGTCGATGACCGGCCGGGTGATCTCGCGGTACGGCGAGTCGAGGATCTTCAGCGGCACGTTGATGCCGCGCCGCTCCCACTCCTCCTTGAGCGCCTTGGTCTCCGCCGGGTCGACGTTGACGGTCAGCGCCTCCAGCTCGCTGGCGTGCAGCAGCTTCGCGTAGGCGAGGGCCCGGAGGGTGGGCTTGTGGAGCTTGGAGACGAGGACGATGGAGCGGACCCGGGAGGGGCGTACGTACTCGTCGGGGCGCTGCTCGGCGGCGGCGATCTCCTCGGCGACGGAGTCGTAGTGGCGGCGGATCGCGGTCATCGTCACGTAGAAGATCACCATGCCGAGCAGGGCGACCCAGGCGCCGTGGGTGAACTTGGTGGCGAGGACGACGACGAGGACGAGGCCGGTGAAGAAGGCGCCGAAGGTGTTGATCGCGCGGGAGCGGATCATGTGGCGGCGCTTGGCCGGCTCGCGCTCGGTCGTCAGGTGCCGGTTCCAGTGCCGGACCATGCCGATCTGGCTGAGCGTGAAGGAGACGAAGACGCCGACGATGTACAGCTGGATGAGGCGGGTGGAGTCCGCGCCGTAGACCCAGACGAGGAGGGCGGCGGCGCCCGCGAGCAGCACGATGCCGTTGGAGAAGGCGAGCCGGTCGCCGCGGGTGTGCAGCTGGCGCGGCAGGTAGCGGTCCTGGGCGAGGATCGAGCCGAGGAGCGGGAAGCCGTTGTACGCGGTGTTGGCGGCCAGGAAGAGGACGAGCGCGGTGGCGGCGGCGAGCAGGACGAAGAAGAACGTTCCGTCGCCGAAGACGGCGGCCGCGACCTGGGAGATGACCGGGTCCTGGACGTAGCCCGGGCCGACGGCGACGCCGTTGACGAGCAGGTCCTCGGCGGGCTCCTCGGCCATCCGCACGTCGGTGGCCAGGGCCAGGAAGATGATGCCGCAGAACATGGTGACGGCGAGGCCGCCCATGAGCGCGAGGGTGGCGGCGGCGTTCTTCGACTTCGGCTTGCGGAAGGCGGGCACGCCGTTGGAGATCGCCTCGACGCCGGTGAGGGCGGCGCAGCCGGAGGAGAAGGCGCGCAGCAGCAGGAAGACCAGCGCGAAGCCGGCGAGGCCCTGGTGCTCGGGCTTGATCTCGAAGTCGGCCGTCGGGGCCTTCATGGTGTCGCCGAGGACGAGTCCCCGCCAGGCGCCCCAGGCGATCAGGCAGAAGACGCCGAAGACGAAGACGTACGTCGGGATGGCGAAGAGGCTGCCGGACTCCTTCACGCCCCGGAGGTTCATCAGGGTGAGGATGACGATCACGGCGATCGCCGAGGCGACCTTGTGCTCGACGACGAAGGGGATCGCGGAACCGAGGTTCTCGATGCCGGAGGAGATCGACACGGCGACGGTGAGGACGTAGTCGACGAGCAGGGCGCTCGCGACGGTGAGTCCGGCCTTCGGCCCGAGGTTGGTGGTCGCGACCTCGTAGTCGCCGCCGCCGCTCGGGTACGCGTGCACGTTCTGCCGGTACGAGGCGACGACCGTGAACATCAGGACGACGACGGCCAGCGCGATCCACGGGCTGAAGTGGTAGGCCGACAGACCGGCGACGGAGAGGACGAGGAGGACCTCGCCCGGTGCGTACGCCACCGAGGACAGCGGGTCGGAGGCGAAGACGGGGAGGGCGATCCGCTTGGGGAGGAGGGTCTCGCCGAGCTTGTCGCTGCGCAGGGCCCGCCCGATCAGGATCCGTTTGGGCACGTCGGTCAGTTTGGACACGCAGAGGATCGTAAGCGTTCGAAAAGAGCCAAGCGCACCGGCACCCCCGATCGGCACCGAATCTCCCTGAGTATCACCTCGGATGAGGTCCGGGCCAGGGTTGCCGCTTAAGCTCGGACCGGGCAACCCGGCAGGGCGTTGTCCGCCACGGCCCGGGCCGATCGGGCGAGGAAAGTTGTGAGCAGGGTGTTTTCGCAGGTCAGCAAGGCGATCAGGAGTGCGGGGTAACGGGGACGTGCACATCGTCATCATGGGCTGCGGGCGAGTGGGAGCCGCTCTCGCGCAGACCCTGGAGCAGCAGGGGCACACGGTCGCCGTCGTGGACCAGGACCCGACGGCATTCCGCCGTCTGGGCTCCGGCTTCGGAGGCCGCCGCGTGACCGGCGTGGGCTTCGACCAGGACACCCTGCGCGAGGCGGGGATCGAGGAGGCCGGTGCCTTCGCCGCGGTGAGCAGCGGTGACAACTCCAACATCATCGCGGCCCGGGTGGCGCGCGAGATGTTCGGCATCGAGAACGTCGCCGCGCGGATCTACGACCCCCGGCGCGCCGAGGTCTACCAGCGGCTCGGCATCCCGACGGTGGCGACCGTCCGCTGGACCGCCGACCAGATGCTGCGGCGGCTGCTGCCCTCGGGCGCGGAGCCGCTGTGGAGCGACCCGAGCGGCCGCGTCCAGCTCGCCGAGGTGCACACCTCCCCGGCGTGGATCGGCCACAAGATCAGCCGGCTGCAGGACGAGACCGGGGTGCGGGTCGCCTTCCTCACCCGGCTCGGCGAGGCGGTCATCCCGACCTCGCAGACGGTCCTCCAGGAGGGGGACCTGGTGCACGTGATGATGCGGGTGGACGAGATCGCGAAGGTCGAGGCGGCCTTCGCGGAGGGCCCCGAGGAGGGCGGTCACTGATGCGGGTCGCGATTGCGGGCGCGGGCGCGGTGGGCCGTTCCATCGCCGGCGAACTCCTGGAGAACGGCCACGAGGTCCTGCTCATCGACAAGGCGCCGACCGCCATCTCGGTGGAGCGGGTGCCGCAGGCGGAGTGGCTGCTCGCCGACGCCTGTGAGATCACCTCGCTGGACGAGGCGGCGCTGCAGCGCTGCAACGTGGTCATCGCGGCCACCGGCGACGACAAGGTGAACCTGGTCGTCTCGCTGCTCGCGAAGACCGAGTACGGGGTGCCCCGGGTCGTCGCCCGGGTGAACAACCCGAAGAACGAGTGGCTGTTCAACGAGGCCTGGGGCGTGGACGTCGCCGTCTCCACCCCGCGTCTGATGTCGGCCCTGGTGGAGGAGGCGGTGAGCGTCGGCGACCTGGTCCGGCTGCTCCGCTTCAGCCACGGCGACGCCAACCTGGTGGAGCTGACGCTGCCGCCGGAGTCGGCGGTGGCCGGTACGCAGGTGGGCGAGGTCGCCTGGCCGCAGGACACCTCGCTGGTGACGATCATCCGCGGTTCGCGGGTGCTGACGCCGAGCCCCGAGGAGACCCTGGAGGCCGGCGACGAGCTGCTGTTCGTGGCGGCGCAGGCCCGCGAGGAGCAGCTGGAGGAGCTCCTCCAGGTCCGCCGGGAGCCGGCGGAGTAGCGCCGTACGGTACGCGGAAGGGCCCGGGACCCTCACAGGTCCCGGGCCCTTCCGCGTACCGGATGCGGCTACGCCTCGGGGGTGCGGGCGGCCGCGGCGCGGCGCTCCTTCTCGGCCTTCTCCTCCGCCTCCATCTCGGCGAAGACGTCGATCGGCGGCGGCGCCTTGGCCAGGAAGACCCAGGTGAGGTAGACCGCGAGCAGGAAGGGCGGGATCTTCAGGGCGACGAGGACCCAGCCGAGCTGGGTGGTGTCGGCCCACCAGTAGAGCGGGAAGAGGATCGCGCACTTGGCGAGCAGGATCAGGCCCCAGGCCCAGCTGGCCTTCGCGTAGGCCTTCTTCCGTCCGGGGTTCCGGGTCCGCCAGGAGAGGTTCTCCTTGAAGACCGGGCCGAGGATGAGGCCGATGAGCGGGACGCCGGCGAGCGTGGTGACGATGTACGCGAGGCCGAGGCCCAGCGTGTACACCATGCCGGGGAGGTAGAAGGCCTTGGCGTTCCCGGTCATCATCGCGAAGACGACGCCGAAGCCGACGCCGAAGACCCCGCTGAAGGCGTGCTTGACGGTGTCGCGGCGGACGAGCCGGACGACGACGAGCAGCAGGGAGACGGCGAGCGCGGCGACGGCCGAGCTCTTCAGGTCCTTGTTGATCGTGTAGACCGTGACGAAGAGCAGTCCGGGCAGGACCGTCTCGACCATGCCGCGGACGCCGCCGAACGCCTCGAAGAGCGCGGCCTCGGTCACCGCCCTGTCGGTCCGGGCGTCCTGGTCCGGGGGCGGCGCTGCGGTGGTCGGCTTGTCGACGGACGTCACCGGCTACTCCTGTCCGAGCGGTCGGAGCTCGTATTTGGGGTTGAAGAGGACCCGCCGGCCGTGGCTCATGGAGATCCGGCCGGAGGCGATCAGCTTGCGGCCCGGCTCGATGCCCACGATGGAGCGCCGGCCCAGCCAGACGACGTCCAGCGGCGCGGTGCCGTCGAACAGCTCGGCCTCCAGGGCCGGGACACCGGCCCTGGGGCGCAGCGTGACCGTGCGCAAGGTACCAGTGACCTTGACTATCTCGCGGTCGTCGCAGTCGGAGATCCGCGTGCAGCCCGAGGCGGCCGTGTCCTCCTGGAGCTCCTCCGACTCCAGGTCCTCCGTCGAGGAGGAGAGCCGGTCGAGCATCCGGCGGAACCGGCCTGCCGGCTTGTCGGTACGGGGTGCGGCACTCATACCCAAAAGCGTACCGGCCGCGGCCGACACGGGAGCCGGCCCGTCTCAACGTTCGAAGCGGTACCCCATCCCCGGCTCGGTGACGAAGTGGCGCGGGTGCGAGGGGTCGGTCTCCAGCTTGCGGCGCAGCTGGGCCATGTAGACCCGCAGGTAGTTGGTCTCGGTGCCGTAGGAGGGGCCCCAGACCTCCTGGAGGAGCTGCTTCTGGCTGACGAGGCGGCCGCCGTTGCGGACCAGGACCTCCAGGAGGTGCCACTCGGTGGGGGTGAGCCGGACGTCCCGCCCGTCGCGGTGGACCTTCTTGGCGGCGAGGTCGACGGTGAAGTCCGCGGTCTCGACCACGACGACCCCGTCCTCGGCGCCGCCGACGGGCTCGGCGCGGCGGACGGCGGCGCGCAGCCGGGCGAGGAGCTCGTCCATGCCGAAGGGCTTGGTGACGTAGTCGTCGGCGCCGGCGTCGAGGGCCTCGACCTTCTCGTCGGAGGTGTGCCGGGCGGAGAGCACGATGATCGGGACCCGGGTCCAGCCGCGCAGGCCCTTGATGACCTCGACGCCGTCGAGGTCGGGCAGGCCGAGGTCGAGGACGACGACGTCGGGGTGGCGCTCGGCGGCGAGCTTGAGGGCGGTGGCGCCGTCGGGGGCGGAGTCGACCTCGTACTTCCGCGCCTTGAGGTTGATCACCAGGGCGCGGACGATCTGTGGCTCGTCGTCGACCACGAGGACCCGGGTCATGTCGGGGGCCTTCCTTCTCTCTGTGCTGTACGAGGGCGGGTGCGGGCCGCTGGGACCGCTGGTACGGGAACGGGGGCGCGGGGTCAGGTCACCGCGTGGGCCGGCAGGTCGGCCGGGGGCGCCGGGGGCCCGCCCCCGGCGGCCCGCAGGGTGAGCACCATGGTGAGGCCGCCGCCCGGGGTGTCCTCGGCGCCGAGGGTGCCGCCCATGGCCTCCACGAAGCCGCGGGCGACGGCGAGCCCGAGGCCGACGCCGGAGCCGCGCGGGGCGTCGCCGAAGCGCTGGAAGGGCTCGAAGATGCCGTCCTTGGACTCGTCGGGGACGCCGGGGCCGCGGTCGACGACCCGGAGTTCGACCCGGTCGCCGAGGGTGCTGGCGGTGACGGCGACGGGGACGCCCTCGGGGCTGTACTTGACGGCGTTCTCGACGATGTTGGCGACGGCCCGTTCCAGCAGACCCTTGTCGACCTCGACCATCGGCAGGGTCTCGGGGACGTCGGCCTCGGCACTGCCGTCCGGGACGCCGCCCAGGGCCATGGGGACGACCTCGTCGAGGTCGACGGCGCGGATCAGCGGGGTGACCGTGCCGGTCTGGAGGCGGGACATGTCGAGGAGGTTGCCGACGAGGTGGTCGAGGCGGTCGGCGCCGGCCTCGATGCCCTCCAGGAGCTCGGCCCGGTCCTCCTCGGACCACTCGATGTCGTCGGAGCGCAGCGAGGTGACGGAGGCCTTGATGCCGGCGAGCGGGGTGCGCAGGTCGTGGCTGACGGCGGCGAGCAGGGAGGTGCGGATCTTGTTGCCCTCGGCGAGCTTGCGGGCCTCCTCGGCCTCGCCGACGAGCCGCTGCCGGTCGAGGACGACGGCGGCCTGGGCGGCGAAGGCGCCGAGCACCCGGCGGTCCTCGGCGGGCAGCACCCGGCCGTCGAGGGCGAGGGCGAGGTGGTCGCCGACCGGCATGTCCACGTCGGCGTCCTCGGGCCGGAGGGCGGGGTGGGGACCGACGGCGGCGGCCTGGGTCCAGGGCTCGGCGCCGTCGGCCCGTTCGAGCAGGGCGACGGACTCCATGGAGAAGGTCTCGCGGACCCGTTCCAGGAGGGCGTCGAGGCTGGTCTCGCCGCGCAGCACGCTGCCCGCCAGATAGGAGAGCACCTCGGACTCGGCCCGCAGCCGGGCGGCCTGGTGGGTGCGCCGGGCCGCGAGGTCCACGACGGAGGCGACGGCCATCGCGACGCCGAAGAAGACGGCGATGGCGACGATGTTCAGCGGGTCGGCGATGGTGATCCGGTGGATCGGCGGGGTGAAGAACCAGTTCAGGAGGAGGGAGCCGACGGCCGCCGAGGCGAGCGCCGGCAGGAAGCCGCCGAGCAGGGCGGAGCCGACGGTCAGCGCCAGGAAGAGCAGCATGTCGTTGGCGAGGCCGAGGTCCGCGTCGATGTGGGTGAGGAGCAGGGCGAGCGCCACCGGCCCCACGACGCCGACGACCCAGCCGCCGAGGATCCGGGAGCGGCCGAGGCGGGCGCCGCGGGCGACCGGGAGGCCGCGGCCCTTGGCGACCTCGCCGTGGGTGACGATGTGGACGTCCAGGTCGGGCCCCGACTCGCGGGCGACGGTCTGGCCGACGCCGGGCCCGAGGACGTACTGCCAGGTGCGGCGACGGCTGGAGCCGAGGACGATCTGGGTGGCGTTGACTCCGCGGGCGAACTCCAGGAGGGCGGTCGGTATGTCGTCGCCGATGACGTGGTGGAAGGTGCCGCCGAGGTCCTCGACGAGGGTGCGCTGGACGGCCAGCTCCTTCGGCGAGGCGGCGGTGAGGCCGTCGCTGCGCGCTATGTAGACGGCGAGGACCTCGCCGCCCGCGCCCTTCTCGGCGAGCCGGGTGGCGCGCCGTATCAGGGTGCGGCCCTCGGGGCCGCCGGTGAGGCCGACGACGATCCGCTCGCGGGCCTGCCAGGTGGAGCGGATGTTGTGCTCGCCCCGGTACTGCCGGAGGTACTCGTCGACCCGGTCGGCGGTCCAGAGGAGGGCGAGCTCGCGCAGGGCGGTGAGGTTGCCGGGGCGGAAGTAGTTGGAGAGGGCGGCGTCGACCTTGTCGGGGGTGTACACGTTGCCGTGCGCCATGCGGCGGCGCAGCGCCTGCGGCGACATGTCGACCAGCTCGATCTGGTCGGCCCTGCGGACCACCTCGTCCGGGACCGTCTCCTGCTGCCGGACCCCGGTGATCGCCTCGACGACGTCGCCGAGCGACTCCAGGTGCTGGATGTTCACGGTCGAGACGACGTCGATGCCGGCGGCGAGCAGTTCGGCGACGTCCTGCCAGCGCTTGGAGTTCCGCGAGCCGGGGACGTTGGTGTGGGCGAGCTCGTCGACGAGGGCGACGGCGGGACGGCGGGCGAGGACGGCGTCGACGTCCATCTCGGTGAAGACGGCGCCGCGGTGTTCGAGCTCACGGCGGGGCAGCTGCTCCAGGCCGTGCAGCAGCACCTCGGTGCGCGGCCGGCCGTGGTGCTCGACGAAGCCGACGACGCAGTCGGTGCCGCGCTCCACCCTGCGGTGGGCCTCGGCGAGCATCGCGTAGGTCTTGCCGACGCCGGGCGCCGCACCGAGGTAGATCCGAAGCTTGCCACGTCCCATGGACCGACCATACGTCCGGCTGATCGGACATTCCGCACCCGGAGGAACACCCCGATGCGGTATTGACGTGATTCTGATGCCCCTCGGCTCGGACGCGGCACCCGGCCCGGCCCGCCGCGCCGGCGGCGCGCCGCCGGCGGGCTCAGGCCTCGGCCATCTCCCCGTCGCGGAGTTCGAGCACCCGGTCGGCGAGGCCGAGGAGCTGGTGGTCGTGGGTGGCGACGAGGGCGGTGCAGCCCTCGCTGCGGACCACGGCCCGCAGCAGCTGCATCACGGCGAGGCCCGTCTCGGCGTCGAGCTGGCCGGTCGGCTCGTCGGCGATGAGCAGGGCCGGCCTGTTGGCAAGGGCGCGGGCGATGGCGACCCGCTGCTGCTGGCCGCCGGAGAGCTCTCCGGGGCGCTGGTCGGCGTGGTCGGCGAGGCCCACGAGGGCGAGCAGCAGGGCGACCCGCTCCTCCCGCTCGGCGGGGTCCGCCTTCCGCAGCCGCAGCGGGACGCCGACATTCTCGGCGGCCGAGAGGATCGGCAGCAGGCCGAAGGACTGGAAGATGAAGCCGATCCGGTCCCGGCGCAGCTCCAGGAGGCCCTCCTCGCCGAGGGTGGAGAGGTCGGTGCCGTCGATGACGATCCGGCCGCCGTCGGCGCTGTCGAGCCCGCCGACGAGGTTGAGCAGGGTGGTCTTGCCGGAGCCGGAGCGGCCCTTGAGGGCGACCAGCTCACCGCGCGGGATCTCGAAGGAGACGCCCTTGAGGGCGTGGACGGCGGCCTCCCCCTCGCCGAACGTGCGGCGCAGTCCCTCGACCCGGATCATCGGCCCCCCGGCCGGGTCCTCGACGACGGCCGTCGCGGACCGCGTGCTGTTCTCGCTCAACTGCGTCCCCCTCCTCGAACACCTGCGCACCAGTATGGTCGGCCGCCCGCACCGCGGCCAGAGCCGGGAACCCCGACCCGACCCCGATGCCCGGACGCCGCACCCCGCACTCCGGACGCCGGAAGGACCCGGGGGGCCCGGGGGGGGAACGCGGGGACCCCCGCGGAAACGGCCGGTGGGCCGTCACCCGTACGTCGTGCGTACGGGTGACGGCCCACCGGACCTCATGTTCTGCCAGGAGTCCTGGGATTCCCGGGCTCCTGGGAGTCCCGCGGTCCCCGGGACGCGTCAGCGGATCTCGGAGATCTCCGGGCCGCGCTGCAGCTGGCCCATGCCGCCGGAGAAGCGGGACCCGGCCTGCTCCTCCTGCTGGACGCCGTCCGGCACCATCTGCGCGTCGTTCGGCAGCTTGAGGACGATCGGGTCGCGCGGGGCCATCGGGCCGTCACCGCGGGCGACGACGGTGTCCCGGACGATCTGCTCCAGGAGGCCGGCCGCCTCGGGCTGCACCGCGCCCTGGCCGGAGATGACGCCGCGCAGGAACCAGCGCGGGCCGTCGACGCCGACGAAGCGCACGATCTGCACACCGCGGTTGCCGTCGGGCAGCTGGACGGGGACCTGCGCGCGCAGCTCCCAGCCGAGCGGGCCCTCGACCTCGTCGATCGCACCGCCCTGCTGGACGATGCCGGTGGCGATCTCCTCGCGGACCTCGCCCCAGATGCCTTCCTTCTTGGGCGCGGCGAACGCCTGGAGCTGTACGGCGCTGTCGCGCAGCACGACCGTCGCGGCGACGATCGCGTCGCCCGCCACCTCCACGCGGAGTTCCATGCCCTCGACACCGGGGACGTAGAGCCCGCCGAGGTCGACGCGCCCCTCCTCGGGCTTGGCGACCTCGGAGATGTCCCAGGGGCCGTCGGGCCGGGGAGCCGGCGGAAGGTTCACCTTGCGCGGCTGGTCGGCCGCCTCCGCGGCGTCCTCGCCGGCCACGGCGTCGACGACCTGCTCGGCCTCGCCCGCCGTGTCGGCGGCACCGCTCTTCTTGCGACGTCCGAACACGTCACTGTCCTTCCCGGTCGGATACGACCGAAGCGTATCGATTCCCACCCGTTGTGCCGTCCACGGCGGCATGACCGCCGGTGGACCCGAAGCCCCCCTCGGCCCGCGCCGAGCCGGGAAGCTCCGCCACCTCGTGGAAGCGCACCTTCTCGACCTGCTGGACGACCAGTTGGGCAATCCGGTCGAAGCGCTCGAACCGCACACTCTCGCGCGGGTCGAGATTGACCACGATCACCTTGATCTCTCCACGGTACCCGGCATCGACCGTCCCTGGGGCATTCACGAGCGCGACTCCGCAGCGCGCGGCCAGTCCGGACCGCGGGTGGACGAAGGCGGCGTAGCCGTCCGGGAGGGCGAGGGAGACCCCGGTGGGCAGCACGGCGCGCTCCCCGGGGGCGAGGACGGCGGCCTCGGTGGTGACGAGGTCGGCGCCTGCGTCGCCGGGGTGGCCGTAGGCCGGGATCGGCACGTCCGGGTCCACCCGGCGGATCAGCACGTCGACGGGAGGGCGCATCAGGGGTTCACCTCGAAGGCGCGGGCGCGCCGGAGCTGGTCGGGATCGGCCATGGCGGCCCGGATCTCCTCCGGCCGGCCGTTGTCGATGAAGTGGTCGACCTTGACCTCGACGAACATGGCGTCGGCGCGGACGGCGACGGGCCCGTCGGGGCCGCCGATCCGGCCGGTGGCGGTCGAGTAGATCTTGCGGCCGTGGACGGCGGTGACCTCGGCCTGGAGGTGGAGGACGGTGCCGACCGGCACGGGCCGGCGGAAGTCGGTCTCCAGGCGACCGGTCACGGCGATGACGCGGAGCAGCCAGTTCAGGGAGCCGAGGGTCTCGTCGAGCGCGGTGGCGAGCACGCCGCCGTGGGCGAGGCCGGGGGCGCCCTGATGGTCGGCGGTCACGGTGAACTCGGCGGTGACGGTCACGCCCTCTCCCGCGCGCGCGTCCAGGTGGAGGCCGTGGGGCTGTCCGTCGCCGCACCCGAAGCAGTGGCCGTAGTGCGAGCCGAGCGGCTCGCCGGGGGCGGGCGCGTCCGGGTGGCGGGTCGGCGCCACGGCGTCGGCCGGCGGGGTGAGGGCGGCAGATGTTGCAGTCACAGGCCCAGACCTTACCCGCGAGACCCGCGAGGCCGGAGGCGGGTCGCGCCGTGCCAAGCTTGGACGCATGCAGCCTTCCGTGCCGTCTCCCGCCCCCTCCCCCGAGTCCTCCGCGTCCCCGGCGGCGCCGCGCTTCGACGAGCGGCTGACCGTGCCCGGCTCGTGGTGGGTGATCGTCGCACTGCTCGCGCTCTCCGGCGGTCTCGTCGCCTTCCCGCTGGGGACGGTGCCGACGCTGGGCGGGCTGATCGTGGCGGGCGTGGCGGCCGGTGTGGCGGTGTCCTCGTACGGCTCGGCCCGGATCCGGGTGGTGGCCGGTTCGCTGGTGGCGGGCGAGGCCCGGGTGCCGGTGTCGGCCCTCGGGGCGGTCGAGGTGCTCGACGAGGAGGAGGCGCGCGCCTGGCGCTCGCACAAGGCCGATCCGCGCGCCTTCATGCTGATGCGGAGCTATGTGCCGCGGGCGGTGCGGATCGAGATCACGGACCCGGCGGACCCGACGCCGTACCTGTACCTGTCGAGCCGCGATCCGGAGGGCCTGGCGGCCGCCGTGGACGCGGTACGCGGCGAGGCCTGAGCCCGGGACGGGGCCGAGCGGGGACGGGGGCGAGCGGGGAACGGGGTGCGCGGGCCGCTCGTGGCGGCCCCGAGGGGCCCTGAGGGGTCTAGAAGCCCAGTTCCTTGGGGTTGTCGGGCTGCTCCAGCGGGGGCAGCTCCACCAGCTTGTCCCAGGGCACCTGGCGGGCTCTGAGGTCCTTGCGGATGTGCCCGGCGAGCTTCCTGGTGTCGCGCCGGTTCATGACCGCGCCGACGGCGGCGCCCACCATGAACGGGGTGAGGTTCGGCAGGTTGCGGACCATGCGCTTCATGATCTGCTGGCGCAGTTCGCGCTTGAGCTGCCCGCCGAGGGCCGCGTTGATCGTCGTGGGCTTGGTGGGGTCGATGCCCCGCTCCTCCGCCCAGGAGGTCAGATAGGCGGCCGAGCGCTGGGGCAGGGTGCCGGGCGGCCTCAGGCCGTAGACCTCGTGGAGCTCGGCGATGAGCTTGAGCTCGATGGCGGCGACGCCGGTGATCTCCGCGGCCAGCTCGGCCGGCATGGCCGGCGGTACGGGGAGCATGGCGGCGGCGCCGATGCCGGCACCGACGGTCGAGCTCGCGTTGGCCGCGCCGAAGACGAGCTTGTCGGCCAGTTCCTCGGGGCCGAGTCCGGGGAACTGCTTGCGCAGGGTCGCGAGGTCGCGGACGGGGACGCGCGGGGCCAGGTTGATCAGCCGGTCGGCGAGATAGCCGATGCCCGCCTTGGCTCCGTCGCCGCTCCGCTTCACTCCCTGTCGGACGCCCTCCACGCTCCGGCGGACGGCGTCGATGCGCGAGGCGTCGATCCTGATGCGGTCGAGCTGGGTGCGCGCCGGGTCGGCCAGCCGCCTGACGGCGCCGCGCGTTCCGCGCCGGCGGTCGTCACGGTCGTCCGTCACCTCGGGGTCCGCGGACCCTTCGGGGTCCCGCTCCGCGGGGAGCGGTGCCTGGTCCTGTCCGGGGGCAGCCGCAGCTTCGAGCGAGGCCGTGGGGCCTCGCTCGTCGTCCGCCACGCCGAGGGAGGGCAGAGGGGCGGCCCGCTCGCCGTCGGGAGCCTCCTGGGCGCCCTCCGTCGGGCCTGTGCCGCCCTTGTACGTCCGGGGCTTCAGGGGAAGCCTCAGACGCCGCTTCCGGGACGGTGTGTCGCCTGCCACGGCCGCGCCCTGCTCAGTCGCAGTCGCGGCAGATCGGCTGACCGTTCTTCTCGCGCGCGAGCTGGCTGCGGTGGTGCACCAGGAAGCAGCTCATGCAGGTGAACTCGTCGGCCTGCTTGGGCAGGACACGGACGGCCAGTTCCTCGTTCGAGAGATCGGCTCCCGGGAGCTCCAGGCCCTCTGCGGCCTCGAACTCGTCGACGTCGACGGTCGAGGTCGACTTGTCGTTCCGACGGGCCTTGAGCTCTTCAAGGCTGTCCGAGTCGACGTCGTCGTCGGTCTTGCGTGGGGTGTCGTAATCCGTTGCCATGTCGCTCTCCCCCTCTGGGTGGTTGCGGGTGTCTCAGCGCACGTAACGCGTGAGAGGTCGGACTTGTGCCCGACCTGAGGCGCAGATTTTGCCTCACATCAAGGTCTGTTACTCAATCGACACCCGTCCCGGGCACTTCACGAGTGATCGGTACGAGTGGCGAAGCGGACCGTACACGGTCCTCGGCGCGTCCGCGTGGACCGCCACCCCGTGTACTTTCCGCCGCCCGACGCCCGGGAAACCCGGACTTTTCCGGGTTTTCCCCCGGAATTCACGGTCACGGAGCGCGGTCGATCGGGCACTCGCGCTTGTGATCGATCACACATGACCGTCTCAGAACGGGGCTCACCGAATTCCGCTCAAAGCGAACAGATCGGGCTTCGTCCCTGCAGTGTGTCAGATCGGCAGAGTGACACGCATCACCAGCCCGCCGCCCTCCCGGGGCTCCGCGCTGATGCGCCCGCCGTGCGCCCGGGCCACCGAGCGCGCGATCGACAGTCCGAGCCCGACGCCCTTGTCGCTGCCGGTCCGCTCCTGGCGGAGCCTGCGGAACGGCTCGAAGAGGTTGTCGATCTCGTACGCGGGGACCACCGGCCCCGTGTTGGACACCACGAGCACCGCCTGGCCGTGCTCGGCCTCGGTGGTGACCTCGACCCAGCCGTCCTGGGGAACGTTGTACCGCACGGCGTTCTGGAGCAGGTTCAGGGCGATCCGTTCGAGCAGGACGCCGTTGCCCTGGACGACCACGGGGGCCCGCTCGCCGCGGATCTCCACGCCCTTCGCCTCGGCCTCCGCGTACACCTGGTCGACGGCCCGCTCGGCGACCTCGGCGAGGTCGACGGGCTTGCGCTCCACGATCTGGTTGTCGCTCCGGGCCAGCAGCAGCAGGCCCTCGACCAGCTGCTCGCTGCGCTCGTTGGTGGCCAGCAGGGTCTTGCCGAGCTGCTGGAGCTCGACCGGCGCCCCGGGGTCGGAGAGGTGGACCTCCAGGAGCGTGCGGTTGATCGCCAGCGGGGTCCTCAGCTCGTGCGAGGCGTTGGCGACGAAGCGCCGCTGGGCGGTGAAGGCCCGCTCCAGGCGGTCCAGCATCTCGTCGAAGGTGTCCGCGAGCTCCTTCAGCTCGTCGTCCGGCCCGTCCAGCTCGATCCGCCGCGCCAGGTCGGAACCGGCCACCTGGCGGGCGGTGCGGGTGATCCTGCCGAGCGGCGAGAGCACCCGTCCGGCCATGGCGTAGCCGAAGGCGAAGGCGATCACGCTGAGCCCGAGGAGGGCGAAGAGCGACCGGCGCAGCAGGTCGTCCAGGGCCTTGTCCTGCTGGTACTTGAGGCAGGCGGAGACCGCCGCGTTCAGCTGCTCGCCGGTGCCCTGGACGGGCAGCTCGCACCAGGAGGTGGTGGGCTGCACCTTGCCGGTGACGACCTTGAAGGGCAGCTCGGTGAGGTTGTGGGTGACGGCCTGCGCCGTGAAGACGTAGATGATCGACAGCAGCAGGATGCCGGCGATCAGGAACATGCCGCCGTACAGCAGCGTGAGCCGTATCCGGATGGTCGGCCGGAGCAGCGGTCTCACCGGGTCCCTGGGGTCCCAGGTGGGCTTCGGTGGCGCCTGCGGGTGCGGCGCCGGGGTCGCGGCCATCGGGTCAGATCCGGTAGCCGGAGCCGGGGACCGTGACGATGACGGGCGGCTCGCCCAGCTTGCGGCGCAGGGTCATGACGGTGACGCGGACGACGTTGGTGAACGGGTCGGTGTTCTCGTCCCAGGCCTTCTCCAGGAGCTGCTCCGCGGAGACGACGGCGCCCTCGGAGCGCATCAGCACCTCCAGGACGGCGAACTCCTTGGGGGCCAGCTGGATCTCCCGGCCGTCCCGGAAGACCTCGCGGCGGTTGGGGTCGAGCTTGATGCCGGCGCGCTCCAGGACGGGCGGCAGCGGCACGGAGGTGCGGCGCCCGAGGGCCCGCACGCGCGCGGTGAGCTCGGTGAAGGCGAAGGGCTTGGGGAGGTAGTCGTCGGCGCCCAGCTCCAGGCCCTCGACCCGGTCGCTGACGTCGCCGGCGGCGGTGAGCATCAGGATGCGGGTGGGCATCCCCAGCTCGACGATCTTGCGGCAGACGTCGTCGCCGTGGACCAGGGGCAGGTCGCGGTCGAGGACGACGACGTCGTAGTCGTTGACCCCGACGCGCTCCAGGGCGGCGGCGCCGTCGTACACGACGTCGACGGCCATGGCCTCCCGGCGCAGTCCGGTGGCCACCGCATCGGCGAGCAGCTGCTCGTCCTCGACGACGAGTACGCGCACGTCGTTCTTCCTTCCCTCGCGCGCCCCCGGTCCGGGCGGACCGGAGGCGATTCTCGAACACTGACTGTGCGTGTCCATCCTGCCCCGGACGCGCGTAAACCGGCTGTAAGGCGGGGGTGCGGGGGCACGGAGGGGTGCGGATGACGGGACGGCGAACGGCGGGGAACGCGACGGGGACGCGGCGCGGGCGGGACGGTTGCGTGGCGGGGACTCGCCACGGAGCACGGAGAATTCACCATGGATCACGGGCAAGTTGAGGTTTCCCGCCGGACGGCGCTGGGGAGGAGCACTGCACACCCCGCGATCACGCCCTGTCTGTGGCACGCCCACGGCTCTTCTCGTCCCCCGGGGAGCGTCGCAGAGCGTGATCCATCCATCCTCGGCACACCCCGTGCCGCCGGACCCACGAGGAGGGGCGCATGGACGCGTTCACCGCAGGACTGCTGCACCGCATCAGGACCACGCAGTCGGACCTCACGCGGGCCCGCGAGACCGGCGACGAGTACCTCGCGGAGGTCGAGCAGGCCGAGCTGGACGACCTGCACCGACTGGCCGCGGAGCACGGCGTGGAGGTCGCGGCGGCCTACGCACAGAGCGCCTGAGCGCAGGCGCTCCCCCGGGAGCGCCGACGGCGATGCCCCGGAGCCTTCCCGGCTCCGGGGCATCGCCGTGCGTGGGCCTCGGCGGCCGGTGTCAGTCGTGCCAGGCGCCGAGCCGGTCGAGCAGCTCCTGGAGGGGCCCGAAGAGCCCCTCGGGGGCCGCCACGGCCAGTTCGCCGGACTCTGGCTCTCCCGGACGCCCGCCGGTGCGCGCGCCCGCCTCGCGGGCGATCAGGGCCCCCGCCGCGTGGTCCCAGGGGTTGAGCCCGCGCTCGTAGTACGCGTCGAGCCGGCCGGCCGCCACGTCGCAGAGGTCGATGGCGGCGGAGCCGCCGCGCCGGATGTCCCGGACCAGGGGCAGGACCTCCCGGACGACCTCGGCCTGGCGGGCGCGGCGCGACTGGACGTAGCCGAAGCCGGTGCCCAGCAGGGCCTGGTCGAAGGGGGGTGCGGTACGGACCGCGAGCCGGCGCTCGCCCAGGTACGCGCCGCCGCCCCGGACGGCCCGGTAGGTCTCGCCGCGCAGCGGGGCCTCGACGACGCCGACGACGGTCTCGCCCTGGTACTCGGCGGCGATGGAGACGGCCCAGGACGGCAGGCCGTAGAGGTAGTTCACGGTGCCGTCGAGGGGGTCGATGACCCAGCGGACGCCGCTGGTGCCGGGGGTGGCGGAGCCCTCCTCGCCGAGGAGGCCGTCCTGGGGGCGGTGCTCGGTGAGGAAGCCGGTGATCAGCTTCTCGGCGGCGATGTCCATCTCGGTGACGACGTCGATGGCGCTGGTCTTGGTGGCGGCGACGGCCAGGTCGTCGGGCCGGCCGTCGCGCAGCAGGGCGCCGGCCCGCCGGGCGGCCTCCAGGGCCAGGGCGAGCAGTTCGTCGAGCGGCGGGGGCGTGGGTGCGGATGCGGGGGTCACGGCGTGGCTCCTCAGGCGTAGGGGCTGTCGGCTCCGGCGGCCGCGGCGCGCTCGGCGCGGGCCGGGCAGCAGCCGATCGGGCAGAGGTCGTGGGAGGCGCCGAGGGCGCCGAGGGCGCACCGCTCCGCGCGCGTGCCGCGCTCGGCGGCGGCCCGCTCCAGGACCAGCTCGCGGACGGCGGCGGCGAAGCGGGGGTCGGCTCCGACGGTGGCCGAGCGGCGGACCGGGAGCCCCAGCTCGGCGGCCTTGGCCGTGGCCTCGGTGTCGAGGTCGTACAGGACCTCCATGTGGTCGGAGACGAAGCCGATCGGCACCATGACGACGGCCGGGGCGCCGCCGGCGTGCAGCTCCTCCAGGTGGTCGCAGATGTCCGGCTCCAGCCACGGGATGTGCGGGGCGCCGCTGCGGGACTGGTAGACGAGCTGCCAGGGGTGGTCGACGCCGGTCCGCTCGCGCACCGCGTCGACGACGACCCGGGCCACGTCGAGGTGCTGCTTCACGTAGGCGCCGCCGGGGCCGTGGTCGGGGAGGGGGCCGGAGGTGTCGGCGGCGGAGTCCGGGATGGAGTGGGTGGTGAAGGCGAGGTGGGCGCCCGCCCTGACCGCCTCGTCGAGCTCGCCGAGGGAGGCGAGGACGCCCTCCACCATGGGCTCCACGAAGCCGGGGTGGTTGAAGTAGTGGCGGAGCTTGTCGACCCGGGGCAGCGGCAGGCCCTCGGCCTCCAGGGTGGCGAGCGCGTCGGCGAGGTTCTCGCGGTACTGGCGGCAGCCGGAGTAGGAGGCGTACGCGCTGGTGGTGAGGACGGCAATGTGGCGGCGGCCGTCGTGGACCATCTCGCGGAGGGTGTCGGTGAGGTACGGGGCCCAGTTGCGGTTGCCCCAGTAGACCGGCAGCCGCAGGCCGGCCCCGTCGAAGTCGGTCCGCAGCGCGTCGAGCAGGGCGCGGTTCTGGCCGTTGATCGGGCTGACGCCGCCGAAGAGGAAGTAGTGCTGCCCCACCTCCTTGAGGCGCTCCTTGGGGATGCCGCGGCCGCGCGTCACGTTCTCCAGGAACGGGACGACGTCGTCCGGGCCCTCGGGGCCGCCGAAGGAGAGCAGCAGCAGGGCGTCGTACGGGGCGGGATCGTGCTGATCGGACATGGCACCGATCCTGCCACCCGGAACCGGCGGGCCGGGTGGCGGCCCGTCCGGAAACACGGGGATGACCCGACGGCTTCGAACACTTAGGCTTTAGCTGTCAATTACACGTGTTGACCCTGAGGAACCGTGGCGAGCGGACGGCGCGCCGCGTCGCAGAGCCGGAGAACCACTTGCCCAGTCCCTACCGCGCGATCTTCTCCGCGCCTGGTACCGCCTCGTTCTCCGTGGCCGGTTTCCTCGGCCGGATGCCGCTGTCCATGACGGGCATCGGCATCGTCACGATGATCTCCCAGGTCACCGGCCGGTACGGGCTCGCCGGCGCCCTCTCGGCGACGCTGGCGATGTCCGCCGCCGTGCTCGGCCCCCAGGTCTCCCGCCTGGTCGACCGGTACGGGCAGCGGCGGGTGCTCCGCCCCGTCACCCTGATCTCCGTGGCCGCCGGCGCCGGACTGCTGCTCTGCGTGCAGCAGCAGGCCCCGGACTGGACCCTCTTCGCCTTCACGGCCGTGATCGGCGTCGTGCCCAGCGTCGGCGCGATGACCCGGGCCCGTTGGGCGGGCATCTACCGGGGCGACGCGCGCAAGCTGCACACCGCGTACTCGTGGGAGTCGATCGTCGACGAGGTGTGCTTCATCTTCGGCCCGATCATCTCCATCGGCCTGTCGACCACCTGGTTCCCCGAGGCCGGCCCGCTGCTCGCCGGCGTCTTCCTGGCGATCGGCGTCTTCTGGCTGACCTCCCAGCGGGCCACCGAGCCCGAGCCGCACCCGCAGCCCGCCGTCAAGCGCGGTTCGGCGCTCCGCTCCCCCGGCCTCCAGGTCCTCGCGCTGGCCTTCGTGGCGACCGGCGCGATCTTCGGCGCGGTGGACGTGGTGACGGTGGCCTTCGCCGAGGAGCGGGGCCAGAAGGCCGCGGCCAGTCTGGTCCTGGCCGTCTACGCGCTGGGCTCCTGCCTGGCCGGCATGGTCTTCGGGCTGCTGCACCTCAAGGGCGAGCCGTCCCGCCGGTGGCTGCTGGGCGTCTGCGCGATGGCCGTGAGTATGATCCCCCTCCTACTGGCCGGGAACCTGCCGTTGCTGGCCGTGGCGCTCTTTGTCGCGGGCCTCTCCATCGCGCCGACGATGGTGACCACGATGGCCCTCGTCGAGAAGCACGTACCGCACACCCAGCTGACCGAGGGCATGACCTGGACGGGCACCGGCCTCGCGATCGGCGTGGCCCTCGGCTCGTCCGCGGCCGGCTGGGTGGTCGATGCCTCGGGGGCGGAGGCGGCGTACGTGGTGCCCGTCGTCGCGGGCGCGCTCGCGGTCGCGGTGGCGCTCCTCGGCCACCGCCGGCTGCGTACGCCGGCGCCGAGCCGGGAGGGGCGAGATGAGCACGAGGACAGCGGGACCGGGGAGCGCCAGGACGGCGGGCAGCCCGTGGCGTAACTGGGCGGGGAACGTCACCTCGCGTCCGGTGCGGGAGGTGAGCCCCGCCTCGGCCGAGGAGCTGGCCGCCGAGCTCCGCCGGGCCGCCCGGGACGGGCTGCGGGTGAAGACGGTCGGCGCCGGCCACTCCTTCACCCCGATCGCGGCCACCGACGGCGTGCTGATCCGCCCCGGTCTGCTCACCGGGATCCGGCGGATCGACCGGGCGGCGATGACGGTGACGGTGGAGTCCGGCACCCCGCTGAAGCGGCTGAACGTGGCCCTGGCCCGGGAGGGCCTGTCGCTCACGAACATGGGCGACATCATGGAGCAGACGGTCGCCGGGGCCACCTCGACCGGCACCCACGGCACCGGCCGGGACTCCGCCTCGATCGCCGCCCAGATCCGCGCCCTGGAGCTGGTGACGGCCGACGGGACGGTGCTGACCTGTTCGGCGAGCGAGCACCCCGAGGTGTTCGCGGCGGCCCGGATCGGCCTCGGCGCGCTCGGCGTGGTCAGCGCGATCACCTTCGCCGTGGAGCCGCTCTTCCTGCTGACCGCGCGGGAGGAGCCGATGCGCTTCGACCGGGTGATCGCGGAGTTCGACCAGCTGCACGCGGAGAACGAGCACTTCGAGTTCTACTGGTTCCCCCACACGGACAACTGCAACACCAAGCGCAACAACCGCAGCGCCGGTCCCGCCGCCCCGCTGCCGCGCCTCGGCGGCTGGTTCGAGGACGAGTTCCTCTCCAACGGCGTCTTCCGCGCGGCCTGCGCGCTCGGCCGGGCGGTGCCGCCGGTCATCCCCTCGATCGCCCGGGTCTCCAGCCGCGCCCTGTCCGCCCGTACGTACACCGACATCCCGTACAGGGTCTTCACCACACCGCGCCGGGTCCGCTTCCTGGAGATGGAGTACGCGCTGCCGCGGGAGGCCGCGACGACGGCGCTGCGCGAACTGAAGGCGATGGTGGAGCGCTCGCCGCTGAAGGTGAGCTTCCCGGTGGAGGTGCGCACCGCGCCCGCCGACGACATCGCGCTCTCCACGGCCTCCGGCCGGGAGACGGCCTACATCGCGGTGCACCTCTACAGGGGAACGCCCCACCGCGGGTACTTCACCGCGGTGGAGCGCATCATGACCGCGCACGGGGGCCGGCCGCACTGGGGCAAGGTCCACACCCGGGACGCGGCCGACCTGGCGGCGGCCTACCCGCGCTTCGCCGAGTTCACGGCCCTGCGCGACCGGCTCGACCCGGAGCGTCTCTTCGCCAACGACCACCTGCGGCGGATCCTGGGCGACTGACGGGGGCTCACCCTGCCGTGTCCCCCGAGGGGTCCGTGGGGGCGTCCCCGAGTGCCGGGCCGGTGCCGGGGTCCTCGGTGGGCGAGGTGGGCGAGGCGGGCGAGGTGGGCCCGGTCGGGGACACGGGCGCCGTCGGCCCGGTCGTCGGCCCGCTCGTCGGCCCGGTGGGCTCCTGGCTGGGGGTCGTACCGCCGTCGGCGGAGCCGGTCGGGTCCGGGGTCGGGGCCGTCGTGGCCCCGCCGCTCGGCGTCCCGGTCCCGGGGTCGGGGGTGGCGCCGGTGGACGGGGTGTCCGCGTCCGGCTCGGCGCCGGGGCTCGCGGAGCCGGTCGGCGCGGGCGCCTCCGTCTGCCGCTCCCGCTCGGGCTGTTCGGGGCCGTGCTGCCGGCCCGCGCCGTCGCCGCGGACCACGGAGCCGAAGGTGGTGGTGCCCCGGGTGCCGCTGAAGTCCTCGCCGGAGACCAGTTCGTAGGCGGTGATGCCGCCCATGGTGACGCCGAAGACGAGCGCGGCGGCAAGGACGGGGCGTTTCCAGCCACGCACCCGCGTTCCGTGGGTGGTGGCCGAGCCGAACTCCTCGTCGTACGGGAAGGGGGCCGCGGCCCCGGGGACCGTACCGGGCATCAGGGTGTGGCAGTCGTCGCCGGCCTCCGCCGGGGCGGGGAGCGGGACCTGACGCGCCTTCGGCCTGCCGGCGGCGGTCGCGTCGCGCATCTGCTCGCCGGTCCGCTTGAGGAGCTGCTGGAAGAGCGGTCCGCCGCAGGTGGCGATGACGCTGATCACACCGGCGCCGAGGATCGTCCCGTAGACCCCGAGGGTGGAGGCGAGTTTGGCGGCGATCACGGCGGCGAGGGCGCTGCCGGCGACCTGCGGCACGCTCAGGTCGGTCTTCCGCCGCGCCTCCTCCCCCGGCTCCTGGGGTTCGTTCCCGGGGGCCGGCGCCCGTATCTCCGGGTCGTCCGTGCCGGTCGGCTGCCTGTGACGCATCTCCACCCTCTGTTCGCCCATCTGTTCCACCGTGCACCCAGAAGGGACAGATAGGCGAAGCGAATAGTTCCGGTTCAGGGGGTTCTGTGAAGAGTGCCACGCGGGAGGAATGGAGACGGAGGCTCAACTCCCGCGCACCCCCAGAAGTTGGGCGGCGCGCCGGTCCACCCGAGTGGCCCGAATGGAGTACATTGGCGAACCCTGGGTCCGGACGCCTTCCGGGGCGCCCGGGAACGGAACCGCTACACAGTGTGACACTCAGTCACTCCGGGTAGTGAACAGGTAACCGTGCCATAACGGCGGCTCCGGGTCCACGCCCGACACGCCGGGCAACTCGGCAAGGTAGTGGCAGGCTGCACCCGGGCAGGCCACACTCGACTAGCGGAAGCAGCGACGCACGTGACGTCGGCAGGCACCACCCGGGAGGTCCCCATGCCCGAACTGCGTGTCGTGGCCGTCTCCAACGACGGCACACGACTGGTGCTCAAGGCTGCCGACAGCACGGAGTACACGCTTCCGATCGACGAGCGGCTGCGGGCCGCCGTGCGCAACGACCGCGCGCGCCTCGGCCAGATCGAGATCGAGGTCGAGAGCCACCTCCGCCCCCGGGACATCCAGGCGCGGATACGAGCCGGTGCCTCCGCCGAGGAGGTCGCCCAGCTCGCCGGCATCCCCGTCGACCGCGTCCGCCGTTTCGAGGGCCCCGTCCTCGCCGAGCGCGCCTTCATGGCCGAGCGCGCCCGGAAGACCCCGGTCCGCCGGCCCGGCGAGAACAGCGGACCCCAGCTCGGCGAGGCGGTGCAGGAGCGGCTGCTGCTGCGCGGCGCCGACAAGGACACCGTGCAGTGGGACTCCTGGCGGCGCGACGACGGCACCTGGGAGGTGCTGCTCGTCTACCGCGTCGCCGGCGAGGTGCACACCGCCAGCTGGACCTACGACCCGCCGCGCCGGCTCGTCCAGGCCGTGGACGACGAGGCGCGGGCGCTGATCGGCGAGACCGACGACACCCTCGCCACCGCGCCGGAGCCGAGCTTCCCCTTCGTGCCGCGCATCGCCCGGCTGCCCCGGGACCGGCCGCTCGACCGGACCCTGGACCGGCCGCTGGACCGCGCCCTCGACCGGCAGCTCGACCGGGCCCCGCTGACGGCCTCGGCGGAGCCGGAGGAGGAGCGGGACTCGCTCACCAGCCTCCTGGAGGCGGTGCCCAGCTTCCGCGGCGACCTGGTCGTGCCGGAGCAGCCCGACAGCGAGCCGTCCGACGAGGTCGAGGCGGAGGAGCCGCCCGCTCCCGCCGCCTCCGCCGGGGCGGGCGCGGCCTACGCCGACGTCCTCATGCCCCGCTCCGTCTCCGGCCACCGCGACCGGCTGCACGGCGCCACCGACCGGCAGGCGGAGGCCGACGGCGTCCGCCCGGGCCGCCGCGCGGCGGTCCCCAGCTGGGACGAGATCGTCTTCGGGACACGCCGGAAGAAGCAGGAGTAGCCCCGGTACGCCCCGGGCAGGGCCCGCGCCGACGGTTCGGCGCGGGCCGCTCTGTACGCCCGTACGCCTCCGCTACCGCGGGTCCGGGCCGGTGGCCACCGGGCGGGACGGGTCCGAGGACCACTCCGACCAGGAGCCGGCGTAGAGGGCCGCCGGGATGCCGGCCAGCTCCAGGGCCAGCACCTCGTGGGCACCGGAGACGCCCGAACCGCAGTAGACGCCGACCTCCGCCGCCTCCACCGCGCCGAGGCCCGCGAACCGCTCCCGCAGCATGTCGGCGGCGAGGAAGAGGCCGTCCCCGGCCACGTTCTCCGTGGTCGGCGCCGAGTGGGCGCCCGGGATGTGCCCGCCGACCCGGTCGATCGGCTCCACGTCGCCGCGGTAGCGCTCGGCGGCCCGGGCGTCCAGGAGCAGCCCGGAGCGGGCGAGGGCCGCCGCCTCGTCCGCGTCGAGCAGCCGCAGCCCGCCCGGCTTCGGCGTGAAGTCGCCGGGATCCGGCTCCGGCACCTCGGCCGACAGCTCCCCCGGCCAGGCCGCCAGGCCCCCGTCGAGCACCCGCACGTCCTGGTGGCCCGTCCAGCGCAGCAGCCACCAGGCGCGGGCGGCGCCCCAGCCGAGCCCGCCGTCGTAGACCACCACCGGGCGGTCGGCGCGGACGCCCGCCCGGCGCATCACCGCCCCGAAGGCCTCCGGGTCGGGCAGCGGATGCCGGCCGCCCTCCCCCGGCGGTCCCGCCAGTTCGGCGTCGAGGTCCACGTAGACCGCGCCGGGCAGGTGCCCGGCCTCGTACGCGGGGCGTCCCGGCGGGCCCCCGAGGGTCCAGCGCACGTCCAGGAGCACCGGCGGCCGGGCTCCCGCCGACTCGCTCGCGAGTTCGCTTGCGGAGATGATGGGCTTCATGGGGCCATCCTCGCGCAGCCATGCCCGCTGCGGGGGACGGACCCGGCGTCCTCCCGGAGGATCGCGCCAGGCAGGGTGCGACCGGGGCGCGCCGTGCGCGACCCGGTCGAGTCACCGGCGGCGGAGCACGGTCACGACCAGGTCCGAGGAGAGGGTGACGATGACCGAGGCCGCTCGACGCAGCCCGGGAACACCCTGCTGGGTGAGTCTGATGGTGCACGGGATCGAGGCGACGCAGGACTTCTACCGGGAACTCTTCGGCTGGGAGTTCGTCCCCGGTCCGCGGCAGCTCGGCCCGTACGTGCGCGCGCTCCTCGGCGGCCGCGAGGTCGCCGGCATCGGGCAGCTGCCCCCCGACCGCCATCTCAGCACCGCCTGGACGACCTATCTGGCCACCGACGACGCCGGGGAGACCGCCGAGTCCATCCGCTGCTGCGGAGGGACCGTGGCGGTGGGCCCGCTGGACGCCGGCGAGGCGGGCCGCCTCGTCATCTGCGCCGACCCGGCGGGCGCCGTCTTCGGCGTCTGGGAGGCGGAGGCCCACCATGGCACCGCGCTCGCCGGTCCGCCCGGCACACCGGTCTGGAACGAACTGCTCACCTACGAGACGGCCACGGTCGCCAAGTTCTACCGGGCGGTCTTCGGGTACGAGGTCGAGCCGGTCGTCTCGGCCGATTTCGACTACGCCACCCTGCACGTCGACGGGCGCCCGGTCGCCTCGCTGCACGGGGTGGGCGAGGAGCTGGCCCGGGACCGGGGCCCGCACTGGATGACGTACTTCGAGGTCGACGACACGGACGCGGCGGCCCGGCTCGTGGTGGAGCTGGGCGGCCACGTGCTGCGGCCGCCCCGGGACGGCACGGCCGGGCGGCTCGCCCTGGTGGCGGACCCGGAGGGCGCGGTGTTCACCCTCGTGAGGTCACGCTCCCGTTGACGGCACCGCCCCGGGTGGCCTCCTCAGCGGCGACCGCGCGCCAGACTCCGGCGGAGCAGCGAGGGCCCGGCCGGGGCGGGCTCGCCGCCCGGGAGGCCCAGCTGGGTGAGGCGTACGGTGCCGAAGTGGTGGGCGACCTCCGGATCGGCGTGGTGCGCCGCCAGGTACAGCTCGGTCTCGGCCCGCAGGCCGGGGTGGGCCTTGTGCCGCATGCAGTAGCCCACCGCGCGGACGAGCGGGGCGAGGGACTCGGGCGCGGGCCCCGGCACGGCGGGTGCCGCGCCGCCCTCCAGGGCGGGGACGAGGTGGTCGACCACGGTGAGCGGGATCCGGTTGCTGTTCTCGAAGGGGGTCAGCCGTTCGAGGAGTTCCTCGGTGCCGACCCGGGCGACGGGGACCCCGTAGTAGACGGCCGCGGTGAGCATCGCCGTGGAGAAGCAGCCGACGACGAGCCGCAGCTCGCAGCGCTCGTAGAAGGTCTCGGCGAGCAGCGGCACGTCGAGGACGGTGAGCCGGACGCCCGCCTCCTCGGCGGCCTCGCGCAGCACGGTCGAGTATCCGGCGGGCGCGGTGGGGTGCGGCTTGAAGACGATGCTGCGGTGGCCGAGGGCGGCGGCGCCGCGGACCATCCGCACGTGCAGTTCCTCCTCCTCCTCGACGGTGAGGAGGCCGAGGGCGGCGAGGTACTGGCCGAGGAGGAGCGCGGTGGGCGCGGCGGCGACCGCCTCGGCGACCGCCGGGTCGTCGCCCGCGTCGGCGGCGATCTCGGCGAGCACCGCGCGGAAGGCGGCGTCGGGGACCAGCGCGGAAGGGGTGCCGTACTCGGTGAGGAGCATCGGGGTGAGGCCGGGCACCAGGTCGAGGTGGAGCAGCCGGCGGATGCGGCAGGCCAGGGACTGGGCGACGTCCGTGCGGGTGGGGCCGTAGCTCATCAGCCCGTCGGCGTACACCTCGACGGAGCTCTCCGGGAAGCAGGCGCCGAGCGCCTTGGCCGGGTTGACCTGGATGGATTCGACGATCAGCTCGACGCGGGCGCTGCCGAGGTCCCAGGCGGTGCGCAGCACCCGCTGCCAGAGCGGGGCCTCCTCGGGGCGGGGGGCCCAGGCGGCCGGGTGGTAGGGGTGGATCGTCTCGTTCCAGTCGAGGACGCCGTCGAAGCGGGCGGCGATCCGCGCGTAGCCGGTCATGGACTCCAGACGGAGCGCGGTCTCCGGGATCTCGGCGTTGTGCGAGAGCAGCAGGAGGCGGCGGGCGTCGCCGGGGGCGCCGTAGAGTCCGGCGTCGATCGCGGCGGCGACGGTCGCGGCGCCGTAGAGGGTGGAGACCTGGAAGATCTGGACCGGGCGGGGGGTGTCGGTGGTCACGGTCGGACGGTCCTTCCGGTCTCGCGCAGGCTCCGCAGGAGGGTGGCGCGGGGGGTGTCCATGGTGGCGAGGGTCTCTTCGAGGACGTCCTGCGGCATGCGGTGCAGGGCGTCGGCGACGTCGGCGCGCAGCCGCTGGGCGACCTCGGGCTCGTACTTCCCGGCCTTGTTCACGTGGAAGGCGATCATGGCGCAGTAGGTGCGGACGGCCTTGGGCAGGAAGCGGTCGGCGTCCCGGTCCCGGGAGACCTCCTCCAGGAGCAGGTCGTAGGAGGGGATGAAGTCGAGCTGGCGGTTGTCGCTGATCTGGGTCAGCGAGGTGGTGACGCCGCGGCGGTAGAAGACGCCGTGCAGGGAGAGGGCGGCGTAGGTGCGGGCCTTGAGGTGGAGGCGCCAGACCCAGAGCCGGTCCTCGGCGGTGCGCAGCTTGGTCTCGAAGCGGGACTCGCCGTTCTCGAAGAGGGTGCGGCCGTAGACGCCGAAGGGGACGAAGGGGTAGTCCACCATCGTGATCATGCTGGCCGGGGCGATGCCGTCCCGGGGGTCCATGACGGCGTCGCGGACCTTGGCGGGGGCGTACTTGATGTTCCGCTTGCGGCCCTCGGCGAGGACGTGGTCGGTGCGGGCGAAGTCGCAGCCGAGTCGCTCTGTGCCGTCGACGGCGGCCCGGAGGTGGCCGGGGGCGTACCAGTCGTCGCCGTCGAGGAAGGTGAGGTAGTCGCCGGTGGCGGCGTCGATGCCGGTGTTCCGGGCCTGGGCGACGCCGAGGTTGGTCTCGTGGCGGATGACCCGGGCGTTCGGGATGCGGTCCTTCCAGCGGTCGAGGACGTCCGGGGTCTCGTCGGTGGAGCAGTCGTCGATCAGCAGGAACTCGAAGTCCGGGTCCGCGTTCTGGGCGAGGCTGCGCACGGTGTCGGGGGCGTACGGCCCGACGTTGTGGAAAGGGACGACGACGGAGAGTTTGGGCACGCGGAGAATCCCCACACTGGATCGGAGACGGACTGGGTCGAGGACGGACTGGGTCGAGGACGGATGGGATCCGGGACGGACGAGATCTGGATCCGGGGTGTCGTCCGGCTGTCAGGCGCCGGTACGGCGGGCAGCGTAATCGGCGTCCTGAGCACGCGAACGAGCCTCGTGTGGACGCCCGGTGAACTCTTGTCGTCCCTCGTGCGAACCGCCCCCGGGCCGCCGGGCACGCCGCCGGGCGAGGAGCGCGGTGCCGGCGAGCGCGAGGAGCGCGGCGGCGCCGACGGCGGCGCCGAGCCGGACGCCCGGGGGCCGGAAGGAGCAGCTCACCCGGGTCGCGCGGCCGTCGAGGGGGACGGCGAGCAGGCCCCGGTGGGAGCGGGCGGAGACGGGCTCGGCGTCCCCGGCGGCGCACCGCCAGCCGGTGGCACGCGGCACGGCGACGACGGCGAGGCCGGTGCTGCCGGGGGGCAGTTCGGCGGTGAGGGCGTGGCCGGTCGTGGTGACGCGGGTGGCGCCGGTGGCGGTGAGCCGGGTGACGGCGGCGGCGAGCCGGGCGCGGTCGAGGCAGCCGACGGACTGGCGCGGCAGGGCCGGCTTCCGTTCGGGGACGAGCCGGATGCGGACCTCGCCGCCGGCCGGGACGGTGCCGAGGGGGCGCATGGGGGCTCGGGTGGTGGGCGGGCGGCCGTCGTAGGCGGCGGGGGCCGCGCCGGCGAGGGCGGCGGTGCCGTGGTACTCGGGCGCCCAGAACCAGACCTCGGCGCCGGCCGGGCAGCGGGCGGTGAGGGTGGTGCCGGTGCGGCGCACGGCGGGCAGCGCGTAGACGGAGGAGCCGAGGAGCAGTTCCTGGTTGCGGAAGGCGGAGTCGGCGGGGTCGACGGCGGCCGGCCGGCCCGGGTGGACGGTGACGAGCGGCGGTACGGGGGTGGTCGTGGCGGTCGCGGTGCCGCGGGGTGCCGCGTCCTGGCGTACCGGCCCGGCGGCCTCGGAGCGGATCCGGGTGCCGATGGAGAAGATCGCGTCGGTCACGGGGTTGTCGAGGGTCTCGGGGTGCCGGCCCTTGGCGTAGTGGCCGAAGCCGAGGGAGTCGAGGGTGCGGGAGGTGTTCTCGGTGGTGAGGCTGGAGTAGGCGTCGGCGCCCTGGCCGCCGAGGAGGAGGGGTTCGTTGCCGCCGGGCAGCGGGCCGGGGTCGGTGCGGTACGCGGGCCAGGCGTCGGCGCGGGCCACCTCGGCGCCCACCGCCCGCTGCCAGCCGCCGATCCGGGGCGCCCAGGACACGTCGGCGCGCTGCTGCCGCTCGACGCGCGCCCCGCTGACGGCCGCCTCGCCCGCCTGCGCGGCCAGCAGGAGAGCGGCGGCGACGACGGCGAGCGCGGGCGGCCGCGGGCGGCCGCGGAGAAGGAGGAGGAGCAGCGCGGCGACGACGGCGAGCAGCAGGGCGGCGCCCGCGACGGGGTAGGTCCAGGCGTCGATGTCGGTGCTGGTGCGGGCGGCGAGGGCGAGCGCCCCGAGGAGGGCGGCGGCACCGACCAGGGGGGCGGGGCGGGGCACGCCGGGGGCGCCGGAGAGCCAGGCGGCGATCAGGAGCAGGCCGCACAGGACGAAGGTCTGGCGGTACGGGTTGCCGTTGGGCGAGGCGCCGGCGTGCCAGAGGAGGTGGGTGGGCCCCCACTGGAGGGAGAGCGTGACCAGCACGACCGCCGCCGTCCAGCCGTACCGCACGCGCGGGGCGACGGCCCGGTTGAAGGGCAGCGTGAGGGCGAGGAGGAGCGCGGGCGTGCCGACGAAGAGCGCCGGCGTCTCCACGTGGACGGTGGCGGGCAGGAAGCGCCCGAACAGCTCGGTCCAGGAGGCGGGCGCGAAGACCGTCTCGGGCGTCGGGTCGGCGTACCCGGTGCCCCTGAAGACGACCAGGACGACCGGCGCGGCGAGCCCGACACCGAGACCGACGGTCCACACGGCCCGCAGGAGCGCGGCGAGGCGCGGCGGGACGGGGGAGGTTCCGGCGGCTCCGGCGGCTCCGGCAGCTCCGGCAGTGTCGGCCGGGTCGGTGGTTCCGGTCGATCCGGCGGTTCCGGCGGCTCCGGCCGTGTCGGCCGCTCCGTCGGTTCCTGCCGCCCCCGCGGTTCCTGCCGTTCCGGCCGCTGCGGTCGTTTCGGCGGTAAGGAGCCGGACGGCGAGGAAGAGCGCCGCGCCGAGGGTGGCCATGTAGGCGGTGTAGAAGTTGGCGATCCAGGCGACGGCGACGACCAGCGGTCCGAGCACCGGCCGACGGCCGGTCCTGGCCCACTCCGCCACCAGGCAGAGCAGCGGGAAGGCGATGAGCCCGTCCAGCCACATGGGCACGGAGGCGCCGTGGTTGAAGGTCCAGCCGGAGAGCGCGTACGCGGCGCCGAGGAGGGCGGCGAGCGGCCAGGGGCCCGCGGACCCGCCTCCGGGCCCTCCCGCCGGGCGGAGCCGGATCAGCAGCGCGGCCATCGCCGCCCCCGCCGCGGTGATCTTGAGCGCGGTGATGACGTACAGCGCGAGCTCCGGCCGGTCAGCCGGGAAGAGGACGACGAGGAGGGAGAAGGGGCTGCTCAGATAGGTGCCGATGTCGCCGAGGAAGCCCGCGCCGAAACCGGAGTTCCAGTTGAGGAAGGCGTCGCCGTGGGTGTCGCCGAGCAGGAAGGCGCGCCAGTAGGCGTGATACGGCAGGTACTGCTGGCCCAGGTCGACGACGTTCCGGGTGTACGGCCCGAGCGGGTGGCTGCGGGCGAGCGCGGTGGCCAGGACGAAGACCAGGGCCGTGAGCAGTCCGGCGCAGGCGGGGGCGAGCAGCAGCGGGTTCCGGGCCGCGCGCGGTCCCCGTACTCCCTCCCGGGCAGGGGTGGGCGCGGGCGGGGCGGCGGGTGGCACGGATCCTCCAGGGAGCGCACGGCTCGTCGGTCACCCGCGGCGAACACACGGCGGGACGAACCCATTACTCCCGGTTGGAGCGTCCCGGAGTGGATCACCGGGCGAGGTCGGGGCAGCGCCCAGGTGAACACCCGGTGTCACCGCCCGGAGAAGCACCGCCTCGGACAGGCATCAGAGCGGAAGCCGATCCGCCGGTCGCCTCCGGCAGGCAGCACGGCGGGCACCCGCCCGCCGGTCGCCTCAGACTGAGGTCAGGGCCGACGCCCGCCCGCCGGTCGCCTCCGGCAGGCGTCACGCCGGACACCCATCCGCCGGGAGCCTCAGACCAGGTCACGTCGGGACGCCCGTCAGCCAGTCCCCTCAGACCGGGGTCACGGCGGACACCCGCCCGCCGGTCGCCTCAGACCGAGACCAGGGCCGACGCCCGCCCGCCGGTCGCCTCCGGCAGGCGTCACGCCGGACACCCGCCCGCCGGGAGCCTCCGGCAGGCAGCACGGCGGGCACCCGCCCGCCGGTCGCGTCAGGCCGGGGTCACCGGCAGCACGTCCGGTGACAGGGCCGCCGCGCGGGCGCTCGCGCTCGTCATCCGTCGGCGGTGGTGGCGCCGGCACAGCACCTCGTACCCGACGACCTCCGTGGCGGTGTTCACATCGCCGACGACGACCTGCTCGCCCTCGACGACCATGTGGCCGTCGACGGTCCGGGCGTTGTGGGTGGCGCGGGCGCCGCACCAGCAGAGCGCCTCCACCTGGAGCTGCTCGATCCGGTCGGCGAGCTCGATGAGCCGCTGCGAGCCGGGGAAGAGCTTGGTCCGGAAGTCGGTGGTGATGCCGAAGGCGTACACGTCGAGCCCGAGGTCGTCGACGATCCTCGCGAGCTGGTCGATCTGGACCGGTGCGAGGAACTGCGCCTCGTCGACGATCACGTAGTCGGCCTTGCCGCCCTGGGAGAGCTGGTCGACGAGGTACGCGTACAGGTCAAGGCCGTCCGGCGCCTCGACGGCCTCGGTCACCAGGCCGAGCCGCGAGGACAGCTTCCCGGCGCCCGCCCGGTCGTCCCGGGTGAAGATCACGCCCTGGAGTCCGCGCGCGTCGCGGTTGTGCGCGATCTGGAGCGCCAGCGTGCTCTTTCCGCAGTCCATCGTTCCGGAGAAGAACACCAGCTCGGGCATGACGGGTCGCAGACCTTTCGGGTCGGAGGGAAGAACAGGACAGGAACAGGAACAGCGGAGAGGGGTCAGGACCGGACTTCGAGCAGCGGTACGAACTGTTCGGCGGGGGTCATCGACCCGTGCATGCCGGTCATCCGGGTCTCCAGCGGCTCGCCGACGGACGCGACGAGGGCCACGTCGTCGTGGGCCGCGGCGACGACGTCGCCGATCCGGCCGTACACCCGCTCGTCGACCGTGTCGCCGAACCAGCCGAGGGCGATGGCCTCGTCGCGGCCCGCCACCCAGAACTGCTCGCCGAGGACCTCGCGCCAGCAGGTGAGGACGTCGGCCTCGGCGCCGGGGACGGCGTAGACGTGCCGGGCGCGGCCCTCGCCGCCGAGGAGGGCGACGCCGGCGCGCAGCTCCCAGTCCTCGTCGACGTCGATGCGGTGCTCCTCGTCGAAGGGCACGTCGACCATGCCGTGGTCGGCGGTGACGTACAGCGCGGACCGGGCGGGCAGCTGCTCGGCGAGCCGCTGGACGAGCCGGTCGACGAGCATGAGCTGGCCGCGCCAGGCGTCGGAGTCGAGGCCGAAGCGGTGCCCGGCGCCGTCGAGTTCGCTGTAGTACGTGTAGACCAGCGAGCGGTCGCCGCCGGCCAGCTGCTCGGCGGCGAGGTCCATGCGCTCCTCGCCGGAGAGGCGGCCGTGGAAGGCGCCGCCGCTGAGCGCGATCTGGGTGAGCGGGGTCTGCTCGAAGATCGGGGAGGACACCTGCGCGGTGTGGATCCCGGCCTCGTGGGCCTGCTGGAAGACGGTCGGGTACGGCTGCCAGGCCTTGGGCGGGGTCCAGGGGCGCCACTTGAGCTGGTTCATCAGCTCGCCGGTCTCGGGGTTGCGCACCGTGTAGCCGCCGAGGCCGTGGGTGCCGGGGGCGCGGCCGGTGCCGACGGAGGCGAGCGAGGTGGCGGTGGTGGCGGGGAAGCCGGCGGTGAGGGGCCGGCCGGTGCCGCCGCGCGAGGAGCCGAGCAGCGAGGTCAGGTACGGGGCCTCGTCGGGGTGGGCCTTGATCTGCTCCCAGCCGAGCCCGTCGACGAGGAAGACGCAGACGCGGTCGGCGGGGGTCAGCTCGGTGATCCGCGCCTCGAAGCCGGGCACGCCCTGGCCGGCGACGAGGGTGGGCAGCAGGTCGGCGAGGGAGCCGGTGCCGTACTCGGGCAGCGGGGCGGACTCGGGCGCGAGCGGGACCGGGTCGTCCGGCCAGCCGTGGGCGACGGAGGTCGGCTGCGCCATCAGCGGCCGGCCGTCGGCGCGGTGTCGGCGGTGGCCTCGGAGAGCGCCTGGGCGAAGACGAGGGTCTGCCGGACGGTGTCCGGGCCGTCCCCGGCCTCGCTGACGCGCAGGCTGAGGTCGTCCGCGGTGGCGTTGCCGGTGTAGCCGTGGTCGGCGTCGCAGTTCGGGTCGCCGCAGGCGGCGGGCTCCAGGTCGATCCGGGAGACGGCGCCCCAGCCGATGGTCAGGACGACCTCGCGGGGCACGCTGCCCGGGGTGTACGACTCCGGGTTGGCGACGACGCGGCTGACCACGACCGAGGAGATCCGGTCCAGCTTCACGGACTCGGTGGACGTGGTGGCGTACGGGCTCGGCGAGCTGTTGTCGGCCGCCTGCTCGTCGGTGTGGCTGACGATGAAGCGGCTCGGGGTCAGCACGAGGACGGTGACGTGCCGCCGGACCTCGTTGGCGTCGAAGGTGGTCTCCTGGTGGACCACGTACGACGCGACGTCCTCACCGCCGACGGCGGCCTCCACCGCCTCGGACACGAGGGCGGGGTAGTAGCCGCTGCGCTCGATCGCCGCGCGCAGCCCCTGGGTCGTCGTACCGCTCTTCACCATGGACTCCATCCTACGGGGCCGCGGGCCCCCTCCGGCCCTTCAGTAGCTGGGCAGGCGGCGGGGGCCGAGGTCGGTGGTGGGCGCGGGCGGGGCGAGGCGGACCGAGGCGCCGAGGACGGAGACGCCGGAGGGGGCGACGACCGCCGGTTCGAGGGCGACGGAGACGATCTCCGGGTGGTCGTCGACCAGCCGGGAGACCCGGAGCAGCAGCTCTTCCAGGGCGGGGGTGTCGACGGGGGCCGAGCCGCGCCAGCCGAAGAGCAGCGGGGCGGTCCGGATGGAGCGGACCAGCTCGGCGGCGTCCCGGTCGGTGGCCGGGACGAGGCGGTGGGCGGTGTCGCCGAGGAGTTCGGAGGCGGCGCCGGCGAGCCCGAAGGAGAGGACGGCGCCGACGGCGGGGTCGATCGCGGCGCGGATCACCGTGTCCACGCCGCGGGGCGCCATCGCCTGGACGACCGGCTGGAGCTCCTCGGGCTTGCCGAGGGCCTCGGTCAGCTCCGCGTAGGCGGTCCGCAGCTGCTGCTCGGTCGCCAGGTCGAGCCGGACGCCGCCGAGGTCGGGGCGGTGGCGCAGGTGCGGGGCGGTGGTCTTGAGCGCCACCGGGTAGCCGAGCCGGGCGGCGGCCGCGACGGCGGCGTCGGGTCCGGGCGCGGGCAGGGTGGGGCGCGGCGCGATGCCGTACCGGGCGAGCAGTTCGGCGGTCTCGTCGGCGGTGAGGGTGACGCCCCGGGATTCCTGTCCGGCGCCGCGCTCGCCGAGCACGCGGTCGATGAGCGCGGCGGCGCCGGCCTCGTCGATGGAGTCGTACTCCGGTACGCGTCCCGGGTCGGCGGCCTGCCGCCGCCACTGCGCGTACCGCACGGCCTCGGCGAGGGCGCGGACGGCCCGCTCGGCGGCGGGGTAGGCGGGGATGTTCCGGGCGGGGGCGGCCGGGCCCGGGGTCTCGGGCGTGTCCCGCGCGTCCTGTGCCGGTCGCGCCTCGGGGGGCGCGGGTGCGGCCGGGCGGCGGGGGCGGGCGGGCGCGGGGCGGGTGCTGGTGGCGGCGGAGAGGGCCTCGGCGAGGCCGCCCATCTCGACGTGGACGACGACGACCGGCTTGGCGGCGCCCGCGGCCCCGCTGCCGGCGACGGCCTCGCGGAGGGAGGCGGCCAGAACCTCGGTGGTGCCCTCGATGCCGACCCAGGGGATCGCGGTGACGACGACGGCGTCGCAGGAGTCGTCGGCGAGCGCGGCGGCGAGCGCGTCCCGGAAGTCGGCCGGGGTGGCGCCGGTCGTCAGGTCGAGGGGCCGCTGCGGGCGCAGTCCCTCGGTGAGGCAGGCGTCGTACGCGAGGAGGCCGAGGGACTCGGAGTTCCCGAGGATCGCGACGCGCGGGCCCGCGGGCAGCGGCTGCCCGGCGAGCAGCACCCCGGCGTCGACGAGTTCGGTGACGGTGTCGACGCGGATGACGCCGGCCTGGCGCAGCAGCGCGGAGACGGTGGCGTGCGGGATGCGGGTGACGGGGACCCGGTGTCCCGGCGGGGCGCTGCCGCTGTGCCGGGCGCCCTTGACCACGACGACGGGCTTGACGGCGGCGGTGCGGCGGGCGAGCCGGGCGAACTTGCGGGGATTGCCGAGGGACTCCAGGTAGAGGAGGACGACGTCGGTCGCCGGGTCGTCGTACCAGTGCTGGAGGACGTCGTTGCCGGAGACGTCCGCGCGGTTGCCGGCGGAGATGAAGGAGGAGAGGCCGGCGCCGCGCCGGTGCAGCCGGGCGAGGAGGGCGACGCCGATGGCGCCGGACTGGGTGAAGAGGCCGATGCGCCCGGCGGCGGGCAGCTCGGGGGCGAGGGAGGCGTTGAGCCGCACGTCCTCGGCGGTGTCGATGATCCCGAAGGCGTTGGGGCCGATGATCCGCATGCCGTACGAGCGGGCCTGGCGGACCAGGGCCCGCTGCCGCTCGCGGCCTTCGGCGCCGCCGCTCTCGGCGTACCCGGCGGAGAGGACGACGAGGCCGCGCACCCCGTGTTCGCCGCAGTCGGCGACGACCTCGGGGACCCGCTCGGCGGGGACGGCGACGATCGCGAGGTCGACGGGGGCTCCGATGGCGGCGACGGAGGGGAAGGCGGGCACGCCGTCGAGTTCGGCCTCCGCG
This sequence comes from Streptomyces sp. R302, assembly GCF_012927245.1. Classification (GTDB taxonomy): domain Bacteria; phylum Actinomycetota; class Actinomycetes; order Streptomycetales; family Streptomycetaceae; genus Streptomyces. The sequence continues at coordinate 87,148 of NZ_JABBGE010000014.1, forward strand.
TCCGCGCCGAGCGCGGGGTTGACCGCGTACACCTGCCCGGTGAAGCCGCCCGCGAGCACGTTCCGCAGCACGGTCCTGCCGACGCCGCCGGGGGTGCGGCCGGCGCCGACGACGGCGACCGAGCGGGGGGCGAGGAGCCGCTGCACGGAGCGGGCCTCGGCGCGCTGTTCGCGGGCGCGCTGGACGGCGAGGGAGCGGTCGGTCGGTTCGAGGTCGAGGTGGAGGCGGACGGAGCCGTCCTCGAAGCTGCGCTTCTGGGTGTAGCCGGCGTCCGTGAACACCTTGATCATCTTGGTGTTGGCGGGGAGCACCTCGGCGGCGAAGCGACGGATGCCGCGCTCGCGGGCGACGGCCGCGATGTGTTCGAGGAGGGCGGAGGCGACGCCGCGGCCCTGGTGCGCGTCCTGGACGAGGAAGGCGACCTCGGCCTCGTCGGCGGGGAAGGAGGCGGGGCGGCCGAGGTCGTTGATCCGGTCGTAGCGGACGGTGGCGATGAACTCGCCGCCGACGGTGGCGGCGAGGCCGACCCGGTCGACGAAGTCGTGGTGGGTGAAGCGGTGGACGTCCTTGGCGGAGAGCCGGGGGTAGGGGGCGAAGAAGCGGTAGTACTTCGACTCGTCCGAGACCTGCTCGTAGAAGCTGACGAGCCGGTCGGCGTCGTCGGCGGTGATGGGCCGGATGCGCGCGGTGCCGCCGTCCCTGAGCACGACGTCGGCCTCCCAGTGGTCGGGGTAGGCGTGCTCCTCCGGCGCCGGACGACCGCCCGCCGCCCCGTCTCCGGCCCCGCCCGGTCCGTCCGTCTGCTCCGACGCGCTGCGCATGGGCAAAGCCTACGGCCGGGGTCCGACACCGGCACCGCCCGTGCGCCCACTCCCTGGCGGTACACGGCTCGCGCGGCCTTGCGGCCCCGTGCAAGGTAGGAGGGCCGAACGTCGCACGGATGCGGGGCTAGAGTCGTGTCTTCCGGATCAGGCCGCGGCCCGGCGTGGTCCGGAAGACACGACCCGGGTCGGCAGGAGCATGCCGCAACCCGTGAGAGACTGGTCTAGACAACCCGCTGAAGACCTGAAGGGCAACACCATGGCTGAGCGCCGCGTCAACGTCGGCTGGGCCGAGGGCCTGCACGCCCGCCCCGCCTCCATCTTCGTCCGTGCCGCCACGGCCTCCGGTGTCCCGGTGACCATCGCCAAGGCCGACGGTAACCCGGTCAACGCCGCGTCCATGCTCGCGGTCCTCGGCCTGGGCGCGCAGGGCGGCGAGGAGATCGTGCTCGCTTCGGACGCCGAGGGCGCGGAGGCCGCGCTCGAGCGCCTCGCCAAGCTGGTCGCCGAGGGCCTCGACGAGCTCCCCGAGACGGTCTGACCCGGCGGGTCGATCCACGCCTTTCTTCGGACGGCCGTGTTCCCGGAATTCCCGGTGGACACGGCCTTCCGGCATTTCCGGAGCCATTCCGATCCCTTTCCTGGCAGCTTTCGGGCAGCACAGAAAGGCGCCTGGGAATAGCTATTCTTTGTATACGGTGCCCGTGTTAATTCCGGACGCTCGCCGTGTTGACGGCATGTTGCGAAACCCTCACACGGCCCCGCTCGGGCCTTTTCAGGCGGTGCAGCGGAAGCGTGTGCTCGGCGTGCTGCGCGGTGAGCGCGCGGGCCCGTTCGGCGTCACCGCGGGCGATCGCGTCGACGATCGCGCCGTGCTCGGCCCAGGCCTCGACGGGCCGGTCCGGCTGGTCCACCACGTACATCCAGGCGATCTTGTGGCGCAGCTGGGTGAGGAGCGCGGCGAGCGCCGGGGAACCGGAGGCCTGCGCGAGCGTCTCGTGGAACCAGCCGCCGAGCGCCCGCAGGTCCTCGCCCTGCCCCCGCCGGGCCCGCTCCTGCCCCAGCCTGACCAGGCCCCGCAGCACCTTGAGGTGGGCGTCGGTGCGCCGCTGGGCGGCCCGCGCGGCGCCGAGCGGTTCGAGCAGCGCCCGTACGTCGAGGAGGTCGGCGGCCTCCTGGTCGGTGGGCTCGGCGACATGGGCGCCCGCGTGCCGGCGGCTGACGACGAAGCCCTCGGACTCCAGGGTGCGCAGCGCCTCGCGGACCGGGACGCGGGAGACGCCGTAACGGCGGGCGAGCTGTTCCTCGGTCAGCCGGCTGCCGCGCTCGAAGACCCCCGAGACGATGTCGTCCCGGATCGCCGTGCATACCGATTGCGCGGGAACCCGCATGTCCGACCTCCGTATTCACTCCGCGCGCACCTAATTCGAGCAGCGCCGTTCACGCGACTCTATTGCAGGGCGCCGGAAATTCCGATGCCCCCTCGGAATTCGTCCGGTTCGCGACGGAATCACCAGGACGCCGAAAGGCCCCGGCTCACAGGAGCCGGGGCCTTTCGATTCGATGGGACGCGGGGCGTCGGAGACCTCAGGACCTCAGGGCTTCAGGGCCTCAGGGACCTCAAGGGCCTCAGAGGCTGACGCCGCGGGCGCGGAGGTACGCGACGGGGTTGATGTCGGAGCCGTACTCGGCGGTGGTCCGGGCCTCGAAGTGGAGGTGCGGGCCGGTGGAGTTGCCGGTCGAGCCGGAGACGCCTATCTGCTGGCCGGGCTCGACGGCCTGGCCGACGTAGACGCCGATCGACGACAGGTGGCCGTACTGGGTGTACGTGCCGTCGTTCATCCGGATCACGATGTTGTTGCCGTACGCGCCGCCCCAGCCGGCCTCGACGACGGTGCCGGAGCCGACGGAGACGACCGAGCTGCCGTAGGAGGCGTGGAAGTCGACGCCGGAGTGGCTGCCGGAGGACCAGAGCGAGCCACCGGCTTTGTAGCCGGTGGAGACGTACGAGCCGGCGACCGGGAGGTTGAAGGAGGCGAGCCGGCGGCGCTCGGCCTCACGGGCGGCGCGCTCCTTGGCCTCGCGGATCTCCTTGGCGCGGGCCTCGGCCTTGCGCTTCGCCTCGGCGCGCGCCTTGGCCCGGGCCTCGGCCTCGGCGGCCTCCCGCTCCTGGGCGGCGGCCTGCGCGCTGACCTGGTCCGCGATGGACTCGTCGGCGATCACCTGGGTGAGGCCGGTGTCCTCGGGGGAACGGTCGTCCGTGTCGGCGGCGAGCGCCGGGGAGGCCAGGGCGCCGACGACGCCGGTGGTGGCGAGGGCGGCCACGCCGGCGATGCCGGCGCTGCGGCGAGCCAGTCGGCTCGCACCACGATGCTTCCCGGTGGCACGGGTGAACGCCAAGACGGTTCCTTTCCTTCCTTCTCGCCTACCGGGTTAGCTGACGGGTTCGGAGCAGGAAGGTCTCCTACGGGCCCCTCCGCGTGGCGAAGGCGTCCGATTCACCCCAGGGACTGCGTGGGTCCCCGGCTCCCCAGGCTCGCGCCTGACGGGGACTCGGCGATGTCTGTCCGGTTGCCGCGGGTGCGGCGCGTGCGTCGGGTCGAACAGACGGATCGACGCTAGGCCGGACGGATGTCGATCGCCAAACAGACGCACCCATTTGTAAGACATGCCACAGGGCATACGATCACCCTTATCCCTATAACGGACAAAGCGGAGGCCTCCGGCGTTTCCACGCATCGGAGACCTCCGCCGGAGCCGACGAGGCGTCAGCTCACCACGCTCACCTCGCCGATGCCGAGGGCCCGCACGGGCTCCTCGATCTGCGACGCGTCGCCCACCAGGACCGTGACGAGCCGGTCCACCGGGAAGGCGCTGACGACGGCGGCCGTGGCCTCGACCGTGCCGGTCTCGGCGAGCCGCGCGTACAGCCGGGCCTGGTAGTCGTCCGGGAGGTGCTGCTCGACCTGGTCGGAGAGGGTCGCGGCGACCGACGCGGCCGTCTCGTACTTGAGCGGGGCCACGCCCACCAGGTTCTGCACCGCCACGTCCCGCTCCGCGTCGGTCAGACCGCCCTCCGCCAGGGTGCGGAGCACCTTCCACAGGTCGTCGAGGGCCGGACCGGTGTTGGGGGTGTCGACCGAGCCGCTGATCGCCAGCATCGAGGCGCCGTGCCCCTCGCCGTCCGAGCGGAGCACCTGCCCGAAGGCGCGCACGCCGTACGTGTACCCCTTCTCCTCGCGCAGGACGGCGTCCAGACGGGACGTCAGGGTGCCGCCGAGGCAGTAGACGCCGAGGACCTGCGCGGCCCACACGGAGTCGTGGCGGTCCGGGCCGATCCGGCCGATGAGCAGCTGGGTCTGGACCGCCCCGGGGCGGTCGACGATGACGACCCGTCCGGTGTCGTCGGCGGTGATCGGTGCCATCGGGCGCGGCGCGGCCGGCTTGCCGCTCCAGCCGCCGAGGGTCTCGGCGAGGACCTTGTCGAGGTCGACGCCGGTGAGGTCGCCGACGACGACCGCGGTGGCGGCGGCGGGCCGCACGTGCGCGTCGTAGAAGGCGCGGACGGCGGCGGCGTCGATGGCCTTCACCGTCTCCTCGGTGCCCTGGCGGGGCCGGGACATCCGGGTGGCGGCCGGGAAGAGCTCCTTGTAGAGCTGCTTGGCGGCCCGGCGGCTCGGGTTGGCGGCCTCGTGCGGGATCTCGTCGAGGCGGTTGTCCACCAGTCGCTTGACCTCGTCGGCGTCGAAGGCCGGGGAGATCAGCGCCTCGGCGACGAGGCCGAGCGCCTTGGGGAGCCGGGAGACCGGGACCTCCAGGGAGACCCGGACGCCGGGGTGGTCCGCGTGCGCGTCGAGGGTGGCGCCGCAGCGCTCCAGCTCGGCCGCGAACTCCTCGGCGCCGCGCTCGGTGGTCCCCTCGGAGAGGGCGCGCGCCATGATCGTCGCGACGCCGTCGAGGCCCTCGGGCTCGGCTTCCAGCGGGGCGTCGACGAAGATCTCGACGGCGACGACCTGCTGGCCGGGGCGGTGGCAGCGGAGCACCGTCAGGCCGTTGTCGAGCGCGCCGCGCTCGGGGGCCGGGAAGGCCCACGGCCTGGCCGGGCCGGCCAGCGGCTGCGGGTGGAAATCCATGCTGGTCAGGGACACGGCGGCGTCGGTCACTGGTCCGCTCCTTCCTCGTCGTCGCCGTCGGCGCTCTCGTCGGTGGTCACCGGCTCGTAGACCAGCACCGCGCGGTTGTCGGGGCGCAGCCGGGCCGCGGCCACCTCGCGCACCTCGTCGGCGGTGACGGCGAGGACGCGGTCGACCGCGGTCAGGGCGAGCTGCGGGTCACCGAACAGCACGGCGAAGCGGCACAGTTCGTCGGCGCGGCCGGCCACCGTCCCGAGCCGGTCGAGCCATTCGCGCTCCAGCTGGGCCTGGGCGCGCTCCATCTCCTCGGCGGTCGGGCCCTCGGCCGCGAAGCGGGCGAGCTCCTCGTCGACGGCCGCCTCGATGGCGGGGACCTCGACGCCGCCGGAGGTCTTGACGTCCAGCCAGCCGAGCGAGGGGGCGCCGGCGAGCCGCAGCAGGCCGAAGCCGGCGGCGACCGCGGTGCGGTCGCGCCGCACCAGCCGGTTGTGCAGGCGGGAGGACTCGCCGCCGCCGAGCACGGTGAGGGCGAGGTCGGCCGCGTCGCACGCGCGCGTGCCGTCCTCGGGCAGCCGGTAGGCGGCCATCAGGGCGCGGGCCGGGACGTCCTCGACGAGGACCTCGCGCAGCTGCTCGCCGATGACCTCCGGCAGGGCGCCGTCGCGTGGGGCGGGCTTGCCGTCGTGGCCGGGGATGGAGCCGAAGTACTTCTCCACCCAGGCGAGCGTCTGCTCCGGGTCGATGTCGCCGACCACCGAGAGGACCGCGTTGTTGGGCGCGTAGTAGGTGCGGAAGAAGGCCCGCGCGTCCTCCAGGGTGGCCGCGTCCAGGTCCGCCATCGAGCCGATGGGGGTGTGGTGGTACGGGTGGCCCTCGGGGTACGCGAGCGCGGTGAGCTTCTCGAAGGCGGTGCCGTACGGCACGTTGTCGTACCGCTGGCGGCGCTCGTTCTTCACGACGTCGCGCTGGTTCTCCATCGACTCGTCGTCGAGGGCGGCGAGCAGCGAGCCCATCCGGTCCGCCTCCAGCCAGAGCGCGAGCTCCAGCTGGTGGGTGGGCATCGTCTCGAAGTAGTTGGTGCGCTCGAAGCTGGTCGTGCCGTTGAGCGAGCCGCCGGCGCCCTGGACGAGTTCGAAGTGGCCGTTGCCGTGCACCTGCTTCGAGCCCTGGAACATCAGGTGCTCGAAGAGGTGGGCGAGGCCCGTGCGGCCCTCGACCTCGTGGCGCGAACCGACGTCGTACCAGAGGCAGACCGCGGCGACCGGGGTCAGGTGGTCCTCGGAGAGGACCACCCTCAGGCCGTTCGCCAGGCGGTGCTCGGTCGCTGTCAGGCCGCCGGAGCCGGCCTCGGCCGTGGCCGTGTGACCCATGGGCATGTACATCCCTTCGATCGCGATCTGGAAAAGTGCTGCCACTGTATGCAAGCGCGCCGACACCTGGCGAAGTTCCCGGAGTACTCCGATGTCCCTCGTCCGGGTCGCGGTCGGCGTTGTCGGTGGCACGGTCCACAATGGTCCGCGTCAGATCAAGCTTTGTCGGAGAAGGAGCCGCAGCCGCGATGGCCCGCCGCAGCACGAAGACACCGCCGCCGGACGACGCGTACGAGGAGAGGATCCTCGACATCGACGTCGTCGACGAGATGCAGGGCTCCTTCCTCGAGTACGCCTACTCGGTCATCTACTCGCGCGCCCTGCCCGACGCCCGCGACGGCATGAAGCCGGTCCAGCGGCGCATCGTCTACCAGATGAACGAGATGGGCCTGCGCCCCGACCGCGGCTTCGTCAAGTGCGCCCGCGTGGTCGGCGAGGTGATGGGCAAGCTGCACCCGCACGGCGACGCCTCGATCTACGACGCCATGGTCCGCATGGCGCAGCCGTTCTCCATGCGCGTGCCGCTGGTCGACGGCCACGGCAACTTCGGCTCGCTGGGCAACGACGACCCGCCGGCCGCCATGCGGTACACCGAGTCGCGGATGGCCCCGGCCGCCCTGCTGATGACCGAGTCCATCGACGAGGACACGGTCGACTTCGCGCCCAACTACGACGGCCAGGAGCAGGAGCCGGTCGCGCTCCCCGCCGCGTACCCGAACCTGCTGGTGAACGGCGCCTCGGGCATCGCGGTCGGCATGGCCACCAACATGCCCCCGCACAACCTCGGCGAGGTCGTCGCGGCCGCCCGCCACCTGATCCGGTACCCGAACGCGGACCTGGACGCGCTGATGCGCTTCGTCCCGGGCCCCGACCTGCCGACCGGCGGCCGGATCGTCGGTCTGAACGGCATCCGGGACGCGTACGAGACGGGCCGCGGCACCTTCAAGATCCGCGCCACCACCTCGGTGGAGACCGTGACGGCCCGCCGCAAGGGCATCGTCGTCACCGAACTGCCCTTCACGGTCGGCCCCGAGAAGGTCATCTCCAAGATCAAGGACCTGGTCGGCTCGAAGAAGCTCCAGGGCATCGCCGACGTCAAGGACCTCACCGACCGGGCCCACGGACTCCGCCTGGTCATCGAGATCAAGAACGGCTTCGTGCCCGAGGCCGTCCTGGAGCAGCTCTACAAGCTGACGCCGATGGAGGAGTCCTTCGGCATCAACAACGTGGCCCTGGTGGACGGCCAGCCGCTCACCCTGGGCCTCAAGGAGCTCCTGGAGGTCTACCTCGACCACCGCTTCGAGGTGGTCCGCCGCCGCTCCGAGTACCGCCGCGGCAAGAAGCGCGACCGGCTCCACCTGGTCGAGGGCCTGCTCGTCGCCCTCCTCGACATCGACGAGGTCATCCGGCTCATCCGGGAGAGCGAGAACTCCTCGGAGGCCAAGGCGCGCCTCATGGAGCGCTTCTCGCTGAGCGAGATCCAGACGCAGTACATCCTGGACACCCCGCTGCGCCGGCTCACCAAGTTCGACCGCATCGAGCTGGAGACCGAGCGCGACCGGCTCACCGGCGAGATCGACGAGCTGACCGGGATCCTGGACTCCGACTCCGAGCTGCGCAAGCTGGTCTCGGCCGAACTGGCCGCGGTCGCGAAGAAGTTCGCCACCGACCGGCGCACGGTCCTCCTGGAGTCGGCGGGCGCCCCGGTGGCGGCCGTGCCGCTGGAGGTCGCGGACGACCCGTGCCGGGTGCTGCTCTCCTCGACCGGCCTGCTGGCCCGGACGGTCGCGGCGGAGCTGCCGCCGGCCGACCCGGACGCCAAGCGGGCCAAGCACGACGTGATCGTCTCGTCGGTGGCGGCCACCCAGCGCGGCGACGTGGGCGCGGTGACCTCGACGGGCCGCCTGCTGCGGGTCGCGGTCATCGACCTGCCGCAGCTGCCCGACACGGCCGCGGCGCCGAACCTGGCGGGCGGGGCGCCGCTGTCCGAGTTCCTGTCCCTGGAGGCGGACGAGACGGTGGTCTGCCTGACCACCCTGGACGAGGCCTCCCCCGGCCTGGCGCTCGGCACCCTCCAGGGCGTGGTCAAGCGGGTGGTGCCCGACTATCCGGCGAACAAGGACGAGCTGGAGGTCATCACCCTCAAGGACGGCGACCGGATCGTCGGCGCGGTCGAGCTGCGGACGGGCGAGGAGGACCTGGTCTTCATCACCTCGGACGCGCAGCTGCTGCGCTACCCGGCCTCCCAGGTGCGGCCGCAGGGCCGCCCGGCCGGCGGCATGGCGGGCATCAAGCTGGCGGCCGGCGCCGAGGTGCTGTCCTTCGGCGCGGTGGACCCGGCGGCGGACGCGGCCGTGTTCACGGTGGCGGGCTCGACCGGCACCCTGGACGGCTCCGCCGCGACCTCGGCGAAGCTGACCCCCTTCGACCAGTACCCGCGCAAGGGCCGGGCGACCGGCGGCGTGCGCTGCCAGCGCTTCCTGAAGGGCGAGGAGGTCCTGCTCCTGGCCTGGGCGGGCGCCCTGCCGGCCCGCGCCGCGCAGAAGAACGGCACACCGGTGGACCTGCCGGAGGCCGACCCGCGCCGCGACGGCTCGGGCACTCCGCTCCCGAAGCCGGTCGACGTGGTGGCGGGCCCGGCGGAGTAGCCACCGCGCACGCCCTCACACGCCTTCGTACGCCTTCGTACGCCCCGTACGCCTTCGTACGCGCGAAGCCCCCGCTCCGGCCGGAGCGGGGGCTTCGTCGTGCTCGGGTTCAGGTCCGCGGGGCGGGGGCGTACACCGTCTCGATCCCCGCGATGATCAGCCGCAGCCCCTCCTCGAAGCGCTCGTCGTAGCCGGCGAAGATCTCGGCGCCGGCCGCGGCCGCCAGGGGGTAGTCGGCGAGGCGCCGGGCGCGTTCCTCGACGTCGAAGCCCTCCCGGGGCTCGCCGGGCTGGGACTCGGTGCCCTGCTCCTCGGTGACGAAGCCGAGCGTGTACATGTACGCCGTCGTGCTGGCCCGCACCGCCTCGCGCAGCGAGAACCCGGCGTCGACGAGGGCACCGAGCTGGCGCTCCATGTCCTGGGCGTGGTCGCTGCCGGTGAAGCGGGCGCCGCTGTAGACCTTGGCGCCGTCGCGGTAGCGCAGCAGCCCGGCACGCAGCCCCCGGTTGGCGGTGAGCATGAGCTCCTGCCAGCTCTGCCCGGCGACCGGCCGGGCGTCCGGGTCGGCGACCATCCGCCGGTACATGACGGTCGCCATCTCGTCGAGCAGTGCCTGCTTGTTCTTGAAGTGCCAGTACAGGGCCGGGGCCTGGACGTGCAGCTCCTGGGCGATCGCGCGGAGCGTGAGCCCCTCCAGACCGCGCTCGTTCAGCAGCCGCAGGGCGGTCTCCGCCACCTGGCCGGGTTCCAGCTTGCTCGTCTTCTTGGTCGCCACACCGTCACGGTATCCCCTTGACTCCTTAACGCCGTTAAGTCCATCCTTGACGCATCACTCTTTAACGACGTTAAGGAAGCGAGGCGGTCACCCATGGGCGCGACCGGGGACAGGCACGCGGACAGCCGCAGGAACGGCCGGGGGGACAGCCGCGGGGACGCGGACGTCGTCATCGCGGGGGCGGGCCCGACGGGACTGGTGCTCGCCCTCGACCTCGCCCGCCGGGGCGTGCGGGCGCTCCTCCTGGAGCGCGCCGGCGGACTCTTCCCCGGCTCGCGCGGCAAGGGACTCCAGCCCCGCAGCCAGGAGGTCCTGGACGACCTCGGGGTGCTGCCCGAGGTGCTGGCGGCGGGGGCCTCGTACCCCAGGATGCTGGCCTGGGAGGGCACCGAGCGGCGCGGCGAGTGGGACATGGTCGAGCGCTCCGAGCCCACCGAGCAGGTGCCGTACGCGAACACCCTGCTGATCCCGCAGTCCCGCGTCCAGGAGCTGCTGTACGCCCGGCTGACGGAGCTCGGCGGCGCCGTCCGGTTCGGTGCCGGGCTGGCCGGACTCGACCAGGACGAGGACGGCGTGACGGTGGAGCTGACCGGCGGCGGGACGATCAGAGCCGGCTGCCTGGTCGGCGCGGACGGCGGCCGCTCGACCGTCCGCAGGGCCCTCGGCATCGGCATGACCGGCGAGACGGTCGACCCGCGCCCGATGCTCGTCGCCGATGTGCGGATCGCCGCGGGCGCGCTGACCGATCGGGACCACTGGCACGTCTGGCGGGCCCCCGACGGCGGTGTGGCGCTCTGCCCGCTGCCGGGCGGCGACGGCCTCTTCCAGCTCGCCGCCACCTTCGAGGACGCGGCAGCCGCCGTGGACACCACCCCGGAAGGCGTCCGCGCACTCCTCACCGCACGCACCCCCCTCGCAGCGGACGAGATCACCGGCGTGACCTGGGCCTCGGACTACCGCGCCCGGGCGGCCCTGGCGGACCGCTTCCGGGAAGGCCGTGTCTTCCTGGCGGGCGACGCGGCCCACGTCCACTCCCCCGCCGGCGGCCAGGGCCTCAACACCGGCGTCCAGGACGCGTACAACCTCGGCTGGAAGCTCGCCCAGGTCCTGCTCCACGGCGCGCCGGCCGCGCTCCTCGACTCCTACGAGGCGGAGCGCCGCCCGGTGGCGGCGGAGGTCCTCGGCCTCAGCACCCGCCTCCACAGGGCGACCGTCGACGGCGAGGCCACCCGGCGGGGCAAGGAGGTCCAGCAGCTGGGCCTCGGCTACCGGGACTCGGCACTCGCGGTGGACACCCGCCCGGAGACGCCCGGGGACACCCTGCGCGCGGGCGACCGCGCCCCGGACGGCCCCTACGGCGAGGCGCGCCTCTTCGACCTCTTCCGGGGCCCGCACTTCACCCTGCTCACGATCGGCGCCACCGCACCGCCGCCGCCCCTCCCCCCGTCCGTCCGCACGGCCGCACTGGCGGCCTGCGCCCCGTACGGCCCCGGCGTGTTCCTCATCCGCCCGGACGGCTACCTCGGCTGGGCCGGCACCGGCGGCGACCCGACCCTCGGCACCTACCTGGCGGCGGTCGGCCTGATACCGGCGGAGGCGCCAGCGGCGTGAAAGCCGCCTAGGCCTCCGCGGGCGGCTCGTCGCCCTGGGGGACATACCGCAGGACGCCCCACATGCTGTGCTCGTCCGGGGCGTCCCCGGGGCCGTCCTGCTCGCAGGCGGCGAGTTCCTTGCGGAGAGCGCCCGCGTCGACGCCCGAGCCGATCAGGACGAGCTGCGAGAGCCGCTCCTCCCCGGCCGGCCAGGGCTCCGGGTAGAAGCGCAGGAAGCGGCCGACGGCGTGCACCAGGTAGCGGTGCCCGGGGTCGGCGACGCCGAAGTCGACGAAGCCCTTGAGGCGGTACAGCCCCTCGGGGCGCGAGTCGAGGAAGGCCATCAGCCGCCGCGGATGCAGCGGCACGGCGGTGGACAGGGAGACGGTGTCGTAGGCGGCGTGCGGGTGCGCGTGGCCGTCCTCGTCGGCGTAGAGAATGTCCTCGATCGACATCTGCCCGGCGATCTCGTCCTCCGGGACGACCCGGTCGAAGAGCAGCTCGGGATCGATCCGGCCGTGCGCCGCCTCGATCACCGCGGCCCGCCCCGCGAGCCCGGCCACGGTCTCCCGGACCGCGCTCAGCTCCTCCCGGGACACCCGGTCGGCCTTGTTGACGACGACGAGGTCGGCGAGGGCGAGGTGGCGGTCGGTCTCGGGGTGCCGCTCCCGCGTGGCGGCGAACTCGGCGGCGTCGACGACCTCGACGAGGCCGCCGTACACGGCCCGCCGGTTCTCGCTGGCGAGCACCATCCGCACCAGCTCCTGCGGCTCGGCCAGCCCGCTCGCCTCGATCACGATCACGTCCAGGCGCAGCTCGGGCCGGGTCAGCACCTCCAGGTACTCGTCCAGCTCGCTCGCGTCCACGGCGCAGCACAGGCACCCGTTCCCCAGGGAGACCGTCGAGCCCACCTGCCCGGCGACGGTCATCGCGTCGATTCCGATGTCCCCGAAGTCGTTGACCATGACCCCGATCCGGGTCCCCCGCGCGCCACGCAGCAGATGGTTGAGGAGCGTGGTCTTCCCGGCCCCGAGAAACCCGGCGAGAACGACGACGGGAATCTGCTGCGCACTCACGGAACGGACCTTTCACTGAACGACGCCGGACACGGCCCGGGACGGCACTCGGCGCGGTCCCCGGACCGGCCCCCAGGATAGGCAGCCCGCCCCCACCCCCTTCCTTGCACACGCACACGCAGACACGCCCCGGGGGCTGTCGGTCGCCGAGTCCGGCGTCCGCGGCCCGCACGGCGCCCACGCACCCGTACACGCACGCCCCGGGGCGTGCCCGGCCGATCATGGTCGCGGACCCGGCCTCGGTCCGGCCGCCGGGCCCCGGTGCCCGCCCCCGGCATTTCCGGTCGCGCGGGCCGTCCCCGTACCGTTTCGGGCATGACCGGCACCGCTTCGCTCCCCTCCGCGCGGTCGGCCGTGCGCCGGCGGCGCCGACTGGGATGGCCGCGGCGGGTGTTCTCGCAGGTGCTGCTGATGCAGCTGGCCGTCGCCACCGGCGTGACCGTGCTGGCCACCGGCCTCTTCCTGGCCCCGCTGAGCGCCCAGCTCGACGACCAGGCCATGCGGCGGGCCCTGGCCATCGCCGAGACCATGGCCTCCACGCGTACCGCCGCGGACCTGGCCGGCGGGCCGCCGTCGGCGACGGGCCCGGTGCAGCGCGAGGCCGAGCGGATCCGGGCCGCGACCGGCGCCGAGTACGTCGTCGTCATGGACACCCGCGGCGTGCGCTGGTCGCACACCGACCCCGCCCAGATCGGCCGGACCGTCTCCACCGACCCGAGCGAGGTGCTCGCCGGCGCCGAGGTGATGGAGATCGACAGCGGCACCCTCGGCCGCTCGGCGCGCGGCAAGGCGCCGCTGCTCGACGCCGACGGCGGGATCGTCGGCGCCGTCTCCGTCGGCATCGAGTACGACAGCGTCCGCGACCGGCTCCTCTCCGCCATCCCCGGCCTCCTGGCCTACGCGGGCGGCGCGCTCGCGGCCGGCGCCCTGGCGGCGTACCTGATCTCCCGGCGGATCCAGCGCCAGACCCGTGACCTGGCCTTCTCCGACATCTCGGCGCTGCTCGCCGAGCGCGAGGCGATGCTGCACGGCATCCGCGAGGGCGTGGTGGCGCTGGACCGGAAGGGCTCCGTACGGCTCCTCAACGACGAGGCGCAGCGGCTGCTCGGCCTCGGCCCCGAGGCGGCCGGGCAGCCGCTCGACGCGCTCCTCGGCCCGGGCCGCACCGCGGACGTGCTGACCGGCCGGGCGGCCGGCGCCGACCTCGTGACCGTCCAGGGGCACCGCGTGCTCATCGCCAACCGGATGCCCACGGACGACGGCGGCGCCGTGGCGACCCTGCGCGACCGCACCGAGCTGGAGCGGCTGGGCCGGGAGCTGGACTCCACCCGCGGCCTGATCGACGCCCTGCGGGCCCAGGACCACGAACACGCCAACCGGCTGCACACCCTCCTCGGGCTGCTCGAACTGGAGCTGTACGAGGAGGCGGCCGACTACGTCACCGAGGTCGTCGGGGTGCACCGGGCGACCGCCGAGCAGGTGACCGAGAAGGTCCACGACCCGCTGCTCGCGGCGCTCCTCGTCGGCAAGGCGACGGTCGCCGCCGAGCGGGGCGTCTCCCTGCGGATCGCCCCGGACTCCCTGCTCCCCGACCGTCTGGTCGACCCGCGCGAACTGGTCACCGTCGTCGGCAACCTCGTCGACAACGCCCTGGACGCCGCCGCCGGCACCGAGGACGCCCGGGTCGAGGTGGCGCTGCGCGCCGAGGGCCGGACGGTCGTCCTGCGGGTCGCCGACAGCGGCCCCGGCGTCCCCGAGGACCGCCGGGAGCTGATCTTCACCGAGGGCTGGACCACCAAGGAACCGCCCTCGCACGGCCGCCGGGGCCTCGGCCTCGCCCTCGTACGCCGCCTCGCCGAGCGACGCGGCGGCTCCGCGCGGGTGGCGACGGCCGGGACCGGCGGCGCGCAGTTCACGGTGGTCCTCCCGGACGCCCTCACCGAACGGTCTCCAGCAGCCCCGGCCGAGCGGTCTCCGGCAGCCCACGCCGGGCGGTCCCAGGACGTCGAGGCCGCCCCGGACACCCCGGCGGAGGCCCCGCCCGCGACCCAGGAGGTGCCCCGATGATCGACGTGCTCGTCGTCGACGACGACGTCCGCGTGGCGCGGGTGAACGCCGCGTACGTGACCAAGCTGCCCGGCTTCCGGGTCGCGGCCACCGCCCACTCCACCGCCGAGGCGCTGGACGTCCTCGACGGTCACCCCGTGGACCTGGTCCTCCTGGACCACCACCTCCCCGACGAGAACGGCCTCGCCGCCATCCGCGAGCTGCGGGCGAGGGGCCACCAGTGCGACGTGATCATGGTGACCGCCGCCAGGGACGTGGCGACCGTGCAGGCGGCGATGCGGCACGGCGCCCTCCAGTACCTGGTCAAACCGTTCAACTTCGCCGGACTGCGTTCCAAGCTGGAGGCGTACGCGACGCTCCGCCGCACCCTGGAGAACGGCGGCGAGGCGGAACAGGCCGAGGTCGACCGCATCTTCGGCACCCTCGCGGCCGGCTCCGTCGCCCCCGACCTGCCCAAGGGGCACTCCCCGACGACGGCCGAGCTGGTCCGCCAGGCGCTGCTCGCCGCCGGCGGACCGCTCTCCACCCAGGAGCTGGCCGAGCGGACCGGCGTGAGCCGCCAGACCGCCCAGCGCTACCTCAAGCTCCTCGAACGGACCGGGCGCGTCCGGCTCTCCCTCCGGTACGGCGAGACCGGCCGCCCCGAGCACCGCTACACCTGGGTCTCCTCCCCCTGACGCGCCCGCCCCGGGGAGCTCAGACCGCCCCGGCCCCCGTCAGCGCCCGCACCTCGGTCTCGGCGTGCCGCGCCTCGTCGGGCGGTTCGGCGGAGGTGACGGTGCCGAGCCAGCCGGCGAGGAAGCCGAGCGGGATGGAGACCACGCCCGGGTTCTGCAGCGGGAAGAGCTGGAAGTCGACGCCGGGGAAGAGCGCCTCCGGGCCGCCGGAGACGACCGGCGAGAACAGCACCAGGAGCACCGCGGGGACGAGTCCGCCGTAGACGGACCAGACCGCGCCCCGGGTGGTGAAGCGGCGCCAGAAGAGCGAGTACAGCAGCACCGGCAGGTTGGCCGAGGCGGCGACCGCGAAGGCGAGGCCGACGAGGAAGGCGACGTTGAGGTCGCTGGCGAGCAGTCCGAGGCCGATCGCGACGGCCCCGATGACCGCGGCGGCCACCCGCGCCACCGCGACTTCGCTGTACTGCTTCCGGTCCGGCCGGCGCAGCGAGGCGTAGAGGTCGTGGGCGACGGAGGCCGAGGAGGCCAAGGTGATCCCGGCGACGACGGCGAGGATGGTCGCGAAGGCGACGGCCGCGACGACCGCGAAGAGCACCGTGCCGCCGGTGGAGCCCGCTCCCCCGCCGAGGTCGAGCGCGAGCAGCGGGACGGCCGTGTTCCCCGAGGCGTTGGAGGCGCGGACCTCGGCGGAGCCGATGAGGGCGGCGGCGCCGAAGCCGAGGACGATCGTCATCAGGTAGAAGCCGCCGATGAGGCCGATGGACCAGACGACGGAGCGGCGGGCGGCCCGCGCGGTGGGCACGGTGTAGAAGCGGGACAGGATGTGCGGCAGTCCGGCGGTGCCGAGGACGAGCGCGAGCCCGAGGCTGATGAAGTCGAGCCGGGCGGTCCAATCGCCGCCGTACTTCAGTCCCGGGCCGAGGAAGGCGCTGCCGTGCCCGCTGCGTTCGGCGGCGGTGTTGAGCAGGCTGTTCACATCGCCGTGGAAGCGGACGAGGACCAGGACGGTGAGCGCGACGGTGCCGGCCATCAGCAGCACCGCCTTGACGATCTGGATCCAGGTGGTGGCCCGCATCCCGCCGAGCGACACGTAGATCACCATCAGCGCGCCGACGCCGACGACGGTCCAGGTGCGCGCCGCCTCGCCGGTGCCGCCGAGGAGGAGCGCGACCAGGCTGCCGGCGCCGACCATCTGGGCCACCAGGTAGAGCACCGAGACGGCGACGGAGGAGGTGCCGGCCGCGATCCGTACGGGCCGTTCGGCCATCCGCGCGGCGACGACGTCGGCGAGGGTGAACCGGCCGCAGTTGCGGACGAGTTCGGCGACGAGGAGGAGCACCACCAGCCAGGCGACGAGGAAGCCGACCGAGTAGAGCATGCCGTCGTAGCCGTAGAGGGCGATGAGGCCGGAGATGCCGAGGAAGGAGGCCGCCGACATGTAGTCGCCGGCGATGGCGAATCCGTTCTCCATCGGCGAGAAGAGCCGCCCGCCGGCGTAGAACTCCTCGGCCGAGCCGTGCCGGTCGCGGCTCACCCAGGTGGTGATGGCGAGCGTCACGGCGACGAAGACGCTGAAGAGGACCAGGGCGAGGGTCTGGTGGTCTCCGGTCACCACTGTCCGGCTCCTCTCGTCATCTCCTGGGTGTCCCAGCGCAGTTCGAGCGCCGCCCGGTCCCGGCGCAGGCGGGCGTGCCGCGCGTAGGCCCAGGTGAGGAGGAAGGTGGTGAGGAACTGGCCGAGTCCGGCGACCATCGCCACGTTGACCGCGCCCGCCACCGGGCGGGCCATCAGGCCGGGGGCGGCGGTGGCGGCGACGACGTAGGCGAGGTACCAGAGCAGGAAGGCGAGGGTCGCGGGGAAGGCGAAGCGGCGGTAGCGGCGCCGTACCTCCTGGAAGGCGGGGCTGCGCTGGACCTCCAGGTAGACCCCGGCCGTCCCCGGCGCGCCGTGCGCGGCCTCGTCGTACCGCTGGTGCGGTAGCCCCGGCGGGATCCCGCCCGCCCCGTCGTCCCGCGCCCCCGCGCGCTCCTGCTCGTCCAGCTGCTCCACCGGTCAACTCTCCTTGTCAGCGAACCGTTTCGGCCGCGTGCCCAAGGATGGACAGAGCGGGCAGATCCCGGACTCTTCTCCCTCCGCTCTTCACCCCATCAGGTGACTCTGCGGCCCGGCGCCTGACCGGACCGGACCGATATGCGTATGGACGCCGAACGCCGACCGGCCCGGCCCCCGTGGTGCGGGGGCCGGGCCGGTGCGGTGTGCGCGAGGGGCGGCGGTGCGGCTCAGGCGTCGATGCGCGAGCGGTCGAGCGTCGCCGCCGAGCTGGTGATGAACTCCTTGCGGGGCGCCACGTCGTTGCCCATCAGCAGGTCGAAAACCGTCTCGGCCGCGTCCAGGTCGCCGATGTTGATCCGGCGCAGGGTGCGGTGGCGCGGGTCCATCGTGGTCTCCGCGAGCTGGTCGGCGTCCATCTCGCCGAGGCCCTTGTAGCGCTGGATGGAGTCCTTGTAGCGGACCCCCTTGCGCTGGAGCTCCAGGAGCGTCTGCCGCAGCTCGCTGTCGGAGTACGTGTACACGTACTTGTCCTGGCCCTTCTTGGGCTGGACCAGCTCGATCCGGTGGAGCGGCGGCACGGCCGCGAAGACCCGCCCCGCCTCGACCATGGGCCGCATGTAGCGCTGGAAGAGGGTGAGCAGGAGCGTCCGGATGTGCGAGCCGTCGACGTCGGCGTCGGTCATCATGATGACCTTGCCGTAGCGCGCCGCGTCGATGTCGAAGGTGCGGCCCGAACCGGCCCCTATGACCTGGATGATCGCGCCGCACTCGGCGTTCTTCAGCATGTCCGAGACGGACGACTTCTGGACGTTGAGGATCTTGCCGCGGATCGGCAGCAGCGCCTGGAACTCGCTGTTGCGGGCGAGCTTGGCGGTGCCGAGCGCGGAGTCTCCCTCGACGATGAAGAGCTCGCTGCGCTCCACGTCGTCGCTGCGGCAGTCGGCCAGCTTGGCCGGCAGCGAGGAGGACTCCAGGGCGGTCTTCCGGCGCTGCGCCTCCTTGTGCTGGCGGGCGGCGATCCGGGTGCGGGCCGCGGCGACGGCCTTCTCCAGGACGGCCCGGGCCTGCGCCTTGGCGTCCCGCTTGGTGGAGGTCAGGAAGGCCTTGAGCTCGCGGGCGACGACGGTGGCCACGATCCGGCGGGCCGCCGAGGTGCCGAGGACCTCCTTGGTCTGGCCCTCGAACTGCGGCTCGGCGAGCCGGACCGTGACGACGGCGGTCATGCCCTCCAGGGCGTCGTCCTTGACGATGTCGTCCTCGGCGACGCGCAGCAGCTTCGCCGAGCGCAGCACCTCGTTGACCGTCTTGGTGATGGCCTGCTCGAAGCCGGAGACGTGGGTGCCGCCCTTGGGGGTGGCGATGATGTTCACGAAGGACCGGACCGTGGTGTCGTACCCGGTGCCCCAGCGCAGCGCGACGTCCACGCCGAGCTCGCGGGTGACCTCCGTGGGCGTCATGTGGCCGCGGTCGTCCAGGACGGGGACGGTCTCCTTGAAGGTGCCCTGGCCGGTGAGGCGCAGCACGTCGCAGACGGCCTTGTCCTGCGCGAGGTACTCGCAGAACTCGCTGATGCCGCCGTCGAAGCGGAAGACCTCCTCGCTCTTGCCGATCCCCTCCAGGTCCCGCTCGTCGCGGACGACGATGGTGAGGCCGGGCACGAGGAAGGCGGTCTGGCGGGCGCGCTGGTGCAGCGTCTCCAGGGCGAGCTTGGCGTCCTTGAGGAAGATCTGGCGGTCGGCCCAGTAGCGGACGCGGGTGCCGGTGCGGGTCTTGGGCACCCGCTTGCCCTTGATCAGCCCGCTCGACGGGTCGAAGGGGCTGTCCGGGCCCTGCTCGGTGAAGATGCCGGGGACGCCGCGCCGGAAGCTGATCGCGTGCGTGGCGCCGTTCCGGTCGACCTCGACGTCGAGGCGGGCCGAGAGGGCGTTGACCACGGAGGCGCCGACGCCGTGCAGACCGCCGGAGGCCGCGTACGAGCCGCCGCCGAACTTTCCGCCGGCGTGCAGCTTGGTCATTACGACCTCGACGCCGGAGAGGCCGGTCTTGGGCTCGACGTCGACCGGGATGCCCCGGCCGTTGTCCCGGACCTCGACCGAGCCGTCGTCGTGGAGGATGACGTCGATGTGGTCGCAGTAGCCACCCAGGGCTTCGTCGACCGAGTTGTCGATGATCTCCCAGAGGCAGTGCATCAGGCCACGGCTGTCGGTGGACCCGATGTACATTCCGGGGCGTTTGCGGACCGCTTCGAGCCCTTCGAGGACGAGCAGGTGCCGCGCGGTGTAGTTGGAACCGTCACGGTCTGCGGTCAGCAGCGCACTGGACGGCACGGACGTTTCGGCGGTCACGCGGTTCGCTCCTCGCTGAATTTGAAATCTTGCCCGATGGGGTGAGTACCGGCATCGCTCACCGCTCAGAGGGTACCGATGCCTGGTGGGGCCGCTGAAACGCCACCCACTCGGTTTCCTCATGCTAGTCCAGACTCGTATGGATGTTCGATCCCTCGAAGGGGTGACGCGAACATCACGTTCCCTTCCGCGCATGAACCATCTAGGCTCCGGGCACGTCCTCATGAACAACCGGCAACCCCGCCGGGAGGACGACCGACACACCACAGCAACGCGAAACCCGTAGAGCGACGCAATACGGCTCATTCGCCGCCAACCGGCAACAGACAGCCACCTTGGGAAAAAGTTTCAAGGGAAAGCCACGAGCGGGAACGTTTTCGGCCTGGTTGGATGTTGACCCTGGTACGACAGCTCGTCGAGCTAGAGAAGAGGCGACGTGACTACTGTTCTGACCCCCGCGAGCCCCCTGACGGCCGCTGACCGCTGCGACCGCTGCGGCGCCCAGGCTTACCTGCGTGTCGTCCTGGCCAGCGGAGGTGACTTGCTCTTCTGCGCCCACCACGGTCGCAAGTTCGAGCCGGAACTCAAGAAGATCGCCGTTGAGATACAGGATGAGACGGACCGGCTGACCGACGTGCCGGCCCGCACGGTGGGCGACGAGCACTGACGCCGCGCATCCACGACGAGCTCAGGGCCGGCCCCTAGACGGCCGGACGACGGGCGGCCATCCCCTGGACCAGGGGATGGCCGCCCGTTCTCGTACCCCCACGGCCCCGGGAGACCCCCGCGGGCCCCGCCCGCGGGCCCCGCCCGCGGGCCCCGGCCAGGGGCGGGCCGCCGTCCCGTCAGAGCCGCTCGGGCAGCACCGCGGACACCCGCGTGTAGACCCCGGGGTTCTCGGCCTGCCCGCAGCCGCTGCCCCAGGACACCAGGCCCACCAGCACCCCCCGGGCCACCAGCGGCCCGCCGCTGTCGCCCTGGCAGGCGTCCCGGCCACCCCGGGGGTCCCCGGCGCAGAGCATCGTCTCCTTGCGGTACGAGACGCCACCGAAGCCGCCCGGGTACGCCCGCTCGCACGCCCCGTCCGGGAGGACCTGGACGTGCGCGGAGCGCAGCGAGGTGGCGTAGCTGCCGTGGCCGCTCGTGTCGCCCCAGCCGTACACCTCGGCCGCCGTGCCCGGGTTCTCGGCCGCGTCCCCCCGCGCCGCCACCTTGATGACGTAGGAGCTCGGCAGGGACTCGGCGAGGGTGAGCACGGCGAGGTCGCCGGAGTTGGTCGTCGGGTCGTAGTCGGGGTTCACCCAGGTGTCCGAGATCCGCACCTCCTGCCCGCCCTGCCCGCGCAGCGCCGCCCGGCCGGCGATCACCGAGAGGTCCCGCAGCTGCCAGGGGGCGCCGCCGAGCGCCTCCCGGCTGAGGCAGTGGGCGGCGGTGAGGACCTTGGTGGGCGCGACGACGACACCGCCGCAGAACTGGCCCGCGCGCGTACCTCCGAACCGGTCACGGCTGGACAGCGCCACCACCCAGGGCGCGTCGGTGATCTCGGTCGGGCTGCCGCCCACCACGACGCTGTCGGCGGTGGCCGGGGCCGCGCCGGCCACCGCTCCGGCCACCGCCGTGATCACACCCAGGGCACCCGTCAACGCTCGGGCGAAGGGAGCACGCATGGAGCCTCCTGACTCTCCGCTGATATCCGTTCACCCAGCGTCCGGCACGGAGGGGTCCGCTGCACCCGCGAACGGCCGAAGGGCCCGGCTCCCGAGCGGGGAACCGGACCCTTCGTCCACTGCCGTGTACCTCGGACGGATCAGTCGAGGTAGTCCCGGAGGACCTGCGAGCGCGACGGGTGCCGCAGCTTCGACATCGTCTTCGACTCGATCTGGCGGATCCGCTCACGGGTCACGCCGTAGACCTTGCCGATCTCGTCGAGCGTCTTCGGCTGGCCGTCGGTGAGACCGAAGCGCATGGAGACCACGCCGGCCTCACGCTCGGAGAGCGTGTCGAGGACGGAGTGCAGCTGCTCCTGGAGGAGCGTGAAGCTGACCGCGTCGGCCGGCACGACCGCCTCGGAGTCCTCGATGAGGTCACCGAACTCGCTGTCGCCGTCCTCACCCAGGGGGGTGTGGAGGGAGATCGGCTCGCGGCCGTACTTCTGGACCTCGATGACCTTCTCGGGGGTCATGTCGAGCTCCTTGGCCAGCTCCTCCGGGGTGGGCTCGCGGCCCAGGTCCTGGAGCATCTGGCGCTGGACGCGCGCGAGCTTGTTGATGACCTCGACCATGTGCACCGGGATACGGATGGTGCGGGCCTGGTCGGCCATGGCGCGGGTGATCGCCTGACGGATCCACCAGGTGGCGTACGTGGAGAACTTGTAGCCCTTGGTGTAGTCGAACTTCTCGACCGCGCGGATCAGACCGAGGTTGCCCTCCTGGATCAGGTCCAGGAAGAGCATGCCGCGGCCGGTGTAGCGCTTGGCCAGCGAGACCACCAGACGGAGGTTGGCCTCCAGGAGGTGGTTCTTGGCGCGGCGGCCGTCCTCGGCGATGATCTCCAGCTCGCGCTTGAGCTTCGGGGCGATCTTGTCCGAGTTGGCGAGCTTGTCCTCGGCGAAGAGACCGGCCTCGATGCGCTTGGCGAGCTCGACCTCCTGCTCGGCGTTGAGGAGGGGGACCTTGCCGATCTGCTTCAGGTAGTCCTTGACCGGGTCCGCGGTGGCACCGGCGACGGCGACCTGCTGGGCGGGAGCGTCGTCCTCGTCCTCGTCGGACAGCACGAAGCCCTTGGCCTCGCCCTCGGTCTCCTCCTCGTCCTTGCCCGGCGCGACGTCCTCGATGAGCTCCTCGCCCTCGATCAGTTCGTCGTCGGACTTCTTGGACGCGGTCTTCTTGGCCGCCGTCTTCTTGGCGACGGTCTTCTTGGCCGCCGTCTTCTTGACGGCGGTCTTCTTCGCGGCCGCCTTCTTGGCGGGCGACGCGGCCTCGTCGGCCGGGTCGCCGCTCTCGGCCGCGGGGGCCGCCGAGCCGGTGGCGACGGTGGTCCTCGTCACCGTCGCCGCCCTCGCGGTGACGGTGGTCTTGGCGGCGGTGCGCTTGGCCGGGCTCTTCGCTGCTGCGCTCTTGCGGGCGCGCTTCGGCGACTCCGCTGCACTGACCATCAGCGTCACACCCTCTTCCTCGAGGATCTGATTGAGGCTGCGCAGAACATTCTTCCACTGGGTTGGCGGAATCTGGTCAGCCTCGAAGGCCCGACGCACGTCATCGCCGGCGATCTGCCCATCAGCCTTTCCCCGCTCGATGAGCGCCATCACAGACTCGGACTCGGCGATCTCCGGCGGGAGCGTACGGGATGTGCTGGCCGACACGAACAACCTCTCGGAACGATGGAAACGGCTTCCGGCCCCGCCCGAAGATCGGACCGGAGCCGACGACCGTCGACGGGGAATGTGCCGACGGCGCGGGCTGGACCGGGGAACTGCACAGCGCCTGCACCGGCTGCTGTATTCCTTCCTCGGCTGTCACCTCTTAGGTCATCGCACGGCTCGGAGGAGTGTTACGCCCAATCTTCGTGTCCCGAGTCACACCGCATACGCGACGAAAGGGGCGGAACAGTTATCAAGCGTACATTCGGCGCCGCCGGCACCCTGGCGCGGTCCGGGGAACCCGGACGGGTCCCCGGACCGCGCTCGGACCCGGCGGCACTCCGCGTGCACGCGCCCGTGCGCTTCCGACCACGGCCCGCGGGTCAGTGTTCGCGGGGGGCGGGAACGACGCGGGGCTCCACCTCGGGATGAACCGTGAGCAGCTGGCGCATGGCGGTTTCGGCGCCGACGGGGTCGCCCGCGGCGAGGGCGTCGACGATCCGGCCGTGGTGCGCCAGGCAGCTCTCGCCGGGGCGGTCACAGGCCGTGACGGGCCCGCCGGAGACCTGGAGGGCGGCGGCGACGATGCCGGAGAGGTGCTCCAGCATGCGGTTGCCGGCGAGCTGGATGAGCAGGGAGTGGAACTCGGTGTCGGCACGGGTGAAGGTGATGCCGTCGCCCTGGGCGTACGCGTGCCCCATGATCTGGACCATGTCGGCGAGGCGCTGCTGCACGTCCTCGCGGCCGTGTCCGGCGGCGAGGCGGGCGGCGAGCGGCTCGATGGTCCAACGCAGCTCGTTGAGCTCGCGCCGCTGGTCGTCGCGCTGCGGGCCGAAGGCGCGCCACTCGATGATGTCGGGGTCGAGCAGGTTCCAGTCGCTGACCGGGCGGACCCGGGTGCCGACATTGGGGCGGGCGCTGACGAGGCCCTTGGCCTCCAGGACGCGGAGCGACTCGCGCACGACGGTCCGCGAGACCTCGAAGCGCTGGCCGATCTCCTCCGGGACGAGGGGGCGGTCCGCGCCGAGGTCGCCGGAGACGATCATCTGGCCGAGCTGCTGGACGAGCTGGCCGTGCAGTCCGCGGCCCCGACTGCCGGCGGTGCGGCGGCCGACGCGGCCGAGATCCGTGTCCACCCCCTCCCAGGCGGGTGGGCCCACGCGGTCGGCGGCGGGCGCCTCCGTGTAGGGGTAGCGATCGAGATCGCCCGTGGCGCCGAGGCCGGAGTCGACGGAGCGGGCGGCGGTCATCATCGTGTGCGCAAGGGTACTCACGCATCCTTTGTCGGCGTGGCCTCCGTGGCCCTTGAGGTCTTTGGTGAAAAGCACACGAAAGGGTGATCGGCACCCCCTACACAATTGACGATTATTGGGACATAAACGGCATTACGCAAGGGAGTTGCAGCCCAAGCGGAAGACATCGGTCCGCAAGTGATCACCAACGGGCCTGCCGGCGAAGCCCGGTGAGCACATAGGTGCAGAGGAGGACCGTCAACGTGAGCGCGAGGGCCACTCCGGCGGGCTGCGCGACCACCTCGAGGACCCCGGAGATCCACCGGTCGAGCGGCGGCGCCCACCGGGGCCCGGCGAACTCGCCGAGGCGGGCCGGGAGTCCGGCGACGGACCGGACCGCGGGGCCGCTCATCACCTGCCGCAGCAGGGGGACGAAGGCGACCGGGACGAAGAGGACGGCGGCCACTCCGGCCGCCGCGGCCCGGAAGACCCCGGCACCCAGCACCCCGGCCCACGCGCAGCCGACCGAGAGTCCCAGCCAACTCGCGCCCAGCGAGGTCCAGTTGTCGGGTACGGCGATCAACTCCGGGCCGTAGAAGAGGCGGAGGGCCGCCAGATCGGCGCCCGCCACCAGCGCGCCGAGGAGCAGGGCGGCGCCCGCGGAGACGGCGAGCTTGGCGAGGAGCAGCGCCAGCCGGCGCGGCACGGCGCCCCGGCCCGCGGCGAGGGCGGGGTAGCGGTACTCCTCCCCGAAGGCGAGTGCGCCGATCAGGCCCGCGCCGAGCGCGGCGGGCGGCAACGGCAGGAGCTCGGGCCAGGCGGCGAGCACCGCCGGGAGCGGGGTGCCGCCGCCCCGCCCGAGCAGCACGGCGAGCACGGCCGACACCGCCAGGGTCCCGGTGAGGATCAGCCCCGTGGACGGTACGCCGGTGATCCGGCGCAGCTCGTACCGGAGCGGCCGCAGCGGGGAACGCACCGGCCGGCGCGCCCTGGGGAGAGGCGCGGGCGCGCCCTCCGCCGGACGCCCCACGGGCCCGGTCGCGACCGGGGCGGGGCCGTCGTCGCCCGTCTCCTCCACGAGCCGGTGGACGGGGACGCCGTGCCGGAACGCGGTGTCCCCCACCTGCGCGCAGTCGCCGCCGTAGACGAGGAGGTGGGTGCCGTCCTCCGTGTCGACCTCGACCGGGCGGCGCGCGGCCCTGGCCTCCTGGGTCACCGCGGCGGCGAGGCGGGCGGCGTGCGGGGTGCGGACGGCGACCCTCGGCCGCAGCCGGGTGCGGGCGAAGTCGCCCGCCTCCTGGGCGGCGACGAGGCGGCCGCCGTCGAGGGCGACGATGTGATCGGCGTTGCGGGCAGCGTCCTTGGGATCCCTGGTGGTGTAGAGGACGGTGCCGCCGGCCTCCGCGTGCGCGCGCAGCAGTTCGTGCAGCCGGAGCCGCTCCGCCGGGGACAGCCCGGCCCCGGGGGCGTCCAGGAGCAGGGTGTGGGGCTCCCCCAACAGGGCGGCGGCCAGGGCGAGTCTGCGATCGGCCCCGCGCGGCAGGGTGCCGAGCCGCGCCCCCTCCAGTCCGCCGAGGCCCACGTCGCGGATCACGGCGTCGGCCCGGGCGACGGGAACCCCCGCGCCCGCGGCGAGCATGCGCAACTGCCCCCGGACGGTACGGGACGGATGGCCGGGCACATCGCCGAGGACGACGCCGACCTCGCGCGCCGGCTGCGCGATCCGGCGCAGCGGCCGTCCCCGGAAGTAGGTGAGTCCGCGCCCCGGGTCGAGTTCGAGGAGCCGGCGCAGGGCGGTCGTCTTGCCGGAGCCCGGGGGGCCGACGAGGGCGGTCACGGCCCCGGTCGGGGCCTCGAAGGTCAGATCGTCCACGGCGGGCGGGCGATCGCGGCGGGGGGCACTGGTCAGTCCGATGGCCTGGAGCATCGCTTCTCTCGCGGTAGGAGTCACCGCTCCGCGGCAGGGCGGCGCTATCGCAGCAAGATAACGTTAGATTTCGGACTTTTCCCGCAGGGTTGCCGCCCTGGGGCGGCGGAGGGACTTGCTCCTCAGACCTCGGGGCGCAGCATCGGCGGGTTGAGCAGGGTCGCGCCCCCGGCCCTGAACAGCTGGGCGGGGCGGCCTCCCTGACGGGTCGTGGTTCCTCCGGTCGGGACGAGGAAGCCGGGGGTGCCGGTGACCTTGCGGTGGAAGTTGCGGGGGTCGAGCGTGACGCCCCAGACCGCCTCGTAGACCCGGCGCAGCTCGCCGACGGTGAACTCCGGCGGACAGAACGCCGTGGCGAGCGAGGAGTACTCGATCTTCGAACGGGCCCGCTCCACCCCGTCGGAGAGGATCTGGCCGTGGTCGAAGGCGAGCGCGTCCGGAGAGTCCGGGTCGGCGACCCAGGCCTGGTCGAGCAGTTTCTCCACGGGTGCCCAGCGGGCGCTGTTGGCGTCGCCGCCCGGCCGGGGCGCGGGCAGGTCGGGGGCGAGCGCGAGGTGGGCGACGCTCACCACCCGCATCCGCGGGTCGCGCCCGGGCGCCCCGTAGGTGGCGAGCTGTTCCAGGTGCGCGCCGTTGTCCGGCACCGGGGACGGCGCCGAGGGGTCGTGGGCGCGCAGCCCGGTCTCCTCGGCCAGCTCGCGCGCGGCGGCGGCGCCGAGGTCCTCGTCGTCACGGACGAAGCCTCCCGGCAGGGCCCATCTCCCCTGGAAGGGCTCCTCTCCCCTGCGGACGACCAGGGTGCACAGTGCGTGGTTCCGCACCGTGAGGACGACCAGGTCGACGGTGACAGCGAAGGGCGGGAAGGCCGACGGGTCGTAGGGCATGCCGCGATCATAGTCGTCCCTTTGACGATAAACACGCC
This sequence comes from Streptomyces sp. R302, assembly GCF_012927245.1. Taxonomy (GTDB): domain Bacteria; phylum Actinomycetota; class Actinomycetes; order Streptomycetales; family Streptomycetaceae; genus Streptomyces. The sequence goes on from NZ_JABBGE010000014.1 coordinate 114,143, forward strand.
TCGTGTGTTCTCCGCCTTCGGCCTCCTTCCCCGGTCGGGCGGGCTTCCCCGTCTCCGTGTCCGGCATGCGTCACACCCCCAGTTGCAGGGACTCGGCGGCCTCCTCGACCATACCGAGCCCGAGACGACTGACCCGCACGGCGAAGGGTTCCCCGGCGACGACGAGACCGGAGAGCCGGAGCGCTCCCAGCGGCGCGGAGGCCATGGGGTGCACGGCCACGGTCCGGCCGGGGGCGTCGGGACGGATCCCGGCCAGGGCGGCGAGCGCGTGGACCGCTCCGGCGGCGGCGACGGCCGCGGGCCGGCAGGCGGCCGGGTGCGGCACGGGGCGCGTACCCGCGGTGCGCTGCTCGCCCGCGTACATCTCGGGCAGTCGGTGGCCGAAGATTTCGGCGGCGTCGAGGAGGCCGCGCAGCAGGGAGACGGCCTCCTTCTCGTATCCGGCGGCGGCCAGTCCGGCGACGGCGACGGCCGTCTCGTGGACGCGGACGGCTCCGGCCCGGTGGCCGAAGGGGTTGTGGCCGGCTTCCTTGGCGCCGAGGCTGCGCAGTCCCCAACCGGAGTCGAGCGCGGGGGTGCCGAGGAGCCGTGCGAGCTGTTCGGTCTCCGTCCGGTCGAGCACTCCCTGGGCGTACCGGCCGCCGTCGAGGAGTCCGGTGTCGAGGAGGTGGGCGGCCCACCCGCCGAGCTGGGGCCAGGATCGTCCCTCCGCCGTCCGGGCGGCGGCGGGCCGGCCGCCGGAGAGGTCGTCGAGCCAGAACTCGGCGCGGAACCGGGTGCGCAGCGTGCGGGCTGCGTCCCGGAGCTCTTCCCCGCCGGGCCTCCCGCAGGAGTCGAGGAGGTCGGCCCCGAGCAGGGCGGCCCGGTGCGCGTGGGCCTGTGTCTCGGCCCGCCAGGGGCCGCCGGGCGCCGGGTCCGGCAGGAGCCCGTCCGCGTCGAGGCCGCGGCGCAGCCAGCCGAGGCAGCGCTCCGCCACCGGAAGGAGCTCGTCGAGTTCGGCGACGGGAAGGCCCCAGCGCCGGGCTTCGGAGAGTAGGACGGGGAAGGCGAGGGTGGCCTCGACGCCGGTGCAGCGGGGCGGGAGGTGCGGTCCCGCGTCCCGCAGCGGGCCGGGGATGCGTCCGGACTCGGTGCCGCCGGCGACCTGGGTGCGGCCGAGGGCGCGCAGGGTGGTGGCGGCGAGGCGGGTGCCGAGCGGCAGGGCCATGCGGGCCGCCCAGAGGGCCTCCGCGGTGACGGGCCCGCAGCGCCACGGGACGCCGGCCGCGAGATGGACGTCGGCGGGGTGGGCGGGATCGCGCTGGAGGAGGGCCCGCAGGTCTTCGACGGAGGCGCGGAGCAGCGCGCCCGGCCGGTGGTCGTCGCCCTCCGCCTGGACGTCGGGGAGCAGGTGTCCGCCGGGGCGGCCGCCCCCGACGGGCGCGGCGGCGCCGGGGCTCCGCTCGGCCTGGACGCGGAGGTGGAGGGTGGTGGCGGTGCCGGGGGCGAGGTCGGTTTCCCAGCGGAGGACTCCGGCCGCCGCCAGGGCGTCCGTCGGCGCGGGGTCGGCGGTGACGGCCACGGAGCGGCCGTCGGGGGCGGTCCAGCGGAGGCCGGTGCCGTGGACACTGGGCCGGAGTTCGGGGCGGGGCCGGCCGGACGCGATCGCGCCCAGCTCCGCGAGATCCGTGCCCAGAGCGACCTCCACCGGGACGCGGACGGGGCGGGGTACCGCGCTGCGGAGGGTGATCCGCTCGGATCCGTCGGCGCCTCGGGAGCGCTCGACGGTGATGCCGGGGTCGGGGCCGGTGTCACCGGGGACGCGGAGGGCGCCGACGAAGACGGCCCGGTCGGCTGCGGCGAGCCGTCCCTGGAGGGGGACGGGCTCGCGGCCGGCGACCCGCAGGACGCTACGGGAGAGCAGCCGCCGCCCCGAGGCGTACACGCCCTCCGGTCCGTGCCCGGTGAGCTGGCCGTGCTCGGGCGAGACGGCGAAGGCGGGCAGGGCGACGCAGAGCAGGGCGTCGTGGACCGGGGGGAGTTCTCCGGGGCGCGGCCCGTGGACGGCGGGGGTGCCGCCGCCGACGGGCGGCTTCCTGGCGGAGTGTTCGGTCGGGTGTCCGGGGGCCGGGACAGGGCTGAGGACCATGGGGGGTGTGGCGTGCTCTCTGTGCGATCCGGACGGCCGGCGGGGTGTCGGCGGCTCGGCTCGCCCGGCTCCGCCACAGAGGTGAACGGTCCGGTGGCGCGCGGGGTCACGGTCGTCATCGGCCGCTCCTCGTCCCGCGCCGCCCGCCGTGGTGCGGGGCGGGCCTTCCGGGCCGGGTCGCGGCCCGTCCGGCGGGCCGGACGCCGGGCCTCGCCCGCCCCCGTCCGAGCTTTTGTTGGCTGCCGTCGTGCTCCGCTCGCGGGAGCAGCGGCCTCGGTCCGGCGGTGCGGACTCCCCGCGTGCGGGTCCGGGTGCGCGTCCGGCCTCCGCGGGCGGGGGCGGCGCCCCGCCGCGCCGCCGCGGCGCGGTCCTGCTTCTCCTGGCGCAGACAGGCGCGCAGCGACTCGGGGTCGAGGCCTTCGTTGCACGCCTGGTGCAGCAGCCTCGCGAAGACGTACTCGGGATCGGCCTGGAGGGCGAGGCCGAGGGCGACGCGTGCGGTCGGTTCGTCGCCGGTCGACCAGGCGGCCCAGCCCGCGAGGGTCAGGGGCGCGGCGGCGTACTCCTCGTAGGGGGAGACACAGCGCCGGGCGAGGACGCGCCACAGCCGCAGGGCCGCGGCGCCTTCGGGGCCCTCCATCCATTCGGCGAGCCGGTCGCGGGTGGCGCGGTCCTGGAGCCCCAGGATCACGGCCGCCGCCTCGCCGGGGTCGACGCGGGCGTCGTCGTCCGCCTCGACCGCGGCCCGGCCCCGGCGGGCGCCGTCCTCCCCGATCCGGCGCGGCGGCTCGGCGAACCTGCCGAGGAGCCGGCCGGCGAGGGCCAGGGTGGTCTCGCGGAGCTCCGCCCGGGCGTGCTCCTCCGCGCCGTCGACGACGCGGGGGACGATCGCGGCCGCGGCCGCGTCGAGGGCGGCGCGCTGCTCCGTCTCGCCGGGTGCCCCGGTGGGCCTGAACGCGGCCTCCATTTCCCGCAGCGAGCCCCGTACCTGGATTCCCGCGTAGGCGGCGGCCGCCGCCATGACCGAGGTGCCGGCGAGGGCGAGCGGGGTGCCCTCCGGCGGGCAGCAGCGGGTGTCGGGGCAGCAGTACGAGAAGTGGCGGCCGCCGGAGATGCACAGCACCTCGTAGACGGGGATGTCGAGGGCTCCGCAGGCGGTCCTGAGGCGCTGGGAGAGGGGCCTCAGCCGCTCGTGGACCTGGCGCGCGGTCTCGCCCGGCCGCGGGTCCTGGCAGAGGAAGCCGACGATGCCGTCCGGTGGCGTGGTGCGCTTGGCGGACGTCTCGACGAGGCATTCGGCGAGGTGGTCCGCGGTGGAGTCCCACTCGCCGGGCGAGCGGGGAATGCCGACCCTGATCCGGCCGCCGAAGCGGCCGTTCGCTCCGTGCAGGGCGACGAGCACGATCGAGTCGGTCGGGTGGAAGCCGAGCACGAACGGCAGGGCGTCGGCGAGCTCGGAGGGGCTGCGCAGGGTGATCTGGCGGCCTCGGGTGGATGCGTTGATCTCGTGGTGGTTCGCGTTCATGGCGAGGACCGTCTCGTGATCTCCGATTTCCGACAACCCCTGTGGATAACTCTGTAGATACAGTCTGATGATCCGATATGCACTGTCCACAGATCGCCGCCTCGTTCGCCGAATGTCCGAGGCATCGGGTTGCATGGACGCATGACCCACGCAGACCCCCCGGAAGACCGCGCCGCGCTCCGCGCCACCGCCGACGTCGTACTGGCCCGACTCGTCGGAGACCCGACCGGCACGGCGAGACTCCGCGAGGACCAGTGGCGCGCCATCGAGGCGCTGGTCGCCGACCACCGCCGGGCACTGGTGGTGCAGCGGACCGGCTGGGGCAAGTCCGCCGTCTACTTCGTCGCGACCTCCCTGCTGCGCGAGCGCGGCAGCGGCCCCACGGTCATCGTCTCCCCGCTGCTCGCCCTCATGCGCAACCAGGTGGACGCGGCGGCCCGGGCGGGCATCCGCGCCCGCACGATCAACTCGTCGAACACCGAGGAGTGGGAGAGCGTCCACGACGAGGTCGCGGCCGGCGAGGTCGACGTCCTGCTCGTCTCCCCCGAGCGGCTCAACAACCCGGACTTCCGCGACCAGGTCCTGCCGCGGCTGGCCGCCGCCACGGGTCTCCTCGTGGTGGACGAGGCCCACTGCATCTCCGACTGGGGTCACGACTTCAGGCCGGACTACCGGCGGCTGCGCACCATGCTGGCCGACCTCCCGGCCGGCGTGCCGGTGCTCGCCACCACCGCGACGGCGAACGCCCGGGTGACCGCGGACGTCGCCGAGCAGCTCGGCACCGGCGCGGGCACCGACGCCCTCGTCCTGCGCGGCCCGCTGGACCGCGAGTCCCTCAGCCTCGGCGTGGTCACCCTGCCGGACGCGGCCCACCGGCTGGCCTGGCTCGCCGACCACCTCGACGAGCTGCCCGGCTCCGGGATCATCTACACGCTGACCGTCGCGGCCGCCGAGGAGGTCACCGCCTACCTCCGCCAGTGCGGCCACACGGTCGCCTCGTACACGGGGCGGACGGAGAACGCGGACCGCCAGCAGGCCGAGGACGACCTGCTGGCGAACCGCGTCAAGGCGCTGGTGGCGACCTCGGCGCTCGGCATGGGCTTCGACAAGCCGGACCTCGGCTTCGTCGTCCACCTCGGGTCGCCGTCCTCGCCGATCGCCTACTACCAGCAGGTCGGCCGCGCCGGACGCGGCGTGGAGCACGCGGAGGTGCTGCTGCTCCCCGGCAAGGAGGACGAGGCGATCTGGCGGTACTTCGCCTCCGTCGCCTTCCCGCCCGAGGAGCAGGTGCGCCGGACCCTGGACGTCCTCGCCGCCGCGGGCCGACCGCTGTCGCTGCCCGCCCTCGAGCCCCTGGTCGAGCTGCGCCGGACCCGACTGGAGACCATGCTCAAGGTCCTCGACGTGGACGGGGCCGTCCACCGGGTCAAGGGCGGCTGGGAGAGCACCGGCCGGCCCTGGGTCTACGACACCGAGCGGTACGCGTGGGTGGCCCGGCAGCGGTCGGCGGAGCAGCAGGCGATGCGCGAGTACGCCACCACGACGGGGTGCCGGATGGAGTTCCTGCGGCGCCGACTCGACGACGAGGAGGCCGCGCCCTGCGGCCGCTGCGACAACTGCGCGGGCCCGCGGTTCGACCCGAAGGTGACGGACGCGGCGCTGGACGCCGCCAAGGGCGAGCTGGGCCGCCCGGGCGTGGACGTGGAGCCCCGCCGGATGTGGCCGACGGGTCTGGCCGCCGCCGGCGTCGACCTGAAGGGTCGGATCCCGGCCGGTGAGCAGGCCTCCGGCGGCCGTGCCCTGGGGCGCCTCTCGGACATCGGCTGGGGGAACCGGCTCCGGCCGCTGCTGACCGACACGGCGCCGGACGGCCCGGTGCCGGACGACGTGGTGCAGGCGGTGGTCCAGGTGCTCGCCGACTGGGCGAAGGGGCCCGGTGGTTGGGCGTCCGGTGCCTCCGACGCGCCGGCCCGTCCCGCCGGGGTGGTGACCGTCGCCTCGCGCCGGCGGCCCGCCCTGGTCGGCTCGCTCGGTGCCCGGATCGCCGAGATCGGCCGGATGCCCCTGCTCGGAGCGGTGGAGTACGCCCCCGAGGCGGAGGACCTCCGTCTGTCGCGCACCAACAGCGCCCAGCGCGTCATCGGACTCCATCGGGCCCTGGAGATTCCGCCCGCGCTCGCGGAGCGGGTGGCCTCGGCGGGCGGCCCCGTACTCCTCGTGGACGACCTGTCCGACACGGGCTGGACCCTGGCCGTGGCCGCGCGGCTGCTGCGGCGCTCGGGAGCGGACGGAGTCTTTCCCCTGGTGCTGGCCGTCCAGGGATGAGAAGGGTCGGGGAACGGCGAGTGAATACCGGGTAACTGGGCAGGGATATCAGTGGCATAACGGTTCATTACCGTCAGCCGCCTCAATTGCTCGTTGCCGCCCCCGCTCGGGCCACGCCAGAATTGGGGAACCGCCCCACACGGCTCGAAGCGGTCCGGAAGGACTGTGCCGTGCTGCGCCCTCACCCGACCTTGCCCGCCTCGCGGGCGCGTATCCGAAGGGAGGACCGTGACCCTCGGATTCGCTCCGTCCGCCACCTCGCTCGGCTCGAACCCGGCCTCCGCGAGCCGTCTCGCCCGGATGCTGGAGCCGGCCGACTGGGCCGCGGCCGGAATTCCCTTGCTGGGCAGTCCTCGTGAGGTCGTGAGCGGACTGCACTCCCGCCATCGGCCGCAGCCCACGACCGCGGTCGTGGCGGTGCTCGACCACGAGGAGCGGCTCACCGCGAGCGCCTCGTTCACGCGTCGCCCCGGCCCCGCCGACGGCTGGGAGTTCCGGAACGCGCTCCTCGCCCATCTGCGGCGGGTGGTCCCGCACGACCTCCGTCGGCGCGCCCCCGTCCGGACGGCGGTGCTCGTCTACTGCCGGGACGGCGACGAGCGCTGGACGGAGGAGGACGGGGCCTGGATGTGGGGGCTCCGGGACGCCTGCACGCTCCACGGGCTGCGGTGCGGCGCGTACATCACCCTGACCAAGGCCGGCTGGCAGGTCTTCGGCGAGGGCCGGGGCGGCCGCCGGCCGAGCTCGGACTCCACGCCGCTGGCGTTGGGCGAGCCGACCGGCGAGCTCGGTCACCTCGCGCCGCGGACGGCGGGCGGGGCGGCCGAGCCGCTGCGCAGGGCAGCGGCGCGCTGAACTCCCCGGCCGCTCCGCCGGGCCGTTTCCGGTCCGGCGGAGGCGCGACCGTCAGACTCCGGCGCCGAGGAGCGCGGTGACCCGCTCCGGGTCGCCGCAGACCACGAGCAGGGCACCCGCGCGGGACCGGGCGACCGGCAGGGCGCGGGCGGCCACGTCGTCACCGCCGTTGACGGCGACGATCACCACGGGGCGGGCGGCCACCCGGTCCACCGAGGCGGCGTCCGCGAAGAACACGTCCTCGGCGGTGTCCTGTTGGGCCCAGTAGGACGCCTCACCGAAGGACAGCTCGTGCGCGGCCCACGGGTGGCGCTCGCCGGTGGTGAGCACCAGGACCTCGCCGGGCGCCCTGCCGCTGTCGAGCAGCAGGTCGAGGGCCTCCTCGGCGGCGTCGAGGGCACCGTCGGCCGGAGCCGGGATGAGCTGGAGTTGCGGGTTGTCGCCGCCGGAACGATTCTCCGGACGGTTCTTGGGTGCGGGCGGACCTGGCACGGGCCGCTGGGCCGGCGGCGCGGGGCGAGCCTGACCGGGACGCGGGGAGGCCGCCGAACGGGGGCCGGGTACGGGACGTGGGGTCGGCGCGGGACGGCCGGCGGCCGCGGTGGCGCTAGGACCCTGGGCGCTCTCGTGAATCTGAGGCTCCTCGGGAGGGAGAGGCATGGGTTGATGTCTATCAAATGCCGTTTCGGACGGCACCGTCGGGTGGGCGCACAGGGGCGCCCCCCGGCCCGCCGGGACCGCGTCGGTGAGGTCCCGGGACCGGAAGATCAGAAGTCGAAGCCGAGTTGGCCCCCGCTCTGCAGAGCGGCCGCCTCGGCGGAGAGGCGGACCTTCTTGAGGTGGCGCCATCGGGGCATGGCGTCCAGGTAGGACCAGGAGAGCCGGTGGTACGGGGTGGGACCCAGCTCTTCGAGGACGGCCTTGTGGACGGGCGAAGGGTAGCCCGCGTTGGCGCCGAAGCCGTAGCCGGCGCAGCCGGGGGCGGCCTCCAGATCGGCCATCATGGCGTCCCGCCGCACCTTGGCGATCACCGAGGCGGCGGCGACGGCGATGCAGGACTGGTCGCCCTTGATCACCGTGCGCACCTGCCAGGGGCTGCCGAGGTAGTCGTGCTTGCCGTCGAGGATCACCGCGTCGGGGCGGACCGGGAGGCCTTCGAGCGCCCGGACCGCCGCGAGGCGCAGGGCCGCGGTCATCCCGAGTTCGTCGATCTCCTGCGGGGACGCCTCGCCGAGCGCGTAGGCGGTCACCCAGCGCTCCAGCTCGGCGGCGAGGGCGGTACGCCGCTTCGGAGCGATCAGCTTGGAGTCGGTCAGGCCCTCGGGCGGACGGCGCAGGCCGGTGACGGCCGCGCACACGGTGACGGGCCCGGCCCATGCCCCGCGTCCGACCTCGTCCACCCCGGCGACGATCTTGGCGCCGGTGGTGGCTCGGAGCGACCGCTCGACGGTGTGGGTGGGAGGTTCGTACGGCATGGCGCCTGACAGGTTACGCCGCCTGGTACCGCGTGCGGTACCCGGATTCCCGTCAGGCACTCCTCTCCCGCGGCGCGGGCCCGGTCAGCCTGGTACCGAGCGGACCTGCGGCGCCATGATCCGGCCGAGGGCACCGGCCGTCTCGCCGTCGCCCTCTTCGCTGCCGCACACCTTCGAGATGCCGAAGACAGCGGTCTCGACCGTGGCACGGCGGGGTACGGCCGCCGCCGCGTCGCACTCGTGAAGGACCGCGCGCAGGGTGGGGCCGCTGTCTCGTTGTCTGACGGCGGGAGAGTCCGGACCCGTGCGGGTCCGGAACCTCCGTCGCGTTCAGTTCCGGGCCGTCGCCGGCGGTACCCAGGAAGGAAGGGCCTCGGTCCGGTCCAGCCATTCGGCCGGGGGCGCGCCCGTGGCACCGGAGGCCACCACTCCACCGGCGATCGCACAGGTCGTGTCGACGTCCCCGCCGACCTGGGCCGTCGTCCAGAACGTCGTCTCGAAGTCGCCCAGGCCGCGGGCGGCCGACCAGAGGGCGAAGGGCACCGTGTCGTGGGCGCTGGTGCGCCGTCCGCTGCCGAGTACGGCGGCGACGGTCCCGGCGTCGCCGTAGTCCAGCATGTCGCGGGCCCGGCGCAGTCCCGCGCCGACCGCGCTGCGCGGGACCAGGGCGACGACCCCGTCGAGCAGCGCCTCCGGCGTGGGGGGACCGGCCGGATCGGCCGCGAGGGCGGCGGCCGCCGCGACGGCCATGGCGCCGACCACGGCCTCGCGGTGCTGGTGGGTGGGGTAGGCGGAGATCTCGGCCTGATGGGTGGCCTGTTCGGGGTCGTCGGCGTACCAGGCGCCGAGCGGGGCGATGCGCATCGCGGCGCCGTTGCCCCAGGATCCCTGGCCGTTGAAGAGGGCCGCGGACAGCTCGCGCCAGTCGCCGCCTTCCCTGATCAGCCGGAGCATCCGGTTGACGGCGGGGCCGTAGCCGCGGTCGAAGTCGTGGTGGTCGGCGAAGGAGGCGGCCAGGGCGTCCTGGTCGATGCGGTCGTGTCGGGCGAGGACGGCCAGGACGGAGCAGGCCATCTCCGTGTCGTCGGTCCACTGCCAGGAACCCGGCGGCAGTTCGCGCCGCTTCAGCAGGGGGTAGTGCGCGGGGACGAAGAACTGGGAGCCCAGTGCGTCCCCCACGGCCAGTCCGCGCAGACTGGCGAGGGCGCGGTCGAAGCGCCGGTCGAATGAGGAGTCAGCGGTCATCGGTGCGCCACTCTATCCGGTGGGACCGTACGGTTCCGGGGTACACCAGCGTTCGAACGGGCGGTCAAGTCGGTAGCGTCCGCCCTTCCCGAGCGTCAGGACCCGGGTCTCCGCGTTGCCCGGGTTCGACAGCGATTCGAATTCGGCGACGCTCCAGTGGAACCACCGCATGCAGAAGAGACGCATGGTCAGTCCATGGGTGATGAGCAGGACGTTCGGCGGATGGTCGGGCGCCTCGAAGCTGCGGTAGAGGCTCTCCAGGAACGCCCCGACCCGGTCGTACACATCGGCTCCGGACTCCCCTTGCGCGAAGCGGTAGAAGAAGTGGCCGTACGCGTCCCGGTAGACCTTCTGGAGGCGTACGTCCTCCCGGTCCTGCCAGTTGCCCCAGTCCTGCTCCCTCAGCCGGGGCTCCTCGCGGACCCTGACCTGCCCCGGTGGCAGCCGGAAGGCCTGCAGGGTCTCGTGGGTGCGGCGGTACGGCGAGACGTACACGCTGACCGCCTCGTCGCCGAAGAGCTCCCGGAGCTCCTCCCCCGTCGCCTCCGCCTGCCGCCGGCCGGTCGCAGTGAGCCGGAGGGCGTGGTCGGGCTCCCGTTCGTAGACGGTGTCGTCGACGTTGCCTTCGGACTCCCCGTGCCGTACGAGGACGATGCGCCGCGGTCGTGCCATGGTCCGACCCTAGAGGGAGCCGCCCCGTGCGGCTCAATCGAGGAGGCGACCGGAGTCCATCCGGCGTATCCGCCCGGTGAACCTCCGCCGCAGTTCACGGTCGTGCGAGACCACGACAAGGGCGCCGGGCCACTCCTCCAGGGCCTGCTCCAGCTCCTCGACCAGGCCGAGGGCGAGGTGGTTGGCGGGCTCGTCGAGGAGCAGCAGGTCCGCGGGGCGGGCGAGCAGCCGGGCGAGCGCGAGTCTGCGCAGCTGTCCCGCCGAGAGGGCTCCCACGGGCACGAGGAGGTCGTCCGGCCGGAACAGTCCGTACGACAGGAGCCGTTCGGCCAGGCCCTCTTCGTCGAGCCCGAGCCCCAGTCCGTGACCGAAGGCGGTGAGCAGCGGCTCGGCCGGGCGCGGGACGGCGACCTCCTGGGCGAGGTGGCCGATCCGGCCCCGGCGACGGACCTCTCCCCTGTCGGGGAGGAGGGAGCCTGCCATGACGCGGAGCAGGGTGGACTTGCCCGCGCCGTTGCCCCCGTGGACGAGGAGCCGCTCGCCCGCCCGGAGGGTGAGGGTGTCGACCGCGAGCCGTTCGCCGACCCGGACCCCGTCCAGGGCGAGCAGTTCACCCTGGACCGCGCCCGTCTCGGGACGTGCGGTGAAGGAGAGGGGCGGGGCCGGTTCGGAGACCGGGTTCTCGCCGAGGCGGCGGAGGCGCTCCCGGGCGTTGCGGACACGCCCCGAGACGGATGCCTGGACGCGGCCGCCGGCCCGGTCGTAGGCCATCTTGTTGTTGTCCTTCATGACGCGGCCCGCCGCGACGGCGTGGGCCGCGCCCGCCGCGTACACCTCCAGGCGCTCGGTCTCGGCGCGCCATTCGTCGTACTCCTGCCGGCGGCGCCGGCGGGTGGCCTCGCGTGCGGCGCGGAATCCGGTGTACCCCTCGCCGTGGCGGACGAGGCTCCGCAGGTCGGCGTCGACCTCGACGAGGGTGGTGGTGACCCGTTCCAGGAAGACGCGGTCGTGGGAGACGGCGACGACGGTCCCGCGGTGGCCGCGGAGGGATTCCTCCAGCCAGTCGAGGGCCGACGCGTCGAGGTGGTTGGTGGGTTCGTCGAGCAGCAGGACCTCGGGCGCGGAGGCCACGGCGACGGCGATGCCGAGCCGGGCCTGCTCCCCTCCGGAGAGACTGCCGAGCCGGCGCTCCCGGGGGATGTGGGCGATCCCGAGGGCGTGGAGCGCCTTGTCGACACGGGCGTCGGCCTCGTATCCGCCGCGGAGCTCGTAGGCGGTGAGCAGGTCTCCGTACGCGGCGAGGTCTTCGGCGGTCGCCTGGTCCAGACGGGCTTCGAGGGCGCGCAGGCGCGCCTCCATGGCGCGGAACTCGGCGAGCGCCGCGTCGACGGCGTCGGCCACGGTGTCCTCCGGGGGCAGTTCGGGGGTCTGGCGGACGAGCCGCAGTCCCCCGTCGGCCAGGGCGGTCACGCGGCCCTCGTCCGGCGCGACGGCGCCGGCGAGGAGGTGGAGGAGGGTGGACTTGCCGGCGCCGTTCTCCCCCACGATCCCGACCCGCTCGCCGGGGCGGACGGAGAGCGAGACGCGGTCGAGGAGTATCCGCTCCCCTCGGGAGACGGTGACGTCGTGGAGCGAGATCTGTGCGGGCATGACACCTCCGGCGAATCGGCAAACACAACCCTAGTTGCGTTAACGGCGAGTGTGGCACACTCGGAATCACTAACGCAACGGGAGTGGCAATTGAACGACTCGATCGAGGACCCCGACGCCGCCGCCTCCGCGCCCGGCCCCGCCCCGGGCAGCCGGCGCCCCGGCGGACGCACCGCCCGCACCCGGGCCGCCGTCCGCGACGCCGTCCTGACCGGGCTGGCCGAGCACGGCTACCCCTCCCTGACGGTGGAGTACCTGGCGGAGCACTCGGGCGTGCACAAGACGACGCTCTACCGCCGCTGGGGCAGCGTGGAGGGCATGGTGGCCGACGCCCTCGACCTCGCCGGGGAGGACGAGTGGACCCCGCCCGACACCGGCAGCCTCGCCGGTGACCTGCGCGCCCTCGCCCACGAGGTCGTCGAGGGCTTCCGCGACCCGGCGGACGCCGCCGCGCCCACCGCGTTCGTCGGCGCCGCCTTCCAGTCACCGCGCGCGGCGGACGCCCTGCGCGCGTTCTACGGCGAGAGGTTCCGCCGCTGCGAGACGGTCGTGACCCGGGCGGTCGACCGGGGCGAGGCACCCGTCGGCACCGACGCCGGCGCTGTGGTCCGCGCGGTCTCCGCCCCGCTCTTCCTCCGCCTCTTCGTCACCCGCGAAGCCGTCGACGAACGGCTGGCGGACCAGGCGGCGGACGCGGCGCTCGCGGCCGTGACGGCAGGCGTCTTCACCGGTCCGGACGGAGGACCGGCCCGAAGACCGGCCGCCGCCGCGGACCCCCGCCCGGCCCCCCGCGAGGGCTGAACGCTCAGACGGTCCAGGTGGGTTCGAGGCGCACCACGTCACCCGAGAGCGCGGCCACGTCGGCCTCGGTCTGCGCCCGCAGGCCGAGGCGCTCCACCCGCTCCTCGCGGTACTTGCCGTGCTCGGCGGCGGAGTTCCAGAGCGAGAGGACCAGGAACTCGTGACCGGGCGACTCCCCGAACAGCCCCCGGAGCATGCCCGGCGACCCGGCCATCGCCGGGTTCCACACCTTCTCCTGCATCAGGGCGAAGTGCTCCACCCGCTCCTCGTGGACACGGCAGTGCGCCACCCGCGCCACGTCCGCGTCGGCGAACTTCGGCTCGAAACCGGTCTTCACGTCGAAGCGGTGATCGAAGAGCCTGACCTGTGCGTCCTTGAACGTACCGGACTGCGCGGCGGCCAGCCGGTCGTGCGAGCGGGCCATGAAGGAGTCGTAGAAGGCCCGGCTCTCCCAGAAGGAGAAGACGTGCGCGATCTCGGGACGGGCCCGGCTCCAGCCACCGCCCTGCCCCCGGAACCCCGGCTCCCCGAGCAGCCCCGCCCACTTCCGCTGTCCCCGCTCGAACCCTCGACGGTCCACGACGGCGCAGCGAATCCACTTGACCAGCACCGCGCCATCGTACGGGTCGGAAGAGCGCCCCGGCAGACCGTCACCACAGATGGGCGATCCGGCATGAGCCCTCGTCAGGACCCATGCCATTCCGGCCAGTCGGGCATCGAGTTCCGGCATGAACGCACCCCGCGGGCGGGAACGGCCCGCACGACTGTCGTACCCGCGTGACACCATGAGGAGAGACCCGGGGCCGAGGGTCTTCACGGAGACACGGGGAAGGGGAGGCATCGTGAGCGGACTCAGCAAGGGCGTCGGCAAGGTGGAGGTGGCGCTCAAGTGGGATCCGGCGCCGGCGGGCGCGCCCGCGCACGACCTGGATCTCGTCGCCGCCGTCTTCACCGCCGAGGACCCCCACGGCGCGCCCGCGCAGCTGGTCCACTTCGACAGCCGCTCCCCCGACGGGACGATCACCCTCCTCCGCGACAGCCGCACGGGGCAGGGGTTCGGCTATGACGAGGCGATGACGCTCGAACTGGATCGGCTGGCCGTGCGGTACGGCCGCGTGGTGGTCGGCGTGGTGATACAGCAGGGCGGCGGCCGGGTGACCTTCGGCCGGATCGCCCGGACCTCGGTCCGGGTCCGCGAGGGCTACACCGAGCTGCTGACGTACGACTTCGGCGGCGTCGCCGACGCCACCGCCGCGACCGTCGTCGAATTCGTCCGCGACGCCTCGGCCGGCTGGACCTTCCGCCCCCTGCAGCGGGGCTTCGACACGGACCCGCAGTCCTTCGGCTCCCTGATGGGCACGGCGCGCGCCTGAGCCCGCCCGCTCCGGGCACGCCGAAGGGGACCGGCCGTGGGCCGGTCCCCTTCGTCAGTCACGCGTCAGCCGCGGCAGCCGTCAGCTGCAGCCACTGGTCGAGCCGCAGCCCTCGCAGATGTAGCAGGAGCCGGCGCGCTGCATCTTCGTGCCGCAGGAGAAGCAGAGCGGGGCGTCGGCGCTGATGCCGAGCTGCATCTCGACCAGCTCCGCCGAGGTGTGCGCCTGCTTCGGGGCCGGGATCTCGGCCTTGGCCGCGGGGGCCGGGGCGGCGACGGCCTTCAGCTCCGTGGCGACCGGGGCGGACTGGGCCAGGCCCTCGACGTCGACCTCGTCCTCGGACTGCTCGTAGGAGCCGGTCTCCAGGTGACGCTGACGCTCCTCGGCGGAGTGGATGCCGAGCGCGGAGCGGGTCTCGAAGGGCAGGAAGTCCAGCGCCAGGCGGCGGAAGATGTAGTCGACGATCGACTGCGCCATCCGGACGTCCGGGTCGTCGGTCATGCCGGCCGGCTCGAAGCGCATGTTGGTGAACTTCGAGACGTACGTCTCCAGCGGGACGCCGTACTGCAGACCGACGGAGACGGCGATGGAGAAGGCGTCCATCATGCCCGCCAGGGTCGAGCCCTGCTTCGACATCTTCAGGAAGACCTCGCCGAGACCGTCGTCCGGGTAGGAGTTGGCGGTCATGTAGCCCTCGGCGCCACCGACGGTGAAGGAGGTGGTGATCCCCGGGCGGCCCTTCGGGAGGCGCTTGCGGACCGGGCGGTACTCGACGACCTTCTCGACGGCCTCGCGGATCGTCGCCTCGGTCTTCGCGGTCACCTCGGCCTTCTCGTCCTCCTTCTTCTTGGCGGAGAGCGGCTGGCCGACCTTGCAGTTGTCGCGGTAGATCGCGAGCGCCTTGACGCCCATCTTCCACGCCTCGAAGTAGACCTCCTCGACGTCCTCGACCGTGGCCGTCTCCGGCAGGTTGACGGTCTTGGAGAGGGCGCCGGAGATCCAGGGCTGGATGGCGGCCATCATGCGGACGTGGCCCATCGCGGAGATGGAGCGCTCGCCCATGGCGCAGTCGAAGACCTCGTAGTGCTCGGTCTTCAGGCCCGGGGCGTCGATCACATTGCCGTGCTCGGCGATGTGGGCGACGATCGCCTCGATCTGCTCCTCCTGGTAGCCCAGGCGGCGCAGGGCCTGCGGGACGGTGCCGTTGACGATCTGCATCGAGCCGCCGCCGACGAGCTTCTTGAACTTGACCAGGGCGAGGTCGGGCTCGAGGCCGGTGGTGTCGCAGGACATCGCGAGACCGATGGTGCCGGTCGGGGCGATGACCGACGCCTGCGCGTTGCGGAAGCCGTTCTTGGCGCCGAGGCGGATCACGTCCTGCCAGGCCTCCGTGGCGGCGGCCCAGATCGGCGAGTCCAGGTCGTCCATGCGGACGGCCTTGTCGTTGGCGTCGGCGTGCTGCTTCATGACGCGCTGGTGCGGCTCGGCGTTGCGGGCGTAGCCGTCGTAGGCGCCGACGACACCGGCGAGCTCGGCGGAGCGCTTGTACGAGGTGCCGGTCATCAGGGAGGAGATGGCGCCGGCGAGGGCGCGGCCGCCCTCGGAGTCGTACGCGTGGCCGGTCGCCATCAGCAGGGCGCCGAGGTTGGCGTAGCCGATGCCGAGCTGGCGGAAGGCGCGGGTGTTCTCGCCGATCTTCTGGGTCGGGAAGTCGGCGAAGCAGATGGAGATGTCCATCGCGGTGATGACGAGCTCGACGACCTTGGCGAAGCGCTCGACGTCGAAGGACTGGTTGCCCTTGCCGTCGTCCTTGAGGAACTTCATGAGGTTCAGCGAGGCGAGGTTGCAGGACGTGTTGTCCAGGTGCATGTACTCGCTGCACGGGTTCGAGCCGTTGATGCGGCCGGACTCGGGGCAGGTGTGCCAGTGGTTGATCGTGTCGTCGTACTGGATGCCCGGGTCGGCGCAGGCCCACGCGGCCTCGGCCATCTTGCGGAAGAGCGACTTGGCGTCGACCTTCTCGATGACCTCGCCGGTCATGCGGGCCCGCAGCCCGAAGGTGCCGCCGGACTCCACGGCCTTCATGAACTCGTCGTTCACGCGGACGGAGTTGTTGGCGTTCTGGTACTGGACGGACGTGATGTCGTCGCCGCCCAGGTCCATGTCGAAGCCCGCGTCGCGCAGCGCGCGGATCTTCTCCTCCTCCTTGACCTTGGTCTCGATGAAGTTCTCGATGTCGGGGTGGTCGACGTCGAGGATGACCATCTTGGCGGCGCGGCGGGTGGCGCCACCGGACTTGATCGTTCCCGCGGAGGCGTCGGCGCCGCGCATGAAGGAGACCGGGCCGGAGGCGTTGCCGCCGGAGGAGAGCAGCTCCTTGGAGGAGCGGATACGGGAGAGGTTCAGGCCGGCGCCGGAGCCGCCCTTGAAGATCATGCCCTCTTCCTTGTACCAGTCGAGGATCGACTCCATGGAGTCGTCGACGGACAGGATGAAGCAGGCGGAGACCTGCTGGGGCTGCGGCGTGCCGACGTTGAACCAGACCGGCGAGTTGAAGCTGAAGATCTGGTGGAGGAGGGCGTAGGTGAGCTCGTGCTCGAAGATCTCCGCGTCGGCGGGCGAGGCGAAGTAGCCGTGGTCCTCGCCGGCCTTCGTGTAGGTCTTCACGATGCGGTCGATGAGCTGCTTCAGACCGGTCTCGCGCTGCGGGGTGCCGACGGCCCCGCGAAAGTACTTGCTGGTGACGATGTTGACCGCGTTCACCGACCAGAAGTCGGGGAACTCGACGCCGCGCTGCTCGAAGTTGATCGAGCCGTCGCGCCAGTTGGTCATGACGACGTCCCGGCGCTCCCAGTTCACCTCGTCGTACGGATGCACGCCGGGGGTGGTGTGGATGCGCTCGATCCGCAGGCCCTTGCTCGCCGCCTTGGCTCCCTTGGTGCGGGAACCACGTGCCGGGCCGCTCGCCGTCTCTGTCATGCCGCCTCCCATATACGGGCAAAACACCCTTTGGCGCCCAGATAATCCCAGAGCACCGTCTTCTGTACTACGTTCTGTACTGCTTGACCCACGGGTGCCGCACGGGTCACCCGGGGCAGGTCTTCACGGCCGCACGGCGGCCGGTCGCCGGGCCGCGAGGGCCCGGGCCGCCGTCAGTCGGCGGCGCCGGCGGGAACGGGCACCTCGGGGGTGCCGGTCCCGCCGTTCTCAACGGGAGGCCGCTCGCGGAGTTCCGCGATGGCGGCCTCGAAGTCTTCGAGTCCCTCGAAAGCCTTGTACACGGACGCGAAGCGCAGGTACGCGACCAGGTCGAGCTCCCCCAGCGGTCCGAGGATGGCCAGGCCCACGTCGTGCGTGGTCAGCTCGGCACTGCCGGTGGCGCGCACCGCCTCCTCGACCCGCTGGCCGAGCTTGGCCAGGGCGTCCTCGGTGACCGGCCGCCCCTGGCACGCCTTGCGGACGCCGGAGATGACCTTGGTGCGGCTGAAGGGCTCGGTGACGCCGGAGCGCTTGACCACCATCAGCGAACAGGTCTCCACCGTGGTGAAACGGCGGGCGCAGTCGGTGCACTGGCGGCGGCGTCGGATCGACGTGCCGTCATCGGTGGTGCGGCTGTCGACGACCCGGCTGTCGGGGTGCCTGCAGAAGGGGCAGTGCATTGGTTACGACCCTCTCCTCATGGCACGACCGAACAGCCTCGGCCGGCCCGTCAAGGCCCTCGAAGCGACCACCAGCATAGGCGATGGACAGCACCCCGGCAGACCGAGGACCACTATCCCTGGGTGGCCGGTGACATCCAACCACTAGATCTTGGGTTCAGGAGGTTGCGACACCCCCAGCGTGTCGCGGCCGCGTCGCGGCATCCCGGAGCCGCGTGCGCGGCCCGCGGATGGGAGACTGGGAGGGCGCGCCGGAGTCCGGAAACCCAGCGGCGAAGGCTACCGTAAGGGCGGGATCGACCCCCGAGGGCCCACTCCCATACACCCCCACCCGCACACACGTAAGGCAATCTGCGGATTTTCACTCGAACGTGTGTTTGGCGCAACCTTTCGAAAGCTACTACCGTTGTGCCAGCCAGGGAGACCATTCGAGAGGGGCCGACGACGTGACCACCACCGCAGACAGCGCCACCATCACCGCCCAGGACCGCTCCCAGGGCCGACTCGAGCCGGTGCACGCCATGAACGACACAGCCATGAACGGCGAGGAGCCCGGGCGCCCCGCCCGAGCCCTCCCCGGAAGGCCTCCAGGCATCAGGGCCGACAGCTCCGGCCTCACCGACCGCCAGCGCCGGGTCATCGAAGTCATCCGCGATTCGGTCCAGCGACGGGGCTACCCGCCGTCGATGCGCGAGATCGGCCAGGCGGTCGGCCTCTCCAGCACGTCGTCGGTGGCCCACCAGCTGATGGCCCTGGAGCGCAAGGGCTTCCTCCGCCGCGACCCGCACCGCCCCCGGGCGTACGAGGTCCGCGGCTCGGACCAGCCCAGCACCCAGCCCACCGACACCACCGGCAAGCCCGCGGCCTCGTACGTGCCGCTGGTCGGCCGGATCGCGGCCGGCGGCCCCATCCTGGCCGAGGAGTCGGTCGAGGACGTGTTCCCCCTCCCCCGGCAGCTGGTCGGTGACGGCGAGCTCTTCGTCCTCAAGGTCGTCGGCGACTCCATGATCGAGGCCGCCATCTGCGACGGCGACTGGGTCACCGTCCGCCGCCAGCCCGTCGCGGAGAACGGCGACATCGTCGCCGCCATGCTCGACGGCGAGGCCACCGTGAAGCGCTTCAAGCGCGAGGACGGCCACGTCTGGCTGCTCCCGCACAACGCCGCGTACCAGCCCATCCCCGGCGACGAGGCGACGATCCTCGGCAAGGTGGTCGCCGTCCTGCGGCGGGTCTGACCGAGCCCGCCGGCTCCGACCGGGCCCCGGGACCCACTGCGCCGGTCCCGGGGCTCGCTGTACGACCCGTTCTCCTGGCCCGCCTCCGGCCCCGGCACTCCGCCGGGGCCGGAGGCATGTCCGCGCCCCTCGCTCAGGCGCCGTCCGCCTTCGCCTTCGCGTCGATCGCCGCGAGCGACCTGCGCACCTGATTGCGGTCGGTCGTGTACCAGAAGTCGGGCATCGAGGCCTTCAGATAGCTGCCGTACCGGGCGGTGGCCAGGCGCTGGTCCAGTACCGCCACCACGCCCCGGTCGCCGGTCGCACGGACCAGGCGGCCGGCTCCCTGGGCCATCAGCAGCGCCGCGTGCGTCGCCGCCACCGCCATGAAGCCGTTCCCCCCGGCCTCCTCCACCGCCTTCTGGCGTGCGCTCATCAGCGGGTCGTCCGGGCGCGGGAAGGGGATCTTGTCCATGACGACCAGCTGGCAGCTGGCCCCCGGCACGTCCACGCCCTGCCAGAGCGACAGGGTGCCGAAGAGACAGGTCTTCGGGTCGGCCGAGAAGTTCTTGATCAGTTCGCCCAGGGTGTCCTCGCCCTGGAGCAGGATCGGGAACTCGGGGATACGGGTCCGCAGCTCCTCCGCCGCCAGCTGCGCCGCCCGCATCGAGGAGAAGAGGCCGAGGGTGCGGCCGCCGGCCGCCTGGATCAGCTCCGTCAGCTCGTCCAGCATGTCGCCGCGGTCGCCGTCCCTGGCCGGCTTGGCCAGGTGCTTGGCGACGTACATGATCCCCTGCTTCGGGTAGTCGAACGGGGAGCCGACGTCGAGGCCCTTCCAGACCGGGAGGTCGTCCCCGGTGGTGCCCTCGGGCGCGAGGCCCAGCGAGGCGCCCACGCCGTTGAAGTCACCGCCGAGCTTGAGCGTGGCCGAGGCCAGCACGACGGAGCGCTCGGTGAAGAGCTTCTCCCGCAGCAGCCCGGAGACCGACAGCGGCGCGACCCTCAGCGAGGCGCCGAAGCGGTCGTGGCGCTCGTACCAGACCACGTCGTACTCGGAGCCCTGGGTGATCCGCTCGGCGACGCCGTGCACGGTCTCGACCGAAGCCATCGCCTGCTTGCGGACCGCGTCCTCGTCCTGCACCGAGCGGTCCCGGGTGTTCCCGAGGGCGGTGATCACCGCGCGGGCCGCGTCGCGCAGCGCCGCGAGGGCGTACGCCAGGTCCTCGGGGATCTTCTCCAGGCGGCCCGGCAGGGCGAGCTCCATGACCCGCTCGAAGCCCTCCGCGGCGGTCTGGAGCTCGTCGGCGACCTTCTCGTCCACCAGCTTGGCGGCCCGGCGCACCGCCCGGTTCACCTGGCCCGGGGTGAGCTCGCCGGTGGCCACGCCGGTGACCCGGGAGACCAGCTCGTGCGCCTCGTCGACGATCAGGACCTCGTGCTGCGGCAGCACGGGGGCGCCCTCGATCGCGTCGATGGCGAGCAGGGCGTGGTTGGTGACGACGACGTCGGCGAGCTTGGCGCGCTCACGGGCGGCCTCGGCGAAGCACTCCGCCCCGTACGCGCACTTGCTCGCGCCGAGGCACTCCCGGGAGGAGACCGACACCTGGCCCCAGGCCCGGTCGGAGACGCCGGGCGTCAGGTCGTCCCGGTCGCCGGTCTCCGTCTCGTCCGCCCAGTCGCGCAGCCGGATCAGGTCCTGGCCCAGCTTGCTGGTCGGCGCGGCCGCCTCGAAGGGGTCGAAGAGGCCCTCCTCCTCGTCCTGCGGCACCCCCTCGTGGAGCCGGTGCAGGCACAGGTAGTTCGATCGGCCCTTGAGCATGGCGAACTGGGGGCGGCGGCGCAGCTGCGGGTGGAGCGCCTCGACCGTCCTCGGCAGGTCGCGCTCGACGAGCTGGCGCTGGAGCGCCAGCGTGGCCGTGGCCACCACCACTCTCTCCCCGTGCGCGAGCGCCGGCACGAGATAGCCGAGCGACTTTCCGGTGCCGGTGCCCGCCTGGACGAGCAGGTGGGAGTTGTCGTCGATGGCCTCGGCCACGGCCTCGGCCATGGTGACCTGGCCGGGGCGCTCCGTGCCGCCGACGGCGGCGACGGCGGCGTGGAGGAGGTCGGGGAGGGATGGCTTCGTCATAGCGTTCCCAGCCTACGGGTCCGCACCGACAGCGGGCGCACTCCCGGGAGCACCGCCCGGGATCACGCGAGGGGGTTGGGGACGGTGCCGTGGACGGCGGCGTGGGGGCGGTCGGAGCGGTCGCGGTAGCCGTCCATGTGCAGCCGGTTGCGGTTGAGGCAGAGTCGTTCGATCCGGGGCGTGAGCAGGTCGAACAGCTCGAACCGGTCCTTCAGCTCGGGGAAGCGTTCCTGGTGGCGGAGGATCTCGGCGCGGACGAGGGCCCAGAAGTCCGCCTCGGGGACGTCGAGTTGCTCCTCGCACAGCGGGGCGAGGTAGCGGAAGACGCCGACGAAGAGCCCCGAATGGATGAACTGGGTGAGGAAGCCGGGGTCCTCGGTGAGGAGGACGGCGCGGACGTCGTCGGGCATCGTCGCGTGCTCGGGGAGCGGGTGGGCGCTGATGTTGACGTCGTCGACGAAGTCCTTGATCGCCAGGCGGACGGGGACGTCCTGCTCGTCGTAGACGACGATCGCGTTCTCGCCGTGCGGGGAGAAGACGGTGCCGTAGCGGTAGAGGAAGTGGAGCAGCGGCGGCAGCAGGGCGGCGAAGAGGTGCCGGAGCCAGACGGCGGGGGCCAGGCCGGAGCGCTCGACGAGTTCGGCGACGAAGGCGCGGCCCTCGGGGTCGGTGTGGAGCAGGGAGGCGAGGGTGCGGGCGCGCTCGCCGGGCGGCAGCCGGAGGGGCTCGCGCCAGATCGCGCCGAGCAGTTCCTTGTACTGGTACGGGACTTCGGGCAGCCGGTCGTAGAGGGGGTGCTCGACGGTGACGGAGGCGACCTCGCCGAGGAGGACGACTCCGCACTCCTCGCGGAGGAAGGGGTCGGCGTCGCGCAGGCCGTGGACCCAGGCGGTGACGGCGGGGGCGGCGAGGGTGCGCTCGGTGGGGAGGCCGCGCCAGACGAGGGTGTTGAGCACGGAGAGCGGCAGTTTGACGGTGTGCCGGTCGGGGCGGCTGGTGTTGACGAAGGTGCGGATGGACTGCTGCGGCAGGCGGAGGTCGGCGTCGGCGGGGAGCGGGACGATGGCGCCGGAGGCGATGGCGGGGGCGTACAGCGGGAGCAGGATCTCGTCCCACTGCCAGGGGTGGACGGGGAGCAGCAGGTACGCCTCCGGGTCGAGGCCCCTGGCGGTGAGCCGGGCGCGGAAGGCGTCGAGGACGGCTGCGTCGAGCTCGCCGGCGTAGAGGCACTCGGGTGTGGCGAGTCCCGCGACGCCGCGGTAGGCGGCGATGCGGTTGCTGACCGCGATCCACGGGAGCCGGGTGGCGCGGCGGGCCTCGGGGGCCCAGCGGGCCGCGTCGCCGGCGGAGAAGCCGATGCGGCCCTTGTTGAGGACGAGCCAGGGGTGGCCGGTCTGGTGCCCTTCGAGTTCGGCGTAGGGCAGGTCGGCGAGGCGGTCCGCGGTGAGGGCGGTGTGGTCGAGGCGGGCCTCGGCGGCGAGGGTGGTGGAGAGCTCGCGGATGAGGTGGCCGAGGGTGGCGCCGTCGAGGCCGAGGATCCGGCGGGCGCGGACGAGCAGGTCGAGGGGGTCGGTCAGCGGGCGGCCGTCGTGGGTGATCGTGCCGGGGTCGACGCGCCAGCTGTCGTAGGCGCCCCGGCGGGCGGTGAAGGCGAGGGGGGTGCCGTCGTCGAGGGCGAGGACGTACCGGCCGGGGGTGTCGGGGCCCGCGGCGACGGGTTCGAGGATCTCCTCGTAGGCGAACTCGCCGAGGGCCTTGGCGAGGGTGCGGGCGCCCGCGCGGGCCCAGGCGGTGGGGTTGAGCTCGGGCGGCGCGAGCAGTTCGGGGGCGGACGCGGCGGTCGCCGCGGGCCGTCCGGAGGCGTGGGGTGCTCCGGAGTCGTGGCGTGCTCCGGAGGCATGGGGTGCTCCGGATTCGTGAGGTGCTCCGGATTCGTGGGGTGCTGGGGACGTCGTCACAAGGACTCCTCGAAGGGGGAACCGCTGTGGGGCGAGCGGTGTATCAAGGGCAGGGGTGGTTCACAGAACGTGCCGGAGGGCCCGGTCTCGGATCATGAGCGCGGCCCGTTTGTCGGGTAGGTCGATCTCCGCCGCGTAGCGGAATCCGGCGCTGAGGAAGGCCGAGACGGAGGGGGTGTTGCGGATGTCGGGTTCGGCGACGACGCGGGTGCAGCGGGGACGGTGGTCGAGGACGAGGTCGGCGACGGCCCGCAGGAGTGCGGTGCCGACGCCGCGGCCGCGGTCCGCGACGCCGCCGAGGAGGAGATGGACGCCCGTGTCGTGCGGCAGGGCCGGGTAGGCGCGGGCGAGCGGGTCGAGGTCGGCCCGGTAGATCTCGAAGTAGCTCATCGGGGTGGAGTCGAGGACGCCGAGGCAGGGGACGCTGCGGCCGTCGCCTTCGAGCTGGGCGCGGACGTGGTCGGCGGTGACGGCGTCGGGCCCGGCGAGTTCCCAGAAGGCGGCGACGGCGGGGTCGTTCATCCAGCGCGTGAGCAGAGGCAGGTCGCGCTCCGGACGGACGGGGACGAGCCGGAAGTCGCCGAAGCGGGTGGCCGCCGGTGCCCAGGAGGCGACCGAGTCGAGCAGGTCGCCGTCGAGGCGACGGTCGACGGCGGTGCCGATGCCGGTGCCAGGGCCGGGGTCGGGGCCAGGTCCGGGTCCTGGCCATGGCCCTGGTCCGGGGCCAGGGCCGGGGCCGGTGCGGTCCCGCGCGAGGAGAGCGAGGAGGTCGGCGACGCGGAGGTCGAGGGTGTCGTCGCCCGCCGCGGCGTCGGCCGGTTCGGTGGGCGGATGGGCGGTGGCCGGGGTGCCGGCGTCGTGTCTGTGGTCCGGGTGTATGGACATGAGACGGGTCCTCCGTGGGTCGGGGGCGTCCCCTCGGTGGATGGTCGGGGGACGCGCCGGTGGGCGGGGGCGGGGGGCGGCCGGGCGGGCCGCCGGGGCGTTCAGGCGCGGAGGGGGTTGGTGATCGTGACGTAGACGGACTGGGTGTCGACGGGACCGACGAGCTCGTCGAGGCCGTGCAGGCGGGTGAGGAGGTTGGCCTTGCTGCGGAGGGTGGCGGCTTCGAGGAGGCGGTGCGGGAGGGGCGAGCCGAGGCCGGTGGCGGAGGTGAGGAAGGACCGGAAGGCGGCGAGGAGGATCCGCTCGTCGGCGAGGTGCTGGGCACCGAAGGCGCCGATCAGGCCGAGGACGTTGTTGATGCCGAGGTAGTAGGCGAAGCGCTCGTCCGTGACCTGGTCGGAGACGAAGGTGTCGCTGTGGGCGCCGATGCCGGGGAGGCGGCTCTCCAGCTCGGCCCGGTGGGACTCCCGGAAGTAGTAGCCCTGGTTGTCGCGGTAGCGGCCGCCGACGGGCCAGCCGTCGGGGTCGAGCAGGACGAGGGTGTTCTGCTGATGGGCCTCCAGGGCGATGCCGGCGTGGCCGTCGAGCCAGAGGACGGGGCGGACAACCTGGTCCAGGTAGCGGAGGAACCACTCGGCGGAGACCGCAGCGACGGGACGGCCCGTACGGCCGGCGAGGCGGTCGACGAGGTCGGCGAGGCGGGAGCCCATGCCGGTGGCCCCGGGCCGGGGGCGGGGGGCCGTGAGGGCCGCGAGGCAGACGGCGTCGTCGCCGGGGCCGAAGGGGTTGTGCCGGATCATCAGGTCGAGCCCGGGGACGGGGGTCCCGTCGGGGGCGTCGACGGCGAGCCAGGCGGGGTCGCGGACGATGTCGAAGCCGGGGTGGGCGGCCTGCCACTCGTCGACGAGGCCGGTGCGCAGCAGGCGGTGGACCTCGACGCCCCGGTGGAGCTCCTTGCGGAGGTTCTCGCGGCGGGAGTTGGTGATGCGCAGGCCGAGGGAGAGCTTGAGCATGGCGCGGGCGCCGGGGCGGTGGACGGTGCGGACGGAGGAGGTGGGGTGCCAGTGGCTGCCGTGGGACCCCAGGTCGTGGAGGAGGCCCTGGTCGAGGAGGTCGCGGACGTCGGGGCGGTGGAGGAGTTCGCGGGCCTGCCAGGGGTGCAGGGGCAGGGGGGCGGTGCCGGCGGGGTGGGCGAGGCCTTCGGCGAGGCCGGCGGCGAGCTGCTCGGCGGTGACGGGGCGGCCCTGCTCGGTCCAGGCGGAGTCGGAGGCGAGGAGGGTCTGGTCGACGGCGAACCAGTGGAGGGGGAAGGCGCCGTGGAGTTCGGGCGAGTAGAGGCGGGACTCGGCCTCGGAGAGGCCCTCGCGGCTCTTGGGGGTGGGGTGGAGCGGGTGGCCGAGGAGGAGGGACTGCTCGGCGGCGAGGAAGAGGTCGGCGTCGGGACGGGGCCGGGGGTCGCGGCGGCGGGCGGCGAGGAAGTCGGCGGTGCGGCGGGCGGAGTCGGCGACGCGGCCGACGAGTTCGGTGGCCTCGGGGCGGCCGGTCTCGCGGCTGAGGAGGGCGGCGAGGGTGACGGCGTCGACGGCCGGGGCCGTGGAGGGGAGACCTTCCAGGGTGGGGGTGCCGAAGCGGTGCCAGCCGGTGGGCGACCAGTAGGCGACGGGGACGAGGAGGGCGGTGCCGCTGGCGTCGAGGGGGATGCGGAGGGTGGAGGTGCCGGGGGCGGGGAGGTTCTTCTCGCGGACCCAGCAGCGGAGGAGGTTCTCCAGGGCGGCGGCGTCGGCGGCCCGCTGCGGGTCCGGGTCGTCGAGTGGGTCGGCGGCAGAGGCCGCAGAGGCGACGGAGGCCGCAGAGGCGCCGGGTACGCCGGGGCGGTCGCCGGCCGGGGCCTCTCCGGGGCGGGACGGCCGGAGGGGCGCGGGGCCGGTGTGCTGGCGCGGGACCGTGGATTCCTCGGCGTCGGGGTGGGTCGCGGTCGCGGTCGCGGTCAGCTGGGAGGTGGGGGTGGCGTTCACGCGGGTTTCCTTGGGGAGGGGGCCGGGGGCGGTCCGGGTCAGTGGGACGGTCCGGGGGCGGGCCGGTGGGGGGCGGGCGGCCGGGGGACGTGGCCCCGTTCGGCGGCGGCGAGTGCGTCGGCGAAGCGGTCGAGGACGGCGGTGGCCTGCTCGTCGGTGAGGGTAAGCGGGGGGAGGAGCCGTACGACGGCGGAGTGGCGGCCGCCGAGCTCGACGATGAGGCCGCGGGCGAGGCACTCCTCCCGGACGGCGCGGGCGAGGGCCGGGGCGGCGGGCGGGACCGGATCGTCGGGACCCGCGGCCTCGGGGTCGACGAGCTCGACGCCGATCATGAGGCCGCGGCCGCGGACGTCGCCGACGCAGGGGTGGGCGGCCTGGAGGCCCTGGAGGCGGCCGAGCATGTGGGCGCCGAGGGTGGCGGCCCGGTCGGCGAGCCGGTTCTCGCGGACGTACGCGAGGGTGGCGGTGCCGGCGGCCATGGCGAGCTGGTTGCCGCGGAAGGTGCCGGCGTGGGCGCCGGGTTCCCAGGCGTCGAGCCCGGAGCGGTACACGACGACGGCGAGCGGGAGGGAGCCGCCGATGGCCTTGGAGAGGACCATCACGTCGGGGACGACGCCGCTGTGTTCGACGGCCCAGAAGGCGCCGGTGCGCCCGACGCCGGTCTGGACCTCGTCGACGACGAGGGGAATGGAGTGCCGGGCGGTGATGCTCCGCATGCGGCGCAGCCAGGCGTCGGGGGCGGGGAGGACGCCGCCTTCGCCCTGGACGGCCTCCACGATCATTCCGGCGGGGGTGGTGACGCCGCTCTTGGGGTCGTCGAGGAGGGACTCGGTCCAGCGGGCGGAGAGTTCCGCGCCGCGCTCGCCGCCGACGCCGTAGGGGCAGCGGTACGACTGCGGGTACGGGAGGCGGGTGACGCGGACGTCCTCGGCGCCGCCGGAGACGGCGAGGGCCCCGGCGGTCATCCCGTGGTAGGCGCCGGTGAAGGCGAAGAGGCCGCGGCGTCCGGTGGCGGTGCGGACCAGCTTCAGGGCGGCCTCGACGGCGTCGGTGCCGGCGGGTCCGCAGAACTGGACGCGGGCGTCGGCGGCGAGCTCCGGGGGGAGGGTGGCGAAGAGCTCGGAGGTGAAGGCGTCCTTGACGGGGGTCGCGAGGTCGAGGACGTGGAGGGGGGCGCCGGAGTCCAGGACCTTGCGGATGGCTTCGAGGACGACCGGGTGGTTGTGGCCGAGCGCGAGGGTGCCGGCACCGGAAAGGCAGTCGAGGTAGCGGCGGCCGTCGGCGCCCTCGATGGTCACGCCGCGGGCCCGGACCGGGACGATCGGCAGCGAGCGGGCATAGGTGCGGGCGGCGGACTCGCGCTGGGCCTGCCGCCGCAGGATCGCCTCGTACCCGCCGCCCGCCGCAGTCCCGTACCCCCGCCGGGTGGGGGCGGCGGCTGAAGCTGATTCGGTAACGGCCACGGCTCGGAGTCCTCCCGCGATAACGGTTGCGTTGCACATCGGCGGGGCGTCCGGACGTGCTCAAAGGCCGCTCCGAGCACCGCCGTTGCATCCCCGTCCGTACCAACGACGGGAACTGCCGGGGAACACGGGCCGGAGGCAAGATCCTTGGCGTGTCCCGGATCACGGCATGACAACGGCCGCACCGGCTCCGGAACCGGCGGCGGGGCGCGTACCGTCCCCTCCGGCACCGGCATAGTGGGGGCCGTCGTTCCCACGTCCGGTCGGACGCGTGTGCGGCCGATGCCCGGAAATGCACCAGTTAATGCACCAGTTGACGTAGTCCCAGGGGGATCACGAGATGCGATCGATTCGTCCGCTGCTGACGGCGGCGTCCGCCGTCGCGGCGCTGACGCTCACCGCGACGGCCTGCGGCCCGAGCGAGGAGAACGCAGGAGACAAGCCCAGCGCGCCGGTGAGCGAGAACCCGGTCGACAAGATCAAGATTCCGGAGGACCTGAAGCAGAAGCTGAAGGACCACGGGATCGATCTCGACAAGTGGCGCGACGGCGAGTGGAAGAACTGGGACAAGGACAAGTGGCTCCGCGAGGCGAAGGACTTCGTCAACCCGATCATCGAGGACCTCTGGGACCCGGACCGGATGCGGGACGCCGAGCGCCCTGAGCCGCGCCCGGTCGAGGAGGAGGACATCTCCGGTGACGAGGGCGTCACCGACCCGACCCCGGACCCGGTGAAGGCGAAGGCGGTGCCGGCGAAGTACCACGCGAACTCGCCCGCGTCCGGCAAGGTGTTCTTCGACGGTCCCGACGGTTCGATGGTCTGCTCGGCCACCGTGGTGAAGGACCCGGCGCACCCGGGCAAGTCCAACCTGGTGTGGACGGCCGGCCACTGCGTCCACAAGGGCAAGGAGGGCGGCTGGTACCGCAACATCGCCTTCGTCCCCTCCTACAACGACGCCGCGATGAAGACCTCGGCGCTGGAGAAGGCGACGCGCGAGCAGATCGCCCCGTACGGCGTGTGGTGGGCGGACTGGGTGAAGACCTCCGACGAGTGGATCGCGCAGGGCGCCTCCACCGGCGGCGCGGGCGCCCCGTACGACTTCGCGGTCATCCAGGTCACCCCGGAGAAGGGGTCTTCCGGAAAGTCCCTGGAGGAGACGGTCGGTACGGCCCTGCCGGTCGAGTTCAACGCCCCGGCGGTGCCGAAGATCAAGGCCATGACGGCGACCGGCTACCCGGCGGCGCCGCCGTTCGACGGCCAGAAGATGTTCCGGTGCACGGACAAGCCGGGCCGGCTCTCGCTGAAGGCGGAGCAGCCGACGATGTACCGCATCGGCTGCACGATGACGGCCGGTTCGTCCGGCGGCGGCTGGGTCGCGCAGGGGCAGGACGGGAAGCCGGCGCTGGTGTCGAACACCTCGATCGGCCCGTCGACGGCCGGCTGGCTGGCGGGTCCGCGCCTCGGCCCCGAGGCCAAGGCGATCTTCGACGAGGTCAGCAAGAAGTACGCGGGACAGTAGGCCCGTTCGGGCGCGGGGCCGGGGGCGGGGCGGGACGCCTCCGGCCCCGCGGTCCGGCATACTGTGCACCAGCAAATGACGTGCTCATGGCAATGCATGCAAGGCGTTGCCGGGAGCGAGAGACACCTTCACGGGGGAACTCGAACACATGCGTTCTGTACGGCTCATACCCGCCGCTCTCGGCGTGGCGACGGCGCTCGCGCTGACCGCCACGGCCTGCGGCCCCACCGAGACGCCGGCCACGGACAAGCCGACCGGGGCGACGAGCAGCTCCGCGCCCGCCACCGAGGGCGAAGGCGGCTCGGACGACCTCGCCGGAGGACTCGCCGACAAGCTCAAGAACCACGGCATCGACATCGACCGGTGGAAGGACGGCGAGTGGAAGAACTGGGACACCAGCACCTGGCTCCGTGAGGCCGAGGACTTCGTCAACCCGGTCATCGAGGACCTGTGGGACCCGGCGCGCATGCAGTCGGCGAAGAGCCCGGACCCGACGATCACCGCGCAGGCCGGGGCCTCCGGCTCGGACCCGGTGCCGCGGCCGGTGACGGCCCAGCGGGAGAAGACGCCGTACCACCGCCACGCCGCCCCCGTCGGCAAGATCTTCTTCGACTCGCCCCAGGGTTCGATGGTCTGCTCGGGCACGATCGTGAAGGACCCGCGCCGGCCCGGGAAGTCCAACCTGGTGTGGACGGCCGGGCACTGCGTCCACGCGGGCAAGCGCGGCGGCTGGTACCGCAACATCACCTTCGTCCCCGCCTACAACGACCAGGGCAAGTCCCCCTCCGCCCTGCGCAAGGCACGGGCGCACGAGATCTACCCGTACGGCCAGTACTGGGCCGACTGGGCGGTGACCTCGGGCGAGTGGATCCAGCGCGGCGGGACGCAGCAGGCGTGGCCGTACGACTACGCCGTCCTGCACGTGAAGCCGCAGCGCGGCAAGAAGTCGCTCGAGGAGACCGTCGGCGCGGCGCTGCCGGTCGACTTCTCCGCGCCCGCGCCCGCCCGGGCCGGGACCGTGGGCGCCTGGGGCTACCCGCAGGCGGCTCCGTACAACGGCGTGATCATGCACAAGTGCCTGGACCGGCCGACCCGGCTCACGACGGCTCCGGCGACCCCGGTCATGTACCGGATCGGCTGCACGATGACGGCGGGTTCGTCGGGCGGCGGCTGGTTCCGGGTGCTGCCGGGCGGGAAGACGGCGCTGGTGTCGAACACCTCGATCGGCCCGGCGGGCGGCCGCGGCTGGCTGGCCGGTCCGCAGCTGGGCCGGGGCGCCAAGGGCGCGTACGACATGGTCAGCAAGAAGTTCGCCCGCTGACCGGAGCGGAAGAACGCTGACCGCAGCGAAGGAAACGGGCGCCGGCCCCCTCCCGTGGTCGGGAGGGGGCCGGCGCCTTCGTACGGTCCGGGCTCAGTGCGCGGCGGGGACGTACGGCGCGAGCGCCGCCGCCAGTTCCTCGTGCACCCGGGCCTTGACCAGGGTGCCCTCCGGGGTGTGCTCCTCGGAGAGCATCTCGCCCTCGGCGTGGACGCGGGAGACGAGACCGCCCTGCGTGTACGGCAGGAGGACCTCGATCTCCACCTCCGGGCGCGGCAGCTCGCGGTCGATCAGGGCGAGCAGCTCCTCGATGCCCTCGCCCGAGCGGGCGGAGACGGCCATGGAGTGCTTCTCGACGCGGAGCAGCCGCTGGAGGACCAGCGGGTCGGCCGCGTCGGCCTTGTTGATGATCACGATCTCCGGCACGTTCACCGCGCCGACGTCGCGGAAGACCTCGCGGACGGCGGCCAGCTGCTCCTCCGGGACGGGGTGCGAGCCGTCCACCACGTGCAGGATGAGGTCGGCGTCGGCGACCTCCTCCATGGTGGAGCGGAAGGCCTCGACCAGGTGGTGCGGCAGGTGCCGGACGAAGCCGACGGTGTCGGCCAGGGTGTAGACCCGGCCGGACGGCGTCTCGGCCCGGCGGACGGTCGGGTCGAGGGTGGCGAACAGGGCGTTCTCCACCAGGACTCCGGCGCCCGTGAGGCGGTTGAGCAGGGAGGACTTGCCGGCGTTGGTGTATCCGGCGATGGCGACCGACGGCACCTTGTTGCGGCGCCGCTCCTGCCGCTTGATGTCGCGGCCGGTCTTCATCTCCGCGATCTCCCGGCGCATCTTCGCCATCTTCTCGCGGATGCGGCGCCGGTCGGTCTCGATCTTGGTCTCACCGGGACCGCGGGTGGCCATGCCGCCACCGCCGCCGCCACCCATCTGCCGGGAGAGCGACTGACCCCAGCCGCGCAGGCGCGGCAGCATGTACTGCATCTGCGCGAGGGCGACCTGTGCCTTGCCCTCTCGGGACTTGGCGTGCTGGGCGAAGATGTCGAGGATCAGGGCGGTCCGGTCGACCACCTTGACCTTGACGACGTCTTCGAGGGCGATGAGCTGGCCGGGGCTGAGCTCGCCGTCGCAGACGACGGTGTCGGCGCCGGTCTCGACGACGATGTCCCGCAGCTCCTGGGCCTTGCCGGAACCGATGAAGGTGGCCGGGTCGGGCTTGTCGCGGCGCTGGATCACGCCGTCGAGGACGAGGGCGCCCGCCGTCTCGGCGAGGGCCGCGAGCTCCGCCAGGGAGTTGTCGGCGTCCTGCACGGTCCCCGAGGTCCAGACGCCGACGAGCACGACGCGCTCCAGGCGCAGCTGCCGGTACTCGACCTCGGTGACGTCCTCGAGCTCGGTGGAGAGGCCGACGACACGCCGCAGGGCCGCGCGCTCGGAGCGGTCGAACTGCTCGCCGTCCCGCGCTCCGTCGATCTCGTGGCTCCAGGCGACGTCCTCTTCCATCAGGGCATCGGCCCGAAGGCTCTCGGTGCGGCGCGACTGCGCGAAGCTCTGCTCGTCCTGGGAAGGGGAAGAAGAGGAGGTCATTGGATCCTTACGTCGGTCGGAACGATGATGTCGGTACAACGTGCGGCGGCTCCGGAAGATTCCCCGAAGGGCTCCGGCCGGCCGCGTCGCCGACCTGAAAATGGTGACACGGCCGCCCCGCGCCCGTCACGCGGGTTTCCTCAGCGGCGCGCGTCCGCCGGCGGGAGGCTGCGCCAGTCCGGGTGCCCGGGCATGGGCGGGGTCTTCTCCCCGTACAGCCAGCCGGCGAAGAAGGCGTCGAGGTCCCGCCCGGAGACCTGCTCCGCGAGGGCCGTGAAGTCGGCGGTGGTGGCGGTGCCGTCCCGGTGGTCGGCGACCCAGCGCCGCTGCAGCCGGTCGAAGGCCTCGGCGCCGATGGTCTCCCGCAGGGCGTGGAGCACGAGCGCGCTGCCGTCGTAGACGACGGGCCGGAAGAGGCTGATCTTCTGCCCGGGCGCGGGCGGGCGGGGCGCCGCCGGGGGCCCGCCGTCGGCGCGCCAGCCGTCGGAGGCGGCGTACGCGGCCTTCATGCGCTTCTCCAGGGACTTGCCGGCCGTCTCGTCGGCGTACAGCGCCTCGTACCAGCTGGCATGCCCCTCGTTGAGCCACAGGTCGGACCAGGTGCGCGGGGAGACGCTGTCGCCGAACCACTGGTGGGCCAACTCGTGGACCATGACCGCGTCGACGTACCACTCGGGGAAGCGGGGGTCGGTGAAGAGGCGCCGTTCGAAGAGCGAGAGGGTCTGGGTCTCCAGCTCGAAGCCGGTGGTGGCGTCGGCGATCAGCACGCCGTACGTCTCGAAGGGGTACGGGCCGACCTTGCCCTCCATCCACTCCAGGTGGCCGGGGGTGCGGCGCAGCCAGGGCTCCATGGTCTCCCGGTCCTGGGCGCGGACCACGTCGCGGACCGGGAGGCCGTGGGGGCCGGTGCGGTGGAGGACGGCGGAGCGGCCGATGGAGACCTGGGCGAGTTCGGTGGCCATGGGGTGGCGGACGCGGTAGGTCCAGGTGGTGGTGGCGCCGTGCTCCGCGCGGTCGACGGGCAGGCCGTTGGCGACGGCCGTCAGCTCGCTCGGGGCGGTGATCCGGAAGGTGAAGGCGGCCTTGTCGGAAGGGTGGTCGTTGGAGGGGAAGACGCGGTGGGCGGCGTCGGCCTGGTTGGCCATGGCGAGTCCGTCGGAGGTGCGCACCCAGCCCCCGTTGGCGGCGGGCCCGCTCGGGTCGCTGGTGTGGCGGACGGTCACGGTGACGGCCTCGCCGGCGTCGATCGGGACGACGGGTGTGACGACCAGGTCCTCGCCGCTGGTCGCGAAGCCGGCCGGTACGCCGTCGACGGTGACGCCGGAGACCGTGCCGTGCGTGAAGTCGAGGTGGAGCCGGTCGAGGTCGGCGGTGGCGAGGGCGTCGACCCGGGTGACGGCGGCGAGCGGCTCGGTGTTCACGCCGGAGTAGGTGAGGTTGATGTCGTACGCGAGGACGTCGTACCCCGGGTTCCCGAGGTACGGGAAGAGCGGGTCGCCGATGCCGAGCGGGGCGGGTGCGGGCACGGCCGCCGCGACCAGTCCGGCGCCGGCGGCGACGAGCCCGGCGGCCCGCAGCCAGGACCTCCGGCGCGGTCGCCGGGGGGTGCCGGGGGCGGGCGGCGTCCCGGTGGCGGGGGTGTCGGTGCCGGGGGTGCCGGTGGTGGAGGCAGGCGGGCGGGGCGGGGAAGTGTGCGCCATGGGCCAGGGCTACCAGTGCCCGGGCCCGCGCCCCGGGCCGACGCGCGCACCCGCCACCCGAAGGTGTCACCCGCGGGCGGGGTCAGAGGCGGGGGCAGAGGCGGTGGGGTCAGAGGCGGTGGGTCCTGGCCACGTCGTAGACGCCGGGGACCTCGCGCATGGCGCGCATGAGGGCGGGGAGCGCCGCGGCGTCGGCGAGTTGCAGGGTGTACGTGTGGCGGACCCGCTGCTCGCTCGGTGGCTCGACGGTGGCGGAGACCACCTCGGCGCCGGCGGTGGCGATGGCCTCGGTGAGGTCGGCGAGCAGACCGGGGCGGCCGAACGATTCGGCTACCAGCGTGACCCGGCAGTGGGCGGCGTCGCCCCAGCGGACGGGGACGGCGGCGCGGCCGAGGCGGCGCATGACGTCCACGGCCGGACAGCCCGTGCGGTGGGCGGTGACGGCGCCGCCCCGGACCCGGAAGCCGGTGATGGCGTCGGGGGGCACGGGGGTGCAGCAGCCGGCCGGGCGGACCGGGGCGGCGGGGGCGCCGTCGAGGTCGGCGTGGAGCTCGGCGCCCGAGCTGCGGTCGGCGGCGACGCTGAGCGGCGGGCGGGGGGCCGCGGCGGGCGGGGCGGCGGCCTCCGGGTGCGCCTGGAGCCAGGCGGTGATCGCGATCCGCGCGGCCGGGGTACGGGCGTGGTCCAGCCACTCCGGGGAGGGCCCGGAACCGGCGTCCTGGGCGAGGAGCAGGTGCACGGTGTCGCCGTCGGCGAGGACGGTGCCCAGGGGGGCGAGCCGGCCGTTGACGCGGGCGCCGAGGCAGCCGTGGGCGGCCTCGGCGTGCTGGGCGTAGGCGGCGTCGACGCAGGTGGAGCCGGCGGGCAGGCCGAGCGTCCCGCCGTCGGCGCGGAAGACGGTGATCTCGTGGTCCTCGGCGAGGTCGGCGCGGAGCGAGCTCCAGAAGGTGTCGGGGTCGGGCGCGGACTCCTGCCAGTCGAGGAGGCGGGCGAGCCAGCCGGGGCGGGTGGGGTCGGTGCGCTCGCCGTCCTCGGCGGTCTCGGACGGGTCGGCGGTGTCCGGGGCCGTGCCGAGGGGGCTGCCGAGCGCCACGACGCCCGCCTCGGCGACCTTGTGCATGCGGTGGGTGCGGATCAGGACCTCCGCGACGGCCCCGTCGGGCGCGGCGATCGCGGTGTGCAGCGACTGGTACAGGTTGAACTTGGGGGCCGCGATGAAGTCCTTGAACTCCGAGATCAGCGGGGTGAAGCAGGTGTGCAGCTCGCCGAGGACCGCGTAGCAGTCGGCGTCCTCGGCGACGAGGACGAGGAGCCGCCCGAAGTCGCAGCCGCGCAGCTCGCCGCGCTTGAGCCGGACGCGGTGGACGGAGACGAAGTGGCGGGGCCGGACGAGGACTTCGGCGGCGATGTCCGCCTCGCGCAGTACGGTGCCGACGTGTTCGGCGACGGCGGCGAGGGCGTCGGGCGATCCGGAGCCGGTGGCGTCGGCGATGAGCGCGCGGGTGGCCTCGTACTCCTCGGGGTGGAGGATGGCGAAGACCAGGTCCTCCAGTTCGGTCTTGAGGGCCTGGACGCCGAGCCGTTCGGCGAGCGGGATGAGGACGTCGCGGGTGACCTTGGCGATGCGGGCCTGTTTCTCGGGCCGCATCACGCCGAGGGTGCGCATGTTGTGCAGCCGGTCGGCGAGCTTGATGGACATGACGCGGACGTCGTCGCCGGTGGCGACGAGCATCTTGCGGAAGGTCTCGGGTTCGGCGGCGGCGCCGTAGTCGATCTTCTCCACCTTGGTGACGCCGTCGACGAGGTACGCGACCTCGTCGCCGAACTCGCGGCGGACCTGATCGAGCGTCACCTCGGTGTCCTCGACGGTGTCGTGGAGGAGGGAGGCGGTCAGGGTGGTGGTCTCGGCGCCCAGCTCGGCGAGGATGAGGGTGACGGCGAGCGGATGGGTGATGTACGGCTCGCCGCTCTTGCGGAACTGGCCGCGGTGCGAGGACTCGGCGAGCACGTACGCCCGGCGCAGCACCGTCAGGTCGGCCTCGGGGTGGTGGGCGCGGTGCGCCTCGGCGACGTGGCTGATGGCGTCCGGCAGCCGGTCGCGGGGGGCGGGGCCCGCGGTGGCGCCGAGCAGGGCCGCGCGGCCGATCCTGCGCAGGTCGAGCCGGGCGCGGCCGCGCCTGCGGACGCGTGGGTCGGTGGCGGCGGTCTCGGCCGCGCTCACGGGGTTCGTGGCCTCTGCGCTCATGGGGCACCTCCGGCGGCGTCGACCGGCGGTGGACGGGCGAGGGGAGCCCGGGGGGCCGGTGCTTGATGCTACCGACCCCACCACGTGGCGCAGTCCCGCTCTCGCCCAGCGTGAAACGGATCACCCATTCGAGCGACACGAGAGTCGTTGACAGTTTCGATTGGACCGCCGGGACGGGCCCTCGGGATCGACCGCCGGGACGGCCGCGGCCGGAAGGCGCCTCAGCCGGCGGTGAGCCAGGAGGGCTCCAGGGTGCCCTCGGCGACGATGACGGCGGGACCGGTCATCTCGATGGCGCCGTCGGGGTGCTCGGTGATGACCAGGGTGCCGCCGAGGACGTCCACGGTGTACGTGACGGGGGCGCCGGTCACGGCCGGGTCCGCCCCGTCGCGGCGGGCGGTGGCGACGGCCACGGCGCAGGCGCCGGTGCCGCAGGAGCGGGTCTCGGCGGCGCCGCGCTCGTGCACCCGCATGGCGACGTGGCGGGGGCCCCGGTCCGCCACGAACTCGATGTTGACCCCGTCCGGGTAGACCGACGCGGGCTCGTACGGCGGCTCGTCGTACAGGGTGCCCGCGTGGGCGAGGTCCTCGACGAAGGCGACCGCGTGCGGATTGCCCATGTTCACGTTCCGCGCGGGCCAGCTGCGGCCGTCGACGGCGACCGTGACGCCCTCCTCGGGGAGGACGGCGCGGCCCATGGAGACGGTGACGGAGCCGTCCTTGTCGAGGTGGACGCGCTTGACGCCGCCGCGGGTGGCGACGGCGACCTCGCCGGCGGTGACGTGGCCGGCGTGCTCCAGATAGCGGGCGAAGACCCGGACGCCGTTGCCGCACATCTCGGCGACCGTGCCGTCCGCGTTGCGGTAGTCCATGAACCACTCGGCCTCGTCGGCCATGGCGCGGGCCTCGGGGTGGGCGGCGCTGCGGACGACGTGCAGCAGGCCGTCGCCGCCGAGTCCGGCGCGGCGGTCGCAGAGCCGGGCGACGAGCGCGGGGGGCAGGTCGATCTCGTTCTCCGCGTCGGGGACGATCACGAAGTCGTTCTCGGTGCCGTGGCCCTTGAGGTAACGGAGCGGGGTGGTCTGCGTGCTGGTCACGGGATCAACTGTACGGTGCCGCCCGGACACCCGTTCCGGTTGTCCACAGGGCGGCCGCTCCGGACTCGCACTCGTACTCGTACTGGTCCACAGGGCGGCCCGCGACCGCCCGGCCCGGGCTCAGCGGAGGCGGGCGACGCGCCAGACGGCGAGGGCGACGAGGGCCGCGATGGTCGTCACGTACAGGCCGAGGACCCGCCAGTCCGGACGCTCGCCCGAGCCGCGCTGCGGCAGCCCCGGCCAGGTGTAGCCGACCCTGCGGGCGGCCATGACGCCCCAGCCCGCGGCGCAGAAGCTGATGAGCAGTCCCAGCATGGCGACGACCGCGCCCGCGTCCCCGGAGCCGAAGGCGAGCGGGAAGGCGAACATCAGCGAGCCGACGGAGGCGAGCCCCACGATCGGGGCGAGCTGCCAGAACCTCAGCAGCCGCCGCGGGCGCAGCTCGACCTCGACCTCGTCGGCGATCTCGACCGCGGAGCCCTCGGCGTCGTCGGGCCCGTCGGGGGTCAGCCCCGGGGCACCCCCGGGAACCGACTCGTGCTGTTCTCTGTCGCGAGGGCCGGCCTCCATCGCCACGCGCCCTCCCCACTCGGACTCCACCTTGGTCGATGCTCGATGATGGCACGCTCCCGACCGCGGAAATGACGGGCGGAGCGTCCCGATGCCATCACGTGATCAGGCTGTAACCGCTCGTTCGACCAACGACAGCGCCTCCCGCGGGAGTTCCCCGCGGTGATCGGCGGCCCCGCTGAGCCAGTGGACGCGCGGGTCGCGGCGGAACCACGAGTCCTGGCGGCGGGCGAAGCGCTTGGTGGCGCGCACGGTCTCGGCACGTGCCTCGTCCTCGGTGCACTCCCCCGCGAGCGCCGCGAGCACCTGCTGGTAGCCGAGCGCGCGGGAGGCCGTGCGCCCCTCGCGCAGTCCGAGCGCCTCCAGGGCGCGGACCTCGTCGACGAGCCCCGCCTCCCACATGCGGTCCACCCGGGTGGCGATCCGCTCGTCGAGTTCGGGGCGGGCGACGTCGACGCCGATCTGGACGGTGTCGTAGACCGACTCGTGGCCGGGGAGGTTCGCCGTGAAGGGCTTCCCCGTGATCTCGATGACCTCCAGGGCGCGGACGATCCGGCGGCCGTTGCTGGGGAGGATCGCGCGGGCCGCCTCGGGGTCGGCGGCGGCCAGGCGGGCGTGCAGGACGCCGGAGCCGCGCTCCTCAAGCTCCGCCTCCAGGCGGGCCCGGATCGCGGGGTCGGTGCCGGGGAACTCCAGGGCGTCCACGGCGCCGCGCACGTACAGGCCGGATCCGCCGACGAGCACGGGGGTACGGCCCTCGGCGAGCAGCCGGTCGATCTCGGCGCGGGCGAGGCGCTGGTACTCGGCGACGCTGGCGGCCTCGGTGACGTCCCAGATGTCGAGGAGGTGGTGCGGGACGCCGCCGCGTTCCTCCGGCGTCAGTTTGGCGGTGCCGATGTCCATCCCGCGGTAGAGCTGCATCGAGTCGGCGTTGACGACCTCGCCGCCGAGCTGCTGGGCCAGGAACACACCCAGATCGGACTTTCCGGCTGCCGTGGGGCCGACGACGGCGATGACCCGCGGTGCGGGAGCTGCGCTTCTCACCGTCCCAGTCTCGCAAACCTCCGGGGGCGTCCCCGAACGAGCGACGTGACACGGGGGTGGGGGCTTCGTTCCCCGTGCGTGGTTCCGGCCGTGGTTCCCGCGCACGGCACCCCCGACGAGTAGGCTGAGGAGTGGATATGGGCGTTTTCTCAAGGTTTCGCCGGAAGAAGCAGTCGATGGAGGAGTCGGGTGAGCCGGCTTCGGCGGAGCTCGCCGAGTCCGAGTCGGCGTCCGAGGCGGAATCGGAGTCCGATTCGGAGTCCGATTCGGAGTCGAAGTCGGAGGCGGAGGCTGTCGAGTCCGAGGCGGGCGGGACGGTGACGCGGCTGACCGTCCCGGGAGTGACCGCACCGGAGGAGTCCTCGGAGATCGTGGAGATCCCCCGGCAGCAGTCGGCCGACACCGCCGCGGACGCCGGTTCGGGCGCGGGCTCGGACGCGGGCTCGGACGCGGACAGCGAGACCGGGAAGGCCGCCCGCACATAGGCACGACACGGACACGGAGAGGTGCTCCATGGGCTTCCTGGATTCACTGAAGGCCAAGCTGGGCCCGGCCAAGCACAAGGTCTCGGACCTCGCGCAGCAGCACGGGGACAAGATCGACCAGGGCCTGGACAAGGCGGCGAAGATGGTCGACGAGAAGACCAAGGGCAAGTACAGCGACAAGATCCAGTCCGGCACCGGCAAGGCCAAGGACGCGATCGACCGCATCGGGCAGAAGGACGACGGCACGCCCGGCACCGACGGCACGCCCCCGCCGCCGACCGCCTAGGCACCCGACCGCACGCGGCCCGCGGAGCACGTACCGCTGCTCCGCGGGCCGCGTGCGTTCGCGTGGCGGGCCCGCGCCGAGAACCCGTGGCGGGCCCGCGCTCAGGACCAGACGGCGACCAGGTACTCGACGCCGTACGGCGCGTCCTCGTGGAGGAGGCGGCCGGCCAGGCCCGCGCCCTCGGCGGCGCCCGCGAGGACCTGCCAGGGGGCGCGGCCTGCGGCCTTCAGCTCCCGGGCGAGGCCGGCGTCGAGCGCGAGGACCCCGGGCACGTCGGCGGAGCCCAGGACACGGGCGGCCTCGGCGTCGAAATCGGCGGCGCGCTCGTCGAAGTAACCGGGGGCCTTCACGGTGCGGCAGGCGCTGCCGTCGCCGAGGACGAGCAGGGCGACCCGCTCGGCCGAGGACGCGAGGCGTCGTCCGGCCTCCGCACACGCCTCGGCGGTGGCCCGCTCGTCGACCCCGAGCCCCTCCACGGCCGCGCCGGGCGCACCGGTACGGGAGAGCAGCCAGGCGCCCACGGCGAGCGAGGCCGGCAGCGGGCGGTCGCCCCCGGGGCCCTCGCCGAGGCGCACGGCGAGGTCGACACCGAACCCGGCGAAGGACCCGGCGGAACCGGCCGGGAAGCCGCCCAGGGCGTCCCCGGGCGCCGCCCCGACCACGTACAGCCGGTCGGGCCGGGCGGCGGCGAGCACCCCGAGGGCGTCCGCGCAGTGCGCCCGCGCGGCGTCCAGCTCGGGGGCGGCACCGCTCGCGACCTCGGACACGAGCAGCGGCGGGCAGGGGCACACGGCGGCGGCGACAAGCATGATCCGCAGCCTACTGCCCCGCTCCGACAGGAACGCGGCCGTCGGTGGCGGGCGGGAGCGCGGGCGCGGGCGACCGGCTGGAGCGCGGTGGTCCGGCAAGCGGCCCGGGCACAGCCCGCGCGGTCACCGAGCCGGCGTCCGGCCGCGACCCTCCGGCCTCAGCCCTCAGCCCTCCGCCCTCGCCCCTCCGGCCTCAGCCCTCCGGCCTCAGCCGCTCGGCGACCGCCTCGGACGCGGCTGTCAGTGGGCGACGCCGCAGGCCGGGGCGTCGGCTGCCGGGAGGGGGGCCGGGGCGCCGATCTGCGGGAGGCCGAGCAGGACGCCGGCCGGCTTGGCGGCGGCCGCGGCGGTGCGCTTCTCCCAGGCGTCGCCCGCGCGGGTGCGGCGGACGGCGGTGGTGGGGCCCTCGGCGAGGAGGTGGTGCGGGGCGGCGTAGGTGATCTCGACGGTCACCACGTCACCGGGGCGGACGTCCTCGTCGGGCTTGGTGAAGTGGACGAGCCGGTTGTCGGGGGCGCGGCCGGAGAGGCGGTGCGTGGCGCCGTCCTTGCGGCCCTCGCCCTCCGCGACCATGACCTCCAGGGTGCGGCCGACCTGCTTCTTGTTCTCGTCCCAGGAGATCTCCTCCTGGAGGGCGACCAGGCGCTCGTAGCGGGCCTGCACGACCTCCTTGGGGATCTGCCCCTCCATCTCGGCGGCGGGGGTCCCGGGGCGCTTGGAGTACTGGAAGGTGAAGGCGTTGGCGAAGCGGGCCTCGCGGACCACGTGCATGGTCTGCTCGAAGTCCTCCTCGGTCTCGCCGGGGAAGCCGACGATGATGTCCGTGGAGATGGCGGCGTGCGGGATCGCGG
Source organism: Streptomyces sp. R302 (assembly GCF_012927245.1). Lineage (GTDB taxonomy): Bacteria > Actinomycetota > Actinomycetes > Streptomycetales > Streptomycetaceae > Streptomyces. The sequence goes on from NZ_JABBGE010000014.1 coordinate 155,028, forward strand.
CCCGGACCTTCTCGATGATCCCGAGGAAGCGCTCCTGGCGGTAGGAGCGGCGCATCGCCTTCAGCACGGTGTCCGAGCCGGACTGGAGCGGCATGTGCAGCTGCGGCATCACGTTGGGCGTCTCGGCCATCGCGGCGATGACGTCGTCGGTGAAGTCGCGCGGGTGCGGGGAGGTGAAGCGGACCCGCTCCAGGCCCTCGATGGCGCCGCAGGCGCGGAGCAGCTTGCCGAAGGCCTCGCGGTCGCCGAGGTCGGAACCGTACGCGTTCACGTTCTGGCCGAGCAGGGTGATCTCGGAGACGCCCTCGGCGACGAGCGCCTCGATCTCGGCGAGGATGTCGCCGGGACGGCGGTCCTCCTCCTTGCCGCGCAGGGCGGGGACGATGCAGAAGGTGCAGGTGTTGTTGCAGCCGACCGAGATCGAGACCCAGGCCGCGTACGCCGACTCGCGGCGGGTCGGCAGGGTGGAGGGGAAGGCCTCCAGGGACTCGGCGATCTCGACCTGGGCCTCCTGCTGCACGCGGGCGCGCTCCAGGAGGACCGGCAGCTTGCCGATGTTGTGGGTGCCGAAGACGACGTCGACCCACGGGGCCCGCTGCACGATGGTGTCGCGGTCCTTCTGCGCCAGGCAGCCGCCGACGGCGATCTGCATGCCGGGGCGCGCGGTCTTCATCGGGGCGAGGTGGCCGAGGTTGCCGTACAGCTTGTTGTCGGCGTTCTCACGGACCGCGCAGGTGTTGAAGACGACGACGTCGGCGCCGTCCGCGTCCTTGGGCGCGCGGACGTAGCCCGCCTCCTCCAGCAGACCGGAGAGCCGTTCGGAGTCGTGGACGTTCATCTGACACCCGTAGGTGCGAATGTCGTAGGTCTTCGGTCCTTCGATGCCCACTGTGAGACTCCGGTCGCTGCTGCTGGTCATGTTTCAAGGGTATGGAGTCTTCAAGAGTAGGCGGTCCGCCGTGGGCTCCGGGCCGGACGCCGGACTCCGGCCCGGAGCCCTGCTCGGTGTCCTGCCCGGAGCCCTGCTCGGTGTCCGGCCCGGCGTCCGGCCCGGCGTCCGGCCGGTGTCCGGATGTGACAGGGAATCGTCATTGCCGTCATGGGGCGGGGCGGGCGAAGGTGGGGTCATGTCCGAGACCACCCCCGCCACGGCCCCCGCGGTGCAGCCGGCGCACCCCGTGCACCGGGTCGTCGTCGCGGTCTTTCCCGACGTGGACCTCCTCGACGTCACCGGCCCCGCCGAGGTCTTCGCGCTGGCCAACCGGGAGACGGGCGGCGAGCGCTACCGGGTGCGGCTCGCCGCGCCCGGCGGTGCCGGGGAGGTGCGGACCTCGGCGGGGGTGCGGCTGCTCGCCGACCTCGGCTTCGACGAGGTCGGCGCGGACGTCGACACCCTGCTCGTGCCGGGGGCGGTGGACCCGGGCGAGAACGGCGGGGTCGTCGCCCGGCTGGACCCGGAGGTCGTGCGCTGGGTGCGGGAGACCGCGCCGCACGCCCGGCGGGTGGCGTCGGTCTGCGTCGGCGCGCACGTGCTCGCCGCGGCAGGCCTGCTCGACGGGAGGTCCGCGACGACCCACTGGTCGACGGCGGCGCAGCTGGCGGCCGACCACCCGGAGGTCTCCGTCGACCCCGATCCGATCTTCGTGCGGACGGACCGGGGGCGACTGTGGACCGGGGCCGGGATCAGCGCCTGCCTCGACCTGTCCCTCGCCCTGGTGGCGGAGGACCTGGGCGAGGAGACCGCGCTCGCGGTGGCCCGGCAGCTCGTCATGTACCTGAAGCGGCAGGGCGGCCAGAGCCAGTTCTCGGTGCCGCTGAGCCGTCCGGCGGCCGGCCGGCGCGACATCGACGAGCTGCGGCTCTGGATCGCCGACCACCTCGACGAGGACCTGTCGGCGGAGCGGCTCGCCGGCCGGATGTGCCTGAGCGAGCGGCACTTCGCCCGGGTCTTCGCGCAGGAGACGGGGTCGAGCCCCGCCGCCTACGTGGAGGCGGCCAGGATCGAGGTGGCCCGGCGCCATCTGGAGACCTCGGACGCGCCGCTCGCCGAGGTGGCGGCGCGGGCGGGGCTCGGCTCGGTGGAGACCCTGCACCGGGCCTTCCGCCGGCAGCTCGCGACGACGCCGGCGGCGTACCGGCGGCGCTTCCGCACCGGGGCCGACTGACGACCCCGCCCCCCGCACATTCCCCGTTTCCCGTTCCCCGTTTCCCGTTCCCCATTTCCCGTTCCCCGTTTCCGTTCCCCGTCCCCCGCCGTGGGCGGCTCCGTCGCGCCCGTACGGCATCCGATTTCATAGTAAAGGTTCCGAAATGAGCATCACTCCGTCCGCCTCCCTCCGTTCCCTCTCCGGTCTGGGCGACGAGCCGGCCCGGCTCGCCGAGGCGGCGCTCGTCCTCATCGACGTCCAGAACACCTACCGCTCCGGCGTCATGGCCCTCGAAGGCGCCGAGGAGGCCGTCGCCGAGGCGGCGCGACTCCTGGCCCGGGCCCGGGCGGCCGGCACCCCGGTCGTGCACATCCAGCACGACAGCGGCGAGGGCTCCCCGTACGACCTCACGGCGCCGGTCGGCGCGACCTGCGACGAGGTGGCCCCGGCCGAGGGCGAGCCGGTCGTGGTGAAGAACTTCCCGAACGCCTTCCACGCCACCGACCTGGAGAAGGTCCTGACGGGCCTCGGCTTCGCGGCCGGCGAGGGGAAGGAGCTGGTGCTCGCCGGGTTCATGACGCACATGTGCGTCAACTACACGGCCCAGGCGGCCTTCAACCTCGGCTACCGGCCGACCGTGGTCGCCGAGGCGACCGCCACCCGCGCCCTCGCCGCCCCGGACGGGACGGTCGTGCCCGCGGCCGAGCTGAAGCGGGCCGCGCTGACCGGGCTGACGGACGTCTTCGCGGTCGTGGTGCCGACGGCGGCGGACCTGCGGGCCTGAGCCGGCCGGACCAGGACGGACCCGGCCGGACCAGGACGCCCCTGCGGGCCCGATCCGGACCCCGACGCCCCTGCGGTTTTCCGCAGGGGCGTCGGGCGGGAACGCGCATACCGGCTCCGAGCTGCGGTTTCTAGCGTGGGAAGGGTCGTCGGGCGAGCACGTCGGACGACCCTTCCCCGTGACCCTGGAGGGCTCATGACACCGCTCACGACCGTTCTCGCCCAGGAGCCCGCGGGCGGCCCCGCGGGCGGCCCGGCCGACGGCGTCGCCGGCTGGGCCGCCGGTCTCGTCGACACCCTCGGCGGGCCGGGCGCGGGCTTCGCCATCGCGCTGGAGAACCTCTTCCCGCCGCTGCCGAGCGAGGTGATCCTCCCGCTGACCGGCTTCGCCGCCGGGCAGGGCGTGCTGAGCCTCGCCTCGGCCCTCTTCTGGACGACGCTGGGCTCGGTGGTGGGCGCGCTCGCCCTCTACGGGATCGGCGCCCTCTTCGGCCGGGAGAGGATGCACGCGCTGTGGGCGCGGCTGCCGCTCGTGAAGGTCGCGGACCTGGAGCGGACCGAGGCGTGGTTCCGGCGGCACGGCACGAAGGCGGTGCTCCTCGGCCGGATGGTGCCGATCTTCCGCAGCCTGATCTCGGTGCCGGCCGGGGTGGAGCGGATGCCGGTCCCCCTCTTCCTCCTGCTGACCACCGTCGGCAGCCTCGCCTGGAACAGCGTCCTGGTCCTCGCCGGCTACGCCCTCGGCGACCGCTGGGAGTTGGTCGAGGCGTACGTGGGCGTGGCCTCCAAGGCCGTCCTCGCCCTCGTCCTCGCGGCGGCCGTCGCCTGGCTCGTCGTACGGCTCCGGGGGCGCGGGGCGGAGCCTCGTCACCGTCGCGCCTAGGGTGGGTCGGGTGATCGGGGGCGAGGGATCGAGGGCCGCTCGGGCGGTGGGGGTCGCGGCCGGCTGTGCGTCGGCGGTGCCGGGGGTGCTGTACCTGGTGGGGGCCGGGGTGCCGCTCGGCGGCTTCCTGTTGTGGCCGCGCACGCGCGCGTACGTCCTCCGGATCCTGACGTGCGGCGCCCGGCCGCTGGTGGAACTGGAGCGGAGGCGGCGGGAGCGCTTCTTCGGCGACCGGTTCCCGGAGGCGGACTTCCCGGAGGCGTACGTCCCGGAGGCGTACGAGGGTGAGGGCGGCCCCCTGCGGTATCTGGCCGCCCGGTCCGCGACGGGGCTCGTGTGCGGGATCGTGCTGGCGCTGCTCGGGTTCGGCGTGGTGCTCGCGGTGCTGCTGGCCGGCGGTGTGGCGCGCGGGACGATCGGGGCGGCGGAGCTGCTGACGCAGCTGGTCCTCGGGGGTGTCCTGCTGTTCCTGGGCCTCCAGGGGCTGTTCGCGCTGACCGCGCTCGACGCCCGTCTCGCCCGGGAGTGCTTCGGGCCGTCGGAGCGGGAGCTGATGCGCCGCCGGATCGAGGAGCTGTCGCTGAGCCGGGCCGCCGTCGTGGGGGCCGTGGACGCGGAGCGGCGGCGGATCGAGCGGGACCTCCACGACGGGGTCCAGCAGCGGCTCGTGGCGCTCGCCATGCTGATCGGGCGGGCCCGCAGGAGCGGCGGGCGGGACCCGGAGCGGGCGGCCGGACTCCTCGGCCAGGCGCACCGGGAGGCCCAGGAGGTGCTGGCCGAACTCCGCGAGGTGGCCTGGCGGGTGTACCCGTCGGCACTCGACAGCCTCGGCCTGGAGGAGGCGCTCGGCGGCGTCGCGCAGCGGTGCGCGCTGCCGCTGCGGATCGCGTACGAGGTGACGGGCCCGCTCCCCCGACCGGTGGAGACGGCGGCGTACTTCGTCGTCTCCGAGGCCGTCACCAACGCGGCCAAGCACTCCGCCGCCTCGGCCGTCTCGGTGCGGGTCGCGGGGGCACCCGGCGGCCCGCTGACCGTGCGGGTCGAGGACGACGGCCGGGGCGGCGCGGATCCGGCGGGCGGCGGCCTGACCGGGCTGCGCGGGCGGGTCGCCGCGCTCGACGGCGTCCTGCGCATCGACAGCCCCCTCGGGGGACCCACCACCATCGTCGCGGAGCTGCCGTGCGTGTGATCCTGGCCGAGGACTCGACCCTGCTGCGGGAGGGCCTGTCCCGCCTGCTCGCGGAGGAGGGGCACGAGGTCGTCGGGGCGTTCGGCGACGCGGTGACGCTGCTCGCCGAGACGGAGGCGCTCCGGCCCGACGTGGTCGTCGTGGACATCCGGATGCCCCCGACCCACACCGACGAGGGACTGCGGGCGGCCGTCGCGATCCGCGAGCGGCTGCCCGGGACGGGCGTCCTGGTCCTCTCGCAGCACGTCGAGCGCAGTTACGCGGCCCGGCTGCTCGCCGCCGGCGCGGAGCGGGTCGGCTATCTGCTGAAGGACCGGGTGGCGCAGGTCGAGGAGTTCCTCGACGCGCTGGAGCGGGTCCACGCGGGCGGGGCGGCGATCGACCCGGAGGTCGTACGGCAGCTGGTGGTGCGCAGCGCGCACGCCGATCCGCTGGCCCGGCTGACCCCGCGCGAGCGGGAGGTGCTCCAGGTGCTCGCGGAGGGGTACACGAACACGGCGATCGCCCGCCGGCTGCACCTGTCGCTGAGCGCGGTGGAGAAGCACCTCAACGCGGTCTTCGACAAGCTGGAACTGCGCGGGACCGAGGGCCACAGCCCCCGGATCCTCGCGGTCCTGCGCTATCTGGAGGCGTGAACCTCAGAGGTGTGAACCTCAGCGGTGTGAACCTCAGCGGGTGGCCCCGGTGAGGAGGGCGTGCAGCCGGACGAGGGTCCGCTCGTCGCCGAAGCCGCCCGCCTTGATGACGACCGGGACGCGGGGCACGCCGGCCGGCCCGGCCAGGGTGCCGCGGGCGATGCCGGGCTCGGGTTCGTCGTGGAGGTCGATGCCGTACGCGCCGAGCGCGCGCAGCACCGCCTCGGCGGTCTCCCCGCCGGTGAGCACGAGCCCGTCGAAGGGCGCGCGGGCGGCGAGCGCCGCCACGGACACGGCGAGCTCCCGGGTCAGCTCCGCCGGGTCCACCCGCCGTTCGTGCGGCGTGTGGATGATCCGTACGAGGGCGTCGGCGGCCGCCGACAGCGGCTCGGCGGCGACGGCCGCGACCGCGCCCGGCCGGGCGGCCAGCAGCGCGAGCTGCCGGCGGGTGGCGGGGTTGGCGCTGCCGACCGCGACCAAGGGGCGTACGGCGGGCGGGAGTTCCACCGCGTCCGCGTCCGCATCGCCGCCGGGCCGCGTGTGGTGCCGGGCGAGGGCGGCGGCGAGCCCCGGGGAGCCGACCCACAGGACGGACCGGTGGTCGGGGACGGCGGCGACGATCCGGTCGAGGTCGGCGTCGGTGGCCGCGGAGCAGACGAACAGCCCGCCGGAAGGGACGGGTTCGGCTTCGGCGAGGAGCTCCGGGCGGGCCGCGTCGACGGTGACGGCGTCCGGGAGGAGGCGGGTGAGGTCGGCGGTGCGGACGGGGTGCGCGGGGTCACGGGCGAACTCGCTCTCGTCCACGCGGACTCCGCGGACGTACTGCACGCCGTCGCGGGTGGTCCGCCCCTCGGCCGGGAACGCGGGCGCGACGACGACGGCGCGCCGCCCCGAGCCCTCCCGCGCGGCGCGGATCTCGGCGGCCACATGGCCCCGGAGGGTCGAGTCGACGGTCTTGAGCAGCAGCCCCGCCCCGGACAGCGCACGGGCCGCCTCGCGCGTACGGGCCTCGGCCCCGGCCTCGTCGAGGAGCCGGCTGCCGAGGTCGACGGCGAGCACCCCGTCCTCCTGCCCGTGCCCGGCGAGCGGGCTGCCGGAGAGGAGGACCCGCGCCGGGTGGCCGCCCCGGCGGAACGGCGCCGCCCCGTCCCCCGCGCTGGTCAGGTCGTCGGCGAGGACGGCGACGCGGGGCGGGGTGACGGGCGGGGCGGAGTACATCGACGGCTCCCTGGGGTCGGTCGTACGGTCTCGGGCGGGGCGCGTACCAGCAGGACCAGCAGGACCACCGAGGCCACGGGGGCCACGGGGGCCTCCGGGACCATCGGGGACACAGGGACCTCCGGGGCCTCCAAGGCCACTGGGGCCACCGAGGCCACTATGCCCACTGGGGCCACAGGGGCCACAGGGGCCTCCGGGACTACCAGGACCGCCAGGACCACCGGGCACCGGGCACCGGGCACCGGGCACCGAAGCCACCAGGACCACCAGAACCACCAGGCGATGCGCACCGCCCCCACCCTCGCCCGCGTCGGCCCACTCAGTCCAGCGGCCACCGGACGGCGGGAAGGTGCGCCCGGCGGGAGCCAGGGGCGGGCAGAGGGGACTGCCCTCAAGATCACCGGGCGCCTCCCGACGCTAACCGCACGGACCCCGGCACCACGACAGGACACACGGCGGGAGCGCGCCGCCGGGACCCGCTCACCGCTTCGGCGCAGCGCGTACGGCCCGCGCCCGGCGCGTACGGCGGCGCAGCGGACATCACAGCCGCCCGGGCCCCGCCGCCCTGGCCAGGGGCCTCGGCCACCTGGCAGGATCGACGGCATGTTCGCCTCCCTCACCCGTGCCGCCCGCCGCCGCGTCCTCGCGTTCGTGGCCGCGCTGGCCGTGGTGTGCGGGGTGCTGCTGTGGTGGGTGGCGCCGTTCGGCGGCTCGACGCCCAGCGGCTCGATCACCTTCAGCACCGGGGTCCCCACGGGGGTGTACCAGCGGTACGGCGCACTGCTCAAGAAGGCCATGGCGAAGGACCTCCCCGAGGTCTCTGTCAGGCTCACGGACAGCGAGGGCTCCCAGCAGAACCTGGCGCGGGTCGCCTCCGGGGAGGCCGACTTCACGGTCGCGACCGCCGACGCCGTGGCGCAGTACATCCGCGACCGCCGGCCCGGCTTCGAGCGGCTGCGCGGCTGCGCCCGGCTCTACGACGACTACGTCCAGCTCGTCGTACGCCAGGGCTCGGCCGTCCAGACCGTCTCCGACCTGCGCGGACTGCGGGTCGGCGTCGGGCAGGACGGCTCCGGCGTGCGGCTGATAGCGGACCGGGTGCTCGCGGCGGCCGGGCTCACCGCGTCACGGGACGTGACCGCGGTGCCGGTCGGGATCGACTCGATGCCGGAGATGCTGGAGAAGGGCGGCCTCGACGCCTTCTTCTGGTCCGGCGGGCTGCCGACCCAGGGGGTGCAGATGCTGTCGGAGCGGACCTCGATCCGGCTGATCCCGATGGACGCGCCGCTGGTGGAGGCGTTGCGGAAGGTGGGCGATTCGACCCGGCACTACCGCTCGGCGGTCATCCCGAAGGACGCGTACGCGGCCGCGCAGAACGGGCAGCCGGTGGAGACGCTGGCCGTGGCGAACCTGATGGTGACGACGGTGGAGGCCGATCCGGACCTGGTGGAGGGGTTCACCCGCTCGGTGATCGACAGCCGGGACGGCATCGGCAGCCAGGTGCACCCGGCCCAGCTGGTGGACCTGCGGACGGCCATCTACACCGAGCCCCTCACCCTCCACGACGGCGCCCGCCGCTACTACCGCTCGGTCAAGCCCTGAGCCGTACGGGCTCCGCCCCGACCAGCGGCCCACCACTCCGCACCGACCAGCGGCCCACCATCCCGCACCGACCCGCAGCCCACCATCCCGCACCGACCCGCAGACCGCCGCCCCGCACCGGCGGGCGGCGCGTCACCGGTCCGTCGGCTCGTGCCGCGGCTCGTGCCGCGGCACCGTCACCGTCACCTTCAGGCCGTGCGGCTCGTTCGGGGCGAAGGCGATGCCGCCGCCGGTGGCGGTCAGCAGGACGCGGGCGATGGAGAGGCCGAGGCCCGAGCCCTTGACGTTCTGGTGGCGTCCGGAGCGCCAGAAGCGGTCGCCGACCCGGGTCAGCTCCTCCTCGGTGAGGCCGGGTCCGAGGTCGGTGACGACGACCTCCACCGCGTCCTTGCCGGGCAGCACCCGCACCGTGACCCGCTCGCCCTCGGGCGTGAACTTCAGCGCGTTGTCGACGACCGCGTCGAGCGCGCTGGACAGGGCCACCGGGTCCGCCCAGCCGGTCGCCGCCCCGCACTCCCCCACCAGGGCGACGCCCTTGTCGTCGGCGACCGGCCGCCAGGAGGCGATCCGCTCTGCGGTGAGCGCGCCGACGTCGGTGAGCTGCAGGTCGGCGGCGGCGTGCTCGGCGAGGGCCAGGTCGAGGAGGTCGTCGAGGACCCGCGCGAGCCGCTTGCCCTCGGTGCGCACGGAGGCGATCTCCTCGTTCCCCTCGGGGAGTTCGAGGGCGAGCAGTTCGATGCGGAGCAGCAGCGCGGCGAGCGGGTTGCGGAGCTGGTGGGAGGCGTCGGCGACGAACGCCCGCTGCTGTTCGAGGGATTCCTCGACGTGGTCGGCCATCTCGTTGAACGAGCGGGCCAGGCGGCGCAGTTCGGGCGGCCCGCCGGCCTCGGCGACCCGGGAGTTCATCCGCCCGGTGGCGATGTCGTGGGTGACGCCGTCAAGCACCCGTACCGGACGCAGCACCCAGCCGGTGAGGCGTACGGCGGCGCCGACGGCGAGCAGCATCGCGGCGGCCTCGCCGGCGAAGATCACCAGCCAGCCGCGCAGGATGCGGGCGCGGAGGTCCCCGGTGGGCGAGTCGGTGACGACGACGGCGACGACGTCCCCGTCGCGGACGACGGGCGAGGCGATGGTGAGGCGGGCATGCGGCTGCCAGGGCCAGACCTGCGGCGGGTCGTGGCTGCGGCGGCCGAGGAGGGCCTCCTTGAAGGCGCGGCGGCCCTCGCCCTCGTACGGGACGACCCAGTCCTCGGGGGCGGCGGCCACGGCACGGTTGTCGCGGTAGAAGATGCCGGCCCGGATGCCGTACACGTCGTAGTAGCTGGCGAGTTCGCCGCGGAGGGTGGTGCGGCGCTCGTCGCTGACGGTGCTGGGGTCGCGGACGAACTGCCCGAGGGCGGCGAAGCGTGCGCCGTCGTCGAGGCGGTCGACGACGACCCGCTGCTGCTGGGCGGCGGCGAGGCTGGCGGCGAGCGGGAAGCCGAGGGCGAGCAGGACCCCCGCCATCAGGACGATGAGCAGGGGGAGGAGTCGGGTGCGCACGGGCGGGGCGGCCGGGGGGTTACGCGGCCGGGGCGACCAGGCGGTAGCCGACGCCCCGCACGGTCTCGATCAGGGCGGGCATCCGCAGCTTGGAGCGGAGCGAGGCGACGTGCACCTCCAGGGTGCGGCCGGTCCCCTCCCAACTGGTCTGCCAGACCTCGGAGATGATCTGCTCGCGGCGGAAGACGACGCCGGGCCGCTGGGCGAGGAGGGCGAGCAGGTCGAACTCCTTGCGGGTGAGGGCGACGGGCTCGCCGTCGACGCTGACCCGCCGGGTGGGCAGCTCGACGGCGACGGACCCGAGGTGCAGCACGGTGGCATCGGCGGCGGAGCCCGTACCGCCGGCGCCGTCGTCGGGGGTGCCGGGTCCGGTGGTGCGCCGGGAGACGGCGTGGATGCGGGCGAGCAGCTCGCCGGGGTCGTAGGGCTTGACGACGTAGTCGTCGGCGCCGAGGTTGAGGCCGTGGATCCGGGAGCGCACGTCGGCACGGGCGGTCACCATGATCACCGGGGTGGTGGTGAGCTTCCGGATGCGCGCGCAGACCTGGTAGCCGTCCTGGTCGGGGAGGCCGAGGTCGAGCAGGATCACGCCGTACGAGGGGCGCTCGCCCTGTGCGGTGGGGAGGACGGCCTGGAGGGCCTCCTCGCCGTTGCGGGCGTGGGTGACGGCGAAGCCGTGCTTGGCGAGGATCGCGGAGAGGGCCGCGGCGACGTGGTCGTCGTCCTCGACGAGCAGCAGTCGCATGGTCTTCTCCTCTCGTTCGCCGGGATGTCCCCCGTTCGGGACATGAACGACCCATGAACGCCGATCAGCGACGTCACAGTCAAGTGTCTCCGGCGGAGCTCCCGGTTCCGTTATCCACCCGGTACGGCCTCCTGGACCGTCTTCACCCAGAGTGTCCGACTGTCGCCCTATCGTTATCCTCAATTTCCGCTCAGATGTGATGACGGCCCTCCGGACGGGTCTCTAGTGTCCTCCCAACCGAGGAGGACGGAGCAAGAGGCCGATGAGCGGAGTGGCAGTGTCCAAGAACCACGAGGACGCCCCCCGGGCCCAGGACGACCTGGTCGTCCTGTCCGGCGTGAACAAGCACTTCGGCGCGCTGCACGTGCTGCAGGACATCGACCTCACGATCGGCCGCGGTGAAGTCGTCGTCGTCATCGGGCCGTCGGGTTCCGGCAAGTCGACGCTGTGCCGGACGATCAACCGCCTGGAGACCATCGACGCGGGCACGATCACGATCGACGGGAAGCCGCTGCCCGCGGAGGGCAGGGAGCTGGCCCGGCTGCGGTCGGACGTCGGCATGGTCTTCCAGTCCTTCAATCTCTTCGCGCACAAGACCGTGCTCGAGAACGTGATGCTGGGCCAGATCAAGGTCCGCGGCACCGCGAAGGCCGAGGCGGAGACCAAGGCCCGCGCCCTGCTGGAGCGGGTGGGGGTGGCCGCACAGGCCGAGAAGTACCCGGCGCAGCTCTCCGGCGGCCAGCAGCAGCGCGTGGCGATCGCCCGGGCGCTCGCCATGGGTCCGAAGGTGATGCTCTTCGACGAGCCCACCTCGGCCCTGGACCCCGAAATGATCAACGAGGTCCTGGAGGTCATGCAGCAGCTGGCCCGCGAGGGCATGACGATGGTGGTCGTGACGCACGAGATGGGCTTCGCCCGCTCCGCGGCCGACCGGGTCGTCTTCATGGCCGACGGCAGGATCGTCGAACAGGCCACCCCCGAGGAGTTCTTCAGCAACCCGCGCAGCGACCGGGCGAAGGACTTCCTCTCCAAAATCCTGCACCACTGAGCGAGTCGACGACCTAGTCTTCGCAACTCACCGCTACCCAAGGGACGTTCACCCATGAAGCTTCGCTCCGCCTCCGCGGCCGCCGCGGCCGCCGTCGTCCTCGCCCTGACCGCCACCGCCTGCGGCACCGGCTCGGACTCCGGCAGCAACGGCGACAAGATCACCATCGGCATCAAGTTCGACCAGCCGGGTCTCGGCCTGAAGACCCCGGACGGCTCGTACGCGGGCTTCGACGTCGACGTCGCCAAGTACGTCGCCAAGGAGCTCGGTTACGACGAGGGCAAGATCAACTGGAAGCAGGCCCCGTCGGCCGAGCGCGAGAACCTCATCAAGAACGGCGACGTGAAGTTCGTCGTGGCGACCTACTCGATCAACGAGAAGCGCCTGAAGGAGGTCGACTTCGCCGGCCCGTACTTCGTGACCCACCAGGACCTGCTGGTCCGCGCCGACGACAGCTCGATCACCAAGGTCGAGGACCTCAACTCCAAGAAGCTCTGCTCGGTCACCGGCTCGACCTCCGCGCAGAACGTCAAGGAGAAGCTGGCCCCCGACGCCGACCTCCAGCAGCTCGGCGGGTACTCGGAGTGCCTGACCGGTCTCGAGAACAAGCGCGTCGACGCCCTCACCACGGACGCCTCCATCCTCGCGGGCTACGCCGCGCAGAAGGAGCACCAGGGCAAGTTCAAGCTCGCGGGTCTCTCCATGAGCGACGAGAACTACGGCATCGGCCTCAAGAAGGGCGACTCCGAACTCAAGGGCAAGATCAACAAGGCCCTGGAGAAGATGGTGTCCGACGGCACCTGGGACAAGCTCGTGAAGCAGCACTTCGGCCCGTCCGGCTACAAGAACGAGCCCGCCCCGAAGATCGCGGGCTGACCTCACGTGCTGCCGTGACGGCCGCCCCGCCCGGGTGCGGCCGTCACGGCGCCACCGGCCGCTGCCGACGCACCGGCCGTCCCACCGACCGACCACCAGGGGAGAGCGCGGAGCATCGTGTTCGACTTTCTTGATTCCGGGCAGTACGACCTGCTCGGCGCCTTCTGGGTGACGGCGCAGCTCGCCCTCTACTCGGCGATCGGCTCGCTGATCTGGGGCACCGCCCTGGTCGCCATGCGGGTCAGCCCGGTCCCGCTGATGCGCGCCTTCGGCACGACGTACGTCAACCTCGTCCGCAACACCCCGCTGACGGTCGTCATCGTGGCCTGCTCCTTCGTCCTCGACCAGACCCTGGCGGTGACGCTCGGCGGCGAGACCTTCGAGGAGACCGGCTTCCGTCTCGCGATCCTCGGTCTCACGGCGTACACCGGCACCTTCGTCTGCGAGGCGCTGCGCTCCGGCATCAACACGGTCCCGGCCGGCCAGGCGGAGGCCGCCCGCGCGCTGGGCATGAGCTTCACCCAGGTCCTGACCGTGGTGATCCTCCCGCAGGCGTTCCGCGCGGCGATCACCCCGCTCGCGAACGTGCTCATCGCCCTCACCAAGAACACCACGGTGGCGGCGGCGATCAGCGCCGCCGAGGCCGCGTTCCTGATGAAGGCGATGATCGAGAACGAGGCCCAGGCGCTCTTCACCGTCTTCGGGATCTTCGCCTTCGGCTTCATCGTCCTGACCCTCCCCACCGGCCTGGTCCTCGGCTGGGCGGCCAAGCGACTGGCGGTGAAGCGATGAGCTCCGTCCTCTACGACGTCCCCGGCCCCAAGGCCAAGCGGCGCAACGTCCTCTACACGATCGTCTTCCTCGCCGTCCTGGGCCTGGTGGCCTACTGGGTGCTCTCCGCCATGGCGGACAAGAACCAGCTGGCGGCCGAGAAGTGGAGCCCGTTCGTCACCGACTCCCAGGTCTGGACGACGTACCTGCTGCCCGGCCTCGTCGAGACGCTGAAGGCCGCCGCTCTCTCCATCCTGATCGCGCTGCCGCTCGGCGCGGCCCTGGGCATCGGCCGGCTCTCCGACCACCGCTGGGTACGTGTCCCGGTCGGCGTGGTCGTCGAGTTCTTCCGGGCCATCCCGGTGCTGCTGCTGATGATGTTCTCCAGCGCCGTGTACGCCGCCTACACGCCCGTCAGCTCCGACTTCCGCCCCCTGTACGCGGTCGTCACCGGCCTGGTGCTCTACAACGCCTCCGTCATCGCCGAGGTCGTCCGCGCCGGCGTCCTCTCGCTCCCCCGGGGCCAGGGCGACGCGGCCGTCGCGCTCGGCATGCGCAAGGGCCAGTCCATGCTGTACGTGCTGCTGCCGCAGGCGGTGACGGTCATGCTCCCGGCCCTGGTGAGCCAGCTCGTCGTCATCGTGAAGGACACCGCGCTCGGCGGCGCGCTCCTCGGCTTCGGCGAACTGCTCAGCCAGAACCGGCAGATCACCGCCAACTACGGCGCCAACACGATCGCCGCGTTCACGGTCATCGCCCTGATCTACATCGCGCTCAACGCCCTCCTCACCTACCTCGCCGCACGCCTGGAGAAGCGGCTCCGGCAGGGCCGCAAGGCCGCCGCGGTGAAGGACGTGGCCCCGGTCGTGAACGTCGAGGCGGGCGCGGCGGGCACCGGCGGCGTCTGACCCCCACGACCACCCTCCCGACCGGCCCGGTTTCCCCCCAACTCCGCGCCCGTCCCCTTCCGGCCCCGTCCGGCTCCCCCGGAGCATCCGCTTCCGGTGGAACCGGCGGGGCCGGAGGTTCTGGTGGGACCGGAAGGGGTACGAGGGGTGCTCCCCGGGCCCGGAAACGGCCCCGACCTGACAACAGCCGCACCACGCCCACCGCGTCACTTGACGCAAAACACCCTGACTGGGTTGCATACGGTCTGTGATCAAGCACCGGGCTCGTGCCACACTCTGCTGTGCTGCCCCCATGACTTTCCGGCCTTTTGGAGCCGCGCCGTGGACCCGGTGATCATCGTGGGCGCGGGGCCGGTCGGCCTCGCGCTCTCCCTCGCGCTCGCCGCGCAGGGCGTGCCCAGCGTCGTCCTCGACGAGACCTCCGGCAAGGAGGAGCCGCGCCCGGCGCGGACCGTCGTGCTGCGCGCCGACATGGCCGCCCTGGTCGAGCGGCTGGGCTGCGCCACCGTCCGCGACGAGGGGCTGCGCTGGGTCGGCTGGCGCGGGATGCAGCGCCGCCGGCAGCTGCGCGAGGTCGCCTTCGACCTGGGACTCGGCGGCACCGAGGAGTGGTCCGAGGACCCCGACTCCCCCTCCGCTCCGGCCGCCCCCCTGCACATCCCCCAGCACGCGCTCGCCCGCGGGCTGCGCGAGGCCATCGCCCGCGAACCGCTCGTCCGGCTCGTCACCGACGCCCGCCTGGACACCATCGAGCAGGACCGCACCGGGGTCACCGCCCACACCCGCGGCCCGGACGGCACCTGGTGGCGCGGTAGCCACCTCGTCGGCTGCGACGGCGCCCGCTCCACGGTCCGCAAGCTGCTCGGCGTCCGCTTCCCCGGCCGCACCGCGGTCGAGCGGCACGCGGTCGCCGCCCTGCGCACCGAACTCCCCTGGCCCGGCGAGTCCCTGCTGCACCGTCAGCCCCCGTGGCGCGGGTCCGGCGAGGAGATCACCGCCCGCCCGCTGCCCGACGGGGTGTGGCGGATCGACTGGCTGCTGCCGCCGCGCGGCGAACTCGTCACCCCGGACGCCCTGGTCGCCCGGATCCGCGAGACCCTGGCCGGCTGGTGCGAGGGCGTCACCCCTCCGTACGAGCTCCTCGACACCGGTGTCCACACCCTGCACCACCGGCTGGCCCGCCGCTGGCGCGTCGACCGGGTGCTGCTCGCCGGGGACGCGGCCCATCTGCTGGGCGCGATCGGCACCCAGAGCCTCGACGAGGGCCTCCGGGACGTCGACAACCTCGCCTGGAAACTCGCCCTCACCTGGCACCGGTCCGCCCCCGACGCCCTGCTCGACAGCTACCAGAGCGAGCGCCGCACGGCGATCGCGGCCCGGCTGCGCGCCGCCGACCAGGCCCTGCCGGCGCTGCGCGGCGGCGGTGGGCTGCGCGGCTTCCTGCCGGGCGGGATGCGGGGCCACGAGGCCCTGCTGACCGACGGGCACCTGGGCCGGGGCCCGCTGGGCGCCTCCCCCGCCTATCCGCACTCGCCGCTCGCCGCGCCCTTCAGCGAGGGCATGGTCCCGGTGGGCACCCCGCTCGGCGCGCCCGTCGAGGACGTCCGGGTGACCGCCCCCGACGACACGACGGTACGGCTCCGGGACCGGCTGGGGCAGGCCCGCTTCCTGGTCCTGCTCGTCGCCCCCGGCTCCGGGGTGTGGGAGCGCCGGCACTGGCGGACGGCCGGTCTGATGCCCCGCCTGGAGGAGGCCGCCGAGGCCCTCCCGGTGACGGCGGAGGTCCTGGTGACCGACGCTTATCCCGGCGCGCCCGCCCACGCCGTCCTGCTCGTCCGCCCCGACGGGCATCTGGTCGCCGCCTTCGCGGGCGTGCACCCCGAGGAGCTCCACGCGGCGGCCGAGGCCGCCCGCGGCAGCGCCCCCGAGGAGCCCGCCGACGCGGCGGAGGAGAAGCCGCCGGCCCTGCCCGCGACGGCCGAGGAGGCGCTCTCCGTCGAGGTCCCGGCCCCGGCCGAGGCATCGCCGGCACAGGACCGGACGGTGGAAGTCCATTGATTCGCGCGGACGCGCGTGGTGTACTCCGGAGCGTGACCGACACCGATGTACGCCTGTGGCGGAGGGTCCACATGGACCTGATCCGCTATGCGGGCTGCGTGTGTCGCCCGTCCTTCTGAACTCGCTTCCCTTTCCCCGCGCGTCCGCCCGACCCGCCGCCCCGCCCCGGACCTCCGTCCGGCGGGCGTGCCCGGTTCGGCTTCCCCGGCGAACCCGCCGTTCTCCCTCCGCGGCGCGCACCCCAGCGATTCCAGGACGGTCATCCGTGCCCGCGACTTCTGTCATCCCTTCCCCCTCCCCCGCTCGAACGGCCGCCGGTCCCCCGACCGCGGCCGAACTGCTCGACTTCGTCCTCCGTACCGCCGCCGACCAGGCCCTCGTCGACTCCCTGCCGCTCGATCCGGAGGGCCGCACCTGGGTGCGCCTGGACGGCCCCGGCGGCAGCGAGGCCTGGCTCATCGGCTGGCCGCCCGGTACCGGCACCGGCTGGCACGACCACGCCGAGTCCGTCGGCGCCTTCGCCACCGCCCGCGGCAGCCTGACCGAGCACGCGCTCGCGGTCCGGCTCCCGGCGGGCGGCTGGAAGACCCTGGAGCTGGCCGAGGACCTCGACCGCTCCCGCCGGCTCGACGCGGGCGACGGCCGCGCCTTCGGCCGCGACCACCTGCACGAGGTCCTGAACGCCTCCCCCGACGCCCACGCGATCTCGGTGCACGCCTACCACCCGCCGCTCCCGCTGATCAGGCGGTTCAGCCGGACCGGCCCCGTGCTCCGCCTGGAGCAGGTCGAACGCCCGGAGGACTGGCAGTGAGCGACGACCGCATCGGCATCGACGAACTTCTGGAACGGGTCCGGTCCGGTCTCGACCGGATCGACGCCCGCACCGCGTACGAGGAGTACGCCTCGGGCGCCGCGCTCCTGGTCGGCACCCGCTACGCGGCCCTGCGCGAACGGGACGGCCTGGTCCCGGGCGCGCTGGTCGTGGAGCGCAACGAGCTGGAGTGGCGGCTCGACCCCCAGGGCAGCCACCGCTCCCCGCACGCCACCGGTCACGACCTGCGGGTGGTGGTCTTCTGCAACGAGGGCTACGCCTCGTCGCTGGCGGCGGAATCCCTCCGCCGCCTGGGCCTCCACCGGGCGACCGACCTGATCGGCGGCTTCCAGGCCTGGAAGGCGGCAGGCCTCCCGGTCCTCCCGCCGGGAGAACTGCCCCCCGACAGTCACCCGGCAACGACCTCATAGCCCCGGCCGATCGCCCTCGGCCCACGCGCCCGGCACCCCCCTCGGCACTGGGTTCGGGGCCTCTCGGCACCGGTTGCGGCGTCGGACTCGCACCGGGTTCGACGCCCCTCGCCCCCGGGGCTCCGCACCGCACCGCACCACACCACCGGCGGCCTGGTCCCCTCCCCCGGAGGGCTCTAGTAGCCCTCCTCCAGGCCGTCGGTGGACTCGCCCTCCTCTTCCAGCGCCTGACGGACCACCCGCAGGGCCATGCCCTCCGGATAGCCCTTGCGGGCGAGCATCCCGGCGAGGCGTCTGAGCCGGCGGTCGCGGTCGAGACCGCGGGTGGCGCGGAGCTTGCGCGCCACCAGCTCGCGCGCGGTGGCCTCCTCCTGTTCGGAGTCCAGCTGCCCGACCGCCTCCTGTACGAGGCCGGGGTCGATGCCCTTGGTGCGCAGCTCGCGGGCGAGGGCCCGGCGGGCGAGGCCCCGCCCGTGGTGGCGGGACTCCACCCAGGCGTCCGCGAAGGCGGCGTCGTCGATGAGGCCGACGTCCTCGAAGCGGGCGAGGACCTCCTCGGCGATGTCGTCGGGGATCTCCCGCTTGCGCAGGGCATCGGCCAGCTGTCTGCGCGTGCGGGGGGTTCCGGTGAGCAGGCGCAGACAGATCGCCCGCGCCCGCTCAGCCGGATCCTGGGGTGACAGCTCCTTCTCGGCCCTCGACGAGTCGGGGCTGTCACCCGGCCATTCGGTGCGACCGGTCACCGGTTCAGCTCTTGGCCGCGGTGGCCTTGGTCGCCTTGGCGGTCTTGGCCGCGGTGGCCGGGGCCGCCTTGGCGTCGTCCGCGGCGGCCGGGTCCGTCGCGTCCGCGGCCTCGGTGGTGGCCGGGTCGGCCTTCGCGGCGTCGGGGCGGACGCCGACGCCCAGCTTCTCCTTGATCTTCCTCTCGATCTCGTTGGCGAGGTCGGGGTTGTCCTTCAGGAAGTTGCGGGCGTTCTCCTTGCCCTGGCCGAGCTGGTCGCCCTCGTACGTGTACCAGGCGCCGGCCTTGCGGACGAAGCCGTGCTCCACGCCCATGTCGATCAGGCCGCCCTCGCGGCTGATGCCCTGGCCGTAGAGGATGTCGAACTCGGCCTGCTTGAACGGGGGCGCGACCTTGTTCTTCACGACCTTGCAGCGGGTGCGGTTGCCGACCGCCTCCGTGCCGTCCTTGAGGGTCTCGATGCGACGGATGTCGATGCGCACCGAGGCGTAGAACTTGAGCGCGCGGCCACCGGTCGTGGTCTCCGGCGAGCCGAACATCACACCGATCTTCTCGCGGAGCTGGTTGATGAAGATCGCGGTGGTCTTGGACTGGTTGAGGGCGCTGGTGATCTTCCGGAGGGCCTGGCTCATCAGTCGGGCCTGGAGACCCACGTGGGAGTCGCCCATCTCGCCCTCGATCTCCGCGCGCGGGACGAGCGCCGCGACGGAGTCGATGACGATGAGGTCCAGGGCGCCGGAGCGGACCAGCATGTCGACGATCTCGAGGGCCTGCTCGCCGTTGTCCGGCTGGGACAGGATGAGGTTGTCGATGTCGACGCCCAGCTTGCGGGCGTACTCGGGGTCGAGGGCGTGCTCGGCGTCGACGAAGGCGACCTGTCCGCCGGCCTTCTGCGCGTTGGCCACCGCGTGCAGGGTCAGGGTCGTCTTGCCGGAGGACTCCGGGCCGTAGATCTCCACGACACGGCCACGCGGCAGACCGCCGACGCCGAGGGCGACGTCGAGGGCGGTCGAACCGGTGGGGATCACCTCGATCGGCTCCTGGGTGCGGTCGCCCATGCGCATCACGGCGCCCTTGCCGAATTGGCGTTCAATCTGTGCGAGCGCGGCGTCGAGCGCCTTCTCGCGGTCGGTTCCTGCCATGGGTTCCACCCGGGGTGTCTGAGTCGATCGCTTCATGTGAAAGACGCTAACCCCTGCCACTGACAATGGGCTCTCGCGTCTCTCCGACCTGTGGACAACTCGCCGAGATGCCCGCGATTCCAAGGGCCGGAACCTTCATGAGAATAGATGTTCGATTTTCGTGTCAAGCGCGCCACGCCCGCCCTGTGGACAACGTCGGATCCGCCCGCCGCCACCCGCTCTCCCGCACCTACTCGCCGCCCTCGCCCCACTCCTGGTCGAGGTCCGGCCACGTCTCGCGGTCGGCGCGGGAGAGGGTCTCGCCGATCATGCGGGTGGCGTAGTCGCGGTCGCCGGCGATCCGGTTGATGTGCTCGGCGAGGAGGAGGGCGGTGGCCTCCAGGGCGGTCATCTCCTCCTTGGTCCACTCCCCGTACTGCCGGCGCCAGAGGCTGGGGCTCAGGCCGGTGCCGGCCGCGATCACCAGGCCGGCCATGGTGGGGATCGCCTCGGGGCGCACGCTCCGGGGCATCATGCGCAGCGTGGCCACCAGGCTGGGGACCACGTACTCGATGACGTCCCGGTCGTGCTCCTCGTGGACCTGCCGCAGCCACTTCATGAACATGAAGACGAGCGTGCACGCGCCGTCCAGGAGTTCGTTGACACCGTCCAGGTCCAGGGACGCCGTGAGCTGGTCGAGCAGTTTCTGCTGCTCGGGGTCGGTCCCGGTCTTGCCGTCGTGGACGGCCTTGAGCCGGGAGTCGATCACCATGAGTGCCCCGTTCACGTCACCGGCGGGGGCGTAGCGGGGGTCGCAGGGCGATGACACAGGCTTCCTCCTCGTAGGACCGCGTCGGCACGGTCAGTCCGTACGGTAGGAGGCTTGCCGGACGGCTTCCGGCGGTTCGCCGGAAACGACCTTCAGACGACTGAACGGGACCCCGCGCGTTGACCCGGCCGGGCACCCCGCGACAGGCCCGCCGGGCTACGCTCCGCGCCCTTCCACGGGCAGGAGTCCGGGGCGTTTGGCGACCCGGCCGTCGCCGGAGGACCGGCCGCGCACCCGGCGCGCGATCCAGGGCCCGAGGAAGGATCCGGCCCAGGCGAGTTCACCGGCGGCGGCCCCCAGGCGCGTGGGGACCGGGCGCGGCGGCAGCGGCCGGGTCCAGGTGTCGTCGCTGTCCGGCAGGGCGAGCGCGTCGGCGACGGCGGCCGCGATGCGCGCGTGTCCGAGCGGGGAGGCGTGCAGCCGGTCGGCGCTCCACATCCGGGGGTCGGTGACCACCTCGTGGTGCGCGGTCTCGGCGACGGTCACGCCGTGCCGCCGGGCGGCCTGCCTGATCCGGTCGTTGAGGGCGTGGACGCGCGGCGCGAGCGGCCGGGCCAGCGGGGTGACGCGGCCGACGTCGGGGAAGGTGAGGGTGGCCACGCGGGCGCCCTGGGCGGTCAGGGCGGCGAAGACGGCCTCCAGGTGGCCGGCCGTCTCGTCGGCGTCGAAGCCGGGCCGCAGCAGATCGTTCACCCCGGCGACGACGGTGGCGAGGTCGGGCCGGAGCGCGAGGGCGGCCGGGAGCTGTCCCGCCCGTACCTCGCCGGCCAGGCGCCCCCGTACGGCGAGGTTGGCGTACCGGACGCCGGTGCCGGTCCTGGCGAGGTGCTCGGCGAGCCGGTCGGCCCAGCCGCGCAGCCCGGTGAGGTCGTCCCCGTCGCCGACGCCCTCGGTCTGACTGTCGCCGAGGGCCACGTACCGCAGATATCCGTGCGCACCCATCCGTCGGCCACCCTCTTCTCCGTCGCACCCCACCCATGACCTATTCAACTTTTTTAGTATAGGACGGTCGGGCGGCCTTCACCGCCCGCCCCGCCTATCCTTCGACCCATGCGCCTCCCGCCCCGGACCGCCGACGCCCTGATCGCCGGCCTCGTGCTCCTCCTGGTGACGGTCTGGACGCTGATCTCGGGGTGGCACACGCACGAGTCCGCCCCGCGCGCCGCGCTCGGCTGGGCGCTCGTGCTCGTCGGCTGCGGCGCCCTCGTCCTCCGGCGCCGATGGCCCGTGGGCGTCGCCGTCGTCACCCTGCTCGCGTGCGTGACCTACTACCCGCTCTCCGAGCAGGACGGGCCGCTCATGATCGCCTTCGCCCTCGCGCTGTACACCACGGCCGCCGAGGGCCGCTTCGCCGCCGCCGTCGCCCTCGCCGCCGTCACGCTCCTCGCGGTCGGCCTCGGCGAGGCCCGCCAGGCACCGGGCCACCGCCAGATCGACGGGACCGCGCTCGCCATGCTGGCCGGCTGGTTGATCAGCCTGGTCGCGGTCGGCCGGGCCCAGCGCACCCGGACCGCCTATCTGCACGAGGTGGAGCAGCGGGCCCTCGCCGCCGAGCGCGAGCAGGAGGCCCGCGCCCGGCAGAGCGCCACCGAGGAGCGGCTGCGGATCGCCCGCGAGCTCCACGACGTCCTCGGCCACACCGTCTCCCTCATCAACGTGCAGTCCGGCGCCGCCCTCCACCGGCTCGCCAAGCGCCCCGACCCCGAGACCGCGCTCACCACCGCCACCGAGGCCCTGACCGCGGTCCGCACCACCAGCAAGGACGCCCTGCGGGAGCTCCGCGCCACCCTCGGGGTGCTGCGCGGCGCCGACGAGGCCGCGCCGACCGCCCCGCCCGCCTCCGGCCTGGCCCTCCTCGGCGACCTCGCCGCCCGGGCCCGCGCCGCCGGCCTCGACGTACGCACCCGGGTCACCGGCACGCCCGTCCCGCTGCCGCCGCCCGTGGACCTCGCCGCGTACCGCATCGTGCAGGAGTCGCTGACGAACGTGACCCGCCACTCCGCCGCCACGACCGTCACCGTCTCCCTGGACTGGGAGCCGGGGACCGGCACGGTGCGGCTCCGGATCGCGGACGACGGCGGGACATCCGGCACGACGGCCGCGGGCGCCACGACCGGGAGCGGAGGCACCGGAAACGGAGGCGCGAACGGTGACGCCGGAAGCGGCGGGACCGGCATCCGCGGCATGGCCGAGCGGGCCCGCGCCCTCGGCGGCACGCTCACCGCCGGACCGGACGGCGGCGGCTTCGTCGTCGACGCCCGCCTCCCCACGACCCTCGCCCCGCAGGAAGGGACGCCCGCATGATCCGCGTCGTGCTCGCCGACGACCAGACCCTCGTCCGGGCCGGATTCCGGTCGATCCTCTCCGACGAGGACGACATCGAGGTCGCCGGCGAGGCGGGGGACGGCGCGGTGGCCGTCGCCCTCGCCGCCGAACTCCGCCCGGACGTCGTCCTCATGGACATCCGGATGCCCGTGCTCGACGGCCTGGAGGCCACCCGCCGGATCACCGCCGACCCCCGCCTCGACGGCGTGAAGGTCGTCATCCTGACCACCTTCGACGAGGACGAGCACGTGTACGGGGCGCTGCGCGGCGGCGCGTCCGGCTTCCTCGTCAAGGACACCGAGCCGATGGAACTGCTGCACGCGGTACGGGTCGTGGCCCGCGGCGACGCCCTCATCGCCCCCGCGGTGACCCGCCGGCTGATCGCCGAGTTCGCCGGCCGCGCCGACCCGGCCGGCCGCCGCCCCGACCCGGCGCCCCGCCTGGACGCCCTCACCGACCGCGAGCGGGAGGTCCTCGGCCTGGTCGGGGCCGGTCTGTCCAACGACGAGATCGCGGGCCGTCTCGTCCTCTCCCCCGCCACCGCCAAGACCCACGTCAGCCGGATCATGACGAAGCTGAAAGTCAGGGACCGGGCGCAACTGGTCGTCCTGGCCTACGAGTCAGGGATGATCAC
Source organism: Streptomyces sp. R302 (assembly GCF_012927245.1). Lineage (GTDB taxonomy): Bacteria > Actinomycetota > Actinomycetes > Streptomycetales > Streptomycetaceae > Streptomyces. The sequence goes on from NZ_JABBGE010000014.1 coordinate 178,326, forward strand.
CCCCGGCTGGCTGGCCTGACGCCCCGAGAGGCCGGTCCGTCCCGGCGTCGCCCCCTAAGGGCCCGGGGCCGCCCGATCAACTTTCGTCGTACGCGCGGACCGGTGCCGTGCATCCGAAGGTGTACATCTGGGGGCCACAACTGTCACCGCAGGTCAGATGCGCCGAGGAAGGCCGGCGGAGCACCCTTGAGGAGTGAATCAGGACGTACTCGATCTCGCGCGGCTACAGTTCGGCCTCACCGCCGCGGGCCACTTCCTCTTCGTCGCCCTCACCCTGGGTCTCGGAACGATCGTGGCCGTCCTCCAGACCCGCGCCACGCTCACCCGGCGCCCGGAGGACGCCCGCCAGGTCCGCTTCTGGGGCCAGCTGTACGTGATCAACTACGCGGTCGGCATCGTCACCGGCCTCGTCATGGAGTTCCAGTTCGGCATGGCGTGGAGCGGCCTCACCCATGAGGCGGGCAACATACTCGGCGCCTCCCTGGCCGTGGAGACGCTCGTCGCGTTCTTCGTCGAGTCCACCTTCCTCGGCCTGTGGATCTTCGGCTGGCACCGGCTCGGCCGCTGGGCCCACCTCGCGACGATCTGGGTCGTCGTCCTGACCGCCTACCTCTCCGCGTACTGGATCCTCGTCTCCAACGGCTTCCTCAACCATCCGGTGGGGTACGGCTCCGAGGGCGGCGAGCTGGTCCTGACCGACCCGGCCGCGGTCCTCACCAACCCGGCCGCGCTGCTCCCGCTCGCCCACATCCTGGCGGGGGCGCTGCTCACCGCGGGCTTCTTCATGGCGGGCGTCAGCGCCTACCACCTGTTCCGGCGGACCGCGGAGGCGGACTTCTTCCGCCGGAGCCTGCGGACCGGGGTCTTCGTCGCGGCGCCGGCCCTGATGGCGGCGGCGGTCAGCGGCGGGCTCCAGTTCGCCTCCCTCGCCTCCTTCCAGCCGATGAAGGCGGCGGTCTTCCAGGGCCAGGTGGCCGAGATCGCCCGGGTGCAGGCCGAGTCGGCGGCCCGCTTCGGCCCCGGCGACTACATACCCTCCGAGGGCTGGACCCGGGGCGGCGGCCTCGTGATGCTGATCGCCTTCGGCCTGATGATGTACCTCTGCCTCGGCGGCGTGATCCTGGCCGCGTTCCGGAAGGTCGTCCTGCGGTTCCGGCTCTGGCACCTGGTCCTGATGGCCTCCGTGCCGCTGCCGTACCTCGCCATGATCGGCGGCTGGGTCTTCCGCGAGTCGGGCCGTCAGCCCTGGGTGGTGTACGGGCTGCTGAGGACGGAGGACGCCGTCTCCGCGCTCTCCCCCGGCACGATGCGGCTCTCGCTGGCCGTGTTCGCCACGCTCTTCCTGCTGCTGGCCGCCCTCAACGCCTGGCTGCTCGCCCGGCACGCCCGCAGGGGCCCGGTCGACACGGGCCTCGGCCGGGACGAACGAGCGCGGGACGAACCCGCGACGGCCGCGCCCCTGCCCCACTACTAGACCTTCCCTTCCCTTCTCTCCGCCCAGTCCCCGCCACCCGTCCCCATCCCCGCCACCGACCCCGTCATCACCGGCCCGAGGAGCACCGTGGAAACCCTCGCCGTCACCCTGCTCGCCTGCTGTGCCGTCGGCTGGTCCGTGCTCGCCGGCACGGACATCGGCAGCGGCATGCTGCTGCCCTGGCTGGGCCGCGGCGACGCCGAGCGCAGACTCGTCCTCGCGTCCTTCGCCCCCTTCTTCCTGGGGAACGAGGTGTGGCTCGTCGCCGCCGCCGGCGTCCTCGTCGGCTGCTTCCCCGCGCTGGAGGGCGAGCTGCTGAGCGGCCAGGCGCCGGTCCTCGTGGCCCTCCTGGCCGGGTGGATCGTGCGGGACGCCGCCCTGTGGTCGCGCGGTCGTGGCCCGGGGCCCCGCTGGCGCGCGGCCTGCGACGCCGCGGTGACGGCCGGCAGCTGGACGGTCGCCCTGTCCTGGGGCCTGCTGCTCGTGGCCCTCCTCACCGGCAGACCGTACGAGCCCGCCGGCGGCCCCGTCGCCCTCGTGGCCGCCCCGGCGGTCGCCGCCCTGTTCGCCGCGCACGGCCTCGGCTTCGCCTCGCTGCGGCTCACCGGCGCCCCGTACCAGCGGGCCCGACGGCTGGTCGGGCGGGCCGGGAGACCCTGGCATCCGCTCGCCCTCACCGCCGTCCCGCTGGCCGGGCTGCCGCTCTGGGCGGGTGCGTCGCTGCCCCTGGCCGAGCGGGCCGCGGCGCCGGGGACGCTGGCCCTGCTCGTCCCTGCGCTGGCCGTGGTGACCCCGCTGCTAGTCGCGGTCCAGGCATGGATCTGGTACGCCTTCCGGGGCCGCGTCACCGGCCCCTCGTACCTGTGAGCCGCGCCGGCGCGTCCGTCAGGCGTCCTCGGCGCCCTGGTTCTCCTTCTTGTGCTGGAGGGCCCTCTGGAGACGGGCGACGACGGCCTCGCCGTACCGCCGGTGGCCGTGCACCCGCGGATCGTCCGTGACGTCGTACCGCTTCACGTACGCCCCGAGGAAGGCCTGGAGGGTGGCCACGGCCGGGATGGCGATCAGCGCGCCGACGGCGCCGAGCAGCGCGGTGCCCGCGATCACCGAGCCGAAGGCCACGGCCGGGTGGATGTCGACCGTCTTGGAGGTGAGCTTCGGCTGGAGGACGTAGTTCTCGAACTGCTGGTAGATCACGACGAAGCCGAGCACCCACAGCGCGTACCAGGGGTTCACGGTGAAGGCGATGAGCATCGGCAGGGCACCGGCCAGATAGGTGCCGATGGTGGGGATGAACTGCGAGACCAGGCCGACCCAGACCGCGAGGGCGGGGGCGTAGGGCACGTCCAGGATCTCGAAGAGCACGAAGTGCGCGACGCCCGAGATGAGGGCCATCAGACCGCGCGAGTAGAGGTAGCCGCCGGTCTTGTCGACCGCGATCTCCCAGGCGCGCAGCACCTCGGCCTGTCGGGCGGGCGGCAGGACGGAGCAGAGCGCGCGGCGGAACCGCGGTCCGTCGGCGGCGAAGTAGAAGGCGAAGAGGAAGATCGTCAGCAGCCGGAAGAGCCCGCCGAGCACGGTGGCGGAGACGTCGAGGACACCGGTGGCGCTGTTCTGCACGTACTTCTGCAGCCAGTCCGACTTGAGCACGCTGTCCTGGACCTCGACCCGGGAGAGCTCGGTGTGGAAGGTCTGGTTGATCCAGTTGATGAGCGAGTCGAGGTACTTGGGGAAGTTCTCGACCATGTCGACGATCTGGCCGGCGAGCATCGAGCCGAGCAGGACGACGAAGCCGACACCGAAGACGAGGACGCCGAAGAAGACGAGGAAGGTGGCGAGTCCCCTGCGCATCCCGCGGGCCGCCATGCGACCGACGGCCGGTTCGATGGCGAGCGCGAGGAAGAAGGCGAGCAGGATGTTGACGAGCAGGCCGACGAGTTGGTGGAAGGCCCAGTCGCCGAGCAGGAAGCAGGCGTAGAGGGCGAGCGCCAGGACCATCGCCCGGGGCAGCCAGCGGGGCATGCGCGCGCCGGACGCCGCGGCGGCGGCGGGGGCCTCGGCGGGCGGCTGCCCTCCCGAGTCGATCGTGGGCACGCCGGGCGACGCGGGCGCCTCGGGCGGCCCGCCCACGGCGACGGTCGGCGACACAGACGTCGCGGGTCTCACCGATGCCGTGGGCGTCTGGGGTGTCTTCCGGGCGGTCATCTCGGTCTCGTCAGTCGGGGCCACCCCGCAAGTCTCGCGCACCCGGCGGACAATCCGCCCGGGGCCGGAGCAGAACGGCGCGAGACGCCCTCAGCGCTTCTCGGCGGGGACGTCCATGGCACCGCAGACCGCCCGCCACACGTCCTTCGCCTCCCAGCCGGCGTCCAGCGCCTCGTGGACGGTCCGGCCGCCCAGTTCGGACAGGACGTGGTCGCGCGCGAAGGAGTCGGCGTACCCGGCGCCGAAGTGGTCGGCCATCCGTTCCCAGAAAATCGTCAACCGCATGACTCCAGTATCCCGCTCCCAAGAGTGCAGCCCGCCCGCCGGGGCTTGTCACCGCGCGGTTCCGCCCTACGGTCTGAACATGGCCGAAAAACCCCTCTCCTCCCCGCCCTCTCCCACCGTGGCCCCCGGGTCTCCGCTGGCCCGCGCCGAGCGGTTCGTCTGGCTGACGGCCCGGGTGCTCGAACAGCGCCGATTCGCCTACCACTTCCTGCGCGGCGGCGCGGACCAGGTGGAGGCGGCCCTGACCGCGTACCTCGACGAGGACGGCGGTTACGGCCACGGGCTCGAACCGGACCTGCGCGGCCCGGTCAGCCAGCCGCTGCACACCGCGCACGCGCTGCGGGTCCTGGACTCCATCGGGCGCTGCGGCGGGCTGCGGGTGGAGCGGATCTGCCGCTATCTGACGGCGGTCTCCACGCACGAGGGGGCGCTGCCGGCGATCGACCCCTCCCAGCGCGGCTACCCGTCGGCGCCGTTCGTCCCGGTCGTCGACGACCCGCCGGGCGAGCTGCTGTCGACGGGCCCGGTGGTGGGCACGCTCCACCGCAACCAGGTCTGGCACGCCTGGCTGTTCCGGGCCACCGAGTTCTGCTGGGCGGCGGTGGAGTCGCTGGAGAAGTCCCATCCGTACGAGGTGCAGGCGGCGGTGGCGTTCCTCGACTCGGCGCCGGACCGGCCGCGGGCCGAGGCGGCGGCCGACCGGCTCGGGCGCCTGGTGCGCGAGCAGCGGCTCGCCGTCCTCGACCCGGAGCACCCGGAGGAGTTCCCGGTGGCCGACGGGTACGCGCCCGGCGAGCACCACTATCCGCACGACTACGCGCGCGTGCCGGACTCGCTCGCCCGCGGCTGGTTCACCGACGAGGAGCTGTCCCGCTCGCTGGACTTCCTCGCGGCGGAGCAGGGCGAGGACGGCGGCTGGCCGATCCGGTGGCGGGCCTGGGCGCCGGGTTCGGCCCTGGAGTGGCGGCCGATCGTCACGATCGACGCCCTGCGCACCCTCCGCGCCTACGGGCGTCCGCTGGAGGACTGATCCGGGGCCCCACGCGCGCGTGGGGCCGCCCGGCCGGCTTCCGTACGGCTCCGGCCTCAGCCGCCCAGGGCCCGCACCCCCGCCGTCACGACGACGGCGGCGCCCACGACGACCAGGAAGGGGGCGCGCAGGACGAGCGCGAGCGCCGCGGCGGCGACGCCGGCGACCCGGGCGTCCAGGACCGGCTCCGTGCCCGTGGCGAAGGTCTGCTGGGCGGTGAGCGCCGCGAGCAGGGCGACGGGCAGCAGGGCGGCGAGCCGCTGGACGAGCGGGCGCTCCAGGGTCTGCGCCGGGACGAGCAGGCCGACCAGCTTGACCAGGTAGCAGCCGGCGACGGTGAGGCCGATCGCGATCCAGACGTGGGTGCCGTTCATCGGGCGGCCTCCTTGTTCCGCGTCCGCCGGCCCTGGAGCCAGAGGACGGCCGGGGCGGCGAGCGCCGACACCAGTACGGGGACGCCGGCCGGGAGCACGGGCAGCAGGCCCAGGCCGAGGACGACGGCGATCCCGGCGGTGGCCCGCTCGGTCGCGGTCCTCAGCATCGGGGCGAGCAGCGCGAGGAAGACCGCGGGTCCGGCGGCGTCGAGTCCCCAGGCGGCGGTGTCGCCGATGGCCTCGGCGCCGAGCGCGCCGAGCAGGGTGGGGACGTTCCACAGGACGTAGAGGGTGAGCCCGGTGACGGTGAAGCCGATCCGGGCGGACCTGCGGTCCGGCTGGGCGAGGGCGACGGCGGTGGTCTCGTCGATGACCCACTGCGCGGCAAACGGTTTCGCTGACCTCGGCAGGGCGAGGAGCTGGGAGAGGCGCAGCCCGTAGAAGGCGTTGCGGGTGCCGAGGAAGAAGGCACCGGCCGCGGCAGTGAACGGGTTTCCGCCGCCGGCGAGGGCGCCGACGAGGGCGAACTGCGAGGCGCCCGTGAAGACGAGCAGGCTGAGCGCGCAGGTCTGGAGGAGGGTGAGCCCGGCGCCCGCCGAGGTCACTCCGAAGGCGAAGCCGGAGAGTCCGACGGCGACGCCGACCCCGAGCGCGTCCCTGACGACGGCGGAGTCCGGTTTGCCCGCGCCACCGGCCGGCCCGGCGGATGATCGGTCACGTATGTCCCCCGTGGCGGGGTGTGCTGTCTGTTCTGCCACGTCGGAGACGTTACGAGCCCGCCCGCGCCCCGTCTTGTACGTTCTTGCGCCCGGCACGGCGGAGGTCCACGCCCCGGGAGCGCTGGTAGGCGCCCGGCGGGACGCCGATGCTGCGGGTGAAGTGCCGGTTGAGGTGGGGCTGGTCCGTGAAGCCGACGGCGACCGCCGCCTCGGCCGGCGGCGTCCCGGCGTCGAGGAGCCGCCGCGCCCGCCGGACCCGCGCGTCGGTGAGCCAGGTGTGCGGCGGCATGCCGTACTCGGCACGGAAGGCCCGCAGCAGCGCGAAGGGGCTGGTGCCGAGGTCGGCGGCGAGCCCCTCCAGGGTGGGCGGCTCGGCCATCCGCTCCTCCAGGACCTCACGGGCCCGTGCCGCGTCCCTTGCCCCCGCGCCACGGGGCGCCGACGGGCGCAGCCGGCCGCCGTGGCTGCGCAGCAACCGGGCGGTGACCAGGCGGAGCAGGCTGTCGGCGGCGAGCGCGTTGCCCTCCTCGGCGGCCCGGTGGACGCCGATCACGAGCTGGGCGGCGTACGGGTCGTCGACGACGGGCCGGGTGAAGCCGACCGGGGCACGGACGTCGAGGGCGTCGGCGGCGATGGAGCGGATGAGCTCCGCGTCCGGGTAGATCGTGCGGTAGGTCCAGCCCTCGGGGACGCCCGCGTAGCCGGTGTGCGGGGTGTCGGGGTTCACCAGGGCGATCTGTCCGGGACCGGCGTGGACGAGCTCGCTCCCGGAGTGGAAGGACTCGACGCCCTCGGTGATCGCGGCGTAGACGAAGGTCTCGTGGGTGTGCCGGGAGAAGGTCTTCTGGATGTAGTGGGCGTGCAGCAGATCGACCCCCGGCAGCTCGGCGTACTTCCAGTACCGTGCCTGCTCGCCCCTCGCCATGCCTCCATTCTGCGCTCGCGCCGGTCGGGGCGACGACCGGGACGACGCCCCGGGGCACCACCCGCAGGGGTGAGGGCGTGCGCGGGCCGGGCCGGGTTTTCCACAGGTCACGGCGGTTGTCGGTGGTCGGGTGCACGATGGGGGGCATGGTCACGTCCGCGCTCGAAGACTTCTCCCCGGCCACCCGCGGGTGGTTCACCGGGGCGTTCACCGCGCCCACGGCCGCCCAGGAGGGCGCCTGGCGGGCCATCGGCGCGGGCTCGGACGTGCTCGTCGTGGCCCCGACCGGCTCGGGCAAGACCCTCGCCGCCTTCCTCGCCTCCCTGGACCGGCTGGCGTCCGTGCCGGTCCCGGCCGAGCCGAAGAAGCGCTGCCGGGTGCTGTACGTCTCCCCGCTGAAGGCGCTCGCCGTCGACGTGGAGCGCAATCTCCGCTCGCCCCTGACCGGCATCCGCCAGGAAGCCGTGCGTCTCGGGCTGCCCGAGCCGGACGTACGGGTCGGCATCCGGTCCGGCGACACCCCGGCCGCCGAGCGCCGGGCGCTCGCCACCAGGCCGCCGGACATCCTGATCACCACCCCCGAGTCCCTCTTCCTCATGCTGACCTCGGCCACCCGGGAGGCGCTGTCCGGGGTGGAGACGGTCATCCTGGACGAGGTCCACGCGGTCGCCGGCACCAAGCGCGGCGCACACCTGGCCCTCACCCTGGAGCGGCTCGACGAGCTGCTCCCCCGCCCCGCCCGCCGGATCGGCCTCTCGGCCACGGTCCGCCCGGTCGACGAGGTCGCCCGCTTCCTCTCCCCCGGCCGCCAGGTCGAGATCGTGCAGCCCCCGTCGGGCAAGGAGTTCGACCTCTCCGTCGTCGTACCCGTGGAGGACATGGGCGAGCTGGGCGGCTCCCCCGCCTCCGAGGGCAAGGACGGCGGCGACAAGCCGTCGATCTGGCCGCACGTCGAGGAGCGGATCGCCGACCTCGTCCAGGCCCACCGCTCCACGATCGTCTTCGCCAACTCCCGGCGCCTCGCCGAGCGCCTCTGCAACCGGCTCAACGAGATCGCCTACGAGCGGGCCACCGGCGAACCCGCCCCCGAAGGCGCCCCGCCCGCCGAGATCATGGCCCAGTCGGGCGCTGCGCAGGGCGCGCCGCCGCTGCTCGCCCGCGCCCACCACGGCTCGGTCTCCAAGGAGCAGCGCGCCCAGGTCGAGGAGGACCTGAAGGCGGGCCGGCTGCCCGCCGTGGTCGCCACCTCCAGCCTGGAGCTCGGCATCGACATGGGCGCGGTCGACCTCGTCGTCCAGGTCGAGTCGCCGCCCTCCGTGGCCTCCGGTCTCCAGCGCGTGGGCCGCGCGGGCCACCAGGTCGGCGCGGTCTCCACGGGCGTGGTGTTCCCCAAGTACCGCGGTGATCTGGTGCAGGCGGCCGTGGTCACCGAGCGGATGCGCTCGGGCTCCATCGAGTCGCTGCGGATCCCGGCCAACCCGCTGGACGTCCTCGCCCAGCAGCTGGTCGCGATGGTCGCCCTCGACACCTGGCAGGTGGACGACCTGCTGACGGTGGTCCGCCGGGCCGCCCCCTTCGCCTCCCTCCCGGAATCGGCCTTCACCGGCGTGCTTGACATGCTCGCCGGCCGCTATCCCTCGGACGCCTTCGCCGAACTGCGCCCGCGCGTCGTGTGGGACCGGGTGGCGGGTAAGGTCACCGGCCGCCCGGGGGCCCAGCGGCTCGCGGTCACCTCCGGCGGCACCATCCCCGACCGGGGCCTGTTCGGGGTGTTCCTCGCCGGCTCCGACCCGAAGAAGGGCGGCGGCCGGGTCGGCGAGCTCGACGAGGAGATGGTGTACGAGTCCCGGGTCGGCGACGTCTTCACGCTGGGCACCACGTCCTGGCGGATCGAGGACATCACCCGCGACCGGGTCCTGGTGTCACCGGCGCCGGGTGTGCCGGGGCGGCTGCCGTTCTGGAAGGGCGACCAGCTGGGCCGCCCGCTCGAACTGGGCCGCGCGGTCGGCGCGTTCCTGCGCGAGCTGGGCGCGCTCGGCGAGGAGGACGCCCGGCTGCGGCTGATCGCCGCGGGCCTGGACTCCTGGGCGGCGGAGAACGTCCTGGCGTATCTGAAGGAGCAGCGCGAGGCCTGCGGCCACGTCCCGGACGACCGCACGATCCTGGTGGAGCGCTTCCGCGACGAGCTGGGCGACTGGCGGGTCGTCGTCCACTCCCCCTTCGGCGCGCAGGTGCACGCGCCGTGGGCGCTCGCGCTCGGCGCCCGGCTCGCCGAGCGGTACGGCATGGACGCGCAGGTGATGCACGCCGACGACGGCATCGTGCTGCGCCTTCCCGACGCCGATCTGATGGGCCTCGACATGGGGCTCGACCTGCTGGACCACGAGCCGGTCGACCCCGGCCGCCACCTGGACACGGTGTACGACGCGGACCAGGCGCCGGTGGGCGCGGCGGACACCGTCTTCGACAAGGGCGAGGTGGCGCAGATCGTCACCGACCAGGTGGGCGGCTCCGCCCTGTTCGCCTCCCGCTTCCGGGAGTGCGCCGCCCGCGCCCTGCTGCTGCCGAAGCGGAACCCCGGGAAGCGCACCCCGCTCTGGCAGCAGCGCCAGCGGGCGTCCCAACTGCTTCAGGTGGCGAGCGAGTTCGGCTCCTTCCCGATCGTTCTGGAGGCCGTCCGCGAATGCCTCCAGGACGTCTTCGACGTGCCCGGCCTCACCGAGCTGATGGGCGACATCGAGGCCCGCCGCGTCCGCCTCGTCGAGGTCACCACCGCCGAACCGTCCCCCTTCGCCCGCTCCCTGCTCTTCGGCTACGTGGCGCAGTTCCTGTACGAGGGCGACTCCCCGCTCGCCGAGCGCCGGGCGGCCGCGCTCTCCCTGGACTCCCGGCTCCTCGCGGAGCTCCTCGGCCAGGCGGAGCTGCGCGAGCTGCTCGACCCGGAGGTGCTGACCGAGCTGGAGCGGGAGCTCCAGTGGCTCACCGAGGACCGGCGGATCAAGGACGTCGAGGGCGTCGCGGACCTGCTGCGGGTCCTCGGCCCGCTGACCGGCGCCGAGCTGGCCGCGCGCGGCGCCGAGGAGGGCTGGGCGGGAGAGCTGGCCCGCTCCCGGCGTGCGATCGCGGTGCGGATCGCGGGCACCGAGCACTGGGCGGCGATCGAGGACGCGGGCCGGCTGCGGGACGCCCTCGGCACGGCCCTGCCGGTCGGCGTCCCCGAGGCCTTCACCGAGCCGGTCAAGGACCCGCTCGGCGACCTCCTCGCCCGGTACGCCCGCACCCACGGCCCCTTCACCTCCTCCCAGGCCGCCGCCCGCTTCGGCCTCGGCGCCGCCGTCACCGACGGCGCCCTCCGGCGCCTCGCCGCGTCCGGGCGGGTCGTCCAGGGCGAGTTCCGCCCTCCCGTCGCCCACCACCCCCCGTCCGAAGAGGCGCTTCGCGCCGCAGTCTCCGAATTGGGCATCGGCCAGGAGTGGTGCGACGCCACCGTCCTGCGCCGGCTGCGCCGCCGCTCCCTGGCCGCGCTGCGGCACGAGCTGGAGCCGGTGCCCCCGGCGGCCCTGGCGACCTTCCTGCCCCAGTGGCAGCACCTGGGCGGGGGCGGTCTGCGCGGGATCGACGGCCTGGCCCGCGCGATCGAGCAGCTCCAGGGCGCGCCCGTGCCGGCGTCGGCCCTGGAGAAGCTGGTCCTGCCGTCCCGGGTCCGGGACTACTCGCCGGGGATGCTCGACGAGCTGACCACCACCGGCGAGGTGGTCTGGGCCGGGGCGGGCTCGCTGCCCGGCAAGGACGGCTGGGTCTCGCTCTACCTCGCGGACGCGGCCCCGCTGCTGCTGCCCCCGCCGCACCCGCTGGAGCTCACCGCGCTCCACGAGTCGGTCCTGACGGCCCTGACCGGCGGATACGGCCTCTTCTTCCGCCAGATCGCCGACCAGGTCCGGATCACCACCCACCCGGACGCCACCGATCCCCAGCTCGCCGACGCCCTGTGGGACCTGGCCTGGTCGGGCCGGCTCACCAACGACACCCTGGCGCCGCTGCGGTCCCTCCTCGGCTCGGGCCGCACCGCCGGCTCGACCGCCCACCGGGCCCGGCGCACGGTGCCGCGCGGGCGGTACGGCACCCTGGGCGCCACCCGCCCGGCCTCCCGCTCGGGCCCGCCGACGGTCTCGGGCCGCTGGGCGCTGCTGCCGCCCGCCGAGCCCGAGCCGACCCACCGGGCGCACGCGCTGGCCCGCACCCTCCTGGACCGGCACGGGGTGGTGACCCGTGGCGCCGTCGCCGCCGAGGGCGTCGCGGGCGGCTTCTCCGCGGTCTACCGGATCCTGTCCGCGTTCGAGGACAGCGGCCAGGCCAGGCGCGGCTATGTCGTGGAGGGTCTGGGCGCGGCCCAGTTCGCGATGGACGGGGCCGTGGACCGGCTTCGGGCGGCGGCGACCGCCCGGGACCGGGGAGCCGAGGCGGCCGCGGGCCCGCGGGCGGTGGTGCTGGCCGCCGCCGACCCGGCGAACGCGTACGGGGCGGCCCTGCCGTGGCCGGAGACCCCGACCGGCGCGGGCCACAAGCCCGGCCGCAAGGCGGGCGCCCTGGTGGTCCTGGTCGACGGCGAGCTGACCCTGTACGTGGAGCGCGGCGGCAAGTCGGTGCTGTCCTGGCAGACGGAACCGGACGCCCCTGCCCTCGCGGCGGCGGCCGGCGCCCTGGCCGAGGCGGCCCGGGCGGGCGCCCTGGGCACGGTCACGGTCGAGCGGATCAACGGCGCGACGGCCCTGACCTCCCCCTTGGCCCGCCCCCTGGAGGCGGCCGGCTTCCTGGCCACCCCGCGCGGTCTGCGCCTGAGACCCTGACGAAGCCAGGGAGACCCGGAGAGGAGGGCCGACTCCGTTGCCCGAAGGAGACACCGTCTGGCAGGCCGCCCACCGGCTGCACACCGCGCTCGCCGGGCGGGTGCTGACCCGCGCCGACCTGCGGGTGCCGCGCTTCGCGACCGCCGACCTCACCGGCCGCGCGGTCCTGGACGTCACCCCGCGCGGCAAGCACCTCCTGACCCGGATCGACGGCGGGCTCACCCTCCACTCGCACCTGCGGATGGACGGCGCGTGGAAGGTGTTCCCGACCGGGGAGCGCCCGCGCGGCGGCCCCGAGCACCAGATCCGCGCCGTGCTCGGGAACGAGGAGCACACCGCGTACGGCTACCGGCTCCCGGTCCTGGAGCTGGTCCGCACCGCGGAGGAGGCCCGGGTGGTCGGCCATCTCGGCCCCGACCTGCTCGGCCCGGACTGGGACCCGGAGGAGGCGGCGCGCCGTCTCCTCGCCGACCCGTCCCGCCCCCTCGGCGAGGCCCTGCTCGACCAGCGCAATCTCGCCGGCATCGGGAACGTCTACAAGTCGGAGCTCGCCTTCCTGGCCGCCGTCACCCCGTGGCTCCCGGTCGGCGAGCTCGACCCCGGTGTCCCGCCCCGCCTGGTGGCGACCGCCCACCGACTCCTGGAGGCGAACAAGGAACGTCCCGATCGGCGCACCACGACCACCCGCCGCCCCGGCACCCCGCTCCACGTCTACGGCCGCGAGGGCCGCCCCTGCCTCCGCTGCGGCACCCCCGTCCGCAAGGCGGAGCTGGGCGACCGCGTCACCTACTGGTGCCCTGGCTGCCAGCACGGCCCCGAGGGAACCCCCTCGGACCGGACCCCACCCCAGGACCGGACCCCACCCCACAATTGACGATCCGTCAGATTCGGTCGTACGGTCCCGCCATGAACCTCTCGGCGTACGACCTCACCGGCCGCACCGCGTTCGTGACGGGCGCCGCCAGCGGCATCGGCCGCGCCAGCGCCGTCCTCCTCGCCCGCGCGGGCGCGAGCCTCCACCTCGCGGACCGCGACGAGCCGGGCCTGGCGGAGACGGCCGCCCTGATCACCCGCGAGGGCGGCACGGCGCGCACGCACCCCCTCGACGTCACCGACCGGCCCGCGCTCGCCGCCGCCGTCGACGCGGCAGGGCCGCTGCACGTGATGGCGGCGGTCGCCGGGATCATGCACACGAGCACGGTCCTGGAGACCCGCGAGGAGGATCTCGACCGCGTCCTCGCCGTGAACTTCAAGGGCGTGCTCCAGGCCTGCCAGGAGGCCGCCCGTTCGATGATCGCCTCCGGCACCCGGGGGTCGATCGTCACGATGGCCTCGGGTGCGATGGACACCGCGAGTCCCGGCCTGCTCTGCTACAGCGTCGCCAAGGCGGCCGTCGTCCAGCTGGCCAAGACGCTCGCGGTGGAGGCGGGCCCGCACGGCATCAGGGTCAACGCGGTCGCGCCCGGCTGGATCCGCACCCCCATGACGGACCGTCATGAACCCTCCGCCCAGGAGCAGGCGGAGGCCGCGATGGTCCGTCACTCACCCCTGCGGCGGGTCGGCGAGCCCGAGGACATCGCGCACGCGGTCCTCCATCTCGCCTGCGACGCCTCCTCGTTCACGACGGGGCAGATCCTGCGCCCGAACGGCGGCGTCGCCATGCCCTGGTGAGGCGCGCGGGCCGTGAGGAGGCGGCCACGTGCACCGGCAGCAGGCTCAGCCCCCAGCCGCCCGCGGCCACCGCCCCCTCGACCGGTCCGGAGTCCCCCGGAACCAGCAGCAGGCGCAGCACCGCCCACCACCAGAGCCCCCCGACCACCAGCCCGACCGCGATCAGCGTGAGCGTCACCAGCGGAACCCGTCGCCGTACCATGGCCGCCTCCTGCGCTCGACGCTAGACCGGCAGGATCACCCTGCGGGAGGGCGCACCGGTGTCAGCCCCGGCGCACACCCCGCGCACGGTCCGGCGGACGCCCCCGCGCACCGGACCCCGCACGCCGCGGGCGGCAGCCCCCACGCCACGTATCGCCCCCACGTCACCTATCGCCGCCACGACCGACCGCCTACGCGCTCTCGGCCTGGAACATCCACGAATGCTTCTCCAGGTCCGCCGTGAGGCCGATGAGGATGTCCTGGCTGACGGGGTCGGGCTCTCCGGTGACGTCCACCCGTTCCCGCATCCGGGTGATGACGGCGCCGAGCGAGGTCACCAGGATCCGCACCGCGTCCGCGTCCTTGACCCAGCCCTCCGGCACCGTACCGATCGCACTGCCGGCGGCCACCGTCGCCGCCCGCCCGTCGGGGTTCACCCCGAGCGCCGAGGCCCGCTCGGCCACGGTGTCGGAGTGCAGCCGGGCGGTGTCCACCACCTCGTCCAGCTGGAGGTGGACGGAGCGGAACCGCGGCCCGACGACGTTCCAGTGCACCTGCTTGGCGACCAGCGCCAGGTCGACGAGATCGACCAGGGCGCCCTGGAGGGCGTTGCCGACCGTCTTGAGGTCGGCTTCGGACAGCGGGCTCTTCACGACAGACATGCGGAGTCTCCAACCAGTCGAACGTCTCCCCCACCATGGCACGCCTGTCCGGAATCCGACATCTCAAACAAAAGCCCTCAACCCCGAAGAAAAGCTCCGGAGCGAAAGAACATCACGTCGAAACCGAAAGAACATCACGTCGAAAGCCGAGGAACACCACGTCGAAGCCCCGGCCGATGCCCCCGTCAAGGGGCACCGACCGGGGCTTCGACCCGTTCGGGGGTTCAGGCGGCGACGACGTCCACGGCCTCCGCGGGCGCCTTGATGGTCACCCGCTCGGTGGGCACACCGGCCACCGACGTCACCGACACCGAATTGAGCATCGGACGGACCGGTGCGGGCACCGGTTCGCTCGAGGCCGCCGACGCGGCCAGTTCGGCCAGTGACAGCTCGTCGCTCACTTCCCGCATGAGCTCGGACATCCGTACGTCCAGCGCGTCGCAGATAGCGGAGAGCAGTTCGGAGGAAGCCTCCTTCTGCCCCCGCTCCACCTCGGAGAGATAGCCGAGCGAGACTCGGGCGGACGAGGAGACTTCGCGCAGAGTACGGCCCTGGCGCTGGCGCTGCCGACGCAGCACGTCACCCAACAGGCGACGGAGCAGAATCATCGGTGGCTCCCTCCTCGGACCGCGTAGCCGCATCCTTCACGCCCCACCGTACCGCCTCGCGCCGCGGCCGTGCGGGGAGCGATGTCGTGTTCACTCAGGGCTGCAAACATCAATTCCCCCCGTTCTGTTCCGTATCCTGTGCCCGCGCATTTGCCGAGAGTTCCGCGTGGAGCAGTTCCAGCACGCTCCGCACACTCTCTCTACGGATTTCCGCGCGATCGCCGTTCAATCTCAACGACACCACTTTCCCGGCCGCGGCGCCTGTCGTAGCGGGTCCGGCCACCGCCACGTAGACGGTCCCCACGGGCTGTCCGTCCTGCGGATCGGGCCCCGCGACCCCGGTCGTCGACATCCCCCAATCGGCGCCGAGCCGCTCGCGCACACCCCGTGCCATCTGCACCGCGACCTCGGGATCCACCGCACCGCGCTCCCGCAGCAGGCCGGCGTCCACCCCGAGCAGCTCGTGCTTGAGGGGGGTCGCGTACGCGGTGACGGAGCCGCGGAAGGCGCGGGACGCCCCGGGCGTCCCGGTCAGCTCGGCGGCCACGAGGCCGCCGGTGAGCGATTCGGCGGCGGCCAGCGTCTGGCCACGCTCCGTGAGCAGACCCAGGACGGCGGCGGCCACCGCGCTCATCGCGCCGAGGCCTCCGTCGCCCCCGAGCGGGCCGCGGCCCGCTCGGCCGCCAGCCCCTTGCGCCTCAGTACGACCGCCTGTCGCACATAATCCAGACCGGTGACGACGGTCAGCACGACCGCGACCGCCATCACCCAGAAGCGCAGCGTCGCCAGCGGGCCGGTCAGCATGAGCACGTACATGCCCACGGCCGTGCCCTGGGCGAGCGTCTTCATCTTGCCGCCCCGGCTGGCCGGGATGACCCCGTGCCGGATCACCCAGAAACGCATCAGCGTGATCCCCAGCTCGCGCGCCAGGATCACCCCGGTCACCCACCACGGCAGATCGCCGAGGCCCGACAGGCAGATCAGTCCGGCGGCCATGATCGCCTTGTCGGCGATCGGGTCGGCGATCTTCCCGAAGTCGGTGACCAGGTTGTACGTGCGGGCGAGATGTCCGTCGAAGACGTCCGTGATCATGGCGACGGCGAACGCCGCCCAGGCCCAGGCCCGCCAGACGGGGTCGTGCCCGCCGTCCTGGAGGAGCAGCACCACGAAGCCCGGCACGAGGACGAGCCGGATCATGGTGAGGATGTTGGCGATGTTCCAGACGCTGACGGGGTTCACGGCCGCCGAGCCCAGCTTGCCGCGGGGCGCCGGCCTGCCGGTCCCGCCCGTCGCGGATGCCGGGACTCCGGTCATCTGCCCACCTCCTCGACACACTCCGCCACGAGGTCGACGCCTTCGCTGGCCACGACCTTCGCCCTGACCATACGGCCCGGGGCCAGGTCGAGGCCCGCGCCACCACCGTCGGTGAGGATCACCTGGCCGTCCGTCTCGGGGGCCTGGTGGGCGGCGCGGCCGATCCAGCCGTCCTCCTCGTCCTCGGTCTCCACCAGTACCTCCAGCATCTCCCCGATCCGCTCCTCGGCGCGCTGCGCGGTGAGCTCCTCGGCGAGGCGGGAGAGGTGGGCGAGGCGGGCGTCGACGACGTCCTGGTCGAGCTTGTGCTCGTACGTGGCGGCTTCGGTGCCGTCCTCGTCGGAGTAGCCGAAGACGCCGATGGCGTCGAGCCGGGCGTGGGTGATGAAGCGCTCCAGCTCGGCAAAGTCGGCCTCGGTCTCGCCGGGGAAGCCGACGATGAAGTTGGACCGGGCGCCGGCCGTCGGGGCCTTCTCGCGGATCGTCGCGAGCAGGTCGAGGAAGCGGTCGGTGTCGCCGAAGCGGCGCATGGCGCGCAGCACGTCGGGGGCGCTGTGCTGGAACGACAGGTCGAAGTAGGGCACGACCTTGTCGGTGGAGGTCAGCACGTCGATGAGGCCGGGGCGCATCTCGGCCGGCTGGAGGTAGCTGACCCGGACGCGCTCGATGCCGTCGACGGCCGCGAGCTCGGGCAGCAGGCCCTCCAGGAGGCGGATGTCGCCGAGGTCCTTGCCGTACGAGGTGTTGTTCTCGGAGACCAGCATGATCTCCTTGACGCCCTGCTCGGCGAGCCACCGCGTCTCGTTCAGCACGTCCGAGGGACGGCGGGAGACGAAGCTGCCGCGGAAGGACGGGATGGCGCAGAAGGAGCAGCGGCGGTCGCAGCCGGAGGCGAGCTTCACGGAGGCGACGGGGCTGCGGTCGAGGCGGCGGCGGAGCGGGGCGCGCGGGCCCGAGGCGGGCGCGAGGCCGTCGGGCAGGTCGCCCGGGACGTTCTGCGGCTCCTCGGCGGCTCCGTGGCCCGGGAGGGCGACCTCGGCGGCGGCCTGCTGGCGGTCGACCGGGGAGAGCGGGAGGAGCTTGCGCCGGTCACGCGGGGTGTGGGCCTCGACGCTGCCACCGCTGAGGATGGTCTGGAGGCGGTTGGAGATGTCGGCGTAGTCGTCGAAGCCGAGCACGCCGTCGGCTTCGGGGAGGGCGTCGGCCAGCTCCTTGCCGTAGCGCTCGGCCATGCAGCCGACGGCGACGACGGCCTGGGTCTTGCCGTGATCCTTCAGATCATTGGCTTCGAGGAGGGCGTCGACGGAGTCCTTCTTGGCGGCTTCGACGAAGCCACAGGTGTTGACGACGGCGACGTCTGCGTCCTCGGCGTTCTCGACGAGCTCCCAGCCGTCCGCTGCCAAGCGGCCTGCGAGCTCCTCCGAGTCCACCTCGTTACGGGCGCAGCCGAGAGTGACAAGGGCGACGGTACGGCGTTCGGGCATGGACTCAAGACTACTTCGTCCCGGACGTGACCCCGTCGCTCAGGGTTCACCTGCGCGACGGAGGTCACACCGCTACCGCTCCGGTCAGCCGGCCTCGGGGTCGCCCTTGGTGTAGCTGAGGCGCTCCACCTGGCCGTCCTCGAACTTCTCGGAGACCTTCTTGCCGTTGACGTACAGCTCGATCGCGCCGGCGTTGCCGAGGACGAGGTCGACCTGCTCGTCGTCCTGGAAGGTCTTGGTGTCGCCTTCCTGGAGGAAGCCGTCGAAGAGCATCTTGCCGTCGGAGGCCTTGGCCGAGATCCAGCTCTTGCCGTCGGCGGTGAGCTTGACGGTGACCTTGTCGGCCGGGACGGCCGCGATGGCGCTCCCGGTCGGCTTGGGCGCGGGCTTGACGGGCTTCGGCTTGGCCGGGGAGGACGCCTTCTCCGGGGCCGGGGCGGGGCCGCCCTCGGCGGCCGTGGTCCCCTTCGGCTCGTCGGTGCCGTTGAACATCGTGAAGCCGACGAAGCCGACGACGGCGACGATCGCCGCGACCATGGCCGCGGTCCAGTTGGGCCGCCGGGGCTCGGGGCGGATGCGTTCCGCCTCGAACAGCGGGGCGGCGGGGGTGGGCGCGGGACGGCCGCCGTGCTCGGCGTCGTACCGCTCGATCAGCGGCGCCGGATCGAGCCCGACGGCGCGCGCGAGGGTGCGGATGTGACCGCGCGCGTAGACGTCGCCGCCGCAGCGCGAGAAGTCGTCCTCCTCGATGCCGTGCACGATCGGGATCCGGACACGGGTGGAGGCGCTGACCTCTTCGACGCTGAGGCCGGCGGCGATGCGGGCCTGCTGGAGGGTGCGACCGATCGGTTCCCGGTCGTCTGACGGGAACGTCCGGTCGTCTTCGGGGGAGTTGCCGATGGACACGAGAGCGCCTTTCGAGCGTGTAGCCACCTGCTGGACGTTCAGTCTATGGGTGGTACGAAAGGGTGGGGCAACCGGGCGGGTGCGGTTTGTACGCCATGAGGTTGTACATCCCGGCGGAGAGACATCTCCTGAAGAGACATCTCCTGGAGAGACGTCTCCTGGAGGGACATCCTCTTCCCCTCCGTCCAACTTGACGTACGACGAGGGGAAACGGTTGCCCTCTGTTCCCTTACGAGTGAGTCTCGGCCAGGTCTCGAACGCATACCCCGCCCCGGCCGGCGCACACGCGCCGTCCCGTCACTCCGCCGACTCCCCGCGGATCACCGCGAGCACCCCGTCCAGCTCGTCCGGCTTGACGAGCACGTCGCGCGCCTTGGAGCCCTCGCTGGGTCCCACGATGTTCCGGGACTCCATCAGGTCCATCAGCCGCCCGGCCTTGGCGAAGCCCACCCGCAGCTTCCGCTGGAGCATCGAGGTCGAGCCGAACTGGGTCGAGACGACCAGCTCGGCCGCCTGGCACAGCAGGTCGAGGTCGTCGCCGATCTCCTCGTCGATCTCCTTCTTCTGCTTGGTGCCGACGGTGACGTCGTCCCGGAAGACCGGCGTCATCTGGTCCTTGCAGTGCTGCACGACGGCCGCGACCTCGGCCTCGGTGACGAAGGCGCCCTGCATACGGGTCGGCTTGTTCGCACCCATCGGCAGGAAGAGGCCGTCGCCCTTGCCGATGAGCTTCTCGGCGCCCGGCTGGTCGAGGATGACCCGGCTGTCGGCGAGCGAGGAGGTGGCGAAGGCGAGCCGGGACGGCACGTTCGCCTTGATCAGACCGGTGACGACGTCCACCGAGGGCCGCTGGGTGGCGAGCACCAGGTGGATGCCGGCGGCGCGGGCCAGCTGGGTGATGCGGACGATGGCGTCCTCGACGTCGCGGGGCGCGACCATCATCAGGTCGGCGAGCTCGTCGACGATGACGAGCAGGTACGGGTACGTCTTGAGCTCGCGCTCGCTGCCGGGCGGCAGCTGCACCTTGCCGTCGCGGATCGCCTGGTTGAAGTCGTCGATGTGCCGGAAGCCGAAGGCGGCCAGGTCGTCGTAGCGCAGGTCCATCTCGCGCACCACCCACTGGAGGGCCTCGGCGGCCCGCTTGGGGTTGGTGATGATCGGAGTGATCAGGTGCGGGATGCCCTCGTAGGCGGTGAGCTCGACCCGCTTGGGGTCGACGAGCACCATCCGGACGTCCTCCGGGGTCGCCCTTATCATCACCGAGGTGATCAGGCAGTTGATGCACGAGGACTTGCCGGAGCCGGTGGCGCCGGCGACGAGCACGTGCGGCATCTTCGCCAGGTTGGCCATCACATAGCCGCCCTCGACGTCCTTGCCGAGCGCGACCAGCATCGGGTGCTCGTCCCCGGCCGCGTCCGCGAGCCGCAGCACGTCCCCGAGGTTCACCATCTCGCGGTCGCTGTTCGGGATCTCGATGCCGACGGCGGACTTGCCGGGGATCGGCGAGATGATCCGCACGTCCGGCGAGGCCACCGCGTAGGCGATGTTCTTCGTCAGGGCGGTGATCTTCTCGACCTTCACGGCGGGCCCGAGCTCGACCTCGTACCGGGTGACCGTCGGCCCCCGGGTGAAGCCGGTGACGGCCGCGTCCACCTTGAACTCGGTGAAGACGTTCGACAGCGCGTCGACGACGGCGTCGTTCGCGGCGCTGCGGGTCTTGCCGGGACCGCCCCGCTCCAGCAGGTCGAGCGAGGGCAGCGAGTAGGTGACGTCGCCGGAGAGCTGGAGCTGCTCGGCCCGCGGCGGCAGGTCCGTCGGCTCCGGCGCCGGCTTGGTCAGATCCGGTACGGGTCCCCCCGCGGGCCGCTTCTCTCCGCCCCGCGCGGTCGGCACGTTCGGCGGCGCCTTCGGCATCGGCGGTACGGGCCCGGTGGCCTCGTCCGTCGCCCCCTCGGCCCCCTCGGCCAGGGCGGCGGCCCGCTCGGCGGTCACGTCCCGGGTCAGGTCCGCGACCAGCGGCGACGGCGGCATCCCGTTGAGCACCGCGCCGTCGAGCGCGGCGGCCGCGGCGGCGGCCACGTCGACCGGGTCCAGGCCGAGCTCGGGATCGGGGGCGCTCGTGCGCGGCCGGGAGGTGCGGCCGCGCCGCTGCAGGGCCTCCGCCTCGGCCCGGTCCACGTCGTACGGGTCGGCGGGCCCGCCGCGGCGCCTGACCGGCCGGGCGGCGCGCGGCGGCGCCTCCCGCGGGTCGTCGTACGGCTCGTAGGCGTCGTCGTCGTGCCCGGCGTACTCCTCGGCGGTCTCCTCGTACGCGGGCTCGACCAGTCCGAGCCGGACGCCGAGCGCGCGCAGCCGCTGCGGGATCGCGTTGACCGGGGTGGCGGTCACGACGAGCAGCCCGAAGAGGGTGAGCAGCACGAGCAGGGGAACGGCGAGCGCCTCCCCCGTCATGAAGACCAGCGGCTGGGAGAACGCCCAGCCGATCAGCCCTCCCGCGTCCTGCATGGCCTCCGCCCCGGAGTCCCGGCCCGGCGAACCGCAGGCGATGTGGACCTGACCGAGGACGCCGATGACGAGGGCGGAGAGCCCGATGACGATCCGGCCGTTGGCCTCGGGCCGCTCCGGGTAGCAGAAGAGCCGGAAGGAGATGGCGCCGAGGAGCAGCGGGACGAGCAGGTCGAGCCGGCCGAAGGCGCCGGTGACCAGCATCTCGACGAGGTCGCCCACCGGGTTGTCCAGATGGGACCAGGTGCCGGCGGCGACGATCAGCGCTCCGCCGAGCAGCAGCAGCGCGAGCCCGTCCTTGCGGTGGGCGGGGTCGAGCCCCTTCGCGCCGCGCCCTATCCCCCGGAACATGGCGCCGACGCCGTGCGCGGCACCCCGCGCCACCTTGTAGACGCCCCCGGTCGGCGACGGCGCGGGCCGGGGCGCCGGCCGCTTCGCCGCGGTCTTCTTCGCGGGCGCGCGCTTCGCGGGCGCGGCCTTCTTGGCCGCCGCCTTCTTCGCGGGCGCCTTGCCCGAGGACTTCGCGGTGGACTTGCCCGCGGACCTGGCGGCCGTCTTCTTCGCGGCGCCCGTGGTCCGTCCGGCGCGCGATGGTGCGGTGCCCTGTGAGCCCTTGCCGGACGTACGTGAAGCCATGATGTCGAGGTTACCGGTGAGCGGCCGGGCTGTCCGCCTCACCCGAACGTGTCGCCCTTGCCCCGGCACGAAGCTGACGGCCGGTCATCGCGGGCCGGCCGCGGTGACGGAGGCTCAGCTCTGCGCGGGCAGCGGGGGTACGCCTCCGGTGCCGGGCTCCAGCGCGTCAAGGGCACGCCGCAGGCCGGTGAGCTTGCGCTCCAGATGGGCGGCGGTGGCGACGGCGGCCGCGTCGGCCGACTCGTCGTCGAGCTGCTTGGAGAGCGCCTCGGCCTGCTCCTCGACGGCGGCGAGCCGGGCGGACAGTTCGGCGAGCAGCCCGGCGGCCTCCTTGCCCTGGCCGCCCTCGCCGCCGCCCTCCAACTGCAGCCGCAGCAGCGCCGCCTGCTCGCGCAGCTTGCAGTTCTTCATGTACAGCTCGACGAAGACGGAGACCTTGGCGCGCAGCACCCACGGGTCGAACGGCTTCGAGATGTAGTCGACCGCGCCGGCCGCGTACCCCCGGAAGGTGTGGTGCGGGCCGTGGTTGATCGCGGTGAGGAAGATGATCGGGATGTCCCGGGTCCGCTCGCGGCGCTTGATGTGCGCGGCGGTCTCGAAGCCGTCCATGCCGGGCATCTGGACGTCGAGCAGGATGACCGCGAAGTCGTCCGTCAGCAGCGCCTTGAGCGCTTCCTCCCCGGACGATGCCCGCACCAGCGTCTGATCGAGCGCGGAGAGAATGGCCTCCAGCGCCAGCAGATTCTCCGGCCGGTCATCGACCAGGAGGATCTTGGCCTTCTGCACCATGCCCCGTCCTCCTCGTCCCGGCAACGGCTCGACCCGGCTTCCGGAACCACTGCCGGAACCGGGAGAAGCACCGGGCGCCGCCCCATAGGACGGCTTTCCGGTGCCGTCCGTCCTTGTGCCGGTCATCGTAGCCGCACCCCGCCTGTCGCCACACCCTGTCACCGTGATGTCACTGTGCACAGTGCGGAAACGGGGCACGGGTCGAGAAGGTTCCCCGAATCCGGCACCCTCACACGCCGACGGCGACAGTACGCCGCTCTTCTCCCGCGGTACGCCGCCGGGGGGCCGGTCCCGCGTGGGCCCGGCCCCCGGCGGCCGGCCCTCACTCGCCCCGCATCCACTGCTCCATGACCGTCAGCAGGTAGTCGGGGTCGACCGGCTTGGTGACGTAGGCGGAGGCCCCCGAATCGATCGCCTTCTCCCGGTCGCCCTTCATCGCCTTCGCGGTCAGTGCGATGATCGGCAGCCCCGCGAACTGCGGCATCCGCCGGATCGCGGTCGTCGTCGCGTACCCGTCCATCTCCGGCATCATGATGTCCATCAGAACGACCGTCACGTCGTCGTTCTGCTCCAGGACCTCGATGCCCTCCCGCCCGTTCTCCGCGTACAGCACCGCGAGCCCGTGCTGTTCGAGGACGCTGGTGAGGGCGAAGACGTTGCGGATGTCGTCGTCGACGATGAGGACCTTCTCGCCGGCGAAGGAGTACGTGCGCTGCGGCTCCGCGCCGCGCTCCGGCTGCCCGCCCGCTGTCTCCCCGAAGGCGTCCTCCGGACCCTGCTGGCCCGGGACCCCGCCCCGTGCCTCGCCCGCGCCCGCCCCCTCCGGCGCCTCCGCCGCGGCCTCGGCCTTCCGCCGGTGCCGGAAGAGCGCGCCGGCGCCCGACCGGGCCTCGCTCCGCACGGGCGCGGGCGGGAAGTGCGGGAAGGTGTGGCCGGACCGGCCGTCCTCGGCCGGAAGGCCCGGCTCGCCCGCCTCGCCCTGCCCGTACCCGTGCGGCGGCACCTCGGTCGGGTTCAGCGGCAGGTAGAGGGTGAAGGTGGAGCCGCGGCCCGGCTCGCTCGCCGCGAAGATCTCGCCGCCGAGCAGCCGGGCGATCTCGCGGCTGATCGAGAGCCCGAGGCCCGTACCGCCGTACTTGCGGCTGGTGGTGCCGTCGGCCTGCTTGAACGCCTCGAAGATGACCCGCATCTTGCTGGCCGCGATGCCGATGCCGGTGTCCGTCACCGAGAAGGCGATCAGGTCGCCGTCGGCGTCGCGCAGCGAACCGGCCTCCAGGAGCTGCTCCCTGATGGGCTGCGGCACGTCCGCGCCGGCCGGCCGGATCACCAGCTCCACCGCGCCGGAGTCGGTGAACTTCACCGCGTTCGACAGCAGGTTGCGCAGCACCTGGAGGAGCCGCTGCTCGTCGGTGTGGAGCGTGGCGGGCAGTTCGGGCGAGACCCGGACCGAGAAGTCCAGGCCCTTCTCCGCGGTGAGCGGCCGGAAGGTCGCCTCCACGTAGTCGACGAGCTGCACGAGCGCGATCCGGGTCGGGGAGACGTCCATCTTGCCCGCCTCGACCTTCGACAGGTCGAGGATGTCGTTGATGAGCTGGAGCAGGTCGGAGCCGGCGCCGTGGATGGTCTCGGCGAACTCGACCTGCTTCGGGGTGAGGTTGGTGTCCGCGTTGTCCGCGAGCAGCTTGGCCAGGATGAGCAGCGAGTTGAGCGGGGTGCGCAGCTCGTGCGACATGTTGGCGAGGAACTCGGACTTGTAGCGCATGGAGACGGCGAGCTGTTCGGCGCGCTCCTCCAGGACCTGCCGGGCCTCCTCGATCTCGGTGTTCTTGACCTCGATGTCGCGGTTCTGGCGGGCCAGCAGCTCGGCCTTGTCCTCCAGTTCGGCGTTGGAGTTCTGGAGCTCCTTCTGCCGGTGCTCCAGCTCGGCCGACCGCTCCTTGAGCTGCTCGGTGAGCTCCTGGGACTGCTTGAGCAGCACCTCGGTCTTGGTGTTGACGCTGATGGTGTTGACCGTGGTCGCGATCAGTTCGGCGATCTGGTTGAGGAAGTCCCGCTGGATCTGGGTGAAGGGCTGGAAGGACGCCAGCTCGATCACGCCGAGGACCTTGCCCTCGAAGAGCACCGGCAGCACGATGACGTGCGCGGGCGAGGCCTCGCCGAGCCCGGACGAGATCTTCAGGTAGCCCGGCGGCACGTTGACCTGGATGGTCCGCTTCTCCTCCGCCGCCGTCCCGATGAGCGTCTCGCCGGGGCGGAAGGAGGTCGGCATGGACCCGGCCGAGTAGCCGTAACTCCCGCGCATGCGCAGCTCGTACGAGCCGCTGCCCTCGCCGATGAGTTCGGTGTCGTGGTTGGCGGAGCCGGTCGGCGTCGCCACGAAGAAGGCGCCGTGCTGGGCGGAGACCACCGGCGTCAGCTCGCTCATGATGAGCGAGGCGACGTCGTCGAGGTCCCGGCGGCCCTGCATCAGGCCGGAGATGCGGGCCAGGTTCGACTTCAGCCAGTCCTGCTCGTCGTTGGCGAGAGTGGTGTCGCGCAGGTTGGCGATCATCGTGTTGATGTTCTCCTGGAGCGCCTGGATCTCGCCGGCCGCGTCCACACCGTCGATCTTGACGTTGAGGTCGCCGCGGGTGACCGCGGTCGCGACGGCCGCGATGGCGCGCACCTGCCGGGTGAGGTTCCCGGCCATCTCGTTCACGGAGAGCGTGAGGTCGCTCCAGGTGCCCTCGACGTCCCGGACCCGCGCCTGACCGCCGAGCTGCCCGTCGGTGCCCACCTCGCGGGCCACCCGGGTGACCTCCTCGGCGAAGTTCGACAGCTGGTCGACCATCGTGTTGATGGTGTTCTTCAGCTCCTGGATCTCGCCCCGCGCCTCGATGTCGATCTTCTTGGTGAGGTCGCCCTTGGCGATGGCGGTGGTGACCGCGGCGATCTGCCGCACCTGGCCGGTGAGGTTGTCGGCCATGCTGTTCACCGAGTCGGTGAGGTCCTTCCAGGTGCCGGAGCCACCGGGCACCCGGGCCTGGCCGCCGAGGATGCCGTCGGTGCCCACCTCGCGGGCCACCCGGGTCACCTCGTCGGCGAACGAGGACAGCGTCGTCACCATCGTGTTGACCGTCTCGGCGAGTTCGGCGACCTCGCCGCGCGCCTCCACCGTCACCTTCTTCGTGAGGTCGCCGTTGGCGACCGCCGAGGAGACCCGGGCGATGTTCCGCACCTGACTGGTCAGGTTGTTGGCCATCAGGTTGACGTTGTCGCTCAGGTCCTTCCAGATGCCGGTGACCCCGCGCACCCGGGCCTGGCCGCCGAGGATGCCCTCCGTGCCCACCTCGCGGGCCACCCGGGTCACCTCGTCGGCGAAGTTCGACAGCTGGTCCACCATCGTGTTGACGGTGGTGACGAGCTCCAGGATCTCGCCCTTGGCGTCGACGGTGATCTTCTTCGACAGGTCGCCCCGAGCGACGGCGGTGGTGACCTCGGCGATGTTCCGGACCTGGAAGGTCAGGTTGTTCGCCATGAAGTTCACCGACTGGGTCAGGTCCTTCCAGGTCCCGGAGACCCCCTGCACCTCGGCCTGGCCGCCGAGGATGCCCTCGGTGCCCACCTCGCGGGCCACCCGGGTCACCTGGTCCGCGAAGGACGACAGCTGGTCCACCATCGTGTTGAGGGTGTTCTTCAGCTCCAGGATCTCGCCCCGGGCGTCCACGTCGATCTTCTGCGACAGGTCGCCGCGCGCCACCGCCGTGGCGACCTGCGCGATGTTGCGCACCTGCGCCGTCAGGTTCCCGGCCATGCCGTTCACCGAGTCGGTGAGGTCCCGCCACACGCCGGCGACGCCCGGCACCTGCGCCTGACCGCCGAGCCGCCCGTCGGTGCCCACCTCGCGGGCCACCCGGGTCACCTGGTCGGCGAAGGCGGAGAGCTGGTCGACCATCGTGTTGATGGTGTTCTTCAGCTCCAGGATCTCGCCGCGCGCGTCCACGTCGATCTTCTGCGACAGGTCGCCGCGCGCCACCGCCGTCGTCACCTGCGCGATCTGCCGCACCTGCGAAGTGAGGTTCCCGGCCATGAAGTTCACCGAGTCGGTCAGCTCGCGCCAGCGGCCGGAGACCCCGTCCACCCGCGCCTGACCGCCCAGTCGGCCCTCGGTGCCCACGTCCCGGGCCATCCGCGTGACCTGGTCGGCGAAGGACGACAGCTGCGACACCATCGTGTTGACGGTGTTCTTCAGCTCCAGCATCTCGCCGGCCACGTCCACGGTGACCTTCTGCGACAGATCGCCGTTCGCCACCGCCGTCGTCACCTGCGCGATGTCCCGCACCTGCCCGGTGAGGTTGTGGAAGGCCGTGTTCACCGAGTCGGTGAGGTCCTTCCACGTGCCGGCCGCGCCCTGCACCTGCGCCTGCCCGCCGAGCCGGCCCTCGACACCGACCTCCCGGGCGACCCGGGTCACCTCGGACGAGAACGACGACAGCTGGTCCACCATCGTGTTCACGGTGTTCTTCAGCGAGAGCATCTCGCCCGCCACGTCCACCGTGACCTTCTGCGACAGATCACCGTTGGCCACCGCCGTCGTCACCAGGGCGATGTCCCGCACCTGCGCCGTCAGCTGGTTCGCCATCGTGTTCACCGAGTCGGTGAGGTCCTTCCAGGTGCCCGCCGCGCCCGGCACCTGCGCCTGCCCGCCGAGCAGACCCTCCGCGCCGACCTCGCCGGCCACCCGGGTCACCTCGCCCGCGAAGGTCCGCAGGGTGTCCGTCATCTGGTTGATGGTGTCGGCGAGCTGGGCGATCTCGCCCCGCGCGCTCACGGTGACCTTCTGCGACAGGTCGCCGTTCGCGACCGCCGTCGTCACCTCCGCGATCCCCCTCACCTGATTGGTGAGGTTGCCCGCCATCGTGTTGACGGAGTCGGTGAGGTCCTTCCACACGCCCGCGACCCCGGCCACCTCGGCCTGACCGCCGAGCTCGCCCTCCGTACCCACCTCGCGGGCGACCCGGGTTACCTCGGACGAGAACGACGACAGCTGGTCCACCATCGTGTTCACGGTGTTCTTCAGCGAGAGCATCTCGCCGGCCACGTTCGCCGTGACCTTCTGCGAGAGATCGCCGTTCGCGACCGCCGTCGTCACCAGGGCGATGTCCCGCACCTGCGCCGTCAGCTGGTTCGCCATCGTGTTGACGGAGTCCGTGAGGTCCTTCCAGGACCCGGACACGCCCCGTACGTGCGCCTGCCCGCCGAGGATGCCCTCGGTGCCCACCTCGACGGCCACCCGCGTCACCTCGGACGCGAAGACCGACAGCTGGTCCACCAGGTGGTTGACGGTCCGCGCGACCTTCAGGAACTCGCCGCGCAGCGGCCGCACCGTCCCGTCGGACCCCTCCGAACGCAAGTCCATCCGCTGTTCGAGATCGCCCTCGGCGACCGCCGTCAGCACCCGGCTCACCTCGGACACCGGCCGCGCCAGATCGTCGACCAGCGCGTTCGCCGCCTCGATCGCCGCCGCCCAGGCGCCTTCGGTCGCCCCCGCCTCCAGGCGTTCGGACAGCTTGCCCTCGCGCCCGACGACCCGCCGCACCCGCGACAGCTCCCCGGTCACGTGCATCTGCCGGTCCGCGACCTCGTTGAAGACGGCCGCGATCTCCGCCATCACCCCGTCACCGGAGACGGTCAGCCGCCGCCGCAGGTTCCCGTCCCGCATCGACACCAGTGCGGACAGCAACCGCTCCAGCGCGGCCGCGTCCACCTGTACCGTCCCCCCACGGGAACGCCCGCCCCTCGCGCGCGTGCCACTGCCGCCGCCACGCCGCGCCGCCGTGCCAGACTCCACCGTGTCCCTCCCGAAAGGGGTTCGACCGTTCCGCTCCGGCTCCCGCCGAAGCATTCCCAGTGTTTCACCGCGACCGAGCCAGGCGATAACAGTTCGGCAGCTTCGCACAAGGTCCCCACCCCCGGAGGGCGGAAACAGCGGAGACCGGCCTCCGCGCGGACGCCGAAGGTAAGTAACCTGGCATCCGGCTGTCCAGCCGCCCCGGTCAGCCCGGCGGGGGCGGTGTGGCGCGTACCACCACCGGGCAGCGGGAGGGGCAGACCGAGCATGGCAGAGCCGGGCGTCGAGACGCGTACGAGGAGTGCTGTGATCACCGCGCGGGCGACTGCCACCTTCGAGCCCGTCGGACGGTCCGTCGCCGCCGCCCGGGCCTTCGTCCGGGACACCCTCCAGGGCTGGGGCCACCCCGAGCTGGTCGACGACGCCGTCGTCCTCACCAGCGAGCTGGTCACCAACGCCGTGGTGCACGCCGGCACCGCCGCCGACGTCCTGTGCCTGCGCTCCGAGGACAGCATCCGCGTCGAGGTCGCCGATCGCTACCCGGAGCGCGAGATCCCCGTCCAGAGCGGCCGCACCCTCGCGAGCCCCGACCGGGAGAACGGCCGGGGACTGCTCCTGTGCGCCGCCCTCTCCGACCGCTGGGGCGTCGACTACTCCCCCACCCGCAAGCACGTCTGGTTCCACCTCGACCTCCCCCAGCGCCCCGTCGGCACCCGTTCCGCCGGCCCGGTCCTCCCCGACGCCCTCCTCCCGGTCGCCGACAGCCGCGTCCGCGTCGCCGTCGTCCAGATCGACCGGGGCGGCGCCATCACCTCCTGGAACGAGGACGCCGAGGAGCTCTTCGGGTACGCCCCCGAGCAGGTCACCGGAAAACCCCTGGGCGACCTCGCCGCCTGGCCGCACACCCCCGGCATCAGCACCGGCCTCGCCGAGGCCCTCCGCCTCTCCCGCTGGGAGGGCAGTTACGGGCTCCGCCGCGCCGACGGCCGCGTCATCCCCGTGTACGCCTCCCACCTGCGGGTACGTGACGCCCAGGGCGAGCCCTCCACCGTCTGCCTGCTGGTCCGGGAGGACGAGCGCGCCGTCCTCCAGACCCCGCAGCGCCCGGCCGCCGACCCGACCGCGGAGAGCCGCGCCACGGACCCCTTCGAGGTCTTCATCGGCTCCCCCGCCCCCGACGACCTGGACGGACTGCTCCAGCGCACGGTCGAGCGGGCCCGGGACATGCTCGACGGCGACGCCGCCTTCCTCCTCCTGGCCACCGACGACGAGACGGAGCTGGAGGTACGGGCGACGACCGGCCTCCCGGCCGCGCGCCAGCGCTTCGCCCGCGTCCCGGTGGAGACCGGCGCCAGCCGCTACGGCTCCGCCCGCATGCCCGCCGTCCACGAGGACCTGGCGGCCGTCCCCGGCGCCGTCCCCCTCCTCGAAGGCACCGGCATGCGCTCGGTCGTCACGGTCCCCCTCAAGGTCGAGGGCCGTCTCACCGGCTCCCTCGGCGTCGCCGCCGAGGCCGCGAACCGCTATTCGAACGAGGAGGCCCTCCGCCTCCAGTTCGCCGCCGACCGCATCGCCCTCGCCGTGGAATCCGCCCGTCTGGGCGAGCTCGAACGGCTCCGCCGCGGCTCCCTCAGCTTCCTCGTCGAGGCCTCCGACCTGCTGGCCGGCACCCTCGACCGCGACCAGACCCTGGCCCTCATGGCCCAGATGACGGTCCCCACCCTGGCCACCTGGTGCGCCGTCTACACGATCGCCGACCCGGCCTCCGATCCGTACCTCTCGTACGTGCTCCACGAGGACGAGGACCGCATCGACGGCCTGAAGGCCCTGCTGGCCTCCATCGCCCCGCCCGACCCGGTGCCGGCCCCCGGCGCCCGGCTGTGGACGGCCCCCGGCGAGGCCGCCCACCGGGCCGCGCTCGCCGCCTCGGCCCGCGAGCTCGAACACCTCGGCAGCCCGCTCTCCTCCGGCATCGACGTCGCCCTGGCCACGGCCGGCGCGGTCGCCGGCGAGACGGTCGTCCTGCCCCTGGTCGCCCGCAACCGCGTGATCGGCATGCTGACCCTGGGCCGCCCGGCCGAGGACCACTTCCGCCAGGAGATCCTGGAGCTCGCCGAGGACCTCTCCCGCCGAGCCGCCCTGGCCCTGGACAACGCGCGCCTGTACTCGGAGCGCAACGCCATCAGCCAGTCCCTCCAGCGCAGCCTGCTCCCTCCGGAGCTCCCCAAGATCCCCGGCGTCGAGGTGGACGTCATCTACCGCGCGGCCGGCGAGGGCAACGAGGTCGGCGGCGACTTCTACGACGTCTTCCCCATCCGCGAGGACGTGTACGGCTTCGCCATCGGCGACGTCTGCGGTACGGGCCCGGAGGCCGCGGCCGTCACGGGCCTGGCCCGGCACGCCCTCCGCCTCCTGGCCCGCGAGGGCTTCGGCGGCCCGGCGGTCCTGGAGCGGCTGAACGCGGCCATCCTCGACGAGGGCGCCCGCAGCCGCTTCCTGACCCTCCTGTACGGCGAGCTCCGCCCGCAGACCGACGGTTCGGCGGTCCTGAAGGTGGTCTGCGCCGGCCATCCGCTCCCGCTCCGCCTCCGCCCCGACGGCACGGTCATCCCGGCCGCGGAACCCCAGCCGCTCCTGGGCGTGATGGAGGACCTGGAGCTGTACGAGCAGACCTTCACGCTCGACCCCGGCGACGTCCTCCTGTGCGTCACGGACGGCGTCACCGAGCGCCGCGAGGGCACCCGCATGCTCGGCGACGACGGCCTCGCCGACGCCCTCAGGACCTGTACGGGCCTGACGGCCGGCGCCGTCGGCGGGCGCATCCTCCGCGCGGTCGAACGCTTCGCCCACGCCCCCGCCTCGGACGACATGGCCATCCTGACGATGCGCCTCCAGGAACCGGAGAAGTAGGAAGTAGGGGCCTCCGAGGAGGCCCCTACTTCCTCCCTGCTCAGGACAACGCAAAAAGGCCCCCGCCTATTGGCGGGGGCCTTTTCTCTGAGCCCTTTAACGGAATCGAACCGTTGACCTTCTCCTTACCATGGAGACGCTCTGCCGACTGAGCTAAAAGGGCGGGTTGTTCGGCGGTGTCCTACTCTCCCACAGGGTCCCCCCTGCAGTACCATCGGCGCTGAAAGGCTTAGCTTCCGGGTTCGGAATGTAACCGGGCGTTTCCCTAACGCTATGACCACCGAAACACTATG
>NZ_JABBGE010000015.1 GCF_012927245.1 Streptomyces sp. R302
CGAGGCCTTCGCCGATGACGGGCAGGGCGACGTTGAGGATGGAGAAGTCCACCGCGAGCATGAACTGCGCGACGAGCAGGACGACCAGGACGAGCTTGAGCCGGCCGTCCAGCCTCTCCGGTACCGGCCCACCGGCCGCACCACCACTCGCCGACGCGCTCGCACCCGAACCCGGACGCGCACTCTCGACAACCGACATGACCAACCAGTCCTTTCACACGAACACGGAGAAGCAGGGGATGGGGGGAACGGGGAACGTGGGGGGGGTGAGGGGGTGAGGGGGTGAGGGGGTGAGGGGGTGAGGGGGTGAGGGGGTGAGGGGTAACTCGGGGTGGTGCGGCGCGCGTTCAGTTCAGGCGGAGGACTCGGCGGAGCCCCGGCGGCGGAGCTCGTCCGACAGTTCCTGCCAGACCTGTGCGCACTGGGCGGCTGCGGCGGCCGCCGTCTCTGCGCGGTACGGGGGGACCGCGGCGACGATCCGTTCCCGCTGGCGCAGGGCGCTGACCTGGAGGTCCAGCATCCGCAGCAGGAGCCGGCCCGCCTCGCTGAGGCGGAGCAGGGGGTCCTTGCAGAGGGCGGGCACCAGGGCGGCGAGCCGCTGGCCGGCACCGCCGTCGGACGTACTGGACGAGCCGGTTGCCCTGCCCGTCGATCCGGGTCCACCGGATCCACCGGATCCACCGGGTACGCCGGACAGGCCGCCGCTCGCGTCGTGGAGCGGGGGGCGGGCGCGGCGCTGGCCGGCGGGCACGGGGTCGGCGCCTTCGCCGATCCGGCGCCGGACGTCCCGTACGGTCGACGGGGCGATGCCGGCCGCGCGGGCGATCTCCCGGAGCGACGCCTGGGGGTGGTCGGCGAGGAGCCGGGCCGCGGCCTCCCGGCCGCGTGCCGGGTCCAGGGGCCGGATGCGGCCGTCGCGGCCGATCCTGCCGTCCACCGCTGTCGGCCCGGTCGCCCGGACGCGCAGTGCGGCGACGGTCCGAGCGGACAGCCCGGTGCGGTCGGCCAGGAAGCGGTCGGACCAGTCCGGGTGGGTCCGGAGGATCCGCAGGGCGGCGGTGGTGCGCTCCCTGCGGGTGAGGGGGCGTCCGTGGCGGATGTTGGCCTCCACGGAGAGGACGAAGGCGTCCTCGGCGCTGCCGTCGAAGAACACGACGTCGACGGTGTGCTGCCCGCGGAGCCGTGCGGCGCGCAGCCGGTGGGTGCCGTCGATGACCCGCATGGTGGCGCGGTGGACGAGGAGCGGCCGGTAGGGACCTTCGGCGGTGGCCAGGGTGCGTGCGTACTCCTCGTCGAGTCCGACGGTCCGCGGCGAGTCGGCGGTCCGCAGGGTCGCGGTCGGCACCCTGACCACCGCGCCGGCGGCGTCGGCGATCGGGGTGGTGCGCGCGAGGGGGGTGGGGAGCTTTCTGAGGTTCAGGTTCAGGTTCATGGGTTCACCTCCTTCCGGGAGTGGCCCGGGCGCCGGGTTCGTTCGGCGTATCCAGAAGGACAGTAAGTAACTACCGTTCGGTAACCTGCATCGGGCGCGGGCTCCCGGCGCGACTCTGGCAACTCACCGCCACGGGGCGGCCGGTGGTGGGCGACCGCGGGTCTTGCGCAGTCGCCCACCACCGGAACAACGTGCCGGTCAGACACCCACGAGCTCCTGGGCGCCGACGAAGTCCCGCAGCCAGGACCGGAATCCGGGCCCGAGGTCGTCGCGCTCGCAGGCGAGACGGACGGTGGCCTGGAGGTACTCGGCGCGGTCGCCGGTGTCGTAACGGCGGCCGCCGAAGACGACGCCGTGCACGGGCCGGCCGCGCTCGACGAGCCCGCGCAGCGCGTCGGTCAGCTGGATCTCGCCGCCCCGCCCCGGACGGGTGCGGCGCAGCTCGGCGAAGATCTCCGGGTCGAGCAGATAGCGCCCGATCACGGCGAGGTTGCTGGGCGCGGTGCCGGGGGCGGGCTTCTCCACCAGGTCGGTGACGCGGACGCCGTCGCTGCCGGCCAGGGGGCGTACGGCGGCGCATCCGTACTGGTGGATGCGGTCGGGCCCGACCTCCATGAGGGCCACGACGCTGCCGCCGTGGCGCTCGCGGACCTCGGTCATCCGGGCGAGGAGGGGGTCGCGGGGGTCGATGAGGTCGTCGGCCAGGAGCACGGCGAAGGGCTCGTCGCCGACGTGCGGGGCGGCGCACAGGACGGCGTGCCCGAGGCCGAGCGGGTCACGCTGGCGCACGTAGTGGATGTCGGCCAGTTCGGTGGAGGCGCAGACGCTGTCCAGCTTGTCCTGGTCGCCCCGGCGGGCCAGGGCCTCCTCCAACTCGTGGTTGCGGTCGAAGTGGTCCTCCAGGGCCCGCTTGTTGCGGCCGGTGACCATGAGGATGTCCGGCATGCCGGCGGCGACCGCCTCCTCGACGACGTACTGGATGGCGGGCTTGTCGACGACCGGCAGCATCTCCTTCGGCGTGGCCTTGGTGACCGGCAGGAACCGGGTGCCGAGACCGGCCGCGGGAATGACCGCCTTGGTGATGGGGGAAGGTGTGTTCGACATGGTGGCGAGGCTAGGGAATCAGGCCCGGAAAAAGCACTTCCCGCCGTTCCCCCGGACCCCACTTCGGCATTTCGTCAAAGTCGCCCCGGCCGCCGTGAGTCGAATTCCGTAAATGCGGTACGAGGCATTCCGGGCATTCCGATGGCGTTTCCCGCGCTCATACGCAAAGCCCCGACCGCGATAGAGCGACGGCCGGGGCGGGGTACGGGTCGGGGGTACGGGTCGGGGTATGGGGCGGGCGGGCGAGGCCCAGGGAGGCAGGGGGTCCGGGGGCCAGGGGGTCCGGGGGGCCAGGGGGCAGGGGGTCAGGGACCGGCCTGCGGCGGGACGGACGGCGCCCGACCGCCGCCGTACGGGACGGTGGCCCGGAGCTCGCCGTGCGGGCCGGCTGCGTGGGGTTCCGCGTACGGCTCCGCGACCACCCCCCGGCAGACGAGCCGCCACAGCTCGCGCAGCTCCTCCAGCGCGCGGCCGGGCAGGGCGGTGGGCCGCCGCCGGACGCGCCAGGCGGTGCCGGACAGCAGGTGACAGGCGAGCCCGGCGACCGGGCGGGGCTCGACGCCCGGCGCCAGCTCCCCCCTCGCGGCGGCCTGTTCGAGTAACGCCTGGAAGGACGGGAGCCAGGCGCCGCACCACGACGGCCCCGGCCGCCCGCCCTCCTGGCCGAGCCGGATCGCGGCCCGGACGGCCGCCTCGCGCTCGACGAGCGCGCCGAGGGAGAGCAGCAGGACGGAGGCGGCGTCGACCGCCCGGCCGCCGCGCCGCGCGGCATCGCCGGCGACGCCCCGGGTCAGGGCCGTTCCGCGCTGCACCACGGCGGCGGCGAGATCGGCCTTCGCCTCGAAATGGAAGGTGACCGCACCCACGGAAATGCCCGCGCGCCGACTCAACCGGGAGAACGAGGTCCCCTCGTAACCGTGCAGGTCGAATTCGACCGCGGCCGCGGAGAGGAGCTGCTGGCGGGTGCGCACGGCGCGCGTTTGTTTCACCACGTATTCATCACTGCTTCATCACTGCCATTCGGATCGTCACTGCCCCGCCGATACGCGTCGATACACGCGTCGACCACGTCGGCGCGCGTCGTCGCGCGCCGTCCCCGAAGGGTCAGCGGCACCGCAGCCTGCCCGCACGCGCACCCCGACGCGAGGGCTACTTGGCGAAGACGTCACCCACCCCGGGTGCTCCGCCGGGCGCCCTCCCCCAACCTGCCCAAGTCGCCCCTCGAAGACCAGAGGAACACTCGAAAAAAAACGATCGTTCTGTATTCTGCAAGGACGGATCGATCGACGGACCGATGGATCCCGCCCGGCCGACGCACCCGTCGGCCGTTACCGAGGAGGCGGAGAGATGACGGCACTGACCCTGCCCCTGGCTCCCAGAGCAGCCACGGAGAGGCCGCACAAGGAGTTACCCCAGCCCACGCCCGAGCCCACGCCCGAGCCCACGTCCCGGCCCACGACCCGGCCCACGCCACTACCCACCGACGACCTGGCCCTGACCGGCTTCACCGAGCGGCTCTTCGGCCATCTGTCCCGCGCCGACCAGCGGCGCTGGGCGCGGGTCTACCTCCAGGGGCTGCTGACCGCACCCGGCAAGAAGTCCGTACGGGAGCTCGCCGCCTCGGTCACGGACTCCCCCACCGCGTACCAGTCGCTCCAGCAGTTCATCAACGCGAGCCCCTGGGAGTGGGAGCCCGCCCGCCGCGAGCTCCTGCGCTGGGTCGGCGAGCGCCACACCCCCGCCGCCTGGACCGTGGGGCAGGCGGTCCTGCCCAAGCGCGGCTCCCACTCCGTCGGCGTGCACCGCCGGTTCGACCCGGCCGCCGGACGGACCCTCAACTGCCAGCTCGGCCTCGGGATCTTCGCCTGCCTCGACGAGACCACCGGCATCCCGGTCGACTGGCGGCTGCTGCTCCCGGAGGCCTGGGTCACCGACGCCGACCGGCGCCGCCGCGCCCGGATAGACCCCGCGACCTCCTACCGCTCCCCCGCCTCGCTGATCCTGGACCTCGCGGACGCCGTCCGGGACGCGCCCCGCGCACCCCTGGTCGCGGACCTGAGCCGGACCGCGCGGGCGGGAGAGCTGGTCGCCGCGCTGGCGTCCCGCGGCTGGGACCTGCTCGTCGCCGTCCCGCCGACGCTCACGCTCACCCCCGCCGGCCTCCCCACCGGCACCGAACTCACGGCCGCCGGCGTCGCCACCCTCGGCCGGCTACGCCACCCCCAGGCGATGCGGGTCCACTCGACCCTCGTCCGCCTCCCCGACCTTCCGCAGCCCTGCCGTCTGTTCAGCCAGCGCCGCAACGGCCCCTTCTGGCTCACGACCCTCACCCGCCACCGGATGGACGACCTCCTCCACCTGACCCTCCACCAGGGCGCACCCGCCGCGACGACCCGCCGCCTCGCCGACGCGTACGGCCTCCTGGACTTCGAGGGGCGCTCGTACCCCGGCTGGCACCACCACATGACGCTGGTCTCGGCGGCGTACGCCTACGACGTCGCCCCCGTGCCCGTGCGCCGCCACCGCCTCCCCGGCGCGGCATGACCGCCACGGCCGGGAAGGCGCGCCGGGAGCTCCGGGATCAGGCCCGGAGCAGGGCGAGGACCTCGTCGCGGACCTTGCCCATGATCACGGCGTCCCGCGCCTCGACGTTGAGGCGGAGGAGGGGTTCGGTGTTGGAGGCGCGGAGGTTGAACCACCAGTCGGCCGAGGTGACGGTGAGACCGTCGAGCTCGTCGAGGACGACGCCGTCCTCGCCCTCGTACGCGGCCTTGATCTCGGCGGCCTTGGCGGTCTGGTCGGCGACGGTGGAGTTGATCTCGCCGGAGCCGGCGTACCGGTCGTACGAGGCGACCAGCTCCGACAGCGGCCCCTCCTGGCCTCCGAGGGCGGCGAGCACGTGGAGGGCGGCGAGCATGCCCGTATCGGCGTTCCAGAAGTCCTTGAAGTAGTAGTGCGCCGAGTGCTCGCCGCCGAAGACCGCCCCGGTCTTCGCCATCTCCTCCTTGATGAAGGAGTGGCCGACGCGGGTGCGGACGGGCACGCCGCCGTTCTCGCGGACGACCTCGGGGACCGACCAGGAGGTGATCAGGTTGTGGATGACTGTCCCACCGGGATGCTTGGCGAGTTCGCGGGCGGCGACGAGGGCGGTGATCGCGGAGGGGGAGACGGGCTCGCCTCGCTCGTCGACGACGAAGCACCGGTCGGCGTCCCCGTCGAAGGCGAGACCGAGGTCGGCACCCTCCGCCCGGACACGGGCCTGGAGGTCGACGATGTTCTTCGGGTCGAGGGGGTTCGCCTCGTGGTTCGGGAAGGTGCCGTCGAGCTCGAAGTACATCGGAACGGTGTCCAGCGGGAGGCCGTCGAAGACGGTGGGGACGGTGTGGCCGCCCATGCCGTTGCCGGCGTCGACGACGACCTTGAGGGGGCGGATCGCGGTGAGGTCGACGAGCGCCTTGAGGTGGGCGGCGTAGTCGGCGAGGGTGTCCCGCTCGGTGACGGTCCCGGGCGTGGCGGCGGCCTCGGGGGCACCCTCCACGAGCCAGCGCTCCGCGAGGGCGCGGATGTCGGAGAGGCCGGTGTCCTGCCCGACGGGCGCGGCGCCGGCACGGCACATCTTGATGCCGTTGTACCGGGCCGGATTGTGCGAGGCGGTGAACATCGCACCGGGCAGACCCAGACTCCCGGAGGCGAAGTACAACTGATCGGTGGAACACAGCCCGATGAGGGTGACGTCGGCGCCGAGGCGGGCGGCACCGCGGGCGAAGGCGTCGGAGAGGCCGGGCGAGGAGGGGCGCATGTCGTGGCCGACGACGATGGCGTCGGCCTCGGTGACGCGGACGAAGGCGGCGCCGAAGAGCCCGGCGACCTCCTCGTCCCACTGGTCGGGCACGATCCCGCGGACGTCGTACGCCTTCACGATCGCGGCCAGCGAGACAGCGGGGGACGGCAAGACCTTCGACACGTCGAGCTCCTTCAGGCGGAGGGGAGGGACGCCGCCGGACGCTACCCGCGCTTCCATCCCACCCGCCCGCAGACCGCCGATTCACACGACGGCTATGGCACCTCGACGCCCTGAACGCCCTCGTCCACCCCCAACTCCGCCCCCGCATCAGGCAGATCGAACCGCAGCGAGTCCCGGATCTCGGGCACGGCCACTGCGGGCAGCAGGTAGCGCCACAGGGAGACGACCCGCTGGGGCAGGTCGCGGCGCTCGGACGACACCTGGGAGAACAGCTGCGCACCGGTGAAGGAGCTCACGAGCACCCAGGCGAAGTCCTCGTCGTCGAGCCCGGGCAGGAGCTCGCCCCTGGCGCGGGCGAACCGCAGTTGCTGCCGGAACTCCAGCACCCAGGCCTGGTACGCCACATCGTCACGCAGCCCGAACTCGCCCTGCTCGACGGCGAGTCGGACCCCGGCGCGGAGCAGCGGATTGCGCCGCAGCTCGACGGCCAGGTACAGGGTGATGTCGATGAGCCGCTGAAGCCCGTCCTCCCCCTTGGGGAAGTCGAGGCCCTCTCCCTGGCTGACCATCACGGAGTAGGCGAGCTCCTCCTTGGAGCCGAAGTGGAAGTACATGCCCCCCTGGGTGACGCCGGCCCGCTTCATGATCTTGCTGATGCTGGCCCCGCTGAACCCGAACTCGTCGAACACCTCGGCCGCGGCGCGCAGGATCACCGCCCTGGTCTGCACCGCCCTCGGTTGCGGCGTCCTCTGTCGGTTCCGATCTGCCACCGTCCCGCTCCCCTCTCGACAAAAAAAACGAACATCCTCTATTTTAGAGCGTGTGCCCGGTCAGGGCCATCCACACTGCGCACGACACCTGGGGGAATCCGATGACTCCATACGTCGACCACACCGCCACCGTGAACCACGCGGGTCTGAGCAGCGCGTTACCGAGGGAGTACGTGCACAAGAGCGCGCACTCCGAAGTCCTCCTCACCGGCTGGAAGACGGAAGGTCCCGACACCTTCACCGTCACCGCCCAGTGGCCCCGCACCCACGCGTTCTACGCGCCCACCGACGGCCGCCACGACCCGCTGCTGCTCGCCGAGACCGTCCGCCAGGCCGTCCCGCTGCTGAGCCACGTCGCCTACGACGTGCCCTTCGGCCACCGCCAGATCTGGAACACCTTCTCCTTCACGCTCGACCCCGACGCCCTCGCCGTCGGCGCCACCCCGGCCGAGGTCGACATGCACGTCCGGTGCACCGACGTCACCCGCCGCGCCCGCCGCCTGCACGGCCTCACGATGCACGTCGAGCTCACCCGCGACGGCACCCCCCTCGGCACCGCCCAGGCCGCCTTCACCAACCAGCCGCCCCACCTCTACCAGCGGCTCCGCGGCCCGTACGCCGACACCGCCCGCGCCCTCTCCACGGCCCTCCCCGCGCCGTCCCCACTGCCTCCCCA
The DNA here is from genome assembly GCF_012927245.1 of Streptomyces sp. R302. Taxonomy (GTDB): domain Bacteria; phylum Actinomycetota; class Actinomycetes; order Streptomycetales; family Streptomycetaceae; genus Streptomyces. The sequence continues at coordinate 7,947 of NZ_JABBGE010000015.1, forward strand.
CCACGTGGACCGCGACCGCCGCACCGACGTCGTCCTGGCCCCCACCCCGGCCCCCCACCGGACCCAGCTGCGCATCGACCCCACGCACCCGGTGCTCTTCGACCACCCCGTCGACCACGCCCCCGGCATGCTCCTCATCGAAGCCGCCCGCCAGGCCGCCCACCACACCACCTCCGACGGCCACCCCACCGCCGTCCTCACCGGCCTCCACACCACGTTCCACCGCTACATCGAGCTGGACGCCCCCTGCTACATCACGACCCTCCCCACCCCCACCCGCACGGTCGAGATCCAGGCCACCCAGAACGACCACCTCTCCTTCACCGCGGCCGCCACCCTCACCCCCCGCACCCCGTAATCACCCCCACACACAAACCGAGGCGCCCCCACCACCCCCCATCCGCTAGGCTGTGACCCGCCATCCCCGCCTCCGTAGCTCAGGGGATAGAGCACCGCTCTCCTAAAGCGGGTGTCGCAGGTTCGAATCCTGCCGGGGGCACAAGCCGAAGGGCCAGCTCACAGGGGTTTTTCCCCGGAGCTGGCCCTTTCGCATGATCACGCCCGTGCCACCTACGTGCCAGAAGGCGGCGAATCACCCTCCCCACGGGACCGGCGGATCATCTCCCCGAGCTTCCCCGCGATGTGCTGATCACGGTCGCTCGTCATGTGCTGATAGATCAGCGCGGCCCGGGTCGTGCTGTGCCCCATCCGCGTCATCAGCTCACGCGTGCTCGCGCCGGCGCTGGAGGCGAGCGTGTTCCCGGTGTGGCGAAGATCGTGAAAGTGCACGTCACCGGAGACGCCGGCCTCTGCGCGCGCGGCCGTCCAGTCGTCGCGGAAGTTGCTCCGCCGAAGCAGACCGCCACGGGGCCCCTGGAAGAGGTGACCGTCCTGCCCGGCCGCGGCGAAGCACTCCAGGTGGTGAGTCAGCTCGGGGACGAGTTCAGCGGGGAAGGCGACCGGCCGGACGCCGGCGGCGGACTTCGGCGCCTTGTCGGCGAGCTTCCCGTTCTGAAGCTCCGACTGGGCCCGGCGGACGAGGACCACACAGCGGCTCAGGTCGAGGTCCCGGCGTCGCAGCGAGGCCAGCTCACCGAACCGGAGCGTGGTGAAGGCCGCGAGGAGGACGAGCGCCCGGTATCGAGCCTGGATGGCGTCGGCCACGGCGTACACCTCAGCGACCGTGAGGACGGGACGCTCTGGCACGTCGTAATGATCGGCTCCCTTGATGCGGCACGGGTTGCGGCGGATCAGCTCGTCGTCGACCGCCGTGTTGAGGATCGCTCTCAGGAGCTGGTACGCCTTGACCACGGTGGGCTCGCCCACGCCGGCTTCCAGCAGGGCGGTACGCCAGGCCCGGACGCGGGGTGTGGTGATGGCGGCAAGGGTTCCGGTGCCGAAGGTCGGCTTGATGTGCAACCGGAGCACGCCCTCGTTCCGCTCCCGGGAACGGTCCTCCAGCTTGCGGTGCTTCAGCCAGTCATCGGCGTACGGGCCGAAGGCGATCTTGCCCGCGTCGGGTGCCTGATAAGTGCCCCGGACGATCTCCGCCTCGATGGTGGTCAGCCCACATCCGCGTCGGTCTTCGTCGCGAAGGTCTGCGGCGCGGCCTTCGTCTCGCCGGACAGAGGGTCGCGATAGCGGGCCTGCCAACGGCCAGACGCGAGCTGCCGCACGGTCCCGAACCGGCGGCGCCGGCCTTTGCGGTTCGCCATCACGCCACCTTCCCGAAACGCCGGACGATGGGCTGCACGGTGTGGGTCTCGATGTACGCCTGCACCGCGGGCTCCGGGATGCGGACGTGCCGCCCGACCTTGACGAAGGTGATGCGCCGTTCCTCGATCAGGCGCCGAGGGAACCGGACGGAGGTGCCGAGGAGTTCGGCGACCTGGTCCACGGTGAGCAGACGGACGGACATGGTCACCACTCCCCTTCAGGGGTTGCTTCGACTTCGGTTCGGATCTCTTTCGCGTGTTCGCGGTTGTGCTGGATGTCGCGGCGGATGTTGGCGGCGAGCCAGGATTCGCCGGGGGTGCGGCCGTGGCCGGCGTAGGCCCAGTGGGCGACGACGAGGAGGGTGGACTCCGGGTGCTCGTCGGGGTCGGGCAGGCCGAGGGCGGTGCGTTGCTGCTGTGCGCGGTAGTTGGCGCGGACCTGGCGTAAGGCGCCGAGGGTGGTGGAGTAGGCGCGGGACTTGGTGGAGAAGTGGCCGCGGAAGCCGAGCATGTGGGCCCAGGCGCGGAGCCGCCGGTCCGGGTAAGCGGTGTCGAGGTCCATGCAGGCTTCCATCAGGCGCCGGGGGTGATCCGGGACGCCGAGGAGGACGAGGGCTTCCTTGTTGCCGACCGGGTGGTCGACGGTGCCCGTGGTCTCGGCGGCCTTGGTGGCGTACTTCGCGACGTAGGCGGCCACGGCCTGCTCGGTCAGTTCCTCACCCTGGCCGAAGGCACCGATGGGCTGCACATCGAGCTGGGTGCCCCAGGTGAGCGTCAGGTCCTGGCCGATGCCGTGAGCGGGGGCAGCGTCAACGACCACGCGCACGCGGGCGGCGGCTGCGTGGATGGCGTCGGTGAGAAGGTCGAGGGTGGCCCAGTGCGGAGGCGGGGTGTCCGGTCCGTCGGGGCCGTCGAAGCGGATGACGGCGTGGAAGTGGACGGCCCCGCGCTTCTGGTACTCGGCGACCTTGCCGAAGGAGACGCGGGACTGTTCGCGGGCGGCTTTCTGGGTGAGGCCGGCGCGGGCGGCGATCTCGCGACGGAGGTAGATCGTGAAGTAGCGCCACAGCTCGGAGGCGTGGTTGTTCCACAGCACAGCGCCCGTGTAGTCGTACGTGTCCGGGTCGAGCGGAGTGCCCAGCGCGGGGGCGTCCTCGGGGTGACGGGTGCCGCAGCGGCAGGGGCGGGTGCCGGGGCGGTTGTGGACGGGGCCGAAGGACGGGGCGGTGAGGGTGGCGAAAACCCGCGGGTGTTCCCGGATGGTCTCCGGGGTGCCCTTGCCAAGGTCGCCGACGAGGCCGGCGCGGATGAGGTGGTAGGTGTCGCCGGCGTAGGTCCAGGCGCAGGCCGGGCAGCGGGAGGCGCGGCGGTTGCCGCAGGCGACGCGGAGGATGCCGCCGGGTTCGGCGTCGGTGGTGTAGGCGTGGATCACGGTGCGGGTGGCGGGGTCGAGGAGCTTGGTGCCGCCGGTGAGACGGATGGGGGCGGTGCAGCCGCCGGTGCGGCGGAGTTGTTCGGTGAGGCGGTCGAAGCCGGGGGACCCGGCCACCCGGAGCAGGTCGCTCAGGGTCGCCGGGTCCAGGCCCGCCGCGAGGGCGGTGTCGGTCAAGGCCGTCACTTCCCGGCGCGGGCGAGGGCGGTGGGGGCGGTGCGGGTGCCGGTGCCCTTGCAGGCGGGGCAGGTGGCGGCGAGGGTGCGGCGCTGGCCGTCCTGGGTGGTGCCGGTGGTGATGTGGACTACGGGGAAGCCGTCGCAGTGGGAGCAGACGCGGGCGGGCGGGGTCTGGGGCATCATGAGGTTTCCCTTTCGGGTCCGGTGGATCTGGAATGGGGTGAAGGCGCCCGGGGCGGCGGAAGTTTGGCGACCGAGGCCGCCCCGGGGGCCGCTAGCGGGTGTTGCGCCTGCCGTGGCCCTTGACCGCGTACATCGACGCGTCGGCGGCCGAGAGGGCGTCGGTGAGGACCGGGACCGGCAGCTGGTCGCGGTGGCAGTGCCCGACCGAAGCGGAGACCGGCAGGGCGTGCCCGCGGTGGGTGATCGGCTCGTCCAGCGCGGCCCGGAGCTCGGCGAGGCCGGGGGTGCGAGCGGGGTCGGTGACGATGGCGGCGAACTCGTCTCCGCCGAGGCGGGCGGCGATGCCGTGACGGCCGCACCAGTCAGCGAGCCTGTCGGCGGTGGTGGTGAGGACGGTGTCGCCGGCGGCGTGGCCGTGGGTGTCGTTGATGGCCTTGAAGTCGTCCAGGTCGACCAGGACCACGAGCGCGTTCGGGTGCTTGCTCATGAGGTGGTCGGCGCGGGCGGTCCATCCGGCGCGGGTGTGCAGGCCGGTGAGCGGGTCGCGGCGGGCGGTGGCCAGGCGGCGCCAGAGCAGCCCGCCGTGCAGGGCCCAGCCCAGAGCCGGTAAGCCCGCCGCCGCGATCGTCTGCGTGTCCACGGCAGCTACCGACCCTTCTGCATGTCGCGGACCAGGAGCCGGAGCACGACCGCGACGACGGCGATGGACGCGGCGCTGATGGCGACGGCGAGGAGCATGGAGACCAGGACGGCGCCGACGACCAGGACGACGGCGCCACCACCCGCGGCGAGGGCGACCGCGCTGCCGGGGGTGAGCTGGACCGAGCCGCGGGGCGTGGTGGACGGGGCGGGGGCGGGGGCCGGGACCACGATCGGGGTCGGGGTGGTCACCGGTTCGGTTCGGGTCGGGGGGATGGGGTGGACGGGCGGGAGCGGGTTGACCGGGATGCGGGGCTGGAGCATGGCGGGGTCTCCCTACTTGGCGATGGGGTCGATGACCGGGGTGAGGAGGCTGTCGGCGAGGAGGTAGCCGCCGAGGAGAAGGGCGGCGACGAGCCACCAGGGCGGGCGGATGAGTTTGATTCCGAGGCCACCGACGACGATCAGGGCGAGCCAGAGCGGGACGTCCATGGGACGGGCTCCTTCGGGTTCAGCGGGGCTGGCAGCGGTGGGTGCGGGCGGCGAGTTCGGCGGCGGCGCGGGTGTTGTAGTCGGCGGAGAAGTCGCAGCCGGGGGCCGTGCACACGGCGGTGTGCTTGGTCCGGCCGCGGCCGTCGCGGTGGGTGCCGACCTGCACCGGGCCGATCTTGATGACGTTGTGGAAGCGGTTGGGTCGCACGGGACGTACCTCCTTCCTGGGTCAGGCGAGCTGAAGGGCGATGGAGTCGGCGAGGGCAGAGGGCATGCCGTGGCGGGTGCGGAGGGTTTCCGCGTCGATCGGCCGCCCGGTCTGAGCCCGGTGCGCGTCCGCGATCTTCTGGGCGTGAGCCATCAGCGCGGGCGGCACCGCCACAGCTGGCACCGCAGGAACGGGCGCGGGTCCGAGCTGTTCTTCCTGCGCGGCAGGTTCCGGCTGGATCCCCACCGGTTCGGGTTCGGCCGGCGGAAGTTCGGGCGCCGGTTCCGGCGCCCGTTCCACGGTCACTTCGGCCACCGGCTCCGGGACCGGTGCGGGTTCCGGGGCCGAGGTGGGTTCGGAGGTGGGATGGGCGTGGGCGAGGAGGGTGCCGCCGAGGAAGGCGATGGCGGGCCATCCGGCGACGAGGATCCGCAGCCAGGCCGGGACGTCGTTCATGTCGAGGAGTCCGGCGGTGGCGACGTTGGCGCCGAGGGACGCGATGAGGGCGATGGCGAACCAGAGCCAGGCGTCCCGGTTGCCGCTGTCGGTGCGCATCCGGCGCCAGGCGGCGACCAGGAGGAGGTCGACGGAGACCGGGTAGGCCCACGCCTTCCATCCGTCCTGCCCGGCCGCCTCGGCCAGGTCGTGCAGGTGAGCGAAGGACAGGGCCCCGGCGATGACGGCCTGGATCAGGACGGCGTCGAGACGGAAGGGGCGGAACACGCGGCCGCCTCCTTTCGGGCATGGGTCGGGTAGGGACCTGGCGTGAGACGGTCACGCCGACCGAGGGAGCAGGGGGTGTTACGAGGTGGCCGGGGCGGGCTTGACCAGCGGGTCGGACTCCACGACGTCGAGGGCGATGCCGTCGGTCTGGGCCGGGCGGTAGGCGGCGAGGGCGGGAAGGTCCGGGGTGAGGTCAGCGTGCTGGGCGCAGATGTCGGCGACCTCGGCGGCGGACAGTTCGGGGGTACGGATGCGGGTCCAGCCGCCGGAGGTGTCACCGGCCACCGCGACGCCGGGCCGGTCCGGCGGGATCGCGGTCACGGCCACGACCGCGTCCGGGGCGATGTCCCCGAGTCCCATGTCGGCGGTCTGCTTGTCGTTGACCCGGTGCACGACCCGGCCGGTGAGCTGGGCCCGCAGGGTGGTCGCGCCGCGGCCGAGGTCCGAGCCGAAGCGCTGCCCGCACACCTCCAGGTAGATGCCGGCCGCGCGGGCCATCTGCCCGAGCCGGATCATCTGCATGACCATCCGGTCCCGGCGTTCCTCGTCCTTCTTCCCCGCGACGAGGAACAGCTCCGCGACCTCGTCCACCAGGACCACGACCGGGACCGGACGTGCGGTCTCGGGCAGGGCCCAGATGTCGGCGACCCCGGCGAAGCTCAGCAGGTCGAAGCGGTCTTCCATCTCCCCGACCAGGACGTCGAGCAGGCCGGACGCTTCCTCGGGGGTGGTGGCGAACCCCGACAGGCGGGGCGCGTACCCGCGCTGTTCCACACCCCGTTTGCAGTCGATGCCGACCAGGGCCACGTCGAGGCGGGCGAGCTGGGCGATGAGGTTGCGCTGATACATCGACTTGCCGGACTGGTTCGCACCGAGGGTCAGCGCGTGCGGGACCTTCAGGTAGTCCCGTACGAACGCCGACCCGTCCTCCCGCAGCGCCACCGGCACCGCCAACGAACCCGACAGACGCCGCCGGGAGCGCGGCATCCGGACCCGGCGCAGAACGTCGTAGCCGGTCATCCGCAGTTCCACGAACCCGGGCTTGGTCTCCACGACGTGCACGGAGTGGACGCCCCAGGCGTGCCGGAGGCGTTCGGAGGCCGCCATCACGTCGGCGGGCTCCAGACCGGCCGGGAGCCGCAGGGTGACCCGCATCCCGGTCGAAGTGCCCCGTACGCGGCGGACCTTCGGCGGCACAGGCTGGACCTCGGAGCGGCGGGCGACGTTGCGGACCATGAACGCCCGCAGGCGGGACGGCTGCACCGTCAGCCCGCACACGTCCATCGTCGCGTGATACGTCATCGCGAACCGCACCCGCGTAACCGGCAGACCGATCAGCGACCAGAACACCCGGGGCGCTCGGACCTTGGCGTAGCCAAGGCCGCCGGCGGTTGTGGCGAGCGGGAGGCCGACCTCCCATAAGGTCGAGATGTCAGCCATGGTCAGGCGCCCATCGGGGTGACCGCGACGGCGCGGAAGGAGATGCCGTGGCGGGTCTGGCCGTTGAACGTGTTCTCCCAGTCCCGGGCCTTCAGCCCGATGACCGACACCGGCATACCCGGCATCAGCCCGTCGGGGAGACCGGTCTCCGGGACCGTCACCTGGTAGAGGTTGCCCTCCCCCTCGTCCGAGATCAGCAGGCCCACCGTGGAGAGACCGGCACCGGTCTCCCGGTCCGTGGCACGCTCACCGGTCTGCTTGCTCACGAGCTTCGGCGTGGGAGCGGTCGCGACGAACACGACAGCGCTAGAAAGGTCGATCTTGAAGGACGGCATCAGCACTCCTACGTTGTGGGGCAGCCCAAATGAGACCGCGGCACTCGCTGTCCTAGGACTGCGAGCGCTTGAGTAGATAGTGCCCAGCAGTCCTAGGACTGTCAACAGTCCTAGGGCTGTGTTTGACTGGTTCCTGTTGAAAGGGGTTCGAGATGGCGCCCAAGTGGCGGGAGCTGGCAGACAAGCTGGCTGAGCAGATCCGGAGGGGTGAGTACGAGCCTGGTCAGCGGTTGCCGCAGATCAGAGAGCTGGTCGAGGCGGGAGAGGGCTCGAAGGCCACGGTTCACGCCGCCTACAAGGCGCTGGAAGCCGAAGGGCTGGTCACCTCTTCCCGGGGCCACGGGACCGTCGTCCGCGAACGCGTACCGCTCAAGCGGCTCGGCATCGCCCGGTACGACAAGGCGAAGTGGCGCGACGGTGACGAGGTCGCCTTCATCGCGGATCGTGTCGCCTCAGGCCGGGCGTACCGCCGGAACGAGCAGACTCAGACCGTCAGCCTTGTCGAGGCACCGTCCGCTGTGGCGGCAGCCCACGGCCTGGAGGCGGGGGCACCGGTCTACGCGCGGGCCCGACTCGTCAAGGAAGGCGACCAGCCGACTCATTCGCTGACCAGCTACTACCGCCCCGAGCACGTGGAGGGCACTCGCTTGGTCGACCCGACTCCCGGACCGGCCGGCAGGGGCGGCGGATTCCGCGTCCTCTACGACGCTGGATACGAGATCGACCACATGAAGGAATCCCTGTTCGCCCGCACCCCGACGGCAGAGGAAGTGCGGATGCTCCAGCTTCCCCCTGGCGAACCCGTGGTCGAGCTCCACCGCACGACGTACACGGCCGCCGGCACCGTGGTCGAGTTCGCGATCGGGGTACACGCGGCGTCGCGCTTCGCGTGGGAGTACGACTTCAAGGTCCCCGACTCGGCACAGCCTCAGGAAGGCCAGCAGTGATCTCGACGCAGGACTGGGCCGACACGCGACTCCTCTGGGAGTACCACCAGATGGGGCACGCCCCCCGGCCCTGCTCGGTGGCGATCGGTCTCGGGAGCCACGACCTTGGCGTAGCCGACACCGCAGTCGACCTGTACCGGCGCGGCCTGGCTCCCCTTCTCGTCTTCACTGGAGCCACCAGCCCCACGACACGGGAACGCATGCCCCGCGGCGAAGCTGTCCACTACCACGAGCGGGCCCTCGAACTCGGCGTCCCGGCATCGGCCGTGCTCGTGGAACCGCGTGCCCGGAACACCGGGGAGAACATTCGGTTCTCCCGAGACCTGCTCGCCGAGGCCGGCGTCGAGGTGACCTCCGTCCTGCTGATCAGCAAGCCGTACGAGGAACGCCGCGCGTACGCCACAGCCAGGAAGTTGTGGCCCGAGGTCGAGATCGTGAGCGCCTCAAGCCCGATGACGCTCCACGACTACGTCGGCTCGATCGGTGATCCCCGCTTGGTAATCGACATGCTGGTAGGCGCCCTGCAGCGGCTCCTCGTCTATCCGGAGCAGGGCTTCATGATCAGCCAGCCGATGCCGGCAGAAGTGACCGCGGCGTACGAGCGTCTGCGCGACGCCGGATTCACCAGCCGCCTTCTCCGCAACGATCAGGGTCAGCCCCTCAGCCAGACCCGGCGGTGACGAGCCACCGCGTAGACGGCCTCGACCTGTTCGGCGGTGAGACGCCCAGTGAGTGGCCCCAGTGCTGCTATCTCCCGCTCTTGGCAGACGCGGACCGCGCCCTGAGGGTTGGACTGGCGTAGGGACTCCACGCCCACGAAGACCAGCATGGGTTCGACCGGCACGTCGAAGTCGCAGTACCGCTGAAGGGCTCGTCGAACGAAGTCCGCCTCAGTCTTGCTCGCGGCGGCGTAGGGGCGAGGGGGACCCCCGTTGACCTTGACCATGGTGTCCCCTACCCAGACCGCCGCCCCGCGGTGGGTCTTGGTGTTGATCGTGAACACCCCGCCCGGCCCGATCAGCAAATGATCGATGTCGCCGCCGTTGCCCTTCTGGATCCCGTGGAGCGCGTGCCAGCCGGAACGGGATAAGCGAGCCAGCTCCCGCCCGACCTTCCTCTCCCCCTTGAGCCCGGTGTAGAAGCTGTCCCACTCCGAAGGCTGCCTCAGCAGTTTCGAACGGAGTCGCTGCATTGAGGATGGCCCCCGCTCAGCCATGGGTCCGATGAGCCGAGCGCCTGGTGGATTCCTGGCGAGATCTTCGCTGGGGGTGAGGGGCGGGAGGGATGCCGGCGGCGTCGCACCGTTGGGAGGAGGTAGCGTCTGACGAGGAGGAGCGTCGGCAGGCGAAGCCGAGCTTGCCGAACCAGCCGTATCGACAGTGAGCCCATCGCCGAGATGCGCACGAAGCAGGACCAGTGCTTCCCCCTGATACTGCCTCACCTTGATCGTTACGGTTCCGGTTGCGCGATCCGCCCATGCGACCGCAGTCCCGTCCGGGAGATTCACGTACAGCCGATCCCTGCCGTGCCGCTTCCACGACTTCACCGTGAGACCACTCATCCGTCGCCCCCCCTGCAGACAGATCCCCACACCTATGGCAGCACCTGCCGACTACGCCCACAAGAGCGCCCGTTCCGGGGAAGCTGTTACAGGTTTCTCTACCTCATCAAGCACCCGGCTGCGCTCCGCTCCGCCGGGCGGGCTTCCCGGCTCCGCTCGGGGCGCCGCTCCTGCCTTCGGCCCGCTCCGCCCCCGCTGCGCCGACGCCCGCCCCTGCAAGACGGGATAGGCCCAAGAGCATGAGTCCGAGCCCCAACGGCCGCCGGTTCCTCAGGTCACCGACATGCCTCCGGCGGGGGCGCTCAGACTCCGGGATGGGAGGGGCCCGCGGGCGGGTGCCGGCCGGTGGGGTGTAGCGGTGGGGAACTCCCATCCCGCCCGCCGTCGACCCAGGCAGAGCCGAGCAGACACGGCACCGGGCGTGCTCCACGGTGTGTGGGTCGACGGCAGACGGGATGGGAGTTAAGGGTGGGCAGCCAGGTAGGGCGGGAATCCGCCTCCGCCATGGTAAAGGTCAGGTAAAAACAACCTGCCACTTAGCCCCCCGGGTTACGCTCTGCGACCGGAGGTCAGCGTAGCGGCAGAGCGTAACCCGGGGGGCTAAGTGGCATTAAGCCTTGGATACAGAGTGTGACCCTTCGCCCTTACTGCCTGCTCAGGCAGCCGTCAGCACTCGGCCTGTCGAGGAGCCGAAGTAACGCGAGTGCGTCTTCCTGAGTGCAGCCAGCGAAGAACCGGTGAGTACGACGACCTCGGTGTCCTGGCCCCGAAACTCTCGCTCCAGCTGGAACCGAGCCCTGAGTGCCGCACGCCCCTCAGAGGAAGGGAACTCCTGGCGAACGTCAGTCTCGCCGCTCTGGCGGTTGTAGACGAGCAGGAAGTGCTTGAGCGACTTCATCTAGGCAGCCCTCCCTTGATCGTCTCGATCTGCTCTAGCACGCTGCGGAGTGCGTCGAGCAGAGGCTTCTGAGCCTCCAGAGTAGCTTCCCGCCCTCCATGGGTGCCAACTCCTTCGTAAGCCATCTTTTCCAGTCCGTACAGCCGCTCCGAGATGCCCTCCATGCTGGCGATGACGTCTTTGGCAGCCTCACCGCCAACCTCTGGGTCCTTCCCGTACCTGATCTCGCGGCCGAAGATGTCGGCGATCCGCTCGAAGACGTTGGCCCAGAGGTCTTGGCCGGTGGTGCGGATCTGAACCTCGACGTAACGGTCCCCAAGCGCTACAACCACGTGAACCGCACGGTAGCCCACCATCGGATCCTCGCGGCGGTCCTTGGCTGTGCACTTGTGTCCCTGACGCTCGAAGGCGTCAATGATCATGTCGCGTAGGTCATCCTGCTCCACGAGAGTTATGCCCCCAGACACCCGGATGCCGGCGATGTCCTGGACACGAGCCAGGTTCGTGCTTTGCCCCTTCTCCTTGGCTCGGCGAAGCTTCTGGATCAAGGTATCCGTCGTCTTGAGCCTGTGGGTCACCCCGATGGGCCACTCCAGGGCATCGCAGAGGTTGTCGATCACCCCGCGCGCGGCAGATAGCAGCTCGTCGTAGTCGATGAGCAGATCCTCTAGCAGTTGGAGAGCTTCATCCGTCGCTCCATCAGGGACCTCTAGGCGCTTGCCGAGCTTCTGGATCGCCGACTTGGACATTGACATCGCACTAACATATGCGGCCAACCAGCCTCGCGACTGCGGCTTCGCCGACATGCCACCGGACGGTGCCAAGCTCTAGGCCAGAGCACACAGCCGCTCTCCTAGAGAGGCGTACGTGGACATCGGTCACAGAGTCCGGACCAGGCGAGGTAGGTCCGGGGCTCACCGGTCAGCTGTCGGCAGCCGTGCCGCCCCCACTGACCTCCCGAGCGATCTTGAAGATTGCCACCCTCCCCAAGAGCGGCGACGGGCCGCCAACAAAGGGGAATCTGTCTCTGCTGCCAGCGTAGAGAACGAGTCCCTTCTCCTGAAGCTCATTGATGATGGCGGTGATGCCGCGTTGGGCGTCGCGCACTGAAGCACGGGAGTGCTCTATGTCAGATGAGATGTCGCTCCAGTCCCGGAAGGTCTGAACAGCGTCATCAATGAGGTCCTGCTCGTCCTCAGTGCAGTCGTCCGGCTCAACGTGTTCGAGCCACCCGAGGCAACCGGAGAGGATCGGCCAGAGGTCGCGTCCCGTCCTCATGTGACTGAGCGGTACGACTTCAAACGCGGGCTCTTCGGTCGAGACGATGTCGATGATCCGGTCGACCTGCTCCCGCCTGAGCTTGCAGATCTCTAGGGCGAGCGTCTTGAGACCCCACACCTCGATAGCGACAGCGGGGTAAAACGGGCGTAGCTCATTGTCGATGAACTGATCGACCTCGCCCGGCACCGTGTCATTCGTGAGGAAGCGCCACACTTTCACATCGCGGTGCTCCCGTAGGCATCCTTCCAGGTCCCCGCGAATCTTGGCCTTGGTCTTGTCGAGGCGCTCCTTGCGCGTCGCATGCGCCGCGAAGAACACCCTGGCCTTTGGGCAGTAGCCGTCATTCTTTGTGTCACCTCTCGGCCCCGCAGCCCGCACCGGTTGGTAGTCACCGGGGTGCAGCTCCAGGCCCAGCCGGTCCATGCAGTCCTGAAACGCGTTTCCCTCCAAGCGGACGAGCTGGCCTTCAACGACCTTCCGCAGCGAGTTCTGATCCACGAGGATCATTACCCCACGGGCCCACCCCTCGGCGCAGCCAGGTCGGATTGGTCACGCAGCCCGATCAGCGCAGAGCCCTATAGACCTGCATCGAGCACGGTCCAACCGTTCGAGGACCGCGGCCACGAGCCGGCGCACGAAGCTTGAGCCGCCACCGGTGCGCGGCCTATGCGTGGACGGTGAGGCCGCACGAAGGCCCTAACTGCGCCCTGACCAGTGTCGATACACGAAACGACGCGCCCTCCGGAGCCGTGGCCGCATGCGACCAGCTAGGAAGGTTCGCGCGCGGCCAGCGCTGGCAGGGCACTCTTGGCCATCGGCGGAGCCTGCCCGTCGGTTGGGTCCCGGGCTTGCACCGGGCCGCCCCCGGACAGAACCAGGGATGCAGCTGCACTACAGAGCTGGAGACCTCGGAAGCCGACCGCGCGCAGGTGGACGTTATACCGAGGCACTGACAGGTGCCGGCGAGGACCGTGCCACATCCGTGCCAGATCAAGCGGGGAACCACGGGGAACGAGGGGCGTGTTCGGGCTCTGGGGTGTCGACCAGCTCTCGCAGCGTCTGTGCAGGTCAGGCCGAGGTTCGCCCTCCCGCTCTCCTAAAGCGGGTGTCGCAGGTTCGAATCCTGCCGGGGGCACAAGGCAGAAGGGCACCTACTGATTCAGTAGGTGCCCTTCCGGCATCCCCGAGGGCGAGGTCGCGCGCCTCGGCGTCGGTCGCGGAGGGCACGACGTTCCAGTCCGAGCGGTCGGCGCCGAGGTGGTCGAGGGGGGCGAACTGCCGGGCCAGGGTGAGGGGTTCGTTGTACGTGTGGTGGACGCGGTCGCGGTGAGGCCGGTGTGCCGGGTGTGCACGGCGAGCGCGGGCAGCAGGGTCGGCGGCTCGAAGCGGACCATGCGGCCCTGGCGGCTCAGCTCGTCGGCGTCCTTGTAGCGGGTCCGGACCCCGCCCCGTCGGACAGGAAGACCATGTCGCCGCCAGGCGGCTCTGTGGCGCCCGGGCGCGGGAAGGAAGGCTCAGCCGAGGAGGCGGACCGGCGCGCCCGCCAGGTACGCCTCGATGTCCTCGACGGCGTGCGTGTAGTAGGTGCGGTAGTTGTTCTGGGAGACGTAGCCCAGGTGCGGGGTGGCCAGGAGGCGGGGCGTGGTGCGCACCGGGTGGTCGGCGGGCAGCGGTTCGACGTCGTACACGTCGAGGCCGGCGCCGGCGATGCGGCCCTCGCGCAGGGCCTCCAGGAGGGCGTCCTGGTCGATGAGGCCGGCCCGGGAGGTGTTGACGAGGTACGCGGTCGGCTTCAGGAGCGCCAGTTCGGCGGGGCCGAGGAGGCCGCGGGTGCGGTCGCCGAGGACGAGGTGGAGGGAGACGAAGTCGCTGGTGGCGAGGAGTTCCTCCTTGGAGGCGGCCCGCCGGACGCCGACCTCGGCGGCGCGCTCGTCGGTGAGGTTCTGGCTCCAGGCCTGGACGTCCATGCCGAAGGCGAGCGCGACCTGGGCGACCCGGCTGCCGATCTTGCCGAGGCCGAGGAGGCCGAGGGTGCGGCCGTGGAGGTCGGCGCCGACGGTGGACTGCCAGGGGCCGCCGGTGCGCAGCGCCGTGTTCTCGGTGACGATGCCCCGGGCGAGGCCGAGGAGGAGGGCCCAGGTCAGTTCGACGGGCGGGGTGGAGGTGCTGGCGGTGCCGCAGACGGTGACGCCGTTGCGGGCGGCGGCGGCGTGGTCGATGACGCTGTTGCGCATGCCGGAGGCGACGAGGAGGCGCAGGCGGGGCAGCCGGTCGAGGAGGGAGGCGGGGAAGGGGACGCGTTCGCGGAGGGTCACGACGATGTCGAAGTCGGCCAGCGCGGCGGCGAGTTCGTCCTCGGTGGCGAAGTGTTCGGGGAAGCTGACGACCTCCACCCGGTCCTTGAGGGGGCTCCAGTCGGCGGCGGTGGTGGCCACCTGCTGGAAGTCGTCGAGTACGGCGCAGCGAAGGCTCATGTCAGTCCTTGTCCCAGGTGATCGGGGTCGGATGGAGGGTAGCGGCGCCGATGCCCGGGCCGGCGGGAAGGGTGAGGGTGCCGGCCTCGACGCGCACCCCGGTGAAGGGGTCGTCGCGCAGGCCGACGGGGCCGGGGGTGGTCTGCGGGCCCGCCATGCGCAGTTCCCCCGGTCGTACCGGAGCGCGACCTCCACGCGGGGCTCCGGTCGGCCGGGTGTTGGCGACGAGGTTGCCGGGGACGGCGCCTGTCTCCCCGGCAACCTCCAGGGCGTCGGGCAGCCGGGGGGCGGAACGGGGCCGGAGGTCGACGCCGCGTTCGGCCGCGGCGATGAGCCGGCCCACCGCCTGGGCGCGGACCAGGGGGTCACCGGTCCGGCCGGGGATCGCCTCGACGGTGGCGAGCGGCACCCCGAGGGGGGCGGCGAAGGCGTCCGCCCGCTCCTCCGCGAACCGGGCGAGCGCCTGCGGGCCCCTCGGGGTGTGCGGCGCGTCGCGCCGTTCGTGCCGGCGCCCCTCGGCGTCGACCGGATGGCGGGCGCTCTGGAGACCGGCGAGCCAGGCGCGCTCCGCCGCCGTGGGAGGCGCGACCCTGGCCTGCGACACGTGCGCGTACAACTGGCCGGGGTGGGTCATGACGGACTTTCCGTGGTCCTCGCACCTGGTGAAGGTGATCCATTGGACCCGACCCCGCCGGGCGCTTCAACGCATATGGCGTGAATAGATCACCTTGCCGACCACCTTGCCGGTCACCTTGCCGATCACCTTGCTCGGTTCTCCGGTGCGAAGGCGTCCGGGACCGGCAGGGTCGACCAGTGGGGCAGCGGCCAGGCCACGACGATGGCGCGGCCCACGACGTCGTCGAGGGGGACCATGCCGGCGTGCGGGTCGTCCTGGTGGTAGCGGGAGTCCTGGGAGAACTGGCGGTGGTCGCCCATGACCCAGAGGTGGCCGGCGGGGACGGTGACCTTGAAGCGGCCGCCCTCGTCGTCGCTGCACGGGGTGTTGCCGGCGTACACGTACGGCTCCGTGAGCGGGGTGCCGTTCAGCTTGAGCGGGCCGGTACCGGTGCATTCGACGGTGTCGCCGGCCACGCCGATGACCCGCTTGATCAGGTGCTGTTCGCCGGCCGCGGGCATCAGGCCGACGAAGCCGAGGGCCTTCTGGACGGTGCTCGGGGGCTTCATCTCGTGGCCGGCGAGCCAGTCGGCGGGGTCGCGGAAGACGACGACCTCGCCCCGGTCGGGCTCCGAGCCGAACCACGGGGTGAGCTTGTCGACGAGGACCCGGTCGTCCTTCTGGAGCGTGTTCTGCATGGAGCCCGAGGGGATCAGGAAGGCCTGCACCAGGAAGGTCTTGATCAGGAAGGCGAGGCCCAGGGCGATGACGGCGAGGAGGGGGTACTCCAGCCACGGGGAGAGGGTGCGGCGCCTGCCCTTCCGGGGGGCCTCCTCCGCTTCCGGGGCCGGCCTCGGCTCCGTCGACACGTCCGTGCTGTCCGTCATGTCCGCCCGCCCCGATTCAGTTGGTTCCTGCCGCATGGGTCGACCCTAGGGCCCGTACCGCCCGGCGAGCAGTCCCCCGACGGGTTCGCCCTCCTTACGGGTGACCCGCCCGGGGCACGGGGTCAGCGCAGTTCCTCCGGGCAGGCCGTGCCGCGCGGGAACAGCTTGTACGGGGCGGCCAGACGGTACGTGCCCGCCTTGGGCGCGACCAGTTCCGTCCACTCGTCGCCCTGCTCGTCCGGCTCGGCCCTCACCAGGCAGCCGTGCTCGTTGGCGAAGACCCTCGGGAGTTCCGTCTCGGACTCCTCGCGCGCCAGCTTGGACTCCTCCGTCTCCTGCGGGGGCTCCAGCTTGCCGCCGTTCTCGTCCATGAGCGCCAGCCACGGGGAGTAGGGGACGCGGATCCTCACCCGGGCCGGGCGGTCCAGGCGGAGGACGACCTCGTTCTCGGCGGCGCGCTGGACCTGCGCCGGGGCGTCGGCGAGCGGGGTCGCGCCGGCGACCTCGTACAGCCGCCAGTTCGCGTCGGACCAGACCTGCTTCAGGTACGGCAGGCCCTCGCCGACCAGCTCGGCCTCCCGCTCGGCGCCCGAGTCGGGAGCGCCGGTCGGGAGGACGACGTACCGGACGGCCCAGCGGTGGAGCCACTCGCGGTAGTTCACGGCGCTGAGGGTGTCGTCGTAGAAGAGCGGGTTGCGCTCCATGTCCGCCTGGCGGTTCCAGCCGCGCGCGAGGTTGATGTACGGGCTGAGCGCCGCGGACTCGCGGTGGCTCGACGCCGGGACGACCTCGACGCGCGCCTTGCGCGCCTCCCGCACCTGGAGCTGGTTGATCAGCGGCGCCACCTCGAAGGCCCAGGAGGCGTCCGGGCGGGTGCGGATCACGTCGTCGACGCCCTTGAAGCCGATCCAGAAGTTGAGGCCGAGGAAGGCGACGACGAGCGCGTACCAGCGGCGCGAGCGCGGGCGCGTGTACGGCAGCGCCGCGAGCAGCGCCACGCCCGCGAAGAGCATCGGGAGCCGCGAGATGTTCGACCCGATCTGGGAGTCGATCAGCCAGGTCAGAAAGGTGCCGACGGTGTAGCAGGCGGCGGCCGTGCGGACGGTGCGCCAGTCCCTCGGTACGAGGACGAGGACGAGGATCCCGAAGAGCAGCGGCAGCGACGTCGACCCGAAGGACATCGGCTGCGTGCCGGAGAAGGGGAAGAGCCAGGCGGAGAGCGCGACGACCGCGACCGGGGCGAGGCCGATGGCGTACGCGCCCGGCCTCCGCTTGTTCAGGAAGAGCGCCGCCGCCACCACGCCGAGGAAGAGGCCCGCGACCGGGGAGCACGCCGTGGCGAGCCCGGCGAGCGGCGCCGCGACCGCGGCCTTCGCCCACCGTTTGCGGCGCCAGCGGTGCGGCCAGCAGAAGACGGCGGCGACCGCGCCGAGCGCGAACATCATGCCGAGGCCGAAGGTCACCCGGCCCGACAGCGCGTTGCAGAGGAAGGCGAAGACGCCCGCGAGCGAGCAGGCCATCGGGTTCCGGACGGCCGGCACCCGCACCAGGATCAGCGCGGTCAGGGCGGCGGAGAGCGTCCCCGCGATCATCATCGTGGAGCGGACGCCGAGCACCGACATCACGTACGGCGACACCACGCTGTACGAGACCGGGTGCATGCCCCCGTACCAGGCGAGGTTGTACGCCGAGTCGGGGTGCCGTCCGACGAACTCGGCCCAGGCGTCCTGCGCCGCGAGGTCGCCGCCGCCGTTCGCGAACCAGAAGAACCAGAGGACGTGGAGCAGCGCGGCGACGCCCGTCGCCACCATCACGGGGTAGCGGCGCTTGCGGCGCCGCGGCGGGGCGACGGACACGGCCGGAGCCGGGGCCGGAGTCCGCTCCGGGGCGGAGCGCTGGTTCGGGAGCACTATTCGCGACGGTGAACCGGGGGTGGGGGGCGGGACGGTGCCGGAGGCCGGGGCGGCCTCCTGGATGCCATCCTGCGCGACGGACGGCGCGGCGTCCTGCGGAGAGCGCGGCCGGAGGTCCGGGCGCGCGGCGGTCAGGTCCGTGGCGGCCCCGTCCGCGGCGGCCTCGCCGCGGCCCGTGCGTGTCGGCTCGACGGTGGTCACTGCGGCCCTTTCCCGTGCTGATTCCGGTGCTGTTTCCCGTGCTGTCCTGTGCGGGTCGCCCTTCTCGCGGGGGCACGGCCGACACCCCGAAGACGCTAACAGCAGGGCGCCCCGGCCGTCCGGGGCGTCCTGCCGTCCGCGCTACCGAAGGGGTCAGCCCACGCGGGTCAGCTTCTTGTCGAAACCGGGCTCCACCAGGTCGGACTTCAGCGCCACCGGGGCGCTGATCCGGCCCGCGCCCTCGCCGATCGAGACGGTGCCGACGACGTCCCCGGCCCTGCCGGAGTGGGGGACGGACTTGCCGCCGTCGGTCAGCTCCACCTCGACCTTCAGGCCCGGCCAGCCGACGGCCTTGATCTCCTTCGTCGCCACGACGGGGGTCTGCCCGCCGAGCCCGTCGTCGACGTACCCGACGACCTGGCCCTTCTTCACGACGGCGGCGGAGGTGACGTCGTCCTGCGCCTTCTTGATCAGCTCGTAGCTGTAGTCGAGCGACAGCTCCAGCTTCTTGTTGAGGGTGGCGGCGTTCTGCGCGCCCATCACGATGCCCAGGACGCGGTGGATCCTGCCGTCGACGACCGTGTTCGCCGACCAGAGCAGGTTGCCGCCGGCGGGGGTGGAGGAGCCGGTCTTGATGCCGGTCACACCGGCCTTGAGCAGGAGGCGGCTGTTGTTGTTCTCGATGTAGCCGACGCCTTCGATGGTGGCGTTCGGCATGTCCACGATCTCGCGGAAGACGTCGAACTTCATGACCGCCTTCGCCAGCTTCAGCTGGTCCTGCGGCGTCGAGATGGTGGAGTCGAGCAGCCCCGACGGGTCCGTGTACCGGGACTGGGTCATGCCCAGCTCCTTGGCGGCGGCGTTCATCTTGTCGACGAACGCCTGCTCCGAGCCGGCGTCCCAGCGCGCGAGCAGCCGGGCGACGTTGTTGGCCGACGGGATCATCAGGAGCTGAAGCAGCTCCTTCTCCGTGTAGACCTGGCCCTTCTTCACCGGCGCCGTCGACTCGTGGGCCGCCTTCGCCTGGTCGGCGGCCTTCTGGTCGACGGTGATCTCCGGACCCTTCTGCTTCCCCTTGAGCGGGTGGTCGCGGAGGATCACGTACGCGGTCATCGTCTTCGTCACGGACGCGATCGGGGCCGGCTTCTGCGCCCCGTACGTACCCATGGAGCCGACGCCCTCGACCTCCACCGCGCCCTGCCCCTCACCGGGCCACGGCATCTTCAGCGGGCCGCCCGCGAAGGTGTACGTCGGCGGCCCGGAGAGCTTCAGGGCGGGCGCCGGCAGCGGGCGGGCCATCTGCACGATCGCGAAGACGATCAGGAGGAGCAGGACCAGCGGGGTCCAGATCCGGAACCGGCGCAAGGTCGTGCGCCAGGCGTTCGGCGGCGGGGGCGGGGTGTTCGTCAGCTCGGCGAGCAGATCGAGCGGCGGCAGCGGAGGCAGCGGCTGCTGCCGCGTCCGCTCGGCCTCGGCGAGAGCGGGGGTCGGGGCCGGGGCGGGGGCCGGGGCGGGGGCCTGCGCCTTCGGCTGGGGCTTGGAGGTGGCGGCGGCCTGAGGCTTCTCGGCCTTCTGCTCGGCCGGAACGTCCGGACGCAGCGGTACGAAGGTGCTCGTCCGCTCGCTGTCGGAGCCGAGGCCCGGGACGTCGCGCGGCAGCTTGAGCGCGGTCGTCGGCTGGTCCACGACCGGCGGCCGTACGGCCCGGAACATGGTGGTGGGCTGGTCGACGGGCCCCTCGGAGGCGACGGGCTTCGCCACGGCGGCCTTCGGCGCCCCGGGCTCCGGGGAGGCGGGCTTGGGCACCTCGGCCTTGGGCGCGTCGGCCTTGGGCGCGTCGGACGTCGGCGCGTCGGACGTCGGCGCGTCAGGCTTCGGCGCCTCGGGCGCGGCCGGCGCGGGCTTCGACGCCTCGGGCCCGGCGGCCCCGGAGGTCGCCGGCGCGGACCCGAAGGCCTGGGCCTCCGGCTCCGCGGGCTTCTTGGCGAACCACGACGGCGCCTCCGCCTTCGGCACCCGGGGGGCCGCCCCGGGGGCCTCCACGGGCTCGTCGGCGGCCTCTGCGGCCCCGGCGACGTCGGCGGCCTCCGAGGGCTCCTCGGCCCCGGACGGCGCGGACGCGGACTCCTCGGCCTCTGCGGACGCCTCGGCGGCCTCCCCGCCCTTCGACGCCGTGGCGACCCACGCCGCGACGGCCTGCTTCAGACGGTCGCCCTCGGGCGCGGCGGCCACATCGGCGTCCGCCTCGGAAGCGGCCTTCGCCTCGGGAGCGGTCTCCGCCTCGGTCTCCGGAATCGATTCCTCAGCCGCGTGGTCCTCCGGGACGCGCGGCGCCAGGGTCTTGAAGACCGCCGTCGGCTGGTCCACCGGAGCCGGCGCGGGCACCGCGGGCGCCGGGGACTCCGAGGAGGCAACCGTCGACGACACCGACGGCGTCCTCCCCTCCGACGACCCCTGCTGCTCCGCCCTGTCGGGGGACTCGCCCGCCACCGTGCCTCCTCCATGCGTCATGCGTACGTCCGAACCGTCTACCAGTGTCCTGTGTGAACCCCTTGGCTCCCGTGCTAGACGAGAACGACATACCTACCGGTTCCCGGACGAACCACACAGGCACTCTCGACAGATGAATGTGAGAGGGGTCACCCTGTCATTCATCCACGCGGGGAGGCATGGATGGGCAGGAGCCGCAGAACCATTCCGGAGGAGCTTCTGCTGCTCGCTCTGGACCCGACCACGGGTACCACAGCGCAGCCGCAGTCGCTCGATCTGGGCCTGGCCGGAGCACAGCTAGTAGAGCTGGCCCTGGCAGGACGGATAGCCCCTGACGGGGATCGTATCGCCGTGGTGATGCCACGGCCGACCGGAGATCCGACTCTGGACTCCGCACTGGAACTGCTGCGCAGGCGCGGCAGTCCGGTCCGGGCCGTCCACTGGATCGGCGGACCCCGACTGGGGCTCCGCCAGACGTATCTCTCGCATCTGGAGCGATGCGGCATGGTGCATGCCGTGGAGGGCCAGATGTGCGGGGTGCTGCCGACGACTCGCTACCAGGCGACGGACACGGCGATCAGCCGGGAGATCAGGGCCCGGCTGGACAGTGCGATCCGCACCGGGGTACCCCCGGACCCGCGGACCGCGGCGCTCGCCGCACTGGCCCACGCGGTCGGTCTCGGCAAGCACCTGTACCCCGGCAACGAAGGACGGTCGTCGCGGTCCCGGCTGCGCGACCTGATCCGGCACGACCCCATGGGCGGTCTCGTGGCGCACGCCGTGATGGACGTCCAGAACGGCGCGGCCGCACAGCCGCGCCGGAGCGGTCAGGGCGTACCCGCCCAGCCGCGCGGCAGCATGGCCCGCGCCGCCGCCCACTGACGGCGCGCGCACGGCCGGGCTCGCGAACAGCTCACGCACCACCGCACCAAACCCCCTTCCGGGAGCCGCACCAGGTGTGCGGGGCGCCTCCGGGCGTCCCGCACATCGGTGTCCCCGGCCCCGGGTTGTCGGGGTTTCCCAGCGCACCCGGCACCTTTGGTGGCAGTCTGCCAAGCAGTAGATACTCACAGCTACGCATCGCAGACAGCAGCCGGAGGTGCAGTTTCCGTGGCGTCCAGTGTCAACCCCACCGTCAGGCGACGCCGATTGGGGCAGGAGCTGCGCAAGCTCCGCGAGGGCAAGGGCATGACGGCCGAGCAGGTCGCCGAGCGCCTCCTCGTCTCCCAGTCCAAGATCAGCCGGCTCGAGAACGGCCGCCGCTCCATCAGCCAGCGCGACGTGCGCGACCTGTGCGGGGTGTACGAGGTCGAGGACGAGGCGATGGTCAACTCCCTCATGCAGATGGCCAAGGACTCGCGGCAGCAGGGCTGGTGGCACGCCTTCGGCGACATCCCGTACAGCGTCTACATCGGTCTGGAGACGGACGCGCAGAGCCTGCGCGTCTACGAGCCGCAGATCATCCCGGGACTGCTGCAGACCCGCGCGTACGCCACCGCCGTCATCTCCGGCGCGCTGCCCGAGTCGACGGCGGCCGACATCGAGAAGCGGACCAACGTCCGCACCCGCCGCCAGGAGCGGATCCGCGACGAGGAGGGCCCGCTGCGGCTCTGGGCGGTCATCGACGAGGCCGCGCTGCGCCGGATCGTCGGCAGCCGGCAGGTGATGGCCGAGCAGCTGGAGCACCTCGTCGAGCAGTCGTACCTGCCGCACGTGACGGTGCAGGTGCTGCCCTTCGACACGGGCGCGCACCCCGGCATCAGCGGCCAGTACTCGATCCTGGAGTTCCCGGACGCCTCCGACTCCAGCGTCGTCTACATCGAGGGCGTGACGAGCGACCTGTACCTGGAGAAGGGGCCGGACGTCGCGAAGTACAGCTACATGTACGAGCACCTGCGGGCGCAGGCGCTCGGCGTGGAGCAGACGCGGGAGTTCGTGGCCGGCATCGCGAAGCGGTACGCGGAGGGCTGAGCGGGCCGGAGGCCGCGGCTCGGGCAGGCCGGAAACGGCCGTCAGGCGCCGACGGATGCGACGGATCCGGTACGTCCCGCGGGCCTGACAGGTCCGAACCAGAGGGGGGCGGGCACGGTACACCCGTGACTCGGCCCGACGGAAGCCTGGTTGGAATATGCCACCCGGTCGTGTGAACGCCGGTCCCGCCGCTCGGGACCGGCGAGTAGCGTCGATCAGGCCGGTGGAGACCACGCCGGCATCGACTCTCACGCCCCTCGGGCAGAACCGGAGCTGAGCACATCATGGCCATCATCCAGGGTGCCACCGACAACTGGACCAAGTCCTCCTACTCCGGCGGCAACGGCGCCTGCGTCGAGGTGAAGTCGCCGGCCGTCGCCGCGATCGCCGTCCGCGACTCGAAGGCCCCCGAGGGTCCGTCCCTCTCTTTCGGACCGGGCTCGTGGAACGCCTTCGTCGGCCAGGTGAGCGACGGGGCCCTCTGAGTCCCGCAGCACCGCGCGCAGTACCCGCAGAGCGCCCTCTCGTCCGGTCCGCCGTCCTGGCCGAGAGGGCACGCTCATGTCCGGGTCCGGAAGCCCGTCACCTCAGCAGGTCCACGTACCGGTCCGTCCCCGGCACGGTCGGGACGAACGGCGCCACCAGCTCCACCCTCCCGCCGTCACCGGCGAGCTCGCCCAGGTCGGCGAAGTGCTCGCTCCAGCAGTCGCGCGGGTCCCGCTCCAGGAACCAGAGCAGGGTGAGTCGGGTGTCGACGCCCTCCACCTGCTTCACGTACGTCATGCGGTCGCCGGGCAGCGGCGTCGGACGGAAGACCGTCACCATCGCCGCGGGCGAACCCGCGAGCCGGCGCGGGAGTTCGCGGGCGGCGAGCCGTTCGAGGAGGGCCGCGCGCTCCTCGGCTCCCGCGCAGTCCACGACCTGGAGGACGAGCCCCGCGTAGGGGTGGTCGAGGGCGTGGACGTCGCGCGGGCCGGCCGCCCCGTCGCGGTACACCGTCGCCGCGTGGTCCTGGAAGGACGTGAAGACGTGGGTGCGGGCGTGGTGGACGCGGGCGTCGCGGTCGAGCCGCTTGTTGATGGCGACCGTCCACTTCATGTGCTCGTCGTAGCGGCCGTCGGTGATCCAGTACGTGGAGAGGTAGCAGCCCGCCGTGACCGGCTGCGCGACGGCGGACTCCTCGGGCGTCCGCAGCTCCTGGAGGTCGCGGGTGGCGACCCAGCGGCGGCCCGCGAACATCCAGGGCATCGCCATCGCGCCGGCGTAGTAGTGGTCGTCCTCGTACCAGCGGTTGTACGCGTACTCGTGCCCCGGGTGCGGCTCCACCATGGTGATCAGCGCATGCCCGGCCCGCACCCCGTACGGCCCCCGCGCCGCCAGCTCTCCATAGACCTCGACGTCACTCGCCACCACCGTCTCCCTTCCCACCACGGTTCAGGGCCCCTACTCTGACGCACCGTCAGATGACTTCACCAGAGGCGGGAGGCACCCGGATGCCGCTGCTCCAGGGAAAGACGGTCGTCGTGTCGGGCGTCGGGACCGGTCTCGGCCACCGGGTCGCGGAGGCGGTGGTACGCGACGGGGGCAACGCGGTGCTCGGCGCGCGGACCGAGGCGAACCTCGTCAGGACCGCGACCGCGATCGACCCGGCCGGCGGGCACACCGCGCACCGGGCGACCGACATCACCGACGAGGCGCAGTGCGAGGCGCTCGCCGCGCTCGCCGTCGAACGGTTCGGCGGCATCGACGCGGTCGTGCACGTCGCCGCCTGGGACTCGTACTTCGGCGGCCTCGCCGACGCGGACTTCGCGACCTGGCAGGGCGTCCTCGACGTCAACCTCCTCGGAACGCTGCGGATGACCCGGGCGTGCCTGCCCGCGCTGCGGGCGGGCGGGGGCGGCTCGGTCGTCTTCATCGGCACGCAGTCGGCCGTCGCCGCGCCGACGCAGGTCCAGCAGGCGGCGTACGCGGCGTCCAAAGGCGCCCTGACCTCGGCGATGTACTCGCTGGCGCGCGAGCTGGGCCCGGACCGGATCCGGGTCAACACGGTGCTGCCCGGGTGGATGTGGGGGCCGCCGGTCGAGGCGTTCGTCCGCTACACGGCGGCGACGGAGTCGGTCGCGGAGACCGAGGTCCTGACCCGCCTGACCTCCCGCATGGCCCTCCCGGACCTGGCCACGGACACCGACGTCGCCCACGCGGTCGCCTTCCTCGCCTCCCCCCGCTCCCGCGCCATCACCGGCCAGTCCCTCCTGGTCAACGCCGGCGAACTCATGCGCTGACCCCCGCCGTTCACGGCGTCGGGTAGCGGGTGTGCCAGGTGGGGGTGTGGAGGGTGGGGGACTGGGTGAGTTCCATGGCGAAGTCGTCGGCGAGTTCGAGGATCGTGCCGCGGCCTTCCACCGCCGCCAGCCACGCCGGCGGCAACGCCGTCTCCCCGTGCTGCGCACCGAGCAGCGCCCCGGCGACTGCCCCCGTGACCGCCGACGGCCCGTCGTGGTTGACCGCCAGCCGCAGCCCGTGCCGGACGTCCTCGCCGACGAGCGCGCAGTAGACGGCCGCCGCCAGCTGCCCCTCCGCCCGGTCCTCGTCCGCGCCGAGGGCGGTGACGCGGTCCGCGTCCGGGACGCCCTCGCGGACCGCCGCCAGGGCGCGCGTCAGCGCCTCCGTCACCGGCTCGTGGCCGGGGCGCGCGGCCAGCAGGCCCAGGGCCGTAGCGGCGGCGGCTTCGACGGAGGCGCCGCGGGCCACGCCGTGGACGGTGACGGCGAGCGCGCCGGCCGCGAGCGTCGCGGCCGGCGCGCCGTGCGTCTGGGCGGCGCACTCGACGGCCAGCTGGCAGACGAGCTGCGGCTCCCAGCCGACGAGCAGCCCGATGGCCGCGGAGCGGGCGAGGGCCCCGGAGTCGCCGGCGTCGGGGTTCTTGGGCCGGTCGAGGGTGCCGAGGCGTTCGTCGGCGAGGCCGCTGAGGCAGGCGCGGGACGCGTCGCGGCGGGCGTACAGCCACTCCTGGCGGCCGAGCCAGCCGTTGTCGCGGCGCCGTTCGTCGGGCCCCCAGTCGCGCTGGGTGGCCGCCCAGCGCAGATGGGCGCGGTGGATCTCGGTGGGCGGGTGCCAGACGCCGCCGTCGCGCCGGACGTGCGCGC
Organism: Streptomyces sp. R302; assembly: GCF_012927245.1. GTDB lineage: Bacteria > Actinomycetota > Actinomycetes > Streptomycetales > Streptomycetaceae > Streptomyces. Next base: position 33,678 of record NZ_JABBGE010000015.1, read on the forward strand.
GGATGAGGCCGTCGACGGTGAAGAGGCTCATCTGGGTGGCGGCGGTGACGGGCAGGGTGCCGTCGGGCGGCTCGGCGAGGCCCGCCTCGCCGTGCGCCGTACGGATCTCCTTGAGCGTCCGCGTGTGGACGCCCGCCCCGAGCGCGTCGCCGACGGCCGCGCCGAGCAGGCATCCGCGGACGCGCGCACGGAAGTCCTGTTGTTCGGTGCGGCCCCACACGGCCGCGGCAGTGGTGGTCACGACGTGCCCTCCCCGTCCGAGGTCCTGCTCTCTCGCCGTTCTGGCACCGGTCTGCCCAGCACTCTAATCGACGGGGTGTGTCCGTTCGGGGGTCGATTCCTTATGTGATCGGACGCCCTTCAGGCCGCTTTTGACCACAGTTCAGCCATCGATCACCGGCAGCAGTTCCGGCAGGTGGCCGTCCGAGGCGCGGGCGGTGTCCTGCCGCTCGGCGGGCACCCGCCCGTACAGGGTGGTGCGGGGGCGGGACGGCCGGCCTGCGGCCTCCGCGATCGCCTCCAGGTCGCGGATCGACCGGTAGGAGCCGTAACCCGACCCGGCCATCCGGGAGATCGTCTCCTCCATCAGCGTCCCGCCGAGGTCGTTCGCGCCGGAGCGCAGCATCTCCGCCGCGCCCTCCGCGCCCAGCTTCACCCAGCTGGTCTGGATGTTCGGGATGTGGGGGTGGAGGAGGAGGCGGGCCATCGCCGTCACCGCCCGGTTGTCGCGGACGGTCGGCCCGGGGCGGGCGATGCCGGCGAGGTAGACGGGCGCGTTGGTGTGGATGAAGGGCAGCGTCACGAACTCCGTGAAGCCGCCCGTCCGCTGCTGGAGGGAGGCGAGCGTGCGGAGGTGGCCGAGCCAGTGCCGGGGCTGGTCCACGTGCCCGTACATCATCGTCGAGGACGAGCGCAGGCCCAGCTCGTGCGCGGTGGTGATCACCTCGATCCAGGTGGCGGTGGGCAGCTTGCCCTTCGTCAGCACCCAGCGGACCTCGTCGTCGAGGATCTCGGCGGCCGTGCCGGGGATCGAGTCGAGCCCGGCCTCCTTCGCCGCCGTCAGCCACTCGCGGATCGACAGGCCGGTGCGGGTCGCGCCGTTGACGACCTCCATCGGGGAGAAGGCGTGCACGTGCATGCCGGGGACGCGTTCCTTCACGGCCCGGGCGATGTCGAAGTACGCGGTGCCGGGCAGGTCCGGGTGGATGCCGCCCTGCATGCACACCTCGACCGCGCCGACCTCCCACGCCTGCTGCGCCCGGTCGGCGACCTGGTCGAGGGAGAGGGTGTACGCGTCGGCGTCGGTGCGGCGCTGGGCGAAGGCGCAGAAGCGGCAGCCGGTGTAGCAGACGTTGGTGAAGTTGATGTTCCGGGTGACGATGTACGTCACCTCGTCGCCGACCGCCGACTTCCGCACGTCGTCCGCGACCGCGCACAGCGCGTCGAGCGCGGGCCCGTCGGCGTGGAAGAGGGCGAGGGCCTGCGCGTCGGTGAGCCGCGTCGGATCGTCGGCGGCGACCCCGAGCGCCTCCCGCAGGCCACCGTCGATCCGCTCGGGCACGGCGTCGGGCACCAGACCCGGCGCGGCGGCCTCCCGCAGCGCCTCCCAGTCGCCGTACACCTCGTCGAAGTCCTCGCGCCGGTCGCCGGTGCGCCCCTCGGTGTCGATGGTCGCGTGCAGGTCGGTACGCCCCGAGGCGGTGAAGGACTCGTCCGGCTCCTGCCACGGCAGCCCGCGGACGACGGCGTCCGGGTCGGCGAGCCCGGTCTCCGGATCGGCGAGGGCGCGCACGTGCGGCACGATCCGCGGGTCGAGCCAGGGCTCACCGCGCCGGACGAACTCCGGGTAGACGCAGAGCCGCTCGCGCAGCTCGAAGCCGGCGGCACGGGACCGCGCGGCGAGCTCGTCGATCCGCGGCCAGGGCCGCTCGGGGTTGACGTGGTCGATGGTGATCGGGGAGACCCCGCCCCAGTCGTCGATGCCGGCCGCGATCAGCCGCTCGTACGCGGCGTCCACGAGGTTCGGCGGCGCCTGCAGGCAGGCGGAGGGGCCCATGATGAGCCGGGCGACGGCCACGGCCGCGACCAGGTCGTCGAGTTCGGCGTCGGGCGCCGCGCGCATCGCCGTGTCCAGCTTGGCGCGGAAGTTCTGGATGATGAGTTCCTGGATGCCGTGGTACGCCCGCGCGATCCGGCGCAGCGCGAACAGCGACTCGGCCCGCTCCTCGTAGGTCTCCCCGATCCCGAGGAGCAGCCCCGACGTGAAGGGCACGGACGACCGCCCGGCGTCCTCCAACACCCGCAGCCGCACGGCCGGTTCCTTGTCCGGCGAACCGTGGTGGGGACCGCCGGGCTCGGACCACAGCCGGGTGGCGGTCGTCTCCAGCATCATCCCCATGGACGGGGCGACGGGCTTGAGCCGCTGGAAATCCGTCCACGACATGACACCGGGGTTCAGGTGCGGCAGGAGCCCGGTCTCCTCCAGGATCCGCACCGACATGGCCCGTACGTACGCGAGGGTGTCGTCGTACCCGTGCGCGTCCAGCCACTCGCGCGCCTCCGGCCACCGGTCCTCCGGCTTGTCGCCGAGCGTGATCAGCGCTTCCTTGCAGCCGAGGGCGGCGCCGCGGCGGGCGATGTCCAGTACCTCGTCCGGCGACAGGAACATGCCGTGCCCGTCGCGCCGCAGCTTCCCCGGCACGGTGACGAAGGTGCAGTAGTGGCACTTGTCCCGGCACAGCCGGGTCAGCGGTATGAACACGCTCTTCGAGTACGTGATCACCCCCGGCCGCCCCGCCGCCTGAAGGCCGGCGTCCCGCACCCGCCCCGCGACCGCCACCAGCTCGTCCAGGTCCTCGCCCCGCGCCCGCAGCAGCACCGCCGCCTCACCGACGTCGAGCGCGACCCCGTCCCGCGCCCGCCGCAACGCCCGCCGCATCGCGTTCCGCGTCGGGATCCCCGTCGAGCCCTCAACCTGCTGCTCGGCCTCCCGGCCGGCCTGGTGGTCCGTCATGCCCCGAGCATACGAGCGGCGGCGGCGCGCGGAGGACGGGTCCCCGCGGCCGGTCACCGCACGTACTCCGCGTACGCGTCGAGGACCCGCAGGACCTCGTCCTCTCCGGCCGGGGGGAGCTGGAGGACGGTCTCGGTGCAGCCGAGGTCGGCGTAGTGGGCGAGTTTGCCGGGGTTCGGGAGGACGGCGTAGGGGACGACCTGGAGGGTCTTCGGGTCGCGGCCGGCGTCTTCCCAGGCGCGGCGGAGCACCGGGAGGTTGTCGGTGAGGCCGCGGCCGCCGATCGGCATCCAGCCGTCGGCCCGCCCGGCGACCGCCGCGAACAGCTTCGGTCCCGCCGCGCCGCCCAGCAGGACGCGGGGCGCCCCGCCGGCGGGCTTCGGCCAGGCCTCGGAGGCGCGTACGGAGTAGCCGGACCCGCCCTCGTACGCCGTCGGTTCCGGCGCCCACAGGGCCCGCATGAGGGCGAGCCGGTCGTGTACGAGGTCCCGGCGGCCGGCCCAGGCGACGTTGTGGTCGGCGGCCTCCTCGCGGTTCCAGCCGTAGCCGACCCCGAGGGTGAAGCGGCCGCCGGAGAGGTGGTCGAGGGTCGCGATCTGCTTGGCGAGGGCGATCGGGTCGTGCTCCGCGAGCAGGGAGATGCCGGTGCCGAGCGCGAGCCGCTCGGTGACGGCGGCGGCCTGCGCGAGCGCGACGTAGGGGTCCAGGGTCCGCCCGTACTCCCGGGCGGCCTCGCCGCCCGCCGGGTGCGCGGTGTCCCGGGACACCGGGAGGTGGGTGTGCTCCGGCAGGTAGAGCCCGTCGAAGCCGCGCGCCTCCAGCTCGCGGGCGAGCCGCACGGGCGAGATGGTCTCGTCGGTCAGGAAGATCGTGGTCGAGATCCGCATGACCGCACGGTAGGGGGTGCGGCCCGGGATTCCGAGGGGCACGACACCGGCCGGGAAATTCGCCCGCCGCCGCCGCGGCCGGCCTGCTTGGATGGCCCGCGTGCTGACGCGAATCGAGACGTACTACGACGCCGTGCCCCGCTCCTCCGCCCGCGCGGAGGACTTCGGCCCGCTGACCTTCTTCGTGCGGGAGGGCGCCGACGGCTGGCCGTTCTACGCCCGGCCGACCCTCGGGCACCCTGGCGGGGTGTCGCCGGCGGACGTGGAGAAGGTACGGGCCCGGCAGCGCGAGCTGGGGCTGCCGGAGGCGTTCGAGTGGGTGGCGGAGACGGCGCCGGCGCTGCGGGCGGCCGTGGAGGCGAGCGGCCTCGTCGTGCACGAGCACCCGCTGATGGTCCTGGACGGCGCGCCGCTGCCCGTCCCGGAGCCGGCGGGCGCGGCCGTCCGGACGCTCGCCGCGGACGACCCGGACCTCCCGGCCGCCGTCGCCGCCCCGTACGCCGCCTTCGGCGCGACCCCGGGCCCCGCCGACGCGGCCCGCGTCGCCTCCCGTATCGCCTCCGGCCTCACCGTCCTCGCCGCCGCCTTCGACACGACGACCGGGGAGGCGCTGGCGGGCGGCCAGGTCCAGCCCGTCGGGGACGTGGCCGAGGTCGTCGGCGTGGGCACCCGCCCGGAGGCCCGCCGCCGCGGCCTCGGCCTCGCGGTGACCGCCGAACTGGTGGCGCGGGCCCGCGCGGCGGGCACCGAGGTGGTCTTCCTGACGGCCTCGGACGCGACCGTGGAACGCCTCTACGCCCGCCTCGGCTTCCGCACGATCGCCACCGCCCTCATCGCGGAGGTGTAACCGCCACGAGCTCACGACGCATCCACACGTCCACGGCGTCCTCGGCCTCGACGGTGGAGCGGACACGTCCAGTGGCCGGGCATCGCCCCATCGCCTTCGCCCTGGGCGCGGTATCCGCGATCTTATGATCTGGGGACCAATCAGGAGTACCAGGGGATCGGCGGCCGCGGAGAAGCTTCTCCGCCGGCGGCCGGAAGGGTGTGGGGGGCTGTTGTTCAGAAGAGGGAAGAGGGTGTTCGCCACCCTGCTGGCGGCGGCGGCCCTGACCGCAGGGATGCCCGCGTCCGCGCAGGCCGTCGCGGGGGAGCCCGAGCCGGTCAGACGTCAGCTGACCGTGCTGACGTGGAACATCTGTGGTGAGACGCTCGTGCTCCGCGGCGGAAAGGGCTACTGCCCACGCCGGGACGACGCCCTGGGCAAGGCGAACAAGGTCGCCGAGCTGGTGCGCACGTACAACGCGGATGTCGTCATGCTCCAGGAGGTGTGCGGCTACGAGGGCGACGTGAACGCGACCCCGGTCCCCGGGCAGACACCCAGCCCCAATCTGTTCCCGGGGCCGAACTCCAAGAGCCACATGGCCTTCCTGGAGGGGTTGCTCGGCGAGGGGTGGACCGTGCGGCACGCGGCAGGCAATCGCCCGACCCCGACCGACAAGGAGTCCTACTGCCGCAACTCCACCCTGCCCGGCTACGGCGAGACTGGCGGCAGTCTCGGCGTGCTGATCGCCGTCAAGGGGACGATGCACGACGTCCGGCGCTTCGAGACGGTGCCCGCAGGCTCCGCCTCGGGCCGCTCGCTGCCCGCGATCTGCGCGCGGCTCGTCGGCTGGCCGGACCAGCTGTGCACCACGCATCTGATCGCGGGCGACAACACGGTCCAGCGGGCCCAGATGACCGAGATCAAGAAGCAGCTCGGGGCGTCGTGGACTCAGGGCACGGTGATCGGCGGAGACTTCAACGGCAACCTCGGCGACCCGGACCTGACCGCCGCGACCCAGGAGCTGGACGCCTGCGAGACAGGCAAGCACACCGCGCAGACCTGGGCGGCGACCGATCCGGCCCCCCGCACCTGGAGCCTGGACCACCTCTTCGCGAGCAAGCTCACCGACGGCACGCGCTGGTCCTCCTGCCTCGTCGACCACGAGGCGATGGACCTGACACAGAACGTGGCGGGCACAGAGCCCTCGGGGTGGTCCGACCACGCACCGGTCATCGGCACCCTGCGCCAGGTCCCCGTCCCCGGCGACATGACCGGCGACGGCAAGCCCGACCTCGTCGCCGTCGACAGCACGGGCAAGCTGCGCCTCTACCCAGGCACCGGCACCGGCCGACTCGTCTACCCGCACCTCACGATCGGTCTCAGCGGATGGGCCGGCGCCTCCGTCTCCCACCGGGGCGACTGGACCGGCGACGGCACCGAGGACCTGGTCGCCCGCGTGAACGGGGAGCTGCGCGTCTACCCGAACAAGGGCGACGGCACCCTCGGTCCCCCGTTCACCCCCCTGCTCTCCGGACTCCCGGCGACCGCCCGGGTCGTCAGCGTCGGGGACCTCGACCTCGACGGCGCTCCTGACGTGGTGGTCTCGTACGACGACAAGCTGTACCGCTACAACGGCGTGCGCGGTGCCCAGCCCAAGCTGGGGGCCTCGGTGGAGTTCGGCTCCCAGGGGTGGGCGACCATGGACGTCACCGGCGTGGGCGACGCCGACCGGGACGGCCGGCCGGATCTCCTCGCCCGGCAGCGCGGCGGCACTCAGGACGGCAAGCTCTGGTTCCACCGGGGTCTTCCGGACGGCACCTTCGCCACTCCCACCCAGTACGGCTTCGGCTACACCGCTGCGGTTCGCCCCCTGATCGCCGGAGCCGCGGACGCGGACGGCGACGGTGTCGCGGACCTGTGGGCGACGACCGGCGACGGAACCGGGCGGCTGCTGTTCTACAAGGGCGGCACGAACGGCTCCGGGAACCCGGTCGACGGCCCCTCCACCGAAGTGGGAGCGAGCGGCTGGTCCTCGATCAGCTCGCTCGGCTGAACCACCCGCCCGGGCGTGGTGGTCCACCCGCCACGCCCGGCCGCGGCCGCCGGCCCCGTGTCCCTCCTCCGTGCCGCGATCGTGAGGAGCCGTCGTAACCGGTCCCGCCCGAGTCGCGTTGGGACGGGCATGAAGAGGATCCTCACCGCCGCCGCCCTGACCGCCTTCGCCGCCACCGGCGGCCTCGCCGCCGCCGGAAGCGCGGCGGCCGACACGGGCGGCATGAACCTGCCGTCGGTCGTCCCGCTCAGCGGCGTCCTGAACCCGAAGCCCCTCCCGCCCGCCGCCGCCGACATGCCCGCCCCCAACAAGGCCGTGGAGAAGCTGCTGCCCGGCCGGCACTGATACCTCTCCGTACTGCTTCAAGCCCTCCCCGCCTCCTGCGGTCCGTCCTGGTCCGCAGGAGGCGTTCTGGTTCTGTCGTCGAGGGCGACCGAACAGTCGCACTCCGTCGAAGCCGACGGAGTCAGCCGGGACAGGGCTGCTCGCGGCGGGCCAGATCCCCCGAGGCGAGACGTCCCATGTGCGCGCCCACGGCACGCAGCACCCGCTCGTCCTCGGCCGTCAGGGCTTTGAGCCGGTCCCGGACACACACCCCGGACGGGCCGCCAACGACGAACGGGCGCGCGATCTGCCGTAACCGCTGCTGCCCGACCATGCCCGTTCACCCCCGCTCCTACCGAACACCGGCACCAGGGAATCCAGCCGACATCACCGACAGTTCATTCGGAATACGAGAAGGGGATCGAACAAGATCACTTCGGATTTCTCGGTTTCGTTTCACGGCAAAAGCGAAGGCGGCGGCACCCCCCACGGGGCCGCCACTTTCGCGTTCTCGGTGACTCAGGCGTGTGTGCGTGCGGTCAGTCGGGGACCACCAGGGACGGGGTCTCCTTCGTCAGGATCTCGCCGCGGAAGAAGGCGGGGCTGCGGCGCTGCATGACCAGCATGAGGACCACGCCGAGGAGGAGCAGGCCGACGCCGATGACGAAGACCGAGCCGACGCCGAGGACGGCGGAGCCGGAGCCGTAGGCCGGGTCCCACATGTCGTAGAGCGTCTTGCCGAAGACCGCCGTGAGCATCAGGCCGCCGAGGCCGGGCAGGACGCCCTTGACCATCAGGTTCGCGAGGGAGGAGGTCAGCTCCTTGCGGAAGAACCAGACGCAGGCGAAGGCGGTGATCGAGTAGTAGAAGCAGATCATCAGGCCGAGCGCGTAGATGGTGTCGACCAGGACGTTCTCGCTGACCAGGCTCATCACCGCGTAGAAGACGCCCGTCGCGACGCCCGCGACGACCGTGGCGCGGCCCGGGGTCTTGAAGCGGGGGTGGACCTTCGCGAACGCCGGCGGGAAGGCTTCGTAGGTGCTCATGGCGAGGGCCGTGCGGGCGACCGGGATGAAGGTGGTCTGGAGGCTGGCCGCCGCCGAGGCGAGGACCGCGACGAAGAGCAGGATGCCGAGGCCGGAGCCCATGATCGGGCCGGCGAGGACGGCGAAGACGTTGTCGGCGGTGTCCGGGTTGCCGAGACCGGTGCCGGTCTCGCCGATGCCCGCGTACATCTGCACGGCGATGGCGACCACGAGGTACGAGGCGACGATGACGACCATCGCGAGGAAGGCGGAGCGGCCGGGGGTGCGGGCGCTGCCGGTGCTCTCCTCGTTGATGGACAGGCAGGCGTCCCAGCCCCAGTAGATGAAGATCGACAGGGAGAGGCCGGCGGTGAAGGCGGAGAAGGACTCGACGCCGAAGGGGTTCAGCCAGCTGAACGAGAAGTCGAGGGAGCCGGCGACCTGGTCGGCCTTGCTGATGGCCATGAAGGCGAAGATCGCTATGACGGCGAGCTGGAGGCCGACGAGGGCGTACTGGACCCACTTGGTGGCCGTGATGCCGCGGTAGCTGATCGCGGTCGCGACGGCGATGAAGGCCAGGGTGGTGGCGATGTGGACGGCCTTGTTGCCGTCGAGGGCGGCGACGGAGTCGCTGCCGGTGATCTCTCCGGCGGTGAGCCAGAAGAAGGAGGTCGCCACGCCGGCGAGGTTGGAGAGGACGACGACGGTGGCGATCAGGAGGCCCCAGCCGCACATCCAGCCGATCCTGGGGCCGAACGCCTTCACCGTCCAGGTGAAGGAGGTGCCGCAGTCGGGCAGGGCCCGGTTCAGCTCCCGGTACGCGAAGGCGACGAGGAGCATCGGCAGGAAGCCCATGAGGAAGATCGCGGGCATCTGGAGCCCGACCTCGCCGACCGTGGGGCCGAGCGTGGAGGTCAGACAGTAGACGGGGGCGACGGTCGAGACGCCGATGACGGCGCCGCCCATCAGTCCGACGGAGTTGCCGCCGAGTCCCTTGTCGCGCACGCCCTGCGTGTCGCCCGGGGCGGTGACGCCCCTTACCGTGTCTCCGGCCTGGGGCCGGGCTTCCACCTGAGTCATGAACAGGACGTTAGGTGCTGCGGTTTCCTTATCCGGAGGCTCGAACTCCGCTCAGCTGATCGATCAATGCCTTGCATTGCGAGGTCAGACCGGGACACTCGCCAATGATTGAAAGATCGACCAACCCGGTGGACCGACCAACTGACAGGTCGCCCGCCGGGCGTCCGATATGCGGGAACCGCAGCGAAGGGTGAAATGTCCGTTTCCAAATTTTCCCGAGGAATTTTCCCCGGCGTCCACCGGAGGGCCGGAACCCTTGGGAGGACTGGGTTCCGGCCTTTGTACCGACCGGTCAGCCCGGCCAGACGAGCGCCTGCGTCTCGCTGTAGGCGTGCAGGGCGTAGGACCCCACGTCCCGCCCCACCCCGCTCTTCTTGAAGCCGCCGAAGGGCGCCTCCATGTTCCGGCCGATCGTGTTGATCCCGACCCCGCCGGCCCGCAGCCGCGCCGCGACGCGGAAGGCGCGGGCGACGTCGCCGGACCACACGTAGTCGATCAGGCCGTAGTCGCTGTCGTTCGCCAGGGCGACCCCCTCCTCCTCGTCGTCGAAGGGGACGACCACGACGACCGGACCGAAGATCTCCTCCCGCACGACCCGCATCTCGCTCGTGCAGTCGGCGAGCAGCGTCGGGGCCACGTAGAAGCCCTTCGCGAGGTCCGGGCGCTCGCCGCCCGCCACGACCCGGGCGCCCTCCTTCCGCCCCAGTTCCACGTACGCCTCCACCCGGTCGCGGTGGGCCGCCGAGATCACCGGCCCGACCACCGTGCCCCTCGCCGCCGGGTCCCCGACCGTCAGGTGCCCGGCGTACGCGGCGAGCTTCCCGACGAGCCGCTCGTAGATCCCGCGCTGGGCGAGGACCCGCGTCGGGGCGGTGCAGATCTGGCCGCTGTAGAAGGAGAAGGTCGTCCCGATCCCGCTCACCGCCGCGTCGAGGTCGGCGTCGTCGAACACGAGCGCGGCACCCTTCCCCCCGAGCTCCATCAGCTGCCGCTTCATCGCACGGCCGCAGACCTCGCCGATCGCCTGCCCCACCGCCGTCGAGCCGGTGAAGGAGACCATGTCGACGTCCGGCGAGTCGACGGCCGCCTCCCCCACGGCGGGCGCGGAGCCGGTGACGAGGTTGACGACCCCGGCCGGGACGCCCGCCTCCTCCAGGGCGCGGACCAGCGCGAAGACCGACAGCGGGTCCTGCGGAGCCGGCTTCACCACCACCGTGTTGCCCATGGCCAGCGCGGGGGCGATCTTCCCGGCCGGGTTGGCCCAGGGGTTGTTGTACGACGTGATGCAGGTGACGACGCCGACCGGGCGGCGCACCGCGACGGCCCCGAAGACCCCCGCCCGCCCCATCGGCCCGGCCTCGTTGATCTGCGGCGGCAGGGCCTCCTCGACCGGCTCCAGGGCGCCCCGCGCGTACCGCCGGAAGCGGGCGGAGCCGACCGCGACCTGCATGGACCGGGCGGTGGCGGTGGTGGCGCCGGTCTCGGCACGGGCGAGGGCGGTGTGCGCCTCGGCGTCCCTGGCCATGATCGCGGCGGCCCGGTCGAGGAGCGCGGCCCGCTCCTCGGGCTTCGTCCGCGACCAGGACGCGAAGGCCTCACGGGCGGCGGCGGCCGCCTCGTACACCTGCGCACGCGAGGCCTCGGGCGCGAGCCCGACGAGGCCCTCGCCGGCGGGGTCGATCACCTCGTAGTGCCCGCCGTCGGGCTCGGTCCACTCGCCGCCGATGTAGAGCCGTTCCGTGATCGTCATCGGGTGCTCACCGTCCTCGTGTCGCGGCCGGAGCGCAGGACGCGTCCGGGTATCGCTCCGGTCACCTCGTCGTCGCGGACGGTCTCCACGCCGTTGACCCGTACGGAGACGATGCCGACGGCCCGCGAGTCCAGGCGGGGGCTGCCGCCGGGCAGGTCGTGGACGAGGGTCGCCGGGCCCGCGTCGATCCGCTCGGGGTCGAAGAGGACCAGGTCGGCGTGGTGGCCCTCGGCGATCCTGCCCCGCTCGCGGAGCCCGAAGAGGCGGGCCGGGTCGTCGCTGAGCATCTTCACGGCCCGCTCCAGGGGCACCAGCTTCCGGCCGCGCAGGCAGTCGCCGAGGAAGCGGGTGGTGTACGGGGCTCCGCACATCCGGTCCAGGTGGGCTCCGGCGTCGGAGCCGCCGAGGAGCACGTCCTCGTGGTCCCAGGTCTCGCGGCGCAGCGCCCAGGAGGCGGGGTCGTTGTCGGTGGGCATGGGCCACAGGACGGTCTTCAGGTCGTCGTTGGCGCAGATCTCGACGAGGCACTGGAAGGCGTCCTGGCCGCGCTCGGCGGCGACGTCCTTCACGACCCGCCCGGTGAGGCCCTCGTTCTCCCTGCTGTACGTGTCGCCGATGACGTACCGGCCGAAGTCCGCGAGCCGCCGGAAGACGCCGGCCTCCTTGGAGTCGGCGCGGCGCAGCATCCCGGCGCGGACCTCGGGGTCGCGGAGCTTCGCGATCCGCTCGTGGAGGGGGAGGGAGAGGACCTCTCCCCATCCGGGGATGAGGTTGAGCGCGCAGAAGGTGCCGAGGGACATGTTCATGGGCGTGAGGATCGGCATGGTGAGGGCGACGATCCGGCCGCCGGACTTGCGGGCCCGTTCGGAGGCGGTGAGCTGGCGGGGGACGCGTTCGGGGACGGCGGCGTCGATGGTGAGGACGTTCCAGTTCAGGGGGCGTCCGGCGACGGCGGTCATCTCGACGAACAGCTCGATCTCGGCGTCCGAGAACCGGTCGAGGCAGCCCGCGAGGATCGCCTCGATCTGCGTGCCCTCGTGCTCGCCGACGGCCTGGGAGAGGGCGAGGAGTTCGGCGGGGGCGGCGTGCCGGGAGGCGACGGGGGCGCCGTCGCCGTCGGAGTGGGTGGACGACTGGGTGGTGGACAGGCCCCAGGCGCCGGCGCGCATGGCGTCGCGCAGGAGCTCGACCATCCGGTCCAGCTGCTCGGGCGTCGGCTGCCCGCCGACGGCGTCCTCGCCCATCACGTACCGGCGCAGGGCGCAGTGCCCCACCATGAACCCGGCGTTGACGGCGATCCGTCCCTCCAGGGCGTCGAGGTACTCGCCGAAGGAGGACCAGCTCCACTCCACGCCCTCTTCGAGCGCGGCGAGCGCCATGCCCTCGACCTTGGACATCATGCGGCGGGTGTAGTCGGCGTCCTCGGGACGGTCGGGGTGCAGCGGGGCGAGGGTGAACCCGCAGTTGCCGCCGGCGACGGTCGTCACCCCGTGGTTCATGGACGGGGTGGCGTACGGGTCCCAGAAGAGCTGGGCGTCGTAGTGGGTGTGCGGGTCGACGAAGCCTGGCGCGAGGACGAGCCCGGTGGCGTCCTCGGTGGTACGGGCCTCCTCGCCGGGCTGCGGGAACACGATCCGGCCGTCGCGGATGCCGATGTCGGCGACGCGGGCGGGGGCGCCGGTGCCGTCCACGACGGTGGCGCCCTTGATGAGGTGGTCGAGCATGGCGATCCCTTTCTGTACGTGGCCGCGCGTGTGCCCCGGCCGGGGCCGCCGCGGAACGGCCGCCGGCCGGGGCGGATGACGAGACACCGGCCCGGGAAGCCGACACCTCGCGCTTTCGGTCGCCGCCGCCGTGCCCGGGGGGGCGGAACGGGAGGACACAACGGACGGCGCCCCCCCGTTGTGGGCATGCGTTCCGCCGGGGCGGAACGGGTGGGCACAACGGGACGGCGCCCGTTGCCGGCGCCAGAGGCTTCCGGGCCTGAACCCGCACCCCTTGGTGCACCGCGATCGTGGTGCGGGTCCAGGCGCGGGACGCGGAGGCGCCGCGAAGGGCGCCGTCCCGTGTGCCCACCCGTCCCGCCCTGCGGGACGCCTGCCCACACGGGGTGGGCCGGGCGAGGCCCGCCGCAGGCGCTCCGTCCCGCCGGCGCGCTACGCCCCCGCCGCCCCCCGGAACCGGGTCGTGCGGTGGACCGGGTCCGTGTCGATCTCGGGGATCACGTGCTCGCCGATCAGCTTGATCGAGTTCATCGTGTCCTCGTACGAGATCCCGATCGGAAGGCCGAAGGAGAGCTGGTCGGCGCCGGCCTGCTCCCAGCGCCTGCACTGGGCGAGGACCTCGCCCGGGTCGCCGCAGATCATCAGCTCCTCGGCGATGAGGAGTTCGATGATCTCGGCGGAGTACTCGGGGAGGAGCTCGGGCCACTCGGGGATGCCCTCGGGCCGCGGGAAGGTGTCGTGGTAGCGGAAGAGCAGCGACTGGAGGTAGTTGAGCCCGCCGCCGACCGCGATCTCGACGGCCTTCTCGTGGGTCTCGGCGCAGATCGCCGTGGACGTCACCATGACGTTGTCGTTGACGAAGTCCCCGACCGCCTTGGCCTCCTTGATCGCGTTCTTGTAGGACTCGACGACCCATTCCATGTCGGAGACCTTCTGGACGCTGAAGCCGAGCACGCCGAGTCCCATCTTCCCGGCCATGGCGTACGAGGCCGGGGAGCCGGCCGCGTACCACATGGCGGGGTGGGACTTCCCGTACGGCTTGGGGAGGACCTTGCGGGGCGGCAGGGACCAGTGCTTGCCCTGGAAGCCCGCGTACTCGTCCTGGAGCCACATCTTGGGGAACTCCGCGATGGTCTCCTCCCAGATCTCCTTGGTGTGGTTCATGTCCGTGATGCCCGGGAAGAAGCCGAGGATCTCGTGGGAACCGGCACCGCGCCCGGAGCCGAACTCGAAGCGCCCGCCGGAGAGGTGGTCGAGCATGGCGACCTTCTCGGCGACCTTCACCGGGTGGTTGACCTGGGCGAGCGGGTTGAAGATGCCGGAGCCGAGGTGGATGCGCTCGGTGGCGTGGGCGAGGTAGCCCAGGTAGACGTCGTTGGCCGAGAGGTGCGAGTACTCCTCCAGGAAGTGGTGTTCGGAGGCCCAGGCGTACTTGAAGTTGTGCCTGTCCGCCTGGATGACGTACTCGGTCTCCTCCATGAGGGCCTTGTGCTCGGCTTCGGGATCGGTCTCGGCGCGCTTGCCGACGTATCCCTGTACGAAGATCCCGAATTCCACGGAAGTCACCGTCCTCGTGAGTTTCTGACGTGTCGTCAGATTCTTGGATGCACTGCGCCGTGTCAATACCTGACGGACCGTCAGAGAGGCTCGGGGGTGCCCGGGGATGGCCGGGGACACTCAGAACAGGGAGACGCCCGCCAGCCAGCCCCCGTCGATCACGAACGGCTGCCCCGTCACGTACGAGGAGTCGTCCGAGGTCAGGAAGAGGGCGAGGGCCGCCACCTCCTCCGGGCGGCCGATCCGGCCGAGCGGCACGAGCCTGCGGTACAGCTCGCCGGTGGCCGCCGGGTCCACCCCCTCCGGGTTGCTCATGGCGGTGTCGATCGCGCCGGGGCAGACCGCGTTCACCCGGATCCCCTTCGGGGCGAGCTCCAGCGCCGCCACCCGGGTCAGCCCGAGCACCGCGTGCTTGGAGGCCGCGTAGGCGCCGACCCCGGCCATGCCCGTCACGCCGGTGTACGAGGCGGTGTTGACGATCGTGCCGCCACCGGCCGCCGCGATCTCCGGCGCGACCGCCCGGATCCCGAGGAAGCAGCCGGTCTGGTTGACGGACACGATCGCCTGGAACTCCTCCAGGGGCGTGGCGAGCAGCTCGTTGAAGCGGAGGATGCCGGCGTTGTTCACCAGCCCGTCGATCCTCCCGAACCGCTCCTTCGCGGCGGCGACCGCGCCCGCCCACTCCTCCTCGCGGGTCACGTCCAGGTGGACGTACGCGGCCCGCTCCTCCCCCAGCTCCTTGGCGAGGGCCTCCCCGGGCCCGTCGAGCACGTCGGCGAGGACGACCCGCGCCCCCTCGGCGGCGAAGAGCCGCGCCTCCTGCTCGCCCTGGCCCCGCGCGGCCCCCGTGACGAGGACGACCCGTCCGTCCAGCTTGCCCATGCCCACCCACACTCCCTACAGCTGCGGGGCGACCTCCGACCCGAAGGCCGCCATCTGGTCGATGAGTTCGGTACGGCTCCGACTGCGGAACCGCACCTGGATCTGGCCGACGCCCATCGCGCCGTACTCCCGGAGCGAGGCCGCCAGTTCCTCCGGCGCGCCGGAGAGCGTGCGCCGCCCGACGTCCCAGCCGGGGGCGCCGACGTACAGCGGCTCGGCGATCGCGCCGAAGACGAAGGGTTCCGCGAGCCCGGCCTCCTCGCGCAGCCGCCGGATCCGCCCGATCCGGCGGGCGAGCACGTCCCGGGGGTCGCCCTGGGGCAGCCAGCCGTCGCCCTTGAGCGCGGCGCGGCGCACGGCCGCCGGGGAGGAGCCGCCGACCCAGACCGGGACGCGCTCCTGCGCGGGCCGGGGCCGCTGCCCGAGGTCCTTGAAGGCGAACCGCTCGCCGAGGTGCTCCGGGTACTCCTCCGGGCCGAGCGCCGCCCGCAGCGCGTCGAGGGTCTCGTCGAGGACGGCGCCGCGCCCCGCGAAGTCCGCCCCGACCGCCTCGAACTCCTCCCGCACGTGCCCGGCGCCCACGCCGAGGACCAGCCGGCCGCCGGAGAGGTGGTCGACGGTCGCGTACGCCTTGGCGGTGACCAGCGGATGCCGCAGCCCGACGACGGCGACGTGCGAGAGCAGCCGGACCCGCTCGGTGGCGGCGGCCAGGAAGGAGAGGGTGGCGACGGGGTCGTACCAGACGGTGGACATCCCGGCGGCGAGCCGGCGCGGGATGGCCACGTGGTCGCAGCAGGCGACGTAGTCGAAGCCGTGCGCGTCGGCGGCGCGGGCGACGGCGAGCAGATCGGCGGGCCCGGCGGCGGCCTCCCAGGGCTCGGCGTAGATCACGGACTGGGACTGGACCGGCAGCTGCATCCCGTAGACCACCATGGGGACTCCCCTCATCTGACGTTCCGTCAGTTACGGCGACGGGGCCATGCTGGTGGCTGACGGGTCATCAGGCAAGGGGCAGGGGAGAGTCACCCGACCCTTCGATGCGCGACGAGTCGAGAGCACCCGTCCATAGCCGCGGACGGAAGGCGACGAGCTACGGGCTACGGGCTACGGGCTACGGGTGCCCGACGATGCGCCGCATCCCCTCCCACTTGATATGCTGCATGATCTGCAGCACACTGTGAAGCATGGCCACCATGACCCGAAAAAGCGTCCCCCTCGACGCACTCGTCGAAGAGGCGATGGAACGCGTACGCCGCCATGACAGCCCGGAGAACGCGGCCCTGCGTCAAGTGACCGGCATAAGCGTGAGCGACGACACCTCGGATGCCGAGGTCCTCCGCGCACTGCTCAATGCCGGCCGGGTCGCCGTCCAGGAAAAAGCCCTGGAGAACGGCTACGCAGCACTGGCCGCAGCTCAGGACGACGAAGACCGCGCCTACGCCGCCGCGCGTCGCGCTCGCAGGCGAAACGGCACCGGAGCGGACGAGTGACGGAGATCATTCCCGTACGCGGACGGCTTTACCGTGCCGATCTGGGGTTCGGCCTCAAACCCTGGCTCGTCGTCTCCAACAATGCGCGCAACCAGAAGCTGGACGAATGCCTGGTGGTCCGCATCACCACGAGCGACAAGCCCGACATCGCGAGCATCGTCAAACTGGGCCCGAACGATCCAGTGGTCGGCCGGATTCTCTGCGACGACCTCGGTCCCATGTACCGGGACGACATCAAAGCCGACCTCGGCGCCCTCTCGGCGCAGACGATGATGCAGGTGGCCACAGCACTGCGACACGTCCTGGCCATCTAGCGAAAGCCCCCGCGCGGGCGCAACCGGCGGAGGCCGTTCCCACGCGTCCTACCTCACGGCCGCCACAGGCCCTCCGGGGTCAGTCCCAGCAGGTCGACGGCGTTGCCGCGGACGATCCGCTCGACGACGTCCGGGGCCAGGTGGCCCATCTGCGCCTCCCCCACCTCCTTGGACTTCGGCCAGGTGGAGTCGGAGTGCGGGTAGTCCGTCTCGTAGAGGACGTTCCCCGCGCCGATCGCGTCGAGGTTCCGCAGCCCGAAGGCGTCGTCGAAGAAGCAGCCGAACACGTGCCCGGCGAAGAGCTCCGACGGTGGCCGGGTCACCTTGTCGGCGACCCCGCCCCACGCGCGGTTCTCCTCCCAGACGACGTCCGCCCGCTCCAGGATGTACGGGATCCAGCCGATCTGGCCCTCCGCGTACATGATCCGCAGGTTCGGGAAGCGCTCGAACTTGCCGCTCATCAGCCAGTCGACCATCGAGAAGCAGCAGTTGGCGAAGGTGATGGTGGAGCCGACCGCCGGCGGGGCGTCCGCCGAGGTGGACGGCATCCGGCTGGACGAGCCGATGTGCATCGCGACGACCGTGCCGGTCTCGTCGCACGCCCGGAAGAACGGGTCCCAGTGGTCCGTGTGGACCGACGGCAGCCCCAGGTGCGGCGGGATCTCGGAGAAGGCGACGGCCCGCACGCCCCGGGCGGCGTTCCGCCGCACCTCGGCGGCGGCGAGCTCCGGGTCCCACAGCGGGATGAGGGTGAGCGGGATCAGCCGCCCCCGCGCCTCGGGCCCGCACCACTCCTCGACCATCCAGTCGTTGTACGCGCGCACGCAGAGCAGCCCGAGCTCCCGGTCGGACGCCTCGGTGAAGGTCTGGCCGCAGAAGCGCGGGAAGGTCGGGAAGCAGAGCGCGGACTGGACGTGGTTGACGTCCATGTCGGCGAGCCGGTCCGGCACGGAGAAGGAACCCGGACGCATCTGCTCGTACGTGATCACTTCGAGCCGTATCTCGTCCCGGTCGCAGCCGACGGCCGTGTCGAGCCGGGTGAGGGGCCGGTGAAGGTCCTCGTAGACCCACCAGTCGCCGACGGGCCCGTCGTCGCCCCGCGCGCCCATGACGGGCGCGAACTTGCCGCCCAGGAAGGTCATCTCCTTCAGCGGGGCCCGGACGATCCGCGGGCCGGTGTCGCGGTACCGCGACGGGAGCCGGTCCCGCCAGACGCGCGGGGGCTCCACGGTGTGGTCGTCCACCGAGATGATCCTGGGAAAGGTCTCCTGGGTCTCCATGTCCTTCACGGTAGCGCCGATCTGACGAACCGTCAGCTACCGTGACGCCCGGCCCCGGTCACAGCTCCTCCACAAGGGCGCCCCGATGCTGACGCGCTCCCTCCGGACAAGGCAGACTGTCCGGGGCGATACCACCGGTAGGGCAGGGGGAGCCATGGGTCAGGACAGAGGGCCGCGCGTCCCGGCGCAGGCCCCCGGCACACACGAGGCCGGGGCCACCCTCGGCGTACCCCGACAGCGCCCGGGCAGGGCTTCGGGGACGGGCGCGGCTGCGGGAACGGGCGCGACTTCCGGAACGGACAAGGCTGCGGGAACGAGCGCGGCTGCAGGGGCGGGCCTGGCCCCAGGGACGGACGCGGCTTCCGAAACGGACAAGGCTGCGGGGACGGGCGCGGCTGCCGGAACGGGCGTGGCTTCCGGCGACGCCGATACGGCCTCCGGCGAGGCGACTCCCCCGACACTCCCCGCCCCCGGCCTCCGCTTCGGCGTGCTCGGTCCCGTGCGGGCCTGGCGGGGCGAGGAGCCGGTGGCCACCGGGTCGCCGCAGCAGCGGGCGGTGCTGGCCGCGCTGCTGCTGCGCGGCGGGCGGACGGCGACCGCGGCCGAGCTGATCGACGCGCTCTGGGGCGAGGAGCCCCCCTCGCAGGCGCTCGCCGCGCTGCGCACGTACGCCTCCCGGCTGCGCAAGGCGCTCGGCGCCGAGGTGCTGGTCAGCGTGGACGGCGGGTACGCGCTGCGGACCACCGCCCTCGACCTCACCCGGGCGCGGGAGCTCGCCGCCGAGGCCGAGCGGCTGCGGACGGGCGGCGACCGGGCCGGCGCGCGGGCGCGGCTCGCGGAGGCGCTCGACCTGTGGGACGGCGAGGTGCTGGCCGCCGTACCGGGGCCGTACGCCGAGAACCAGCGGACCCGCCTGGAGGAGTGGCGGCTCACCCTCCTGGAGACCCGGCTCGACATCGACCTGGAGGTCGGCGCGCACGCCGAGGCCGTCTCCGAACTGACCGCGCTCACCGCCGCGCACCCGCTGCGCGAGCGGCTGCGCGAACTCCTCATGCTCGCGCTCTACCGCGGCGGCCGGCAGGCCGAGGCGCTCGCCGTGTACGCCGACACCCGCCGTCTCCTCGCCGACGAGCTCGGCGTCGACCCGACCCCGGAACTCTCCCGCCTCCAGCAGCGCATCCTCCAGGGCGACACGGAGCTGGCCCGCCCCGTCGAGGAGCAGACCCCGGCGGTCGCACCGGTGGCCCGCCCGGCCCAACTCCCCGCGACCGTCCCGGACTTCACCGGCCGCGCGGCCTTCGTACGGGAGCTGGGCGACCGGCTCGCGACCGCCGAGGGCTCGGTCATGGCGGTGTCGGCGCTCGCCGGCATCGGCGGAGTCGGCAAGACGACGCTCGCCGTGCACGTGGCGCACGAGGCGCGCCCGCACTTCCCGGACGGGCAGCTGTACGTCGACCTCCAGGGCGCGGGCGCGCAGTCCGCGGCGCCGGAGACGGTCCTCGGCTCCTTCCTCCGCGCGCTCGGCACCCCGGACTCGGCGATCCCGGACTCCCTCGACGAGCGCGCCGCCCTCTACCGCTCGACGCTGGACGGCCGGCGCGTCCTGGTCCTCCTGGACAACGCCCGGGACGCCGCCCAGATCCGCCCGCTGCTCCCCGGCACGGCGGGCTGCGCGGCCCTCGTCACCAGCCGGATCCGGATGCTCGACCTGGCGGGAGCGCACCTGGTGGACCTGGACGTGATGTCCCCGGAGGAGGCTCTGCAACTCTTCACCCGGATCGTCGGGACGGAGCGCGTCCAGGCGGAACGCGAAGCGGCCCTCGACGTCGTCGCGGCCTGCGGCTTCCTGCCCCTGGCGATCCGCATCGCCGCCTCGCGCCTGGCGGCCCGCCGCACCTGGACGGTCTCGGTGCTGGCCGCGAAGCTCGCGGACGAACGCCGCCGCCTCGACGAGCTCCAGGCCGGCGACCTCGCCGTCAAGGCCACCTTCGAACTGGGCTACGGCCAGCTGGAACCGGCGCAGGCGCGCGCCTTCCGCCTCCTGGGCCTCGCGGACGGCCCCGACATCTCCCTCGCCGCGGCGGCGGCCGTCCTCGACCTCCCCCTCTGGGACACGGAGGACCTCCTGGAGGCCCTGGTCGACACCTCCCTCCTCGAATCGGCCGCCCCCGGCCGCTACCGCTACCACGACCTGGTCCGCCTCTACGCCCGCGCCTGCGCCGACCGCGACGAGCACCCGCCGACGGAGAAGGCCGCGGCGCTCTCCCGGCTCCTCGACTTCTACCTCTCGACGGCGGCGAGGGTGTACGCCATCGAACGCCCCGGCGACCGCCTCGTCGACCACCTGGAGCCCACCGACTACGAAGGCCTCACCTTCACCGACCGCCACCAGGCCCAGGACTGGCTCTACGCCGAATCCCACTGCCTCCTCGCCTGCGTCCGCCACTCCGCCACCACCCCCTCGACCCTCCGCCGAGCGGTGGACCTCCTGTGGGCGTCCCTCGACCTCGGCGAATCCGGGGCCGATTCGAGGGAGTTCGAGGCGACGGGCGCCGTCGTCCGGGACGCCGCCCGCGCCTTCGGGGACAACAAGGCCGAGGGCCGCGCCCTCATGGTCCTGGCGGGAGTCCACCACACGGCGGGCCGCTTCCAGGAGGCGGACCGCGACGCCGAGCTCGCGCTCCCTTGCGCGCAGAAGGCCGGCGACCCGGTACCGGCGTGCTGGTCCGCCAACGCCCGGGGCATCATCGCGCTCTACCAGAACCGCTTCGCGGAGGGCGAGCAACACCTCACCGAGGCCATCGACCGGTTCCGGGAGATCGGCGACGACCCCGGCGAGGCGAGCGCCCTCTGCAACCTGTCCCGTATGCACCTGGCCATGGGGCGGACGTCCAGCGCGATCGGACTGGCCCTCCGCGGCACGGAGATATACGACTCCATGGGCCACGCCCTCCGCGGCGCGAACGGGAGGTACGCGCTGGGGCTGGCGCTCACCCAGGACAACCAGCTCGCCGCGGCGAGCGAGCGCCTGCAGGAGGCGCTGACCGTCTTCGCCGACAGCAGGCAGCGACTGTGGGAGGGCATGACGCTGTTCCGCCTCTCCGAGGTGGACCTCGCCGCCCGCCGGTACGCCCAAGCGGCGTCCAACGCCGAGCTGGCACTCACGGTGCTCCGGGGCATCGGGGGCGAGTGGCGGCGGGCCAACGTGCTCACCGTCCTCGGGCGCGCCCTCTACCACCTCGG
This sequence comes from Streptomyces sp. R302, assembly GCF_012927245.1. Taxonomy (GTDB): domain Bacteria; phylum Actinomycetota; class Actinomycetes; order Streptomycetales; family Streptomycetaceae; genus Streptomyces. The sequence goes on from NZ_JABBGE010000015.1 coordinate 55,126, forward strand.
CCAGAGCGGCCGGGCGCAGGCGTGCTGGCACGAGGCTCTGGGCGTCTTCGACGCGCTGGAGTCTCCGGAGGCGGCGCAGGTGCGCGCGCTCCTGGCGCCGGCCGCGGCCGCCTAGACCGGCCCCCGCCAGCACGTTCATCGTTCGTTTATCGCCACCCGACATGCTGGTTCTCACAACAGGCCACCGCGTCCGGGGGGACGGGCGGCCCTGTGACAAGGCCGAGAACCCTGGGGTTAGGGTGGTCGGCCCTGGGTGATCCGGCCGGTTTTCCATGGGGGAAAGGCCGGCCGGATCTCCTCCTCTCTTCTTATTCCACACGCAGGAGTTGACGAGCATGACCGACCCGCTGAAGCAGGACCCGATCATCAAGCCCCTCGACATGCACGCCACTTCGACGCCGGCCGTCGACGCCATCACCGAGAAGATCACGGGTTCGGCCGAGGCGGACATCACCACCAAGGACATGCACGCCACCTCCGAGCCGGCCGTCGACGCCATCACGGAGAAGGTCGTCGGCGAGGGCAACTCCGCCCCGGCCAAGTAAGCCACCCCCCACGGGGATGACGGCACCGGCGGCGACTTCGGGGGAGCTGCCGGTGTCATCCGCAGGGGGCCGGTCGACGGGGGAGCGCGCGGTCCGGGGGACGTCCGGCGGAACCAGGGGGATCCGTCCGGGCAGCGACCGCGCGCAACGCGACAGGCCACCGCACAGGAGGGGCCGGGCTGATGCCCGGCCCCTCCTGCCGTTCACGTACTGAACGTGTCCCACACCAAGCGCGCCTCTCACCGCCGCCGCCCTATGCCGACGACGTGGGTCTTCAGTCCGGAGTGAGCGGCGGCCAGCTTCCGCCGGAGCCGCTCGACCTGGGCGAGTGCCATCGGCGAGGAGCGGCTACCGATGCGCATGACTACCAGTGACATGAGGGACGGTAGCGCTACGCGCCGTAAGGCGGATCGTCGAGGCGCGCCGCGACGACGAGGCCGGAGGCCCAGTCCATCAGGGTCCACCGCATCCTCTCGTGCCGGGGCAGTTCACGGACGAAGCGGTCGACGCGGTCCTGATGGTCGTCGAGCCAGGTGGGCTGGGGGTTGAGGTCGTCCCCGACGTACAGGGCGCCCGGGCGCAGGAGCCGTACGAGCCGGTCCAGGCCGGTGAACTTCCCGGGCCGGCAGTCCACGAAGGCGAGGTCGAAGCGCGGCCCCGCGTACGAGCGCAGCCAGCGCTCCGCGTCGGCGTACACGAAGCACACCCGGGGGTCGTCCCCGAGGTGGCGGCGGGCCACCTCCTGGTGGGCGGCGGAGTTCTCCACCGTGATGAGCCGTGTGGCCGCGTCCATGCCGTCGAGCAGCCAGGCCGTCCCCACGCCGACGCCCGTTCCGAGTTCCACGAGGATCCCCCCTCTCTTGGAGGCCGCGAGGGTCGACAGGAACGCTCCCGTGCGGGGTTGCCCTGGGGGCGACCGCCGGCGCGCTCATCGGCGCGGGCGTCATCATGGCGGTCGCCCCCTCGGCCGCCGCTGGCGTGATGCTCGTTCTCGGACTCGCCGCACCGCTGCTGGCTCGCCGGTACGGGCGCGAACCACAGCCTGAGAAATACCGCCGTCTAATGGAGTGAAGCAACGAGCAGCCGGGCACCAGTTGCAGCACCCGAGCCAATTCCCAGGAGCGCCGCCTCCTCCGTGATGCCAGCCCCCAATGGGGTGCCGGCGGCACGGTCCGTACCCCGTACCGGGGGCGGTGGGAGACCCTCTCCACCGGGCAGCAGACGGTGAACCGGTCCCACGCGAAGATCCGCGCCCTCGTCGAGCAGGCCCTGGCCGCCCTCAAGCCATGACGGCTCCCCCGACAGCTCCGCTGCTCGACCAGCCGGATCACCGCTCTCGCCCAAGCCGTCTTCACCCTGCATCTGGCCAGCTCAGACCGATGACGGAAAAGCCTCACTGAAGGTGGTCGGGCATCCGGAGATCACACGGGCCCAGGGTCAGAGAATAGTACCGGCGATCCCCAAAATCGCACCAACAACAAGGATCCAGCCTATTATTCGCTGGAACTCGAAGGAAGAAGAGAATCCTTTTCCACTGGTTCCCCCCAAGCGTTCATGGAGACGTCGAGGGACTCCCTTGAAATCCAATGCGACAAAAAGGCCGACGAGAGCCACCGCCGCACACAATGGAATGATCACCTCGACGGGAGGCAGTTCGCGGTCTACCGCCGAAGTCAACATGCCGGCCAGACGAATCACATCAATTCCTTCTTTCGCCACATAAAACACGAGGCGCCGTCAGAGCGGGCGGCCTGCCCATCCTGGACGGGCCGCCCGCCCCTCAGCGAAGGGGTACCGCGACGTTCACGCCCACGAGGAATCCCACCCCCGGGGCGACAGCGCCCCCCACCACCAATAATCACGGGTACTTGCCTGGTCGGAGTCCCAGGTACCCAGGTTCGGATCCGACCGTGTGCCCATGGCAACACAGCCACCAGGCCCCAGGCCGGTGCAGCCCTGGACGCTGAACCAAGGGCCCCGCCCCCAGGAGGACCAGAACGGAGGACACCAGCACCGACCCGGGAGGCGTGGAACCCCGGCACGGCCGCAGCGACAGGCGAAGATCCCGCCCGGCACCGGCCGGAACATAAAGGAATCAAACATAAAGGAATCAACGGATCACCTCTCCGAGCAGCGACCGCCGCTGACGAATGGGGTCAGGACAGGAAGAAGTACATGACGCCGAACAGCGTCACAAGAGCGCCGAGCCCGACGACGCACGCGCCAATAACCTGGAACATCATCTGGATTCCCGCGCCGCCCGGCCGCAGGTTCACCCGTGACGCCAGGACCCTCTGACGAAATCCCCGGTAGTCCGTCACCACAGCGAGCCCGAGCGCCAGAGCACCCATGCCCAACAACAAGGGAATCACCGCCACGCCATTCACTCCTTTCACACATGAAAGCCACCCAGCCCCCGTCGGAGTCCCGCAGGCCCACCGACTCACGCACCCTCGACGCGGCCCCGAGGGCTACATGAGCGGAACAAGAGCGCTGATCCCAAAACCGCATATGACCAACCCAATCAGAATCCACCCAGCACCCACCGCCCGGGGCGGAGCGGGCGACTTGCCAGAGATCCACGCCCTCTCGGCGCGCCCACAGAGAACAAGAAAGCCCTTCACGGCGGTCGCCGCACCGAAAAGGACGAACACACTTCCGAAGATCCATGTCATCATCGACACAGTCTTTCACTTCCAACATCGACGGAGATCGGCAGCACGCACGCACCACTGAAGCATTCCCCAGCCCAGCCGCCCCCTCGATTACACCTCCACGCCACTCAGGAAGGCCACTCAGGCACACTATCCAAGAATTCCCTTTATCGACACAATGAGTTCTATCGCAACAACAACCCCGAGGATCGCCCCCAGGACCCTGATAAACGTTGGACTAAAACCGAACGCGGGACCAAATGGTCCGCGATCAACGGCGAACCGATAAATCCTGTATGCGACATCTTGGACATTGAATGCAATTCCGATACAGATCGCCGCGAAGACTCCGGACCATACAGCACTCAGGAAATCTGCCGCACCGCCGGAGACTGCAATAGGTTCACTGGCATTCATTAAGTCGACTCCCATCGAATACAGGCAAGATGAGGATACCCTCACGGGTCCCGCCCGCCTGGGCGACGGTGACCAATCCCTGAAAGAGACGGGGCCGGTGAGGGTCGGAGGCTGGGGCCATCAGTCCCAGAAGGTGACAAAACCCCAAACCTCTCCTGCGACCGTTTCCACAGTAGCGATATGCGTGAAGCCGGTACCGAAACTGGCACCCAGACCGACCTGGGGGCCCGCACTGAAGCTGACGCTATGGACGATGTCACCCTCGCTGTTCCTGGTCCCAAAGGTTCCGCGATGTCCGAGGGAAAGCGGCCCGAAGGTTCCGTTGATCCCAGATGCCTCGCCTCGGACTTGGGCAAGCGTTTCCGCGTTGCTCCACACCACATCAAGGGTGCCTCCTATGGTCGCCTCCCCACCGACCTGGTTCTCCTCCGTCCATGACAGCGCGTAGTCGTCTCCGACCCGCACGAAACAGCCAGCCCTTCCCTTTCCTGCACCAGCCATGATGCCGACGCTGAAGCAGACCCCGACCGTGTTGCTGTACGACAACACGTGGTCGAGACCGTCCGAGACGGTGTCCACGGTGCTTTCCCAGGCCGTTCCGAATTCGCCGTCGACGAGGCTGTCCAGGATGCCTTTCTCCCTACGCTCCTTTTCCGATGCTGCTTGGTTCTGGTCGTCAGCGTCTCTCTGCCTCTGGTCCCCCGCTCCCGAAGAGCTGGCCGTTCCCGAGGAGCCATAGGTTCCCGTGCAGCCAGTCGAGCGTATGCAGTCGGGATCGTTGTGGCATTCGGCGCCACCAGTCGTCCTGCGGTCCAGGTCGTTGTTGTCGCTACCGTCGTAGTTGTAGTCCTGCTCTCAGTGGACCCGGCGTCGAACAGCTCATCGGCCTCGACCGGATCCGCGACCGTCTCGCCACCCTGACCCGGGAGGTACGGGAGGAACTGCTGGGTCTGAACACCGACGGCGCCCAGACCGTCGACGCCATGGAAGCGTCCCGTCCCTTGGACCAGGAACTCCTCGATCGCGGCGTCCGCATGCGTACCGTCTACCTCGACAGCGTGCGCAACGACGAACCGACGCTCGCCTACGCGGACTGGCTGACGACGGGCGGCGCTCAGGTGCGTACGGCTCCGGTGCTGCCGACCCGGATGATCGTGGTCGACCGCAAGACCGCCGTCATCCCGCTCACCAGCCAGGACACGGCGGCCGGAGCCGTGGTCCTGACGAGCGACGGCCTCGTCACCGCGCTCTGCGCGCTCTTCGAGACCATCTGGGCCACGGCCCAGCCACTCGGCAGTGGATCCGCACCGGACGACCACGGGCTCACCGCCCAGCAGAACGCGACGCTCCAGCTCCTCGCCGCGGGCCACACCGACGACGCCATCGCCAAACGTCTGGGAGTCTCGTCCCGCACGGCCCGACGCATCGCCACCGACCTCATGGACCGGCTCGGCGCCCGCAGCCGCTTCGAGGCGGGGGCCCGCGCGGCCCAGCAGGGCTGGCTCGCGCCTACCCCCTGACGCGGAAGCGGGCCACCAGCAGCGCTCCGTTCTTCTCCGTGTCCTCGATGGTGAGGGTGCCGGCGTGGGAGGCGGCCAGGTCGCGGGCGATGGGGAGGCCGAGGCCCGCGCCGCCGTGGGCGCGGGTGCGGGACGCGTCGAGGCGGGTGAAACGGTCGAAGACGCGGGCGCGGTCGGCGGGCGGGATGCCGGGGCCGTCGTCGTGGACCGTGAGGAGCAGGTCCCGGCCGGCGCGGGCCACCGTCACCGTGACTTCCGTGCGTGCGTGGCGGCAGGCGTTCGTCAGGAGGTTGCGGAGCAGGCGGTCCAGGTGGATCGGGTTGCCGGGGAGGACCGCCGGGGCGGGGGCCTCGCAGCGGAGGCGGAGCGCGGCCGACTCCGGGAGGTGCTGGTGTTCGCGGACCAGGTCCTCCGCGAGGGCCGCCAGGTCCACCGGTTCGCGGACCCGGGGCGCCGCGCCCTGGCCGGCCAGGAGCAGCAGGTCGTCGGCGAGGTGCTGGAGGCGGACGACGTCCGTGGTCGCCTCCCGCACCACCTCGCGCCAGTCCTCGACCGACTCCGGATGGCGGAGGGACGATTCGAGCTGGGCGCGCAGCGCCGCGAGCGGGCTGCGGAGTTCGTGCGCCGCGTCCGCCGTGAACTCCCGCTGCCGGGTGGCCGCGGCCTCCACCCGGTCGAGCGTGGCGTTCGTCGTGCGGGCCAGGTCCGCGATGACGTCCTCCGTCGACGGGACAGGGACGCGGCGGTCGAGCGACTGCCCGGTGATGTCGGCGAGTTCGCGGCGGATCGCCTCGACGGGGCGCAGCGCGCGGGCGACCATGGCGTGGACGAGGAGGCCGGTGAGGAGGGCCGCGAGGGGGACGCCGGTGGTGAGGGCGATCCAGTAGACCTTGTCGAGGGACTCCTGCTCCTCCTCCAGGGTCTGGAAGGTGTGGACGGCCGCCAGGAACAGCGCCCCCGCCGCGCCCGCCGCCGTCAGCGCCACCCGGCCCCGGAAGGAGATCCGGGCGCCGCCCCGGCCGACCGCGACCGCGACGGCCGCGGCGGTGATGAGGCCGGCGGAGGGGCCGATGCAGGCGACGGCCCAGCGCAGCGCCTTCTCGGCGACGTCGACCTTGTGGAGTTCGTTCTCGCGGAGGAGCCAGGCGCCGTAGGTGGCGTACAGGCAGGCGGTGACGGCGGCGGCGACGGCCGCGCCGCGGATCCGCACCCACCACGGGCCGCCGCGGCCCGCGAGGAGGCAGACTCCGGCCACGTACAGGGCGCCCGCCCAGGTGCCCCACGTGGTGATCTGCTCGATCTGCGGGCCGACGCGGTCGTGGTTGAGGTGGACGGCGGGCCAGGTGGAGCGGAGGCCTGCGGCCCGGTCCGCGTACTGCAGCCAGGCCACCGCGGTGCCGACGACGAACGCGGCGGCGAGCCCGGACGCCCAGACGGGACGCGTCGCCCACACGGGACGCCTCGCCCACACGGGACGCGCGGCGTCACGCACGGCCGCTCACCCGGTACCCCGCGCCCCGCACCGTCTCGATCGTGTCGCGGCCGAAGGGCGCGTCGATCTTCTTGCGGACGGCCCTGATGTAGACGTGCACGATGTTCGGGTCGCCGGTGAAGTCCGCCGACCACACCTCGTCGAGGACGTCGAGCACGGGAACAACCTCGTCGGTCCTCCGCAGCAAACAGTGCAGGACGGCGAACTCCTTCGGGGTGAGGGCGATCCGCTCGCTCCCCCGGCCGCAGGTGCGGCGGGTCGGGTCGAGCCAGAGGTCGCCGGTCTCCAGGAGCGCGGGCACGCGGGCGCCGCCGCGGCGGACGAGGGCGCGGAGCCGGGCCTCCAGGACGACGTACGAGAAGGGCTTCGCGAGGTAGTCGTCGGCGCCGGTGTCGAGCCCCTCGGCCTCGTCGTACTCGCCGTTCTTCGCGGTCAGCATCAGCACCGGCACCGTGTTCCCCTCGGCGCGCAGCCGGGCGCACACCTGGTAGCCGCTGAGGCCGGGCAGCATGAGGTCCAACAGGACGGCCGCATACCGGTGTTCGCGGGCCATGTGGAGTCCAGTGACGCCGTCGTGGGTCACGTCGACGGTGTAGCCGACGGCGGTGAGGCCGCGCCGCAGGGACGCCGCTATCCGCTCCTCGTCCTCGATCACCAAGATGCGCATGGGCCCGAGTATCGCCCGTCCGCCCGCCGGAGCCTCCTGAGGAAATCCTCAGGAGGCTTCAGGGGCCTCTCAGGTGCCTCCGCCGAGGCTGCCCCCATGATCACGACCCTCGCCACCGCGGCTCCGCGCGTACCCGCGGTCGCCCCGCGCCCCCGCACCGGCCCCGCGCTCGTCGCCGCCACGCTGTTCGTCCTGCACTGCGCCTTCGCGCTGCGCAACCACGCGCGGTTCCGGACGACCGGGTACGACCTGGGGATCTTCGGGCAGGCGGTCCGCTCGTACGCGGAGGGGCGGCTGCCGGCGTCGGAGATCCGGACGGCGACCGCACCGGCCGGGTTCGAGGGGGAGGCGCTGCCGCTGCTCGGGGACCACTTCCACCCGGTGCTCGCGCTCCTCGGGCCGGTGTACCGGCTGGTGCCGCACGTGGAGGTGCTGCTCGTGGCGCAGGCGGCGCTCGTCTCGGCGGCGGTGTACGTGACGGGGCGGACGGCGCAGCGGCACCTGCCGGGGCGGCCGTACGCCGGAGTGGTGATCGGTGCCGCGTGCGGGCTCGCGTGGGGTGTCCAGACGCTGGTCGGCTTCGACTTCCACGAGGTGGCGTTCGCGCTGCCGCCGCTCGCGCTGGCCTGCCGGGCGTATCTCGACGGGCGGCTGCGGGCGGCGGTCTGGTGGGCGGCGGGGCTGCTGCTCGTGAAGGAGGACCTGGGGGCGACGGCGGCCGTCCTCGGGCTGCTCGTCGCCCACCGGGCGCGGGACCGGCGGGACCGGCGGGCGGGGCTGCTGCTCGCCGGTGGATCGGTGCTCGCCGCCCTGCTCGTGCTGAAGGTGGTGGTCCCGGGGTTCGCGCCGGACGGGCGGTACCTGTACGCGGAGGGGGTCGGGGGCGCGTACGGGATCCTCGACGGCTGGTCCGTGAAGGTCCTCACGGTGCTCGCGCTGCCGGCCGTCACGGGCGGGCTCGTGGTGCGCAGCCCGCTGGCGTGGCTGCTGGTGCCCACGCTGGGGTGGAGGTTCGTGTCGTCGGTGCCGTCGCACTGGGAGCCGGGCCTGCACTATTCGGCGGTCCTCGTGCCGGTGGCGTTCGCGGCGCTGGTGGACGCCCTGCGGCGCGGGGCGCGGCTGCCGCTCGCCGTGCCGCTCGGGGTCGTCCTGCTGCTCCTGCCCCTCCAGCCGACGGCTCAGCTGGCGACCCCCGGTTTCTGGCGGGAGGGGGAGCGGGAGGCGGCGGCGCGGGCGGCGGTGGGGCTGGTGCCGGACGGGGTGCGGGTGGCGGCGAGCAACACGCTCGCGCCGCACCTGACGGACCGGACGGTGGTACGCCTCGCGGTGCCGGGGCTGCTCGACCGGGCGCCGGTCGTGGAGTGGCTGGTCCTCGACCGGGCCGACGGGTTTCCGGCGGGCGCGACGGAGGGCGTGCTGCGGGAGGCGGCCGGGGAGCCGTCGTGGCGGGTGGTGCGGGAGGAGGCCGGGATCGTCCTCCTCCGCCGCGAGCGGTGACCGACCCTAGCCACGGGCGTAGGAGCCGAGGCCGACGAGGCAGTAGACGTACTCGCTGATGGTGGCGCCGTTCAGGGTGTAGCGGTGGGAGAAGGCGTACTCCGTCTTGGGGTTGGCGTTGCACCTGTCCATGTCGGAGGTCATGGGGAAGGTCTGGATGACCTTGTAGTGGGCGTCCGAGGCCGAGCAGGAGACCTCTTCGACGCCGCTGACGGACTGGGCGGTCTCCGAGTTCGGGAGGGAGCCGTTGAGGCAGGTGCCCTTCTCGTACGGGTCGGGCTCCTCCTCGGTGGGGGTGGCCTCGGCGGTGGGGGTCGGGTCCGGGTCCAGGTCCAGGGTGGGGAAGGGGGAGAACGAGAAGGTGGGGATGGTGGGGCGGGAGTCGGCCGGTTCCTTCTCGTCGTTGCTGCCGAGGAGGTACGAGCCGCCGATGATCGCGCCGATGACGAGGAGCGGGACGAGGCAGCCGGCGACGCCGGACCTGCGCTGCCGCGGGGCCTGGCCGCCGGCGACGGTGATGCGGAGGAGGACGGTGCCGCCGGCCAGCTGGACCGGGACGAGGTCGCCGCGGCGGCAGGGCGGGACACGGAGCTCGGTGGGGCCGGTCGGCAGGGTGACCGGGATGACGACTCCGGTGGCGGCCTGCGCAGGGGTGAGGGTGAGGGGGATCTCCTGGGTGGACACCTGCTGCTCCTCGGATCGGAGGGGGACGGGGAGTGCGCGCTTCTATGACGTGGACACGCGACGGACTGGTTGCGCCCGCAGAGGGTTTTCTATAAACGGATTCCAATTCTCCGGAAGACGCCCCCCTCCGCCTCAACCCCGCTTCCGCAGCTCCCCCTTGACCACCTTCCCGCTCGCGTTCCTCGGCAGTTCCGCCACGAACTCGACCTGCCTGGGCACCTTGTAGTTGGCCATCTCGCGCCGCGACCAGGCGATCAGGTCGTCGGCGGTGACCCGCGCGCCCGGGCGCCGTACCGCGAAGGCCTTGCCGACCTCGCCCAGGCGGGCGTCGGGGACGCCGATGACGGCGACGTCGGCGATGTCCGGGTGCAGGCCCAGGAGTTGCTCGATCTCGGCGGGGTAGGCGTTGAAGCCGCCGACGATGAACATGTCCTTGAGCCGGTCGGTGATCCGGAGGTTGCCCGCCTCGTCGAGGACGCCGATGTCGCCGGTGCGGAGCCAGCCGTCGGGGTCGATCGCGGCGGCCGTCGCCTCCTCGTCCTCGAAGTAGCCGCGCATCACGTTGTGCCCCCTGACCAGGACCTCACCCGCGTCGGAGAGGCGGACCTCGGTGCCGGGGACGGGACGGCCTGAGGTGGTGGCGACGGTCTCGTCCGGGTCGTCGCGGTGGCACATCGTGACGAGGCCGCTCGCCTCGGAGAGGCCGTACGCGGTGAGGACGGTAGCGACGCCCAGGTCGGCACGGAGGCGTTCGACGAGCCGCAGCGGGACGACGGCGGCGCCGGTGACGACCAGGCGGAGGCTGGACAGGTCGTGGGCGGCGCGGGCCGGGTGGTCGAGGAGCGACTGGTGGAGGGTGGGCGGTCCGGGCAGCACGCTGATCCGCTCGGCGGCGATGTTGGCGAGGACGGTGTCGACGGTGAAGACGGGCTGCGGCACGATCACCGCCCCGCGCATCAGACAGGCGAGGACGCCCGCCTTGTAGCCGAAGGTGTGGAAGAAGGGGTTCACGACCAGGTACCGGTCCCCCTCCGCCAGGCCCGCGAGGTCGGCCCACTGCGCGTAGCAGCGCAGGGTCTGGGCGTGGCTGATGACGGCGCCCTTGGGGCGGCCGGTGGTGCCGGAGGTGTAGACGATGTCGGAGGGGTCGTCGGGGTCGACGGCGTCGGCGCGGGCCCGGACGCGCTCGGCGGAGATCCGGTCGCCCTCGGCGAGGAAGGCCTTCCAGGTGGTCCACTCGGCCTCGTCGGGCGCGGTGTCGCCGAGGACGACGACCCGCTCCAGGTGCGGCAGCGGCACCCCGGCGCGGCGCAGCGAGGCGACGTACGAGGTGCCGAGGAAGGTGCCGGTGACGAAGAGGAGCCGGGCGCGGGAGCGGGCGAGGACGTCGGCGGCCTCGGTGCCCTTGAAGCGGGTGTTGAGGGGGACGAGGACGGCGCCGGCGGTGACCGCGCCGAGGGCGGCGACGATCCAGTCGAGGCTGTTGGGCGCCCAGACCGCGACCCGGTCGCCGGCGCGTATCCCGGTGGCCAGGCAGGCGGCGGCGGACCGCTCGACGCGGGCGGCGAGTTCGGCGTACGTGATCCGGACGCGGCCGTCGGCGACGGCCTCCCGTCCGCCGTACCGCTCCCCCGCCGACCGGACGAGTGCCGGGATCGTGCCCCATTCCAGGTCGCCGCGCACGTCCATACCCAACCTCCCGGTAGCCGATCCGTAGTCCGACCCATAGCTGACTATCCGTCAGATTAGTTGTAGCCTGACGCGCTGTCAGCAGTGCTGCCCCAGAAGGAGGTCCGGTGCTCAAGGACGCCACAGCCATCGTCGGGATCGGCCAGACGGCCTTCGCGAAACACCTCCCCGAGTCCGAGAAGGCCCTCGCCTGCCGGGCGGTCCTCGCCGCCCTCGACGACGCCGGCATCGCCCCGTCCGAGGTCGACGCCTTCGCCTCCTACACCATGGAGGAGACCGACGAGGTCGAGGTCGCCAAGGCCATCGGCGCCGGCGACGTCACCTTCTTCTCCAAGGTCGGCTACGGCGGCGGCGGCTCCTGCGCCACCGTCGGCCACCTCGCCGCCGCCGTCGCCACCGGCCAGGCGAGCGTCGGCGTCGCCTGGCGGTCCCGCAAGCGCGGCTCCGGCCCCCGCCCCTGGAAGAACACCGCCGTCCAGCTCCCCACCCCCGGCCAGTGGACCCGCCCCTACGGGCTGCTCCGCCCCGCCGACGAGATCGGCATGCTCGCCCGCCGCTACATGCACGAGTACGGCGCCACCCGCGACCACCTCTTCAACGTCGCCCTCGCCTGCCGCAACCGCGCCAACCAGAACCCGGACGCGATCATGTACGAGCGCCCGCTGACCCGCGAGATGTACATGACCTCCCGCTGGATCAGCGAACCCCTCTGCCTCTTCGACAACTGCCTGGAGACCGACGGCGCGCTCGCCTGCGTCGTCGTCTCCGCCGAACGCGCCCGCGACTGCCGCCGGAAGCCCGTCTACGTCCACGCCGCCGCCCAGGGCCTGCCCGCCCAGCACCACGGCATGGTCAACTACTGGAACGACGACCCGCTCACCGGCCCCGCCTGGACCGCCGCCCGCCACCTGTGGAAGCGCGCCGACTTCGGCCCCGACGACGTGGACGTCGCCCAGATCTACGACGCCTTCACCCCGCTCGTCCCGCTCTCCCTGGAGGGCTACGGCTTCTGCGGCCGCGGCGAGGGCGCCGCCTTCACCGAGGGCGGCGCCCTCGAAGTCGGCGGCCGGCTCCCCCTCAACACCGGCGGCGGCGGCCTCTCCGAGGCGTACGTCCACGGCTTCAACCTCATCACCGAGGGCGTGAAACAGCTCCGCGGCACCTCCACCGCCCAGGTCCCGTCCGCCGCCACCTGCCTCGTCACCGCCGGCGAGGGCGTCCCCACGTCCGCCCTACTCCTCAGGAGCTGAACCGATGCTGACCCCTGTCGTCGACGAGGACGGCGCGCCCTTCTGGGAGTACGCCGCCCGCGGCGAACTCCGCGTCCAGAGCTGCGCGACCTGCGGCGAGCTCCGCTTCCCGCCCCGCCCCTGCTGCCCGCACTGCCAGTCCTTCGCCACCGAGTGGCGGCTGATGTCCGGCCGCGGCCGGATCTGGTCGTACGTGCTCCCCCACCCGCCGCTCCTCCCCGACTACGCCGAGCAGGCCCCGTACAACGCGGTCCTCGTCGAACTCGCCGACGCCCCCCGCATCCGCCTCGCCGGCAACGTCGTCACCGCCCCCGACGCGCCCCTGAACTCGCTCGACCCGGCCCGGCTGCGGATCGGCGCCCCCGTCCGCGTCGCCTTCACCGAGAGCGACGGCATCGCCATCCCCCGCTGGCTCCTGGAGCGCGGATGAGCACCCCCGGCGCCGGGATCTCGGTGGAACGCGACAAGGAGACCGGCGTCGCCGTCGTCACCCTCGACCGGCCCGAGCGGCTCAACGCGCTCACCCTCGCCATGGCCCGCGAACTCGCCTCCGTCTGGCGGGGGTTCCGGTACGAGGACGAGATCCGGGCGATCGTCCTCACCGGCGCCGGCGGGCGGGCCTTCTGCACCGGCATCGACCGCGACGACGCCGGCCGGGTGCCGCAGCCCTCCTCCCCGTACGCGATCGACGACCCGCTGCTCACGATCGGCCCCAAGGCCAACGACCTGTGGAAACCGGTGGTCGCCGCGGTGGAGGGGATGGCCTGCGGCGGCGCGTTCTACCTGCTCGGCGAGGCCGAGTTCCTGATCGCCGGCGAGACCGCCGCCTTCTTCGACCCGCACACCACCTACGGCATGGTCAGCGCCTTCGAGACCGTCCACATGGCACAGCGGATGCCCTTCGGGGAGGTCGCCCGGATGGCCCTCATGGGCTCCGCCGAACGCGTCTCCGCCCGCCGCGGGTACGAGCTCGGACTTGTCAGCGAGGTGACGGAACCCGGCGGGGCGCTCGCCGCGGCCCGCGAGGCGGCGGCCGTCATCGCCTCGTACCCGACCGAAGCCGTGCAGGGCACCGTCCGCGCCCTCTGGTCCGCCAAGGAGGCCGACAGGTCCCAGGCCCTCGCCCAGGCCCCGCACCTCGTCTCCCTCGGCAACCTGCCGGCGGAGCGGCAGGCGGAGCTGTTCAGGAGGAGGGGGACGGGGTACCGGACGCGGTAGGCGTCGCGCCGGTCTCGACCGCCTCGCGGATCACGCACTTCCTCACCTTGTCGACGAGGCGGGGCTTCGTCATCTTCACCTCGAAGTCCTTCCGCTGCCCGCCCTCCACCGTCACGACCGTCTTCGCCGTGTCCACGACCCCGCCGGTGCCGTTCCTGAACTCCAGGGTCACCCGGTAGGTCTCGGTGGTGCTGTACAGCCCTTCGTCGACGATCCGCAGCGTCGCCGTGGTGTCCGCCTTGCGGGCTGGCTTGCCCTTGCGCTTCTTCTGCTCGGGCTTCACGCAGTCGACGACGCGCACGTCGACTGCGGGGCCGTACGTGGCGGTGGCGGTGGCCGTCGGCTCGGCGGTGTACTCGCTGCCGCCGCCGGACCCGGAACCGGAGCCGGAGCCCTCGTAGTCGTCGTTGTCCTTCTTGTCGCTGGAGCAGCCGCCCCCGCCGCCGCTCTTACTGCTCTTGCTCTTGCTCTTGCCGCTGCCGCCCTTGCCGCCGCCGCTGCCGCCGCTACTGCTCGTCTGGAAGCCGGTCAGCGCCAGCACCACCACCGTCAGCGTGGCCGCCATCTTCAGCCGGGTCCGTAGCACCGTCACCGTCTCCCCGTCCGTCGGTCGCCTGCGCGCCACACCCTAGCGGGGGCCGGGATCCCCGCATGGCGGGCCCTCGGGACCGGGCGTAGCGTCGGGAGCGAGAGAGCCGGACCGCGCAGCCCCCGAGGAGGCCGATCGATGATCCGCAACATCGCCGGCTCGGTCCTGGCCCTCGCCGGAGCGACGGCCGCCGTCTGGAGCCCCTTCCGTGCCTGGTACGACGGCCGTCACGGCAGCGACTACGCGATCGGGGACCTCTTCACCGGCATCACCGGCTCCGACCCCGCGGTCATCGGCTCGATCCTGCTGCCGTTCGCCTTCGCCGCGCTCGTCACCCTGCTCGGGGTGGTGCTGCGCTCGCGGCTGCTCGTCGCGGTCGCCGGGGTGATCGTCCTCGGCTTCACGGTCCTGTGGATGGTGCGGGTCGGGCAGGCCGAGGACGGCCTGGTGGTCTCCGGGGACGGCCGCGGCCTCGGCGACGGCGTCGCGAACGCCCTCGGCGGCGGGCTGCTGCTCCTGCTCGGCGCGCTCGTCATGTCGGGCCGCCCGAAGCGCCACCGCCTGGAGCCGGCCGCGGCACGGCCGCGCACCCACCCGACGCTCGACGAGGGCCCGCCACCGGAGCCGTACGGGACCGGGGACGGGACGACGGACCAGGGGACCGGGGACCCGTACGACACCGGGACCCGGTCCATGCCCTACGCCGCCCCCGACCGCTTCGACGTCCCCGCCGAGCCGCCGCGCGACCCGAACGGAAACCCGAAGACCTAGGGCCGGGCCGCCGCGCCCCGGCCCGCCGTCGCCGTGCCCTTCGCCGCGTCGAGCGCGTACACGCACCGGTCCTTGCTGCACGCGTACACGACCCCGCCCTTCGCCACCGGCGAGCCGGTGATCTCGCCGCCCGTGGCGAGCTTCCAGCGGAGCTGGCCGCCGGTCGCGTCCAGGGTGTAGAGGACGTGGTCGGCGGAGCCGAAGTGGACCCGGCCGTCGGCGACGACGGGCGTGCCGACCAGCTCGGCGCCGGCCGCGAACCGCCACCGGGGGGTGCCGGTGACCGCGTCCAGGGTGTAGAGCGCGCTGCCGCTGCCCACGTGCACGTTGCCGTCCGCGACGAGCACCGGTTCGGACGACTGGCGCTGCTCGGTCGCGATCCGCCAGCGGTCCTGGCCGGTCGTGGCGTCGAGGGCGTACACCGTGCCGAGGTGGTCGGCGAGGTAGACGCCGCCGCCGGTGACGGCCGGGCCGGGCGCGAAGGCCGGCGGGGAGAGGAAGACGGCGGGCGCCTCGAAGTGCCAGCGGACGTGCCCGGCGGCGATGTCGATCGACAGGACGCGGGTGCCGGCGGAGACGTACACGCAGCCGTCCTCGGCCGGGGCGACCCGGACCGGCACGTGCCCGCAGGAGGCGGCGTCGCCGATCGGGTACGACCAGCGCTCGACTCCGGTCCGGGCGTCGAGCGCCTTCAGCCGGGCGTCCTGCCACACGTACACGGTGTCGCCGTGGACCGCCGGGCCGGCCTCCGGGGTCTCGAAGTCCGTCTGGCAGCCGGTGATCTCCCACAGCTTGGCGCCGTTGGACGCCTCCCAGCCCTGCGCGCCGCCCCCGCGGGTGCCGGTGACGACGGTGCCCCGGTCGACCTTGAGGGAGTACACCCAGGCGTCGGTGCGCAGCCGCCAGCGCTCGCCGCCGTCGGTGGCGTCGAGCGCGTACAGGGTCGGCCCGTCGGAGGCGTGGATACGGCCCTGGGCCACCGCCATCGACCAGGCGACGTCCCGCGTCTTGAACTGGCGCCGGCCGGTGCCGGTGTCCAGGGCGTGCACCTCGAAGGAGGTCACGTAGAGCAGGTCGCCGTCGACGACCGGCGTCCCCCACACGTCGTTCGACATGCGGAAGCGCCACGGCCGCCAGGGCCCGGGCTCGGGCGGCGCGGGCTGCTGCGGTACGGGGGCGGGCGCGGGCGGCGGGGCCGCCTCGCCGCCCGGCGGGCGGACCCAGCCGGTGGCGTGCGGGTCGACGGCCTGGCCGAGGCGGAGCGCCGCCCGGGTGTCGGCGACCCGGGGGCCGGGACCGATCGGCACGGTGGCGCCGCCGAGCCGTACCGGACCGCCGGACTCCGCCGCGGGCCCGGCGTGCCGGCCACCGCCGCCCGCGTGGGCGGGCTCGGGCGAGCGCGGGTCGCCGCCCTCGTACGGGACGGGCGGGTTCGGCGGCATCGGCGGCGGGGCGACCGGGGGCTGCGGGGTCGTGCGGCCGCCGCGCCGGGTCTCGATCATGGTGACGGCGGACTCGGGCAGCCACGCGGAGGCGGTGCCGCTGTCGTCGCTGCCCGGGCCGAAAAGGTGCGGCGCGAGCATGGCCTGGAGGTCGGCGGGCGTGGGCCGCTGGGCCACGTCCATCTGCATGCACGCGTCGATGAGCGGCCGCAGCTCGTCCGGCAGGCCCTCCAGGTCCGGCCCGTCCCTGAGCAGCATGAAGACGGTCTCGACCGGGTTGGCGCCGTGGAAGGGCGCGTGTCCGGTCGCGGCGAAGACGAGCATGGAGCCGAGCGAGAAGACGTCGCTGGCGCCGGTGACGCTGCGCGAGTCGCGGGCCTGCTCGGGCGACATGTAGGCGGGGGTGCCCACGGCGACGTTGGTCATCGTCAGCCGTGTGTTGGAGACGCCGGACGCGATGCCGAAGTCGATCACCCGGGGCCCGTCCTCGACGACGAGCACGTTGGACGGCTTGAGGTCGCGGTGGACGAGCCCGGCGCCGTGGATGGACTGCAGCGCCTCGGCGACGCCGGCGGCGAGCCACCGGACGGCCTGGGCCGGGAGCGGCCCGCACTCGTTCACTATCTCTTCCAGCGAGGGCGCCGGGACGTACGCGGTCGCCAGCCACGGCACGGCGGCCCGCGGGTCGGCGTCGACCACGGCGGCCGTGTAGAAGCCGGACACCGCCCGGGCGGCCTCCACCTCACGGGTGAACCGCACCCGGAACAGCTGGTCCTCCGCGAGCTCGGTGCGCACGGTCTTGATCGCCACGCGCCGGCCGGACGCCGACCGCGCGAGATAGACCAGACCCATACCGCCCGCGCCGAGCCGGCCCAGCACCTCGAAGGGCCCGATGCGTCTCGGGTCGTGCTGCGTCAGCTGTTCCACTTGCCTGCCACCTCCCCGTACGGGCCACGACGATACGGCCCCGGGCCCTGATTCTTCCTGTCCGGAGCCCCAGTTGCGAACCCGGGGGCGGATCGGGGTGTCACAGGTCATACGGAGCGGATCGCTCACGGCGCGGCGGGGGGCTCCGAGAGGGTGGACGGCGTGGGGGCGGGGGTGCCGAGCGGGGCGGTGTCGGTGGAGAGGGCGGCGGTTTCGCCGGGGGCGAGGAGGGGGTCGGCGGGGATGGGTTCGGCGAGGACGGCGAAGCGGGCGCCCTGGTTGTCGTGGAGGACGGCGATGCGGCCGTAGGGGGTGTCGACGGGGGGTTCGGCGATCCGGCCGCCGAGGCGGACGGTGGTGGCGCAGGCCTCGTCGCAGTCGCGGACGGCGAAGTAGACGAGGACGTGGCCCGGCATCTCGGCGGGGAAGGCGTCGGTGATGACGGCCCGGCCGCCGAAGGCGGTGTCGTCGCCGGCGCGGGAGCCGGGCGGGGACCAGACGCGGTAGTCGAAGCCGGGCTCCTTGCCCTCCTCGGCGGGGTCGGCCTGGCGGCCGAGCCAGCCGAAGACGGAGGCGTAGAAGGTGTCCACGGGCCCGGGGCGGCGGGTGTACACCTCCATCCAGCAGAAGGAGCCGGGTTCGTTGGTGACCTCGAAGCCGTCGTCGTCGCCGGACTGGCGCAGGCCGAGGACGGCGCCGCCGGGGTCGGCGGCGAGGGCGAGGACGCCGAAGGGGCCGACGGGGTACGGCTCCATGACCATCTGCCCGCCGGCGGCCTTCACCCGGGCGGCGACGGTGCCGGCGTCCTCGGTGGCGAGGTAGACGGTCCAGGTGGTGGGCATGCGGCCGTCCCGCTTGGGGAGGAGCCCGGCGACCCGGCGGCCGTCGAGGAGGGCCTCGTCGCGGTCGTCGTCGAAGGTCCAGCCGAACAGCTCGCCGTAGAAGCGCTTGCCCGCCTCCAGGTCGGGGAGCTGCGCGTCCACCCAGCACGGGGTGCCCTCTGTGTATACGGCCATGGCCCCACGCTAGGGCGGCGGGGCCGGGGGCGCGCTCCGGTGTGCGCCGTCCGGGGCGGGGCGGGCGTCTGGCGCGATCCCGTCGCACGACGCGCCGAGGAGACCCCCGCCGACCTCGGAGAACGGTGTGCACCCCATTTGCAGTCGGCCGAATCGCGCGCTGATCCCCCCTCGGTAAGCTGACGGCATGACAGGACAAGTACGCACCGTCGACGGCCGCGTGGCCGGACGACGCGGCCAGGCGACGCGGCAGAAGCTGCTCGACTGCCTCGGTGAGATGCTCAGCTCCTCGCCGTACCGGGACGTCAAGGTCATCGACGTGGCCCGGAAGGCGGGTACTTCACCCGCGACGTTCTATCAGTACTTCCCGGACGTCGAAGGCGCCGTCCTGGAGATCGCGGAGGAAATGGCGAAGGAGGGCGCCGGGTTGACCGAGCTGGTCTCCGGCCGCTCCTGGGTCGGCAAGGCCGCCTGGCAGACCTCCGAGGAACTCGTCGACGGCTTCCTCGACTTCTGGCGGAAGCACGACGCGATCCTGCGGGTCGTGGACCTCGGCGCCGCGGAGGGAGACAAGCGGTTCTACAAGATCCGCATGAAGATCCTGAACTCGGTCACCAACTCCCTGACGGACGCGGTGAAGGAGCTCCAGGCCAAGGGCAAGGTCGACAAGGAGGTCAGCGCGGCCGCGATGGCCGGCTCGCTGGTGGCGATGCTGGCCTCGGTCGCCGGCCACCAGAAGGGCTTCACCACCTGGGGTGTGAAGCAGGCCGAACTCAGGCCGAACCTCGCCCTGTTGGTGCATCTGGGCATCACCGGCAAGAAGCCGGTCCGATAGCCGGTCGGACAGCCCCGGGGCCGTATCGGGCCCTCTCCTTCCCCCGTCCTGTCGTCGACGCCGACGCCGGCCGCCGCCCCCACGCGGGGCGGGACCGCCGTCGGCGTCGTCGTGTGTACGGGCCGGGTGTACGGGCCGGGTGTGCGGGCCGGGCGGGATCACCTCCGGGTGAGGCGGAAGAGCCGGATCTCGCGCTCGACCCGGGCCTGGTAGGAGGCGTACGGGGGCCAGAAGGCGAGGGCCGCCTCCCAGGCCGCCGCCCGCTCCTCCCCCGTCAGCCGTTCGGCCCGTACGGGGATCGTCTCGCCCTTCCAGCTGATCTCGGCGTCCGGGTGGGCGAGCAGGTTGGCCGTCCAGGCGGGGTGGCCGGGCCGGCCGAAGTTGGAGCCGACGAGCAGCCAGGTCCCCCGCTCGGGCTCCGGCATGCAGGCGAGCGGGGTGGTCCGCCGCCGCCCGCTCCTCGCTCCCGTGGCGGTGAGCACGACGCCGGGCAGCATCTGGGTGCTGAGCAGCGCCTTTCCCCCGCTGAGCCGGTGCACGGCCTTGTCGAGCGCGGGGATGACGCGGGGGGCGATCCTCGCGAAGGTCCGGGTCGAGGACACCTTCTGGACGAGCCTCACTGCCGGTTTCCGTCCTGCGGACATCAGGCGGCCGCCTCTCCGGCGCGTTCCGCCGCGCGGGCGCGGAGGCGTCCGGCGGGCCCGAAGAGGAGCGCGTCGGCGGCGGCGCGGCGCCCGTAGCGGTCGGCGGCGTGCGGCGGTACGGCTTCCCCGGCGGCGTCGCGGAGGACGTCGAGGGCCTGGGCGAGGGCAACGGGCCCGCCCTCGGGCCCCGGCCCTGGCTCGCGGGCGGCGCAGTGGGTCAGCGTGCGGGCGGTCTCGACCCGGACGTGGAGGTCGGCGAGGCGGTACCGCTCCCGGGCACCGGCCCGGCCGAGGGCGTGTTCCAGGGCGCCCCGGGCGGCTCCGGTGGCCTCGGCGGCGAGGAGGACGGCGGCGGTGCGGCCCGCGGCGGCGAGGGCGCGGGTGATGTCGGCGGGGTCGGCGGGGTCCTCGCCGAGGAGCTCGGCCGGGACGTCGCGGAGCTGAACGGTGGCCGGGGAGCGGGTGGGGTCGAGTCCGGCGTGCGGGGTGCGGACGAGTCCGGGGCCGGCGTCCTCCGTACGGACCAGGTAGAGGAGCGTACGGCTGCGGGCGAAGCCTCCGGTGTGGGCGGCGACGAGGAGCAGTCCGGCGCTGTGGCCGTCGAGGACCTGGGCGGCCTCGCCGTAGAGCAGCCGGCCGCCGGGGGACCCCTCGGGCGACGGCCGGGCCTGGATGCCGCCGGCCCGGCCGTCGCCGGACCAGGCGCCGGTGGTGTTGTCGCCGGTGAGGCCGAGGGCGTGGGCGAGGGAGCCGCCGGGCGCGGCGAGCGCGCAGGTGAGCTCGCCGGCGGCGATCCGGGGCAGCAGTTCGGCGCGCTGGGCGGGGGTGCCGAGGGCGGCGACGAGGGGGGCGGTGAGGACGGTGGTGGCGAGCAGCGGGGAGGGGGCGAGGGCGCGGCCGGTCTCCTCGCAGGCGAGGGCGAGTTCGGGGAGGGCGAGGCGGGCGAGCCCGAGTTCGCCGGACATGCGGGCCCAGAGGGCGGGGTCGTACCCCTCGGGTCCTGGGGTGGGGCGGGCGTACCGGTCGAGCAGGTCCCGCAGGGTGCGGCGGATCTCCCGCTGTTCCTCGGTGGCGGTCTCCATGGGACTCCCTCCGTATCTGACGGCCCGTCATGCTAGGGCGGGCGAAGCCCGATTGCCCATACCGACGAGGCCTCCGATCGGGATATCTGATGTACCGTCAGATCCATGAGGACCGCTACCGCCGCCACCCCGCGCACCTCCCCGCCCGGCCGGCGCCGGGTCGCCGTCGCCGGCGTCGCGCTCGCCGACTGCGGCCGGGTCGACGAGGCCACCCCCTACGCGCTCCACGCCCAGGCCGCCCGGCGCGCCCTCGCCGACAGCGGCCTCGACCGCTCCCTCGTCGACGGCCTCGCCTCCGCCGGGCTCGGGACGCTCGCCCCCGTGGAGGTCGCCGAATACCTGGGCCTGCGCCCCACCTGGGTCGACTCCACCTCGGTCGGCGGCGCCACCTGGGAGGTCATGGCCGCCCACGCGGCCGACGCGATCGCCGCGGGCCACGCGAAGGCGGTCCTGCTCGTGTACGGCTCCACCGCGCGCGCCGACATCAGGGCCGGGCGCCGCACCTCGAACCTCTCCTTCGGCGCCCGCGGGCCGCTCCAGTTCGAGGCGCCGTACGGCCACACCCTCGTCGCCAAGTACGCGATGGCCGCGCGCCGCCACATGCACGAGTACGGCACCACCCTGGAGCAGCTCGCCGAGGTCGCGGTCCGGGCGCGGGCGCACGCGGCGCTCAACCCCGAGGCCATGTTCCGCACCCCGATCACCGTCGACGAGGTCCTCGACGGCCCGATGATCGCCGACCCCTTCACCAAGCTCCACTGCTGCATCCGCAGCGACGGAGGCTGCGCGGTGCTCCTCGTCGCCGAGGAGTACGCGAAGGACCTGGCGAAGCCCCCCGTCTGGATCCTCGGAACCGGGGAACACGTCTCGCACACGACGATGTCCGCATGGCAGGACTTCACCGTCTCCCCGGCGGCGGTCAGCGGCCGCCTGGCCTTCGAACGGGCCGGGGTGACGCCCGCGGACATCGACGTGGCGGAGATCTACGACGCCTTCACCTACATGACCCTGGTGACGCTGGAGGACCTCGGCTTCTGCGCCAAGGGCGAAGGCGGCGCGTACGTCACGGACAAGTCCGCCGTCCCCTTCAACACCGACGGAGGCGGCCTCTCCGCCTGCCACCCCGGCATGCGAGGCCTCTTCCTCCTCGTCGAGGCCGTCCGCCAGCTCCGGGGCGAGGCCCCCGGCCTCCAGATCCGCCGCCCCGACGGCACCCTCCCCGAACTGGCCCTCGCCTCCGCCACAGGCGGCTGGTTCTGCTCCTCGGCCACGGTGATCCTGTCCAGAAGCTGACGGCGCGGCGCCTACGCTCGCCCCATGAACGACTTCCACGAGGCACTGCGTTCGCTGCGCGTCTGGGACACCGAGCTGCCCGCCTTCGACCCGGCGACCGCCCCCACCGACCCCCTCGCGCTCTTCCACACCTGGTTCCTGGACGCCGTCGCCGCCGGCCAGAGCGAACCGCACACGCCCTCCCTCGCGACGGCCGGCGCGGACGGCCGCCCCGACGTCCGCACCGTGATGCTGCACGACGCCGACGACCGCGGCTGGCACTTCGCCTCGCACGCCACCAGCGCGAAGGGCCGCCAGCTGGCCGCCAACCCGGAGGCCGCGCTGGGCTTCTACTGGCCGGTCCGAGGACGCCAGGTCCGCGTCCGCGGCCGCGTCACGACCGCGAGCCGCGAGGAGGCGTACGCGGACCTGCACGCCCGCACCACCGGCGCCCTCGCCGCCGCCCTCACCGGCCGCCAGAGCGAACCCCTCGACTCCCCCGAGACCCTCGCCGCCGCGAGCGACGCGGCCTGGCACCGCGCCGAGGCCGAACCGGACGCCGACGCCCCCACCTGGACCCTGTACGTCGTCGAACCCACCGAGGTCGAGTTCTTCCAGGGCGACACCCGCCGCCGCCACCTCCGCCTCCGCTACCGCCGCACCCCCGACGCCCCCGCCGGCTGGACCAGGGAACTGCTCTGGCCCTGAGGGCGCCGCCCCGTACGCGTCACTCGTACTCGGGCCCGTACATCTCCTCGACCTCCCGCGCGAAGTCCCGCAGCACCGCCCCCCGGCGGAGTTTCAGTGAGGGGGTGAGGTGGCCGGAGGTCTCGGAGAACTCGGTGGTCAGGACGCGGAAGGCGCGGATGGACTCGGCGCGGGAGACGAGCCGGTTGGCGTCGTCGACGGCCTTCTGGACGACCGCGAGCAGCTCCGGGTCCCGCGTCAGCTCCCACAGCGCCAGGTGGTCCTTCCGCCGCATCCGCCGCCAGTGGGCGAGCCCCTCGTGGTCGAGGGTGATCAGCGCGGAGACGTACGGGCGGTTGTCGCCGACGACCATGCACTGGGCGACGAGCGGGTGCGCGCGCAGCCAGTCCTCCAGGGGCGCCGGGGCGACGTTCTTGCCGGCGGAGGTGATGAGGAGGTCCTTCTTGCGGCCGGTGATGGTGAGGTAGCCGTCCTCGTCGAGCGCGCCGAGGTCGCCGGTCGGGAACCAGCCGCCGTCGGTGTACGGGACGGCGGTGCCGCGCTGCGCGTCCCAGTACCCGGCGAAGACGTGCGGGCCGCGCAGCCACACCTCCCCGTCGTCGGCGATCCGCACCCCCGTGCCGGGCAGCGGCAGCCCGACCGTGCCGGTGCGCGGCGCGAGCGGCGGGGTGACCGTCGTCGCGGCCGTCGTCTCCGTCAGGCCGTACCCCTCGAAGACCTCGACGCCCGCGCCCCGGAAGAACTCCGCGAGCCGGACGCCCAGCGGCGAGCCGCCGCAGATCACGTACCGTACGCGCCCGCCGAGCGCCGCCCGGATCCGGCGGTAGACCAGCGGGTCGTACAGGGCGCGCGCCGCCCGCACCGAGAGCGAGGGCGCCTCGGTCCGCCCGAAGCGGCGGGCGGCCCGCGCGGCCCGGTCGAAGGCGGCGCCCTTCCCGGAGCGTTCGGCGGTGGCCCGGGCCCGGTTGTAGACCTTCTCCATCACGTACGGGATCGCGAGGAGGAACGTCGGCCGGAAGCCCGCCAGGTCGTCGAGGAGGTCCTCGCCCTCCACCGACGGCGCGTGCCCGACGCGTACCCGCGCCCGGACGCACCCCACCGCCACCATCCGCCCGAAGACGTGCGACAGCGGCAGGAAGAGCAGGGTGGACGGCGGCTCGCCGCCCTCGGGGGCGAAGACCGGGTGGAGGAGCCTGACCGCGTTGTCGACCTCGGCGAAGAAGTTGGCGTGGGTGAGGGCGCAGCCCTTGGGCCGGCCGGTGGTGCCGGAGGTGTAGACGAGGGTGGCGAGGGTGTCCGGGGTGAGCAGCCCCCGCCGGGCCGTCACCGTCTCGTCCGGGACCCGCGCCCCGGCCTGCCGCAGCTGCTCGACGGCGCCCGCGTCGAGGACCCAGAGGTGGCGGAGGTCGGGCAGCCGGCCGCGCTCGGCGGAGACGAGCCGCGCCTGCCCGGCGTCCTCGACGACACAGGCGACGGCGCCGGAGTCCTGGAGGATCCAGCGGGTCTGGAAGGCGGAGGAGGTCGGATAGACGGGGACGGTGACGAGCCCGGCGGCCCAGGCGGCGAAGTCGAGCAGTGTCCACTCGTAGGTGGTGCGGGCCATCAGCGCGAGCCGGTCGCCGGGGCGCAGCCCGTGGGCGATGAGCCCCTTGGCGACGGAGTGCACGTCGGCGGCGAAGCGCCCGGCGGTGACGTCCCGCCAGCTCCCGTCGGCCGGGTCCTTCCGGGAGAAGACGACGGCGTCGGGTTCCTGCCGGGCGTTGTCGTACGGCAGGTCGGCGAGCGAACCGCGCTCGACCCGGGGCACGAGCGCGGGCGCGGAGACCTCCCGTACCCGTCCGTCGACGCGGATGAAGGCGAGCTCGGTCGACACGGGCGGCTCCTCGGTCTGCGCGATGAACGAAGGTCGTACGTCGTGGAGCAGAAGTGCGTGGAGCGGAGGTGCGTCGAGCGGAGGTGCGTCGAGCGGAGGTGCGTCGAGCGGAGGTGCGTCGAGCAGCAGGGGGACAGTCCCTGACTAGCCGGTAACCTTACTGCGCGGTAAGGCTCAACGGGGAGACCAGCGCTCGTTTTTCATGAGGTTTCCGAGCCCGGACCAGGCGAAGTTCATCAGGGTGGCCGCCGCCTCCCGCGCCGTCGCCCCCGGCGTCTCGTTGACCCAGGTCGCCAGCGACTCGGCGGACCCCACGAGCGCCTGCGCCAGCGCCGCCACGTCGCGCTCGCCGATCGCGACCGGCCCGTGCGCGGCCCGCGCGGCCTCGCCGATCAGCCCGGTCACGAAGGCCGCGATCTCCTCCCGCATCCGCGCCGCCTCGGTCGCGAACGGCTCGCCCTGGGTGCGCGCGTGCCGGCTGAGCACGGCCCACGCGTCGGGGTGGTCGGCGGCGTGCCCGAAGAAGGCGAGGAGCCCCGCCCACAGCCGCTCGTCCGGCGGCGCGGACCCGTCGGCCACGGCCTCGGCGACGGCCGCGAGCAGCGCTTGGGCCTCCCGCCGGATGCAGGCGGTGAAGAGCTCCTCCTTGGAGTTCAGGTACAGGTAGACGAGCGGCTTGGACACACCGGCCAGTTCGGCGATCTCGTCCATCGAGGCCGCCTGGTACCCGTGCCGCGCGAAGCACGCCACGGCGGCGTCCATCATCTGCCGCTCGCGCACGGCCCGAGGCAGCCTCCTGGTCCCCGCCACGCGTCTCTCCGCCCTGCTTCCAAGATCGATTGCTTCGCCCGCGAAGCCTACGTGCCCCCCGCCCGGACGGGGGCGAGGGGCACGTAGGCGTACCGGGGTACGGGGGACGGGGTCAGGCCGCGACCGCGACCTTCTCCGGGGCGGCCTCCGGGGCGTCGATCGGGGACGCCGAGGCGTTCTCGTACGCGGTGAGGTCGAGGATCTTCTCGCGGGCGGAGACGATCACCGGGACGAGCGCCTGGCCGGCGACGTTGGTGGCGGTCCGGATCATGTCGAGGATCGGGTCGATCGCCAGGAGCAGGCCGACGCCCTCCAGCGGGAGGCCCAGGGTGGAGAGGGTCAGCGTCAGCATGACCGTGGCGCCGGTGAGGCCGGCGGTGGCGGCGGAGCCGATCACCGAGACGAAGGCGATGAGCAGGTACTCCTTGACGCCGAGCTGGACGTCGAAGATCTGCGCGATGAAGATTGCGGCGAGCGCCGGGTAGATCGCGGCGCAGCCGTCCATCTTGGTGGTGGCGCCGAACGGGACGGCGAAGGAGGCGTACTCCTTCGGGACGCCGAGGCGCTCGGTGACCCTCTGGGTGACCGGCATGGTGCCGACCGAGGAGCGGGAGACGAAGGCCAGCTGGATGGCGGGCCAGGCGCCCTTGAAGAACTGGAGCGGGTTCACCTTGGCGACGGTCGCGAGGAGCAGCGGGTAGACGCCGAAGAGGACCAGGGCGCAGCCGATGTAGACGTCGGCGGTGAAGGTCGCGTACTTGCCGAGGAGGTCCCAGCCGTAGTTGACGATCGCCTTGCCGATGAGGCCGGCGGTGCCGATCGGGGCGAGGCGGATGACCCACCACAGGGCCTTCTGGAGCAGCTCCAGGATCGACTCGGAGAGGTTGAGGATCGGCTGGGCCTTCTCGCCGAGCTGGAGGGCGGCGATGCCGGCGACGGCGGCCATGAAGACGATCTGGAGGACGTTCAGCTCGGTGAAGGGCGTGATGACGTCCGTCGGGATGATGCCGGTGAGGAAGTCGATCCAGCTGCCCTGGCCCTCGGGGGCCTTGCCGTCGGCCGGGGTGAGGCCGGTGCCGGCGCCGGGGTTGGTGACCAGGCCGATCGTGATGCCGATGGCGACCGCGACGAGCGAGGTGATCATGAACCAGAGGAGGGTCTGGGCGGCGAGGCGGGCCGCGTTGTTGACCTTCCGGAGGTTGGTGATCGAGACGAGGATCGCGAAGAACACGAGCGGGGCGACGGCCAGCTTCAGCAGCTGGACGAAGATGCCGCCGACCTGGATCAGGGTCTCCTTCAGCCAGGCGACGTCCTGGCTCCGGGCGATCCAGCCGAGCAGGACGCCGAGGACGAGACCGGCGACGATCTGGGCCCAGAAGGGGACCTTGGGTATCCGGGACGAGGGCTTGGCCTCGGTGGCGGACGCGGATGCGGACACGGGCACTCCACAGGTACGTATCGGGGTAATACGGGGACGGGGGTGCGGCACACACGCGTTTTCACGCGGGCCGCTGCATGATGCCGGATCAGAGCACGCGACAACAGGCCGCGGACATACAGCGGCAGAGATCGACGTGCAGGCGCGCCACGAGCGGACTGCCCGGGGCGTGAGAGAGGCGCACTGCTGTCGTCATGGCCGACACGTTAACACTTGAACTTTGAGAACCTCAAAGCCCTTCTTTGAGACAAGAAACCGGCCACCCCCGACCGAAACACAAGCACCCCTGGTGAGAGCCATCCAGCTCACACCAGGGGTGCTTGTCCTGTGAGGAACCTTACGCAGTCCCTACATCCCCGCGAGCCGGTACGTGAGGTGCCTGCCGGCCGGCATGACCATCAGGGACGCCTCCACGGGCGCCCCGTCGGCGGTCCGCGTGAGCCGCAGCAGCCGGAGTACGGCACTCCCCTCGGCGAGACCGAGGTGTACGCGTTCCTCCTCGGCGGCCAGGCCCGCACTCACGTCCTCGACCACGTCGGCACCGACGTACCCCAGCTCCTTGAGGAGCGTGACGGCCCCGCCGGGCACCTTGCGCGGCTCGGCCAGGGGCGTGCCGGCGGCGACGGAGAGCGGGTAGTAGGAGTCCGCCAGCTCGACGGGGAGGTCGTCCAGCAGGATCAGCCGGCGCCTGACGATCACCTGGGCGCCGGCGGGGAGTCCGAGCGCGGCACGGACGGCGTCGGGTGCCGTCACCTCACCGGCCTGGAGCAGCCGCTGCCCGCCCCGCCGCCCACGGCGAGCGGCCTCGCCGGTCCACGCGTCGCCCTGCCCCGGCTCGCGTGGGGCCAGGTACGGCGCGGTCTCACTGATCCAGGCGTCGCCCGCCACGACCGGTCCGGCTCAGACCGCGTCCTCGCGGGTGCGGTTCTCGTGGAGGCGGCCCTTGGCGCGGTCGACCTTCTCGACGATCTCGGCGCTCAGGGCGTCGCGCTGCTTGCGGAGCAGGACGAAGCTCAGGGGGGCCGAGACGACGATGGAGAGGAGCAGGACCCACAGGAGGTTGGAGTCGCCGAGGCCGCGCGGGAGCGCGCCGACGTAGACGAGGCCCCACAGGGCGAAGAAGCAGCCGGCGAAGATGCCGAGCCGCATCAGCGAGTAGCGGAGCATGACCCACTCTTTCGTTCCGAGGTGCCGAGAGTGCCGAACCTTCCCAATACGGGACGAGCGCCCCCCAGTGAAGCACGAGGAGGGGTGCCCGCCGAAGGCGGGGGGCCGGTACGCACCCCGCCGCGGAGGCCGCGCCCGAGGGGCGGAATCCTCTTGAGGGTCAGGGGGCGTAATAGATACAGTCCAGCTATGACCCTTACTTTTGAGGTTGATCCGGCTGTCGACCAGTCCCTGACCGACGGTGTGCTCGCCCTCTGGGCCGATGTCTCCAACGCGGGCGGCGCCGTCGGCTTCGTCCCGCCCGTCACCGCCGACGAGATCCGCCCCTCCCTCCTCAAGCACCTCGCCGCCGTGGTCCAGGGCACCACCCGGCTCCTCGTCGGGCGGGACGAGGACGGGGAGGTCGCCGCCACCGCCTTCTTCGCCTTCAACACCCACCGGCTGATGACCCACTGGGTGTGGCTGTACACCGTGATGGTCCACCCGAAGCACCAGGGCAAGGGGTACGGTCTCGACCTCATGGCGGCCGTCGAGCGCGCCGCCCGCACCGCCCCCGGCTTCGAGGGCGTCGAGGCGATCCGGCTCGGCGTCCGGGGCGGGACCGGCGTCGACTCGTTCTACGCCCGGGCCGGGTACAAGGAGGTCGGGCGCGTCCCCGGCGCCATCCGGGTCGCCCCGGGCGACGACCGCGACGACATCACGATGCTGCTGCGCCTGACCTGACCGGGCCCCGGACCACGCGGGCGGCGAGCCGACCCGACCGCACCGGGCAGAGGATGTCGGGTCCGGCACAGTGGGACCTCCCTAGCGTGGAGATCAGTGAGGGAAGGACGGCCAGGAGTGCTGGAGCGGCTGAATCAGGCCATGGACCACATCGAGGACCACCTCGACGAGCCCCTCGACGCGGCCGAGCTGGCCCGAGTCGCCATGACGTCGGAGTACCACTTCCGGCGGATGTTCTCCGCGCTGGCGGGCATGCCGCTCTCCGCGTACGTCCGCCGTCGCCGGCTGACGCTCGCCGGGGCCGAAGTGCTCGCCGGGGAGCGGACTCTGCTCGATGTCGCGGTGCGGTACGGGTACGGCTCGGGCGAGGCGTTCGCACGTGCCTTCCGCGCCATGCACGGGGTCGGTCCCGGCGAGGCGCGGCGGACAGGCGCGGCGCTGCACTCCCAGCCACGGATGTCCTTCCGGCTGATCGTCGAAGGGAGCAGCAGCATGCGGTACCGGGTGGTGGAGAAGGACGGGTTCAGGCTCATGGGCAGGGGGACACAGGTCCCGCTGGTCTACGAGGGGATGAACCCGGCCATCGTGGAGTTCGTCAAGAGCATCGGCAAGGAGGCGCTGGGGCGCTGGGAGGAGTACGCGGACGGGGAGCCCGGCGGTGTCGTGGCCGCCGTCAGCAACCACTCCGCGGACGACGCGGAGGGCACCGAGATCGACTACTTCCACGGGGTGGTGAGCGACGCGGAGGTGCCCGGGGCTTCGGACAGCCTCGACGTCGCGCCGGGGACGTGGGCGGTGTTCGAGTCCTCGGGCCCGTTCCCGCAGGCGGTGCAGTACCTCTGGCGGGACGTGTACACGCAGTGGTTCCCGTCGAACCCGTACCGGAGCCGGCCCGGACCGTCGCTCTCGCGCACGCGGGTGTCCGAGGACGGCACCCACGCGGACGCGGAGGTGTGGATTCCGGTGGAGCGGGTCAGCTGACCGAGGAGTGCCTCTCCGCCGTCGTCCGCCTCGCCGACACGGGGGGTGCGGGAGAGGCGGTACGGGGGAAGGGCCGGTGGATCCCCACCGGCCCTTCCCCCGTGCGCGAACGTCAGACCCGCATCGGCTGCGGCGACTCCCGCCGCCCCGCGTCCGGGCCCGGGTACTCGCGGATGATCTCGTACCGGGTGTTCCGCTCGACCGGCCGGAAGCCGGCGTCGCGGATCAGTTCGAGCAGGTCGTCGCGGGTGAGCTTGTTCGGCGTGCCGTAGTTGTCGGCGTCGTGCGTGATCTTGTACTCGACCACCGAGCCGTCCATGTCGTCGGCGCCGTGCTGGAGCGCGAGCTGGGCGGTCTGCACGCCGTGCATGACCCAGAAGACCTTGACGTGCGGCACGTTGTCGAAGAGGAGCCGGGAGACCGCGAAGGTCTTCAGGGCCTCCGCGCCGGTCGCCATCGTCGTGCGCGCCTGCAGCTTGTTGCGGACCTTGCCGTCCTGCATGTCCACGAAGTCGTGCTGGTAGCGCAGCGGGATGAAGACCTGGAAGCCGCCGGTCTCGTCCTGGAGCTCCCGCAGCCGCAGCACGTGGTCGACGCGGTGGCGCGGCTCCTCGATGTGCCCGTACAGCATCGTCGAGGGGGTCTTCAGACCCTTCTCGTGGGCGAGGCGGTGGATCCGGGACCAGTCCTCCCAGTGGGTGCGGTGGTCCACGATGTGCTGCCGGACCTCCCAGTCGAAGATCTCGGCGCCGCCGCCGGTCAGCGACTCCAGGCCCGCCTCGATGAGTTCGTCGAGGATGTCGGAGGCCGACATGCCGGAGATCGTCTCGAAGTGGTGGATCTCGGTGGCGGTGAAGGCCTTGAGGGAGACGTTCGGCAGGGCCTTCTTCAGCTCGCTCAGCGAGCGGGGGTAGTACCGCCAGGGCAGGTTGGGGTGGAGCCCGTTGACGATGTGGAGCTCGGTGAGGTTCTCGTTCTCCATCGCCTTGGCGAGGCGGACGGCCTCCTCGATGCGCATCGTGTACGCGTCCTTCTCGCCCGGCTTGCGCTGGAAGGAGCAGTAGGCGCAGGAGGCGGTGCAGACGTTGGTCATGTTCAGATGCCGGTTGACATTGAAGTGGACCACGTCGCCGTTCTTGCGGGTCCTGACCTCGTGGGCCAGTCCGCCGAGCCAGGCGAGGTCGTCGGAGTCGTAGAGGGCGATGCCGTCCTCACGGCTCAGCCGCTCACCGGCGAGCACCTTCTGCTCCAGCTCACGCTTGAGCCCCGCGTCCATGCGGCCGCCTCCCATGTATCCGACGAAATCAGGCTTCACCCACCGTACTCTCAGGCCTCTTCGGGCAGGTCCCCGACCCGGTTCTCCCACTTGGTGGAGAGCACGATCGTCGTCCGGGTGCGGGACACGCCCTTGGTGCCGGAGAGGCGGCGGATGGTCTTCTCCAGGCCGTCGACGTCGCTGGCGCGGACCTTGAGCATGAAGGAGTCGTCGCCGGCGATGAACCAGCAGTCCTCGATCTCGGCGAGGTCCTTCAGGCGGCGGGCCACGTCCTCGTGGTCGGCGGCGTCGGAGAGGGAGATGCCGATGAGGGCGGTGACGCCGAGGCCGAGCGAGGCGGCGTCGACGGTGGCGCGGTAGCCGGTGATGACCCCGGCCGCCTCCAGGCGGTTGATCCGGTCGGTGACGGAGGGGCCGGAGAGCCCGACGAGCCGGCCCAGCTCGGCGTACGAGGCGCGGCCGTTCTCGCGCAGGGCCTGGATGAGCTGCCTGTCCACGGCGTCCATAGGTATACGACCTTCCATTGTCCAGCGATACCGCAAGTTTATGTGTAGAATCTAAGGCATGCAGGGCCAACACCCTGCGAATCTTTCAGTGGATCTGCGATTTTTTCAGTGGATCAAAGACGGATCAACGACGATCTTTCAGGAGTGAGAACACCGTGTACACGATCGAGATGGCCTACGCCCGAATGCGCGAGCTGCAGGACCTGGCCAACCGCTCGCGTGCCCACAAGCCCACCGCCGCTTCGAAGCGGGCCGCGAAGAAGGCCGCGAAGAAGCGCTAACCGGCACGGGGAACCCCCGGAGCTCCGCTTCCGAGTTCCCCCCGCCACCGGCGGTACAGCCCGTGCGGCACCCCTGCCGCGTCGAGCACCCGCCCGGCGACGAAGTCCACCAGGTCCTGGATGTGCGTCGCCCCCGCGTAGAACGCCGGAGAGGCGGGCAGCACCACGGCGCCCGCCTCGTCCAGCGCCACCATCTGCTTCAGCGTCTGCCCGCTCAGCGGGGTCTCCCGCACCGCGACGACCAGCGGACGCCGCTCCTTGAGCGTCACGCTCGCCCCCCGCTGCAAGAGGTCCTTCGACAGACCGAGCGCCACTCCCGCCACCGCGGCGGTCGAGGCCGGCACGATCAGCATCCCCTTCGCCGGGTACGACCCCGAGGACGGCCCCGCCGCCAGGTCGCCGGCCGCCCAGTACCGCACGTCGTCCAGCGACTCCACCGGCACCTCGAACGCGTCCGGCTTCCCGTCCGCGCCCCGCGCCAGCCACGCCGCCAGGTCCTCGCGCCAGTGCGCGTCCCGGAAGCCGATCCCCGTCTCGTCGAGCAGCGTCAGCCGCGAGGCCCGCGAGACGATCAGGTCGACGCTCTCCCCCGCCGCGAGCAGCCCCCGCAGCACGGAGGCCGCGTACGGCGTCCCCGACGCCCCGGACACCCCGACCACCCAGGGACGACGCTGCTTGCTGTTGTTCGGCTCCACGCCGACGAGCCTATCCGGCGGGGCGTGCCGGGCCGTCGGTAAGGTGCCCCCGACGTTCACCGCGCGGGGGACGCGCACGACGCAGGGGGGCTGCGATGAGCTGGAACGGAACCGCCGCAGGGGGCGGCACGGGGATCCCGGAGTGGAGTCGGGCCGACCGGGCGAAGGCCGCGGCGAAACTGATGGCCGGCTGGGTCGCGCTGCTGTGGGCCCTGGAGGGCCTCGACCTCGCGACCGGGCACGCCCTGGACGCGTACGGCATCGTCCCGCGCGAGACCTCGGAGCTCCCGCACCTCGTGTCCGCCGCCTTCCTCCACTTCGGCTTCGGTCACGTCGCCTCGAACAGCGTCCCGCTCCTCGTCCTCGGCTTCCTCGCCGCGCTCGGCGGGATCCGGCGGTTCCTCGGCGTCGTCGCGGTCATCGTGGTCGCCGACGGGCTCGGGGTCTGGCTGTTCTCCCCGTCGGGCACCAACACCGCCGGCGCCTCCGGCGTCGTCTTCGGCCTCTTCGGGTACCTGGTGGTCCGCGGCTTCGTGAACCGGCGCCCGCTGGAGGTGCTCGTCGGCCTGGCGGTCGCCGCGCTCTGGGGCGGCAGCATGATCGCCGGCGTCGTCCCCCAGGCCGGCATCAGCTGGCAGGGCCACTTCTTCGGGCTCCTCGCGGGCGCGGGTGCGGCCTTCCTGCTGCGCCGCCGGCCGGGACCGGCGGCGCTCGAGGCGTGACGAACGGTCGGATCAGACCGTCAGACCCCGGACCAGCAGGTCGAGGAGGGCGCAGACGAAGAGGGAGATCCCGATGAAGCCGTTCGTCGTGAAGAAGGCCCGGTTGAGCCGGGACAGGTCGTGCGGCTTCACGATGGAGTGCTCGTAGCAGAAGGCCGCGGCGACGATCACCAGGCCGGCCCAGAAGAAGATCCCCGCGTCCGTGGCGAGCGCGTACCAGACCAGCAGGCCGGTGGTGACGACGGCGGAGGCGCGGGCGCCCCACAGCGCCGCCGGGATCCCGAAGCGGGCCGGCACCGACATCACGCCGTGCGCCCGGTCCGCCTGCACGTCCTGGCAGGCGAAGATCAGGTCGAAGCCGCCGATCCAGATGCCGACCGCGAGGCCCAGGATGACGGCGTCCCACGACCACTCGCCGGTCACCGCGAGCCAGGCGCCGATCGGGCCGATCGCCTGCGCGAGGCCGAGGATCGCGTGCGGGAAGTTCGTGAACCGCTTGCCGTACGGGTAGACGACCATCGGGATCACGGCCAGCGGCGCGAGCGCCAGACAGAGCGGGTTGAGCAGCGCGGCCGCGCCGAGGAAGACGACGACCGCGATCCCGGCCCCGGTCCACGCGGACCGCACCGACACGGCGCCGGTGACGAGCTCGCGGTTGGCGGTGCGCGGATTACGGGCGTCGATCTCGCGGTCGATGATCCGGTTGCAGGCCATGGCGAAGGTCCGGAGCCCCACCATGCACACCGTCACCAGGAACAGCGTCCACCAGTGGACCTTCCTGTCCAGCTGGAACATCGCCGTGAGGGAGGCGATGTAGGCGAAGGGCAGCGCGAAGACCGAGTGCTCGATCATGACGAGCCGGAGGAACGCCTTGGTACGCCCCGGCTGCGCGCCCGGGACGGCGGCCGTCGCCATCACAGGCCGTACTCCTTCCAGCGGCGGTCCACCAGGGCGGCCGTCGCCGGGTCCGACTCCACCATGTCCGGCCAGCCGCCGTCCCGGGTGTAGCCCTCCTCGGGCAGCTTCTTCGTGGCGTCGATACCGGCCTTGCCGCCCCAGAACTGCTGGTAGGAGGCGTGGTCCAGGTGGTCCACCGGGCCCTCGACGACGGTCAGGTCGCGGGCGTAGTCCGTGTTGCCGAGGGCCCGCCAGGACACCTCGTGCAGGTCGTGCACGTCGCAGTCCTTGTCGACCACGATGATCAGCTTGGTCAGCGACATCATGTGGGCGCCCCAGATGGCGTGCATGACCTTCTGCGCGTGCTTCGGGTACTTCTTGTCGATCGAGACGATCGCGCAGTTGTGGAAGCCGCCCGACTCCGGCAGGTGGTAGTCGACGATGTCCGGCACGATGATCTTGAGGAGCGGGAGGAAGAAGCGCTCCGTCGCCCGGCCGAGCGGCCCGTCCTCGGTCGGCGGCCGGCCGACGACGATCGACTGGAGCAGCGGACGCTTCCGCATCGTGACGCAGTCGATCTTCAGCGCGGGGAACGGTTCCTGCGGGGTGTAGAAGCCGGTGTGGTCGCCGAAGGGCCCCTCCGGCAGCATCTCGCCGGGCTCCAGCCAGCCCTCGACGACGACCTCGGCGTTCGCCGGGACCTGGAGCGGGACGGTCTTGCAGTCGACCATCTCGATCCGCTTGCCCTGTACGAAGCCGGCGAAGAGGTACTCGTCGATGTCGCCGGGGAGCGGCGCGGTGGAGGCGTACGTGACGGCCGGCGGGCAGCCGAAGGCGATCGCGACCGGCAGCCGCTCGCCGCGCTCGGCGGCGACCGCGTAGTGGTTCCGGCTGTCCTTGTGGATCTGCCAGTGCATGCCGATGGTGCGCTTGTCGTGCCGCTGGAGCCGGTAGAGGCCCAGGTTCCGCACACCGGTCTCGGGGTGCTTGGTGTGGGTGAGGCCCAGGTTGAAGAAGGAGCCGCCGTCCTTGGGCCAGGTGAAGAGCGCGGGCAGCTGGTCGAGGTCGACGTCGTCGCCGGTCAGGACCACCTCCTGCACGGGCGCGTCCACGGACTTCACCTTCTTCGGCGGCACGTGGACCATCGAGCCCAGCTTGCCGAAGGCCTCCCGGACGCCGACGAAGCCGTGCGGCAGCTCCGGCTTGAGCAGCCCGCCGATCTTCTCGCTGATCTCCCCGTACGACGTGAGGCCGAGCGCCTTGAGGAGCCGCCGGTCCGTGCCGAACACGTTCATCGCGAGCGGCATGGCGGAGCCCTTCACGTTCTCGAAGAGAAGCGCGGGCCCTCCGGCCTTGTTCACCCGGTCGACGATCTCCCCGACCTCCAGGTACGGGTCGACTTCGGCCTTGATGCGCTTGAGGTCGCCTTCACGCTCCAGGGCCCTGAGCAGCGAGCGGAGATCGTCGTAAGCCATACGGGCAAGTATCGGTCACCGGCTACGCTGGACTTGTCACCGGGGCCGATTCGACGCGCCCCCGCCACCGCTTCCAGGGGGCCGCACCACATGCTCAGGGCCTTGATGTTCATCCTGCCGCTGGCGCTGACGATCTATGCCTTCATCGACTGTCTGAACACCCCCGAGGACGAGGTCAAGCACCTGCCCAAGGTGGTCTGGGTGATCATCATCCTGCTGTTCTGGATCGTCGGCCCGATCGTGTGGATCGTCGCGGGCAAGGCCCGGCGGGCGGCGGCCGGCGGCGCCCGCGGAAGCGGCCGGGGCGGTCGGGGCGGTCGCGGCGCCTGGGTGGCGCCGGACGACAACCCCGAATTCCTGAAGTCCCTCTCCGAGGACTCGGAGGAGAAGAAGCGGCAGGACGACGCCCTGTTCAAGGACTGGGAGGCGGACCTGCGCCGCCGCGAGGACGAGCTGAAGCGCCAGGAGGGTCGCGAAGAGGGCGACGACAAGGAGAGCTGATGGAACTGCGCCTCCTCGCCACCTTCGAGAAGGTCGCGGAAGTCCTCTCCTTCACCCGCGCCGCCGCCGAGCTCGGCTACGCCCAGTCCAGCGTGACCTCGCAGGTCAAGGCGCTGGAGACGGCCCTCGGCACCGAACTCTTCGAGCGGCTCGGCGGCCGCATCCGGCTGACCGGGGCCGGCGAGCGGCTGCTGCCGTACGCGCGCCGCATGGCCGAGCTCGCCGAGGAGGCGCGGGCCGCGGTCGCCGCCGGGGAGGCGGCGGGGACGATCACCATCGGCACCATGGAGTCCCTCACCACGTACCGGCTCCCGCCGCTCCTGGAGTACGTCCACCACCGGCACCCGGCCGTCCGCCTCTCCCTGCGCCCCACGCTCGGCGACGCGACACGGCGGGCGCTGCGGCAGGGCACGTACGACCTGGGCTTCCTCATGGAGGCGGAGACCGCGCACGAGGGCCTGGAGACGGAGGTCCTGGCCCCGGAGCCGCTGACCCTGGTGGCCGCCCCGGGCCACGCCCTCGCATCCCGTACGGAACTGGCCACGGCGGACCTCGCGGCCACCGCCCTGGTGGGCACCGAGCCGGGCTGCGCGTACCGCGACCTCTTCGAGGCGGAGCTGGCGGGGGCGGCGACGGGCCCGTCGGGGCCGGAGTTCCTGGAGTTCGGCACGATCGAGGCGAGCAAGCGGGCGGTGGCGTCCGGGCTCGGGATCGCCCTGCTGCCCCGGATCACCGTCCAGGAGGAACTGGCGTCCGGGGCGCTGGTGGCGCTCGGCTGGGACCCGCCGTTCACGCTCTTCACGCAGCTCGCGTGGCGGCGGGGGAAGCGGCTTCCGGCCCACGTGCGACTGTTCGTGGAGCAGGCGCGGCGGCTCGCGCGAGAGTGACCTTCAGGCTGGCGAGGACGATGAGCGGGACGCCGAGCGCCTGGACGAGCCCGATGTGGTGCCCGTACACCGCCCAGTCGACGACCATCGCGACGGCCGGGTAGGTGAAGGCGAGCACCGCGATCTTCGCGGTGGGCAGCTTGGCGTAGGCGGCGTACATCAGCACGTACATCAGCCCCGTGTGGACGATCCCCAGCCCGACCAGCCACCCCCACCCGCCGCCGAGCCCGGCGACGGCCCCGAAGTCGGCGAACGGCAGCAGCAGCGGCACGCCGGCCACCACCTGCACGAGGGCGATGAGATGCGGCCGCACGCCGCCGATCCGCTTGGTGACGAAGGTGGCGAGCGCGTACAGCACGGCGGCGGCGAGCGCGTACCCGAGCCCCTTG
This sequence comes from Streptomyces sp. R302, assembly GCF_012927245.1. Lineage (GTDB taxonomy): Bacteria > Actinomycetota > Actinomycetes > Streptomycetales > Streptomycetaceae > Streptomyces. The sequence goes on from NZ_JABBGE010000015.1 coordinate 92,666, forward strand.
AGGGAGGCGGTGTCCCCCGGCCGCACCCCGGAGACGAGGATCAGCCCGACGAAGGCGACGGCGAGCCACCCCACCTTCCCGGCGGGAATCCGCTCCCGCAGGAAGAACGAGCTGAGCAGCACGAGGAAGAACGGCTGCGTGTGGTAGACGACGGTGGCGAGCGAAATGGAAGAGGCGGCATAGGCCTCGAAGAGGAAAACCCAGTTGAAGACGATGAACACCCCGCCGAGCAGCGCGAGCCCGAAGGACCGCGCGGTGAAGCCGTGCCCGGTGAAGTAGCCCCGCGCCAGGCTGTAGAGCCCGAGCGCGACCGCCCCGAAGAGGCACCGGAAGAACACGACCTCGAAGGGCGAGGCGCCCGACTCCACGACGAAGACGCCGAGCGTGCCCGACAGCACCATGGCGAGGGTCAGTTCGAGGGTTCCCCTGGTCTCGTTTCTCATACGACAGACGCTACGGACAGGGTCCGGGAGCGGTCCACGAGCCAGTGGGGCGTCCTTCCGATGGGGCCCATCGGCAGAACCGATGGGCCCCGGCTCAGCGGGGCGCCGGCACCGTCACTTCGCCGCCGCCGTCACTTCGCCGCCACCGTCACGTCGCCGCACCCGATCCGCTTGGCCTCGGACTTCACGTAGGCGGGGAGGAGCCGGCGCGACCAGTCGACCGCGCGCGAGTCGAACGCGCGGACCACGAAGACGACGTCACCTGTCTGGCACCGGGTCGTGTAGACGGAGAGGTCGCCGCCCACCCGGCCGTAGCCGTCGCCCTTGAGCGGCTCGCCGCCGCCCTTGAACGCACGGGTCATGAAGATCTGCGCCAGATCCGGGTCCTCGATCGTCATGAACCGGATGTCGGGGCGTTCGGTGCGCATACCTATGTCGCAGGCACGCACGCCTTCACCCGACCCCGGGGTGACGCGTTCGCGGTACGAGTACTCGCTCTTCTTCCCCGGCCGGTCCGCCGCGGGCAGACGCATCCCCTTCACGCCGCACAGCTCGTCCAGTCCCGCGTCCCGCGTCTCGGCGAGCGGCGCCAGGTCCCCGGGTTCGGCGTACCGTCCCGAGCAACCGTACTTCTCCATCAGCCCGTTGACCATGTGGACGACGGTGCGCGCCAGGGCGGCCCGGCGGCTCTCGTCGTCGTCGCGCTCGATCCACTCGACGCCCGCGGACACGTCCACCACCCTCGGCGCGTGGGCGTTGCCGGACGAGCTCAGGCAGCCCTTGGGCAGCGCGGCCCAGGCGCGGTTCGGCGAGACCATGCCGGTGATCTCGCCGCCCAGCGGGGCCATCCGGGGGGAGAGGAACGCGTCCGGCCACTCCCTCATGTCGAGCCCGTGCAGCTCGTCGAGATCGCGTACGGTCGCGGTCACCTCCCAGCGCCGCTCGTCGTCCTCGATGCGTGTGATCCGGCACTCGCCGCGGACCCGGGCGTCGTTCCCCCGGGCGTGTTCGAGGGGGAGTTCCCGCGCCTCCAGGCGCCCTTCCCGGCTGAACATGCCGAACGCGACGTCCTCCGACAGCGTCCCCCAGCACAGCTCCCTCGGCACGAGCGGCAGCGTGTCCGTCCGCCAGGCCACGGTGCCCGCGCCGAGCAGCGCACCGACGAGCAGACCGGCGAGCGCCGCTCCCCGCTTGCCGCGCAGCAGCCGCGGCCCACGGCCCCCGGTCGTCGTCCCACTGTCCTCGGTCATCGCACCGCTCCCGTTCTCCCTCTCCGTCTCCCTCTCCAGGTGCGGGCTCATCGCCGCGGCGCCACGTCGGAGCAGCCGATACGGTCGCCCACGGCGTTCACGGCCCGGGCGAACGCGCCGTCCACGTCCGGGACGGCGACCTTCTGGAGGTGGCCGGAACCGAGGACGAGCATGAAGACCGCCGGCTCCTTGCCGCAGTCCGCCTGGACGATGTTGTACGAGCCGGACAGCCGTCCCTTGCCGCGCCAGCCGGGACCGGGCGACCGGTCACCGGCGAGGCCCTGGAACAGCGCGACCAGGCGCGGCTGCGCCACCATCGTGAACTGCCCCGCGAAGACGGGGTTCCTGACGTTGTCCGTGTTGGTCAGCGTGCACAGCTGGACGTCGTCCGCCACGGCACCGGGCCGCGCCTCGTAGTGGTCGCCCTTGCCCGTGGCGAAGCCGAGTCCCCGGATGCCGCAGGTGTCCTTCGCGTCGACGCCGCCGATCTCCCGCTCGCGGGCGGGCCGCACCGGAGAGGTGACCCGCAGCGGACCGGCGCCCTCGGCACAGCCGGTCCGCCGCATGCCCTCGTCGGCCACGTCGAGCAGCAGCCGGGCCACGTCTCCCGGGCTGCCGATCGACACCGGCATGCGCACCAGCCCCAGATGGCCGTCCCCGGTCTCGCCGCCGGTGACGGTCACCACGGTCGGCCGCCCGTCGACGTCGCAGCTCTCGGGCAGCACGACCATGCCCTTGGAGCTGCCGACCAGTCCGGGAACGCCGTCGGGCAGCGGCGCCACGGAACCGTCGAGGAACTCCCGCAGCCAGCCCAGCCGTTCCTCCTCCGCGGCGGGAACGGCCCCGTACCGAACGTTGACCGTCTTCTTGAACTCGATGGTCCCGCCGCCACCCGAGGACCCGTGGCTGTCCGGCACGCTGGACGTCACCCGCAGCGTGCAGGTGCCCTCCGGGCGGTCGGCCGACGGCGCGGCGGACTCCTCGGCACGCCGCTCACTCCCGGACCGCCCGAGTTCCTCGTCCCCGAGCAGCCGGGGCCCGCTGTCCTGCTCCCAAGCGCCCCAGCAGTACCGGTCCTTGGCGAACGGTCCGACTTCCGCCGCCCATCCACCGACCCCGGCGAGGGCGAGCGCCCCCACGGTCACCGCGACGACGGTCCCGCGCCTGCGCCGCAGCCACGACCCGCGTATGCCGTCGCCGCCGCCCGCGCCCTGCGGCGCCACCTGTGCTTCCATGCCCGATCCCCCGTACCTCACGACCGCCCGATCCTAACCAGGGCCGTGCCCGCCCTCGGAGGAGGACCGGGGGAGAACCGGAGGAGGAATAGTTCCAGGTGAGCCCGAGTTCACGACGACGACCCCACGAGACCGGAGCAGACATGACCCTCGCCGCCGAACCCGGAGCCGGCCGCTCGTTCCTCTTCGTCCTCGGCAGCTCCCGCGCCGACGGCAACTCGGAGATCCTGGCCCGCGAAGCCGCCGCCCACCTGCCCGCCGGAATCCCGCAGCGCTGGGTGGACCTGAACCGCCTCGACCTCCCGGACTTCCAGGACGGCCGCCACGAGACCACCGCCCACCAGATGGGCGACGTCGAGGCGGACCTCCTGAAGGCCACCCGGGAGGCCACGGACATCGTCATCGTCTCCCCGCTGTACTGGTACACCCTCTCCGCCCAGACCAAGCGCTACCTGGACTACTGGTCCGGCTGGCTGAACCTCCCGGACTCCGACTTCAAGCAGCGCATGGCGGGCGGCACCCTGTGGGGCGTCACGGCCCTGTCCCACGAGCACCACGTCGTCGCGGACGGCCTCACCACCGCCCTCCACAACTCCGCCGCCTACCTCCGCATGCGCTTCGGCGGCGTCCTCCTGGGCACCGCCTCCCGCCCCGGCCGCATCCGCGCCGACGAACAGGCCCTCATCCGCGCGAAGACCTTCTTCGAGAACGAGCCCCGCCCGGCCCTGTTCGCGTACGAGGAGGCGAACGCGAACACGACGGCGTGAGCAGCCGACCGGAGGACAGCCGGCGGCCGGGGTCTGCTCGGGCCGGAGGGAGTCGCCGCTCATGCCTGGCCGCCGGAATGGCAGGCGCACCCGCACACGAGGTACCTCACCCCCGGCACTCCGCTGTCGCGGCGCGCGTGGTCGCGGCAGCGGTCGTGGCGGCCGACGATGCAGCGCGGGGAGCGGAACTCCGGCTCCGGTTCCGGCTCCGCGGCCAGGGCGCGGGCCAGGAGGGACACGCTCACCGCGTCGGCGACCTCCGGCGTCACCCACCAGCCGTCGCCCGCGCGGTCGCGGTGCAGGCCGTCGTGGCCCGCGTCGAGGACGCAGACGGACCCGCCCCACACGGGCCGGACCACCTCCGCGACGGCGTACACGGACCGCCGCGCCCCGCAGCGGGTCATCGGGTGGCCCCGGCGTGGATGTTCCGGCGGTCGACGTCGACGCCGACCGTGGCCAGCCACAACGTCCACCGGCGCCGCCGTTGCGCCGCCGGCGTGAGCGTCCAGAGGAGGAGCGGGAGGAAGGGGATCAGGGTGTGCGCGATAAGGTTCCGCACGTCATCAACTCCGTTGGCAGTTGGTGGCCATGCCCCGGGGCCGGTAGGACGGTCGCCGGGGTCTTGCACGTGCCCACACGATAGTCCGCGCTACACATTGCTACATAGTGACGTAGCTAGATCCATCCGAACGTGGCTTTGTATGACTATCTAGTGTTGACGTATGAGTCTTGACCCGCAGTCGGGACGCCCGCTGTACATGCAGCTGGCTGACGTGATCGCAGCGAAGATCGCGGCCGGGGAGTACGCGCCCGACCGTATGGTTCCCGCACCGACTCGCCTCGCGGAGGAGTACGGCATCGCCGTACTGACCGCCCGTCGTGCCGTGCGTCAGCTCGCCGAGCACGGGCTGGTCTACACCGTGCCCGGTAAGGGCTCCTACGTCACGCCCGCCGTCGGGGTGACCGCCACCCCAGGTGATCCGGGCACCGCTCCGGGGAAAGCTCCCCGCATGGACCAGGAGCAGGCGCGCCGGTGGCTCGTCGCCGCTCTCGACGAGGCGCGGGCCGGGCGGGACGAGGGCGGGGTGCCGATCGGTGCCGCGCTCTACGGGGCCGACGGCGCGCTGCTCGGGCGGGGGCGGAATCGGCGGGTGCAGGACGGGGATCCTTCCGCGCACGCGGAGACCGCCGCGTTCCGGGACGCCGGGCGGCAGCGCTCGTACCGGGGGACGACGATGGTGACGACGCTGTCGCCGTGCTGGTACTGCTCCGGGCTCGTGCGGCAGTTCGGGATCTCGCGGGTGGTCGTCGGGGAGGACCGGACCTTCCGCGGCGGGCAGGAGTGGCTCGCCGCGCACGGGGTCGAGGTCCTCGTGCTCGACGATCCCGAGTGCGTCGAGCTGATGCGCACCTTCGTCGCCGCCCACCCCGCCCTGTGGAACGAGGACATCGGTCATGGGTGAAGCCCGGCTCCCCACCATCGATCTCGCCCGCGACCCCGGCCCGCAGCTCCCCGCCGTCGACCGGGCGCTGCGCGAGGCCGGTTTCCTGCTGGTCAGCGGGCATGGGGTCGATCCGGGGATCCGGAACGACATCCGGGAGAGCGCTCGGGCCTTCTTCCACCTCCCCGCCGCCGTCAAGGAGCCGTACGCCGTGCGGGTCGGGGGGCGGGGGTGGCTCGGGCCGGGGGCGGAGGCGAACGGGTACGCGGAGGGGACCGCGACCCCGCCCGACCTGAAGGAGTCGCTGTCCTTCGCCGCCGAGGAGCCGACCGGGGATCCCGCCGTGGACGCCGAGTGGTTCCTGCCGAACCTCTGGCCCGCCGAGGTGCCGGAGCTGAAACCGCTGGTGGAGGCGTATCTCGGGCAGATGAAGGCGCTGTCGGACCGGGTGCTCGACCTGCTCGGGGTGGCGCTCGGCGAGGAGCGGGACTTCTTCACGCGGCACACCGGGCACCCCACCTTCGGGTTCAACATCAACTGGTATCCGGGGCAGGAACGGACCGGACCGCCCGAGCCGGGGCAGTTCCGGATCGGGCCGCACACCGACTTCGGGACCGTGACCGTCCTCGACCGGCAGGCCGGCAAGGGCGGGCTGCAGGTCTTCACCGACGCCGACGGCTGGCAGGACGCGCCGTACGACCCCGCCTCCTTCACCGTCAACATCGGGGATCTGATGGCGAGTTGGACGGATGGGCGGTGGCGGTCCGGTCGGCATCGGGTGCTGCCGCCGCCGGGCGACGCGCCCGCGGAGGAGCTGATGTCACTGGTGTACTTCTACGAGTGCACCCCCGGCACCACGATCCACGGCATCGAGTCCCACCGGTATCTGCGGGCGCAGCTCGACGCGATCGCCACGGACTGACGACACTTCAGCAACAGTCCCGAAAAGGCTTTCCGGCCCTCTCCTGTTCCCAACACGCCGTCGTTATCCTGGAGTTCACGGAGTTCACTGCGACGGGGGTGGCGGGTGGACAGAGAGCTGTACGGCCGCGAGGCGGTCCTGGATCCTCGCGGACTGGCGGCGCGGCTCATCGGGCTCGGGCCGTACGGCCAGGGGCGGGTGCCCTTCGAGCACGGCGACGATCCGCCGGTCACGGTCTTCACCGGCGGGCGCGGCATGGGCAAGACCGTGCTGCTCAAGGAGGTCCGCAACCGCTACCGCGACTTCACCCCGCTCGCCCTGCTCGACTGCGCCCGGATCGAGGAGCCGGCCGATCACGGGGCCGGCTGGTCCCCGGTCACCGGCGCGCTCGCGGAGCTGTCCGTGCAGCTCGGGCGGAAGACCGACGCCGTCAGAGCCGTACCGTTTCCGCGGCTTGCGCTCGGGCTCGTCGCCGTCACCTCGGTGGGCTGGACCCGGGAGGACGACGAGCGGGCCCGCCGCGACCTGTTACGCCTCGGGCCGCTGCTCGCCACCGTCGACGCCGGGCGCGCGGCCGCCGCCGCCTGGGTCGGCCGGGTGCTCGCCAAGCTCGCCGGCACCGCCGCCGAGGCCGGCGCCCCCTTCGCCGGGCTCGTCGCCGAGGCCACCGTCGAGACGGTCGTCGAGGAGTTCTTCAGCCGCTTCAAGAAGGCGCCCGAGGAGTGGTTCGGCGGCTACCGCAACGCCGGCGGGCGCGGGCGCGCCGGACTCCAGCAGCTCGCCGTCGACTTCGCGCAGGGCGGGCCGCGCCGCGAGGAGGCCGAGGCCTTCCTCGTCCTCACCCTCACCGAGGACCTGCTCCGCGCCTACACCGGGCTGCGCCGCGGCAGCCGCGTCGGCAGGCCCCTGATCCTCCTCGACAACGCCCAGGAGGCCGTGGGCCGCGCCCTGGTCGAACCGATTCTGCGGGCCCGCTCGGACGGCCGCCGCGACCACACCGTCGTCCTCGCCGCCTCCCGGCTGCGCGAGCACGAGGTACTGCGCCACGCCACCCGCACCCGGCTGCCCGAGACCGCCCACCAGGCGCCCTGCCCGCGCACCGGCCGCGTCGGCTCCGGCCTCCTCGCCGTCGAGCTGACCCCGCTCACCCCCACCCAGACCCGCGCCGCCTTCGACCGCCACGACCCGGCCGGCAGCGCCCCCGCCACCCTCTCCCGGGCCGTCCACCGGCTCACCGGCGGCCGGCCGCTCGGCGTCGACCTGCTCGCCCGCGCCGCCGGCGAGACCCCGCCCGCCGCCCGCCGCGCCCTCACCCCGGCCCGGCTCCTCGACCTCACCGTGGAGCTCCGCGAGGACTCCGCGCCGGTGCCCGTCGCCGCCGCCCTCCTCGCCGCCCTGCTGCCGGTGCCCAGACCGGGGCCGTACGCGGTCCTCGCCGCCGCCCACGACGAGGACTCGGCCCGCCGCCTCGCCCAGGCCCGGCTCGCCGCCGAGTCCCTCGACGGCGACGTCGCCCTCCGCGTCCGCGACCGGCTCCGCGCCGAGCACTGGACCGACCACCCCGGCCACTTCGTCGGCGACCCGCTGCTGCGCTCCCTGCTCCTGCACCGGCTCCGCTTCGAGGACGCCGACCCCCCGCAGTACTCCGCCTGGCGGGCCGTCCACGAGACCCTCCGCCGCCACTACGGGCCCCAGCCGGGCCCGCACCGGCTCCACCACGACCTGGCGCTCGGCGACACCGCCGAGGCCGTCGCCCACCTCCGGCTCACCTTCCCGGGACCCGACGTCCTCGGCTGGCTCGGCGTGCTCCGGTTCGTCGCCGCCGCCCCCTACCCGCGCGAGCGGGGCCGCACCGGGCCCGACCCGCGGCGGGCCGTCGCCCTCGGCCAGGAGCCCGACCCGGCGCTGCCCGACGGCCTCGGCCCCGACGCCGCCGAACTGCACCTCTCCGTACGGCGGCTGCTGCACGCCGTATGGCTGCTCACCGATCCGCTCGCGCTGCCCGACGAGGAGGTCGCCCACCGGCTCGCGTACGAGCTGCGCCGGCTCTCCGGCCGTCACCTCACCGGCAGCGGTCCACTGTGGGACGCGGCCGGGCACTGGCCGCGGGACATCCGCGCCTGGCGGGAGCTGTCGCTGCCGCCGGGGCGCGAGGACGGAGTCTGACGCGATGTTCGACCGGCTGCGCCGCCGCTTCTTCTGGACGCCCCGGCAGAAGCTCCTCACCGTGCTCCTCGCGACCGCCCTCGTCGCCGGCCTCGGCGGCTGGGGCCTGGTGAGGCTCCTCCAACCGGAGGACCGTTCCTGCGCCGCGGGCGTGGAACGGCCCGCCGACAGCGCGGAGTGCGTCGGCGTCAACGGGGACGGCCACGCCTTCGGCGTCCCCGCCCTCGCCGCCATCACCGGCGCCATCGGGCGCGAGAACGCCACCCTCAAGGCCGGCGAGTACGCCACCGTCGCCGTCCTGCTCCCGATCACCGCCACCGACCCCGGCACCCAGGAGAAGATCCTCCGCGAACTCCAGGGCGCGTACGCCTATCAGTACCGGGCCAACCACGAGTCCAACAGCGAGACCCCGAAGATCCGGCTCGTCCTCGCCAACACCGGCAACAAGAACGCCCACTGGCGCACGGTCGTCGACCGGCTCACCGCCATGACCGGCGCCCCCGACCGGCTCCGCGCCGTCTCCGGCGTCGCCACCTCCTCCGCCGAGGTACGGGAGGCGGTCACCACCCTCACCGGCGCGGGGATCGCCGTCGTCGGCACCACCATCACCGCCGACGACCTCGCCAACGGCCCCGGCCGCGACCGCTTCCCCGGCCTCGCCCGGGTCTCCCCCACCAACAGCGACGAGGCCCGGGCCCTCGCCGACTTCGGCCGGGTCGACGCGGCCCGCGCGATCCTCGTCCAGGACTCCCGCACCGGCGACCACTACGTCGACACCCTGCGGACCGCCTTCGCCGAGTCCCTCAAGGGCGCCCCCTACGAGCCGCAGCTCTACACCTCGCCGAAGGACAACACCGAGGAGGGCACCACCGCCAACACCTTCCGCCAGATCACCCACCTGATCTGCGACACCCGCGCCGAGACCGTCTTCTTCGCCGGCCGCCACACCCAGCTGCGCCAGTTCATCAACGCGCTCGGCTCCCGCGGCTGCGCCGACCGCGCCTTCACCGTCCTGACCGGCGACGAGGGCTCGTACCTCGGCGCCGACAAGAAGCTGAACCGCGCCGCCCTCGGCAAGAAGCTGACCGTCCGGTACGCGGCGCTCGCCCACCCCGATGCCTGGAAGCCCGCACCGGGGCGGCCGGTGCCGACGACCGGCGGCTCGGTCGTCGCCTTCGACACCTTCCTCACCGACATCGCCCGCGCCGACCCCAAGCCGATACCGCTCCGCGACGGGCAGGCGATCATCGCGTACGACGCGATGGCGACGGCCGTCCACGCCATCCGCCAGGCCACCCCGGCGAACGCCCCCTACCCGGAGCTCGCCGACGTCGGCACCCAGTGGCCGCAGGTCAAGGGCTCGCTGCGGGTCCAGGGCGCGAGCGGCTGGATCTGCCTCGACAACCACGGCAACCCGTACAACAAGGCCGTCCCCATCGTGGAGCTCGCCGCCGACGGCACCCAGCGCTTCGTCCAGACCGCCTGGCCGGAGGGCGAACCCCCGACGACGAGCTGCCTGCCGCCGAAGAAGGGGTGAGTCCCGCGGTCCCTACGGCACCCACTTGGGCCAGGGCGCCGCGTCCCGCGCGTACAGCTCCCGCAGCTCGCTCCAGCGCCCGGTCGTCCACTGCCGCCAGTCCGTCGGACGGCCGTCCAGCGCGTCCCGCAGCCGCTCGAAGTGGTCGTGCCAGCCGGCCAGGCAGTCGAGCAGCAGGTCCCGGTCGCCGCGGAACTCGTTGGTGAAACGCAGCACGGTCGACGCCCCGCCGGCGTCCGGTTCCAGATGGAACCGGATCCGTCCGTGCGGGGCGCCGACCGTGTACTCGGCCACGTGGTCCGGGTCCCAGGCGGTCACCCGCCCGGAGACCTCGGTGTCGCCGTTCAGCCAGCGGAGGACGACCTTCCCGCCCAGCCTCGGCTCCAGCGGGTCCGCCGCGCAGAGCCAGGAGGGCAGCCCCTCCGGCGAGGCGACCTTCTCCCACACCGCCGCCTGCGGGTGCGGCAGCTCGATCACGTACCGCAGCAGGTGCGTGTCGCCGTCGTGGGTCTCGCTCCTGCCCCGGGGTATCTCGCTCATACCTCCAGCGTGGCCCCGGGAAGGGACGCGTGCCAGCTCAGACGCCGGCGTGCTCAGACTCCGGCGTAGGAGTGCTTGCTGCTGACGAAGATGTTCACGCCGTAGTAGTTGAAGAGGAAGCAGCCGAAGGCGACGAGCGCGATGTACGCGGCCTTGCGCCCCTTCCAGCCAGCCGTGGCCCGCGCGTGCAGGTAGGCGGCGTAACCGACCCACGTGATGAAGGACCAGACCTCCTTGGCGTCCCAGCCCCAGTAGCGGCCCCACGCGTCGCCGGCCCAGATGGCGCCCGCGATGATCGTGAAGGTCCAGAGCGGGAAGACGGCGGCGTTGACCCGGTAGGAGAACTTGTCGAGGGAGGCCGCGGAGGGCAGCCGCTCCAGGACGGAGCGGGCGAAGCCGCTCGGCGTGCCGCCGTTCGCGAGCTTGTTCTCGTACGAGTCGCGGACGAGGTACATCAGGGTGGCGACGGCGCCGAGGTAGAAGACGGCGCCGCAGAAGATCGCGGTGGAGACGTGGATCCACAGCCAGTACGAGTCGAGCGCCGGCACCAGCTGGTCGCTCTCGGTGTACAGCCAGGTGGTGGCGACGCCCAGGTCGAGCAGGACCGTGGTCACCAGCGGCAGGCCGATCCAGCGGACGTTCTTCCCGGCGAGCAGGAAGGCCAGGTAGGTGCCGACCGCCACCGTGGAGAAGGTGGTGGAGAACTCGTACATGTTGCCCCAGGGGGCGCGCTGCACGGCGATCGCGCGGGAGACCACGCCCGCCGCCTCGATCAGGAAGGCGAGGGTGGTGAGCGAGACGGCGATGCGGCCGTACAGGTCGCCCTTGACGGTGCCGCCGGCCGCGCCGGGGCCGTCGGGGACGTCGCGGGCGCCGGCGGCGGCCCGGGTGACGACCTTGGGCCGGTCCAGGACGGTGGTGCCCCCGGCCGCCTTGACCTGCACGGACACGGTGGCCTTGGTCTCCGGCTGGGTGAGCGCGGCGGCGGTGCGGCCGACCTTGCTGCGGCTGCCGAACACCCACTCGGCGATGTGGGCGAGGAAGGCCAGGGTGTAGACGGCCATCGAGGAGTAGACGAGCGTGTTGCTCATCTGCGCCAGGCTCTCGTTGGTCTCGGCGGCGAGGATCACTTCTCAGCCCCTTCGGACTTCGCAGCAGGGTCTTGTGTGGATTCGGGTTCCGGTGCGGCGGGTTCGGGCGCCGGGGGCGCCGTGGCGGTGAGCGCGACCGCGAGGTCGGCGAGCTCCTCGGGCAGCTTGGCGGACTCGCTGCGGCCGAGGCCCGCCATCTCGACGACGGTCGTGCCGTCCTCGCCGCGGACGGCGCGGACCCAGATCCGGCGCCGCTGGATGAAGAGCGAGCCGGTGAGTCCGGCGATCGCGGCGATCGCGCCGGCGAGGGCGAGGCCGTTACCGGGCTGCTGGGAGACCTGGAAGCTCGCCCACTCCTTGATCTCCTTCTCGAAGGTGATCGAGCCGGCGCCGTCGGGCAGCGTCATGGTCTCGCCGGGCAGCATCCGCTTGGCGACCCCGGTGCCCTCGTCGATCTTGTACTGGGTCATCTTGGAGAGGTCCAGCTGGTACACGTTCTGCGGCAGGCCGGAGTTGACGCGCAGGTCGCCGTGGTAGCCGGAGAGGGCCATGGCGGGGAAGTCGAGCGCGGGGAACTGGGAGAACATGTCGCCCTTCCCGTCTCCGGCGAAGGTCGGCACGAAGAACGCGTTGAAGCCCAGCTGCTCCGGCTCGCCGTTCTTGTCGCGGTAGCCGTCCATCACCTTGATCGCGCCGCGGGAGGTGAGGTTGTTGTCGAGGGGCAGCAGCGGGACCGCACCGCGGAAGACGGTCTTCCCCCGGCCGTCCTTGACGGTGACGACCGGCGCGTAGCCGTGGGCGATCAGATAGACCTTGGAGTCGCCGACCTTCAGCGGCTCGTTGACCCGGATGACCGCCTTCTCGTCCTTGCCGTCGCCCCGCGTGTAGGTGACGGCCGCCTCGAAGGTGCGGGGGGTGCCGCGCTGCGGGCCGCTCTTCTCGTACGTACCGGTGAAGCTGTCCAGGGTGAAGCTGAACGGTTCCAGCTCGTCGACGCCGAACCAGGAGCCGGCCTTGAAGTCGTCGTACTGGGTGAGCGTGTTGGAGAAGCCGTCGCCCTCGACGACCAGCTTGCCGCCCTCGGACTTGAGGAGCTGGCCCCAGGCGAAGGCCACCAGCATCACGATCAGCGCGAGGTGGAAGAGGAGGTTGCCGACCTCCCGGAGGTAGCCCTTCTCGGCGGCGACCGCGTCACCGGCCTCACGGGCCCGGAAGCGGCGGCCCTTGAGGACGGCGAGGGCCGCCTCGCGGACCTCCTCGGGGTCCGCCTCGGTGCGCCAGGTGGTGTACGCGGGGAGGCGGGTGAGCCGCTTGGGGGCGCCCGGCGGCAGGCCGCGGAGCTGGCCGACGAACTGCCAGGTGCGCGGGACGATGCAGCCGATGAGGGAGACGAAGAGCAGGATGTAGATCGCGGAGAACCACACCGAGCTGTAGACGTCGAAGAGCTGGAGCTTCTCGTACAGCGGCGTGAGGGTCTCGTGCGCCTTCTTGAAGTCGGCGACCTTCATCTCGTCCGCGCTGGTCTGCGGGATGAGGGAGCCGGGGACGGCGCCGAGGGAGAGCAGGAAGAGCAGGATCAGCGCCACCCGCATGGAGGTGAGCTGGCGCCAGAACCAGCGGATCCAGCCGACGACCCCGAGGGTGGGGCCGCCGATCGCCTCCTCCCGGGGGGCGGTGGAGAGGTCGGCGCCCGCGGTGTCAGCCGTATCCGCCGTATCCGCCGTATCCGCCGTGTCGGTCATGTCGCTCTTGCTCATGGATCAGATTCCCACCGTGAAACCGCTGGACCAGCCCTGCATCGTGGAGACCATGCTGTCCCAGACGCCTGTGAGGAGGAGGACACCGGTGACGATCATCATGCCGCCGCCGACCCTCATGACCCACACGTAGTGCTTCTTGACCCAGCCGAACGCGCCGAGCGCCTTGCGGAAGGCGATGGCGGCGAGGACGAAGGGGACGCCGAGGCCGAGGCAGTACGCGAGGGCCAGTATGGCCCCGCGTCCGGCGCTGGCCTGTTCGAGGGCGAGCGCGTTGACCGAGGCGAGCGTCGGGCCGATGCACGGGGTCCAGCCGATGCCGAAGAGCGCGCCGAGGACCGGGGCTCCGACGAGGCCGGCGACGGGCTTCCGGTGGAAGCGGAACTCGCGCTGGGTGAACCAGGGCATCAGGCCGGCGAAGAAGAGCCCCATGACGATCATGAAGATGCCGAGGATCGTGCTCAGCGCGGAGCTGTACTCCTGGAGCGTGGCGCCGAAGTAGCCGAAGAGGGCGCCGCCGGAGACGAAGACGGCGGTGAAGCCGAGGACGAAGAGGAGGGCGCCGGCGGTCATCCGGCCGCGGCGGCTCTCGGCGAGGTCGGTGCCGGAGACGCCGGTGACGTACGAGAGGTAGCCGGGGACGAGCGGGAGCACGCACGGCGAGAAGAAGGAGACCAGGCCGGCCAGGAGGGCGACGGGCACGGCGAGCAGGAGGGCTCCGCTGGTGACGGTCTCGTTCACCGGCTCACTTCTCCTTGAGAAGCGGGTCGATCATGGACCGCAGCTTGGCCTCGTCGACGGCCATGAGCGCGCGGGCGGCGATCTTGCCCTCCTTGTCGAGCACGACGGTGGAGGGGATGCCCTTGGGGCTGAGGGTGCCCTTGGGGAAGCCGAAGAGGATCAGCTTGCCGTCCCGGTCGTAGAGGCTCGGGTAGGGGATCTTGTACTCGTCCTCGAAGGCGAGCGCCTGCTGCTTGTTGGCGTCGCGGGTGTTGAGGCCGACGAAGGCGACGTCCTCGCCCTTCAGGTCGGTGGCGGCCTTGGCGAAGTGCGGGGCCTCGGCGCGGCAGGGGCCGCACCAGGAGCCCCACACGTTGAGGACGACGACCTTGCCCTTGAGCTCGGCGACGTCGAGCTTCTCGCCCTCCAGGGTCTCGCCGGCGATCTGGTTGATCCCGGTGCGCTCGCCCCTGGGGACGGTGGAGATGCCGCCCTTGCTGGTGACGAAGTTGGTGTTGCCGCCACCGGAGGTGCCGTTGTCGTCGCCACCGCAGGCGGAGAGCGCGAGGGCGGCGGACAGCGCGCCGACGGCGGCGAGGGCGCGTCGGGAGGCAGGACGGAGGCCACGGCTAAGGCTCATGTGAAAAGTTTCGCATGGGCGTTTGGGGGATCTTGGGCACCCCCCTACGTGCCCGTAACGCCCCTTGTCAAGATCGCCTAAGCGGCTTTGAGATAGCCGGCCCATCCGCCGGCCGGCTTCTGGCCCACGTCGAGGGTACGCAGCCGGGCCAGGATCGCCGGGTCCTGGACGTCCATCCAGTCGGTGAACTGGCGGAACGACACCAGCCGCACGTCCTTCTTGCCGGCCATCGTCTTGAGCGCCTCCTCGACGGCGTCCATGTAGATGCCGCCGTTCCACTGCTCGAAGTGGTTGCCGACGAAGAAGGGGGCGCGGTTGGACTCGTACGCGCGCGTGAAGCCGGCGATCAGCGCGTCGGTGGCCTGCTTGCGCCAGCCGGGATAGCGGGAGGGCATGCCCTTGGTCGAGTTCTTCGACTGGTTGGCGAGGATGTTGTAGTCCATGGAGAGGACCTCGAAGGAGTGCCCGGGGAAGGGCACGGCCTGGAGCGGGAAGTCCCAGATGCCCTTGCGCTTGACGGGCCAGGTCTGGCGGCCGCCGGGGGAGCTGGCGTCGTAGCGCCAGCCGAGGCGCTTGGCGGTGGGCAGCAGGTTGTCCTGGCCGAGGAGGCAGGGGGTGCGGCCGCCGACGAGCTCCTTGGAGTAGTCGAAGGGCAGCGGGTCGAGGTCGGTCCAGCCGCTGTTGGTCTTCCACTCGGTGACGAACTTCATGGCCTGGTCGATCTCGCTCTGCCACTGGGCCGGGGTCCAGTTGCCGACGGAGCCGGAGCCGCCGCAGAAGTGGCCGTTGAAGTGGGTGCCGATCTCGTGTCCGTCGAGCCAGGCCTGGCGGACGTTCTTGAGGGTGTCCTTGATGTGCTCGTCGGTGAGGTAGCCGATGTCGGAGGCGCCGACGCGGTTGTTCGGCGGGCGGTAGAGGTTCTTCTTGGACTCGGGCAGCAGGTAGATGCCGGAGAGGAAGAAGGTCATGGCCGCGTCGTGGTTGCGGGCCAGTTCGAGGAAGCGGGGGAAGAGGCCGTTGCCGACCTCGCCGGCGCCGTCCCAGGAGAAGACCACGAACTGCGGCGGGGTCTGGCCGGGTTCGAGCGGGACGGGGGCGTCGGGCTGGTGGGGCTGCTTGCCGGTGTCGGCGGTGGAACCGTCGCCGATGAGCCGGGCGTCGTCCTTGGTCGGGGCGGGGGTGGTGGCGTCGCCGCCGGTCGCGGGGGCGCCGCCCTTGTCCGGTCCGGAACTTCCCTTGCCGCCCTGCCCCTTGTCATTGCACCCGGCGATCCCGACCGCGGCCGCCGCTCCGACACCCGCCCCGAGAAGGCCCCTTCGACTGATCCCGCGCATGTCATCCCCATTCGCGCTGTTGCGTGACCGAAACATCATCCAAACCGACAATGAGTGAGATGCAGGGAGGAACACGGAGGTTCCGGTCAATCGCACAAAAATTTCAGGGCGGCCGGAGAGAAACCTCTCTCCGGCCGCCCTGACGATGTCACCTCGACGATGTCGCTTTGACGATGTCTCGTCAAGAAGGTGGGGGTGGGTGCGGGCTACGCCCCGAAGGCCTTCTGCTTGCCCTTCACCGGCTTGGCGCCGGCCCGCAGGTGCACCGGGACCAGGTCGATCGCCGGCTCGCTGTACCCGACCGAGACGATCCGGTCGCCCTTGTACGTGAACGAGGTCAGCGAGGCCAGCGTGCACTGCCGGCGCCGCGGGTCGTGCCACAGCCGGCGCCGCTCCACGAAGGACCGCACGATCCAGATCGGCAGCTGGTGACTGACCAGCACCGCCTCGTGCCCGCGCGCCGCGTCCTTCGCCGCGTCCAGCGCGCCCATCATCCGCACGACCTGCTCGATGTACGGCTCGCCCCAGGACGGCTGGAACGGGTTCGTGAGGTGCTTCCAGTTCGCCGGGCGGCGCAGCGCCCCGTCACCGACGCCGAAGGTCTTGCCCTCGAAGACGTTCGCCGCCTCGATGAGCCGCTCGTCGGTCGCCAGGTCCAGGCCGTGCGACGCGGCGATCGGGGCGGCCGTCTCCTGCGCCCGCTCCAGCGGGGAGGCGACGACATGGGTGATGTCCCGCTCGGCCAGCGACTCGGCCACCCGGTCGGCCATCCGCCGGCCCAGCTCGGACAGGTGGTAGCCGGCCCGGCGCCCGTACAGCACGCCGTCCGGGTTGTGCACCTCGCCGTGGCGCATGAGATGGACGACGGTGATGTCCTCCGCGCCCTTCACGTCCTCGCTCGCGCTCATGCCGTGGCCTCCGCGGCGGCGCGGGCGGCGGCGGGCAGCGCCGCCGCGATCCGCTCGATCGCGCGCTCGTCGTGCGCGGCGGAGACGAACCAGGACTCGAAGGCCGACGGCGGCAGGTAGACGCCGTCCGCGAGCATCGAGTGGAAGAAGGCGTTGAAGCGGAACGCCTCCTGCTTCTTCGCCTCGTCGTAGTTCCGCACCTCGTCGGCGGTGAAGAAGACCGAGAACATGTTGGACGCGGTCTGCAGCCGGTGCGCCACGCCCTCCTTGGCGAGCGCGCCGGTGACCAGGCCCTGGATCTCCTTCGAGACCGCGTTCACCTTCTCGTACGCGGCCTCGTCGAGCAGCCGCAGCTGCGCGAGCCCGGCGGCGGTGGCGATCGGGTTACCGGAGAGCGTGCCCGCCTGGTAGACCGGGCCGGCCGGGGCGAGGTGCGCCATGACGTCGGCGCGGCCGCCGAAGGCCGCGGCCGGGAAGCCGCCGCCCATGACCTTGCCGAAGGTCAGCAGGTCGGCCTTGACGCCGTCCACGCCGTACCAGCCGGCGCGGCTGGTACGGAAGCCGGTCATGACCTCGTCGGAGATGTACAGCGCGCCGTTCTCCCGGCACAGGTCCGCGAGCCCCTGGTTAAAGCCGGGCAGCGGCGGGACGACGCCCATGTTGCCCGGCGACGCCTCGGTGATCACACAGGCGATCTCGCCCGGGTGCGCGGCGAACGCGGCCCGCACGGCCTCCAGGTCGTTGTACGGCAGCACGATCGTGTCGCCGGCCTGGGCGCCGGTCACGCCGGGCGTGTCGGGCAGGCCGAGGGTGGCGACGCCGGAGCCGGCGGCGGCGAGCAGCGCGTCCACGTGCCCGTGGTAGCAGCCCGCGAACTTGACGACCTTCGCGCGTCCGGTGAACCCGCGGGCGAGCCGGATCGCGGACATCGTCGCCTCGGTGCCGGAGGAGACCAGGCGCACCTGCTCGACCGGCTCGACGCGGGCCACGATCTCCTCGGCGAGCGCCACCTCGCCCTCGCCGGGCGTGCCGAAGGAGGTGCCGCGGGCCACCGCGGCCTGCACGGCGGCGGTCACCTCGGGGTGCGCGTGGCCGAGAATCATCGGCCCCCAGGAGCAGACGAGGTCGACGTACTCGCGACCGTCCGCATCCGTGAGGTACGGACCGGTACCGGACACCATGAACCGGGGCGTACCGCCCACAGCCCGGAAGGCCCGCACCGGTGAGTTCACGCCGCCGGGCGTCACAAGGGACGCGCGGTCGAAAAGCGTCTGTGAGACTGGGGCTTCGTATGAATACGACACAACGATCCTGACCTGCGAGTACGACGTCTGGTACGGAGGGACGGTGTGGGCACCCTGTGCGTCACGCCGGGGCGGCCTGCCGCCGCGTCTGCGAAACTGTGGCGGCAGGGACCTCATGGGGTTGGCTCACGGAACCATGGTGTCAGAGGCGGCGGCGTTTCTTGCGGACAGGTGTTTCACCGCAGTGACGCGGGGGAGGTCACTGACACGATGATCGGGTTGCGCGGCGGGGTCGTGTTGCCGAGAAAAAGCAGTCGGGTGGAGATATGCATCGCGGTGGCGGACCGGGCGAGGGGACGGACGACCTGGGTCCGGAGCCTGTCCGGCGGGGGAGGCACCGGCGCCGGCGGGCGGAGGACCCCGCCGCGCCGGACGATCGCGCGTCCCCCGAGCAGCCCGCGGCGGACCCGCCCCTCGGGAGCCGCAGCTTGGCGGTGACCTACAAGTACTTCGGCGCGCCCGACGGCGCCACGGCGGCCCGCGTCCCGATCTCGATGCGCCCGGAGGAGCTCGGCGGCGACGAGCTGGGCATGGGCGGCATGTTCTCCAAGATCAAGCCCGAGACGATAGCGGCGATGGTCCTCACCGGTATCCAGGGCCTGCCGCTGCACAAGGTCCCCCCGCTGGAACTGGTCGTCCTGCACCCCGACTACGCGGTGGTGAAGCTCCCGACGACCGTGGTCGACCCGCTGCGCGCGATCGGCGAGGAGTCGGTCGGCGCCGCCGCCTTCATCTGGTCCACCGTCCCCGACCGCGGCGGCCCGCGCGACGCCTTCGACGTCTACCAGCTCCTCCACGAGTGGCAGGACTTCTCCGTCCGCCTCCACGACGCCGGCCACCAGCCGTACTGCCTGGTCTGGCCCTGACGGCTGGCTCTCTCCGCGTTTCCGACCGCCATAGCGCCCGAAATTAGGACGAATCGGATCTAATGCATGGAGGTTGGTTCCCAGGCGCCGTACGAGGAGGACCCTGTCGTGACCCGAGTGACCGGCTTCAGCGGAATGACCGGAGCGATTGGAGCGACGGGAGCGACCGGAGCGACGGGAGTGCGTCCGGCCGCGGCCCGCATGCCCGGGGCGCGGACCGCCGCGGGCGAGCCCCTGCAGATCTCCGAGGTCGCCGCCCGCACCGAGCTCCCCCTGCGCACCATCCGGCAGTACGAGGACAAGGGCCTGGTCGTCCCCTCGACCGCCTCCCCGGGCGGCTTCCCCCTCTACACGGACGCCGACGTGGCCCGGCTGATGGTGATCCGCCGCATGCAGTCGCTCGGCTTCGGCCTCGACGAGACCAGTGAGCTCCTCACCTCGGTCGACCGCCTCGCCGCCGACCTCCCCGGCACGGACGGCGAACTCGAACCGGCCGAACGCGAGCTCCTGCTCGCCCGCGTCCGCCGCTACGAGGAGGCCGCCGCCGCCCGCGTCGCCGACCTCCGCCTCCAGCTGACCCGCGCCGAGGAATTCGCCGCCTCCCTCCGCTCCCGCCTCACCTCCTGACACCTCCCGGTCTCCTGGGGCGGACACCGACGCCGGGAAGCGGGGGCAGGGCTCAGGTGCGCGGCGTCTCCGCGAGGGCCTGGGCCACGGCGTGGAAGAAACGGGCGTAGGCGGCCGGGCTCGGCGGGGTCTCGGGGTTCCACGGCAGCAGCCGCGCGCCGGCCGGCAACCGCCCCGGCCCCTCGGGCCGGCTCGCGTGCGCCCGACTGTCGTACAGGACCAGCGCCGGGGCGAGGTCGAGGGCCCGCTCCCAGCCGGTGGTCAGCCAGTTTGCGCCCGGCCCCGGCCCCGGGTCGAGCAGCCGGACCCCGAGCCCGGCAAGCCGCGCCAGCTCCGGCCACGCCTCCGGACGCGCCAGGTGCACCTGCTCGGCGCCGCCCCCGGAGAGCGCCAGCACCCCGCACCCGGTCCCGGCCGCCGCGGCCGCCTCCCGCACCGCCTCCTCCGCCTCCGCGGGCACCCCCGCCCCGTCGGCCCCGTGGTCCGGCGCCCCGAGCGCCGCCCCCAGCTCCCCGAACCGCCCGATGATCGCCGGCAGACCCGGGTCGTCGCCGACGGACAGCGCCACCAGCGGCACCCCCAGCCGCCCCAGGAGCTCCTCGTCCACGGCGTACGGGCTCTTCCCGTCGTACGTGACGTCCACCACCAGCTCCGGCCGCAGCTCCCGCAGCCGCTCCTCGGCCAGCGCCCGCCCCGGCCCCAGGTACGGCACCCCGGCCGCCGCGAGCCCGCCGTCCTTCGCCGGGTCCGGCGCCGTCCCGTCGTGCCCGGAGCCGTACACCGCGACCGGCGTCACCCCCAGGTCCAGGAGGGCCGCCCCGGCCCGTACGTAGGCGAGCACCCGCGTCGGCCTCGCCGCCGCCCCCGCCTCGACTCCCCGGTCGTCCGTGAAACCCCATCCGCGCACACCAGTTCCGGACATGCGGCTGCTCCCTCCCGGCCGGAATCTGCCTCCGCCGCCACCTTCGAACGGTTCCCCGTCCGGCACAAGAGGGCCTCCCTGAGCGCGCCGCCACCCTGTCGAAAGTCCCCCACTGTGGTGCTGACTGAACAGATCGGGAGAAAGCAGGAGGAATCGTCTGTGCCGCCGTGCCCGGCCAGTTCTCCGACCCCCGTGGCCACCCCCTCACCCTCTTCGCCGTGCTCGCGGTCGCGTCGGGCGTGTGGCTGGTGACGGGCCTGCGCGCCCGCGCGCGCCGGACCCGCTCACTGACGCCGATGGACCGCGTCCGGCACCCGCAGGAGACCGTGCCGCTGACCCCGGCGGAGGAGCTCGCCTTCGGCCGGGTCGTCTCCCGCCTCTCCCTCGCCTCCTCCGGCCGCCTGCGCTGACGGCGTACGGCCCGCCTGTCGGTGCCGTGCCGTACGGTGCGCCCATGACCGAACCCTCCGCGCTCCCCGGCCCGTCCGCGACGACCGGGACCGGCGCCGCGTCCGTACGCCTCGAAGCCTGGTCCGAGGAGGACGCCGGGCTGTTGCGGGCGCTGAACGCGCCGGAGCTGATGGAGCACCTCGGCGGGCCGGAGACCGAGGAGCAGCTGGTCCGCCGCCACCGTCGGTACGTGGACCTGAGCGCGGACACCACGGGCGCGGGCCGGATGTTCCGGATCGTGCTGCTGCCGGAGGAGCGGGTCGCCGGCAGCATCGGCTTCTGGACGTCGGAGTGGCGGGGCGAGCCGGTGTACGAGACGGGCTGGACGGTCCTGCCGGGCCTCCAGGGCCGCGGCGTCGCGACCCTGGCCACGCGCGCGGTCGCGGAGCGGGCCCGGGCCGCGGGGCTCCACCGGTACCTCCTCGCCTTCCCGTCGGTGGCGAACGCCGCGTCGAACGCGGTGTGCCGCAAGGCCGGGTTCGAGCTGCTCGGCGAGGAGGACTTCGAGTACCCGCCGGGCCGCCCGATGCGCTGCCAGGCCTGGCGGCTCGACCTGGCGGCTACCGCGGGTCGGTGAGCGGCCGGACGAAGTGGAAGGCCACGATGTCGAAGCGCTCGCGCAGGTAGAAGCGGTGGGCGTCGGTGCGCTGGGTGCCGGAGTCGAGGTTGAGCTCGTGGCAGCCGGCGGCGCGGGCGTGGCCGTCCAGGTGGGCGATGAGGGCGTGGCCGACGCCGGTGGAGCGGACGTCGGAGGCGGTCACCAGGTCGTCGACGTACAGCTGGCTGATCGAGCTGGTGTTGAAGACGAGGCGCCAGCCGGCGGCGCCGACGCACCGGCCGTCGTCGTCGTAGGCGGCCGTGAAGCGCAGTCCCTGCGCGTGGCCGCGCGCGTAGACGTCCCGGAAGAGGGCGGGCGTGAGGTGCGGGCGCAGTTCGAGGAGGACCGGCAGGAGGTCGCTCTCCAGACGCGGGTCGCCGGGCTCAAGGTCGATGATCTTCATGCGGGGACGGTAACCCAGCCCCCGACACCCTGTCGTGGCCCTGGCCGCCCCGCCCTCGGGGCCGGGCCCGCTCCGGCCGGGGCTCCGCCCGGGGCTCCGCTCGGGGCGGCTCTGCTCGGGAGTCTGCTCGGGGCGCCGGACACGGCACCGGACACGACTCCGGTCGCAGCACCGGACACGACTCCGGCCACGGCACCGGCCACGGCACCAGTCACGGCACCAGTCACGACTCCGGTCACGGCACCGGCCACGACACCAGTCACGGCACCGGCCACGACTCCGGCCACGGCACCAGTCACGGCACCGGCCACGACTCCAGCCACGGCACCAGTCGCCGCTCCGGTCACGGCACCGGTCGCCGCACGGCGCCGCGGCCCGGAAATCCCTGGCCCGTCGTCCGCGCCCGGTGCGATCCTGTCCCCGTGAACGGACCGGAGATCCAGATCAGTTTCGCGCCCGGCCTCGCCGTCTTCGTCGCCCCCGAACGGCGCTCGGGGCGCACGGCCGTGGTGACCGACGGCGTCTCCTCGCTGGGCCACGTCGTCGAGTCCCTCGGCGTCCCGCTCACCGAGGCGGGCCGACTCCTGGTCGACGGCCGTCCGGTGGCCCCCGCGCACGTGCCCTCGGCCGGCGAGACCGTCGAGGTCGAGGACGTCGCCCGCCCCCAGCCGGTGCCCGGCGCGCCCCTCCGGTTCCTGCTCGACGTGCACCTGGGCACCCTGGCCCGGCGGCTGCGGCTGCTCGGCGTCGACGCCGCGTACGAGAACGAGGACATCGGCGACCCGGCGCTCGCCGCGCTCTCCGCGCAGGAGCGGCGGGTCATGCTCTCCCGCGACCGCGGGCTGCTGCGCCGCCGCGAGCTGTGGGCCGGCGCGTACGTGTACAGCGACCGGCCCGACGACCAGCTCCGTGACGTCCTGGAGCGGTTCGCGCCCGCGCTGGCGCCGTGGACCCGCTGCACCGCCTGCAACGGGCTGCTCACCGACACCGGCAAGGACGAGGTGCGCGAGCGGCTGGAGCGCGGCACCGAGAAGACGTACGACGTCTTCGCGCGGTGCGAGGAGTGCGACCGGGTGTACTGGCGGGGCGCGCACCACGCCCGCCTGGAGGCGATCGTCGACGAGGCGGTACGCGAGTTCGGCGCCGCCGCCTCGTAGGCACCGCCGCGGTTCAGGAGTCCCTCGGCGGCCTCAGGGCGTCTCGGCCGTGAGGTAGCGCTGCACGGTCGGCGCCAGCCAGGCCACCACCTCGTCCCGGCTCATCGCGACGGCCGGCGGGAAGCGGAGCACGTAGCGGGCGAGCGCCATGCCGAGGATCTGGGAGGCGACGAGCGCCGCCCGGGCCGGGGCCTCCTCGGGCTCCGGGCAGACGCCGAGGGTGACGGGGCCGAGCTGCGCCTCGAAGATCGCCTGCATGCGGGCGGCCCCGGCCTCGTTGGTGACGCAGACCCTGAGCAGTCCGGTGAGGACGTCGTCGCGCTCCCAGCGGTCGAGGAAGTGGTTCACGAGGACGGCCCCGATGTGCCGGGAGGGCAGTGCGCCCAGGGCGGGCAGGGCCAGGTCGATCTCGGAGGCGGCGGCGAAGAGCCCCTCCTTGTTCCCGAAGTAGCGCATCACCATCGAGGGGTCGATCCCCGCGTCGCGGGCGATGGCCCGGATCGTGGCGCGCTCGTACCCGTCGGCGGCGAAGCGCTCGCGGGCGGCCTCCAGGATCGCGGCCCGCGTGGTGTCGGAGCGGCGTGCGGTCGTCATGCCCACAACTGTAGGCCAACAGGTGTTGACACGTCACACGGGGTGGCCGTACCGTTGCCAACAAGCGTAGGCCAACAAGCGTTGACCCCCTCGGAGGCAGCCATGCGCACCACCGAAACCCACCCGGCCGACACCACCACCGAGCCCCTCGGCGCCGACGTCGTCGTCATCGGCGCCGGCCCCACCGGGCTGCTGCTCGCCGGCGACCTCGCCGCCGCCGGCCTCGACGTCACCCTCGTCGAGCGCCGCCCCGCCGGCCGCTCCAACCTCACCCGCGCCTTCGGCGTCCACGCCCGCACCCTGGAACTGCTCGACACCCGCGGCCTCGCCGACGCCCTGGAGGCCACCGGCACCCCGCTGAACCGCATGCGGCTCTTCGGCCACCTCTCCCTCGACCTCAGCGACCTTCCCTCCCGCTTCGACCACATCCTCATCACCCCCCAGTACGAGGTCGAGCGCCTCCTCGAACAGCGCGCGGTCGACGCCGGCGTCACCTTCCGCCACGACACCGCCCTCACCGCCCTCCACCAGGACGCCGACGGCGTCACCGCCGAACTCACCGGCCCCGACGGCACCCCCCGCACGCTCCGCACCCGCCACCTCGTCGGCACCGACGGCCACCGCAGCACCGTCCGCACCGCCCTCGGACTGCCCTTCCCCGGCACCAGCGTCATCCGCTCGATCGTCCTCGCCGACGTCCGCCTCACCGAGGAACCCGCCGCCTCCCTGACCGTCAACGGCACCGGGGACGCCTTCGTCTTCATCGCCCCCTTCGGCGACGGCTGGTACCGCGTCATGGGCTGGGACCGCACGCGCCAGGTCCCCGACAGCGAACCCGTCGACCTCGACGAGGTCCGCGACCTCGCCCGCCGCGCCCTCGGCACCGACCACGGCATGCACGACGCCCGCTGGATCTCCCGCTTCCACAGCGACGAGCGCCAGGTCCCCGCCTACCGCGTCGGCCGCGTCCTCCTCGCCGGGGACGCCGCCCACGTCCACTCCCCCGCAGGCGGCCAGGGCATGAACACCGGCCTCCAGGACGCCGCCAACCTCTCCTGGAAGCTCATCGCCGTCCACCGCGGCGAAGCCCCCGACCCCGAGGCCCTCCTCGACAGCTACCAGGCCGAGCGCCACCCCGTCGGCACCATGGTCCTGCGCAGCAGCGGCGCCATCGTCCGCCTCGCCATGGCCCACACCCCCGCCACCCGCGCGCTGCGCGCCGTCGCCACCACCGCCCTCAGCGTCGTGCGCCCCGCCTCCGCCAAGCTCCTCGGCATGATCAGCGGCCTCGGCATCGCCTACGCCCCCGCCCCCGGCGGCGGCCGCGCCTCCGGCCGGCGCGCCCCCGACGTCCGGCTCCGCGAGGGCCGGCTCCACGAGCTGCTCCGCGCGGGCGAGTTCGTCCTCGTCGCCCCCGAAGGCACCACCCCGGCCCTGCCGCCCTCCGCCCCGACCGGCGCGAACCGCGTCGTACGGGCCACCTGGACGGACCCCGCCCGCCGCACCGCGGTCCTCGTCCGCCCCGACGGATACGTGCACTGGAGCAGCCGATGAGCACCCCGGCACCCTCGACGGGCACCTCAGAAGACGTACGGGTCCCCGGTGGCGAGGACCAGCACCCGGTGCCGGTCGTTGAAGGAGTTCCGGTCGACCCCGCCGGCCCGCCAGGCCGTGCTCACGTCCACCGTCAGCTCCTGCGGCCGACCGGCGGCCCTCAGGTCCAGCGCCAGCTCACCCGCCGCCCCGCCGCCGGACAGCGCACCCGTCCGGCAGGACACCACCCGGGCGCTGCTCCACAGACACCCCGGCGGCAGCTCCTGACCGCCCGCCATGGGCGCGGAGAAGGCCAACCGGACGGTGGCGTCCGCGACGTCGGACGGCCCGTGGTTCTCCGTCACCAGCCACACCCCGACCCGCCCATCCCACAGCGAGACATGACCGTGGTGGGCGAGATCCGCCTCACCGGCCGCCTCACCGACCACGTCACCGGTCGCCCCGGCGGCCGTCCCGGCAGCCAGCACCACGAACGCCGCCAGCGCGGCCCCGAGCACACCCTTCGACATCACACGCATGACCCAAAAATACCCATAGATCATCCCATCTTCTGACAATCCGTCAGCCCGCGTGTCCCCCGTGACAACCTGAAGCCATGCAGATCGCCCGCTCCGTCGCCCTCTTCGCCGTCGCCGCCCTCTTCGAGATCGGCGGAGCCTGGCTCGTCTGGCAGGGAGTCCGCGAGCACCGCGGCTGGATCTGGATCGGCGGCGGAGTCCTCGCCCTCGGCCTCTACGGCTTCGTCGCCACCCTCCAGCCCGACGCCGACTTCGGCCGCATCCTCGCCGCCTACGGAGGCGTCTTCGTCGCCGGCTCCCTCGCCTGGGGCATGGTCGCCGACGGCTACCGCCCCGACCGCTGGGACGTCATCGGCGCCCTCGTCTGCCTCGCCGGCATGGCCGTGATCATGTACGCCCCCCGAGGCCGCTGACCCGCCGCCTATCCTGACCACACCGACCCGACCGCCTGTACGAGGAGCCTCCGCCATGTCCGCCCCCATCGCCGTCATCACCGGAGCGAGCAGCGGCATCGGCGCCGCCACGGCCCGGCAGCTGGCCGCCGCCGGCTACCGCGTGGTCCTCACCGCCCGCCGCAAGGACCGCATCGAGGCCCTCGCCGCCGAGATCAACGAGGCCGGCCACCAGGCCACCGCGTACGCCCTCGACGTCACCGACCGCGCCGCCGTCGACGAGTTCGCCACCGCCTTCCGCGCCCTCGCCGTCCTCGTCAACAACGCCGGCGGCGCCCTCGGCCTCGACCCCGTCGCCACCGGCGACCCCGAGGACTGGCGCCGCATGTACGACGTCAACGTCCTCGGCACCCTCCACATGACCCAGGCCCTGCTGCCCGCGCTCACCGCGAGCGGCGACGGCACCGTCGTCGTCCTCTCCTCCACCGCCGGCCACGGCACCTACGAGGGCGGCGCCGGCTACGTCGCCGCCAAGAACGGCGCCCGCGTCCTCGCCGAGACCCTCCGCCTGGAGATCGTCGGCACCCCCGTCCGCGTCATCGAGATCGCCCCCGGCCTGGTCAAGACCGAGGAGTTCGCCACCACCCGCTTCCGCGGCGACACCGACCGCGCCGCCAAGGTCTACGCCGGCGTGGCCGAGCCCCTCACCGCCGACGACGTCGCCGACACCATCACCTGGGCCTGCACCCGCCCCCCGCACGTCAACATCGACCTCCTGGTCGTCCGCCCCCGCGCCCAGGCCTCCAACACCAAGCTCCACCGCGAGCCGTAGACACGCACGGGTGATCTCCCCGCAAACCCGACCTGCCGTCGAAGACAACTCCATACAGAACGGCCCTCGACCGGGATTGCAGTCCCGGCCGAGGGCCTCGGTCGAACTCAACGCCCGAGACGCACACATCCTCCGCGCCGAACAGCACCACTCGGCCACCTGGACCCGGCCCACGGACATGAGGTTCGCGCCGCCCCGCCGCCGTTGGACCAGCCCGGAAGACCGTGAGCTGCTCCGGCTCGGTGATCCCGCAGCTGCGGCCATCGCCCTCGACCGCACCGAGCAGAGTTGCGCCATGCGCCTGTGGCGCCTGCGCTCCGGCCAGGTCGCGATGCCCGTCGGCTGAAGTGAGTCGCGGGGCGCCGTCGCCACGGCGTCCCGCGACCTTTCAGCCCTTCACGCAGATGACCTGCTTGAGCTTGGCGACGACCTCCACGAGGTCGGTCTGCTGCTCGATCACCTTCTCGATCGGCTTGTACGCGCCCGGGATCTCGTCCACGACGCCGGAGTCCTTGCGGCACTCCACACCCTGCGTCTGCTCCTCCAGATCCCGCGTCGTGAAGCGCTTCTTCGCCGCGTTCCGGCTCATCTTCCGGCCCGCGCCGTGCGAGGCCGAGTTGAACGAGGCCGCGTTGCCGAGGCCCTTCACGATGTACGAGCCGGTACCCATCGAGCCCGGGATGATGCCGAACTCCCCGGAGCCGGCCCGGATCGCGCCCTTACGGGTCACGAGCAGATCCATCCCCTCGTACCGCTCCTCCGCCACGTAGTTGTGGTGGCAGGAGATCACCGGCTCGAAGGTCACCTTCGCCTTCCGGAACTCCCTGCGGACGACCTCCTGGAAGAGCGCCATCATGATCGCACGGTTGTACTTCGCGTACTCCTGCGCCCAGAAGAGGTCGTGCCGGTAGGCCGCCATCTGCGGGGTCTCGGAGACGAAGACCGCGAGGTCCCGGTCGATCAGCCCCTGATTGTGCGGCAAGTGCTGTGCCACGCCGATGTGGTGCTCGGCGAGCTCCTTGCCGATGTTCCGCGAGCCCGAGTGCAGCATGAGCCACACCGAATCGGATGTATCGACGCAAAGCTCCACAAAGTGGTTGCCGGATCCGAGCGTCCCCATCTGCAACGCAGCCCGCTCCCTCCGGAACTTCACCGCGTCCGCCACCCCGTCGAACCGGGACCAGAAGTCGTTCCAGCCGGCCGTCGGGAACTGGTAGAGCCGCTTCGGGTCGACCTCGTCGCGGTGCATGCCCCGGCCGACCGGGATCGCCTGCTCGATCTTCGAGCGGAGACGGGAGAGGTCGGCGGGAAGGTCGTTCGCGGTCAGGGAGGTCTTCACCGCGGACATGCCGCAGCCGATGTCCACACCGACCGCGGCCGGGCAGACCGCGTCCTTCATGGCGATCACCGAACCGACCGTCGCGCCCTTGCCGTAATGCACGTCCGGCATGACCGCGAGGCCCTTGATCCACGGCAGCGTCGCCACATTGCGGAGCTGCTGCATCGCGCCGCCCTCCACCGTGGAAGGATCGGCCCACATCCGGATGGGTACCTGCGCACCCGGTACCTCTACATACGACATACTTCCTCGATTCCCCCGAAAAGCCTGATAACGCAAAAACCGGAGCCAAAGCCCGTAGAGGTGACGGCGGACCGGCATCAACGGCTGCGCGTGCGATAGACATTGTGTCCATCCGCCTTCACGGGGCGGCAAACAGTTTTCGGGAAAGACCTTGGGAGAAGGGAGCCTGGGACGGTGCAGCGAAAGAGGTACTCACCCGGCCGCGCCCCCGGCACCCTCCTCGGCCTCGGCGCCGGTCTCGGCGTCGTGCTCGGCGCCCTGACCGGCTGCTCGGCGGCCGGCACCGCCGAGGACGTCACGGTCGACGCGAAGGCCGGCGCCGCCGCCACTCCCGTCGCGCCCCCCGGCCGCTACCGCACCCTCTTCGAACCGTGCGGCGCCGTCCCCCAGGCCGCCCTGCGCGAGCTGCTCCCCGGGACCGTCGCCCTGTCCGACGCCGAGCGGGCCAAGGCGCTGCGCGGCACGGCGGCCGTCACGTACGACACCGACCGCCGCGTCGGCTGCACCTGGACCGCCGACGCCGCGGACGGCGGTTCGCACCGCCTGGTGCTCGACGTGGAGCGGGTGGTCTCGTACGACCCGACGGTGAGCGACGCCACGCGGGCGCAGGAGGTCTACACCCGCAAGCAGCTCGCGGCCGGGATCGCCGTACCGACGACCCCGCCCCCGACGCCCACCGCGCCGACCACCGGGCCGACCACCGCCCCGGCCACCGGGCCGACGACGGCCTCGCCCACATCGCGCACCTCGGGCGCCGCCACCACGGACCCGACCGCCACCCACGCGGCGGCGGCCGGCGCGGGCGCCACCCCCACCGGAGGAGCCACCACCGGCACCCCCTCCGCGCCGGCGACGACCGGCCTCGAGCCCCGGCTGCTCGGGGGACTCGGCGACATCGCCTTCGTCGGCGACGCCCTCGGTTCGACCGGCGGGGCCGGTCGCCAGCGGGTCGTGAGCGTGGTGTTCCGCACATCGAACGTCGTCGTGACGGTCGAGTACCGGCAGCGCACGACGGGCACGGCGCCGGCCCCGGACAGCAAGGAACTGCAGGACAGGGCGCAGAATCTGGCCCGCCTGCTGGCGGACCGGCTGGAGGAGTAGCCGGCCGGCGGGTGTCCCGCGCGCCCCCCGGGCGGCGGGGGGACCACGTAACGTGTCGGCGTACCCAGGGCCGCCAGGGCCGCCGGGGCCACCGACCGGCACCGGCCCGGCACCGGCCGTACGACAAGCGACTGAAGGAACCATGCAGCGATCAGCTCCGCGACTCACCCGCATCCTCGCCGCCGCAGCCGTCCCCGTGATGCTCGTCGTCGCCGGCTGCTCCTCGGACTCGGGAAGCGACGGCGACGGAGCCGCCAAGACGGGCGGGGCGAAGGCGACCGCGAGCGCGACCGCGTCGGCGACCCCGTCCCCGACGCCGACCGTGGAGCCCGCGAAGTTCGCGAAGCTGCCCTCGGCGTGCAAGGCGATCGCGGCGAGGACCACTTCCGCGCTGGTCCCGAAGGCGAAGAACGAGAACGGCACCGCCGCGCCCTCCACGGACCTCTCCCACCGCGCGGGCTGCTCGTGGAACGGCCTGGAGGACCAGGGCGTCAAGGGCTCGCAGTACCGCTGGCTCGACGTGTCGTTCTACCGGTACGACTCCGAGGTCTCCCTCGGCAGCGGCCAGGCGCGCGCCCAGGAGAACTTCGCCAAGGAGCTCGGGAAGATCCAGGCCACCACCGGCGCGAAGACGCTGAGCACCGCGTCGGTGGCCGGTATCGGCGACGAGGCGAAGATGGTCACGTACACCGTGAACAAGACCGGCGAGGACTTCCCGTACGCGTCGATCGTGGCGCGCACCGGCAACGTGCTGGTGCTGCTGTCCTACAACGGCGCCGGATACGCGGGCGCGCCCGCGCCGCGGGCGAAGACGATCGTCGAGGGCGCGACGACGGCGGCGAAGGAGGCGGTCGCCTCGGTGACCGCCGCGAACAAGTAGTCGTACCAGCGGACATGAACATGTAGTCATACCCGCCGTTCGGTCGGGCCAACCCCCGTCGGCCGCCCGGGTACTGACACAAATCAACACAGACAGGCGTGTCCGAGCGGAGCCCGTCCCTCCCCAGAGGGTCGGGCTTCGTTCATGTGTGCCACTCTGGGGCCCGCGAGACGTCGAATCACGGGAGGGGATCGCGGGTGGCCGCGATGGAGCTGACACGCACACACCGCATACTCATCGGGCTCGTCATCGGCGGCGCGGTGATCATCGCGGGGATCGGTTTCGCGGGTTCGTACGCGGCCGTGCGCGAGCTTGCCGTACACAAGGGCTTCGGTACGTTCTCGTACTTCTTCCCGATCGGCATCGACGCGGGCATCTGTGTGCTGCTCGCCCTGGACCTGCTGCTGACCTGGCTCCGGATCCCCTTCCCGCTGCTGCGGCAGACGGCGTGGATCCTGACGGCGGCGACGATCGCGTTCAACGGCGCGGCGGCCTGGCCGGACCCGCTGGGCGTCGGCATGCACGCGGTCATCCCAGTGCTGTTCGTGGTCGCGGTCGAGGCGGCGCGGCACGCGGTGGGCCGGATCGCGGACATCACCGCGGACAAGCACATGGAGGGCGTGCGGCTGACCCGCTGGCTGCTGTCGCCGGTGCCGACGTTCCGGCTGTGGCGGCGGATGAAGCTGTGGGAGCTGCGCTCGTACGACCAGGTGATCAAGCTGGAGCAGGAGCGGCTGATCTACCAGGCCCGGCTCCAGGCCCGTTTCGGCCGCGGCTGGCGGCGCAAGGCGCCGGTGGAGGCGCTGATGCCGCTGCGGCTCGCCCGGTACGGCGTCCCGCTGGCCGAGACGGCCCCGGCGGGCCTCGCGGCGGCGGGCGTCGACCCGGTCCTCCTGCCGCCGAACCCGACTCCGACGCAGGCCCCGACGCAGGCCCCGGCTCTGGCCCAGGCCCCGGCCCCGGTTCTGGCTCAGGCCCCGGTCGCGATCGCCCCTCAGGTCCCTCAGGTCCAGGCCCAGGTCCAGGCCCAGGAGCAGGAGCCCGCCCCGGCCCCGCAGGCCCAGGCCCCCGGCCCCCAGCAGCAGGCCCAGCCGAACCACGAGAGCCCCTGGTTCGACGCCCAGCAGGTCACCCCGGACGGGTACGGCGGCATGTACACCGCGCAGCCGGAGGAGAACCCCTCGGAGGAGAGCGCCGCGGAGGAGAACGCCGCGGCGGCCATCCCCGGGGACGCCCGCCCGGTGGAACCGGAGCAGTCGGGTCCCGAGCTGTTCGGCGAGCTCCAGCGGCCCGACCCCCGTCAGGAGCCCGACCCTCAGATGGAGGAGTTCCGGGAGATCGCCTACAAGGTGACGTACGGCTTCGTGCAGGAGTACAGGCGCTTCCCGACCCCGTTCGAGCTGGATCAGCTGGTGGCGGAGGCGTACGGCCTCCAGAAGCTCCCGGAGCCCCAGTCCGACCTGCTCCAGCTGGTCACCCCTGAGGTGCAGGAGCGCGTCCGCGAGGAGATGCAGGAGTACGACCCCTCCTGACCCGTCCGCGCGCCGCGCACACGCCGAAGGGCCGCCCCCGATCACGGGAGCGGCCCTTCGCGCGTCGGGTCAGGCGCCGAGCAGCTTGCGCACCCGGTCCGCGCCGACGGCGAGGAGCAGGGTGGGCAGGCGGGGGCCCGTCTCGCGGCTCACGAGGAGCTTGTAGAGGAGGGCGAAGAAGGAGCGCTGGGCGACCTTCAGCTCGGGGGTGGGCTTGGCCTCGGGGGTGAGGCCGGCCATGACCTTCGGCACGCCGTAGACGAGCGTGGTGAGCCCGTCGAGCGACCAGTGGCTGTCGAGGCCCTCCAGGAGCAGCCGGAGCGATTCGCGGCCGTCGTCGTCCAGGGAGCCGAGGAGCTCGGTGTCGGGCTCCTCGCGGACGATGGTGCGCTGGTCGGCCGGGACCTGGGTGGTGATCCAGTTCTCGGCGCGGTCGAGGCGCGGCCGGACCTCGTCGAGCGAGGTGACCGGGGACTCCGGGTCGAGGTCGGTGAGGATCCGGAGGGTCTGCTCGTCGTGGCCGGCGGTGATGTCGGCGACGGAGGCGAGCGTGCGGTACGGCAGCGGGCGCGGGGTGCGCGGCAGCTCGCCGGCCGCGGTGCGGGCGGCACGCGCGTGTGCGGCGGCGTCGGCGGGCAGCGCGGTGCCGTCGGCGACCTTGGCCTCCAGCTTGTCCCACTCGTCGTAGAGCCGCTGGATCTCCTGGTCGAAGGCGATCTTGAAGGACTGGTTGGGCCGGCGGCGGGCGTAGAGCCAGCGGAGCAGCTGCGGCTCCATGATCTCCAGGGCGTCGGCCGCGGTGGGCACGCCGCCCTTCGAGGAGGACATCTTGGCCATGCCGCTGATGCCGACGAAGGCGTACATGGGGCCGATGGGCTGGACGCCGTCGAAGAGGGTGACGATCTGGCCGCCGACCTGGAAGGAGGAGCCGGGCGAGGAGTGGTCGACGCCGGAGGGCTCGAAGATGACGCCTTCGAAGGCCCAGCGCATGGGCCAGTCGACCTTCCACACGAGCTTGCCTCGGTTGAACTCGCTGAGCGCGACGGTCTCGGCGAAGCCGCAGGCGGAGCAGGTGTAGCTCAGCTCGGTGGTGTCGTCGTCGTAGGCGGTGACGGTGGTGAAGTCCTTGCCGCACTGCCCGCAGTAGGGCTTGTACGGGAAGTACCCGCCTCCGCCGCCGGAGCCGTCGTCCTCGCCGGCCGCGCCGGATCCCTCGGCGGCCTCCAGCTCGGCCTCGTCGACCGGCTTCTGGGACTGCTTCTTGGGGGCCTTCTTCGTCCGGTACTGGTCGAGGATGGCGTCGATGTCGCCGCGGCGGCGCATGGCGTGCAGGATCTGCTCGCGGTAGACGCCGGAGGTGTACTGCTCGGTCTGGCTGATCGGGTCGTACTCGACGCCGAGCTCGGCCAGGGCCTCGACCATGGCGGCCTTGAAGTGCTCGGCCCAGTTGGCGTGGGGCGAGCCGGCGGGGGCGGGGACGGCGGTCAGGGGCTTGCCGATGTGCTCGGCCCAGGACTCGTCGACGCCCTCGACGCCGTTCGGCACCTTGCGGTAGCGGTCGTAGTCGTCCCACGAGATGAGGTGGCGGACGGTGTACCCGCGGCGGCGGATCTCGTCGGCGACCAGGTGCGGGGTCATGACCTCGCGGAGGTTGCCGAGGTGGATCGGGCCGGAGGGGGAGAGACCGGACGCGACGACGACCGGTTTGCCAGGCGCACGTCGCTCCGACTCGGTGATGACCTCGTCCGCGAAACGGGAGACCCAGTCGGTCTCGGTGCTGCTCTGAGCCACGGTCGGTACGTCCTTCTTTCCGGATTCTTATGGGTACGCCTCGAAGCCTTGCGCCTTCCATTCTCCCAGACGGAGCGGCGCGCTCCGAGGTTGTCCACAGACGGGGAGAACGCGGAGGTTGTCCACAGGCGGGGAAAACACGTTGCCCACCCATGGGACACTTGACAAGCGAAATAGACCACCGGGACAACCGGACTCGACACAACAGGAACGGAAGCTCATGGCCTCGGTCCCTTCCCTCGCTTCGACCGTGCAGCAGCGCCTCGCGGAAGGCCTCTCGGCAGCCCTGCCGGAGGCCGGTTCCGCCGACCCGCTGCTCCGACGAAGCGACCGGGCCGACTTCCAGGCCAACGGCATCCTGGCGCTGGCCAAGCGGCTCAAGGGCAATCCGCGTGAGCTGGCCACGAAGGTCGTCGAGTCCATCCCGGCGAACGACGTGCTGAAGGAGATCGAGGTCTCCGGCCCCGGCTTCCTCAACATCACCGTGTCGGACGCGGCGATCGTGGAGACCCTCGCGGCCCGCGCCGCCGACGCGCGCCTCGGCGTGCCGTTGAACGAGGCGGCGGGCACGACGGTCATCGACTACGCGCAGCCGAACGTGGCGAAGGAGATGCACGTCGGCCACCTCCGTTCGGCGGTGATCGGCGCGGCGATGGTGGAGATCCTGGAGTTCACGGGCGAGTCCGTGGTCCGCAGGCACCACATCGGCGACTGGGGCACCCAGTTCGGCATGCTCATCCAGTACCTGATCGAGCACCCGCACGAGCTGGACCACAAGGCCGAGGGCGCGGACGTGGAGGTCTCCGGCGAGGAGGCCATGTCGAACCTGAACCGGCTGTACAAGGCGTCCCGCGCGCTGTTCGACGCGGACGAGGAGTTCAAGACCCGGGCACGCGCGCGTGTGGTGGACCTCCAGGCCGGTGACGAGGAGACCCTCGCCCTGTGGCAGCGGTTCGTCGACGAGTCGAAGATCTACTTCTACTCGGTCTTCGAGAAGCTCGACATGGACGTCCGGGACCCCGACATCGTCGGCGAGTCCGGTTACAACGACATGCTGCAGGAGACGTGCCGGATCCTGGAGGAGTCGGGCGTGGCGGTCCGCTCCGAGGGCGCGCTGTGCGTCTTCTTCGACGACATCAAGGGCCCGGACGGCAACCCGGTCCCGCTGATCGTCCAGAAGTCCGACGGCGGTTTCGGCTACGCGGCGACGGACCTGTCGGCCATCCGCGACCGGGTGCAGAACCTGAAGGCGACCTCGCTGCTGTACGTGGTGGACGCCCGCCAGTCCCTGCACTTCAAGATGGTCTTCGAGACGGCTCGCCGGGCGGGCTGGCTGAACGACGAGGTGAAGGCCGTCCAGCTGGCCTTCGGCACGGTCCTCGGCAAGGACGGCAAGCCCTTCAAGACCCGTGAGGGCGAGACGGTCCGGCTGGTGGACCTGCTGGACGAGGCGATCGACCGGGCTTCGGCCGTGGTCCGGGAGAAGGCCCAGGACCTCACGGAGGAGGAGATCGCCGAGCGGGGCGCCCAGGTGGGCATCGGCGCGGTGAAGTACGCGGACCTGTCGACCTCGGCGGCCCGTGACTACAAGTTCGACCTCGACCAGATGGTCTCGCTCAACGGCGACACGTCCGTGTACCTCCAGTACGCGTACGCCCGTATCCAGTCGATCCTGCGGAAGGCCGGGGACGCCGAGCCGGCCGCCCACCCCGAGCTGGAGCTGGCGCCGTCCGAGCGGGCCCTCGGCCTCCACCTCGACGGCTTCGGCGAGACGATCGCCGAGACCGCCGCGGAGTACGCGCCGCACAAGCTGGCCGCGTACCTGTACCAGGTGGCGTCGCTGTACACGACGTTCTACTCGGAGTGCCCGGTCCTCAAGGCGGACACCCCGGCGCAGGTGGAGAACCGCCTCTTCCTGTGCGACCTGACCGCCCGCACGCTCCACCAGGGCATGGCCCTGCTGGGCATCCGGACGCCCGAGCGCCTCTGACGCTCCCGGGGCGGGTGGGTCGGCGCGGGATCACTGCGCGACCCACTCGCCCTTGTCGGGCCAGTAGCCGTAGACCGTGCGGCCCTCGATGGCGTGCGTGCGGAACGGCTCCCCGCCGTCGTCGATCCGTACGGTCCCCTTCCGGTCCCCGGTGCTCCACTCCAGCTCCAGGTACCAGGCGGCGGCGTGCTCCTCCGTGTGGACGTCGAGGTTGAGCACCTGCGGGTCTCCGGTGGCGACCTTGTACGGGAAGTCCTTCGCGGGCACGATCCGGTCGCCGTCCTGTCCGGCGACGGCCTTCGCGTACGGCCGGGGCGCGTCGAGGTCGATGTCGAAGGTCTGCGGGGTGATCCCGCTGCCGCAGCCGTCGCCCATGGAGTACGCGATCCACTCCGGCGTCCGGTCCCGCTCGACGACCCGGACGCGGAGCCGCGACAGCACGACGGGTTCCTGGGTGCGGCCGGTGACGGTGACCTGGAGCTGCATGTGCCCGCCGTCGATGCCGCCGAGCGCGCGGGCCCACGGGCGGCTGTCCTGCGGCGCGGGCGGCGGCGGCACGTGCTCGGGCTTCTGGTCGAGGACGTAGTACTGCCCGCAGGGTTCGGCCCAGTTGTACGAGCTGATGCCGGCGTTCAGCGGAGCCGGCACCGGCGGTGCGGCGGAGCCGCCGCGCGGCTCCCGCTCCCCGTCCCGCGCCACCAGATACGCACCGGGCACGGCCAGGGCCACGACGGCCACGACGGCGAGCGCCCCCGTGAACCGCGCCCGGGACGGCGGCTCCGGTGAAGCCACGACGACGACCTCCGCCTCGTCGGAACCGGCGGCCGTGGAGAGCTCGGCGGGCTCGGCAGGCGGGGCGGGCGCCACCTCGCCACCCCGTCCCCGGGCCTCGTCGGCGACGATCCACGCGCGATGGAGCTCGACGAGTTCCTCGCGGGTGGCGCCGCAGAGCCGGCCGAGCCGTTCCACGGGGGCGAAGTCGGTCGGGACGGCGTCACCGTTGCAGTACCGGTGCAGGGTGGAGGTGCTGACGTGGAGCCGCTTGGCGAGCGCTCCGTAGCTCAGGCCCGACCGCTCCTTCAGCCCCCGCAGCAGCCCGGCGAGCCGGTCCCCCGTGTCCATCCGTCGCTCCCCCATCGCTGGTCGGCGTCCCGGGAACGCGTTCCGGGCGACGTACGTCTCCCCAGGTCGGAGGGGTTGGAAGCGTTCCAGCGTCCCTCATTGTCCCGCGTCGGTCGACACCGGGTCACACCGGCTCGCAGCATGGAGCCATGCCGAACAGCCGCGTCGCCGACGCCCTGGCAGTGACGGTGCTGATCATCTGCACCGCGATCGTGATCACCCTGCTCGACGGCCGCTGAGCGACCGGCCCACCGACCGGACCACCCACGGGGGAACCACCATGCGCACGTCCATCCGCACCCTCACCCTGCCCGCCGCAGCGCTCCTCGCGGCCCTCGCCCTCACCGCCTGCCAGTCGGCCGACCAGGAGGCGGCGCCCCCGGCCCCCGCGAAGCCCACCGCGACCACGACCGCGGCACCCACGACCTCGGCACCCGCCACCTCGGCACCCGCGCCCACGACCGAGCCGCCCGCCACGGCCCCGACCAAGGCCCCGACGAAGGTGCCGACGAAGGCACCGACGACAGCCCCGAAGAAGACCACCGCCCCGCCCGCGAAGCCCTCCCTCCGCCCCTGCACCGCCGCCGACGTGAAGGTCGTGGCGAGCAAGGTGAGCCGCCCGGTCAACCACCTCGCCCTCACGATCACGAACACCGGCGACCGCACCTGCCACGCCCTGAACGCGCCCCTGGTCGGCTTCGACCACAGCCAGGCGCCGATCGCGATCGTGGAGGACAGCAAGCCGCAGGCCGTGGTGAGCCTGGCCCCCGGGGCATCGGGCTACGCCTCCCTGATCCTCACCGGGGAGCCGGGCGAGGACACCCACGGCATGACCGTCCGCACGATCAAGGTCAACCTGACCGCGGACAGCATGGTGACGCTGAAGGCCCCGGAGGGCACGTACGTGGACGACGGCGCCGCCGTCTCCTACTGGCAGCAGGAACTGGCGGACGCCCTCCAGTACTGACTACCGGTTGATCGGGTACGACTTCCGCCCGGACACCTCGTCGATCTCCGCGTGTGCCTTCTGGAGGAGCTGCGAGGCCAGGTCCATCAGGGCCCGGGCCCCCGCGATCTCCTCGCCGACCCTGAGCTGCTCGGGATCGGCGGGGTTCCGGTGGGCGGTGCCGTGGGCCCGGAACTCGGATCCGTCCGGGAGCCGGACCAGGGCCGCCGCCCGCGTCCGGTCGCCCTCCTCCTTGAACTCCATGTCGACGTGCCATCCGACGAGCGTGTGCATCATGAGGACCACCTCCGGGGAGGTACCTGTCGGGTACCTCTCCAGGGTGCGCCGTACCACGCGCCCCCACCACTCGCCCGACGTTCCGACGGCCCGAGGGCCGTCCGCGGTCTAGCGGGCCTGCCTCAGCGTCCGCGCGGCCTCGGTGGCCCAGTAGGTGAGGATCATCTGCGCGCCGGCGCGGCGGATGCCGGTGAGGGTCTCCAGGATCGCCTTCTCGCGGTCGATCCATCCCTTCTCCGCGGCGGCCTCGACCATCGCGTACTCACCGCTGATCTGGTACGCGGCGACCGGTACGTCCACGGCCTCGGCGACCTTCGCGAGCACGTCCAGGTACGGGCCGGCCGGCTTCACCATGACCATGTCCGCGCCCTCGTCCAGGTCCAGGGCCAGCTCGCGCAGGGACTCGCGGAGGTTGGCGGGGTCCTGCTGGTAGGTCTTGCGGTCGCCCTTGAGGGAGGAGCCGACGGCCTCGCGGAAGGGGCCGTAGAAGGCGGAGGAGTACTTCGCGGTGTACGCGAGGATCGACACGTCCTCCTTGCCGATGGTGTCCAGGGCGTCGCGGATGACGCCGACCTGGCCGTCCATCATCCCGGAGGGGCCGACGACGTGGACGCCGGCGTCGGCCTGGACCTGCGCCATCTCGGCGTAGCGCTCCAGGGTGGCGTCGTTGTCGACCCGGCCGTCCTCGTCGAGGACGCCGCAGTGACCGTGGTCGGTGTACTCGTCGAGGCACAGGTCCGACATGATCACGAGCTCGTCGCCGACCTCGGCGCGGACGTCGCGGATGGCGACCTGGAGGATGCCGTCCGGGTCGGTCCCCGCCGTCCCGGCCCCGTCCTTCTTCGCGTCCTCCGGGACGCCGAAGAGCATGATCCCGGAGACTCCCGCCTCCACCGCCTCCACGGCGGCCCGCCGCAGCGTGTCCCGCGTGTGCTGGACGACGCCGGGCATGGCGTTGATCGGCACGGGCTCGGTGACGCCCTCGCGGACGAACGCGGGCAGGATCAGGTCGGCCGGGGAGAGACGGGTCTCGGCCACCATCCGGCGCATGGCGGGCGTGGTCCGCAGCCGCCGCGGCCGCGCCCCCGGAAAGCTTCCATACGAGTTCATACGAGCGAGGCTACGCCCGCCCCACACCCCCACTTACCGACACGATGTTGCCGCCCCCGCCCCCGCCCCGCCGCCGCTCCGTTGTGGGCAGGCGTTCCGCAAGGACGGTGCCCACCCTCCACCGCCGTTCCGTTGTGGGCAGGCGTTCCGCAAGGGGCGGAACGGGTGGGCACAACGGAACGGCACCTTCTGCGGGTGCCTCCGCACATGCGCCTGAACCCGCACCGGTACGGAGCCGTACAGCGGGTGCGGGTCCAGGCCCGGAAAGCCGAGGCGCGGCAGGGGGCGCCGTCCCTGTGCCCACCCGTCCCGCCCTAGCGGGACGTATGCCCACAGGGACGCCGGGCGCGAGCCCCGTGCCGGCACAGGGACGCCGGGCGCGGGCCCGCAGGAACGGCGGTGCGGGCCCCCGCGATCACGGAAGCCCGCACCCGTTCCCCGCCGCACCGCACTACGTGGTGCGCCGTCTCCGTGCCCCCGGCCTCCGCTCACTGGGCCGCGTCACGGGATCGCCCGCCTCCAGCGCCGCCTCCCGGCGCCGGATGCCGAACTCCGCCAGCGCTTCCGCGAGCTTGTGGACGGACGGCTCGGGGGACAGCACGTCGACCCGCAGCCCGTGCTCCTCCGCCGTCTTGGCCGTGGCCGGCCCGATGCAGGCGATGACGGTGACGTTGTGCGGCTTGCCGGCGATGCCGACGAGGTTCCGCACGGTCGACGACGACGTGAAGAGCACCGCGTCGAAGCCGCCGCCCTTGATCGCCTCGCGCGTGTCCGCCGGCGGCGGCGACGCGCGTACGGTCCGGTAGGCGGTGACGTCGTCGACCTCCCACCCGAGCTCGATGAGCCCCGCGACCAGCGTCTCGGTCGCGATGTCGGCCCGCGGCAGGAAGACGCGGTCGATCGGGTCGAAGACCGGGTCGTACGGCGGCCAGTCCTCAAGGAGTCCGGCCGCGGACTGCTCACCGCTGGGCACCAGGTCGGGCTTCACGCCGAAGTCGACCAGCGCCGCCGCGGTCTGCTCGCCCACCGCCGCGACCTTGATCCCGGCGAAGGCGCGGGCGTCGAGCCCGTACTCCTCGAACTTCTCGCGCACGGCCTTGACCGCGTTCACCGAGGTGAAGGCGATCCACTCGTACCGTCCGGTGACGAGCCCCTTCACGGCCCGCTCCATCTGCTGCGGGGTCCGCGGCGGCTCGACGGCGATCGTCGGCACCTCGTGCGGCACGGCGCCGTACGAGCGCAGCTGGTCGGAGAGCGACGCGGCCTGCTCCTTGGTGCGCGGCACGAGCACCCGCCAGCCGAAGAGCGGCTTGGACTCGAACCAGGCGAGCCGGTCGCGCTGCGCCGGGGCGCTGCGCTCGCCGACCACGGCTATCACCGGCCGGTGGCCCTCGGGGGAGGGGAGCACCTTGCCCTGCTTGAAGACCTGGGCGATCGTGCCGAGGGTCGCGTTCCACGTCCGCTGGCGCGTGGTGGTGCCGGCGATGGTGACGGTGAGCGGGGTGTCCGGCTTGCGGCCCGCCGCCACCAGTTCACCGGCGGCCGCGGCGACCGCGTCGAGCGAGGTGGAGACGACGACGGTGCCGTCGGAGGCGCCGACCTCGCCCCAGCACCGGTCGTCGGCGGTGCGCGCGTCGACGAAGCGGACGTCGGTGCCCTGCTCGTCGCGGAGCGGCACACCGGCGTACGCGGGGACGCCGACCACGTTCGCGACGCCGGGCACGACCTCGAAGGGGATGCCCTCGGCGGCGCAGGCGAGCATCTCGGCGCCCGCGTTCCCGTCGAGGCCGGGGTCGCCGGTCACCGCACGGACGACCCGCCTGCCGCCGCGCGCGGCCTCCATGACAAGATTGGCCGCATCCCTCAACACGGGGACACCGGCGGTTGTTGACGCCTCGTCAACAACCGTCAGCTCAGGCGTGCTCACGCCCGCGCGCGCATGGCCGCGGACGACGTCGAGGACCTCCGGCTCGGCGATCAGGACGTCCGCTCCGGCGAGGGCCTCGACGGCCCGCAGGGTCAGGAGTCCGGGGTCGCCTGGGCCTGCGCCGAGGAAGGTGACGTGGCCGTGGCCCGCGAAGACGGGGGGCACGGGGCTGGTGGTCGGGCTGGTGGGGCTCAAAGTGCTCGCTCCCCCATAAGACCGGCCGCACCCTTGGCGAGCATCTCGGCCGCGAGTTCGCGTCCGAGCGCCGCCGCCTCGTCGTGCGAGGTGGGTACGGGACCGGTGGTGGACAGCTGCACCAGCGTCGAGCCGTCGGTGGTGCCGACGACGCCGCGCAGGCGCATTTCGGTGACAACCTGCCCGTGACCGGGGCCGTCGGCGAGGATGTCGGCGAGCGCTCCCACGGGTGCGCTGCAGCCGGCCTCCAGGGCGGCGAGCAGGGATCGCTCGGCGGTCACGGCGGCCCGCGTCTGCGGGTCGTCGAGGGCGGCGAGCGTGGCGACGAGGTCGGAGTTCGACGCCGGGCATTCGACGGCCAGGGCACCCTGGCCGGGGGCGGGCAGCACGGAGTCGACCGACAGGTGCTCGGCCGACAGGCCGCCGAGGAGTTCCTCGGTGCCGCCGATGCGGTTGAGTCCGGCCGCGGCGAGGACGACGGCGTCGAGCTCGCCCTTGCGGACGTAGCCGACGCGGGTGTCGACGTTGCCGCGGATCGGGACGCAGGTCAGGTCGAGGCCGTGGCTGCGGGCGTACGCGTTCAGCTGGGCCATGCGGCGCGGCGAGCCGGTGCCGACGCGGGCGCCCTCGGGGAGCCGGTCGAGGGAGAGGCCCTCGCCGGTGATGAGGACGTCGCGCGGGTCCTCGCGCTTCGGGATCGCGGCCAGCACCAGGTCGGGGTGCTGGGCGGTCGGCAGATCCTTCAGGGAGTGGACGGCGAAGTCGACCTCGCCGTCGAGCAGCGCGTCGCGCAGGGCCGCGACGAAGACGCCGGTGCCGCCGATCTGCGCGAGGTGCTCACGGGAGGTGTCCCCGTACGTGGTGATCTCCACGAGCTCGACGGGTCGGCCGGTCAGCTGCCGGACGGCGTCGGCCACGTGCCCGGACTGGGCCATGGCGAGCTTGCTGCGCCTGGTCCCGAGCCTCAGTGCCCTCTCGGTCATACTCGCCCTCGGTTCTTGACGTCGGCGTCATTCAGGTCGGCCCGGGAGACGGAAGCCACCGTCTCCGGGTCGAGGTCGAAGAGTGTCCGCAGCGCGTCCGCGTACCCGGCGCCGCCGGGCTCGCTGGCGAGCTGCTTGACCCGCACGGTCGGCGCGTGCAGGAGCTTGTCGACGACGCGGCGCACGGTCTGGGTGATCTCGGCGCGCTGCTTGTCGTCGAGGCCGGGGAGGCGGCCTTCCAGGCGGGCGACCTCGCTGGCCACCACGTCGGCGGCCATGGTGCGCAGGGCGACCACGGTCGGGGTGATGTGGGCGGCGCGCTGGGCGGCGCCGAAGGCGGCGACCTCGTCGGAGACGATGCCGCGGACCTGGTCGACGTCGTTGGCCATGGGGGCGTCGGCGGAGGCGTCGGCGAGCGATTCGATGTCGACGAGCCGGGCGCCGGGGATCCGGTGGGCGGCGGCGTCGATGTCGCGGGGCATGGCGAGGTCGAGCAGGTGCAGCGGCTCGTCGCGGCCCGCGGCGGCGGCCTCGATCGCCTCGCCGGTGAGGACGAGTCCGGTGGCTCCGGTGCAGGAGACGACGATGTCCGCGCG
Organism: Streptomyces sp. R302; assembly: GCF_012927245.1. Lineage (GTDB taxonomy): Bacteria > Actinomycetota > Actinomycetes > Streptomycetales > Streptomycetaceae > Streptomyces. The sequence goes on from NZ_JABBGE010000015.1 coordinate 135,687, forward strand.
GCCCAGTTCGTCGCCGACGGCAACCATCTCGGCCGCGCGCGCGGCCACGCCCGTGCCTCCGGGCTCGGTGAGGATCTCGGCGAGCCGCTCGGCGCGGGCGAGGGTGCGGTTGGCGATGACGATCTCGGCGACGCCGGCGCGGGCGAGGGTCGCGGCGGCCAGGGAGGACATGGAGCCGGCGCCGATGACGAGGGCGCGCTTGCCCCGCGCCCAGCCCTCGACGTCGGTGTCCCCGGCGAGCTGTTCCAGGCCGAAGGTGACGAGCGACTGTCCGGCCCGGTCGATGCCGGTCTCGCTGTGGGCGCGCTTGCCGACCCGCAGGGCCTGCTGGAAGAGGTCGTTGAGGAGCCGGCCCGCGGTGTGCTGGACCTGGCCGAGGGCGAGGGCGTCCTTGATCTGGCCGAGGATCTGGCCCTCGCCGACGACCATGGAGTCGAGGCCGCAGGCCACCGAGAAGAGGTGGTGGACGGCCCGGTCCTCGTAGTGCACGTAGAGGTAGGGGGTGAGCTCGTCCAGGCCGACGCCGCTGTGCTGGGCGAGGAGCGTGGACAGCTCGGCGACGCCGGCGTGGAACTTGTCCACGTCTGCGTAGAGCTCGATGCGGTTGCAGGTGGCGAGGACGGTGGCCTCGGCGGCCGGTTCGGCGGCGAGGGTGTCCTGGAGGAGCTTGGTCTGGGTGTCGGCCTGCAGCGAGGCCCGCTCCAGGATGGAGACGGGGGCGCTGCGGTGGCTCAGCCCGACGACGAGGAGGCTCATGCCGGCATCACCGCGGGGGCGTCCCCGTCGGGTCCCTTGCGACCGCCGTCCGCGGCGGAACGGGCGCTGTCGGCGGTGGCACGGCCGTTGTCGGCGCCGGTACGAGCGCTGTCGGAGGTCGTGCGGGCGGCGGGCGGCGCCGCCGGGGCGGTCTCCTCGCCCAGCTCCTCGCCGGCCTTGCGCTGCTCGTGGAAGGCGAGGATCTGGAGCTCGATGGAGAGGTCCACCTTGCGCACGTCGACGCCGTCGGGCACCGAGAGCACGGTCGGGGCGAAGTTGAGGATGGAGGTCACGCCGGCGGCGACGAGCCGGTCGCAGACCGCCTGGGCGACACCGGCCGGGGTCGCGATGACGCCGATGGAGACGCCGTCCTCGGCGATGATCTTCTCCAGGTCGTCGCTGTGCTGGACGGGGATCCCGGCGACCGGCTTGCCGGTCATGGCGGGGTCGGCGTCGATCAGCGCGGCGACGCGGAAGCCGCGGGAGGCGAAGCCGCCGTAGCCGGCGAGCGCGGCGCCGAGGTTGCCGATGCCGACGATCACGACCGGCCAGTCCTGGGTCAGGCCGAGCTCGCGGGAGATCTGGTAGACGAGGTACTCGACGTCGTAGCCGACACCGCGGGTGCCGTACGAGCCGAGGTAGCTGAAGTCCTTGCGCAGCTTCGCGGAGTTGACGCCGGCCGCGGCCGCGAGCTCCTCCGAGGAGACCGTGGGTACGGAGCGTTCCGAGAGCGCGGTCAGGGCGCGCAGATACAGCGGAAGGCGGGCGACGGTGGCCTCGGGAATTCCTCGGCTACGGGTCGCCGGTCGGTGAGTTCGGCCAGTTGCCACGGTGCTCCTGCGGGATGAGCGGGGCTGCAGGCGGCCATATGTCCCAGGACCGCCCCGTCGAATGCAGGCTATGTCTTTGTGAACGCGTGCACAAAGATGGTGTCCGTTTTGTCTGCCCAAAGTGACCGGGGTCACGCGGCCGGTTATCGACGGTACGGAACCGTCACACGGCGCGACACGTCGAGATCCCGAAGGGGGCAAAGCCGCACACTCTCCTCACGACGTGACCCCCGAATGCCAACAAAACGTCCATGATGGTAACCGGCTTTCGGTCAGGCACCCAGTTCACGCCGGAGCCGCTCGGCGTCCACCCGCCAGAAGGTGTGCTGCTCCCCGTCGACCAGGACGACGGGGATCTGTTCCCAGTACTCCTTGTACAGCGCCTCGTCCTGGAGGATGTCCCGCTCCTCCCATCGTGCCCCCGTCTCGGCGCAGACGGCCTCGATCACCGCCCGGGCGTCGTCGCACAGATGACACCCCGGCTTCCCGATCAGCGTCACGGTCCGCGCGGCCGGATCCTTCGCCGCGTCCTTCTTCTTGGTACGTCCGAACATGCCGTCCATTGTCCCGCCCGGCAACGGTGGGGACCCGCACTGTTCACACGACGGCATCCCCACAAGTCGGGAAGGACCGAACAGACTGGCTATGCTCCAGACATGGCCGCTCTGGGATGGCTCACCCCCCGTAGGCGCTCCGCCACCGCGCGCAGCGTCCTCGCAGGCGAGGCCGCCGCCGAGGCGGCCCGCAAGACCTCGCTCCAACTGGAGCGGGAGCGCGAGGAGGAGGCCGCCGCCCTCGAAGCGGCCGAGGCCGTCGAAACCGCCCCGGAGGAGCCCGAGTTCCCCGTCGTGGGCGACGTCAGGGCCGCCGCCTTCTTCGACCTCGACAACACCGTGATGCAGGGCGCCGCGATCTTCCACTTCGGCCGCGGCCTGTACAAGCGGAAGTTCTTCCAGCGCCGCGAACTCGCCCGCTTCGCCTGGGCGCAGGTCTGGTTCCGGCTGGCCGGCGTCGAGGACCCGGCCCACATGCAGGAGGCCCGCGACAGCGCGCTCTCCATCGTCAAGGGCCACCGCGTCTCCGAACTGATGTCGATCGGCGAGGAGATCTACGACGAGTACATGGCCGACCGGATCTGGCCGGGCACCCGCGCCCTGGCCCAGGCCCACCTCGACGCGGGCCAGAAGGTCTGGCTGGTGACGGCCGCCCCGGTCGAGACGGCCACGATCATCGCCCGCCGCCTCGGCCTCACCGGCGCCCTCGGCACGGTCGCCGAGTCCGTCGACGGCGTCTACACCGGCCGGCTGGTCGGCGAACTGCTGCACGGCCCGGCCAAGGCCGAGGCGGTACGCGCCCTGGCCGCCGCCGAGGGCCTGGACCTCGGCCGCTGCGCCGCGTACAGCGACTCGCACAACGACATCCCGATGCTCTCGCTCGTCGGCCACCCGTACGCGGTCAACCCCGACACCAAGCTGCGCCGGCACGCCAGGAACCTCGACTGGCGACTGCGCGACTACCGGACCGGACGCAAGGCCGCCAAGATCGGCATCCCGGCCGCCGCGGGCCTCGGCGCCGTCGCCGGCGGCACCGCCGCGGCGGTCGCCCTGCACCGCCGCCGCCGCTGACCGCGCCCGAACTCCCCGCCGCACCCGCACTCTCCGCCGTACCCGAACTCCCCGCCGCTCACGGAGCGCCACGCCCGTGGCGATACGTTTCGGCTGCGATCATCTGCGACAACCACGGACCAGCGGGGCTCACCCGTCCGTGGTCGAACAGCGCCCGCACACCCCGACTCCCGGACATTCCCGCGCCCTTACCCAGGAGCGGCGGCGCTCACTCTCCCCTACCGCACATGAGCACAACGCAACGCCGACGCAATCACACTCGGAAGCCACTCGATCAATAACCGATCACGAAGTACGACTTGATCCGCTTGCAAGCGGTAACAGAACCGACGTAATCGATGATTTGAGCAACTGGGTGTAGCGCTGCCTGTACGAAGCGTTATTCTCCTCAGACGCACAGCGGAACCCTCCCGTCGCCACGACGAGTGAACGGATCCGCACTGCACGTGATGGAAGCTCTGCCTCTGGGAGTCCCGTGTACCCACACGTCGGGGTTGACGCCTCGGGCCTGGCTACGCTGCGCGCAACGGTCCTCGACCACTTGCGTGGCTTCGTCCCCACCGCGTACGTCGGCCCTGCGCCCGCCTTCGCCTTCGCCGCACCGGCACCGGCCGGCCCTTGCTATGCCCTGGCCGACGGCGGTGCCGCCGTCGGCAGACGGGGCGCGCGCGGCGGCGCCGGCAACTCGACCGCCGCCCGACGCCCCACCGCCGACAGCGACAGCGCCCGGATGATGGATCTGGTCGAGCGCGCCCAGGCGGGCGAGGCCGAGGCCTTCGGCCGGCTGTACGACCAGTACAGCGACACCGTCTACCGCTACATCTACTACCGCGTCGGCGGGAAGGCGACGGCGGAGGACCTCACCAGCGAGACCTTCCTGCGCGCCCTGCGCCGGATCTCCACCTTCACCTGGCAGGGCCGGGACTTCGGCGCCTGGCTCGTCACCATCGCCCGCAACCTCGTCGCCGACCACTTCAAGTCCAGCCGCTTCCGGCTGGAGGTCACCACCGGCGAGATGCTCGACGCCAACGAGGTCGAGCGCAGCCCGGAGGACTCCGTCCTGGAGTCCCTCTCCAACGCCGCGCTTCTGGACGCCGTCCGCCGCCTCAACCCCCAGCAGCAGGAGTGCGTCACCCTCCGCTTCCTCCAGGGCCTCTCGGTCGCCGAGACCGCGCGGGTCATGGGGAAGAACGAGGGCGCGATCAAGACCCTCCAGTACCGGGCCGTCCGCACCCTGGCCCGGCTCCTGCCCGAAGACGCCCGCTGACCGGGGCGGCCCCACCGCCCCCGGACCGCCGACCGCCGCCACCCCCTCGCTCACCCCGCCCTCTCCCCCACTGAAGTCACTTGTCCCCCTCACCTCACCCACACCCCTCCCCCCACGCCACCACTGCCCGTTCCCATTCACAGTCGGTGACGCATCGATGACGCACTGGTCCGATCATCTTTCGCGCGTAACCCAAGTGCCGCGCCGCTCGTTGTGCGAAATGCAGGCTCCCTGTGGTCACGCCCTGCCCGCGGGTACTCACTCGTTCGTGTGTATCCGCTCAAGGCGGGCAACCTTCCGGACCCCTTGGGGAGTCGACCGTCATGACGAGAGGAGGTGCCGCCAGTGATCGCGAACGTGCACCGGCGGGCGAACGCCTTCGCCCAGGCCCTGGAGGACCGGGCGCCCGAGGGCGAGACGGCCGGCCGGCCCGACGCCCCGGCCGACACGGGCGACCAGGGACGGCTGTTGGCCTTGGCGAGCGGACTCGGCGACCTGCCGAAACCGGAACTCGACCCCGAGGTCAAGGTGGTGCAGCGAGCCCAGCTCGTCGCTGCCATGGAGGCGATGTTCGCCCAGGGGACGGCCGCCGCGGGCCCTACCGTCCCGGAACAGCGGAGCACCAGGGGCGCCCACCGGGCATCCCCCCTGCGCAAGCTCCGCCCGCGCACGCGCTGGACCAAGGGGCTCGCCGCCGGCGGTCTCACCGTCGGTGTGGCGGCCGGAGCCTTCGGCGGCGTCGCCGCCGCCAGCTCCGACGCCCTGCCCGGTGACTCGCTCTACGGGCTCAAGCGCGGCATGGAAGACCTCAAGCTGGGCATGGCCGACGACGACGCCGACCGCGGGGGCATCTACCTCGACCAGGCGTCCACCCGGCTCAGCGAGGCCCGCCGCCTCATGGAGCGCACCCGCTCCGGCGACCTCGACCACGAGTCCCTCAGCGAGATCCGGCGCGCCCTCGGCGGCATGAAGCACGACGCCGAGCAGGGCCACCGGCTGCTCCGCCAGGCCTACGACCGGGACGGCGAGCTCGCCCCCATGGCCCGGCTGAACTCCTTCGCCCAGGCCCACCGCAACACCTGGAACGGCCTGCGCGACCGCCTCCCCGTCCAGCTCACGGACGTCGGCGAAGAGGTCAGCGGCGTCTTCGCCGCCATAGACCAGGAAGTCGAGCCGCTCCAGTCGGTGCTGCCCCGCACCCTCGAAAAGGGCGCGACCGACCCCGGCTCCAGCAGCAGCCCCACCGCCCGGCAGGACCAGCCGGGCACGGACACCAGCCGGCCCACAACCACCCAGGGCACCCCGGCCCAGGGCAGCTCCGCCACCCCCCGCCCCGCCGACACCACCCAGGGCGCGGGCACCAGCGGCACCACCGGCACCGGCACCACCCCGAGCCCGGGCGCCGAGACCGGCACCACCGCCCCGGAGGACGACGGACTCCTCGGCGGCAACACCGGCGGCCTCCTGCCGACCCCGGCGGGCACCACCGCCCCCGAGGAACAGCACGTGACCCCCACACCCCCCGACGTCACCATCCCGCCACTCCTGCCGGGCCTCCTTCCAGGCCTCGGCATCGACAGCGAGGACGCTCGCTGACAAGAGGAAGGGGCGCCCCCACGGACGGGGGGCGCCCCTTCCTCCATCCGTACACGGCACTCAGAAAAAGACCGACCGCCGCTGCACCAGCAGCTTGGCCCCTCTTGCTCTGCCCTCCTCGCACCGCTCGGCCCCAAGGGGCCTCCCGGGCTTCGGAAGGCTGCGCCGGACTCCGTCCGTCGGACCCGCGGCCCTCGGCCCTCGCGTCAGAAGAAGACCGACCGCCGCTGCACCAGCAGCTTGTAGAGCGTGTGCTGGATCTGCTCCCGGACCTGGTCCGTCAGGTTGAACATCAGCATCGGGTCCTCCGCCGCCTCCGGCGGATAGCCGTCCGTCGGGATCGGCTCCCCGAACTCGATCGTCCACTTCGTCGGCAGCGGCAGCATCCCCAGCGGCCCCAGCCACGGGAAGGTCGGCGTCACCGGCACGTACGGCAGACCGAGCAGCCGCGCCAGCGTCTTCGCGTTCCCGATCATCGGGTAGATCTCCTCGGCGCCCACGATCGAGCAGGGCACGATCGGCACCCCCGCCCGCAGCGCCGTCGAGACGAAGCCGCCCCGGCCGAACCGCTGGAGCTTGTACCGCTCCGAGAACGGCTTCCCGATCCCCTTGAAGCCCTCCGGCATCACGCCGACGACCTCCCCGGCCTTCAGCAGCCGCTCCGCGTCCTCCGCGCACGCGAGCGTGTGCCCCGCCTTCCGGGCCAGCTCGTTGACCACCGGCAGCACGAAGACCAGGTCCGCCGCGAGCAGCCGCAGATGCCGGCCGGCCGGATGGCGGTCGTGCACCGCCACCTGCATCATCAGCCCGTCCAGCGGCAGCGTCCCGGAATGGTTGGCGACGACCAGCGCCCCGCCCTTCTCCGGGATGTTCTCGACGCCCTTCACCTCCACCCGGAAGTACTTCTCGTACAGCGGGCGCAGCAGCGACATCAGCACCTGGTCGGTCAGCTCGGCGTCGTACCCGAACTCGTCGACCTCGTACTCCCCCGTGACCCGCCGCCGCAGGAACGCCAGCCCGCCCGCGACCCTCCGCTCCCACCCGGCCCGCCCGGCACCCTCCGCGGCGGGCTCCGCCACGGGCTCCGGGGCGGGCGTCCCGCCCGGCGCCTCGTCCGGCACCTCCCGCGCCCCCGGCAGCGCCCGTACGGCCGCCGGGCCGCCGGTCCCGGCACCGGACGGGTCCTCGGGCCGGCCGGGCCGCCGCCGGGCCCGCGAACGGTCGTCGTCGAAAGGAATCACCTTGGCGTCCGCCATCGCTGTCGCCGCTCCTCAGGCACCGTCGTAAGAGTCAGGAGTATGAGTCGGGAGAGGGAACCGCCCCCGGGGCGACCCGGCCCGCCAACCGGTCCACCGCCCCCGCGAGCCGCTCCGGCGGCAGCAGCCCCGGCCCCCGGCTCGCCGCGAAGTCCGCGAACGTCTCCGCCGTCGAGTACCGCGGCCGGAAACCCAGCACCTCCCGCAGTTGGACGGTCGACACGACCCGCCCGTGCGTGAGGAGCCGGATCTGCTCGGGCGCGAAGTCCGTCAGCCCCACCGTCCGCAGCGCCGAGCCCACCCAGGTCACCGCCGGCAGCAGCACCGGAACCGTCGGCCGCCCGAGCCGCCGCGCGCACTGCGAGAGCAGCAGCACCCCGTCGCCCGCCACGTTGAAGGTCCCGCTGTTCAGGGACGCCCGGCGCGGCTCCTGCGCCACGAGCCGCAGCACGTCGATCACATCGTCCTCGTGGACGAACTGCAGCCGCGGGTCGTACCCCAGGACCGTCGGCATGACCGGCAGCGACAGGTACTCGGTCAGCGGCGACTCCACCCGCGGGCCCAGGATGTTCGCGAACCGCAGCACGCACACCGCCACGTCCGGCCGCCGCCGGGCGAAGCCCCGGACGTACCCCTCGACCTCGACCGCGTCCTTGGCGAAACCCCCGCTCGGCAGCGACTTCGCCGGCGTCGTCTCGGTGAAGACCGCCGGGTCGCGGGGCGCGGAGCCGTACACGGTCGTACTGGACTTCACCACGAGCCGGCCGACCCGCGGCGACTGCTGGCAGGCCCCGAGCAGCTGCATGGTGCCGATGACGTTGGTCTCCTTGACCGCCGTCCGGCCGCCGGCGCCCAGCGCCGTCCCCGTCACGTCGAGGTGCACCACCGTGTCCACCTCGTGCTCCGCGAGCACCTTGGCGATGGCGGGCCGGCGGATGTCCGCCCGGACGAAGTCGGCGGCCCCCAGCGGATGCGCGGGCTCGACCGCGTCCACGGCCACCACCCGCTCCACCTCCGGGTCCCGCTGGATCCGCCGCACGAAACGTCCCCCCAGATGCCGGGCGGCACCGGTGACGAGCACGACCTTGCCCAAGATCAGCGCCTTCCGTCCGAACTTCCGTCCGTCTTCCCGACCGTCTTTCCGTAGCCGCCACCGTAGCGCCTGAGCATTTCGGCGCAATGAAAACGTGGCCCCTCACCGATGACGGTGAAGGGCCACGTCTTTTCACGCACGGGAAACCGCTCGCGCGGCCGCCGCCTACTTCTTGTTGCGACGCTGAACGCGCGTGCGCTTGAGCAGCTTGCGGTGCTTCTTCTTGGCCATCCGCTTGCGCCGCTTCTTGATAACAGAGCCCACGACTACCCTCGCTCACTTCTTCTCACTGGTGCGGGGCGTCTGGGCCCACACGACCTACGAGGGGTCAGCCTACCGCCCCTGGCACCACACGAGTAATCCGAGGGCCGTACGCGGCTCACCGGCCGTTCGGCCGCGGGTCGGCCGCGCGCCCCCTACGCGGTCCCCACCCCCACGTACGACTCCCTCAGGTACGCGTGAACCGCCTGCTCCGGGACCCGGAAGGACCGGCCCACCCGGATCGCCGGCAGATGACCGCTGTGCACCAAGCGGTACACGGTCATCTTCGATACGCGCATCACCGCGGCGACTTCCGCCACGGTCAGGAACTTGACCTCGTTGAGAGGCCGATCGCCAGCAGCCATGACCCACCTGTACCTTCCGCCGCGACGCCCACCGGCTTCCCCTCCGGTGACTCTTCGTCGTCGAACGCTCACGAATCAGAGTAGGGGCGGGTGGTGCGAGTGGGGAAGAGGAGCTCCTATCGCCCGTTTACCGTGACAGACACGCTCGATTGAGTACATAGCGCGTGAGGGGACGGTAGTACGCCGAGGGCACCCCGTCATCCAGCGGGACGGCCACCGCCACCTGCCCCTCGGCCTCCCCCACGAACAGCGCCGGATCGTCGGTGTCGGCCAGCCCGATCGCCTCGATACCCAGCTGACCAGCACCGCAGACCCAGCCGTGGTCCCCCACGACCAGCGCCGGCAGCGGCCCGCCGGCCTCCGCCGCACTCTCCAGGGCGGCCCTCACCGGCAGCGCCGAGTGGGAGTGCGCCCCCGGCTCGCGCCCGCCCTCCGACGGCCCCGCCTCCCGTACGAACGCGACGCCGCGTACGTAGTCGAGGACGTACGTGCGTAGACCGAACCGGGTCGTTATGTCGACACATCGCCCCTGCGCCGGGGTGAGTACGTCACATCCCGCCGCCGACAGGGCGTCTGCGAGAGCGACGTAGAAACCGAGCAGCCGGTGCGGATGCCCCGTCCCGAACAGCACCGGCGCCCGCCGCGCCGCCGCCACCGCCAGCCGGCCCGCGAAGGCGTCGAGGCCGCGCAGCGTCCGCTCCGGATCGATCGCGTCCGGCCCCGAGCGGTACGCCGGATCCCCCGACACCCCGCACTTCTCCGCCATCAGCCGCAGCAGCTCCGCCTCGCCCCAGCCGCCGGCCGGCACGAGGCCCAGCGTCACCCGGGGGTCCCCCGCGGCGAAGAGCCGGTAGCTCCGCAGGCTCTCCTCCCGCGAGGTCGCCACCGTCCCCGCCAACCCCGCCGCCAACAGATGCGCCCGCAGCGCCCCGGTACTCAACACCCTCCCGATGCTGCCGGATCACCGCTGTCGGAGCGTCAGAATCCGCTGCACGCCGCACCGTTGGCGTAACAGGAGACGCACCGGTCAGGCGAGCAGCCCGCGCAGCGGGAAAGCCGCCTTCCGGGTCGCGAGCACCGCCTGGTCGAGGCGGTCCGCGGGGTCGTAACCGGCCGCCCAGTCACGGAAGTCCACCGGCCACCGCCCGTCGGTCATCCGCCCGGGACCCAGCTGCCGGGTCCGCGCGTACACCTCGTCCCGCCACGAGGACGGCACCACCGTCTCGGGCGCCACGGGCGCGTGCGCCGCGATCCCCACCAGGTGCGTCCACGACCGCGGTACGACGTCGACCACGGCGTATCCGCCGCCGCCGAGCGCCACCCACCGGCCGTCCGCGTGGGCGTGCGCCAGCTCGTGGCACGCCTCCTGCACGGCCCGCTGCGCGTCCAGCGACACCGCCAGGTGGGCCAGCGGGTCGTCGAAGTGGGTGTCCGCCCCGTGCTGGGTCACCAGGACCTGCGGCCGGAAGTCGGCGAGCAGCTCCGGCACCACCGCGTGGAAGGCCCGCAGCCACCCCGCGTCCCCGGTGCCGGCGGGCAGCGCCACGTTCACCGCGCTCCCCTCGCCGGGCCCGTCCGCACCGGTCTCCTCCGGCCAGCCGGTCTGCGGGAACAGCGTCCGCGGATGCTCGTGCAGCGAGATCGTCAGGACCCGCGGATCCTCCCAGAACGCCGCCTGCACCCCGTCCCCGTGGTGCACGTCGACGTCCACGTACGCGACCCGCTCCGCGCCCAGTTCGAGGAGCCGGGCGATGGCCAGCGAGGCGTCGTTGTAGACACAGAACCCGGCCGCTCCGCCGGGCATCGCGTGGTGCAGCCCGCCGGCGAAGTTCACGGCGTGCCCGGCCTCACCCCGCCACACGGCCTCCGCCGCCGCCACCGACTGCCCGGCGATCAGCGCGGACGCCTCGTGCATCCCCGCGAACGCCGGATCGTCGACCGTCCCGAGCCCGTACGCCTGGTCGGCGTGGCGCGGATCGGCGGAGGCGGCCTTCACGGCGGCCAGGTAGTCCTCGCGGTGCACGAGCCGCAGCGTCGAGTCCCCGGCCGCCTTGGCCGCCACCACGTCCACGGCCCGGTCGAGCCCGAAGGCGCGCACCAGCCCCATGGTCAGTGCGAGCCGTACCGGGTCCATCGGGTGCTGGGGCCCGAAGTCGTACCCCGTGACAGCTTCATCCCACATCAACAGTGCGCGGCCGCTCATGACCGCCACCGTATCGGGCCTCCCGTGCGCCGAACGACGTGGCATACACCACCGTCACCAGGACGAGCACCATCGGCACCACCATGGCGCCCCGGTAGCTCCAGGCGTCCCCGAGCGCCCCGACGAGCGGCGAGCCGACGAGGAATCCGACGTAGTTGAAGACGTTGAGCCGCGCGACGGCCGCGTCGCTGTTCTCCGGGAAGAGCCGCCCGGCCGCCGCGAAGGTCTGCGGCACGATCACGCTCAGCCCGAGCCCGAGGACGGTGAAGGCGGCGATCCCCACCCACGCCGACGTCGCCACCGCCACCAGCGCGAACCCGCACGCCGCGAGCACCGCCCCGGCCCGCACGACCACCGACGCCCCGAGGTACCGCACCCCCAGGTCGCCCACGGCCCGCCCCAGCAGCGTCGTCACCATGTACGCGTTGTACGGGACGGTCGCCGTCTCCTCCGAACTGCCGAGCACGTCCTGGAGGTACTTCGCCGACCAGTTGGAGACCGTCGAGTCCCCGATGTACGCGAAGGTCATCACCAGGCACAGCGGCAGCAGCAGCTTGAACGACAGCGCCCCGCCCCTCGCCTCCGCACTCCGCTCCGGCGCGGCCTGCCCGTCCACGTACCACCGGCTGCCGAGGTACGCGGCCGGCGCAAGCACCACGACCACCGGCAGGTACGACCAGAACAGCGTCAGGTGCCAGTGCGCCCCCACCCAGGCGAGCGAGGCGCCGGCGATCCCGCCGAGGCTGTACGCGGCGTGGAAACCGAGCATGATGCTCCGGCCGTACGTCCGCTGGAGGCTCACCCCCAGCATGTTCATGGAGGCGTCGAGCGCGCCGACCGCGAGCCCGAACACCCCGAGCGCCACGGCCGCCATCCACAGCGCGTCCCCCGCCCCCACGCCGAGCAGCGCGAGGAGCACGACGGGCTGGGACCACCGCAGCACCCGCGAGGGCGCCACCCGGGCGACGACCTTCTCGGTCGCCACGCTCGCGACCCCGGCGAGGATCGGCACGGCGGCCAGGAAGAGGGGCAGCAGCCCGTCGGAGATCCCGTACCGGTCCTGGATCCCGGGTATCCGGGTCACGAGCAGCGCGAAGGCCACGCCCTGGACGAAGAAGCTGAGGGCCAGGGACCCCCGCCCCCGCCGCAGTCGCACATCGGTCATGGCGGCACAGCGTAGGCCCGCCTCCTACCGATGGGTAGATGGATCACAGACCCAAAATGGCGGGCAGTTCCTCCATCCGCGAGAAGAACCCCCGTGCTCCCGCCAGCCGGTCCTCCGGCGTCATAGCGGTGAACCCGTACACGTCCATCCCGGCGGCGACGGCCGCCTGCACCCCGAGCCGGCTGTCCTCGACGACGACACACCGCTCGGGTGCCACCCCCATCCGCTCGGCCGCGTGGAGGAAGAGGTCCGGCGCCGGCTTGCCCCGCCCCACGTCCTCGGCGCTGTAGACGAGCCCGTCGGGGAAGTAGGCGTCCAGCCCGGTCTTCCGGTGCCCGACCCGGATCCGCTCGTGGCTCCCGGACGAGGCCACGCAGTACGGCACTCCGTCGGCGACCAGCCGCTTCAGCACGTCCACCGCCCCTTCCACCGGCTCCAACTCCTCCTGGAAGGCGGCGAAGACCCGTGCGTGGAAGGCGTCGTCGAAGTCCTCGGGCAGCCGCTGCCCACTCCGTTCGAGGACGAGGTCGTGCACCCGGTGGATGGCGGCCCCCATGTAGTCACGGAGGGAGTCCTCGTACGTGGTGGGGTGCCCGAGCTCGGTGAGGTAACCGGCGAGCAGCCGGTTGGACAGCGGCTCACTGTCGACGAGCACGCCGTCGTTGTCGAAGATGACCAGGTCGTAGCGCATAAACCCAGCCTAGAGCCGCCCCGTGAACGCAGAAAAGCCCCGCACCATAAGGTGCGGGGCTTCCCCACAATGATTGTTCGGCGGCGTCCTACTCTCCCACAGGGTCCCCCCTGCAGTACCATCGGCGCTGAAAGGCTTAGCTTCCGG
>NZ_JABBGE010000016.1 GCF_012927245.1 Streptomyces sp. R302
CAAGGTGCGGACGCTTCCTTCGTTCCTGTTTCCAGGCCCTCCGGGCGCTTCCTTCGTTTCCGACTCTATCAGATCTTTCCGATCCGATTTCCTCGGTGCTTTCCGGTCCCGATTTGTTTTTCTCGGGGCCTTCCGGCGCTTTCCGACTTTATCAGATGATCTCGGTCGGATTTTCCACCTCCCGGTCCGCCTTCCGAGCGCACTGCGGCGCTGGGGCTTCCCGTTCTGGTGGAGCCGTAAACGTACTGGAGCGGGGCGCCCCGATGCAAATCGAGGCGCCCCGCTCCGTGATGCCGCTGGTCAGGCCCTTCGGGCTCAGACCTCGACGACGACCGGGAGGATCATCGGCCGGCGGCGGTAGGTGTCGGAGACCCACTTGCCGACGGTGCGGCGGATCAGCTGCTGGAGCTGGTGGGGCTCGACGACGCCGTCCTGGGCGGACTTGTTCAGCGCCTGCTCGATCTTCGGGAGCACCGCGTCGAAGGCGGAGTCCTCGATGCCGGAGCCGCGCGCGTGGACGTGCGGGCCGCCGGTGATCTTGCCGGTGGAGGAGTCCACCACCAGGAAGACCGAGATGATGCCCTCCTCGCCGAGGATCCGGCGGTCCTTCAGGGAGGACTCGGTGACGTCGCCGACCGAGAGGCCGTCCACGTACACGTACCCCGCCTGGACCTTGCCGGTGATGCGGGCGCGGCCGTCGACCAGGTCGACGACGACGCCGTCCTCGGCGATGACGATGTGGTCCTTCGGGATGCCCGTCATCGCGCCGAGTTCGGCGTTGGCCCGCAGGTGGCGCCATTCGCCGTGGACCGGCATGAGGTTCTTCGGCTTGCAGATGTTGTAGAAGTACAGCAGCTCGCCGGCCGAGGCGTGGCCCGAGACGTGGACCTTGGCGTTGCCCTTGTGGACGACGTTGGCGCCCCAGCGGGTCAGGCCGTTGATCACGCGGTAGACCGCGTTCTCGTTGCCCGGGATGAGGGACGAGGCCAGGATGACCGTGTCGCCGGGGACGATCCGGATCTGGTGGTCGCGGTTGGCCATCCGGGACAGGGCCGCCATCGGCTCGCCCTGGGAGCCCGTGCAGACCAGCACGACCTCGTCGTCCGGCAGGTCGTCGAGGGTCTTCACGTCCACGACGAGACCGGCCGGGACCTTCAGGTAGCCGAGGTCTCGGGCGATGCCCATGTTGCGGACCATCGAGCGGCCGACGAAGGCGACCCGGCGGCCGTACTCGTGGGCGGCGTCGAGGATCTGCTGGATGCGGTGCACGTGACTGGCGAAGCTCGCCACGATGATCCGCTTCTGGGCGTTGGCGAAGACGTTCCGCAGGACGTTGGAGATGTCCCGCTCGTGCGCCGTGAAGCCCGGGACCTCGGCGTTCGTCGAGTCCGTCAGCAGGAGGTCGATGCCCTCCTCGCTGAGGCGCGCGAACGCGTGCAGGTCCGTGAGGCGGTTGTCCAGCGGCAGCTGGTCCATCTTGAAGTCGCCGGTGTGGACGACCATGCCCGCGGGGGTGCGGATCGCGACCGCCAGGGCGTCCGGGATGGAGTGGTTGACCGCGATGAACTCGCAGTCGAAGGCGCCCAGGCGCTCGCGGTGGCCCTCGGCCACTTCGAGGGTGTACGGGCGGATGCGGTGCTCCTGGAGCTTCGCCTCGATCAGCGCGAGGGTCAGCTTGGAGCCGATGAGGGGGATGTCCTGCCGCAGGCGCAGCAGGTACGGCACGCCACCGATGTGGTCCTCGTGGCCGTGGGTCAGGACGATGCCGACGACATCGTCGATGCGGTCCTGGATCGTGGTGAAGTCGGGCAGGATCAGGTCGACGCCCGGCTGCTCCTCCTCGGGGAAGAGGACGCCGCAGTCGACGATCAGCAGCTTGCCGTCGTACTCGAAGACGGTCATGTTGCGGCCGATCTCGCCCAGGCCGCCGAGCGGGGTGACGCGCAGACCGCCCTGGGGGAGCTTGGGCGGGGCGCCGAGTTCGGGATGCGGATGGCTCAAAAGACTCTCCTCACCACACGCGCCACGTACCGGTCGGCACGTGGCGCGCATGACAATCGTGCACTTTCTGTTGTCTTTATTCAGTTGTGAAGTCGGTTGTCAGAGGTCTACCCCGCCTGCGGCCAGGTCGACCTTGAGCTGGTCGATCTCCTGGTCGGAGAGTTCGACGAGCGGGAGGCGCAGCGGGCCGGCCGGGAGGCCCTGGAGGGCGAGCGCGGCCTTGGTGGTCATGACGCCCTGGGTGCGGAACATGCCGGTGTAGACGGGGAGCAGCTTCTGGTGGATCTCGGTGGCCTTCTCGTGGTCGCCCGCGAGGTGGGCTTCGAGGAGGGCGCGGAGGTCGGGGGTGACGACGTGGCCGACGACGGAGACGAAGCCGACGGCGCCGACCGACAGGAGCGGCAGGTTGAGCATGTCGTCGCCGGAGTACCAGGCGAGACCGGAGCGGGCGATGGCCCAGCTGGCGCGGCCGAGGTCGCCCTTGGCGTCCTTGTTGGCGACGATCCGGGGGTGCTCGGCGAGCCGGACGACGGTCTCGGTGTCGATCGGGACGCCGGAACGGCCGGGGATGTCGTAGAGCATCACCGGGAGGCCGGTGGCGTCGGCGATGGCGGTGAAGTGCCGGAACAGGCCCTCCTGCGGGGGCTTGTTGTAGTACGGCGTGACGGCGAGGAGGCCGTGGGCGCCGTCACGTTCGGCGGCGCGGGCCAGCTCGATGGAGTGGTGGGTGTCGTTGGTGCCGATGCCGGCGACGACGTGGGCCCGGTCTCCGACCGCCTCCAGTACGGCGCGTACGAGCTCCGATTTCTCCGCGTCGCCGGTGGTGGGGGACTCGCCGGTGGTGCCGTTGACGACGAGGCCGTCGTTGCCTGCGTCCACCAGGTGGGTGGCGAGTCGCCGGGCGCCGTCGAGGTCGAGAGCGCCGTCCGCCGTGAAGGGCGTGACCATGGCGGTGAGGACCCGCCCGAAGGGGGTCTGCGGAGTGGAGATCGGGGCCATGGGTAACACGCTACTCGCTGCTCAGCGCCGGGGGTCCCCTCGGGGGACGTGAGAAGTGGAGCCCGGCACTGCCTGCTCGGGGGTTCAAGCAGTGCCGGGTCCGTTTGATCAGCCTAGATGAACTTCACGAAACGTCGCAATACGGACACTTCATGAGAGTGGACGAACATCTGTGCCCTACGGCGCGACGCGGCCGTTCTTGTTGAAGGCGGCGTGGGTCAGCGGCATCAGCCGGGCCCAGTGCTCCTCCATCTTCTCCCCGACCATCTCGATCTCCCGCTGCGGGAAGGACGGCACCGCGGCCAGCTCGTGCTGGGTGCGCAGACCGAGGAAGTGCATCAGCGAGCGGGCGTTGCAGGTGGCGTACATCGAGGAGTAGAGGCCGACCGGGAGGACCGAGCGGGCCACCTCGCGGGCGACGCCGGCGGCGAGCATCTCCTGGTACGTCTCGTACGCCTGGCGGTACGAGTCCTCCATCGCGCGGCCGGTCAGCTCGTGCTGGGCCTCGGTGCCCTCGACGAAGACGTACTTGCCCGGGCGGCCCTCCTGGACCAGCTTGCGGGAGGCGTCGGGGACGTAGAAGACCGGCTGGAGCTCCCTGTAGCGGCCCGACTCCTCGTTGTACGACCAGCCCACCCGGTGCCGCATGAACTCGCGGAAGACGAAGATCGGGGCGCTGATGAAGAAGGTCATCGAGTTGTGCTCGAAGGGGCTGCCGTGGCGGTCCCGCATCAGGTAGTTGATCAGGCCCTTCGACCGCTCCGGGTCCTTCTGGAGCTCTTCGAGGGACTGCTCCCCCGCCGTGGAGACCCGGGCCGCCCACAGGACGTCGGAGTCGGCGGCGGCGCTCTTGACCAGTTCGACGGTGACGTCGCTCCTGAGGTCGATCTTCGCCGGCTCGGTGGGGGTGTCGGTCACCAGGAGTACCTTCCAGTCGTCTGTGGGGCGGGCCCAGGTTAGCGCGAGTCCGTCTGAAGGATGAGATTGGGCTGCTTCGGTGAAAAACGGCACCAAACCCTCTGTTCGATCGTCTGTACCGATGAGGCGCACGACGACCACCGAGGAGAGTGACACCCATGTACAGGCGGGACGAGGCCGTACCGTTCGCGTTCGTGGCGGAGGCCGACGAATTCCGCAGTAACGTCACTCCACCGCCTCGGGAGCGGCTCAGGCCCGGGCAGGTCGTCGGACGTACGCTGCTGGGACTGACCGTGGCCGCCGGGCTCGTCGGCTCCCTCGTCCTCGGGATGCCGTCCCTCGACAGCACGGACTCGCCCGCGCGCCAGCAGCAGTCCGAAGCCTCCGACAACCGCTGAGGTAGCCTCACCGGGCACTGCCCCTTCGAGCGTGCTTGTGAGTGAGGAACCGCCGTGCCCCTGCCCTTCCTGACGGCCGATCGTGCCTTCGACGCCGACGACGACGTCGCGCTGCCGTTCGACGACCACGACCAGTGGCGCCGTCCGTACCGTCCGGGGCCCTACCGGGTCGGTGCGGCGGCGCTCGCGCTGCTGCTCGCCTCGTTCGTCCTGCTCGCCGCGGTGATCATCGCCGCCTCCGGCGCCGTCAACGGCTCGCTCGTCACCTTCGGCATCGCCGTCCTGATCATCCTGGCCGCGCTGCGCCTGCTGCGCATGGGCACCTGGGTGAGCCGGGCCGGCGTGCGCCGCGTCGGCTTCCTCGCCACCCGCACCACCCCCTGGGCGAAGGTGGCCGCGGTCCGCACCGCGCAGCAGCCGGTGCGCTGGCTGAACCTCCCCCGGACGGTCCAGGGCCAGGCCCTGCTCCTCGACCGGCCGGCCGGCGAGCAGCTGGTGCTGCTCACCGACCACAACGCCGACTTCCTCTCCCGGACCGAGGCCTTCGACCGGGCCGCCGACACCGTCGAGGCCTGGTACGCCGAGTACGGCGTCAGGCGCTGACCGTCCGGCCCTCGTGGAGGGCGATGGCCCGCTGCATCGCCTTGCGGGCCCGGGGGGTGTCGCGGGCGTCGTGATAGGCGACCGCGAGCCGGAACCAGCAGCGCCAGTCCTCCGGGGTCTCCTCGGTCTCGGCCTTGCGCCGGGCGAAGACCTCGTCCGCGGAGTCGCGGTCGATCCGGCCGCCCTGGGTGCGCCGCAGCTCGTCGACGGGCAGTCCGCCCTCGGCCTCCAGCTCCGCCGCCAGCCGGTTGGCCCGGCGCGCGAAGCTGGTGTTCTTCCACAGGAACCAGCCGCCGACGCAGGGCAGCAGGAACGCCACCGCGCCCATGCCCATGGCCGCCGGCTCGCCGGTCAGGAGGAGCAGGACGCCCTCCATCGCCACCACCCCGAAGACGAGCACGAGGACGGTGGCGAGGAAGACGTACGTGATCTTGCCGCCCATGGCCGTCAGCCCAGGTCCAGGAAGTGCTCCAGGCCGAACGTGAGGCCCGGGGTGCTCACCACGCGGCGGGCACCGAGCAGCACGCCCGGCATGAAGCTGGAGTGGTGCAGCGAGTCGTGGCGGACGGTGAGCGTCTCGCCCTCGCCGCCGAGCAGCACCTCCTGGTGGGCCAGCAGGCCCCGGAGCCGTACCGCGTGGACCGGCACGCCGTCCACGTCCGCGCCGCGGGCCCCGTCGAGGGCGGTCGCGGTGGCGTCCGGCTGGGCGCCGAGACCGGCCTCGACGCGGGCCTTGGCGATGAGCTGAGCCGTACGGGTGGCGGTGCCGGAGGGGGCGTCCACCTTGTTCGGGTGGTGCAGCTCGACGACCTCGACCGACTCGAAGTACGGGGCCGCGAGCTGCGCGAACCTCATCGTGAGAACGGCGCCGATGGAGAAGTTCGGGGCGATGAGGACGCCGGTCTCCGGGGAGGCGGCGAGCCAGCCGTTCAGCCGCGCGAGGCGGTCCTCGGTCCAGCCGGTGGTGCCGACGACGGCGTGGATGCCGTGGCCCACGCAGTACTCGAGGTTGGCCATGACCGAGTCGGGGGTGGTCAGCTCGACGACGACCTGGGCGCCGGCCTCGGTGAGGGCCGTCAGCTCGTCGCCGCGGCCCAGGGCCGCGACCAGTTCCATGTCCTCGGCGGCCTCGACGGCCTTCACGGCCTCGGAGCCGATACGGCCCCGGGCGCCGAGGACCGCCACGCGCAGCTTGCTCATCGCACTTCTTCCTTAGGGGGTGGTCAGGAGACGGCCTGGTGGAGGCGGTCCGCCTGCTTGTCCTTCAGCGGGCCTATCACCGAGAGCGAGGGCCGCTGCGTCAGCACGTCCCGGGCGACCTCCCGGACCTCGTCCGGGGTGACGGCCGCGATCCGGGCCAGCATGTCGTCGACCGACATCTGGGTGCCCCAGCACAGCTCGCTCTTGCCGATGCGGTTCATGATCGCGCCGGTGTCCTCCAGGCCGAGGACCGTCGAGCCGGAGAGCTGGCCGACGGCGCGGGTGATCTCCTCGTCGGTGAGGCCCTCGGCGGCGACCTTGGCGAGCTCGTCCCGGCAGATCCTCAGCACGTCGTGGATCTGGCCGGGGCGGCAGCCCGCGTAGACGCCGAAGAGGCCGCAGTCGGCGAAGCCCGAGGTGTACGAGTACACGCTGTAGGCGAGGCCGCGCTTCTCCCGGACCTCCTGGAAGAGGCGGGAGGACATGCCGCCGCCGAGGGCGGTGTTCAGCACGCCGAGCGCCCAGCGGCGGTCGTCGGTGCGGGCCAGGCCCGGCATGCCGAGGACGACGTGCGCCTGCTCGGTCTTCCGGCCGAGCAGCTCGACCTTCCCGGCCGTGCGGATGCTCTTCCGGCCGTCGCGCGGGGCGATCGGGGCGGCGTCCGTGCGGGTGAGGGCGCCGGCCTTCTCGAAGGCGCGGCGGACCTGGCGCACCACCGTGGCGTGGTCCACGTTGCCCGCGGCGGCGACGACCAGGTGGGTCGGGTCGTAGTGCTTCTTGTAGAAGCGGGCGATCTGGCCGCGGGAGAGCGCGTTGATCGTGTCGACGGTGCCGAGGACCGGGCGGCCCAGCGGGGTGTCGCCGAACATGGTCTGCGCGAACAGGTCGTGCACCACGTCACCGGGGTCGTCCTCAGTCATCGCGATCTCTTCGAGGATCACGCCGCGCTCGGCGTCCACGTCGGAGTCGAGGATGAGCGAGCCCGTGAGCATGTCGCAGACGACGTCGATCGCCAGCGGCAGGTCGGTGTCGAGGACCCGGGCGTAGTAGCAGGTGTACTCCTTCGCCGTGAAGGCGTTCATCTCGCCGCCGACCGCGTCGATCGCGGAGGAGATGTCGAGGGCGGACCGCTTGGCCGTGCCCTTGAAGAGGAGGTGCTCCAGGTAGTGGGTGGCGCCGTTGAGCGCCGGGGTCTCGTCGCGGGAGCCGACGTGGGCCCAGATGCCGAAGGTCGCCGAGCGCACCGAGGGAAGGGTCTCGGTGACGATCCGGAGGCCGCCGGGGAGGGTCGTACGGCGGACGGTGCCGATGCCGTCCTTGCCCGGGAGAAGCGTTTGGGTACGGGCGACGGCCCGCCCCTCGGAGGAGGGGCGGGCCGTCGTCGCGGAACTACGGGACGTCACGAGGAGGCGTCGTCCTTCTGCTCGTCCTCGCCCTCGATCACGGGGATCAGGGAGAGCTTGCCGCGCTGGTCGATCTCGGCGATCTCGACCTGGACCTTGGAGCCGATCGCGAGCACGTCCTCGACGTTCTCCACGCGCTTGCCGCCGGCGAGCTTGCGGATCTGCGAGATGTGCAGCAGGCCGTCCTTGCCCGGGAGCAGGGAGACGAAGGCACCGAAGGTGGTGGTCTTGACGACCGTGCCCAGGTAGCGCTCGCCGACCTCCGGCATGGTCGGGTTGGCGATGCCGTTGATCGTGGCGCGGGCGGCCTCGGCCTGCGAGCCGACCTGGGCACCGATGTAGATGGTGCCGTCGTCCTCGATCGTGATCTCGGCGCCGGTGTCCTCCTGGATCTGGTTGATCATCTTGCCCTTGGGGCCGATGACCTCGCCGATCTTGTCCACGGGGATCTTGACGGTGATGATCCGCGGGGCGTTGGGGGACATCTCGTCCGGGGTGTCGATCGCTTCCATCATCACGTCGAGGATGTGGAGGCGGGCGTCGCGGGCCTGCTTGAGGGCCGCGGCCAGGACGGAGGCCGGGATGCCGTCCAGCTTGGTGTCGAGCTGGAGGGCGGTGACGAACTCCTTCGTACCGGCGACCTTGAAGTCCATGTCGCCGAAGGCGTCCTCCGCACCGAGGATGTCGGTGAGGGCGACGTAGTGCGTCTCGCCGTTGATCTCCTGGGAGATCAGGCCCATGGCGATGCCGGCGACGGGGGCCTTGAGCGGCACACCGGCGTTCAGCAGCGACATGGTGGAGGCGCAGACCGAGCCCATCGACGTCGAGCCGTTGGAGCCGAGGGCCTCGGACACCTGACGGATCGCGTAGGGGAACTCCTCGCGGGTCGGGAGGACCGGCACGATCGCGCGCTCGGCGAGCGCGCCGTGGCCGATCTCGCGGCGCTTCGGGGAGCCGACGCGGCCGGTCTCGCCGACGGAGTACGGCGGGAAGTTGTAGTTGTGCATGTACCGCTTGCGGGTCACCGGGGAGAGGGTGTCCAGCTGCTGCTCCATGCGGAGCATGTTGAGGGTGGTGACGCCCAGGATCTGGGTCTCGCCACGCTCGAACAGGGCGGAGCCGTGCACGCGCGGGATGGCCTCGACCTCGGCGGCGAGCGTACGGATGTCCGTGACGCCGCGGCCGTCGATGCGGACCTTGTCCTTGATGACGCGCTCGCGGACCAGGGCCTTGGTCAGGGAGCGGTAGGCGGCGGAGATCTCCTTCTCGCGGCCCTCGAAGGCCGGGAGGAGCTTCTCGGCGGCGACCTCCTTGACGCGGTCGAGCTCGGCCTCGCGGTCCTGCTTGCCGGCGATGGTGAGCGCCTGGGCCAGCTCGCCGCGGACGGCGTCGGAGAGCGCGGCGTACACGTCGTCCTGGTAGTCCAGGAAGATCGGGAACTCGGCCTCGGGCTTGGCGGCCTTGGCGGCCAGGTCGGCCTGGGCCTTGCAGAGGACCTTGATGAACGGCTTCGCGGCCTCCAGGCCGGCGGCGACGACCTCCTCGGTCGGCGCCTCGGCGCCGCCCTTGACGAGGGTGATGGTCTGCTCGGTGGCCTCGGCCTCGACCATCATGATCGCGACGTCGCCGTCCTCCAGGACGCGACCGGCGACGACCATGTCGAAGACGGCGTCCTCGAGCTCGGTGTGCGTCGGGAACGCGACCCACTGGCCCTTGATCAGCGCGACGCGGACGCCGCCGATCGGGCCGGAGAAGGGCAGGCCGGCCAGCTGGGTGGACGCGGACGCGGCGTTGATCGCCACGACGTCGTACAGGTGGTCGGGGTTGAGCGCCATGATCGTGGCGACGACCTGGATCTCGTTGCGCAGGCCCTTCTTGAAGGACGGGCGCAGCGGGCGGTCGATCAGACGGCAGGTGAGGATGGCGTCCTCGGAGGGACGGCCCTCACGGCGGAAGAAGGAGCCGGGGATCTTGCCGGCCGCGTACATCCGCTCCTCGACGTCCACCGTGAGGGGGAAGAAGTCGAGCTGGTCCTTGGGGCGCTTCGAGGCGGACGTCGCCGACAGCACCATGGTGTCGTCGTCCAGGTAGGCGACGGCGGAGCCGGCGGCCTGACGGGCCAGACGGCCGGTCTCGAAGCGGATGGTGCGGGTGCCGAAGGTGCCGTTGTCGATGACGGCCTCGGCGTAGTGGGTCTCGTTCTCCACTATGGGTTTCTCCTACGTTCGTCTTTGGTCCGTGCGCCCGTGTGGCGCGGGACGGGTGCGGGAGAAGCGGTGGGAGTGGCGGGCCGGTCTTCGATCGAAGCACCCGGGATAGGTCCGGGGGCCACTACCGAGGACCGGCGGCGTGCCGGCTGCTTCTCGCGCGGGTTGTGGCGTTCTGCGACCAGAGTAATTGCCGGTCGGTACTTCGCGCACGTACAGCAAAGGGAGCGGCCCCCTGAAAGTGGGAACCGCTCCCTTCACGGCGTCTTACTTGGCGCCGCCGGCCGCACCGCGGCGGATGCCGAGGCGGTCGACCAGCGTACGGAAGCGCTGGATGTCCTTCTTGGCCAGGTACTGCAGCAGGCGGCGGCGCTGACCGACCAGGATCAGCAGACCACGACGGGAGTGGTGGTCGTGCTTGTGGGTCTTGAGGTGCTCGGTCAGGTCCGAGATGCGGCGGGACAGCATGGCGACCTGGACCTCGGGGGAGCCGGTGTCGCCCTCCTTGGTGCCGAACTCGGCCATGATCTGCTTCTTGACGGCGGCGTCGAGAGCCACGCGGTTCTCCTCAGGTTGTGCCCACGAGTGCCCCTGGTCTACGTCTCAGGGGAGCTTCCGTGACTCGGGAGCGAAGGTCCGATGCGCGCTGCTCCCCGAGGCGGGATCTCGCCTGCTTCCGGGAGGGCGCACACAAGCGGCCGTCACACAGCGTACCAGGCGGCTCAGGAGGTGAGCGCCCGGATGGAGTGGTAGACGTCGAAGACCGCGAGGCAGAGCGGCAGCAGCGTGAGCAGCACGAACGTCTCGGCGATCTCCAGGAAGCGGCCCCAGAAGGGGGTGACGCCCTTGCGCGGGACGATCAGGCCGATGGCCGTGAGGAGCGCGGCGACGGCGGCGATGGCGGCGGAGAGCCAGACGGTACGGATGTCGAGCGCGGTGCCGTCGCCCTTCAGGGCCTCCAGGAGGAGCTCGGTCGGCGGGTTCAGGGCGAGGCCGAGTCCGAGCAGGACGAGGGAGCCGAGGCCGGCCGCGAGGGCGCAGCCGACCTGCGCGGTGTAGCGGAAGAGGTGGGCGCGCATCAGCATCGCGACACCGGTGGCGAGGGCGAGGAGCTGTCCCCAGACGGTGTCGGAGAAGCCGAGGACGGCGGCGGAGCCGACGGCGACGAGCGCGCAGCCGCCGACGAGGCCGACGAGCAGTTCGTGGCCGCGGCGGGCCTGGGCGGCGATCCGGGCGGCGTCGACCGGGCCCTGGGGCTCGGCCTCGGAGCCGTATCCGCCGACGGCGGTCCGGGGCGGTTCGAAGCCGATGGGGAGGCGGGCGAAGCGGGTGGAGAGGCCGGGCAGGAAGGCGAGCGCGCCGACCGCGAAGGGGGCGCAGACGGCGGCGGTCTCGGCCGGGGTGAGCCGGGTGAGGATGGCGGCGAAGGCGACCAGCAC
Organism: Streptomyces sp. R302; assembly: GCF_012927245.1. Classification (GTDB taxonomy): domain Bacteria; phylum Actinomycetota; class Actinomycetes; order Streptomycetales; family Streptomycetaceae; genus Streptomyces. The sequence continues at coordinate 11,169 of NZ_JABBGE010000016.1, forward strand.
GCCGACGGCGGAGGCGAGGGCGAAGGCGACGAAGGGGCCGTCCCCGCCGGGCGAGACGATCGTGAGGATCACGGCGCAGACGAGGACGGCGGTGCAGGCGAGGAGGAACTGGAGCTTGCCGATGCCCTGGCCGGCGGCGAGGGCGAGCACTCCGGAGCCGGCGACGGCGGCGTTCGCCATCGCGCCGGTGCCGAGGGCCACGGCGGAGCCGCGGTCGTCGTAGACGCGGGCGCGGACGGCGGCGAGCGCGAGCAGCAGGACGGCGGTGACGCCGGCCAGGACACCGGGCAGGCCGTGCATGTCGTGGCGGGGCTCGGACGTCCACAGGACGAAGGCGAGCAGGACGAGGAGGATCGCGCCGCCGAAGAGGCCGGCGCCGCGCATCAGGGCGTCGGTCCACAGCGTGCGGTCCTTGGCGACGGCGGAGGCGACCGCGTCGGAGACGTCGTCGAAGACGGCCGGGGGCAGCGACTCGGCGAAGGGGCGCAGGCTCAGCAGTTCGCCGTCGAGGATGCGCTGGGCGGCCAGCGAGCGGCTGCCGTCGAGGACGGTGCCGTCGCGGCGCACCAGGTGGTACCCGACGGGGGCGCCGGGCGCCGGGGTCTGGCCGGAGAGGCGGAGCACCTCCGGGTAGAGGTCGGCGAGGGCGACGTCCTCGGGGAGGGCGACGTCGACGCGGCCGTCGGGCGCGACGACGGTGATCCGGCAGAAGCCGGTGCCGCCGTGGAACACGGTGGTGGGAGCCGACTGGCCGGCTCCGCCGGCCGTGCCTTGGGCCGTCATAGTCACCTGCTGCTTCCCCTCGTGGTGATCCTGTTCGGCGGGTCCGGGCGCCGCTCGGCGGCCGCGGACCGCGGGTCGGGCGCCCTGCACCGGATGCCGCGGATATTGCGCTCCGAATGACCCGATTTTTGCGATAGTTCATGGCCACGCAAATATTTCGGGCCACCCTACCGCCCACCCCTGACCCCGCACCAAAGTAGGATCCCTCCCCGCGGATGGATCCTGTCGCCACGGGGGCGTCTGGAGGAACTTTCCGTCCGGCAACGGAAATTGGTGAGCTGTGAGCCAGATCGTCGTCAAGCGCCCACCGCGGGCCCTGCCGTCCGAAGTGCCTGACGAGCAGGTGCAGTTGCAACCCCCTCCGGAGCTGCCCCGCGGGCAGCAGGAGGGCGCGCTGATGCAGCTCCTGCCGATGCTCGGCATGGGCGGTTCCGTGGTGTTCTTCTTCATGACGCCGAACCCGATCATGCGGATCATGGGCATGGTGATGATCGCGTCGACGGTGGCCATGGCGATCGCGATGCTGGTCCGCTACCGGCGGGGGACGCAGGGGCAGCTCGCCGACCTGCGGCGCGACTATCTGAAGTACCTGACGCAGACGCGGCGCGCCGTGCTGCGGACGGCGCGGCTCCAGCGGGACGCGCAGTACTACCTGCACCCCTCGCCCGAGCAGCTGTGGGCGCTGGTCGCCGAGGGCAGCCGGGTCTGGGAGCGGCGCCTCGGCGACGGCGACTTCGGCCAGGTCCGGGTCGGTCTCGGCAGCCAGCAGCTGGCGACGCCGCTGATCGCCCCCGAGACGGCGCCGGTGGACGAGCTCGAACCGCTGACCGCCGGGGCGATGCAGCAGTTCCTCCACGCGCACGGCACGCTCGACGGCCTGCCGATGGCCGTGTCGCTGCGCGCCTTCTACCACCTGACGGTCGGCGGCGAGCCGGAGGCGGCCCGGTCGACGGCCCGCGCGATGGTGGGCTCGCTCGCGGCGCTCCACTCCCCCGAGGACCTGGTCGTCGTCGTCGCCACCGGCGACGGCGCGGCCCCCGCCTGGGAGTGGACGAAGTGGCTGCCGCACGTGCAGGCCCCGGGCCCCGGTGACGGCGCGGGCAGCCGGCGGCTGATCACGACGGACGCGCGCGAGCTGGAGGACCTGGTCGCCGGGCGCCTCGACGGGCGGCCCCGCTTCCAGGGCCCCAACCACCCGCTGCTCGACTTCCCGCACCTCCTGGTGGTCCTCGACGGGCAGTCCGTGCCGCAGACCTCGCCGCTCGCCTCGCCGGAGGGCATCCAGGGCGTGACGATCATCGAGGTCGTGGAGGGCCGGGGCGTCGGCACCCGCGGCGACCTGTCCGTGATCGTGGAGGGCGGGACGCTGCGCCTCGAATCCGGGCACGGGCACGTGTACGACGGCGCCCCGGACGCGCTGAGCCTGGACGCGGCCGAGGCGCTGGCCCGGCAGCTGGCGCCGCTGCGGATGGCGGGCGGTTCCGACGACGACGAACCGCTGCTCGCCAACCTCGACTTCACCGACCTGCTGAACCTCGGCGACGCGGCCTCCGTCGACGTGAGCCGCACCTGGCGGCCGCGGTCCCGCTCCGAGCGGCTGCGCGTGCCGATCGGCGTCGGCGAGGACGGCGTACCCGTGATGCTCGACCTCAAGGAGGCGGCGCAGGAGGGCATGGGCCCGCACGGCCTGTGCGTCGGCGCCACCGGTTCCGGCAAGTCGGAGCTGCTGCGCACGCTGGTCCTCGGTCTCGCGGTGACGCACTCCTCGGAGACCCTCAACTTCGTCCTCGCGGACTTCAAGGGCGGTGCCACCTTCGCCGGCATGTCCCAGATGCCGCACGTCGCCGCGGTGATCACCAACCTGGCGGACGACCTCACCCTGGTGGACCGCATGGGCGACTCCATCCGCGGTGAGCTCAACCGGCGCCAGGAGATGCTGCGCGACGCGGGCAACTACGCGAACATCCACGACTACGAGAAGGCGCGCGCGGCCGGCGCGCCGCTGCAGCCGATCCCCTCGCTCGTCCTCGTCATCGACGAGTTCTCCGAGCTGCTGACGGCGATGCCGGACTTCATCGAGATGTTCGTGCAGATCGGCCGCATCGGCCGGTCGCTCGGCGTCCACCTGCTCCTTGCCTCGCAGCGCCTGGAGGAGGGCCGGCTGCGCGGCCTGGAGACGTACCTCTCCTACCGGATCGGTCTGCGGACCTTCTCGGCGGCCGAGTCGCGGGCGGCGATCGGCGTGCCCGATGCGTACTCGCTGCCGAACGTGCCGGGCTCCGGCTACCTGAAGTACGGCACCGACGAGATGGTGCGGTTCAAGGCCGCGTACGTCTCCGGCACCTACCGCGCCAACCAGCACGCGGCGCTGCCCGGCGGGCCGCTGCCGGTGGACCGGCGGCCGGTGCCCTTCACCGCCGCGCCGGTGCCGGTGCGCTACCTGGAGCCGGAGGCGCAGGCACGCGTACCCGAGGCGCGGGAGGCGGAGGACGACGCGCTGGCGGACTCGGTGCTCGACGTCATCGTGCGCCGGCTCGAAGGGCGCGGCGTCGAGGCGCACCAGGTGTGGCTGCCGCCGCTGGACAACCCGCCGGCGCTCGACTCGGTCCTGCCGGGGCTCGCGGGCGTCGAGGGCCGGGGGCTCACCCAGCCCGGCTACGAGGGCGCGGGCCGGCTCGTCGTCCCGCTCGGCGTCGTCGACAAGCCGTACGAGCAGCGCCGCGACACGCTCTACCGGGACTTCTCCGGCGCGGCCGGTCACATGCAGATCGTCGGCGGTCCGCAGTCCGGCAAGTCGACGCTGCTGCGGACCCTGATCTCGGCCTTCGCGCTGACGCACACGCCGCACGAGGTGCAGTTCTACGGCCTCGACTTCGGTGGCGGCGGCATGGCCTCGGTGGCGGGCCTCCCGCACGTCGGCGGCGTCGCCTCCCGGCTCGACCCCGAGCGGGTGCGGCGCACGGTCGCCGAGGTGTACGGCATCCTGTCCCGGCGCGAGGAGTACTTCCGCAACGCCGGCATCGACTCCATCGGCACCTTCCGCCGGCTGCGGGCCCGCGGCGACATCTCGGTGACCGAGCAGCCGTGGGGCGACGTCTTCCTGGTCATCGACGGCTGGGGCAACTTCCGCACCGAGTACGAGGGCCTGGAGGCGGCCGTCGTGGACATCGCGGCCCGCGGCCTCGGCTACGGCATCCACGTGATCATCACGGCCTCGCGCTCCATGGAGGTCCGCGCCAACCTCAAGGACCATCTGATGAACCGCCTGGAGCTGCGGCTCGGCGACACGATGGACTCCGAGCTGGACCGCAAGATCGCCGCGAACGTGCCGACCGGTGTCCCCGGCCGCGGTCTGACGCCGGAGAAGCTGCACTTCATGGCGGCCGTGCCGCGCATCGACGGCATCAGCTCCGACAGCGACCTCGCCGAGGCGACGGCCGCGATGACCCAGGAGGTCACCCGGCACTGGACGGCGCCGGGCGCTCCCGAGGTGCGGCTGCTGCCGCGCGAGCTGGACGCGCACACGCTGCCGGCGGGCCACGCGGAGCCGCGGCGCGGCGTCGCCTTCGCCATCGACGAGAACAACCTGGAACCGGTCTTCGTCGACTTCGACCGCGACCCGTTCTTCCTCGTCTTCGGCGAGAGCGAGTCGGGCAAGTCGAACCTGCTGCGGCTGATGATCAAGCAGATCTCGGAGCGGTACGACGGGGCCTCGGCGAAGTTCTTCGTCATCGACAACCGGCGCGCGCTCCTCGACGTCACGCCGGCGAGCCACCTGGCCGAGTACGTCCCCATGTCCAACAACATGGAGCACCACGTCGACGCCCTCGCCGACCTGATGCAACGCCGCTCCCCGTCCGCCGACGTCACCGCCCAGCAGCTGCGCGACCGCAGCTGGTGGTCGGGCCCGAACCTCTTCGTGGTCGTCGACGACTACGACCTGGTCTCCACGTCGAGCGGCAACCCGCTGTCGAAGCTGACGGAACTGCTCCCCTTCGCCCGCGACGTCGGCGTGCGCTTCATCATCGCCCGCAGCGCGGCGGGCGCCAGCCGCTCCTCGTACGAGTCCTTCATGCAGCGCATGATGGAACTCGGCGCCCAGGGCGTCCTCCTCTCCGGCGACCCCCAGGAAGGCGACGTCCTCGGCGGCGTCCGCATGCGCCCGATGCCGCCCGGCCGCGGCATCTACGTCTCCCGGCAGCGGGGCAACCCGCTGGTGCAGACGGGGCGGATGGCGGAGCTGTAGGGGGGGCCTTCCGGGTGTCCCGCTTCCGAGGTGTCCCGCTCGCGTCGACGACGTACCGGTTTACGGTGCTGCGCGAACGGGACGACCGCCGAGGCGGCCCCCTGCCCGAAGGGCCGGGCGCTTGCGTCGGCTCTGATTTCCAACGTCAACATTTCCAGCAGTAGATCGATTCGGCATATCCGACACGGCGGAGCGAAAGCACGCACGGGGGAAGGGGCCTGATGGCCTGGGACGAGTGGGGGCAGATCAAGACGGAGGCTGCGGGACAGTCCTCCACCGCGATGCAGCTGAACCGGGCGCCCGACGCGCAGGACCCGGGCGGCGGCTCGCCCGGCGGCGACCTCAAGGTCAGCCAGCAGGACCTCGCCGCCGTCGGCGACGCCGCCTTCAAGCTCTTCGACAAGCTGGGCAAGGACGGACGCGACGCCTGGTCCATCAGCCAGACGGCGGCCAAGGACCTGCGGACGCAGGGCTTCGACCTGGGCGACGCGATCCACCATGTGCAGGACCGCTGGGAGAAGCAGCTGAAGACGCTGCTCGACGCCTGCGCGCACATCTCGAACCACATGGACTTCACGCAGAACGCGCACGCGGGCGACGAGCACTACATCTACGGCGTCGTCAGCAGCATCGCGACGCTGGACGAGGGCTTCACCGAGAGGACGCAGCGCTGATGGACCTCGAAACACTGCGTCAGGGCAGCTTCGGCACGCTCAGCCAGGCCATCACCGCCTGGAAGGGGGTCGCGGACAAGCTCAAGTCGCTGGAGACGGACGCCAGGGACGATCTCAAGGCCAAGGCCGACAAGGCGAACTGGGCCGGTGCGAACGCCACCGTCTCCCGCTCCTTCATCACCAAGACGGCCGGCGAGTTCTCGGACGCGCACACGCAGGCACAGAGCATCCACGACATCCTCAAGGACACGCACGACGAGCTGGTGAGCTACCAGCAGCAGCTCGAACAGGCGCTGGAGCGCGGCCGCAAGAAGAACCTGACGGTGACCCCGATACCCGGCGGCTTCACCGTCACCATGCTCATCCACCCGGACCGCGCCGCGAAGGGCCACGACGTCCCGGACCACTCCCCCCAGGACGCGGAGCACCTGCGGGACGACGTGGAACGCATCCTGAACCGGGCGACGGAGAGCGACTCGACCGCCGCGACCGTCCTGCGCGCCCTCGTCGACCAGGCCGAGACCGGCTTCTCGGGAGCGAAGTACGGCGACCGGGACACCGCGATCGACGCGCTGCGCAAGGCCGAGGAGGCGGCGAAGCTCCTGAAGGAGAAGGGCGACGAGATGTCTCCCGAGGAGTTCCGGAAACTGAACGGCCTCCTCGCGTCGTACAAGAACGACCCTCTCTTCCAGGAGAAGTTCGCCACCCAGGTGGGCCCGAAGGCGATGCTGGAGTTCTGGGCCGACCTGTCGAGCCCGGACAACCCGAACGAGCTGACGCGGACCCTGGACCGGACGCAGCTCAACCAGCTCGGCGATTTCCAGAAGACCCTCGGCGCGGTCCTCGGCGGCGCCACCCAATCGGACAGCCCCGCCATGCGGCAGTGGGAGAACGACATGGTGCGGCTCTCCGGCGAGCGGTACAAGACGCGCGGCGCGGAGGTCTACGGCTACCAGATCATGAGCAACCTCATGCGCACGGGCGACTACGACGACCAGTTTCTCAACAAGTACGGCAACCAGCTGGTCGAGACTGAGAAGAAGATGAAGGTCCCTGGCAACTTCTGGCAGGGAATGGGGCAGATGATGCCCAAGATGAACTTCATCGGCGACGACGAATTCGGCCGCGACCCGATGGCCGGCTTCATGACGGCACTCTCCAACAGCCCGGACGCGGCGACCCAGTTCTTCAACACGACGGAACCACAGGACAACGCCATGTGGGTCCTGAAGGAGCGCCCGGCGTTCGACGACTCCCCGCTGACGGACGGCCCGAACGAGACCCTCGACGCCACCGGCAAGGCGATGTTCGCGGCGGTGTCGGGCATGACGGATCCCAAGGCCGACGGCGCGACGTTCGTCGAGCACACCGATGCGCATCGCGACGCCCTCAAGCGGTCGATGCAGTTCCTGTCGGAAGAAGGGGACGACTTTCCCCCGGAGCTGCGGGACGACATGGCGTGGGCCCTCGGCAACCACGGGGAGACCGTCCACAAGGCCATGAGCGACCCGCTTGGTTCCGGCGAGCTGGACGGAAATCAGCTCCTGGAAGTCTCCAAGCAGATCTCAAGGAACAAGGACTCGTACGCCCTGCTGAACGAGCAAATAAACTACGCGATTCTCGCCGACATCAACACCGAGAAGGAGAACCCGGAGGACAGCCTCCTCAACGCGGGAAGCACCGTGGGCTTCCTCGAACAGGCACGGCAGCTGACCATCAACGCGGACGAGGCCAAGGACCTGCGCGACACATCCTGGGACCAGCGTTGGAACTATCACATCGTCGGCGGCATCGCCAACCAGTTCGGGGGCGACTGGGCGCAGCGTGGTGTCGATGCCATCACAGCTGCCTGGGCCGAGGAGGAGGCCAACCGCGTCAGCGAGAAGGCTACCGAGGAGCGCCAGCACAACAGCGAGGAGCGGAAGTCGCAGTTGAAGGCCCTGGCAGACCATTGGCAGCAGGTGAACGGCGAGTGGGCAGAGGGGCGAGAAGGGTACTCGGACCGTGGTGTCGACCGGAAGATCCGCTCTGCGGCCGACCACGGCAACGACAAGGTCGACCGTGAAGGTGGTGAGAGCTGATGAGTACAGGCCCCCGCCGATTCACGCGCCTTGCCGTGCTTCTCGTCGCCCTCGGGCTCACGGTGACGGCATGTGCTGGTACGAAGCGCGAGTACGCGGTCCCCGAGACCCTGTGCGGTGTCCCCGTGACGCAGGACGCGCTGGATCCTCTGCTCCCTGACGGTAGCGAACTGGCGGAGCAACAGCCGGAAGGTTCGGAGGGATCAGAGAAAGACTGCAAGCTCTTCGTGGACCAGCGTTTCGTTCTCTTCGTCACCATCTGGCAGCTGGCCGAGTACCCCGACCCGATGGGCCCCGAGGAGCATGTAACTCGCGACAATCCCCGTCCGATCGAGGGCCTTCCCCCAGGTCAGAAGGGCGCGATCGGAGACAGGAGCGCAATGATCACCAGCAGCTGCGCCGCGCCCGACAAAAACGTCGTGCTGGAAGTCACCGTCAACGGCAGCTTCATCAAGGACGTGACCCAGCGACGCAAGGACCTCGAACGGTTCGCCAAGAGCTTCACCGGTGACATCAAGAACGACCTGAAGTGCACCCGGTGACCCGCGTTCCGTCGGACTCGACGGGCGTCGCTCCAGGAAGGCGACTTCGCCGAACGCCACAAGAGCGTTGAGCCACATACCCGCGCCCGGGCACTCGTGCGCCCGGGCGCGGCGATTCGGATTCCGAAGGGAACAGCATGGCGTGGGGCGATGGTGAGCCCGTGTTCGTACGCAGGGGTCGTTGGGTCTACAACACGCGGAACCCCGTGGCGCGGATGCTGATGTTCGCGACGGTCGCCGGGCTGGTCGGCTTCTACCTGTACGTCTCCGACACGAGCCAGTGGAGCGAGACGGAGCTGCGCGACGCCGTTCACGAAGCCGCCCGTGACCTGGAGGCCCAGCCGCAGAGGGTGCACCTCGGCTACGAGAGCATGATCAGGGATGCCATCCGGGCAACTGGCGAGGGGCCCGGATACGACCTCGACATCTCACCCAGTCCCACGGAGGACAACTTCGAGATCAGCGCGGCTTTCCTGTCCGAGACCTTCTGCATGCGCCTCACTCCCCCCGAGCCGCCTCGGACCTGGGGAACCACCGACACCGTGAGCCTGACCGTGCGGGTCTCGGAGGGCCGCTGCTGAAGCCTCCGAAGACACGACAGAGTGGGGACTTGATCGTGCCGAAGCAGGAAGGAACGCACATGTACGTGCATGAGTGCATCTCTTTCGCACAATTCTGTGTGGGCTGTCGGTGCTGTCGACCAAGTTCGCCCCGTCGGTGCACACCGGGATGGACGGGGGTGATGGGGCGTGACGGAGGAGAAGGGGTTACGGCAGATCGCGCGCTCGTTCGTCGTCGACGGGCCCCAACGGTGTGTCGGTCCGGGGCCGGCTCAAGGGACTGAGCGCCCGGGACGAGGAGGTCCTGAAGACCGTGGGCGCACACATGGGACGCCTGGCGTCCACGGATCTCGCGCGGCGTGTCCGTGACGGTCTGGAACACTCAGCCACGGCGTGGGCGGCGCGGAAGCGGAAGCTGACCGCCGTGTCGTCCTCGCGATGGGCGGGGTCCGCAACGGCACACACGCACGACCAGTGGGGACTGTCCCGGCGCGCCCAGCACAGGTACCTGCAGTCCCTGGACGCAGGCATCCGCACCATCCGGCATCGACTGTCGCTGCCAGTGGGTGAGAAGGGATCACGGGGCAAGCCTGGCGGCTACCGGTCCCGGAGTGAATGGTTCCAGAAGTCCCGACGCCTGACGGTCCTGGAGGGCAGGTTCGAGCGGGTCAAGGCCGAACGGGAAGCCGGCCAGGTGTCCGTCGTGCGGGGTGGCAGACGGCTGCTCCGGCAGCGCCACCACCTTGCCGCCGTCAGCAGGACGGCCGAGCAATGGCGGCGGGAGTGGGAGACAACCCGCTGGTTCCTGACCGCAGACGGCGAGTCCGGCAAGCCGGTCGGTGCACCGCGCCGGTTCGACTACCAGCTGACCGGCACCGCACCCCATCGTGACGCCCAGCTCCGACACGCCCTCACCGGCCTTCTGCTCGACTTCACCAGCTCCACCACCCGCGAGAAACACGGTCGTCGCAGGCGGTTCCGGCAGCTGATCTCCGGTATCCCCACCGGCAAACTCCGAGCCCGTTTGGTCAGCATGTGCGCGGAGGCGGATATCGGCGTCATCGCCGTCGACCCTGCCTACACCTCTAAATGGGGCGCCGAACACTGGCAAGAACCGCTCACCAGCAGTAAACGACAGACTTCCCGACACGCTGCCGCCTCGGTGGCGATCGGCAGGCGCGCCCTCGGGCACCGGATCAGGCTGGGGGCACCTCCCGGCCGAAGGCTGGGGGAGGGCGGCACCGCCCCGCGACGACCAGAGCGATCGTCGCGGGCATCGGACCGCCCAGGCCCGACCCGAAGCCCGGGGACGTGAGGGACACCGCCCCCTTATCCCCGGACCACGGACACGATCCGACGGCGCCGGACACGGCAGGAAAGCGGTCGACCAGGACAGCACCCAACACCGTTCGGGTCGTCCGGCTGAGCGCAGGTCCTGGCAACAGGACTTGCTCCCGCTCAGATTTTAGGAACGGTGGGCGCCTCCCGTGCACGCCCACCTTGTGTTGCCTTCGTACGGCTTCGGCTTAGAAGAAGCCGGCGGCGCGCTTGTCGCCCGCCTGGTAGGCCGGGGCGGCCTGGCGGACGGCCTTGGAGATGCCCTGCAGGGCCTGGTGGATCGCGCGCGTCTCCTGGTCCCACTTGGCGTGGGCGCCGTCGGCGGCGGCCTTCGCCTCGCCCTCCCAGGTGTTGGAGACCGAGCGGATCTTCGTCTGGATGGCCTCCAGGGCCTCGTCCAGGCGCTTCGCCTGCGCGTCGATCTGGTTCGCCGCGTCGTCGAGCGAGGCGTACGTGACGAGCATGATGCCGTCGTTGCCGGCCATGTTCCCTCCGTTTTTCGGTGGTGTCGTTCAGGTGGGGTGGGTGCGTGGCTCCGACCCGGAGGTCAGAGGCCGGCGATGCCCGAACGGGCGGCCTTCTCGGCGCCCGCGTCGCCGGAGAAGCCCGCGGTCACGTCGACGCCGCGCAGGGCCGCCTCGACCTCGTCGTCCGTGTTGCTGGACGTCGTCCGGGTGACCTGGATGGCCTCCTGGAAGTTCAGCATCAGCTTGGCGATGCGCACCATGCCCTGGTTGATCTCGGTCTGCTTGGCGTCGAACGCGCCGGCGCCGATGCCCTTCCAGCGGCCTTCGAGGCTGTCGATGACGCCCTGGAGGGCCGACAGCTGGCCCTTCACGTCATCGAACTTGCGGGTGAGCTCGTCCTGGAAATCCTTGAGACTCTGATCGCCAACCTTCAAGACTGACATGTGTCGCTCTCCCTTTCTCGGGTTCTCTGTTGAAGCTGCGTTCGCAAACTCGCGCGGACGCAGGGAGGTTTGTGTGGGGTGTCGCTGTCAGGCGGTCGCGCGTCGTCGGCGTGCGATGACCACGCCTGCGGCCGCTACGACGACCACGGCCGCTGCGGCGATGCCGATGACGAGGCCGGTGCTGCCGCCGCCGTCCGCGTCCTCGGCCGCGCTCCCGTTGGAGCCTGCCACAGGTGCGCCGGACGTCTGCTTGCCGTCGGGGGCTTGTGTCGAAGCTGTTGCGGAGGGGGCGGCGGAACCGGACGGCACGCCGGCGGACGCGGTGGTCGAAGGGGGCTTCCCGCCGTCGGCGGCAACGCCCGTGGGCATGTTGGTCAAGGGGCTGATGTTCGGGTCGCCCGGCTTGCCGATGCCGCGGTTGATGTGGGCATTGGGGCGGACGACGCCGTGGCCGGCCTTGGTACTGACCGTGCCCGGCTTCCAGTCGTCACCGCGGCCCGCGGACTCGAACATGACACGGAGGACCTGGCTTCCGGTCCAGTCGGGATGCAGGGACCAGATCAGGGCGGCGGAGGCGGAGGCGAGCGCGGTGGAGTTGCTGGTGCCGTCACTCAGACAGTACTTCGTGAGGCTCTTGTCGCAGTACCCGGGAATCTGACTGCCCGGCGCAGCGAGGTCAATGTAGTCGCCGTGTTGTGAGTAGTCAGCCACGACGCCGCTTCGAGTGGTTGCCGCAACAGCGACTACCTCCGGATAGGCGGCCGGATAATGCTTCTTGTTGCCCTTCTTCGCGTCGTTGCCAGAGGCCGCAAAGATGAGCTTCCCCTTCGCATGGGCGTACTGGAGCGCTTCCCGGCTTTCCTCGTGGTAGTACTCGCTTCCCCAAGAAATGTTGATGATCTGTGCATCGCTGTCCGCTGCGGCCTTGATCGCCTCGGAGAAGTCGAAAGCATTGACGGCTTGCTCGTTCTGCAGCTCGGTGTCACTCACCCGATAGGGGATCACCCTGGCGTCCGGTGCCAGTCCCCTGATTCCGCCCTGCGCGCCTGAGCCAACGATGAGCTCGGCGATGGATGTGCCGTGGCCCCTGTAGTCGTTGGTCTCATCGCCGTTCGACTCGGATGCGTCCCAGCCCTTCAACACCTTGCCCTTGAGAGACGGGGTGTCCGGATCGACGCCGGAGTCGATGACGGCAACCGTGATGCCTCGTCCGGTCGACTTCCTCCAGATGTCCTCGGCGCCCATGGCGTCCAGGTACCACTGCTGCGACCGCGCGTCGGCGGCGACCGCCGTCGGGGCGAGCCCGACGAGCGACGTCGTCAGCACGGCGATCGCCGTGGTGCCGAGGAGCGCCCGCCGGAGCCTGCCGCCGCTCTCGATCATTCGTGCCGTCATCCTGACTTCCGAGCCTTCCGAGTGGTTAGTCGATCACCGGCGGTACGGCGCCGCGCCGACGGTTCGTCCAGGTCTCTTCGTCTTCCGTCAGGTAGTCGGGGCGCGAAGAGCCGTCGCGGTCCTGTTCGTCGCGGTCCGGGCGCTGGTTGCCACGGCCGCCCATGCCACGGGGCGTCCCGACCACTCCGTTGGAGCTGGGGGTGCCTCGTCCGGCGGGACGCGGTGCTGCCTTGGCGTTGTTGGCGCCGACCACGCCGGCCTGGCTGGGGCGTGCCGCCGCCGTACGGCCCGCGGCCGGGCCCTCGCTGCCGACGACCGTGCCCCTCGGGATCCGCGAGCCGGTGTTCCCGCCGGTGGGACGCTGCGGGGTGCCGCCCGTGATCGGGTTCGCCTTGCCGCCGGCCGTACGGCCCGTGGCGGGCTGTCCGGGGCGGCCCGTCTGCGGCGTGGCCCGGCCCGCCTGCGTGGACGAGGAAGTGGCCTGCGGTCCGCCCGCGCGCCCCATGGGGCTGTTGGCACGGCCCGTCGTCGGGGAGTTCGTCGGGCTGCCCGGCCGGCCCGCCATGGGCGAGTTCGTCGGGTTGCCGGGACGGCCCGCGATCGGGGGGCTCGTGGGGCTGCCCGAACGACCGAACGCCTGCGGACCCAGCGGGCCCTTCGGTCCGCCCGCGCGGCCGACGGTCGGCGCGGTCGTCGGGCCGACCGGACGGCCGAAGCCGGTCCTGCCCGTTGCCGTACGCGGCATCCCCGGGTTCCCGGTGATCTTGGGTCCACCGGTGCGCGGCGGGGTGCCGAGCGTGAGCGGCGGAGGCATCCCGGGGCCGGTCGGGGGCGGGGGGTTCGTGGGCGCGGTCGGAGTGGGAGGCGTGTTCGGGAGGGTGGGCGCCGGCGGCGTCTTGACCGTGTCGATCTGGACCCTCGTGTCGTCCGAGGGCTTCTCGCGGATCGGGTCGGAGCCGTCGAGCTGGTCGCCGGTGCGGGGCATCGTCTGGGTAATGCGGTCCTCGACGGTACTGATGTGTCCGGAGGACTCCTTCGACAGTCCGTCACGAGACGCAGAAGAGGACGGACCCGACGCGCCAAGCCTGTTGTCCCGCCCTGACGGCAGCGGCACCGCCGCCTTGTACGCCTCCGGCGGCTTCGGCATTTCCTGGCCCGCCAGCGTGCTCTGCGACACCGCGTAGAACGACGCGAGGCGGTTCATCTGGTTGATGGCCTCCTGGCGGTCCTTCTCGACCTGGAGGGCCTTCTGGTAGTCCTCGTTCTTCTCGGTCTTCTCGACCTCGGTGAAGTCCGTGGGCTTCTTCTGGACGAGGCGGTTGTCGCGCGGCGGCTTCGCGTTGCGGACAGACGTGAGGCCGGTGCTGGCGACCTTCATCTGGGAGCCGGCCGCGTTGGCGACCTTGCCGATGTCCCAGGCGTAGGCGGCGACCTCGGAGCCGTAGCGCTGGAACTCGACGGCGGCCTCGCCCTTCCACTCGACGCTGCCGACGAAGCTGGTGAGCTCCTTGGCGGCGGCGTTGAGGGACTTCGTGGCGTTCTCCAGGGCCTCGCCCGCCTGCTCCAGTGCGGAGGGGTTGGCGCTGTCGAGGAGGTCGAGCATGTCGTTGAGGCGGGCACCCTCGAAGGACGTCGAGCCGTAGACGCTGCCCTTGGGCCTGAGGCGGAAGTCGCCGCCGAAGGGGAAGGGGAAGCGGACGTCGTCGAGCTTCTCCAGGAAGTCGGTGGTCTGGTGCTTGGCCTCGATCTGGGCCGTGTCCTTCGCCTGCTGCTGCTCCTGGGGCGTCAGCTCCGGCTGCGGGGGCGTGCTCGGGTTCGGATTCTTCTCGTCACTCATCGGTCGTCACCTCATGTCCTTCGCGACGTTGCCGGAGTCCTGGCTCTCCTTCGCGGGCTGCGCGGGCTGCTTGCTCCGCGCCTGCTCCTCGCGCTGGATGGCCTCGGCGCGCTCCTCACTGAGGCGGGCGCGGATCTCGTAGAAGCGCCTGCGCTGGTCCTCTTCGACGTTGCTGTAGCCGACGTCGGCGGCGTGCACGCCGATCTGGAGCAGCTCGATCTGACCGCTGAGCGACTTCGACAGGGCGACGAGCGAGGAGTGGACGTGCTCGTACGCGGTGAAGAAACCGTCGGCTTCGGCGAAGGCGATCCCGGTGCCGAACGAACCGCGCGTCACGCGGTTCTGGCCCAGCTGCGCGGCGCCGCCGGCGCCGCCCTCCAGGTCCTTGATGACTCCGTTGACCTTGTCGCGGAACTTCTTCAACTCCCCGACACCGAGCTCAAGGTTACCCACGGTCACCACCCCCGTCACCCGTCACGTGAAACACGAGCCAATCCTCCCCGTTTGCTCCTGCTGTCCTGCATTGCGATCGTGGAGACTCGCCATCCCCGTTCGCGCGCGTACCACTCTAGTGAGTGCGACTGACGGCCCCAAGTCTCTTGTTCGTCACGAGACTTCTACAACCGCACTGCTCATCGGACGCTATCAGGCGTGTGCGTCTGCAATGATCACCGGGCTGTCGCCGTGGTGCCGCGTCTGCGGCGGTGGTCCCGGAGGGCCACGGCGGAGCCGGTGATGGCCGCGACGAGGACGGCTCCGCCGGTGACGATGTAGGTGGCCAGGCGGGCGGCGCGCTGGTCCGGGGTCTCGCCGAGGTGGACGGCGGCGGGGGTGGGGGCCTCGGCGCGGGTGACGCCTTCGCGGGCGACGGGCTTCTCGATGGGCTTGTCGTCCTCGGTGAGGGCCCTGACCGGGTCGACGACGCCCCAGCCGACGAGGCGGTCGTGGCCGGCGACCGAGCGTTCGGCGGTCTGCTGGATCTGGGCGACGATCTGCTCCTGGGTCCACTTCGCGTGCTTGGACTTGATCAGGGCGGCGAGGCCGGCGACGTACGGGGCGGAGAAGCTGGTGCCGTTGTCGGCGCAGTGGCCGCCGCCGGGGACCGTGGAGACCATGTCGACGCCGGGGGCGGCGACGCCGACGAAGTCGCCGGACTGGGAGAACGGGGCGCGTTCGTTGTTGCGGTCGGAGGCGGCGACGGCCAGGACGCCTTCGTAGGAGGCGGGGTAGGTGGCCTTGACGTTGCCGCCGAGGCCGTCGTTGCCGGCGGAGGCGACGACGACGATCTCCTTGTCCAGGGCCGCCTTCACCGCTTGTTCCAGGAGGGGGGTGGGCTTGACCGCGTCCGCCGTGTCCTGGGAGATGTTGATCACGTTCGCGCCCTTGGCGATGGCGTGGCGGATCGCGGCGGCCAGGGTCGTCGTGGTGCCGTGGCCGTCGGCGTCGTTCTGCTGGATGGGGATGATCGTGGCGTCGGGGGCCAGGCCGACGAAGCCGGTGCCCTTGGCGGGGCGGGCGGCGATGATGCCGGCGACCTTGGTGCCGTGGCCGACGGTGTCGGTGGTGCCGTTCTCCTTGCCGCGCTTCAGCTTGTAGCCGTTGGCGTCCTTGGCGTCCTTGGGGATCAGGTTGATCCCGCTCTTGGCGTCGACGGCCTTGGCCAGCTGGGGGTTGCGGACGTCGACGCCGGTGTCGATGACGGCGACGCGGACGCCCTTGCCGGTGGACTGCGCCCAGAGTTCGTCGAGTTGGACGCGCTGGAGGGACCAGGGCCGGCCCTCGTACTTCTTGTTCGGGAAGGTGCACTGGCCGCCGTCGTCCGCCGCCGCCGTGGAGGCGGTGGAGAGCGGGAGGCCGAGGGCGCAGAGCGCCGTCGCGGCCCCGACGGACCACAGACGTACCAGCGGGTGGCGCCGGGGGCGGCGCGGGTCGGTGCTCATGAGCCCTGCGGCTGGCGCGCGCCGCCGGTGGAGAGGCGGGGGCCGGTGGGGAGGAAGGTGGACCACTCGGCGGGTACGGGCAGCGGCTCGATGTTCTTGTAGCCGAGGCGGTTCTGGGCCTGCTGGGCCTCGGCCAGGCGGGCCTGCTTCTCCTCGTCGGAGCCGGAGGAGCCGATGCCGGAGTCGTCGGTGGCGGTGTCGCCGTTGGACTGCATGGCGTACCGCAGGCCGGTGTCGGTGACGAGGAAGAGGAAGCCGGTCGAGGTCGTGGAGCCCTTGAACTGGCGGAAGAGCTGGCCGGAGCCGGGGGTGACGTAGGCGCTGCTGGAGCCGGTCGGCAGGGTGGCGGGGAAGTCCTCGCCCGCCCAGGTGCTCAGGGTGGTGCGGCCGTTGTCGGCGTCGACCTCGCGGAGCACGTTGCAGACGGTGTTGCGGCTGCCCTCGCCGGTGCCCGCCTCGTTGACGGGGACGGGTACGGCCTCCGGCCACTTCTTGTCCTTGCCGAAGGCGTCGCCCGGCTGGAAGGCGCCGCCGCTGACCTTGGTGGCCTGGCCGGCCTGGCCGAGCTCCACCAGCTGGCGGCTGTTGAGCAGCAGTTTGGCGGTGAAGTCGCTGATGGGCGCGACCCGGTCCTGGAGGACGACGTACATCTTCCGGCTGGTGCCGTCGGTCGCGGTGAGCACCGTGCCGACCTTGGCGAGCTCGGGCGACAGGCCGCTGACCTCGGCGGCGGCGCCCGGCTCCCCGGGGACCTTCGGGAAGGTGATGGCGTCGCCCTTGTGCAGGGTGTTCAGCCAGGCGTCCGAGACGCGCTGGGCGACGCGGCCCTGGCCGACGAGCTGGCGGAGCAGCAGTTCGTCCTTCTCGACGGGGTACGCGGTCCCCTTGGCGTCGACGACGTAGCGGGTGCGGTCCTGGCCCTCGACGTAGAGCAGCTCTCCGCCGGTGAGGCGTTCCTCGCCGTCGGTCCTGGCCTCCTCGCGGGCGGCGAGGACGAAGGCGGCCTTCTGGATGGCGCGGCCGCCCTCGCCGGGGCGTTCGCAGACGGCCCAGCGCTTGGCGGCGCCGGCCTCCTTCGGGTCGGGGAGGCGGTCGGGGGCGTACGGGATGCCGAGGGTGGCGCCGTGCGGGATCCGGCCGCTGTCGAGCACGGACTCGGCGACCGTGATGATCTTGTCCTTGTCGGGGTCGAGGAGGAGCTTCGCCGACGACATGTTGAGGACCGGGTGGAGCTGGAGCTTGTCACCGGTCTTGAGGACCACGTACCGGGTGGTCGACTTGTCCGCGATGATCACGTTCTGTCCGGGCTTGTCCCAGTCCTTGGGGGCGACGGGCTTGAACATGCCCCAGGCCCCGAAGACGGCGAGGACGACCGCGCCGACGATGGCGCCCGGCACCACCGCGCGCAGCGGGCGCGGCGCGCCCTCCTCGGAGCCCGTCGAGTTCGGCTGCACGAACTGCGCGACCAATCTCCGCTTCGCGAAGGTGTAGGCGTTCAGTTCGTCGCGTCGTGATGCCATCTGTTGTGTCGTCCCTCTCCCCGCCGGCCGACCAGGTTGCCACACTCGGCGGGTCCTGCCGCCGCCCCGCCGCCCCCTACTATGCCTGGCGGCACCCGTGTCTCACCGCTCAGGTAGGGTGATCGCCCGGTCAACGCCCAGGGGAATTCGGCTATTACGGACACGAGGGGGCAACGCGGCGATGGGTACGGCGACGCGTGCGCGCGACGGGCGGCGGACCAGCGGCCGAGCGCCTCAATCTTCCCGACGGCAACGCAGCAACGAGCGCGGTGAGTCGGGGCGCGGCGCTCCGGCACCGGGGGCCGCGCAGCCGGCCGTCCCTGCGACGACGACGCTCCGCCCGCTGTCGCGCACGAGCCGGGTCGGCCCCGTCCATCTCCGTCAGCTCGTGCTGGTGGAGGCGGCGCTGGCGCTGGTGGCCGTCGGTTTCGTGATGGGCGGGCTCTGGCTGGTCCCGACGTGCGTCGTGGCCGGCGTCCTCGTGCTCCTCGCGGTGATCCGCCGCCGCGGCCAGGCGGTGCAGGACTGGATGGGGACGGCGCTCGCGCTGCGTTCGCGCCGGCGCGACACCGCGCCCTCGGCGCCCGACGCGGACCCGGCGCTCGCCCCCGTCACCGAGAGCGTGCGGGGCTTCGGCGCCCGGCCGTACGTCGACCGCAACCACCGCACCGTCGGCATGCTGGGCGACGGCTCGTTCCTGACGGCCGTGCTGCGCGTCGAGGCGAGCGGTTCGGCGCTGCGGCCGGTCTTCGGCGCCCGCGCCTTCCCGCTGACCCTCCTCGGCGACGCCCTGGAGGTCGACGACATCGTGGTCGAGTCGGTCCAGCTGGTGCAGCAGGTCCGTCCGGCCCCGGCGCCGCACCTCCCCCAGCAGGCCGTGGCCCGCCTCTCGTACACCCCCCTCCAGGAGCGGACCGGGGCGCCCGCGCTGCGGCTGACCTGGGTGGCCGTGAAGCTGGACCCCGAGCGCTGCAAGGAGGCGGTCGCGGCGCGCGGCGGCGGCCTGGAGGGCGCGCAGCGCTGCCTGGTCCGGATCGCCGACCACCTGGCGAGCCGGATCACCGGCGCCGGTTTCCAGGCGGTCGTCCTGGACCAGGAGGAGGTCAACTCCACCATCGCGACCGCCGCCTGTACGAGTCCCCACGCGGCCGCGCGGGCGGGCCGGGCGGACGCGGCGCCGCAGCGGCGGACGGCCGAGACCTCCCGCGTCTGGCGGTGCGACGACCGCTGGCACACCACGTACGCGGTCGGCCGCTGGCCCGAGCTGGGCCGGGGCGCCGCGCCGCTGCCGCGCCTGGTCTCGCTGCTGACCTCGGTCCCCGCGTACGCGACGACCTTCAGCCTCACCGTCCGGCGCGGGACGCGCCAGGGCACGATGGAGGTCGGCGGCCACCTCCGGGTCACCGGCGGTTCCGACAACGAACTGGTCCGGGTGCGCCGGACCCTGGAGCAGGCGGCGCGCACCGCGAAGGTCGGCCTGCTGCGACTGGACCGCGAGCAGCTGCCCGGCGTGCTGGCGACGATGCCTCTCGGGGGTGCTCGATGACGGGCCGCGGTGGAGCGGTGAAGGGGCTGCGCGGTCTGATCGGCCCGCGGCACGCGGGGCACACCGTCCCGGCGGCCGAACTCGGCGCGCTCTCCCTGCCGGTGGGCGACGACGGCGTGGTGATCGGCGAGGACTCGGAGGGCCGCTCGCAGTTGGTGGGCTTCCACCGCTCGACGCCGTACGACGTCCTGCTCATCGGCGGCCTGTGGACGGCGCAGGTCCTCGCGCTGCGCGCCGCCGCCACCGGCTCCCGGGTGGTCGTGGAGACCGGCCGCCCGCACGCGTGGGTGGGTCTGGCGCAGGCGGCGGGCGCGGGTCTGGAGTGCATCACCCTGCATGACGTGGGCCGGGTGCCGCCGCTGGGCGCGACCGTCGGCAGTCCGGCCGTGGTGGTGCGGGACTGCGGCATGCGGCCGCCGCGCGGCCGGGTCGTCTCCTCGCCCTGGCAGTCGGTGCTGACGCTCCTTCCGTACCTCAGCCCGGTCGCCCCGCGGCTGATGCGCGCAGCCACGCTCGTCGGCATCCAGCGCGTCTCGCCGCAGGAGGCGCAGCAGACCGGGCGCATCCTGGGCCTGACGCGGACCGAGGTCGAGGCGCTGCCGACGCTCGCGGACGGCGTGACGCTGTGGTGCGCGGGCGGTGAGCGGCACTGGGTCATCACCAACGCCACGGAAGCGGAGTCGGGCCTGCTCGGCACGGCCCGGCGGATGGACTGAGCAAGGACGGCGGTTCGGGGAGCGCTTGGCCGAAGCGGCCCCGCGCGGGGGCCGCTTTCCCTAGTATTTCCCCTGGTGGCACGGGGCGGGTCCCCACTCCCCCGCGCCACGGGACACATGGTCCGCCGACAGGCCGTGAACGAAAGGAACCCCCATGGGGAGCGCGCAGGAGAAGGACGAGTTGTACGCCCTCGACATCTCGGACGTCGAGTGGATCGGCGCCCCCGGCACGAGCCCGGACGAGGAGCGCGTCGAGATCGCCCATCTGCCCGACGGCGCCGTCGCCATGCGTTCCTCGCTGGACCACGGCACCGTGCTGCGGTACACGGAGGCGGAGTGGACGGCCTTCGTGCTGGGCGCGCGGGACGGCGAGTTCGACCTGAAGTGAGCCCGCGGCCCCGCCCTCCGGTGGCGGGGGCCGCATCGGACCGGCGGTCGGGTGCCCGGAAACGGGTACGCGGCCGCCGGTTCGTCGTATCACCCGTTCGGGCAAGGGAAAGGCGTCGGCGAACGGCCGGCAAAGCGGTACGCAATCACCCTTGTTGCCGCGACTTGTACGGTTTCGCCCCCGGCGCCTCCTCACGCTCCGCCGCACCGGCGTCACCCTGGCCGCGCTCCCGGGCGGAGCCGGGACCCGAAGGGGGAGGACGGGCCTGCCGCCCTGACGGCGGGGGCGTTTAGGGTGGGTGGGGGCGCGGCGGAGTATCCCTCGGAACGGTCGCCGGGTCCGAGGGGGAGAGCCGCCCGACCGGCAGCGAACGGTGGCCCCGACGCACGACGGCACAAGGGTGCTCGACCACACCAGGAGGCAAAGTGAACGGCGATCGTGACGAGATCCGCGGGGACTGGAACGTGCCCGCCGACGAGTCCGACGCGGATCCCGCCGAGATGACGGGTGAGTTCACCATCGACTACACCCCGCCGGCCTGGTACACGCAGAACGCGCCGGGCGGTTCGGGAAGCGTCGGTGCCACTCCCCCGCCGCCGACGGGCGCGCCGCTCCCGGTGCCCGGGACGCCCCCGGCCGGCCTCCAGCCCGGCTGGACGCAGCCGCCGCAGCAGACCCCGCCGCAGTCCCCGCCGCCGGGACCCTACGGGGCGTACGGCTCCGAGGCCGGCGCCCCCGGCACGCCGCCCGGCTACCCGGCGGCCCCCGCGCCCGGACCCCACGGAGGGTACGGCTCCGAGGCCGGCGCCCCGGGCGCCTACCCGGCCGTGCCCGCGCAGGGCCAGGTCCCGAGCCAGACTGCGGGCCAGATCCCGGGCCAGATTCCGGGCCAGGCGCCCGCGCCCGGACCCTACGGCGCGTACGGCTCCGAGACCGCCGCTCCCGGCACGCCGCCCGCGTACCCGGCGTCCGCGCCCGCGCAGCCGGCCCCGGCGGCGCCCTTCGGCGGCGGCGATCTGGAGAGCGGCTCCACCATGCGCTTCAACCCGGCCGCGCTGCGGCAGGACGTCGCCGCGCAGCCGACGCCCGACCCGGCGGCCGACCCGGCGGCCGGTCCCCTTCCGGGCTCCCCGGAGGCCGCGGGCCTGGCCCGCGCGGACGTCCCGCCGGCACCGGCCGCGGAGGAGCCCGCCGCCGAGGCGGAGGATCCTCGTACGGCCGCGGAGCCGGCGCCCGAGGCCCCCGCCGCGGAGACCGAGGCGGACGCCGGTACGGAGGTCGCTGCCGAAGTCGACGCCGTCGCCGATGGCGATGCCGACGTCGACGGCGACGGCGATGCCGAGGCCGAGGCGGCTCCCGCCGAGGTTCACGACGCGACCGGGGGCGACGACACCGAGGCCGCCGCGGAGGCCGACTCGGCGGCGGACGGCTCCGCTGCCGCGCCCGCCGACGCCGTCCCCGCCGCCGTGCCGCTGCCCGCCGAGGACGCCCCGGCCGACGCGGCGGTGGCCCCGGCCGCCCCCGTCGTCCCGGCCGACGCGGGCGGCGCCCTGCCGCCGCTGCCGCCGGACTTCCCGCCCGCCTCCCCCGAAGCACCGCAGGCCCAGCCGTCCCAGCCGGCCCCGCAGGCCCCTGCGCCCGCGGCGCAGTGGCCCGGGCAGCCGGTGGCCGACGCGCCCGGAGCCGTACCGCCGCAGGGCGGGTACGGGTACCCCCAGGGCGCCGCCCTCCCGCCGCAGGCCCAACCGCAGGCCCAGCCGCAGGCACCCGCGCCCGCGCCCGCCGGGTACGGCTATCCGCAGCCACCGGCCGCCGCGCAGGGCGGTTACGGCTACCCGCACCCCGGCCAGCAGCCGCAGCCTCAGCCCCAGCCGTCCGCGCCGGCGCCCGCCGGGCAGGGACTGCCGCCGCAGGCCCCCGCCCCGGGCGGATACGGCTACCCGCAGGCACCCGGCGAGCAGGCACCGCAGCCGCAGGCGCCGGAGGGGTACGGGTACCCGCCGGGTGGCGTCGACCCGCGGACCGGGGCGGCCTGGCCGCAGTCGGTCACCCACGACCAGCGCGAGCGGTCCGTGCCGGGCGCCCCGCTCGGGTACACGGCCGCCGTCGAGCTCTCCTCCGACCGCCTCCTGCGCAACAACAAGCAGAAGCCGAAGTCGAGCCGGAACCCGGGCGCGGCCTCCCGCTTCAAGCTGGGCGGCAAGAAGGAGGAGCAGGAGCGGCAGCGGAAGCTGGACCTGATCCGCACCCCCGTCCTCTCCTGCTACCGGATCGCGGTCATCTCGCTCAAGGGCGGTGTCGGCAAGACCACGACGACGACCGCGCTCGGCGCGACCCTGGCCACCGAGCGGCAGGACAAGATCCTGGCGATCGACGCCAACCCGGACGCCGGCACGCTCGGCCGCCGGGTGCGGCGCGAGACCGGGGCGACCATCCGCGACCTGGTGCAGGCGATCCCGTACCTCAACTCGTACATGGACATCCGCCGGTTCACCTCGCAGGCCCCGTCCGGCCTGGAGATCATCGCCAACGACGTGGACCCGGCCGTCTCGACGACCTTCAACGACGAGGACTACCGGCGGGCGATCGACGTCCTCGGCAAGCAGTACCCGGTGATCCTCACCGACTCCGGCACGGGTCTGCTGTACAGCGCCATGCGCGGGGTGCTCGACCTGGCCGACCAGCTGATCATCATCTCGACGCCGTCCGTGGACGGCGCCTCCAGCGCCTCGACGACGCTGGACTGGCTGTCGGCGCACGGCTACGCGGATCTGGTGCAGCGCTCGATCACGGTCATCTCGGGGGTCCGCGAGACCGGCAAGATGATCAAGGTCGAGGACATCGTGCAGCACTTCCGCACCCGCTGCCGGGGCGTGATCGTGGTGCCCTTCGACGAGCACCTGGCGGCCGGTGCCGAGGTGGACCTCGACATGATGCGGCCCAAGACCCGGGAGGCGTACTTCGACCTCTCGGCGATGGTGGCCGAGGACTTCGCGCGGGCGCAGCAGGCGCAGGGCCTGTGGACCGGCGACCCCCAGGGCGGCATGCCGCCGCACATGGCGCCGCCGATGCCGGGGCAGTACGCCCCCGGTCAGCCCGTGCCCGGACAGCCCGTGCCCGGGCAGCCCGCGCCCGGACAGCCGATGCCCGGTCAGCCGTACGGCGCTCCGCCGGTGCCGGGCCAGCCGTACGCCGGTCAGCCGACGCCCGGTCAGCCGATGCCGGGTCAGCCCGCCCCGGGTCAGCCGTACGGCGCTCCGCCCGCCCCCGGTCAGCCGTACCCGGGACAGCCGGCGCCGGGGCAGTACGCCCCCGGTCAGCCCGCGCCCGGTCAGCCGTACCCGCCGCAGGGCCAGCCGCAGCCGTACCCCCAGCCGGATCAGCCGGGGCAGCCGGGGCAGCCGGGGCAGCCCGGAATGCCGGGTCAGGCCGGGTATCCCGGACAGCCGTACGGGCAGCAGCCCTACCCGCCGGCGGCGACTTCCGGCCAGCCGGGGCAGCCCGGGCAGCCTCCGCAGCCGTACGGGCAGCAGCCCGATCCGGGGCAGCCGTTCGGTCAGCCGCTGCCTCCGCAGGCCCCGCCGCAGGCGCCCCCGCAGGCGCCGCCAGCCCCTCAGCAGTAGGGCGTCACAGGAGTAGACCAATGAGGCTCCGTACCGGTTCACCGGTACGGAGCCTCCTTGTATTCCCGCAGTCCACACGGGGTTTGAGTCATCGTTGACGACGGCAGACCACCGCTGATACATCTTCGCTTCACTTGACGTCAGCCCAAGATCCACGACTCCACGACAGATCCCCCGACGCGAGGTCACGTCCCATGGTCATGGTCACGAAGGTTCCCTCCCGCCCACTCTCCCGCCGGCCGGGCCGGCCCCGCCGGACCGCACGTCTCCTGCTCGCCGCCGCCCTCACCACCGCCTCGCTCGCGGCCCTCCCCGCCACCGCGACCGCCACTCAGGCAGCCACCACGACCGCCGCCGGGGACGAGAAGTCCGGCGGTACGACGCTCACGGTGGCCGTCTCGCAGAGCATCGACTCGCTCAGCCCGTTCCTGGCCCAGAAGCTCACCTCGACCAGCATCCACCGGCTGGCCTACGAGTACCTCACCAACTACGACGCCAAGGACGCCAGGACCGTCCCGGCCTTCGCCACCGAGTGGTCCGCCTCCGCGGACAAGCTGACGTGGACGTACAAGATCCGCGAGGACTCCACCTGGTCCGACGGGAAGCCGGCCACCGCCGAGGACGCGGCCTGGACCTTCAACAAGATGATGACCGACCCGAACGCGGCCACCGCCAACGGCAGCTTCACCGCCAACTTCGCCGAGGTCACCGCCCCCGACCCGCGCACCCTCGTCATCCGACTGAAGAAGCCGCAGGCGACGATGACCGCCCTCGACGTGCCGATCGTGCCCAAGCACGTCTGGGAGAAGGTCGGCGACTTCTCGAAGTTCAACAACGACCAGCAGTTCCCGATCGTCGGCAACGGCCCCTTCGTCATCACCGACTTCAAGGTCGACCAGTACATCAAGCTGAAGCCGAACAAGACGTTCTGGCGCGGCGCCCCCAAGTTCGACGAGCTGGTCTTCAAGTACTACAAGGACGGGGACGCGGCCGTCGCCGCCCTCCAGAAGGGCGAGGTGTCCTTCGTACCGAACCTGACGCCCGCCCAGGCCGCGGCGCTGAAGACGCAGAAGGACATCAAGGTCAACGACGCCCCCGGGCGCCGCTTCTACGCGCTCGCCACCAACCCCGGCGCCCGCGCCAAGGACGGCACGACCTTCGGCAACGGCCACCCGGCCCTCCTCGACCCGGCCGTCCGCAAGGCGCTCTTCCTCTCCGTCGACCGCGCCACCCTCGTCGACAAGGTCTTCCAGGGGCACGCCGTCGAGGGCGAGGGGTACATCCCGCCGCGCTTCGGCGCGTACTTCTGGAAGCCCGGCCCCGAGCAGAAGCGGGCGTACGACCCGGTGAACGCCGACAAGCTGCTCTTCGCCGCCGGGTACAAGAAGAACGGCGAGGGGAAGCGGCTCGGCAAGGACGGCAAGCCGCTGAAGCTCCGGATCCTCTGCCACGCCACCGACCCCAACGACAAGGCGGTCGGCAAGTACCTCCAGGAGTGGTGGGGCGCGCTCGGCATCGGGCTGACCGTCGAATGCCTGGACAGCGTCTCGGATCCGTGGGTCAAGGGCGACTACGACCTCGCCTTCGACGGCTGGTCGGTCAACCCCGACCCGGACTACGTCCTCTCCATCCACACCTGCGGCACCCTCCCGGCCACCCCGAAGGACACCGGCGCCACCGACAACTTCATCTGCGACGAGGAGTTCGACGGGCTCTACGCCCAGCAGGCGGTGGAGTACGACACCGCCAAGCGGGCGGACCTGGTCAAGCGGATGCAGTCCCGGCTGTACGACACGGGGTACATGAACGTCATGGCCTACCCGAACGCCCTGGAGGCGTACCGCACCGACCAGATCGCGTCGATCACCACCATGCCCGAGGCGGCGGGCAACCTGTGGGGGCAGGACGGCTACTGGTCCTGGTGGTCGGCCGTGCCGGCCGCCTCCGCCACCGGCTCGGGGGACGGCTCCGGCTCCTCCTCGACCGGCGTCCTGATCGGCGTCGGGGCGGCCGTGGTCGTCGCCGCCGGCGGACTCCTCCTCTTCCGGACGCGCCGGCGCGCCACCGCCGACGACCGCGAGTAGCGATGACGACGGCAAGCACCCCCGCCGGCGTGGCACGGGCCGAGGAGGCCCGCGCCACGGACGGCGCACCCCGCACCGGCGTCGCCTCCGGCTATCTCCGCCACGCGGCGGGGAAGCTGGGCGGCGCGCTCGTCTCCCTCCTCGCCGTCCTGGTCACCAGCTTCTTCCTCTTCCGGATCATCCCCGGTGACCCGGTGAAGGCGATGACCCACGGCATCCCCACCTCGGCCGAACAACTCGCCACCCTGCGCCGCCAGTTCGGCCTCGACCTGCCGCTGTGGCAGCAGTTCACCGACTACTGCGCCAAGGCGCTCACCGGCGACCTCGGCACCTCCTTCCAGTTCCGCGCCCCGGTCGGCGAGCTGATCGCGGCGAAGCTGCCCGCGACGCTGCTGCTCACCGGCGTCGCCGTGGTGCTCTACTCGGCGCTCGGGCTGTGGCTCGGCACCCGCTCGGCGTGGCGGCACGGCCGCCTCGGCGACAAGGTGAACACCGGGATCGCGCTCACCCTGTGGTCGGTGCCGTCGTTCTGGCTCGGACTGCTGCTGATCATCGTCTTCTCGGTGGGCACGGGCCCGGTCCCGGGGCTCTTCCCGACCGGCGGCATGGAGTCGGGGACCGGCGAGACCGGCTTCGCGTACGTCCTCGACGTGGCCCACCACCTGGTCCTCCCGGTGGTGACGCTGGTCGCGGTCGGCTACGCGCAGACGCTGCTCGTGATGCGCTCCTCGCTGCTCGACGAGATGGGCGGCGACTATCTGACGACCGCCCGGGCGAAGGGGCTCAAGGACGACGAGGTGCGGCGCCGGCACGCGGTGCCCAACGCGCTGCTTCCGACGGTCACCATGGTCTTCATCAACCTGGGCCATGTGGCGGCCGGTTCGATCCTGGTGGAGACCGTCTTCTCCTGGCCGGGGCTCGGCGGCCTCTTCTACCAGGCGCTCAGCGTGCCCGACCTCCCGCTCGTCCAGGGCCTGTTCGTCGTCTTCGCCGGAGCGATGATCCTGATGAACCTGATCGCCGACCTGCTCTATCCGCTGCTCGACCCCCGGGTGGGCCGATGACCTCTCTCGCATGGGAGCGCCGCAGGAGCTCCGCGGCGCGGTTCTGGAAGGCGTACCGGAACCACCGGGCGGGCCTGTACGGGCTCGCCGGGCTCGCCCTGATCGCGCTGCTCGCGCTCACCGCCCCGTGGACCGTCGGCGCCGACGTCCAGTCGGTGACGAACGCGCCGGGGACGGCCCTGGAGCCGCCGAGCGCGGAGTTCCCGCTCGGCACCGACCAGTTCGGGCGCTCGCTGCTCGGCCTGCTGGTCTGGGGCGCGCGGATCTCGCTGCTCGTCGGACTGCTC
Organism: Streptomyces sp. R302; assembly: GCF_012927245.1. GTDB lineage: Bacteria > Actinomycetota > Actinomycetes > Streptomycetales > Streptomycetaceae > Streptomyces. Next base: position 38,703 of record NZ_JABBGE010000016.1, read on the forward strand.
GCGGCGACGCTGTCCGTCGCCATCGGCACCCTCGTCGGGGTCCTCGCCGGTCACTACGGCGGCTGGCTCTCCACGGTCGTCATGCGGATCACCGACTGGTTCCTGGTGATGCCGACCCTGGTCCTGGCGATCGTGCTCGCGACGGTGATGTCCCGGTCGATGTGGACGGTGGTGCTCGCCATCGGCGTCACCTCCTGGCCGACCACCGCCCGGCTCGTACGGGCGCAGACGATCGCCGTCGAGTCCCGCCCGTACATCGAGCGGGCCACCGCGCTCGGCGGCGGACACGGGCACGTCATGGCCCGGCACGTGCTGCCGAACGTGATGCCGCTGGTGCTCGCGCAGACCACCCTCGGCATCTCCACCGCGATCCTCACCGAGGCCACCCTCGCCTTCCTCGGCCTCGGCGACCCGACGGTCGTCTCCTGGGGCGGCATGCTCCAGGACGCGCGCGAGGCGGGTGCGGTCTCCTCCGGGCACTGGTGGTACCTGGCCCCGCCCGGGATCGCGATCGCGCTGGTCGCGCTCGCCTTCACGCTCTGCGGCCGGGCCGTCGAATCCGTGCTCAACCCGAGGCTGGGGGTGGGGCGTTGAGCCTCCTGGAGATCAGGGACCTGAGGGTCACGTACGGCTCCGGGGCCGGGGCCGTACCCGCCGTGCGCGGGGTCGGCCTCAGCCTGGAGGCCGGGTCGAAGCTGGGCGTGGCCGGCGAGTCCGGCTGCGGCAAGTCGACGCTGGCGCTCGCCCTGCTGCGGCTGCTGCCGACGACCGCCCGGCTCGAAGGGGAGATCCTCCTCGACGGGGAGGACGTCCTCGCCATGAAGTGGGGACGGCTGCGGGCGGTCCGCTGGGCCGGCGCCTCGATCGTCTTCCAGGGCGCGATGCACTCGCTGAACGCGGTGCGCAGGATCGGCGACCAGATCGCCGAACCGCTCCTGGTGCACCGGCGGGCCACCCCCGCCGAGGCCCGCAAGAGGGTCGCCGCCCTCCTCGAACAGGTCGGCCTCCCGGCCTCCCGGGCCGCCGGCTATCCGCACGAGCTGTCCGGTGGACAGCGCCAGCGCGTGATGATCGCGATGGCGCTGGCCTGCGAACCGCGCCTGATCGTCGCCGACGAGCCGACCACCGCGCTCGACGTGATGATCCAGGCGCAGATCCTGCGGCTGATCGAGCGGCTCGTCGCCGAGGAGTCCATCGGCCTGATGATGATCAGCCACGACCTGGCGGTCCTCGCCGACACCTGCGACCGGCTCGCCGTCATGTACGCGGGCCGGATCGTCGAGGAGGGCCCGGCCCGCGAGGTGTACAAGGCGGCTGCTCACCCCTACGGGCGGGCGCTGTCCTCGGCGTTCCCCCGGATCGGGGACCCGGCCTCGCGGCGGGCGCCGCGCGGTCTGCCCGGCGACCCGCCGGACCCGGCGGCGCTGCCGGACGGCTGCTCCTTCCACCCGCGCTGCCCGGTGGCGGTGGCGGAGTGCGCCGAGGACGACCAGGAACTGCGGACGGCGGGCGCCGGGCACCGGGCCGCCTGCGTCCACGTGGGAAGGGTGAGCGGATGACGGAGGCGCTGCTGACGGCGAGCGGGGTGCACGTCGCCTTCCCCGGGCGGCGCGGCGCACCGCCGTCCCGGGCCGTCGACGGGGTGGACCTGGAGATCGGCGCGGGCGAGATCGTGGCCCTGGTCGGCGAGTCCGGCTGCGGCAAGACGACGCTGGCGCGCACGCTCCTCGGCCTGGTGAAGCCGGGGGCCGGCACGGTCTCGTTCGCCGGGCGGCCCCTCGCGTACTCCGGCAAGGCGCTCAAGGCGTACCGGCGGCGGGCCCAGCTCGTCCTCCAGGACCCGAGCGGCTCCCTCAACCCCCGGCACACCGTGTACGAGGCGGTCGCCGAGGGCCTGCGGATCCACGGCCACGACGGCGACGAGCGCGCGGCGGTCGCACAGGCCCTCTCCCGGGCCGGGCTGCGCCCGCCCGAGCGCTTCTTCCTGCGCTATCCGCACGAGCTGTCCGGCGGGCAGCGGCAGCGGGTGGTGATCGCCGGGGCGCTCGTCCTGGAGCCCGAACTCATCGTCGCGGACGAGCCGGTGGCCTCCCTGGACGCCTCGGTACGCGGCGAGATCCTCGCCCTGCTGCTCCGGCTGCGCGACGAACTCGGCCTCTCCGCCCTGGTGGTGACCCACGACCTGGGCCTGGCGTGGAACATCGCGGACCGGGTGGCGGTCATGTACCTGGGGCGGGTGGTGGAGACGGGCCCGGTCGAGTCGGTGCTGACCGCGCCCCGCCATCCGTACACCCGCGCGCTGCTCTCGGTGCTGCCGGAGTCGGAGACGGCCCCGGTGGTGCTCGCCGGCGAACCGCCGGACCCGGCCCGGATCCCCGGCGGCTGCCGCTTCCACGCCCGCTGCCACGTCCTGGCCTCGGGCGAGGCGGCCCCGGTCGCCGACCGCTGCCGTACGGAACCCCTGCCGGTCCTGCGCGCGGGCGGCGGCGAGCGGGGCGTCGCCTGCCACTGGACGACGGCCCGGGAGAACGGCTGACCGACGCGCGACCGCCCGGCGACCCTGGGGGGCGGCGGGTCGCCGGGCGGTGGTGCGGGGGTGTTCAGGTGGGGATCAGCCGGCCGGCGGGGCTCCCACTGGAGGGAGGGGAGGCGGGCCGGGCTCCCGCGGGGATCAGCCGGCCGGCGGGGCTCCCACGGGAGACGCGGGCCGGCCACCCACCGGGGCCGCCGGCTGCGCACCGGTCGGTGCTGCGGGCTGCGCGCCCACCGGGGCAGCGGGCTTCGCGCCGGTCGGGGTCTGGGGGTTCGCGCCGGACGGGGCGGCCTTCGGCAGCACCTCGCAGGCGCTGATCGAGGTCCGCGTCGAGACCGACTTCACCGTGCAGGTGTCCTTCCCGACGCCCGCGTCGACCATGCCCCAGTGCGGGCCGACCGTGAGGATCGTGCCGCCGGGGCCGCTGATCGTGTCGTCGCCGGGGCCCGCCTGGATGAGACCGCCCGACTCGGGGCCGAGGCCGGCGGCCTCGATGGTGTCGGCCTCGCTGCCGCCGAGCACCCGGCCGGAGAAGTCGACGACCCCGACCTTGATGGTGTCGGCGCCGTCGTTGCCGGTGACGATCCCGCCGCCCCGGTTGAACTTGCCGGGCGCGCCGCTCACCGAGCCGGTGGTGATCTTGTCGTCGCCGTCGTCGCCGTGCACGACGGCACCGTGCTCGGCGCCGTCGCCGACGACCGTGGCCACCTTGATGACGTCGTTGCCGCGGTTGCCGCGGACCATGCTGGAGGCGTTCTGCGGCACCAGGTGCTTGGCCCGGATGACGTCGTCGCCGTCGCCGCCCATGACGGCCGAGTCGATGACGAGGCCGCGCACCTCGATCATGTCGTTGCCGTCGCCGCCCCAGACGGTGACGTTCTCCAGGTCGCTGTCGCAGAAGATGTGGTCGTCGCCCGAGGTCCCGCTGACGAGGTCGCCGGGCGGGGCGGCGACCCCGTTGACCCAGCACTGGTGCATCGGCACCCGGGCCGCGCCGGGGGCCGCGGCCTGGGCGGGCGCGGCGGTGAACGAGGCGGCGGCCGCTCCGGCGACGAGCGCGGCGAGCACCGCGGGACCGCGCGGGCGGCGGGAGGGCGGTGTGGGGGGCATACGACTCTCCTTGCACTACGACTGCGGACAGCGGACTGCGGATGACGGACTACTGACGACGGGCTGCTGATGACGGGCTGCCGACGGAGGGCTGCCGACGGCGGGGTTCAGGCCCGGCTGCGGGCGTGCCGGAAGCGCGGCGAGTAGCCGACGATCCGGCGGGCGGCCAGCGGCGGTTCGGCCGGGTGGGCGGAGGTGGTCCAGCGCCCCAGACACATCTCGGCGGTGATGCCGGGACCGAAGCCGGCGAGGATGCCGCGGGCGCCCTCCGGCTGCCCGCCCTCCTCGAAGAGCCGACGGACCGCGTCGAGGACGACGGCGCTGGCGATGTTCCCGTACTCCGTGAGGGTCGCCCGGCTGAACCGGAAGGCGTCCGGCGGCACTTCGAGGAAGAGGCTGAGGTCGTCGAGGATCCTCGGCCCGCCCGCGTGGATGATGTAGAAGTCGAGGTTGCCCGCGTCCCAGCCGTGCGCGCCGGCGATCTCGCGGAGCGCGGGGGCGAGCGGCTCCATCGTCGTGGGCACCCGCTTGTCGAGCAGGAAGTGGAAGCCGGTCTCGCGGACGCTGTAGGCGATCCAGTCCTCGGTGTCGGGCACCAGGTGGGAGTCGTTGCGCTCCAGGGTGATGCCGGAGCCGCCCCGGCCGCGCACGACGGCGGCGGCGACGGCGTCGCCGAAGAGACCGTTGGAGAGCAGCGAGCCGACGCCGAGGTCGGTCGGCTGGTAGCAGAGCGAGCAGAACTCGCAGGCCACGATGAGGACGTTGGCGTCCGGGTAGGCGGTGCAGAAGTCGTGCGCCCGGTTGATCGAGGCCCCGCCGGCGGCGCAGCCGAGCTGGGCGATGGGCAGCTGCCGGGTGTGGCTGGGGAAGCCCATGGTGTTGATCATCCAGGCCGTGAGCGAGGGCATCATGAAGCCCGTGCACGACACGTAGACGATCATGTCGATGTCGGCCGGGCGGAGGCCCGCGTTGCCGAGCGCCTCCTCGACGACGGCGGGCACCCGCGCCTTGGCCTCGGCCTCGTACAACTCGTTGCGTTCCTGGAAGCCGGGGTGCTCCAGGGTCCGCTCGATGGGCTGCACGATGTGCCGCTTGGCGACCCCGGTGTTGCCGATCAGGCGCAGCGCCAGGGGGAGTTGGGGATGGTCGGCGTGGCGCGCACGGGCGAGGTCGAGGGTCTCCTCCATCGTGATCACGTGCTCCGGCACGGCCACCGCGGGTTTGCACAAGGTCACCACGGCACTCGCTCCTTCTTCTCGATCGGGCGAACTGCCGCCCACACTCACCCCGCGCCCCCGAGCCCGCAACCGCGAGCGCGTCCGCCCCGTCACGGAGGGTGATCGGGGTGCTCGGCCGTACGGGGGGCTGTGCGGCCTTCGGCGTGTCGCGTCCGTCCGCCGCCGGGAAGAGGCACCGCATGACCTCCGAACCCCTGACGTCGCAACCGCCGACGCCCGAACCCTCACCGCCCGGACGACCCGCGCCGGGGCCGTCCCCGTCCGCCCCTCCGGCGTCCGGGACCTCCGCCACCGGACCGGCCGCGCCCGGCGCCGCCCCCGCCGGCTGTCCCGCCGCCGCCCGTCCGGCCCGGGTCTGGCCCGTGGACGACCTGCCCGCCCTCGACTTCGACCCGCTCCTGGCCGAGCTGCTCGCGAAGGAGCCGGTCTCCCGGATCAGCCTGCCGTTCGCCGCCGAGAACGAGGCCTGGCTGGTCACCCGGTACGCCGACGTACGGGCCGTGACCTCCGACCCGCGGTTCAGCCGGACGGCCCTGCTCGACCGCCAGGTCACCACGATGACCGGCCACATGGTGGCCTCGAAGGCGGCCCTGAACTACGCCGATCCGCCGTACCACACCCAGCTGCGCAAGGCGGTGACCAAGACCTTCACCGGGCGGGGCGTCCAGCGGCTGCGGCCCCTCGCCCAGGCCTCCTGCGACCGGCTCCTGGAGGCCATGGAGGCGGCCGGCCGGCCCGCGGACCTGATGGCGCACCTGCACGGGCCGCTGCCGATGGCGGTCGTCTGCGACCTGCTCGGCATCCCCGAGGAGGACCGGGCCGAGCTGGCGTCCTGGCCGGACCTGATCCTCTCCTCGGGGCCGGGCCCGGAGAGCAGCCGCGCCGCCAAGGCGCAGATCCACGGCTACGTCACCCGGCTGCTCGACCACCGGATGGCGGAGCCCCGGGAGGACCTGGCCGGTGAACTGGCCGAGGCGCTGGCGGAGGGCCGGATCGGCGCCGACGAGGCGGTGTCGCTCGCGATGGCGGTGCTGATCAGCGGCGCCCACGCGGTCCGCAACAACAGCGCCAACATGGTCTACGTGCTGCTCACCCGTCCGGAGCTGCTCGCCCGGCTGCGGGCGGAGCCGGAGCTGCTGCCGCAGGCGGTGGACGAGCTGCTGCGCTGGATCCCGCACCGCAACGGCGTGGGGCTGCCCCGGATCGCGACGGAGGACGTCGAGGTCGGCGGGGTGGTGATCCGGGCGGGCGAGGCGGTGTACGCCTCCTACCTGGCGGCCAACCGGGACCCGGAGGTCTTCGCGGACCCGGAGGCCCTCGACTTCGACCGCGAAGGCACCGGCCACCTCTCCTTCGGGCACGGGCCGCACCACTGCATGGGCGCGATGCTGACCCGGATGGAGTCCGAGGTGATGCTCTCCACCCTGCTCGCCCGCTACCCGGAGCTGCGGCTCGCGGGCCCGCCGGAGGAGGTGCCGTTCCAGTCCAAGGGCCTGATCCGCGGCCCGCGGGAGCTGTACGTCACCTGGTGACGGGCCCGGAAGGGGGGGTCAGGCCCCCGCGGCGTCGTACTCGGCCGTCAGGGTCCGGCAGGTGGCGACGTCCCCGGCCATGGCGACGAGCAGGTCGTCGAGGGTGTCGAACTTGAGCATGCCGCGCACGTAGGCGAGGAAGTCGACGGTCACGTGGAGCCCGTACAGGTCGAGGCCCTCGCGGTCGATCGCGTACGCCTCCACCGTCCGCTCCTTGCCGTCGAACTGCGGGTTGGTGCCGACGGAGATCGCGGCCGGCATCCGCTCGCCGTTCGCGGTCAGCCAGCCGGCGTAGACGCCGTCGGCGGGGATCGCGGTGTGCGGCAGGGTCTCCACGTTGGCCGTGGGGAAGCCCAGTTCGCGCCCGCGCTGGGCGCCGCGCACGACGATGCCCTCGACGCGGTGCGGGCGGCCGAGGATCTCGGCGGCGCCGGTCATGTCGCCCTCGGCGACGAGCCGCCGGGTGAGCGTGGAGGAGAAGGGCTGTCCGCCGCCGGCGGAGCCGCTCACGTACAGGTCGATGACCTCGACCTCGTAGTCGTAGGTGGCGCCCAGCTCGGTGAGGTACGCCACGGTGCCCGCGGCGCGGTGGCCGAAGCGGAAGTTGGGGCCCTCGATGACGGCCCGGGCGTGCAGCTTGTCGACGAGCACCTTGACGATGAAGTCGGCCGGCGACAGCTGCGAGAACTCGGCCGTGAACGGCAGCACGAGGACGGCGTCCACGCCCAGTTCGGCCATCAGCTCGGCGCGCCGGTGGTGCGGGGCGAGCAGCGGCGGGTGGCTGCCGGGGCGCACCACCTCGGAGGGATGCGGGTCGAAGGTGACGACGACGGCGGGGACGCCGAGTTCGCGGGCGCGCTCCACGGCCCGCCCGATGATCAGCTGGTGCCCGCGGTGCACACCGTCGTAGGAGCCGATGGTGACGACGCTGCGCCCCCAGTCCTGGGGGATGTCCTCCAAGCCACGCCAGCGCTGCACTGTGACCGCTCCTCGTCCGCCTGTTCGCCCTGTACGCCCATTACGCAGGTCTAAGACTGCCATGCCCACGCCCGTCGGTCCGCATCGGCATGGAAGTGCCGGGTGTTCGCGGCGCGGGCAGGGCCTGCGCGAGGAGTGCGGCGAAGGCCGGATGGTCGGCGGCGAGGACGGCGAGCAGCCGGTCCCGGTGGGCCGCGCCGCCCGGGTCGCGGGCGTAGAGGGCGGTGGTACGGGCGAGGAGCGCGCGGTTGCGCGGGAGCGAGCGGCGGGCGGCGCCCTCGGCGGTGGCGGTCAGCAGCGCGTCCGCCACGGCGAGGTCGCCGGGCCCGGTCGCGTACGTCTCGTGGTCGAGGAGGACGTCGAGGAGTTCGGCCCGCAGATGGCGGGAGGCGCCGGTGCCGGGGGCGGCGAGCACGGGCGCGAGGGCGCGCCGGACGGCGGCGGGCGGGCCGTGGACGAGTCCGACGACCAGCGGGAAGAGGACGGCCCGCGCGGTCGGCCCCTCCTCGAACCGCAGGTCGACGTAGCCGGCGGCGTGGGCGGCGCCCTCGGGGTGGCGGTGCGCGTACTCCCGGACGAGGCCGGCGATCCGCCGGGTGAGGGCGGGCGCGTCGACGGCGGCGAGGGCCCGCAGCGCGCCGCCCGGGTCCCGCCCCTGGTCGAGGCGGTCCCGGAAGGCGTCGAGCACGGCCTCGGGGTGCTCGGGCAGCGCCCCGACGAGCGCGTCGGCGGGCACCCGGGCGTCGGCGAGGGCGCGCGCGAGGTAGGCGCCGCGGGTGTCCGGGTCCCGCACGAGGATGCCGAGGGCGGCCCCGTGCAGGCCCCGGTCGGCGGCCCGGCCGAGCAGCGCGCCCGCCGCGTACCGCAGCAGCTCCCGCTCCTGCCCGTGCTGCCCGCGCGCGGCGAGCAGGGTGCCGTGGACGGCGGCGGCGATCCGCCGCTCCGGCCGGCCGTCGTCGTGCGCCCACCGGTCCACGGCCCGGCAGAGCGCGGCCGGTTCGTCGTCGACGAGCGCCGCGAGCAGCCCTTCGGCGAGCGGGTGCGCGGTGGCGACGAGCGCCTCGCAGAGGTCGTCGGCGGCGAGCCCGCGGTGGGTGTGCAGCAGCTCCTGCGCGACGGTGCCCACGGTGACGTACGGCCGTCCGGGCAGGCCCCGGCCGTCGGTGAACCAGCGGCAGAGCAGCGGCTGGACCTCCCGGGTGCGGGCGACGAGCAGCTCCTCGACGAGGGCGAGGCAGCCCGCCGGGTCGGCGGTGACGGTGCGGCGCAGCAGGTCGAGCCGCTCGTCCTCGCCGACGGCGAGCCGCCCCCACCAGGCGGGCCCGAAGCCGTCGAAGGCGCCCGGCAGGGCCGTGCCCTCCCCCACCCGGTCGGCGAGCCGGCGCAGCACGGGCAGGTACGGCCGCGGGTCGCCGACCCGGTCGAGGGTCCGCGCGAGCAGGGTGCGCGCCCACCAGACGGCTTCCTCGGGCGTCTCCTCCCCGAATCCGGCGAGGGCGCCGACGAGCCGGTCGAGCGTCGGCGTGAGCGCGACGGGCCCGCCGTCGCGGTGCACGAGCAGCAGCGCCTGGAGGACGGTCCCGACCCGGTGCCGGGGCACGGACGGCCGCTCGGCGGCGGCCTCGGCCTCGTCCTCTCCCCCGGCCCCGGCCCCGGCCCCGGGTGTGCCGTGGACCAGGGTGTCGAGGGCCGTGTCGAGGTCCAGATGGGCGGCCTGGAGCCAGTCGGAGAGCTCCTCGTGGGCGAAGCGGTAGCCGGTGCCGGCGGGGACGAGGAGGCCCTCGGTGAGGACGGCGGGGGCCCAGCCGTCGCGCCAGGGGAACAGCTCCTCGAAGGAGGCCCGGTCGAGGAGGCCGTGGCCGGGGCCGAGGCAGCGCCGGGCGGCCTCGTGGACCTGGCCCGTGACGCGCGCGGCGAGCCGGCGGACGGCCCGGCCGCCCGGCCGGGGGCGGGTGTCGGCGGCGATCCTGACCGCGATCCGCAGGCACAGCAGGTCCAGGTGCGCGGTGAAGATCTCGGCCCGCCCGGGCCGTCCCGGCACCTCGCCGGGGAGCGCGGCCCGCACCTCGGCGAGCAGCCGCAGGGCGAGCGGGTGCCGGGCGTCCGCCGCGTCGAGGTCCTCGTCCCCGATCCCGTACCCCTGGCGTACGGCCCTGGCCTCGGCGTCCGTGAGGTCGCCGAGCGGCAGCACGGCCGGCGCGGCGCTCCACAGCGGGGCGGCCTGCTCGGCGTGCTCGGGGCGGCAGGCGAGGGCGAGCCGGACGCCGTGGGCGCGCAGCCAGCGCTCGGTGGCGGCGGTCCAGTCGGCGAGCCGGTGGGCGAGGGGCGGCGGCATCTCCTCGGGGCCGTCGAGGACGACGAGGAGGGGGCGTCCGGCCTCCCGGGCGAGGGCGGCCGCCCGGTCGGCGGTGACGGGGTCGCCGGCGGCCCCCGAGGCGGCGGCGATCCGCGCGGCCCGGTCGAGGACCCGCCCGACGGCCTCGGCGAGCGAGCCGTCGTCCTCCCGCAGGTCGGCGCCGCGCAGCCGCACGGTCGGCGCGGGCGCGACGCCCCGGGTCCGCGCCTCGCAGGCCGCGCCGAGCAGCGTGGTGCGCCCGCAACCGGGCTCGCCGACGACGGTGAGCACGGGGACGTCACCGGAGGGGGCCGCCCCGCGGGCGAAGCCGGTGACGGCGCGCAGGGCGGTGGGGCGGGCGACCGGGGCCTGCCCGGGGGCCGGTTCCGCGGGCGGGAGCGCCGTGGCGGCGGTGAGCTCCAGGAGGGCGGCGAGGTTCAGGTCGGGGCCGTAGGCGGGGATCGTGGCGGAGTTGCGGCGGAGGAGCGGGCCGAGGGGGCCGTCGGGGCGGATCGGGACGGCGTGCCCGGCGGCGCGCGGGTCGCCCTGGAGGGCGGTGCCGACGACGCCGAGGACGGTGCCGGTGGCGCTGTCGACGACGGGTCCGCCCGCGGCCGGGCCGCCGAGCCGCAGCGCCTCGGCGCCCTGGGTGCCGATGGCGAGTTCGAGGGCGTCGGGCAGGACGTGGAAGCGGTCGGTGGCGGTGTAGGTGACGGCGGCGGGGCCGAGCACGCGGGCCTCCCGCCAGCCGTGCGCGGCGATCCTGACGTACGTGCCGGGTTCGACGGCCGCGCGGGTGGCGAGCGGCAGCGGGGGCACGCCCAGGCCCTCGGTGCGGATCAGGGCCAGTCCCTGCTCGGGGAAGGGGGTGATCGCGTCGGCCTCGGCGAGCCGGGTCCGCTCCCCCGGCGCGTGCAGCACGACGCGCGTCAGCCCGTCGACGGCTTCGTGACTGGTGACGAGGGTGCCCTCGTGGTCGGCGAGGAATCCGGTGCCGCGCGGCCGGCCCGCCAGATCGCAGATGCGCACCAGCCCCACCGGCTCCGCCAGGTCCCCGCGTCCCATGGTGTGGAGGGTAGGTCGGCGGAGACGGCCGGAGGGCGCCGAGCGGCCAAGGCGCCCCCTCGCACTCCCCGGTTCACTCCGAGCGCTTCCCCGATGGGGTGAAGAAACGCGAAAGGGCGGGCGCGCCGCGCGCACCCGCCCCTCCACAAGAGATCAGCCGACACAAAAGATCAGCCGAAGACGGCCAGGCTCTTCGCCTTGCCCCGCTGGTCCTCCACCAGGGCGAGCAGCTTCCCGTCCGGCCCGAAGACCGCCACGGCGCCCTTGGGGTACTCGGGCATCTCCAGGCGCACCCCGTTGAGCAGCAGCCGGGCCCGCCTCTCGTCGACGTCCCAGCGCGGGAACGCCGCCGCGGCGGCCTCGGCGACCGGCATCACGGTCAGCTCCTCCTGGAGCTGGTCGAGGGTGCGGGCGCTGTCCAGCTTGTACGGGCCGACCCGGGTGCGCCGCAGCGCGGTGAGGTGCCCGCCGACGCCGAGTCCGGCGCCGAGGTCCCGGGCCAGCGCCCGGATGTACGTACCGGAGGAGCAGACCACGGAGACGACCAGGTCGACGACGGGGGTGCCGTCCTCGGCGGCCGCCTCGCGGACGTCGTACACCCGGAAGGAGGAGACGGTGACCGGCCGGGCCGGGATCTCGAACTCCTCGCCGCCGCGCACGCGCGCGTAGGACCGCTTTCCGTCGATCTTGATCGCGGAGACCTTCGACGGCACCTGCATGATGGCGCCGGTCAGCTCCGCGACACCCGCGTCGATCTGCTCGCGGGTGACCTTCGACGCGTCGACCGACGCCGTGATCTCGCCCTCGGCGTCGTCGGTGATCGTGGTCTGGCCCAGGCGGATGGTGCCCAGGTACTCCTTCTCGGTCAGCGCGAGGTGACCGAGGAGCTTGGTGGCCCGCTCCACGCCGAGGACGAGGACGCCCGTGGCCATGGGGTCGAGCGTGCCGGCGTGGCCGACGCGGCGGGTCTTCGCGATCCCGCGCATCTTGGCGACGACGTCGTGCGAAGTGAAGCCCGACGGCTTGTCGACGATGACAAGGCCGTCGGGAGTATGGATCTTGTCGCTCATTCGGCGGTGTCGTCCTCGCCCGGCTTCTTGTAGGGGTCCGCGTCGCCCGCGAAGGCGGCGCCCGAGGACGCCTCCCGCACCTGGGCGTCGGAGGCCCGCGCCTTGTCGAGGAGGTCCTCGATGGTCCGGGCGTTCTCGGGCAGGGCGTCGGCCACGAAGGCCAGGGTGGGCGTGAACTTGGTGCCCGCCGCCCGGCCCACGGCCGAACGGAGGATGCCCTTGGCGCTCTCCAGGCCGGCCGCGGCGCTCGCCCGGTCCTCGTCGTCGCCGTAGACCGTGTAGAAGACCGTGGCCTCCCGCAGGTCACCGGTGACGCGGGTGTCCGTGATGGTCACGTGCGTACCCAGGCGCGGGTCCTTGATGCCGCGCTGCAGCTTCTCGGCGACCACCTCCCGGATGAGGTCCGCCAGCTTCTTCGCCCGCGCGTTGTCGGCCACTGGTCCGTCTCCTTCTTTGCCTTGCTCATTCAGTCTTCATCAGTGTGGAGCCTTCGGCGCACCGAGAGCAGTTCCACCTCGGGCCGTGCGGCCACCAGCCGCTCGCAGCGGTCGAGGACGCCGTTCAGATGGCCCAGGTCCCCCGACACCATCGCGACGCCGATCTCGGCCCTCCGGTGGAGGTTCTGGCCGCTCACCTCCGCCACACTCACCGAGAACTTCCGCTGGAGTTCGGCGACGATCGGCTTCACGAGGGAGCGTTTCTCCTTGAGCGAATGGACGTCGCCGAGGAGCAGGTCGAAGGACAGAGTCCCCACATACATGTGTGTCCGGATGTCCCGCCGGTTCGGGGTCAGTGGCCCCGCCCACCGCTGGACGGGAACACCGAAACCGTACACGGAACGGCCGGGGCCGATCGACGGAATATCTCCCGCCGACCGGCCCCGGCTTTTCACCGTGCGTTACGCGCGCGGCTTCTCGCGCATCTCGTACGTCGCGATGACGTCGTCGATCTTGATGTCGTTGTAGTTTCCGAGGTTGATACCGCCCTCGAAGCCTTCACGAATCTCGGTGACGTCGTCCTTGAAGCGGCGCAGACCGTGGATGGTGAGGTCCTCGGCGATGACCTTGCCGTCGCGGAGGAGTCGCGCCTTGGTGTTGCGCTTGACCTCGCCGGAGCGGATGAGGACACCGGCGATGTTGCCCAGCTTGGACGAGCGGAAGACCTCGCGGATCTCCGCGGTGCCGAGCTCGACCTCCTCGTACTCCGGCTTGAGGAGGCCCTTGAGCGCCGCCTCGATCTCCTCGATCGCCTGGTAGATGACCGAGTAGTACCGGACGTCCACGCCCTCGCGCTCGGCCATCTGCGCGGCACGGCCGGCCGCACGGACGTTGTAGCCGATGACGATGGCGTCGGAGCCCATGGCCAGGTCGATGTCCGACTCGGTGACCGCACCCACACCGCGGTGCAGGACGCGGATGTCGACCTCTTCGCCGACGTCGAGCTGGAGCAGCGAGGCTTCGAGGGCCTCGACCGCACCGGACGCGTCGCCCTTGATGATGAGGTTGAGTTCCTGGACGAGACCGGCCTTGAGCACCTTGTCGAGGTCCTCGAGGGACACCCGGCGGACGCGCTTGGCGAAGGCGGCGTTGCGCTCACGCGCGGCGCGCTTCTCGGCGATCTGACGGGCCGTACGGTCCTCGTCGACGACCAGGAGGTTGTCGCCGGCACCCGGCACGTTGGTGAGACCGAGCACCAGGACGGGAGTCGACGGGGCCGCCTCCTCGACGTTGTTGCCCTTGTCGTCGAGCATCGCCCGGACGCGGCCGTACGCGTCGCCGACCACCACGGTGTCGCCGATGCGCAGCGTTCCGCGCTGGACCAGGACCGTCGAGACGGCGCCGCGACCACGGTCGAGGTGCGACTCGATGGCGATGCCCTGCGCGTCCTGGTTCGGGTTGGCCCGCAGGTCGAGCGAGGCGTCGGCCGTGAGGATCACGGCCTCCAGCAGGGAGTCGATGTGCAGACCCTGCTTGGCGGAGATGTCGACGAACATCGTGTCGCCGCCGTACTCCTCGGCCACGAGACCGAACTCGGTCAGCTGACCGCGGACCTTGACCGGGTCCGCGCCCTCGACGTCGATCTTGTTGACCGCGACGACGATCGGGACGCCGGCGGCCTTGGCGTGGTTGAGCGCCTCGATCGTCTGCGGCATCACGCCGTCGTTGGCCGCGACCACGAGGATCGCGATGTCGGTCGACTTCGCACCACGGGCACGCATGGCGGTGAACGCCTCGTGACCCGGGGTGTCGATGAAGGTGATGCGACGCTCTTCGCCGTTGACCTCGGTACCGACCTGGTAGGCACCGATGTGCTGGGTGATGCCACCGGCCTCGCCCGCGACGACGTTCGTCTTGCGGATCGCGTCGAGGAGTCGGGTCTTACCGTGGTCGACGTGACCCATGACGGTGACGACCGGCGGACGGGAGACCAGAGCCTCTTCGCCGCCCTCGTCCTCGCCGAACTCGATGTCGAAGGACTCGAGGAGCTCGCGGTCCTCCTCCTCCGGCGAGACGATCTGAACGGTGTAGTTCATCTCCTCGCCGAGCATCGTCAGCGTGTCGTCGGAGACGGACTGCGTGGCCGTGACCATCTCACCGAGGTTCATCATCACCGCGACGAGCGACGCCGGGTTGGCGCCGATCTTCTCGGCGAAGTCGGTGAGGGACGCACCGCGCGACAGGCGAATGGTGTCGCCGTTGCCGCGAGGCAGCATCACGCCGCCCACGGACGGGGCCTGCATGGCCTCGTACTCCTGGCGCCTCTGACGCTTCGACTTGCGACCGCGACGCGCGGGACCGCCGGGACGACCGAAGGCGCCCTGCGTGCCACCACGGCCACCCGGGCCGCCGGGACGGCCGCCGAAGCCGCCGGGACGACCGCCGAAGCCGCCGCCACCGCCGGGACCACCCGGACGACCGCCGCCGCCACCGGGACCGCCGGGACGGCCGGCGAAGCCGCCGCCACCGCCGCCGGGACCGGCCGGACGACCAGCGAAGCCGGGACGACCGCCGCCACCACCGGCACCGCCGGGACGACCGCCGGGGCCACCGGGGCCACGACCGCCGGGGCCGGGACGCGGGCCGGCAGCGGGACGCTGCGGCATCATGCCCGGGTTCGGACGGTTACCGCCGGGCGCGCCGCCCGGACGGGGAGCCTGCGGACGCGGCATGCCACCGGGGGTGGGACGAGCGCCGCCGCCCTGGCCCTGCGGGCGCGGGGCGCCGCCGGGGCCGCCCTGCGGACGCGGGGCGCCCGGAGCGCCACCGGGGCCGCCGGGACGCGGGGCACCGCCACCGGGACGGGGCGTCTGCGGACGCGCCATGCCGGTGGAGCCGCCGGAGGTGAAGGGGTTGTTGCCCGGACGCGGGCCCGACGGACGCGGGGCGCCCGGACGCGGGGCCTGCTGGCCGGGACGGGGGGCCTGCTGACCACCCGGGCGCGGCGCGCCCTGGCCCGGACGGGCACCGGCCGGACGCTGGCCGGAGGGGGCACCACCGGGGCGCTGACCACCAGCGGCCGGAGCGGCCGGAGCCGCCGGAGGCGCGGTGAACTCCGGGTTCGTCGGAGCCGGGGCGGCGGGCGCCGGCTTGGGCGCGGGAGCCGCGGGCTTCGGACCCGGGGTCGGACGCGGGCCGGAGGCGGCCGGCGTCACGGGCTTCTCGGCCGCCGCGGGCTTGGGCGCCGGGGTGGGCGCGCCAGGCTTCGGGGCGGCGGGACGTGCGGCTGCGGGCGCCGAAGGCGCCGGCGCGGCCGGCTTGGGGGCGGGCGCCGCCTTGCGGGGCGCTCCGGGCTTGGCAGCGGTCTTGCCGGCGGAACCGCCGGGACCCTGCAAAGCGTCAGTCAACTTGCGCACGACCGGCGCCTCGATCGTCGAGGACGCCGAACGGACGAATTCACCGAGTTCCTGGAGCTTGGCCATGACGACCTTGCTCTCCACACCGAACTCCTTGGCGAGTTCGTATACCCGGACCTTAGCCACATCGCTCCTTTGTAGGTCCGGTTACCGCCGGACCGTCGCTACTTCATGGGCGTACTCATCGCGTACTCATCGAGTGCTCATCGCAATCTCGACCTACTTCCGACTCGCGAGGTACCTGACCGCACGGTGTTCCGTGCCGTACTTCCTGTTCACTGCGGTGCCGCCTGCGCGGCCTGCTCGATGTGCTCCCGCAGGGCCGCCGTGTCGAGCGGGCCCGGGACCTTGAAGGCCCTCGGGAACGCCCGGCGGCGGACCGCGAGGTCGAGACAGTGCAAGACGGGGTGCACGTACGCACCCCGGCCGGGCAGCGTACCGCGACGATCGGGGACGCACTCGCCCTTATCCATCACGGTCCGCAGCAGTTCGCTCTTGGCCGCTCGCTCCCGGCATCCCACACAGGTTCGCTCAGGGCACGCGCGGGCATGCGTCCGGCCAGACACGATTAAGTCTACCTCCCCGTACCGACCTCACCCGTTTGGGGCAAAAATCGAACAGCTGTTGGCCAAAAACGGCCTTGGGCTTGCGGCGGACCGCTCAGCCCTCCTCGCCCTGCGTCTCGGTGTCCGGACGGATGTCGATCCGCCAGCCGGTGAGGCGCGCGGCGAGGCGGGCGTTCTGCCCCTCCTTGCCGATGGCCAGGGAGAGCTGGTAGTCGGGGACCGTCACCCGGGCGGACCGGGCGGCGGCGTCGACGACCTCGACCTTGGAGACCCGGGCCGGGGAGAGCGCGTTCGCCACCATCTCGGCCGGGTCGTCCGACCAGTCGACGATGTCGATCTTCTCGCCCAGCAGCTCGGCCATCACGTTCCGCACCCGGCTGCCCATCGGGCCGATGCAGGCGCCCTTGGCGTTCAGGCCCGAACGGGTGGAACGGACCGCGATCTTGGTGCGGTGACCCGCCTCACGCGCGATGGCGGAGATCTCGACGGAACCGTCGGCGATCTCCGGGACCTCCAGGGCGAAGAGCTTCTTCACCAGGTTGGGGTGGGTGCGCGAGAGCGTCACGGACGGACCGCGGACGCCCTTGGCGACCCGGACCACGTACGTGCGCAGCCGCAGGCCGTGCGTGTAGTCCTCGCCCGGCACCTGCTCCTGCACCGGCAGGATGGCCTCCAGCTTGTCGTCCAGCTTGACGAGGACGTTCTTCGGGTCCTTGCCCTGCTGCACCACACCGGCGACGACATCGCCCTCGCGGCGGGCGTACTCGCCGAAGGTGACGTCGTTCTCGGCGTCGCGCAGCCGCTGCTGGATGACCTGGCGGGCGGTGCTCGCCGCGATGCGGCCGAAGTCCGACGGGGTGTCGTCGAACTCCTTGGGCTCCTGCCCCTCCTCCAGGTCGGCCGGGTCCTCCTCGGCCCACACCGTCACGTGCCCGGTGTGCCGGTCCAGCTCCACGCGCGCGTGGCGGCGGGCGGACGGCGTGCGGTGGTACGCGATGAGGAGGGCCGACTCGATCGCCTCGACCAGCATCTCGAAGGAGATTTCCTTCTCCTGTGCCAAGCCCTTCAGGAGCTTCACGTCGATGTCCACGGCTACGCCTCCTCTTCCTTCTTGTCCTTGCGGTTGAACTCGATCTCGACACGCGCCTTCGCGATCTCGGCGAACTCCACGCGGCGGGCGGTGGCCTTGCGGCCCTTCACGCCCGGGACCTCGGTGTCGATGCCGTCCTCGTCCACGGCCACGATGCGGGTGACCAGGTCCCCGCCCTCGGTGAGCTGGAGCTTCACGAGACGGCCGGTGGCCCGGACGTAGTGGCGGTGCTCGGAGAGCGGACGGTCGGCACCCGGGGAGCTGACCTCCAGGACGTACTCGCCGTCGCCCATGGCGTCGGTCTCGTCCAGCTTCGCGGAGATGGCGCGGCTCAGTTCCGCGCAGGCGTCCAGCTCGACGCCCTCGTCCGAGTCGACGACGATCCTCAGCAGTCCGCGGCGGCCGGCCCGGGAGACCTCGATCTCCTCCAGATCCAGGTGCTCCGCGCGGACGAGCGGCTCAATGAGTCCGCGCAGCCTGTCGCTCTGGGTGGTGCTCATCCGGGTGACTCCTCGGCCGCGTGTGCTGTTGTGGGTGCGTCGCTCGTCGCTGCTTCTCGCTGCGTGTCGGATCAAGGGTATCCGGTCCCGGAGGGTGTTGCCGTCCACCGCACGGGGCCCCACGGGTACGCTCGCCTGCGGTGATCTTCGACGGGCGGCCGGGAGGGGTCCGGAATGCTGAGGGAGAGAGCGTGACGACGACGGGCAGACGCGCCCTGCTCGTGGCGGGGGCCTCGGCCGCCGCGGCGGCCCTGACCGGATGCACGTCCGAGGAGGCGGGGCCGCGCCGGCCGAGCGCCGCGGAGGAGGCGGCGGCCCGCGAGGCCGAACGGGTGGCCCGCGCCGAGGCGGCCCTCCGCCGCCGCGCGGTGACCGCCTCGCGGACCCTCCTCGCCCGCTACGACGCCGCCCTCGCCGCCCATCCCGCGCTCCACGCGCGCGTGGCCCCGCTCCGCGCCTCCGCCGCGGCCCACGCGACGGCCCTGGGCGAACGCGACCGCCCCACCGCCGGTACGGACACGCCACCCCCCGGCAGCACCCCGGGTACGGGCGCCGCCTCCGCGAGCCCGGAGGCCGGTACGGGCCCCGCCGGGAAGGCCGTGCCCTCCGACCCCGGGGCCGCGCTGCGGGAGCTGGCCGCCGCCGCGCGGGCCGCCTCCGACGCGTACACCGCCGAGCTGCTCGCGGCGCCGCCCGAGTACGCCCGGCTGCTCGCCTCCGTGGCCGCCGCCGGCGCCGCCCACGCCTACCTCCTCACCGAAGGAGCCCGCGCATGAGCGACCTCTTCCGGGCGGCCCAGGCCGCCCTCGCCGCCGAGCACGCCGCCGTGTACGGCTACGGGGTCGTCGGCGCCCGGGTCGCCGAGGAGCGCCGGGCCGAGGCGACCGCCGACTACGAGGCGCACCGGGCCCGCCGGGACGCGCTGCGCCGCACCGTCCGCGACCTCGGCGGCACGCCGGTCGCCGCGGCCGCCGCGTACGAGCTGCCGTTCCGGGTGGCCGACCCGGCCGGTGCGGAGCGGCTCGCGGCCGTCCTGGAGGACCGGGTGGCCGGGGTCTACTCCGACCTGGTGCGGGCCGGCGAAGGCGCCGTGCGCCGCGAGGCCGCCGCCGCGCTCCGGGAGGCGGCCGTCCGCGCGGTGCGGTGGCGCGGCGGCGACGTAACCTTTCCTGGGCTCGCCGAGCGGGTGTGAGTCCGGCCCCCACCAGCTCTGATCGCCCCGCCCAAGGAGAAGGAACAAGGCACGCACATGGGTTTCGAAGCGCCCCGGCGACTGGTCACGGCGCTCCCCGGGAAGTACGGCGAGGCCGCCGCGGCCGAGTGGCTCGGGCGGCTCCCCGGCCTCGCCGCGCGGCTCCCCGAGGAGGCCGGGCTGACCGTCGAGCGGGTGGTCGCCCCCGGCGGCCGCGGCAGCCTGGTGCTGCTCGTCCGCGAGGCCGACGGCACGCCCGCCGCGCTGAAGATCGCGCCGCCGTTCACCCGGCCGGACCTGGAGCGGGACGCCCTCGCGCACTGGAACGGCTGGGGCGCTGTCCAGCTCCGCGCCGAGGCGCCGGAGGACGCCCTCGTCCTCGAACGGCTGCACCCGGAGGTGTCGCTGCGCTCGCTGCCGGAGGCCAAGGCGCTCCTGGAGGCCGCCGGGACCGTACGGAAGCTGTGGGTCGAGCCGCCGGCCGGGCACGGCTTCGAGCCGCTGGCCGAGCGGACCGCCCGGCAGGCGGAGGCGATGCGGCCGTACGGCTCCGACGACACCGCCGGCGGGCTCGTCACGTCGGCGCTCGCCGCCCGCGAGGAGCTGCTCGCCGGGGCCGCGGAGGAGGTGCTGCTGCACGGGGACTTCCGGCAGGGCAAGGTCCTCGCCGGCGACCGGGCACCCTGGCTCGCCATCGGCCCCGACCCGCTCGTCGGCGAGCGCGCCTACGACCTGGCGCGGCTGGTCCGCGACCGGGTGGAGGACCTGGTGGCCGCCTCGGCCGGCGCGCCGGCCGCGCGGCGGCGGGTGAACAAGCTGGCCGACTCGCTCGACGTGGACCGGGAGCGGCTGCGCGGCTGGACGCTCTTCCGGGCCGTCGAGTCCGGCACGCGGGCGCTGACCGCGGGGCGGCGGCAGGAGGCCGAATGGCTCCTGGAGTTCGCCGGCTGGCTCTGAGGTTCCCGGGCCGGCTCCGCGTTCGCGGCCCCCGAGAAGGGGAATACCCTTTTTGTAACCCTTTCTCAGGGGGCCGAGATGCTCGATGAACTCCTGATGGCCGCAGCGGCGACGGGGACGGCCGCCGTCGCGTACGTCGGTGCGGCGGCCCGCGTGGTGAAGCAGTACGAGCGGGGCGTCGTCTTCCGCTTCGGCCGGCTGCGCGGCCAGGTGCGGACGCCCGGCTTCACGATGATCGTCCCGGCGGTGGACCGGCTCCACAAGGTCAACATGCAGATCGTCACGATGCCGGTGCCCGCGCAGGAGGGCATCACCCGGGACAACGTGACGGTCCGGGTCGACGCGGTCGTCTACTTCAAGGTGGTGGACGCGGCGGAGGCGCTGGTGCGGGTCGAGGACTACAAGTTCGCGGTCTCGCAGATGGCGCAGACCTCGCTGCGGTCGATCATCGGCAAGAGCGACCTCGACGACCTGCTGTCCAACCGCGAGAAGCTCAACCAGGGCCTGGAGCTGATGATCGACTCCCCCGCGATCGGGTGGGGCGTGCAGATCGACCGCGTCGAGATCAAGGACGTGTCGCTGCCGGAGACCATGAAGCGCTCCATGGCCCGCCAGGCGGAGGCGGACCGGGAGCGCCGCGCCCGCCTGATCAACGCGGACGCGGAACTCCAGGCCTCGAAGAAGCTGGCGGAGGCGGCCCACCAGATGGCCGAGGCCCCCTCGGCCCTCCAGCTCCGCCTCCTCCAGACGGTCATGGCCGTCGCGGCCGAGAAGAACTCGACCCTGGTCCTGCCGATCCCGGTGGAGCTCCTGCGCTTCCTGGAGCGCGCGACCCCGGAATCCGCGCAGGCTCCCGCCCAGTCGGCGGCACCCCCCGCGCCGCCGGTCACGGCCGCGCCTCCCCCCGAGCCCCTCGCCCCCATCGAGGACCTCACGGGACCCTCGGTGGACCCGGCCCCCCGGGACCGGGCCGCCTGACCGTCGGATCAGCGCCTCGGCGGGTCAGCGCATCGACTGGATCCAGCGCCAGCCGCCCTCGCCGATCGTCACGGGCGCACCGAAACCGGTGCCCGTGGCGTTGCCCGGCAGGAACCGCAGGTCCCCGGTGCCGGTCCCGCTCGGCGCGGTGGTGAGCAGCAGGTCGGCGCGGCCGTCGCCGTCGGCGTCCCCCACGGTGCCGGACAGCGGGTACGCGGCGATGCCGGCGGTGCCGATGGCGGTGGGCGCGGGAAGCGCCGCGGCTCCGGCGGACAGGAACTGCAGGAACCGGCCGTCGGCGACGCGGGCCCACAGGTCGGCGCGGCCGTCGCCGTTCACGTCGCCCGGCGCGAGGATCTCGGGCGTCGCCGCGGGTGCCCATTCCTGACCGCCCAGGACGACGGCGCTCCGCGGCAGGGTCGGGTTGACGCCCACGCTGCCCCGGTGCAGGTAGAGGCCGTTGACGCTGCGCCCCACCACATCGGGCTGCCCGTCGCCGTTGACGTCGCCCACGGCCAGGACCTGGGCGTGGGCCCAGCCGGTGGGACGGGAATATGCACGTGCCCCACCCTCACTCGAAAGATCAAACAGACGAGTGAGCGTAGGGCATGCGCACGGTCGGAGCGGCGGGAGGGCCCGGGCGTCAGGCGGTGAGGGCCTCCAGGGCCGCCTCGACGGTGAGCTCCTCGCGCTCGCCGGTGCGGCGGTCCTTCAGTTCGAGGACGCCTTCGGCGGAGCGGCGGCCGGCGACGAGGATCTTCGGGACGCCCATCAGTTCCGCGTCGGTGAACTTGACGCCCGGGGAGACTCCCGCGCGGTCGTCGACCAGGACGCGCAGGCCCGCGGCGGCGAGCTTGTCGGAGACCTCCAGGGCCAGCTCGGTCTGGAGGGCCTTGCCGGCGGCGACGACGTGGACGTCGGCGGGGGCGACCTCGGCCGGCCAGCACAGGCCCTTGTCGTCGGCGGTCTGCTCGGCGAGCGCGGCGACGGCGCGGGAGACGCCGATGCCGTACGAGCCCATCGTCACGCGGACGGGCTTGCCGTTCTGGCCGAGGACGTCGAGCTTCAGCGCGTCGGCGTACTTGCGGCCGAGCTGGAAGATGTGGCCGATCTCGATCGCGCGGTCCAGCTTGAGGCCGGTGCCGCACTTGGGGCAGGGGTCGCCCTCCTGGACGACGACCACGTCGACGTACTCGGAGACCTCGAAGTCACGGCCCGCGACGACGTTCTTCGCGTGCATGCCCTCCTTGTTGGCGCCGGTGATCCAGGAGGTGCCGGGGGCCACGCGCGGGTCGGCGAGGTAGGTGACCTTCTCCAGTCCCTGGGGGCCGACGTAGCCGCGCACCAGGTCGGGGCGGGCCGCGAAGTCCTCCTCCGTCACCAGCTCGACCGTGGCCGTGGGACCGAAGTGCTCCTCGACCTTGTCCATGTCGACCTCGCGGTCGCCGGGCACGCCGACCGCGACGATCTCGCCGTCGACCTTCACCAGGAGGTTCTTGAGGGTGGCGGAGGCCGGGACGCCGAGGGAGGCGGCGAGGGTCTCGATGGTGGGGGTGTCCGGGGTGGGGATGTCCTCGGCGGCGGGGACGGCGGAGCCGTCGACGGCCTTGACCTCCTGGTACACCGCCTCCGTGTTGGCCGCGAAGTCGCAGTTCGGGCAGTCGGCGAAGGTGTCCTCGCCGGCCTCGGCCGGGGCGAGGAACTCCTCGGACTTGGAGCCGCCCATGGCGCCGGCGGTGGCGGCGACGATGCGGTAGTCGAGGCCGAGGCGCTCGAAGATCCGCTGGTAGGCCTGGCGGTGCAGGCCGTAGGACCGGGTCAGGCCCTCGTCCTCGGTGTCGAAGGAGTAGGAGTCCTTCATGAGGAACTCGCGGCCGCGCAGGATGCCGGCGCGGGGGCGGGCCTCGTCGCGGAACTTGGTCTGGATCTGGTACAGGATGACCGGCAGGTCCTTGTAGGACGAGCACTGGTCCTTGACCAGGAGGGTGAAGATCTCCTCGTGGGTGGGGCCGAGGAGGTAGTCGCCGCCCTTGCGGTCCTGGAGGCGGAAGAGCTCGGCGCCGTACTCGTCCCAGCGGCCGGTGGCCTCGTAGGGCTCGCGGGGCAGCAGCGCGGGGAGGGAGACCTCCTGGGCGCCGACGGCGTCCATCTCCTCGCGGACGATCCGCTCCACGTTGGAGAGGACCTTCTTGCCGAGCGGCAGCCAGCTCCAGATGCCGGCGGCGGTGCGGCGGACGTAGCCGGCGCGGACGAGGAGCTTGTGGGAGAGGACCTCGGCGTCCGCCGGGTCGTCGCGCAGCGTCTTCGCCATCAACTGGGACATGCGCTGGACCGGTGCGTTGGCCATGGTTCTCGTACTCCTGCCGGGACTGACGTTGATGGCTAGGAGGTTAGCCGGGCCGCGCCGTCCGCGAGAAATCAGTTCCGGCGCGGGAGCGGCAGCGGGGCGCCCATGACCGCGTACGGGCGGGCGGCGCTCGGGAAGTGGACCTGGCGGGCGAGGTCCTCGTAGCCGAGGGAGCGGTAGAGGCCGCGGGCCGGGGACTCGGTGTCGATGGCGGAGAGGATGGAGCGCTTCTCGTCAGCGGTGTCGGTGATGGTGGTGATCAGCCCGCGGCCGAGGCCGAGGCCCTGGAAGTCGGGGTGGACGTGGAGCTCGGTGATGACGAAGGAGGCGTCGAGCCAGTCGGCGGTGCCGGTGGCGCGCAGGTACGGCTCCACGACGGTGGACCACCAGTGGGTGCGGTCGTTGGGCATCCCGTACACGAAGCCGACGAGCCGCCCGTCGGGGGTGGTGGCCCCGTAGGCGCGGGCGCCGGGGTTCATCAGGTGCCGCAGCACGATGTGGCGGCGTACGGCGACCTCCTCGGCGTCGAGGCCGAAGGCGACCGCCTGCACGGCGAGCGCCTCGTCCACCCGGGCGGCGAGGTTGACGGGTCCGATCACGGCGGGGGCGGCGGCGTCCATGCGGCGCACCCTACAAGCGGCCGAGGTTTCAGAACAGCACGCTCATGAAGGCTCCGGTCTCGCGGAACCCGACCCTGCGGTAGGCGGCGCGGGCCGGGAGGTTGTAGTCGTTGACGTACAGGCTGACGACGGGGGCGACGTCGGCGAGGGCGTACTGGAGGACGGCGGCCATGCCGGTCTCGGAGAGGCCCTTGCCGCGGTGCTCGGGGGCGACCCAGACGCCCTGGATCTGGCAGGCCTGGCGGGTGGCGGCGCCGATCTCGGCCTTGAAGACGACCTTGCCGTCGTCGATGCGGGCGAAGGAGCGGCCGGCGCCGACGAGTTCGGCGACGCGGGCCTGGTAGAGCAGTCCGCCGTCGCCGGCCATCGGGGAGACGCCGACCTCCTCGGTGAACATGGCGACGCAGGCGGGCATGATCGCGTCCATCTCGTCCTTGCGGACCCGGCGGACGAGCGGGTCGGGGGCGACGGTGGCGGACGGCTCCTCGGCGACCATGAGGGGCTGGTGGGCGCGGACGTCGCGGGCGGGGCCCCAGGAGGGTTCGAGGAGCCGCCACAGCTCGGCGGTGGGGCCGGCCGGGCCGACGATCGAGGAGCAGCGGCGGCCGATCCTGCGGGCCCGCTCGGCGAAGGCGCGGACGGCCTCGGGGGTGGCGCAGATCGGCACGAGGTTGGCGCCGGAGTAGCAGAGCGAGGTGAGCCGGCCCTCGGTGTACCAGCCCCACATCTCGCCGCCCAGCCGCCACGGGTCGAGCCCGGCCACGCGGACGCGGGCGGTCACGAAGGCGTTCTCGACGGGGGCGCTCTCCAGGACGGCGAGTGCGGCGCCGAGGTCGGCGGGTTCGAGGACCCGGGTGGTGGTCTGTGTCAACACGAGAGGGCCTCACCGTGCGGGTTCTGCTGGTCCTGGCACCTTACCCCCAGGATCTGGGAAGGGCTCCCGCACAAGGCGAAACCCCGCCGTCCCCCTGCGGGGGCGGCGGGGTTCCGGGTGGCCGGGTGCCTCAGCCGGCGATGGCGACGGTCGGTTCGCCGCTGGCGACGCCGTCCTTCTCCATCTGCTCGGCGATCTTGAGGGCTTCCTCGATGAGGGTCTCGACGATCTTCGACTCGGGGACGGTCTTGATGACCTCGCCCTTGACGAAGATCTGGCCCTTGCCGTTGCCGGAGGCGACGCCGAGGTCGGCCTCGCGGGCCTCGCCGGGGCCGTTGACGACGCAGCCCATGACGGCGACGCGGAGCGGGACGGTCATGCCGTCGAGGCCGGCGGTGACCTCCTCGGCGAGCTTGTAGACGTCGACCTGGGCGCGGCCGCAGGACGGGCAGGAGACGATCTCCAGGCGGCGCTGGCGGAGGTTGAGCGACTCCAGGATCTGCATGCCGACCTTGATCTCCTCGGCCGGCGGGGCGGAGAGGGAGACCCGGATGGTGTCGCCGATGCCCTGGGAGAGCAGGGCGCCGAAGGCGACGGCCGACTTGATGGTGCCCTGGAAGGCGGGGCCGGCCTCGGTGACGCCGAGGTGCAGCGGGTAGTCGCACCGCTCGGCGAGCTGGCGGTAGGCCTCGACCATGACGACCGGGTCGTTGTGCTTGACCGAGATCTTGATGTCGCGGAAGTCGTGCTCCTCGAAGAGGGACGCCTCCCAGAGGGCGGACTCGACGAGTGCCTCGGGGGTGGCCTTGCCGTACTTCTTCAGGAGGCGGGCGTCGAGGGAGCCGGCGTTGACACCGATGCGGATCGGGGTGCCCGCGTCCTTCGCGGCCCGCGCGATCTCCTTGACCTTGTCGTCGAACTGCTTGATGTTGCCGGGGTTGACGCGGACCGCCGCGCAGCCCGCGTCGATCGCGGCGAAGACGTACTTCGGCTGGAAGTGGATGTCGGCGATCACGGGGATCGAGGACTTCCGGGCGATGGTGGCGAGCGCGTCGGCGTCGTCCTGGGTGGGGCAGGCGACCCGGACGATCTGGCAGCCGGAGGCGGTCAGCTCGGCGATCTGCTGGAGCGTGGCGCCGATGTCGGACGTACGGGTCGTCGTCATCGACTGCACCGAGACGGGTGCGTCACCGCCGACGGCCACGCTGCCGACCTGGATCTGCCGGCTCTTGCGGCGCTCGGCGAGCCGGGTCGGGACAGAGGGGATACCGAGAGAAATCGCGGTCATGAGTTGTGCAACCTCAAGGTCGTGCGTCGGCGGGCTCGGGCTTCCGAGGTTACCGCCCCGGGGGCGGGGGGCCGGACACGGCGGTGCCCGGCCCCCCTGAGGGCTACGTCAGCTTCACCGGGTTGACGAGGTCGGCGGCGAGCACGAGCAGCGTGAAACAGACGAAGACGCCGGCGACCACGTAGGCGGCGGGCATCAGCTTGGCCACGTCGAACGGGCCGGGATCGGCGCGCTTGAAGATCCGGGCGGTGTGCCGGCGGACCGACTCCCACAGGGCGCCCGCGATGTGGCCGCCGTCGAGCGGCAGCAGCGGGAGCATGTTGAACAGGAACAGCGAGACGTTGAAGTACACCAGCAGGTTCATGAACATGACGAGGATGCGCTCCGGCGGGGCGTCCACGGTCATGAGCTCGCCGGTGATGCGGGCGGCGCCGACGACGCCGACCGGGGAGTCCTCGGCGCGCTCGCCGTCGCCGAAGGTGGCGTCCCACAGGCCGGGGATCTTGCCGGGGAGGGCGATGACCGACTCGACGCCGTTCTCCAGGAGGTCGCCCATGCGCTCGGTGGTCTCGACGAAGGTGAGCGGCGCGACCTCGCTGCTCGCCTGGAAGCCGAGGTAGCCGGCGGGGACGTACGCGACGGGCCGGACGATCTGGCCGTCCTCGTCCTTCTTCAGGACCTCGTTGGAGACCAGGGTCGGGTGCAGGTCGAGGCGCTGGCCGGCCCGCTCGACGGTGATCGTGGCGGGGCCGATGGTCCCCCGGATGCGGTCCGAGAGGGTGTCCCAGTCGGAGACGGGGGTGCCGTCGAAGGCGACGATGGTGTCGCCCTCCCGCAGGCCCGCCTCGAACGCCGGGGAGACCGCGTCGCCCTTCGCGCAGGTGTCGCGGTTCGCGCTCTGCTTGATGACGCACTTCTGGACGCCGGCGACCTTGGTGGTCTGGCCCTCGATGCCGAGGGTCATCAGCGAGCCGTAGAAGAGGCCGAGGGCGAGGACCAGGTTCATGAACGGTCCGGCGAACATGACGATGACGCGCTTCCACGGCTTGCGCGTGTAGAAGAGCCGGGTCTCGTCGCCGGGCTGCAGCTCCTCGTACGAGGCCTCGCGGGCGTCCTCGATCATGGAGCGCCAGGGCGAGGTGGAGCGGGCCTCGATCTTGCCGTCCTCGCCGGGCGGGAACATGCCGATCATGCGGATGTAGCCGCCGGCCGGGATGGCCTTGATGCCGTACTCGGTCTCGCCGCGCTTCTTCGACCAGATGGTGGGGCCGAAGCCGACCATGTACTGGGGCACGCGGATGCCGAAGAGCTTGGCCGTGGAGAGGTGGCCCAGCTCGTGCCAGGCGATGGAGACGAGCAGTCCCAGGGCGAACAGGACGATGCCCAGGACGTACAGGAGCGCTTCCGTCATGCGCGTGCCTCCGCGGTTGCCTTCGCTGCGAGCTCTCGGGCCCGGGCCCGGGCCCAGGTCTCCGCTTCCAGGACGTCCGGCACCGTCAGGGAGGTTCCCCCGACGGGCCGTCCGTGTTCGGTGACGACCGCCGTGACGGTGTCCATGATGCCGTTGAAGGGGAGCCGGCCGTCGAGGAACGCCGCGACGCACTCCTCGTTGGCGGCGTTGAAGACGGCGGGGGCGGTGCCGCCGAGCTCGCCGACGTGCCGGGCGAGGTCCACCGACGGGAAGGCTTCGTTGTCGAGCGGGAAGAACTCCCAGGTGGAGGCCTTGGTCCAGTCGAAGGCGGGGGCCGCGTCGGGGACCCGCTCGGGCCAGCCGATGCCGATGGCGATGGGGCCGCGCATGTCCGGCGGGGTGGCCTGGGCGAGGGTGGAGCCGTCGGTGAACTCGACCATCGAGTGCACGTACGACTGCGGGTGGACGACGACCTCGATGCGGTCGAAGGGGATGTCGTAGAGGAGGTGGGCCTCGATGACCTCCAGGCCCTTGTTGACGAGTGTGCTGCTGTTGACGGTGATGACGGGGCCCATCGCCCAGGTCGGGTGGGCGAGCGCGTCGTCGCGGGTCACGTGCTCCAGCTCGGCGCGGGTCCGGCCGCGGAAGGGGCCGCCGGAGGCGGTGACGACCAGCTTGCGGACGTCGGCGCGGGTGCCGGCGGCGAGCGCCTGGAAGAGCGCGGCGTGCTCGGAGTCGACCGGGATGATCTGGCCGGGCTTCGCGAGCGCCTTCACCAGGGGGCCGCCGACGATCAGCGACTCCTTGTTGGCGAGGGCGAGGGTGCGGCCGGCCTCCAGGGCGGCGAGGGTCGGCGCGAGGCCGATGGAGCCGGTGATGCCGTTGAGCACGGTGTGGCACGGGGAGGCGGCGAGCTCGGTGGCGGCGTCGGGGCCCGCGAGGAGCTCGGGCAGCGGCTCGGAGCCGTACAGCCCCTTCAGGGCCGTACGCAGCTCCGCCGCGGTCTCCTCGCGCGCGACGGCGACCTGGGCGACCCGGAGCCGGTGGGCCTGCTCGGCGAGCAGCCCGATCCGGCTGCCGGAGGCGGCCAGGGCGGTCACCCGGAAGCGGTCGGGGTGGCGCAGCACCAGGTCGATGGCCTGGGTGCCGATGGATCCCGTCGAGCCGAGGACGACGATGTCCCGGCGGCCTTCGGCGGGGTCGAAGGCGATGTGCGGGTCGGCGAGAGGAGAGGGGCGGTCGCTCATGCCCCCCATTCTTGCCCCAAACGCTGTGGGCTCTTCACGCGGTCCGGGGGAACGCGCCGAACGCGCCGAAGACGCGGTGGAAGTCCGGGAAGGTCTTCTTCACGCAACCGGGGTCGTCGAAGGTGATGCCGGGGGTGCGCAGGGCGGTGACGGCGAAGGACATGACGATCCGGTGGTCGCCGTGGGTGGCGATCTCGACGGGGCCCGCCGGGGTGTCGGGGTGGATCTCGATCCAGTCGGGTCCGGTCTCCACGGTGACGCCGAGGCGGCGGAGGTTCTCGGCGCAGGCGTCGAGCCGGTCGCACTCCTTGACCCGGGTGTTGGCGACGTCCTCGATGCGGACCGGCCCGTCGGCGAAGGGGGCGATCGCGGCGAGGGTCGGCATGGTGTCGGAGATGTCCCGCATGTTGACGGTGAGTCCGCGCAGGGTGCCGGTGGAGCGGACGGTGGTGGCCTCCGCGGTCACCTCGACGTCGGCGCCCATGCGGCGCAGCACGTCGACGAAGGCGAGGTCGCCCTGGAGCGCGCCGGTGCCGAGGCCGGGGACGGTGACCTCGCCGCCCGGCCGGAGGGCGGCCGCGGCGAAGAAGTAGCTGGCGGTGGAGGCGTCGGGCTCGATCGGGTAGCGGGCCGCCTTGTAGCCGGTGGGGGCGACCCGGTAGGTACGTCCCTCCCGGGTGACCTCGGCGCCGAAGGCGCGCATCATCGCGAGGGTGATCTCGACGTACGGCTCCGAGACCAGGTCGGTGACGGTGATGACGAGGCCCTCGGCGGTCAGCGGGCCGAGCATCAGGAGGGCCGTCAGGTACTGGGAGGACTGGCCTGCGTCGAGGGTGAGCGCGCCGCCCTTCACGCCGGCGGCGTGCACGGCGAGCGGGTGGTGGCCGTCCTGCCCGCCGTGCCGCAGGTCCACCCCGAGCTCGCGCAGGGCGGTGGAGAGCGGGCCGAGCGGGCGGCGGCGCATCTGCGCGGAGGCGTCGAAGCGGAAGGTGCCGTGGCCGGCGGCGGCGAGGGTGGGCAGGAAGCGCGCGGTGGTGGCGCCGTCGCGGCAGTACACGTCGGCGTCCGCGGTCCCCGGTCCGGCCGGGCGGCCCTCGATGTGCCAGGCGCCGGGCTCCTTCCGTACGGCGTAGCCGAGGGAGCCGAGGCCTTCGGCGAAGCCCTCGGTGTCGTCGGAGAGCAGCGGGCGCAGGAGGGTGGTGGTGCCCTCCGCGGCGGCGGCGAGGAAGAGCGCGCGGGCGGTGACGGACTTGGAGCCGGGGATGTCGATGACGGTCACACCGGCCATCCTGCCGCGCGGAGCGGGGTGCCGTCAGCGCATTCCGTCTACTGGACGCGACGCGTCCGCGGGGAGGCGGCCCGGCCGGGATCGGCGGCGACGGCCGCCGGGGCACGCACGAGAGGCGGCCCGGGCCCCCGCACAGTGGGTCCGGACCGCCTGGTCTCGTGGCGCGCGTGTCCTACAGGGCGAGGCCGGTGAGGACCAGGACGCGCTCGTAGGTGTAGTCGTCCATGGCGTACGCCACGCCCTCGCGGCCGGTGCCGGAGCGCTTGGCGCCGCCGTACGGCATCTGGTCGGCGCGGTACGAGGGGACGTCGCCGACGATCACGCCGCCGACCTCCAGGGCGCGGTGGGCGCGGAAGGCGGTCTGCAGGTCGTGGGTGAAGACGCCGGCCTGGAGGCCGAAGTCCGAGTCGTTGACGGCGGCGAACGCCTCGGCCTCGCCGTCGACCTTGGCGACCGTGAGGACCGGGCCGAAGACCTCGGCGCGGGCCAGGGTGACGTCGGCCGGGAGCTCGGTGAGGACGGTCGGGGCGTAGCTCGCGCCCTCGCGCTTGCCGCCGGCGAGGAGCTTGGCGCCGGCCGCGACGGCCTCGTCGACCCAGGACTCGACGCGCTGGGCGGCGTTCTCGTCGACGAGCGGGCCGACGTCGGTGGCGTCGTCCGCCGGGTCGCCGGTGACCTGGGCCTCGACGGCCGCGACGATCTTCGGGAGCAGGCGGTCGTAGACGGAGGCGTCGGCGACCACGCGCTGCACGGAGATGCAGGACTGGCCGCCCTGGTAGTTGGAGAAGGTCGCGATGCGGGTCGCGGCCCAGTCCAGGTCGGCCTCGGAGGACCAGTCGGCGAGGACGACGGCGGCGGCGTTGCCGCCGAGCTCCAGGGTGCAGTGCTTGTGCGGCACGGAGGCCTGGATGGCGTAGCCGACCTTGTCCGAGCCGGTGAAGGAGATGACGGGGAGGCGCTCGTCCTGGACGAGGGCGGGCATCCGGTCGTTCGGCACGGTGAGGATCGACCAGGAGCCGGCCGGCAGGTCGGTCTCGGCCAGGATCTCGCCCAGGACGAGGGAGGAGATCGGGGTGGCCGGGGCCGGCTTGAGGATGATCGGGGCGCCGACGGCGATGGCCGGGGCGACCTTGTGGGCGCTGAGGTTCAGCGGGAAGTTGAAGGGCGCGATGCCGAGGACGACGCCCTTGGGCACGCGGCGGGTGAGGGCGAGGCGGCCCGCGCCGCCGGCCTCGGTGTCCAGGCGCTGGGCCTCGCCGGCGTTCCAGCGGCGGGCCTCCTCGGCGGCGAAACGGAAGACGGAGACGGCGCGGCCGACCTCGCCGCGGGCCCACTTGATGGGCTTGCCGTTCTCGGCGGAGATGATCTGGGCGATCTCCTCGGTGCGCTCGGCGAGCCGCTTCGACACGTGGTCGAGGGCGGCGGCGCGGACGTGCGCCGGGGTGGCGGCGAACTCGTCGACGACCGCGTGGGCGGCGGCGACGGCCTCCTCGACCTGGGCCTCGGTGGGCACGGCGACCTTGCCGACCAGACGTCCGTCGTACGAGTTCGTGACGTCGAAGGTGGTGTCGCCGGTGGCCTCGCGGCCGGCGACCCAGAAGGCGTGGGTGGTCGTCATTGTGCGTCCCGGCCCTTTCCGTTTCGGGGTGCGAGCGGTTGCTCTGGTCCCCACGTTAGGGCCGGGACGCGCGGGTGGCGTTTGTCCGTGGTGGAGTGGTGGCGGTGCCGGTCTGTCCTCTTCGGCCGAAGAGGTGGTGCGGGGCCGGGGCCGTCAGCGCTCCTCGCAGGCGGTGAAGGGCCGGTCGCACCCCTCGGCCCTGGCGATGATCAGCCGCCCCGCGTGGCCGAGGACGTCCTGGAGGCCGCCGGTGGAGGAGCCGACCGGGTCGGGGAAGGTGCGCAGGTCGCGCTAGGTCCTGGATCTGGCCGGTGGCGGCGACGCGGGTGGTGCGGCACGGCTCGCGGCCGTCGGTCCGCCTTCGTCGCCGTGGCCGTTCCGGATCCCGCCCCTGTCGCCATGCTCACGCCCACCGGATACGAGGGATCAGGCGGGGGCCGGGACGGCCTGGACTCGTCAGCCCCTCCGCTCGGTGGAGACGATCAGGCAGACGGCGGCCACGACGATCGCGCCGCCGAGGAGGATCGGCCAGGTCAGGGCCTCGCCCAGGATCAGCGTGCCGAGCAGCACGGCGACGACCGGATTGACGTACGCGTAGGTGGCGGCGAGCGAGACCGGGGCGGACTGGATCAGCCAGGCGTACGCGGTGAAGGCGATCAGCGAGCCGAAGACGACCAGGTAGCCGAGGGCCACCCAGGAACCGGTGGCGACGGCGCCCGGGTCGAAGCCGCGGTGCTCGCCCCGGAGCAGGCCCACGACGACGCCGCCGATGCCGCCGGCCAGCATCTCGTACACGCTGGCGGTGAAGGGGTTGGCGGGCATCGGGAGCCGTGCGGAGGAGACGGTGCCGGTCGACCAGAGCAGGGCGGCGAGGAGGACGAGCAGCACGCCGCCGATGCCGACCTCGCCGCTGAGCCCGGGGACGGTGAGGACGGCGAGGCCGACGATGCCGATCAGGACGCCGCCGTACGCGCCGATCCCGGGGCGCTCGCCCGCGGCGGTGCGCAGCAGGACGACGAAGACGGGGACGGCGGCGATGAGGAGGGCGGCGAGGCCGGAGGGGACGGTGGTCTCGGCGAGGTTGACGAGGCCGTTGCCGCCGAGGATGAGGAGGAGGCCGACGAGGGCGGCGGAGCCGAGCCGGCGCCGGTCCACCTTGAGGGCGGCGGGGCCGTGGCGCCAGGCGACGAGCGCGGCGAGGAGGAGCCCGGCGACGATGAAGCGGGAGCCGGAGGCGAGGAAGGGCGGGATGGTCTCGACGACGAAGCGTATGCCGAGGTAGGTGGAGCCCCAGACGACGTAGACGATGGCGAGGGCGGCCCAGACGGCACCGCCGATGCGGGTGGGCGCGACGGGGAGGGGCTTGTCGCCACCGGCCGGGGGCACGGTGGCGGCGGGATCGACGGCGGGATCGACGGCGGGGCTTGTCATGAGCAGGAGATTAGGGAATCGCCCCGCTTCCGGCCAGGAATTCTGCCCGCGACCGGGCAGGGGAAGGGGCAGGGGTGCATTCAGGTCGGGCGATACGGGGGGGGCTACCGCTCCCCCTCCCCCGTCGCCTTGAGGGCCAGCCACAGCTCCATCCGCACGTCCGGGTCGTCGAGCGAACGCCCGAGGATCTCCTCGACGCGCCGCATCCGGTAGCGCAGGGTGTGCCGGTGCACCCCGAGATCGGCGGCGGCGGCGTCCCACTGCCCGTGCCGGGAGAGCCAGGCGCGCAGGCTGGCCACCAGGTCGCCGCGGCCGGTGGCGTCGTGCTCGCGCAGCGCCCGCAGCATGCCGTCGGCGAAGGCGCGCACGGCGTCGTCGGCGAGGAGCGGAAGGACGGAGCCGGCCGCCAGGTCCTCGTGCTCGACGAGGGCGCGGCCGCGGCGGCGGGCCACCGAGAGGGCCTGCTCGGCCTGCCGGTACGCGGCGGCGGCGGTGCCGGTGCCGGCGGGGGCGGAGAGCCCGACGACGACGCCGGCGTCCTCGGCCTCGCGTTCGGCGTACCCGGCGCAGGCGGCGACGACCGCGCCGTCGTCGCCGGCGAGGACGATGAGCCGCTCCTCGCCCTCGGGCACGGTGAGCACCGCCTCGCCGGCCCGCGCGGCCGCGGCCTCCAGGGCCTCGGCGAGCACCGGGAGCGGCGGTTCGGGCGACTCGCCGGCGCTGGCGGGTTCGGCGACGAGGATCCGGAAGGGGGCGTCGAGGAGGCCGCCGTAGACGTCGCCGGCGACGGTACGGGCGTGCTCCGGCTGCCCGGCGAGCATCAGGCGCAGCACGGCGGCGCCGAGGCGGTGCTCGGCGGCCTGGAGGGAGCGGGAGCGTTCGGTGGTGAGGGTGAGGAGGGCGATCGCGGAGTGGACGGCGTACCGCTCGGCGGTGCCGAGGGGGGCGGCGGTGCCGACGGCGAGGGCGCCGCGGACCCGGCGGCCGGTCCCGAGCGACTGCAACTCGACCCGGTCGTCCGAACCGCCCACGACGGCGCTGGCGGGGGCGGGGCGTTCACGCAGCCGCTCGACGTCCGGGGTGAGGCGGGCGGCGCGGCGGGCCGCCCACTCGGGCGAGACGGCGACGACGGACCCGGCGGCGTCGTAGAGCGCGGCCCAGCCGTCGACGTGCGCGGCGAGCCGGGCGACGACCGCGTCCGGGCCCTCGGCGAGGGCGGCCCGGGTGAGCTCGCGCTGCGCCTCGAAGCCGGCGGTCACGGCCCGGTACTGGTCGGCGGCGATGGCGGCGGAGACGGCCTTGCTGATGGCGAGGAAGGGGGTGCGGCGGGGCACTTCGAGGAGCGGCAGGTGCTCGGCGCGGGCGGCGTCGAGGAGCGCGCCCGGGATCTCCTCGTAGTTCACCCCCACGGCGAACCCGAGCCCCACGACGCCCGCGCCGAGCAGCCGCCGCACGTACCGCCGCATCGCCTCCG
Source organism: Streptomyces sp. R302 (assembly GCF_012927245.1). GTDB lineage: Bacteria > Actinomycetota > Actinomycetes > Streptomycetales > Streptomycetaceae > Streptomyces. The sequence goes on from NZ_JABBGE010000016.1 coordinate 73,298, forward strand.
GGTCCTCGGCGTCGAGCGTCAGGGCGGTGGTGAGCAGCAGCTCGCCGCCCTCCATGTACGGCACGGGATCGGCCAGCTCGCTGACGTGCGCCCACCGGACGGGCGTGTCGAGACGGTCCTCCCCCGCCCGGGCCAGGAGCCGGAGCGCGGAGTTGTGGACGAGCGAGGCGAGGGTGGGCGGCATCGGGAACCGGCGGACCTTACGAGCGGAGGCCGGGACACGGGACCCGCGCCCGGCGAGGGGAACGCCGCTGGGGAGCGCGGCCCACCCGATTGTGCCAGGCCCCCCGCGCCACCGCGCGGGGCCGTGCTTCAGGCGCGGAGGTCGACGAGGAGGGGTGGCGTGTGCTCGCCCCGCACATGGGTGAGGGAGAGGACCGCATGGCCGGGCGGCACGCCGTGGGCCAGGTCGGAGGCCGACCACCGCTCCCGCTCGACCTCGCGGACGGTCACCGCGTCGGTGGTGACGGCCCTGCCGGTGACGAGCTTGCGCACGGCGTGTGCCACCCGGGTGAGGGGTTCGTCGGAGCGGACGGTACGGCTGGTGAAGTCCCGGGTCTCCACCCACTCGGTGCCCCAGGTCTCCGCGAACCGCTTGCCGTCCCAGGTGGTGACCCCGGCGAGGGCGAACCGGCAGCCGACCGCCCCGAACAGCGGGGTCCGCAGGTGCTCGGGGACGTCCTCGACGGTACGGAGCCCGAGGACGACGCCCGCGTGGGCGGAGCGCAGCCGCTGGAGGCCCCGCACGGTCGCGGCGGTCAGGGTGTGCGCGGCGTCGTCGAGGACGAGGCAGGCGAAGCGGGCTCGGTCGGTCCGCTCCACGGCCCGGCCGAGGAACTGGGCGAGCACGAGCCGGGTGAGGAGCCGTGACGCCTCGGCGTGCCCGGATTCCGGCAGGTCGATCCGGACGCGGACCGGGTGGTCCAGGGCGCGCATGGTGAACGGGGTGGTCGCCCCGGAGGTGTCGAAGAAGTCGGCGAAGGCGGGGCGGTCGAGGAGCGCGATCCGGTCGGCGAGCCGTCCGGCCGGGTCGCCGGCGGCGCCCTGCTGCCGCGCCCGGGCGTCGAGTTCACGGACGAGGGAGGCCTGGCCCGCGGCTTCGAGGGAGGCGCGCAGGGTCGAGAGGCGGGTGGGGTCGCCGTCGAGGAGTTCGCGGAGCTCGGGGACCGAGGGGAAGCGGCCGTGGACGGCGTGGAAGGGGCCGAGGAGCTGGGCGAGCGCGGTGGTGGCCGGGCGGGTGTCGGCGGTGTCGCCTGCCAGGACGTCGGCGAGCAGCGTGGCCGCGCGGTCCGGGTCGGAGGTACCGCCGTACAGGTCGAGGTCGTGCGGCGAGGCGGGGTCGCCGACGCGGATGACGACGTCGTAGGCCTCGTCCGGGCCGAGGGGCGCGGTGTCGGGGCCGACGACGACGACGGCGGCCTGTCCGGCGAGCGCCTGGAGGGAGAGGGACTCGACGAGCGGGCGGACGAGGCGGGTCGTCTTGCCGCTGCCGGAGGGGCCGACGACGAGCATGCCGGTGCCGAGCACCCCCGGGTCGAGGGCGAGGCCCGTGGTGCGGCGCGCGTAGGGGTTGCGGGCGGTGTCCGCGACGGTGCCGAGGCGGACCTGGCGGAGGGCGAGGTCGTGCGTGGCGCTCCGGCCGATGAGGGAGCGGCCCCCGGAGGGGTGCAGGAAGGCCGCGGCACCCCGGGCGAGGACCTCGTGGACGAAGGCCGTCTGCTTCTCGTGGCTGTGGCCCGCGGCCTCCCAGGCGGCGCGGATCCGCGCGTAGTCGACGTCGTTCATGCCCCCGCCGGCCGCCTCCGCGGCGAGCCGCTCGGCCGCCTCGCCGAACCCGGCGGCCCTCAGCTCGGGCCAGGAGGCGGGGTCGGCGGCCCCGGTGACGGGGGCGGGCGGTGCGGCGGGCGCCCCGGGACGCGGGGGTGTGCGCCGCAGGGCGAGCCAGACGAAGGGGAGGGCGGTGGCGACGGTGAGCACGAGGGTGGCCGTGTCCTCCATCTCCAGGTTGGCGTAGATCGCGGCGGGGCTCGTCAGGTCGTAGGGCAGCATCGAGAGGACGAGGGGGCGGAGCGGCAGCCAGTCGCCGCGGACCAGGGCGATGGTGATCAGGCCCATGAGGACGGCGAGGGCGAGCTGTGCCCGGCGCCCGTACTCCCGGACGAGCCGGCTCCAGGCGTACGGCCAGCGGCCGAAGCGGCCGATGCCGCCGAAGACGCCGGCGAAGAGGACGAAGCGGTAGACGGCGAGCGCGATCGGGCCCCCGGTGCCGGGCACGGGCGCGCCGCCGAGCGGGCGCCACCAGTCGGCGGGGGTGAAGAGCCGGATCGGGACGCTCCAGTAGGGGATGTAGCCGTTGCGGAGCAGCGACCAGAGCAGGACGGCGACGAGGAAGGAGATCGTCGCGCCGGCGAGCACGGTCCGCAGCGGCGTCTCGTCCGGTGCCTGCTCGGGCCGTGGCACGTGTCCGTACCGCCAGATGCCGGGCGCGGCCTCGGGGCGTGGCGTGCGCAGCCAGTCGACGAGCGTGGACGCGGCTCGCGCGCTGGGCGCGGCGGTGGGCCGGGGCGGGGTGGGGCGCGGTGCGGCGGAGGGTGTGGAGCCCGGCATCGGAGGGGTGCCGGGGGGCGGGCCCGCCGGACGGGGGATGTCCGGGTGCGGGCGCCCGTCGTGCGTGCCCCGCGAGCCGTGCGTGCCCTCGAACTCCATCTTCCCCTGCCCCCTGGCCCTTCGACTCCGCGGCGCTGTCGTCCGGGCCCAATCTAGAGCCTCGGTCCCGGATCGTGCCCCGGATCAGGGCGATGGCGCGGAGTGGTCCCGGACAAGTGCGCGTATGGCCGATACGGACAAGGACACGCCGGGACCACTCCCATCCGTAGCATGCGCCGGGCGTGCGGCCGCGCCTAGCCTGCGGAGGAAACCCGCAAGAGCGTCCAGAACACCCCAGGAGCCCCGCATGAACGCTGTCCCGCAGGAGCGGCGCGTCGTCACCGCCATTCCCGGTCCGAAGTCGCAGGAGCTTCAGGCTCGTCGGCTGGAGACGGTCGCCGGGGGCGTGGGTTCCACGCTGCCCGTGTTCACCAAGCGCGCGGGCGGCGGGATCATCGAGGACGTCGACGGCAACCTGCTGATCGACTTCGGGTCCGGCATCGCCGTGACGTCCGTGGGCGCCTCCGCCGAGGCCGTCGTGCGCCGCGCCTCCGCGCAGCTGCAGGACTTCACCCACACCTGTTTCATGGTGACGCCGTACGAGGGCTACGTGGAGGTCTGCGAGGCGCTGGCCGAGCTGACCCCGGGAGACCACGCCAAGAAGTCCGCGCTGTTCAACTCGGGCGCCGAGGCGGTCGAGAACGCCGTCAAGATCGCGCGTTCGTACACCAAGCGCCAGGCCGTCGTCGTCTTCGACCACGGCTACCACGGCCGGACGAACCTCACCATGGGCATGACGGCGAAGAACATGCCGTACAAGCAGGGCTTCGGTCCGTTCGCGCCCGAGGTGTACCGCGTGCCGGTCGCCTACGGCTACCGCTGGCCCACGGGTGCCGAGAACGCCGGCCCCGAGGCCGCCGCCCAGGCGATCGACAACATCACCAAGCAGATCGGCGCCGACAACGTCGCCGCGATCGTCATCGAGCCGGTCCTCGGCGAGGGCGGCTTCATCGAGCCGGCCAAGGGCTTCCTCCCGGCGATCGTGAAGTTCGCCAACGACAACGGCATCGTCTTCGTCGCCGACGAGATCCAGGCCGGCTTCTGCCGCACCGGCCAGTGGTTCGCCTGCGAGGACGAGGGCATCGTCCCGGACCTCATCACCACCGCCAAGGGCATCGCGGGCGGTCTGCCGCTCGCCGCCGTCACCGGCCGCGCCGAGATCATGGACTCCGTCCACGGCGGCGGCCTCGGCGGCACCTACGGCGGCAACCCGGTGGCCTGCGCCGGTGCGCTCGGCGCCATCGAGACGATGAAGGAGCTGGACCTCAACGGGAAGGCCAAGCGCATCGAGGAGGTCATGAAGGCCCGCCTCTCCGCGATGCAGGAGAAGTTCCCCGTCATCGGCGACATCCGCGGCCGCGGCGCCATGATCGCCATCGAGCTCGTCAAGGACCCGGCGACGAAGGAGCCGCACGCCGAGGCCGCCGCCGCGCTCGCCAAGTACTGCCACAACGAGGGCGTGCTCGTCCTCACCTGCGGCACCTACGGCAACGTGCTGCGCTTCCTGCCGCCGCTGGTCATCGGCGAGGACCTGCTCAACGAGGGCCTGGACGTCATCGAGGCGGCGCTCGCCGCCCTCTGACGGACGGTTCGGCGCAAAGAGTGAAGACTCTGTGGGGGGCCGATGGCGGGACGCGTTTCCCGCTGTCGGTCCCCCTTCGCGTGCCGTACGGTCGTCTCCAGATGAGAGAAACACCCGGGGCGGAGCATCCCCAGCCCCGCCCGGACCGTGCCGAAGCGCACACCACCGGAGCCTCGTGCTCCGGGATTCCTCACCGATCGGATGGCCGCCCGCCCCACACCCCCCGGGGCGCGCGGCAGCCCGGTCCTCCCGGCCGCCCCGGAACCACCCCCCCTGTTCCAGGGCGGCCGGCTCTCTTCTCGGCGCTCGTCGCCCTCGCCGTCGTGACCTGGCAGGTGCTCGTCCACGGCCCCTTGACCAGGCTCGACGAGCGGGTGTCCCGTTCCCTCGTGGACACCGTCCCCCGCCGACTGAGCGAACTCGCCTCCGACCTCGGCAATCTGACGGTCGCCCTCCCCGTACTCGCCGCCGCGATGGCGTACGCCGCGGGTCGCGGCCGCCGACGGGAGGCGCTCTTCGCCGGGCTCGCCATGGCCGCCGTACCGCTCCTCGTCGTACCGCTGAAGGAGTGGACGGCGCGGCCCGGGCCCCTCGAACCCTGGGCCCACGGCTACTACCCCTCCGGGCATACGGCGACGGCCATGGTGGCGTATTTCGGTGCCGCCTGGCTGGTCTCGCGACGGCTCGTCCCCGTCGCCGCCGTGCTGACGGCGGTGACGGGGACGGGGCTGGTGCTGCGGGGCTTCCACTGGCCGCTGGACGTGGTGGCCAGTGGCTGCCTCGGGTTCCTGATCCTGGGGGTCGGTTCCAATTGGCTGCGTTCTACCCGAAGTACGTGTCGAAGTTCCGGCTGAACTCCCACTGGTTGAAGCGGTCCCAGTTGATCGACCAGGTCATCAGGCCGCGCAGCGACGACCAGGTGCCGTGGGTCTGGTAGGTGCCGCAGTTCTGCTTCTTGGTGAGGCAGTCGAGGGCCTTGTTCACCTCGGTGGGGCTGGTGTGGCCGTTGCCCGCCTGGGTGGAGGCCGGGAGGCCGATGGCGACCTGCTCGGGGCGCAGGCCCGGGAAGAAGCGCTCGCTGTTGCCGGCGACCGGGAAGCCGGTGAGCAGCATGTCGGTCATGGCGATGTGGAAGTCGGCGCCGCCCATGGAGTGGTACTGGTTGTCGAGGCCCATGATGGAGCCCGAGTTGTAGTCCTGGACGTGCAGCAGGGTGAGGTCGTCGCGCAGGGCGTGGATGACCGGGAGGTACGCGCCGGCGCGCGGGTCCTGGCCGCCCCAGGGGCCTGAGCCGTAGTACTGGTAGCCGAGCTGGACGAAGAAGGTCTCGGGGGCCATCGTCAGGACGAACTTCGCGCCGTACCTGGCCTTGAGGGTCTTGACCGCCTGGATGAGGTTGACGATCACCGGCGAGGTCGGGTTGCGGAAGTCGGTGTCGCCGTTCCGGAGCGAGAGCGAGTGGCCCTCGAAGTCGATGTCGAGGCCGTCGAGGCCGTACTCGTCGATGATCTTCGAGACGGAGGAGACGAAGGTGTCGCGGGCGGCGGTGGTGGCGAGCTGGACCTGGCCGTTCTGGCCGCCGATGGAGATGAGGACCTTCTTGCCGGCGGCCTGCTTGGCCTTGATCGCCGCCTTGAAGTCGGCCTCGGACTCGACGGTCGGGCACTCGGCGACCGGGCAGAGCGTGAAGCGGATGTCGCCGGAGGTCACCGAGGTCGGTTCGCCGAAGGCGAGGTTGACGACGTCCCAGGAGTCGGGCACGTCGGCCATGCGGGTGTAGCCGGAGCCGTTGGCGAAGCTGGCGTGGAGGTAGCCGACGAGGGCGCGGGCGGGCAGTTCGCCGCCTCCGCCGCCTCCTCCGGAGGTCGTGGTGGCGGTGACGGCCGTGGACCGGGCGGACTCGCCGGCGCTGTTCACGGCCGAGACCTGGAAGCTGTAGGCGGTGTTCGGGGTGAGGCCGGTGGCGGTGTACGAGGTGCCGGTGGCCGTGCCGACGGCGGTGCCGCCGCGGTAGATCCGGTACGAGGTGGCTCCCGCGACCGCCGGCCAGTTGAGCGGCACCGAGGTGGAGGTCGGGCTGCCGGCGGCGAGGCCCGTGGGGGTGGCGGGTATCTCCACCGGGGCGCCGCCGGGGCCGTAGAGGGAGAGGTCGTCGGCCTGGTAGGCGGGGGTGCCGTACCAGCCGTGGGTGTAGATCGTGACCGAGGTGGTGGTGGCGCCGGCGGTGAAGGAGGTGCTGAGCTTCTGCCAGTCGGGGGCCGACTGGGTCCAGGTGTACCCGTCGGTGGTGCCGGTGCCGGTGACGCCCAGGTAGACGTAGCTGCCGCGGACCCAGCCGCTCAGCGTGTACGTCGAGTCGGGCCGCACGGTGATGGTCTGGGAGCACGTGGCGTTGTCGCTGCCGGCGGGGGTGGCCTGGAGGGCCTTCGTCCCGCCGTGCACGGGCGTGGTGACGACGGCGCCGCTGCCGGCCGTACAGCTCCAGCCGTCCAGGCCGGCCTCGAAGCCGCCGTTGCGGGCGAGTTCGGAGTCGGCGGCCTGGGCGGCCGGTGAGAGCGCGGCGAGCCCGCCCATGGCGAGCGCGCCCGCCAGGAGCAGGGTGAGGGGTCTGGTGCGGTCCACGACTGCCTCCGGGGGTGGGGGATCGGAGTGGAGCGCGCCACAGCATGGTCCAGACCAATCGAGTGGTCAAGACCTCTGTACGGGGCGGGACATGCACGGGGGCGGCGGTCAGGGGGCACTCCCCCGCTGGGCCTGCTCCCCGGCCAGCGCGCCCGCCGCCTCGTGCATGGCCAGTTCAAGCAGCGAGGCGTCGGTGAGGGTGCCGAGTCCATCGGGCGCGACCAGCCAGCGCGCCGCGCCGGTGAGGCGCCCCGGGTACGGGACGACGATCCAGGTGCCGGGTCCGGCGCCGCGCACGCCGGTGCCGAGCCAGCGGGCGGCGGTGCCGGGCGGGACGAAGAAGCCGATCCGGGCGTCGCCGAAGTCGGCGAGGACGGGTCCCGGCCGACCGACCAGCCGGGTCAGGACGTCGAGGGTGGCGCGGCCGAGCCCGCCCGGCAGGATCAGTACGTCCCAGCGCCGGCCGGCGGGCAGCAGGGCGACCCCGTGCGGGTTGCGCTCCCACTCCCAGCGGCAGGCGTCGGGATCCGGTGCGACCGCGGCCAGCCACTCCACCGCGGCCTTGACGCCGGAGGCCCCCGTAGATGTCATCGTGCGAACTCCTCTCCGTGGGGACGCGCGGAGGTGCGCGTCCACACGGAGAGAGCGCGAGGGGCCCCCGCTCTTACGCGGGTTTCCCCTCCATGAGTTGTGACCTACATCACAGCACAGGGGGCAGGAGGGGTCAGCTGTCGAAGCCGAGGCCCAGCTTGTCCATCGTCTTCAGCCAGAGGTTCCGCCGGCCGCCGTTGGCGTCCGCGCGGGCCAGCGACCATTTGGTGATCCCGATGCCGGCCCAGGCGATCGGCTCCGGCGGGAAGGGCAGCGGCTTGGAGCGGACCATGTCGAGCGAGGTGCGCTCGGTGCGCTGCCCGGAGAGCAGGTCCAGCATCACCTCGGCGCCGAAGCGGGTGGCGCCGACGCCGAGGCCGGTGTAGCCCGCCGCGTACGCCACCTTCCCCTGGTGGGCCGTGCCGAAGAAGGCCGAGAAGCGCGAGCAGGTGTCGATCGCGCCGCCCCAGGCGTGGCTGAAGCGGAGCCCCTCCAGCTGCGGGAAGCAGGTGAAGAAGTGCTCGGCCAGCTTGAGGTACGTCTCCGGGCGGTGGTCCATCTCCGCCTGCACCTTGCCGCCGAAGCGGTAGACGGCGTCGTAACCGCCCCACAGGATCCGGTTGTCGGCGGTGATCCGGAAGTAGTGGAACTGGTTGGCGGAGTCGCCGAGGCCCTGCCGGCCCTTCCAGCCGACCGCGGCCAGCTGCTCCTCGCTCAGCGGCTCGGTGACCAGCGCGTAGTCGTACACCGGGACGGTGTAGTGGCGCAGCCGCTTGACCAGCGACGGGAAGACGTTGGTGCCGAGGGCGACGCGGCGGGCGGCGACCCGGCCGTAGGGGGTGCGGACGGCCATGCCGGCGCCGGCCGAGACCAGGTCGAGGCCCGGGGTGTTCTCGAAGATCCGCACGCCGAGGTCGAGGCAGGCCCGCTTGAGGCCCCAGGCGAGCTTCGCCGGGTGGAGCATGGCGACGCCCTCGCGGTCCCAGAGGCCGCCGAGGAAGGTCGGCGAGTCCACCTCGGCGCGCATGGCGTCCCGGTCGAGGAGGGTGAGGCCCTCGGCGAGGCCGAGCCGGTCGGCCTCCTCGTACCACTCGTGGAGCTCGTCCACCTGGTAGGCCTCGGTGGCGACGTCGATCTCGCCGGTGCGCTCGAACTCGCAGTCCAGGGAGTAGCGGGCGACGGCGTCCTCGATGGCGTCGAGGTTGGCCGCGCCGAGCCGCTCCAGCTTCGGCAGCTCGCCCGGCCAGCGGGAGAGGCCGTTGCCGAAACCGTGGGTGAGGGAGGCGGCGCAGAAGCCGCCGTTGCGGCCCGAGGCGGCCCAGCCCACCTCGTGGCCTTCGATCAGCACGACGTCCTGGGAGGGGTCGCGCTCCTTGGCGAGGAGCGCGGTCCACAGTCCGCTGTATCCGCCGCCGATCACGAGGAGGTCGCACTTCTCGGTGCCGGTGAGGGCGGGCAGGGCGCCGGGCTTGCCGGGGTCTTCCAGCCAGAAGGGGACGGGCTGGGCGTCGGAGAGAGATTGTGCAGCGAGACGCATGGCGACTGGGGCCATGGTTTCCAACTCCTTCGGTGCCTGAGACGGCCTTCGCTCAGGCTGTTGCTGTTTTCTTGCGCCGGTTCGTGATGATTTGCCCGGCCACGACGATCACTACCGCGAGGATGAACATCGCGGTGCCGATCACGTTGATCTGAACGGGGGTTCCTCGCTGCGCCGAGCCCCAGACGAACATGGGGAAGGTCACGGTGGAGCCCGCGTTGAAGTTGGTGATGATGAAGTCGTCGAACGAGAGCGCGAAGGCGAGCAGCGCGCCGGCGGCGATGCCGGGCGCGGCGATCGGCAGGGTGACGCGCAGGAAGGTCTGCGCGGGCCCCGCGTAGAGGTCGCGCGCGGCCTCCTCCAGGCGCGGGTCCATGGACATGACCCGGGCCTTGACCGCCGTCACGACGAACGACAGGCAGAACATGATGTGGGCGATGAGGACCGTCCAGAAGCCCAGCTCGATCCCCATGTTGAGGAAGAGGGTGAGCAGCGAGGCGGCCATGACGACCTCGGGCATCGCCATCGGCAGGAAGATCAGCGAGTTGATCGCGCCGCGCGCCCGGAAGCGGTAGCGGACGAGCGCGAAGGCGATCATGGTGCCGAGGACGACGGCGCCGACGGTGGCCCAGGCGGCGAGCTGGAGCGAGAGCGTCAGCGACTCGCACATGTCGGCGACGCCGCAGGGGTCCTTCCAGGCGTCGAGGGAGAACTGCTGCCAGGAGTAGTTGAAGCGCCCGTTCGGCTTGTTGAACGAGAACGCCATGACCACGACGTTCGGCAGGATCAGGTACGCGAGCGTCAGCAGGCCCGCGATGACGACGACGTTCTTGCGCAGCCAGGTCATCAGACGAGGTCCTCCGTTCCCGCCTTGCGGATGTAGACGGTGACCATGAGGAGCACGATCGCCATGAGGATGAAGGACAGGGCGGCGGCCGTCGGGTAGTCGAGGACGCGGAGGAACTGCGACTGGATGACGTTGCCGATCATCTTGGTGTCGGTGGAGCCGAGGAGCTCGGCGTTGACGTAGTCGCCGCTCGCCGGGATGAAGGTGAGCAGGGTGCCGGAGACGACGCCGGGCATCGACAGCGGGAAGGTCACCTTGCGGAAGGTGGTCGCCGGGGAGGCGTAGAGGTCCTGCGCGGCCTCGTGCAGCCGGCCGTCGATCCGCTCCAGGGAGGTGTAGAGCGGCAGGATCATGAACGGCAGGAAGTTGTACGTGAGGCCGCAGACCACCGCCATCGGCGTGGCGAGGACCCGCTCGCCCTCGGTGAAGCCCAGCCAGCTGGTGACGTCGAGGACGTGCAGCGTGTTGAGCACGTCCACGACGAGGCTGTCGTCGGCGAGGATCGTCTTCCACGCCAGCGTCCGGATGAGGAAGCTGGTGAAGAAGGGCGCGATCACCAGGACGAGCAGCAGGTTGCGCCAGCGGCCGGCCTTGAAGGCGATGAGGTACGCGAGCGGGTAGCCGAGCAGCAGGCAGAGCGCGGTCGCGGTGCCGGCGTACAGCAGGGAGCGCAGCAGCTGCGGCCAGTACTCGGCGAAGGCGTCGACGTACGTCCGGAAGTGCCAGGTGACCTGGAAGCCCTCTTCGAGGGAGCCGGTCTGCACCGAGGTGGAGGCCTGGTAGACGAGCGGCAGGGCGAAGAAGACGAGCAGCCAGAGGATGCCGGGGAGCAGCAGCCAGTAGGGGACGAGCCGCTTGCGGGTCGGAGGCTTGCGCAGAACCGGTTCCTCGACCGGGCCCGGGGCCTCTTTGGCGAGGGTGGTGGTCACGAGGCGTCCTCCACCGTCTCCACACCGGCGTCGATGTCCTGGGCGGCGTCGAGGCCGAAGGTGTGGGCCGGGTTCCAGTGCAGGACGACCTCGGCGCCGGGGAGGAGTCCCGCGCGCCTGTCGATGTTCTGCTCGTAGACCTGGAGTTCGGCGCCGGCCGGCGAGTTCACCACGTACTGGGTGGAGACGCCGATGAAGGAGGAGTCGACGATCCGGCCGCTGACCCGGTTGCGGCCGGAGGGGATCGAGCCCGCGTCGTCGGCGTGCGCGAGCGAGATCTTCTCCGGGCGGACGCCGACGAGGAGCCTGCCGCCCTGGCGGACGGCGTCGGTGCAGCGGTCGCCGGGGACGCGGAGCTTGCCGCCGCCCGCGGTGACGACGACGTCCGCGGTGCCGGAGCCCGTCTCGACGACCTCGGCCTCGATGAGGTTGGAGGTGCCGAGGAAGTTGGCGACGAAGGTGGTGCGCGGGTTCTCGTACAGGTCGGCGGGGGCGCCGAGCTGCTCGACCCGGCCGCCGTTCATGACCGCGACCTGGTCGGCCATGGTCATGGCCTCCTCCTGGTCGTGGGTGACGTGCACGAAGGTGATGCCGACCTCGGTCTGGATCCGCTTGAGCTCCAGCTGCATCTGGCGGCGCAGCTTGAGGTCGAGGGCGCCGAGCGGCTCGTCGAGGAGGAGCACCTGCGGGTGGTTGATGAGGGCGCGGGCGACGGCGACGCGCTGCTGCTGGCCGCCGGAGAGCTGGTGCGGCTTGTGCTTGGCCTTGTCACCGAGCTGGACGAGCTCCAGCATCTCGTCGACCTGCTTCTTCACGGACTTGATGCCGCGCCGGCGCAGGCCGAAGGCGATGTTCTCGGAGACGTCCATGTGCGGGAAGAGCGCGTAGGACTGGAAGACGGTGTTGACCGGGCGCTTGTAGGGCGGGAGTTCGGTGACGTCGCGGTCGCCGAGGAAGACCGTGCCGGTGGAGGGGTCCTCCAGGCCGGCGATCATGCGCAGGGTGGTGGTCTTGCCGCAGCCGGAGGCGCCGAGGAGGGCGAAGAAGGAGCCCTGCGGGACGGTGAGGTCGAGCGGGTGGACGGCGGTGAAGGAGCCGTAGGTCTTGCTGATCCCGGTGAGTCGGACGTCGCCGCCGGTGGTGTTCTCAGTCATGGGTTGCGGTCCCGGAGTTCGTATGGGGGTGGACGACGGCTCAGGCGCCGATGAGCTTGGCGAACTTCTCCTCGTACGCCGTCTCCTCCTCGCTGGTCAGCGAGCGGAAGGCGCGCGACTTCATCGCCATGGCCTTGTCCGGGAGGATCAGCGTGTTGGCGGCGAGCTCGGGGTCGATCTTCGCCAGCTCGTCCTTGACCCCGTCGACGGGACAGACGTAGTTGATGTAGGCGGCGAGCTGGGCGGCCACCGGGAGCTCGTAGTAGTAGTCGATGAGCTTCTCGGCGTTGGCCTTGTGCCCGGCCTGCGCGGGGACGAGCAGGTTGTCCGTGGAGGTGATGTACCCGGCGTTGGGGATGGCGTACTGGATGTCCGGGTTGTCCGCCTGGAGCTGGATGATGTCGCCGGCCCAGGCGAGGCAGGCCGCGATGTCTCCCTTGTCCAGGTCGGAGGTGTAGTCGTTGCCGGTGAAGCGGCGGATCTGCTTCTTGTCGACGGCCTTCTGGAGGCGGCCGATCGCCGCGTCGAAGTCGGCGTCGGTGAAGGTGCCCGGGTCCTTGCCCATGTCGAGCAGGGTCATGCCGACGGTGTCGCGCATCTCGGTGAGGAAGCCGACCCGGCCCTTGAGCGCGGGGTCGTCGAGGAGCTGGGAGACCGAGTCGACCTTCTTCCCGCCGGTCGCCTTCTTGTTGTAGGCGATGACGGTGGAGATGCCGGTCCAGGGGTACGAGTACGCGCGGCCCGGGTCCCAGTCGGGGCGGCGGAACTGCGGGGAGAGGTTCGCGTAGGCGTGGGGGAGGTTCGCCGGGTCGAGCTTCTGCGCCCAGCCCAGGCGGATGATGCGGGCGGCCAGCCAGTCGGTGACGCAGATCAGGTCGCGGCCGGTGTCCTGGCCGGCCGCGAGCTGCGGTTTGATCTTGCCGAAGAACTCGACGTTGTCGTTGATGTCCTCGGTGTACTTGACCTTGATCCCGGTGCGCTTGGTGAACGCCTCCAGGGTGGGGCGGGACTTCTCGTCCTCGCTGACGTCCATGTACTCGGTCCAGTTGGAGAAGGCGACGGTCTTCTCCTTGGCGGACCGGTCGGTGGACGCAGGGCCCTGGCCCTCCCGCTTGGCCGGCGGGATGCCGCAGGCCGTGAGGCCGGCGAGGCCGCCGACCGTCAGCGCGCCCACGCCGCCGGCCCGCAGCAGCGAACGACGGCTGAGGGCACCACGGCCGCTCGTCATGCTGCGCCGGATCGCCGCGAGCTGGGCGGCGGAGAGGCGGTCGGGCTCGTACTGCTCCATGCGCTGTGCCCTTTCGGGATGGTTGCGCCGCTGGTCGGGCGGCTACTCTGCTATCGGTCCCCGAAGATCGTGCGGTGCCAGTCCTTGGCCGCCACCGCCGTGTTGTCGAACATCACGTGCTTGACCTGCGTGTACTCCTCGAAGGAGTAGGAGGACATGTCCTTTCCGTAGCCGGAGGCCTTGTATCCGCCGTGCGGCATCTCGCTGATGATCGGGATGTGGTCGTTCACCCAGACGCAGCCGGCCTTGATCTCACGGGTGGCCCGGTTCGCCCGGTAGACGTCGCGGCTCCAGGCGGAGGCGGCGAGGCCGTACGGGGTGTCGTTGGCGAGCCGGATGCCCTCGTCGTCGGTGTCGAAGGGCAGGGCCACCAGGACCGGACCGAAGATCTCCGACTGCACGACCTCGCTGTCCTGCGCGGCGCCGGTGATCAGGGTGGGGCGATAGTATGCGCCGTTCTCCAGCTCTCCACCAGGGGCTTCGCCTCCGGTGACGACGGTGGCGTACGCGCGGGCCCGCTCGACGAAGCCGGCGATCCGGTCGCGGTGGACGTGGGAGACCAGCGGGCCGAGGTCGGTGGCCGGGTCGGCGGGGTCGCCGAGCCGGACGGTCTCCATGAGCTCGGCGACCCGGGCGACGAAGGCGTCGAAGAGGGGGCGCTGCACGTAGGCGCGGGTGGCGGCGGTGCAGTCCTGGCCGGTGTTGATGAGGGAGGCGGCGACGGCGCCGTGCGCGGCAGCCTCCAGGTCGGCGTCGTCGAAGACGACGAAGGGGGCCTTGCCGCCGAGCTCCAGGTGGAGCCGCTTCACGGTGGCGGTGGCGACCTCGGCGACCCGCTTGCCGACCGCGGTGGAGCCGGTGAACGAGGTCATGACGACGTCGGGGTGGCCGACGAGGTGCTCGCCGGCCTCGCGCCCGCTGCCGGTGACGACGTTGATCACGCCGTCGGGGATGCCGGCGTCCTTGGCCGCCTCGGCGAACATCAGCGAGGTGAGCGGGGTCAGCTCGGCCGGCTTCAGGACGATGGTGTTGCCGGCGGCGATCGCCGGGAGGATCTTCCAGGCGGCCATCTGGAGGGGGTAGTTCCAGGGGGCGATGGAGCCGACCACGCCGATCGGCTCGCGCCGGACGTACGAGGTGTGGTCGCCGGAGTACTCGGCGGCGGACTGGCCCTGGAGGTGGCGGGCCGCGCCGGCGAAGAAGGCGGTGTTGTCGATCGTGCCGGGCACGTCGAACTCGGTGGTGAGCCGGATCGGCTTGCCGCACTGGAGGGACTCGGCGCGGGCGAAGTCCTCGGCCCGCTCGGCGAGGATCCCGGCCAGCCGGTGCAGGGCGTCGGAGCGCTCACCGGGGGTGGCGCCCGCCCAGCCGGGGAAGGCCGCCCTGGCGGCGGCCACGGCCTCGTCGACGTCCGCGGCGGAGGCGAGTTCGTAGGTGTACACGCTCTCGCCGGTGGCGGGGTCGACGACGCTGTGCGTGTGTCCCGAGGTCCCGGCGCGGAGCTTTCCGTCGATGTACTGCGCGCCGTCCGCGAAGCGGTCCGTCACCTGGAAGCGGTTGCCCATGACGCTCTCCGTTGTCCCAGCTCGAATTGAGTGCCGATCCTGACAGAGGGATACGGCTCGAACAAGTGATTCCGTTGTTGCCTTTTGGTTACTCGACGGAATCGGTCGACCAAGTGTCGAGGCCGCGGGAAAATCTTCGTACGGTCTGTCGCTCGCGGATGCCAGACTCGCGTGCATGATGACCGTCGAAGCGCTGACACAGCAGGTCAGCAGGGGTGAGAAGGTGAAGTGGCTGCACTTCTGGGGCCACCGGCCGGCCCCGGACGGACGGCTGACGCAGAGCTGTCTGAGCCAGTGGTGGCCGTCGCCCTTCGAGGTCGCGGGCGTACGGTACGCGACGGCCGAGCACTGGATGATGGCGGAAAAGGCGCGCCTCTTCGGCGACGCCGAGGCGGAGCGGACGGCGCTCGCCGCCCGCACCCCGGCGGAGGCGAAGAACGCCGGCCGGCTGGTCCGCGGCTTCGACGAGACGGTGTGGGCGCGGGAGCGCGCCGCGATCGTGGTGGCCGGCAGCGTCCACAAGTTCGCCTCGGACGAGGGGCTGCGGAGCTTCCTGCTGGGGACCGGGGGCCGCGTCCTGGTGGAGGCGAGCCCGCTGGACCGGGTCTGGGGCATCGGCCTGGCCGCCGGTGACCCCGGCGCCCACGACCCGGCCCGCTGGCGCGGGCTCAACCTCCTGGGCTTCGCTCTGATGGAGGCCCGGGAGCGACTGCGTACCGGGGCCGGATCAGCCGCGGTCGCCGACGACGAGGACCGCTGAGGTCCGCCCGTCGACCTCGCTGTCCGAGTACTCCTCGAAGCTCGTGACGGCCCAGACGAAGAAGGCGATCATCGCCGCGCCGAGGAGCACGGAGACGATGCCGAGGACGATGCCCGCCGTGGCGGCGCCGCCGTTGGTCGCCTCGCCGCGGTTGGCGCGCTTGCGGCCGACGATGCCGAAGATCAGCGCGAGGATCCCGAGGACGATCGACGGGACGCCGTAGAACCAGAAGAGGCAGGTGCCGACGATGCCGAGCACCATGCCGGCCGTGCCCATGCCGTTGTACTGGCCGGGCATCGGCCCGTACGCCGCCGGGTGGACCGGCGGGTAGCCGTACGCGGTCGGGCCGGCCGGCGGATAGCCGTGCCCGGTCGGCGGGGCGGCCGGGTGGCCGTAGGCGGGCGGGGGCGTCGGCGCGCCGTAGGCGGCCGGGCCGCCGGGGGCGACGGGCGGCGGCGGCAGCTCTCCGCCGGCCGGGCCGGTGGGTATCGGGGCGGCCGCCGGCTGCTCGTGGGCCGGGGCGCCGGCGGCCGGAGCCGGGCCGGGAATGCCGGCGGCCGGACGCTTGTCCAGCTCCACCGGTCCTGCCTGCGGGGCCTGCTCGGCCTGCCGCTCCGGCGGGGCCCACGGATCGGCGGTCTCCCGGTCCTGCGGGCGCGGCTCTGCGTTCTCGGACAATCTGGGCTCCCCTCGTGGTCCCGTCATGCTACGGCGTCACCGGCGCCCCTCCCCGCCCGGCCTACGATGACCCGATGACCGACCTCCACCCCTTCATCGCGGGCCTGCCCAAGGCCGAGCTGCACGTCCACCACGTGGGCTCCGCCTCCCCGCGGATCGTCTCCGAGCTGGCCGCCCGGCACCCGGACTCCAAGGTCCCCACGGACCCGGAGGCGCTCGCCGACTACTTCACGTTCACCGACTTCGCGCACTTCATCGACGTGTACCTCTCCGTCGTGGACCTGGTGCGCACCCCGGAGGACGTCCGGCTGCTGACCTTCGAGGTCGCCCGTGACATGGCCCGGCAGAACATCCGCTACGCCGAGCTGACCATCACCCCGTACTCCTCCACCCGCCGCGGCATCGACGAGCGCGCGTTCATGGCGGCGATCGAGGACGCCCGCAAGGCGGCGGAGGCCGAGTTCGGCACCGTGCTCCGCTGGTGCTTCGACATCCCCGGCGAGGCCGGCCTGGAGGCGGCGGAGGAGACCGCGCGGCTCGCCACCACCGACGGCATCCGCCCCGAGGGCCTGGTCTCCTTCGGCCTCGGCGGCCCGGAGATCGGGGTGCCGCGCCCGCAGTTCAAGCCGTACTTCGACCGGGCCAGGGCGGCCGGGCTCCACTCGGTGCCGCACGCCGGCGAGACCACCGGGCCGCAGACCGTCTGGGACGCGATCCGCGACCTCGGCGCCGAGCGCATCGGCCACGGCACCAGCTCCGTCCGGGACCCGGAGCTCCTCGCGTACCTGGCGGAGCACCGGATCGCCCTGGAGGTCTGCCCGACCTCCAACATCGCGACCCGCGCGGTGGCCACCCTCGACGAGCACCCGATCCGGGCGATGGTCGACGCGGGCGTGCTGGTCACGGTCAACAGCGACGACCCGCCGATGTTCGGTACCGACCTGAACAACGAGTACGCGGTCGCCGCCCGGCTCCTCGGCCTCGACGAGCGCGGCCTGGCCGCCCTCGCGAAGAACGCCGTGGAGGCGTCCTTCCTCGACCCGGACGGCAAGCGGCGCCTCGCCGCCGAGATCGACACGTACACGGAGGAGTGGCTGGCGCGCTGAGCCCCGGCGAAGAATGGCCCCATGCGATCCGTCACTGTCGTAGGCCACCGCGGCGACCCGTACCGCGCCCGTGAGAACACCCTCCCCTCGATCGGCTCCGCCTTCGAGCGGGGGGCGGACGCGGTCGAGGTCGACGTCCGCCTCACCAAGGACGGTGCGCCCGTCCTCCTCCACGACGACACCCTGAAACGGCTGTGGGGCCACGACCGCCCGCTCTCCTCCCTCACCCACGAGCAGCTGCGCGAGCTGACGTCCGGCGGGGTGCCGACGCTCCGCGAGGCGCTGGTCGCGGCCGGCACGCACCGGCTGATGCTCGATCTGCCCGGCGGGAACGAGGAGTCGGTGCGCACGATCGTCGGCACGGTCCGCGAGTCCGGCGCCGGCGAGCGCGTGTACTACTGCGCCGGCGCGGTCGCGATGCTCCGGGTCCGGGACGCCGACCCGCACGCGGAGATCGCCCTGACCTGGACCTCGCTCGCCCCGCCGCGCCCGGTGCTGCTCGATCGCGTCCGCCCGAGGTGGCTCAACTACCGCTGGGGCCTGGTCGGTCGGGAGCTGGCCGAACGGATCCACCGGGACGGTCTGCTGGTCTCGGCCTGGACGCCGGACACCCGCGGGAGCATGCGTAGGCTGATCGCGAACGGCATCGACTCGATCACCACGAACCGGGTCGACGTCCTCGCCGCCGTCCTGCGAAAGGCTCCCTGATGAACGACCGGATCCGGACCGACATCGCCCACAACGCCCGGGTGTGGAACTACTGGCTGGGCGGCAAGGACAACTACCCGGTGGACCGCGCCGTCGGCGACCAGGTCATCGCCTTCCACCCGGGCATCGGCGAAGTCGCCCGCGCG
This sequence comes from Streptomyces sp. R302, assembly GCF_012927245.1. GTDB lineage: Bacteria > Actinomycetota > Actinomycetes > Streptomycetales > Streptomycetaceae > Streptomyces. The sequence goes on from NZ_JABBGE010000016.1 coordinate 91,517, forward strand.
GACCGCGCGTTCCTCGGCCGTGTGGTGACCGGCCTGGCCGGCGCGGGCGTCCGCCAGTTCCTCGACATCGGCACCGGCCTCCCGACCGCCGACAACACCCACGAGGTGGCGCAGCGGGTCGCCCCGGACGCCAGGATCGTCTACGTCGACAACGACCCGATCGTCCTCACCCACGCCCGCGCCCTCCTGACCAGCTCCCCCGAGGGCGTCACCGAGTACGTCGACGCCGACGCCCACGACCCGCGGACGATCCTCTCGGCGGCCGGCGAGGTCCTGGACTTCTCCCGCCCGGTGGCGGTCCTGATGCTCGGCATCCTCAACTTCGTCCTGGACACCGACGAGGCCCGCGAGATCGTCCGCACCCTGATGGCGGCCGTCCCGTCCGGCAGCCACCTCGTCCTCACCCACCCGACCCTCGAACCGGAACTGGGCGGCGAGGGCAACGAGGCGGCGATGGCCTTCTGGAACGAGAACGCCACCCCGCCCATCACCGCCCGCACCCGCGAGGAGTTCACCTCCTTCTTCACCGGCCTCGACCTCCTCCCCCCGGGCATCGTCTCCTGCTCCCGCTGGGGCGCCCCGGACGCCGCCCCGGTGGCCCAGTTCGGCGCGGTGGGCCGCAAGCCGTAATGCGGATACGGGGGTTGAGGCAGGCCCGCGCCTGGGGGGCGGCGCATCCGTGGGCCATGGACGTGGGCCTCGCGCTGCTCGTGCAGGCGGCGGTGACGATGCCGTTCGTGGTGCCGCGCGGACCGGAGCTGCCGCCGGCGACCTGGCCGGCGTACGGGCTGACGGCGTTGACCGTGCTGCCGCTGGTCTGGCGGCGGCGGGCGCCGATGACGGTGCTGCTCGCCGTGCTCGCCGCGAGCGCGGTGTACCGGCTGGCCCTGGAGGGGCCGGGGCAGCCACTGCCGTACCAGGGCCTGGTGTGCGCGTACACGATCGCGGTGCTCGCGCCCGCCCGGCAGCGGCTGGCGGCGGGCGTCCTGCTGCTGGTCGCGGTGCCGGTGTCGGTGTGGCTCAACACGCAGTCGGCGCGGGAACTCACCTTCTCCCTCTTCGTGTTCGGCGCCGCCTACGCCTTCGGGCGGCTCACCGACGCCCGGCAGCGGGAGCACCTGGCGGAGGCGGAGCGGGCGGCCGCGCGGGAACGGGCCAGGATCGCCCGGGAGATGCACGACATCCTGTCGCACGCCGTGAGCCTGATGATCGTGCAGGCGGAGGCCGGTCCGGTGGCGGTGCGCCGGGCGCCGGAGCGGGCGGAGGCGGCGTTCGAGGCGATCTCCGCGACCGGGCGGGACGCGATGGGCCAGCTGCGGCGGATGCTCGGCGTGCTGCGGGACGAGGACACCGGTGACGGCCGGTCCCCGCAGCCGGACCTGGACGGGCTGCCCGCGCTGCTCGACCGGGTGCGGGCCGGCGGACTCGACGTACGGTACGAGCCGGCCGGCGAGCTGTCGGCGCTGCCGGCCCCGCTCGCGACGACCGTGTACCGGATCGTGCAGGAGGCGCTGACCAACACGGTCCGGCACGCCGGGGCCCGCACCGCCACCGTCCGGATCGAGCGGGCCGCCGGGCTGCTCACCGTCGTGGTCCGCGACGACGGCAGGGGCCTCCGGTCGTCACCGGACCGCCCTGCGGGCCACGGACTGACCGGGATCCGCGAGCGGGCGAGCGCCCACGGCGGCACCGCGACCGCGGGCCCGGGCCGGGACGGCACCGGGTTCGAGGTGCGGGCGGAGCTGCCCGTCCCCTCCGCCGCGGAGGTGGGAGCGTGACGATCCGCGTGGTGGTGGCCGACGACCAGGAGCTGGTCCGCAGCGGCTTCGCCCTCATCCTCGACGTCCAGGACGACATCGAGGTCGTCGCCGAGGCGGCCGACGGGGCGGCGGCGGTGGAGGCGGTGCGGCGCCACCGGCCGGATGTGGCCCTGCTGGACATCCGGATGCCCCGGATGGACGGCATCGAGGCGTGCCGCACGATCAGCGCGGAGAGCGCCTGCCGGACGGTGATCCTGACGACCTTCGACTCGGACGCGTACGTGTACGAGGCGCTGCACGCGGGCGCGAGCGGCTTCCTCCTGAAGGACGTGCGCCGGGACGACCTGGTGCACGCGGTGCGGGTGGTGGCGGCGGGCGACTCACTCCTCGCGCCCTCGGTGGCCCGGCGGCTGGTGGAGCAGTACACGGCGGGCGGCCCGCGCCGGGCGTCGGCGCCGGACCCCCGGCTCGACGTGCTGACGGGCCGGGAGCGGGAGACGCTGCTGCTGCTCGCGCGGGGCCTGTCGAACGCGGAGATCGCGGCGGAGCTGGTGGTCTCCGAGCACACGGTGAAGACCCATGTGGGCAACGTGCTGGCGAAGCTGGGGCTGCGGGACCGGATCCAGGCGGTGATCTGCGCCTACGAGACGGGTCTGGTGGCCCCGGGTCCTCCCCCGGCCGGGGGAGGCGCGGGCGGCTGATCCTCCCCCGCTCCGGCGAGGTACCGGCGGGGCGGGACCGCCGGTGCGGGCGATCCGCCGGTCGCCCCTGGTCAGCAGGATGGAGTCGTCGAGAAAAACGGCTCACGTCACGGGAGTTGACCATGAACACGCCTCCGAAGAGGTCCACCCGCACCCTGCTCGCCGCCGCCCTGGTCCTGGGCGTCGCCGCGGGTCCGCTCACCCTCTCCCCCGCCTTCGCGGCGCCCGCCCCGCCGGCCGCGGCGGCGGCGGTGGCCGGTCCCGATCTGTCGGCGGTGATCGCGGGGCTGCCGCGCGCCGACGCGACGGCGGCGCTGGTCCGGATCGGCGGCACCGAGGGGAGCTGGGCGGGCAGCGCGGGCGTGCACGACCTGGAGTCGAGGGCGCCGGCCGATCCGGCGGCCCGCTTCCGGATGGGTTCGGTGACGAAGGTGTTCACGGCGGCGACCGTGCTCCAGCTGGCCGCCGAGGGCCGGATCGACCTGGACCGCACGGCCCGTTCGTACCTCCCGGAGCTGATTCCGGGCCGGTACGCGACGGTGACGGTCCGTCAGCTGCTGAACCACACGCACGGCATCCCGCCGGCGGGCATGCCGGGCGGGACGGTGGAGGAGTGGTACGAGCGCCGCTTCGAGGTGCACGAGCCGGAGGAGCTGGTCCGCCGGGCGACGGCCCAGCCAAGGGAGTTCCGCCCCGGCACGCGCCAGCACTACCTGAACATCGGCTACACGATCGCCGGGCTGATCGTGGAGCGGGTGACGGGCGAGTCGTACGAGGAGCAGGTGGAGCGCCGGATCCTGCGCCCGCTCGACCTGCGGGACACCTACTCCCCCGGCCGTGAGACGGAGATCCGGGGCCCGTACAACCACGGCTATCAGCTGATGCGGCGGGACGACGGGACGACCGGGCTGCGGGACGTCTCGGTGTGGGGCGTCACGGACGGCTGGGCGGCCGGCGATCTGGTCTCGACCACGGCGGACCTGGAGCGCTTCACCCGGGCCCTGTTCGCCGGCCGGGTGGTGCGCGGTCCACTCCTGGAGGAGATGTTCACGCTGCCGGAGGTCACCGACTTCGGGTCCGGCGCGCCGGCGGCGTACTCCGTCGGTCTGTCGATGAAGAGGCTGGGCGGCCGCGAGGTCTGGGGCAAGACCGGCGGCCGCTGGGGCTACAACGCGGCCATCGCCTCGACCCGCCGCGGGGAGCGGACCCTGGTCTACAGCGTCAACTCGACGGACGCGAAGGGCCAGGAGATGAACCGCACGGCCCTGGAGCTCATGCTGGCGACGTACGGGCTGCCGTCGGAGTGACCCCCTGGGCGGCCTCCAGCCGCTTGATCAGGCGCCGGACGTGGAGCAGCGGCAGGATCCCGAAGACCCCGAAGGACATGTCGATCATCGACCACCAGAAGGGGATGTCGCGGATCGGTCCGCAGATCAGGGCGAGCGGGATGATCCCGACGCAGGCGATCATGCCGAACTCGACGACCCAGATGTTGCGGACCGGGTCGCGGTAGGGCCCGTAGAAGGCGACGGCGATGACGAGGTGCGCGAAGGCGAGCCAGTCGGTGCCGTAGAGGAGGTACGGGGCCCCCTCCCCGGCCGCCTCGACCCCGCCGGCCACCGTGTGGATCCACGCGGCGAGCCCCGGCAGCGCCTCGGCGACGGGCGCGGCCCAGCCGGTCAGCGAGGAGTCGAGCCAGCGGAGTTCGGTGACGAGCGGAAAGGCGGTGGCCCCGCTCAGGACGAGACAGACGACGAAGAGGATCAGCCAGGCGCGGATGCGCGCGAGAAGGGCTCTCGGCCCGTTCGAGTCGCTCATGAAGCCAGCGTACGCCCCTCTTGAACGCGTTCAGAAACGGGGGTCACCCTTCCCTGACGGCCCGCTCGATCTCCGCCCCGCCCCCTGCTTCGCCAGGGCCGCGGGCACCTGGGCCCTGTCCTCCTCACGATGGAGGAAGGTCGGGCCGCCGGGCACGAGGAGGACGGCGCCCAGCTCGCCGAGGAGGCGGGAGATCAGCTCCATCACCTCCCCGCCGCAGGGGCGGTTGAAGTGACCGAGTCGGGGTGGAGGGCGACGGAGACGGTGCCGCCGTCCGGTGTCTCCACCTCCAGGTGGGGCTCGGCGGGGCCGGACGGCCGTCCGCGAAGCGGATCAGGAAGAGGTCCGTGCTCATGCCGGGTCGCTCACAGGCCCACGATCCCGTTCCAGCGCTTGGCCATGGCCTTGCGTTCGGCGGAGGTGATGTCACGGGCGACGGCGAGCTTCTGCCGCATGGCCGCGTCCGGGAAGATCAGCGGGTCCTCGGCGAGGGCCGCGCGTTCCTCGTCGCCGGAGTCGGCGAGGACGGTCCGGGCGGCCGGGACGGGGCAGACGTAGTTGACCCAGGCGGCCAGTTCGGCGGCGACCTCGGGCTCGTAGTAGTAGTCCACGAGCTTCTCGGCGTTGGTCTTGTGGCGGGCGAGGTTGGGGATCAGGAGCGACTCGGCCCACAGTTCGCCGCCCTCCTCGGGGACGACGAACTCGATGTCGGGGTCGTCGGCCTGGAGTTGGATGACGTCGCCGGAGTAGGCCTGGCAGGCCAGGACGTCGCCGCCGGCCAGGTCCTTGATGTAGTCGTTGCCGGTGAAGCGGCGGATGTGCCGCGCGCGCACCAGCTTCTCGATCTGGTCGCAGACGGCGTGGAAGTCGTCCTGGGTCCAGCGCGTGACGTCCACGCCGTTGCCCTGCATGAGCAGGGAGATGGACTCGTCGAGGCCGGACAGGAGGGTGACCTTGCCGCGCAGGTCGGGGTCCCAGAGCTGGCGGGTGGAGCGCAGTTCGCGGCCGAGCCCGCGGCGGTTGTAGGCGATGCCGGTGATGCCGGACTGCCAGGGGACGGAGTGGAGCCGGCCGGGGTCGAAGGCGGGGCGGAGCAGCTGGGGGTCGAGGTGCCCGGCGACGTTCGTCTGCGCGGCGCGGTCCATCTTCTGGACCCAGCCGAGGCGGACGAAGCGGGCCGCCATCCAGTCGCTGACGACGACGAGGTCGCGGTCGACGGGCTGCCCGTTCATCAGGGCGGGGCCGATCTTCCCGAAGAACTCGTCGTTGTCGTTGATCTCCTCCGTGTAGTGGACGGAGATCCCGGTCCGCTCCCGGAAGGCGTCGAGGCTGGGCCGCTTCCGCGGATCGTCGTCGTCGGTGTCGATGTAGAGCGGCCAGTTGGCGAAGGTGACGCTCCGTTCGCGGCCCGACAGGTCCCGTCCGGCGCGCCGGTCCTCGGAGACGTACGCGGGCTTCACGCCGCAGGCGGCGAGGAGGCCGGTGGCGCCGGCGGCGCCGAGGCCGCGCAGGAGGGACCGGCGGGGCAGGGGTTTCCTGGCTGTCGCTCTCACCCGCCGAGCATCCCGCCGGGCTCCAGGCGCTCGCAATGGACGGTCCGTCGAGCGGCACGGCACGGCCCCGACACCTTGTCGATCATCGGATCGACCGGTGCCGGGGCCGTACGGGGCACTACCGGGCGGTTCAGCCCAGCGAGGTCATCACGTGCTTGATGCGCGTGTAGTCCTCGAAGCCGTACGCGGAGAGGTCCTTGCCGTAGCCGGACTTCTTGAAGCCGCCGTGCGGCATCTCGGCGACGAGCGGGATGTGGGTGTTGATCCACACGCAGCCGAAGTCGAGCGAGCGGGACATGCGCATGGCGCGCTGGTGGTCCTTGGTCCAGACGGAGGAGGCCAGGGCGTACTCGACGCCGTTGGCGTACTCCAGGGCCTGCGCCTCGTCGGCGAAGGACTGGACGGTGATGACCGGGCCGAAGACCTCGTTCTGGACGATCTCGTCGTCCTGCTTGAGGCCGGAGACGACGGTCGGGGCGTAGAAGTAGCCCTTGTCGCCGACGCGGTGGCCGCCGGCCTCGACCTTGGCGTGGGCCGGGAGGCGGTCGATGAAGCCGGTGACCTGCTTCAGCTGGTTGGCGTTGTTGAGCGGGCCGTAGAGCACGTCCTCGTCGTCCGGCCGGCCGGTCTTCGTCTCGGCGGCGGCCTTGGCGAGGGCGGCGACGAACTCGTCGTGGATGGACTCGTGGACGAGCACGCGGGTGGCGGCGGTGCAGTCCTGGCCGGCGTTGAAGAAGCCGGCGACGGAGATGTCCTCGACGGCCTTCTCGATGTCGGTGTCCTCGAAGACGACGACCGGCGCCTTGCCGCCCAGCTCCAGGTGGACGCGCTTGACGTCCTTGGCCGCCGACTCGGCGACCTGCATGCCGGCCCGGACGGAGCCGGTGATGGAGGCCATCGCCGGGGTCGGGTGCTCGACCATCGCGCGGCCGGTCTCGCGGTCGCCGCAGATGACGTTGAAGACGCCCTTGGGGACGATGGAGCCGATGATCTCGGCCATCAGGACGGTGGACGCGGGGGTGGTGTCCGAGGGCTTGAGGACGACCGTGTTGCCCGCGGCGAGGGCCGGGGCGAACTTCCACACGGCCATCATCATCGGGTAGTTCCACGGCGCGACCTGCGCGCAGACGCCGACCGGCTCGCGGCGGATGATCGAGGTCATGCCCTCCATGTACTCGCCGGCCGAGCGGCCTTCGAGCAGCCGGGCGGCACCCGCGAAGAAGCGGATCTGGTCCACCATCGGCGGGATCTCCTCGCTCGCGGTGAGCGCGACCGGCTTGCCGGTGTTCTCGACCTCGGCGGCGATGAGCTCCTCGGCGCGCTCCTCGAACGCGTCGGCGATCTTGAGGAGCACCTTCTGGCGCTCGGACGGCGTGGTGTCGCGCCAGGCGGGGAAGGCGGCCGCGGCGGCCTCCATGGCGGCGTCGACGTCGGCCTGGCCGGAGAGCGGGGAGGTCGCGTACACCTCGCCGGTGACCGGGTTGGTCACCTCGATGGTGCGGCCGTCGGCCGCGTCGCGGAACTCTCCGTCGATGTAGTTGCGCAGCCGGCGCAGCTCGGTGGTCACTTGCCACCCCTCCTGTCACGTTTGTTCCGCACGGCCTTGTGCGGTCGTCCCGATGGGTGAGACACCTCAGCCTACTGGTTCGGCTGACGCTTTCAACAGCCCCGAGCCCCCTCGACTTCGGATTCAGTGACTTCAAGGGTCCCTCGCAACGAATTTCATCGCTCCGGGGTTGCGTGACTGCGCATCTCGGTGCACAGTGAAGGCGTGGCCAGTCGAAGCACAGACTCCAGAACCGGAACCGGTTCGTCCCCTACGGTCGATGCCGTCTCCCTGGCGATCATCGAGCAGCTCCAGGAGGACGGCCGCCGCCCCTACGCCGCCATCGGCAAGGCCGTCGGCCTCTCCGAAGCGGCCGTGCGGCAGCGCGTCCAGAAGCTCCTCGACCAGGGCGTCATGCAGATCGTCGCCGTCACCGACCCGCTCACCGTGGGCCTCCGGCGCCAGGCGATGGTCGGCATCCACGTCGAGGGCGACCTGGATCCGGTGGCGGAGGCGCTGACCGACATGCCCGAATGCGAGTACGTGGTGATGACCGCGGGCTCGTTCGACCTGATGGTGGAGATCGTCTGCGAGGACGACGACCACCTTCTGGACGTGATCAACAAGCGGATCCGCACGCTCCCCGGCGTGCGCTCCACCGAGAGCTTCGTTTACCTGAAGCTCAAGAAGCAGACCTATATGTGGGGAACCCGATAACCGTGACCCAGTCCCGCAGCGACCTCTCCAAGACCGCCTACGACCACCTGTGGATGCACTTCACCCGCATGTCGTCGTACGAGAACAGCCCCGTCCCCACCATCGTCCGAGGTGAGGGCACCTACATCTTCGACGACAAGGGCAAGCGCTACCTCGACGGTCTCGCGGGCCTCTTCGTGGTCAACGCCGGTCACGGCCGCCAGGAGCTGGCCGAGGTCGCGTACAAGCAGGCCCAGGAGCTCGCCTTCTTCCCGGTGTGGTCCTACGCCCACCCCAAGGCCGTCGAGCTCGCCGAGCGCCTCGCGGACTACGCCCCGGGCGACCTCAACAAGGTCTTCTTCACCACCGGCGGCGGCGAGGCCGTCGAGACCGCGTGGAAGCTCGCCAAGCAGTACTTCAAGCTGCAGGGCAAGCACACCAAGTACAAGGTCATCTCGCGTGCGGTCGCCTACCACGGCACCCCGCAGGGCGCCCTGTCCATCACCGGCCTGCCGGCCCTGAAGGCCCCCTTCGAGCCGCTGGTCCCCGGCGCGCACAAGGTGCCGAACACCAACATCTACCGCGCCCCGATCCACGGCGACGACCCGGAGGCCTTCGGCCGCTGGGCCGCCGACCAGATCGAGCAGCAGATCCTCTTCGAGGGCCCCGACACCGTCGCGGCCGTCTTCCTGGAGCCGGTGCAGAACGCCGGCGGCTGCTTCCCGCCGCCGCCCGGCTACTTCCAGCGCGTCCGCGAGATCTGCGACCAGTACGACGTGCTCCTCGTCTCGGACGAGACGATCTGCGCCTTCGGCCGCCTCGGCACGATGTTCGCCTGTGACAAGTTCGGCTACGTGCCGGACATGATCACCTGCGCCAAGGGCATGACCTCGGGCTACTCCCCGATCGGCGCCTGCATCGTCTCGGACCGCATCGCGGAGCCGTTCTACAAGGGCGACAACACCTTCCTCCACGGCTACACCTTCGGTGGCCACCCGGTGTCCTCGGCGGTCGCGATCGCCAACCTGGACATCTTCGACAAGGAAGGCCTCAACCAGCACGTGCTGGACAACGAGGGCGCCTTCTTCTCGACGCTGTCGAAGCTGCACGACCTCCCGATCGTCGGCGACGTCCGCGGCAACGGCTTCTTCTACGGCATCGAGCTCGTCAAGGACAAGGCCACCAAGGAGTCCTTCAACGACGAGGAGGTGGAGCGCGTCCTGTACGGCTTCCTCTCCAAGGCGCTGTACGACGCCGGCCTGTACTGCCGCGCCGACGACCGCGGCGACCCGGTCATCCAGCTGGCCCCGCCGCTCATCGCCGACCAGGGCACCTTCGACGAGATCGAGGGCATCCTGCGCAACGTGCTGACCGAGGCGTGGACCAAGCTGTAAGGCTCCCCCGCCGCCAGGGGACCCGTCCCGAGGACCCCCCGCCTCCGCGGGTCCCCCCGCGCCACGCCGCCCTCACGGCGTGACCCAGGCCCGGGCATGCCGCCATCCGAGTGGATGGCGGCGGCCCGGGCCGCGTGCTGTCCGTACAACCGGATCCGAATACTTACGGTGCCCAGTGACCGACAGGCCCGGCCCTCGTTCCCCCGGACGGGGGAACGGCAAGAATCGGAACCGACATCGAGGTGTACGCGATGGCCCCACCGGACAACGACGTGCTCTGGGCGCGTTCCCTGCACTGCTCCCTGGGTGGCACGGAGGCCCTCAGCGGCGTCTCCGTCGGCGTCCGCGAGGGCGAGATCCTCGCCGTGACCGGCCCCCGCGGCAGCGGCAAGACCACCCTCCTGCGCTGCCTCTCCGGCGAACTCGCCGCCCAGCAGGGCGAGGTCTGGTTCAACAGCTCCCCCGTCCATACCCTCCCCCCGGCCGGCCGCGAACGGCTCCGCCGCGAACGCTTCGGCTGGATCGGCCCCGACGACGGCCTCGTCCCCGAACTCACCGCCTGGGAGAACACCGCCCTGCCGCTGCTGCTGCGCGGGGTCCCCCACCGGGCCGCCCGGACCGCCGCCTGCGAATGGCTCGACCGCCTCGACACCGGCGCCTGCGCCCGCGTCCGCCCGCACGCGCTCACCCGCTCCCAGCGCCAGCGCACCGCCATCGCCCGCGCGCTCGCCGCCGCGCCCTCGGTCCTCTTCGCCGACGAACCCACCGCCGCCCTGCACCGGGCCGACGGCGCACAGGTGCTCCGCACCCTCACCGCCGCCGCCCGCTCGCACGGCATCACCGTGCTCCTCGCCACCCACGACCCGGAGGTCGCGGCGCTCGCCGACCGCACGGTCACCCTGCTCGACGGACGCCGGGCCGGGAGCGTGCCGCCCGCCACGGGGGCGGAGGGCGTCGCCGCGTGCTCGCTCTCCGTCTAGTCCGCGGCTCCCACCCGCTGGTCCAGCTGCGGCGGCTCCTCGTCGCCGCGGCCGCCGCGGGCGTGGGCTTCCTGCTGCTCTGCACCCTCGGCTACGCCGTCGGCCACCCCGAACACTCCGCCGCCTCCGCGCTGCGGCTGCTCTGGTGCGCGCTGCCGATCGCCGCCACCGTCCAGTTCGCCGTCGCCGTCGCCCGCACCGACCCCGCCACCCGGCCGCGGCCCGGACTCTCCTCCATCGGCCTCGGCCCGGCCCGGCTCACCGCCATCGCCGCCACCTCGACCGCCGTCGCCTGCACCCTCGGCTCCATGGTCGCCCTCCTCGTCTACCTCCACCTGCGCGGCGACATCACCGGCCTCCCCTTCGACGGCGCCGCCGCCGGACTGCTCGCCGCCGACCAGCCGCTGCCGCTGGCCGGCGCCCTCACCCTGCTCGCGATCGTCCCGGTCGCCGGCGCCACCGCCGCCGGCCTCGCCCTGCGCCCCCGCACCGGCACCCCCGCCCCCGAGGGCGCCGCCCGGCCGGTGCCGAACGGCCTGCCGTGGGGCGTCGCGCTCGTCGCCGTCGGCCTCGCCGTGGAGACGTACACGGGCCGCGGCGGCGACGGCGGTGTCGCCCTGCCCGGCCGCTTCGACGGCTCCCCCGCCGGTGTCCTCGCCGGCTGGGTCCTCACCGCCGCCGGACTCGCGCTCGCCGGACCCGGCCTCACCCACCTGTGCGGCCGGCTGCTGCAGACCGCCCGCCCCGGAGCCGTACGCCTCCTCGCCGGACGGGTCCTCATGGACGAGGCCGGCCGCATCGGCCGCCCCCTCGGCGTCGTCTGCGCGGTCCTCTCCGGCACCCTCGCCGCCGCCACCGTGTACGCCGCCGGGGACGGCGGCACCGCCTTCGGACCGCTCACCGGCCTCGGTGCCGGCGTCGTCCTGGCCTGCACCACGGCGACCCTGCTCACCGCCGCCCTGGAGTCCCGCCAGTGCCGCGCCCACACCGCGGAGGCCCTCGCCCGGCTCGGCGCCCCGCCCACCGTGCTGCGCACCGCCGCCCTGCTGCGGGCCGGCGCCCTGCTCGCCGTCTTCCTCCCGCTGACCTGGCTCGTCGGCGAACTCGCCGCCCTGCCCCTGACGGCCTGACGGCTTGACGGGCTGGACGGCCTGACGGGCTGGACGGCCCGGAGAAAACCAGCGGGCCCCGTCGCCATGGGCCGCCTATCGTGGGCCCATGGCGACGCCCCCACCGCCGCGCCCCCGCAGGAGCGGCCGCGAGATCCACACCCTGGACGCGTTCGACGCGTCGCTCGCCCGGCCCGGCGGCCTCGCCGGACTCCGCGTCCAGTCCGTCGACCTCACCGACCGCACCTTCGCGCTCCTCGCCTCCTCCACCGCCGCCACCGTCTTCCTCGGCTGCCCGATGGAGCCGGAGGCCGCCGCCAAGGTCCGGGCCGACGGCGCCCTGGTCTTCCCGCCCGTCCCCGACCTCCCCTTCGACCCGTACCGCAACCGGCTCTACACCCCGGGCGAGCTGTACGAGGGCGTCACCGGGCCCGGCGGTTACGCGGCCACCCCCGACGCCCTCTCCTACGCCTGGTTCGGCGCCACCCGCGCCGACGGCGACGTCTTCTCCTCCATGCTCCGCTCGATCCACGACGACGCCGTCGGCGACTCCCTCGACGAGCACCTCGCCGGCCGGCGGGTCGTCGGCGTCATGGGCGGCCACGCGATGGACCGGGGCACCGAGGCGTACGCGGGCGCGGCCCGCCTCGGCCGCTCCCTCTCCCGCGCCGGGTACACGGTGGCGACCGGCGGCGGCCCCGGCGCCATGGAGGCGGCGAACCTCGGCGCGTACACCGCCCCCTTCGACGACCCGGCGCTCGGCGACGCCCTCGCCCTCCTCGCCGAGGCCCCCTCCTTCACCCCCTCGGTGACCGAGTGGGCCCGCGCGGCCTTCGGCGTACGGGCGCTGCTGCCCGGCGGAGGCGACTCGGTCGGCATCCCCACCTGGTTCTACGGCCACGAACCGCCCAACGCCTTCGCCCGGCACATAGCCAAGTACTTCACCAACGCGCTCCGCGAGGACGGCCTCCTGGCCCGCTCCACCGCCGGTGTCGTCTTCCTCCCCGGCGCCGCCGGCACCGTCCAGGAGATCTTCGACAACACCACCCCCAACTACTACGGGTCCCTCGGCGCCCCCACCCCCATGGTCCTCGTCGACCGCGCCCACTGGACCGAACGCCTCCCCGCCTGGCCCCTCCTGGAGACCCTCGCGGCCGGCCGCCCGATGGCCGCCCGGATCGCCCTGGTCGACTCCATCGACGAGGCCCCCGCGGCCCTGGCCCGCCTCGGAGCCGCGTAGATGGACCTCCTCGCGTGCACGGACTGCGGCACGGAACTGTCGGTGCCGGTACAGCGGGTGGCTCTGCCCCCGGAGACCCACGTCACCCGGTTCCACGAACCGCTGCCGCCGCTCATGGAACCGGGGACGTACGCCGTCGACCCGGACCCCTGGCGCCGGCCCTGGCGCGACTGGGAGCGGCTGAGCGCGGCGGAGGCGGCCGCCGCCGGGGTGTACGCCCCCGTGTACCCCGTCCCCCTCGGCCCGCGGAACCACCTGGTGCTCGCCCCCGGCGACACGCGCGCCACCCGGCTGGTCCCCGAGCGCTGCGAGAGCCACTGCCTGGGCATCGCGGCGGGTGCGGAGCCGAACCTGGAGTGCGCGGGCTGCGGCCTGGGCGTCGGCTTCCGGGAGGACGACTGCGGGCTGTGGCAGACGGTCTGGTACGCCCCCGATGCCGTGGTCCGCCGCCCGCTGAAGGTCCCCGCGCCCGCCCCGCCCCCGCCGGACCGGCCCGCCTACGACGGCTTCGACGGCCTGGACCGGTGGCACGACCTGCGCCTCGGGGCGGCCGCCGGCGCCGCCCTGGCCCGGCTCCTCGCCGCCTCCGGAGGAGCGCCCCTCGCCCTGCCCGCCGGGCCCGTCACGGAACTCTTCGGCCCCGAACCGGCCCGCCTCCTCCCGCCGGGCCGACCGGTCCGCCGCGTCGCCCTCGCGGGCCCGAACCTCCCCGACACCGGCGCCGACATCGTCCTCGTACCGGCGGCGTCCTGGCGCGACGACGGACCGGCCGACGAGCCGGGGTCCGGGTCCGGGTCCGGGTCCGGGTCCGGGTCCGGGTCCGGGTCCGCCGGAAGGGTCGCCCCCGTCGCCGTCCCGCTGGCCCCGCGCCTCTGGGCGCGCCTCGCGCTGCCCGTCGAGACGTCCCCGATGCCGGTCTCCGGCCGGCCGCCGGCCGGTGTGCTGCGCGACGACTACCCGCTGCCGGACCACCGCCGGCGGCTCTCCGGCCCCGACGGGCACATCCTCCGCAGGACGCTCGCCCGGATGCCCGAGGTCCGGCAGCCGTGGCTCCGCGCCCTCTACGACCGGCTCTGACGGTCCCCGTCGTCCCCGTCCAGCACCACCACGTCCTCGGCCCGGAAGGCCACCGCGACCTCCGCGCCCACCGCCGGCACCTCCCGCAGCGGGAACTCGGCCTCCAGCGGGGGCCCGTCCGCCGGGCGCAGCACGACCGTGACGTGGTGCCCCCGGAAGGTGCGGGACTCGACCCGGCAGGCGAGGCCCTCGTCCGTCACCCGCACACCCGCCGGGCGGACCAGCAGCGTCCGCTCCCCCTGCGGGGAACCGTCCGGGACCGGGATCCGGCCCCACGCCGTCTCCGCCACCGCCCCGGACACCGTCGCGGGGACGACGTTCTCGAAGCCGAGGAACCGGGCGACGAACTCCGTGCCCGGCCGCCGCCACACGTCCACCGGCGTGCCGGAGCGCACGATCCGCCCGTCCCGCATGACCACCACCCGGTCCGCGAGCGCGAACGCCTCGCCCTGGTCGTGGGTGACGGCGAGGACCGTCGTGCCGAGCCGCCCGAAGAGCGCCCGCAGCTCCACCACGAGCCGCTCCCGCAGCCCCCGGTCCAGCTGCCCCAGCGGTTCGTCGAGCATCAGCAGCCGGGGCCTCGGCGCCAGCGCCCGCGCCAGCGCCACCCGCTGCTGCTCGCCTCCGGACAGCGCGGCGACCGACCGCCGCCCGGCGCCCGGCAGGCCCACCAGGTCGAGCAGCTCCTCGACCCGTACGGCCCGCTCCTCCTTCGGCACGCCGTGCATCCGGGGCCCGAAGGCGACGTTCCCGGCGACGTCCTTCTGCGGGAAGAGCTGGTGGTCCTGGAACATGAGGCCCACCCCGCGCCGGTGCGTCGGCACCCCCGCCTGGTCGGCGCCCGCGAGCAGCACCCGGCCCGCGTCGAGCGCCTGGAGCCCGGCGACCGCCCGCAGCAGCGTCGACTTGCCGGACCCGCTCGGCCCGAGGACGCACACGATCTCGTGCTCGGCGACCTCCAGGTCCACCGCGTCGAGGACCGCCCGCGTCCCGAACCGTACCGTCGCTCCGTCAAGGGTCAGCATCAGAACTCCCCGGTGGTCCGGTCGGTCCGCAGCCGTTCGAGCAGCAGCAGGGAGACCGCGCACACCACCATCAGAATCGTCGACAGGGCCATCGCCTGCCCGTAGTTGAGCTCGCCCGGCCGGCCGAGCAGGCGCGCCACCGCGACCGGCAGCGTCGGGTTGTCGGGCCGGGCGATGAAGACGGTCGCCCCGAACTCGCCGAGCGACACGGCGAAGGCGAACCCGGCCGCGATCAGCAGCGCCCGCCGCACCAGCGGCAGGTCCACCTCCCGCCAGGCCCGCCACGGCGACGCCCCGAGGACCGCCGCCGCCTCCCGCAGCCGCTGGTCCACCGCCCGCAGCACCGGCAGCATCGTCCGTACGACGAACGGCACGCCGACCAGCGCCTGCGCGAGCGGTACGAGGATCCAGCTGGCCCGCAGGTCGAACGGCGGCTCGTCCAGCGTGATCAGGAACCCGAAGCCGACGGTCACCGCCGACACCCCGAGCGGCAGCATGAGCAGCGCGTCGAAGCCCCGTACAAGGCGTCCCGCGCGCCTCGTCAGCGCCGCCGCCGCGAGCCCGCCGATGACGACCGCGATCGCCGTGGCCGCGACCGCGTACCGCAGCGAATTCCCGACCGCCTCCAGCGGCGGCACCAGGAACGTCCCGGCCTCGTCGAGCGAGCCGAGCGCCCGGTAGTAGCGGAGCCCGTACCCCTCCGGCGTCGCGAGGGACCGCTCCACCAGGACGCCGAGCGGCAGCAGGATCAGGACGGCCACCGAGGCCAGCACCCCGCCGAGCAGCGCCCACTGGCCGGCGCCGCGCGGCCGGCGCGCGGTCAGCTCCGGGGGCACCAGGCGCAGCGCGGTCTCCCGGCGCCGTACCGTCCGCGCGTGCACGGCGAGGATCACGCCGACCGCCACGAACTGCACCAGGGTCAGTACGGCCGCCGTCCGCAGGTCGAGCAGCCGGGCCGTCTGCCGGTAGATCTCCGCCTCCAGCGTCGTGTACGCGTCCCCGCCGAGGATCTGCACGACGCCGAAGGAGGTGAAGGTGAAGAGGAAGACCATCAGCGCCGCCGCCGACACCGCGGGGACGAGCGCCGGCAGCGTCACCGACCGCCACGCCGTCCACCGGGACGCGCCGAGCACCCGGGCCGCCTCCTCCTGGCGCGGGTCGAGCTGGGACCAGAGCCCGCCGACGGTCCGGACGACGACCGCGTAGTTGAAGAAGACGTGCGCGAGGAGGATCGCCCACACACTGGTGTCGAGCCGCAGCCCCCACAGCTCGTCGGTGAACCCGCCCCGGCCCACCAGGGCGAGGAACGCCGTGCCAACGAGCACCGTCGGCAGCACGAACGGCACGGTGACGACCGCCCGCAGCACGCCCTTCCCCGGGAAGTCGAAGCGGGCGAAGACGTACGCGCCCGGCAGCGCGACGAGCAGCGTGAGCCCGGTGGAGGCGGCCGCCTGCCAGACGGTGAAGCCGAGCACGTCGAGGATGTCGGACCGGCCCAGGGTCGCCCCGATCGCGCCGAGGTCCCAGGCGCCGTCGGGCCGCAGCCCGCGCTCGACGATCGACGCGACGGGCCAGGCGAAGAAGACCGCGAAGAACGCGACGGGCAGGGCCATCAGGCCCAGCCGCGCCGCGCTCCCCCTCGGGTCGCGCCTCACTTGAGGAGCGACGACCACTGCTGGATCCACGCCTCACGCTTCTCGGCGATCTTCTCCGGCGCCACCGTCTCCGGCTTCTCGATCACCACGCCGTGCTTCGTGAACAGCTCCGGCAGGGTCGCGTCCTTCGCCACCGGGTTCACGAACATCTGCAGCGGCATGTCGTCCTGGAACTTCTTCGAGATCAGGAAGTCGATCAGCGCCTTGCCGCCCTCGGGGTTCTTCGCCCCGTCCAGCAGGCCCGCGAACTCGATCTGCCGGAAGCAGGTGCCGGTGGACACCCCGGTGGGCGCCTCCTTCGGCTGCGGCTCGGCGTACAGCACCTCGACCGGCGGGCTGGAGGCGTACGAGACGACCAGCGGACGGTCGCCCTTGGCCTCCTTGCCGCCGGCCGAACCGGAGAACTCCTGGTTGTAGGCGAGCTCCCAGCTGTCGACGGTCTTCACGCCGTTCGCCTTCAGCTTCTTCCAGTAGTCCTGCCAGCCGGCGTCGCCGTACTTCGCGACCGTGCCGAGGAGGAAACCGAGGCCCGGGGAGGACCGCTCGGGGTTCTCCACCACGAGGAGGTCCTTGTACTCCGGCTTCGCCAGGTCGTCGAAGGTCTGCGGCGGCGCCAGCTTCCTGTCCGCGAAGTACTTCTTGTCGTAGTTGACGCAGATGTCGCCGGTGTCGACCGGCGTGACCCGCTTGTCGAGCTTGAAGGTGTCCGGGATCCGCTCGGCGCCCTTCGCGTCGTACGGCACGAAGATGCCGTTCTCGACGGCGCGGGAGAGCAGGGTGTTGTCGACGCCGAAGAAGACGTCGCCCTGCGGGGAGCCCTTGGTCAGGATCTCCTTGTTGACGGCCTCGCCCGCGTCACCGGCCTTCAGCACCTTCACGGTGAAACCGGTCTGCTTCGTGAACTCCGCCAGCACCTCCTTGGAGGCGTTGAAGGAGTCGTGGCTGACGAGCGTGACGGTCTTCGGCGCGGGCTCCCCGGACTTGCCCGCGGCGTCGCGGGCGGACTCGGTGGAGCAGGCGGCGAGGCCCGTGACGCCGAGCGCCGCGGCCAGCGCGACCGCTGCGGCCTTCTTGGTGTGCATGTGTGATCCTCCTGGGTGGGACCAGGAAGAGACGCGGCCCTGCCCACGACCGGGGACCGGACGCGGGCAGGGCGCAACAGCTCGAGGTACGACCGAACTTCCTACCCAGAATGACCTGGGCGAGGTTCAGAGGGTCTGCGGTCTACGGTTACCGCACTCTCAGCGCTGTGGCGCTCCCCTGTCGGAATATGCAGGTGTGTTCGAGCACAGGGTACAAGGTCAGCGTTCGGCGGCGGCGAGCTGTCCACAGGCGCCGTCGATCTCCTGGCCCCGGGTGTCCCGGACGGTCACCGGCACACCGTGCCGGGCGATGGCGTCGACGAAGGCCTTCTCGTCCTCCGGCCGGGAGGCGGTCCACTTCGAGCCGGGCGTCGGGTTCAGGGGGATCAGGTTGACGTGCACCCGCTTGCCCTTGAGCAGCTTGCCCAGCAGGTCACCCCGCCAGGCCTGGTCGTTGATGTCCCGGATGAGGGCGTACTCGATGGAGATCCGGCGCCCGGACCTCTCGGCGTACTCCCACGCCGCGTCCAGCACCTCCCGCACCTTCCAGCGCGTGTTCACCGGCACCAGCGTGTCCCGCAGCTCGTCGTCCGGGGCGTGCAGGGAGACCGCCAGCCGGCACTTGAAGCCCTCGTCGGCGAAGCGCAGCATCGCCGGCACCAGACCCACCGTCGACACCGTGATCCCGCGCTGCGACAGGCCGAGGCCGTCGGGCTCCGGGTCGGTCAGCCGGCGGATGGCGCCGACGACCCGCTTGTAGTTGGCGAGCGGCTCGCCCATCCCCATGAAGACGATGTTCGAAAGCCGCGCCGGCCCGCCGGGCACCTCGCCGTCGCGCAGCGCGCGCATGCCGTCGACGATCTGGTGCACGATCTCGGCCGTCGACAGGTTCCGGTCGAGACCGGCCTGCCCGGTCGCGCAGAACGGGCAGTTCATGCCGCAGCCGGCCTGCGAGGAGATGCACATCGTCACCCGGTCCGGGTAGCGCATCAGCACCGACTCCACGAGCGTGCCGTCGTGCAGCCGCCACAGGGTCTTACGGGTGGTGTCGTCGTCGCACGAGATGTGCCGCACCACCGACATCAGGTCGGGCAGCAGCTCCCCGGCCAGCTTCTCCCGCGAGGCGGCCGGGATGTCGGTCCACTCGGCGGGGTCGTGCGCGTACCGCGCGAAGTAGTGCGTCGACAGCTGCTTGGCGCGGAAGGGCTTCTCGCCGATCGCGGCGACGGCCTCCTTCCGCTCGGCGGGCGAGAGGTCGGCGAGGTGCCGCGGCGGCTTCTTGGCTCCGCGCGGGGCGACGAAAGTGAGTTCTCCGGGCTTGGGCATGGTGATACCAGTGTCGCAGAGATGCGGAGAAGGGCCCGCCATCCTGTGGACAACGGGCCCTTCTCGGAAAGAACACCAGGTCAGGTGGTGCCCACGAACAGTGCGAGGAGCAGCCACACCACCGGCGCCGTCGGCAGCAGCGAGTCGAGCCGGTCCATGATGCCCCCGTGCCCCGGGAGCAGCGTGCCCATGTCCTTGATGCCGAGGTCGCGCTTGATCATCGACTCGCCGAGGTCGCCGAGCGTCGCGCTCGCCGCCACCGCGAGGCCGAGGATCAGACCCTGCCACCAGGTGCCGTCGTCGATGAGGAACTGCATGCACAGCGCGCCGGCCGCCATCGCGAAGGCCACCGCGCCGAACAGCCCCTCGCGGGTCTTGCCGGGGCTGATCCGCGGCGCCAGCTTGTGCTTGCCGAAGCGCCAGCCCACCGCGTACGCCCCGGTGTCGCTGACCACCGTGAGCAGCAGGAAGGTCAGCACCCGCCACGGCCCGTCGCCGGCGGTGAGCAGCATCGCCACGAAGGTCGCCAGGAACGGCACGTAGAACGCGGCGAACACGCCCGCCGTGACGTCCTTCAGATACCCCTCGGGGGGTTCCGTCATCCGCCAGACGAGCACCGCGAGCGCCGTCAGGGCCATCGCGACCCAGGCGCCCTCGGGGCCCCGCACGTATCCGGCGACGACCATCGCCGCGCCGCCGACCGCGAGCGGCACGAGCGGCGCCTTGATCGCCTTGCGCTCCTGGAGCCGGGAGGTCAGCTCCCAGAGCCCGACGACCACGGCCACCGCGACGACCCCGACGAAGGCCGGCTTCCAGATGAACAGCGACGCGATGATCACGGCCCCGAGACCGACGCCGACCCCTATGGCCGCGCCCAGATCCCGGCCCGCGCTCTTCTTCTGCCGGGGCGCGGGGGCCGCGGACGGCGGAGGAGGCGGGGCGGGGCTGGGCATGGGCTCCTGCGGGTGCTCGTGCGGGGTCTCGTCACGGAACAGGGGACCGCTCGGGTGAGCGGCCCCCCGTCCGTGTCCGTCCTGGAATCCGCCGGCGGGTACGTCGGGCACGATGGGCATGGGGCGAGTCTGCGCCGCCCGGTGCCGATCGACGGCGGGACCCGCCGGGGCAGGCCCCTGGTCGGGTCCGCCGAGACCTGAACCGGCCGCCGGCGCTCCCCAGGATGAGTCGTTCATCAGACCTCGAGGAGCTCGGCTTCCTTGTGCTTCAGCAGCTCGTCGACCTGCGCCACGTACTTCGCGGTGGTGTCGTCGAGCTCCTTCTCCGCGCGGCGGCCCTCGTCCTCGCCGACCTCGCCGTCCTTGACGAACTTGTCGATGGTCTCCTTAGCCTTGCGGCGCACGGAGCGGATCGAGATCTTGGAGTCCTCGGCCTTGGTCTTGGCGACCTTGATGTAGTCGCGGCGGCGCTCTTCGGTGAGCTCCGGGAAGACCACCCGGATGATGTTGCCGTCGTTGCTCGGGTTGACGCCGAGGTCCGAGTCGCGGATGGCCTGCTCGATGTTGCGCAGCGCGCTCTTGTCGAACGGGGTCACCACGGCCATGCGCGGCTCCGGCACCGAGAACGACGCCAGCTGGTTGATGGGGGTGATGGCGCCGTAGTAGTCGGCCACGATCTTGTTGAACATCGCCGGGTGCGCACGGCCGGTGCGGATCGCGGCGAAGTCCTCCTTGGCGACCACGACCGCCTTCTCCATCTTCTCCTCGGCCTCGAGGAGGGTCTCTTCGATCACCACATGCTCCTGCGTGTCGTCGCGTTGTGTCGGTTGAGGGCGGGCCTGGGTCAGGCCCGGGTGCCCTGGTCGCTCACGAGTGTGCCGATCTTCTCACCCGTCACGGCGCGCGCGATATTGCCCTCGGCGAGCAGTTCGAAGACGAGGATCGGAAGCTTGTTGTCGCGGCACAGGGTGATGGCGGTGGCGTCGGCGACCTTGAGGTCGCGGGTGATGACCTCGCTGTACTCCAGGGCGTCGAACTTGACCGCGGCCGGGTTGGTCCTCGGGTCGGAGTCGTAGACGCCGTCCACGCCGTTCTTGCCCATGAGGAGCGCTTCGGCGTCGATCTCCAGGGCCCGCTGGGCGGCGGTCGTGTCGGTGGAGAAGTACGGCATGCCCATGCCGGCGCCGAAGATGACCACGCGGCCCTTCTCCAGGTGGCGCACGGCGCGCAGCGGGATGTACGGCTCGGCGACCTGGCCCATGGTGATGGCGGTCTGGACGCGGGAGTCGATGCCCTCCTTCTCCAGGAAGTCCTGGAGGGCGAGGCAGTTCATCACGGTGCCGAGCATGCCCATGTAGTCGGAGCGGGCCCGGTCCATGCCGCGCTGCTGGAGCTCGGCGCCGCGGAAGAAGTTGCCGCCGCCGATGACGATGGCGATCTGGGCGCCGTCGCGGACCACGGCCGCGATCTCACGCGCGATGGCGTGCACGACGTCCGGGTCGACACCGAGACCGGTACCGCCGGAGAAGGCTTCCCCGGACAGCTTCAGCATGTAGCGGCCGAGCTTCCTGCCGCTGTTGTCGTCGTGGCCCTGTTCGGCGCCCTGATTCATGGAGATCTCCTCGTACACATACGAAGAAGGCCATTGCCCTGGGTCCTCGTGGGTTTCCCGTACGGCAATGGCCTCCTCGTCACATCTGCGGTCGTCCCGCGCGGGGCGGGACGACTGTCTCAGACCCTACCCGGGTCCGGTGTCCGTCGCGTTCGCGTGGACGGACGGACTCAGATGCCGACCTTGATGCGGCTGAAGCGCTTCAGGGTGACACCGGCCTCGTCCAGGATCTGCTGGACGGACTTCTTGTTGTCAAGGGCGTACGGCTGGCCGAGCAGCGTGGCGTCCTTGAAGAAGCCGTTGACGCGACCCTCGACGATCTTGGCGATCGCGGCCTCGGGCTTGCCCTCGGCGCGGGTGGTCTCCTCGGCGATGCGGCGCTCGGACTCGACGACCTCGGCCGGGACGTCCTCACGGGTGAGGTACTTCGGCGCGAAGGCGGCGATGTGCTGCGCGACACCCTTGGCGACCTCGGCGTTCTCCTTGTCGAACTCGACGAGGACACCGATCTGCGGCGGGAGGTCGGGCATGGTGCGGTGCATGTACGCGGAGACGTAACCGTCGGCGTAGGCCGCGAAGCGGTCGAGGACGATCTTCTCGCCGAGGTTGGCGTTGGCCTCGTCCACGAAGGCCTGCACGGTCTTGCCGGCCTCGATCTCGGAGGCGAGCAGGGCCTCGATGTCGGCCGGCTTGGTGGCGGCGACGTGGGCGGCGAGGGCGTCGGCGACGGCGAGGAACTTGTCACCCTTGGCGACGAAGTCCGTCTCGCACTTCAGCTCGACGATGACGCCGGAGGTGTTGTCGTCGGCGATGAGGGAGACCACGGCGCCGTTCTCGGCGGAGCGGCCCTCACGCTTGGCGACACCCTTCTGGCCCTTGATGCGCAGGGCCTCTACGGCCTTGTCGACATCGCCGTCGGCCTCTTCGAGGGCCTTCTTGCAGTCCATCATGCCGGCGCCGGTGAGCTCACGGAGCTTCTTGACGTCAGCGGCGGTGTAGTTCGCCATGAGTCTGTTTCTCTCTCGAAGTCAGAAAGATCTACGAAGATCTACGGCGGGACGGCGGGGGCTTTCTGAGCCCCCGCCGTCACCTCCGCGGTGTTTCCGGGGTGCGGAAGGTCAGCCCTGCTCGGCGGCCGGAGCCTCGGCCTCGGCGGCCGGGGTCTCGACCTGAGCCTCGGCCTCGACGGCCTTCTCGGTCTCGGCGGAGGACTGGACCTCGGCGGCCTCGTCCTTCTTCTCGCCCTCGAGCAGGTCGCGCTCCCACTCGGCGAGCGGCTCGCCGGCGGCCTTCTCGCCCGGCTTCGAGTCACCGGCGGCGGCACCGGAGCGGGCGATGAGGCCCTCGGCGACGGCGTCGGCGATCACGCGGGTGAGCAGGGTGACGGAGCGGATCGCGTCGTCGTTGCCCGGGATCTTGTAGTCGACCTCGTCGGGGTCACAGTTGGTGTCGAGGATCGCGACGACCGGGATGTTGAGCTTGCGAGCCTCGCCGACGGCGATGTGCTCCTTCTTGGTGTCGACGATCCAGACGGCGCTCGGCACCTTCTGCATCTCGCGGATACCACCGAGGGTCTTCTCCAGCTTGGCCTTCTCGCGCGAGAGGACCAGGAGCTCCTTCTTGGTGAGACCCGAGGCCGCGACGTCCTCGAAGTCGATCTGCTCGAGCTCCTTGAGGCGCTGCAGACGCTTGTAGACGGTGGAGAAGTTGGTGAGCATGCCGCCCAGCCAGCGCTGGTTGACGTAGGGCATGCCGACGCGCGTCGCCTGCTCGGCGATGGCCTCCTGGGCCTGCTTCTTCGTACCGACGAACATCACGGAGCCGCCGTGCGCGACGGTCTCCTTGACGAACTCGAAGGCGCGGTCGATGTACGACAGCGACTGGAGCAGGTCGATGATGTAGATGCCGTTGCGCTCGGTGAAGATGAAACGCTTCATCTTCGGGTTCCAGCGACGGGTCTGGTGACCGAAGTGGACGCCGCTCTCCAGCAGCTCCCGCATCGTGACGACGGCCATGGCCGTATCTCCTTGGGTTTCTCGGTTGTGTTCCTGACGCCCCGGCGCGCCGTGCCACGAAGGACCGAAAGGCGCTGCCACCGTGCTCGTGGAGACGAGTGGCGGGGCGTGCGAAGTCGACCCGGTGACCCGGGTCGCCATAGGAAGTGTACGGGAACCCGGGACCACCGGGTGACGGCCTTGTCCACAGGCCGCCGCTTGTCCACAGAAAACGCCCGCGCCCGTCCCGAACCACCCCGACCGGGGACGCTCTCCCCATGCAGCTCACGACGCTCTTCCTCGCCCTGACCTTCCTCTGGCCGGTCCCCCCGCCCCCACCGCAGATCCTGCGCGGCTGGCACCCCCCACCGGGCCCCTACGCCGCCGGCCACCGCGGCATCGACCTCGCGGCACCCCCCGGCACCCCGGTCCTCGCCCCCGCCACCGGCACCATCACCTACGCCGGCCAGGTAGCCGGCCGCGGCGTGGTCACCCTCACCCTCACAGCCACCGGCACGCCCCCACTCCGCACCACGTTCACCCCGGTCACCCCCCTGATCACCACCGGCACCCAGGTCACCGAGGGCACCCCGATCGCCGAGACCACCCTGGATACCCACTGCACCACCCCCTGCCTCCACTGGGGCCTCCTCCACGACGACACCTACCTGAACCCCCTCCTCCTGGCACCCAGAGCACGGTCACGCCTCCTACCGCTGGGCGGGTAGCCGGGGCGAGGGAGGGGTGAGGGGCGGGGGGGCGGGGGGGGAGGGGGGGGAGGGGGAGGTCCCCCGGGTTCAGGGGGTGGGGCCGGTTACGCCGTGGAGGGCCATGGTGACGGCCGCTTCGGTGATGGCGGTGGGGTCCTCGGCGGCGCCGAGTTCGATGCGGCGGACGGCGGCGTCCACGACGCCCTGGAGGAGCATGGCACCGAGGCGGGGTTCGGGGACGCCGAGGGCAGCGAGGGCGTCGACGACCATGGCGACGAGGCCGCCGTGGGCGGCGCGGATCTTCTCGCGGGCGCCGTCGTCGAGCTCGCCGGCGGAGATGGCGACGACGGCGCGGTGGCGGCGGTCGCCGACGAGTTCCAGCTGCTTGCGGACGTAGGCGGCGACCTTGTCCTCGGGGGCGTCGACGCCGGCCATGGCGAGTTCGACCTCGGCGGCCCAGACGGGGAAGTCGACCGCGCACAGTTCCTCGACGACGGCGGCGCGGGAGCGGAAGTACTCGTAGACCGACGAGCGGGCGAGGCCGGTGCGCTCGGCGAGCGCGGGGAAGGTCAGCGCCTCCGTCCCGCCCTCGGACAGCAGGGAACGCGCGGCGTCCAGGAGGGCGCCGCGCTGCATGGTCCGGTGCTCGGCCACGGAGGCCGCTCGAATCCTGGGCACGGCTCCACTGTACGACCGGTGCGGCGCGGTCAGCGTCCCACGTCGGCCAGCTTGGCGCGGAGCTGCAGGACGGACTTGGTGTGGATCTGGCTGACGCGGCTCTCGGTGACGCCGAGGACGTTGCCGATCTCGGCGAGGGTCAGGCCCTCGTAGTAGTACAGGGTGACCACGGTCTTCTCGCGCTCGGGGAGCGTGTTGATGGCGCGGGCGAGGAGCCGGCGCAGCTCGCGGTCCTCGGCGACCTCGACGGGGTTGTCGGCGGCCGTGTCCTCCAGGGTGTCCATGAGGGAGAGCCGGTCTCCGCCCTCGCCGCCGACG
The DNA here is from genome assembly GCF_012927245.1 of Streptomyces sp. R302. Classification (GTDB taxonomy): domain Bacteria; phylum Actinomycetota; class Actinomycetes; order Streptomycetales; family Streptomycetaceae; genus Streptomyces. Next base: position 116,744 of record NZ_JABBGE010000016.1, read on the forward strand.
TGCAGCAGCTCTTCGAGGGCGACGACGTTGGCGAGGGACAACTGGCTGAAGACGGCGTGGAGTTCCTCCAGCTGGATGCCGAGTTCGGCGGCGACCTCGCTCTCGCTGGGGGTGCGGCGGAGCTGGGCTTCCAGGGTGGCGTAGGCGCGCTCGACGTTGCGGGCCTTCTGACGCACGGAGCGGGGGATCCAGTCGAGGGCGCGCAGTTCGTCGATCATCGCGCCGCGGATGCGGGTGATGGCGTAGGTCTCGAACTTGATGGCGCGCTCGACGTCGAACTTCTCGATGGCGTCGATGAGGCCGAACACCCCGGAGGAGACGAAGTCCGCCTGTTCGACGTTGGACGGCAGGCCGACGCTGACGCGTCCGGCGACGTATTTGACGAGGGGCGAGTAGTGCAGGATCAGCTGCTCCCGCAGCCGCTCGTCGCCGGTGGACTTGTACGAGCGCCACAGCTCGTCGAGCGAGGTCGGCGCGGCCGGCCGCACGGTGCCCCGGGCTGCTGGGGGCACCGCAGCGCGGTCAGACCCGGAGGTGTGCTGGGGCATGCGTTGCCTTGAGCCGTTCTGCTGTCGGGTGCGTCGGTCTGGGTGTCCTGTGGGGAATCCTGGTGAGCGTAGCGTGAGTGCGCTGTCGCGGTGAGCGAACAGGAGTGGATGGCGCCGGTCCGGGGGGCCGTGGTCGGCCACATCTTCGAACCGGCGTCGTGGCGCGCGTCGGCCCCGCTGGTGGGGCCGAGAGGGCTCGGTGGTTCATCGACTTCACCTTTTCACCCGAATGCGCCAGGTCAAGGACCGCCTCGCCGCGCGTTCGACACCGGCTTGCCGGTGTTCGTCAACCTCCATCCGTCGCCGTCCCGCTCGGCGTGGCCGAGGGCGTGCAGTTCGTAGAGCCGGGCGAGGGCTTCGTCGGGGGTGGTGCCGGCGCGGCGGGCGATCTCGGTGGTGGGGGCGGGTGGGTGGACGGGGAGGGCTTCGAGGACTTGGGCAGTGGCGGGGGCGAGCAGGTCGCGGGGGAGGACGGGGCCGCGTCGGGCGGGGGCGAGGTCGCCGATGGCGCCGACGAGTTCGACGATCTCGTCGGCGTCGGTGACGAGGGTGGCGCCGCCGCGCAGGAGCTCGTGGACGCCGGCGGAGAGGGTGCTGGTGACGGGCCCGGGGACGCCCATGGTGTGGCGGCCGAGGCGGGTGGCGGCGCGGGCGGTGACGAGGGAGCCGCTGCGGTGCTGGGCCTCGACGACGACGGTGCCGCGGGTGAGGGCGGCGATGACGCGGTTGCGGAGGATGAAGCGGCTCGGTGTGGGGTGGCTGCCGGGCGGGAGTTCGCCGATGAGGAGGCCCTGGCCGGCGATCCGGTCGAGGAGTTCGGTGTGGCCGCGGGGGTAGGGGGTGTCGACGCCGCTGGCGAGGACGGCGGCGGTGGCTCCGCCGGCGGCGAGCGCGCCGCGGTGGGCGGCGCCGTCGATGCCGTAGGCGGCGCCGGAGACGACGACCCAGCCGTGGCGGCTGAGTCCGGCGGCGAGGTCGGCGGCGGTGTGGGCGCCGTACGGGGTGCAGGCGCGGGCGCCGACGAGGGCGACGGAGCGCAGGGCCCAGGTGCGCAGGGAGGCGGGGCCGCGGGTCCACAGGCCGAGGGGGCGGGCGTCGCCGAGGTCGTCGAGCTGGGTGGGCCAGTCGGGGTCGCCGGGGACGAGGAAGCGGCCGCCGAGGCGGGTGATGTGGTCGAGGTCGGCTTCGGGTGAGGTGGTGCGGGCGCGGTGGCGCCAGCCGGCGAGGCGGCGGGTGCCGGTGGCGGGGAGCGGGGGTTCCCGGGGGTCTTGGAGGAGGGTGAGGAGGCCGTGGGGGCCGTGGGTGCGCAGGGCGTGGCCGGCTTGTTCGTCGCCGGGTTCGACGATGCGGGTGAGGGCGGCGCGGGCGAGGCGTTCGGAGTCCGTGGGGTGGCGGGTCATGGGCGGTCTCCGGTGGTGAGGGGGGCGCCTCGGGTGATGCCGGTGCGCAGTTCGAGGGCGTGGGCGAGGTCGTCGTGGTCGGGGCGGTCGTGTCCGGCGAGGTCGGCGATGGTCCAGGCGACGCGGAGGACGCGGTCGAGGCCGCGGGCGGTGAGGAGGCCGCGCTCGATGTCGCGTTCGGCGTGGGCGAGGGCGCCGGGGGCGGCGAGGTAGCGGGTGCGGAGTTCGTGGCCGGGGATCTCGCTGTTGAGGGTCCAGGGGGTGCCGGTGAGCCGGGCGGTGGCGCGGGCGCGGGCCTCGCGGACGCGGGCGGCGACGGCGGCGGTGGGTTCGCCCCTGCCGCCTTGGCCGAGGAGGTCGGAGCGGGTGACGGGTTCGGCTTCGACGCGGAGGTCGACGCGGTCGAGGAGGGGGCCGGAGAGGCGGGCCTGGTAGCGGCGGATGACGGAGGGCGGGCATTCGCAGCCGGCGCCGTGGAGGGTGTGGCGGCCGCAGGGGCAGGGGTTGGCGGCGAGGGCGAGGAGGAAGCGGGCGGGGAGGCGGACGACGCCGGCGGCGCGGGCGATGACGACGTGTCCGGATTCGAGGGGTTGGCGGAGGGCGTCGAGGGCCTTCGTCGAGAACTCGGGCGCTTCGTCCATGAAGAGGACGCCGCGGTGGGCGAGGGAGACGGCGCCGGGCCTGGGGATGCCGTTCCCGCCGCCGACGAGGGACTGCATGGTGGCGGAGTGGTGGGGCGCGCAGTAGGGGGCGCGGCGGACGAGGGGTTCGCCGGGCGGGAGGATGCCGGCGACGGAGTGGACGGCGGTGACTTCGAGGGATTCCTGGCGGGTGAGGGGCGGGAGGATGCCGGGGAGCCGTTCGGCGAGCATGGTCTTGCCGGCGCCGGGTGGTCCGGTGAGGAGCAGGTGGTGGCCGCCGGCGGCGGCGATCTCCAGGGCGCGGCGGGAGGTGTGCTGGCCGGCGACGTCGGCGAGGTCGGGGCCTTCGCCGGGGTCGGGGGCGAGGCCGGTGCCGATGCCGGCGCCGGGGACGAGGAGTCCGGCGAGCATGGCGTCGGGCCGGCCTTGTTCGGCGGGGTCCTCGTCGGGGACGGGTTCGTCGGCGAGGACGGCGATGAGCTGGCGGAGGGTGCGGACGCCGAGGACGGAGACGCCGGGGACGAGGGAGGCCTCTCCGGCGGTCTGTTCGGGGACGACGACCTGGTGGTAGCCGGCGTCGGCGGCGGCGAGGACGGCGGGGAGGATGCCGCGGACGGGTCGGACGCGTCCGTCGAGGCCGAGTTCGCCGATGAGGACGAGGTCGGCGATGGAGCGGGGGTCGATGCGCTCGGCCGCGCCGAGCACGGCGGCGGCCACGGCGAGGTCGAAGCCGCTGCCGGATTTCGGGACGGAGGCGGGGCTGAGGCCGACGGTGAGTTTCTTCTGGGGCCATTCGGCGCCGGAGTTCAGGGCTTCCCTATTTAATGTGCGTGTTGAAGCTGTACAGGAGGGGGTCGTGATGACGGACTGGCGCGTGTTCTGGGTGCCGCCGGAGAGGCTGAGGGGTGGGCTGCGGGCGGGCTCGCTGGAGGGGTGGGAGGACCTGCCGGCGCGGGAGACGGCTGCGGGAGTTCGGGCGGGTGACCCGATCTTCTTGTCGCCGGATTACCGTGTTGATCCGCTGCTGAGTTTGTACGGGCAGTATTCGAAGTTCCGCAAATACCAGCCGGAAACCAAGCGGAATTACGCGACGGACATCACACTTCTTCTGACGTTCTTGTGGGCTCGCGGTAAGTCATGGGTGGAAACGGTCGCGAAGGACCTTGAGGATTACGAGGACTGGCGGCGGTTCGCCCCGGGGAATCCGAAGCAGATCGGCGGGTCGAAGTGGGATCGGGAGCTTGCAGCGTTCCTGGGCCTCTTCACCTGGGCGAAGCGAGAAGGCTGGATATCCGAGAACCCGGTGACGATGCGGCAGGTGGTGACTCCGCGAGGCGAGGTGGTGGAGACCGCGGAGGCACGCGCCAAGGACGCCCGGCCGTCGAACGTGCACTGGCTGACGCCGCGGACGTGGCGGCTGTGGGTGGATGTGGGCCTGCGCGGGCACACGCGGGACGGGGTGCCGGAGCCGGGCTGGGTGGGCCGGCTGGAGGACCGCAACGTGGCCTTCGTGCGGATGCTGAACTCGTCGGGGCTGCGCCGGCTGGAGCAGGGGTCGCTGCTGACGTTCGAGGTTCCCAAGATCCCGTTGTCGGGGGGCCGGTACTGCCACGGGAAGGTGGCCGGCGCGGTGACCCGGTCAAAGGTGGGGCGGACGTTCTACGCCTCGACCGGTGCCGTCGGTGATGTCGAGAGTTATATGGAGGCGTCGCGGGCCTGGGCGGTACGGAAGGCCCAGCGGGCCGGCCGCTACGAACGGCTTCCGGAGATGCGGCTGGTCACCGAGCTCACGCGGGGGCTGAAGCCGAAGGTGCACTGGGTCGACCAGGACGGCGTCATGGGCGAGCGGGAGCTGGACAAGCTGACCTGGGAAGATCGCATCCTGCTGTTCGAGGAGGGGCCGCACGGTCCGGAACCGTTGTGGCTGTGGCTGAATGAGCAGGGCCTGCCGTTCCAGCCGCACTCGTGGGAGGGCGTCTTCCGCGCGGCGAACAAGCGCTGCGAACGGATCCTGACCCCGCCGAAGCACCTGCACCGGGATCCGCACAAGGTGTACGCGCCCTATGCGACCCCGCACTCCGCCCGCCATTCGTTCGCGCTGTTCATGCTGGTCGTGCTGAACGAGGTGATGGACCGGAAGTACGGGCTGACCCCGGAGGAGAGGCGGGACTTCCGGCTGCTCTACGGCGACCCGTGGTTCATGGTCCAGGGGCTGTTGGGGCATGCCTCGCGGGAGACGACGGTCAAGCACTACCTGGCGCCGGTGCGGAACCTGCAGCTGGAGTCCATGCTGGCCACGTCGGAGGAGCCGGTGGATGCGCCGATGCCGGACCTGGACCGGGTGTTCGCACGCGTCGCCCGGGACGCGGACGGCATCCAGGACATCGACGCCCGCCTGGCTCCCCGGGTGAGTGCCGCGTGAGCCGCCGGGGACGCAAGGCGTCCTTGCCTCCGGCCGATCACGCCCGCCCCGAACCGCTGGGGCCCGATGGGTTGGTCGTCCATCACTACAACCAGGAGGGCCGCCTCCAGGACTACGACTTCGCCGAGCTCGAAGTCGCTGAACCGATGCAGCGCTCGCTCGCCGTCCTGTTCGCGGCCGGCTGCAATCCGCACCGATGGACGGCCCACTCCAGCTCCTACGGGCAGTGGCAGCGCGTCAGGAGATTCACAGAGTACTTGTCCGAGCAGGAGGTTCCTCCGAACGATCTGGACGAGCTCACCGGAGCCGTGATCGACCGCTGGTGGATGAAGATGCGCACGACCTCCGGCAACCGGGCGACGTTTCGACTGGTGGCGACCCTGCTGCGGGGCGACGAACGCCTGCAGACGGGGCCGGTGGCCGAGGCCCTGGCCCGGCGCATTCCCGCTTCGAAGAGCACAACGCAGTCCTACAGCACGGCGGACTTCGCCAAGATCAAGACCGCGGCCCGGCAGACGTTGCGGTCGGCGCTGCTGCGCATCGAGGACAGCGCCCGGCACTTGGAGCGCTGGCGGGCCGGAGAGATACCGGACGGCAGCCGCGAGTTCGTCGTCGGCGAGGCTTTGGACCTGCTCGCCCGCACCGGTGACCTGCCCCGGTACACCAACAGGGAGGGCCGCCCGGCTGAGATCACCAAGCGGTACCACAAGGCACTGGGCGGAACGGCCGCCTGGGACACCTGGCAGCGGCTGTTCCCCACGCGCATGGAGGCGGTGGCGCTCGGAGTGCTGCTGATGGCCGAGTACGGGTGGAACCTGTCCGTGATCAACCGGGCGGTGGTGCCCCAGGCGAGCCCGGACCCCGGCTGGGACGGGCACCCTACCTACCGCATTCCGATCGAGAAGCGTAAGCGGGGCCGCGGCCGCTGGTTCGAGACGGAGAACGTCACGGATCACGGTGCGGACTCCCCCGGCCGGCTGATCACCCAGGCCCTGCAGGTCACCCGTTTCTCCCGGGCCGTGGTCGAAACCCTTGAGCCGGGCACCGACCGCCTTGTGGTCTGGCGGTCGGCCACCCCGGATCACGTGGGCAAGGACAGCGACCGTCATCCACCAGTGGGACCGTTCCGTATCGGCCTTGCAACCGACGACGCGCGCGACTGGACGAAGGACAAAGGCCTCGGCGGGTCACCGTTTCGCCGCGGGAGGCGGACCGTGACGGCCGTCGAGCGGCGGGAGCCGGCCCAGCACTCGCAGGAGAGCCACGACCGGCACTACGTCCTGCCCGACGAGAACGTCCAGGCCGCCGCCGTGCCGGTGATCGCGGCCGGCGCGGAGGCCGCTGCCGACCAGGCACGCGAAGCGGTGCTGGTGGCCGAACTGCGCGACACCCGGGATCCCGACGACGCCGAGACCGCGACCGCCGACTGCCACGACGCGGAAAGCAGTCCCTTTCCGGCTCCCGACGGAGGCTGCGGCGCATCGTTCCTGCTGTGTCTGGCCTGCCCGAATGCCCGCGTCCACAGTGATCACCACCCTCGGCTCGCTCACCTGCACGAGGCCCTGGGCAACATCCGGTCCGTGCTGCCCACGCCGACCTGGCAGCGGGACTGGGGCGATGCTCACGCTCGCCTTGAACACCTCAAACGCAGTGTCGGCGACGGCGGGTGGGCACACGCCCTGGCCCGGGTGACCGACACCGACCGCGAGCTCATCGACTTCCTTCTGACCGGAGACCTCAACGCATGACCACGGCCCTGGAAGTGGACCGCTTCCGCTTGCCCCTGCCCAATCCCACCACCCCCGTGGTCCCCGCTCAGCGCATCGTGGGCGAGCACGCCCACCTCAACGGCCGCTACAAAGATCCGGTCTGGCCGATGGCGCCCCTGACGGCGAACCCGAGCAAGAGCCTGGAGTCGATCCACTGGCGCCACTGTCCGGCTGCGCTGGACCCGGAGGTGCGGCTGGCCGCCTGGACCATGATCAACGGTGAACTGCGGCCCACCTTCCTCAAGGCCAGGAACATGCGGATCAGGGGACGGCTCTCGCCGGGCACAACCGTGCAGGTGGTGAAGGAGTGGATGCGCCTGGCCACATGGCTGGAGGCGCGGGGCATCTTCAGCCTCGGCGACTGCGACAGCACCGTCCTGCACGAGTACGGGGTGCATCTGCGCGACGGCGGCAACTCCAGGGCTCAGGTGGAGAAGTGGCTCGGCTGGGTGACACGGTTGTGGGCGTTTGACCAGCTCAGCGCCAGACCGTCCGGGATCGGGCGGCCGCCCTGGGACGAGGTGGGTGTGGATGACTACCTTCCGCAGGAGACCTCGTCCGGGGGTGAGAACACGACGGAACCGTTGTCGACAGCGACGATGGGTCCCCTGCTGGTCTGGGCGATGCGCATGGTCGACGACTTCGCCGACGACATCCTCGCGGCGTGGACGGAGGCCACCCGTCTGGTCAGCGCCTCCAAGACCAACCGGGCGAGCCCGGAAGGCCAGGCCGCTCTGGAGGCATACCTCGGCCCGTTGATATCTGCCGGGACGTCGCTGCCGGCGACCGAGCATCGCGGCCAGCGGTGTTTTGCCCGGGCCTATGTCATCGGCATGACCGGGGCATCCGCTAGGCAGGTCGACACGTTCAATGAGCGTCATGGCCTGACCGAAGCGGCCGCTGAGCGTCCCGGGCCTTGCCCACTGGCCGTCCCGGTGACGGGACGGATCGGCGGGGCTCCGTGGCGGGAGGCAGTCGACTTCAACGAGGCTGCCTCCTTGATGCGGCACCTGGGCACCGCCGCCTTCATCGTTTGCGCCTATTTGACCGGCATGCGCCCAGAAGAGGTACTGGGCATGAGTCACGGCTGCTGCCTGGACCCGGAGCCGGACGAGGACGGGAACATCGGCCGGCACCTCATCCGCAGCCGCGAGTGGAAGACCGCCACCGACGAGGACGGCAACCACCTGAGCGCCGGCGTCGAGCGCGAGGTTCCCTGGGTGGCCATCACGCCCGTGGTCAACGCCATCCGTGTCCTGGAGCGCATGGTCCCGGCCGGGCACCTGCTGTTCGACCACCTCGCCCACGACCTCAAGTTCATCCGTCCGGGCAGTGGGTCGCTGAAGTTGAGTGCGATGCGGACGCGGATCGAGGACTTCGTGGCATGGGCGAATGCGGAGGCCGATGCCCAGGGGCGGCCCGATGAGGTGATTCCTCCCGACCCGCTCGGCAACATCGGCACCGCGCGGTTCCGCAGGTCCCTGGCCTGGCACATCGCCCGCCGCCCGGGGGGCCTGGTCGCGCTGGCCATCCAGTACGGCCATATGCGCACGGCCCTGAACACGGACGTCTCCGGCGGCTACGGCACCCGCAGCCGCGGCGGGATCCACGATGTGCTGGCCCTGGAGACCGCGCTGGCGACCGCCGAGACGGCCGCGGAACTGCACGAGACCTTCGAAGCCGGCGGGGGTGTCTCGGGTCCGGCCGCCCGGCGGGCCCTGCTGGAGGCCGCCACCGGTCCGCGGTTCGAAGGGCGCGAGGTCACGAGGAACTTCGCCCGCCAGTACAGGGCCGCCCGCGAGCATCTCGCCCGCGATGGCGCGGTTCTCTACGACAATCCTCACGCCCTTCTGCTCTGCCTCTACAAGCAGGACAGGGCTCTTTGCGCCCGGGACGGCGTCAGGGACGCTCCCACCCTCGACGCGTGTGTTCCCGGCTGCGGCAACATCGTCCGCACCGACGAGCACGCCGTTCAGCTCCGGGCCAAGGCGGACTTCCTCGACAAGCAGGCGGTCCACACCCCTCAGCCGGTCGGCGACCGGCTTCGTGCCAACGCCGGCAAGCTCCGCTCGTTCGCCGACGATCATGACCGCACCCGCATCACCCGGCAGGAGATCCCCGCATGAGCCCGGCACCGGATGAACGTGACCGCATCCGTTCCGCGATGGACCGCATCCTGGCCGGAACCCCCGAGCACTCCAACGGGGCCCTGACCATCGTCGCCCTGGCGGCGGAAGCCCAGGTCCCCCGGAACGCGCTCACCCAGCGTCACCTCGATCTGAAGAACGAGTTCTACGACAAGGTCCGCGCCCGCGGGCAGATGCCGGACAGCGAGAAGCGACTGCGCAAGCAGATCGTCAAGCTCAAGGAACTGCGGGACAAGGACGCCGAGGAACTCGCCCAGCTGCGGGCCGATGTCCAGGGCCTGGTCCGCGCGGTCAACCAGCTCTCGCTGGAAAACCAGCAGCTTCGGACGGAACTGGCCGCGCCACGGGCCCGGCTCCGGGTCTTGCCCACGCAGCCCCGGCCGCCGGCCCCGCGCGGACTGGGCACATAAGTCCGTACGCGATGGTGCACGACGAAGTCGTACGCGACTGGGACGTTCATCTGTACTTCCCCCCTCGAGAAGAAGGGGGAAGTACAGGGATACGCGCTCAGGCCGCGGCTTCAAGCGAGTCCGGGACTCCGGCGAGGGCCCGGAGCCGGACAGCGAGGTCAGCGGGGTCGAGGCCAGCCAGGTCCCACAGGGCGGCGACGCACTGGGCGGAGGACCAGATCCCGGCAGCCGGGACAGGAACGGGGCCACCGCGACGCCGTACGGCCCGGATCGACAGCAACCCATGGCCAACGCCGTGACCGATCGGAACGCCTGGCCCACCCGGCTCTCCTCGCTCGGAATCTAACCAAGATCACTGGCTCAGCGCCGAGACCGTAACCGGAACCAAGCCGAGACTTGCCCGGAGCGCGAGCCAGCTATTACCCACCCAGCGACACCGCCGGCCAGCTCTCACTATTAGCCGCGCCGCACGGGGTTCCACATTCAGGGAGCCGCTTTTCAGTAGGCGCGATTCTGCTACTGTCGAGACACCCCTCCAAGAATTCCGGTGGATTTCAGCTGGTCTACCGGGAGGAGGTGATTCGGTGTCCGGCAGGAACCCCGACGAGGGAGCCAAGCCGGACCGGACCAAGCGGCAGTCAGCCGTCCAGATATGCATCCTGATCGCGCGTGCCAGCCAGGCCGCGTACTGGGTGTACAAGCTCTGGCAGCTGTACTAGCAGCAACGATGGGCCCGGCCGATGCCACGGCCGAGCCCATCCCAGGTCCGGAACCGGGGGCCCCACGATCTCGTGCAACAGAGGCGTGGGGCCCGACTCATTTGTGGACCGAGCGATCTGTCCGGCTTCCCGGAACTAATGATCGGGTGCAAGCATACATCCATTTTCCCGTTCGTGGAACCCGATGAATTCCTGATCCCGATTACCAAGTCGGGAAACTGTCGAATCTCAGGGTCTTCCAATTCCCGCGGATGTTGGCGTTTCATTCTCTCGGTTCGCCCCTGCCATGTGATTTCGTTTCCTCATCCTGTGTGGCGTTTCGGAGGCGTGGTCCTCGGCTTCGGGAGCGTCCCCGTTCGTTTCGGGAGCACGCTGCCGGGCTTCGACGCCGGCGGACGCAGGCCTTGGTCTCGCGGACGCAGGCCTCGGTCTCGGTCTCGAGGGCAGGGGCGGTCTCGGTCTCGCGGAGACAGGTCTCGGTCTGGCCTCGGTCTCGCGAGGAGGTCTCGGCGTTCAACGACACAGGTCTCGTCTTCATCGCGACAAGATTGGCGTTCAACGACACGGGGCCCGTGTTCAACAGCTGCTGTCGCGACA
>NZ_JABBGE010000017.1 GCF_012927245.1 Streptomyces sp. R302
TGAGCCCGACCTCCGGGTCAACATGAGCCCGGGGTCGGGTCAGGTTGAGCCACTAACCGTCACTGATCCACCACAGAACCCTCAGGGAACCGTCCGTCCCTCCGTAGGTTCCACGGCAGCGGGAGAGGACGGAGGGACGGACAGGGTCCAGGCGCCTGGGGAGAACCAGGTGGGGGTGACCTTCCTTCAGCAGTTGGGGACGGCGGACCCGCGGCTGATGATCACCGGCAAGCCGCTGCGGGATCAGGGGAGTGTGGTCGAGGCGCTGTTCGCGCTCGGCTGGCCCGAGCGCATCGTCTGGGAGGTCCTGCAGCGGCCGCTGCCGCAGCCGCTGCGCAAGGACCCCAGCGCGATCATCGCCAAGCGGCTGCGCGACATGCTCGAGGCTCCGGTACCGGTGCCTCGCCAGATGACGCAGGACGGCGAGATGTGGGAGGAGGACCGGCCGACGCCGACTCCGCGTCAGTACCGGTCGGGTGACTCGGTACTGGGCGCGCGCTATGAGTGCGACGGTGACGAGGGCTTGTGCGGCCGTCCGGTGGCGGTGCAGGGGGAGTGGTGCGTCGTGCATGCCCACGAACACGAGCCGGCGTGGTGAACGGCCAGGGCTTCGGGGGCGCCGGGGGAGCGGGGCAGCAGCCCCGCGCCGTGCGAAGGTACGCGGGGCCCGCCCGAACGGCGCCCATCGGGAGCGACACGGCGACCGTACGACGCCTCGCGTGGGTGCGCCTGTCCAGCGGAGCCTTCCCGGGGATCTTTGGTCCCCGGGCGGAGTACGTCGCGCGGCGGTCAGGCGGAGCGCATGCGGTTGGCGGTGTCGGCCATGGTCTCGGCGACGTCGAGGGTTTCGTACCAGGCGACCGGGAGGTCGCGGTCGTGGGTGTCGACGATGGCGTAGGGCTGGAGGCGGCCGGCGACGACGACGTTGTCCTGCGGGCGGTAGGCGGCGCGGTAGCGGCCCGCGGGCCGGTCGTCGTCCTCGGGCCGCAGCCGCGCGAGTCGGCCGAGAATGCGGGCGGTGTCCGCGGCTGGGGGAGCGGGGCGTCGCCGTCCGGGCGGCTCGGGCAGGTCCTCCGGCCGGACACCGAGCCCCCGCAGCACCTGGGGCAGGACGCCGAGGAAGCGCGGGAAGATGTAGGCGTTCTGCTCCTCGGGGGTTCCCACGTTCCGGGTTCCCAGGCGGGTGTACAGGGTCAGCAGTTCGCGCAGCGCTTGGGCGGCGGCGGTCTCGTCGTTGCGGGCACGGGCGGCGTGGATCCGCGCGACGAGCACGCTGCTCTCCTGGGTGAACTCGGACACGAGTGGCTCCTACCCACCTCGAGGATCGGGACGCGCCACGCTACTACCCTCAGCTCTATGGATAACGGGCCTGGGCGACCCCCTCTCCTAGGTGATTTCGCGCGCCCAGGCCGCGCGCCTCGCGGCGCGGCTGACAAGAAGAGGGGGTCGCCCAGGCCCGTTATCCGAAAGATCTGTCAGGTCAGGTCCTCGGGGGGCGCTGGGGAGCCTGGTGGATCCGCATCACGAAGGCCTGGTGCTGCCCGGGCTCGGTCCGTGTCTTCAGGACCCCTCGCCGGCGGCCCTCACGGAGCACGAGGGACAGGCAGTTCGTGGGCAGGCCCAGCTCTCGCAGCTCGGCCGCCACCTTCGGCACCAGGACCCACTGCTCGTAGGGAAGTCTCATCAGCGCCTCGTCGATCCTCTCGGCGGGGATACGGGCACGGGCGGGCGGGCGGGGCACGGGCGCTCCTCGTTTCGGTGGGCGCGCATCGGGTGCTCTCCCGAGGGCGCCGGGGGTCGCCAGATTACGTTATACCAAGGGAAATTGACTATCGGTCAACCGTTCGATGTCGGGCGGTGGATGGCCGGATATGCTGCTGGGGCGCCAGAGTGGAAGATGATCCTCCTGTGCCTGGTCGGGGGGCCTGGGCACCTCGTCGCACAGGTGGCGCCCGGCAAACGCACTGGGGGGACAGCAAAGCCGTGACCGAACCAACAGCCACCATCGACCAGCTCATCGCCCGTATCACCGCCCGAGGCGCAGACGGCCCCGAGGCCATGAACGCGCTCTACTCCCGTCTGCAGTCGACCGTGCACTACTGCGTCCTGCAGATCGTCAGGGACCCGCACCAGGCCGAGGACCTGGCACAGGAGGCGTGGCTCAAGGCGCTGCAGCACATCGACAGCTACCGCCCGGGGACGAACTTCGTCGCCTGGATCAAGGCCATCGCGAAGAACACCGCCCGCGACCACCTGCGTAAGGAGAGCCGGCGCCCGGCCGAAGTCCTGCACGCCGACCACCTCCAGCTCGACCGGCCCCGCCCGGGGCTGTCGGTCGACGAACAGGTCGAGAGCCGCCAGCTCGCCGCGGCCGTCGCCACGCAGATGAACCGGCTGAAGCCCGACCAGCACACCTGCTTGCAGCTGCGCTTCCTCTACGGTCACAGTCCGGCCGATACGGCGCTGATTATGGGCCGGACCGAGGGTGCGATCCGCGCGCTGACGGTACGGTCTCTCCGCAGGCTCGCCCGCGTCTTGCCCGACGGAGACTCCGCCGCCGAACTGGTGGAGGAACTGCTGAGCATCGCCGCGGGCAGGGGACGAGTCGTCGGTGTACGGATCACGACCACACAGGAGAGGGCGTCAACGCATGTTTCGACGCGCTGACAAAGGCGAACGTGCTGGCAAGGGCGAGCGCCTCGAGCAGGCGCTCGAGGGCACCCTGGCCCCGCAGGACCCCGAGACCCGCCGACTCATGGCGGCCGCCGGCTCCCTGGCCCCGTCCTTCGCCCGCGACCCTGCCCGTATCGAGCAGACACGCCAGTCCGTGATGGCGGCCTACCTCCGGACCTTGAACCCGGAGCCCGCCCGCGACGAGGCCGGCAGTGACGACGGCCTGGAGCAGGTGGACCTCCACCGCGCCGAGGTCGAGCTACCCGGCGGGGGCCGGGTCGTGATCTCCGACATCGAGGAGATCACCCCCGAGCGGCTCAACGAGACCACCGCGGCGATGGCCGAGATACTCGCGCGCAGGGCGAGGGACCGACAGAGTTGAACGGCCGCCCCACCGAAAAGTTCGACATCGTCGTCGAGAAGAAGTTCCCCGCCGACGTCGCGCTGATCAACCTGAACGGCGTGCAGACCCTGTTCCTGCGGCCGCAGACGTTTCGTTCCGCCGTCGAAAACGTGCGCAACGCGGTAGCTGGGGTCACCCTCGAGGCCGCGGAGGCGATGATCCGGGAGCAGTGCCCGGAGTTCGTCGACATCGACAACCTGCTCGGCACGTCCCTCCCCGCGCCGCCCCCCGTGGACCGCACGCCCGCCCCGTCGGCGCCCGACGTCGCCAAGCGGCGGCCACCGCGGCGCAGCGGCGTCCGGCGCCGCCAGGCGCTCCTCGTCGCCGCGCTCCTGCCCGCTCTCGCCGCGAGCTGGGCCCTGGGCCGGTACACGCACGTGATCGACGCCCCGACCGCCGCCGGCAGCCCGAGCAGCGCCCCCGCCCCGGCCGGGACCGCCCCAGGAGCGCCGGCCGCGCCGTTCAAGGACAAGAGGTTCCAGTTTTTCTCCGATATCAGCAGCATCGACTGCAACCCCGTCAGCACGCTCGCGGCCGAATGCACGGACGCAGACGGCATGGTCATGTCCACCAAGGCGGCGACCGGGCCCGACTCGACCGTCTTCACCTTCTCGTACGGCAGCGAAGGCATCGGGCTGCGGGTCTTCTACGACGAGGAGTACGCGCGCACCTGGGCGCGCCAGGACGGCTCTCGGGAGATGTATCCCAACCTGCGGCAGGACGGCCGGTATGTGCTGTGGGGGACGGACAAGGAGCGGATCGGGGAGTACACGAAGCTCCTGCAGGAGGCGGACCGGGGAGGGCACTCGGACGCTTCCCGGGCTCGGGACCGAAAACCGTTTGCCGCGCCCCCTCACCCTATTTGAAAATGAATCCCATGAACGAGATACAGGTGAGCACCTCCCCCAGCGCGACCGGCACCAGTCTGACGGTGTCCATCCCCCAGTCCGTCCTCGACGCCCTCGCGGCGAATGCGCTCTACAAGACCCCGGTCACGGAGCGGGCGACGCCCGAAGGAACCGATCCGGTCGGGATCGACCAGATCACCATCACGGTCTTCCCGGACGAACCGGAGGACACTGACGGGTAGATGGCCCGATGCGCGGGAGCCCCAGCCTATTCGGCTGGGGCTCCCGCGCATTCGCCAGTCGGCCGTGGCCTTGTGTCCGGGGGTTGAGGAACAACCGTGTCGGACCACTGCCGCACGATCCGGCACGGTTGTTCCTCAACCCCCTACCACCCACTACCGCCCTCCAGGGGGTCCGGCAGCGCGGCCCTAGCCGCGGCCACGTCTGACCAGATCTCGGGAAGGCGGCCGTGCCCCGGACCGTCGTGCACGATCTCCCCGGCCCGCACGAGGGTGATCACACCGGGCCCGGCATCCCGCGTCGCCCACGGCATCCACAGGTTCGAGCCGTCGAACTCCCCCGACGGGTCCTCCTGTACGTCCGGATTGGTGAGCGGGTAGTCGTGCATCACCAGGTTGAGGACCAGCTCCCCGGACGAGTATG
This sequence comes from Streptomyces sp. R302, assembly GCF_012927245.1. GTDB lineage: Bacteria > Actinomycetota > Actinomycetes > Streptomycetales > Streptomycetaceae > Streptomyces. Next base: position 4,588 of record NZ_JABBGE010000017.1, read on the forward strand.
GCCCGGCGTCCAGCACCACCCGATAGACGTCTGACCAGGCGACGCCGAAGCCAGCGGGCCCCCGCCACACGATCAGATGATCTCCCTCCACGGGCGGATAGCCGGGCAGCACGGCCAAGTTGTTTGCAGTAGTCATACCGGCCCAACGACGTCTCCGGACGCTCGTCACGCCAGCCGGCTGGCAACCCGGGGCCTCACCCCGTCCGTCATCTTCGCCACGTTCATTGAGACGAGCGGCGCACGGCTCGCCGGCTACAGCGGACGCTCGCCAGATACCCGGAGACCGGATAGCAGGACACCGCTCGGTAGGAGCTGGGAGTTGAGGAACATCCATTTATCTGCGGCAAGGCCGTTGGCGCCGGTTTCCGGTCTGCTGTTCTCCAACCCCCAGCTTCGGGTCAGAAGGGCGGTTCGTCGCGAGCCGCCCACGGATCGTCGGCGGCCGGACCGCTTTGGGTCGGGGCGGCCGCTGGCCGCTGTGTGCTGCCGGTGGTCTTGGTGACCTTGGCGGAGGCGTTCTTGAGGCTGGGGCCGACTTCCTCGACGTCCAGCTCGAAGACGGTTCGCTTGACGCCCTGGTTGTCCTCGTAGGACCGCTGCTTGAGGCGCCCCTGGACGATTACGCGCATGCCGCGCTGGAGGGAGTCGGCAGCGTTCTCGGCCACCTGGCGCCATACGGAGCAGGTGAGGAAGAGGCTCTCGCCGTCCTTCCATTCGTTGGTCTGGCGGTCGAAGACGCGAGAGGTGGACGCGACGCGGAACTTCGCCACGGCGACGCCGGAGGGGGTGAAGCGGAGCTCGGGATCGTCGACCAGGTTGCCGGTGACGGTGATGACGGTCTCGCCTGCCACGGAGGGCCTTTCGTGTGAGCGTGGAGGTCAGCGCAGCGGGCTGGCCAGAGAGGTGACGCAATGCATCTCAACTCCTTTCCAAGATGAGATGAGATGCATTGCATGGGGCGGGGTCAGGAGAAGAGGAGCTTCCAGGTCTTCGGGCCGGGCAGGCCGTCGGCGCCGGATCCCTTCCAGCCCTGCGCGCGCTGGAAGGCCTCGACGTTCTTGCGGTCCGCCTCGCTCCACTTCGGCCCGGGGCCATCGGCGTAGTGCTTGCCGAAGCCCTTCTTGACGAGCTGCTTTCCGAGCAGCGTGATGTGCGCGTTGTTCCGGCCGGGGCCGAAGCGGGTGGTGCCGGGGAAGGGCGGGGCCGGCGTGGGGGGCTTGGCCGGCAGGGTGCCGAGGAGCTTGCGGAGGGAGGTCTCGCCCGGGACGCCGTCGGCGTCGTCGCCCTTGTAGCCCAGTGACTTCTGGTAGGCGGCGTAGTTCCGGGTGTCGGCGTCCGTCCACACGGGGCCGGGCCCGCTGGTGTAGTTGGTCCCGAAGCCCTTCTTGACGAGCGCGCGGCCGACGGTGGTGACGTGGCTGCCCTTCGCGCCGTAGCCGTAGACGAGGCCGTTGATGGTGACCCGCTTGCGGGAGACGGAGCCGTTGGGGAGGGCGCCGCCGGGGGCTGGGGCCGGGGTGTAGTCGTCGGCGGGCATTCCGGCCTTCACCCACGCGTACAGGTGCTCGCCGGGGCAGGCGGTCGCGAAGCCGTCCTTGTGGCCGCGCTTGGCGAGGGTGCGGCCGGTTCGCCGGTTGGCCTCCTCGTACAGGGCGCGGCACGCGGCGAGCGCGGCCTTGCTGGGCTTCTGGTCGCCGCCGATGGCGACCTGGACGCCGATGCCGGAGATGTTGTGTCCGGGGCAGTGGGCGCCCTGGAGTGTCCAGCCGCGGCCCTCGTAGATGGTGCCGGCCTGGTCGATGACGAAGTTGTAGCCGACGCCGGCCCAGCCTTTGCGCAGGTGCACGGCCTCGATGGCGCGGAGGACGGCGTAGCCGGTGCGGGTGATCTGGTGCGCGCCGTCGTAGTGGATGTAGAACTCGGTGCGCTGCGTGAGCGGGACGGTGTCCGGGGTTCCCTTCCAAGGGGTGGCGCCCCAGGTGGTGCGGGAGATGATCGAGACCATGGGTGGTGCCCTCCGATGCTGGTGATCTGGAGGGCGCACCGTGGCGTGAGCGGGTGCCTTGTGTCGCGTGCTGGCCATCCCGGCCTTGGGTGACGACGGACCAGAGGATGCCTCCCCTGGAGAGTGACCTCCGCACCTACCACCACTGACACCTGTGAGTAACCATTACGCTCCGCAGCGTGAACAATCGATCGTTACCGCTCGCGCTCGCCGCGGCGGCCTGCCTGACTCTGACCGCTCCTCCGCCGGCGTACGCGGCCGTGCAGCCCGCGCCGTGTGTCGGCGGCGCGACTGAGACCAAGGGCTTCTCGGCCGTTGACGACGGAGAGATCCGGTGGACCGACAACACCGCCTATGACGACGCGCGTAAGTTCGCGATCTCGGCGTGGCAGTACCGGGGCTCGAAGATCAAGGTGGTCGCCGATTCGGCGATCACCTCGAACGACCTGGAGTTCAAGGACGCCAACCTCGGCACACGGGACACCGACCCTCTCGGCCGCTACGAGCGCCACGGCTCGATCGGCGCGACCGACTACATCGTCTTCAACAAGCAGAAGCTCCGTGGCGCGTCGAAGGAACGGATCCGGTACGTCGCGCTGCACGAGCTCGGGCACGCGCTCGGCCTGTGCCACAAGGCCGACAACGTCGTCTCCCTGATGTGGAAGAACGCGCCGTCGCCCGGTTACGAGATCACGTGGATCCCTGACGTCGACAAGGCCAACTACAAGAAGCTGTGGGGCTGACCATGAACAAGAACGTCATCGGGGCCACCGGCCTCGCACTGGTGGCCGCGATGGGCATCGGCGGCTACGCCTACCTCCAGCAGGACGAGGATGTGCACGTCGAGGCGTTGTGCAATCCGACGCAGACAGATGCGGCCGAGGCCGCCCGTGCGCAGAACCTCGCCCTGGTCGACGTCGTCGAGCGCGGCCGGCTCGTCTCCAAGGGCCCCGACGCCGGCATGCAGACCTTCAAGGTCCGCACTCTCGCCGTCTACAAGGGCACCTTGCCCACCGAGGCGGAGGTCGGTCTCCCGGAGGCCTCGGCTGTCAAGCTGCAGCCCGGCAGCCGCTATGAGGTGTCCGTCCTCGGGCCCGAGGACGGTACGTGGATCGCGCGCTTCACCCGCCCGGTTCCGGCCGGGAAGACGGCCGATGCGCTCGCCGCGCACTGGAAGACGGAGATCGGCAAGCAGTTCGTGGAGCCACCGTGCTCCGATACGACCACGGCACCGTAAGCCTGGGATCGGTGGCAGAGTGTTAGTCGACGACTTCGGCGTCGATGACTTCGGGTCCGCTCTCGAGTTCGGGGAAGACGACCGAGAACAGGGACTGGTCCAGGCGCTCGGCGATGGCGTCGAGGTCGACGGCTGATTCGTCCTGGTTGCTGGTGATGTCGCCCAGGCCGGTGATCTCGACGGCGATGGTCGCGTCCTTGCCGTACTGGTCACGGTGCTGTCGTTCGAGGTACCAGGCGTCGGCGCGCCAGTCGGGGGGTGTGCGGTCCTCGGTGGTCTCCTCGACGATCTCGCCGGAGACGGGGTCGCGGAAGCGGCGGGTGACGACCTTGGTGACGATGCCGCCGTCGGCGACGCGCCGAATGTTGGCCATGGCCCGGGCGGCGGCCGTGGCGCGGGCGGTGCGGACCTTCTCGTACAGGGCGGCGTACTCGCTCTCGGCGGGGTCGGGTTCGTCGCCGGCGGCCCGGGCGTCGGATTCGGCGCGGCCGCGGGCCATCCACGCGAGGAAGGTGGAGCGGGAGATCCCTGCCATCTCGGCGGCGAGTTCGACGGCGATGCCCGTACGGGAGGCGCCCACGAGGCGGGCTTCGACTTCCTCGGACAGCAGGCGGGGGCGGCCGGCGGCCCGCTTGGCCCGGCGGTCCTTGCGTGACATGGGGTTCCTCGGGGCGGTCAGCGGTTGGCGGTGAAGGCGTGCCCGCAGGCGGGGCACGTGGTGTGGGGGGCGCGGCCGTCGTCGTCGGGGCTGAGCCCGGGGTCGTGCTCGTCGTCGGGCAGGTGGAGGAGCGGGGGTTCGTCTTCGCGGCCGCCACCGGGGAGGGTCTCGGGGTCGATCTGGGCGAAGAGCTTGTCCATCTCGTCGGAGGGGATGGCCAGGGAGTCGAAGAGCTCTGCGTCGCCGGTGGCGAGGTCCTCGAGGATCTCGGCGAACGCGCGAGGGTCCCAGCCGCCCTCGCCCGGGAGGCGGTTGAGCTTGATGGCCAAGGCCTCGGCTTCGGCGTCGGAGCGGGAGGCCCAGCCGCGCAGTACGGGGACAAGCCAGCCACCGTCCTCGTCGATGACGACGCCGCTGGGGGCGCGCATCCCGCGGGCCTGCATCTCGATCAGGGACTCTCGGCGGCCGTGGCCGTGGAGGGTCTTGTGGGTGCGCTCGTCGACGACCGGAATCTCCACCAGGCCGTGCATGTCGATCGACGCGATCATGAGCTCGAGATCATGCCGCTTGGGGTTACGGTCGGCCGGCGTCAGGTCGGTGAGCGGGATGTAGGCGGTGAAGCGCGGGGCGTTGGCGAGCGTCTCGGTCACGGCGTGTGCGGTCCTCTCCCAGTGCGGCAATGTCCGGCGGCGGGCGAGGGCTGCGAGCCCGCGGACTTCTACCGCAGCGCCCCGCCTCGCGCGCGGGGCATGCCGTCATGGCGTCCCCTCGCCCGTCGCCGGCCGGCGCCGCCCTCGTTCCGGATGGGGCGGAGCCGGGGCCACGCAGTCCTTGGTGACGTCGCCATGGGCTGCAGGGCCGCGCGGAAGGTAGGGGGCGGGATGAGCTTGTGTCCCGCACTACCACCAACATTTCCGTTGGTATAGCATTCTTCTCGGCTGGGAGAGCACTCAGCTGCTTGGGCCTAGGTGTCACAGAAATCGGGCCGGCGACGTATCTATATGCGACGCCCTCGAGACACCCCGCCCGGGAACACCGTCACCTGGGCCATGGCGTCCAGGGCAGAGAGGAACACCCATGTCGAACGACGCCTCCGACAACGTGCAGTCGGACGAGCCCGTCGAGCTGTCCCTCCAGGACATCGGACTGCGCGGAGCCCTCACGCGGGCCATCAAGGAGCACCAGCTCAAGGAGCTCGGCCCGCACGTGGAAGCGCCGCTCCAGCGGATGCTTGCCCTCTTCCAGGAGGGCGGGCAGAGCGATCTGGTCGTGCAGATCGATGGTGAGACGGTGGGCAAGTACAAGGTCAACCAGACCCGGGCCCACTTCGAAGTGGCCGATGCCGACGAGTTCCTCGCCTTCGCCGAGGAGCGGGGCGAGGTTGACATCGTGATCACCGTGAAGCCGTCGTTCAAGGCAGCGATGCTTCAGCGGGCCCGACGGGTCCCCGGGTCGGACACGGTCTTCGACAGCGAGACGGGCGAGGAGCTGCCGGGCATCCGGTTCGTCCCCGGCGGCAGGGCCACCGGAACGGTCACCTGGACCTGGGAGAAGCACCAGGGCGTGGAGATCGGGCGCGAGGTCCTGATGAGGGCGGCCCAGGACGGAAGGCTCGACCACCTGCTGCACGCCGTGCCGGAGCTGATGCCCGCCACGCCGTCCGCCGACACCGAGTGACCGACGCCCGACGGGCCCGACCCTCGGCGGCCGGGCCCCTTCCCTCAGGGACCTGCACCATGACGACCCCTCAGGCGGCACAGGCCGCCCCGAAGCTGTCCGACCGCGCCCGCCTCGCCCTCATCGCCCTCGGCCTCCACGAGGACGGCGAATGGGTCGACTACCCCTCACTGTGCGCCCGCCTCGACATGAACTCCCACGAGGTGCGCAGAGCGGTCGCCGACCTCTGCGCGGCGGGGATAGTCCAGCGGCGCCGCCGGTATGGGCGCACGCCGGACAGGCGCCGGACGAACCTGACGTTCTTCCGGCTGACCGCCGACACCAGCCAGGTGAGCGCGTGAGCGTCTCCGCCGGCGGCGGCCTGCGGCACGAGCAGAACCGCCCGCCGTTCCTGTTCCTGGAGTCCAGCACGGTCCGCGACACCGGCCTCAGCTTCCGCGCCCTGGGGGTGCTCGCGTTCCTCGCGGACCAGGCCGAGGGATGGAACGTTCGGTCCGAGCAGCTGAGCCGGGGCGAGGGGCGGGAGGGGCGTGCGGCCGTCCGTTCCGCACTGCGCGAGCTCGCCGAGGCCGGGTACTACCGACTCGAACGCCGCAGGCTCATCGGCGGGAAGCACGTGATGGGCACGGCCATATCCCGGGTGCCCCAACCGGAGTGGGCGCGGCAGCACGCCCTCTTCAGCGCGGGCCAGGACTCGATCGTGCCGATTCCCGTGGTGGAGCAGGAGGACGGGTCTTTCCGCGTCATCTACCCGGACGGCGGCCCGGGCCTTGAGGTCGACGGCGCGCCGTTGGAGACGGAGCAGCCCGAGGACAAGCCACAGCCGCCCGTCGCCGCGAGGAAGGCGCCGCCTGCGGTCAGGACGAAGCCCGTCGCGGCGCCCAAGCCCTCCGACGCCGGGCGGCCGTGGACATCCCCGGAGTGCGCGAGGTACCTGGGGATCCAGCCGGCGGAGTGGCGCAAGTTGGTCAGCGACGGCTACGTCCCGGAGCACACCGGCATGAAGGGTGCGAAGACGAAGGTCTGGAATCCCGAGGTGGTCAAGTTGGTGGACCTCAAGGAGATCCACGCCAAGCGGGCCAGGCTCCTCCAGGCCGCGAGTGCCGTTGCCGACTGGTGGTGGAAGGACGCGGCGGAACACATCGGCCCGTACGTGGGACGGGCCAACGGTTACCTCGCGGTGCGCGGGATGATCGAGAAGGCGCTGCGGGCGAACTACACCCAGATGCAGTGTGCGAAGGCGCTGCGGAAGGTGCGGCAGTACGTCCCGAGCGCTCAGCAGTGGCAGAACGCCCTGTCTGCGATGTCGGGCCACAAGGGGGCCGTGCCTGGTGGGCGGGAGACGTACGACGACGCGGCCACCTGGGGCGTACAGACCGGCGGCGGTGACCCTGCCGGGGCCACGTTCGACTTCACGACATGAGCGAGAGGAGCGATCCGATGTCCGTGGGCGCGGAAGTCGCCTTCCGGCCGCAGCCGGAGAGCAGCGCGGAAGTCGCGCTCTCCGGTCCGGCGCGGGGGTTGAACAGCTTCGCCGGCATCAGCGAGCACGTGATGCGGGTCCTGCAGCGGCGCGGCGTCGACATGGCGGTGCTCGGCGTCCCGCCGCAGCCGGAGCCGGAGGACGGTCTCTGGGAGGACGTGGCCGTACCTCAGGCGCGCGCCCATCTGAACCTGTGGCGCCAGAGCATCAGGGACGCCTCCCAGGACGACTACCTGCGGTTCCGCTTCCCACGTCGGGAGGGGGAAGAGCCGCTGGCCGACGGGTTGCAGGCGCTCGACGAGATGCAGCAGCCCGACTTCCTCCGCAGCTGGCTCGACGCCCTGGTCAAGGCGAAGGCGCAGAAGAAGCGGCCGGAGCTGCTCAACCTGATCGTGCCGGGGAACATCGGCAGCGGGAAGTCGGCGCTGGCGTGCGGGGTCGGCAACGAGGCGGCCGCCCGGGGGCTGTGGGTGATGTATGTGAAGCATTCGACATACCTGACGTGGCGGCGGCCGGACTCCGCCCCCCGCGGCATGTCGGCGTGGGAGGTGCAGAAGCGGTTCGTGGAGTGCGATCTGCTGATCCTGGACGAGGTGTGCGGCGGGATGAACTCCCTCGCCACCGACTTCGTCGAGCGGGAGTCGACCGACCTCGTCGACGCGCGCGGCGCCGCCGGCCGCCCCACCGTCTACACCACGAACCTGCGCGGCCGCAGGAAGCCGAACAGCGGTGCGGGCGTGGTCATCGCGGACATCCTCGGCGAACGGTTCGTGTCGCGGCTGGAAGACCGCGCCCACGTGCTGCGGGTGGTGGGCCCGGACCGGCGCACGCCCAGAAAGCAGCTCGACTGGTAAGAAGCCGTGGTGGGGCGGGCGCGGAAGGCGGAGCACGCTATATCGTTTAGGCCATCCGGAAGGCCATGAGCATACGCCGACCGGGTGGCCGAACGAGAGGACGTGTCTTGAACCCGACGTTGCTACCTGCCCGCGCAAACCAGGAGCAGGAGACCACCGCCAAGCCCGCTGTCCCGCCTCTCAGCGGATGGGAGCGGCTCGGTGCGGGCCTGACCGTGCTGGGCGGCGCCGCCGTCGGCGGGCTTGGGTTCTACGCGTCCTTCGACGGGGTGTCAGACGCCGCCGCGGCCTGGGGGTTCAGCGACCCGTGGGTGCTGCCCGCGGCGATCGACTCTGCGATCCCCGTGTTCACCGTCGCCGGCCTGCTGCTCATCCGGATGGGCATGCCGCTGTGGTGGGCGCGGATCGTTCCCTGGGCCCTGAGTCTGATCACCTGTGCGCTGAACGTCGCGGTCGGCACCACCCTGTGGTCGAAGATCGCGCACGGCTCCATGGCCCTGCTGTGGGTGGCGGTCTCCGAGATAGCCGCCCACGTGTACGCCGCGCGGATCGGGGCGTACACGGGGCGCCGCCGCCAGATGGACAAGGTGCGGTGGGCGCGCTGGTTCCTCTCCCCTGTACCGACTTTCCGCCTGTGGCGCCGCATGAAGCTGTGGGAACTCACCTCCTACGACGAGGTCCTGCGTCTCGAGCAGGAGCGGCTCTTCTACCGTGCGCTCCTGCACGGCCGGTACGGGCGGGCCTGGCGCAGGAAGGCGCCCGTCGAAGCGGTGCTGCCGCTCCAGCTCGTCAACGCCGGCATCCCCCTGTCCGAAACCGCGCACGCCGGACTGCGGGCCGCGGACATCGAGCCGACCGGCGTCTTCGCCCGCCCCGTCGATCCGGTCGAGACCCTGCCCGCCCCGGCCCCTGCAGCCGAGACCGCACCCGTCGAGGACACGCTCTTCGACCGGGACGAGACGCGGGTGCCGGTCGCGGCAGCCGTACCGGCGGCCAAGGCCAAGCCCCGGCCTCTCACGGTGACCGTCCCCGCCGAGGAGCAGGCCCCGGCGGCACCTGCCGCGCAGGAGCGACGCGCACTCGGGGAGGAGGCGTACGCGGAGCTGGTTGCCCAGATGCCTGCGTGGAGCAACGAAGAGGAGCTGCAGCGGGCCATCGCGTGGACGCTGGACGGGGGCCACCGGGAGCTGTTTTCGGGGCCGCTGACGGGTGCCGAGATCGCCAAGGTCCTCGGTCAGCACGAAGCCACCGGCCGCAAGGTCCGTACGCGCTTGGTCAAGACACATGCCGCTCAGCGGAACATCGCTCTGCCACCGCGCCCCTCGATCGACGAGATCTTCCAGGCCTTCGCCGAGGCGCGGACGTCCGCTCCTGCATAGGGCATCCTGCCTGTACCCCGTACCGAAGCGGTGGGCCCCGTTCATGGGTGCCCGCCGCCCGCATGATCGGACCTTCCCATGACACCGGAGATCCTGGCCCGGATCGCCGCCGCCCGTACCGCCCGCGACCTGTCCGACCTCGCCAGGCAGGAACTCGCGACCGCTGCTGAGCCGCTCAGCCCCGCTGCGCGTATCGAGCGGGCGCGCCGGCTGCGGAAGATGATCGTCGCCTACGTCGATCAGGTCGTGCTCGCTGAAGTGCTCGGCGGGGCTTCCTGGGGGGACGTCGGGCAGGCATTGCGTCCGCAGGACCCGGAGTCGGTCCGCGAGGAGTACGAGGACGCGGTGACCGAGTGGGAAGCGACACCGGAGGAGGCGCTCGAGGCTGCGGCCGATGGGTTCGAGGCGTTGGATTCCTGGTACTCGCGGCACCGCGAGGATCACGATCCGGCGGTGCAGAAACCTGTGGGGGACCTGCTGAACCGGCATTGAACTGCCTGCCCCGACAGGTAGAATGATGTACCGATGGAAACGGCGAGAGGTTAACCCCTCCGCCGGTCCATCCTCCGCGGGAGAGCACCCGGGGAAGACCGAAACGAGGAACACCAGATGCCGAGCATCGTCGCGCCTCAGCGCGTCCGCACGCCCCGGAAACCCACCGGCCTGCCCAACCCGCCGATCATCCTGCTCACCGGTCCCGAGACGACCGGCAAGCGGTACGCGGCCGCCGAGGGCTCGGGCTCCGAGCTCATCGGGACGACGTACTGGATCCAGGTCGGCGGCACGTCGGGAATCGCTGACTACTACGGCACCGTCCCCGGCGCCCGGTATGAGATCGTCCCGCACGACGGGTCGTTCGAGGACATCCTCGACGCAATACGCTTCGCGGTCACCCAGCCGCCCGCGGAGGACGGTCGACGGAACATGGTGGTCATCGACGACGTCTCCAACGTCTGGGACCTCCTGAGCGACGAGGTGGCCCTCGTCAGCCGCAGCCGGGCCGAACGTCGCGCGAGAGCCAGCGGGGCACCCGCCGCACGCCCCGACGACCCGTACGTCGACGAGGAGCGCGACCTGTGGGTGACCGCGAAGGAGCGCTGGGGATCGATGCTCCACCTCCTGCGCAAGCATACCGGCCCGTCCCTCCTGATCGCGCGGCAGGAAATCGTCACCGTCTACGACCACGACAAGCCGACCCCCTACACCACCCGGAAGATCCGGGCGGAGAAGGGCATCCGAGCCGCCGTCGACGCCGTAGTCGAGTTCCACGGAGTCGGAGAGTCGTACATCACCGCCCTGCACGTGACGTCGCCTCACGGAGCCCTCCGCCCCGGCTGGGACAGATTCGAGGGGGTGGACCGCCTGCTGCGGCGCATCGGTTACCCGAACACCGCAGAGACGCGGACGGCCACCGAGTCCCGCCCGGAGGCGTATCTCGAGGCGTACGTCCGACGCACGTACGAGCAGAACCGGCGGGAGGCTCCCGCTCAGCGTGTCCGGCACGGGCGGGGCCCGGACGGCCCTCACATCGTGACGATGGTGCATGAGGCCATGAACGACCCGAAGGACCCGGCCACCCGGCTGCAGGCGATCCGGGAGGAGTGGGGGAACCAGTACCTGCGGGAGGTCCCCACCGAGACGAAACTCTGGGGACCGATGAACGCCGCCGACCTGATCACCAAGGCTCTCGGGCATGTCTCCCCGCAGGATGAGGGGAACGGCTCTAGTGGCACGGGCGACCAGGACGGCACGCCGGCGAAGGAGTCCTCCGCTGGTCCCACCCCGCCTGAAGCCGCGGTGTTGACGGCGACGAAGCTGGAACAGCGCGTGCAGGAGACCACGCAGCCGGGGCCGCCTGAGCGCGGTGTGGCAGAGGGCGGGACCCCTCCCGACCCTGAGCCCGCGTCCGAGGACAGTGCGCCTCCGCCGCCGGACCCGCAGGCCGAAGAGCCGCCGCCGAGCGAGGCCCCGGAGGAGATCAGCGCAGCCGAAGAACCACAGGACCGTCCCGTCCAGCGTCGCCGTCCCGCTAGCCGGCCACGCGGGGAAGCCACCGCTCTCAGGGCGCTGAGGGGCGAGGCGGAGGTTCAGGCCCGGCTGCGGATGATGACGGTGGGTGAACACCTGGGGCCCATCGCCGCGGAGGGCGATCCGGACGTCCTGGTGCTCAAGAACTTCCTCGTCTCCCATCGCGCCCCGCTCATCGAGCAGCTCACGCGCGATGGCGAGCACGAGCTCGCCGAGTTCTACGGGAGCGTCGGGGAGATCAGTCTCGAGATCACGAAGCGGTTCGAGTCCTACTTCAACCGCGGGTGAGGTAGGCGCGCCGCCAGGCTTGCGACGGGGCGCGGCGCGCCACCGCGCAGTGGCGCGCGGCGCGCGTGGCTCTGGCGCGCGCGTCGACCGATGGGGGTGGGGGCCGCGCGCGCTGGGCGCCAACTTGGGCGCGCGCCGGCCCGCCGAGAAGGCGCACCGGCACGCGCGGCGAGGCGCTCCGGCCTCGCTCGGGCGCGTGCCGTACCCGGCCCTTGAAGATTGCCGGCGCGCGCCGCAGGACACCGGCCCTCTGACAGTGGGCGCGTCCCATCCGGGGCGCGCGCCCCACTGCCGACGACGGGCGCGCGCCTTCACCTCTCACCGTAAGCACACACAGGGCTCTGACCAGCAAATATTGCTGCTCCTGGCTCCGAGTCGAGCTTGCTTCTGGCGCGTGCCCACGGCGCGCTGGGTGTCACCAGCGGGCGCATGGCTTGATGGCGCACCGGGGCGGCGCGCGCGACCCAAGGCGCGCGTCACGGCGTGCGGGAACGACAGAGGGCGCGCCCTGAGGCGCGCCCTGGTGGAGTGGTCGTGCGTGAAGTGCGCGCTACCGCACGGCCGGCCGCGCCGCGCGACGAACGGCGCGCTGGTCCTGGCGCGCTTGCTCCTTGTCGGCGCGCGCCTGGGCGCGGACCTCGCGCAGAAGCGTGAGCAGCTCTTCGGGGTGTTCCTTCCCGAGAAGCTTCAACGCCTGGAGCCGGTGGTTCGGCTCGCTGGGCATCAGGCCCTTGCGCGCCTCGGCGTACTGGACGCCGTAGCGGAGGAACTTCATCTCGATCCGTACTCGCTGGCGGAAATTCTCGAGCCTGGCGTCACGGGCGGTGCGGCTCTCACCGGGGGCCGGTTCGGCGAGGAATTGTGCGGGCTCCTCAAGCATCAGGCGGCAGACTTTGTCGGCCCTGGCGGCTACTTTGTGTGACCGGAAGGCGAGGGCCTCGACACGGGGAGAAGTGGGCTTCGGGACGGGCTCGCCGAGGATGAAGCCGGTGAACCGGTCGATGAAGGCGTCGTCGCGGAGCGCGGCCAGGGCCTTCGCGTGCTCGTGTGCCAGGTCGTCGACGATGTCCTGGAAGGGCGGCATCGCGGCCTTGATCTTCTCGCGCCATGGGGCGATGCGGGCCTGCTGCTCCCGCTTGCTCTCGTCGTCGCGCTTGGGGTTGAAGAACTTCGCGCGCTGTGCCGCGAGCTCGAGGGCGTCGAGGACGCGAGGGGCGAGCCGGGGCGAGGTGAGCGCGGCATGCTGTACGTCTCGCGGGATGCGCCGGCCGGTGCCGCCGGTGACGTAGCCGACCACCTGCTCCATGAGCTTGTCGTCGGCGAGCCCGGAGAGTCGTCGGATCTCTGCCTTCACCTGTTCCGCATCGGCCATGTGCTTGTGCTCCTCCGCTTCGGGCGGGCCCGTGCTCGCGGGCGTTCAGGGGGTGCGGGTGAAACAAGGTGAGGTGGCCGTACGGCCGCGAGCACGTGTGCCGGATCGTCGCAGGAGCAGGTGCTCCCCGGCCCCGAGTGCTCTGCACGCACCCGGTTGGTCGACCCCATGTGGTCCGGACCCCGCCTTGGTGAGGAACACCTGCCCCGTCGACACGGACCTCGAGAGGCCGTGGACACGGAGGGGGCGTCTTGAACCCGGGGTTCGAGCCGAAGTCTCAAACGCGTCTCGCGGTGGCTGTACGGCCACCTCGCTGACGATGGTACCCGGCGGCCGGCGCCGCTCAGGCGCCGTAGGTTCTATCCGGCCTGCTGGGGCGCCTTCGGGGAGGTGATCGTCTCGATCGCCGGGGCGACCCTGGTCGGCTTCCAGATGAGGCTGTAGGCGGCCTGGGCGGCAACGACGACGGACAGGACGGTGACGGTGGTCAGCTTCCCGTTCTGGAACTGGGCCCAGCCGCCTTCGGACGCGACGGTGACGAGGCCGGTGAGGACCGAGAAGGCGACCGCGACGGCCTTCTTGCGGCTGGCCGACCAGGTGCGGCGCTGGATCACCGCGGTGATCAGCGGGAGCAGAGCACCGACCTGGGCGCCGGCGGTGATGGAGTTGAGCGTGGCAGACATGGGGTTGCCCTTCATGCGGTGGATACGTGACGGGCGGACTGTGCGGGGGGCCGGAGGCTTGTGTCGCGCGGTGCCTCACCCGGCGGTGTCGTCGAGGTCCTCGGCGATCTCGGCGGGCGGGGGCGGGGCCGGGCTCTCGTAGAGCTTGACGACCAGAGCGCGGAGCTGGTGGATGTACTCGACCGCGGCGGCCTTCCAGCGGCGCCACTGCCGCTGTTCCTCCTCCAGGCGCTCGACGCGGTTCTCGAGCGTGGTGACCCTCTCGAGGGTCTTGGCGTTGGTCTCGCGCTGCTGCTCGAGGAGTTGAGTGAAGCCGGTCGTCACTGCCTCGACCGACGCGACAAGGGAAGCGGAGTTCGCCAGTCGCTCGTCGGTGTCGTTCTTCCTCTTGCTCTGGCGGTGCACCATCCAGCCGCCGCCCAGCACGCCGATCAAACCGAACAGAGGGGTGAGGACAGGCGCCAAAGAGATGAGCCACTCCATGAGCGCCTCCTCCGTCAACGATCGTCAGTAGGGATGCGCGGGAGCCGGGGATGTGAGTCCCGCGGCTCCTCGCATCGCCGTACGGTGCACGACCGGCTTGCTTGTGTCCCGGCGTGGGCTGGCTACGTTCCCGAGGGCTGGTCGACGACGCCGGCGATGAGGTTCCAGGTGCGGCGGACGGCGTCGAGGAGCTGGTCGTCGGTGACGGCGGCCTGGGAGCTGTCGGGATGGCCGTCGATGCGGCCGTCGGCGGCGGCCGCGGAGATGAGGGGGTCGGTGGCGAGGGCGGGGGCGTAGCCGGGGCCGGTGAGGTCGGAGGGGTTGAGGACGCTGCGGGCGAGCGCGGAGCGAAGGGGGTAGCCGTGGGTGGCGGGGGCTTCGGTCAGGACCTCGCGGGCGACGCGGGCGAACGCGGCGCGGACGCGGTCGGCGAAGGCGGGGCTGCACATGAGGGCGTGCTCGTCGACAAGGGCGGAGGTGGGCATCAGGGCCTTCCGGGCTATTTGGTGTAGGTGACGCGGAGCTGGGGCGGGTAGGTCTGGCCGACGCCTCGGGCGCGGCCGTAGTAGGTCTGGGTGGTGCTGTTCGGGTCGAGCGCGACTCCGCGCCAGGACGTAGAATCAAAAACGGATGTGATATCAACCCATTTGCCCTGGTTACGGGACCAGGGGATGGTGATGAACTCGGAGTCGCAGGAGAAGGTGCTCGGCCGGGAGGCGTGCTTGTGCGCCTTGATGACCGCGGTCCCGCCGGAGTTGTAGTACCAGTGCTCGTAGTACAGGTAGAGCTCGACCTTCCTGATGACGGCGCCGGAGAGGTCGCTGGTGAGCGCCGCCGGGAAACCGATCAAGGCGGCCTGCATGCCGTTGGTGGAGCTGTAGTAGCCCTGGATGCACTGGTTGCCGTAGTACGAGTTGTACGAGCTGCGGTTGGCGTAGGAGCCGGACCAGGAGGCGGCGTAGGTCTTGGTGTAGTTCTTCTTCGTCGGGGTGGCGGTGCCGCCGCCGGTGTTGTAGACGCCGGTCTCCGGGACGTACGGGCCGATGTCCTCGATGTAGAAGATGCCCGGGTAGGGGCCGGCGCCGAAGAGCCGTACGGTCTGGCCCGCCGGTCCGTCGCGCACCCAGAAGGAGATCAGGAGACGGTGGAGGCCTGCGCCGAAGGCGGCTCCGGACCGGATGGTCTCCAGGCGGATCCGGTCCCATCTGCCGGTGGGGCAGGGGCGGATGACCGACTGGATCTGAGTGGAGTTGATGGAGGGGGTCGAGGCTCCGCCGTCGCGCAGGGCGACCACGATCTCACCTCCGGCCTCCGAGGGGTCGGCGTAGCAGTCGAAGACGACCCGGTACATGCGGCTGGAGTCGGCCTCGAAGGCGAGCTCGACGTAGCCGTACTCCGTGCTGGCGGCAGTCACCGCGGTGGCCATGTAGTCGACGGCGACGAGGCCGCGTCCGTACTGGTTGAGGATCCGCGACAGCGGGTCGCCGGCGATCTCCAGGGTTCCGGCGACGGAGAGGTTGCTGAAGCCGGCGTCGCCGTTTTGGTCGATGGTGGAGACGGGGCGTCCGGCGTTGGAGAGGGTCAGGTAGTTGGGGCGGCCGGTCATGAGGGCCACGGCTTCGTCGCCAGCGTCGTCGAAGAGCTGAAGTCCCTGCGGGGAGAGCTCGGCGCGAGCCCCGGCGGCGGAGGAGGCCAGGACGATCCGGCAGGAGACGTTGTCAAAGGTCACGGTGCCCACGGTGGAAGCCGCGGTGGCGCAGAAGACGCGGACCTGCGTGGTGCCGGCCGGGGCGGCGGCATCCGGTACCCCGGAGAGCTGCTGCCACGATCCGCGTACGGGGCTGCTGGTGGAGATGGTGCTGTGGCCCACGATGGCGCCGTCGGCGTCCAGCCACCGCGCGAAGAGGACGACGCGGGAACCGGACCAGTTCGCCGACAGCAGGTAGTCGGCGGACAGCCACACCTTCTGGCCGGGCTGAGCGGGGGCGGTGGTCAGGGCCAGGTTGCGGTCGACGGCCGTGGCGCTGGTCGCGTCGACCTGGAGCGCCTTGGGGGTGTCGTTGCCGGGCGAGACGATCGACCAGTACGGAGAGGCCTCGGCGCGCTGCACGCTGGTGGCGCCCTCGAAGCTGGGGTCGGCGATGAGGTTGCCGTCGGTGCCGATGGAGAGCCGGTCGGCACTGAGCGCTCCGGCCTTGACGTGGGTGGCGTCGATGATGCCGGCGGCGATCTTCGTGGCCGTCACCGCGTTCACGGCGAGCTTGTCCGTGGTGACCGCGAGGGCGTCGATCTTCTCGGCGGTCACGGCGAGCGCGGCGATCTTCTCCGCGGTGACCGCGAGGGCGGTCAGCTTCTCGGTGGTCACCGCTCCGGCGGCCAGGGCGACGGTGTTGACGGCGCCGGCCTTGATCTCGCGGGCGGTGACGGCGTCGGCCGAGATCTTCCCGGCGGCGACCGCGTCGGTGGCGAGCGCGGCGGTGGTGACCGAGCCGACGACCAGGTTCGTGGAGTCGACGACGCCGGTCTTGAGGACCTCGATCGTGACAGCGTCGACGTCCATGACGCCGCTGCCGCCCGTCGTTCCGCTGGCGAAGTTCAAGAACAGCAGGGGGGAGATGAAGCGCGTGTCCGCGTGCATCACGCCCGGGGCGCGGGGGTCGGTGGCGGTGCCGCCGGTGCCGGAGGCGCCGGGCGCGGCGCGGCCGCGGAGGTAGCCGGTGTAGACCCTCCAGCCGGAACTGGGCGGCTGGACAGCGTTGGACGCGGCCACGTAGTGGCCGGAGGCGTAGAGGTTGGCGCCGTTGCGGTTAACCAGGGTGATGCCGTCCGCCGCGATCCCGAGCGCCCCGATGTACAGGGTGTCGGTGCCGCTCGCCGAGCCGGTGAGGGTGCGCACGCGTACGGAGATCCGGTACAGGACATCAGGATCGTAGGGGACCTGGACGGTGCCGCGGACGACGGTGTAGCCGGTGGCCCTCGCCAGCGTCCGCCCAGTGGGCGCGTCCGTGGCCGGCAGGTGCTCCCAAGAGGCCCCGGCCGCCTGGTTCAGGACTTGCCACGCCTTCGGGTCGCCCATCGCGTCGACGTACCGCTGGGTGACGCCGTCGGCGAGCGCGCCGCCGAGGGCGTTCATCGTGACCGCCCCTGCGGCGAGGGCGGCGTCGGTGACGGCGCCGAGCGCGATCTTCGCGGAGGTGACGGCGTCCTTGGCGAGCTTGACCTCGCCGATGATGCCGTCGAGGAGGTCCTGGCCGACGGCCTGCCGTGGGGTGCCCGGGACGGCGGCCGACGGCGGGCCGGTCGCCTGACCGGTGTTCTGCCCGACGAGCCGGACCCAGCGCGGGGCGTAGCCCTCCAGGGCGATGGTGGTGCTGCCGCCGGCCTGCGCGGTGATCGCGGCCACCTGCGTGGCGAGGCTCGGTACGAAGTCGGCGGCCGTACCGACGTGGACCTGGACGAGCGCGAAGTCGGAGGGGGTGTCGTACGCGTCCGCCCAGGTGCCGTCCCAGCCGACGACGAGACCGGCGAGGACCGGCTCGACGACCGGGGCCGTCGGGGTCGGCGGCGGGGCGGGGTTCACCGGCACCAGGGCGACGCCGCCGTCCGGCTGGACGCCCACGCTGCCCTTGAGCTCGCCGGTCTCGTCATAGATATCCATCGCGCCGCCCTCGATGGACGTGTGCGACGCCTGCGTGCTGCGTTCCAGCGCCTGGACGCGCCGGGTCAGGTCGTGGAGGGTGCGTGCGAAGTCCGCCGCGCCCGTGCTGCCCTCAAGGATCTTGACCATGGGCGGGCATGGTCCGGGCGGCCGGCCCTAGTGTCGCGTCCTGGGCGGGGCGGCGAGCTAGTAGACGAAGCTGTCCGAGCGGCGCAGGTCGAGGGTGATGATGCCGTCGGCGGAGACCTCGTCGGCGACGATTCGGTGCCAGACGTCGATGCTCCCCACCCACGGCACCTGGACCTGGACGCGGATGTCGTCGCCGAGCTGCCAGCTACCGAAGCGCGCGTTGGGGTGGTCGATGACCTGGATCCGGGGGATCTGGATGGCCTTCGTCCGCCCGGCGAGCTCGGCGCGGCCGCGCTTGGACAAGGCGGTGGACGAGGCGAGGGTCTTGTCGGTGACGGTCACCACCCGTCGCAGCCGCCCGTCGTAGGCGGCGACCTGCGCGCGCGCCATCTTGCGGCCCTCGCCCTTGCCCAGGACCACGGCCTCGTTGGCGTACTCGTCGCCCATGCCCTCCGGTTTGGCGATCGCGATGATGTTCTCCGCGTCGGCGAAGCGCAGGTCGGTGCGACGCCGGCCGAGCCGCGGCTTCCCCAGACGCAGCCGGTGCGAGATCGTGTTGCCGGTGGCCTTGGCCCAGAAATGCTCTTCGCGCCAGTCGAAGGGCGTGAGACGGGTGAGCGTGTCGATGACCTGCCCGCAGTCGGGGTTGTCCCACCAGGCGAGCTCCCACGGGTCCGAGCCGTCCCGGGCCCCGAGGAGCTCGCCGAGGTTGTGGGCGTCGACGATCAGTCCGATGTCGCCGTAGGGGCGGGACTTGATGTGAGCCCAGACGTTGCGGACCGCGGCGTACACGTCCTGGCGGGGGCCGCCGTAGGGCTTCGGAGGCTTGGGCATGCGCTGCTTGCCCTTCTTCCCGTCCACCCACCCGTCATGATTCTTATCCTTTCCGGCATAGGGGTCCTTCGGGGTGATGAGCTGGCCGGAGACCATGTAGCTCTCGTACGGAATGCCGTGCGCGTACGCGGTGAACCCGGCGCAGCGGATCGTCGCCTTCTGGTCCTCGTACGAGGTGTGGGTGACGATCCCGCCCCACCGGATCGCCCCGTTGATCTCCAGGTACAGCTTCGTCCCCCACTCCTGGATGATCGGCTTGCCGTCGGAGCCGATCATGCGCTGGTACTCGGGCTCGATCGTGCCCATCATCGAACCGGGCCCGGACAGCTCCCGCCGGGGGTTCGACGTCAGGGACAGCGGCACGTCCCAGTCGAGGATCGTGCCGCCCAGGGCCCGCTGGGCGATGAATCGCCACCTCTCCATCTCAGACCCCGCCCTCCAGCCCGGGCTCGCCGGCATCCGGCAGATCCGGCAGCTCCTCGGGCGGCTCCTCTCGGAACGGGGCGTCCAGGAAGAGGGTCCCCATGGCCACGGCGGGCTCGGCAACCTCGGTGTCCGGGGTCTCCGAGAACTCGACCTCCAGGGTGAGCCACGAGCTCTGGTCGACCTGCACCTGCCCGTTGCCCGCGGCCGTCAGGCGCGTCCACACCTCCAGCTCCTGCGTGGTAGAGCGCAGCTCGGCCGCGATCAGGAACTCACCGGACAGCAGGACGGTGCGCCGCCGGACACCCGAGCCCTCATCGTCGCCCAGGGGGACGTCCGGGCCCGGCAGGCCGGCGAACACCAGCCGGATGTCACCCGCCACCGGGCTCCCGGAGACCCGGAACCCGGA
Organism: Streptomyces sp. R302; assembly: GCF_012927245.1. GTDB lineage: Bacteria > Actinomycetota > Actinomycetes > Streptomycetales > Streptomycetaceae > Streptomyces. Next base: position 24,188 of record NZ_JABBGE010000017.1, read on the forward strand.
CACGGACAGCTTTGCCGTCATCCGCGTCGCCCACACCGGGACGTCGAACCGCCAGGTCGTCAGCTGCCCGGGCCACTCCTGCCACGACCCGTCGAGGTAGCCCAGGGTGGTGGCCTCGCCCAGCCGGGCCGTCCGCATCCCCCGCTCCTGCCGCGGGTTCGCGATGGCACGCAGGTCGGTGATCATCTGCTGCGTGATCGCCGCCGTGTTCGCGGGGATGTCGATACGCGCGAGGACGATCGCCGAGTCCCGAGGAGCGAGCGTCGCCAGATCCCGCCCGACCGTCGTCGACGGCACCCCCGAGATCACCCGCGTGAACAGATACGGGCCCGCCTCAGGGTCCGCGGGCAGAGCCCAGCCCTCGCCCGCGGGATAGGGATTCTCCACCCGCGCCACGATCAGGTCGCTGCGCGGCTGCGCGCCGGTGGCCGCGATCGGGATCGTGTCCGGCACCGGCAGCCGGCCCGCGTACGCCTGGTACGTCGCACCCACAGCCCGGTTGAGGATCGCGCACGCACCCGGGGCGACCTGCACGCTCGCGTCGGGCTGAGTCAGGGCGCGCACCACCAGGTCCCGCGCGCCCACCACGCCCTCGTTGCTGCCGAACGCCGCGTACGCCAGCAGCCGCGCCGTCTCGGCGGAGTGCAGCGCCCCGCCCTCCGTGAACCACGGGACTCCGTCCCACATCTGCGTCTCCTCCATCGATCCGTCGAAGGCGCGCAGCGTTCCCCAGGGGAACACCTAGCGTCTCGCGGAGCGAGGAGCCGGGGCACTAGATGTGGGCGAAGGCGTTCCGCCACTGGATCGTCATGTAGGCGCTCGGGTCCGGCAGTCCCGTGCACTTGAGCTCGAAGGTCTGCCGGCCGGGCGGCAGCACCATCTCGTCCAGGCGCGGGGAGCCGCGCCGCATCAGACCGGCGACCGACGCGCTGCCGCGCGTGACGGTCGAGATCCAGGGGCGGGTCTCGACGGCGATCTTCTCGCCCCGCTTGAGAGTGAGATCGAAGTGCGCCGTCCACCACCCCTTCAAGACGACGGCGGGGTTGGTAATCGGGCCGTAGATGGTGATGTACGGCCACGCCGCCTTGTTCCCGCCGTTGTACACGACGCCCGGCGGCTCCCCAGGGGTCACCGGCGGGAGCGGCGGCGGCGAGGGGAACCCTCCGCCGATGGGAGAGGACAGGCGGGGACCGAAACCGCCGGGCTTGGGGATACTCGCCCAGATCAGCGGCACCCGCTCCATCTGCTCGACATCGTCGTACGCAGTGTCGTCCACGCACGCGAACTCCGCGACCACCGGCGTCAGTCCCTGTCGGGTGAGCTGCGACCCGACCGCCGCCCACTTCCGGGGGCGGCCGTAGAACCGGCGCTGCCGGCCGCCCTGGGTCGTCGACAGCACAGCCGAGTGTCCGTACCGCACCCGCAGCGACTCCGCGTCCCAGGCGCGGGCGAACGCCGACAGGCGGCTGAGGCCGGCCGCGTGCCGACCGTGCTGCGTGCTGGAGGCGCCAACACCGTCGACGGCCATCTCGAACGTGATGGTGTTCGAGGCCCGGTAGTCGCGGCCGAACCGGATGCCGTCGCCGCGCGGCAGCACCATGTCGCCGTTGTCGCGGCTGCCGAGGGTCATCTCGTACGGCTTGGTCAGGTAGCAGCCGGTGCGGAAGGTCCCGAAGGTGAAGTCGGCGCCCGGGTGCCACCGGTAGCTCGGGTACCAGAGCCTCCACTCGCCCTCAGCCGGCATGTATTCCTCCAAGTCGGATGCGTCGGAACTCGAACATGGCGTCCGAGATCGCCTCGCCGGGGGTCATCGGCTGGCTGGTCATCGTCAAGTTGAAATCGCCGCCGACGAGCGCGGGGGCGGGTCCCTGGACGCGCGTCGGGCGCGGCATGGTGGGGGCCGCAGTGCCGTCGCGGTGAAGCCGTGTGGCGCCGTCGGCGTACTGGCGCATCGCGCCGTTGGCGAAGTAGACGACCCGGCCGCCGAACATCCGGGCCACCTCGTCGAGGATCGCGGTCGAGCGCTGGCGCTTGGACGGGGCGAGAGGGATGTACGCCTCGCCGCCGGTCTCCGGCTCGGCCCACAGGCGCCACTCACCAGGCCGCGCGATCTGCGCGATGTGCCGCTCGGTACCTCGGGCGAAGGCGTGCAGGCGGTTCCCGAAGGAGTTGATGCCGCCGTTGGCGAAGGCCGTGAGTCTGGAGGCGGTGCCGTGGAAGCCGCCGTTGGCGAACCTCACGATGCCGCCGTCGGCCTTCTCCACGACGGACGGCTTGCCGACCGAGTGGTACTGGACGGTGACGTGGACCGTCCTGCCGGTGAGCGAGTTGATGCCGGACTGGATCGCCTGCACGTTCGCGAGCGGGTCCTGGTTCGGCACGGTGATCTTGACGGTCTTGCCGCCCTTGTCGACCTTTTCGATCTTGAAGCCGAGTTCCTCGAGGGCCTTCTGCGCGACCTGCGTGGGGGCCTTGACCTCGATCGACTTGCCCTTCATGTCCGCGACCTTGTCGCGGACCGCCTGCAGATCGCCGGCCGCCTGCTTCACGACCGCTTCGACGGTGACCGTCTTGCGGTTCGGGGCGTTCGCGATGTCCGTGGTCAGGGCCTGCAGGTTGCCTCGAGCCGCGTCGGTGCGTGCCGAGACCTCGACGTCCTTCGTGCCGGGGATCCTCTGGACCTGGAAGCCGAGGTTCTGGAGCTGCTGCGAGACCTCCGCGGTCGGCGCCGAGATCCGGATGGCCCGGCCCCTCTCCAGGTCCATGAGCTGGGTACGCAGGGCGAGGAACTCGGCGGTCGCCTGCGGGACGCCGCCGGTCGTCATCACGGTGGTGACGGTGGAGGGGACGAGCCCGAGCTCGTTGACGAGCTTGGTGGCTTCGGCCGTGGGGATGTTGAACGCCTCCGCGAGGGCGATCGCCTTGGCGCGGGACTGCTCCATCGCGCCCTGGCTGCGGGTCAGCGCTTCCGACATGGGCATAAGGCCCTGCTCGGCGGCCTCCTGGTAGCGGACGGTGAGCGCGAGCGCGGAGTCTTTGAGCTGGTTGAGCTGCTGGTTGAGGGTCTGACCGTTGCGGGTGGCGGTGTTGACCTCGCCGCTGCTCGTGACGAGCGCCTTGCCCCAGCCGCCGGTCTTCTCGCTGGCGGCCGACATCGTGTCCTGGATCTCGAGGAACTGCTCGTTGAGGCGGGCGGTGGCGTCGTGCACGGAGTCCGAACCGCCGCTCAGCGCGTCCAGGGCTCGCTTCAAGGCCTCGGTGCGTTCGTCGGCGCTCTTGGTCTTGTCGCTGTAGCCCTGGACCGCGGACGACAGCCGGTCGTACGCGGTGAGGCCCTTGTCGCCGGCCCCGCTCATCGCCTCGCCGAGTTCCGCGTTGCGCTTCTGGCTCTTCTCCAGCTCCCCGCGGACTGTCGCCAGAGCCTTCTGCGCCTGGGACGCGGCGATGCCCTGCTCGTCGAGAGCCTGCACGGGGCCGCGGGCGGTATGCACCCACGTCTGGTGCGCGTCCGCGGTCGCCTGGAGCTCCCTGTCCAGGTCCTCCAGCGTCTTGCCCTGGCCGAGGTAGGCGTTGGTCAGGGCTCCGATGCCGATGCCGGCCTTCTGCATCACCTCGACGAGGCGTCCCTTGCCGTCGGCGAGCTGCGTGTCCTGCAGGAGCATCGCGGCCTGGGCGCGGACGTTCGCGTCGATCGCGCCGCCCGATGCGGCCAGCGCCTTGGCGAGGGAGTCGACGCGTTCCTTATGCGCCCGCGCGGCGCGGGCTGCGGCCTCCTGCCGGGAGGCGAGGTAGCCGAGGCCGATCGTGATCCCGGTGATGGCGATGCCGAGGGGGCCGCCGAGAGCTGCCGTCATGCCGCCGATCGCGGTCATCGCGGTGCGGTTCGCGGCTTTGATCCCGCGCATCGCGCCGCCGAGCCCACGTCCTTCTGTGGCCGCGGTGCGGTAGGCGGTGCCCATGCGGTTCCACAGCGAGACCTGCGGGCCGAGCTGGCCGGGGCCGAGGCTTCCGCGGAGGGTGTTGCCGACGTTCCGCAGCGACGTCCCGGCAGCGGTGACCTGGGTACCGAAACGGCGCATGAGGTTCGTGATGCCCGAGACGACCTTGAGGGTGAGCATCAGGCTGAGGAAGGCTGCCAGGACGGTGGTGGCGCCCGGAATTGCCGTCATCAGGCTGTTGAACACGCCCAGCAGGCCACTGAACGCCGTGAGGAGCAGCCCCAGGCCGAGGCCTGCGTCGGCGACGCTCGCGATGGCGGTGGCGAGGTTGGAGATGAGGCTGATGATGGCGGGGCCGACGCTCTGGCCGAGGGCGTCGAAGAACCGGCCGACGGCGGGCATCAGCTCGAGGCGGATCTGCTGCACCAGTTTCGTGACCCCGCCGTCCTGCATGGCCCGGCCCAGGCCCCGCATCATGTCACCGAACAGCAGGTTGATCTCGTGGAAGGCGGGGGCCGAATCTGCGAAGAACTGCTTCATCGCCTTCTGGCCGGCGCCTGAGGTGGCCCACCGCTCGAAGCGCTTCATGGCGCCCTCGAAGCCGTTGAGTATCGCGTTGCCGGTGTCCGTCGCGGCCCGGCCGACGCCGCCGAGCCCGCGGATCAGGCTGCCCGAGGCCCGGCCGAGTTGCGCCGCCTTGTCGCCGGCGTTGTCGAGGAAGCGGGCTAGGGAGCCGGTCTCGCGGCCGGCGGCCACCGACGCCCGCATCCACTGTGTGGCGCGTTCGGTCGCCTGGCCGACCCGTTCGGTGAAGGGGCCGGCAGCGATGAGGAAGTCGAGAGAGGCGCGCCCCAGGTTTCCCAGCGAGCCCGTCATGCTGCCAAGGACGCGCGAGTTGGTGGACGCGATCGTCTTGAAGTCGCGGCGGAAGATCCCGGAGCGCAGGAACTGCGAGCCGCGCTCCGCCGAGCGTCCCAGCTGTTCGGCGGTGTCGCCGAGGGCCTTTCGCAGGAGGGGGAACGTGGCTGTGGCGAGGGGTTTGATGTCGTCGGCGACCCGGGAGAAGAACCGGTCGCTGACAACCTTTCGGACGCCGGCCCACGCGGTCTGGAGCGAGCTGACCGCGGAGACGGCCTTGCGGGCCGACGGCGAGAGCTCGTCCATCGCGGCCTTCAGCTTCTCCTGCTGCGCCTCGGTGATCTTGCCGTCCCGGGCGAGCATGTCCTGTGCCTTGCGGGTCTCCTTGAGGGCTTCCCCGAAGCCGCTGAAGGCGATCTTCGTGGCGGCGGCGGCAACACCGGCGGCGGTGATCAGCCCTGGGATCGCGCCGAGGACTCCGACCGCGGGCGCGGCGGCGGACACGAGCGCGGTGAGTCCCGCGCCGTACTGGCCGAGGAGGGCGACAGCGGGCTGCGCCAGGGCGACGAGCGCGCCGAGACCGAGCATCCGCAAACCGCGGCGGCGGCCATGGGGAAGGCGCGGGGTGACGGGGACCGTGATCGGGTTGCGGTCGGCTTCTGTCTGGGCGCCTGCGATGATCCGGCGGACCCAGTCCAGCAGCCCCCCTCGTTCGCCTTCGGCTTCGTCGGTGGCCCGGACGGGGACGCTCAGGTCGACGTTCTCGATCCGCCGCTGGAGGCCCTCGATCGTGCTTCGGATCCGGTCTTCGTCGATCTCGACTCGGATCTTCGCGGTGATGCCCTTGGACGCTTCCTTGACGGTGTCCTTCAGGCGTCGGCGCAGTCCCTTGCTGTCGACCTCCACCGCGATCTGGGCGGCCAGGCCTTCGGCGGCCGTCTCGACGGCCGTGCGCAGCTTCCCCGCGAATCCTGCGAGGTCGGCGACGACCGGCACGTCGAGGCGGCCGGCCTGCAGGCCTTCAGCCACTGCGGATCATTCCTCTCTGCATGGAGGCCGCCAGCAGTTGCTGATGGCCGTTCATCGGCGGGGCGGACTGGCCGGAGCCAGTGGGGGCGGGGTTGGAGTGCGAGCTCGCGGGCGTGTAGGGGCGGGGCACCGTGCGGGGTTCGCTGCGGCGGCGGTCGGCGGCCAGGAGGGCGACTTCCTCGATGAGCTGCGCCAGGAGCTCGGTGGTGACCGTCCATCCGTGCGCGGGCCCGGACTGGACGCGGGAGTCGTCCGGTAGGCCGTCGAGCAGAGCGATCAGACGCCGGAGCCCGAGGAAGTCGGGGTGGTCGGGCCGGAGCCAGAGTCGTCGGGCGTCGAGCTGGTGGTAGCGGGAGAGGTCGGACTCGACGTCGGCCCACCGTTCTCGGAGGAGCCGCCCAGTCCCAAGAGCTTTCCCACCTGCACCCCGTAGATCTTGGTCAGCATGGTGGTGAGGAAGATGTAATCCTCCAGGCCGGGCCTGGTGGCGATGAAGTCGGCGTACTGCGCCTTACCCAGGAGCTTGGCGAAGGCCTCGCGGACCGCTTCGAGGAACAGCCGCGGCAGGCGCGGGCGGCGGAAGACGGCCGTGACGATGTCGTTGATGCCGGCCTCGCCGCCGGTGGCGCTGAAGATCTCCCCGATCAGGCCGAAGAGGTCGAGCTCGTCAGACAGGAGCGGGTCGAGCGTGTCTGCCGGCAGCTGCGCCGGGAAGTACAGGTCGAGGTCCTCGGTGTAGCGGACGGCGATGCCGTGGGGGTACTGGGTCTCGCGGCGGGCGGCGACGGCGTCGATGGCGTACGTGATGGTGGACATGCGGGGCGGGCCTTCCTCGGTGGTGTTGGTGGGCCGGTAGCGGCAGCGCGTGGACGGTCGCAAGCGGGGGTACTTGTGTCGCGCGCTGCCGCTGACGGGGGTTACGGCACGGGCGCGAAGGCCGGGTCGTCGGTGAGCGTGTACCAGGCTTCGAGATCGTCGCCACCCTGCACAGCGAGGCGCAGGGGGAGCGTGGCTTCCTTGGCCTTCGCGAGGTCCGTGGCGACGCCTTCCATCTGCATCGTGCGCGGGAACATGTAGCGGTAGTGCTTGGAGCCGTCGGCGATCTCGATGCACGCGGCGGTCTCCGAGCGGCCGCCGATGCGGGGCGGAACGAACTTGTAGTGCTTCGGTTCAGTGGTGCCGCCGCTCGGGGTGACCTCGGTGATCGTGCCGCCGCCGTAGACGGCCCGGAAGTTGGCGCCGGACCACTGCTGGAGGTCGATCTCGATCGTGGCCGCGTCGTCCGTCTGGAAGATGCGGGTCGGGAGGGAGGCCTGGTGGGACTTGACGGTCTCGAAGCTGGGTTCGGTGTTGAACTTGAGGCTGTCGGGGTTGGTGTAGCCGACGGCCTGCCAGCCGGCGGGCATGGCGACGGTGGCGTCGGCCGGGGCGGCCGTTCCGACCGCTGCGAGCCACAGGCGGGCAATCTGAGGGATGACGAGCTGGTTGGGGTTGGCGGTCTCGCCTGCCATGGCGGGGCTCCTCGGGGTTTGGTTCCAGGGCCGGGTCAGCATGGGGAGCGGACCGGCTTTGCGTCGCGTGGCTATGGGTGGAGGGTGACGGCGAGGTTCATCAGCCACCGGGGCTGGCCGTCGACGAGGGGGCTCCACAGCAGCAGTCCGGACGGTCTGACGTCGCTGACGACCGGCCGGCCGGGGCGTCGGGGCTGCTCGGCGAGCTCGAGGGTGGCCGTCGCGCAGCGCAGAAGAATCCGGCGGAGTTCGGCTTGTCCGGGCCAGCCGCCTGGGTCTCCGTACGCCTCGAGCGTCACCTCGGGGGTGATGCCCCAGCGCAGGTCCCGCAGGTCGCCGCCGGCTCCGGGGGAGACCCGTAGGTGGGGCCATGGGGCCTCCTGGATGCCGGAGACTCGGCCGGGGCCGCCGAGAGCTTCGGCGGCCTCCGGGTGTTCCTGCAGCCAGGCGAGGACGGTTGATACCGGGTCCGCGTCCGCGAGGGTGAGGGCGTTCATCAGGACCGGGGGGTGTAGCCCTGCACGCGCAGACGCTCGGCGTACTCCGGGGAGACGAGGATCTCGTCGCCCGGCGTGTAGTGGGTGCCGTCGACCTCGAGGTGGTGCGACAGCGTGATGGTGACCGGCGCCTCGAAGGGGTTCACGGCCGGACCGACAGGCCCGGCGAGGGCCGGCGGTCGCGGCGCGGGAGCGGGCTGGGTGACGACGTCAGCGTCGGAGGGCTGTTCCACGGCAGTGGGGGCGGCGGGCTTCTTGGTGGTGGTGTTCGTGGCCATGGCCCGCACTGTGCACATGCCGACCGCTAGTGTCGTCCCATCGCAACAGCTCAATGAGGGGGGTCTGTGGCAAGGCAGCGTCTGCTGTCCCTGGTGACGCGGTGGATTCAGCTTCCGAAGCCGATCCGGAGAGTCGCCTGGGTGGGAATTCCGTCCGGGATCGTATGCGCGGCTCTCGGAATCGTCGGAGACGGACTTGGGTGGTGGGACGACCGTAGCTTCCTGACGAACCTGCTCTCGAGCTTTACGGGCTTGCTCATCGGTGTCCCCTTCGCCTTGGTGGTGCTTTCCCATCTTGGCTCGCTGCAAGCCGAAGCGGTGGCTCAGCAGGCGGCCCGCCGTCGAGGCCTGAACACGGCGCTTGAGTTCGAACAGATCGTCCTCAGTGGCTTCCGTCAGCTTGAGCTCGATGACGCGTACGCGGACCTCATTCGTCTGCGCACCGCCAACCAACAGTTCCGCCAGGCGGTGCATGCTTGGCCTAAGACTCCCTCTCCTGCTTCTTCCCTTGCCGTCTCAGAGACTTTCGAGCGCAGGCACGATGCGATCCAGGCGGCCTTCACTTCACGGGCCAACTCCTTCGTTCCTTGGCTGACGAGTGTCAGCGAGGTCTGGCATCGGCTCGACATGGAAGTCCGCCCGCGGCTCGAGGATGCCGGCGTGCAGTGGATGGCTCGTGCTGATCATGTCGCGCTCAGGTCGGCGGTACGGGTGCTGGATGGCCGTGTCAACGGGCGCCTCATGAGTAACCAAGGAGGTCCTCGTAGGAGCCTCGATCGCCATGTGCGTGGCGAACCCGTCACGGAATCTGCTCTCGAGAAGGCGATCGAGCACCTTCGGGACGATGCGGATGCTGCTCACGAGGTCGTGGTCGCCCTCATCACGATCCGGAAGTCGTTGCCGGCGGTCAACGGGGTCGCACGTTAACGACGGGCGGCAACAATTGCGGCTGCGCGGGACATGAAGAAGGTGCCGTCGGCACGCAGGTTGCCGGGGTAGACCGTGCCGACTTCGGCTTCGACAACCAGCGGGGCCCGTACGGAGACGGTGACGGTCACCTTCTTGCCGGCCACGATCGGCTGACCGGTGTTGATGTGCTGGGCGATGCCGTCGGGGTCCCGGTGCACGGTGCACCGGCAGTTCTTCAGGTTGGCGACCGCGCGGGAGGACTCGTCCTTGGGCCGGATCATGTAGGTGTGGGCGCCGACGCCGCGGTGCTTGATGTCCCAGTCCATCGAGGTGAGCTTGAAGCGGAGGTTGTCGGGGACCTCTTGGCCGTTGGCCTCGACGTGGGTGGGGCGGACCTTGTTGTCGCCCATGGTCACCCACTTCTTGACGGGTGGGGCCAGGCGCTTCGCTTCGACTTCGACCTGCTGGGCGATGCTGCGGACGGCGGGGGCGACCATGCGGGCGAGCTGCTCCTCGAGGCCCTTGGCGGGGGTGAACTTCGCGCCGGCCATCAGGGGGTCTCGGGCGGGTTGCGGGTGGCGGTCGCCTGGACGTAGTCGACGGCGGGGCAGCCGGGGACGGCGTGCAGGCGGGTGGTGGCCAGCGTCCAGGAGCGGCCGGTCTCGTCGGTGACGGTGTCGCCGCCCGCGACCGGCCAAGCGCGTGGGTCGAGCCGTACGGTCCATGTGCCGTCGGGCTGCTCGAGGACCGACCCGGGCCAGGTGCCGCGGGGGGCGGGGCGCTGGTTGGGGTTGGGCGGCACGGGGACACCGTTGGTGTCGCGCGCCCAGGGGTGGGCGAGGACGTGCACGGTGAGCGTGGCGTTCGGCAGCACGACGGCCATAGGTCTTCTGCTCCTGTCAGCGGCCCCGGCCGCGGCCGGGGGAATAGGGCCAGGGCGCTCGGGCGGGGTTCTGGACGGGCTGGTAGAGGAGGCGCCGCCAGCGGGCCAGGCTGGTCAGGGCCGGAAGGGCTCCGGCCTGACCGGCGGCGGGCGCGGGCTCGTAGGAGATCGCCTGTCCCTCCGCGCTCACGGAGGACACCCTGCGGCCTTCGCCGCCGGCGGCGCTGCCGGGCCGCTGTCGTTCCGATTCCGCGGCGTGCGCGGTCACGTAGCGGACGACCGCGGTGTTGGCGGCCCCGTCGAAGCCGACACGGAAGTCGACGTCGTATGTGCCGTCCCCGCGCGGGCGGTAGGAGCTCACCTCGGCCTGGTCGTCCATCTCGACGGGCCAGGTCTCGACGTCGTCGAGGTCCTCCTCGCGCTGCCATCGGGGAGTGAGGCCGGTGTGGGTGACGAGCGTGGGGACGATGGGCTGGCCGAGGTAGCCGACGACGTCGGCTTGCGCGTTGCGGATGGCGGTCAGGAGGGCGTCGCGCTGCTCGGCGGTGAGCGGGAGGGGGATCCCGATGTGCTCCGCTACGGCCTCCGGGGAAGTGACGGTGCCCAGTCCGAGCGGCAGGTCGAGGCGGACGGCCTGGTCGCGGACGGGCGCGGCGCCCTCGCTCGGGATGAAGGCGACGGACGCCCAGTATCGGCCGGGCGGCACGTCGGGCAGCTCGAAGCGGTACACCCCGGGGCGCAGCCGGATCGCCGGTTCGGTGGTGGCCGCGACGAGGGTCGTCCTGTCGGGGCCGTCGTACAGGGACAGGCTCGTCACCTGGCCGCCGGCCGGGGCGGGGTCGTAGTACGCCCCGGCGTACATCGGTTCGTAGTCGTAGGTCACTCCGCCCCCTGCTGGTCGGCGGCCGCGGCAACGCACGCGGCCTGTGCGACGAGGCGCTCGCGGATGCGGGCGGCGATGCTCTCGGAGACGTGGGCGCCGGCGGGCTGCAGGAGTCGGTGGACGGGGGTGCTGTGCGGGCCGAGGTAGGTGCTCTCGACCAGGCGGACGGTGCAGATGAGGATCGATCCGTACTCGGTGAGCTGCCTGAAGACGGCGTCGATGTCGGCGGGCGGGAGTCCGGTGGCGTCGTCGAGGATGACGTCGGCGAGGTGCGCGTCGTCGGGGATGACTTCGGTCGGGTGGGCGTAGAGGGGGGCGGCGGGCGCGGGCGGTGCTTCGTGGGTGACCGGGGGCTCGAGAGGGGCGGCGTCCGGCGGCACCGGGGTATCGGCCGCCGCGGTGTCCTCCTCGGCGGCCGGTTCGGCCGGGGTGAGCGGGGCGGCGTCGGTGGCGGTGTCCGGCGTGGCCGCCGGCGGGGCGGTCTCGGCGGCCGTGGTGGTCTTGCGGGTGCGGGTGGTGCCTGCCATGGGTGGCTCCCTGTCGGGCTGGTGGTCTGGATGGCGCGCACCTTGCACACCGGGTGTTGCTTGCGTCGCGTCCTGGCGCGGTGCGGCAGAACGGTGAGGGTGGCCCCGCGTCGTCGGGGACGCGGGGCCACCGTGGGGTGCTGGATCAGGCGTAGGTGAAGGCGGCGTTCTTGGTGGTGTTGCCGGAGTCGGCGGCCACGACGACGTTGACGGCTCCGGCCGCACCGGCGGGGGTCTTGACGCGCAGTTCGGTGTCGGAGACGACCGTCAGCGTGGTGCCGGGCGTGGCGCCGAAGTTGACCGCGGTCACGCCTGCGAGGCGGGTGCCCTTGATGGTCACGGTGGTGCCGCCGGCGGCGGGGCCGGAGACGGGGCTGATGGTGGTGATCGTGGCCGCCGGCGCGAAGAGGCGGTCGATCTCGGACTGAGGCAGGACCGTACCGGCCTGGTGAAGCAGGTGGAGCCGGGAGCCTTCGGGGCGTCCGTCGCCGGGACCGTAGGGCTTGGTCTCGTAGACGTCCGCGGTCAGACGCATGAGGGGGTCGGTGACGGCGGTCGCGGGGAACGTCGCCTTCTTGATGAGGGTGCCGTCTTCCTTGTAGAGCACGGTGGTCCTTCCTGATGGTGGTGTGGGTGGAGGGCAGGGGGTGGGGTGGGCTTGGGTCGCACGGCGGCAAGGGACCTGGCCAATTGGACTAAAACGATCTTGGTCGGCCTGGTGGCGGTCACGGCCGGCTGTCGCGGAACTGCTTCCCGGGGCCGCGGCGGCGCTTGTCCCGCTCCCGCTGGAGCTCGCTGAACCGCTTGCCGGCCTGCTTGGTCTTCAGGTGCTTGATGTTGTTCGCGGGAAGACCGACGCGCCGCGGCCCCAGGATCGACACGAGGTCCCCAAGGTCACCGCGAGAGGTGTAGCCGGCCTCCTCAACCGACGCCTCGTCGGGGAAGACGTCGACGTGCCGCTCGGTCTCGAGGTCGATGAGGTGGTCCCAGCGCCCACCGAGGGAGAAGACCCACTTGAAGTTGGGGGGCGGATTGGGCTTCACGTGCTCGAGGAACATCGGAATGCTCTTCGTGTACGCGTAGAACGTGACGTCCGGGGTGGCCCGGAAAATGCGGAGCCAGGCCTGCAGGTACTCCACGCTGAAGAAGTCGCCGGCGTCGTGGCAGCGAACGAACTTGCCGCCGCGGTAGCGCTTGTGCTGGAGCTCGGCCTTCATTGCCGCCTCCCAGCCGGGGAGGTCGTCGAGCACCATCATGAGGTTCGCTTCGTGCGCGGCCTTCACGGTGCGGAAGCGGTAGGTGCCCGTTCGGGCGTAGCAGAGCGGGGCGCAGGCCGATGCGCCCGGGCAGGTGTTGTAGTTACGGCCGTCGGGGAGCTTCCCGGCCCACGCCGGAAGGGTCCACTTGTAGGTGTCGGCGGAGGAGCCGTCTTTGTAGGTGGTCAGGAGCCACCGTCGTCTGGGTGTCATGCGGGGACCGTGCAGGCGCCGGGCGGCTTGCGTCGCGCTCAGAGGATCCGGAGGTCTTCCCAGCCGTCCGGGCCGACGCTGAAGACGAGCAGGCCGGCTTTGGAGACCTCGCCGGACCGGACGGCGAACCAGTCGGAGCCGTTGTCGAGGGGCGGGGCCTGGAGCCAGAGCCGGCCGGCGCCCATCTGCTGGGCGCGGAAGTGGTGGAAGTGGCCGGTGAGCAGGATGTCGGCGTCGGCGATGGGCTGGCGGCCGAAGGTCTGTCCCCTCCACCAGTCGCCGACCTTGTCCGGCCGGGGGAACTGGTGGCCGTGGGCGAGGCCCACGATCTTCCCGGCGACGTTGAGGCTTACGGTGTCGCGCCACCGTTCCGGCATCACGAAGTTGACGTGGCTGTAGGCGTCCGGGTTGCGGGCGAATCCGTCGGCGACCTGGGACATGACCTCGATCCCCCAGTCGTCGACGGGCGGCCCGACGGCTTCCTTGCCGCGGCGCACCCGGGCGTGGTTGGAGCCGCAGGTCGCGGCGACGACGCGGCCGAACCGGCCGGCGAGGCGGTCCAGGCCCTCGAACGTGATGCGGCGGTGGATGCGGACCATCTCGGTCAGGGCCAAGTCGTTGGTGAACATCTGCGAGGCGACGTTCTCAAAGCCCTCGATGCAGTCGCCGGCGTCGAGCCAGTAGGCGGCGGTGGGGCCGCGGCCCACCGTCTTGAGGTCGCGGATGTGGTCGTCGAGGCGGTCGAACCGGTCGGCGACGCGGGCGATGAGCTCGGGCGTGCCGCCGTCGCGGCCCACCTTCCCGGCCTGGGCGTCGGCGTAGGCGACGACGAGGGCGCGCTCAACGGTGTCGGCGGCAGTGCGCGGCTTGCGGCGGCGGCGCATCGCGTCACGAACGAGGGCGTCGACGTCGCCGGCGGACATCCACGCGGGCGCGGCCGGCTCGATGACGTACCGGCAGCGCCACACCGCGCGGGTGACGGCGTCCTCGCCCTGGGCGTCGCGGTGCCAGGCGGCCGGGTCGTGCTTGGCCTCGACCAGGCGGACGCGGAACCCTTCGGGGACGGCCAGGCCCATCTCTTCGACGCGGGCCCGCCATTCCGCCTCGCCGGCGGGGTGCTCGGGGGCGGGCGGGGCGGTGACGACGATGGTGCCGCCGGGCTCGTAGCGCACGCCGCTCTCCCAGCCCTTCGGCGCCGCCGGATGCACGCGGCGGGCCTCAGGGGCGCGGCTGTGCTCGGCGGGCTCGAGGAGGGCCTGGAGGCCGTCGGTCAGCTTCATCGCTCGCACCTGCATCCGTTGGGCTCGCCCCGCCGCCGATGACGGCCAACGGTGGGTGCGGTGATCTGCACGCCGTGCCGGGCGAGGGTCTTGGCGATGTGCGACGTCTGAACCGTGGGGTTGTCCAGCACGGTGCGCAGCAGCGCGGCGGTATCCGCGTCCACGGTGTCCAGGTAGGCGGCGACACTGCAGCGGGGGCCCTTCTGCGGGCCGGGGTCAACGGTGAGCGCTTCCAGGTCGGCAGCAAGGCCGGCGAACTGCTTCTCGATCACCAGGTCCTCCGTCGTCGTGATGGTGGTACGGGGGAGGGGGCGCACCCGAAGGCCCGGGCGCGCCCCCTCGTGGCCGGGTGGCTTACGGGGCCGGGGTGGTCCACTTGCCGATCACGAAGGATTCCGGGCGCGGGATCTCGAGCGCGAGCCGCTCGTCGGCGCGGAACGTGATCAGACCCTTTTCGTAGTTCTCGGCGTTCTCCGAGGAGACGGTGACGGAGACGTTCTCGCGGTCGTGGAGCTGGGCGCCGAGACCGAACGCGCCGATGAGGAAGTCGCTGTCGGCCATCGCGGTCGTCTCGACGACGTTGAGCCGCCAGACCTTCTTCTCCGCGCCGATGGCGACGGCGATGGCAACGCGGAAGGCGCCGTTCTTGTCCTCCTCGACCTCGACGTGCTCCCACATCGTGGGCGACAGGACAATGCCGGTCGGGTCGTACTCGGCCAGCAGCGCCTTGGTGATCGCGCGCCGGATCTGGACGGAGTACTGGTCGGAGGCGAAGCCGGTGTACTGCTGCACACCGGGGGTGTTGTAGATGCCGGTCAGGGACTGGCCGTCACCGACGCTGTGGAGCAGATCCCAGTCCTCCGCGTACTTCACACCCTCGACCATGCGGGTGTTGATGAACGTCTTGAGACGCGGTTCGTCCGAAAGCACATTCTTGTGGGCGTCCAGGAGATGGGAAATTTCTGCGACCGGATACAACGTCGGCGTAAGGGTCAGCTTCGACCGGGGGGCCCTACCCCAGGTGTCGGTGTCGGCGCCGGTCGCCGGCGAGGTGCCGTCGGCGGCGTACCGCTCCTTGACCTGCCGGGCCGCGTTGGTCCAGCCGGTCTCACGGGCGCCGTAGAGGACGGCGTTCTTGGTCGTGGACTTCGGGAAGAGGTCCCGCACGTGCATCTTGCGGAAGGGGCGCTCGGCGATGCCGAGGTTCTGCGCGGAGCCGAGGACCTGGTGGGTCACCGAGCCGGCGGAGAGCGAGAAGATGGACTTCCCCTCGATGTCGGCGCGGATGTACGGCTTGTCGCGGAACTCGGACTGGGTGGCGCGCTGGTAGGAGCCGGACTCGACGAACAGGTCACCGAGGGACTTCTCCTCGATGCCGGGGGTCTGGCCGTAGTGGGTGGCCGCGGCCGGCGGGCGCTCCGGCGCCTCGAGGTACTGCTTGATCTCGGTGAGGCCCTGCTCGGCGTCGATGAGGGACTTGATCTCCTTGGCCTCGGCGGAGACCTTGCGGAACGCGGCCGCCTGTTCGGGGGAGACGACGAACTGGCCGCCGTCCTCGACCTTGAAGGTCTGGCTGATGGTCTCGGCCTCGGCGGACTTGGTCTGGAGCGCCTTCTGCAGTTCCTTGATGCGGTCGGTGGTCTCGGTGGGCATTGGGGTGGGCTCCCTGTGCTGGATGGGCGATGACGTGCGTCGCTCGCCCGGCCAGCACCGGGACGCCTCAACGCGAGGCGCATGAAACGGGGACGGGGTGGTTAACGTCGCGTGCTGCCCGTCAAGGTCGTCTCGCGTGGGCAGCTCATGGTGTTTGACCTGCGGTTTTCGGAAGGCGGCCGCGTGGCCCGGCAGTTGTGGCGGAGGCCTGAGGGGTGTCACTCAGATCCGCATGAGGGCCAGGGCGTCCTTCACCTCGTCCATGTCCAGACGGACGGTGCCCTCGTCCTCGGCGGGCGCCGGGGGCAGCTCCGGCATGTCTTCCTCGTCATCGTCCGCGGGGGCGTCAGGGGCGTCGCCTTCGTCCTCTGGCATGTCCTCCTCGTCCTCGTCCCACAGGTCGAACGCGGCCGACGACGGCGCAGGCGCATCGTCGTCTTCGGTGACGTCGAGCCCCTTCTCGGAGAGGGCGGCGATCAGCTCCCGTACGGCGTCCCGGACCCCGCCGAGCTGTTCGGGGCCGGCCGTGGTGCTGCTGACGCGGGCCGTGGCGTCGGCGAGCGCGGTGGCGGTGGGCTGTACAACGCGGGCGTCCACGTCCTCGTCAGCGGTGGCGGCGCGGTGGGCGGCGGTCCCTTCGGGCACGACGATGGTGGCGAGCTCGACCGGCTGGGGAGTGTCCAGGGTGATGGCGCCGTCGGCCGCGACCGCGTACGGGATGGAGTAGTGGCTGCTGCCGTGCTCCTCCTCGCTGTGCACGGTCACGATGACCCGGTCCGGGTAGGTGCCTTCCACGCAGGTCCAGGCGCCGTCCCGGCTGAGGAGCTCTCGGACGGCGTCGGACAGGCGGCCGTGGAACTGCTCCTGGGACTCGGGCAGGGGCGTGGACGTCTTCATGGGGCCCTCCAGGGGGATCGGCTGGCTCTTGGCCTCGAGGACCGTGGAGCGGGCGGACTTGTGCTCGACGCGCGGTACGGCGCGCGCGGCCTGTACGGCGGCGCGCGCGGACTTCTCCTCGGTGCGGGCCTCGCCGCCGCGGGTGGCGTCGATGATCGCCTCGAGGACGTTCGGGACGGGCGGGGCGGCGGCGAGGCCCTGGGGAAGAGCTGCGCCGGCGAGGAGCTGCCACGGGGTGTCGCGGCATTCCGGCCGCAGGAGCGGCATGTCGGGCAGCGCGGTGATCGGCCACCAGGCGGTCACCTCCGTGGCGTCGCCGGTGGGGTCGTCCGGGTTCGCGGTGGGGCGCTCGCTGTGGGGGGTGTTGATCGGCACGGCGGATTCGGTGGGCGTGACCGCGACGTAGCCGCGGTAGATGCCGGTCGGGGCCGTCCAGGAGCCGACGATGTTCGTGCCGTCGGGGAGCGTGGCGCCGGTCTCCTCGTTCCATTCGCGGACGGCGGCGGAGGCTGCGTCCTCGCTCTTCTCCAGGTGGCCGCCGGGGAACTCCCAGGTGCCGGCGGCGGGGTCCTCGGGGTCGAGGGCGCGCTGGATCATCAGGACTCGGCCGGTGTCGGCTGCCTTGAGGGCGAGCCCCGCGACCTTGATGGCCTGGTCGCCGGCCAGGAGCGTGTCGTCGACCCTGCTGTAGGAGGGTGCCGTCTTGTGCTCGAGCTCGAGGCTGCTGCCGGGCCCGGCGGCAGCCGACTTCACTTCGAGGGATCGGGTCAGCGGGTGTGCGCCGTGCAGGACGGGTGAGACCTCGTAGAGGTCGAGCTGGTGGATGACGCGAACGCCGTCGCCGCGGCGGCGGGCGCCGCCGGCCGGGACGCGGTAGCCGATGGAGAACGCGGCCTGCTTGTGCTCGTGCCACTGCTTGACCTGCTGGTAGGCGTCTCGTCCCTGCTTGGTCTGCAGGTTGTAGTGGACGGTGGCGACCAAGGCGCCGGCTTCGGCCGGCCAGTCGGGGACGTCAGCGAAGCGGGGGTCGCCCGGCATCCACTCTTCGACGTGGACCACGACCCCGACCGGGTCTTTCCACTCGTGGTGCCACACCGTCTTGACCGGGCGCTTGGCCAGCGTGGCGGTGAAGGCCCCGGGGAGGATGAGGTCCTCGACTTCGTCGACCATGCCGGTGACGGCGTAGATGGCCCGGCTGCTGCCGCGCGGCATGACGGTCGGGCGTTCGGATCGGGTGGGTGGAGCGGCGGTCGGCACGGCGGGAACCTCCGGCGGGTGGACAGTGGGGCCGCCGGGCACCGTGCCGATCGCGCGTGGTTACTGTCCTGCGGTGGTCGTCGCGTCTTCCGTCGCCTGCGTCTCGGCCGCGGATCGGGCCTCGAGCCAGCCGCGGATCCAGTAGCGGTAGCCGAAGCGGTCCTCGACGCCTCCGAGCTGGTTGTAAGGGGACGCGTCGGAGGGGTTGCCCTGGGCGTACGCGGCCTTCCCTTCACCGATGAGGCCGAGAGCCGTCTGGCGGTTCATCTGCACGATCGGCGCTCCCTACTGGCTCGCGAACAGCGGGTCTTGTGCACCGAGGCCGTCGTCGGCGCCCTGGGGGGCGGGGTCGGCCGACGCGCCCGGATCCTGGTTGGAGTCGGGGCCGTGGGTGCGGGTCATCTGTGCTCCGTCCACATCGGTTGCCCACGCGTCGGGGTCGCTGTACCGCCAGACCTGGCCGGTGGAGTCACGTACCCATCCGGTCAGTGTGCCGTCTGTCGCCCGGTCGAGCCAGGCTTGCTCTCCGTCGCTCCCGGAGTATCCGGCGAAGGCGTTGTCGGGGTCGCTCTCGTCACCCTCGTTGTACAGGTCGCCGCCCCAGGGACGCGAGTCGTCCTCAGGAGGGACCGTCTCCGACTGCTCAGCGGTGTCAGCGGTCTCTGCCGTGTCGTCCGGGGATGAGTCCAGTGGCTCGTCTTCGTCACCGGTGGGGTCGTCCGTCGGCGCGGCCGGCTCATCGGGGCCTGGGGGAGGGGGCTGTTCGGTGTCGTTGGTGGGCGGCAGCTCCTCCTCGTCGTCCTCGTCGAAGGGCTTGCCTGTCGACGGGAGGGCCTTGATGGCGAATCCATATCTGGTCACGGGCGGAGCTTGCACGGTGCCGCGGGTAACGTCCCGCGGAGGTCTGTGTGCAGGCCCCGGATCCGATCCTCAAGAAGTCGCCGAACGCGTTGCTGCCGACGGCCGTACCGCAGGAGCCTCCTGGCTCCTGCGGTACGGCGCATGACCACATCACGGCAGCAGCCAGCTCCCCATCACCCACAGGCGGGCGATGCGGTCGCCTTACGTGTCCGCACCCGTGACAGCGGGGGTACAAGCGCCCAGCCGCGTTCCGGGGCCGCCTGACGCCCGCTCAGCGCCCCCGACCCGCTCCTCCCGCTGCCAGCGCTTTTCAGTCGTCCCACAAGTCCCGCAGCCGCCATGGAACGTGGCTACGGAGGATCCTGGACCTTAGGCGGCCTATCGGACCCACCCCGAACGACCCTCAGATGAGGAGATGCTTTCGGTAACCAGTACTCGTGAAGCCCAGCCACAGCCAAGCAACCACAGCGTGTGGAGAGCTGGAGGACGGCGTACGGAGGTACCTCAGCCTACCCGTGACCTCCTCCTGGATTGATGGGGAGCGCCTTCGCGAGCACCGGCCCCCCGGGCCGGCGCGGAGCAGGGGCAGGCGTCGCTGAACGACGGCTGTAGGGCACGCGCTCGATAGCGGCGGGTCCAGTGCCTCAGCGCTAGCGCCCTGCGAGTGGCGATGTCCCCCAACGGTGGGCAGCGGGGCCATGTCCTTGTCGCTGCTGCCTCGTGCGCGGGAAGCCTCCGAGTTGAGGTTGTTTCGATTGCAGTAAGAGGGCGGGATCCCCGCAAGCCTCTGACCTGCGAAAACGTTGATTTCGACCCGACTGGTGAGTCGGGTAACCCGATCCGGGAAGCGGGTTACCCGACTCTGGAGTCGGGATGACACGATCCTGGAGTCGGATCACTTGACGATGTGCGATGCGCAGGACGCGCTCTGATCCGACCCTGTGAACGGATCACTTAGCGATACGGTAATGTTCATCTTGGTAAGTGACCCGTTCCTGAAGTCGGATCGCTTCACCGGAAGCACACCGACTCGGGAGGGGCAGAGCCGCAGATGGCACAGGAAGCCGCGGAGGTCCTTGCGCTCGTTAACCGGGAGACCGGTGAGGTCAAGGAAATCCCTCGAGCGCCGTACGCCTTCGACGGGCAGCACATCAACGTCGGGATCCGTAAAGGGCGCGAGCTGGCGTCGGCCGCCTCGGGCCTGACGGACCGGGAGTTCCGGGTGGCGGTTTGGTATTGGTTCGCCACCGAGGAGTCCCAGGGTGCGGTGCGCAAGACGCAAGCCGAGATTGCCATCGAGCTGGGCATGAGTCCCGACGCGCTGGGCCGCGTGATCAGGGTGTTGAAGAAGTCGCGCATCCTGCTGGAGAACGGCAGCGTGGGCCGCACGAAGTTCTACCGGTGCACGCCCTACCTGGCCTTCATCGGCAGCGGGTTCGCCCACCGGGACGCGGTGAAGGACTGGAACCCGCCGGAGACCAAGGTCAGGCAGCCGCGCAGCCGACAGCGCACGAAGAAGAAGGACGAGAGCTGATGCAGATCCACGATGCGAAGGACGTGCAGTACCTCCTTCGGAAGACGGGCGAGGCGAAGCTGAACCCGAACCAGCGGATCGTGGTCATGCTGTACGCCTCCTCGTCGCAGAGGCCGGACGGCACGGTCGAGACCCAGGCGACCGAGCTGGCGAAGACGGCTGGGATGACGCCGCCGGTCCTCTCCCGCACCAGGCGCGAGCTCGTTGACGCCGGCTGGCTGGAACCCACCCAGAAGTTCGGACGAGTGCAGGTCTACCGGCTGGTTCCCGGCATATTCGCCGACCGGGGCCTGGCCGGGCGACACCTGCGGGCCGTCAGCGGATAAGACGCAGAGAGCACAGCGATCCGATCCGGGAGTCGGATCACTGCTCGATACGCGAGGGTCGGGAGACAGCTTGTCTCCCGACCCTCCGCCATGCTCGCTCGATTGCATCCCACGCAGATCGGCCAAGATCGTTTTTGCACAATTGGGCAAGTCCCCTGGAGCCCAGTCAGGGAGCGGCCGCACCCATCGAATTGATCACGTTCGTGCTCCGCCGCAGGACCTCGAGCACTGCCTTCGTGTCGTCCCCCGAGACAACCTTCATGGGGCCGGCCGGGGACAGGGCGATGCGCTCGCCCATGTGAAGTTCTATGAGAGCCGCGGCCCGGCGTGACCCGATCACCGGACGGTCGGCCCGCCCGGTGATCTGCACCCTGTAGGCCGCGCCGTCGTCGAACACGCCGGTGACGGTGAGCACCTTTTGCCTCCTCATCGCGTGGCGAGTAGGCCCAGGAGGAAGGCCCGAAGGTCGTCGTTCTGGTACCAGTCGCCGCTGAACATCGCCTGCATGGATCGGGCGAGGATGTCGCCTGTCTCCGGTTGCGTCTGCTGCTGCCGCTGCAGGAGCCGATCCAGGGCGCTCGGCTGCCGGCGGCGGGCGCCGGGCCGCCCGGTGTGAGTCCGGGTGAACCAGAACGCGCGCTGCGCGGCGTCCAGGTCTTCAAGGTGCTGGGCAAAGTGCTGCGCCAGGGCGTGGCTCGCGGTTCCCAGTCCCTCGTCCGCGAGGTCGACGACGGTCACCCTCTGCCCTTCCGCCTCGTAGCGGCCCTGCGTGCCGTTCACGGCCGTCAGGCGCCGTGCCCCGGTGCTGGACAGCCACGACCGCGGGACGAGTCGCTGCACGCCGCGCACCGCCCGCTCCGCATCCGGCTCAGTGTCCGGGCCGAAGACGAACGCGTCCGCGCCCTGGGGGCCGACATCGCGGATGTCCGCCAGCGCTGCGGCGACAGCATCGGGCACCGCCGTGGCGTACCGGCCGCGCAGGTCCTCGTACTCCCGACGTGCGGCCATGAGCTCCGCACGAGCGGCCGTGATCTCGATCTCGAGGTCCTGGTCGTCCGGGATGGTCGCGCTGCTCCGGGCGGCCCGGAGGTTGACCAGGCGTCGCTCGCTCGCGGCCACGTAGTCGTCCGCGTGCTGCAGGGTCTCGTGCGGACTGTCGCCGAAGTCGTCACCGAGAGCGGCGGCGAGGCGGCGGGTCACGTCCTGGTCGACGTCGCTGCCGGCGGCCCGGAGCGCCGCGAGGTGGCGGAGCGCGGTCAGGCCCGGCCCTCCGTCTGCGGCTCGGTCCGGTGCCCACTCGATCCGGTCGGACATGCCGGGCAGGCGTCCGGCGGCGAGGCGGTCCCAGGTCGTGGGGCGCCAGAACGTGACCCTCTGCTGCGTCTGGCCGAAGCGGCCCGGGGCCGGCATCAAGCTCGCCCAGTGGGTGACCCGCTCGGACAGGGCTTCGCCGGTCGCGTCCGGCAGCTCGAGAGCACGTAGACGAGCCAGGCGGCGGGACTCCGGCCACTGCCGGACGCGGCGGGCCATACGCCCGAGGAAGGCCCGCAGGCGAGCGAGGCGCTCGCGCGCGCCGCGGTACTTCTCGGCGATGGCACGCGCTGCCGTCTTCACCAGTTCCACGAGGCGCTTGGCCATGCGGATCAGAAGGGCGACGACCTGGGCGAGGAGGCCCGGCTGCCGGCCGGCCGTACGGCCGCCCGCGCGGGACGCGATCCGGCGGGCGGTGCCTCGCCGGGTTCCGGCCAGCTGCTGGGCGAGCAGGGCGGCGACCTGGGTGGCGTCGCCCGGGTCGATGCCCGCCGCGAGAAGCTCCCGCAGGAGGGCGTTCACCGCTCCGTTCACATGCCCCGTGACGGCGCGGTTGATCTCCGGGTCGGTGCGGGACGTGTTGGCGGGGCGGTTGGCCACCTGGGCCGGGATGAGCCGCAGCAGGTCCCGGGCTCGGGCCGCCAGGTCCTCGTTGCTCTCGTCGGGCAGCGGCTCGAGGTCGTTGATCGTCCGCAGCGCGGCCCGCACCGTGGCCTTGTGGGCGTCCCTGCGGGCCTCGTGGAGCCGCCTCTTGGTGTCGGCCAGTTCCGGGTCCGACAGGCCAAGAGCGTCGAGCGCCGCGTTGCCGTCGCGACGGACCTCCTGGCGGGCGTCGCGCAGCGCCTCGGCGGTGAGGCGCTGCCCGATCTGCTCACGCAAGGCATGGACGTCACCGGGTGGTTCCGTGCCGGCGATGGCCTCCTGGATGATGCGGGCGGCCATGCTGCGGACGTGCTCGCCAACGAGCCGGTCGACGTCCGTCTGCGGCGCCGGGTTCGGATCGCGAGGCGCTCCGGCCTGGGGCAGGGCAGGGGTAGGACGGCTGCGGTCGTAGACGTTCACGGTCCGGCCGGAGTGGAGACCGACGTCGTGCACGTTGCCGTTCTCGTCCACGCCGGTGAGGTACGTCCACCAGCCGCTGCGCTGGACCTCTCTGATGATGGTCAGCCGCCGGTGCCCGTTGAGCTGGTAGCCGGCCCGATTCACGGGTGCGTCGATGAGGTCGCCGATCCGCAGGTCGCCCGGGCGGACCTGGGCGACGGGAACCTCCGGCGCCGGAGGCGCGGGCGCGGGATCGTTCGGGTCGGGCGGGGTGACCGGGCGCGGCTGGGCGGGGGGCAGCATCCACACCGGCAGTCCGCCGGCAACCACGCGGGTCTGCCGCTGCTGCTGCTCGTCTTCCAGGACGAGCCGCCGAACGCCGCCAGGACCCTCCTCGACCCCGGCAACATGGAACGGGCGCACCTGGCCGTTCTCGCCGTCGGCGAGCGCCACTGTGTCCCCCTCGCCGACCTGGGCAGCGGTCGACGGGCGGGGGCGGGCCGGGGCCGTCTCCGGGGTTCGCCCGGCGGCGCTGTCGAGGCGGTCCGCGGCGCGGAGTGCGGCACGGCCTTCCTCACCGGACGGATCGGCTGCCGCACGCAGTTGCTCCGCCAGCGCCGAGGCCTGCCCTGCGGTGACCGGCAGGTCCCTCTCGATCCTGGCGGCGGCCTGCTGGGCTTCCGGGGCGTCGTCCAGGGCGTCGGCGTGGTCGCCGACGATGTCCCGGTCCCGACGGGTGAGTTCGGGATCCACCGTCGGGCCTGTCACCGGCTCGACGGCGGAGGACGCCGCATGGACGGTCAGCTCCTCGTCCGGCTCCGGCATGTCATCGGGGCCGAGGTCCGGGACGGTGTTGCCCGCGCCCAGGGCGCGGGGAAGCACTGCGCGGGAGTCCACGTCGATCTCGCCCGTCTCCCCGGTGACCGTGTCGACGTACTGCAGGGTCACCCGGTCCCCGTTTCGCTGGGGCGTTCCAGAGATCTTGACGGGGACGAGAGCGCCATCGAGGTCCAGGAGTACGACGTCGCCATCGTTCAGGTCGGCGGACGTCGGCTCGTCGATCTCGGACACCGGCGCGGCGACGGAGACGTCGTCGCGTACCTCTCCGGCGACTTGGAGGTCTCCGGCACTGCGGGTGACCGTTCCGTCGGCGGTGGTGATGGTGACGTCGTCGCCGTCGACGCGGTCCACCGGCCCCAGGAGCCTGCCGTCGGTGTCGCTGACCACACTCTGCTCGGTCACGCGGCGGCCGTCGGCCGTCCACCCGTCAGGCCGCTGGCTGTCGGTCACGGTCACACTCGTCGGGGAAACCGTGTCCTCGTCGCGGCTGTCGTCCCACGCCACCGACACCGCTGTATCGGTGGCGCCGGTGACGGTTCCCTCGCGGCCGTTGGAGCTGGTGACGTTGCTGCCGGGGTACAGCACCTGGCCGCTGTTGTCCGCAGGCAGCCGGTCGGGTACCCCGCCGGCCCGGAGCGAAGACTGGGCGCCGTTCACCAGGGAGCTGGGCCCGGCGTCGTCCGACGCTGCGGCCCGTGCGACGGAAGCGTTCTCGGACACGAAGACGTTCCCGGCCTCGCCGGTGCCGTCCGGGTGCTCCGTGACCCGGGTCCGCCACCTCTTCTCTGTGCGGCCCCGGGAGGTGACGTCGACCAGGACCGGGCCGTTGCCGGAGACGTACCCGACACGCTGAACCTTCCGGCCCTGCCGCGTGGTCCCGGTCATGCGCACCATGTCGCCGGGCACCAGGTTCTCGACGCGAGCCCAGTGCGCCGGCTGCCCGCCGATCGGGTCCGGGACGGCTTCCGGCTCAGGCCGCGCCGCGGCACCGCGCGCGCTTTCCGGAGCGCGCTCGGGCACATCCGCAGACTCCGGTGACGGGCTCGGAGCGGACTCGGAGAAGTCCGGGTCGTTCCAGCGGCCAAGACGTTCCCGGTCGCTCTCCGGAGTCCCCAGGGCGTCGATGATCCGGCTCGCCCAGAAGGCCCGCTGCTTGAGGCCGTTGAGGGCCATCTGCTGATCGCCGCCCTGCCTGGTCTGAGGAAGGACGCCGTGCAGCCATTCGAGATCGTCGCGCGCCTGCGCCAAGTCCTGACGCAGGTCCCCGCTGGTCAGGGTGCGCGCGTTGAGCGCCTCGAGCCGCGTGAGCAACCGCTCGTAGCGGGCCTGGGCCCCCGGCTTCTTCTTTACGGCCGCTGGCAGGTCAGGGATCTCCCGCTGCTTCGACGGCGTACTCGACACGTGAACCCTTGCCATGAGCCACAGGTCTTCGCTGGGGTTCCTGGGGTCCATGGGGCCGACGCGCAGGGCGCGGTCAACGAGGGCACGGACAACCTCGTCCCGGTCCTCGGAAGAAACCATGCCGTCAACGCCGAGCGTCCAGAACGGGGTGGACTGCCACCGCGGTGTGCGGTCCGGCCGGTCCCTGTTGATGTTGCGGACCCAACCCAGGTACTGGCCGTCGAGCCACGCTTCTTCGCTCTGGTGGGTGGTCCTCCACTCGAGCCGGTCCAACGCCTCCTGCACGCGGTCCCGGTCGGCGGCTCGCTCCGGGGCCGGTACGGCGCCTTCCGCCCCGGGCTGCTGCGCAGAGCCGTCGACGGAATCGGCGGGGTCGGAGTCTGCTGCGGCCGGGGTGGCGGACGCGTTCCGCTGCTCCTCCTCGTACTGCTCTCGGGCGATGCGGTCGTCATCACGTCGCGCCTTCTTGAACTGGGCGAAGGTCCGCCGGCCGCCGTTGGCGTCGAACCACTCCTGCAGGTCCTCACTGGCGTACCGGCGCCAGCGGTCGTTCGCCGCGAGGCTGCCGCCCGAGAACAGCTCCCGCTCGTCGAACGGCACCGCCTTGAACTTGTGCTCACGTGCGAAGAAGAAGCCGTTGGTGGCCTCCACGGCAGCTTCGTAACGGGTTTGGTCGTACAGCGCGAACTCGGCCCGCAGAACACGGTCGGCCTCCCGCTGTCGGTACTGCGCGTAGGTGAGCCGCCCGTTGGCCGGGACGCCCTCGTCCTTGTCGCCCTTAACCCACCGCTGGAGCTCCTGAGAGGACAGTTCGAAGGCCCGAGCGTTCGTGTACTTCCAGCCCGAGAACACCGCGCGGGGGTCGACTCCGTCGGCTTCCGCTCCAGGGCTGAGCATGCGCCCGCCGGTGGCCTCCATCGCGGCCAGCCACCGTTCCTCGTCCAGCGCCTCCCACTCCCGGCGCAGACGGCCGGCCGTGGGCTCCGCAGGGCGGGTGATGTCGGTGTCCCCGAACTTGAGCGCCTCATCCATGGCGCGCCCCTCGGCTTCCGCTTCCGCGGTGGTCGCCGGAGGGGCCTCGGGCACGGCCTGCCGGACCCGGGCATCCACGAAGCCGTCGCGGCGGTCCATCTCCTCTCCGACCCGCCGCATGTCCTCAGAGCTCAGCCCCTGCCGGAAGGCGTCCTCAAGCACCTGGGTGCTCAGCGTGGTGAGGTCCTCGGGCAGCTCGAAGCCGCCGGCCCGCTCCCGTTCGTAGTCGTCGCGCACCGCGCGAAGCGCCTGGGGAAGCGTGCGGCCTTCGCCGTCGCGCCAGGCGCTGATGCTGGCGGCGCCCCAGGGGCGGTTCCAGTCGAAGAGGTCGCCGTTGCGGTCGGCGATCGCCTCAATGCGGCCAGCGAGCTCGCGCGCCTCCTCCGGGTCGTCGGTGTCCAGGGTGATGCCCGGCAGGTTCGTGCCGTTGAGGGACTGCGCGAACTTCCAGTGGTTGCCTCCATCGCCCCGCGGTTGCAGGAAGGTGGCGATGCTGCCGCCGGGCGACAGCGTCAGACCGTCCCGGCCCGCCATGTCGGCAAGGTAGGCGCGCCGCTCGGGGGTGTCATCCTGCGGGGCAAGGTCTTCACCAGTGCGCCACGCGGCCCGCAGGGAGTCCACATCGGCGTACCGGGGCGAGGCCGGTGTCGCAGCGGCCGCCGGGCCCGCAGCACCATCGGCACCGTCTGCGCCTGCGGCTTCGGACCCGTCGGGCTCCGGGAAGTCCAGGCCCTGGACGTCGGGCCCACCGTTTCCGCTGCCGTCTTGATCGCGGCGGCCGCGGCGACCACCGCGGCGTTCAGTCTCGGAGCGCTCGGCACCGTCCCGGCCTTCGCCTCCGACCTCGTCGGGGGCCGGCGAGGGAGTTCCCCCGCCGCTGCCGACGCCGTCGGGGCCGGGCACGTCAGACTCGTTGTCGCGCCGGCTCCGCCGGTTCTCCTCGTCCCCCTCCTCGCTGTCACGGGCCCCCGCGCTCTCGTTGCCGGTGTTCTGCTGCTCCTGGTCCTCCTCACCGCGGGCAATGCGCGCCGCACGACGGAACAGGTCGGCCGCGCGCTCGCCCTGCGGGCCGGCGAGCTCGTACTGCTCGGCGAGCGCTTCCATCCGGTCGGCGACGTCGCGAAGCTCCGCCTCCCGGTCGTCCGACGGCTCGGCGCGCCCCAGGCGCTCCTCGAGCTCCTGCATCTCCGGCAGGGACTCGCCGCCCACCACGTTCATGCCCTCGCCGAACACGGCCCGTGCACGGGCGGCCCGGTCGTCGTCGTTCGTGGCCGGGGTCTCTTCCCGGGCGAAGACGTCGTCCGGGTGGCTGAGGAACACGGGGCTGAGCGCGGAACGAGAGCCGTCGAGATTCTCGACGGCCATGACGAGAGTGCCGTTGCTGTTGTGGGTCGCACGACGCACCCGAACCGGGTCCCGCCAGCCCAGTGACAAGATCGACGAGACCGGTACGCGGATGACGTCGTTCTCGGCCACCGTGGCCCGGTCGCCGAGAACCCAGCCCGCGGGCGGCGTTCGCCGCTCCTGCTTCTGCGCGCGCATGTCGACGTTGCGCACCAGGGCGAAGGCGGCCTCGTCCCGGCTGCGGTGGAAGTCCGGGTCCCGGTCCCCGTCGGAGTTGACCCACTCCCACTCCCGGCCCAAGCGGCGAATGCTGCCGGCCTGTCGGCCGTCCACCGACACCGGGTACGACCCATCCGCCTGCCGTGTGCCGTACACGACCCGGGCGAGCGCGGCCTCCTTCTCCTGCTTCTCCTTCTCCTTCCTCTCCGCGTTCCGGCGCGCGACCTCACGGAGCCGCTGCTCCTCCCCCAGCTCGCCCCGTCGGCTGGCGACCGGCTGGAGAGCGAACCAGACACGGCCCTCCACACGCGGCCCCTCGCCCGTCGGGCTCACGTGCCGGTCCTGCCACGCCTGGAGCTCCTCCAGCTCGGCGTTGATCTCCTCATCGCTCATGTCCGCCGGCCGCGCCTCGCGGATCGGCGCCGGCGGCGCCTTCGGAGCCTCGGGAGCGGAGTGCTGAGCGGTGGACTGCCCGGGGCGCCGCCAGGCGTCCCACTGCTCCTCGGTGAACCGTTCGACGAGCCCGCGGGACGGCATGACGACGGTGTGCTGGGAGATGTCGGGCTCCCACTGCTGTCGGTCGTCGTTCCAGCTGCGGCCCTGGTAGGTGACCAGCGTGCGGCCACCGGAAGCGGAAGAGGCGCCGCGGAAGTGACCGAAGTACGGGCCGAGGCCTCCGGCACGGTAGGCCGGGCTCACCGCGTCGAACCGGACGAGGTCACCGTCCTGGAGGTCCCACGGACGGAACAGGGTGCCGCCGTTGGGGCCGTCGCCCTGCGGCTCGGGCTCTCGGTCGGGGAACTCCGCGAGCGCCCGCTCGAGGTCCTCCCCGAGCTCCAGAAGCTGCGTTCGTACGGTCTGGGCCTCCTCGGAGTCGGGAAGGAGGTCCCGGGTCAGCCGCTGGGCGATGTAGTCGAGGCTCTGCCGTACGCGGCGAAGGTCCTCGCGGGCGTCGCCGGTCGGCGGGTCTCCGGCGAGGATGCCGTCGAGGGACTGCACGACCTCCTCGTAGTCGCTCCGGATGCGGCGCACAGCGTTCTTGTCCTGGGCCCCCAGGCCGGACAGCTTCGGCAGCTTGGGGAGGGCGGGGAGCCGCTCGCGGAGCACACGTGCGGCCCCGTCCTCGTCGCCGGGGAGACGCGGAGCCGGCGGCGTGGTGTCGGGCTGCGGCGCGGCGCCCTCCTGCCCGTCGTCGACGGCGGCCGGGCGGATGCTCTGCAGGGTCTCGCGTACCTCTGCCTGCGGCAGACGTACGGCTCCGTTCCCCTCCTGCGGAGGGGCGAACCGGCCGTCGGCCATCGCGGCGTCCAGCTCTTCCGGGCTGGCCACGGGCAGGCGAGGCTTGCCCTTCCCGTCCAGGCGAGTCACCTGGGCGGCGGTGATCTGGTCGGTGCGGCCCTCGGGCGTGCGGACCATCAGGTCGTAGTCTCCGACCGTCTCGACGGTGCCCCGGATCACGCTCTCGCCGTCTTCTGACCAGAAGCTGACGTCGCTCCCCGCGCGGAAGTCGGTCAGCTTCCAGTCCCGGGTGTACTGCCCGTCGGGCTCCTCGAGCGGGTCCGGCTCCTGAGTGACGTCGAAGACCCACCCGAGGGAGCTCGCGTCAAGGACGTCGGTCGCACGGGTGAGTGCGACATACGCCAGGCGCAGCTCCTCGTCCTCGGGGATGGTGTCCCAGTCGATGTTGCCCTCGGGCGTCTCCTTCGGGCCGCGCCAGTCGTCGGCGATGCGAACCCGCTCGGACTCCAGCCCCTTCGCCTTGTGGGCGGTAGAGACAAGGAGGTCGTGGGGTGCGGCCTGGTCGACGATCTGGCCACCGCTCGCGGTCTCCGGGGCGGTGTACCAGGTGTCGATGTAGCGCTGGACCTTCTGCATGACGGCGGCGCGCTCCTGGTCGGAGGTGCGCTTCTTGCCGCGCGGCGGCGGGTAGCCCCAACGCTTGGTCGCGGGATCCCAGCCGAAGCCCTGGTCCTTGTGCTTGAGCCACTCCTTGGTGGCGTCGAAGTTGCGGTCGCCGAAGCTGAACTTGACCCAGATGTGCTCGCCGTCGTCCTCGATCAGCGGGCGGGGCATACGGGCGGAGTCGAGGAGCGCGTCGAGTTCCGCGCTGTGCTTCTCCATCAGCTTGAACATCGAGTCGAGCTGCTTCAGGCTCCGGTCAGCCGCAACCTCCTCCCGAATGTCGTCCCAGGACATGCCGTTGAACCGGGCGAGGTCCTGGTGCGAAGTACGCTCGCCGCGCTGCAGCGTCTCGGCGGCCTCCAGGAACTTCTGAAGGTCCTGCAGGCCGCCGGCAACGGCGACCTTTCGTCCGGCCTTCAGGCCTTCGACCGCTCCGAGGACGGCGCCCGCGTTCGTACGGGCGATGAGCATGGTCTCGTCACCCGGGATGATCTGTTCGCGCCGGGAGTTCTTCCGGTCCCAGCCCTTCAGCCGCATCCTGCTGCCGAGCAGCAGCAGGAACCTGTTCCCCGCGTCGGCTACCTCGTCGCCGAAGCGGAACGTCTGCGTGAGCGTTGCGGTGGCGTCCGCGGGCAGCCGCCCCAGGGCGTCCGTCGCCCCTCGGAACCCGTAGATCGCCTGATTGGAGTCGCCGACGGCCACAACCTGGATGCCGGCCGCACGGACGTTGCGGACGATCCCCTCCATCACGGGGTTCACATCCTGTGCCTCGTCCCAGAACAGGACGTCCGCGTCCGGCACGCGGCCGGACAACGCCCACATCTTCACGGTGTGGTCGAACGACAGAGGAAGGTCGAACTCCTTGGTGCGCGCTTTTGGGTCGGTGAGGTTTGCCCACATCCGCTCCGCGAGCGGCTTGACCGCCTGGAAGACGGCGTCCCGGTTGGAGATCCCGTCGGGCAGGTGGTGCACGGCGAAGTCCGCGTCGTCGGACTTCGCCCACTGCTCCAGCAGCCGGTTCGCCAGGTGCGCGGCCCGGCGCGGCGACAGCGTGTCGCTTCCGGCCGGAACGTTGTCGCGCCACCGCATCCGGTCCGCGATCTGCTGGTCGTTGAGCCGAGGCCACTTCAGCCGGTCAAGGAGGTCACGGTCGACCATGCTGTTCGCGTACGCGTTCGCCGTGGTCGGGGTCAGATTCGACGCGTACTCGCCGCGCTGCTGCGCTTCGATCGCCTCGTTGGCGACGGACCTGTTGAAGGCCAGGTACAGGATCTTCTTCCCGGGCATGCGCCGGGACAGCATCTTGAGCGTCGTGGACTTGCCGGTGCCGGCCAACGCCATGACCCGCATGTCCAGGCCGCGCCGGGCCGCGCCCTCGATGATGACCCGCTGCTCGTCGGTCGGCGGATACTCCTCCCCGGCGGCCGCGACGGCTTCGACCGATGCCCAATCCGCGTCGGAGTAGCCACGGGGCTTCGCCGGCGGCAGCTCGTCCACGCTCGAGACCGCACCGCGGCCCTCATCCTGGTTCAGGCGGTACCCGGCGACGCGATCCAGCAGGATCTCGCCGCGGGTCGGCTCGACGAGGTTCCCGTCCTTGTCGTACTGCGGCGTCGGCTGCCAGCGGTCGCCTTCTTCCCGGCGCAGCGCCCACAGCCGCCGCTCAGCGCGCAGGCGGTATGCCAGCGCCAGCGGGTCCGTGGCCGTCTCCAGGGCGCCGGTGACATTCTCGAGGCGCTCGATCTCAATGGCGAGCTCGTCCTCGTTCAGGTCCTGCGGCTCGCGCTCTTCGAGCGGCCTGGCCGCTCCCGTCTGCGGCGGGACCGGCGCAGCTGCGGGTGCCCCGCCTTCCTCCAGGGCGCCGCCGTCCTCTTCGGCGCCTTCGGGCTCCGCCTGATCCTCCTGCGCCGCCGTGTCACGGCTCTCCTCCGCCGGATCCTGACCAGCCGTACCCTCCGCGGACGGCCCGCTGCCACCCGCGGCCGTCTCCTCCCGGGTATCGCCCGTCGGCGCCGCGGGGGCCTCCTCGTCCGGGCGGAGAACCCGCAGCTCCTCGTCCGGGCTGAGGAAGTGCTCCTTCCCGCCCTCGGACACCACGCGCACCCGCCCACGGCTGGTGCGCAGCGGCTGCTCCCGCACGGTGTGCGCGCGGCCTTCCGCGTCCACGAACCGGTCGCCGGCCTGGAAGTCCAGGGGCTTACGGGTCTGTACGGGCCGCAGCTTGCTGGTGTCACGGCCTTCGGCGGCGGCGAACATGTCGGGGGTGCCGAACTCGTCGTCGGGCCGGTCGAGCGGGTTGTCCGGGTCCGGGACGAGCTGCACCTGCTGGGGCTGCTCGATGCCGAAAAGCCCGTCGGGGTCCGCTGCAGCGTCCTTCGGCTTCGGCTTCTCCTCCTTCGGCGCCCGCCCCGCCCGCCTGGCTTCTTCGGCCTCGAGGACGCGCATGCGGGTACGGTCGACACCCGGCAGCTCGCCCTCGGCCATCTCCCGCTCTACCAGGGCGACGATCTCGTCACGGAGCTCGGCGTCCTCCATGGACGACGGCGCCTTGGCGTTGCGCACGGCCGCGGTCGGCTCGTTGACCTCGTCGGGCGTCAGCGTGACTCGCTCGGAAGCCTGCTCCGCCTCGCCGTTCGGCGCGGGTGCATCAGCCGCCCCGGATTCCGGGGCCCGCTGCCCGTCGCCCGAGTCCTCGTCGGTGCTACTGCCCGGCACCGGACCGTCAGGGGCAGTCTCACCGTCCACGCCGTCGGCACGGTCTTCGCCCTTCTTCCGCTTCTTCTCCCGGATCGCGCGCGCGTTCGCGGCGAAGCGGTCGGCGTTCGCGTCCAGGCGCGTCTCGACGCTGTTCAGCGCGTCGGCCAGCTCCGGGGCGACGTTCTCGGTGTCGAGGGCGTGGAGAGCGACGAGGGCGCTGCGCATCGCCTGAGCGTTCTGATCGTGCCCGTCTGCGCCCCTGGGGTCGCCGGTGACCCGGGCCATGTGCTTGGCGAGCGCCTGGTACGCCTCCGGGGCTCCGTCCGGCCACTGCCGTTGGGCGAGCTCATCGGCCTGGCCCCAGGCCTTGAGGAGGTTCTTCGCCGCGCGGCTGGCGTACGTGCTGTTGGGATGCTGCTGCGACGTCTCCGCGATGTCGCGGACGACGTCCTCTCGCCGGCGGCGGGACTTGGGGACAACGTGCAGCTTCTGCCCGTTGGGGACGCCGAACTGGTCGATCTCCCGAAGGCCACCCAGAGCCCGTGTGGTGAAGGTGCGGTGTGTCCGGGTCCGGCTCACATCGGTCACCACCTGGCCGAACTGGCCCTGCGCGATGACGTCGCCGACCCGGACGTTGTCCGCGCGGACTTCTTCCGGCAGGGCGTCCAACGATGTCGCGGACCGGAAGACCCGGCTGGGCATGCGCAGCACGTCCACGGTGTCGTTGGACGCGATGGGGGTGCCGTCCGGGCCGGTGAGGGTGGCGTCCAAGAGGGGCACGCTCGTGCGGCCGGCGCCCGGCCGGTAGGTGGCGGCGACGGTCCCCTCGACAGTGACAGTGTCCGGCTTCTGCTGGTCGCGAGTGGACACCGGCCACTCAACGTCGCTGCCGGAGACGGTGGCGGAGACGCGGTCGCCGGGACGGAGGTCTTCCCGACTGACCGTCGACTCGTCACCGCCGCCGGTCTCCGGAACGTCGACGTCGGCAGCGGGGGCCTGCTGTTCGGGCTTGGGCTTCTGGTTCCTCCTCTGTGCCCTCCGCTTCTCCACGGCCTCGAGGACCCGCTTGGCGTAGGCGTTGTACGCGCTGCGCTCGGCAGCCGAGGCGTCCGCTCCGGCACCAGAAAGAACCTCCGCCGCCTCCAGGAGCATCTCGTGCACCTCGAGTGGCGCGGTGATTTTGTAGGAGCCGCTGCGGTTCCGCTTGGCGGTGTCGCGCGCCTTAACGGTGTCTGGGTCACGCGTCGGCCAAGCGTCGTCGTCGAAGACCCACTCTTGGACGATCGCGGGCATGGTCAGGCTGATGAGGTTCTCGCGGGCCCAGTCGAACCGTAGAGGATCTGGGCGGGCAGTCTCAGTGCGGGCCGGAGCCTTGGGGCGCTGGCGGGCCATCGGGGGCTTGCCAGCGTCGAACTCCTCACGGGCGCGGCGGATCGCCGCCTGGACGTTCTCGCCCGCGCTTGAGCGCCAGGTCTGTGCTGCAGTGTCGAGGTTCGGATCGGAGAAGTCGAATCCCGGGGCGAGGGGCTCCGTCGAGCCTTCGGTGGGCGCCGTACGCTCGAGATGGCGGACAAAGCCACGGGCTGCGTCGGCGGTGTCGAAGTCGCCGGCCATGGTCATGCGCTCGCCAGTGCCAGTAGCGGTCAGGTACCAGCGCTTGGTGGATTCGTCCTGGCGGATTACGAGACTTCCGTCTCCCGTGACCATGAGATCGTCGCTGCTGGCGAGAAAGCGCAGGAACTCCGCCATCCCCGGCTTGCGAGCGGGCTGGTCGGCAAGGTCGAGGAAGTGCTGGCGGACAGCCGCAAGGTTCTCGAAGCGGCCCTCCGAGAACGAGTGGTCGGGCAGAGCCTGGACGTTGATGGGGTGGCGGCCGTCGGCGGGTTCATCCTCGTCGTCGTCGGCGGGGCCGTCGCCTTCGTCCTCGCCGATCGGGCGGCCCTGGTCGTCCGCGTCGTGCGGGTCGTTCGGGGTGTCGGGTTCGCCGTCGTCGTCCCGGACCACGCCGTTGCCGCGGCCCGGGGCCTGGCGCCGCTTCTCGTCCTCGGCCTGGACCTTGCGCTCATTGTCAGTCGGCGCACTGCCATCCGGCCGCGCCACCATCGACACCCATTTCGCGCTGGTGGTGTGGCGGCGGCCCTTGAACTCGTTCGGCCCGGACTGGTCCTGGACGAGGACGCGGTCGCGGGGGAGCGCGCGTACGACGCGGGCGAGCTTCCCTCCCCACAGCCGCACGACGCCGCCCGTCTCGATGAAGCGGCCCTTGCTGTCGCGCGGGTGCAGAGCGGGGTTCCACTTGCGGCGGGCAGCCTTGGTCTCTAGGCCGGCGGTGGCCTGCAACTCAGATCGATCAGCGCGGCGATTCAGCATGCGGCGGACCATGCACAGCGAGCGGGGTTAGCGTCGCGTGCTGACCGGCAAACCCCCGACCAAGATCGTTTTAGTCCAATTGGCCACGTCCGGGTCGGCTACATGGTCTCGGTGAGTATGTGGATGCCGAACCAGGCGGAGAACCCGAACCAGCCGACGGCAAAGAGGGCGCGGCCGGCCTTGCTGGTGCGGGTGCGGAACAGGCGCCGGAAGTTCTCGGACAGGGTGTCGTCGTCACGCTTGTTGGCCAGGGCAAGGGTCTCGGCGGCGGCGAAGGCGAGGGTCCAGGCGATCCAGACGGCAGGCCACATGGCGGGTCACTCCTTGGGGTCGGTGTCGTAGTGCAGGCGGCATCGGCAGTTCCGGGTGAGGCCGATGGGGGCGAAGGGGTCGCCGGGGTAGCGGAGCTGGGCCCCGTTGATCGCGTACGGAGTGCCGGCCGGCAGCGTCTTGCCGTGCAGCGCCTTGTGCGCGGGCCGGACGCGGCCGTCCTGGCGGGTGATCCAGGTCCGGACGACGCCGGGGCCGGCGCTCTCCGCCGCGGCGTCCGCGGCCCCGTTCACGGTCGCCACGGCGCACATCTCCGCAATCTGAGCCACCAACTCGGAACCGGTGGAGCGGTAGAAGGCGGAGACGGACTCGATGAGGTCCTCCAGGGCTGGTTCCCCGTCCTCCTGGGCGGCGCGCAGGACCTCGGCGAGCTCACCGAGCATCGTGGCCACGGCTTCACCCGCGTACATCGCGGTGACGAGCGCGGCCGCGGCCGCCGCGGGCGGCGCGACGTCGGCGCCGGCGAGGGCCCGGCCCGCGCGGCGGGCGGTGGCCGCGGCCGCCTGCTGCAGGATCGGGGCGAGGGCGTTGGCCGTCTCCTCCGCCCAGCGCGGCGCGCTGACGACCCGCTGCTCGTCGAGATTCGCGTCGCCCCCGCGGGTGTCGGTCTCGTTCTCCGGCGCCCAGAACCGCGTTCCCTTGCGGATCTTCGGAGCGCGGAGCCGCGCCGTGACCACGCCTTCCTGCCGGGCGAGAAGCGCGACCAGGGCCGCCTGCACGGCCGTGGCGAGGGCGTCGAAGTCGGACTCCGAGACCTCGAACCCGTCCCCGGCCGCCGCCTTGTTCTCGATGGTGGTGCGCGCCGCGGCGACATCCTCGGCTGCGGCCCCGGGCTCTGGGGTGACGCTGGTACGGGCCCGGGCAACGTCCCCGGCCGCGTCGCCGGGAACGTACGTGCCGGTGCCGGCGCGGGCGGCCGCGACGTCGGCCGCCGCAGTCGTGGCCTGGCCGGGCGGCAACTCGAGAGCCGTCTGGCCGCGCGCTGCGGCAACGTCGTCCGCCGCCGACGGAGCGGAGTCGAGGCTTCGGGCTTCGGCGACGACCGCAGCGGCGGAAGCGTCCCCGCCGGCCGGAGGCAGCCCGGGGACCGAGACGCCGCCTCCGGGGAGGGCTCCCGGTTCCAGGGTGAGGCCGAGCGCGGCCGCGTCCTGGTCGTTGGCCGGCACGGGCGCCTTCTGCGGGCTAATCCACAAGGCCCGGGACTGAGGGGTGTCGAAGGCCCGACGTCCTGCGACCCGGCGGTACTCGTCGACCGTGATGAGGCCCGCGTTGAACTCCTCCCGGGCTTCCTGACGGGCCAGGCGGCGCGGAAACTCGAGCGCCTGGACGCCGGAGACGTCGAAGCGGATCACCCAGTCGTCGGGCAGGTCAGGGTCGAACGCCGAGGCGAACAGCTTGAGGTGGGGGAGCTCCGTATGGTCCCAGAAGTTCCACTCCTCGCGGTCGGCGTTGTTGTAGGTCCGCTCGGACGCGTTGCCGATCACGCTCTCGTACACGCCGAAGGCGGAGAGGATCTCGTTCTTCGCGGTGGTGGCGAGGGTCTCGTAGGCCATTTCCCGAGGGCGGGCGGAGGTGTCCACGTAGGTGACGCCGCCCGGCCCGGTGCCGACGAGGGTGAGCTGGCCGGCGTTGTGCGCGCCCGGCGCGAGGCGCTTCTGGATCCGGTCGACTTCCTGCGGGTCGACGCCGTCCAGGTCGATGCCGACGATGCCGCCCGGGCGCCCGTCGTTGTCGATGAAGCTGATGTTGTAGGTGCGGGCCTTGACGTCCAGGTCGACGGACAGGCCCGCGGCCTCGAGCGGGGTGACCCCGCAGAACGGATCGGTCGGGTGCGGGTCGCGCAGCCAGATGACGTGTTCGGGCTCGAGGGTACGGATGTGACCGGTGTAGTCGGTGAACTCGAAGTGCTTGATGTAGGTCGCGTTCTCGTCGTCCGGGATGATCCGGACGCGGTCCGGCGGCAGAATGTCGAGGCGCACCAGGACACCGGCCCGGCTGCGGGTCTTCTCGATGAACACGCCCTTCTTGCTCAGCAGCAGCTGGGCGGAGACCCGCTTCTTGAAGACGTCGCCCGTCTCCAGCGGGTTGGCACGCTGGTTCAGCAGCCTCAGCAGCGGATGGTCCTCGAGGGTTTCGGCGAACTCGCGCTCGTCGCCGCCGCGGCCGATCTGCACCGGCAGCGTGCTCGCGTGCTTGCTGATCGCCTCCACGCTCTTGAAGGTCCAGATGGAGCGCTCGTAGCCCTCCACGATCACGCGCTCGAGGTCCCAGCCGTCCGCGCGGCCCGGCGTACCCCAGACGTTCGTGACGCCCGCGTACGAGACGGAGGTGTAGATCCCTCCCGCCAGCAGGTCCTTCGTTTCCACGGTCAGCGGCGCCGGCGCGGCGACTCCTTGAGGCACGAGGAGGCCTCGGAGCGCCTGGAAGAGCTGCCGGCCCATCAGGCTTCCTCATCCACGCGGGAGCTGGACAGCCAGAGGCCTGCGGCGACTGCGAGGAGGCTGACAGCCAGCCACCCCAGGGTTGGCGCGACGCCGAACAGCACAGGGATCAGCCCACCGCAGCTACTGCACGCAACGATGGTGCCGAGGTCCTGCTTGAACCGGCTGCTGCTGGTGCGGCGGGCGATGACCCCGCAGGCGATCAGCCCGACGTGGGCGGCGATCAGCGCTGCGAGCCAGTGCCAGGTGGCCAGCGCAAGGAGGACGCCGAGCACACCGAGCGAGAGCAGGAGGAGCCCTACGGCCTCCCGTCCCACCCGCCCGCGTGAGTCGACGTGGGAGATGCCGTTCTCTGCCTGTGTCTGCTGAGTAGTCACGCCGCGCACCATGGACGGTGGGCGGCGTTAGCGTCGCGCCCTCAGCTCCGCGGCCGGGAGACCCCGGCAACGTACGCGTCGAGTCCGCGCCGGTTGATCGTTTCGCCGGTGATGATCCGGGCGTTGGGAGGCGGGACCGGGGTCTTCCTCTTCGCGCGCGTCGTCTGGTCCCCGCCGATCAGGTGGGTGTTGTCGACCTTCGCGGCGCAGGAGTCGCCCTTGACCTCGTCGTACGGTCGGCGGCAGCCCTTGCAGTAGACCTCGAGGGCCTCGACGCGTTGCTCCTTCTCTGTCTTGAAGGAGCCCCGGTAGTCGGCGATGCTCGCGATCCGCGGTGTGACGACGATTTCGGCTGCCACCACCCACACGTGCGCCAGGTCGGTCTTCTTCCCCTTCTTGTCTGCAGGCGGCGCGGCCGGCGGTTTCAAGGTCGGCGCCTTCTTGACGGACGGCGCGCCGGGCGCGACGGGACTCTTCGGCGGCGCTGCCGCAGGCGTGAGCCAGTCAAACAGGGCGTCCTGCAGGTGTGAGCGAGGCGGGGCTGTTGGGGTCGTCACCGTTCCTCCGGTTGGCTGGAGAGGGGTTGACGCAAGCTTTCAACCCTCTTCACTCACCGAACGCCAACGGCCGCCTTGTTGTGACACTTGCCGGGCGTATTCACGGCTCCGCCATGGGACGGCAAAGGGCTTGGGCCCGCCGTGCTGCGGCGGGCCCAAGGGTGTGGTTCAGTGCGCCTCGGGCTTCTGGGCGTTGCCTGAGGCCAGGGAAGGGCTAGGCCGGTGCCGGCCAGTTGTGGAAGGTGACGCCGTCACGGTCGCCGAGGAGGCCGTGGATCCCGGCGGCCGGGTAGGGGATGAGTTCTTCCGGAAGGTCGTGATCGGCGAACCACCGCAGCGCCAGGCACTTCTCAGGCTCCAGGTTCTCGGGCTCGCCGGTGTAGTCGGTGAGCTCGTAGAAGAACCCGATCCGGTCCGGAGTCCCGTCGCCCTGGTGGTGGATGACGGTGTGTCCCAGGGTCAGGGCGTCCGGAAGGGCGTGGAGGCCGGTCTCCTCGCGCAGCTCGCGAACGGCGGCCTGGAGCGGCGTCTCGCCGGGGTCGAGCTTCCCGGAGGGGGCGTGCCACTGACCGTATCCGTACGGGCCGCCGCGCTGGGACAGGAGGATCTTGTCGCCTTGGCGGACGACGATGTGAACGTCGACGATGGGCTGCTGAACGGTGCTCATGGCTCTTCTCATCGGGGCTGGGGGACGGTGGGGCTGACGGTAGCGGGCATCTGCTGGAGGTGGAGGAAGATCTGGGCAGCGGCCTCCCTGGGGGTGAGGTCGGTGGTGTCGAGGCGGAGCACCGGGTA
The DNA here is from genome assembly GCF_012927245.1 of Streptomyces sp. R302. Classification (GTDB taxonomy): domain Bacteria; phylum Actinomycetota; class Actinomycetes; order Streptomycetales; family Streptomycetaceae; genus Streptomyces. The sequence continues at coordinate 63,435 of NZ_JABBGE010000017.1, forward strand.
GCCGAGCTGTTCGACGAGCGGGATCGCTTCCTCGTAGAGGGTGAGCTCGCGCTGGGTGTCGGCGGGGGTGAGCTCGAAGCGGTGACGGGTGCCACGGCCGCTGAGCCGGTTGTGGATGGTGTCGGCCTGGGCGAGGAGGACCACAGCGAGGTCGGGCGCGGGGATCCCCTCGTTGATGGCGAGGAGGAAGTCGGTGTCGACGCCGTCCTTGCGCTGGAGGACCAAGGTGGAGGGCAGGTAGCGGTCGAGGACCACGGTCCGGCCGGCGGCGAGCGCGGGCTGGATCTCGCTGTCGAGCTGGTGGTGACGGTCGGCTGCGACGGCGAGGGCGAGCGCGCGGCCGCGTAGGGTCCCGGCGCCGCCGAGGGCCCTGATGGTCTTGCCGAAGGTGCTGTGGGACGGCTGGGCGGCGGTGTGGACGTGGTGGCCGGCCAGGGCCAAGGCGTCAGCGAGTAGCTGGTGGGTGGTGGACTTCCCGACGCCGCCGGGCCCGTCGATGGTGATGAACCGACCGCTCACGCCGTGACCTCCTGGGCGCCGTGGTTGCGCTCGTGCTGCTCGCGGGAGATCTGCGCGAGCATCCGGTTCAGGTCGTCGAGGGGGACGTCGCCGAACTGCTGGCCGGTGGTGAAGTTGAACTCGTCGCGGCCACGCATCGCTTCGTCGGCGCCGTGGTCGGTCAGGTCGACGTCGCTGTAGGTCTGCATGGCGACGGGGTCGTACCCCTGCTTGACGAGGTCGTTGAAGATCGGGGAGCCCGGGTAGGGGCGGAAGACGAAGGACGAGGCGCGGAAGGTGCCGGGCAGCCGGTCGGACAGGGCCCACAGCTCCTTGATGTGCCGGACCGTCTGCTCGGCTTCATCCCGGGTCTCGCCGGGGTAGCCGAGGATGAAGTAGCCCTTCACGTTGATGCCGTGCTGGAGCAGGCGCCGGGTGACGGACAAGGTCATCTCGGGGGTGATCCGCTTGTCCATCGCGGTCAGGATCCGCGGGGCGCCGGACTCGATGCCGAGGGCGACCTCCCGCAGCCCGTTGGTTCGCAGCACGGCGAGAACGTCGTCGTCCTCGCGGTCGAGGACGTTGATACGGCCGGTCGCGTCCCAGACGTACCGCTCGCCGATCCTCTCCTCGGTGAACGCCATCATCGCGGGGTGGATGACGCGGCGGACGCCGAGGAACAGGTCGTCGACCGCACGGAACGCCGTCACCCCGTGCGCGGCGTGCAGCTCGTCCATCTCCGCGATGATGTTGCGCGGGTCGCGGGTGCGGATGGTGACGTCGGTGTTCATGGACGCGGCCGCGCCGCAGAAGCCGCACTCGTACGGGCAGCCGCGCGAGCACACGAGGTTCGCTTCGATCCGGCCGTCGTCGGCACGGTAGGGGTCCTGCGGCAGGAAGCGGCGGTCGACGAACGGCAGGGCGTTGATGTCGGGCGCCAGCCACGGCTGCTGGTTGCCGTGGAATATGCCGAGCTTGGGGTGGGTGCTGCCGGCATCGCGCCACATCACCTGGGGCAGCTCCTGGCGGCGGTGGACGTCGCTGAGGATCGCCGCGGCGCGCGTCTCGCCTTCGCCGATGATCAGCGCGCCGATGTTGTGGAACCGCGGGTCGCGCAGGACGGTCGTGGGGGCGGCCTTGGCGTGGTGGCCGCCGACCATGACCAGGATGTTGGGGTCGAGCTCGGCGGCAATCCTGGCCGTCAGGTCGTAGGTCGGGGCCAGGAGGTTGAAGCCGACCCAGCGCGGCCGCAGCCGGTTGACGATCTCTGCGGTGTGCCGGATCCCGGTCCTGAGTAGCAGCGGTACAGCCGTTAGCGCTAAGGGATGATCTTGGGTCTGCAGGATCCCTAGTCTTGAACAGACTTCTTGAGAGCGTGGGTGGTGAACCGGGCGGTGTCTGGTTTGGCCGTGTCGTGACCGCGGGTCATCGAACTGCACACCGGTTCACCGCCGGACATCTCTTGAGCGAACTCGGCAACACGGACCCACGTACCGGACGGTGCAGATCTGCAGAGCGAAGCCCAGGCGGTTGTGGTCACCGCGCCGTCTCGCGGTCAGCAGGCGGTCCTCGTCATCGAGGAAGAAGAAACGCTCCAGCTCAGGGCGGGTCGGCACCTCCTTGAAGGTGCCGTAGGACGCGGCCTGATCATCAGTCAAGAACTCAACGGGCACGGCCACTGACCGTACGCAGGCAACTACGCGCCAGGTGGGCGGTTTACCGAACCGCGATCAAGCACTTCCCCACACTGACCTGCACCGGAGCCTTAGCGCTAACCGCTGTACCGCTGCTACTCACGACCGGATCCCGAGGCCGTGCGCTTCGGCGTCCAGGACACCGACGTTGAACCCGGCCTGCGCGACGTAGGTGGCGATGTAGCCCATGCCGAGGACGGGCAACGTGTAGTCATTGACGCGGGCCCGCTGGTCGTAGTCGCGCAGCGGGGCGTTGACGAACAGGGCGTCCAGGACTCGGTCCGGGTCGGCGCCGGCGATCAGATCATGTTCACGGACCGGCGTGCTCAGTGGTGCGGGCATGGGCCCCCCAGGTGAGTGTGGTCAGGGTGAGTGCGTGCAGGTCAGCGGGCACGGGGCCCGCCTGGTGGCGCCAGTGCTTCTCGAAGGCCCGGCCGGTCTTGTCGGCGAGCGGCCAGTCCTCGGACGGAGCGATCTTCGCCGCCCACGTGCGGACGGCGAGATCGGAATGCGGGTAGACAGAAAAGTCGCCGGTGAAGTCGGCCGCGGCCGCATGAGCCGTCCACGGGCCGACGCCGGCGATCGTGGTCAGCGCGGCGGCGAGCTGGTCGGGCAGGAGCTGCGTCCAGACCTCTTCGTGCTCCAGGACCGCGGCGGCCGCGGCCCGGAGCTTGGGCCGGTGCAGCTTCGCCCCGATGGTGGCGAACGCCTCGTCGTCCAGGCCGAGCACGTACTCCGGGCTGGGGACGACGTTTCGCGTCAGGCCGTTGACGGTCACGGCCGTGCCGTGGACGTGGCTCCACCGCCGGTAGAGGACACGGGCCTGCTCGGCGCGGACGATCTGCCGCAGGATCGCCGTGGTGACGGCGTCCCACAAGGACGGGTTGGCCAGCCGGACGACCGGGCCGAGGTCAGCGAGCTCGACGCGAAGTTCGGCCGGGACGCTCTGCGGCAGAGCGGCGGGGTCCGCCTCGGTGATCTCGGGCTTGTGGTCGTCCGGCCCCTCGACGCACTCCAGCACCAACCCTGTCGGGCCGAAGGTGGCCATCCAGAGGCCGTCACCAGCGCGGACGGCGCGTGCCCAGGTGCCGTCCAGCGCCTGGACCCAGGCGGGGTGATCGGTGGTCATGGTGGTGGTCATCGGAGTGCTCCTCAGCGGGCGTGGCGGGCGTTACGCGGCCCAGCATGCCGGGTCGGGACAGAAGTGACGGGCGGGATGGTCTTACCGGTGAGGGCTTCCTCCGGAAGGGCGCTCGTTCGTGAGGACGAGCTGCGTTCCGCTGTGCCGCGCCATGAGTGCCGCTGCGATCCGCCGGTGTCTCTGGAGCGTCAGGTCACGCTTCCACCCATCCAGAGACCGCACCTCGAAGTGATTGTGCTCATCCGGGTTCAGCCGGATCCTCGCGAGTTCCGCCAGGGAGAGCTGGCCGCCGTCGAAGACGATGCCGATCTTCGGCCGGGGCCAGTCGGTGCCGGCGGGCATGAACTCGACCGTGAGGATCGGCAGATCCGGGGTGAGTACGAGGCCCGTCTCCTCCTCGACCTCGCGCAGCGCGGTCGTAAGCGGGTCCTCCCCGTGGTCGGCGAGCCCCCCGGGTAGCTGCCAGCCCTTCCCTGTGTACACCGACCGCAGGAGCAGCAGACCGTCGTACGGGTCTGTGATCAGCGCCCCCGCGTACACCGTGAACGCCGGGATCCGCGCCAGCATCTCCTGCGGCGTCATCGGCAGCGGCCGCAGACCTTCCGCGCTCATGCGTCCCGGCCTGTCGGGATGGTCGACGGGCGGCCGATCCAGTGGACCGACCATCCGGCCGCCGCCCACCGGTCGCCGTCGAGGATGTTCCGGAAGTCGACGACGGTCAGCTTCGCCGCCAGGCCGGCCAGGGCCTCGGGGTTGATCTCCTGGTACTCCGGCCACTCGGTGCCGACGACCACCACGTCCGCGTCGATGACGGCCTCGGCGACGCTGTCCGCGTACTCCAGCTCGGGGTGACGCCGGGCGGCCGTGGGCAGCGCGACCGGGTCATGCACGGTGACCCGCGCGCCGTGCTTGTGCAGACGGCTGGCAACGGAAAGCGCCGGGGACTCGCGGACGTCGTTCGTTCCGGCCTTGAAGGATGCGCCGAGCATCGCGACCCGGGCGCCGGACAGCTCCCGGTCGAGGGCTGCGTCGATGAGCTGCACCGCGTGCTCCGGGCGGCGGTCGTTCACGGCCTCCGCCGCCAGGAGCAGCGTCTCGGCGTGGTCGACACCGAGCTGCCCGGCACTCGCGGTGAAGGCGCGGACGTCCTTGGGCAGGCAGCCGCCGCCGTAGCCGATGCCGGGCTTCATGCCGCCGTGTCCGATCCTCGCGTCGATGCCCAGGGCCTCGACGAGCTGCGCGACGTCCGCGCCGGCCGCGGCACACATGTCGGCCACCGCGTTGATGTACGAGATCTTCAGGCCCAGGAAGGTGTTCGCCGCACCCTTGGTCAGTTCGGCGGTCTCGGGCGTCATCACGAACAGCGGCACGCCGGAGTCGATAATCGACTTGTACACCTCGCGCACGGTCTGCTCGGCGCGCTTGCTGGTCAGTCCGGCGATGATCCGGTCCGGGCGCAGCGTGTCGTCGATGGCGTGGCCCTCGCGCAGGAACTCGGGGTTCCACACCACGTCCACGGCGTCCCCGGCCGGGGCGAGGCGGTGCACCAGCTCGGTCAGCCGCTTCGTGGTGCCGACGGTGACCGTCGACTTGCCCATGATCGTGCACGGCCGTGTCAGGTACGGCGCGAGCTCGCGGACCGCGCCGAAGACCTGGCCGGTGTCGTAGCTGCGGCCGTCGGAGTCGATCGGTGTGCCGACGGCCAGGAAGTGCACGTCCGCGAACTCGGCGGCCTCCTGGAGGCTGAGCGTGAACCGCAGATCGCCGGAGGACGTGTACTTGGCTAGCAGCTCCAACAGCCCGGTCTCGTAGATGGGGGCCTCGCCGGCGTTCAGCGCCGAGACCTTCCCAGAGTCGGTGTCGACGCCGATCACCTGGTGTCCGAGATGGGCCATCGCCGCCGCGTGCGGGATGCCGAGGTGACCACAGCCGATTACCGAAACGCGCATTGCAGAGTCCTTGTCTGGTCGGGGGCGCACCGGGCGCGGCACGCCCCCGAACGGTATCGGGGCGATGACCCAAGTCCGGCCGCTCGCACGCCTGTTCAGGCCAGGGACAGCGCCGCTTCGCGAAGCGCCGTGACCAGGAAGTCGAGGTCGCCCTCCGTGGAGATGAGGGGCGGCGCGATGACCAGGCCTTCCGTCTTCGGTTCACCTGCCCCGGTGAACGGGTACAGGAAGACGCCGTTGTCCTCGACCGCCCGCATAAGCGGCCACAGGCTGCCCTCGGTGACCTCCACGCCGTACAGGAACCCGCGGCCGCGCACGTCGCGGATCGGGCCGATGCCGTTCAGCTTCCGCAGGCCCTCGCTCAGGTACTCGCCGCGCCTCGCCAGGGCGGAGAGATCCATCGCCTCCAGGTCGTCCTGGAAGTCCGGCATGGGGCGGGTCGACGTCAGCAGCCGGGGGCGGTCCTTCTCGTAGTCCACGTGCTCCCCTTCCTGGGGTGTGTGCGGTGCGGGGCCGCACACCGGGCGGTGCGCGGCCCCTGGGGTGGCGGTCAGTTCCTGACCGTCGCCTCTTCCCGGTCGCGGTCGGCGAGCAGGGCCTTGAGCCGGGACAGCGCCTCGATCGCACCGGCCCGTACGACGACGTCGCCTTCCCGGGCTCCCTCGATCGGGTAGGACTTCCACTCGCCGTTCTCCATCAGCCCCTCGGGGTCGACGAAGAAGACCTTCATGCCCCGCTCGCGGGCGCGGGCCTGGACGGCGCGGCGGTCGGCGTGCAGGCCGACGACGAGGAGCGCGTTCGCCTGCTTCTCGAAGGGAACGGGCGGGATCTTCTGGTCGTAGCGGCGCACGAAGCACTCATCGAGCCCGGCCCGCGCCGCGAGGAGGTCGAAGTTGTGCTGGATGACGGGGCCGACCAGGTGGCCGGCGTCGTGCAGCTCTTTCAGGATGTGGTGCGCGTCGGTCGGCTGCGCCTCGAACGCGATCTTGAACATGGAAGTGAGCTGTTCGGCCTTTGCGGTCGGGGCGGTCAGCATCTCCTCGATGAGGGTGTCGTCCTGCGGCCGCATGGTGAACCGGTGCGACTGCGTGAGCGTGTTGTCCTTCCGCTCGGTGACCCGGTACACCTCGTGGAGGTAGTGCAGCGGCGGGACCCCGGCCTCGATCGAGCTGCCGCAGCCGATCTCGACCATGAACGGCATGTGGTCCAGCAGGCCCGACAGGTCGTCCGCGATCTCCGGCTCGCCGCGCTGCTCCTTGACCCGCATTCCGCCCGCCAGGACGTTCCACGGGAGCTGCCGGATGGACTTCGGGACCTCGAACTCGTCGGTGATCAGGCGGATGTCGACCGATCGGAAGCCGGCCGGGGTGTCGCGGTCGGCGCGCTCGTCCTGGGGGTGGTGGTCGTACTCGGTGATGGTGGCCCGCAGGTCACCCTTCGCCCAGGTGCCGTTGTCCTTCTTGCGCCAGCGGCCCCGGCCGAGCCACGCGTCCACCTGCGTCAGGTACGCCTCGATTTCGCCGGCCGGGGCGAGCACCGAGTGGTAGAGGTACAGGTCCTTCAGCACCAGACGCGGCACCGGGTAGGTGTAGTCCAGGTCGTACACGTACCGGTAGTGCACGATGCGGCGGCGGCCGTTCTCGTCCTGGGTCCAGCCGGACTGTTCGGCGTTGGCCGGCTCCTGCGTCCGGCGCCAGATGCCTTCCTCGACCGCGCGGGGCCGCTCGTGGGCGGTACCGGAAAAGTGCCGGTTCCAGGTGTCCACCTGGTCGGCAGTCAACTGCTCGATCACGGGGTACGGAAAGAGCATGTTCGCCCTCCTCGGGGTGTGTGAATGGCGCGGGCCCCGGCAAAAGCGCGGCTGCTGCGCAAGGGCACCTGTCGTGCCTGCGGCTGTTTGACCGCGTTCTGGCCGGAAGTGCAGCCCGCCCCTCTCCTGCGTCGTGCGGGTGTGATGTGACCTTGCAGCAGGCTGGGGCGGGAGGTGGTGCCCGGGTGACCGCACGGGACGGGTCGACCGTGTGGCCACCGGAATCGTGGAGCCGAGGCGCGGGGCTACTTCGCCGCCGGCAGGAAGTGCCCCGCCCCGGCTGGACTGCGGGGGAGGGCCGGTCAGGCGGGCACGTTGTTCTCGGCCTCGGCCTCGGCCTCGGCCTCGGCCTCGGCCTTGAGGCAGGCCGCGGTGTACTCGCCGTCAAGGACGGTGATGAACCGGCGGGTGGTCTCGTTCTGGGTCTCCCGGGACCGGAAGTCGCGGGTCACCGCCCAGAAGTCCCGGACGGCCTTGCGCTCCATGAGGCTGCGGGCCTGCACGTGCAGCTCGGGCAGGGTGATCTGACCCAGCGAGAAGCGGAGCTGGGTGAGGCTGATCTGCTGGTTGACCTTCACCATCTGGCCGCACTGCTCGGGGCTGAGGCCGTTCCTGGTCCAGATCGCCCACTGCTCGGGGTCGTTCGCGATGACGTTGAGCAGCGTCTGGTGCATCTTGGCCGTACCGAGTTCGAGGCGCTGCCCGTGGTGGAGGGCGGCGAGCTCTTCCACCTCCTGGTGGTGCCGCTCGGCGCGCTCGGCCGTCTCGCGGTGGCGGCGTCCGGCGTCCAGGATGCCGAAGGCCACCGTTCCGGCGGTGATGAGGATGGCGGTGGAGATCTTCAAGGGCTTGTCCTTCGTGGAATCGGTGCGGGGCACCCGCGTTGCGTGGGCGCCGCCGGGCGTGCGTGAGGCGAGACCGGCTGGGTCGAGGGCTCCCGACCTGTAGTCCCCGCAGGGAGACGACAGGGGGTGAGGCCGGGAGCCGGTTCGTGTCAGCCCCAGGGGCCGCGGAGGACGAGGACCGTGCTGGAGCTGTCGGAGGTGAGGTCGTAGCGGTCGTGTTCACGCCAGCCGGTGGCGAGGGCGCGGATCTGTTCCTCCGGCATGCCGAGATTCCCGCCGGGCGTCTTCTCGGTGACCGCGGTGACGACGTGCAGGACGCCGTCCCTGTGCAGCCATCGGCGGACGTCCGCGATGAACCGAGGGAGCTCAAGGAACTGGAGGACGTGGCGGCAGGACACCACGTCGACGCTGCCGGTGTGGAGGTGAGGGGGGATCGGGTCGGCGTCGAAGTCGTGGACCTCGAAGTGGAGCTTGCCGCCGTGCTCGCGGTGGAACTCGTGGGCGCGGTTGATCGCGACGGGGGAACAGTCGTAGCCGGTGACGTTGAGGCCGATCTGCGCCATCTGGCAGGCCCATTCACCAAGTCCGGTACCGACGTCGATGGCACGCTGCCCGAGCGCGGCGCCGGCGCGTTCCTGGAGGAGAAGTCGCTCCTCGCGGGGGATCGGCTGGTAGATCGTGTCGTGGGGCTCGTAGATGCTGTCCCAGAAGGCGGCGGACCTGTGCTGGAGAGGGGCGAGGTTCACGAGGTGGCCTCCTGTCCGTCGTTGTCGGGACCGATGCTGGGGCCGCAGCGGCGGCGAAGGCGGGCAGGGTCGAAGCGCCGCTCGAAGGTGTCGCCCAGCCGCGCGCCGAAGAGGTTCACGTCGGCCGGCGGCTGGGGTTCGGGGACCATCGCACGCAGGGCCTGGCCGGGGTCACGCTGTTCAAGCGTCATGGGTGTCCTCACGGAGTCCGGAATTCGTAGAGGTAGAACCAGGTGAAGGCGCCGGCGACGGTCACCACCAGGAGGACCTGGGCGGCGATCTGCCGCCAGCCCACCCCGCGGTCGTCCAGCCAGCGCGCAGGTGTCCTTCAAGTCGACGGCTCCGGAATGAGGAGCGAGGTGAAACAGCGGCGCTCGGCGACGAGGTTCAGCGCGTTCGTGTATGACCTGGAGTCCATGCTGATGTGGTGGTACGTCGGGACCAGCACGCCCTGCGCGGACCCGCTGCTCAGGATCGTCAGCAGCTCGTTCCACGCCTCGCTCATGGCGGGCTCAATCCCGCCGGCGTCGTCGTGGATCGCACTGTGCACCGTCCAGCCGCGGCCGGCGGCCTTGGCGCGCAGCCGCTGGAAGTGCTCGGTGGGGTTCTCTCCCGGAAGGGTCTTCACGTACAGGACCACCCGCGCCCCCGAGCTGCGAACGACGGCGCTCGCGTTCAGGTCCTCGCGTAACTGTTGCAGTCGCTTCCCCAGCAGCCCTGTGCTGGTGGGGCTCTGGCTCGTCGTCATGATCTGCCTCGGCAAGGTCGGGGGAGGGGGGCCGTCGTCACCTCTGGTACGGCGTGGACCTGAGGTGACTGCACGGCCAGCTGAAATTTCCGCCTGGCTGGTCACCGCTCGTTGCGACTGTTGCGGTTCCCGTGGCAGAACTACCGTCCTCCATGCGACAGTTCACGTACAACCCCAAGTGAAGTTTTCATTCGTGTCGGCATATGCCGCCGCCTGCGAGATCCTCTTTGCAAGGAGGACTCGCGGTGGGACACTCTGGACACGCCCTGAGATTCGCTGCACCGTCGGCCAATCGCCCGGACTCTCGCTGAAGTTCGGGGGACTCTCGACTGGCAGCGGCGCACTGCGGGCAGAATCAAGCGGACTCGCAAGAGGAGGCGAACACGTGGCGGCCCCGACCGGACCCACCATCCGACGCATGCAGCTCGGCATGGAGCTGGAGCGCCTGCGAAAGAAGGCCGGCTTCACCAACCTCAAGGACGCGGCCCACGGGCTCGGGATCTCCGACTCTCAGCTCTACCGAGTCGAGAAGGGCACCTCGGCCTTCCGGCGCGTTGCCGACCTCGTCACTCTCCTGGAGCGCTACGGCGTGACGGACGAGGAAGACGTCGAGTTCCTCGTCGGAATCCACAGGGACAGCCTGAACCGCGGGTGGTGGTCCACGTACGCGCGCACACTGCCGTCCGGCATGGCCATGTACGTAGGCCTGGAGGACGGCGCCCGCACCATAAGGGCCTGGCAGCCGGACGTCGTCTTCGGCCTCCTCCAGACCGAGAACTACGCGCGCGCCGTCTTCCAGTCCAGCAAGCTGATCGAGGAGAAGACGACCGAGTTCGTGGAGCGTGGGGTCGCCCTGCGGATGGAGCGTAAGGACATCCTCACCCGCGAGAACCCCGTCGAGATCCGCGCCATCCTATGCGAGGCGACCCTTCGCCGGCGCATGGGCAGCCAGGAAGTGATGCGCGGTCAGATTAACCACTTGATCGACCTGGCTGCCCTTGACAACGTGACCATCCAGGTCCTCCCGCTGAACATGCAGACGTATCGGTCGAACTTCGACTTCACGCTCATGGATTTCGGGGAGAACCTGCCGACCGTCGTTCAGATGGACATGCCTGACGGCGCTTCCAACCTCAGCGACAAGGACACTGAGGTCTGGGCATTCTCCCGCAGGTTCGATGCCCTGCGGGACGGCGCGCTCCCAGTCGGGAGTACGCCGGACTTCCTGCACCAACTAGTACGAGAGATCTGAAACATGTCCCTCAACAAGTCCCTGGACCTGGCGCCCGCTGACGCCTGGGTCGCCTCGTCCTACAGCGGCAACGGAAACAACTGCGTGGAGGTCGCGGACCTCGCGCAGCGCGGCACCATCGGCACCCGCGACTCGAAGCAGGAGAACGGTCCGGCCTTCGAGAGCTCGCCGGCCGCCTGGTCGACGTTCGTGACCGGCGTCGCGGCAGGCAGCTTCTCCGCCTGAACGAGCTCATAGCCGAGCGGCCCGGCTTCCCCCACGGCGGATGAGGGGGAGGCCGGGCCGCTTCGTGCATCTGTACCCATTGGGGTCCACGAGCCTACCCACAGGACATCAGTTCGTCAGGTGGCAGCGGGTGAACTCCTAGGCCCCCTGGTAGCAGGCCGTTGCCGCCCTGGAGGACCGCCTGCGGCTCGTCGTCGACAGCGACTTCTGACGACGACGAGCCGGCCGTCAGCCGCGCTCGGTGGGTGGTGCCACGATGATGCGGAGCGGCGGACGTCAGGACTCCACGGAGGCGTGATCGCCGGGGGACGGCTCGAAGACGGCGACCTTCTCGAAGACGTCCTTCTTCGCGTTCTTGACCGGCCGCACGTACACCTCCCGAGGGATGCGTGAGCCCTTGACCCACCGGCCGGCCTCCTCGAGCTCCTCGTCGGTGGCCCCGGCCTCGGCGAGGTCCGTGGCTGCGCCCGCGCGAAGACCGTGCGAGCTGATGGGGCGGCCGTCGCCGACGAGTCCGGCCTTGGCGAACCAGTACTTCACCCGCTCGTTGATGGTCTGCGGGCGCAGGTGCTCGCCGCGCTCGGTGGCGGTCCTCTCCCGGGTTTCAGTGCTGGCCGGCTCGCCGTTCTTGAGGAGGTGCCGGAAGACGGGACCTGTCGTGACGCCGAAGCCAGCAAGGTGCTGCAGCCAGCGGCGCATACGGGGCACAAGCTGGATGTCCGGCCGGTCCCTGAGGACGAGGGTCTGGGGCTCGCCCTTGTGGGTTTTGTCCTCGGCGAGCCAGACGAGAACGCGGTCGTCCAGGATCGTCAGGTCCTCGATCAGGAGATCGACGTCCTCAACGCTGCGGGAGAGCATCCGGTACCCGAGGGCGAAGATGGCCGCGTCGCGGATGCCGATGGCCCGCCCGCTGGCCTCGGCCTTCTGGATCATAGGGATGACATACGGCAAGGTGAGCGGGAACGCCTGCTTGACCTTCAGCGCCCGCTTGTTCTCCTTCCGATAGAGCGCCAAGAGCTGCAGGTACTCGCTGCTGTCGGGCTTCTTCCCCACCGGCATCGCGGTTCGGATGAGCGACATGTAGTTCTTGATCGTCGAAACCTGAAGACCCTTCGCCATCAGATGCCGCGAGTACTCGGTGAACGTGGCGGTGGTACACGGCACCGGCACACGGCCTGTCGCCTCGCCCTCCTCTCCGTCCTGCTCGTCGCGCTGCTCCGCGCACCACTCCCTGAACGCCTTCATCGGGCCCGTCTCAGCCGGGTCCGACTTCTTCAGCAGGGCGGATGTCTCCGGGCTGACGCGCAGGTCCAGCTCGGTGTACCGGGGTCCGTCAGCCGTGGTCGGCAGAGCCTGGCCCGGGTGCAGGATGGTGTGCTGATCGACGACGATCCGCGGCGCGGGCTCCTGGACGACCGCCAGGGCCTCGCCCTCGTCCTCGACGAGCTCCGCGTCGAGGACCTCCTCGTCGAAGGTGTCGTGGTTCACTGCTGGGTCCCTGCTCTGGCGCGCGCCTGCTCGTACCGCCGGCGCGCGGCGATGAACTCCTCGTCGGTGCCGCCGCGGTCGGGGTGCGCTGCGGCCATCGCCGCCTTCAGCGCGCCGAGATCCGGGGCGGCTGCCGTCTCTAGCACGGGCTCGTTGAGGTAGACGCGGATGTCCGGCTCCCACCAGCCGGCGGACTTCCGCCAGACCTCGCCGTCCCGCTCGAGGACGGCCCGGTCGACGAACCGCTCCTGGAGCCGGCCGAACTCTCGCGGCAGGTAGTAGACACGCCGCGGGGTCTTCTTCGTGATCCGGAAGCGGATGACGCGGGTGGGGATCCAGTCGTTGCCGAACTCGTGCCCGGCCTCGATGCCGTAGAGGTACTCGATCGGCGCAGGTGCGGCGCTCACCGCAGCTTCTCCCAGTCGAACCATGGCCGGATGCCCTGGGCGGCCATCCGGCGGGCGCCGAGCTGCCAGAAGTCAGGCTCGAGGGTCAGGCGGCCGTTCTCCCAGCGCCATTCGTACTCGCGGCCGAACAGCGCCACGATCCTGCCGTGATCACGGTGTCGGGTCATCGGTCCCTCCATCTCCAGCAGTCGGGGGTGCAGTCCTTCGGCCAGTGCCACTCCGCCGGAACTTCGGAGAGGAGGACGGGCAGGTCGCGGCTGTAGTGAGCCCCGCCCCTGTGGAGAGTGGCAGCCTCAACGGACTGCCAGAAGTGTTCACCGCCATGTCCATCGTCCGCCGAGCAGCCAGCAGGAATGGTCTTGGTGCAGTAAGTCCCGGGGGCGGGGCCAGGAACGAAACAGGGCATAGTTCCGTCGGAGATGGGCACTGCGGCAGGGTGCTCGCCATGTGTCTTCCACCTCGAGGCCAACTCCTCCAAGGCCTCCAAGCGCATGTCCGCCACGGCGATGTCTCCACAGCGAATAGCTTCTAGGGCCTGATGAAAAAGCTGCTGGGCCTCGCGACGCCCCTTGCGGTAGACGTGTACGGCGTCGCTCTCCTGCACGGGGGAGGCGGCTTGCAGATCGTCTTCCAGTCGGTCACGAATGAAGTAGAACCAGGTGCGCGCAGTGGCCTGGTCGATGGCGTCGATCATCGGTCTCTCCACTGCAAACAGTCAGGGGTGCAGTCCTCCGGGCGGTGGTAGGGCGTGGGCTGCCCGGACAGGAGGAGGCCGGCGTCGAAGTGCACCCCCTGCTCGCGGAGTTCAGTGACCTTGGGGTCCTGGAACCAGTGGCCGCCGCCGTGTCCTTCGGATGGTGTCCAGCCGGGGTTGATCATCTTCGTGCAGGGGTGCCCGGTCTCCGGGGAGGTGATAGGGCAGGGGAGGGTGCCGTCGGAGATCGGCTCGGGGAAATCCGGGTGCTGCCGCCAGTCGTTGGCGATGTTCTTGAGCCCCCACCACGCCTGCTCGATCTCGTAGTCGTCCCCGGCGTCCCACTCGGCGAGGAACCGCCGGTGCGCCTTCTGGGCCTCGCCGTACCGCTCCCGGTACGTGGCCATGGGCCCGTCGTCCTGCCCCGGGTACGCCGCGCGCAAGTCGTCCTCGAGCCGGTCGCGGATGAACTCGTACCAGGCGAGGGCGGATTGTTCGGTGTAGAGCGGGTGGGTGGCGGTGGGGCTCATCGGCTGCCGGCCTGGGACGTGGTCTCTCCGCCCTTGCGCATGGCGCCCAGCAGCATCTCCAGTTGCGTGACCGTCATGTTGCTGTCCTCGGCAGGATCCTGGGTGGCGAGCGTGCTGATCAGGTGCAGGATGAAGCCGAAGTTCGGGTCGCTCTTGACGTAGAGGAGCACCTTGCGCGAGCCGTCGAGGGGGAGACTGGGCGGCAGGTGACCGATGCCGTTCTCCGCCAGCTTCTGCTCGATACGCTCGACGACACGGACGCCCGCTCTCTGGGAGCTGGCAAGTCGCACCAGTTCCGCGACGTCCCACGCCGTGAACCCGCCCTGGAACCTGAGCATCTCCGCCAGGCTGGCCCACTCGTCTGCCGGCTTCCCGTTCTCAACGGTACTCATCGAAGCGCTCACGACGAGATCACCACCGTCTCGCCTGTATGCACGTAGGTGACTCCGCACGCGAAGCAGATCAGGCGGTCTCGTTTCTTGTCGCTGGCGACTCGCCCCTTGAAGAGGGTCAGCTCTTCGCAGTCCTTGCACTGGCCAAGGTCGCCGGGGTAGCGGATGTTCAGTACGTAGTCGACAGCTGCGGCAGCGGGCTCTCCGTACTCGTACAGGCAGAACCGACAGGTGATGACCTTCTCGCCCACGACCAGCGCCCACTGGCTGCACTCGATGCATCGAACTGTTCGATGCATCAGCGGCTTCAATACCCCGGAGAGCTGGTTCATGCGGTCCCGGACCAGTCGCTTGATGCGTTGCAGCCGTGCCCGCAGCTCGGCCATCGTCAGGGTGACGTCCGGCTCGTTCTTGAGGTGGGTGTTGATGAAGTCCAACAGAAAGCTGAGCACCGCTGCCGCCTGCGCCTCGACGCCGTGAGCGCTCTCTACGTGGCCGAAGTGGGTGAGACCGTTCCGGGTTCGCTGGAGCGTGTGGATGGCCTGCTTGCCGTCCTCGGAGATCTTGAGGGAGGCAACGCCCTCGAGTCGCTTCACCGCGTCAGCGATCGTGCAGCTGGCGAAGGAACCGTTGCTGTACGCCTGCAGCGTCGCCTTCCCGGGGTCCGCGAAGACGAGGCTCCAGTGCTCCTTGACGAGGCGTACTTTCAGGAGGACCTCGGTAGCGGCGTGCAGGTGCAGCACGGCGTACTTCAAGTCGTAAGCGTTGGGCGGCTTTCGTCCTTCAAGGTGCCGAACGGCACTGTCGAGGTAGTCGAGGCCGTTGCTGACGGGGGTGAACTCGACGTCGGGCCGGTAGTCCGCCCGGGGGGTGGGGATGCTCTGCTCGCTCACAGGGTGCCGCCTTGGTGATGGGGTCGTGCGTGGAGCGTACCGCTGATTACCGACAACAATTGCAGTTATTGTCGACTACCCGTAAGTAACTACTCGATGAGGTGCGCCCGGTGCTCCGGTCACGGTTCGCCGCCCCATGTCCGGATCTCAGTCGCTTCAGTCGCTCCCTCCGGTATATTCACCCGAGACTCAGGTGAGTCCCGGGTCATTTCTCCGAGAGGGGTTCTGCGGTGCGCTTCGTTCTGGAGACAAGCGACGACGACAACGAGCTGAACACGGCCCTGCTCGAGGCCGCCTGCCGGCCCGGGACCACCGTGCTGGTCGGCGACGACACGTGGACGCCCGAGCGCGCCGACCGATTCGTCCGCGAAGTCAAGGGACGCGGCCGACAGCTCCTCCGCGCAGTCGCCGAAGGCGGCGGCTGGCTGGACGGCGAGAAGTACCGGCAGAAGTACGGCGAGAACGCCCTGCTGGGCCCCACCTCCTCCATCACCAAGACCGTCACGAAGGGGATCAAGGAGAAGTGGCTCCCCGAGGGGGCGGTCCTGCCGCTCACCTCCACCTACGACGGCCGCTCCTCCTGGAGCAAGACCGACGGCTACCGATTGCCCCCGCACCTCGCCGTGATCTTCCGCAACGCCTTCGCCCGGGTGTACCCAGCCCGGCGCGGCAACCCGCAGGCAGTCATCAAGCACCTCGTCGAGCTGTACGAGGAGATGGGCCACTCCACCCGCGACGCCCGCGAGTTCACGCAGGAGTTTCTGGAGCAGCACGCCGACGACCTCGCAGCGTGGCTGGAGGACCAGCAGGCACCCGCCGGCGGATAGGCGTCAGCTACTCGCCCTCTTCCTCGCGATGGATGTGGACGTACCGCCCGGTGGGCCGGTCGAGCTGCAGAACCGGTGGCTCTCCGGGCGGACCGACCTCAAGGCCCGCCAGGATCCAGTCGTCGTCCTCCAAGGAGTCGCATGGACGCGGCCCGAGGCTCTGGGGAATCGATCCGGCGAGCGGTGTATCGTCAGCCAAGTCCGCTAGCGCGCGCCGCAGTTGGCCCACGGTCCACACGTTGACCACGTGGTGGTACCCCTCCGAGCTGATGGGCTGCACGCGACCTTCTCCTCTTCCTCCACCACACCTCGGCCTCACGCTACGGACACCGTCTACACCGCACGACACAACCGCAAAAATGCACCCCAACGGGTGAAGCGCGACCTTACGGCGCCCCATGTGGCGCCCTGCTGGCGGAGAGCACCGCCGGCACACCGAACCGAGGAGCACCCCTGTGTCCCGTCGTACCACTGTGACCATCCTGCTTCCGCAGCCCGACCCCGAGCCGACGTACCCCGAGTACGAGGAACTGCGCCGCGCGGCCCGCGCGAAGGACGGCGGCCCGATCAGCGGCCGCACCATCGCCACCATGGAGGACGTGGTCGCCCGGCGCGGGGCGGACTGGTGCACCGCCGTCCTCGGCCGCTCCTTCCCCGGCCTGGGCCGGGTGCCGTCCCGGGACGGCTGGATGCTGATCCTCGCCGACGAGCGCGGGCTCGATCCGGCGCTCCCTGACCGTATCGTCCAGGAGCGTCGGGCCGCAGAGGCGCTGCGTGAAGAGCGCGCGGCCGCGGCCGCCGCGCGGCGGGAGCAGGAGAACCGCCGCTGGGCGCTGATCACCGCGGCGGCGCCCGCCGCCTTCGCCGTGCGGGAGAACACGCGGCACAGCGGCGTACGGGGGCCTCTGGGGCACGTGACGGCCGCGGTCGACCTGGTCTCCGGCCGGTCCCGGCAGCACAAGGCCGGAATGGGGCTGTGCGAGAGGCCCGGGCGGACGAACCCGCTGCACCTGGGCGAGCCGCTCGAGGGGACGCCGCCCACGTGCGTGCGGTGCATCGAGTACGCGGGCCAGGTGCGCACCCTCGACGCCCCGGCGCCGCCCACCCCCGCGGAGGCCGCCCTGCTGCTCCTGATCCGGGACGGCGTGGTCTTCACGATGAGCCCGGGCCGCGGACAGCCGACGGTCCGGGACACCAGCACCCGCAGCCACGACGTGGCCTGGGGCCAGTTGGGGCGGAAGGTCGACGGCGCGGCGCGGAAGCTGGAGGCGAAGGGCTGGACGCGGATCGAAGACGACTGGACCTCGACTCCGCTTGGCGGCACCGGCCGCCGCTGGCGTCTCACCGACGCCGGCTCCGCCGCCCTGGAGGGCTGACCGGCGTGGTCGCCAGGATGACCGCGAAGCAGTTCCTCCAGCTGCAGGAGCGCCGCCGTGGAGGCGCGGCGGCGCCCGCGGCCGCGGCCAAGAAGCCCCGGAAGAAGCCGGCGAACCCGGGCCCGCCGTCCACCCCGCCGCCGCCCGACGTCGCGCCGCTGCTCGCCGGACTATCCGGGCCCGGGCGGCACTGGGTGCTGCTCATGCCGTACGTCGAGGAGATGCTGACCAGCAACCAGCGCCTGCACCACATGGCCGCCCACCGGATCCGCAGCCGCCTCCGGGAGGACGCCGCCGGCGTCGCTGTCGCTCGGCGCCTGCCGCGCCTCGAGCGGGCCGCCGTCTTCTACGTGCTGCACCCGCGGCCCCTGTCCCGGCGGCGGGACCCGGGGAACTGGGCGCCGACCGCGAAGGCGTACGTCGACGGCCTGGTCACCGACGGCGGCCTGCTGCCCGACGACAACCACGAGTTCCTGGTGGGCCCCATCCCCGTCATGGGGCCCCCGGTCACCACCGGCGCCGCCCGGATGAGCCTCGTCGTCGCCGAAATCCCACCGCTCTGACCTGGGCAGACGCAGAAAGCGTCACAGAAATCGGCCGTTCGACGTACAGGTACATGAGGGCTGGCCCGTCCTCGACCACTGCACCAGGAGATGCCCCTCCATGAGCACTGCACCGACCATGCCCACCCCGCGCGCCTTCGACCACGAGCGCATGCTCGATCTGGTCCGCTCCTCGTACGCGCGCAGCGGTACCCACCTCGACACCGATCTCATCGACCTGCAGCTCCTCGGGACGGCCGACAAGGCCGCGTGCTCCCTGCTGCGCGACCAGTGGATCGACGGCTTCCCCGTCGCCGGATACACCGAGCTCCTGACCACGATCGCCTCGCTCCGGGCGCTCCTCGGCTTCACACCCACGCCCACGGCCGTAGACGTCAGCACCTGGGCACTCAACGTCCGCGACGCGTCCGCCGTCGCCTCCGGTGACGACCGGGACTTCCACATCGCCGTCTTCGCCGAAGGCCCCCACCGAGGCGTGCAGATGGTGCTGTGGGGCCCGCGCGCGCCCCAGGCCCCCGGCGCCCTGCCCGGCCCCGTTCTGTCGCTCGAGCTGGCGACCGAGTGGGGGGACTCCACGGACATGCAGTTCGGCACCGCCTACTACCGGCGGGCCAAGAGGCCCAACCCCTTCACCGGTCAGTGGGAGTACCAGCTCGACCGCGACCACCCGTTCCCCGCCGCCGGCGCCCGGCCGTGCTTCCTGCGCACCCCCCACGAGGACGGCACCTGATGCTGCTCCTCTCCGCCGCCGCCCCGGGCCCGGCCGCCGACGCCGCCCACGATGCCGCGCACGCGACCGCGGCCCGCTTCCAGCAGGGCGCCTACTCGGTGGCCTGCTCCACCTGCCACGTCCCGGCCGGCGAGCTCTGCCTCGCCCGCCGCACCGTGCACGGCGCCCGCCGGGCCCTGTACCGAGCCAACACCCCGAAGCCGACCCGCCTGATCCCCTTCCTCCTCAGGAGCGCCTGATGACCCCGCAGCCCGCCACCACCCTGTCCTGCGATCCGACGTGGGGCGAGGACGAATGAGCGCACTCGCCGTCGAAGCGCCCCTCACACCCGACTGGGCCGGCCGGCTGATCGTCCGCGCCGCGGGGCGCCCCCTGCTGCACCTCGCGGTACAAGGCGTCGCCGCCCCGGCGATGCCGGTGTTCACCGTCCCTCTGGAGTGCATCCCGGACGACGAGCGGGCGCCGGGCGTCCGCCCATGGACGGGGCCCGTCACCGAGTCCGACCTCTGCCCGGGATGCCTCCGTGCGCTGCGCGGCGAGCCGGAACCCCCGCGGCCCCGCCCCATCCCGCCTGCCGTCGCCGAGGAACTCCCCGCGCCGGCACCAGACCGTGCCGACCGGCACCTCTGGGCGGTCCCGGACCGGCCGGTCTACACCGCCGCGCCCCTGCCGACCGAACACCGCGGGCACCCGATCACCTGGTCGCCGTGGAAGACCGCCCCGGTCCTCTCCCACTACGACCCCTCGTGCACCTGGTGCGGAGACCCGGGCCCCGGCGAGATGGCCGGCGGCCGCCAGAACAGCCCGCTCCGCCGGTTCCTCGCGTACCGGTGCACGGCCTGCCAGGAGATGACCGCCTACGAGCAGGCCGGAACCGACCTGCAGACGATCGCCCATCACAAGTCCCGCGCCCCCAAGGGCAGCAACAAGCCGAAGGAGCCGCGATGACCTCCCTCGCACCGGACCGCAGCACGCACGCCCTGGAGGACCGCGTTGCCCTCATCGCGTGCGGCGAACGGCCCGGCAAGACCCAGGCCTGCGCGCGTTGCCGCCGGAAGGGCGAGATGCTGCTGAACATCGCCTCCACCGGCGCCACGGATGCCCTCGCCGCGGCCATCTGCGGGACCGGGAAACCGCCGTCCTGCGGCGACTGCGCGGCCAAGGCCCGGCAGATCGTGCGCGTATACGGCGAGGAAGGACCCCGGTGACCCGGCACCCGGTCGGAAGCGGGGAGATCTCCGCCGCGGGCCTGGACGCGCTCCTCGGCGGCGAGATGCCGCCCCGGCTGCCGCTCGAGGGCTGGCGCACCGTCACCGTGCACTGCCAGGTCGACGCGATCGGACCGTCCGACCAGCACCCCGACCTGACGAAAATCACGCTGTCGATCCCCCCCCGGCCACCGCCGCGGCGAGCACCGCCTGCGCAGTGTGCAACGACACCCGCCTCGACCCGGCCCCCCGGACCCTGGACGCCGGGCTCGTTCCCTGCCGAAAGTGCGGCGGATGCACGGCGACGAATGTCCACGCCCTGTGGGGTCTGATCCGCTGCTCTCTTCCTGCCGGGCACTACGACGGCGACCAACGCCCCGACCCTGACGACGTGGACGATGCCGGAGGCTGGCACCAGTCTGCCTCTGACCATGTCGGGGGGCGGTGGGTCTGGAACGACGGGACCATCGGCGCTACGCCGCACGGCGCCCAGCCCACGGGAACTCTGTAGGGAAAGGACGCTCGCCGTGTCGTAGAGCCGTGCGATGATCCCGCGTCATGGGGAGAGACCTGTGGGGGAAGACGGCCGGCGCTCTGGTCCTGGCCGTGGTCGTGTCGACCGTGGCCGGGTGCGGAGGGGGGAGCGAGGCGGACTCCGGGAAGCCGGCCGCCGCGACGACCGAGAAGGCGGCGAGCGTGCAGGACGCGGCCGCGGCAGTGCGGGCCGCCGTCGAGACGTTCGACACGAGCGGCGGGTGTCTGGAGCCGGCACCGGGGACG
Source organism: Streptomyces sp. R302 (assembly GCF_012927245.1). Classification (GTDB taxonomy): domain Bacteria; phylum Actinomycetota; class Actinomycetes; order Streptomycetales; family Streptomycetaceae; genus Streptomyces. The sequence continues at coordinate 84,231 of NZ_JABBGE010000017.1, forward strand.
TGCTGGGATCAGATGCAGGCCGTCATGGCGCCCGCCCGTGAGCTGAGGGCCGCGGCGAACGCGGACACGGAGACGGGGCCGGAGTTCTGGTCGGAGGCGTACGCGCTGATCGACTCCATGGAGCGGGGCGTCGCCGTAGGCCGAGACCTCGGAGCGACGGACCCGAACACGAACCGGCCCGACGTCCTCGGATCCGCGCACAAGCTGGTCGACTGGCTCACGGCCCACCCCATCACCTAGCCAGGCCCTACAGGGTGCTGGGGACCGGGACGGGCATCTCGCCGAGGTAGCCGAGACGTACGTCGACGTTCCCCTCGGCCTGCCTCTGACGCCCGACGTGCGCCTTGTCGGTGGCCCACCCGCTCTTCGTCTTGCACTGCTCGCCGTCGGTGGCGCCGCACTTCTCGCACGTCAGCGTCAGAACCTCCCGGGCCACCGCGGCGTCCCGTTCTCGGCGGCGCCGGGCGGAGGCGGCCTTGGACTCCCAACCGATGCCGAGGCCGGCCATCGCCTCCGGGTACGTCGTGGTCTCGCCGCCGGGGCGCTTGCCGTCCTGCGCGAGCTTGAGCAGCTGCCAGACGGTCGGCACGATCGCCGGGCCGCCGAAGCCCGGCCGGTCGGTGCCGCGCGCGGCCACGCCCCACGGATTCGGGTCTCCTTCTCGGTTATCTCGGGTTGAGAAACGGCGTCAGGCATGTTGTCAAGTGCCCTCCGGACGTACATGCCTGCCGGATATCGTGGGGTCATTCAGGCAAGTTGGGCACGTTTGTGATGTGCGAGGAGTCGGGCCATGGCGGAATGGACGCCCATCGGCGGGACGCTGGTGAGTAGCGCGAAGGGCCGTTCGTGGCGCGAGGAGGCGGCGTGCTGGTTGCTCGCCGAGTCCGGCTCCGGAGAGAGCCACTGGCCGGACCGACTCCAGGAGGCGGGACTGCTCTCCTGGGAGACCCAGGAGAGCGAGGACTGGGACTTGGTCTTCGTCCGCTGGTCGGCCCTGGCTCAGACCCTGGCTCGCAAGGACCACGATCCGGCCGATGGACTGTATGGCACCGGCGCAGAGTGGTGCGTCCTGCGGTTCGCCTGCTCCCTGATGACGGGCAAGGGCGGGAACTGGGGAACCGACCTGCCGCGTCTGGACGGCTCGAATCAGCGGATCGTGCTCGGTGCGCTGGCCTGGGCCGCAGGCGGTGAGGCGGCCGCCCACCCCTACATGCTCCCCAAGCGGCCGGAGCCCGAGCCGGTCCCGCCGACTCCCCTGCACATCGTGGACTGAACGCTCACTTCCGAACGCGCGTGCAGGAAGTGATTCGACCGAAACGCTTTCCCAGGACGTGCCAAGTCGCACTTGCCTCACATGCCTGCACTGTCGATCAGTGGTCTGACCTGGGCGAAGAGGCCTCGCCCCCTAGATAACGCCCGTGGTGGTCGTACGGGCTGCGGGGATGCTGAGGCGGACGACGGCGTCGACCTCGGCGGTGAGCCGGGCGCGGGCCCGGGTGAGCTTCTCCTCGGCCGCGCGCTTGGCGGACTGGGTGCGGGCCAGGGCCTCCTTCTGGCGCTGCTCCCGCTCGGTGAGGGTCCGCAGCACCTCCTCGTAGTGCGCCGTCTGCGCCGCCGCGATCTCGGCGCCAGGGCGCTGCGGGCTCTTGTGGCCGGCCCGGGGGCCCTTCCTCCGCTTCTGCTGCTCTCGCGCGAAGTCGACGAGCTCGGCGGCGACGACCCACTTGGTCCTCTTGTGCAGCGACCCGGTGAGCAGGACGAGCGCGGGGAAGTTCGCGTGCCGGTTCTGCCAGTTCGAGATCGCCTGCTTGGTGACGCCGACGAGCCGGGCGCCGTCGGCCAGGGTGACGAGTTCGCCGTGGCGGCCCTGGTACTCGGGCCGGAGCCAGACCACGCCGTCGGCGCAGTCGGCCGGGGAGCCGGGAGGATCGGGGTCCTGGTACATCTGCGGGTCTCCTTGTGGTGGGCCCGGGGCCGGTGGCTGCCGGGGGGGGCTTCGCCGCCCCCCGGGCCCCCGCTCCCCCGGCACCGACCGGCGCGGTCAGCGCTCCCGTGGTGCGGGTGCGTGCGCGCCAGACGGCACCGGGGCCGTGGCCTGCGACCTGGGCAAGTTCTAAATTTCCGACCGGAAATGAGGCGGTCTCAGTCCGGGTCGGGGGCGGTGTTGCCGGTGTCGAGCTGGAGGTAGGCGCGCTGTCCGCCGTCGTACTCCCGGGCGCTGGTCGTGAGGAACTCGGCGGCCAGGACGTCGAGGACGGCCCGGACGGTCGCCTCGTCGCCGCAGATCCGCACGTCCGCGATCCCGGGCAGGTATGTGCGCTCAGTCCGCTCGCGGCGGGCACGGGCGGCCATCAGACGAAGCTCACGCGGCCGACGACCGCCAGGAGCTTGCCCTCGTCGGCCGTGTCCTGGAGCGCCGCCGGCTCGCTCGGGCCGACGACCAGGACGTGCTGGGCGCGGTCGAGGAGGTCCCACCACGCGTCGGGCATGCTGACGGTCTCCGAGGCCCGCCACAGCTCGATGTCGTCCCGGCCGTCGGCGTCGACGTGCACCAGGCCCTGCAGGGACCGGTCGGCGATCCGGGCGCGCAGCCGCCAGCGCGGGTCCATGTCCGGCATCCCGTGCAGGCCCCAGTGCTCCCAGTCCGTACGGCGCTCAAGGTCCTCGATCCCGGCGTCCTCGGTCTCCGGGTACAGGGTGAGCATCGGGAAGTCCTGACCGTCTGGGGTGTTCGTCGCACCCACGTACACCCCGTAGTTCGGCTGCAGGTGGTACAGGTCGACGTCGTCGCCCAGGTCGAGGTCGTCGAGCGTGAAGACCTTCACCCCGGCCTCGCGGAAAGCGTCCATGGGGTCGGTCGGCCGCTGGCGCGGCGGCGCGTCGTGGACGACCTTGACCGTCTCGGTGATCCGGGCCGGGTCGGCGTTGACCATCGCCCAGTGGTCGAGGGTGTCCTCCAGGAGGTCGGAGGCGTCCGCGTCGTCCATCTCCTCCACGGCGGCCAGCGCCGCGGCGGCCGCCGCCGGGTCCGTCTTCCCGGCTCGGGCCAGCGGCGCCCACTCCCTGGTGGTGGCGGAGGCGATGAAGCCGGGCGTGGGCAGGGCGCCGTAGATCGCCGCGGCGAGCGCGACCAGGGTCGGGCGCTGTTCGGTGCGGAGTTTCCTCGCGAGCGTCTTCTGGCAGGGCCTGCACTGCGCGTGGCAGGCGGCCACCAGGCGGGCGGCGAGTTCGGTGTCGAGTTCCCGGCCGGAGTGGTGCGGCAGGTCCTCGAGGACCGCCATGTCCGGCAGCGGGGTGTGCTCGTGCCTGGCGCCGGCGGCCGCCGACGCGTAGGCGGCTCCGGTACGGCGCGAACGGGCCTTCGCGCGCTGCTTCTGTCCGTGCTTCTTGACCACGTGTCTCTCCTCGGTGGCGTGCAGCGGTTACCCATGACCCGATGCACGCGCGGAGAACGTAGTGGTGGCGCGACATACGGAAGAAGGCGCCGAAAACGGCGACCTGGCACTTCATCGCACTGATGCGCTGGGACTCCAAGGTCCTGGCACCTTCGCCTCAAATGCTCCCAGTCATGGGCCGAAGCTGGCTTGGGCCTGTACGTGGCCGTGCAGCAACAGAGTACCGGTTGCTGCACGGTGGAACCGTAGGATCCGGCCATGAACACCCGCACGCGATACATCGGCGGCCCCTTCGACGGGGGAGCGAACCCGGACGACTTCATCGACGAGATCGAGATGCGCACCCCGGCCGGCTGCGGCCGCTATGTCCGAGAGGAGGACGAGAGCGGCCGCCCCGTCTACCGCTGGGAGCCGGAGGTAACCGCGGGAGGGCCTGCGACCCGCGCTTGAAGTGCTTCTGCCGCGAGGTCCAGTTCGGCGCGGAGCCGAGGTACGAGGGCGAGCGCGGCCTTGATCTGTTCGGGTGTGGCTTTCGGGTCTGCCTGCACGGCGGCGAACGCCTCCAGCGCGGTCATGGGCTCCAGCTGCTCCCGCCAGGCTGCCGAGCCCTGCGAGCTGACGTAGCGGGCCGTCAGCGCCTCGATGGGGGACAGCTCGGCGCCGGACCGCCGCAGGAACTCGGCGAGGCCGCGCTCGCGGACCAGTCGGACGATGGTGTACTCGCTGGCCCAGTTCGTCCCATGGCCGTCGTTGGCCTCAGTGACGATCGCCTCGACAAGAAGACGTTCGCGGTCGTCGCCCGGCCGCGGGTGCGGCACGAGCCGCAGGGCCTCCCGGACGGTCATCTCGCTGATGTAGACGGTGCCGTACCGGTCCTTCTCCAAGGTCCCTGACCGCAGCAGGCGGACCGCGCCCAGGGCGAAGGCCGCCGAGGAGAACCGGCGCTCGTACCGCAGCCCTTCGACGGCCTCCGGCTGCTCCTTTCGGGCAGCCCGCTTGATCTGTTCGACCGTAGGCCCGTCCACCCAGCAGAACGTCCACTCGCGGGTCCGGTCGTCGTACTGCGGCTCGATCTGCTCGTGCCGACCCTCCAGCCCGTACTTCACGCTGAGTGTGTAGGCCAGCCGCCGAAGCTTGCCCGCCCGGTCCCGAACCGGCCTCGTGCTCATACCGTCGTCTCCTTCGGCTGACTGAGGCGCCGCTCAACCGACGCGATGAGTCCGTGCATGCCGGTCTGCGCCGCCTTCTCGCGCGCGGTCTCCCGCATCCGGACAGCCTGCTCCGCGATCTCCGCTGCGTCCTGCCCGGCGATCTCCATGGCCCGAGCCAGGTTGTCGAGTGCCTCCGCGGCGTTACAGGCCCGGTAGGCGACGGCGGCCTCGGCCGGAGCGCGAACGTCTTCGTAGGCTGCGGTGACGCCGAACCGGTCGGTGATCTCCTTGAAGGAGGTGCGCCACAGGTCCTTGAGGCAGCGCTGGGCTTCCAGCCACACGGCCGCCTCCGCGTCCTCCCGGGGGGCCCGGAGCCGCTGCCGCCGTTCCTCCTCGGCCCGCTCCTGGCAGGCCCCGCCCATCTGGCGGCTGATCTCGTTGTTGATGGCGTCGTGCCACACCATGGCGTCCGGGTGCTGGCTGTAGACCAGCGCGTTCGCCAGACGGCTGAGGCCGATCCCGCGCCGTCGGTTGCCCTCGTCGCTGTTGATGTACTCGGTGTTCAACGGCATGAACTACTTCCTTTCGCTCGCGGCGTCGGTGAGCGGGCCGTAGTGGAAGGCGAGCTGCTGCCACGGCAACGGCTCGCCGGCGCGCGCCTCGTGCCGGCCCGGGTGGAAGTCGACCATCCGCCACAGGCCCTGATTCGGGCCCGTCCTAAGGCGGCGCCACCGGTCGAGGTCGCCGTCGAGAACTTCGGCAGGACCGTCGTCGCCCGGGTCGGTCTGGTCGACCGGAGACCAGTGCGCCCGCTCAGGGTGCACCCGCTGGCGCTCCTCGAACGCGGCGATCTGAGCCATGAAGTCGACGCCCCCGGCTGGGGCCGCGCGGACGCGGTCCAGGCCGTACGCGTCTGCCAGGGTAGTCAGCTGGGTCATACCGACACCCTAGAGGGGTACGGATCCTTCCCAAATGCCCTATCCGAAGCCTCGCTCGTCACGGCGCCAGCTCGCGGGCGCCCTAGGCGGTGCCTTCAAGGGCCTGCCGCTCGGCGAGGAGGGTACGGCGCATCGTCTCCCAGCGGGTCGGCACCAGATCCTCCTCGGCATCGCCAGCAGCGTCCTGCCGGATCTGCACAGCGTCGGCGACCTTCTTGTACCACTTGCTGATGCCTCGCTTGTCGATGGGGACGCCCGTGTTCGGGTGCCACGTGGACAGCCACAGATGCCGGGGAACACCTCCCTGCAGGTGCGCGATCAGCGCCGGGCGCCGCGTGAGCCAGTCGGCGAGCCGACGCCCGGTCTGCGCGCTCAGGGCGGCGGTCTCCGGCTCGGGCATCTTCCCCCGCAGGCCGCCCTGTGGCTGCCGGACGAGGGTGATCGCGCGCGGGATGCGGTTCTCGAGGGTCAGGTCGTCGACGAGCATCGACTCGAGCTCACCCTGGCGCGGGAGGACGTCCTTCATCACGCCCCACATGGCCAGCCCGCGGACGAGGAGATCGGGCCGGTCCGCCTCCGGCCATTTCGAGGCCTCCTCCTCCAGGTGGTCGGTGATGAGGTCGGCCATGCGCGGGGAGACGGTGGGGCGCAGCCCCCAGGGGGGAAGGTCGGGCGCCTCGAAGGGGATCCTGGCCTGGCTGGCGAACCGCTCCAGGCAGGCGATCCGGATCCGTTCCGAGGTGTCGTAGCTGCTGGGGTCGGTGGCCACTATCGGCGCCGTGCGCAGGTAGCCGCCGCGGCCGTAGAGCAGGTAGGCGTGGACGGCCTCCGGGGAGAGAAGGTCGGCGAGGGAGTCGCCGGCGGTCTCGGTGAGGCCGAGAGGGACCGCGAGGGCGAGCTCGCCGGCGACCCATTCGAGCTGCTGCATCCGCGACTTGCTGACGACGTCCGGCGCGGTGCGGTGAACCTTCCGGAAGACGTCCAGGACCCGCTCGAGCTCGCGCAGCGCGGGCGGCGGGTCGGCGACGACGGTGAGCGCGACCGCGGGCGTCGGGTGCACGCCCCGGTCGCTGGGGTGGTGGGCGGTCAAGCTCATGAGACAGAGTTTGCACGCTCGGGCGGCCGCCCACCCACTTCCCGGTGAAGAACGACGGCGGCCTACGAGCGGCGGGCCGAAAGTCCGGCCATCGAAACGACCTGCGGCGCCGTCGTCGCCGGGCCGCCTAGTTGAGCAGGCCGCGGCGGCGCGGCGGGTTGATCGGCTCCGGCTCGTACACGGCGAGCAGGGCGGCGTCCGCGCGGTCGGGGGACTTCATGCCGCGCTGCTTCATGGCCCGCTTGGACTCGACGACGCTGTAGCCGGCGGAGTTGGAGCCCAGGCGGGGGGTGGAGAGCTGAATGCCGGTCTGCCGGTCGACGCGAAGCCGGAGGCGCCCGGTGCCGGTGGAGGGGTCGGGCTGGAGCAGGCCGCGGGTGGCCAGCCACATCTCGTCGCGCTTCCGGTAGGGCCGCATGACCGCGCCAGGGTCGTCCTGGGTGGGTGACTCGGACACCATGACGCCGACGATCTGGGCCTGGTGCCGGCCGGTCTCCGCCCACCGCTTCAGCATGGACGTCACGCCGTGCCCGATGCCGTTCTGGTCGACCTTGACACGTACCACGTGCGGGGAGCCCAGCGCGTCAGCGAGGCGCTGCGCCGCGGCGATCTCCTCGAGGACCTTCTCCGCGAGGAGGACCTGGTCGTCGTTGATGGTGCCGGAGGAGCAGTACCGGGTCTCGATGACGTCGCCGACGATCCGGGAGATCACGAACTCGTCGCCGCCGTCGGCCGCAACGTCGACGCCGAGACGAACCCAGGAGCCGTCCTTCACGGTGTGGATGCCGGTCTCTCCCTCGAGGCCGAGGTCGCACAGGCGGCGCCAGCCCGGGCCGGTCGGATCGTCGGCCTGCTGCGCCGCTTCGACCCAGGTGACGGGGATCGTGAGGCCGCCGCCGCCCTTGGGGAACTTGGCGTGGACCTTCGCGATGACGTACGGGTGGTCGGGTCCGTACTCGCGGATCGTGCGGTCCACCCATTCCTGGTCGGGGAGGTGGATGGCGAGGGAGTGCCGGGGGACGCCGGCGGGGCAGTCGTTGCAGTAGGGGACGCGCTCGCCGGTGACGGCGGGGGAGGCGAACGTCGCGATGGGGATGGTGATGGTGCCGGGCTCTTCGGGGTCGTCGCCTTCCTCACACAGGCCCTCGAACCAGGAGCGGGGGTCGTCCATGGCGGGGTTGCCGATGGCGAGCATCCGGGCGTCGCCGGTCAGGAGGTTGTTCGTGCCGTTGCCGATGGTGCGGGCGATGCCGCCGGCCTCGTCGACGACGATGAGAAGCTTGGGGGTGCCGTGGATGCCCTGCATCGCGGCTTCGTCGTTCTCGGGCGCGGTGAACCCGTACGCAACGATGACGTCGTTGCCCCACTGATCAGGGATTTTCCACTGGGTGGTGTCACAGTAGCCGGGAAGCCCTGCGCGGGCGACGGTCTTGCGGATATGCGGCCACAGCTGGTTGCGGACCTGCCGGAACCGGGTCGCGGTGGTGACGATGACCATGGTCCCGGGCGCGTTCACGGACCCGGCCCAGGCGACCAGGCGCCCGGCGATCCAGGTCTTGCCGACACCGAAGCCGGCGGGGACAGCGGTCCGCTTGTGGAAGGGGACGGCGTCGACGATCTCCCGCTGCCTGCTCCAGATCGACTCTCCGAGGACGTCCTCGATGAAGCCGGACGGGGTGTCGGCCCACAGGCCGTACATGGAGCCGGTGGCCCGTTCGACCTCCCGCATGACGTACGGCCGCTCGCGCGTGCTGAGCTGGTGCTTGAACGCGTTCCGGCGGGCGGCGGCGGGGGCCCGCAGCAGGATGTCGGCGACGTTCGCGGCGTCGCGGGAGACGACGCCCGGCTTCCGGGCGTTCTGCAGCTCGCGCCGCCCGGGTGCCACGCGGGGGCTGCGGGGCGGTGGCTGCGTGCGGGACATGCCGGGAAGGTGCAGCCCGCAGGGACCTAGTGTCGCGGCCTGGCCGACGGACCATGCCCAGGCCGTCGGCCAGGCCGCGAGGGATTCCGGCGCGGGCCTGACGAACAGGCCGCCCCCGCCAGTCGGTGGCGGCGCCCGCGCCGGAAAACGGGGGCTGGGGTGGTGGGCCGTGCACCCGGGGGAGGGGAATGGATGAAGCAGGCCCACCACCCCAGCGAGGGGGTGCGGCCGGCTGCTGCCCGTGGGGGCGGTGGACCGGCCACACATCTAGTACGCCGAACCGCGGGTTTCTGTTACACCTGCGGTTCGGCCGGGGGCTGTCCGGCGGGTTCCTGGGGGAGCTCGTACATCGGCGAGAGGAACCTTCTCGCGGACACACGGGAGGCCAGCTCGTTCCGGAGCCGGCTCGCGGGGATGGGCCGCATGTCGAACTCGAGGGACCAGGTGGCCTCCCCGAAGGCGCTCTCGAAGCCCGGCAGGCCGTCTTCCGCGGCCGACCACAGGGCGGACAGGGCCCGCGCCCCGGGACCGGTCTCTGCGGCCTCCTGGGGGCCGTCCTGCGGCTGGACCACCATCATGTGCGGGCGCGGGGCGGGGCCTTCCGAGAGGGCGGGGTTGATGCGGGTGGTGAGCACGGACACGCCGGGCGGCAGAGGAAGGGACGGCGGCGCGCTGGTGTAGGCCTCCTGCACTGCCTTGCCGATCGCGGCGGCCAGCTGGCAGGAGAAGCACGAACCGCAGTCCTCCGCCGCCGGCTCGACGGCCTGGTCCGCCGCGGCGGCCGCATCGTCGGCCTCGACCGGATCGACCGTCGTGGCCTCGGCCCAGGTCTTCGGCCGCCGGGAAGCCGAGGCCTCGTGGTGGGCGATGAAGTCCTGCTCCTTCTCGGCCCTGCGTATGGCCAGCCGAAGAAGGTCGAGGTCCGCCTCGAGGGACGCCCGCCGCTCGGGGCTGACCTGGTACCAGTCGGGCATCTGCGCCCCGCCCTCGCCTGCCTGCTCGCGGAGCGTCTCGTAGTAGTGGCGGGTCAGATTCGGCGGGAGCATCGTGCGAGGGATTGCGGGCGTCTGGTTCGTCGTCATGCTCAAGGGAACGTCGTCGGGCCGAATTCTGTGACGGTTCGACCCCCACAGCGCCACGGCTCCGCGACGTCGGTACGTGGAACCCGCCCCGACCCGCGGCCCGGGCGACATCCTGTGCTCCATGAGTGATGAGATCGAGGTATCGGACGACGTCCCGGACCTTCCCCGCCCGAAGCACGAGCACCACGAGATCGCGATCCTCGGCGGCCGCGGGGAAGACGACCTGTCCATCGCCGGCGGGTACCTCACCGCGGGCGATCTCGTGGCCACGAGGTTCTTCGAGAGCCCTGACGACGGACTCGCCATCCCCGTCCTGTACCTGTACCGCCACAGCATCGAGCTGAGCCTGAAGTGGCTGGTCCGGATCTCCGCCCGCTGCGCGCTCCGTGACGGCTACGAGGGAGAGGAACGCCTGGACTCCGAGCGCATCGAGGAACGGCTGCGGAACACCCACAACATCCGGCAGCTCGCCGACTGTCTGGAGCGGTACCTGAACCTCCTCAGCAACTTCGGCTCGAACAACCGCATCGACCCGGCCACCTGGAAGACGCTGAAGTGGCTCGACAGCGAGGACCAGTACGGCGAGGCGTACCGGTACGCCGTCATCGGCAAGAAGCAGCCCGCCCCCGTCCGTCCGACCCAGGAGAACATCAACTTCTACGAGCAGGTCAACGCGCTCCACCAGCTCGCGGTCTCCCTGCAACACGGGTATGCGACCGAGCTGTACGAGTACGAGCAGTTCCAGCTGCAGGGGTTCTGACCCCCTGGGCGAAGCGGACGCTCTGGAAGCCGATGGCCCGGATCCCGCCGATGCCTGAGCGCAGCGAAGGCATCGGAAGTTCCTTGATGGTGGTGCTTGATCTTCCTACTAAAGGGGCCCAAGTCTGCGGAGACCGGCGTGGCGGCGACCGATAAGCCGGGGACCGGTTCACCGGGGACCGGAAACTGGTCCCCGGTGCGACCTGCGGAAACGCAGCAAGAAGCCCGGCCCTGGTGCTGCCGGGGCCGGGCTTGATGTGCTGCGGGGTCGTAGTGCCTACTCGGCCTCACGCTTGCGGGCCGCGGCCCGCTGCTTGTAGATGATCTTCCGATCCACGCCGGCCCGCTCGGCGATCTGCTCCGGGGACCACTCGTAGGGCGGCTTCGACAGCGTCAGTACGGCGTCCTGCATGAACCGCACGGCTTCAGCCCGGCGGGTCTGCGCGGCATGCACAAGCGGCGCGGCCTTCAGGAGATGCTGTTCGGCGCCCTCGATCCGGACGACGCCCAGGGCCTTCCCGATCTCGGCGAGCTCCTCGCTCGAACCCGCCGTCGGCAGCTCGCGGTTCTTGTCGCCGAACAGCAGCTTGGAGAGGGCGAACCGGTAGCCCCGGTTCGTCAGGCCGGCGGACGCGGCCAGGCCCAGGCGGGCCTCGTAGAACCAGAGGTGCGCGAGGGCCTGGTCGCGTTCCTTCAGGTACACGGCGAGCTCTGCGTCGGCCTGCTCGATGATCTGGGCGGCCCGAACGAGGAGGTCTTCCGGCGGGATGTAGATCACGCCAGACTTCTTGCGCCCGCCGATCTCCTCGATGAGCGCCGCCTTCGCCTGTTCGGCGATGGCGGAGTAGTCCGGAGCCTGGATCCGCGGGCCGTAGGTGATTCCAGCCTTGGGCATCTGGCTGTTCTCCGTCCAAACTGTGACGCTTCCTGCGCCATGCAGCGGCTGGGGCAACCCCATGCCGCCACGTCGACGGAATGCTACACCAAGGGAAATGTTGCAGGTCAAGGCCTTCGGTCGTCTACGGGGACCGTCCGGAAACGGAGCACGGCCCACCCGGCGCCGCCCACGCCCATGATCCACCCGCTCCCGTCCCGTACGGAGGCCTGGCCCGGAGCGGGCGCACCAGGGGTGTCCGTGGCAGCGGCCCGCCTGATCCCGCAGAGCGCGCCCTTCGGCAGCCGGCCCGCCCAGACCTCGAGCGGGCCCACGCGCAGCACCCGCCGGATCAATGCCGCCCCCAGGAGAACAGGGCATTGACCACGGTCTCGAAGAAGTCCGCGATGTACGCCACGGTGCTCCTGCGGTCCGACGCCGCCGGGACCCGCCCGCGCCGCTCCGGCAACGGCGCGGGCGCCTTCTTGTGCAGGTCGCCGAAGTTGGCGCGGCTCGCGCGAACCTCGGCACGCGTGGCCAGCTTCGCGAGCATCAGCGTGCGAGAGGCGACCGTGACGGTGCAGCCGATGACGCGGCGGCCGGATGCACCGCCGCAGATCCAGCCGGTCGACACCGGCACGCACCGAACCGTTCGCCAACCAGCGATCATGTACCGGCCGAACCGCTCGCCGACGTCACGGGACCAGCCGGAGGCGGTACGGCACGGTGTGGCAAACATGCCGAGGGCGATGGTGTACCGGAAGAGCGAGACACCGGCGCCGATGACTCGGGCTCGACCAGCGACACGCGCCCGGATGAGCTGCACGCGCAGCCGGTGCCCGCCCGCCCATCCGGCGAGGTACCACTTGGCGGTCAGAGGGACCACACGGGCGTGAGCAGGAGCAGTCATTGGGCCACCGCCGTCGCGGTACGGACGCCGTCCGGGGCGAGTTCGTAGAGGCGGCCGTCCGGGTAGTGCACCAGGACCTCGGTGGGCAGCTGCGGCCGGCGCACCTTCCACCCGGCCTCGTACGACTCCCGCGGGTGGTCCTCGAACCAGCTGTTGCACGTCGTGCAGGCGAGCAGCAGGTTGTGCGCCTGGTTGATCCACGCCTCCCTCGCGCCGCCCATGCCGCGGTTCACCCGGTGGTGGATCGTCAGGCCAGCCCGGCTTCCGCAGCGCACGCAGGCGCCGCCGTCCCGGGCGTGGACCAGGGCCTTCACCACGTCGGTGGGTCCGGTCCTTCGTCGCGCCTTCATCGTGCTGGACTCCTCGCCTGCCCCGGACGCCGGGCCGCGGTGATCACGGCCCTGATGAGTGCGCCGGGGCGAGGCGCGCAGAGTGAACGGCGGCCGCGCCTTGCGTCGCGCGTCGCTAGCGGGTGCCGCTTCCCCGGTACGTGGCGAGCCCCTTCGCCTCCGATCGCGTAGTCACCGCGGGCGACGGGTGGCGCGCCCCGTTGTACGCGGCTCGAGGGCGTGCGCCGAGGATGTCCTCCATGTACCCGGTCGGGGTGTCGGCCCACAGGGCGAAGGGGGTGTTGTGCCGGAGCTGCGAGATCACCAGGAGGTCGACGACGGTGTTGTCGTCGAGCGCGGCCAGGGCCGCACGGCGGTCGGCGGCCGGCGCGGCGGCCAGGTCCTCGTACTGGTCGAGGCGGGCGGTCCAGTCGGGGACGGCCGAGATCCGGGCGCACAGGCCGGAGGCGACGAGATTGCGGGCGCGGTCGACGAGACCGGCGAGACGGGTGCGGGGCGGCGTGTTGGTGGCGATCATGGGCGCGGACCGTAGAGGCGCGCGCCTCTACGGTCGCGTGCTGCCCCTCGAGCTCTCCCGGGCCGGGACCGAGAAGGGGAGCGGAGCGTCGGCCCGTCTACGGCGTCTGGCGAAGAGCCGCAGCGGCGCCGGGCCCCAGACCGCGCCTTCGGCCCCGGCGCGCGGCCGCCGCCCGGGGGCGCTCCGGGGCCGCCCGGTCGAGTTCGCCCACAGCGGCGGCTGCCGCCGCGGCGGCTGCACGGAGGTGGAGGGCGGCCGCGGGCGGCAGCCGGTCGGCGGCCGCCCTGCTGAGCGTCTCGACCGCGTCGAGGACGTCGTACATGGCCATGTCGCCCCACGGGCCGGCGTCGGCCAGCACGCTCGCGGTCTCCGCGATGATGTCGGCGTTCTCGTCGATGGTGGTCACGCTGGCTGAACGAGCTCCTAGGCGGGGACGGCACGGACCCGGCCCGGACGATGCGGCGGGCCGCCGGGGATCCGCGCCTATGGTCGCACGGCAGGCCCCGCCCCCAGGACGCTCGAAGCGGTCGTCGCCCCGCTGCCGGAAATCCGTCCATCGATCCGACCTGGACGGAAGGGTCAGGTCGTGCGGTGCTCGGCGAGCACCTGCTCGAGGGCGTCGAGGATCACGACGATGTCCTCGATCTTCAGGTAGGAGATCGAGAGCGTCGCAAGACCCGTCTCGTGGACGTGGATGTAGTACTCCGCGTACGTGGACTCGTCCTCGTAGGTGTACTCACCGGGCTCTGCGCCGGCGAACCCCGCCTCTCCTTCGTCGAACCAGTTCGTCCCGAAGACCTCCTCCAGCGCCTTGCCGACCGCGGCCTTCGGCACGTGCTCGAACTCGGCCGTGGCACGGCCGTGGTCGTCCAGGCAGACCTTCCCCTCGCCCTCTCCGGGCGTTGCCCAGCGCAGGGTGGGACCGTAGCAACGGCACCGTGGGTCGAGCGTGTCGAGGGCGGGGAAGGCTGCGGTGAATGCCTCCTGAGCGGCGGCCTGCTGGTCCTCCCAGGCAGTTCGCCAGTCCTCCAGTGCTTCCATCGTGCGCGGCTGCACGTTGCTCCCTTCCGCCCAGGCGCGAGGCCACCGTGTGGCAGCCGCGGGCGCGCCCGTGCAGAGAGGCACCCTGCACGGCATGAGGATCTTGTGTCCCCAGCCCGAGCGGGCACGTCCGGTAGCAGCGCTTTCGGGGGAAACGGCTGCGCCCCGGGCTTCCCCCGGGGCGCAGCGGCGTACGGCGGTGAGGCGGTCAGCCGGCGCTGCCTGCCGCACCGGTAGGCGGGCACTCGGGGTCGAAGGGGGAGCAGAACGTAGGCGTCGACGCCCCGGTCGGCTCGGTCGGGGAGACGGTGGTCGGCATCGTGGTGGGCGGGGCGGTGGTCGGCTTCGCGGTGGTGGGTCGGGGCGTGGGCGTCGCCGAGGTGGTCGGGGACGGCTTCGGCGCCGGCGAGGACCCGTGGGCGTCGGTGGCGAGAGCGAAGACCGCGAGCGCCAGAACCAGATAGGCGAGGCCGAAAAGGCCGATGATGGCCGCACGCAGCACACGCGAGGAGCAGAGGCACGGCTTCGGACAGTGGGTGTGGTCGGACACGGCTGACCTTTCGGTGGGAGGGCTGGTGGCAGGGACCGTGGCCGCCTCAGCACCCTTACGTCACGCCGTGCCCTGCTGCCCCTGCCCTCTCGCGTTCCGGAAGCGGGGGCGCTGCTCCCGGAACCGTTGATAGTGGGCCCCGAACCGTCGGCCCCGCCCCGCCCCGTCTCTTGGGGCGGGGCCGACGGTTCGGGACATCCCGGGCCGGGGTTAGGCGGCGGTATCGAAGTCGTCGCTGCCGAGGCCGGCGTACAGGTCGGGCCAGCGGTACAGGTAGGCGGTGTAGTCGGTCACCCGGGGCTGCCAGCGGAGGTTCGGCATGCGGTAGGAGAAGAGCGCTCCGAGGACGGCCCCGGCCATGATCGGCGGGACGACGTCGGCGGGCTGCTGAAAGGCGCTGCTGCGGGCGCCCTGCCAGGGGTGCGCCGGGCGGAAGCCGACGAGGAGACCGGCCTCTCCGGGGGTGAGGCGCAGTCCGTCGCTCACCCGGTACCAGGTGCGCGCCTTGCCGGTCAGACAGTTGGAGGGCCGGTCGGCGGAGAACTCGTTGCCGCCCTTGGGACGGCCGGTGACCGGGTCGACAGGCCGCGCGCCCCGGGTGTTGATGCGCTCGCCGGGGCCCCAGCCGAGGGCCTGGGCCATCGACGTGACGGGGACGTCGGGGGCCTCGGGGAGTTGGAGGACCGTGCTCGGACCGGCGATGAGGAAGACGCGCTCACGGCGGGAGGCGAGGCCGAACTCGGACGCCTCCAGCACCCCGTAGGCGCCGCCCGCGAAGACGCCGTCTCCCTGGCCGCCCCGCAGCTCCAGGGAGATGTCCTGGAGGATCTGCTGGGGGAGGCGGTGGGACTGCTCCATGGCGACGAACTCCAGGAGCGCACCGGCGGCGAGCATCCCGAAGGTCCAGATGAGGACTTCGGCCATGAGGCCGATGCGGGGGTCAGTGAGCGGGGCGAGCTGGGCGCGCAGGTCGTCCCAGGTGAGGCCCGAGCGGGGCGCGAAGCCGTCGTGGTAGCCGTTCTTCTCGCACTGGTCGGGGTCGTCGCAGTCGTCGCCGTACTCGTAGTCGATGTCATCCGGCGGGCAGAAGCCGCCCGCCTCGGAGCACTGGGCGAGGACGCGACAGAGGATGTCGATGTTCTCCCGCTCGCGGCCGGAGTGCTTGCCAGCGGGGGAGAACGGGGGGCACGGGGGCCCGAAGATCGCGGCGCTCACCTCGCGCAGGGCGTAGTGCTCGGGGTCCATGGTGGTGACGTCGGCGCAGATGCGGAAGTGACCGGCGGCGCGGGCGGTGGCGCACGCGTCCTTGGAGATGTCGATGCCGACGACGTCGACGTTGAGGCCGAGGACGGTGGTCATGCCCTCGGACCAGCCGCCCGGGCCGGCGAAGACCTCCAGGACGCGGATGGGGTCGCCGGGGAGGCGGGGGAGGAACCAGCGGCCGGGGTAGGGTGCGGCGGCTTCGTCGAGGACGGCCATGACGTTGGGTGGGACGGGACGCCCGTTCTGGCGGGCGAGGGTGCCGACGTGTACGGCGGTGGCGACGGCCGGGGTCAGGGTCCGCATGGGGTGCTCCTCGGTTCGGTGTGTCGGTGGTGCTCTCCACCAACACACCGAATGTTATACCAAGGGAAATTCCTGGGGTAGTCCACCAGCTGAACACACCCCGGCGCGGGCCCGCCCTAGGACAGCGGGGCCAGCGGCAACCACAGCGGCGTGGGCCACCCACGCCCTTCCCTCTCCACCTCCTCCGGCGTGCGCAGAGCGTCCGGCAGGAAACCGAAGCAGGCGTATGGAGCCAGGGCCTCCACGGCCTCCAGCACCTCGACCACCTCGGACAGGCTGGCAGGGTCACGCGCCCCCCACCGGTCCGCCAGCTCCGGCGGCACACCGCCCAGCACGGACCCACCCCCGTGGTTGCTCTCCTCCTCGAAGTCCCGCAGCACCACCCCCTCGGCGTCCCGGATCGAGTGCGGGAACAGACGCGTCTCGCCGTCCTCACGGCTGCGGGTGAGCACGAGACACGCACCCGCCGGGAACTGGGCGTGGAGCGTGGCGGCGACGAGCGCCAGCACCTTTCCACCGACGGTACGCGCGTGCTCGACGGCCGTCTCGAAAGCGGCCAACGGCGACTTCGCAGGCATGGGTGTCCTTCCAGGAGAGAGGGCGCCCCGTCGGTCGCGGGACGCCCGTACGGGTCAGCGGGTGAGGCGCGGGGCGAGGGAGACGAGGAAGTCGACGCCGACACCGTGCAGCTCGACGGACACGGGCGTCGTGTCGTGAGCCCGGCCGCCCGGATCGGCCGCAGGAACGGCGTGCCCGTACACCCCCGGCCGCGTCCCGAACGACAGCCCGCCCCTACCGGGTTCCTGCTGCACATCCACGTACCGCCCCAGGAACGCGGCCATACGCCGCTCCAACCGGCCCCCGATGCCGTCCAGGGCCCGCGCCGGCGTCAGCTCCGCCCGCTCGGGCAGGAACAGGGCGCACGCCCGCTCCACGGCACGCACGGGCCCCGTGATCTGCACGTCGCACACCGGCTTGGCGCCGTGCAGGGTCGCCGAGTACCGCACCCCGCCCGCACCCCACGCCACCGTCGACGCGTTCACCAGCAACCCGGCCCGCTCCCACGTGGCCGCGCCCTGGGCACGCATCGCGGCACCGATCTCGTACAGCAGCCGGTGCCGCGCCGCCGCCGCGTCCGTGACTCTGGCGGCGGCCTCGTCGTCGGCGACGGGCAGGACCAGGCGCAGCGCCTCCCGTGCGACCCGGCCCGGGGCGGTGGAGCGGACCACGAGGTCCGGCCTGGTCGGCTCCCGGCCGGGGAGCTGCCAACCCACCTCCGTGTTCCAGCTGTGGCCGTTGGCGACGAGGACCAGGGCGCGCTCGCCCTGCACCAGGCGGGCGGCGGGATGCCGGGCCGTCCACCACGGCCGGTAGGGCTCGGCGATCCAACCGGAGCCGGCACGGGCGGGAAGCAGAGCGGCCACGCGCTCGGCGAGCGTGAGGGCGGGGCAGTCGGGACGGGCGGGGGCGGTCGCGGGCAGGGCCATGGCGGCGGGGCCTTTCGGGAGACGGCCGCGCCCCGGGTGAGAGCGGGGCGCGGCCGGGCGGGAGAAGGTCAGACCAGGTGGGCGACGGCGGTGAGCAGCAGATCGACACCGAGGCCGGAGAACTCGGCGACGACCGGGCGGGAGTCGTCCGCGTAGTCCGTCGGCTCGGCCTTGTCGGGCAGCGCGATCCACCCCGACGGCTCGTCCCGGCGCCCGAACCCGACCATGTCGTCGTCGAGTGACCGGAGCTGCGGGAACCGGCCCGTCAGATGCCGGGTGAACTCGCTCCCCGCGTCGTCTGGGGCGTGACCTTCCGGGGAGGGCAGCACGACCGGCAGGAAGGCGTACAGGCCCTCCAGGGGGCTGCTGTAGGACAGCGTCAGGTTCCCGGAGCCCAGGAACGCCCACAGGCCCCAGCCGGGATCCCCGGGCAGACCCCACGTCACGCCGACGCGGTCGATACGGCTCCGGCCCTCCGGGTGCGCCCCGTGGTCGATGAGAGCGGACGTCACCTCGTTCAGGCCCTGCACGGCGTCGATGAGGACCTGCTCCGGCCCGTGGGCGGCCTCCGTGGTCCGGGCGGCTTCCCGCTCCAGGCGGGGCAGGACGACGCGGAGCACGAGCGCGGCTAGGTCCGGGGCCGGGGTGGTGACGGCGACGACCATGTCGGGCGCGGTGGTGAGCATGCCGGGGCGGTCGGCGTAGACCTGGACGCGGTCGTCGCGGGTGACCACCTCCAGGGCGCGGCCGTTCTGCACCAGGCGGGCCGTAGGGGCGTCCGTGCGGTCGCCCGGCGGGACGGATTCGACCTTCCATGCCGTGCCCCGGCGGGCGGGCAGGAGGTCCGCGAGCGCGTCGGTTATCGGGACGCTCGTGACGAAGGTGGTGGCCATGGTGTTCCTTCTCTTCGGTGGTCCGGCGCGGTGCTCTCCGGCCGGGGTATGTGGCCGGGGCGGGGACGCTTGTGTCGCGCCCCGGCCCCGGGTGCCGGCTCAGGTGGTGATCTGCAAGCCGGGCGGGTCGAACGAGACGACGAGCTTGCTGTCGTCACCCACCTCGTGCGCGGCGGCGTGGTCGGCCAGGAAGTTCCGGCAGGTGTCCCCGTAGTCCAGTTCCACGTCGTGGGTGCTGCCGTCGGAGAACCTGACGAGCACCTCCTCCACGGACCAGCCGTATCCGTCGTCGAACTCGCTGGTGGCGAAGACGGCCTGGGTAGGCGCACCGTGCTCGGCGAGGGTCTCCTCGTCGAGCACGTCCAGCACCGCGCCCTCAACATGCCGGGGCAGGACGCGGTCGACGTGCTGCTCCATCAGCCGTTCGATCTCGCGGTAGGAGGTCCGGAGCGTCTCGTACGGCATCGGCCCTGTCGGTGTGATGGCGTCCCGGGCGAGTTCCTCTCGGATCACGTCCGCGACCACGACCGCTACGTAGGCGAGTCCTGTGCTGGGGTCGGCGTCCGTGAGCGTGGTCAGTTCCTCGGCGTCTTCGTTTCTGATGTGCAGCTCGCCGGCCGGGCTCACGGCGAGCGTGAAGCCGTCGTGGTGCCCGTCGCGGTGGCGTATGGAGCCGCTGGCCTTCCATCGGCCGATCGGCACGGTCTCCCAGTCCCGTCCGAGGATCTGCACGGTGGCCGTGGCGAGGTCGAAGATGGTGAAGGTGGTGGCCAGGCTGGAGGTCAGCTTGGACATGAGGCGTCCTTTCCGGGGGAGGGGGGAGGTCAGCCGTAGAGCAGCTGGTGCAGGGCGGTGTCTCCGGCCCCGTGGGCGATCTCACTGGCCACGGAGTCGGCAGACGCCTGGAAGCACTCGGCTGTGATGTCTTCGAAGGTGGCGTCCGGGTTGTCCAAGAGGGTCAGGACCGCGTTCAGGGCGAAGGTGTCGGCGTAGTCGGCGTGGGCTCCCTTGCGCAGGTGTGCGGCGCCTTCGTCGATCGCCCAGTTCACCGCCGCCTCAACCTGTGAGCGGGTCCAGGTTCGTCCGTCGTCTTTCGGCTCCGGGATCTCGTCCTCGGTGCTGATGACGTCCCTGACCGCGTCGTGCAGTACGTCCACGTCCCCCGGGCTCAGATGGGGGTCGTTCAGGTGTGCCAGGGTCGCGGCCATGGGCCAGGTGAAGCGGATGTGCTGGAGAGGGACGGGCGCCTCAGCGGCGGTCATCTGGAAGCCGTCGTTGAGAGCGGCAACGATCTCGGGGAGTGTGAACTTCGTGGTGCTCATGGCGGGTCCGTTCCAGGGGTCGCGGGTCTCAGGAGGTCGGGGTGGTTCGCAGCGCGTCAAGGCGGGCGAGGACGGCGCGCGCGATGGTGCCCATGTGCTGGCCGTGCTCGTTGGTTGTGCGTTCGGCGAACCGGTCGCGGGCGGTGAGCATGAGGAACGTGGTGGGGCTGCCGTCCGGGTGGGCCAGGCAGGCGAGCTGCTGCGGGGTGGCGTCGAGGAGGTCGCGGGCCATCTCCTCGATGGCCGGGTGGTCGAGGAGGAGGGCGGTGGCTTCGCCGTGGGCGGGCTCGATGGTGATGCTCATGGGTGCGGGTCCTTCGGGCTCGGGTGGGGCGGCGGTGGGGCCGCGCCCCGGGGCGGCTCGTACGTCCGGCCCCGGGACACGGCAGCAGCAGGTGCCTAGCGGCCGGTGACGGCGCGGACGGCGGCGGCGACCTGGGCGGCGAGGAAGTCGAGCCCGTCGGGCGCGGACGCCCCGACGAGGAACACGCCGCCGTCGCAGTGCTCCACGCCGTCGGGCAGCTTCGGGTCCTCGGGCCAGTCGTCACCCGCGTACCGGGAGAACTCGATGTAGAGGTCCCCCTCCTCGTCGATCAGGAGCGTGAACTTGCCGATGTACGGGCCGGAGAGGGTGCCGGTGATGCCCCAGTACCCGGACTCGGCGAGCCAGTCGGGGCCGAGAAGCCGTGAGGCGGCGCGGGCGATGTCGGAGACGCTGAACGGGTACTCAGTGCCCGGGGCGGGTGTGTACTCGCCGCGCTCGTCGAACAGCTGGACCGGCGCGGGCACGGCGTGGCCCTGGCACTCGTCGTGATCGTCGTGCGCCTCCACGGCGGTGACGGCGGCGTCGGGGTGCCCGGCGGCGGTCAGGACGGCCGCGTAGGCGTCCAGCTCGGCGCAGCCCATCGGGGCAGCGAGGTCGACGGCGCGCTCATGGGTCGCGGCGGCGAAGAGAGCGAGGACGTCGGCGGGGGAAGCCGGGACGTGGGGCATTGGTATTCCTCCAGGCGGGTTCTGGTTCATGAGGGGCTGCGGCTGAGTCCGGCGCGGTGCTCTCCGGCCGGGGCTAGGAGAGGGAGGCGAGCAGCGGGGCCACGAACGTGCGGGCGACGTCCAGAGCGGGCGGCCGCCAGTGCGGCGAGTCGAGAAGGTGTTGCCACAGGTGCGCGGTCATGGGCACGGTGCGCGCGCCGTCGTAGTCGGGTACCGCGCCCGGGTTGAACATGCCGTTGATGTCGATGTGCTGGCCGTTCGGGTGGACCACAACAACGTGGTCGAGCTGGCAGGCGCACAAGCCCTCGGCTATGTCGTCGTCGCCGCACAGGTCGGAGTCGTAGATGCACTCGTCATCGGCGAGCAGAGCCATGGGCCATCCGGTGGCGTCGGAGACCGCACGGGCCAGGGCGTGGCACTGACCGCTCGTGAACGCGACGCGTGCGACCTCGTTGATGTGACCGGGCGTGAGGGCGAAGCTCGTACCGTCGGCCCCGCGAACTGTGACGGTCGACGCGGCGATGTCGACGGCGCGCTCATGGGTCGCGGTGGCGAAGAGGGCGAGGACGTCGGCGGGGGAGGCCGGGGTGTGGGTCATGGGTGTTCCTCCGGTGACGGGCCCTGGTGTGCTCTCACCAGGTAGGTACGTCGGGCGGGCCGATCCTGTGACGGCCCGCCCGACGGGCCGGGTCAGTGCTGGTTGCAGGGGCGGGCGTTGTCGATGCGGACCTCGTCGGCCAGGCGCATCAGGTCGCGCCAGGTGAGCAGCACCTGGGCCAGCCAGCCAGCGAGCCGTTCCGCCTGGTGCGCCGTGTCGTCGTGCAGCTGGGTGAGCCGGTTGCGCAGGTTGAGTTCGCGCAGCGCGAGGGGCGGCGAGAAGGGGTTCATCGGGTCGGGGAAGGGCAGCGGGCGGCCGGTGAGCGGCTGGAGGACGTAGTTGGTGAAGTCGGCCGGGAACCGGGTCTGCGGGTGTTCTTCGGCGAGGGTGTCGGCCTTCCACAGGGCCTCGGTGACCTCGGTCGGTACGGAGATGTATGGGCGGGGCTGTTCGGCGTCGAGGGCGAGCGCGGCGATGTCGAGGAGTCCGGCGATGCGGAGGAGGACGGTCATGGTGGTGGGGTCGGCGTAGCGGCTGCGGGCGGTGGCGGCGATGATCCGGGCCCGCTCGGCGGCCTCGCCGTGAAGGGCGTGGGGCGTGGTGGTGGGCATGGGGTCTCCGTTCGGGAGGGCGTAGGGGGGCCGGGGCGCGGCAGGGGGGAGGGGGTGCCGCGCCCCGGCGGTATGGGGTGGGTCAGGCGGCGGCGAGCGCGGCGCGGGCGGCCTTGAAGGCGGGCTTGCGCGGCTTGTAGGTGGCGACGATCGCGGCGACCTGTTCGCGGGTGTAGCGGTAGACGGTGGTGGCCTTGCGGAGGAACCCGTCGGAGGTGCGGCGGGAGCGGGCGCGGCGGCCCTTGATGGCGTTCTTCTTCGCGTGCTTCCGGAGGGTGTCGACCATGCTCTTGGCGTCCTCGGAGGGGAGGCCGACGGCCAGGACGTGGGTGGTGAGGGAGCGGGCTCCGGTGCGGACGCGGTGCGCGGCGATGAGGGTGGCGCGGCGGGCGCGGGCGGCGGCGCGGTGGGCGCGGGTGCGGTTGCGCAGGTCGGTGCTGTGGCGCTTGGCCATGGGTGCTCCTCGGTTCGGTGGTGTCGGCGGTGCTCTCCGCCAACAAGAAGAATGTTATACCAAGGTAAATCTTGAGGGAAGCCTTTCCCGTGAACTTTCCGAACTCCCTCCGGCGTCCGGGGCGGTGCGGGGCCGCTCCGGCACCACCCCGGACGCCTCGTCAGAACAGTGGCTGCTGCGGTTCGGAGGCCTTCGCCGACTGGGGTGCGGAACGCGTCCGACGAGCGCGCGGCGCGTCCCCGAACAGGGCGTCCGTGCCGTTCGCGTGCTGGGTAGCCACGGGCCGCCGCACATCCGCCGCGTCCACCAGGGCGTCATCAGCGCTGCCGTCGAAGTCGGCGCGGCGCATGGTGGACCAGTTGATGCCCTGAGGGCTGGGGACAGTGCTCACGGGGCCTCTCCTATCTCGGGAACAGGGCCGGGCGCGGGCTGCGCCCCGGCGGGGGAGGACTGTCAGGCGGCAGCGGTGAGGCCAGCGCGGGGAGTGGCGGACTCCTCGCGCATCTCGCGAGCGGTGTCACGCACCGTGGCCATGACCTCCTCGGCCTGACCCGGGGTGAGCTGCTCGGCACCCTCGCGCGGCCCCTCCTCGGCCTCCACTACGGCGAACACGGCCGCGAATATCTCGGCGGCCAACAGGCGCGCCCCCTTCATTCGCTGACTGACGGAGCCGGACTTGGCGGCGGCGAACTCCTCGCGGGCCGCCGCGACCTTCTGCCCGTAGTACAGAGCGGAGCCCCACCCGTTTTCGACGTACTCGCGCCGGACGGTGGTCTCCGCGATGTGCAGTCCGTCGCGGATCGCACAGTTAGCCTGCCCGCGCTCCATCAGGCCGTCGCGGACGTACTTGTTCACGACGTCGCGGGCGGCTCGTTCGGTGGCGCTCATCTTCCGGGCCATGTGATTGGGTCCTCTCGTGTGCCGTACGGGGGCCGGGGCGCGGCACGGACGCCTCGGCAGGGTGGCGGGGTGTCAGCGGCTGGTACGGGCCGCGTCGGGGCCGCAGAGGCGGTTGCCCATGAGGTGACAGTTCCACCCGCTCTCGTCTTCGTCGATCCGGCCGTCGGCGTTGTCGTCCCCGAGTCCCTGGGCGACCTCCACCGACCAGCGGGGGGCGACCAGGCCCGTGGGCGCGGCGGGGCGCTTGTGCTCGGGGAGAAAGTCCGCCGGGGTGGCGTCGGAAGAGCCGATGAACCCGAGGGCGCCGAGCATGGCGGCCGCCGCCATGCCGGACAGGACTGTGGAGGGGCGGGGGAGACGCATGGGGTGTTCCTCTCGTCGGCGGTGGCCCCGGTGCTCTCCGGGGCGGGGGTGGGGCGGTGCGCCCTGCGCCTGTTCCGGCGGTTTGCCGGCCTGGGGGCGGGGCGCACCGCCCGCCGGGGGTGGCGGGCGGTGCGGGGAGGGTCAGCCGAACTCGCGGCGTTCCCGCATGACGTCGGCGACGGTGAGGCCGACGAGGTCGTTCCGGTGCTGGGCGTGGATGATGGCGCGCTCCCGGCGGGTCATCTCCTCCGCCCGCCGACGGAACGTCGCGTACTGCTCCTTCACCTCGGCGTCGGTGAGCTCCGCGAGGCGGGCGGTGCGGGCGAGGATGGCGGCGCGCTGGATGTCGGCTGCGACCGCTTCGGCGGCGGCGACGACCAGGTCGGACGGCTTGGTGAGGCTGACGGGCATGGGGTGCTCCTCGTTTCGGTGGCGGCCCCGGTGCTCTCCGGGACCCTGCGGCGCGAACCGCCGAGGAGAACGTTATACCAAGGAGAATGAAGCGCAACCCCTGAATCGAAACTTTCTGAGTTACACCAGCTCAGGCGGCATGAGATGGAGGGTACCCAATCCGATTAATTTCTCTTGGTTGCACATTCTCATTCGGTTGGGTACGGTGGCACTCGCCACTACGGCACGGCCGGGACGAGCATCCCGACCACACCAAACCGAGGAGCACCCATGGCTACTGCCACCACGCCGACGACCGACATCCGAAGCGCCGACGAACTCATCACCCTGGCCGACGCCTTCAACCTCAGCGTCACCGTCAAGAGCACGACCAACGAGGACGTCACCACCCACACCGTGCGCATCACCGTCCCCGTCCCGGCCCCGCTCGCCGGCACGGAGCGCGGCCGCGAACTCCTCGCCTCCGCCGCCGTGATGCAGTGGGCCAAGAGCACCGGCAAGGGGGCCCGCGCACGCCGTGTGAGCGCCACCGCCGAAACCAGCACGGGCCAGACCCAGCTCCTCACCCTCGCCGCCATCGACTTGGCCATCCGCGACATGGGCCAGGCCGCCGCCGAGTACGCCCGAGAGACCGCCCCCCGCACCGCCGACGTCCACAACGCCCCCCACGCCCTCTACTTCGGCGACAACCGGCGCGGATCCGGCTTCTCCGCCGACCACATCCGCAAGATCGTCAGCAACCGGCGGTTCGCGGGCCGCTTCACCCACCTGGACGACGACGGAACCGTCCACTGCGGCACCCACCGCTACGTCCCCCAGCCCGGCCCGGCGCGCACCAAGACGCCCGCACCCCAGGACCGCCAGCACCTGCGCATCGTCAACGGTGGCACCCCCCAGCTCATCCCCACCCCTGAGGCGCTCGCGGAGATCAACCACGCCATGATGGGCGGCAAGAGCGACGTACGTCGCATGTCCGCGTCCCGTGATGAGGCCTTCATCTCCTACAAGGACCCGGCGCGCGGCACGGTGATACTGCGGCCCGTCCACGAGGGCGACTACCCCTCGGTGCTGCCGGAGCGGCCCACGGACGACGAGCTCGCCGGCCAGATCACCGACGGATACCGCGCGTTCCTCGCCCGAACGTTCTCCGCCGTCGCAGACAACACCGCCATCCCGGTCTGCGCCGACATGCTCCGCCCCGGCATGGACGTCGTCTCGGCCGTCCGCCAGGAGCAGCGCACCGTAAGCACGGTGACGCGCTACACCGGCCCGGGCACCCCCTCGGTGACCGCCTACTGGGTGTGCCGCGTCCCCACCGACAGCGTCAGCGGCGACGCCCGCACCTTCCCGCCCGACTTCCATCTGATCGTGACCCGCGAGTCCCTCCACCGCCTGTACGGCACCCTGCCCAGCCGCCCGGCCGCCGAGGTCCTCGCCGCCGACCCGATCCCCGCCAGCGCATCCGTCCTCGACGGCATGCCCGGACGCGAGCTCACCCGCGAAGAGCTCCGCCGCTCATACGTGGCCCTCCCCTACACCAGCTACCTCGTCCAGCTCCGCGACGCGGGCCGCTGGATCCTGCCCAACCACGACGACGGCGCCCACATGATGCGCGGCCACGTCGCCCTCGCCCTGCGCCGGACACTCGACGACGCCCCCGGAACCGCCCGGGCCACCGTGGACACCGACGGCACCGTCTACGTCTCCAACGGCCGCCAGGCAGCCCGCTACATCCCGGCGCCGCTGATCACCGCCTACGACTCCGACCACTGCCCGGGCTGCTCCACCCCGTACGCCACGAACGGCGACGGCCCGTGCACCGGCGGCCGGTCCCTCAGCGCGGAGGAGCGCCGGCGGGCCGCGGAGAAGGATCAGATGCGCGCCGTCGCCTACGCCGGCCGCTGGTGGGCCGAGCAGGGAACCGACACCCCCACCGACGACGCGATGCGCGAGGCGTTCAAGCGCTCCGGGTCGCAGCCTCGTCCGGAGCTGTACCCGACCATCCGCGCGGCCATCGCTGCGAACATGCCCCCGGTGGCCGCCGCGCCCCTGTTCGCCGCCCACGCGGCCCACAAGGCCGTCATGCAAGCCGCCTCCCTGACGCCCAGGGATGTGCAGAACCTCGCCCACCACGTTGAGGAGCTGCGCCGCGCCGCCCCCGCCCGCCTTCACACCCAGCTCCACGCGGCCGCCGTCGCCGCTGACGATGCGTGGCCCCTGCTCAAGACCGCCAGCACCCCGACCGAGCAGGACGAAGCGAACGACCGGGCCCGCCACGCCCTCGTCGCCTGCCGCGCTGCGATCCTGGCCGTCGCCCCCCGCGCCCACCGGATGCACGGCACGGACCTGCCCGCCACGGATGCCGCGATTCGGGTTGCCGCCCGCGCGTACAACGCTGCCGACAGCACCCCCGAGGAGCTACTCGGTACCGAGTACGGCCCGGTCGCAGTCCGCGTGCAGTGCCGCGCCGACATCGGCAGCGGCGGGAAGATCACGGCCGTCATCACGGCCGGAGTCGACAACGCGCTGGGCGGGTTCATCCCCGCACACCCGCCGCTGGTCGTGAAGTTCACCCGCCAGGACGACCGGCTCGACCCCGCCGAGAACGCCCGGAAGGCCATCGGCCCCATGTTCCGGGTGGACGTCCCCGTCGACTACGTCGTCGACCGCTCCTGACCGACCCGGCGCCGCCCGATCCGGACCCGCCGGGCGGCGCCGCGGGCAGGCCACACGCCTCGTACGCGCCCGCGCGCGTAGGACGGTCCAGAAAGTCCAGAAACCCCGCCCGTCCTCGTCTGTGAGGCGGGCGACGCAAGGGGCCTTGTGCGGCCCCAATCCCCCGGCGAGAGCACGCCGGTACCCGATGAGAGGAACCCCTGATGACCATTCTGTCGAGGACGGTTACGGACCTGGCCGGGAACGGCTATCACATGCGGACGGTGAACGGCGGCACCCCGGAGCGGATCCGCTCACCCAAGGCGGTGCAGGAAGTCAACTACGCCCGGGAGCTGGGCAAGATCCAGCGCGCGGCAGGGGGCTTCGACCTGTACACCCGTCCCCCGGTCGAGGTCATCCTCGGCGAGGACGGGCACAGCGTGCGCATCGACTACCACGGCGTGCAGGGCGTGGTGGAGCTGAGGCCGGCGACGGGCGCGGAGTCCGTGGCCGTGGTGAAGCCGGAGGCGGAGCGGTACGAGGACGGACAGCGGGTCATCGTCCGGGGCACCTGGTACGAGTCCATGTCTCGCCGCACGTTCGTCCTGCCGGAGTACGAGGGCACGATCGTGGGCTGGTACGGCAGCGGGTACAGCGTGCGGGCCGTGGAGCCCGACGAGGACGGCGTGACGTACGGGGTGCGGAAGTGCCAGGTTCGGGAGCTGCGCCCCGCCGTGCCACCCATGGAGCCCCGGGAGACGGGCCCGGTCGAGTACTTCACGCCCGGGTCCCGCGAAGAGCGAATCCACGCAACCCGGCTGGAAGCGCTGGACGCGGCCCGGAACGCGATCACGGCGGAGCAGGCGCGGCAGATCCTTGCCAGGGCCGGACACTCCGAGTGGGCGGAGGGCCGCGAGGGCTTTCGGTTCCGGACGAACCGCCACCTGGTGGCGCTCAGCGCGGTGTACGCCAACGGTGACATGTGGCACGAGCGGATGAGCACGTACGGGGAGCTGTTCGACCGGGCGGGGTGGATCGTGGAGCACGGTCGAGGGTTCCACGGGACGTACCTGCGGCTGATCTCGTCCTACGGGGAGGTGCGGGAAGCCATCCGGGAGGCGATGCGGCGCCTGGTGGAGGCCGCGCACGGTGAGGCGCTTGCGGAGAACGCGCGGCGGAACGGCGACACGGAGGGCACGCATCCCGGACTCGCACAGGATCCGAACGTTGTGGCTGTGCTCGAAGTACTGCGGGCGGCCGGGGTGCCGCTGGCCATGGTCCCCCGTCAGAAGTTGTCGGACCGGGAGCGGTACAGCAAGCGGGGACCTCAGGGCGCGCTCATCACCCGACTCCGCGTCGGCCGGCTCCTTGAAGTGCATTGGGGAATCGACGGGGCGTTCGACGAGAGGCACCCGCTTCACCGTGCAAGCCGTGTTCGGCCCGTGCGGAACACGGCGCTGGAGGAGATCGCGCAGGTGCTTCGCGGCGCAGGGTGGTACGTCGACCTTGTGATGAACCGCATCACCAGCACGCCGATGGTCCGGCGGCTGATCGTGTCGCCCCCGGCCGCCAACGCCGCTCAGGACCACGACGCGTAAGTCTCGCTTCATCCCCCGGCGGCCGTTCCGCTTCAAGGGGCGCCGCCGGGCCCTGTACGCCCCTCTCCCGGCCCGTACGCCCGCCGGTGCCCCCCTCGGGGTTCCTGGTGTGCCGTTCGCCGCTCTCACGAAGGCTCAGCCCATGTCCCTGCCTGCCCTGTTCGACGTCCCGGCCAGCTCGCCGGCCGTCCCCGTCGCCTCCGGCCCGTCCGGTGTCACCGTCCTGTCGTACGGACTCGGCGCGGACTCCACGGCGATCCTGCTGCGGTTCCTCGCCCACCCGGAGCGGTACGGGCTCCGGCCGGACCTGTCCGACCTGGTGGTCGTACATGCGGTCACCGGCGACGAATGGCCCGACTCCCTGGACTACGTAGAGCGCCTGGTGCTCCCGCGCCTGCGGGCCGCCAGGGTGCGCCTGGTGCAGATCGCCCGGGGAGGCCAGGAGGACGCCGACGGGGTGGTGATCTTGGACGACTCCCGTGCGCCGCGCCGGGTCTTCGCTCATGGCCCGTGGCGGTTGTCGGACGAGCTGCGTTCCGCAGGGACCGTGCCCCAGATGGCCAACGGGAACCGGACGTGCTCGATACGGGCGAAGGGTTTCTGTCTGGACGCGTGGGCGGCCGCCGAGTTCGGCACGGCGTGGTTCCGGCGGACGATCGGCTACCACGCCGGCGAGATCGGCCGGGCGGAGAAGGACTCTCGGATCCAGGACGGGTTGAACGCGGCGGCCGGGCGCACCCTGTGCGAGCCGTACTATCCGCTGATCCACGAGGGGATGGACCGGGCCGCGGTGGAGGCGTACGTCCTTGAGGAGCTCGGCGAGCCCATCCGGAAGTCGTACTGTGCGATGTGTTGCTTCAGCGGGGTGTGCGCCTCCCGCGATGCCCACGAGGACCGGCTGAGGCGACACCCGAGGATCGCGGCGGACGTGCTGCGCCTGGAGTACGTCTCCCAGGCCCTGAACGAGAAGGTCGCGCTGTACGGCACGACGTCGTTGCGGAGCCGGCTGACCGAGGATGGGCGGAACGCGGCCGTCGTTGAGGAGTTTGCCCGGTCCCTGGCGCGTGCTCCGCATGCGGTGTACGAGGTGCGGCGTATCTACTTTGCGGCCCGTACGGCGGACTGCCGGACGTGGCACGGCCAGGACTGTCGTGCGCCGCGGTGGTGGTGCCGTCAGCCCCGTACGGAGCACTGCGCCCGGGCGCATCCCGTGGCGGAGCTCGGACCGTGGTGTGCCGGAGCGGAGGCGTGCCGGGGCGAGGCACGGAAGGGGCAGGCGTGGCGGTCGGTGCGTACCGTGCACGAGGGTGACCGGGCCGGGACCGAGGCGTACGTGTGGGCGATGGCGGCTGAGCACGGGATGCGCTTCGAGGCGGGCGAGCACTCGGGGATCGAGCGGGCCCACTACCTGACCGAGGGCGACGGCTACCCGACGGCGTCCGCGTACCTGGTGGCGGCGCCGGCGGGGGTGCACGACAAGCAGCGGCCGCGGTTCGAGGAGCGGTTTACGGCGTTGACGGGCCGGGACGGGACGGTGGGGATGCCGGTGCGGGAGCTGCCGGAGCCGCGACCGCGCCGGGCGACGGCCGGGCGCCCGCTCGTACGGCCGGCGGAGTCCTTGATCCCTCCCCGCTGAGGCGACGGATCTTCGGCAACCCCTAGACACGATTTCCCTTGGTCCTATATTCTTCTCTTGTCGGCGGGAGAGCACCCGCCGAACCGAATCGAGGAGCACCCATGCACCTTCTTGTGGCGGTGAAGTCCTGGCCGGAACTGGCCGAAGACCACGGCGAACCGCGCGTGATCATGCACTGCAAGTCGGCGTCGACCGCCGTCCCCCGGGAACAGCACGCGGCCTACGCGCACAACATCGCGAGCGGCAAGACCCTCCGGGAGACCGGGCTTCGCGCCGTACGAGGGCCGGGCTGGCGGCAGCACATCCGCGTCGCCGAGTACATCGAACCCGTGACCGGTGAGCGCCGGTTCGCCCTCGACTTCTGGACCGACCACGGCAAGTGGTTCGTGGCCGACCACAGCGTCCTCGCGGTGGTGGAGGCGGCCTACTACGCCGCCGTGCGTGCCGAGGCGCAGCGGCCCTGCATCGCGGTGCTGCCCGAGCGCACCGGCCTGACCCCGGATGCCTACTTCGACCTGACCGACGTCGCCTGATCGATCCGGTTCTTCACGCCGGGGCGCGACCGTACAGGGCGCGCCCCGGCACCCTCCCCCAACTCGCCAGACCTCACCGAGGAGAACCCGGCATGTCCAAGAGCATCGACGAAGCCACCCGCACCATCCATCTCCAGGGCATCGGACGTGTGCCCGCCGCCCCCGGGCACGAACTGATCGTCGGCGACCAACTCATGTACAACGGCGGCGGCGTCTGCCAGATCACCAAGATCGTGGCCGCGTCACCCCAGTTCCTCCTCATCACGGAGATGAACACGGAGACCGGCGAGGAGAACAGCCGCAGGGTCAAGAAGACCCGCATGGTCGCCCGCGTCCCGGAGACCGCCCGACGGGCCCTCGGCTTCGACGCCCCCGCCACCGACTACAGCGCCCAGGTCCGGGCCCCCGAGGGCGACGAGTGGGTCACCGTGGGCCACGGCGCCACCGCCGAGGAGGCGATTTCGGGTCTCACCCCCTCGAAGCAGGTGCCCACGTACTTCGGCACGGTCATGCTCGACCGCCACGGCCTCGGCTACACGGCCGCCAACCCCGACGGCCGTGCCCGCAGCGTCCAGGCCATGATGGCCGGCGAGACCCTCACCGCGGCTGACGGCCACAGCTTCCGCATCCTGCCGCCCGAGCAGCCGGAGCCGGCGGCCGCCGCTGAGGAAACCGTCCCGGCCGTGCCGTTCACCGTCGGCTCCGCTCTGCTGTACGTGCCGGAGGACGGCATGGAGCGGGACGTCGTCCTCCTGAACTCCGGGCCGGACGGGGACGGCACCGTCGAAGTCCTCAGCGTCAAGCAGGGCGGCAAGCCGCTCCGCGTCCCCCTCGCCATGCTGAAGGAGCTGCCCGAGCTGCCCCCGGCGCCCGAGGGCGTCCCCACCGACTACTGGACCGTCACGGACAAGGACGGCCAGCAGGTGACCCTCGTACGGGCCGAGACCCTGGAAGGCGCCCGCGGCGAGGTGGAGAAGGACCCGCAAGCCGCCGCAGTCGCCAGGCGTCTCGGTGGGCTGTCCTACCGCAGGCTGCGCACGTCCGAGCTTCCCCCGGAGATCCGGGCCGCCGTGGAGGCCGACATCGCTGGGCGTGATGGCCGGTGGGCCGTCATGGACCGGGCGGGAAACCTGATCACCACGGTGCAGGCGACCAGCTACAACCACGCCGTGCAGGTGGCCGACCAGGACCCGACGGTGCAGGCCGCATCACCCGGGTCGGGCGGCCTGATCTTCATGCGCGCCCGGGTTGAGGAGCCCGCCCCGGCGCCCCGCGTGGTCTCGGTTCACCAGACGGGCGGCCGCACCGTCACGGTCACGGCCGGGTTCACCCGGAAGTCGATCCCCACCCGCCTGCGGGAGTCCGGCGCCCCCGGCGAGATGGTCAACGGCAGCACCGGCGCCCTGCGGTGGCGCCTCCCGAACGGCGAGGAACTGACACCGGGCGAGGCCGCCAAGCGGTTCCTCGGCGACGCCTGACCCTGCCTTCCGCCGGGGGCGCGGCCCGCTCTGCGCCCCCGGCCCTACCGCTCCCTCCGGCACCCACAGAAGGGCCTGACCCGATGAGCACCACCACCCCCGCCGCGCCCCAGCTTCTCCCCGAGCACACCCGCGTTCTGCGTACCTCCGACGGCCGGTTCGGCACCGTCACCGCGCACGGCGCCGAAGGAAACGTCATCACCTGGGACGGAGCCCCGCGGCCCGCCAGTGTCCAGTACACCCGGGACGAGCTGGTCGAGCACGCCTATCGGGTGTTCCTCCCCGTCCAGCACTGCATGTGCTGCGGCGACCTCGTCGACGCCGGCGACACCCAGGAGGGATACACGACCTGCTGCAACGACCGGGCATGCACATGCGCTGCCGTGGACGGCGCTTACGAGTGCGGCACGGAGCAGCCAGCCGAGGCGCAGGCCGAACAGCGCGCCCAGGAACTGAACCGGGCGGCGTACCTCGACGGCAACTCCAACACCCCGGCTCTGCGGGTGGGAGGGCTCGCGGTGCACGTGTACCGCAGCGCGGAGCGTGATCAGTTCATCGTCTCGGTCCACCCGGACACCGGCGACATCCCCGACGACCTCCTCAGCCCGACGGGAAACGTCCCCTTGCAGATCACGGTCGGCGACGCCGTGGTCTACGACGCCCGCTGAATCACCCGCCGGAGGCGCGGCCCGCGCTGCGCCCCGGTCCATCCCGAACACTCTGGAGAGCTCATGGCCACACCGGCCCTGCCTCACGACCCGTACATCGTCTCCGTCGTCGCCGCCCTGTCTGCGGCCCGCGTCGAGCCCACGTGTGTGGAGACCCTCGACCGCGAGATCGACCGGTACGACACCGGGCTGTACGCCGATCTGGCGCCCACGCTGTCCGCGCTCCTGATCTGGAACGGCGAGGCCAGCGCCGCACCGGGGGGCAGTGTCGCCCTCGTCTGGGAGCACCCGGAGGAGCGGTGGCAGTGGGCTCCACTGGTGGTGCCGGGCGTCCTTGAGGACCTGGAGCCGCTGCCGCTGCACCGGTGGGCTGACCCGGCGGCGGTGGTGGACGTCGTGCGGGTGCTCCTCGCCGGCCTGCCCGTTCCCGTCGCCGACGACCCGCGCCTGTTCCCGGGGTGGGTGGACGCCGGCGAAGCCGTCCGCCGGTGGACAACATCCCGCTGACCCCTTCCCCCGGCATTTCCCTTGGTATAACATTCTTCTTGTTGGTGGAGAGCACCACCGACACCCCGAACCGAGGAACACCCGCAGAGGAGACGTACGTGTCTGCCGTATCCCCAGCTCCCGCCGAGAAGTTCAAGCGCGTCCGTGAGCTCGTCGACGCCGCCGAAGCCCACGCCGAGAACGGCGCCGCGCACCGGGCCATGGAGAGCCTCGTCGACGCCGCCGTGGTGATCCATCACCTGCTCGACCCCAACCCCGGCCAGACTTGGGCCTCCCGGTCCCTGGAGGGCGCCGTACGGCTCGTGGAGGGTGCGAAGTACCGCCGGACGCCGGAGCAGATCGCCGGGGCGCCGATCGTGCAGGACGCCATCGGCCAGCACGCTCCCGAGATCCGCGCCCTGGGCGAGACGGCGGCGCTGGCGGAACGGCGGTATCGGGCCGCCCTGATCGAGTGGATCACGCGCGACTGGACGTGCCGCTGCCTGGTGAGCTGCGCGGACGATCCGGCGACGGCGTGCAGCCTGTCCGGCCGCGAGCACGTCCACCCGGAGATCCCCAGCCTTCCCGGCGTGTTCGGGCCGTGCCCGCAGCACCCGGACGCCCCCGGCGACAAGTAGCCGCCTGCCTCCCCGTGGCGCGCCCGGTCGGGCGCGCCACGGGGCCGGGGCTGCCCGAGGTGGGCGGTCCCGTCCGTGTTCACGTTGGTACTGCATTCCGATCGTCGGCGGAGAGCACCGCCGGCACACCGAATCGAGGAACCCGTCATGACCTGTGATGCCCTGTTCGCTCTGTCCGAGGTACAGCCCCGGCCCGCTCCCGATGCCCCGGTCGAGCCGAAGCCCAAGCGGCGGTCCGTGCACCCGTCCGTCCCCGCCTTGCCGTGGACCACGTGCCCCGACGAGCTGGTCACGGACGCCGACTGGGTGGTCGTCTCGTCCAGCGGTGGACAGGACTCCCAGGCGATGCTCTGGACCGTCGTCCAGCGCGCTCGGGCCCTTGGGATGCTGCACAAGGTGGTCGTGGTCCACGCGGACCTGGGCCGGATCGAGTGGGCGGGGACCCGCGAGCTCGCCGAGCGTCAGGCGTACCTCGCCGGCGTCCCCCGGTTCGAGGTGGTCCGGGCGTCCGGCGGCGACCTCCTGGAGCGCGTGGAGACCCGATACCGGAAGCTGAAGGCGAAGGCCGAACGGGAGGCCCTCGAGCGGGGCGAGGACCCGACCACGGCGAAGGCAGCGCCGGCGTGGCCTTCGAGTTCGGCACGCTGGTGTACCCCGGATGCAAAACGAGGCCCGATCCATACCCTCTACACGCGGCTCGTCGCGGAGCTCGCGCACCTGGGGCGCCCCGTGCGGATCCTGGAGTGCATCGGGCAGCGGGCCGCCGAAAGCAAGCAGCGGGCGAAGCTCGCCGCCGTGGAGATCAACCGCGGGGCCAGCAACGGGAAGCGGCACGTCACCACCTGGCGGCCCATCCACGCGTGGAGCGACCGGAGGGTGTGGCTCGAGATCAGCCGCTCCCGCCTGCCGTACCACCCGGCTTACGACTGGGGTAACCGGCGCCTCAGCTGTGTCTTCTGCGTTCTCGGTTGCGTCAGCGACCTCGTGAACGGAGCCCGGCACGTGCCAGAGCTCGCAGCGGCGTACGCCCGAACCGAGGTCGCGGTGGGCGCCGACTTCAAGCACGGCTTGTCGATGCGGGAGATCATCCGGCGGGCCGCAGCCCTTGAGGCGTCCGAAGGACCCGCTGCGCGGCCGCCGGTCGGTACGGCCATGGCCGCGCACATCGGCCGGGCCCGGACCTCGAAGTACCTCGCCCGCCAGATCACGCTGTACGGCCTGGCGGCCTGACCCAACCCCTCCACGGCGCGCCCCGCCGCGGGCGCGCCGCTCTGGGGCCGGAGAGCACCGGCCTCCTTCCGAGAAGAGGAACACCACATGTCCCGTACGACCCGCGCCCACACGATCCGCGAGCACCTACGCAAGGGCGGCCTGACCGATCTCCGGCTCGACGTCGCCAAGCAGCGTGCCCCCGACGAGCAGGAGACGGACGGGTTCTCCGTGCGGCAGCACAAGGACGAGACGGGCGCCCTGGTCGTCGTCGCGGGCGCGTACGGACCGAACTGGCTGCGCACCCAGGCGGAGATCTGCGGGCTCCTGGAGCGGCCGTTCGTGCGGTGCGTCGTGCTCGCCGAGGCGCCGGGCGTCGCCGACCACGAGGTCCTCGTGCGCTGGGGAACGGCGGAGGAGCTGCGGGCCCGTGCGCACGCCCAGGCGGCCCGTCAGGCCGAGCTCGTGGCCCAGCTGCGGAAGCAGGAGGCGGAGCAGCGCGCCGAGGCCGAGCGGCAGGCTCGCGAGGACGCCGGCCAGTACGGCCTGTTCTGAAAATCGCCGTCGCGACGTTCCTTCACGTGTAGCCCTTTCCGGCCCGCGCCCGTAGGAAGCCCGCCATAGTCGATCCCGCAGGCCGCTGCTGGCGAGGGCGGGGGCCGCGGGTACCGGCACAGGTGGATCGTGCGCGGCCACTGGCGGAATCACTACTACCCCTCCCGTAAGGATCACCGGCCGATCTGGATCGAGCAGCACCTCAAGGGCCCGGACGGGGCGCCGATCCTCGACCCGGGCAAGCTGGTCAACGTCCTCGGTCGGTGAGCATTGCCGCAGGCACGCCTCTGGCCTCCCGTGGGGAGCCGGGAGGGAGAGGGCGTGGCCCTGCCCTCGCGAGCGACGCAGGGCGGGACCGGTGCGGTGTCGCATCCAGGGGATGTTCCGCATCGCTCACACTGGCATCGGCTGGTGCGGCGCGCTAGATCCGTGAACGCATCCGCCGATGGCATATGCGTTCAGGTCAGCGGCGTCCCGCGAGCCGCTGGTCCGCGTACGCCCCGCCCGTTGCCGGTACTGCGGCCGGGTCGGCGAGCTCGGTGAGCGCGTGCACGCAGGCGTCCATCCGGTCCGGGGAGTCCATGCCCGGGATCCACGTCACCAGCTGCCCCTCCAGGCGACGTTCCAGGCGCAGCCGCGGCCGCGTACGATCAAGTCGCCGATGCTGCCATGCTGTTCGGCGAAGTAGCACGAGGGCCCGGCCACTTCCTTTGGCCGGGCCCTCGTGCATGCGGGGTTGCTAGCCGAGTTCCTTGCGGCCGGCTCGCGCCTGCTTCTTCATGCGGGCGAGGACTGCCTCGTAGACGGTGGTGTCGTCCGGGTCGACGAAGGCCTCCATAAGCCGGAGGGTGACCTCCGAGCGCGGGATACGGGGCCGGTTGAGGGCGTCCGCGATCGTGATGGCCCGCTTGTCGACTGCTCGGGTCACCGCGGCCGGGATCGCTCGGCTTACCGCGGCCCCGCCCTCCCTGTTGACCAGGACGCCCTTGATCGTCTTCGCCAGGGCGTCGGCGTCCTCGTCCGGGTCGTCGAGCTCCAGGTCGGCAGGCAGGGCCCGGATCAGATCTTCCAGCCGTGCAGCAGTGAGCTTGTCGGCTCCGACCACGTCGACAGCCAGTAGGAAGACTGCGATGGCCGCGTTCAAGCCATACTTGTTCTTCACCGGGACCAGAGTGCGAACCTGGCCGGCAACCGCCGTGAAGCCTCGTTCGTGGAGACGCTCGCCGATATCCCATCCGGCCCGCAGACGGGTGACGTTGGGGACCGAGAGGTCCTTCTCGACGGTCACCCACTCCTCGATCGTCGCGTAGCAGCGTGTCGGGTCGGTCTTG
Source organism: Streptomyces sp. R302 (assembly GCF_012927245.1). Taxonomy (GTDB): domain Bacteria; phylum Actinomycetota; class Actinomycetes; order Streptomycetales; family Streptomycetaceae; genus Streptomyces. The sequence goes on from NZ_JABBGE010000017.1 coordinate 121,200, forward strand.
TGCGGGATGTCCCGGAAGAGTCGTCCGGTGGCGATGGTGTCCAAGGCCTTGCCCTGGATGAACCACATCTCGCTCGCCAGGTCGACGGCGGCGTTGCACTTCTCGAACCGCTTACGCTCGGCGTCGGTGAGTACGCCGTCCCCTTCGGGCGCGACCGGGGCAGGGATCTTGTCCAGTCCGATCCGGGCGTCCTCGAGCGCTTCGTTGATCTTGGCCTCTACGGCGGCCTGCTGTGTTTCTTCAGCAGCTTTACCCGCCTCGATGAGGCGGTTTGCGCCCTCTTGGGGCGACTGTTGGCCGACTGCGTCCCAGGCCGTATGGGCTGCCCATTTGTTCCCTGCCTGGTTCATGCGGCGATCACCAGCCCGCTCTTCTGTGCGATGTCGCGGAAGAAGCCCGCGGTGTCCTGCTTCGGGAAGGCGAACTGAACCGGCAGGCCCTGGGCACCGGACTCGCCCAGCTCCTTGCCGCGGAAGGGAATTTCCCCAAGGGGCTTAAGGCGCGGGTGGTTCCTGAGGGAGTCGAGGAGGGTGGTGTCGTACAGCCCTCGGCCGTAGAGGGCCGTGCTGATGACGAGGCCAAGCTCCTGAAAGTCGTCCCGGTCGGCCTCGACCATCACCTTCTGGTGCTGGGCGAGCTGCAGCTGGATGGCCTTCATGGACCAGCGGTGCACGCTGGCCATCATGATCGAACCGTGGGCGGCTGCGGTGATGGCGTCGGTGTCGGTGTCGATCGCCGGGCGCGTGTCGATGAGGATGATGTCGTACTCACCCTCGAAGTGGGCGAGCATCCTGCGGTAGGCCGTCGTCCAGTTCATCGTCCGCAGTTGCGTGGGGAGGAACGTCATGTCCTGGCTGGCCGGCAGGACGTGAATGTTCTCGAACGGCTTCGCCACCAGCGGGCGCGGGTCCGCGTGGTTGATCAGGCAGTCGACCTGAGTCAGACCTCCGTCCTCACCGAGCAGGTTGAGGAGGAATCCGTCAGTGGCGTTGCCCGAGGGGTCGCCATCGACGATGAGGACCTTCTGGCCGAAGCTGGCCAGTGAGCCGGCGAGGTTGATGGTGGTGGTCGTCTTGCCGACGCCGCCCTTCTGGTTGCACATCGCGACGATGACCGTCCGTGCGGGGCGAGCGGTGAAAGGCCCGTAGCGGAGCCGTTCGATCTGAGTTGCAGTCGTCATGGGAGGGACGATAGTCAGACTGCGGACCCGCGCAGGGCAGCACGCCCGGACTCGCACCGTACGGGCGCGTGATATCGGGTCGGAGCGTCACCCTGACGAGGGTCTGCCTACGTGGCCAATTGGACGAGAATGATCTTGATCGGCGTCTACTGCTCCGTCTCGTGCCGGTGGCGGAGTCGCTCGTAGGCCATGCCGAGTTGGAAGTCGACGCCTACCTGGACGCCGAGGGTTTCGCAGATGGCGGCGAGGTGCGTGGTCACCGTGCGTGGGGAGATCCCGAGCTCCCTGGCGATGCCCTCTCGGGTCATGCCGTTGGCCTTCTCCCTGAGGATCTTCATCTGCAGGGGGCTGAGCTCGGCGGTCTCGGTGCTGCGGATCTGTGGGCTTTTCCACGGGTTCGCCCGGTTCCACTGTTCTTTGTACATGTCGATGATGAGGGCGACCATCCCGGGGTGGGTGACGAACCACCCGGTGAAGCGGTGGAGGTAGCCGGGGCCGGGGCGGTGGTCGGAGATCATCGCCGCGCGGCCGTCGATGATGACGGTTCGGTGGAAGTCTCCCGGGAGTGTGCGGACTTCGCCTTCGTACTGGGTGACGGCGTCCGCCCACTTCACCTGGTGCGGTTTCTGGCGTGCGGACTCAAGGAAGATGGTCCGGTACTTGACCCCGCGCTTGAGGTTCTCGAGGTCCTTGATCAGGGACTTCTCGAGCGTCTCGGGGTCGCGTTCGACGGGCTGCGCGCTCCACATCCAACTCGTCATCCCGTGGAGCGCCTCCTGGAGAGCGGTGCTGCACTCCTTGGGGTTGGAGAGGAAGCGGACGCCGCCGGCGGTGGCGTCCGGCTCGGCGTCGGCGACCGATGGGAGGGTGTCGAGAAGGGCCTGGTGCCTCTCAACACCGCGCAGGATTCCGCCAATCGCGGTGAAGGCCTGCTCGTAGCTGTTCCGGCGCGAAATGTGAGGGGGAAGGCCGAGGTAGTGCCCTTCCCTGCGCCAGTAGTCTTCGGCCGCCAGGTCGTGCTCGATGAGTTCGTCGAGCCCCGGGGCGCCGTGGACGCGATTGTCTCCTCGCCCCAGGCGTGCGTAGACCTCGAGCGCTTCGGCTGAGAGAGACGTCGGATTGTCCGCTTTATCTTTACTCATGGCCGCTCTCCCCTCCGGTTGCACGGTGGTGCGTTGCACCGACGCGCAACGGTTTTACCTTGCCTCGGGCACGGTCCGCAGGCGACATTGAGCCCTAGTCGCCTGCCCGCAAGCGCTCTACCTGCAGCTTTCTTGCATCGAGATCCAGCCGCGGTGGAGAAAGAGTGTCAGGTCGGGCGAGACGGCGGGCCCAGCGGACTGGTATGACGCTCGCCAGAACTCACGCACGAGAGGTGGAGCATGAAGACACTGCGCAATCTGCTGACCGCGGCCGTCGCGGCGACCGTCCTGTCCTTGCCCGTTGCCGGCCTGATGTCGGCTGAGTCCGGCCTCATGGGGGCGGCGTCGCAGACGCTGGCCGACCCGGGATGGAACCGCGCGGTCCTGGCCGAGGGGGAGTCCGAGGTCGCGGACCCGGGCTGGAACCTCCTGCCGGAGGAGCCGGCCGGGGACCCTGGTTGGAACAACCCGCCGGCGGAGCCGCTCGACCCGGGTTGGAACGTGACTCCCACTCAGGACCCGGGCTGGAACTAGCCCGAGGACTTCCGGCGGTCGCCTGCTGCGCGTGAGGCGGCGCGCCTGCAGGAAAGCGCGCACTGCGGGAGCAGCTCTCACGCTTACTCCCTGGCGGTCGGTGGGAGGGCTGCACATCCTTCCTGCCGACCGCAATCCAGGTCCGGTCCCCACCCGTTTCTGGATACCCACCGAATTTGAATCGAACTACTATTCGACATGCCTTCGAGGGGGACGGACACCTGTGGCGATCATTCCGGCAGAGAACAGCACGACTTCCTGGCACACGGCCGGAGCCGCAGCCCGGCAGGAGAGCGGCGTCGCCTGGCCGACGGTCACAAACAGCTGCGACTTCGCGATCGGGGCCGAGGCCTCGCCCGCGGAAGCCGTTCAGCAGGCCCGGGACCTACTGGCCATGTTCCTCCCGCTCTTCCTGGCGGGATGCGAGATGGCCGGGGCCGTCGCTGAACGCGCCGCCGACGTCCTGGCGGAGCTCGTGGACCTTACGGCCAGGCGCAGCGCGGGAGCGGGCCTGTCGGGCAGGGTCGTCGTCGACGGTGCCCACGTGATCGTGTCGGTCGGTGATATGGCCGGCCGGCTCCCGGCGCCGGGGGAAGAGCCGGGGCTGCAGCGGGTACGCCGTCTCGTTGCCGACATGGGGCAGTACGACGGCGACCGAGGAGGCCGGGTCACGTGGGCTGCGGTGGCGGCGTGACCACGGCAGCCTGGCTACAGGTCGAGGGCGGCCCGCACGGCGTGTGCGACGCGCTCCATGTCCTCGGCGGAGACGTATCCCAGCAGCTTGCCCTCGTCGAACCGTACGGGCCGGAACTGGTGGATGTCGGAGGCCATGACGACCCCGCGCACCGGCAGGTCGATCGGGACGGTGAGGAGGGTGTCGAGGGCGTTCTCGACTTCCTGGATGAGGACGCAGGTAATGCCGCCCGGGTGGTGCTGGATGACCGCGTTGTGCTGGATGACCAGGACGGTGCGGTCCCGGCCCACGGTGGGCACGCGCCACACCGAGCCCCTCTGGACAACGCTCACGCGGCGGCCTCGCGGTCTTCCTCGGTTGCCTCGAAGACGTCGTCCATCGGGTCCAGGGCCCTGAGGCGGGCGACTTCGCGTGTGGCGTCGACCAGTAGTTTTTCCCTTAGCGCATCCTCGAGGTAGGCGGAGAGGCCGTTCTTCCCGCCCGCGTCTTTTGCCCGCCTCAGCAAGTCTCCCGGCAGGGAGACGCTGGTCCGCTCCCGGGTGTCGCCACCCGACGTGCTCCGTGTCGTCATACCAACCATCATACGGTTCGTAGTACGCCGGTGTAAGGTGTGAGCGCCGATACCGAAAGTAGCGGTACAAATACAAGCGGGGCGCTGACCTGGCCCGGTCAACGCCCCATTCCTACCCAACTCGCCTAAGGGGGTAGGCACTGCTTGGCGCTGAGCATACAGGCTGATCGGCGCGGATCTCATGCTTCCGCGCCCCTTGCCTGGCTCGCGCTCTGCGGCACCTGCTCTCTGCACAGCACCAGAGAGTCCTCTGCATGAGCCTCACCCGCATCAACGCCGCACTCGACGCGGCCGCCGAACTGCCCTCCTCGGAGCGCCTGGTCCTTGTCCTGCTGGCTCGGTGTGCGGATGCCGAAGGCCTGGCCCTCATGAGCCTCAGCCACCTCGCCCACCAGGCCCGCCTCAGCCCGAGCGGTGTCGCCCGGGCGCTTCACCGGCTCGCCGACCGCGGGCTCGTGCAGCGCCACCGGCCCGGCGACCGCGAGGGGATCGGCTCCGCCTACCGGGTGCTGGCGGCCGCCCGGAGCGAGCAGGGAACCGCGGCATGACCATCAAGCACATCGCGATGGTCCTGGAGGCCGAAGGTCTGGACGGGCCGGAGAAGCTTCTCCTGATCTCCTACTGCAATCGGACTGATGATCACGGCTACTGCTGGCCGGGGCAGCAGCGTCTCGCCGACGACTGCGGGACCTCGCCGGCCACGGTGAAGCGGGTGAAGAAGCGGCTCGTGGAAAAGGGGCTGATCGCCTCGCAGCGGCGGATCGACCCGAAGACCGGGGACCCGATCTCCAACCTGACGCGGGTGAACCTCGAGCTCCTGGAGGCGATGCGGCGTAAGCCGCGGGACTATGACGACAACGTGATCGAGAAGATCACGTTCGCGCCCGACACTCCGGTACCGGTCAAGGCGCGCAGGGCGGCGAGGAGGCCTTCGGCAGGCTCTGACCAGGTGATGGCTCAAGATGAGCCCGGCCCTGTGGACAACCCTGGTACCCCTTCCGACGTGCTGATGGCTCATCTTGAGCCCGACC
>NZ_JABBGE010000018.1 GCF_012927245.1 Streptomyces sp. R302
GGAGGCGTGCGCCACGGCCCGCACCCGCTACGAACGACGCGCCGATCTCCACCAGGGCCTGCTCGAACTGGCCTGCAGCCTCATATGCCTCCGCCGCCTCCGAACCTCATTCTGAAACGATCAGTTACAAGCGGGCCGCGCCACACCACCTGAAAGCCCCCCGGTAGCACCGGCGGGGCAGCTGGCCCTGCATCACGGTGGACGGCGCGCGTCTCCATCCGCCGGCTTCCGAAGGCGCACCGGCCTGCCACGGGCAAGGCCCCCAACAAGATGACACCGACCTAGCAGTGCGGGGTGGTCGAAGAGGATTCTCTTCGACCACCCCGCACTGTCGTCTGCGACCGCGTCAGTCCCCGGCGTCGGCGAACCGTCTGCTCCGCCGCGCCTTGCGCTGGGCGACCACGTAGCCGGGCTGCCCGTAGAACGACAACGTGACCCGTCCCGGCTCGATCCTCTTCACCCCCGGGGCCCGCGCCTTGAACACACGGATCGTGACCACGAGCGAGAGCACGAGTCGCTTCTGGGACAAGTCCAAGGCGTTCCACACATGCTCAGCTTCGGGGTTTCCGAGAAGCTTCTCGAGTACACGCGGGATCTTCGCTTCCGCCCGCTTGATCGTCGCCTTGAGCTCGTCCGCCTCCGGTCCCAGTTCCATCTCCAACTCAGAGAGAGACTCCGAGGACATCAAGGGCCGGTTGTTCGCCCCGAACGTCCTCGCGAGCTTCCGGGCGCTGCGCAGCTGCTCCTGAATGGCACTCAGCCGCGCCCGAGCATCGGAGGCGGCCTTCCCGCCGTCAGCCGGCTTCTTGAACGCCTCCGCAGCCTCCGGTGAGCTAAGCCACGCAACAACCCCTTCCTCGACGTACGCCTCGAAACGCTCGGCGTCTACCGACAAGTCGAGGCTGTTGCAGCGGTACACCGGACGCTTCCGGCCAGTCGTCGTCCTGCGGAACGTCGCCGTGTCCGGCTGCGCGGCACCCTCGTGAACGCCGCAGATCGGGAGGCCCGAGTATGTGTGCTTGACGGCAGTCGAGGAGGTGGGAAGCTTCCGATCGGCGTCCTCGAGGGCCTGGACGTCGTCGAAGAGCCTCCTGTCGATGAAGCCCTCCCAGGTTGCCGGATGCTCCACGCCTCGGTGGACGCGGATCCCGATGTACGCCTTGTTCCGAAGGACCATGGAAACAGCCCGAGGCGACCAGGGCTTGCCCAGACGGGTGGTTTCACCGAGCTCGTTCAGCTCGGCTGCCATGGCGCGCTTCGCCTTGCCGGCGACACGCCCCTCGAAGAGGGCGGTGACGTGCTTGCTTTCCTTCTCGTCGACCACCTGATTGACGAGTTCGCCCGTCTTCGGGTCGTAGACGCGTCTGAAGCCGTACGCTGCTGGCCCATGAGGGCCGCCGCGATCGGCCTGCTTCTGCGCGGTGTTCAGGTTCCGGTTCCGGATGCCTTCGAGTTCGCCCTCTGCCCTGACGGCGTCCAGTGCCGTCGCCTCTCGGTCGGCGCCCTTCGACAGGTCGTAAACCTGGCCGTTGTAGCAGAGAAGCACGCCTCCTTCCTCACAGGCTGAACGCAGCTGAACGTAGACTTCAAGGTCTCGGTAATAGCGACTCGCCTCGAAGGCCACGACGATGCGCGGTTCGCCAGCGCGAATCCGCTCAAGCATGTCGTCGAAGTCACCGCGCTTCTTCCGGGCGTAGCGGCTGGCGCTGAGGCCGACGTCCCTGAACTCCTCGATGATGGGCCAGCCATAGCGATCACACATGTCGCGCCCGCTGGTGAGCTGGTCTCTGACGGACCGGCCTCTCTTCTTGGGGTCGACCGAGTTTCGGCCGTAGAGGAAGGCCTCGAAGGAACCCATTTTGGGGTAGACGAGGTGCAGGTACTCGGGGTCTACGGGCATGAGATGACGGTAGCGCCCGATGTACGGCTGTGTGCACACTTCTCGGAGGACCATTTCTATCCCGAGGTCGTGGACCCGATCACCGGCGAGGTGCTCCCGGACGGCGAGGAGGGCGAACTGGTCTTCACCTCGCTCACCAAGGAGGCCATGCCGGTGATCCGTTACCGCACCCGGGACCTGACCCGGCTGCTCCCCGGCACCGCGCGGCCGGCGTTCCGGCGCATGGAGAAGGTGACCGGCCGCAGCGACGACATGATCATCCTGCGCGGGGTGAACCTCTTCCCCACCCAGATCGAGGAGATCGTGCTCCGCACCCCCGCCGTCGCCCCGCACTTCCAGCTCCGCCTGACCCGCGAGGGCCGCCTCGACGCCCTCACCGTACGCGCGGAGACCCGCCCCGACGCGACGCCCGAGGCCCGCGCGGAGGCGGCCCGGGCGATCGCGGCGGCGGTGAAGGACGGCATCGGCGTCTCGGTCGGGGTCGAGGTGGTCGACCCCGAGACGCTGGAGCGGTCGGTCGGCAAGCTGAAGCGGATCGTGGACCTCAGGGAGTCCTGAGGCCCGCGTTCAGGACAGCCTGATGCTGGCGATCCGCGAGCGGTAGAAGTGGCCTTCGTACCCGTAGTAGTCGAGCCCTCGGCGGTAGGTCGGAGTGCCCGCGGCGTCGAAGAACTGCACGTACTCGTTCCACCACCCCTCCTTGGGCGGATCCGTCACGTCGATCGCCTGGATCCAGAAGGACTCGCCGTCGGCGGCGCGGGAGAAGGACTTCACACCGTAGCTCCGCGACCGGATCTTCGTGAGCGCGAGGGTCGCCTTGTCGACGGTCCACACGGCCTGGGCGCCGTTCAGCACGAGCCTGCCCGAGTCGGTGAAGTCCATGTCCAGGCTGTGGCCACCGAACTCGGTGGCCCAGACGTGCTTCTGGACGAGTTCGAGCCGAGCGCCGCCGAGCGAGCCGGTGACGCGGTACTTGGCGAGCGTCCAGGTCCCCAGGGCGTAGAGATGGGCGCCGTCCCACCAGAGGCCGTGCGCGCCGCTGAACTCGATCCGCTGCACCGGCTCGGACCCGAGCGTGGCGGGGTCGTCCGCGCTGGTGGGGGCGTACAGGGAGAGGTAACCCCGGTACTTCAGCGTGGAGGACACCGCCGCCGACGAGGCCACGGCCACGACTCCGTGGCCGCGGAGGTACTCGACCGCGTGCGGGTTCCCGCCCGGAGTCGCCGACCACACCAGGGAGTCGTCGTCACCGAAGTCGACCATGCCGACCTTGCCGCCGCCCGCGGCGACCATGCACACCCAGCCGAAGCGGCCGGTCTCGCGGAAGCGCGCGTCGTTGAGCCTGGCCCAGGCCGTCTGGGCGGGCGCCGCCCACTCCCAGCCGAGGTTGTCGGGCGTCCACAGGTTGATGGCGCGGAACAGCATGACCTTGTTCTTGACCTGCTCGGTCACGAGCACGTCGTAGTTGCCCGCCGCGTGGGCGGGCGTCGCGGCGGCGAGGGAGGTGAGCGGCGCCCCCGCGCCGATCGCCAGGGCACTCTTCAGCAGAGCTCTACGGTTCACGGAAATCCCCCCCGGGAAGAATGAACGACTCGGCCGACAAGCTAACACCCTCGGATTCGCACAGGAATCCGAGGGTGAGAGGGGTCGAGCGGCCGCTCCGGACGGCGGCCGGGTACCCACTTTTTTGTGGGTACTTGTCGCCGTCCGGGCTCCGGGAGAGAGTGAGGACGTCCACAGGGACGGCGCCTCACGGATCCGGAGGGAGTGAGTCAGGAGGCGGCGCGTCGCGCCTCGGCCAGCCAGTCGAGGTGTCCGTGGCCCCAGTCGGACAGCGGGGCCAGCACCCTGGAGAGCGCGAGACCCTGCTCGGTCAACGAGTAGACGGTCTTGAGCGGCACGACATCGTGCGTCTCACGGTGCACGATCCCGTCCTCCTCCATCTCGCGCAGGGCCTGGGTCAGCACCTTCTCGCTGAGCCGCGGCACCTTCCGGCGCAGTTCGCCGGGCCGGTGCGGCCCCGATTCGAGCAGCCACAGCAGCGTGGTCTTCCATTTGCCGTCGATCACCGAGATCGCGGCGGCCACGCCGCAGATCCCCTCGTGGTCGTCGAGACCGATGCGCGCCATCTCGTCCCTCTCGCGTTCGTGTGCGGCCGGCCGGCCTGCCGCGCCGCGTCGCCCCACCACCCTATTCCGTTTTCACTGCACAGGAGTTCCCGCATGTCCGCCACCCAGCAGTCCGCCGTCACCGTCCTCGGCCTCGGCCCGATGGGCCGCGCCCTGGCCGGCGCCTTCCTCGCGGGCGGAGTCCGCACCACGGTGTGGAACCGCACGCCCGGCCGGGAAGGCGACCTGGTCGAGCGCGGCGCCACCGTCGCGGCCAGCGCCGCCGAGGCCGTGGCGGCGAGCCCGGTGACCGTCATCTGCATGGTCAACTACGACGCCACGGACGCCGTGCTGCGGCAGGACGCGGTCACGGACGCGCTCAAGGGCCGCGTCCTGGTCAACCTCTCCGCCGACACCCCCGGTCGCGCCCGGGACACCGGTGCGTGGGCCGTCGAGCACGGCATCGACTACCTCGACGGCGCCATCATGACGCCGGCCGTCACGATCGGCTCGCCGGCCGGCGTGTTCCTGTTCAGCGGCCCGTCCGACACGTACGGGGAGCACCGCGTGGTGCTCGACGCGCTCGGCGGCACCCACACCCACCTCGGCGACGAGGTCTCCCGCGCGGCGGCCTTCGACATCGCGCTCCTCGACATCTTCTGGACCTCGATGGCCGGGTACGTGCACGCCATGGCGCTGGCGGACGCGGAGGGCATCACCCCGCGCGAGCTGGCCCCGTTCGCGGTGGGCATCGCGCAGATCCTGCCGCCGCTCTTCGAGGAGCTCGCCGGGGACGTCCAGGACGGCACCTACTCCGGCGCGATCAACCCGGTGACGTCGGCGGTGTCGACGATGGCGCACATCGTGCACGCCGCCGAGGACCACGCCATCGACTCCGGCGTGATGCGCGCCGTCGAGGGCCTCGCCCGCCGCACCGTGGCCCTGGGCCACGGCACGGACGGCTTCTCCCGGGCCGCCGAGGTGCTGCGCCGGCGCTGAGCCGGCCGGTCAGGCCTCCGCGTAGCGGTCGCGCAGCTCCCGTTTGAGGATCTTGCCGCTGGCGTTGCGGGGCAGGGCGTCGGCGAAGACGATCCGCTTGGGGGCCTTGAAGGAGGAGAGGCGGTCGCGGGCGTGGGCGAGGAGTTCCGCCTCGGTGACCTCGCCGCGCGGGACGACCACGGCGGTGACCGCCTCGATCCAGCGGTCGTCGGGGAGGCCGATCACGGCCGTCTCGGCGACCGCCGGATGCGTGTACAGGGCGTCCTCGACCTGACGGGAGGCGACGAGCACCCCGCCGGAGTTGATGACGTCCTTCACCCGGTCGACGATGGTCAGATACCCCTCCGCGTCCCGGACGGCGAGGTCGCCGGAGCGGAACCAGCCGTCGCGGAAGGCCGCGGCGGTCTCCTCGGGCTTGGCCCAATATCCCTCGCAGAGCTGCGGGGAGCGGTAGACGATCTCTCCGGGCGTGCCGTCGGGGACGTCGGTCCCGTCCTCGTCGACGACCCTGGCCTCGACGTGCCGGACGGGCCGGCCGCAGGAGTCCATCCGGCCCTCGTGCTCGTCGGGGCCGAGGACGGTGGCGAGCGGCCCGATCTCCGACTGGCCGAAGCAGTTGAAGAAGGCGAGGCCGGGGAGGTGCCCGCGCAGCCGTTCCAGGACGGGCACGGGCATGATCGAGGCCCCGTAGTACGCCTTGCGCAGGGCGGACAACTCCCGCTTCTCGAATCCGGGATGGTTGGCGAGGGCGATCCACACGGTCGGCGGCGCGAAGAGGCTGTCCGCGCGGCCCGCCTCGACGAGCCCGAACAGGGTCTCCGGGTCGGGCCCTTCGAGGATCGTGTTCTCCGCCCCGACCGCCAGATAGGGCAGCAGGAAGACGTGCGTCTGCGCCGAGTGGTAGAGCGGCAGCGCGTGCACGGGCAGGTCGCCCTCGGCGAGGCCGAGCGCCTCGATCGCGCTCTCGTACTCGTGGACGAGCGCCCGGTGCGTCATCATCGCGCCCTTGGGGAGGGCGGTGGTGCCCGAGGTGTAGAGCAGCTGCACGAGGTCGCGGGGATCGCTGTCGGAGTCGTACGGCTCCGGTGCCGCGAGCGCGTCGAGGAGCGAGCCCGGCGCGTCCCGCAGCGCCCTGACGCGCACGCCGGCGGGGATCCGGCCGGCGAGCCCGGGGTCGGCGAGGACGAGGGAACTCCCGGACTGGTCCAGGAGGTAGCCGAGGTCGTCGCCGGTCAGATGGTGGTTCACGGGCACGTGGACGAGGCCGGCGCGGGCGCAGGCCAGGAAGGCGATCAGATACGCGTCGGAGTTGTGGCCGTACGTGGCGACCCGGGCGCCCGGCACCAGTCCCGGCTCGCGGCGCAGCACGGCCGCGGCGGTGGAGACGGCGGCGTCGAGCTCGGCGTAGGTCCAGGCGCGGTCCGCGTAGCGCAGCGCGGTCCGGTCGGGGACGCGTGCGGCACTGGCGCTCAGCACGCCGTCGACGGTGCGGGTGAGGAGTCCTCGTTCCATGGCTGGATCCTCGGCTCGGCACTGCGGCGGGTCAAGTACCGCGACCCGATGGCGAGCTGAGCGCGCACCTTCCGGCCTCGGATACCGAACGGGATGTTGACAGGGCGGGTCCTTGCTGACTGGATGTCCCAACCGGCTCCGGCCACCGGCCCGTTGGGAGGGACCTTGCGCAACCGCAGCTTCATCGCCCGCCGTTCCCGGAGACGTCTGGCGCTGGTGGGCGCCGCGCTCGCCGCCGTCACCGCGGGCCTCCTGCCCGGAGCGGCGGCGGCCGAGCCGGGCGGACGCGGCGGCGAGCACCGGCCGTCCGACCGGGGCCTGAGCGCCGTCATCCGGTACACCGAGTACGGCGTGCCGCACATCCTCGCCCACGACTACGCCGACCTCGGCTTCGGCACGGGCTGGGCGCAGGCCGCCGACCAGGTGTGCGTGCTCGCCGACGGCTTCGTGACCGTGAACGGCGAGCGCTCGCGCCACTTCGGGTCCTCCGGCGCCCCGGACGGCGCGCTCTCCTCCGCGACCTCCAACCTCTCCAGCGACCTGTACTTCCGGGGCGTCAAGCAGGCGGGCACGGTCGAGGAGCTGCTGCGCACCCCGGCCCCGGCGGGTCCGAGCCGGGAGCTGAAGGAGCTGATGCGCGGGTGGGCGGCCGGGTACAACGCCTGGCTGCGGAAGAACCGGATCACGGATCCGGCGTGCGCGGGCGCCGCCTGGGTCCGGCCGGTGACGGCCCTGGACGTGGCCCGGCGCGGCTTCGCCGTCTCGGTGCTCGGCGGTCAGGGCCGGGCGGTCGACGGCATCGCGGCGGCCGTCCCGCCGGCCGCGACAGCGGCGACAGCAGCGACCACCACGGCGCGGGTACGGAATCAGGACGTCGACCCGGAGCGTACGGCGGAGGCGGCGCGGGCGCTGTTCGCGCCGGAGAACGCCACGATGGGGTCGAACGCGGTCGCGTTCTCGGGCGCCACGACGGCGAACGGGCGGGGGCTGCTGCTCGGCAACCCGCACTACCCGTGGCAGGGCGGCCGCCGCTTCTGGCAGTCGCAGCAGACGATCCCCGGCGAGCTGAACGTCTCCGGCGCCTCGCTGCTCGGCACCACCGTCGTCAACATCGGCTTCAACGACAAGGTGGCGTGGAGCCACACCGTGGCCACCGGTGTGCCGCTGAACCTCCACCAGCTGACGCTGGTGCCGGGCGACCCGACCGCGTACCTGGTGGACGGGAAGCCGGAGCGGATGACCGCGCGGACGGTGACCGTGGCGGACCGGGACGGCACGCCGGTGACCCGTACCCAGTGGTGGACCCGGTACGGCCCGGTGACGAGCGGGCTCGGCGCGAGCCTGCCGCTGCCCTGGACGACGAGCACCGCGTACGCGCTCAACGACCCGAACGCGGCCAACCTGCGTGCATCCGACACCGCGCTCGGCTTCGCCAGGGCCCGCTCCACCCGAGACGTCGCCGAGACGCTGCGCCGCACCCAGGGCCTGCCCTGGGTGAACACGATCGCCGCGGACGCCGCCGGTCACACCTACTTCGGCCAGTCGCAGGTGCTGCCCCGGATCACCGACGAGCTGGCGGAGCGCTGCTCCACCCCGCTCGGCCGGGTCGTCTACCCGGCGTCGGGCGTCGCCGTCCTCGACGGCTCCCGGACGGAATGCGCGCTCGGCTCGGACCGGGACGCGGTGCAGCCCGGGATCTTCGGGCCGTCGCGGATGCCGGTGCTCAAGGACGCGCCGTACGCGGCGAACTCCAACGACAGCGCCTGGCTGGCCAACGCGGAGCGCCCGCTGACCGGGTACGAGCGGGTCTTCGGCACGGTCGCGACGCCGCGTTCGCTGCGGACCCGGGGCGGGATCGAGGACGTGGCGGGCATGGCGGCACGGGGCCGGCTGACCGTGGCGGACCTCCAGCGGCAGCAGTTCGCGAACCGGGTGCCGGCCGCGGACCTGGCGGCGGCGGACGTGGCGGCGGCCTGCCCGGCCGTGCTGCCCGCCGACCCGGAGGCGTGCCGGGTGCTCGCGGCCTGGGACCGGACGATGGACTCGGACAGCCGGGGCGCGCTGCTCTTCGACCGGTTCTGGCGCAGGTTCACGGCGGCGGTGCCGGCGGCCCGGCAGTGGAAGGTGCCGTTCTCGGCGGCGGACCCGGTGCGGACCCCGCGCGGACTCGACACGGACGCGGCCGGTTTCGCGACGGCGCTCGCGGCCGCGGCGGCGGAGCTGCGTACGGCGGGGATCGCGCTGGACGCGCCGCTGCGGGACCACCAGTTCGTCGTACGCGGCGGGGAGCGGATCCCGGTGAGCGGCGGTACGGAGTCGCTGGGCGTCTGGAACAAGACGGAGGCGGTGTGGAACGCGGCGGGCGGCGGCTACGTCGAGGTCGCGCACGGCACGAGCCATGTGCAGGCGGTCGGCTGGGACGGCGGGCGCTGCCCGGCGGCCCGCACCCTGCTCACGTACTCCCAGTCCTCGAACCCGGCCTCGCCGCACTACAGCGACCAGACGAAGCTGTACGCGGGCGAGCGCTGGGTGACCTCCCGGTTCTGCGAGAGGGACATCCTGCGCTCGCCCGCGCTGAAGGTGGTGCGGGTCGGGGAGAAGTGACGGCGCTCAGGGACTGAACGACAGGAAGACGAAGGCGGCGAAGATCGCGAGGTGGACGCCGCCCTGGAGGAGCGTGGCCCGTCCGGGCACCACGGTCAGGGCGCTCACCACCCCGGTGAGGGCGAGCAGGACCATGTGGAGGGGGCCCAGGCCCAGCACCAGGGGCCCGGACAGCCAGATGGAGGCGAGCGCGATCGCCGGGATGGTGAGTCCGATGCTGGCGATCGCGGAGCCGTAGGCGAGGTTGAGGCTGGTCTGCACGCGGTTGCGGCGGGCGGCGCGCACGGCGGCGAGCGTCTCGGGCAGCAGGACCATGAGGGCGATCACGACGCCGACGACGGCCTTGGGCAGCCCCGCGGACTGGACGCCGTCCTCGATGGTCGGGGAGATCACCTTGGCGTTGCCGACGACGGCGATCAGCGCGACGAGGAGCAGGCCGAGGCTGGCGAGGGTGGCCGCCTTCGTCGGCGGAGCGGCGTGCTCCTCCTCCGAGGACTCCTTGCCCTCGACGCTGACGGGGAGGAAGTAGTCGCGGTGCCGGACGGTCTGGACGGCGACGAAGACCCCGTACAGCGCGATCGAGGCGATGGCGGCGAAGGTGAGCTGGGCGCCGGAGAACTCGGGGCCGGGGTGGCTGGTGGTGAAGGTGGGGAGCACCAGGGTCATGGTGGCGAGGGTGCAGACGGTGGCGAGCGCGCCGCCGGAGCCCTCGGCGTTGAAGACCGCGACCCGGTTGCGGAGCGCGGCGACGAGGAGCGCGAGGCCCACGATGCCGTTGCAGGTGATCATGACGGCGGCGAAGACGGTGTCGCGGGCGTAGGTGGAGGTCTTCTCGCCGCCTCCGGCCATGAGGCTGACGATGAGTCCGACCTCGATGACGGTGACGGCGACGGCCAGGACGAGCGAGCCGAAGGGTTCGCCGACCCGGTGGGCGATCACCTCGGCGTGGTGGACGGCGGCGAGGACCGCGGCGAAGAGGCAGAGCGCGACGAGGACCACGGCGACGCCCGGTAGGTCGCGCCCCCAGGCGGAGACCAGCGCAAGCAGGGCCACCACCGGCCCCCACGTGGTCCACTCCCGGGTCGACGCCTTGGTGCTCGAACTCATCGTCTTCTTCCTGCCCTAGGGGGCCGCGGCTTCCGCCGTGGGAGGCCGCGGCCCGTTTCCGTCATTGTTCTGCGCCGGCCAGACCGTGGTCGTACGCGGCGAGGGTGTCGATGAACATCCGCCGTTCGGCCGGTCGCAGGGGTGCGAGGGCGGGTTCGTCGGCCTTCTGGGGTCCGTCGAGGAGGAGGTGGGCGAGCAGGGGGAGGTGACGGGGCGCCGGCGTCAGGGACGCCAGCTCATCCGGCACCTTGATGTGCTTGACCCGCCCGACCATCCGGGGCATGAGCAGCAGCAGCGTACGGACGGCGGCGTCGACGACGTCCGGACCGTCCGGCTCACCACCCGGACCCGGGACGCCCGCGGCAGCCGGGAGCGCCCCACCCGGTCGTGTACGTACGCGACGGGGCACGGCTGCTGGCCTTCGCATCGACCGGCGGCGCGCCCGGCGGGACGATCGGCCGCTTCGAGGCGGAGGCGGTGGTCACCGGGGACGCGGAACACGACCGCCGCGACATGGAACAGGCCGGCCGTGACACGGCTTCGACTCCCTACCGCCGGTCACACTGCCGGGCGGCGCGTGAACGGGCGCCCCCCGGGCGCTCCCTCCGGGGCGGCCTCCGGGGATCAGTCGTCGCCCAGGGGGCGGGTCGCCGGACCCTGGAGGACGGTGCCGTCGGCGGCGAAGCGGGAACCGTGGCAGGGGCACTCCCAGGTGTTCTCGGCATGGTTGAAGCCCAGGGCGCAGCCCATGTGGGTACAGCGTCTGGCCCGGGGGCCGAAACCGACCGCGTAGTGGCGTGCCACGGAGGCCTGGTGCCGCGCGACACCGGGATACTCGCGGAGCGGCAGCGGCCGCCGCGGGTCGACGAGGTCGGCCCAGGCCGGAAGGGGCCCGCCCGTAAGACGTGCGGTGAGGAGCCGGCCGGCGGCAACCCCGTTGCTGAGGCCCCAGCCGCCGAACCCGGTGGCGACGTGGAGGTGCCCGGCCCCGGAGCCGTCGGGTCCGACGGGTCCCACGCAGGGCAGCCCGTCGGCGGTGTGGACGTCCTGCGCGGCCCATCGGTGGACGGCCGGCGCGTCCGCGAAACCGGGCAGGTGACCGGAGGCCCAGGCCTCGAGCCGCCCGAACCGGTGTCGTACGCCGCCCGCGCCCGGCTCGAACGTCTCGCCCGCCACGATGAGCACCCTCCTGCCCTCGTCGGCCGGAGCCGTACGCACCGACCGCGTGCCGCCCTCCGGCGTCAGGTACATGCCGTACGGGGCGTGCAGCTCCTCGACGACGGCGGCGACGACGAGTTCCCGGCGCACCGAGAGCCGCAGCAGCAAGGGGGTGGGGCAGCTCAGCGGGAAGTGCGTGGCGAGGACGACGTCCCGGGCGCGGACGCTGAACCCGCCGCCGACCGTGACCCCACGGTCGGCGCCCTCGCGGACCTCCGTGACCCTGCTGCCCTCGTGGACGCGTCCACCGTGTGCGACCAGGTCGTCGGCGACCGCGAGGAGGAAGCGGCGCGGATGGAACTGCAGCTGGTCGTCCACCCGCACGGCCGCCGCCACCGGATAGGGCAGCCCCGGGTCGGTCACCGTCGTCGCCGGCAGGCCGGCCGCCCTGGCGGCCGCCGCCTCCGCGCGGATCCGCCCCGCGTTCCGCCGGTCCAGGGTGTACGTGTACGCCGGACGACGCTCGATCTCGGCATCGGCCCCGAGCTCCGCGCAGAGCCCCACCACCTCGCCGAGCGCATCCTGCTGTGCCTCCGCGTAACGGGCCGCCGCCTCCGCACCACGCTCCCGACACAGCCGCTCGTAGCAGAGCCCATGCAGAGCGGTCAGCTTGCCGGTGGTGTGACCGGTGACCCCCGCCCCGACCCGGCCCGCCTCCAACACCACCACCTCCCGCCCGGCCCGGGCCAGCTCACGCGCGGCACACAGACCCGCGATGCCCGCGCCGACCACGACCACATCGGCGTCCATGTCCCGAGCGAGGGGCGGGTGGGGAGCGCCCGGCGGCGCCGACTCCATCCAGTACGAACCGTCATATCCGCGCATGACGGCTCCCTTCCAGTGGTGGGGCCCGTGAACGGGCCGAGGGCGTCAGGTAGGGGCGGGACCTGGAGTGGGGACGGGGGTCGAGATCAAGGCGGGGTCTTGGATCCAAGATCTTGGGTCCTGGATCCAAAATCCGGGATCCAAAGTCCTGGATCCAGAATCCAGAGTCCCGGATCCAGGATCCGAGGTTTTGGATCCAGGATCCGGCGTCACGCACCACGCCTCACACATCACGCTCCTCGCCCTCGTCGACGCCGTTCACCGCCGTCTCCACGTGCATCGCCGCCTCCTCGGCCGGCGCCGTGCCGTCGTCGGGGCCGATGTCACGGGCGACCGCCCGGTCGATGTGGCCGGGTCGTGCGGCGTACGGGGCGAGGCGTCCGGCGCGGACGGCGCCGGCCTCCTCGTCCACGGGCTCGCCGTCGCCTCCTGGGAGGTCCCCGATGCCGTCGTCCCCGGGTGCCTGCGGCTCCGGCTCCTCCTGGCGGAGGCGGTCGTCGAGCGGTTCGCCTTCCTGCTGCTCCCGCTGCGTGGTGCCGTGCCGGGTGACACCGGTGGGGCGGTCCGGCGGGGAGTATCCAGGGACGCTCATGTCGTCGGCGGGGTCGGTCGCGAGGGCGTTGTCGGGGTCGAGGGGCCCGGACGGGCGGTTGTCGCCGTCGGAGTGGGCGGGCTGGTAGACGTCGTCGGCGCGGCTCTCGTCCTGGGTGGGGGTGCCGGACCGGTCGGTGCCGGGCATGGCGGGCTCCCTTCGTCAGCCGGTCGCGAGGAGGATCGCGTACACGAGGAAGAACAGGGCGCACAGGACGACGATCACCCATATCGCCACGAGGGGGCCCTTGGTCCAGCCGCGGCTGAGCGGCCGGTACGGGCCGGTCGCCGTGCCGGTGCCGGATTCCGCCGGGGGCGTCTCGCCCGGGCTGATGCCTCTGGCGACGCTGTCACCGGGGGGATTCGCCGGGATGTCCCGAGGGGTGTCCCTGGGGACGGGGTCGGGGTTGCTGGGGGTGGTGGTCATGGCGTCCAGCTCCCTGTGACACGGGTGTGACGCGGAGGTACGGGCCCACGGTCGGCCTCATGACCAGCGACTTGCCACCCCTGGCCGCCTGAAACGGGCCTCGGCCGACACACTGGATCCAATCCGGTCGCGCTCGGTACCGGCCGGACGACAGATCGCTCACAGCGGGCGCTCGTGACCCTCCCAGTAGGGGTCTCGGAGCCGGCGCTTGTAGAGCTTGCCGTTGGGGTCGCGGGGCATCACGGCGACGAAGTCGAGGGACTTCGGCCGCTTGAAGCCGGCCAGGTGGTCGGCGCAGTGGGCGAGGATCTCCTCGGCGAGCACCGGCCCCTCCTCGTACCCGTCGGCGGTCTCGACGACCGCTTTCACCTCCTCGCCCCAGTCGGCGTGCGGGACGCCGAAGGCGGCGGCGTCGGCGACGGCCGGGTGGGCCAGGAGCGCGGCCTCGATCTCGGCGGGGTAGATGTTGACGCCGCCCGAGATGATCATGTCGATCTTGCGGTCGCGGAGGTAGAGGTAGCCGTCCTCGTCGAGATGGCCGAGGTCTCCGACGGTGAAGAAGTCGCCGACGCGGCTCTTCGCGGTCTTGGCCGCGTCCTTGTGGTACTGGAAGCCGCCGGTGTTCATCTTCAGGTAGACGGTGCCGAGTTCGCCGGGCGGGAGCGCGTTGCCGTCGTCGTCGAGGATCGCGAGTTCGCTGATCGGCCAGGCGCGGCCGACCGTGCCCGGCCGCTTCAGCCACTCCTCGGCGGTGGCGAAGGCGCCGCCGCCCTCGCTGGCCGCGTAGTACTCCTCCACACACCCGCCCCACCAGGCGATCATCGCCCGCTTGACGTGTTCCGGGCACGGCGCTGCGCCGTGGATGGCGTGCCGCATCGAGCTCACGTCGTAGCGCGCGCGGGTCTCCTCGGGAAGGGCGAGGAGGCGGTGGAACTGGGTGGGGACCATGTGGGTGTGGGTGCAGGCGTACCTGTCGATCAGCCGCAGCATCTCCTCGGGGGCCCACTTGTCCATGAGGACCAGCGGGTGTCCGATGTGCAGCGCCGCGGCGGCGAACTGGAGGACCGCCGTGTGGTATAGCGGCGAGCACACGAGGTGCACGTTCGCGTCGAAGGGCCGGATGCCGAAGATGCCGAGGAAACCCCCGAGATGGGACTCCTCGGGGAGCCGGCCCGACAATGGGCGGCGGATGCCCCGGGGGCGTCCGGTCGTGCCCGAGGTGTAGTTCATGACCCAGCCGAGCGTCCGGTCGGCCGGCTCCGACTCCGGCTGCCCGTCGAGGAGTTCGGCGTACGGGCGGAAGCCGGGGATCGTCCCGACGGCGTACCGGTGACTCGGGGCGAGTCCGGCCTCGTCGGCGGCGGCGCCGGCCGCCTCGCCGAACCGCTCGTGGGCGACGAGGACCTTCGCTCCTGAGTCGGCGACGATCCAGGCGATCTCCGCGGCCACGAAGTGGTGGTTGACCGGGACCAGGTAGAACCCGGCCTGGGTGGCGGCGAGATGGGCGGTGAAGAACTCGACGCCGTTGGGCAGGACGACGGCGAAGGCGTCGCCGCGTCCGAGCCCGGCCGCGCGCAGTCCGTGCACCATGCGGTGGGCGGCGGCGAGCAGCCGGCCCGCCGACCACTCCTCGCCGTCCGGCGCCACCAGCACCGTGCGTTCCGGGTCGGCGGCGGCCTGGGCCCAGAAGCCGTTGGGGGCGGCGGTCTCGCTCACGGCGCGCTCCTTCCGGCGATCCTGTTGATCCGGTCCACGGCCTTCTCGAAGCCGCGGGTCAGCTCGTCGACGACCTGCTGGACGCTGCGCTCGGAGTTCATCCGGCCGACGATCTGCCCGACGGGGGTGCCGAGGAGCGGATCGACCTCGTACTTCTGGATCCTGGATACAGCCTCCGCGACCAGCAGCCCCTGGAGCGGCATCGGCAACGTGCCCGGCCCCGCCGGATCCTCCCAGGCGTCGGTCCACTCGGTGCGGAGCTGCCGGGCCGGCTTCCCGGTCAGCGCCCGGGAACGGACCGTGTCACCGGAACCCGCGGCGAGCAGCTTCGCCGTGAGCGCGCGCGAGTGGAGCTCGGCCTCGGTGGTGGTGAGCCAGATCGAGCCGAGCCACACGCCCTGCGCGCCGAGCGCGAGCCCCGCGGCGATCTGCTCGCCGCTGCCGATGCCGCCGGCGGCGAGCACGGGCAGCGGCGAGACGGCGTCCACGACCTCCGGGGTGAGCACCATGGAGGCGATCTCTCCGGTGTGGCCGCCGGCCTCGTACCCCTGGGCGACGACGATGTCGATGCCCGCCTCGGCGTGCCGGCGGGCGTGTCGGGCGCTGCCGGCGAGCGCGGCGACGAGCACGTTGTGCTCGTGCGCGCGGGCGACGACGTCGGGGGGCGGGGATCCGAGGGCGTTGGCGAGCAGCTTGATCGGGTAATCGAAGGCGACGTCGAGCTGGCTGCGCGCCACCTCCTCCATCCATCCGGTGATCCGCCAACCCGAGGCCTCACCCTCGGCGAGCTCGGGCACGCCATGCTTGGCGAGCACCGAACGCACGTACTCCCGGTGCCCGGCCGGGATCATCGCCTCGACATCCGCCTCGCTGACGCCCTCGACCTTCTTCGCGGGCATCACCACGTCGAGCCCGTACGGCCGCCCGCCGGTGTGCTCCTGCATCCAGTCGAGGTCACGGGCGAGGTCGTCCGGGGCGGTATAGCGAACCGCGCCCAGCACCCCGAAACAACCGGCCCGACTGAGGGCGGCGGCGACCGCGGGGAAGGGCGTGAAGCCGAAGATGGCGTGCTCGATCCCCAGTGTGCGACTCAGCTCCGTCTCCATGGGCGGCAGGATGCCGCAGCACGGCGGTGGAGGGAAGAGGTTTTCTGATGGAGCGTCAGATTGTTTGGGTCGGGGGTGGCGGCACGGGCGGAGGGGCCGGGTCGGGGAAGGTAGGCGCACGACTGGATCCAGAATTCAGAATCCAAGATCCGGGATCCGGGAGGCAGGATCCGGGATCCGGGAGGCAGGATCCTGAATTTTGGATATTGGATCCGAGTGTCGGGAGACGGGCCGATGGGCGTGGCAGGGAGTGAGCCGACCGGCGGAGTCCCCGGTCTGCGGTGGGGTACGGCGGAAGAGGCAGGACTGCTGGGGCGGGAGCTGGAGGGGATGGTCGAGGACGTGCGCGGGTTCCTCGGCCCTTCTCCCGTGCATCCGTGGTGCGCGGGGGCCGTGCTGCTCGCGGGGCGGGGTCGGGCGGTGGCGCTGCACCGAGCGGTGGGGTGGGCTGCGCGCTGGGAGGCGTACGACGAGGAGAGCGACGCGGGGGTTGGGCTCGCGCCGGAGCTGCGGGTTCCGATGACGCCGGACACGGTCTTCGACGTGGCCTCGTTGACCAAGCTCTTCACCGCGATCCTGGCGGTGCGTCAGGTGGAGCGGGGTGCGCTGGAGCTCGGGGAGCGGGTCGCCGCGTACCTGCCGGAGTTCGGCCGGGCGGAGAAGGCGGGGATCACGGTCCGGCAGCTGCTCGGCCACACCTCGGGGCTGCGGGCGGAGCTGCCGCTGTACGAGGCGCCGGACCGTGAGGCCCGGCTGCGCATGCTGTGGGAGGAGGCGCCGCTCGCGCCGCCGGGGACCGCGTACCGCTACTCGGACCTGAACATGATCGCGCTGCACCTGCTCCTGGAACGGATCACCGGTCGCGGTCTGGAGACGCTGCTCCACGACGAGATCACCGCTCCGCTCGGGATGCACCGCACGCGTTTCGTTCCCCCGCTCTCGTGGCGGGCGGAGACCGCCGCCACCGAGGACGCCCGTCGGCCGTGGGCCCGGCTCGACCGGGGCATGGTGCGGGGCGAGGTCCATGACGAGAACGCCTACGCGATGGGCGGCGTCGCCGGTCACGCCGGCGTCTTCTCCCGCGCCCGCGACCTCGCCGTCCTCGCCCGCACCCTCCTCGACGGCGGCGCGTACGGCTCCACCCGCGTCCTCTCCCCCGCCTCCGTGGACCTCCTCCTCACCGACGTCAACGAAGCCTTCCCCGGCCACGCGCACGGCCTCGGTTTCGAGCTGGACCAGCGCTGGTACATGGGCGCCCTCTCCGGGCCCCGGACCGCCGGGCACACCGGCTTCACCGGCACCAGCCTGGTGCTCGCCCCGGACGCCGACGCGTTCCTGATCCTGCTCGCCAACTCGGTGCACCCGGTCCGCACCTGGCGCACCGGTTCGGCGCCCCGGCTGGCCGCCGCCGACCGCCTGGCCCGGGCCATCCCGGTCCGATCCCCGGCCGGCGCGCCCGGCCCCACGGCCTGGTTCTCCGGCATGGCGGCCCCCGGCGGCGCCACCCTCACCCTCCCCGCGACGGGCCCTGACACCGACCGTCTCACCTGCCTCCTCTGGTGGGACACCGTGCCGGCCACCGACCCCCTCGCCCTGGAGGCGGCGCCCGACGGCGGTACGGACTGGCGGCCCGTCCCCTTCCGCACCGCCCCGCTCGAACGGCCCGAGGAGGCACACGACCACCCGGACGGCACGGCGTCCGGGTGGTCCGGCCGCCGCTGGCACCGCCTCACCGCCACCCTCCCACCGACCCCCGTGCCCGCACCCTCCGACGGCCTCCGCCTACGCTTCCGCTACTCCACCGCCGGCCGCGCCGTCGGACGGGGGGTGTACGTGACCGGTCTCCGGGTCCTGGACGGCACGGGCCGCGCCCTGTTCGACGAATCCCGCCCGTCGGACGCCTCCCGCGTCGCGGCCGTCGGCTGGCACCGCTCGCCGGACTGAGCACGGGACCGACGCCTGCTGCGCTCCGTCCCCTCCGTCCCCGGCTTGAGGGGAACCCAGAGGGTCCCGGAGGTAGAGTCGGCGGCTCGGTCGGTGCGGCCGGAGGTGCGGAGAGGGCGGTGGGGGGGGGTCGTGGCGGCGCGGCAGGTACTGGGGCGACGGTTCGGGCGCCTGTGGGCCGCGTACGCGGTGAGCACGTACGGGACCTGGCTCGGTTTCGGCGCCTTTCCGCTGCTCGCGGTGGTCGTGCTCGACTCGGGCCCGGCCCAGGTGGCCGCGCTGGCGGCGACGGGGCGGGCGGTCGGCGCGGTGCTCGCGGTGCCGCTCGGGCCGTGGGTGGAGTTCCGGCGGAAGCGGCCCGTCATGGTGGCGATGGACCTGGTCCGGTTCGCGGCCCTGGCCAGTGTCCCCGTGGCGTACCTCCTCGGGTGGCTGGGCTTCGCCCAGCTGCTGGTGGTCTCGGTGGTCGTCGCGGCGGCGGACATCGCGTTCCGGGCGGCGAGCGGCGCGTTCCTGAAGGGGCTCCTGCCTCCGGAGGACCTCCTCGTCGCCAACAGCCGTTTCGAGGCGACGAACTGGACGGCGTCGATGGCCGGCCCACCGCTCGGCGGGGCCGCGATCGGGCTCTTCGGACCCGTGACGACGATCCTCGCCGACGCCTGCAGCCACCTCCTCTCCGCCCTCGGCATCCGCTCCATCGGCGGCTCGGAACCGGAGCCCGCGCGGCGCCCGGAGGGGCGGCTGCGCGCGGGCGAGTTGCTGGAGGGATGGCGCCACATCCTGCGCCATCCGGTCCTGCGCCCGCTCTTCCTCAACGCGATCGCGGTCAACGGCCTGATCATGGCCTCGGAGCCGCTCCTCGCCGTGCTCCTCCTGCGCGACCTCGGTCTCTCCCCCTGGCAGTACGGGCTCGTCTTCGCCGCCCCGTGCGTCGGCGGGCTCGTGGGCTCACGCCTGGCGCCCCGGCTGGTGGCCCGGTACGGCGACGCCCGGGTGCTCCGTACCGCCGGGGTGCTGCGCTCCTGCTGGTCGTCGGGGCTCGCGTTCGTACCGTCCGGCGCCGCCGGCATGGTGGTGGTGATGGGCGTGCAGCTCGGCCTGGTGGCGTCCTGCGGCGTCTTCAACCCCCTGCTCGCCACCCACCGCCTCCGCCACACGGACCCCACCCGCCTCGCCCGTACGCTCTCCGCCTGGTCGGTCAGCGCGAGCCTCTCCATCGCCGCCCTCACCGCCCTCTGGGGCCTGCTCGCCGCCGTCACCGGCCCCCGCGTCGCCCTCGCCACCGCGGGCGCCCTCCTGCTCGCCACCCCTCTCCTCCTCCGGGGCACCACCGGCGGTCGTGTGACGGCGGCCGTCTAGGAGCTGTCCTGGCGATCACCCTCAGGGCGCCGCGGTGGTACTTCGCCCGGAAGGCGTGGCACGGGGCAGGCAGGTGGAGAGGGAGTTGCGGCGTGCCGCTGTCGTGGCGCTCGGCGAACTCGGGCGAAGTCGCGACTACCGTGACCGCGCAGATGCCGGCCACGGCCTGGCAGGGTCTGCCGAGATGCAGGAGGCCCGTGGGTCGCTGCTGGAGATCGTGCTCGACCGCGGTGACAACCTTTGTCACCAGGATGACCACGGAAGCGCTGCTTCGGCGAAAGGACAGGGCGGGACTGAGGACAGTCGCGTCCGCGCTGGCATTCGCTGATCCGGCTGTCGGTCTTCTCCGGAATGGTGTGGCGAATGCCCGTCCGCCCCAGGTACTCGCGGCAGGGCCTGTTGCTGTAGCCCTTGTCCGCCGCGACACTGTCCGGCTCCTTGCGCGGCCTGCCCGACCCGAACCGGGGAACGCGGATCTTCCCCAGCACGGGCACGACCTGCGTCCAGTCCGCCCGCCGGCCGCGGGTAACGACCAAGGGCAGAGGGCGGCAGCGGTTGTCGGCGCTCAGATGGATCTCGGTGGTGAATCCGCCGCGCGAGCGTCCCAGACTCTCGCCTCGCGCACCACCTCCACCAGGCGGCCGGACAGACTCTGCCACTGTGTCTTGTCCTGGTGTTCTGGCGCCTTGTCCCCATTGATGCGCCCGGTGCCGGCGGCGGGTCCACCCGGGCGCCGGCCGCGTGCTGGTGCGCGCGCACGACGGTGGAGTCCGCCGGGACGCCCCAACGGACCGAACCGCTCCGGGAGGTCATGCCAGTGCACCCCGGTCCGCAACCGGTGCAGGATCCCGTCGATCACCTGCCGGTGATCGCGCGAGCGTCCGCACCGACCGTTGCTCATCGGCAGGAACTGCCGCAACCACTCCTTCTCCGCGTCCGATGGATCGCCGCGTTCTCCCCGCCCCATGCCCGACGCAACGAGCAGGTCAAACGACAGTCACATGACCGGCCGGACAGCTCCTAGGCGGGTGCGGGCCGCTCGGTCGTCACGGTCTGTTCCTGCCGTTGTTCCTGCTGTTGTTCCTGCTGTTGTTCCTGCCGTGCTGGTTGACGCCGTTCCGGTGGGAGTTGTCCGTCCGATGGACGTACGCCGCGAAGTCGGCGTCCGGATGGTCGATCGCGTGGACGATCTGCCCGGCGATCGCCTGCAGCTCGTCCATGTTCGGCAGCGTCACGGCCTTCAAGGAGCCACTGGCCGTCTCCACGACCAGGACGGGCCTCTCCGGTCTGAACAGTTCGCCGAGGAGGAGGACGACGAGGCCGATCGCGGCGGCGAGGAGGATCGCGCCGCCGTCCGCCCCTCTCGTCGCCGCGCCGCCGTCCACCACGGCGAGCAGCAGATAGGCGAGGACGGAGTACGCCAGCCACTTCAGGAAGCCCGCGAGGCTCGTGTCCCGGTGGGGTTTGGCCTTCAACGCCTCGACCCGAGTGATGTTCTGCAACGGGAACGCCGCCGAACCCACCCAGAGCATCCGCCGCCTGACCGCGATCTCCAGCCGCTCCTTCGGGCCCGGCGGGGCGGGGAACCGCGGCGGCATCACGACGGCCGGAGGCTCCGGCAGCGGTACCGCCGACCCGGTCGGCGGGGTGGGTGAAGGTCCGAACGGCGGCGTGGCCGGCGGTACGGGCGGCTGCCCGGCCGGCGGTACGGGCGGTTGGGCCGGCGGGACCGCGGGCGGTGTGCCCGGCGGCGGTCCGGGACTCCCGTTGGTGGCCATGTGCTCCCCCATGCACTCGTCGCTCACCCCGCGCCTCGCGGGAGCCCCATTAAGCCCCTGCGCCACCGCACACGGCAGACGAGAACTGGCCAATCGCCGGCGACGTGGTCCTAGGGCGCGCCGAGACCGAGGGCCGCGGCCGTGCGGAGGGCGGTGAGGACGGGGGCGATGAGGGGATGGTCCTCGGAGCCCCGGCGTACGGCCGCGAAGACGCGGCGGGTGGGGGCGACGCCGTCGACGGGGCGGACAGCGACGTCCCTCAGGTCCATGCCGCGCAGGGCCGAGCGGGGCACGAGGGCCGCGCCGGCGCCCGCGGCGGCGAGGGCGACGACGGCCCGGAAGTCGTCCGAGACATGCTCGAAGCGGGGCGCGAAGCCCGCGTACTCGCAGGCCAGGACGGTCACGTCGTGGCAGGGGTTGCCCGTGGACTGGCCGATCCAGGCGTCCTTCGCGAGGTCCGCGAGCGCGACACGTTCGGTGCCGCCGAGGGCGTGGGCGGGCGGGAGCACCACGTCGAAGGGCTCCGCGTAGAGCGGGACCCGGGTGAGCCGGTCGTCGTCCTCGCCCGGCGCTCCCCGGTACTCGACGGCCACGGCCACGTCCACCTGCCGGTCGAGCACCATCAGCAGACTCGCGTCGCCCTCGGCGTCCCGCACCCTGACCCTGATGCCGGGTGCCGTCGTGGCGAGGTCCGCGATGGCGGGGGCGACGACGAGGCCGATGCCGGTGGCGAACGCCGCGACCGTGACGGTCCCCGCCTCCCCCGAGCCGTACGCGGCGAGCTCCGCCTCCGCCCGCTCCAACTGCGCCAGCACCGCGTTGGCGTGGCTCAGGAGGATCTCGCCGGCCGAGGTGAGCCTCACCCCTCGGGCACTGCGGTCCACGAGCCGGTGGCCGGTCTCCTGCTCCAGGGCGGCGAGCTGCTGGGAGACGGCGGAGGGGGTGAGGTAGAGCGCGGCGGCCGCCGCGGTGACCGTGCGGTGGTCGGCCACCGCACGGAGGATGTGCAACCGCCGTGCTTCGATCATGCGCCTAGTCTCCCAGGCCGGGGGCGGGGTCTGCCTCCGTGGCCTGGGATCTCGGATCGTGGATCCGAGACGTTGGATCCGAAAGGTTGGATCCAGGGTCCCGGAGGTCGGATCCAGGAGGTTGGAGGTTGGATCCAGGATCCAGAACGTTGGAGCCGGAATTCCGGATCCAGGCGGTTGGATCCGGAATCCTGGATCCGGGCTCAGGCGTCGAGTTCCGCGCGGGCCGCGACGAAGGCGTCCACCGCGCGGTTCACGTCCTCCGTGGAGTGTGCGGCCGAGAGCTGGACGCGGATGCGGGCCTGGCCCTGGGGGACGACCGGGTAGGAGAAGCCGATCACGTAGACGCCGCGTTCCAGGAGCAGCTCGGCCATCTTTCCGGCCACGGCGGCGTCGCCGATCATGACGGGGGCGATGGCGTGGTCGCCGGGGAGGATGTCGAAGCCCTCCTCGGTCATGCGGCTGCGGAAGAGCGCGGTGTTGGCGTTGAGCTTGTCGCGCAGGTCGCCGGCGGACTCCAGGAGGTCGAGGACCTTGAGGGAGGCGGCGGCGATGACCGGGGCGAGGGTGTTGGAGAAGAGGTACGGGCGGGAGCGCTGGCGCAGCAGGGCGACGATCTCGGCGCGGGCGGCGACGTAGCCGCCGGAGGCGCCGCCGAGGGCCTTGCCGAGGGTGCCGGTGATGATGTCGACGCGGTCCATGACGCCGTGGAGTTCGGGGGTGCCGCGGCCGCCGGGGCCGACGAAGCCGACGGCGTGCGAGTCGTCGACCATGACCATGGCGTCGTAGCGCTCGGCCAGGTCGCAGATGTCGGCGAGCGGGGCGACGTAGCCGTCCATGGAGAAGACGCCGTCGGTGACGATCAGCTTGCGCCGGGCGCCGCCCTCGGTGGCCTCCTTGAGCTGCTGCTCCAGGTCGGCCATGTCGCGGTTGGCGTAGCGGAAGCGGCGGGCCTTGGAGAGGCGGATGCCGTCGATGATGGAGGCGTGGTTGAGGGCGTCGGAGATGACCGCGTCCTCGGCGCCGAGGAGGGTCTCGAAGACGCCGCCGTTGGCGTCGAAGCAGGAGGAGTAGAGGATCGTGTCCTCCTGGCCGAGGAAGGCCGAGAGGCGGGCCTCCAGCTCCTTGTGGACCTCCTGCGTGCCGCAGATGAAGCGGACGGAGGCCATGCCGTAGCCCCAGCGGTCGAGTGCCTCGTGGGCGGCGGCGACGACGTCGGGGTGGTCGGCGAGGCCGAGGTAGTTGTTGGCGCAGAAGTTGAGGACCTCGCCGGGGCGGCCGCCGGCCGTGACCTCGACGGTCGCGGACTGGGGGGTGCCGATGACCCGCTCGGGCTTGTGGAGGCCGGCCGCCCGGATCTCGTCGAGGGTGGCGCGGATGTCGTCGCGTACGGAATCGAACATGGGTCAGGCTCCCGCAGTCCAGTCGAGGATGATCTTGCCGCTCTTGCCGGAGGCCGCGTCGTCGAAGGCGGCCTCGTAGTCGGTGTAGTCGTACCGGCCCGTGATGACCGGGGACAGGTCGAGCCCGCCCTCCAGGAGGACCGACATGGCGTACCAGGTCTCGAACATCTCGCGGCCGTAGATGCCCTTGATGGTGATCATCGAGGTGACGATCTTCGCCCAGTCGACGGCGAAGTCCTCGCTCGGCAGGCCGAGCATGGCGATCTTTCCGCCGTGGGTCATGTTGGCGATCATGTCGCGCATGGCGTGCGGGTTGCCGGACATCTCCAGGCCGACGTCGAAGCCCTCCTTCAGCCCGAGGGTGCGCTGGCCGTCGGCGATGGTCTTCTCGGCCACGTTGAGGGCGAGCGAGACGCCGGTCTTGCGGGCCAGGTCGAGGCGCTCCTCGCTGACGTCGGTGATGACGACGTTGCGGGCGCCGGCGTGCTTGGCGACGGCGGCGGCCATGATGCCGATCGGGCCGGCGCCGGTGACGAGGACGTCCTCGCCGACGAGCGGGAAGGAGAGCGCGGTGTGGACGGCGTTGCCGAACGGGTCGAAGATCGCGGCGATGTCGAGGTCGACCGGGACGCGGTGCACCCACACGTTGGAGGCGGGCAGCGCCACGTACTCGGCGAAGGCGCCGTCGCGGCCGACGCCGAGGCCGACGGTGGCGCGGCAGAGGTGGCGGCGGCCGGCGAGACAGTTGCGGCACTTGCCGCAGACGAGGTGGCCCTCACCGCTGACCAGGTCGCCGACGGCGACGTCGGAGACGTCACGGCCGACGGAGACGACCTCGCCGACGAACTCGTGGCCGATGGTCATCGGGGTCGCGATGGTCTTCTGCGCCCAGCCGTCCCAGGAACGGATGTGCAGGTCGGTACCGCAGATCCCGGTCCGCTTGACCTTGATCAGTACGTCCCCGGGGCCGGTCTCCGGCTCGGGCACGTCCGTGAGCCAGAGTCCCGGCTCCGCCTTCAGCTTGACCAACGCCTTCAATGCCACGGCTCCCGACGTGCGTGTCCTGTGATGTACGGGTCAAGGCACGCGCGCGTGCCCAAGATCCTCGGAGAGGAATCTTCCGTACCGGGGGCCCGCGGTCCATCGAGGTTTTCTTAAGCGCGCTCGCAGTTCAGCTTCACGCCGGGGCGTCGTCGCTGCTCAGGGCCGTCCGTCCGGGGCTTCGACGGTGGTGGAGGCGGTCACGAAGGAGGAGGGAAGCCAACTCGAACGGACCATTCCCAGGGTTCCCCCGACCGCGACGGCCGCCGCGTGTCCGCGGGCGGTGGGCACGTCCTCGACGGCCCACCCCCCGGGGCGGGCGGAGGGGTCGTCCTCGCCGAGGTAGTCCTGGTCGAGGGGGCGGGCCACGCCGATCCCGATGCCCTTGAGGTAGGCCTCCTTGCGGCACCAGACGCGGGCGAACGCCTCGGGCGCGTGCCCGGCGCGGGCGATCTCGGCCCGTTCCCCGGGGTGGAGGACCGCGGCGACCTCGTGGACCGTGGCGGTCTCGGGAATCGTCTCGACGTCGACGCCGACGGGGCGTGCGGCGATGCCGATGAGGACGACGTCGCCGCTGTGCGAGAGGGAGAAGTGCGGGGCGCCGGGCGGGGCTTCGACGGCCGGGCGGCCGTGGAGGGCGCCGCAGCCGGGGCAGGGCTCGCGGCGGTACGCGACCTCGGCGGGGGCGACGCCCAGGCGGGGGGCCAGGAGGCGGCGCAGGGCGATGTGGCCGATGCCGTACCGGAGCCGGTCCGCCGCCCGGAGGGGGGCCGCGAGCCGGGCGCGTTCCTCGGCGTCGAGTTCGGCGGGGTCGAGGTCTTCCTCGGCGAGGTGGTCCACCCGGAGCTGCCACAGGTCGACGTCGACCGGGGCGGGGCCGTTGTCCGGGGCGGGTGCGTGCGGGCGGGGCTCGGGGGCGGGCTCGTCGCGGCGGTCGGTGATCACCTGGCCATTCAAGCAGGACGAGTCAAGCAGGCGGGACGGGGGCCGACTCAGGTCGCTCCGGCGGAAGTTGGTCCTCCGGAGCCGTGTACGTCCGCCCCGGATCCGTGTACGTCCGCCCCGGAGCCGCGCCCGCCCGCCCCGGGCCCACCGACTCCGTGCCCGTCGGGGGTCGGTGTGCCTCCCCGGCGGACGGCGTCCGCCTCGGTGTGGCGGCCCAGGCGGTCGAGGCAGTGGGTGAGGTCGGCGAGGGCCGAGAGGGTGTCCGGGTGCAGGGGGCCGAGGACGCGGGCGCGGGCCTCGGCGAGGGAGCGCAGGGGGTCGAGGGCTTCGTCCCAGCGGCCGAGGCGGCCGAGGACGACGGCGGCCTCGCGGCGGCTGCGCAGGGTGTCGGGGTGGTCGGGGCCGAGGACCCGCCGGCGGGCCGCGTGTACGGCCTGGGCGGTGTCGAGCGATTCCTGCCAGCGGCCGAGGCGGGCGAGGTGGAGGGCGAGGGCGTGCCGGACGCGCAGGGTCTCGGGGGCGTCGGCGCCCTGGGTGCGGGTGCGGACGGCGACCAGGTCGCGGCAGACGGCGAGCGCGTCGGCGGCCCGGCCGAGGCGGCCGAGGCAGGCGCTGGTCTCGTAGCGGGCGGCGAGGGTGTCCGGGTGGTCGGGGCCGAGCGAGGAGGCCCGCCCCTCAGCGACCGCGCGGTACTGGTCGAGGGCCTCCTCGGCGCGGCCGAGGCGGCCCAGGGTGTGGGCGAGTTCGTGGCGGGTGACGAGGGTGTCGGGGTGGTCCGCGCCGAGCAGTCGGGTGCGGGTGTCGGCGACCGCCAGGGCCGTACGGTACGACTCCTCCAGGCGGCCGAGCCGGGCGAGGGTGTACGCGAGGTTGTGGCGGCAGCGCAGGGTGTCGGGGTGGTCGGGGCCCGCGGTGCGCTCGCGGACGGCCAGGACGTCGGCGTACAGCGCGTGCGCCTCCGCGTGGCGGCCGAGCCGGCCGAGGGTGAAGGCGCGCTCCTGGCGGGCGGCGAGGGTGTCGGGGTGATCAGGGCCGAGGATCCGGGTGCGGGCGTCGGCGACCCTTTCGAAGGCTTCCAGGGCCTCGGTGGTGCGGCCGAGCCGGCCGAGCGCGAAGGCCACCTCGTAGGCGCTGGCGAGGGTGTCGGGGTGGTCGGGGCCGAGGACCCGGGTGCGGTCGCCGGCGACGGAGCGGTGGAGGTCCTCGGCCTCCGCCCAGCGGCCGAGCCGGCCGAGGCCGAGGCCGGCCCGGTGGCGGGCGGCGAGCACGGCGAGGAGTTCGGGCGTGGCGTCCGTCGCGGGGCGGGCGGGGCCGTCGGCGCCGGCTGCGGCGGTCGTCCACTCGGTGGTGAGGACGGCCGCGGCCGGGTCGTGGCCCGCGACGCGGGGCGCCCCGGGGGCGGCGGGGCGCGGACCGCCGGTGAAGGCCCGGGCCCACGCGGGCGTGGTGCCGGATTCCGGTACGGGCGCGGTGACGGCTCCGTCGGTGGGGTGCGGCGGCTCGTACGGGAGGGGCGGCATGAGGCGGGTGTCGCCGCCGAGGGTGCGGCCGGTGAAGATCCTGCGGCGCAGGTCGGAGGCGTCGCGCGGGCGCTGGTCGGGCACCTTGGCGAGGAGGTCGACGACGAGCCGGTCGAAGTAGTCGGGCAGCTCGGAGCGCAGGGCGCGCGGCGGGCTGGGCACGGTGTCCCGGTGGCCGACGAGCACGGCCCAGGAGTCGTCGAGGTCGAACGGCGGCGCGCCGGTGGCGAGTTCGTACAGGACGCAGCCCAGTGAGTACAGGTCGCTGCGGTGGTCGATGTCACCGCCGCCGATCTGTTCCGGGGACATGTAGTGGGGGGTGCCCATCGCGATGCCGGTGCCGGTGAGGCGGGAGGTGAAGCCCATGTCCGCGCCGAGGCGCGCTATGCCGAAGTCGCAGATCTTCACCGTGCCGTCGCGCAGCCGCATGATGTTGGCGGGCTTGAGGTCACGGTGCACGATGCCCATGCGGTGGGTGTATTCGAGGGCGTCGGCCACCTGGTCGGCGATGTCGACGACCTCGTGGACGGGCAGCGGGTTCCGCGCGTTGGCGGCGAGGAGCTGGCTGAGGTTCTGGCCTTCGAGGAGCTCCATGACGAGGAAGAGGACGCCTTCGTACTCGCCGAAGTCGTGGACGACGGTGATGCCGCGGTGCTGGAGCGCGGCCGCGACCCGGGCCTCGCGGCGGAACCGCTCGCGGACCACGGTCTGCACGCCCGCGTCCTGGTGCGGGCCGAGCGGTTTGAGGCACTTGACCGCGACCCCGCGGCCCAGCGCCTCGTCCGTGGAACGCCACACCTCGCCCATGCCGCCGCGGCCGATGACCTCGTGCAGGCGGTAGCGCCCCTGGATCAGTCTGATGTCCCCCATCGTGTGCCGTCGCCCCCGTCGTCTTCGTGCACGCTCTCCGGCCCGTCCAGTATGGCCGCAGGCACGGACAGTGTGTACGGGTCGGGTCGGGTGTCGGGTCCGAGGCGGTCCATGGCGCGTGGGATGTGGCCGGGCGGGAGCCGCCAGCGGAGGGCGGCGGGGACGCGGCGCAGCAGGCGGGCGGTGGTCTCGAGGCGCCGGGTGACGGCGGCCTCGGGCGGTACCGGCCGGCCGTAGAGGGCATGGGCCCAGTCCGGCAGGGTGTCGTACGCCAGTGAGCTGATCCGCCGCCACACCAGCGCCCGCCCGGCGAGCAGCGCGGGCGGTACGGGCGGCTTGCGCAGGAAGTCGAGGACGGCGAGCGCGTCCTCTCCGGCGGTGAGTTCGCCGCGTACGGAGTCGAAGTAGGCGGCGAGCGCGGCCCGGGTGGCGGGGACGGTGTCCGGGTCGAGGCCGACGAGCCGCGCGGAGGTGCGCTGTTCGTCCACGTACCGGTCGGCGGGTTCGCCGGTGAGCGGCAGTCCGGAGCGGCGGGCGACGGAGACGTACGAGTCGATCTCGGCGCAGTGCACCCAGAGCAGCAGCGCGGGGTCGTCCACCCCGAGGAGCCGGTGGATCCGGCGGACGCGCGCGCCGGCGGCCTCCGCGGCGTCCCGTGTGCCGTAGCTGAGCGTGCCGACGAAACTCGCCGTCCGCATCAGCCGCCCCCAGGGGTCCTCCCGGAAGCTGCTGTTGATCATGACTCCGCGTACGGCGACGGGGTGGAGGGCCTGGAGGTAGAGGGCGCGCACACCGGCGATCCACATGACCGGGTCGGCGTGCAGCTGCCAGGTGACGGAGCGGGGTCCGAAGAGACCGGGGTCGGCGTCCTGCCTCATGGGGTCAGGCTACGCGCGCGTGGGCGGAAGGGACCCCGGCCGTCGGGAGCGGAGTCGTCCGCCTCCCGGCAGACCGGGGTCATCTGTCTCCCGTCGGACCGGGTCAGCCGATACGGGGCGTTCCCCCTCCGGAAGAGCGGTGCCCGCCCTGGACGTAGATCCTCGTGCGGTGGTGCGAGCACAGGGCGAGCGCGGTCCCGGAGAGGATCAGCGCGTCGGCGAAGCCGGCGGTCTGCGCCTGGGCCGCGTCCGTGCCGGGGTCGCCCTGCGCGATGATGGCGAGCTGCACCGTCAGCCGCTCGGCGCCGTCCTCGTCGGCCGCGAGGAGCCGGTACGCGTTGCGCGCGGTGGAGACGCCGAAGAGAGCAGGAGCACCAGGCCGAGCAGCGTCGAGAAGCCCCCGGCGACCGTCGCGACGGGGGGCGGGGGTGCGGGACGGGTCGGCCACGGTGGGGCTCGTCCTCGTCGGCTCCGATGGCGGCACGGGAAGGTCGTTCCGGCCCAACACGTATGCCAGGAAGCCTGGGTGGGCGGGGCGGTCAGCCGATCTCCACGACCCGCGCCCAGCTCGGCGGCCGGAGCAGCAGCTCGTCCACCTCCTCGTCCTCCGGCTCCGAGGCCGGCGGGCGGGGGAAGAGGCCGACGATCGTGCGGCAGGGAGGGGCGGATTCCGGCCATGGGGTCTGGCCGTCGGTGAAGACGACGAGGACGTCGGGGCGGGGGCTGAGGCGCAGGGCGCGGGCGAAGCCGGCGCGGAGGTCGGTGCCGCCGCCGCCCACGAGGGGGATGTCGGCGCCCGCGCACAGGCGCTGCGCGGTGTGGGCGGCGGCGTCGCAGGCGACGACGGTGACGAGGTCGCGGCGGCCGTCGACGGCGCGCGTGAGGGCGGCGACCTCCAGGAGGGCGCTGCCGAGTTCGAAGTCGGAGACGGAGCCCGAGGTGTCGATGACCACGCCGATGTGCGGAGGGACGCGGCGGAGGCTGGGCAGGACGACGCCGGGGAGCGCGGCGGAGCGGCGGGAGGGGCGGCGGTAGGTGTAGTCCTCGCCGGCGCCGGCCGCGGAGACGGCGGCGGCGAGGGCCGCGCCGAGGAGTTCCCGCCAGGGCTGGGGCGGGTGGCAGACCTGTTCGGCCCAGCGCTGCCAGGCTTCGGGGGCGGTGCCGGGGCGGCCCTTGATGCCCTGGGCGACGCGGTACACGACGGCGGCGCGCTCCTGCGGGGTGAGGCCGTCGGCGCCGTCGGCGCCGAGTTCCCAGGTGCGGGCGTGGCCGTCGGCGCCGCTGCCGCAGTCGAGCCAGGCCAGTCCGGAGGTGCGCGGGGTGAGGCGTACGGCGCGGACGTACTCCTCCATCAGCAGGCCGGGCGCGAGGTCGAGCATCTCTGGCTGGATCGCGTCGTCGGGGCGCGGGAGGCCGTCGCCGTAGATGTCGTCGTTGATCTCGAAGTCGCCGGCGATGTTGAGGCGGAGACGTTCGGCCGGGCCGTCGAGGCCGAGGTCGCGGGCGAGGCGGTCACCCCGGCCGTGGTGGTCGCGGAGCAGGTGGGCGACCTCGTGGACCCAGACGCCCCCGAGGTCCGTCATCGGCGTCCTGTCGACGAAGGCCGGCGAGACGTACATCCGCCAGTGGCGGTCGACGGCCATGGTGGGGACGGCCCGGGTGGGCACGACGTGGAGGGCGAAGAGGGCGGTGGCGAGGTACGGGCGGACCCGGACGGCGTAGAGCCGGGCGGCGTACAGCTTGTCCCGGTCAAGCGCCTCCTCGGCCGGAACGACGACGCCGACGGAGGAGGAGACGCCGGAGGAGGAGACGCCGCAGGAGGAGGCGGAGGCACCGCCGGAGGAGGCTGCGGACGAGGCCGAGGCGGCTGCCGAGGCGGCCGAGGCGTCAGGGGCGGTCATCGGCGTCCCCGCACGGTCGCGGCGGGGCGGACGGCGCGCCGGGAGAGGCCGACGGTACCCGCGAGGCGTTCGATGGCGGCGGGGACGTCCCAGTCGTCGCGGCGGAGGGTGGCGAGCGTGGTGGCGGGCACCACGACGAGGTCCGGCGGGCCGGTCTCCGCGGCTCGGGCGAGCAGGGCCCAGGCGGCGTCCCAGCGATCCCGGTCGGGGCGTTCGCGGACGGCGGTCACGACGGCTTCGAGGGCGGCCTGGCGGCGGTCGCCGCGTTCGGGGAGCGCGGCGCCGGCCGGGTCGGCGAGGAGTTCCTCGGGGTCGGGGAGGTCCATCCGGTCGAGCCAGGCGAGGAGTTCGAAGCCCGGGCCGTCGCCGACGGTGCCGCGGACGAGGAGGGAGAGCACGTCGCGGGAGGAGCCGGCGACGGTCGCGAAGGCGAGCAGACGCAGCGTCATGTCCCAGCTGCGGGGCGAGGGCCAGGGCCCGCCCCGGCGGGTCTCCTCCGCCGGCAGCCGGTGGACGAGCGTCGGCCGGCTGCCGAGGAGCCCGCAGACGGCCCGGCGGGCGCGGTCGACGGCTTCGGGGAGCCGTGCGGGGTCGAGGCGGGGAAGGGTGGCGCGGGGCCAGGTGCCGCCGAGGCCTCGGACGACGACCTCGTGTTCGTGTGTCCACCGGAGGTGGACGAAGCGGTTGGCGAGCGGGGCGCTCAGCTCCCAGCCGTCGGCGGCCGACGCGCGCGGGTTGGCGGCGGCCACGATCCGTACCCCGGGCGGGAGGGTGAGGGCGCCGACCCTGCGTTCCAGGACGAGCCTGAGGAGGGCGGCCTGGACGGCGGGCGGGGCGGTGGAGAGCTCGTCGAGGAAGAGCAGGCCCCGGCCCTCGCGGACGAGTCGGACGGCCCAGTCGGGCGGTGCCATCGCCACGCCGCGCACGGCCGGGTCGTCGCCGAGGACGGGCAGGCCGGAGAAGTCGGTGGGTTCGTGGACGCTGGCGATGACGGTGGTCAGCGGCAGGTCGAGCTCCTCGGCGAGCTGGGTGAGCGCCGCGGTCTTGCCGATGCCGGGCTCGCCCCACAGGAGGACGGGCAGGTCGGCGGCGACCGCCAGCGTCAGCGCCTCCAGCTGGTCGTCGGCGCGGGGTTCGGTGCGGGTGGAGCCGAGGAGGGCGAGGAGCTCGGTGGCGACGTCGAGTTGCCGGGCGGAGTGGGGGACGGGCGTGGCGGTCGTAGTGGTCGTGGGCGTGTGGGTGCGCATGGGTGTCATCACCTGGGGTGGGTGCGGGCGTGCCGGGGCACGGCGGCGGGAAGGGCAGGTCTGGGCAGAGCGGGGCTGGGCAGAGCAGGTCTGGGCACGGCAGGTCTGGACAGGGGAGGCAGGGCAGGCAGGGCAGGGCTGCGGCCCGTCGCTCGACGACGGGGGCCGTGACGGGCGGCCGTGACGGGGGCGGGTGAGGGCGGCTCGGGTCAGCGGGCCAGTGCGTGGCGGGGGTGGTCGCGGTGGCCGAGGGCCCGGCGGGCCTCGCGGGCGCCGAACCAGGTGCCGCGGGGGCGGTGGACCGGGCCGTGGCCCTGGCCGGGGTCGGGTGTGGGCGGGGGTTCGGGGACGTCCTCGGGGCCGGTGGCGCGCAGCCCCGAGCGGTAGAGCCCGTGCAGGACCTTCCGTTCGGCGGCGCGTTCGAGGGCGTCGCGGAGGGGGCCGTCGCGCAGGACGGCGCCGGATCCGAGGAGGCCTTCGACGACGGCGAACGCGCCGGCCGTGTCGCCGTGGGCGAGGCGCTCGCGGACGTCCGTCAGGCTGTCGGGTGTGCGGTGGGCCGCGTCGATCGCCCGCAGGCAGGGCAGGGGCGTGCCGGAGAGGGCGACGAGGAGTTCCTCGCGGCGGAGCTCGGCCGGGTCGTGGTCGAGCGGGACGAGGACGCCGTCGACGAGTCCGATGCGGTGCCGGCTCCCCCGGCAGTCCACGAACGTCGGCCCGTCCCCCGGGCCTCCGGGACGGGTTCCCGTGCCGTTCCGGCCGCCGGGGGTCAGGGCCTCGGCGACGAGCGGGTGCAGTTCGCCGGGGGTGACGAGGCCGGCGCGGAGCAGGGCGAGGTCGGGCGGGGTCCAGGTCGCCGCGTCGGGGAGCACGGCCGGCCATGGACGGCCGGCCGGGTCGTCCGGGGGCCCGTGCCGTCCGCGCCCCGCCGGTACGGGTTCGGTGCGGGCCCGCCCGTCCGGCTCCGGGGTGAGGAGGAGCCGCTGCCCGGATCCGAGGCGTACGAGGACGGGGCCGGCGGTCCGGCCTTCGGCGGCGAGCAGGAGGCGGGCCTCGGCGGCCCAGCGGTCCACGGCCCAGCCGGGGCCCGGCGGGTCGTCGGGCGCGGCCGGGACGGCGGGCAGCAGGTCGGCGCCCGACCGGGTGCGGAGCTCCCCGGCGCGGGTGGCGTCCCACAGATGGCGGTGGAGGTCGAGCCGGAAGCGCCTGCTGGGGTGCGGGTGGGGGTGCGCGGCGGCGGGGTCGTACGCGCTCCACCGGCGCGGTGGCGGGTCGGCGGGCGGCCCGTCCCAGAGGGCGAGGGAGATCCGCTGTCCGGCGTCGGCCCAGGCGGGCGCGGTGCGGGCCACGAGGTGGACGGGGCGGGCGGGGCGTTGTGCCCGCGTGCCGGGTGCCTCGTGGTCCGGGTAGACGGCCAGGGTGACGGTCGTCCCGGGGCGGAGCAGGCCGTCGGGGGCGGTCCTGGGGAGATGCCAGCGGAGCAGGTCGGGGGCGAGGCGGCGGAGGTCGGCACGCACGCGTGCGGCGAGTTCCGTGCCGTGGGTCCGGGCCAGGGTCCGGGGGGTCAGGTCGAGGTCGACGCGCGCGGCGGCGCAGGCACCGGCCCAGTCGCCGGCGAGGCGGCGGGCGGTGGCGGTCTCGATCATGGTGGGCGGCACGGCGTAGGCACGCACGCGCCGCCAGAGGGAAAGGCGGGTGTCCTCCCGCACGGGGGTGCCCATCAGGACGCTCCGTGCGCGGTGAGGACCCCCCATCGGTGCGAGGAGTGAGTGATCATCGCGAGCACGCTAACGCGCCCGGCCCCGGGGACGCCAGGGAATTTCCGGGCTCCGTTCCCGGGGCCCGGAGGGCTGCGCGGCCTGCCCGGCCATCACACGGACGTTTCGTGCGATTTGACGGGCTTTTGCAGTGGTGTCGGAATGGGAGGCGTCGTCCTTCGTCCCCGCCACCGCACGACGGGAGCAGTCATGACCGCTGGACCGGAGCCCATCAGCGAGGCCGCCCGCGCGGCTCTGAGCCGCGAACTGTCCGAGCTGCGCGCCGAGCGGGCGAAGGTCGCCGCCACGCTCGACGACGCCGACGAGCCCGGCGACCGGGCCGATCAGGCCGACGAGTTGCAGCGGGCCACGGACGCGGACCGGCTGGAGACGCGGATCGCGGAGATCGAGGGGCGGCTGCGGGAGGCCTCGGCCGCCGGTGCGCCGTCGGCCGACACGATCGGCGTGGGCAGCACGGTGGGCGTGCGGTTCGGCGACGGCTCGGAGTCGACGCTGCACATCGGCGAGCTGGCCGACGCGGACGATCCGGCCCTGGTGACCGCCGACAGTCCGCTGGGCCGGGCGCTGCTCGGCCACACGGCCGGCGACAGCATCGCGTACGCCACTCCCCTGGGCCGTACCACCGCCGTCGTCCTCTCGGTCGGCACGCCGGGCGGCGGCTCCTGACCGGCGCGGCCGACAGCCGCGTCGACC
The DNA here is from genome assembly GCF_012927245.1 of Streptomyces sp. R302. Classification (GTDB taxonomy): domain Bacteria; phylum Actinomycetota; class Actinomycetes; order Streptomycetales; family Streptomycetaceae; genus Streptomyces. Next base: position 34,499 of record NZ_JABBGE010000018.1, read on the forward strand.
CGGACCTCGCGGAGGAGCGCCGGGCCGACCGCAAGGGCGGCCCGGGGCACACGGTGCTCCTCGCCCTGGCGCTCGCCGTGCCCGCGGCCAAGGTCGCGTACACGGTGGGCGGCGGGGACGCGGTGCGGGACGTGTTCGTCGGCATGGAGCCGGCGAACTGGCCGGACGTGCTGCTCGGCATGGTGATCACGGATCCGCTGCTCGGCTCGGTCCTCGCGGTCGTGGTGTCCCGGGTCGTCTTCGCCGTCTTCGCGGCGCGCGGCGGCCTGCCGTTCGGCGGCGGCCGGCTCGCCCATCTGCGCCGGGTCGGGCTCGCCATCCTGAACCCGCTGGCGTTCGGCGTGATCGTCACCTGTCTCTTCGGCCCGTGGTGGGGCCTGGGCACGACCCTCGCCGCGTACGCGCTCCGCAAGGGCGTGGTGGTGGAGTACCGCACGGGACGGCGCCGCCCCCACCACGGACACGGCACCGCGCACGGGCCCTCGCGCGCACCGGACTACCGGCCGCCCGCGTGGCTGAGCCGGGCCGCGGCCGCGGAGCAGGGCGTGGCCCTGATCCTCACCGCCGTCGTCCTGCCCCTCCTGTTCCTGGCCTCCGCGCTCGACGGCCAGGCCTGGACCTCGATCGTCGCCTGCCGGGTCACCGACGGGACCCGCACCACCGACGCCCGTCTGATCGAGCTGAGCCGCAAGGGCACCGGCGTGGTCGGCTGGAACCTGGAGTCCGAGGAGATCTCCAACGGCGTCGGCTGTACCAGTACGGAGAGCCGTTACGTACGGGAGCCCTGGTGGCGGCGTCCGTGACGGCCACGCGCGCGTGCGCCGCCCGGCTCAGCGGGCCGGCGGGACGAACTCGGGCTGGTCGAGGATCCGCAGCCAGCTGCCGTCGGGCTGACGCCGGACGACCTGGGCCCGCGCGCCGGCGCCGTCCTTCGGCGGGGTCGAGGTGAGGGCGATGTCGCCGTTCACCAGTGTGGGCAGCGGCTCCTCCCGCTCGAAGCGGGGCCGGTGGGCGAGGACCTTCTCCCACAGCGCCCGGATGGCTTCCCGCCCCACCGTCAGCTCGCCGGGCGGGTACGCGAGCACGGCGTCCTCGGCGTAGAGCGCGGCGACTCCGGCGGCGTCGCCGGCGTTGGACCGCTCGACGAAGAGGCGGGTGATGTCCTCCGGGCGCATGGCCTTCGCGCACTCCTGCATCGGGTTCCTCCTGAGCTGTTTGCGTCGTCCTTGGTGCCTCCAGCCTCACAAGCCGTCAGCCAGAAGTCCAACAGATGGTGGTGCTACGTACTAGAATTTCCAGTCATGGATTTGAGGCAGCTGGAGTACTTCGTGGCGGTCGCCGAGGAGCGGAACTTCACCCGGGCCGCCGAGCGGGTGCACATCAGTCAGTCGGGCGTCAGCGCGCAGATCCGGCGGCTCGAACACGAGCTGGGCGCCGAGCTGTTCGACCGCTCGGCTCGGGCCGTCGCCCTCACCGCCGCCGGGGAGGCGGCGCTCGCGCACGCCCGTGCGGCGCTCGCCTCGGCGGAGGCGGTCGGCCGGGCGGTCGACGAGGTCACGGGCCTGGTGCGGGGCCGACTGACGGTCGGCATGGTCGTCGGCTGCACCCTGACCCCGCTGTTCGACGCCCTGGCCGCCTTCCACGCGGCCCATCCCGGGGTGGAGGTCCTGCTCCAGGAGGACAACTCCGACCGGCTCGCCGAAGGCGTCCGGAGCGGCGCCGTCGACCTGGCGCTCATCGGCGCCGCCGCCGCGACCCCCGACGGCCTGGACGCGCTGACGATCATCGACGAACGGATCGTCGCGGCCGTCCCTCACGACCACCCCCTCGCGGGCCTCCCCCACCTCGCCCTCCGCGAGCTGACGGCCCACCCGCTCGTCTGCATGCCCCCGGGCACCGGCCTGCGCGCGGTCCTCGACCGGGCGTGCGCGGAGCAGGACCTCCGCCCGTCGATCGCCCTGGAGGCGGGCGCCGCGGACGCGATCGCCGACCTCGCCGCCCGGGGCCTCGGCGTCGCCGTCCTCAGCGCGTCGATGGCTTCGGTCTACGCCGACCGCCTCACCGCGCTCCCCCTCGCCGACGTCGACATCCCGGCCCTCCTCGCCCTGGTCTGGAAACCCGCCCACAACCCGGCCGTACGCACCCTCCTCACCCACGCCCGCCACGCCTTCGGCCTGACCGACACGCCCTGACGGAACCCGTCGGATCCGCGGCCCGCGCGCCGCGCCGGAAGGGGCCGCGAGGGGCCGTCACGGGGGCGTGCGGGGGTCGCGGCCGGGTGCGCTGACGGTCGGCGTCACCGCCAGGGCGGCCTGATGCCCAGGTGGCGGAGGGCCGTCGCGGCGGCGCCGGCGCCGGACATGCCGTGGGCGCCGGGGCCGGGCGGGGTGGCGGCGGAGCAGAGGTAGACGCCGGGGAGGCCGGTGGCGTAGGGGTCGAGGGCGGGGCGGGCGCCCAGGACCAGTTGGGGGACGGTCTTGGCGCCGGTGAGGATGTCGCCGCCGGCGAAGTTGGGGTTGGCGGCGGCGAAGTCGGCGGGGCGGGTGACGCGCAGGCCGACGACGCGGTCGCGGACGCCGGGGGCGAACTGTTCCAGGCGGGCCAGGATCGCGTCGGTCGCGTCGCCGTCGTAGCCGTGCGGCACGTGCGCGTACGTCCACACCGGGTGGACGTCGCCGACGGAGCGGGAGGGGTCGGCGAGGTACTGCTGGCCGACGAGGACGAAGGGGCGCTCCGGCATCCGGCCGTCCGTGACGTCCCGTTCGGCGCGGACGATCTCGGCGAGCGGGCCGCCGAGGTGGACCGTGCCGGCCCGGCGGGCGGCCTCCGCGCGCCACGGCACCCCGCCCTCCACCGCCAGGTCGACCTTGAAGGCGCCGGGGCCGCGCCGGAAGCGGCGGTACGCGGCGGCCGTACGGGACGGCAGGAGGTCGCCGTACACGGCCGCGACCTGGGCCGGGTCGAGGTCGAGGAGCGTGAGGTCGGCGGGCGGCAGCTGGGAGCGGTGGGTGATCCTGACGCCCGTCTCGATCCGGCCGCCGTGGGCGCGGAGGGCGGCCGCGAGGGCGTCGGTGATGGAGCGGGAGCCGCCTTCGGCGACGGCCCAGCCCGCCGCGTGCCCGGCGGTCAGGATGCCGAGTCCGATGGCGGAGCTGAGCGGGTCGGTGAGCGGGCGGTAGGCGTGGGCGGCGACGCCCGCCCACAGCGCGCGGGCGCCCGGGGTGCGGAAGAGGCGGGCGAGCACGGCGGCGGGCAGGACGGTCGGCAGGCCGAAGCGGGCCAGCAGGAGGGGATGGTCGGGGACGCGCAGGAGCGGGCCCATGACGTCCGCGGAGAGCGCCTCCCAGCGGCGTACCGAGGGGGCCAGCAGGGCCCGGTAGCGGGCCGCGTCGGCGCCGAGCCCGGCGGCGGTCTCGGTGACCGAGCGGTACAGGGCGGCGGCGGTGCCGTCGTCGAGGGGGTGGGCGCAGTCGACCTCGGGGAGCCGCCAGTTCAGCCCGTACCGGTCGAGGCGCAGGTGGCGGAGGGCGGGCGAGGCGACGGCGAGGGGATGCACGGCCGAGCAGTGGTCGTGGAGCAGTCCGGGCAGGATCGCCTCGTCGGTGCGGGTGCCTCCGCCGATCGTCGGCGCGGCCTCCAGGACGGTGACCTCGAGGCCGGCCTCGGCGAGCAGGGCGCCGGCCGCGAGCCCGTTGGGACCGGCGCCGACGACGACGGCGGTCGGGGTGGAACCTGCGGGGCGGGCGGGGCGCGGGCGCGTGCTGCTCATGGGGCGAGTCTGCCGGGACGCGCACACCCGGCGCACACCGGGTCAGCCTGTCACGATGCCGGCCACCAGGTTGATCGCGGTGGCGAGGATGCTGGCGCCGAAGACGTACGAGAGGAGGCAGTGGCGGAGGACGATCGCCCGGATCCCGGAGTCCGAGACGTTGGTGTCCGAGACCTGGTACGTCATGCCGAGGTTGTAGGAGAAGTACAGGAAGTCGGTGTAGCGGGGGTGGTCGTCGGAGTTGAAGTCGACGCCGCCTTCGGGCGGCGCGTAGTACAGGTAGGCGTACCGGGTCGCGTACATGAGGTGGAGCGCGGCCCAGGCCATGAAGACGCCCCAGAGGGCGGTCGCGGCGGCGGTCCGGTCGTAGCCGGAGTCGACGAGGAGCAGGGCGACGATGGCGACGAGTCCGCAGAGGGCCGCCGTGACCACCGCCAGTTCCTCGACGACCGGGCGGAACTCCTCGCGCCGCAGGTTGCGGCGGGTGGCGGCGGCGTCCATCGGCCAGAGCACGATCCAGCCGGTGACGACGAAGACGGTCTCGGCGGCGGCGATCCCGGCGAGGATGCCGAGCGCCGTGTCGGCGAGCGCGCCCGTGACGGCCCCGGCGGCGGCGCCGACGGCGCCCGCGCCGGCCAGCCGGGGGACCGCGTACCGCCACGACCAGGCGCGCCCGACCGTCACGCGCCGCCGAGGACGACGACGGCCTCGTCCGTGTACGTGAAGTAGGTGAGCGTCTCGTGGAGGTACAGCTCCACGGTGTCGGCGTCGTGCCGGGTGTAGCCGATGGAGACATCCTGGCCGAGGCGGAGTTCGAAGTCGCCGCCGCGCGTGGAGAGCACGTAGCCGCCGGTGAGGGCGGGGGCCCAGATCGGCGGTCCGTCGAGCATCCGGCCGAGGTGGGCGGCGATCGGATAGCCGTGGTCGGAGGTCTCGCTGACGGCCCGGTACTCGTCGGCGCCGAGGAGCAGCGCGTACGGGCCGTCCACGCCGGCGAGCCGCAGGGCGGTGAGGGCGCGGCTGACGGCGTCGGGGTAGTCGCGGGGTTCGGTGGGAAGCGCGACGACCAGGTTGGAGGAGGCGGCGCGCAGGCCGCGCACGCCGGCGGCCTCGTAGCCGTCGAAGACGACGCTGTCCTCGGCGAGGGCGAGGGTGCGGGCGGCGTCCTTGACGGGCTGCCAGTCGGAGTCCTTGGCGCCGCGTTCGACGTCGTCGACGGCGGAGCGGTCGACGGTGAAGGGGACGCGGAGCTCGACGAGCGGCCGGGCCTCGCGCAGCCGGGCGCGGACGCCCGCGGCGGGCGCGGCGAGGTCGGTGAGGTGGCCGGTGCCGACGGCGGCGAGGCCGGCGCCGCCGGGGTCGGGGACGTCCACGACGCGGCGGCCGGCGACGGTGCGGCGGAAGGTGCGGCGGGCCTCCTCCTCGATCTCGTCCCAGGCGGCGGGGGTGATGGGGGCGAGTTCGCGGTGCAGATTGCTGGTCATGACGCCGGTACTCCTTTCAGGCTCCCGATGCCCAGGCCGACGGCGGCGGCAGCGGGGTCTACGGGTACGGCTGCGGGTGCGACTGCGGGGACGGCTTGGGCTTCGGCCGCGGGCTCGGGGGCGGTCTCCCGCGCCGCTTCCGGAGCCGGGAGGTCGTCGAGCAGGTCGGCGCTCGGGACGAAGAAGAGGCCACCGGTGACGGCGGTGGAGAAGTCGAGGATGCGGTCGGTGTTGCCCGGCGGGTCGCCGAGGAACATGTTGCGGAGCATCTGTTCGGTGACGGCGGGGGTGCGGGCGTACCCGATGAAGTACGTGCCGAACTCGCCCGCGCCGAGCCGTCCGAACGGCATGTTCTGGCGGACGATCTGCCGCTCCTCGCCGTCCTCGTCCTCGACGGTGTTGAGGGCGACGTGCGAGTCGGACGGCTTGACGTCGTCGGGGAGTTCGACGTTGTCGGCCTTGGAGCGGCCGATGACCCGCTCCTGTTCCTCGGTGGAGAGCGCGTTCCAGGCGGTGAGGTCGTGGAGGTACTTCTGCACGACGACGTAGCTGCCGCCGCGGAAGCCGGGGTCCTCGTCCGCGACGAGGACGGCGCCGGCGGCGGACGGGCCCGTGGGGTTCTCGCTCCCGTCGACGAAGCCGAGGAGGTCGCGGTCGTCGAAGTAGGTGAAGCCGTGGACCTCGTCGACGACGGTGACGGCGTCCCCGAAGCCGTCGAGGACGACCCGGGCCAGTTCGAAGCAGAGGTCGGCGCGGCGGGCGCGCAGGTGGAGCAGCAGGTCGCCGGGGGTGGCGGGGGCGCGGTGCCGGGGGCCCTGGAGGGGGGTGAAGGGGTGGAGTTCGCGGGGGCGCGGCCCGCCGACGAGCCGGTCCCAGGCGTCGGAGGCGAGACCGGCGACGCAGGCGAGGGCGTCGTCACGGGCGCGGAAGGCGACGGAGCGGGCGAGCCCGGACAGGCCGCCGAGCCCTTCGCGTACGTCGGTCTCCCGGCCGGGCGCGACGGTGAGGGTGAGGAAGAGGGCGGCCTTGGCGGGCGGGCCGAGGATAAGCTGGGGGACGGGCTGGGGGGTGGGGTGCGGGGAGGCACCGGGGGTGGGGTGCGGGGTGGGATCGGGGGCGGGCTGGGGGGTGGTCTGGGGGGCGGCCATGCGACTCCCGTCAAATGGGGCAAATCGGCGTCAGCGTATCGACCGCCGCGCGGGCCCGCAGCCCGTCACCGGGCCCCCGCGCGGCCGAATGGCGACGGGGTGCGGCCCCGCATAGCCTGCCGAGAGGGGGTCCTACGCGTTCCCTCGCGCCCGTGTGCGCCGGAAAGGTGGCAGGCCCATGAGCCTCGACCGAAAGCAGCAGGACGGCCTGGAACCCCGGGTGGGCCCCGTTCCCGACGGGGAGCCGGAGGTCCGGCCGTACCACCATCCCGCCGCTGGCTGGGGCGCCGCCAAGAGCGTGACCCGGTTCATGGCCCGGGAGGGCGCCCTCCCCGTGGACGGGCCCCGGGCGATCATGAAGATGAACCACGAGCGCACCGGGTTCGACTGTCCGGGCTGTGCCTGGCCCGACGACACCAAGGGCCTCCACCTGGACATCTGCGAGAACGGCATCAAGCACGTCACCTGGGAGATGACCCGGAAGCGGGTCGGGCGGGACTTCTTCGCCGCCCACTCGGTGACGGAGCTGGCCGGATGGACCGACTACGCGCTGGAGAACGAGGGCCGGCTCACCGAGCCGATGGTGTACGACCCCGGCACCGACCACTACGTGCCGATCGGCTGGAAGGACGCCTTCGAACTGGTCGGCAGCGCCCTGCGCGGCCTCGACGACCCGAACCAGGCGTCGTTCTACACCTCGGGCCGGCTCGGCAACGAGGCGACCTTCCTCTACCAGCTGCTCGCCCGCGAGCTCGGCACCAACAACCTCCCCGACTGCTCCAACATGTGCCACGAGGCGAGCGGGCGGGCCCTGACGGCGTCGCTCGGCACCGGCAAGGGCACGGTCGACCTCGCCGACTGGGAGACCGCCGACGCGCTGTTCATCCTCGGCGTCAACGCGGCGTCCAACGCGCCCCGGATGCTCACCGCCCTCGCCGAGGCGTACCACCGGGGCGCGCAGATCGTGCACGTCAACCCGCTGGTGGAGGCCGCCGCCACGCGGACGATCATCCCGCACGACTTCAGGGACATGGCGACCTTCCGCGCCACCAGGACGTCGACGCTCAACCTCCAGCCGCGGATCGGCGGCGACATGGCCCTCGTACGGGGCATGGCCAAGGCGGTCCTCGAACAGTCGGCGTCCGATCCGAAGGCGCTCGACCCGGAGTTCATCGAGCGGCACACGGCCGGCTTCGAGGAGTACCGGGCGGTGTGCGAGGCCACGCCCTGGGAGGAGATCGAGCTCCAGTCCGGACTCCCCCGCGAGGAGATCCTGAAGGCGGCCCGGGTGTACCGGGAGGCGGACCGCTCGATCGTCAGCTGGTGCCTCGGCGTCACCCAGCACGAGCACGGCGTCGACACCGTCCGCGAGATCGTCAACCTCCTGCTGCTGCGCGGCAACCTGGGCCGCGAGGGCGCGGGCCCGTCCCCCGTACGCGGCCACAGCAACGTCCAGGGGAACCGCACCTGCGGCATCGACCACCGCCCGACGGCGGCCTTCCTCGACCGGCTCGGCGAGGTCTGCGGCATCGACCCGCCGCGCGCCCACGGCCTGGACACGGTGCGCACCATCGAGGCGATGGGCCGCGGCGACGTCAAGGTCTTCGTCGGCATGGGCGGCAACTTCGCGCTCGCCGCGCCCGACACCCCCGTCACGTACGAGGCGCTGCGGAACTGCGAGCTGACCGTCCAGGTGAGCACCAAGCTCAACCGCAGCCATGTGGTGCACGGCCGGCGGGCGCTGATCCTGCCGTGCCTGGGCCGCACCGAGAAGGACCACCAGCGCAAGGGCGAACAGGCCACCTCGGTCGAGGACTCGATGAGCATGGTCCACCTCTCGCGCGGCATGAAGAAGCCCGCGTCTGCGCACCTCCTCTCCGAGCCGGCGATCGTCGCGGGCATGGCGCGGGCCGCGCTCCCGGACAGCACGACGCCGTGGGCCTGGTACGTGGAGGACTACGACCGGATCCGGGACACGATGGCCCGCGTCCTGGACGGCTTCGAGGACTTCAACCGGCGGGTGCGGCTGCCGCTCGGCTTCCGCATCAAGCAGCCCGCGCGCGAGCTCGTCTTCCGCACGCCGTCGGGGAAGGCGGAGTTCTCCGCCGCGCCGCTGCCGGACGTCGTCCCCGAGCCGGGCACGCTCGCGCTCGGCACGATGCGCTCGCACGACCAGTGGAACACCACGATCTACTCCGACGACGACCGCTACCGGGGCGTGAGCGGGCTGCGCACCCTGGTCTTCATGAACCGCGCCGACATGCGCGAGCGGGGCATCACGGAGCTCGCCCCGGTGGACATCACCGCGACCGCCCGCGACGGCAGCCGGCGCTCGGTGCACGGCTATCTGGCGGTGCCGTACGACATCCCACGCGGCTGCGCGGCGGGGTACATGCCGGAGATGAACGTGCTGTGCGCCCTGGGCGACTACAGCACCCAGAGCGACCAGCCGATCATGAAGCACCTCAAGGTCGTGATCGAGCCTACGGGCTGACTGACCTGTGAACACACGCCGTCGACCGCTCGGCGAACGGCCCCCGCCTCACGAGGAGGCGGGGGCCGTTCGCCGTTCAGGCCGCGGCGGCGGCCGTCTCCGCGGCCGCGGGGCCGCCCTTGCGGATCGTGCAGTGGAGGGAGTCGTCGATGACGTCGGCGACGATCGTGTCGCCGGGTTCCGCCTCGCCGCCGAGGAGGAGGGAGGCGATGCGGTTGTCGAGCTCGGTCTGGATGGTGCGGCGCAGCGGCCGGGCGCCGAATTCGGGCTGGTAGCCGTGGGCGACGAGGAGCTTCGTGGCGGCCTCGGTGACCTCCAGGGTCATGCCCTGGGCGTGGACCCGGTGCTTGCTGCGGTCGAGGAGGTGCTCGACGATCTCGGTGAGGTCCTTCTCGGTGAGGCTGTGGAAGACGATGATGTCGTCGATGCGGTTGAGGAACTCGGGCAGGAAGCGGCCCCGCAGGTCCTCCATCAGCTCGTCCTTCAGCTCGGCCGCGTCGCCCTCGTGGGCGAGGATCCGGTGGGCGCCGATGTTGGAGGTCATGATGACGACGCAGTGGCGGAAGTCGACGGTACGGCCCTGGCCGTCCGTCAGGCGCCCGTCGTCGAGGACCTGGAGCAGGGTGCTGAAGACGTCCTGGTGGGCCTTCTCCACCTCGTCGAAGAGGACGACGCTGTACGGCTGGCGGCGGACCTTCTCGGTGAGCTGGCCGGCCTCCTCGTAGCCGACGTATCCGGGCGGGGCGCCGACGAGCCGGGCGACGGTGTGCTTCTCCTGGAACTCGCTCATGTCGAAGCGGATCATGCGGTCCTCGTCGCCGAAGAGCAGCTCGGCGAGGGTCTTGGCGAGTTCCGTCTTGCCGACGCCGGTGGGCCCGAGGAAGAGGAAGGAGCCGACGGGCCGGTCGGGGTCGCCCATGCCGGCGCGGTTGCGGCGGACGGCCTCGGAGACGGCGGTGACGGCCTCGTCCTGGCCGACGATCCGGTCGTGCATCTCCTGCTCCAGCTTGAGGAGGCGCTCCTTCTCGGTGGTGGTGAGCTGGCTGACGGGGATGCCGGTGCGGCGGGAGACGATGTCGGCGATGTCGGAGGCGGTGACGGAGACGACGCCCTCGCGGCGCTCCTCGATGCCGGCGAGCTCGCCCTCGACCTCGGCGATCTCCTCCTTGAGCTGCTTGGCCTTCTCGAACTCCTCGGCGGCGACGGCCTGGTCCTTCTCCCGGCGCAGCTTGGCGAGCCGGTCCTCGCGGCTGATCACCTCGGTGGAGCGCCCCGCGCTGCGGAGCCGTACGCGGGCGCCTGCCTGGTCCATGAGGTCGATGGCCTTGTCGGGCAGGAAGCGGTCGCTGATGTAACGGTCGGACAGTTCGGCGGCCGCCGCGAGGGCGCCGTCCGCGAACCGGACCTGGTGGTGGGCCTCGTACGCGTCGCGGAGGCCTTCGAGGATCTGGACGGTCTCCTCGACGGTCGGCTCGGGGATGAGGACGGGCTGGAAGCGGCGTTCGAGCGCGGCGTCCTTCTCGATGTACTTGCGGTACTCGTCGATGGTGGTGGCGCCGACGACGTGCAGCTCGCCGCGGGCGAGGGCGGGCTTCAGCATGTTGCCGGCGTCCATGGAGCCCTCGCCGGTGGCGCCGGCGCCCACGACCGTGTGCAGTTCGTCGATGAAGAGGATGATGTCGCCCTCGGACTTCTGGACGTCCTCGATGACCTTCTTGAGGCGTTCCTCGAACTGGCCGCGGTACTGGGCGCCGGCGACCATGCCGGAGAGGTCGAGGGAGACGACCCGCTTGTCCTTGAGGGTGTCGGGGACCTCCCCGGCCACGATCCGCTGGGCGAGACCCTCGACGATGGCGGTCTTGCCGACGCCGGGCTCGCCGATGAGGACGGGGTTGTTCTTGGAGCGGCGGGAGAGGATCTCGACGGTCTGCTCGATCTCCTCGGCGCGGCCGACGACCGGGTCGAGCCTGCCCGCCTTCGCCTCCTCGGTGAGGTCGCGGCCGAACTCGTCGAGGGTGGTGGCGGGCTGCTTGGGCGCGGCGGGCGCGGTGGCCTCGCCGCCGCGGGCGGCCTGGTCGGTCACCCCGCGCAGCTTGGAGACGTCGAGGTCCTCGGCGCGCAGGAAGCGGGAGGCGCCCGAGTCGGCGTCGCCGAGGAGGGCGCCGAGGATGTGCTCGGGGCCGATGTAGGAGACGCCGGCGGCCTGCGAGGTGGCGTGGGCGAGCGCGAGGGTCCGTTTGGCGGCGGGGGTGAGGCCCGGCTCGGCGGAGGGCTCCACGGCCTCGTGCGGCAGCACCTTGGCGATCTTGTCGGCGAGTTCGTCGGGGTCGACACCGGAACGGGCGAGGAGACGGCGGGTGGGTTCGACCTGGGTGCAGGCCCACAGGAGGTGCTCGGTGTCGAGGTCGGCGGTGCCGTCGGCGACCGCCTTGGTCGTGGCCGTGTTGAGGAGTTCGTGGGACGACTCGGTGAGGAGACGGCCGATGGGGACCCGCTGGACGGCCGGCGGCGACGACGCCGGGGACATTCCGAAGAAGCGGTTCAGCAGGTCGCCAAACGGATCGGAGGGGCCGAAGGAGGAACCGAACGCCATCGACATGTCTGTGCTCCTGAAAGGGCGTGGGGGGTCCTCCACACTCAAACCCGGCTGCTCCGGCTCCGCAAACGGAAGGGGCACACGGGGCACACGCCCTGCCGGCTACCGGTCGGTCGGCGACCGATCCGTCGGCGGCCGGTCGGTCGGTCGGCGGCCGGTCAGTCGGCGATGCGGCTCAGGAACTCGGCCGGGGTGACGACGGGAGTGTCGTCGGGGCCGCCGACGGGGAGGTCCTCCTCGTCGTAGCGGACGGCCGGCGTGGCGAGGATGCCGAACTCGGAGAAGTTGGCGACGACCTGACCCGCCCACGGCAGATAGGTGCCGTCGGTGACCTTCCGCTCGAAGTCCGGGGAGCGCAGCCCCTGGACCCGTCCGGCGGTGTCCAGCAGCGCCGCGGGGTCGGCGAACCGGTCCTCGGCGCCGGGCGGGTACGGCTGGTCGGCGAAGAGCGCGGCGAGGTACTCCATGAAGAGGCCCTGCCCCTCGTCGCTCGCGGCGCCGAGGGCGGCGACCGCGCAGCGGGACCCGCGGCCGCCGACGATGTCGTCGAGGACGGCGGCGAAGTGGAACCGGACGACGAAGCGCCCCTCGTCGGCGCCCGCGCGGAAGGTCCCGAGCAGGGTCTCGGCCATCCGGCGGCTGCCCCGGTCGCGCAGCTCCAGGAAGACGCGGAGGACGTGCGGGGCGTCGGGGTTCCCGTAGTGGACGGCGGCGCCGTGGGCGCCGGTCGTATGGGCGGGGTTCATGGAACGAGCTTCGCACGGCGGGACGGACGGCACGACCGCGCCCCGGGCGTCCGGGAGGCCGACGTACGGGAGCCGGGCTCCGGGGCCGTCCCCGGCGTCGGGTCCGGTCACCCGGTCGGGGGGCTCTCGGCGCGGCCGAGGGCGAGGTCGAGGATGCGGCGCCAGTCGACGGCGGGCGGGGGCGGTACGACGCCGGGGCGGTCGCGGGGGACCTGGACGCGAAGGGCGCCGGGGCGGAGGGTGCAGACGACGGGGGTGGGCATGCGGAGGGCCTCGCCGTCGACCGCCACGGGGATGTCCTCCGTGTCGGTGGCGGTGACCTCCACGCGGTGGGCGCTCAGGACGGTGAGGCCGGTGGACTGGGAACCGCGTACGGCCAGGTCGGCGGCCTGGGCCGCGTCCTCCACCCGGATCCCGAGCACGCCCAGCTCGCCGTCGTCGAGCCGGGGGCGGCGGCCGGCGCCGCTGAGTTCGTCGGGCGAGAAGTACGGGTTGTTGCTGACGAGCAGCGCCTGCTGGTCGTCGAGGCGGGCTCCGTCGACGAGGGAGTCGAGCCGTCGTACGCCGTCGCCGACGAGCAGGTCCGGCATGAGGCTGAGCGCCGTACCGGCCTTGTCGTCGCGGTACTCGGGCCGCTGCACGACGTCGGCGTACACGCCGAAGGAGACGGTGTTGACGAAGGCCCGCCCCGAGACGTCGCCGAGGTCGATCCGGAGCTCCTCGCCGTCGGTGAGGGCGTCGAGGCAGCGCGCGGGGTCGTTCCGGTCGAGCCCGAGGTCCATGGCGAAGTGGTTGCGGGTCCCGGCGGAGATCACCAGGAACGGCAGGTCGTGGTCGGCGGCGACGGCCGCGACGAGGGCCTGGGTGCCGTCGCCGCCCGCGACGCCGAGCAGGTCGGCGCCGTCGGCGACGGCCTGTCGCGCCAGGGCGGCGACGTCGGCCGGCGCGGACGGGTCGAGCAGGATGACCCGCGCGCCCAGCTCCTCCGCCCGTTCGACGAGACCGAAGCGTCCGACCTTCCCGCCGCCCGACTTCGGGTTCATGATCAGCACGGGTCTGCGGGGCCGGGCCGCCGGGGTCGTCGGCTGCGGCTTCTCCGGCCTGGAGCGGCGCAGCGCGGCCCGGGCGCAGAACAGGGCGAGCCCCCAGCACAGGCACAGGACGAGGGCCGTCAGCCACAGCCCGTCCCAGACGTACAGCACCACGACCCCGACCGGGGCGAGGACGAGGAGGAGCGCCCCCAGCAGCCGCAGCGGGCCCCGGTGGGCGAGGAACCACCAGACGCCGGCGGCGCAGAGGATCAGCCCGAGGAGCCCGGCCCCGACCACGAGGAGACCGCCCTCGCCGAGGGCGAGCACGAGCACGACGAGCGAGCCGACCGCCGCGAGCAGGGCGAGCCGCGCGAAGAACCGCGCGACCGCGAGGTCCCTCTCGCGGGCCCCTGCTCCGTCGGCCGTACCGCCCCGGTGCGCACCACCCATGGCTTCCTCACCCGACCCTCTCGCCCACGAGCGCAGTCCGAAGCACCAGCCTGCCCGCGGCCGCGGCGGCGGGCATCCCGGGCGCGGCCGACCGGGGCGGGGTTCAGCGGCGGACGCGGGTCAGCGGCGGACGCGGGGTTGTGACCAAGACTTCTGGTTGGCACTGGTCCACGTTCCTGACCTGCGGTGATGCCAGATAGCTTTGACCCTCCTGAGAAAGAAATCAGAGAGATACTTGGCGCGTAGGCGAATCTGCCACCTACGAAATGACCCCAATGCCATGATTACCCAGCTCATGGGGTTGCGGACGTGACGCTCCGATCAGGTTCAGATCCGCTCTGCGAGCTCGCGGCGGGCTTGACCCGCAGGTTGAGAACCTTGTCGAGGTTGCAGATTTCCGGGGGACCGAGTTCGATCGGCTGCCAGCCGGATTCGTACAGGAGCGACTCGAATTCCGCAGTGGACTCAAACTCTGACGACGAGTTGACGGCCCGGCTGCCCCACCTCCTCACTCGTGAGGCTCTGCCGTGTGCCCGTGCATCAGATACGGGGCCTCCTCAGGATGGGCCTTGATCCGGGCACGCCGCCATGCGGCGTCAAAGCTGAGCGTATGCGGCTCCTGCCGCATCACCTGCCACGCCTGCCAGCTCGTTCGAGTGGAGAGCAAGATCCGTATCAGAACCAGTCGGCCGTCATCCGTCGGCCTCACGTCCGGTGCCCGGCTTCCGGATCCGTTTCCTCGATGGGGAGTTGCTCGGCCAGTTTCTTCTCTCCGCACTCCAAGAACAGGGCACGCAGAGTACGCAGGAGGTCGCCCGCCCCCGGGAATGCCATTGCTGGACGGCCTTCACGAGGGCATCGACGTCGGTCCCAGGAGGTAGCTCCTGTCCGGCCTGCTCCAGCATCAGGTAGAGGCGGGCGGTGGCCGGCGTGCGCAGGATCTCGTCCTGCATGAACCGGATCCGGGCAGAGAGCTGATCGCGTGCCAGTTCTGCGAGCTCTTCCTCGCTTCGTAACCGGGCGATGCGCTCCGCGCAGGTGCGTGCGTGCTCGTCCGCGCTGACGGTCACGGCTGCCCACATGATCTCGACGCCGTCGATCGTCCACGGCAGGCGGTGGCGTAGTTCGTGGTTGATGTCCTGCTCGGTGGCCTCGCAGCGCAGAACGCTGCGCTGCGAGGCCAGGCTCTCGGCGAGAAGTCGCACAGGCCGCCCTGCTTCTCCCGAAGATGCGGTACCAACGGCTCCGCCAGCCGAGCGTTGCCATTCGACTCGGAAAACTGCAGTGAAGTGCAGACCTGCATCGCGGCTACGAAGCCGGTCCGAGAACGCTCGAACCCATCTGGCGTCACCTTGTCGCTCGTGAGTGCTGCTGCGCTTGTGTCGCCTCACACGTCCTCCGCACGGCGAACAGTCGTCGACGGCCTTCCGGCACTCCAGGGCGGGCGAGGGCCCCAGCTCCATGCCGGGCAGCAGTCCGACCGTCAGGGTGCCCGGCCGGCGGCGAACGTGCCGTCGGCGATCTCCATCCACCGCTCCCCGCACAGGGAGAGCCCACCGGGAAGCCGATGCACACCCGCACCCCAGGCGCCCGAAGCGGCGTCCGCCCGGATCCTCGGTGGTGATCCGTCCGTGCCGCTCGATCCACTCCCAGGCGCCCCGGGCGAGGGAGGAACGCAGGCGGCGCGGTCGCGCGCCCAGTCGCCCGCCCGGCGGACCGTCGCTGTCGGCATGCCCTCACGCTACGGACACCACCTCCGCCCGGCCCGCCGGAGAGCCGCCCGTGTGGGACACCCGCCCAGGGGACAGGCGGCAGGCCCTGCGCGCGCCGAGGACGGCGGGCCGCCCGGGCGGAGTCAGCCGGTGACCCAGGCGAGGGCCTCCTCCTGCTCGGCCAGCGGGAAGGTCTTCGTCTCGCCGGGGGTCATCCACCCGAAGAAGGAGGTCAGGTGGGTCATCGATTCGAGGTCGGTGACCAGTGCGACGCGCTTCCACGCTCGCAGGTGCTCCACACCGACCTTGAGATCCTGCCACAGCGCGCCGCTCGACATGCCGTCGAAGTCCCGGACGATGAGCAGGAAACGGACGTCACCGGCCCGCGCGGCCTCGACCACCGCCGGCAGGACGGTGTCGCGGTAGTCCTCCGCGGGGATCTTGCCGGAGGTCTCGAAACCGATGACACCTGGCGGCACGGATGCGAGCTTCTTGATCACGTCGGTCTCCCGTGCTGCCAAACGGCCGGCGGGGGGCCGAGCAAAGCCCCACCGCGCCTCTCTCGTTGCCACGATGGGGCATATCAGAAAAATCCGCCTGCGCGAGGTGGGGATGGGGACCGTGACTTCCGAGCTGTGGCCCTACGTCGCCACAGGCATCCACCGTGACCGGCTACAGGTCTCCGTCCCCTTCCCCCCTCGATATCGACGTCGACAGTTTCGAGCCCCGACCGCCTTCCCACGAAGACCCGCTGGTCACAATTACGGCCACGACATCGTGCTCGGCGTGACGCCGATCGCTGTCCGCTCCCATATCATCGTGATGTCCTGAGGATGTGACAGAGCCTCAATGTCCCATCGGGCAATCCATCCGCCCTCGCCAGACGGTGTGGGCGTCCATGGAGTCTCGCCGCAGGTGGCCGGGAGCGGGCCACGTTCCGAGGCCGAAGGCGACTACTTACTGACGGCGAAACGCATCAGGGCCTGATCGTCGCCCTGCTTGATCTTTCCCATCTCGTTGATCACCTGGAGCTTCCAGGCATCACCCACCCGCATGGCCTTGGCGACGGCGCAGCCGTTGTCCTGGGTGAGCATGCTCGGCCAGATGTCGGCGACCTGCTGAGTGCTGCCGCCGGTCGCGTCGTACACCTTGAAGCTGATGTTGCGCGCCTTCTGGAAGGAGCTGCCCTTCTTGTAGGCGGCCGCGACGAACACGATGGACGTGATGTGGGGCGGGATCTTCGCGAACTCGACCGTCACCGTCTCGTCGTCGCCGTCGCCGTGCCCGGTCTGGTTGTCGCCGCTGTGCACCAGGGAGCCGTTGCCCAGCGGATCCAGCGAGTCGAGCCCCGCGAGACGCACCGGATCCTCCCCGTGCATCGCGATGGCGATCAGGTCGAGATCGGTGCCCTTCTTGCGACGGAGCAGGCCCATCGGGCCGCCGCTGCTGCCGGCCGTGGGGTCCCAGGACACGCCGATGGACATGTGGGTCACCCCGTCCAGGTCCGCCGGGCCGTCTTCCTTGGTGAGCGTGATCATGTGCTTGCCATCCTTTCGCGTGATCTTCCACTACATCGAACGTGGCCAGGCCCTCGCCGGTTCCACGCCTCGGGCCTCGCCGGCGCACGCCAGAGCCATCGGACCGGCGTCGTCGACTGCCCTGGGTGCGGTCGGCCTCCCGCCGCCAGCCTGGGCGTCGCCGGCGTTCGGCGTCCAAGCCGGAGGCTGTCAGGGGAGGTTCGGGATGTCTTCACCGCGACGGCAGGCGGCGTGTGCCCCGGTGCCGCCCGCGGTCAGCACCGTCGGCGCGCCTCCCACGCTCCCGCGAACCTATCAGGAGCCCTCAGCCGATGTCGTCCCTCACGTTCTCCCGTCGCCCGCGTACGGGCACGGTCGGTCGCCGTGATCGCCACCGGTGTCCTGGCCGGCACCGCGCTGGCCGCCCCCGGCCTCACCTCGGCCGCGCCCGGTGCACCGGGTGTCCGCCCCTCCTTCTGCGCGCACGACCAGCGACCGACACCGCAGGAGTACCTCTGTGCCCAGCCCGGTGACGTCGTCGAGGTCCGGATCGGTGACGTGCACCCGACGCAGCCCTCGCTCGGCTACGACCAGGTCTCCTACAACCTCGGCCGCGACACGCTCGGCAAGGACGCGATCAACAAGAAATTCGACGACTGGTGCGAGGCGAATGTCCAGCTGGGGGCATCCGTCGCCGGGCCGGACGCCCGACTGGACGACCCGACCTCCTTCACGTGTGAACCGCCCGTCGGCCAGGAGACGGCCGAGAGCACCGAGGCCATGAAGACCGTGGTCATCGGCCCCGGCGGCGTGCTGTACCTCACCGACGGCCACCACACTCTCACCTCGCTCTACGAGCTGCCCGACGCCGGCCCCCGACCTGCGGGTGCGGCTGCGCGTCGTGGACAACCTCAGCAGGCTGCCCCGGCAGACGTTCCGGGAGCGGATGAAAGCCGGGAGTGGGTGTGGCTGCGGGACGTCGGCGGAAACCCCGTCGACGTCCCCAAGCTGCCGAAGAGGGGGGGGCGGACTGGCCCACTTCGCCGACGACCCCTACCGCAGCCTTCTCTACTTCGGCCGCGACATCGGCTACACCCGGGGAACCATCCCCTTCCAGGAGTTCTGCTGGGACGCCTGGGCTCGCGACGCGCGCCGCGCGGGCCTCAACGCCTGGAACCGCGAGGACCTGGCCGGATACCTCGGTGCCGTCGAGAAGCCGACCAGGGCCCGGACGGCCCTGCCCGCCGGCACCGTCCTCGACGACCACCGGACCGCGAGCGAGCTCGGCAAGCGGGCCGAGTGGAACGAGGGCAAGACAGCGGACGAGGGCGAGTTCGGCGAGCTCTCCAAGCCGTTCACCGATGCCCAGCCCGACAAGCTTGCCCACGCGCTCGCGTACGAGGCGCGAATGCGCGAATGAACGACAACTGAGGGTCGGTGCGCCGCAGGAGGCGAGGACGGCGGATGGCGGCCTCGATCGAACAGATACGCTGACGCGCGTACGGACTCAATCGGAGGGAACGCATCGCGTCATGGCACGTCAGAAGCGGTTGGGCATAGCGAGTTTGGCGGCGGCTCTGGTCCTGGGCGGAGTGGCGGGGTGTTCGGCGCAGGACGCGGACAAGTCCCCCGGCGTCGGGGATCCGAAGCCGTCGCCGACGCGCAGTGGCGCGACCGGCGGTGCGCCGGAGGCGGACGGGACGCTGCCCGGCGTGCCGACCGCCGAGCAGGCGCGTGCCCAGCTCTCGGGACTGAAGGTCGCTCCCCACGGTTCGATGTCCGGCTACAGCCGTGACCGCTTCCCGCACTGGGCCTCGCAGGGGAAGAACTGCAACTCCCGTGAGACGGTCCTGAACCGTGACGGTACGAACGTGAAGCGGGATGCCGAGTGCCGTGCGGTGTCCGGGGCGTGGGTCAGCGTGTATGACGACCTGACGTTCAAGGACGCGGCGGATCTGGACATCGACCACACCGTGCCACTGGCCAACGCCTGGCGGTCCGGGGCGAACAGGTGGACCCAGGAGAAGCGCAAGGAGTTCGCCAACGACCTGACCCACCCGCAGCTCCTCGCCGTCTCGGCTGCCTCCAACCGCTCCAAGGGCGACCAGGGCCCCGACGAGTGGCAGCCGCCCTCGAAGACCTACTGGTGCACTTACGGTCGGGCCTGGACGTCGGTCAAGGCCACGTACGAGCTGTCGGTGACCGTGGCGGAGAAGGACATGCTGGGGCAGATGCTGGACACTTGCTCCTCATGACCGACAGCCCCACCCCCGGCCCGGACGCGCACCTCGACGACGTGAGGGCCGGCGCCGGCGGCGCGATGACCGACGAGGTCGGCGTCATCACCGGTGACCTCACCGTCGCCACGTACGCACTCATGGACGGCCGGGCCGTCGTCCTGGTCCAGTACAAGGACGCCGACGAGTGGTACACCCTCACGGGCAACCCCGTGCCCGTGCCGCCCGGCGGAGTCGCGCACCTGCACGCCGACGTTCTCGACCGCGTCCGCGCGGGCGGCGGAGCCGGTGTACCCGGCGGAAGTGGTGAGGCGTCCGCATAGCCGCCTCGGGCCCACGCGGCGTCCGTGCTCTGTGGCCGGCTGACTTCAGCGGCTTGTCCACGCCTCCGTTCGTCCCTCGTGGTCCGTCGGCCGAGGCGTGTGAATGGCCGCTCGCCGTTCGTCCGGAACGGAGTGGGTGGCGGTCCTCAGCTCGGCTTCCAGTTCGTCGAGTGCATCGCGGGCGGCGGCGATGCGTTCGTGCAGGCGTCCGGCGTCATCACCGGGCGGTGGGAGCGGCTGGACGGCGGCTGATTCGAGTGCGCGGGCCTCTTCGAGGGAGTTGATGACGACGCCGATGAGGAGATTGACCAGGACGAAGGACCCGAGGAGGACGAAGGAGGCGAAGTAGACGATGGTCCAGCGCGATATCTCCAGGCCCGCGCGGACCGCGTCACCCAGCCCGTCCAGGGTGATGAGAAGGAACAGCGTAAGGACGTTCTCTCCGTGCCGGGCCAGTCGCCGTTCGGCCTCCGCATCCGTCAGACCTCGCGGTCCGCTGTCAAGGTCCGCCGAAGGCTCCCCAGTCCAGAGCCGTTTCCGGAGCGGCCCCCGCTCCCCGGGGAGACGGCTCGGGCGGCACCAGAGAACCGAGCGGCGTCCGTCAGCGTGGGGGCCGCGCTGCTCGATCACGTGAGGTGAGATGCGCAGGGACGTCCGCGCGCCCGGCTTCTCCCTCGGCGAGGACGACGACGGCGTCCCGCGGTCCGAGGACGAGCGGGGCGGTCTTCGACGGGTTGAGGAAGACCCCGTACGTGGGCGGCTCCTCGCTGTGCCGGGCGAGGCGGTACCCGATCGCCGTCTCGCCCGCTCGCCGGGCCGCCTCCACCACGGTGGCGAAGTTGGCCTTCGTGCCGGGGACGACGTAGTCGGAGGCGGGCTTGAGGTAGATCTCGGAGCCCTCTGGGTTGAACAGGTCGGTGAAGACGTCGTGCAGGTCGCGGTTCTCGGTCAGCTGGGTGAGCAGCAAGCTGATCACCTTGGTGCTGACGATGAAGTCGTCGGCCTTGGTGACCTGGGCGACCTCGCGGTTGGCGTCGTCGTTCATCTCCGTGACGATCGAGTACGGATCGCCCAGCGCGTCCTCGATGTCCCGCAGGTGCAGCAGTGTCACGAGCGTCCGGTCGTCGGCCGGTCCGGGGGCGACGGTGTCGTCCGAGAGGACGACGATGTGCTGATAGCCGCCCAGGTCCAGGGCTTCGAGAGAGGACCGGCGGGTCGGCTCGCAGTGCTTGTAGCCCACCGTCAGGTTCGCCACGTCCCGGTCGAGCGCGGCTTCCGGCCGGCGCGGCGCCGCGATGTCGAGTGTGGAGCCAGGCTGCACGAAGCTGTCGAGCAGGGTCACGAGCTTGGTCGTCCGGGAGTTCTCCCCGATGAGCAGCGTACGGTCGAGCCGAGGTGACTGGGCGGGCGCCGAAGCGATCGCCTCCTCGACGACCGGGGGCCGCGTCTCGGAGAGCCGGATCAGCAGGTCGTCCTCCGCGATCACGAGGAGCTGGTCGCCGGGCCCGATGACGGCGTCCATGTCCGGGTTGACCAGCACCTCCCCTCCGCCTCTGCGCAGCCCGGCCGGCGTCCCGGTCTCGAACGCGTGCAGGGCCTCCCCGTACGTCCTGCCTACGAGGGCGGGCTCCTCGCGGAGGTAGAACTCGTCGCCGGCGAAGCTGAGCAGCTCGTTGAAGACCCCGGACAGGCCGGTCTGCCGGTGGGCCTGCGCGATGAGGCGTACCGCGATGTCCTCGGCGTCGATCACCAGCGCGCCATCTCCCCCGGCGAGGCGGGCCGCGGCGAGGTTCTCCGAGTCGTGCACGGCGGCGACGACAGGAGGGCGGGCACCCCGCCACGTACGGCTGTGCAGCAACAGCAGGACCTTGATCACGTCGACATCGCGATCCTGACCCACCGGGGGCAGCACCATGATCGCCTTCGCGCTGTCCGGGCTGACCAGATCCAGATCGGCCCGGATGAGCGGACTGCCGGACCGGCAGATGACGCGGGTGCTGCCGGTGTAGGGGACCCGGGCGCGGATCGCGTCCTCCATGGCGACCTTGTCCCGGTCGGCGAGGACCACCACGCACGAGCGCCGCTCGCTCTGGTTCGCCTCCACGAGTTCGGCGATCACCGTGAAGACCTGGTCCGACCAGCCCAGCACGATGGTGTGCCCCCGCTCGATCAACTGCGTGCGACCCTTGCGCAGTTCGTGGATCTTCTGGTTGAGGCCGGTCGTGAGCACACCGATCAGGGCGCTGACGACGAAGATCCCGCCGATCGTCACCGTCAGCATCAGCCCGAGGAAGACGGGTCCGCCGGTGTCTCCGCCCATGGTGCCGGGGTCGAGCGTGCGCAGCAGACTCATCCACGCCACCCCGAGCCAGCCGCCGTTGTCTTCGGAGTCGGTGTTCGTGAACAGCACGACCAGTGTCGAGGCCAGCGCGATGAGCAGCACCGACGCCAGCGCCAGCCACATGATCAGGGCCGACGTCCCCCGGTCCATCGTCCCGTCGAACCAGTACCGAAACCGGGTCCGCAGCCTCGCACGCACCACCCAAGCCTCCTCGCATGCGACTCCATCTGCCGGTTGATCATTCTTTCAGGCGGCGGAGGCCTCTGCCCACGATCAGGCCAGACGCCTCGTGGATCAGGCGGTCGGGCAAATCACCCCGGGTGGGATGGGGAGGGCACACCTTCCCGAATAGTTCCGGAATGATAAATGATGTCTACTTCGTCCCGCTCCCCCACGCTGGGGCCCCTACGAACGCTGCCGGCTCGTCGAGCGACCTGAGGCGGTAGCCGCGTAAACAGGCCGACGCATGGGGCACTGCACCACATCGAGATCTGGGTGCCCGACCTTGACCGCGCCCTCGCCTCGCTGCCGGCTGCTCGGGCCGACACATGGCCAGCCCGGGTGCCCCCAGACCACGCCACTCCCTCTCTGGTGCCAACTAAGAATCCTCGTCACAGGGGTTCAGCGGCGGACGCGGGGCATGCCCAGGCCGATCCAGGAGATGATCTCGCGCTGGATCTCGTTGTTGCCGCCGCCGAAGGTGAAGATGACGGCCGAGCGGTAGCCGCGTTCGAGTTCGCCGTGGAGGACGGCGCCCGGGGAGCCCTCCTTGAGGGCCCCGGCCGCTCCGACGACCTCCATGAGCGCGGCGTACGCGTCGCGGCGGGCCTCGGAGCCGTACACCTTCACGGCGGAGGCGTCCTGGGGGGTGAGGGTGCCGTGGTGGACGGCGTTGACCATCTGCCAGTTGAGCAGCCGCATGGCGTCGAGGCGGGTGTGGGTCCGGGCGAGGGCGCGGCGGACCCACGGCAGGTCGATGACGCGGCGGCCGTCGGAGAGGAGCGTGTCGGCGGCCCAGCGGCGGACGTCGTGGAGGGCGCGGATGGCCATGGTGCCGTGGGCGGCGAGGGTGACGCGTTCGTGGTTGAGCTGGTTGGTGATGAGCCGCCAGCCCTGGTTCTCCTCGCCGACGCGGCGCGAGACGGGGACGCGGACGTCGTCGTAGTGGCTGGCGGTGGTGTCGTGCGAGGCGAGGGTGTTGATGAGCGTGCACGAGTAGCCGGGGTCGGTGGTGGGGACGAGGAGCAGGGTGATGCCCTTGTGGGGGGCGGCGTCCGGGTCGGTGCGGACCGCGAGCCAGACCCAGTCGGCGGTGTCGCCGTTGGTCGTCCAGATCTTCTGCCCGTTCACGACGTACGTGTCCCCCTCGCGCACCGCGCGGGTCCTGAGGGCGGCGAGGTCGGTGCCGGCGTCGGGTTCGCTGTAGCCGATGGCGAAGTCGAGTTCGCCGGAGAGGACGCGGGGCAGGAAGTACGCCTTCTGCTCGTCCGTGCCGAACCGCATGAGGGTCGGCCCGACGGTGTTCAGTGCCATGAGCGGCAGCGGTACGCCCGCCTGGGCGGCCTCGTCGAAGAAGATGAACTGCTCCATCGGGGTGAGGCCGCGGCCGCCGTACTCGACGGGCCAGCCGACGCCGAGCCAGCCGTCGGTCCCGAGGCGGCGGATCGTCTCGCGGTAGAAGCGCTTCTGGGCGGCCGGGTCCTCGTACCGGCCGTGCACGTCCTCGGGGACGAGCTCCGCGAAGTAGGCGCGCAGTTCGGCGCGCAGGCGGTTCTGTTCCGGCGTGTACCGCAGGTGCATCCCGGCCTCCCGTGACGGCTGTCGGCGGCGGTGTCGGTGTCGGTGTCACCGGCACGACGGCGGCCACGGTAGAACGTGTTCCACAAATGCGGAAGGCCCGGGGCGGGGTGCGTACCGGCCCGGGCCCCGGGTGCGCGTCCTCGGTACGGCTAGGGAAGGAGTTCGTCCAGGGAGGCGCGGCCCTTCTCCGCCATGCGGCGTTCGGCCCAGGCCAGGGTCTCCGGATTCACGTCGCGGCCGGAGGCGAGCACCAGGTCCTCCGCCGTGAACTCGCCCTCCGAACCGGAGTGCAGCAGCCGGTCGGGGGTCGGTACGTCCCCCCGGGACATCTCGTCGGGCTCAGCGTTCATGCCGTCTCCTCCATGCTTCTGCGGGTGGGTCCCGGCACTGGCCATTCTGGCGCCCGCTCCCCCGCCCCGCATCCGGGCGCCACGCCGTGTCACAGCCATGGCGTCGGCGGGGCGCGGGTTCGACAATGGGGGGGATGACCGAAGACGATCCGCGGGCGCACGGTGGCGGGATCGGTCCCGCCGAGTGGCTCGCCATGAACCGGACCGGCAGTTTCGACTGGGATCTCGACACGGGCACCATCGATGTCGACGCGTCCGGGCTGCTGGTCTTCGGCATGTCCCCGGACGGCTTCGACGGCCTGCCGACGACCCTGGTGGCACGGCTCGACCCGGCGGAACGGCTGCGCCTCGACCATGTCGTGCGGGCGGCGGTGACCAGCGGGGAGTCCTCGTACAGCACCCATTTCCCGATCCCGCAGGACGACGGGACACCCCATTGGACGCATGTGCTCGCGCGGATCCTGCGGGACGAGGACGGGCGGGCGCACCGGATCGTCGGGGCGGTGCGGGACACCACGGCCGAGGTGTCGCACGCGGCCTTCGTGCAGCAGCTGGAGAAGCGCCGCGAGATGCAGACGAGCATCGTCGAGCGGACCACGCACGCGCTGTCGCGGGCGGTGACCGTGGACGACGTGACGGCCGCGCTGACCGGTCCCGGCGGCCTCGCGCGGCTCGGCGCGGACGGGCTCGCGCTCGGTCTCGTCGAGAACGGCTCGCTGAACGTGATCGCGCTGAGCGGCGACTCCCTGGACGTCCTCGACGGGCTGCGGCTGCGGCGGCTCGACCCGGGGCTGCCGCTGGCGGAGGCCGTGCTGAGCGGCCGGCCGAGGTTCGTGTCCTCGTTCGCCTCGCTCGGTCGGGACTTCCCCGAGCTCGCGCCGTATCTGGACCGGCTGCCGTTCCGCGCGGCCTGCTATCTGCCGCTGGTGGCGCAGGCGCGTTCGCTGGGCGGGATGGCGCTGTTCTACCGGGGCCGGACGGCGTTCACGGCGGACGAGCGGAACCTGGCGCTCGGCCTGGCGGCGATCGTCGCCCAGTCGCTCCAGCGGGCCACCCTCTTCGACGAGGAGCGGGAGCTGGCCACCGGACTGCAGGAGACGATGCTGCCCCGCCGGATCCCGGAGATCACCGGCGGGGAGATCGCGGTCCGCTACCACGCGGCCTGGAGCGGCCGGCAGGTCGGCGGGGACTGGTACGACGTGATCGCGCTGCCGCGCGGCCGGGTCGGGATCGTCGTCGGCGACGTCCAGGGCCACGACACCCACGCGGCGGCGATCATGGGGCAGCTGCGGATCGCGCTGCGGGCGTACGCGGGTGAGGGCCACGCCCCGTCGACGGTGCTGGCCCGGGCCTCCCGCTTCCTCGCCGAGCTGGACACCAACCGCTTCGCGACCTGCACCTACGCGCAGGTGGACCTGGCGAGCGGCACGGTGCGGGCGGTGCGCGCCGGGCACCTGGGGCCGCTGATCCGGCACACCGACGGGCGGGTGGGGCAGCCGAAGCTGCGCGGCGGGATGCCGCTGGGCCTCGCCACCGTGTTCGGCGAGGAGGAGTTCCCGGAGACCCGGCTCGACCTGGTGCCGGGCGAGACGCTGGTGCTGTGCACGGACGGACTGGTCGAGCAGCCGGGCACCGACATCGAGGCGGGGCTCGCAGCCCTGTCGGAGGCGGTGAGCAGCGGGCCGCCGCAGGCGGAGGCGCTGGCCGACCACCTGTCGGAGCGGCTGTGGGAGCGGTGGGGCTCGGGCGACGACGTGGCCCTGCTCGTGCTGCGGCGGAGCCCCGACCCCGGTACGCAGCGGGCGCCGCGCATCCACCAGTACATCCACCAGGCCGACCCGCAGGGCCTCTCGGACGCGAGGGCGGCGGTGGGGCAGGCGCTGCGGGACTGGGGCATGCCGGAACTCTCCGACGACGCCGAGCTGTTGACCGGCGAACTGCTCGTGAACGTGCTGCTGCACACCGAGGGTGGCGCGGTGCTCACCCTGGAGGTGCTGCCCGAGCCGGTGCGGCGGGTGCGGCTCTCGGTGCAGGACCGGTCGAGCGCCTGGCCCCGGCGGCGCACCCCGGGCGAGGCGGCGACCTCGGGCCGCGGACTGCTCCTCATGGACGCGCTGGCCTCGCGCTGGGGCGTGGAGCCGCGCGGCGAGGGCAAGGCGGTGTGGTGCGAGATCGGCCCGGCGCGGGTGGGTGCGGACGCCCCGCGCCCGGGCGGCTGAGGAGCCCGGCGTGGACCCCGTGGCGGCGCTGAACCGGATCGCCTTCCTCCTGGAGCGCGGCGGCGCCCCGGCGTACCGGGCGCGGGCCTTCCGCACGGCCGCGACGGCGGTGGAGGCACTGCCCGAGGGCGAGGCGGAGCGCCGGGCGGCGGCGGGCACCTTGGAGGCCCTGAAGGGGGTGGGGCCGAAGACGGCGGCGGTGGTGCGGGAGGCCCTGGAGGGCCGGGTTCCGGACTATCTCGCCGACCTGGAGAGGGAGTTGGCGGATTCCCTGGACGTGGAGCCGGAGCGCCCGGAGCTCGGGCGCGAGTTGCGGGCGGCGCTGCGCGGCGACTGCCACCTCCACTCGGACTGGTCGGACGGCGGGGCGTCGATCGAGGCGATGGGCCGGGCGGCGATCGAACTCGGCCACGACTGGGCGGTTCTGACGGACCATTCGCCACGCCTGACGGTCGCCCGCGGCCTGTCGCCGGAACGCCTCCGGGAGCAACTGGACGTGGTGGCGGAGCTGAACGAGCGGTGGGCGCCCTTCCGGCTCCTCACCGGCATCGAGTGCGACATCCTCGACGACGGCTCCCTCGACCAGGAGCCCGGACTCCTCGACCGGCTCGACCTGGTGGTGGGCTCGGTCCACTCGAAGCTGCGGATGGACGCACGGGCGATGACCCGGCGGATGGAGACGGCGGTGCGGAACCCGCTGATGGACGTCCTCGGCCACTGCACCGGCCAGCTGGTCGCGGGCGGCCGGCTGCGTCCCGAGTCGGAGTTCGACGCGGAGCGGGTCTTCGCGGCGTGCGCGGAGTCGGGCACGGCCGTCGAGATCAACAGCCGCCCGGAACGGCTCGACCCGCCGCGCCGGCTGCTGCGGCAGGCCGTGGAGGCGGGCGCGTACCTCGCCGTCGACACGGACGCCCACGCCCCCGGTCAGCTGGCCTGGCAGCTCCTCGGCTGCGCCCGGGCCGAGGAGTGCGGCGTACCGACCGAGCGGGTGGTCAACACCTGGGACGCGGAGGGGTTGCTGGCGTGGACGCGCCGGTGACGTGACGCGACGGCCCGGCGGGGGCGGGCGTCAGGCGCGCTGCCAGACCGTGGTGGCGTTGCAGAACTCCTTGATGCCGTGGCCGGACAGCTCGCGCCCGTAGCCGGAGCGCTTGACGCCGCCGAAGGGGAGCGCGGGGTGGGAGGCGGTCATGCCGTTGACGAATACGCCGCCGGCCTGGAGGTCGCGGACGAAGAGGTCGACGTCCTCGTCGCGACGGGTCCACACGTTGGAACTCAGCCCGAACGGCGAGTCGTTGGCAACGGCCACCGCCTCCTCCGCGTCCCGGACCGGGTAGACGGTGGCGACCGGGCCGAAGGTCTCCTCCTGGTGGATCCGCATGGCGGGGGTGATGCCGGTGAGGACGGTGGGGCGGTAGTACCAGCCGCGGGCGAGCGCCGGTCCGTCGGGCCGGGCGCCGCCGCACAGGACGTGGGCGCCCTTGCGTACGGCGTCGTCGACGAGCTCCTCCAGGTCGGCGCGGCCCTTCTCGGTGGCGAGCGGGCCGACGTCGGTGGACTCTTCGAGGGGGTCGCCGACCGTGAGGGCGTTCATGGCTGCGGTGAAGCGCTCGGTGAAGTCCTCGTACACGTCCCGGTGGACGAGGAAGCGCTTGGCGGCGATGCAGGACTGGCCGTTGTTCTGCACGCGCGCGGTGACGGCGGTCTTCACGGCCCGGACGATGTCCGCGGAGGGCATCACGATGTACGGGTCGCTGCCGCCGAGCTCCAGGACGGTCTTCTTGACGACGTCGCCGGCGACGGAGGCGACGGCCCGGCCGGCGGGCTCGCTGCCGGTGAGGGTGGCGGCGGCCACGCGCGGGTCGCGGAGGACCCCCTCGACCTCGGCGGAGCCGATGAGGAGGGTCTGGAAGCAGCCGTCGGGGTATCCGGCGCGGCGGAAGAGGTCGCCGAGGTAGAGCGCGGTCCTGGGCACGTTGGAGGCGTGCTTGAGGAGGCCGGTGTTCCCGGCCATGAGCGCGGGCGCGGCGAAGCGGATCACCTGCCACAGGGGGAAGTTCCAGGGCATGACGGCGAGGACGGGACCGAGCGGCCGGTAGTGGACGCGGGCGCGGTCGGCGCCCGCGTCGCGGACGTCGCTCTCGGCCGGATGCTCGTCGGCGAGCAGTTCGGCCGCGTGCTTGGCGTACCAGCGCATGGTCTTGGCGCACTTGCCGGCCTCGGCGCGGGAGGCGGTGAGGGGTTTGCCCATCTCCAGGGTCATGGTGCGGGCGATGTCCTCGGTGTCCTCGTCGAGGAGGGTGGCGGCGGCGCGCAGCAGCCGGGCCCGCTCGGCGAAGGGGGTGGTGCGCCACTGGCGGAAGGCCTCGTGGGCGGCGGCGATCCGCCGCTCGACCTCCTCCGGTCCGTGCGCGTCGTAGGTGCGCAGCGTCTCGCCGGTGGCGGGGTTCACGGTGGCGATGGCCATGGCCTTCTCCTCCTGCGTCGGCCCCCACGGGAAACCTCCCGCTTCCGGGACGCGAACGCAAGGGGGGCGGGTGCGGTGGGGTGACGCACGCGCGCGTGCGTTCCCCGCGCTACCGGACGAGCCAGGCGAGGGCGCCGTCGAGGTGGGCGCGGAAGGCGGGGTCGCGGTACGCCTCCGGGGTGTGTCCGAGGGCGGTGAAGAGGAAGCGGCCCCGGTCGACGGTCCGGCACCAGGCGAGCGGGTGGTCGTCGCCGAGCGTGCCGCCCTCGTACGCGGCCTCGTCGGCGCGCAGCAGGACGCGGGCGCCCGGCACGCGCGGGTGGGAGGTGTACTCGTACCACTCGTCGGTCCACTCCCAGCGGGGCGGCAGCGGGGCGCAGGCGGGGTGCGCGGGGTCCTCGACGAGGACGGCGCCGGGTTGGAGCGGGGGGTGGCCGGCGAAGCGGGTGCCGAGGAGCTCGCCGTAGAAGGGCCAGTCGGGTTCGGCGTTGGCGGCGGCGTGCACGGCGAGGAGGGCTCCGCCGCCGCGCAGGTACGCCTCCAGGGCGGTGCGGCCGTCGGGGGTGAGGACGGTGCCGGTGGTGGAGAGCAGCACGACGAGGGCGCGGCCTGTGAGCCCCTCGGCGGTGAAGGCGGCGGGGTCCTCGGTGGTCTCGGCGGTGCGGCCGCGGGCGGCGGCGAGCTCGGTGAGTGCGGCGGCGCCGTCGGGGATGGAGTCGTGGCGGTAGCCGGCGGTGCGGGTGTAGACGAGGACGTCGGGGGTGGGCGGCACGCGGAGCTCCTGGGGTCGGGTGGTCGGCTGCCGGGCGGGTCACCGACCAGGGTGGGGGCAAGCGCTTTCCCGCTGGTCGCGCGGCGACCGTAGCCAGCGAAAACCCCGCGCCGCAAGCCCGGCGCGTCGGGCACACTCCTCCCATGACGACGACCTCCACGCCCCGCCCCGCCCCTTCCCCGGTCCACGACACGGGGCGACGGGCACTGGCACACGTGGAGGCCCGCTCGACGGGCGGCCCGATCGACCCGGCCCTGCGCATCACCCTCAACTTCCACCCGCACTTCCTGGACCGGCTGGCCGACGAGGGGGTCTACCGCTCGCAGTTCGTGACCGGCACCGGAAACGGCGGGCTGACGGCCCGGCCCGGCGGCGACCGCTGGAACTGGGAGAGCCGGATCTTCGGCGGCGCGTACGACGAGGCGCCGGCGCACGAACGCCCGGTGTACGGCGCCCTGGACTTCCGCCGGCGCCCGTACGGCGCCGCGCCCCGCTTCGGCTCCGCCCACCTCCGCCTGACGCCGGAGGCCACCGCCCGGACGAGCTTCTGCTACCCCGACAGCTTCCTGGAGCCGACGGACTTCGGCGTCGCCTCCCGGATGGCGCTGGTGGCGCTGGCGGAGGCCGACGACCAGGACCCGCTGGACGACTACGTCGAGGCGCAGGTCCACGGCCCGGTCGAACTCGCCCGGGACGTGGAGGCCCTGGTCCTGGACCCGAGCCACCGCGGCACCGACGTGGAGGAGGCCGCCCGCCGCCTCCCCTGCCCCGTCGAATGGCACCCCGGCTTCCGCCTCACCGTCCCCGAACTCCGCCGCCACCCGTCCTTCCGCGGCCCCGAGTACGTCGACCTCGGCACCCGCATCGCCGAAGACGGCCTCCTCACCCCCCGCCTCGTCCAGAACGCCTCCCTGTCGGGCACGTACGACCCCCAGGACGTCAAAAAGGTCTGGCACTACCTGGCCCGCTTCGGCGCCCCGGCCTCCTGACCGGCGACGGCCGTTCCGATGCATTGATGTATCGGATACTCGCCGGTATGTTTCGGGGCGCCGCGCACTCTCCTCCGCATCCCTCTGGAGTCGCCATGAGCACCGTGCCGCCCGCCCTCGCCGCTGCCGTGGGGCCGTTGCCCGACGGGGTGGAGCTGCCGCTGCCGCCGACGTTCGGGAGTGTGGAGGAGGAGCGGCGGTACCGGAAGGAGCAACTGGCCGCCGGGTTCAGGATCTTCGGGCGGTTCGGGTTCTCGGAGGGGGTGGCGGGGCACATCACCGTGCGGGATCCGGGTGACCCGGACGCCTTCTGGGTCAACCCCTTCGGCATGAGCTTCGGCCAGATCAAGGCCTCCGACCTGATCCTCGTCGACCACGAGGGGCGGGTCCTGGAGGGGCGCCGGCCGGTGAACCGGGCCGCTTTCGTCATCCACTCGCGCGTGCACGCGGCGCGCCCCGACGCGATCGCCGCCGCGCACTCGCACTCGCTGCACGGGAAGGCGTTCTCCAGCCTGGGGATCCCGCTCGACCCGATCACGCAGGACGCCTGCGCGTTCTTCGAGGACCACGGGATCTACGACGACTACCGGGGCGTCGTGAACGAGACCGAGGAGGGCGAGCGGGTCGCCAAGGCCCTCGGCGAGCACAAGGCGGTCATCCTGAAGAACCACGGGCTGCTGACCGTGGGCCACTCCGTCGCCGAGGCCGTCTGGTGGTTCGTCACCATGGAGCGCTCCTGCCAGGCGCAGCTGCTCGCCATGGCCGCCGGGACCCCGCAGCTCATCGACCGGGAGACCGCGCTGCTCACCCGGGGGCAGATCGGCGGCCACCTGGCGGGCTGGTTCCAGGCGCGGCCGCTGTGGGATCAGATCGAGGCGTCGGACCCGGACCTGTTCGACTGAGAGGGCCCGGACGGCCGTACGGGGCGGGTCGAGGCCTCCAGGAGCGGGGGCAGGAACTCCCGCTCCAGGTCGCCCGGCGGCAGCGCCGCCGGCTCCACGTAGCTCTGCGCGAGACCGCCCTCGCGCAGGGCGATCAGCAGCCGCGCGAACCGGTCGGCGTCCACGGTCAGTTCGCGGCCCGCCCGGCGCAGCACGAGGGTCAGTCCGCGCGCGATCTCGGCCCGCAGCCGCTCGTCGTGGCGGGCCAGGACCCAGGCCGCCTGCGGGTCGCGGATCGCGTGCAGCGTGAACTCGGTCGTCACCAGGTACCAGTCGCGCTCGTCCGGCTCGATCGTCGCGGCCAGCTCCGCGAGCCGGGTGAGCGTGTACTCCTCCGCCGTGAGCGCGTCGATCGACGCCGCGAGCCGGCTCACCGTGCGCTCGCTGTGCTCGTCGAAGAGCGCGAGGAAGAGCTCTTCCTTGCTGGCGAAGTTCGAGTAGTACGCGCCCCGCGTGTACCCGGCGCGCTCGCAGACCTGCTCGATGGTCGTGGCGTGGAAACCGTGCTCCGCGAAGGCCTCCAGGGCGGCCTTCAGGAGCGCCGCCCGGGTGCGCGGCCGCCGCCTCGTGACGCCCTTCGGCACGTCCGCCTCCCCGTCGTCCGTCCGGCGCCGCTCCCCGCGGCGCCCGGGCCCACCCTACCCGCGCCCGGCACCCCCGCCCCAGACTCCGGCGCCGGGCGGGCCGGGGCCCCGGCGGATAGGATTCACGCATGGGAGAGCGGCCGGTAGCGCCCGCCGCACCCGGCCTGGTCCTCCTCGTCGACGGGGTCACGACGCGGATGGACCCGGGCCGCGTCTACCGCGTCGGGCGTGACCCCACCAGCGACATCGTGCTCACGGACGCCCGGACGTCCTGGCACCACGCGGTGCTCCGCGCCGCCGGCGGCCAGTGGACGCTCGCCGACGAGGACAGCACCAACGGCACGTTCGCGGACGGCGTGCGGGTACGGCTCCCCCGGGTCGTCGGCCCGGGCACCGTCCTCCGCTTCGGCCACCCGCAGGACGGCCCCCGCGCGCTCCTCACCACGCCCCCGGGCGAACCCGTCCCCCCGCCGCCGCCCGCGCCCCCTCCGCCCCCGGAGCGGCGGCCCGCGGCCGACGGGGATCAGGCCACCCCACCCGGCTCGTCCGCGATCGCCGCCGACGCGGAGCTCGTACGAGAGAGTCCGGCGCTGCCCGCGGGGGTGTCGCGGCCGGGGGCCACGGGGACCTTCCGGCGGCCCACGGCGGTGCGGCCGCTGCCGGAGCACCGGGTACGGATCGGGCGGGCGCCGGACAACGACGTCGTGGTGGCGGATCTCGTGGTGTCCCGGCACCACGCGGAACTCCTCGCCCGACCGGATGGAACCTATTGGATCCATGATCTCGGCAGCCACAACGGCACCTTCCTCAACGGGCGGGCCGTCGTCGGGCCGGAACGGGTCACGGCGGACGACATCGTCGGCATCGGGCGCAGCGCGTTCTGCCTGGCCGGCGGGCAGCTCGTCGAGTTCACGGACACCGGCGAGATCTCGCTCGACGTGCAGCGGCTGGCCGTCACCGTCGACCACGGGCGGAAGACCCTGCTCGACGAGGTGTCCTTCCCCGTCGGCGAGAAGACGCTGCTCGCGGTGGTCGGGCCGTCCGGGGCCGGGAAGTCGACGCTCCTCGGGGCGCTCACCGGCCAGCGGCCCGCCGATCGGGGCACCGTCCTGTACGACGGCCGCGACCTGTACCGGGACTACGCCGAGCTGCGGCAGCGCATCGGGCTCGTCCCGCAGGACGACATCCTGCACCTCCAGCTGACCGTCCGGCGCGCCCTCTCGTACGCCGCCGAGCTGCGCTTCCCCGGGGACACCGCGCCCGGCGAGCGGCACGCGCGCGTGGAGGAGGTCATCGGCGAACTCGGGCTCGCCGAACGCGCCGACCAGCACATCCACAGCCTCTCCGGCGGCCAGCGCAAACGCGTCAGCGTCGCCCTGGAACTGCTGACCAAGCCCTCGCTGCTCTTCCTCGACGAACCGACCTCCGGGCTCGACCCCGGCATGGACCGCTCGGTGATGCACATGCTGCGGGGGCTCGCGGACGACGGCCGCACCGTCGTCGTCGTCACCCACAGCGTCCTCAGCCTGGACGTGTGCGACCGGCTCCTGGTGCTCGCCCCGGGCGGCCGGGTCGCCTACTACGGGCCGCCCGACGACACCCTGTCGTTCTTCGGCTTCGAGCAGTGGCCGGAGGCCTTCGAGGCGTTCGAGACGGCGCGGGACCGCGACTGGGCCGGGCAGTACCGGGGGTCGCGCTTCCACCGGCGGTACATCGAGGACGCCACGGTCCGGCCGTACGCGCCGGTGGCCGGTGCGCCCGCCGAGCCGGCCCCCGGTGCGCCCGCGCCGCCGCCCAAGGCGCAGAGCTGGGGCGGCCAGTTGCGGACGCTGGTGCGGCGCTACACCGCCGCGCTCGCCGCCGACCGGACCTTCCTCGCCATCATGATCGCGCTGCCGTTCGTGATGGGGGCCATGGCCCGGGCCCTCTCCGAGGGGAGCCTGAACCCCGAGTCCACCCTGAACGTGCTGCTGATCCTGTGTGTCGGCGGCGTCCTCACCGGCGCGGCCAACGCCGTCCGCGAACTGGTGAAGGAGCGGTCGATCTACCGCCGGGAGAGAGCCGTCGGCCTGTCCCGTTCCGCCTACCTCGCCTCCAAGGTCGTCGTCCTCGGCACCGTGACCATCGTGCAGGCCGTCGTACTGACCCTGGTCGCCCTGATCGGCGTGCCGCTCAACGTGCCCGGCGGCAAGGGCGTGCTGATGCCCGCGCTCGTAGAGATCACGCTCGCCGTCGCCCTGCTCGCCTTCACCGCGATGATGCTCGGCCTGCTGGTGTCGGCGCTGGTGCGCAAGGAGGAGGTGACAATGCCGCTGCTCGTCCTCCTCGCGATCGTCCAGGTGGTGTTCTGCGGGGCGCTGCTGAGCGTCCGCGGCACTCCGGTCCTCGAACAGCTGGCGTGGCTGGTTCCGTCGCGGTGGGCGTTCGCCGCGATGGGCGCGACCATCGACATCGGGGCGGTGGCGCCGAGCGAGAAGACGACGGATCCGCTGATGGACCACACGGCGGCGGCCTGGCTCTTCGACATGGGCATGCTGGTCGTGCTCTGCGTGGTGCTCGGTTTCGCCGTGTCCCGGCTGCTGCGGCGTCATGAGCCGGTGGTGATGCGACGGTGACTGAATCCAATCTCCCGAACATTGGATCCAACATCTCGGATCCGAATAATGGATCCAACATGTCGGATATTGGATCCGACGCCGCGTACGCGGCCGACTTCCACCCCACCCACGTCGTCCCCCGCGGCGGCCTCTCCGCCTGGCAGGCGCCCGACCCGGCGTATCCGACGGTGCCGCTGGACGCCTTCCTGCCGGTGCGGCTCATCGAGCGGACCGGCGACTGGGGGCGGGTGCTCTGCTCCAACGGCTGGTCGGCGTGGGTGGACGCGCGCCTCCTGGTCGCGGTCCCCGACGATCCTCCGGCCGCCGGCTCCGCGCTCTCCCGGACGGCCGACCCCCGCCCGCTCATCGCCCGCGCCGAGGACGCCCTGGGGCGCTACCGGCGGGCGGTGGAGGAGCGGGCGGCGGGGCGGGCCGACGGGGAGATCTTCCGGCGGCGCACGCGGGGGCTGCGGGTGGGGATGGTCGTCGACGGCGAGTCGGTCTGGCTGTACGACGCGGAGCACGAGCGGTGGGTGTACTGCGACGGGGTGGGACTGACGACGTACGCGGCCGCCGCGGGCCCCTCCCGCACCGCCGATCCGGCCCCGAAGCCCGTGGCCGAGCCGACGCCCACCGAGCCCGTGCCGGAGGTACGGGGGCCGGCGGAGGCGCCCGTCGTATACGAGCCGACGCAGGTGGTGCCGCAGGCGGATCCGGCGGAGGTCGCCGGGGCGCCGCCCACGCGGGTCGTGGGCCGGCCGCCCGACACGGAGGGTGAGGGCTGATGGCGGGCGGGGCGCGGGACACCGGGCTCCCGGCGGGGCGGCCTTCGGGGCTGGTCGGCAAGGAGATCGCGGGGTACCGGGTGGAGGCGGAGATCGGGCGCGGCGGGATGGCCGTCGTGTACCGGGCGCGGGACCTGCGGCTCGACCGGACGGTGGCGCTGAAGCTGCTGGCGCCGGAGCTGGCCCGTAACGACACCTTCCGGAAGCGGTTCGCGCACGAGTCGCGGGTGGCGGCGTCGATCGACCACCCGCACATCGTGCCGGTCTTCGAGGCGGGCGAGACGGAGGGCGTGCTGTACATCGCCATGCGGTACGTGGCGGGCCAGGACCTGGTGGCGCTGCTGGCCCGGGAGGGGCCGCTGCCGCCCGTGACGGCCGGCCGGATCGCGGCCCAGGTCGCCTCGGCGCTGGACGCGGCGCACGCGCACGACCTGGTGCACCGGGACGTGAAGCCGGGGAACATCCTCGTCGCGGAGGGCACGGACCGCGACCACCCCGAGCACGTCTATCTGACCGACTTCGGGCTGACGAAGAAGTCGCTGTCGCTGACCGGGTTCACGACGGTCGGCGAGTTCGTCGGCACGCTGGACTACGTGGCGCCGGAGCAGATCTCCGGGAAGCCGGTGGACGGGCGCTGCGACGTGTACAGCCTGGCGTGCGTGGTCTACGAGACGCTCGCCGGGGCGCCGCCGTTCCGCCGGGAGACCGACTGGGCGGTGCTGTGGGCCCAGCAGTACGACCCTCCGCCGCCGCTGGCCGAGCATCGCGCCGGGCTGCCGGAGGCGGCGGACGCGGTGTTCGCGCGGGCGCTGGCGAAGACGCCGGAGGAGCGGTACGGGACGTGCCTGGAGTTCGTCGCGGAGTTGCGCACGGCCCTCGCGCGCGTGCCGGGCGGTGCTCCGCTCACGGGACAGGCGACGGGGCGAGGGCCCAGGGCCGGGGCCGGGGAACCGGACGGTCTCGCCTCCCTGGCGCCCGGTCCCCCGCCGGAGCCTCCGGCATGGGCACGGCCGGCCTTCCGCCGCCTCTGAGCCGGCCTTCCTCCGCCCCTGACGGGAAGCCTCTGACGGGACGACGGGACGCCTCTGACGCGGCGCCCCTGGCGCCGATCAGGCACGTACGACTCCTTCAGCCCTTCTCCTCCCCCGGTGGGACCTGCCCCCGGTGCCGTACCCGGGTGGAGAGCAGGCCCGCCAGGAAGCCCGCGACGAGACCCCACAGGAGGGCGAAGCCGACGGTCCGCCAGACGTCGGGGCGGAGCACGACCTCACCGCCGAGGGCCGCGAGGTCGCCGATGCCGAGGATGGACAGGCCGAAGCGGGCCTCGACGAGGGTGAGGGGGGCGACGGCGAGCATCGTCAGGGCGAAGGCGACGCCGAGGTGCAGGGCGTGCTGCCAGGGCCGGACGCGGGCCGGGGAGCGTACGGCGGCGACGAAGGCGGCGGCGAGGACGAGGACGGCGGCGATGGGCAGCAGCCACCAGGCGCGCCCGTCCTGGGCGGCGAGCGAGGAGAGGTCCACGGTGGACAGGTCGGGGCTGTCGCCGCCGCTGCGCAGGACGGCGTCGAGGAGTTGGGGCATGGGGAGGCCGAAGGGGCCGTCGACGCGGCCCTCCCAGGAGCCGCCGATGCCGACGCCGAGGGCGAGCCAGCTGACGTTGGGCAGGCCGAGGAGGAGGACGGCGAAGGTCTCGGCGGCGTGCCCCTTGGTGGCGGCGACGACCAGGCCGATGACGAGGCCGACGGCCACGTACGCGAGGAGCAGCAGGAGCATCGCCGAGGCGGCGGGCCTGACGGCCTCCTGGTGACGGAGCACGCGCGCGGGGAGGGGGCTTCGGCGGGAGACGAGGAGGGCGACCAGGAGGACGCCGAGGATCCACAGGAGCCCGTAGCCGAGAGTGGGGCCGACAAGGGTGCGGAAGCCGACGGTGGGGTCGGTCGCGTCGAGGAGTTCGCCGAAGAGGTCGCTGAGGGGTTCCTGCGGGTCGCCGATGTCGAGGCTGAGGGGGAAGTCGTGGCGGGCGAGGGCGGAGAGTCCGGCGAGGGCGGCGAGCCAGAGGGCGGTGACGGCGGCGGCGCGGGCCGCGAGGTCTCCGGCCCGGGCCACGGCGTGGTGGCGGAGCGGGCGGAGGAAGACCGCGCCGGTGACGAGTGCTCCGACGAGGGTGACGGTGAGGGGCATCGCGGTGAGTTCGCCCTGGGTGCCGGCGAAGGAGCCGGCCGAGCCGGCGATCTCGACCTGGCCGCCGGCGGCCATGACCACGACGGCGGCGAGGACGGCCGTGAAGCCGCCGGGGAGGTCGGCCGCACCGGCGGCCCAGAGGCCGAGGGCGGCGGTGACTCCCATGGCGGCGTATCCGGCGACGACCGCGGCGAGGGCCTGGACGGCGACGCGGAGCGCCGCGGGCGCGGTGCCGCCGCCCGGGGCGCCCCGGCCGGTGGCGGGGGGCGGGGTGTGGGGGAGCCGACTGCTCACTCTGCCCACGCTAGACCGGCCCGGGCGGCTCCGCCTGCGGGTGCGGTCCGTCCGGACCGCCGTCGGCGTCGCACCGCTCTCGCGGTGACGCTCCGTGAACAATGGCCCATACAAGGCATCCCTAACCGGATACGGCGCCGCCAAACGGGCTTCCGCCGGACGATGCGGTAACGCTCTGGTGACGGTAAGGGACCGCCCGAAGGTGTTACGTCGTCGTTATAGAGCGAGGATTTGCGCACTTTCCTTACGCTTTCGCACCCTCGAATGCGTCAGGTGGTCGTCCGGTCTTCGACGCTCCGCCGTCGCGCCATAACACGGATCATCCCCCCTCCGTAACCCCTCGTGACGAGGAAGTTCGCGGCTGCGCTGGGTAACTTCGGCGCTCATGACCACAGCTCACACAGCACCGGAAGACGTCCGGGACGCGGCGCCGGTCTCCGCCCGGGAGTGGACCGTCGGACGGCCCCGGGTCGGTGACGGCGCCCAAC
>NZ_JABBGE010000019.1 GCF_012927245.1 Streptomyces sp. R302
GGGTCAGCGCTCGACCTCGCCCTTGATGAACTTCTCGACGTTGGCCAGGGCCTCGTCGTCGAAGTACTGGACCGGCGGGGACTTCATGAAGTAGGAAGCGAGTGTCAACTCGCCTTGCTGGAGTTTCCGCAGGTCACTAGCTATCTGCATGGGAATCAGGGATCGAAGTACCTCCCTCTCGGGAGAATTTCGGGAGATGATCTTCGTTCCGCGCTGCGCTGCGCGGTCGCGAAGTAGCCCATCCAGCACAGCCACCGGGGAGGTTGGGCACATGGCCGCCCGCGCGTCCAGGGCGGCCTCCCACAGGCCTGTCAGTCCGGCCATGAGGGTCAGCCGCATGGAGTCGGTGACGTGCGAGTAGCCGGCGGCCACAGACCCATCCTCATGCCCCATACGCTCGTCCATGAGCACCCGGGGGGTCCCGAGGTCCTCCATCATCGTCTTGTGCGAGTGCCGCAGGCCGTGGGGCGTCAGACGCGCCTCGATCGGAGCCCAGCAGGCGTCTGCCCGGTCCGCCGAGTACCGGCCCTTCACCACGAGGCCGGGCCAGGACTCCATGACCACGCACACGGGTCGTGCGGGATCGGCGGCCCCTCTCCTCGGGTACCACCCGGAGGCCGCCGGCACGAAAATGCTGGCCCGGAACGCCTTCCGGCACCAATGGGGCTTGCTCTCGGTGTTGCGCTCAGCCTCCAACTGGGCGCGGGCGGCTTCCACCCGAGCCCGAGTGGTCGCCGCCACCTGCCCGCCCGTGGCCACTCGGGACACGGTGCCGGCCGAGACCCCGGCCAGCTCGGCTACCTGCGCGCGGGTGATCCTCTCGCCGGGAACCCCGAAGCCGGACCGGAACACGTACTTGCGGCCGTGGCATGGGCACGCCTCCGGCTGCGTCCTGGCCAGATGCTCTCGGAGCAGGGCCCGAAGGAACTGGGGCTGATCGATGGTGCGGTAGCTGTCGTCTTTCGGAGGGCAGCGGATGAGCGTGCCGTCCCCCAGCTGGTAGAGCTGGTGCTCGACGACGATCACCGAGTCCCGTACGTACTCCGGTTCCAGGCCCGTGAGCTCGCCCCACCGCATTCCGGTGAAGCCCTTGGTGACCGTCATCACGAACTCGTCGTCGCGGCCGCTGAGGATCGCTGCCCGCTCGGCGACGAGGAGGGCGCCCAGGGCGCTCACGAACGCCTTTTCAGGCCCTCTACGGCGCCCCCCTACCCTTCCGGACCGCCGCCCGCGGCCACGCTTACGGCGTGCGGGGTTCGGGCCCGGGTGCGCCCTGTCCTCGATTGCGTCCTCAAGGATCAAGTGCAGGATGCTGCGGTACGTCTGCACGCTCCCCGTTGAGTATCCGGCCGCTCGCTCCTGGGCCTCCCAGTCTCTGACGGCATCCTCGTCGAGGTCGGGCATCGGTACGTTGACGAACTGGGGGAGGAGGTGGGACTCGATGTGACCGAGGTAGTTCTCCAGGGTCGATGCCGCTAGCTCCCCCTGCTGCCTGGCCCACCATCGGGCGACGTACTCCCCGAACGTGGGCGGTACCACCACTTCCGGTGATGGCGGGGCCTTCTTCTCTCGGACCGCCGCGCGGACGGCGGCCTCCGCGTCCTGGGCGGCCTGCTTGGCCTCCCGGTCGAGGCGGAACTTGATGACCTCGCCGAGTTCGTCCCGTACGGCGGGGTACTTGCCGTCGGCGTCCTTGTAGCGGCCGCGGTAGTAGGTCCCATCCTTCTTGGTGACCCGCTTCTCCGTGTACGCCATGGAGCCCCCTCCCTCGCCGCCCGGGCTCAGCGCCGGGCGGACGCCTGCTGTACGACCTCGGCCAGGCCGAGCGCGATGACCTCTCCTCGGTGGAGCTGGACGAGTCCGCCGGTGGCGAGGTACTCCTCCATGGCCCGGTTGAGCGCGGCCATGGCCTCCGCGATGCTGAGGCTCAGGTCGATGTAGACCGTGATCCGGCCGGACGACTCCAGAATCGTGACGGGGAAGAGCGCCGGCACCGGCGCCGGGCGAAATCGGATCATCAGTCGTCCTCGACCTCGGCGGCCTCCGCGGCTTCGATCATCGCCCGCCACTTCCGCACGTCAGGCCGGTCCATGCCCGCAAGGTGCGCCACGATGATCCGGATGTCGTCGCCATAGCCGCTGAGCTCGGTGGCGTCGTACGCCAGCCACTGGATAGCCGCGGCACGCTTCACCAGGGCAACAGGCCGGCCGATGGCCGCCGCGATCGCCTCCAAGCGCGTGTCGCTCGGCGCCGTCGTGACGTTGTTGGCGGCGATCTTCTGCATGTACGGCTTGGACACTTTGTGGCCGGCGGCCGCAGCCCGGTCAGCCATGTCCTGATACGAGACTCCACCGTCGTTGACCTCGCGGACCAGACGGCTCAGATCGTCACGATCGATGTCGCGAGCCAGCCGGTCCGGGATGTCGGTCGTCGGGTCCTGTCCGCGCTCTGTGCGCCTCGCTGTCATCGTCCGAGCCTCTCCGGTCCGACCTCGCGCGTCTCACGCGTGTCGTCTACTGCGTCGTTTTGTTCCTGATCAGGCGGCCCGATCGTCCCAGCTCGCAGACGAATCGTCTACGTCCAACGGTATCGCGGGGGTCAGATTCGCGGCACGACCGCATCCGGACGTTCGAATCTGTAGACGATCCGTCTCTAAGTGTGCGAAGGTGTTCCTGTTCGTAGCCGCATCGGCCCGATTGGTAGACGCGTGACCCGGTATCAGCTCCGCTCCCGTGACGCGCTCCGGTTCGTCATGGAGCACCCCGGGCGAGGAGCCCCGTACAGCGTGAGAGCCCTGGCAGACAGCTCGGGCGTCCCCCGCGCGACCATCGGTCACCTTCTGACCGGGCATACGGATTCCTGTGACGTGCAGGCGGCGCACGACATCGCCGCCGCCCTCGGGGTCGCCGTCCTGGTGCTTTTCGCACCCTCGGCGACTCCAGAACAGATCAAATCGTCTCCAGTCGAGATTCATGAAGTGGTGAAGGAGGAGTCATGGCCCGTTCGAGCCCACCACCCGGCCTGATCTACATCGGAGACACCGCCGCCGGCCCCGGTATCGCCACCCTGCTCGGCGTCACCCCCGGCACCGTCCGGAAGTGGCGGTGCCAGGGGCGCGGCCCGCGAACCTGGCGCATCGGCGGCCGCGTCGTCGCCGACCTCGCCGCTGTAAAGCGCTACGCCCGCCAGGGGGAGCCCCGCGCCATCCGATCGAGGGCCGTCTGATGAGCGCGCTTCCCCGCCTCCACACGCCCGAGGAAGTCGCCGAAGCGCTCGGCGTCTCGGTCTGGTGGGTCAAGGACCAAGCGCGCCGGCGCCTGATTCCCGCATCCAAGCCCGCCGGCGCCTGGCGGTTCACCACGGCGCAGTACGCCGAGATCCTCACCGCTGTCGAGCAGCCCGTGGCCACACCGGCCCTGCCCCGATCCACCCGCTCGACGGCCCGGCCCTACTACGCCGACAGCACCGCCCCCGTCGCCCAGTTGACGCCGCGCACCCCGCGCCGCCGCGCCGCCTGAAGCAAACGGGGCCGCTGGGCCCTTGCCCGGCCCACGCGACCCCCCAGCGACACCCCTACCCGCTCAGGAAGAGAGAGACCGCCGTGGAACACGGTACCGACCCCACCCCCGACATCCCCGATGGGACCCTGCGCCGCGCTGCGGACGGGACCCTGTGGCGCACCGCCGGTCAGACGAGCAGCGGTGAGCAGCTGTACGTCCTCGACGGCGTCGACATCGCGACCTGCCCGATGTGGGTCCGTGAGCGCGAGACGCTGCTCGCGGAGCTCACCGGCGGCCCGCTCACTCCGGTGACCGACAGGGGGGCCGCCGCATGACGTACCCCGCCATCGCCGCCGTCGCCGCCCTGGCCTGGGTTCTCGGTGGCCTCGGCCTCCGCGCCCTCCTCACCCGCGGTGCCCGCCGCCCGGGCGGTGAGAGCTGATGCTGACCGCCGACCGCTTCGCGGAGATCTGCGCCGGCCGCAACTCCTACCGCAGCACTGAGCAGCTGGACCGCGACGTCCAGGACCTGCTCGCCGAGCGCGCCGAGCTGCTCGCCCGGCTCGGTGTCGAGCGGGGGAAGGACACCGCCGTCGGCGGCGAGTCCACCCTCGCCCCGCACACCGCCCGCACCGCCGAGGTCCGGTTCGGCGTCTGGGGGTCCCTCCGGCTGATCGGTCCCACGGTCCGTGACCTGGAGCCCGACTACTACGGCCACTTCTACCGGCAGCTGGGCGGCTGGCTCCCGGACGGCCTGTCCGGCGAGCTGCCCCGGGGCACCGAGTACCTGGAGTGGGTCCACATGCCCGGCCTCGTCATGCCGACC
Organism: Streptomyces sp. R302; assembly: GCF_012927245.1. GTDB lineage: Bacteria > Actinomycetota > Actinomycetes > Streptomycetales > Streptomycetaceae > Streptomyces. The sequence continues at coordinate 4,326 of NZ_JABBGE010000019.1, forward strand.
GGCATCAACGTCCAGGTGGCTATCAGCCCGACCCGTGACGGCTCCCGGTACATGACGATCGAGTGGCGACGGGAGCGGCCGCGATGAGCGACCTCAGCGGCTCCGTCCGTAACCTGCTGGCCGCGATCGCCGACGTCCTTGACGTACCGGATCCGGCTCTCGACCGCGCCGACGAGTCCGCGCACCGGTTCCTTGTCGACGAGCGGATCCAGCTGGTGCGAGGCATCGTCGGCGACGTCCTCGCGGGCAAGGCCATCAACGGCCTGGGGTGGGAGGCCGACTACCTGCGCCGCCGGGCCACCGCGCGCCCGGTTACCTACCGGACCCTCGACCAGGCCGTCGACGAGGCGCAGGTGAGTACCGCCTCCGCCCTCGTCGCCGAGCCGGTGCCCCGGTCCGCGTGTGAGGCATGCGGCTCCACGCGCGGGCCTCTGGCGCCCGACCCGTCCGGCGCGAGGTACACGAGCGGTGAGCCGGTCCTCGCGTGCGCCACGGGGTGCGCCGCTGGCGCGGACGGCCCGGAGGCGGGCGAATGACGACCGCGCCGAACGACACCATCGACCACGGCACGCACCGCGGCTACGGGCAGCACCTGCGGCGGGGCGTCCGGCCGTGCACGGCGTGCCGGGCCGCGAACTCCGCCCGTGAGCGTGAGCGCAAGGCACGCGTACGGGCGGCCTCGGGCGCCTCGGCCGTGCAGCGGGCCTGGAATCAGGGCGCCGTGGGGGTCCCGGTCCCGGGGCGGGAGGTGCCGACCGGCCGGGACTGCTCGGTGGACGGCTGCGGCGCTCACGGCTCCGTACCGCAGCCGGCCGCCTGCATGGTCCAGGTGGAGTGGCCCGACTCCCGCGAGCCCGCCCGCTGGTACTGCCCCGGCCCGTGCGCCGCGTACGGCCAGGCCCTGGCCGAGGTCCGTGCGCTCGGTGACCGCCGTGCGTGACGCCCTCGCCCTCGGCATCCTCCTCCTACTGGGGATCGGGGCCGTGACCGTGGCCGTGGCCGCCGTGTGCGGCGCGGCCGCGGCCACCCGCGCGGCCCGGGCCCTCGTCAGCTCCCGGCGGCGGCGCCCGAGGAGGCCCCGGCCGCCGGTCGTTCCCCCCGAGCTTCCGGCCCTCCGCCCGTACGTCTGGGTGGAGTGCGACACCCCCAAGTGCGGACACCTCCAGACCCCGCATTACCCGGCGGGCCCGAACTACGTGGCGTGCAGCAACTGCGCCGCCCGCCGCCCGGCCCCCGCGCCGTGACCCGAGGTCGCCGGCCGCCGCCGTGCGACCGCGTCGGTTCCCACGGCCTCCTCCGCGCCCGCCTCTACCGCACCGGGTGGTGCTGCGACCGCCACACCCCCGCTGCCGAGGCCGGCCGTCCCGAGCCGCCGCCCGGGCCCGGCTGGCCCCCCGGCGCGTACATCCACCACAACTCCCCTACTAACGGCCCGACTTCCGACCTGGAGCACCCGTGAGTACCGTCCCGACGCCCGCTGACATCTACGCCCGCAGCGCCCGCGCCCTGATCGCCCCGGCCCCCCACGACCCCCTCCGCGACGGGCCGTTCCGTGCCCTGTGGGAGCGGGGGGTGCTCGGCTCCCGGATGATCCCGACCACCAAGCTCGTCGCCCTCACGCTCGCGGCCGGCGCCGACTGGGCCACCGGCGCCCTCGCGGCCCCGCAGGTGTCCGTCGGCCAGCTCGCCGAGGCCACCCGCATCACGCACGGCCAGGTCGTCGTCTCCCTCAACATCCTCGAACAGCGCGGCTGGCTGGCCCGGTCCTCCCGCCGCGACCGGTGGGGCGTCGCCGAGGTGCGGCTGACCATCCCCGCCGCGATCATGCGCCGCCTCGTCAAGCCGCGCCCCTCCTGACGGCCCCCGGCCGGGGTCCCGCGCCCCGGCCCGCCCGGCCCCGTACCCGCACCACCCTTGAGAGAGGCACCCCCGTGGACGACGAGCAGCAGCGGACCGGCGGCAGCGTTGCGCACGCCTACGGCAACATGCTCGCCCGCCAGTGGGCCCCGCAGATGCCCCGCCTGCTCACCGGCCCCTTCCTCACGATGCTGTACGCCCTGCGCACCCTGGCGTCCGCCGACGGCCGCCTGCGCTACGAGCGCGACGGCAAGGCGATCACCATCCAGCAGATCGCCAGGGCGTGCCGCAGCGACCAGAAGGACGTACGGGACTACCTGCAGGCCGCCGGCGCCGCCGGCGTCGTGGCCGTCGTCGACGACGGCCACGGGACAGGAGGAAAGCGGGGCCGCGCGGTCATGTACTCCCTGGTCCTGTGCCCCTCGCCGGACTGGGAGCGCGCCGCCGGCCTGGTGTGGATCGCCCAGCAGAGGAAGAAGGAGCAGCGCGAGGCCCGGGCCCTCGCCCGCAAGGCCGCCGCGGCCGCCCAGAGCTCGGGGGACAGTGTCCCCACCTCCCTCGAGGAGACCTCGGGGGACAGTGCCCCGACCTCCGAGGGGGACACCTCGGGGGACAGTGCCCCGAGGTCGGCCGAGGAGGGGTCGGGGGACCGTGCCCCTACCCAGGTCGGGGGACAGTGCCCCGAGGGGGTCGGGGGACAGTGCCCCGACCACCCAGGAAGTACCCATGAACTACCCCATGAGATGGCTGAGGTAGTACCTCAGCCACAGGACGCGCACGGGCGCGCGAGCGAGAAGACGAGCCCCCAGCAGCAGGAGAAGCACCGCCGCTGCGGCGGTGGCTGCGGCCAGCCGGTCATCCGGCCCGACCGGCTCCTGTGCACCGGCTGCGAGCGCCGCGCCCAGAAGGCCGCTCAGCCCGCCGCAGGGCCCGTACAGGGCGCGTTCATGATCTCCGTGCCCGCCGGGAGCCTCCCCGGCCCCAGGGGCGCCACACAGTCCCCTCAGGGCCCTCAGCCCCCGGTGGACCCGTTCGCGCCGCTGCGCCTGTGCGACTGCGGCCGCGACTACCGGGCCGCCGCCCCCGGCCGCTGCCCCGACTGCCTCGACGCCGCCGCCCGCGAGCGCGCCACCGGCACCGGCTGACCGCCGTACCCACCACCACCCCGGAGACCCGTCCATGCCCGCTTCCCCGACCGGCACAGCCCCGTGCCCGTCCTGCGGCGCGCCCATCCGCTGGGCCGTCACCGCCGCCGGCCGCCGCCAGGCCGTCAACGCCGACCCCGACCCCACCGGCAACACGGCCGTCTACACCGACGGCACCGGCCGCCTGCGCGTCCGCACCCTCACCACCGAGCGCCCGTCCCTGGAGGGCGCCGAGTGGCAGGCCATGCCGCACGTCGCCACCTGCCCCCGGCCCCAGCCGCGCCGGACCGCGCCCCGCCGCGACCGTGAGCGCGCCGGCACCCGCCCGGCTCCCTGGCGGGGGTGGACGCGATGACCCGCCGCGCTCCCATCGCCCCGGCCGTCGCCGCCGTCGTGGCCGCCCAGGCCCTGACCCGCCTCGGCCACCGGATCACCACCGGAGAGGCCACCGGCCTCGGGGCCGCCGCCGTTGAGGCCCTCACCGCCGAGGGGTGGGCCATCACCGCGGACAGGCCCCACCCACCCCGCCGCTCCACCGTCCTGGCCCCCCGCACCGACGCCCACGGCCGCCCCACCCTCACCGAGGACGAGCAGCAGCTGCTCGGCCTCCTCGCCAACGGCCTCGACAACACCCGGATCGCCCAGGCCCTCGACGTCCCCCGCACCACCGTCAGCCGCCTACTGCGCCACCTGTACGGCCTCCTCGGCATCGCCCCCGGCACCTCGGACCGCTCGTCCCGCTGCATCGCCGTCGCCCGCGCCTACCAGTACGCCCTCCTCCCCCTGCCCGCCGCCCTCGGCACCCCGCACGCCACCTGACCTCCAGGAGCAGCCCCATGGACACCCCCGACCGCATCGACGTCGTCTCGATGCGCACCCACCGCCTCCTCCTCGCCGTCACCCTCGACGGCACCGTTCAGCTGGACAGCCGCTTCGACGAGGCGGGCACCGCCCGGGTCCTGCACTCCATCGCCGACCACCTGGCCGGCCGCCCCGGCGAACGCGTCCACGACCTCATCACCGGCGGCGACCCCTGCCACGTCCACCACACCCCGCCGGCCCCCGAGGCCGTACGGCCGTGCGGGTGCCCGTCCCGCTTCGACCACCACGCCGACGGCTGCCCGCCCCGTCAGCAGCGCCCGGCCACCGAACCGGACAGCGCCGACCTGACCGCGCACGTCACGGAGTACCGCGTGCCCGTGCCCGAGGCCGGCGGGGTCGTCCTCCTGGTCCGCCGCCAGTCCCCGACCAGCGGGGTCGGGTGGGCCGTGAGCACCACCGCGTACGGCGGGGGCCGGGCCTGGACGACCGAGGGATGGCAGGAGGCCGTCAGCGCCCTGTCCGTCGGCCGGCTCTTCTGCTGGCCCGACGCCCGCACCGCCGTCGCCGCCGCCCGCCGCGCGCTCGCCGCCCAGACCACTTCGGAGACTGGCCAGTGACCACCCGCACCGCCTTCCGGCACGCCGAGGCCGAGCAGGTCTCACCCGCCCTCGCCCGACACCGCGCCGAGGCCGACATCCTCCTCGGTCGCCTCGACCGCGCCGCCCTCGGCCACACCAAACCGCTCACCACCGCCGAGGTCGCCCTGCTCAGCGCCGCCGTCCGCGCCGAGCGCGCCGCCACCGGCCGGGCCGCTTGGCAGCGCGACCGCCTCGCCCGCATCCTCATCACCGCGACCCGGGCCGTCGGCGCACCCACGTACGCCGACCTTCCCGCCGCCGCCCGCCGCCTCGCTGTCGAGCACCGCCGGCGCGGCCTCGCCCACCGTTCCGCACGCCGCCGCGCGGCCGCCGCCATCGAGGTCCTGGCACAGGTCGGCAAGCTCGCCGTCGAGTGGACGTACAACGACGACCCCGCCACCAAGAAGTGCGGGCACACCCTGTGGGCCGCATTCGATGCTGCGCAGGAGGTTCTGTGGCCGTCTGCCTGATCTGCACCCACGCCACCGAGCGCTCCCGTACGGCCTGCGCCCGGTGCGAGGCCCAGCTGCTCGGTTGGCTCGCCGAGATTCCCCGCCAGGTCGTGCTCCTGGAGGCGTCCCTGGAGCTCGGCACCCGCCCCGCCCAGGGCTACGGCGGCGCCGGCCGCGCCCACTCCCCGCTCCCCGTCCGCGCCGACGTACTCAACCTCCTCGGCCCGGCCGCATCGTCCGGCACCGTCACCAGCAGGGCACTCGGCACCGTCCGCGACCAGAACGGCCCCATGCCCGTGCACGCCGTCCTGTACGCCTGGGCCGAGCAGCTCGCCGACGACCTCGGCCACCGCCTCCCGACCATCAACCCCCGCGCGCCCTACACCGACTACCTCACCCGCCACCTCGCCCACATCGCCCGCGCCCCGTGGGCCGCCGAGTTCCACCGCGAGCTCGCCGAGCTCATACGCCGCATCCGGGCAATCACGAGCACCGAACCGCGCCGCCGGCCGATGGACGCGCCCTGTCCGTCCTGCGAGGCGTTCGCGCTCGGTCACACCGACTGGCAGCAGTACATCGACTGCGAGACATGCGGACTGCTGCTCACCCCCGACGAGTACCAGGCGCACCGCGCCGCGGTCATGCCCGGCCTCGCCCGCACCGCCATCCTCCTCCTCGCCCACGACCCCACCCGGAAGGCATCATGACCGCCATCGCCGCCCGTCGCGCGACAGTCGCGCGACTGCACGCCGCCGGCCACTCCCTCCGCGTCATCGCCGAACAGGTCGGCGCCAGCAAGGACACCATCGCCCGCGACCTCGCGGGCATCGAGGCCGCCGCGACGGCCGCAGCCGCCCGAACCGCCGACCGCCAGGCCCGCCGACGTCTGCACCGCCGCGCCCGCCCCGCACGTCTGCGCAGGCCGCAGCCCCTGCGACACCGTCGCACCGACCCCACCACCGACGCCGCGCCCGCCCGCGACACGTCGCACGCCGCCGAGGCGCGCCCCGCGCCGAGCACGTCCTCGGCTGCGCCGTGTCTCACCGTGCCCGCCAGCTCCACCCTGCTGCGGGACCTGGCCACCCTCACACGCAACGGCGTCACCCCCGAGGCCGCAATCGCCGGGGCGGTGTGGACCATGGCCCGGGCCTACCTCACGGCATGGGAGCGCGGCCTGTACCCGCCCACCGTGGACCCTGCCATCGTCGGCACCCAGTACGGGCCCTACGTGCCCCTCCGTCGCAACCGACTGGACATGATCGCTACTTAGCGCAACACTGATGCCAACGCCACACGTGCGCGCAGACCACACCACGGCCCCCGTCGACACCGCGGGGGCCGTTGCCGTTCCTGGAGGTGACCGTGGGCACGCTCTACACCACCGCCCAGGCCGCCGAGGCCGCCACCAACTGGCGCCGCCTCCTCTCCGCCGGCGCCGCCGCCGTCACCCCCACCACCATCCGCTCCTGGGCCACCCGCGGGCACCTCGACCCCGTCGGCCTCGACACCAAGGGCCGCCCCCTCTACGCCCACGCCGACGTCGCCCGCGCCGAAGTAGCAACCCGCCGCCGCGCCCTACGACTGGTCGGCATCCCCGAGAAGACCCGGTAGCCCTGGCGATCACAACTAGGTCACACCCTCCACAGGCTGTGCACAACGGCGGCAGGCTGATGCGATGCGTATCAAGACCAACCTCGCAGCCACCGTCCTCCTCGGACTCGTCCTCACCGCTTGCGGCACCACACCCGAACCGGACCCCGCCGCCCCCGTCCAGGGCAAGCCCACCACCGCACCGGCCACCCTCAGCCCCGACGCCAAGGCCTCCGCCCGATCCGCCGCCGGCCTCCCGCCCGAGCCCAACGCCAAGACCCGTACAGCCTTCCTCGACGCGCTCAACGCGATCGACCCGCGCATCATCAAGCCCGGCAAGGAAGACCAGGCCGTGAGCCGCGGCATCAACCAGTGCAGCAGCATCAAGACCACCAAGGACGAGGTCAAGCTCGCGCAGACTGCGCTGGAGCGGTTCACCGTCGACACCCGCCTCCCCGACATCGCCACGCCCGGCACCGGCAAGGCGATCAACAAGGCCGTGCACACGCACCTCTGCCCCGACTTCTGAGCCATGGCCCAACAGCCGCAGCAGACGTACCCCTGCTGCGCATCCGCGCTCTTCCTGGTGCTGTTCCTGGTCATCCTCGGCAGCTGCGTCGGCGGGGACGATGAGAAGCCCGCCCCCACCTCACCGACCCGGCCCACCCTCAGGGATCCCGGCTACACCAGCAGCCTCTGCGAAGGCAGCGACTACGCCCTCTACGACGACTGCAACTGACCAGACCGGCCCGTCCTCGCCTGCCCCCAGGCGAGGACGGGCCGAACCATACCCGGAGGCCTCCATGCCCGAGTCCGACCCCGTGTCTCCCTTCACGACGGCCGCCACCGCAGCGATCCAGATCCACGAGCTCTACCAGAGCTTCGTGCGCGCAGGCTTCACCGAGGCCCAGGCCCTCGACCTGGTCAAGCACCTGATGGTCAACAGGAAGGGGTAGGCCGTGCTGAAACGCTTCCGTAGGCCCCGGCTGCGCCTCACAGGCGAGCTGGCCGTCATCAGGCCCGGCGACAGGCTCCTCGTGCACGTCCCGCACGGATACGCCATGTGGCAGACCGAGAGAGTCAAGGAAGCGTTGATGAGCGAGTTCCCCGGCGTCACCATCTGCGTGGTCAGCGGGGTCACCAGCGTGCACGTCTACCGAGGTGAGAGAGGTTGACCATGCCGAGCAACGACGCTGCCCCGCTCCTGGACCATGCCGCCTGCGCTGAGGCCGGCGTGCACCACATCAGCTGGGAACAGGGCACACGTCCCCTGGACGTGACGACGGACCCGGGCTGGGTGCAGTACACCACCGACGGCACCTGGCGCGTCTGGTGCTGCTGCGGCCTCGACACCGACTGGACAGACCGAGAAACCGCCATGCGCCTCTACCGGGAGCACCTCGCAGTACAGCCGTCGTGACGTCAGGAGGTCCCATGCCGAGCCGCGCCCCGCGCCGCTGCACCACCCCCGGGTGCCCCGAGATGGCGCCCCCTCCCGCGTCCAAGTGCGCCGCGCACGACAAGCGCCGGCCTCGCCGCTCGGCCTCCGCTCAGGGCTACGGACGCGAGCACGAACGCCGGTTCCGCGCGGGCGTCCTGGAACGCGACCGCGTGTGCGTCGTGTGCCGTACGGCCGAGGCCACCCAGGCCGACCACTGGCCGCTGTCCAAGCGGGACCTGCGGGCGCGCGGACTGGACGAGCACGACCCGCGCCGAGGTCGCGGCCTGTGCGCGTCGTGCCACTCGAAGGAGACCGCCAAGCACCAGCCCGGAGGCTGGGCGGCCGGCCCCCGCTACTGAGCGTCAGGGGGAGGGGGCCTCGAATCCCTGGCCCGGGGACCCGCGGAACGCGGGGGGGAGCCCATCAGCGCCTTGCCAGGTAACGGGATCCGCCGTACCGGGCCACCCGCCGTAACACACCGTCACTGGAACCGCGACCGGAGGTGATCATGGGGAGGCGTGGACCCGCGCCCAAGCCGACCGCCCTGCGCGTGCTGCACGGCGACCGGAAGGACCGGATCAACAGCGACGAGCCGCGGCCCGACGCCGCCGATATCGAGCCGCCGGCCTGGCTGAGCGCGGCCGCCCTCGAGGTCTGGGACACCCTCGTCGGCCAGCTCACCGTCAAGGGCGTGCTGACCGCGTGGGACGTCGAGGCGTACGCGAACTGGTGCGACGCTGTCGCCCGCCGCCGGGAGGCCGCCGAGCACGTCGCCGTCGAGGGCGCCGTCGTCGAGCACCCCGTCTTCAACAAGAACGGCGACCAGACCGGCGTGCGCATGGGCAAGAACGCGTGGCTGCTGGCGCTCGACGCCGCCGACGCCCAGGTCCAGCGGTACGGCGCCCGCTTCGGTCTGACGCCGAGCGACCGGGCACAGCTCAAGATCGGCGGCGAGGACACCCCGGGAGGCGCCGAGCGACTGCTGTCCTGACCGTACGGGGGGTGCCATGGCCGCCGGGACCACGACACGACGTCCGGCCCGCAGCAAGACGAGCACCCGCCCGCGCGGCCGGGCCAAGCAGCCCCAGTTCAACCCGCGCACCTGGTGGCGACCGCGCAGCCGCAAGGGCCCGGTCTGCGGGTACACCCTCGACGGCAAGACGTGTACCAGCTCGGGCACGCACCACTGCGAGCCGCGCGCCGACCGGGTCGTCAAGTTCTTCGCCGAGCTGCTCGTCCACCCCGCCGGCGCGCTCGCGGGCACCCGCTTCGTCCTGGCCCCGTGGCAGGAACACGAGATCATCCGGCCGCTGTTCGGCGAGGTGGTCTGGTCGGAGCAGTGGGGCCGGTACGTCCGCCGGTACTCGCGCGCCACCATCGTCATGGCCCGCAAGAACGGCAAGTCCGCGCTGCTCTCCGGCATCGCGCTGTACATGCTGTGCGGCGACGGCGAGGAGTCCGCCGAGGTCTACGGCGCGGCCGCCATCAAGCGGCAGGCCGGCAAGGTCTTCGAGCCGTGCGTGAAGATGCAGCGCCGCTCGCCGATCCTGGCCAAGCGGCTCACGCACGTGAAGGCCGCCATGCGGCTGGTCGACGAGCAGACCGGCAGTCACTACGAGGTCATCGCCTCCGACGCCGACAACGAGCTCGGCCACAGCCCGCACTGCTTCATCCTCGACGAGGTTCTGAGCCAGCCGGACGACCGGCTCTGGGTGGCGATGCGGACCGGCGCGGGCGCGCGCACGCAGCCGCTCATGCTGGCGATCACCACCGAGACCAGCCAGCAGTACAGCTTCGGCGCCGACTTCATCGACGAGGCCGACCGGGTCATGGAGGACCCGTCCCGGGCGGCGCACCACTTCGTGTACGTGCGCAAGATGCCGCGCACGCCCGACGAACTGGAGCGGCTGCACCGGCTGTTCCCCGGCCGGGCCGATCTGCCGGTGTCCCTCGACCCGTGGGACGAGGCGAACTGGGCCTGGCCGAACCCCGCGCTCGGCACCTTCCTCGCGCTCCAGTCCCTGCGCGACGAGGCGCACGAGGCCAAGGGCGACCGCAAGGCCGAGAACAGCTTCCGGCAGTTCCGCCTCAACCAGCGCGTGAGCGAGGTCTCGCGCTGGATCGCCATGGACCTGTGGGACATGAACGCCCGCGAGATCGCGCCGAGCCCCGGCTGGATCGCCGGCCGCCTCGAGGGGCAACGCTGCTGGGGCGGCCTGGACCTGTCCTCGAAGCTCGACCTCACCGCCTGGGCGCTGTACTTCCCGAGCGGCGAGATCCTATGGCGGTTCTGGGCGCCGGAGTCGGTACGGAAGCTGCTCGACGAGCACACGAACAACGCGTTCTCCGAGTGGGCCGACGACGGCTGGGTGACGCTCACCGAGGGCGACACCATCGACTACGACACGATCTACGACGACATCGAGACCGACCACAACCTCTACAAGATCGTCAACGTCACGTACGACAAGTGGTGCGGTGAACCCGTCCGGCAGGCGATCGTCAAGCGGACCAGGCTCACCATGATCGAGTCCGACACGACGTTCACCCGCATGACCCCGCCGATGAGCGAGTTCATGCGCGGCCTCAAGGCGCGGGAGTACGCCCACTTCGGGAACCCCGTCGCCCGCTGGATGGCGGACAACCTGGAGTGCAAGAGTCCGCGCGACGACCCCGACCGGATCCGCCCGGTGAAGCCCGACCGCGGCCGGACCGGCAAGCGGATCGACGGCATGCCCGCCCTCCTGTTCGCCGTCGACGGCGGCCTGCGCGGCATGCCCGCCCCGTCCATCTACGAGTCCCAGGGCATGGCCCTCTGACCCCTTCAAGGAGGTGGCCGTGACGGACCTGTGGGACGTCCTCGCGCTGCTCGGCATCGTGCTGCTCGGCACCGGCCTCGGCATGCTCGCCCCCTGGCTCGGCGTCGCGTCCGCCGGCCTTGCGCTCCTGGCCCTCGGCATCGGCGGCGCCCTCGCCGCCGAACGTCGGGCCCGGGCCCGCGAGCAGAGGGGGGCCTGAGGTGGGATTCCTGCGCAGCGCCCTGTCCGGGCTGGCCACCCCGGAGAAGTGGGTGGAGGACTGGATGCGCGGCGGCTCGACCAACAGCGCCGGCATCCGCGTGGACCAGGACACCGCCCTGACCTACAGCCCGTTCTTCGCCGGCGTGCGCGTGCTGTCCGAAGACGTCGCCGGACTGCCGCTGTTCCTGTACGAGCGGATGCAGCCGCGGGGCAAGGAGCGCGCCACCGAGCACCCGCTGTACTCCCTGCTGCACGACCAGCCCAACGACATGATGTCCGCGGCCTGGCTCAAGGAAGTGCTGATGGGCCATGCCCTCACCTGGGGCGACGGCGTCGCGCACGTCGTCACCCACCCCCGTACCGGGGTGATCGAGGAGATCTGGCCCCTGCGCCCGGACCGCCTCACCCTCGGCGTGAAGCGGCTCGGCGCCGGACGGTTCGAGCGCCGCTACCGGTACGACGACGACGTCAACGGGATCCACACCGTGCTCCTGCCGCACGAGGTCCTGCACATCGCCGGCCTCGGGTACGACGGGGTGCGCGGCTACCCCGTCGTCGAGCTGGCCGCCAACTCCATCGGCCTCGGCCTGGCCACCGAGCACCACGGCGCCAAGGTGTTCAGCAACGGGGCCGCGCCCGGCGGCGCGCTCTCGCACCCCGGGAACCTGAGCCCGGAGGCGCGGCGTCGGATGGCCGACGACTGGGAGAACATCCACCGCGGCATCGACCGCGCGCACCGCGTCGCCATCCTCGAGGAGGGCGTCACCTTCCAGCAGGTCGGCGTCCCCAACGACTCCGCGCAGTTCCTGGAGACCCGCAAGCTCCAGGTCTCCGAGATGGCCCGGTGGCTGCGCCTGCCGCCGCACAAGGTCGGCGACCTCGACCGGGCGACGTTCTCGAACATCGAGCAGCAGCAGCTCGACTACGTGTCGAGCGCGCTGAACGTGTGGCTCGTCCGCTGGGAGCAGGCGGTGCTCACGCAGCTCCTGCTCCCCGAGGAGCGGAAGAAGTACTACGCCGAGTTCCTCGTCGACTCCCTCCTGCGGGGCGACACCCTCACCCGCTACCAGGCGTACGCCGTCGGACGGCAGTGGGGCTGGCTGTCCGCCAACGACGTCAGGGACAGGGAGAACATGAACCCGGTCGAGGGCGGCGACGACTACCTCGTCCCGCTCAACATGGTGCCCGCCGGCCGGGCCCGGGACCGGGCGCTGCCCGGCCTGGAGCCCGCGGCCGCCGCCCGGGCCGGACGCTGGGCCCGCCTCCTCGCCGGCCGCGCTGCCGTGCGCGAGTCGACCGCCGAGGCATGGGCCCGGAAGATCGCCGAGTCCGACCAGGAGGTGGCCGACCTCGAGGCCGAGCTGCTCGGCGCCCTGGTCGACGAGCACCTCCGCCCCGCCCGCGGCCGCGGGCGCCGGTCGCTCGCCGCGTTCCTCGCCGCCCTGTCCGCCCTGTACGCCGACGACGGCCCGATCATGGACCGCCTCACCGGTCTGTGGGTGCCGCTGATGACCGCGTTCGCCGGCGACGTCGCGGAGAGCGCGGCCGAGGAGGTCGCCTACGAGGAGCCGGTCGACCTCACCGTGTGGGCCGCCGCCTATGCCCGCTCCCACGCCGCCTACCAGGTGTCCTCCTCGTACGGGCAGATCCGGGCCGTGGTCGACAAGACCGAGGGCACGCCGGAGGACATCGCCGAGGCGGTCGTCGAGCGGTTCACGAAGTGGCAGGAGGAGAGGCCCGCGCAGACCGCGCGGTGGGAGTCCGCGCAGCTGCCGAACGCCGCCGCCCGCGAGACGTGGAAAGAGGCTGGCGTGCAGCAGGTGCAGTGGGTCGCGCGCGGGTCGAAGAACTGCCCGTACTGCCAGCGTCTCGACGGCACCGTCCGGGAGATCGAGACCCCGTTCATCGCCAAGGGCGACGAGGTCGAGGGCGAGAACGAGGGCGAGACCCTCACCGCCCAGCGCAACACCTTCCACCCGCCCGTCCACCCCGGCTGTGACTGCCAGGTCGTGCCGGTCGTCGACTGAGAAGAGGAGCACGTGAAGCCACAGCGTCACTACGCACGCGCCTACGTCCAGCGTGCGGACGGCGACGAGGCGGGCAAGCCGCTGTCGATCATCGCCGCGACCGAGGGCCGCAAGGGCGACGGCCTCAACCTGACCATGGCCGGTGCCCGCCTGGAGCGGTTTGAGTCCAACCCGGTCGTGGGGTACGGACACTCCTACTGGGGCCGCGACGGCCTGCCGATCGGCCGGGCCGACAAGACCTGGATCGACGGCGACAAGCTGCGCATGGACCTGACGTTCGACCAGGACGACGAGTTCGCCGTCAAGGTCGAGCGCAAGTACCGGGCCCGGATGATGAACGCCTTCAGCATCGGGTTCGACGTCTGGAACATCGGCGAGGACGGCGTCCCCGAGGGGTGGGAGCTGTTCGAGGTCTCCGCCGTCCCGCTGCCGATGGACCCCAACGCGATCGTCGAGTCCGGCCGCGCCCTCGACCTCGTCCGCGGCCTCGACGTCCGCCACGCCCCGGACGAGACGGTCCAGGCCGTCCTGTCCCGGCTCGCCGAGCTCGACGCCGCCGGGGCCCGCGCGGGCGCGGTGCTGTCCAAGAAGAACAAGGGCCTCGTCCAGGCGGCGCGGGACGCGCTCCAGGAACTCCTCGACGCCGCCGGCGGAACCGACGACGGCGCCGCCGAGGACGACGAGCGCGCCGCGCCTGCCGCCGACCATGCCCGGCTGCTCCGGCTCGCCGGCATCTGACCCCTCGCGCCGCGCAGCCGCGCGGGGCACACCCACCACAGGAAGGACCCCTGATGCCCAACATCCGAGAGCTGCGCGCCAAGCGCACCAAGCTCGGCGCCGACGCGCGAGCGATCATGAAGGCCGCCGAGGAGGCGGGGCGCTCCATGACCCCCGAGGAGGAAGTCAGCTTCGACAAGCTGATGGACGAGCGCGACGGAGTGGACCGCCACATCGAGCGCGCCGAGAAGCTCGCCGACGACGAGCGCGCCGAGGCCGAGCGCGAGGACCTGGAGCGCGGCCACGGCCCCGACGGCAAGAGCGGCGACGAGGCCATGGGAGCACTGCGTGCCTACCTCCTCGGCGGCCGGTCCGTCCTCACCGAGCGGCAGGCCCGCGCGCTCGTCTCGGGCAACGACCCCGAGGGCGGTTACCTCAACGCGCCGCAGCAGTTCGTCCAGGACCTCCTCAAGGGCGTGGACGACATGGTCGCCCTGCGCCGCCTGGCCACCGTCCAGCGGCTCACCCAGGCCGAATCCCTCGGCGTGCCGACCCTCGACCAGGACCTCAACGACGCCGACTGGACGTCCGAGCTGTCCACCGGCGCCCAGGACGACGCGATGCGGTTCGGCAAGCGCGAGCTGACCCCTAACCCGCTGGCCAAGCGGGTCAAGGTCTCCCGCAAGCTGATGCGCACCAGCGTCATCTCGCCGGAGGTCCTCGTCCGTCAGCGGATGGAATACAAGTTCGGCGTGACGGCCGAGAAGGCGTACATGACCGGCGACGGCAACAAGAAGCCGCTCGGCCTGTTCACCGCCTCGCCCGACGGCATCCCGACCTCGCGCGACCTGGACATCTCGACGTCCGGCAGCGGGCTCGTCAACGTCGCCAACGGCAACGCCGCGGACGACCTGATCACCGCCAAGTACACGCTCAAGGGCGCATACCATGCCAACGCCCGCTGGCTGTTCCACCGCATGGTCATCGCCTCGGTGCGCAAGCTCAAGGACGGCGACGGCAACTACATCTGGCGCGCCGGCCTCGCCACCGACCAGCCCGACACGATCCTCGACCTGCCGTTCATCATGTCGGAGTTCGCCCCGAGCACGTTCGGCGACGGCGACTACGTCGGCATGCTCGGCGACTTCTCCTACTACTGGATCGCCGAGGCCCTGGCGTTCGAGGTGCAGCGCCTCAACGAGCTGTACGCGGAGAGCAACCAGGTCGGGTTCATCGGCCGCATGGAAGCCGACGGCATGCCCGTGCTCGCCGAGGCGTTCGTCCGCCTCCAGTCCAACGACGTCGTGGCCTAAGAGGAGGAGCACCCATGCGCAGCGACATCAAGAACAACATCGACGTCGTCGCGACCCTGGTCCCGGCGGCCCGGATCGACACCGCGGCCGGCACCGGCGTGGACCTGGCGAACTACGACGCCGCCGCCGTCGTCATCTCCACCGGCACGGTCGCCAACGGTGCCTTCTCCATCGAGATCCAGGAGTCCGACCAGCTCGGCTCCGGGTACACCGCGGTCGCGGACAAGGACCTCGACGGCGTCGAGCCCGCCACCCTCACCGCGTCCACCGTGACCACGATCGGCTACCACGGCATCAAGCGGTACCTCCGCGTCGTGGCCACCGACGCCGGCACCGGCGACGCCAGCTTCGGCGTGAGCGTCATCCGCGGCCGCGGCCGCGTCCGCCCCTGACCCACCCCACCCCGCACGGCCGCCCGGGCCCCGCCACACCGGCGGGGCCCGGCCGCGTCCCGGACCAGGAGGACCCGATGCGCGTCGAGATGCTGCGCCTCATGGCCAACCCGAAGTACGGCAACGCGCCCGCGGGCGCGATCGTCGACATGGACCCGGCCGACGCCGCCCGGCGTATCGCCGCCGGCGACTGCAAGCCCGTCGACGAGCCGCCCAAGAAGCGGCGCCCGGCCGCACCCGCCCCGGCCTCCGCGCCGCCCGGCGACGGCCCCGAGGCGGCCGTCGAGGACATGACCGTCGAGCAGCTCAAGGCGTACGCCGCCGCCGAGGACATCGACCTCGGCGCCGCCACCCGCAAGGACGAGATCCGGGCCGCGGTCGTCGCCGCCCTGGAGCAGCGCCGCGACGAGGACGGAGACTGACCGATGGCGTACGCCACCTCCGATCAACTCCGGCTGTGGTTGCGGCTTCCGGAGCCGTTCACCCCGGACGAGACGGCGACGGCCGAGCTGCTCCTGGACCTCGCCCAGGGCGTCATCGACGACGAGACCGGCCAGTCCTTGGAGTCGGCCACCGACACGCTCGTCCTCGACGGGCCGACCCGCAGCGACCCGCACCGGACCGCCCCCCGCTCCCACCGCCTGATCCTGCCGCGGTGGCCCGTCACCGCCGTCGAGTCCGTCACCGTCCACGGCGAGGACGGCCAGGACCAGCTCCTCGTGTACGGCCCGGCCGCCGACTACACCTGGTCCGCCGACGGGATCCTCACCCGCATCGGCGACACCTGGCCCGCGCACGACCGCGCCGTCACCGCCGTCGTCACCGCCGGGTTCACCGTCGTCCCCGCAGGCGTGACCCGGATCAACCTCCGCTTGGCGGCGGCGGGCTGGTCCAACCCCGAGGGCCTGTCGGCGGAGACCCTCGGCGATCACTCCCGCAGCTTCTCGGCCGAGGCCCTCGGCATGGAGCTGACGACCGCCGACCGGCGCACGCTCGGTGCCTACCGGGCCCGGACATGATCGGCCACCACCTGAACCGCACCCTGGAGGTGTGGCGCGCGACGCTCACCCCCGACGGCGCCGGCGGACAGCGGCGGACCATGGTCCGCCAGCCCCAGCCGGTCCGCGGCAAGGTTGACCAGCCCAGCGCCACGGACCGGATGCTCGCGCAGCAGGCCGGCGCCGAGCACACCCACGACGTGTACCTCCTGCCCACGGCCGACGTCGAGCGCGGCGACGAGCTGCGCGGCGGCGGACAGCGGCTCACCGTGCGGTTCGTCGTCGAGCCCTCGAGCACCCGCTACCGCAAGGCCGAGTGCACCCTCACCCAGACCAACCCCGGAGGCTGACCCATGGCCGCGCTCAATCCCACCCCCGTGCCCGTTGACGGCGGCGTCCCCGACCTGTCGGCCGTCGCCGTCGCGGCGGCCGCGCTCGGCGACACCGCCCCCTGCGGGCCCGGCCGGTTCCTCGCCGTCATCAACGGCGACGCCGCCCCGCACACGATCACCATCGCCACGCCCGGCACGGTCGACGGCCTCGCCATCGAGGACCTCGCCGTCGCCGTCGCCGCCGGGAAGACCGCGGTCTTCCCGCTGCCGCGCCGCCCGTTCGCCGCCGGGACCGGCCGGGCCGCCATCACGTACGACGCCGTCACCTCCGTGACCGTCGCCGTCCTCGAACTCGGCGCCCAGTGAAGACCGACCAGCCCGGCCCCGTCGAGCCGCCCACCGCGGCGATGTGCCGGCGGAAGGCCGCCGAGTTGCTCCAGGACCCGCATGCCGCCCCGGAGGAGGCCACGGCCTGGGCGCTGCTCGCCGTCGCCGGCGAGCTCAAGGACATCCGCCGCCTTCTCGAACGCAGGCGGTAGGCGTGTCACCCCGCCGCCGGGGCGGCCGCCGCCCGGTCACCGTCCGGATCACCGGCATCGAGCGGCTGCGCGAGCGCCTTGCCTCCCTGGACACCGAGGTGATCCAGGGGCTGAAGGACGGCGTCAAGGCGTCCGCCGAGGCCGTCCGCGAGGAGACCTCCCGCACCGTCCGCCACGACTCCGGGAACCTGTCCCAGACGGTCGACGTCCGCTACGAGGAGGAGGGCCTCGTCGCCCACGTCGGCTGGTTCGACGATCCGGAGTTCTACGCCCACTTCGCCGAGAACGGCACCCGGTCCTTTCCGGCGCAGCCCTCGCTCCGCCCGGCCCTGGAGGCCGAGCGCGGACGCTACCGGGCCCGCCTCACCGAGGCCGTCCGCAGGGCCCTGCGGTGAGCGCCCCGCTCGCCATGCTGGCCGTGCAGGGCGCCGTGTACACGAAGCTGTCCGCGGACGGTGAGCTGACCGTCGACCTCGGCGCCGGCGTGTACGACAACGTCCCCGAGAACGCGCCGTTCCCGCACATCGTCCTGGGGGAGGCCACCGAGGTCCCGGCCAACAGCCAGGACCGCTTCGCCCGGGACACCGTGGTCACGCTGCACGTGTGGACGAAGGCCCTCGGCCACACCGAGGGCCTCACGATCGGGCAGCGGGTGAACGCGCTCCTGGACCACCAGCCGCTCACCATCCCCGGCCTCGACCATGTGGCCACGCTGTTCGAGTTCGGGCAGACGCTCACCGACCCCGAACCACCGGGCGACATCCGGCACCTGATGCTGCGCTACCGCGTCCGCACCGAGCAGCGCCCCGCCTGACCCACCCACCCTCACCCCGCGCCGGACCCGGCCCGGGGCCCTACGCATGCTCGGAGGTACCCATGGCCGGAGAGAACGCGTTCGGCGTCGCATTCGCCCGCGGGGACGGAGCCGTCCCCGAGGTGTTCACCGCCCTCGCGGCGGTCAACAACGTCGGCGGCCCCTCGCTCACCCGCAGCACGATCGACGTCACCGCCCACGACTCGCCCAACGGATGGATGGAGTTCGTCGGCGGGCTCAAGGACGGCGGCGAGGTCACCATCGACGTCAACTACATGCCGGCCGCGCACGACTCCCTGATCGCGGACTTCAACGACAAGGACCCGCGCAACTACCGGCTCACCTTCCCCGACGACGACCAGACCCAGTGGGGCTTCCCGGCGATCATGACCGGCTTCCAGCCGACGGCCCCGGTCGACGACAAGCTGTCGGCTTCGCTGACCTTCAAGGTCGCTGGCGAACCCACCTTCTCCTGAGAGGACTTCACCACCATGGCACTGCTCACCCGCGCGCAGATCGACGAGGCCGACGACACCGTCTACGAGGACGTGCCCGTCGCAGAGTGGGGCGGCGAGGTCCGGATCATCGGCATGTCCGGCACCGACCGCAACGCCTACCAGACCTCCCTCGTCCACTTCGGCCCCAACGGCAAGCCCATCGGTGTCAATCTCGACGACCGCGACGCGCGCCTCCTCGCCCGCTGCCTCGTCGACGAGGACGGCCAGCCGCTGTACACGCTCAAGGAGGTCGGCGCCCTCGGCGCGAAGAACGGCGCCGTCATCGAGCGCCTGGCGGTCGTCGCCCGGCGCCTGTCCGGCATCGGCGAGCGCGCCGTCGAGGAAGCAGAGGGAAACTCCGAGCCCGCCCCGAGCGGGTCTTCTACTTCCGACTAGCGCACGCCCTGGGCATGCCGGTCAGCGAGCTGCTCGCCCGCACCAGCTCGGCCGAGCTGACCGAGTGGGCCGCGTACGAACGGATCGCCGGACCGATCGGCCCCGAGCGGGCCGACGCCCTCAACGCCCTCCAGACCGCCGTCATCGCCAACGGCACCCGCGGCAAGGGCCAACGCCCCTTCACCCCAAGCGACTTCATGCCGCAGTGGGGAGGGAAGCCGAAGCAGACCTGGCAGCAGATGCTCGCCGCGGTCAAGACCATGCACGTACGCCTCGGCGGCAAGCCACGCCAGAACAAGGAGGTGGGGAGCCGTGACGGTTCTTGACCGGCTGCTCGTCGAGATCGGCCTGAGCGCCGAGGACCTGTCCGGCGGCGCCCAGGAAGCGGCGCGTGACGTCGACCTGGCGCTCGCGGACGTCGGGGACGCCGCCGACGCGATGGGCCGCGAGGTCGTCCAGGCCGCCAACCGTGCGGCCGACGCCCTCGCAGAAGTCGGGACCTCGGCCGACCAGGCCGCCCAGGCAGCCGACCAGGCCGCCGCCGACGTCGGCGGCAGCTTCCAGGGCATCGCCGCCGGCACCGCCGGTATGGCGGTCGGCGGCGCGTTCGCAGCCGGTCTCACCAACGCCATGGACACCAAGGCCGCAGTGGCGAAGGTGACCAACCAGCTCGGCCTCACGGCCGAGGAGGCCGACCGCGCGGGCACGGTCGCCGGCGAGGTGTTCACCGCGGGATTCTCCGACTCGATGGGCGGGGTCACTGACGCCCTGGGGGTCGTGGCCCAGGCCATGGGAGGCATGGGCAAGGTCGGCGACGAGGAGCTCGCCGACCTCACCAAGAAGGCGATCATGCTCGGCGACACGTTCGAGCTGGACATCGGCAATTCGGCGACCGCAGCAGGAAGACTCATCGACCTCGGCCTCGCGAAGGACGGTGCCCACGCTTTCGACATTCTGACCCGCGCCGCGCAGACCCTTCCCCGGTCGATGGTGGACGACATTACCGCAGGTGTCGTGGAATACGGGAAGCAATTCGAGCGACTCGGCCTCTCCGGAGAAACAGCGTTCGGACTCATGGGCCAATACGCCGCCGCCGGAGGAAAGGACATCGACCAGGCGGCAGACATCATCCATGAATTCGCGCGGATCACCTCGGAAGAAACCGACCGGGCCGCCGAAGGATTCAAGGGCCTCGGGCTCGACAGTAAGGCCATGCTCAAAGCGATCGGCGAGGGCGGCCCCGCCGCCGAGCAGGCCCTCAGCGCCACCCTCACCGCCCTGCGCGGCATCGAGGACCCGGCCAAGCAATCCCAGCTCGCCGTACAGCTCTTCGGCGACATGGCCGGAGAGGCCGGCGACGCGCTGTGGGCGATGGACCCCGCGACCGCGGCCGCCGTCACCGGCATGGACGAAGCCGCCGGCGCGGCCGACCGCGCCACGGAGGCCATGGAGGAGTCCCAGACCATCGAGGCCGTCTGGCGAGACCTGTCGGCCACCCTCGGCGAGCTGCTCCTGCCCGTCCTGTCCGCGTTCTCCGAGTGGGCCTCGGCGAACCCCGACCTGCTCCGCGCTCTTGTCGCCGGGCTCCTGGCCCTGGCCGTCGTGATCAGCATCATGACCGTCGCCCAGTGGGCATGGAACAGCGCCCTCTTCATGTGGCCGGGAACGTGGATCATCGCGGGCATCCTCGCCGTGATCGCGGTCATCCTCCTCGTCATCGTCTACTGGGAGGACATCAAGCGGGTCACGCTGGAGACGTGGGCCGCTATCACCGAGGGCCTCGGCGCCGCGTGGGACTGGACCAAGGAGACCTCGAAGGCGACCTGGGACGCCGTCGTGAAGGGCCTCGCCGACGCCTGGAACTGGACCAAGCAGGTCACCATCGAGACGTGGGCGGCGATCACCAAGGCCCTGTCCGACGCCTGGAACTGGACCAAGCGTGTGGCCTCCGAGACGTGGGGCGCCACCGTCAAAACGTTCACGGACGGATGGAACTGGCTGGTCTCCAACGTCTTCGCGCCCATAGGCCGCTTCTTCACCGCCACGATCCCCGGCTGGGTATCCACCGGCGTCGAGGGCGTAAAGAGCCTGTGGAACGGCCTAGTGGACTGGTTCGCGGGAATTCCCGGACAGCTCGCCAGTATTGGCAGCAGCCTGTGGGGGTTCATTACCAGCGGACTCAAGGCGTCTCTGAACGGTGCAATCTATTTGGTGAACAAGGGCATCGAATTCATCAACAACATGCTGATCGGCAATGCGAACAGAATTCCCGGTGTGGAAATTGGATACATCCCGTTCATCCCGTACCTCGCCGAGGGTGGCGTCACCACCGGCCCGACGCTCGCGATGATCGGCGAGGGCCGCGAGCAGGAGGCCGTTCTCCCGCTCAGCGTCCTCGACGGCATGCTCCAGACCGCTGCCGCCCCCGTCGTCCAAGTCGCCAGCAGTCGCAGCCCGCAGGAGGTCCGCGTCGTCCTCGACGTCACCGGAGGACAGGACAGCTTCGTCCGGTTCTTCAAGGAGACCGTTCAGACCCGGGCCGCGGGGTCCGTGATCCGCCTCGGAGAGGGGTGACCCATGGCGCTCCCGCCGCCGCGTACCGCAGAGATCTTCTACGACGACGCGTGGCATCCCGTCAGCGTCCGCGAGTCCGACACCGTGTCCATCTCGCGCGGCCTGTCCGGGGCCGGCACCCGCGCGGAGCCGACCGCCAGCACGATGACCCTGGGCAACAGGAACGGCGCGCTGTCCGTGTACGACCCGACCTCTCCGGTGTACGGGAAGGTCGGGCGCGGTACGCCGCTCAGGTTCGCGGTGTCCGGGGGCGGGCCCCGGCTGGTGCTTCCGGGTGACACCGTCTCCGCGCTCACCACACCGAACCACGCGAGCCTGTCCACCTCGGACCTGGACGTCCGGGTCGAGATCGCGTCGGACGACTACTCGGTGCAGCAAGATCTCGCCGAGCGCTGGCTCACCACCGGGAACCAGCGGTCGTGGACGTGGCAGATGCTCAACGACCGGCAGATGCAGCTGAGATGGTCCACGGACGGCACGGGTACCGCTCTGGGGATCGCCGCCACGCTGACCCGGTTCCCCGCCTACCCGGGCCAGCGGATCGCGCTGCGCGCCACCCTCGACGTCGACAACGGCGCGGGGGGCTGGACCGCCACCTTCTTCTGGGCCCGCTCTTTGGACGCGAAGGTCTGGCACCTGATCGAGACCCAGTCGGCGAGCGGCGTGACGAGCGTTCATGCCGGAACGGCCGGCCTGCGGCTGGGCACGGTCACGGCGTGGGTGGGGCCCGGCTTCAAGGGCCGCATGTACGGGATGCAGCTGCGGAACGGGATCGATGGGGCCCTCGCTGTCGACCTCGACATCGAACGCGACGCGGCCATGGGCGCCTCGTCCTTCACGGACGGCACGGGGCGTGTGTGGTCCCTGGCCGGGGCGGCGGCCCTGTCCAACACCCACACGCGACTGTCGGGTGAGGTACCCGCGTGGCCGCCGCAGCGGCACATCAGCGGCAACGACAGCGTCATCAGGGTCGCGCCGGCGGGGATCCTGAGGAGGCTCGGCACCGGGAAGAAGCCGCTGCAGTCCGCGCTGCGGCGGGCCATCCTCGCGGCCGGCCCGATCGAGTGCTGGCCGCTCACCGACGGCCCCGAATCCAGTTCCGGGACCCCGCTGATCGGTACCCGGCCCATCATCTCCGAGGGCGGCAACAGCCGGTTCTCCTGGGGAAAGGGCCAGCTGGCGGAGTGGATCGAGCCGGTGCTCCAGGTCGACGCGAAGAGCGCCTCCAGGCTCACGGCCACCCCGCCACCGTCAACGGCCGCCAACGCCGGCTGGGCCGTCGACTGGGTCCGGGCGGGCGCTGTCGATGTTCCCTCCGCCGAGCTCTACCACTTCGTGGACAGCGGCCCCGAGGGCGCCCAGTGGGTGTGGACCGTGCAGGCCAACCCGCAGAACGACGACATGACCCTGACCGTCAGCCGTGCCGACAACGGCGAGGGGCCCGACCAGATCGTCATCCCGTCACCCGGCATCTACGACGGCGCGCCGCACCACCTGCGCCTGCGCGTCATCAACAGCGGCAGTGACAGCCAGTGGAGCCTCTGGATCGACGGCGTCGAACGCGCGAACGGGTCCTGGACCGAGCCGACCTCGGCGCTCTTCGCCATCGCCCCGGTATTCGTCCTCAACCTGGTCGACGGGGCGCCGGCGGTGAACATCGGCTACCTCACCTACTGGGGGCCCAACCCGCCGCCGGCCGCAGACCTGTACCAGGCGATGCTCGGGCACTCAGGGGAGAGGGCCGCGAACCGGTTCCTGCGGGTCTCCGCCGAGCAGGGCGTCCCCGCGGCCTGCGAGGGCGACCCGGCCCGCTCCGAGCCGCTCGGCGCCCAGACGATGGACGGGTTCCTCGACATCCTGGAGACCGCGTCCGACAGCGACCTCGGGCTGCTCCTGGACCGCCGGGACGCGGTCGCGCTGCTGTACCGGACCAGGGCCAGCCTGTACTCCCAGCCGCCTGTGGTGACACTGGACTACAGCAACGGCGTGGTCGGCGGCCTCGAACCGAAGCCCGCCGACAGTCTCGTCCGCAACGAGTTCACCGCGGTCCGCAAGAACGGCGCCGGGCACACGGCCGTACAGGAACACGGCCCGCTGTCCGTGCAGGACCCCCCGGACGGGATCGGACGCTACGACGCAGCCAAGACGCTGTCCCTGGCCACGGACTCCCAGACCATCGGCCAGGCCTGGTGGAGGCTCCACCTCGGCACCATCAACGGCTTGCAGTACCCACAGGTCACCGTCGACCTGGCCAACCCCCGCGCGGCGGCGCTCATCGCCGACCTCCTCCGGGCCGACGTCGGCGACCTCCTGCGGCTCCACCGCCTCCCGCCCGAATACGGGCCGGGCGATGTCGACCTGCTCATCCGCGGCTACACCGAGACCATCGGCGCCAAGCGGTGGCAGATCACGTTCGTGTGCGACCCCGGCGGCCCGTGGACCGTCGGCGTCCTGGGTGACCGTGTCCTCGGCCGCGCGGATACGGCCGGCTGCGTCCTGGGCGCCGGCCTCGACGACGCTGACACGTCCGTGATCCTGTCCACCACCAAGGGGCCACGGTGGATCCGCAGCACCACCCACGCCAGCCAGTTCCCCTTCAGCCTCACCGTCGGCGGAGAGGAGGTGTCGGTGACGGCCCTCACGGACGTGGCCGAGGATGCGTTCGCGCGGACCGTGACGTCCGGCTGGGGCGCCGCCGGGTCCGGGCAGGCCTGGACGATGACGGGCGGAGCCGCGTCCGACTACTCCGTCACGCCGGCCGGAGGCGCCCTTCAGTCGGCGACGAGCCGGGGCGTCCTGCGCGCCATGACCATCCCGGTGCCGACCGCGGACGTGGACCTGTCGGTCGACTTCTCCACCGACGCCGTCCCCGCAGGCGACAGCAGCTACGGCTTCCTCGCCGCCCGGTGGGTGTCCGCGGCCTCCTTCTACATGGCCCGCCTCCAGATCATCGGCGGAGGGACCATGGTCCTCGGCGTACGGAAGCGGATCGCGAACAACGAGACACAGCTCGGGGCCTTCACCCTTCCGGGCGTGACCTACGCCCCGGGGACGGCCTACCGCCTCCGGTTCGCCGTACAGGGATCCACTCTGAGGGCCAAGGCCTGGCGCACCACCGACGGCGAGCCCACCGCCTGGCAGGTGACGGCGGCCGACGGGGACCTGACGGCAGCGGGGAGCATCGGTGTGCGGTCCGTCCTGGGCTCCGCGACCACCAACCCCCTGCCCGTCGGCTTCCGCTTCGCCGACCTGACCTCGACGCCCCAGCTCGCCACCGTGACCCGGTCCGTCAACGGCGTCGAGAAGCCGCACCCGGCCGGCGCCGCCATCTCCCTGACGCGCCCCATGGTCGCCGCTCTCTAGGAGGCCCCTGTGCCCTACACGCCCTTCTACGCGGGCGAGGTCGTCACCGCGGAGGCCCTCGGGACCCGCATCATCGAGATCGTCATGGACTGGACGCCCCTCGTCAGTCTCGGGAACTTCCAGAGCGGCTTCTCACCGAATCCCGCGAAGCCGCCACGGATGCAGATCCGACGCACCATGGGGACGCTGGAGTTCCTGTACGAGGGCCGGATCAACAACTCGGGGACCAACATGGTCAACACGACCGCGGTGATGTTCGTGTTCACCGTCGCCGACTGCATCCCCTCCGTGGAGCACGGCGACGAGGTCTACGGCGCCAACTCCAGTCACCAGCCGATCCGCCTCGGCCTGCTCGCCAACGGCAACCTGACGGGCTCCGTCGCGGCCGGCTCCGCCAACCCCAGCACGATCTGGCTCGACGACACCCACTTCACCAACCCCAAGTAACCCGCCCGCTCACCTGCCCCGAGCCAGCCGGCCCGGGGCTTTCTCATGCCCCGAGGAGACCCTCATGGCCACACCCCTGTCCGCGGACCGGCTCATCGCCGCGCTCCGCGCCGAAGGCGTCACCGTCGTCGAACACCCCGGCTGGCGCACCCACAACCGCAATCAGGTCGGCTCCTGGGGGCCGGTCAACGGCGTGATGATCCACCACACCGTCAGCTCCGGTACCGCCTCGTCCGTCGAGATGTGCTTCGACGGCTACGAGGGCCTGCCCGGCCCCCTGTGCCACGGCGTGATCGCCAAGGACGGCACGGTCCACCTCGTCGGCTCCGGCCGCGCGAACCACGCCGGCGGCGGCGACCCGTCCGTCCTCCAGGCCGTCATCACCGAGACCTACGCCGACCGCCCGCCGGCGCCGCGCGTCCACCAGGGCAGCCCGGGCGCCGTGGACGGCAACTCCCGCTTCTACGGGTTCGAGTGCATCAACCTCGGCAACGGCGCCGACCCCTGGCCCGCCGAGCAGCTGCTCGCTATCGAGCGGGTCTCCGCCGCCCTGTGCCGCGCGCACGGCTGGGGCGCGAAGTCCGTCATCGGCCACCTGGAGTGGTCCGACTGGAAGTCCGACCCGAAGGGCTTCGCCATGCCCGCCATGCGCGAGCGCGTGCAGACCCGCCTCGGCAAGGACCCGGCGCGGCCGGCCGTACCCAAGCCCGCTCCGCCGAAGGCTCCGCAGTACGAGCCGTTCCCCGGCGCCTCGTTCTTCCGGAAGAACCCCCGCTCCGCGATCGTCACGGCCATGGGCCGGCGCCTCGTCGCTGAGGGCTGCAGCCGGTACCGCTCGGGCCCCGGTCCCCGCTGGACCGAGGCCGACCGCCAGTCCTACGCCGCGTGGCAGCGCAAGCTCGGGTACCGCGGCGACGACGCCGACGGCTGGCCCGGCCCCACCTCCTGGAACGCCCTCAAGGTCCCCCGCTCGAAGTGAAAGGCGCACCCATGAACGTCCTCGCCAGCATCCTCCGTACCGTCGTCCCGGTCCTCGCCGGGTGGGTCCTCACCGTCACCGGCGCCGTCGGCGTCAAGGTCGACTCCGCCGCGCTCGCGGGCGGCATCACCGCAGCCGTCACCCTCGTCTACTACACCGTCCTCCGCGCCCTGGAGGCCGGGGCCGAACGCATCGGCTGGGAACCGCTACGCCTCATCGCTGGCCTCCTCCTCGGCTGGGCCCGCCCGCCCGCGTACGAGAAGCACCAGCCTGCCCTCGACCTCGCCGAGGTCCTCCGTCGGGACGGCCGCCCGTGACCGGTATCCCCTGGCTCGACACAGCAGCCGCCGTCGGCGCCGCCCTGGTCGCCGTCGGCGGCGCCCTGGCCCTGCTCCTCCGCACGAGCCGCAGCCTGCGCACCTTCACCCGCCGCGTCGGCGAGTTCCTCGACGACTGGTCCGGAGTGGACGCCCGCCCTGGCGTACCCGAGCGCCCGGGCGTCATGGCCCGCCTCGGCTCCGTCGAGAAGCAGCTCGCCGAAGTCCGCCACGAGCTCCACCCCAATTCCGGATCCAGCCTCCGGGACGCCGTCGACCGAGTCGACGCCCGCACCGCTCACCTCGACAAGGGCCCGTAAACGAAGCCGCCCCTCTCCCGCGCACGTGGCGCGGGAGAGGGGCGGCTTCGTCGTGTCCGGGCAACGTTCCAACCCATCTGGGCTACGCACCGGCCTCGAGGTCTGCGGCTCGGATGAGCTGTCGCAGTCCTCCGTAATAGACGTCGTGGTCTACGACTGCCGGCACGATGGCGGAGAGCTGTCCGGCAAGCATGGGGAACTCGTCGGGGTCGAGGGCGGCCAGGGCGCGGCGGGTCATGTCCTGTGCACCCTTCGGGTCCCGGTGATCGACGAAGCTGGCGCTGCCCAGCGTGAACAGGTACATCCGCCGGTAGGTCCTGACCGCCTCGTCGGGCGCCATGCCGACCTCGACGCTGTGGGCGAGCTGCGGCTCCACGAGACGCGCGAGCAGCTGCTTGCCGAGCCAGGGGCGAGCGCCCCGCAGCGCGACGAGGCCGGGGTGGTCCGTAAGGAGGTCGTAGAGGGCACGGAAGCGCTGTTCGGTCGCCGCTGCCCATCCGATGGTCGTCGGGATGTCGGGCAGCTGGGCGGCGAGGTAGTCGGTGCACATGTCCAGGAGCCCGGCCATGTCGGTGCAACGCCGCTGGAGGGTGGGGTGGGGGACGCCCAGGTGGTCGGCCAGGGTGCGGAAGCTGAGGGCGCCGGGCCCTCGCTGATTGACGATCAGGAGGGCTTTCTCGGCGATGAGTTCGGGGGGTGTGGGATGGGATTGCCTCGGCATGCGATACAGCGTACGGTACACCGTATCGGTCACGCTAGGCTCAACTCTCCTCACTGGGAGGCGACATGCCCCGTACCACCGCTGACCTGGATCCCCTGTTCAGCGCTGCGTCCGCCACGACCTTCACCGAGGGCCACCTGGCCCGTCTCGCCTCGGGAGCTCTCGCGGCTGTCCGCGTGCCCCAGTTCCTCAGCCCCGAGTCGTGCCGCACCGCCATGGACGCGGTGGACCGGCTCCCCACCGCCGCCTACGACCCCCGCCGGGTGCCGACCCCGATCGTGCGGTTCGGCCCGGCCCTCAACGACTACCGGACGGACGGCGGCCTGGACGCCTCCCGGTACTGGGCGGACGCCGATGCCGCACGGGCGGCCTGGCACCGGTGCGGCATGAGGCCGGACCCGATCACGGTCTCCCTGGCCCGGCTCGGATCGGCGTGGGGCGCGGCGGTTACACCCGCCACCATCGGCGGGCGACCCGTCTTCGGCGGCACCCTGCGCGAGATCAACTCCGGCGCCTTGATCCACTACGACGACATCAACCGCGAGTTCCCCAACGGCCTGTTCGACCAGCAGATCGTGGCGCAGCTCGCCTTCAACGTCTGGGTCTCCGCACCCCTGACGGGCGGCGAGACCACGGTATGGCGGCACCGCTGGGAGCCGGCCGACGAGCAGCACCGCGAGGCGTACGGATACAAGCCCTGCACCGTCGAGCACAGCCAGTCCGTCTCGTTGACTCCCGAGCTCGGCGACGCGCTGCTCTTCAACCCGACGAACTACCACGCAGTCGGCCCCGTCTCCGGCGGACGGCGGATCGCGTTCGCCTTCTTCCTCGCCCTCACCACCACGGGCCAGCTCATCGCCTGGTCCTGACCCTCTTCCGCAGGAGTAGCACCATGCACCAGCTCACCTACGGCGACATCAAGACCGCCGCCGACCGCATCGACGGCCACGTCCGGCCCGTCACCATCACGCCCGTCGACGCGGGAGCGATCCGGACCGCCCACCGCGACCCCCTCGACGACCGCCCGGAGCAGCCGTGCGAGGTCTACCTCGCGCTGGAGTTCACGCAGCACACCGGCTCCTTCAAGGCCCGAGGCGCGCAGAACTTCCTCATGGCGCACCGCGAAGCCGGCACCCTGCCCGACGCCGGGGTGACCATCGCCTCCGGCGGCAACGCGGGCCTGGCCTGCGCGTGGGCCGCCCAGCAGCAGGGTGTACGTGCCACCGTCTTCCTGCCTCGCACCGCCCCCCGGGTGAAGGTCGCCCGGCTGCGCGGCTACGGCGCCGACGTCCGCCTCGTCGGCGACGAGTACGCCGAGGCCGCCGCCGCGTGCGACGAGTTCGCCGCCGCCACCGGCGCGCTCGCATCCCACGCCTACGACCACACGCTCATCGCCGCCGGGGCCGGCACGTTGCTGGAGGAGATCCACCGCCAGATCCCGGGACTGGACACCGTCGTGGTGGCCGTCGGCGGCGGCGGACTGTTCGCCGGCGTCGCCACCGCCGCCCAGCACCACGGCATCCGCACCGTGGCCGTCGAGCCCGAGAACTGCCGCGCGCTCAACGCCGCGATCGAGAACGGCGCCCTGGTCGACGTCCCCGTGGGCTCGGTCGCCGCCGACTCCCTGGGTGCCCGTCGCACCTCGGCCATGGCCCTGCACGCCGCCCGCCAGGACGGCGTATCCTCCGTCCTCGTACCGGACACCGAGATCATCCGGGCCCGCCAGACCCTGTGGGACCACCGGAAGATCGCTGTCGAGCACGGCGCCGCCACCGCACTCGCGGCGCTCCTCGCCCCGCCCGCCCACGTGCCGGACCGAGGCCTGCCCGCCGCTCGGTCGGCCACCTTCCGGAACTACCAGCCCGCCAACGGCGAGAGGGTCGCCGTCGTGCTGTGCGGCGCGAACACCGACCCCAGCGACCTCGCGCCGGCCGGGGACCTGGGCTGAGATGCACCACGGGCCCAGAGTCCTGCGACTCGCTGAATGGTCCGTCAGCGCGGACCGCGAAGAGGGGGCCTCCCCACCCATCCGGCACGTCGAGTGCACCACCTGCAGCGACACCTCAGAGGCATGTCCCGCAGGCGAGCAGTGGACGACCGACAGGTGGGCCATCTCCCACACCGCCCAGACCCGGCACTACGGCTTCCGAGAGATCGTGACGGCGTTCCTCCGGGTCTACCCGGCCCCTGGGAACCCGTACCACGGGGAGGAGGCGCCGGATGACGTGTGACCGCTGCGGCCGCTGCATCACCGGCAAGCACACGATGTTCGAGCCACCCTCGGAACGCGCAGCCCGGCCAACCGTGTACATCCACAAGCCGCTGTGCCCGCTGCCTCCAGGTACACCGCAGCGCACGCCCTCCTCGTGACTTCCTGCCCGTGGGTGCCACCGACCCCTGCGGGCAGGATCTGGCCCCGGCCGACCGTTCCCGGCCGGGGCCCTCCACCTACTCCCCCTGGAGGCGTCCCCGTGAGCGAGTACGACGAATACCGGGACTATCAGAACCGGAAGTCCCGTGGCGGCGGCCAGCGCAAGCACGCCGCCGACAGCGGGGGCAGGCACGCGAAGAGCGGCGACCCCGACAACTGCATGGTCGTCGCTCCGATACCCGGTATCGCGGTAGGTCTGCTCTTCCTCCTCGGGCGTACGCTGGTCCGCCAGGCGCAAGGAAGGGCGTAGGCGATGAGCGGCAAGGCGATGGCGACGGCGTCCCGGTGGCTTCGCTGGGGTCAGCCGAAGTGCACGTGCGGAGACCGCGAGTGCGAGCAGCTCGACTACGAGGTCCTCGGCGTCCCGGCCTGGATCCTCGCCCTGCTCCTGGTCGTCGTTGGCACCCTCGCCGTCGTGGCGTACACCGTCGCCCAGCGGGTGTAGTTACCCAAGCAGCTCGGAGGCCGTCATGGACGCATACGACGTTGCAGCGCTGTACGAGGCGATGCGCCGGTACGGGATCCCCGGGACCCTGGTACCGCAGGACCCCAAGAACCCCGAGGGCCCATGGCGTGTGGTTGACCACGACGGCGACGGCCCCCGGCAGGACATCACTGACGACGTACTCGCCGCCGTGGATACCGCCGCCCGCCGGCACCCTCACCGCGGATTCGTCATCACGAGCTGACCCATCGAGACCGCTCCGGCCGGCTAGCCCCCGGCCGGAGCACATCCCACGAGGTCGGCGAAGGGGACATCCAGCGCCTCGGCGATCAGGAGTAGATCGCCGTAGCGTGGGTCACTTTCGCCGGCCTCGATCCGTTGCAGGGTCCGCCGGTCGATAGTTGATCGCTCGGCGAGCTTCTCCTGAGTGAGGTTCGCGTGGAGTCGGCGCCCACGAATTCGGGCGCCGACCTCCCGTCTTTTCTGTTTGACCCAGTTCGGGTGTTCTCGCAGCACCCGGACACCGTCGAGCTGCTCTTGATCATTTGTCAGCGTCAGTAGCGTCGCATTTTTCGATCTTGAACAGCGGACGTCGCCCGGGCCGCCCGGCTCCGGGCGGGCCTACGGCAGCAAGCGCTCCTCGGTCCCGCCCCACCAGATCAGCACTTGAGTCGTGGTCGTCATCCCGAGGGCCTGCCGAAGAGAGGAAAGGTCCCGATTCACCACGCGGTCACTTATGTGTACGCGATCGGCTACTCTCTGCTGCGACAAGCCCTCTTCGAGGGCCCGAAGGATCTGCCGTTGTCTTGCCGTACTCATGGCGCCGGCGACCCGTGCGCGCGCTTCACTCCAGGGCAGAGCGGCGCCCCACGCCTGCGAGAAGTTGTCCACGGCCCAGGAGACCGGTGCGACGTCCCTGATGTGCCATCCCGCATCCGGCGAGTGAGGCGTCTCGGGGCTGGTGACGTCTACGAACCAATTCCGCCTATCGACGAGAACCTGCCGCCGAGGGACACGCACGCCGACCCGCACCTCGCCGCCGGCCCGGAGGAACTCGCTCACGTACTCGAACGTCTGCGGGTCCTCCAGGTAGGCGCCGGAGTAGAGGTAGCGGACCCGGCCACCGCGCTCCAGGAGTTCGCGGTCTCGGGCGAAGCCCCGGTGGAGTACCTCGGGCGAACGGTCCGTTGGCGCTGTGGTCTGCACCGTGCACAACTCCTCCGTGGCTGCGGCAATGGTGGCCGTGATGCGCTCGTTCATGAGTCTCGCGGTCGGCAGCAGCTCCGAGGTGGGACCGCCGTAGAAGCGGCCATCCTCGAACAAGGGTTCCCTGTGGGCGAGGTCGACTGCGTGGGCCAGCCGCTCGGACAGCGCGACGAGGTCCTGCTGCACGGCCGCAACGATGACACGCCCGGCCACTCGTGGGTCCTGGGCCGCCTTGCCCAGCAGACGTTCCGTTTCCATACCTGTCCCTTTCACCATGTCCGGAATCCGACTGTCGGCTTTCCGAACTGCGAACACCCTGGCACGTGCCCTCTGCACATGTCAGGGTACGGACAGCTAGGAAAAACGCGACGCGTGTTCGATTACTTCGTCAGGAGGACCCTGTGCGCCGAACTCTTCTCGCCCGGGCCATAGCCACCCTTGCCGTGACTGCGGCCCTGGGCGTGGCGGGCTCCGCAGCCGCCACCGCCGACTCCGGCTGGGGTCGTCCCGCCCCCGAGCTGACGCCGACTGCCACCACCGACGACTCCGGCTGGGGCGCGCCGCCGGCCGAGCCGACGCCGACTGCCACCACCGACGACTCCGGTTGGGGCTGACAGTCCCGCACCCTCCGTGGCTTTCCTTCGTGCCCGCCATGCGTACGTGTGGCGGGCACGTTGCCTTCCCCCTCGCTGCTCGCTTGTTCTGCCCGTTCCACGCGGTGCCCCTGACCCCCATATGGGGTGAGCCGTCGTGGCTGCACCTAGTGAGGTCCGCTCATGCACGCCGCTCAGGCGGTGCCCCGGCCGCGGGTCGGGGACTACGAACCGCGCACTGCTGACGCCGCCCCTGCCCCTCGGGGGCCCGGCAGGCCTGGAGGCCCTCGGGCTGTCATGGTGGGGGACTCTGGGGCGTCCCCTGTCGAGGTCCTGGCCGCTTACGAATGGACGCGTGCCGGGAGATGCTTCCGGTGCGGTGGCAGCGCGCGGCGCCTCGCGCTCGTCGCCACGGTGAGTGTCCCGCGCCTGGGCGCCACCTACGAACTCGCGATGTGCGGCGGCTGCGTCCTCGCCGAGGAGGAACAGCTGGAGCGGCGTGCCGAGGCGCGACAGGCCACGTACCGCCCGGGCGGGATAGGGCCGGCCGCGAGGGGCCGGTAGTTCTCCCGGGAGAAAATGGGGAGATGATCTTGGGAGAGGCCGCCCCGTAGACCCATGAAGCCCTACGCAGACCGACGGGGCCCCTGCCGCGAACGTGCGCAGCAGGGGCCCCGTCGGTTTGTGCTCTGTAGCGACAGTCCCGACCTGTAAGGCCAGGTCAGGGCATGTGTCGGGTCAGCGCTCGACCTCGCCCTTGATGAACTTCTCGACGTTGGCCAGGGCCTCGTCGTCGAAGTACTGGACCGGCGGGGACTTCATGAAGTAG
>NZ_JABBGE010000002.1 GCF_012927245.1 Streptomyces sp. R302
TGTCGCGACAGCAGCTGTTGAACACGGGCCCCGTGTCGTTGAACGCCAATCTTGTCGCGATGAAGACGAGACCTGTGTCGTTGAACGCCGAGACCTCCTCGCGAGACCGAGGCCAGACCGAGACCTGCGTCCGCGAGACCAAGGCCTGCGTCCGCCGGCGTCGAAGCCCGGCAGCGTGCTCCCGAAACGAACGGGGACGCTCCCGAAGCCGAGGACCACGCCTCCGAAACGAACAGGGACGCTCTTGAAGCCGAACCACCCCACCCCGAAACACCACACAGGAAGGCGTCGTTGTGCGGGCCGGAACGACGGGACACGAACGCGCAGAGTTGGGCGACAGAATTCCCAACGAGATTGATCCCAGGTGCGGCTGGCCTGCTCGCAGGGGGGCGTGTCCCGCCGGGCGAGGTGCAGCCCAAGGCCCCGAGGCACGGGTATTCGGAGCGCGTCCCCTTGGTGCTCTCCTGGCGCCTTGCGCAGTGAGTAGGCGCCGGAGTGTCGGCTGTCCACCCCGGCATGAGCTCCGTTCGGGAGGAGCCCTCTCTGGCTGTTCGTGGCAGCCGCTCGTCGTCCAACGGAGGGCACTCCAGCGGAGCTCCTCCACCGTCACGGACGGGGTGAGGTAGCCGAAGCCCTGGTGAGGAGGGGTGCACGGTTCCGAACCGCGCCGTCCCGCACCACGCCCAACGGCCGCTTCGGACGCACCGGAGAGGGTGTGGCGTTCGTCACACAAGCGAGAGTGTCGCCGCGCCATCCAGCGGGGCGGCGGCCACCGCGCGGGAGGCCGACACGGCTCTGCGGCTCCGCGAACAGACCTAAGCGGAATCTCTGGCTGCCTGTTGTCAGGGACGCCACACCTGTGTGCGGGCCTGCCTTGGCTCCCGGCCCGGAGCCAAGAGGGCGTGTGACCGAGGTACATCCCATACGCGATGGTGCACGAGGAAGTCGTACGCGACTGAGGACATTCAGTGGTACGTCCCCCCTCCTCGAGGGGGGACGGTCTTCAGGCTGCGGCTTCGAGCGAGTCCGGGCTGCTGGCGAGGGCCCGGAGTCGGGCGGCGAGAGCGTCGGGGCCGAGGCGGGCCAGGGCCCACAGAGCGGTCACGCGCCGGGCAGTAGCCCAGATCCCGGTGGTCGGGGGCAGGAACGAGGCGACGGTGATGCCGCGGGCGGTGAAGGGGGCCGGGTCGAGATACGTCATCCCGCCGGTCCCGCACAGATACGTGCCGGCGCCGGCGGCGGCGGTGAGGTCGGCAAGCCGCTGGGACCGCTCCGGCCGGGCTGGCAGCCCGCTCGCAGCCAGGACGCGCCCGTTCCAGCCGAGAAGGTCCAGCAGGACGCGGGTGGAGGTCTCGGCAACGGCGGCGGTCCGGCCGGTGTCAAACACGGCCCAGACCGGTTCCAGAGCCGTCTGGAGAGCGGGCCAGTCAGGGCTGGCCCCGTATTCCTGCCGGATCATCGCCTCTGTCCGACGCCGACCCAGGGCCGGGTCGGCGATCCGAGCGTCCTGGACAGCGGTCTGGCGGCCCTGGGGCAGGTGGGTGGGGATGGACAGCCACCGGGTCCGGTCCGGGTCTGTCAGGGAGGCCAGGCGAGTGCGGTGTTGGTAGTCGCGGCGGGTGAACTGGACGTCGTCGAGGACGATCCAGGTGTCCGCCGCGAACAGCTTGGCCAGGGTGGCCAGCCTCGGAAACACGTTGGGCTGGTGGATCGCACACAGCCCGCCCGTCGGCCGGTCAGGAGATGAGGCGGCTGGTGAAGCCGTCGCGGATGAGGGACTCGTATGCGGCATGCACGTCCTCCGGGACATCCTGGGCGATGGCGAAGCCCTGCTTCGGATACTCGATCACCCGCTGGAGGTCGCCGACGAGCATGTCCACCACGAGCTTGGCGTCGCCGATGGACTTGACGTAGTCGTCCAGCTCGAGCGGTTCCGACGCGCACACGATCTCGACGTCGGGCCACAGCTTGCGGGCGGTGGCGAACGATCGCCTCTCCATATAGGGCTTGGAGACCAGCATCACCGTCGCCGGGACGATGCCGGCCGCGGCCAGCAGGTCGCGGGTGAGGGTGATGTTCTGGCCGGTGTTCGCGGCGTTTGGCTCGACGAGGATCGCCTCGTCGGGGACGCCGAGTTCGAGAGCGTGCTCGCGGAAGTGGACGGCCTCGCCACGGGGGAAGCGGGCCTTGGTTGTGGGGCTGTTGCCGCCGGTGAACACCAGCGTCGGGAACAGGCCGCGGTGATAGAGGTCGGCGGTGGCCGCGGCGACGCCGAGGTCGTGGCTGCCCAGGCCAATCGCCACGTCGACGGACCGGACCTGGTGCTGCATCTGGTGGTAGTCCCAGATCAGCTTGGTCTGGCGCCACTGGTCCTCGGTGATGGTCTGCTGGTTATCGCCCACGCTGGTCTCTCCCTGGTCACCGGCTGGCGGGGCCGTCCGGCCCCGTGCTCATGGCCTTGATGTTCTCGATGCTGGCCAGCTGGTGGGACAGCCCGAAGCGGGCGGCCATGGTCGCGGCCTTGTCGAGGACGTGAAGGCCATCATCGCGGGTCGCGGGGTCGCTCAGCAGGATGTGGCCGTGGGCGGTGTCCAGGCGGACCTTCTGCATGGGGGCGTCGGTGGTGGCGGTGCCGCGGGCGACGGTGATGAAGTGCAGGGCGGACGAGAGGTCGCCGGCGCCGCGGTGGGCCAGGGCGATTTTCTGGTGGGCCACCGACCAGTCCTCCGGTTCGGCGAGGTCCTCGAAGTCGCGGGTCGCGGACAGCATCACGCGGGTCGCATAGTCGTGCTGTCCGTCCTTGCTCAGCGCGGTCCCCACCCACAGCCGGGACCGGGCCCGGTCCCGGCGGGAGAGCCGGTCGTCGACCGCGAGGTGCTCGTACTGGCGGGCGGCCGTCTCCAGCTTCCCGGACATCTCGGCGACGACGGCCAGGGACAGGTCGAGCTGGGCGATCCGGCGGGGGATGTCGAGCTGGGTGAACAGCGACTTGGCGGTCACATACGAGCGCTGGGCGGACAGCGGTCCGACCACACTGCCCTGGTCACGCTGGAGATCGCCGAGGAGGGCAGTCGAACGGGCGAAAAGATACAGGCCCCGGTCATCGAGCCTGAGCGGGGTGAAGCGGCTGGTCCACCGGCTGATGAGGCTCTCGGCGAAGGCGAAATCCTGCCTCGACAGGGCGACCACGGCCCGGTCGAGGTCGTCGGTCCACGACTCGTACTCCCAGGCCAGCGGCCCGGCGGGCGTCACCCGCCGGCCAGCGGTCTCCGGCCCGGGCCGCCCGGCCTCGGACAGGAACGTCTCGAACCGCAGATGGGCGGCCGCGTCCGCGCGGGCCAGTGCCGTGTCGAGGATCGCCTGGGTGTCCGGGCGAGGCTCGGTTAACGCCTGGAGCTTCTCCCACTTGGAGACGGTCCGCACGCCGACACCGAGGTGTTCTGCGAACGCGCGGACGCTCAGCCGCAGCGCGAGCCGGAGTGCCTTGGCCTCCAGCCCGGTCCAGTGGTGCACGGTCGCCACACGTCGCTCCCTTCCCGCCGTCATCGAAGCACGCCAGGCCGGGGCGGGGGGACGCAAGTGCCACGGAAGTGCAACAGGCGGTCATTCCCCGGTGGTCGGGGCCAGGGCCAGGCTGACCGGTGACAGCAGTTGCCGGACCTTTGGATGGTTGCGAACGATGGAGCCCCTCACCGAGCATCGCGGCGTCAGCGGCCCGGTCGTCTATGGCTTCCTGAGGCTGGTGCGGGTCTCCCGGGCCCGTCAGGACGCTCTGCACGACGCTCTGGCCGAGTACTGCCGCCAGCACGAGCTCGACCTGCACGGGGTCTTCACCGAACGGACGGCGGGCACCGAGCGGTCGGCCGCGTTCACCGGTCTGCTGGACGTCCTGGACCTGCACGGCACCTACGGCGTCGTCCTGCCCGCCCTCTCGCACCTCGGGCCGAAGGCGATAGCCGTCCCCCGTCAGGGCCGGATCACCGCCTCCGGCGCTCGGCTGCTGCTGGTCCGCGGCCCCCGCACCCCTCGCCCGGCCGCTCCCGGCCCTGCCGGGGCCCCCTCCGGATGGGGCCGCCGCCGCAGTTCCGGCCCTGCCCCCGCTCTGGACCACGACACGTGAGGCCCCCATGCCTGAAGCGACTCAGAGGTTCTTCGACCACCGGCCCGAATCGGTCAAAGCGGCACGTGACTTCACCACCCGAACGCTGAGGGACTGGGGTCTGGACGACACCGGCGACATCCGCCTGGTCGTCTCGGAACTCGCCACCAACGCCCTCGCTCACGGCAGCGACCGCGACCACGGCTTCCTCGTCCGCCTGGAGGCCCAGACCGACGGCGTCCGCCTGGAAGTCCACGACAGCCGCGACCCCCACCGGCCCCTGCCCGAACCCGCCAAACCGGACCCGGCGGCCGAGACCGGCCGGGGACTGGTGATCGCCGCCGCCCTCGCCGCCCGCTGGGGCGTCACTCCCCGCCAGCCGCGCGGGAAGATCGTCTGGTCCCACTTCCCCACCGCCTTGCCGGCCGCCCCCGTCCAGGTCGGTCAGGAGGTCCGGACGTGCTGACCCGCACCGTCCCCGCGACCGGCCCAGACACCGGGCTACTGGCCTCGCTAGGCGCCTGGACCTGGCCCGGCACCGCCCCGGACGGACAGCAAGTCGCTCATCTCCTGCTGGCCCACCGGCTCGGCCGCACCAGCCACTACACCCCCGACGCGATCGAGGCACGCATGCGGCACCTCGCCAAGACCCTCGGCGGTCTCGCCCAGGCCGAAGACCCGGTCCCCGACGCCCTCGGAACCCTCGTGACCGTCGGCTCACACGTCTTGCTGAGGTTCCCCGGCGCCCGCTGGGGCCTGAAGCTGCCCGCCCACCCGCAGTGGACCCGACTCGTCCACGACCACGGACGGGCCACCCTGATCCTCGGACTGGACCCGCTCGCCCAGTCCGCCAACGCACCCCGCGTCGACGCCTACCTCGATGCCGCACTCGCCCGCGGCCGGCTGCTGTTCGGCTTCGCCCGCCGCACCTCCCGCACCGCCTGAACCACCCAGCCCCCATGCACCGCCCGACTCACCTTCCGGAGAGGGAACTGCCATGGAAATCTTCGAGCGCGCCAGGCTGGACGCCTACTTCACCAAGATCGCCACGACCTTCGCCCCCGACGAGGAGACCGCCGCCTTCCTCATCACGCACCTCTTGCCCGAGCGGCCCTCCTTCGTCCGCGCCGTCGCGGCGATGACCGCCCTGAAGGCGGTGCTGCCCAAGCCGAAGTCCATCAGCCCCGCCGCCCGGCGCGAGGTCGAGCACACCACCGCCGTCGACACCCTCAGCCGCGAACTGTTCACCGACCCCGATACCGCCCTGGACTACCTCGAATCCCGGGCCGCCGGCGAGACGACCTGCCTCCTGGACGTCGGCGGCTACTTCGCCCCCACCCTCGAGACGATCCACAGCCGCTTCACCGGCAGGCTCGCCGGGGTGATCGAGGACACCGAGAACGGCCACCGCCGCTACGAGGACCTCGACAAACTGCCCTGTCCCGTCATCTCGGTCGCCCGGTCCCCGCTGAAGGACCCGGAGGACTTCCTCGTCGGCCAGTCGGTGGTGTTCTCCACCGAGGCCGTCATGCGCGGACGCGGCGACATCCTCCACGGCCGGCCCGCCCTCGTGATCGGTTTCGGCAAGCTCGGCTCCTCCATCGCCCGCCTGCTGCACGCCAAGGGCGTCCAGGTCACCGTCTTCGACATCGACCCCGTCCGCCGAACCCAGGCCCTCTCCCAGGGCTTCAACGTCGCCCGCGACCGCGAGGCCGCCCTGACCGGCGCCGGCCTGGTCCTCTGCGCGACCGGGGCGGTCTCCCTGCGGGGCGAGGACTTCGCCCACCTCCGCAACGGCACCTACATCGCCACGGTCACTTCCAGCGAGGATGAACTCGACCTCGCCGGACTGCCCGACGTCTACACCCGCACGCAGGTCGGCGACCACGTCACCCGCTACCAGACCACCGGCCACTACTTCTATCTGGCGAACGGCGGCAACGCCGTCAACTTCATCCACGGCGCCAGCGTTGGGCCGTTCATCTTCCTGGTCCAGGCCGAGATCCTCGCCGGGATCAGGATGCTCACCCGCGAAGAACTCGCCCCCGGCATCCACGAGGTCCCCGCGGCCGACCGCGCCGCCATCGCGGCGACCTGGCTCAACTACTTCAACAGGTGATCACCATGGCCATCACGGCAGACCACATCCGCACCACCCTGGCCGACTACCTCGACCAGCACCCCGAGGCCAAGACCGAGCTCGGCGTCGTCCTCGGCCTCCTGGACGACGGCGACGACCTCACCAGCCGCAAGACTCTGCCCGGCCACGTCACCGCTGGCGCGATCCTCGTCAGCCCCGACAGGCGCATCCTGCACATTCTCCACAACGCCACCGGCAAGTGGCTGCTGCCCGGAGGCCACCTCGAAGCCTCCGACGGCACTCTCCTCCAGGCCGCCGGCCGCGAGCTCGCCGAGGAGACCGGCATCCCGCCCCACCTCGTCACCCCCCGCAGCCACGCCCCCCTCCACATCGACGTCCACCCCATCGACGCCAACCCCGCCAAGGACGAACCCGCCCACCACCACTTCGACTTCCGCTTCCTCTTCCGCACCACCGCCGACGTCGGCGACCTGCAGACCGAGGAGGTCTCCGGCGCCGCCTGGCGCGACATCGACGAGATCACCGACCCGACCCTGCGGCAGCGCATCGCCACAGCCCTCCTCGACGCTGACAGCGACGCCGCGATGAACGGCCAGCTCCCCCTCGCCGAACCCTGGCCTCTCGCAGGCGAGTGAGGGACTGACGGGACCGACGATCGGGGATCGGAAGCCGAGAGGTCTTCCGGTCATTCCGCTGGCTGGCGCCGATCAGCGAACGGCCGACACCACGAGATCTACGGTGTCGGCCGACGGCGTGAGCTCTCGGATTACCAGGAAAACTGGGGAGTCGACTTCGGCGAGGGGCTTCAGATGCCTACTGATCAGCCGGTCGGTGGTCGTGGATCCACTCCACGGCGGCTTCCTCCTCGGCCGGCAGCAGTGCGTCGACCGCAGGGCCGAGCCAGCGGAACCACTCACGCTGGTCCGGAGTGAGCGGTCCTTCCGGCCTACGCCAGTCGCTCACGAACGCAAGGAGACGGGCTGCGAGGACGTCGGGGTCGAAGCCACCTTCAGGCTCCGCCTCCCACGGTCCGACGCCTGTCACCGTGAACGGCAACCCCCCGCTGAACGGCTCGGCAACGACAACGCCGCCCGAAGCTTGCCGGGCCTGCGTTCGCAGGATGTACTTCCAGCTGGTTTCCGGACGGCTGGAGGACCCATCGCTCGCCTGAACGCCACCCCAGGACGGGCTCGGCTCGGCCATCAATCTCAACAACACAGTCCCGCTGGGCTCCGCACCCTCCGCTGACTCAGCCGGAACCGGAATCTCATACACGTACTCGCGAAGAGCTCCCTTGGCACGGTGGTCATCCCTGATCGTGCGGTCGAGCCAATCACTCATGGAACCCCCAACTTGGCGTCACTTCGGTGGTGTTGTGATGCTTTGCCAGGGTGCCACACACCGCTGACACGCATGGTTGCCACCGAGATACCGGCGATTCTCATGGAAGGCTCGCGAATCCGGGCCCAGTGGACACTGAGTGGTTTCGGCAAGCCCCTCCCGGAAGATCACGGAACACCCCCAGCTCAGCTTGCTCTCGATCGCCTCCACTGCTTCGCCAGCATCGGCATCCACGGCCGGGCTCGCCAGGCACACTGTCGAACATGCCGACGCCCACAGACCTGTCCACCTCGGTCATTACTAAGCTCCGCCGTTTCCTCAACCAGGGCCGGGAACGGCTGGAGGCGATCGACGCCCTCATGCGGCGCCTGGGAGCGGATAACCTCAGCACCGCCGAACTGATGGCCGGCGACAGCCTGAAGGCCGTCTTCGACGAGGGCCAGCACCATACCGTCGAGAAGGCCCAGAAGTGGGTCGCCGATCTCGACGAGTACGCCAAGGGCTACCTCCCCGAAGCAATGCGCCACCGCGTCATCCGCCACCCCAACGGCAAGGGAGCCGAGGAACTGCCGACGCTCATCGACAACGCCAGGATCGCGATCCGCAGCCGCTTGGAAAGCGTAAAGCAGCTGATCGGCGAGGCCGCCCCCACTCCAGCCGGGGCAGAGCGCGACGCGGCAGGCGGCTGGACCCATCTCCGCGAGCTCGGACTCATCGAGGACGCTGTCCTCGACGGCTACCTCAGCACCATGCGCACCCGCCGGACCGTCGCCCAGCGCCGGGCAGCGATCGGTGCCGCGAAGGAACTCGTCGAAGCGGCGATGAAGGGCGCGATCCACTACGCCGACCCGACGGTCACCGGCTTCGAGAAGGACGAGATGCCGCAGCTCTGGAAGCGACTGCGGACACTCATTCAGGAGGACCCCGCCGCAGACCCTGCACTCGGCGGGAAGGACATCGGCATCGCCAAGACCCTCAACGCCATGAGCACCGTCATCACCGGCATCGCCGAAACCCGAAACAAGGTCGGCACCGGCCATGGCAACCCTGCCGCCCCAAAGAAGCTCCAGGAGAGCCACGTCCTGCTGGTCATCGACTCCGCCCACACCATGACCCGGTTCATCACGAGCCGACTGAGCGAACTCTTCGCGTGATCACCCACGGGTCGATCCGACCGAAAGGAGTGGCCCGGGTTCTCCCAGCCCTCAGGGGACTTCGGCGAGCACCATCGCGCCGTGGCCCGCCAGCTGGGCCATGATTGACCCAAAAGAGCGATTTTGCCCCACTCGCACCGTCTTCCGTCGCCCAGCATCTGGATCGCGATCTTGAGTTCATCCGTTTAAGCAGGTGAAGCCATGCGCCTGGAGTCCGCCCGGGACCTGAAGCAGGAGATCCTCGCAAGCGAGCATCACGACAAGCTGCTGCACCACCGTCGCGAACGGTGGATGGCGAACGTGACCCACGGGCTCACAAGCGCAAGCTCTGAGCCTCGAACCAGCGGAATCGCCGTCGGCATCTGCAGGAACGGAGAGAAGGGCTACGCGATCGCCCTACGGCTGCAGACCACGGCCTCAGAAGCACAGATGGAGGTCGAAAGGATCAGCGCCGCCGCATGTCACGAGGTGGATGTCAGCTTCTTGGGGCGGGTTCAGGCACAGCACAGCCCTCTGACGAGCGGATCCTCTGTCGCTCATCGCCGCGTGGGGGCCGGCACGCTCGGCGCGTTTGTCGTTGTCGAAGACGATCCCCTTCTGCACTTCCTCTCCAACAACCACGTCCTCGCGGACTGTAACCAAGCCAGCATCGGCGACGAGATACTGCACCCGAGCCCAATTGATGGGGGGCAGATCGGCACGGACCGCGTTGGGATCCTGGCCGCTTTCGTCGAGCTCCTTCCGGCCGACCAGCTGAACACCGTGGATGCCGCAGTCTGCCGCGTCGATGAGGACATTCCCTCTGAACCACGCATCGGCGGCGTCCTTCCGGGCGGCCCGATCGATCCGGAACCGGATGAGCCCGTCGAGAAGACAGGGCGAACAACCGGGCGAACAACCGGCCGCATCACCGTGATCGAAAGCGACAATCTGGAGATCGACTACGGTCCCCTGGGCCGCCTCGTCTTCCACGGCCAGATCCAGGTGGGAACCGAAGACGGAACACGGTTCAGCGACGAAGGAGATAGCGGCTCACTCGTCTCCGC
Source organism: Streptomyces sp. R302 (assembly GCF_012927245.1). Classification (GTDB taxonomy): domain Bacteria; phylum Actinomycetota; class Actinomycetes; order Streptomycetales; family Streptomycetaceae; genus Streptomyces. The sequence goes on from NZ_JABBGE010000002.1 coordinate 9,742, forward strand.
CATCGGGCCCGGGGAAGCCATTGGCCTGCTGTTCGCAGGCACCCGTAGTTCAGGGAGCAAGGGGTATGAGACAGTCGTCAACCCACTCACGATGGTCCTTGACCGTCTTGGCGCGAGACTCGTCACCTGAGCCGGAGGGAGGAAGCATGGCTGACCTCAAAGCTGTCCAGGCCGCGAAGCGAACGCTCGCCCACAGGCTGGCCGCCGACTCACGAGTCAACGGGGTCGGAATCGGCGGCAACAGGACTCGCTACGTCATCCGAGTCAACCTCGTTGATGGCGACGACCGCCCTGACCTGCCGTCCGAAGTCGATGGAGTTCCCGTTGAGGCTGTGATTGTCGGGCGGATGGAAGTGCAACCCGCACACTGAGTGACGCTTCACTTACAGATGCCACCGTCTGGCCGGATTGCCGAGGCGATGGACGGCCCAGTGGCGTTACTACCTAGCGGTCACCTCGGATCCCCCCTCCAGGCTGCAGGCCGCGCGTTCGCCGCGGAAACCCCATCTTGGTTTCACGGCTTGCCAGCATTTAGTCACACAATGTGTTCATAAAGCAGACCTCATACCGGCGGTCGACGCCCTTCGGGCAACGAGACCTGCACAAGACCCTGCGCGACAAGCTGATGGGCATGCAGAAAGATGCCCTTGGCCGGGACCCGGACGAGTTCCTGCGCACCCCGGCGAGCGACATCGTTGACCACCTGGTCGACAAGCATTCGGCGCTCCGCCCTCAGCTCGATCAGGACGGCATTCACCAACTTCCCGTCAGCAAAACCACTGCGACCTTCGAGGACATCGCCGGCCGCCCAGTCCGGGGCTTGCAAGCTTCGAGCCCCCGGATGGTCAGTTGTCCCGAACCCATGAAGCGTTCGGGACAACTACCTGGGGGCACCCGATCTACGTGTCCTCGTCCAGCTCGCCCTCAGGCGGGAGCTGGGACAGCTGGCCAGCCACTTCGACGAGCCGATACCGACGCTGGCTGCGCTTGCCTGCAGCTGATCGCAGCACGAAGCGCTCAAGCGCTACGTCCACCTGCTCGTCGAGATGCTGTTTCACCACGTTGACCAGGGACTCGTCCACAAACCCATGGATCTCGACCCCGGCCGGGGTCTCGAGATAGAAGATTTGCCTGCGCGTTCGAAGGCCGTCGAGACGTCCTCGCATCCGAATGATCTCGCGCTCTTCCCTGATGATGTTCAAGCGATCACGGAGCGAAGCTGCCTGACCTGCCGAAAGACCGGAGGCGAGCCGTTCACCCGTTCCTCGCTGCACAGACAGGCCGATTTCGAGGTTCGGGTTCGGCAAGTCAGAGATCAGGTCAGCTACTGCACGACGCAAAACGGGCGAAGCACTGAACAGCGAGTCCATGGAGGCTTCGTCTTCGGGGCCTTCCGGCAGAGCGCGAACCAGTTCTACCGCGCCAATCTCGGCCCACGAGACGCCGCCAGGGGGGAGCTCGTCCCGCCCGTCTTCATCAACGGGCACATGGGGCCTCAGGTCGACGATGACGGAGCCCGCTCCAGAGGAGGCGACGTCCAGCCGGGCAAGTTCGAAGTCCAGCGGCAGTAGCTTCACGACATCTGCCATGCGAGCGCGCCTCGCCTTGGCCAGTCGCGCCACAGCCTTCTGAACACGCTGAAGGAAGTCTCCGACCTCATTGGCCGCGATGAGACCACCGTGCCCCGTGTCCGCGAGGCGAAAGTTGAGTCCTGGGCTGGCAGCCACATCATGCAGGCCAAGGCCGCTGAACTTTGCCGCTGAGGTCTGCAGGCTGGCCCGGGCGAGCCGAGAAAGGGGGTCATTTCCCTCGGCCGTCTGGAGGGCGCGAGCGTACTTGTCGCGAAGATCGTTGCTCACCAGCTCACCTCCAGGTATCCCTTGACCGCCCCAGGGATCAGCTGCCCATCGGGGCCCTTCACCTTGGACCAGGTGTCATGCCAATACTCCTCCTGCGCGGCAACGCCAGCCATCACGGCGAAGCTGTCGATCAGGCCACCCATGGGCTGGACGCGGTCGACCCACCCCTGCGGCATGCCCGTCTGCACTTCCTGAAGCGTGAAAAGTGGGACCAGCCGCTCATGATCCTTATCTGTCAGCGGCAGGGTCGGGTCGATCAGAACGGCAAGGTCTATGTCTTCAGGGGGAGCCGACTTATAGGAACAGAACCCACCATCCACCCAAAACGTGCCTCGCTCAAGAACATCGCCGATGACTTCGGCATACAACTCGAAGGCACGGAAGATCCGACGTCGACGATCGACGTTAGGAGCTTGCTCGACAAAAAACTCTTTGATCTCCGCCATGGTCGCAGGGTGACGACCGGGCGGCAAAAGGCCACTCTGGGTGAGCGCTGGAATCACAGTCCCCCCTTGCACCGGCTGTCGCCGACTGCCCCTCGCTTCGAGCCGCCACACTATCGGCAGCTCGGTCGCTGGAACATAGGATCCGCCCCTCGCGCGGAGGGCACTCGAAAGAGGGACATCCAGACTGCCGACTGCGTCGGAAACATCGTCGCCGATGCGGACCCTCCTGCTGCACTTCGCCGACCTGCGCAAATGCTCAGTCATCGGTTCCACCCGGCTCGCCGCCCACGTCTCTGGCCTCCAGGTTGGCCCAGTGAAACGCGAAGTGGCTGAGACACCCCGCTAGACGGGTGTCCCAGCCACTTCGCTTACTTACTCAGCCGGCATCTCGCCCTGCTGGTCGCCAGGGTCGTCGGCCACGTCGTCCAGTCCGTCGCCGTCGAGGAGCCCAGTGGGCTCGCCCGGCACTTCGGAGGCATCGCGGTCAGAGTTGTTGCGCTTGTCCCGCCACAGCTCGAAGCCCTGAATGCCGAGCGACCCTACGCCCGCAAGTGCAGAGATCCAGCCGAGAACAGCTTCCGGGTTCACAATCGGTCCTTTGTTCGCAGGACCGCAGAACTTGCTTGCCTATTACAGGAGCGCGGTCGGGCGCCCTCCACGCCCTCCGCGCCTTCCGAGGCAACGCAGTTGAGTGCGGCCCCTGCCAGTGGAACAGCGAGGGACCACACGACCCGGCGCTCGCGGCACCCGAGGTGCCGCCGTCACGAGTTCGCCTGGTGGACGACACGGTCGAGGCGGAACCGGGACTTCCTCAACCCGAGAAGCCTGGATGTGATCAGCATACTCAAGACGCGCCGCGAGACCCCTGAGAAACTCATTCCAGCTCGACGGCTCCAGACCGATTACCGCCAAGATCCGCAGAAGATCGAGAACAGCCGCTGCTTCGGTCAGGGCGTCTTCCCGCGTGACCCTCTTGAACCTGAAGCTCGGGCCGCCGAGGCCAGCGAGCTCGAGAAGCTGCTCGGCAGTCAGCGACAGGATGTCGCTGCGGGGCGTGTCCCGCAGAACGGCCAGGGCCCACAGCGGGATCTGCGCCGACCTCAGTACTCGCAGGAGCCGATGGTTACTCCTGCCCAGTGCCGCTTCTTCAGCCTGGAGACTCTCGATCTCGTCAGACACTCTCCAGACCTGACGGACATGATCCACAGCGTTACCCACAAGCAACAGGGTGTGCTGGTGGATCGCGTCCGCCTGGTCAGACGGAAGCTCCGTCCGCTCGTATTTCTCCAACCGCTCGGCGAAGGCGGCGCAGATCTCAGCGAACCGAGTTCCGGGCGCACAACGCTCGAGTGATCGCATCAGAGCGGCTTGCCCCTGACCGCTCATGTCCATCGGGAGACGGCTTGTCGAATAGGGCGCATGAGCAGCCTCACATCGACGACGCCAGTGCGTTTCCGCTTCTGCTCGCGGCACAGCATCCATCAACCGTTTGGCTTGACGGACAGTAAATGATCTCGCCAACCCCGTCCGTTCCGCGGACGGCACCCCCCCGAATAGCTGCACCCCTTCAGGCTACAGCAACGCCAACAGCCTCCAGGTGTGACACGAGGGGGAAACGGCCGACACGGCCGAGGAGTTGGGACCTACGCCGTGGCGGGAGGCGGACGGCGGACGATCGACCCCTCTCCCTAGCCCGTGGCTTCGACACGTAGGACTTGACAGGGAAGACGACGGAGGCGCGGACGCGGTCGCGGCTCTCGGTGAGGCTCTTGTCGGGGAGGCCGACGAGGGTGAAGGCGGCGACGCCGGGTTCGAGGTCGGCCTGGACCTCGACGACGACGCCTTCGACGCCGACGAGGGCGACGGAGCAGGTGCGGGCGAAGCCCATCTCAGGCCACCCCCCGGGCGTGGGTGAGGACGGGGGCGCCGCGGCGGGGCAGGAGGATGCCGACGAGGTCGATGCGGACGCCGCCGGCGGGGGGCGGGGTGCCAGTGCGGTCGAGCCAGCAGGCGGCGAGGTGCTGGAGCCGGGCGGCCTTGTCGGGGGTGACGGCGGCCATGGGGTGTTCGAAGTCGCCGATGCGGCGGGTCTTGACCTCGCAGATGACGAGGGTGTCCCCGTCGCGGGCGACGATGTCGATCTCTCCGGCGCGGCCGTAGCGCCAGTTGCGGGCGAGGATGTGCAGTCCGGTCTCGGTGAGCCGGCGGGCCGCCAGCTCTTCTCCGTACCGTCCGAGTGCTTGGGTCGCGTTCATGAGACCACCTCCGTCACCGACTGTGACGGAGGTGGTCCTGGGCGTGTGCGGGGCTGTGGACGAGTGGGCGGTCCCGGGGAACCGCGTCACTCACACGGGTGAGGAGAGCGGAGCTCAGCTGCCAGGCAGTTCGAGGTCGCTCTTGTTGAGCTCCTCGATGTTGACGTCCTTGAAGGTGAGGACGCGGACCTGCTTGACGAACCTGGCCGGCCGGTACATGTCCCAGACCCAGGCGTCGGCCATGCTGACCTCGAAGAAGACCTCGCCCTGGACCGAGTGCACCTGCATCTCGTAGTCGTTGGTGAGGTAGAAGCGCCGCTCGGTCTCGATCACGTATTTGAACAGCCCGACGACGTCGCGGTACTCCCGGTAGAGCTTCAGCTCCATCTCGGTCTCGTACTTCTCGAGGTCCTCGGCGCTCATGGCATGTTCCCCTTCAGCCGTGCGTCCCCCTATTGTGCGCCAGTCGGGCCGCGCCCCTACACGATTTCCGGGGCGAGGACGACGGGCGTGCTCGGGGGTCCCTCGTCGAGCAGCGTGCGCAGCAGCTCGGCGAGCCTGATGGGGTACACGGTCTCATGTGCCGCCGACAGTTCGGCGGAGGTCCACCATCTCAGGCCGGAGAGACTGCGGGTCTCCAGCTCGGTGAGGGCCTGGGGGCCGGGTACGGGGCCGGTGTGACGGGTGCGGGCGAGGTAGTACCACTCGTCCTGGTCCCAGCGGCGGCCGGCGAAGGGGAAGGAGCAGTGGCGCCGCCAGAGGACGGGGCCGAGTTCGACGTCGGTGAGGCCGGTCTCCTCGGCGAGCTCGCGCAGGGCGGCCTGCGCCCGGGTCTCGTCGCCTTCGAGGCCGCCGCCGGGGGTGAACCACCAGGTGTCGCCGGGGTCGTCGGGTTCGTGTCCGTGCATGAGCAGCACGCGGTCGTCGGGGTCGAGCAGGATCACCCGCGCGACCTGCCGCACCTCACGCCCGTCCCCGCCGCCACCGGAGCCCGTACTCGCACCCGTACCCGTACCGATCCCCGTACCGCCACCACCGCCGGAGCCCGCGGAGCTCGTACCGCCGTCGCCGGAGCCCGTACCGCCCGTCATGCCTTCACCTTCTCTCGCGCTCCCCTGCCCCGCCCGCCGAGCCGGTCGGCCACCGGGCCGTAGGCGGCGCCGCCCAGGATCAGGGCGGCGCCGGCGCCGATGGCGGTGAGGAGGAGGGTGACGGGGCCGGGGGTCGAGATGCCGCCGGGCAGGGCGGCGAAGCCCGCCGGGCGTTCGACGACGCCGCCGGAGAGCGGCCAGACGACGGAGTCGACGCGGGCGACGACGGCGGAGCGGGGCACCGAGCCGCCCGCGGCGTCCTCCAGGTGGCTGCGGGAGTCGAGCGAGGTGGTGCGGTCGTCGCCGAGGAGGAAGAGGCTGCCCTCGGGGACGGTGGCGCTGAACTCGTCGGGGACGACCCCGCCGGGGCCGCCCGACTGGGCGCCCAGGTACGGCTCGTCGACGGGGGTGCCGTTGATGGTGAGGCGGCCGTCGGTGCCGCAGCAGGCGACGGTGTCGCCGCCGACGCCGACGACCCGTTTGACCATGGTCGCGCCGCCCCAGAGCGGGTCCTCGAAGACGACGACGTCACCGCGGCGCACGTCGGTGCCGTCGACGCGCTGGGCGAGCACCTTGGCGCCGATCTCCAGGGTGGGGGCCATGGACCCGGTGGGCACCGAGTACGGCCGGTAGAGCACGGCTCCCGCGGCGAAGCCGCCGAGGAAGAGCAGACAGCCGACGGCCACGGCGAGTCCCGACAGCACGCTGCCGAGACGGCCGCGGCCGTCGGTCTTCTTGGTCGCTGCGCTCATGTGCACCCCAGAGTCCGTCGACGATCTGGGACGGCACCCTACCCGCGCGAAGCTACTCGGCGGTATGGCCCGTGGAGCGCTTCCTGCGGCGCCAGAGCACCAGCGGGAGCGCTCCGGCGAGGCCGGCCGCCGCGGGGGCCATGGCCGGCGCGGCGGCCGCGGCCGGGTTGAGTCCGGGCTGGTCGAAGACGTCCGGGACCGGCAGGGTCGCCCAGCGGGTGAGGGGCCAGGCGACGACCACGGCCCGGCCGACGACCTGGTCGTTGGCGATGGTGCCGCCGCCCGGGAGCTCCTGGTGGAAGCGGGAGTCGAGCGAGTTCTGCCGGTTGTCGCCCATGACCCAGATGCGGTCCTGGGGGACCTTGATCGGGCCGAAGGAGTCCTGGCAGGGCACGGAGCCGGGGTAGAGGTAGGCGGTCTCGTCGAGTTCCTTGCCGTTGAGGACGACCTTGCCGCCCTCCTTGCAGGAGACGGTGTCGCCGCCGACGGCGATGACCCGCTTGATGAGGTCCTTCTCCTCGGCGGACGGCATGAGGCCGATGAAGCTGAGGAACTTCTGGATCGCGTTCGGCTTCGGGGTCTCCGCGGTCTCCAGCCAGCCGCCCGGGTCGTGGAAGACGACGACCTCTCCGCGCTCGGGCTCGGAGCCGAACCAGGGGGTCAGCTTGTCGACGAGGACCCGGTCGCCCTTCTTCAGGGTGTTCATCATCGATTCCGAGGGAATCGAGAACGCCTGCACCAGGAAGGTCTTGATCAGCAGGGCGAGGATCAGCGCGATGCCGATGAGGAGCGGCAGCTCCTTCCAGAAGGAACGCTGTTTCCTGGGCCGCGCCCCCGTGCCCTCGGCACCGTCGGTGCCCTCGGCACCGTCGCCGTGGTCCGGCCGGTCGCCGCCGGACGGCGACGAGCCGCCGCTGTTGTTCTCTTCCGTCACGTTCTCACCTCTGGCCCCGTCGGCCCTGTCCTCGGGCCCTTCGTGTCCGGAACGTGCGCCGACGGCCACTTCCCCCACATCCACTCCTCACTCCGTGCAACTGCCCGTCCCGGAACAGGGACAGGCCCGCCACTCCCATAACGAGCAGGAGTTCCGCAGGGGTCGGCGGCCAGGGCATTCCGTTCACGTTCCGCGTGGACACACTATGCGACATGCCGAGCGCGGTCTCGGAGGTCGTACGTCCGTCCGGCACGGCGGCGAAGGTCTCCCGCTCCTCCAGGCCGCGCCAGTGTCCGAGCGGCCAGGCGATCACCACGGCGCGGCCCACGACCTGTTCCTCGGCGATGGTGCCCCGGCCCGGCTCGTCCAAGTGGTAGCGCGAGTCGGCGGAGTCGGAGCGGTGGTCGCCGAGGACGAAGACGCGGCCCTCGGGGACCTTCACGTCGAAGGGGATCGTGGACGGCTTGTCGCCGGGGTTGAGGTACGGCTCGTCCAGCGGCACGCCGTTGACGGTGATGCGGCCGTCCTTGCCGCAGCAGCGGACGGTGTCGCCGCCGACCGCGATCACCCGCTTGATGAGGTCCCGGTCGTCGGCCGAGGGCATCAGGCCGATGAAGGTCAGCGCCTGCTTGAGCTGCTTGATCCCGACGGGGTCCTCGGCGGTGGGGGCGGTCTCCTGGTGGAGCCAGCTGCCGGGGTCCTTGAACACGACGACGTCCCCGCGCTGCGGCTTCGAGCCGAACCACGGGGTGAGCTTGTCGACCAGGACCCGGTCGTGGATCCGGATCGTCTGCTCCATGGAGCCGGACGGGATGACGAAGGCCTGGACGAGGAAGGTCTTGAGGACGAGCGCGATGAGCACGGCGACGCCGACGAGGATGGGGATCTCGCGGATCGCGGAGCGCCGCCGGCGCCGCTGGACCCTGCGGGCCAGGCGGCGGCGTTCGGCCCGGCCGGGCGGCGGCGCCTGCGCCCCCTCCGGCGCGGCGCCCGCCCGGGGACGGCCCCGGCTACCCATGCCCACTCCCCCGTACGTCCTCCTGCCCGCTCCCCTGTACGTCCTCCTGCCCGTTTCCCCGTACGTCCTTCTGGCCGTTTCCCCGTACGTCCTTCTGGCCGCTTCCCCGTACGTTCTCCTGCCCGCTCCCCCGTGCGCCGCTCTCCCGCGGTCCGAAGGGGTGTCCGCCGGCGGGCGGTGCTGGGACGGAGTCGTACGCGTCGGTCTCGGGCACGATGGTCCAGCGGGCGAAGGGCCAGACGATCCAGTCGGCGCGGCCGACGACCTTGTCGACGGGGACCACGCCGCCGCCGGGGCTGCCGAGGTGGTCGCGGGAGTCGCTGGACTGGCTGCGGTGGTCGCCCATCACCCAGAGGGTGCCCGGGGGGACGACGATGTCGAAGGGGACGTCGGAGGGCCGGTCGCCCGGGGTGAGGTAAGGCTCCTGGACCCGGCCGCCGTTGACGGTGATCCGGCCGTCCTCGTCGCAGCAGACGACCCGGTCGCCGCCGACGCCGACGACCCGCTTCACGAAGTCGGTCTCGTCGGGCGGCGCGAGCCCGAGCGCGGCCGCCGCGTCGTGCAGCAGGCCGGTGACGGGGTTGCCCGCCGGCTCCTCCTGGATAAAGGATCCGGTGCCGTCGAAGACCACGACGTCACCGCGGCGCGGCTCATTGCCGAAACGGTACGCCAGTTTGTTGACCAGGATCCGGTCCCCGGCCTGGAGGGTGGGTTCCATGGAGCCGCTGGGGATCAGGAACGGCTGGGCGACGAAGTGGCTGAGGAGCAGCAGGAAGACCACACAGGCGGCGCCGACCAGCCCCGTCCTGCGCCAGGAGGGTCCGGCGCGGCCGGAAACGCGCACGGAGCGCGACCCGTCCTCCGTGGTGGGATCCGCTGGGGATTCCGCCGGGGAAGAGGGGTCGCGCTCCGTGTGCTGTGCTTCGGTGTCCATCGGGGGGTGAGCCTATCCGGCCCGCCTGTACGTGGAGCGTGAAGCCTCGCGCGAGCGGTGAGCCGGAGCTCAGTTGTCGCGCTTCTCCTTGATCTTGGCGGCCTTGCCGCGCAGCTCGCGGAGGTAGTAGAGCTTCGCGCGACGGACGTCACCGCGGGTGACGAGCTCGATCTTCTCGAAGATCGGGCTGTTCACCGGGAAGGTGCGCTCGACGCCGACGGAGAACGAGACCTTGCGGACGGTGAAGGTCTCGGAGACGCCGGAGCCCTGGCGGCGGATGACGACGCCCTTGAACTGCTGGATACGGGAGCGGTTGCCCTCGATGACGCGCACGTGGACGTTCACGGTGTCGCCGGGACGGAAGGCGGGCAGGTCGGAGCGGAGCGAAGCCGCGTTCACCTGGTCGAGCAGGGAGGCCATGGAGGTCTCTTTCCTCGCCGATGCCACAGGCCATCAGCGGTGACGTACGAATCATGGGAGCGCCGTACGGTCGTTGGCGGGCGGCTCCCCCTGTGGCAGGGGCGCGCGCCGGACGTACGGCAGTCGCCTATTCTTCCACGCCCTCGACCCTGCGCCAAAATCGGCCGCCGGGCTCGGGGGCCCAGCCGAGGATCGAGAGGGTCTCGCGGTCCTTCTTGTCGAAGGCGGCGGGGTCGCAGCGCTCGATGAGGTCGGGCCGGTTGGCGGCGGTGCGCCGGAAGGCCTCGTCGCGGCGCCAGCGGGCGATCTTGCCGTGGTGGCCGCTGACCAGCACCTCGGGGATGGCGTGACCGCGCCACTCCGGGGGCTTGGTGTAGACGGGGCCTTCGAGGAGGTTGGCCATGGCACCGGGGGCGAAGGAGTCGTCGCGGTGCGACTCGGCGTTGCCGAGGACGCCGGGGAGCAGCCGGGCGACGGCTTCGGTGATCACCAGGACGGCGGCCTCGCCGCCGGCGAGCACGTAGTCGCCGATGGAGACCTCGTAGACGGGCATGCGGGTGGCGTACTCGTCCATGACGCGGCGGTCGATGCCCTCGTAGCGGGCCGGGGTGAAGATCAGCCAGGGCCGCTCGGAGAGCTCGACGGCGAGTTCCTGGGTGAAGGGCCGGCCGCTGGGGGTGGGGACGACGAGGACGGGGCCGTGGGCGCCGGCGTCGTAGCCGTCGGCGAGGGTCTGGTCGAGGGCCTCGCCCCAGGGCTCGGTCTTCATGACCATGCCGGGGCCGCCGCCGTACGGGGTGTCGTCGACGGTGTTGTGCCGGTCGTGGGTCCACTGCCGCAGGTCGTGGACGTGGACGTCGAGCTGTCCACGCGCGCGTGCCTTGCCGACGAGGGAGACGTTCAGCGGTTCGAGGTACTCGGGGAAGATCGTGACGACGTCGAGCCTCATGCCTGATCGCCCTCTTCGCCCTCTTCGCCCTGTTCGACAGACTCGACAGACTCGGCGGACTCGGCGGACTCGGCGTCGCGGGCGGAGGCGATCTCGGCGCGGTCGTCGATGAGGCCGGGCGGCGGGTCGATGACGGCCCGCTGGTTCTCCAGGTCGATCTCGGTGACGATCTGCTCGACGAAGGGGATCATCAGCTCGGTGCCGTCGGGCCGCTCGACGATGAACAGGTCCTGCGAGGGCAGGTGGGAGATCTCGGTGATGGCGCCGATGAGGGTGCCGTCGGCGAGGACCACGTCGAGGTCGACGAGCTGGTGGTCGTAGTACTCGTCCTCCTCCTCGGGGAGTTCCGCCGGGTCGACCTCGGCGATGAGGAGGGTGTTGCGGAGCGCCTCGGCTCCGTTGCGGTCGCGGACGCCCTCGAAGCGGAGCAGCAGTCGGCCGCTGTGCACCTTGCCGGACTCGATGGTCAGCGGACCGGCGGAGGCCGGGTCGGTGAGCAGGACGGCGCCGGGGGCGAGCCGCAGTTCGGGCTCGTCGGTGCGCACCTCCACGGTGACGTCGCCCCTGATCCCGTGGGCGCGGCCGATCCGCGCGACTACCAACTGCACTGGTGAACTCTTCCTGTCGTACGGCAACGGGCCGGGGTGGGCGGTGTGCCCTCCCCGGCCCGTGCCGGTGTCAAACTTTCAGCGGACCTGGTCCACGTCGACGAGGTCGACGCGGATGCCACGACCGCCGATGGCGCCCACGACGGTCCGCAGCGCACGCGCGGTGCGGCCGTTGCGACCGATCACCTTGCCGAGGTCGTCGGGGTGGACCCGGACCTCGAGCACGCGGCCGCGACGCAGGTTGCGCGAGGCGACCTGCACGTCGTCGGGGTTGTCGACGATGCCCTTCACGAGGTGCTCGAGAGCCTCCTCGAGCATGATCAGGCCTCGGTGGTGGACTCGGCCTCGGCCTCGTCCGCCTTCGCCTTCTTGGCCTTCGGGGTGATGGCCTCGCCCTTGTCCTCAGCGCCCTCGAGGGCCTTGGCGAACTCGTCGAAGGAAGCGCGCTTCTCTTCCTTGGTCGCCGGGGCGAGCAGCGGCTTCTCCGGGGCCGGGAGGCCCTTGTGCTTCTGCCAGTCGCCGGTGAGCTTCAGGATGGCGAGGACGGGCTCGGTCGGCTGGGCGCCGACGGAGAGCCAGTACTGCGCACGCTCGGAGTCGACCTCGATACGCGACGGGTTGTACGTCGGGTGGTAGAGGCCGATCTCCTCGATCGCGCGGCCGTCACGGCGGGTGCGCGAGTCGGCGACGACGATGCGGTAGTGCGGCTGGCGAATCTTGCCGAGGCGCTTGAGCTTGATCTTGACTGCCACTGGAGTGGTGTCTCCTGGTCTTGACGTGGTTGGGCACTTGAGATGCCACGTGGGGTTGCGGTACTCGGGTGCCCGATGGACGCGTCAGCCGGAGGAGAGAGGGGTCCTGTGCGACTGTCGAGTACAGCTGTCCATTGTGCCACACGCCGCCGTGCCGCTCGCCGCCAGGTCAGCCGGCGGCGCCCACCGTCTCGGGGATCCGGAAGGGCTTGCCGCAGCCTCCGCAGACGATCGGGGCCTGGGCGAGCACCGAGGGCACCACGCGTACGTTGCGTCCGCAGTCGCAGACGGCCTTGACGCGGACGCCGCCGCCCGAGGAGCCGTGCCGGGCGGCCGGTCCGCGGAAGGAGCGCTTGGTGTCGGCGGCGGTGGCGACGGTGTGGGCCTTGAGGGCGCGCTGGAGCCGCTCGATGGTGGGCCGGTACCGCCGCTTCGCCTCGGGGTTGAGCGTGACCAGGGAGAAGCCGCTGCTGGCGTGCGGCTCCTCGGGATGGTCGAGGCCCATCTCCTCGGCGATCGCGAGGAATCTGCGGTTGTGGTAGCGGCCGGCGCGGGAGGTGTCGCGGACACCCCGGGCGGCGGCGATGCCGTGGACTGCCTCGTGGAGCAGTCGCTCGAAGGAGAGCTCGGCGCCGCAGGCGGACGAGGACTCTCCGATCAGGGACTCGGGCGCGGCGAGGTCCGGCAGCTCGGGGTGGTGCCGCTGAATGTCGGCCCACGCCTGCGCCAGCTCTGCGGCGAGGACAGGTGGTGTCGTGCTCACGTCGGGTACAACGAGCTGGATCCCCTCCGGGTTCCATTCCGGGGCAACTCAAATATTTTGCACGTACCCGTCAGTCGGTACCCAGGCGTCCGCAGCTGGTGCACAGGGCGCATACGCCCCGGCGCGCGGTCACTTCACGCGCGCCTGGCCCTTGCGGGAGGGGACCTTACCGGGTCGGTGCCCGACTTCGGGCACCGACCCCTGGCTTCCCCGCCGCCCTGCCGGGGGGTGTGGCCCGAACTCGCCCCCGGTCGTCCGGCCCGAGCACTGGACGCCGGACGCGAAGCGCAGTTCCCTGACTACGGGGGGCTGTCGTCCGGCACGGATTGGGGCCTGATCCATGACACCTACGCTCGTCCCGCACCACCCCGCGCGCGATTGGGCCGAGATCCAGGAACGGATGCTCGTCCCGCTCTACGAGGCGGTCCACGAACGCCTCGGCGTGGGCCCGGGCACCCGCCTGCTCGGCCTGGACTGCGGGACCGGTCTGGCGCTCCTCATGGCGGCGGCCAGGGGCGCCCTGGCCGCCGGGGCGGAGGCGGACCACGCGCGCGTGGAACTGGCGAGAACCCGTCTGCCCGACTCCGTGGCGGTCACCTCCGATATTCCGGAGGACGGCCCGTACGACGTGATCACCGCCTTCCACGCGGCCGACCGGACCGCCTTCGGGCCGGACGGGCTCACCCGGGCGGCGCAACGGGGCACGGCGGTGGTGCTGGCCGGCTGGGGGCCGCCCGAGCGGTGCGCGACGGAGCCGCTGCTGCGGCTCGCGGACCGGCTCGCGGACCGGCGCCCCTCCCCCCGTACCGACCTGGGGGCGCTCGCCGTCCGGGCCGGCCTCCGACCGGTGGGCGACGGCCGCGTCGCCTGTCCCTTCGGGTACGCGGACGAGGGCAGCGCGGTGCGCGGACTGCTCTCCACCGGGGCCTTCGACGCGGCGGTGCGGGTCTCCGACCCCTCCCGGGTGGAGAAGGAGATCGAGGAGGCCCTGGCCCCGTACCGGCGCGCCGACGGCACGGTGTGGATGCCGAACGTCTTCCGGTACGTCATCGCGCGCGTGCCGTAGCCGCCCCCGGGAAGGCGAGGCGGCTCAGGCGGGCGGTCGCTCGGGGTTGGGGCCGACGCCGGGCTGGGGGGCGTTCGGGTCCGGGCGTTCGATGCCGGCCGCGCGGTAGGCGGCGTCCTCCTCCAGGGTCTCGTCGGCGAGGAGGGCGGCGGAGAGGGCGTCGAGCTTGTCGCGGTGCTCGTCCAGGAGGCGTACGGCGTCCTCGTAGCACTCGTCGACGATGCGGCGCATCTCGGCGTCGACGGTGTCGAGGGTCGCGGGGGCGGCGGAGAGGCCGTACGCCTGCTGGGCGTCGCTCGGGATGGCGGTGAGGCGGCCGACGGTCTCGCTCATGCCCCAGCGGCCGACCATGCCCCGGGCGATGTTGGTGACCTGTTCGAGGTCGCTCTCGGCGCCGGTGGTGATGACGCCGAAGACGACCTGTTCGGCGGCCATGCCGCCGAGGGCGCCGATGATCCGGCCGCGCAGATACTCCTCCGTATAAGCGTATTTATCGGCGTCGGGTGTGGACAACGTGACGCCGAGGGCGCGGCCTCGGGGCACGATGGTGATCTTGCGGACGGGGTCGGCGCCGGGCTGGAGCATGCCGAGGAGGGCGTGGCCGCTCTCGTGGTAGGCGGTGCGGCGGCGTTCCTCCTCGGGCATGACGAGGGGGCGTTCGGCGCCGAGCTGGACCTTCTCCAGGGCGTCGGAGAGGTCGGACTGGGTGACGGCCTTCTGTTGGCGTTTGACGGCGAGGAGGGCGGCCTCGTTGGCGAGGTTGGCGAGCTCGGCGCCGGTCATGCCGGGGGTGGTGCGGGCGACCTGCTCCAGGTCGACGTCCTTGGCGAGCGGGATCTGCCGGGTGTGGATCCTGAGGATGGCCTCGCGGCCGCCCCGGTCGGGCGGGTTGACGTGGACGATCCGGTCGAAGCGGCCGGGGCGGGTGAGGGCGGGGTCGAGGACGTCGGCGCGGTTGGTGGCGGCGAGGACGACGACGCCTTCGGAGCCGGTGAAGCCGTCCATCTCGGTGAGGATCTGGTTGAGGGTCTGTTCGCGTTCGTCGTGGCCGCCCATGCCGGAGCCGCCGCCGCGGGCGCGGCCGATGGTGTCGATCTCGTCGATGAAGACGATCGCCGGGGCGACCTTGCGGGCCTCGGCGAAGAGCTCGCGGACGCGGGAGGCGCCGACGCCGACGATCATCTCGATGAACTCGGAGGCGGAGGCGGAGAAGAAGGGCACGCCGGCCTCGCCGGCGACGGCCCGCGCGAGGAGGGTCTTGCCGGTGCCGGGCGGTCCTGCGAGGAGGACGCCTCGGGGCATCTTCGCGCCCATCTCGCGGTAGGCCTGCGGGTTCTTCAGGAAGTCGACGACGTCGTTGAGCTCGCCCTCGACCTCGTCGATGCCGGCGACGTCGGCGAAGGTGGTGCGCTTGCCGCCGTCCACCTCGACCGGTTTCGGCGGCTGCTTGCGGCCGAGCATCCCGCCGGCTCCGCCCATGCCGGAGCTCATCCGGCGGGCGATGAAGACCCAGAGCAGGACGAGGAGGAGCATCGGGGCGAGGGAGAGCAGCAGATTGGCGAGGAACGAACGTTCCTGCACGACGGGCTCGGCGGTGACGGTGACCTTCTGCTTGGTCAGCTGCTCCCACAGGTCGTCGTCGGCGAAGGCGGGGCGCTGGGTCTGGAACTTGGTGTAGTCGCCCTTGCCGTCGGGCACGGGCCGCTTCTCCTTCAGCTGCCCCTGGATCGCGTCGCCCTTGGAGTAGATCTTGGTGACGTTCCCGGCGGTGACCTGCTTGCTGAACTCGGTGTACGAGACCGTCGGCCCGTCGCCCTCGTTGAACAAGGACAGCACGAGGTTGGCGATCAGGTAGACGGCGAGCGCGGTGAGGATGAGGCCGCCCCAGCCGCCGGGCATCTTCTTCTTCGGCGGCGGGGGCGGCGGTGCCCCTTCCGAGCGCCAGGGCTGGTCGGTCCGGTCGCGCGGGGGTACGGGGTTGGCCACGTCGCTCTCCTCGGGGCGGCAGTGGCCCCAGTATCGGAGAGCGGGATCGAGGCGGCATTCCGGGCGGTCCGGGCGGACGAGAAGGGGCCCGGGGCGGTTTCGGTGATCCGAAACCGCCCCGGGCCCCTCCGGCCGACGAGGGTCGGCCCGTGAACCCCTCGAAGGCGAGGGTCGGCCCGTGCCCCCTCGAAGGCGAGGGTCAGCCCATGAACTTCTTGAACTCGTCCGGCAGCTCGAAGTCCTGCGGGCCCTGGCCGGCGCCCGGCAGCCCGAAGGCGCCGCCCTGCTGGGCCTGCTCCCGCTTCTCCTGGGCGGCCTGCTCCTCGGCCTTCCGCTTCATCGGGTTGCCGCTCTTGCGCTTGCCCTTGGCCTGCTTGACCTGCTTCTTCTGCCGGCCGGGGCCGCCGCCCATGCCCGGGATGCCGGGCATGCCGGGCAGGCCGCCGCCCTGGGCCATGCGGGACATCATCTTGCGGGCCTCGAAGAACCGCTCGACCAGGCCCTTCACGGCGCTGACCTCGACGCCGGAACCCTTGGCGATACGGGCGCGGCGGGAGCCGTTGATGATGGTCGGGTCCTGGCGCTCGGCCGGGGTCATCGACTTGATGATGGCGGCGGTACGGTCCACGTCCCGCTCGTCGATGTTGGCGATCTGCTCCTTCATCTGCCCCATGCCGGGCAGCATGCCGAGGAGCTTGCTGATGGAGCCCATCTTGCGGACCTGCTCCATCTGGGCGAGGAAGTCGTCCAGGGTGAAGTCCTGGCCCTTCTTCGACGCGAGCTTCGAGGCCATCTTGGCGGCCTCTTCCTCGTCGAAGGTCTGCTGGGCCTTCTCGATGAGCGACAGCATGTCGCCCATGCCGAGGATGCGGGACGCCATGCGGTCCGGGTGGAACGCGTCGAAGTCGTCCAGCTTCTCGCCGTTGGAGGCGAACATGATCTGCTTGCCGGTGACGTGCGCGATGGAGAGCGCGGCACCACCGCGGGCGTCGCCGTCGAGCTTGGAGAGCACGACGCCGTCGAAGCCGACGCCGTCGCGGAAGGCCTCGGCGGTGTTGACCGCGTCCTGACCGATCATGGCGTCGACGACGAAGAGGATCTCGTCGGGGCTGACGGCGTCGCGGATGTCCGCGGCCTGCTGCATCAGCTCCTGGTCGATGCCGAGGCGGCCGGCGGTGTCGACGACGACGATGTCGTACATCTTCGACCGGGCGTACTCGATGGAGTCCTTGGCGACCTGGACCGGGTCGCCGACGCCGTTGCCGGGCTGCGGGCCGTAGAAGGCGACGCCGGCGCGGTCGGCGACGACCGAGAGCTGGTTGACGGCGTTGGGGCGCTGGAGGTCGCAGGCGACGAGCAGCGGCGAGTGGCCCTGCGCCTTCAGCCAGAGGCCGAGCTTTCCGGCGAGGGTGGTCTTACCGGCACCCTGGAGACCGGCGAGCATGATCACGGTCGGCGCGGTCTTGGCGAACCGCAGCCGGCGGGTCTCGCCGCCGAGGATCGAGATCAGCTCGTCGTTGACGATCTTGATGACCTGCTGCGAGGGGTTCAGCGCCTTGGAGACCTCGGCGCCGAGGGCCCGCTCCTTGACGTTCTTGATGAACGCGCGGACGACCGGCAGGGCGACGTCGGCCTCGAGGAGGGCGATACGGATTTCCCGGGCCGCGCTGTCGATGTCCTGCTCGGAGAGGCGGCCTTTGCCCCGGAGGGACTTGAAAGTCGCGCTGAGGCGGTCGGAAAGCGTATCGAACACGGTGGTCGCGATCCTCGGGTCGGGGCGGATGGTCGCCACCCAGGGTATCCGGCCCGGGGGCACCCCTGGCCTTGCCGGTCGGATTGGGCGGACGAGGCCCTCGTCACGCCAGCGCCGCCTCCAGGGCCCGGGCGAGGTCGATGGCCTCCTCGTCCGGGAGGAGGGAGCCGTCGGGGCGGGTCACGTACAGGGTGTCGACGGCGTTGGCGCCGAGCGTGGAGACGTGCGCGCTGCGGACCCGTACCGCCGCTCCCTCCAGGGCGCGGCCGATCCGGTGGAGCAGGCCGGGGGCGTCCTGGGCCCGGACCTCCAGGACGGTGGCGAGGCGGGAGTCGGCGGGGGCGACGGTGACGCGGGGCGGCGGGGCCTGGACGCCGCGGCGGCGCGGGTAGGCGGCCTCGCGCTCGGCGAGCCGGGCGGGGATGTCGAGGGAGCCGTCGAGGGCGCGCACCAGGTCGGCGCGGAGCCGGTGGCCCTGGGGCAGGGAGCCGTACTCGGCGGCGACCCGCCAGTCGAGGACGAGGACGGAGCCGGGGCCCGTGCCGAGTTCGGCGGGGAGGTGCACGGCGCGCAGGTCGGCGGCGCGGACGGTGAGCCGGTGGAGGGCGAGGACGCCGGCGACGGCGGGCAGCACTCCGGGCTGGTCGGGGAGGGCGATGACGAGTTCGACGCCGACGGGCTCGGGTTCGTCGGGGTCGAGGGGCTGCTCGTCGCGGGTGTGCAGGGTGAGGGCGGGTTCGCCGGTGCGCAGGGCCTCGACGGCGAGCCGTTCCTGTTCGGCGCTGGGGGCGGCGGCCTCGGGGTCGGGCAGGGGCTGCCCGGCGAGGACGCCGGAGACCCGTTTGACGAGGTCGGCGACGAGGGAGGCGCGCCAGGCGGACCAGGCGGCGGGTCCGGTGGCGAGGGCGTCGGCCTCGGTGAGGGCGTGGAGGAGTTCGAGGGTGCCGACGGTGCCGACGGCGGTGGCGACGGACTGGACGGTGGCGGGGTCGTCGAGGTCGCGGCGGGTGGCGGTGTCGACGAGGAGGAGGTGGTGGCGGACGAGGGTGGCGACGGTGGCGGTGTCGGTGCGGTCGAAGCCGATCCGGGCGGCGAGGTCGCGGGCGATGGTCTCGCCGGCGACGGAGTGGTCGCCGGGCCAGCCCTTGCCGATGTCGTGGAGGAGGGCGGCGACGAGGAGGAGGTCGGGGCGGCCGACGCGGCGGGTGAGGGAGGCGGCGCGGACGGCGGTCTCGACGAGGTGGCGGTCGACGGTCCAGGTGTGGACGGGGTTGCGCTGGGGGCGGTGGCGGACGCGTTCCCAGTCGGGCAGGAGGCGGGTGACGAGTCCTTCGGCCTCCAGGGCCTCCCAGACGGGCACGGCGGGGGCGCCGGCGCCGAGCAGGGTGACGAGCGCCTCGCGGGCCTCGGCGGGCCAGGGCACGGGCAGCGCTTTGGCGGCGGCGGCGAGCCGGCGTACGGCGTGCGGGGAGAGCGGCAGGCCGTGCTGGGCGGCCGCGGCGGCGGCGCGCAGCGGGAGGGCGGGGTCGCGTTCGGGCTTGGCGGAGAGGGCGAGGACGGCCTCGCCGTCCATCTCGACGACGCCCTCGGCGAGCGGGGTCCGTTCGACGGGCGGCTTCTGGGCGGCGCGGCCGCCGAGGAGGGAGCGGAGCCGGGGGCGGGCGGAGCGGGCCTTGAGGACGCGGCCGACCTCGCGCCAGGTGACGTCGGAGGCGTACGTGACGATGCCGGCGGCCTCGTACACGCCGCGGAGCAGGGTGTCGGCGTCGAGGAGGCCGAGCTGCTCGGCGACGGCGTCCTGTTCCTGGAGGGCGAGCCGGTCGGTGGCGCGGCCGGTGGCGAGGTGGAGGGCGTCGCGGGCGTCGAGGAGGCGGCGGCGGGCGGTGTCGAGGCCGTCGCGGGGGGCGTCGGCGAGCCAGGAGGCGGCGACGGCGCGCAGGGCCTGGGCGTCGCGGAGGCCGCCGCGGGCCTCCTTGAGGTCGGGTTCGAGGAGGAAGCGGAGTTCGCCGGAGCGTGCGGCGCGGTCGCGGCAGAGCTCGGCGAGTTCGGGGAGGCGGCGGACGGCCTGGTTGCGCCAGTCGGCGAGGACGGTGGAGCGCAGGGCGGTGGCGAGGGCCGTGTCGCCGGCGAGGGGCCGGGCGTCGAGGAGGCCGAGGTGGACCTTGAGGTCGTCGGCGGCGGTGGCGCGGGCCTGGGCGGGGGTGCGGACGGAGTGGTCGAGGGCGAGCCCGAGGTCCCAGACGGGGTACCAGAGGCGGTCGGCGAGGGCGGCGATCGCCTCCTTGGGGGCGGTGCCGTCGTGCAGCAGGAGGAGGTCGAGGTCGCTGCGCGGGGAGAGTTCGGCGCGGCCGTAGCCGCCGACGGCGACGAGGGCGGTGCCCTTGGGCGGTGCGGCGGCGGCGAAGAGTGCGGCGAGCCAGTCGTCGGTGAGGCCGGCGAGGGCGGTACGGCGCTCGGGCCCGGACGGCGTCTTCTCCTGGAGGAGCCGCAGCCGGGCCGCCGCGTAGCCGCCGGGTCCCTGCTCTTCGGTCGCGTCCTGCGGTTCGAGGGTGGTCACCGGCGGCTCCTTCTTCGCGGATGGGGCTGCGGAAACGGCCCGGCGGACCGGTGGGTCCGTCGGGCCGTGCTCCTAGAGGGCGTCGGGTCCGCGTTCGCCCGTGCGGACGCGGACGGCGGTCTCGACCGGGACGCTCCAGACCTTTCCGTCACCGATCTTGCCGGTGCGGGCCGCCTTCACGACGACGTCGATGAGCTGTTCGGCGTCCTCGTCCTCGACCAGGACCTCGATGCGGATCTTGGGGACGAGGTCGACGGTGTACTCGGCGCCGCGGTACACCTCGGTGTGGCCGCGCTGACGTCCGTACCCGCTGGCCTCGGTGACGGTGAGGCCGTGGACCCCGAAGGCCTGGAGGGCCTCCTTGATCTCGTCGAGCCGGTGCGGCTTCACGACCGCGGTGATGAGCTTCATGCGTCCACCTTCTTGTTCTCCGTGGCAACCGGCGCGGCGACGGCGGTGGTGCGCCCGGAGGCGCCGCCGCCGGCTCCGCTGAAGTCGTAGGCGGTCTCGGCGTGCTCGACCTGGTCGATGCCGGAGACCTCGTCGTCCTCGCTGACCCGCATGCCCATGGTCTTGTCGATGATCAGGGCGAGGATCGCGGAGACGACCAGAGAGTAGGCGAGGACGGCGAAGACGCCGACGGCCTGCTTGCCGAGCTGCTCCAGGCCACCGCCGTAGAAGAGGCCCTTGGCGTCGGACTGGACGCCGCCGGTGGCGAAGAGGCCGACGAGGAGGGAGCCGATGATGCCGCCGACGAGGTGGACGCCGACGACGTCGAGGGAGTCGTCGTAGCCGAACTTGTACTTGAGGCCGACGGCCATGGCGCAGACGAGACCGGCGATGGCGCCGATGGCGATGGCGCCGAGCGGGGAGCAGGAGCCGCCGGAGGGGGTGATGGCGACGAGGCCGGCGACGGCGCCGGAGGCCGCGCCGAGGGTGGTGAAGGCGCCGTGGCGGATCTTCTCGTAGAACAGCCAGGCGAGCATGGCGGCGCCGGTGGCGACCTGGGTGTTGACGAACATGACGGCGCCGACGCCGTCGTCGTTGCCGAGCCACGAGCCGGCGTTGAAGCCGAACCAGCCGAACCAGAGGAGACCGGCGCCGAGCATGACCAGCGGGAGGCTGTGCGGGCGCATCGGGTCCTTCTTGAAGCCGACGCGCTTGCCGATGACGAGGATGACGCCGAGGGCCGCGGCGCCGGCGTTGATGTGGACCGCCGTGCCGCCGGCGAAGTCGATGACGCCCATCTCGAAGAGCCAGCCGCCGGCGCCCCAGACCCAGTGGGCGACGAGGAAGTAGACGACGGTGACCCAGAGGGTGATGAACAGGGCCCAGGCGGTGAACTTGACCCGGTCGGCGAGGGCGCCGCTGATCAGGGCGGGGGTGATGATGGCGAACATCAGCTGGAACACGGCGAAGACGTACACCGGGATGGTGTAGCCGTCCCAGAGTTCGGTGACGCCGATGCCGCTGAGGCCGAGGTAGTCGGAGGACC
This sequence comes from Streptomyces sp. R302, assembly GCF_012927245.1. Lineage (GTDB taxonomy): Bacteria > Actinomycetota > Actinomycetes > Streptomycetales > Streptomycetaceae > Streptomyces. The sequence goes on from NZ_JABBGE010000002.1 coordinate 31,380, forward strand.
AGCCGACGATGCCGCCGGTGTCGGTGCCGAAGGCGACGCTGAAGCCGTAGAGCACCCACAGGACCGTGACGATCCCGAGGCTGATGAAGCTCATCATCAGCATGTTGAGGGTGGACTTGACGCGGACCATGCCTCCGTAGAAGAAGGCGAGGGCCGGGGTCATCAGCATGACCAGGGCGGAGCAGATGAGCATGAACCCGGTGTTGGCGGCGGACAGCTCGGGGGCGTCTGCTGCCAGGGTCGTGATGGCTGGTGCCATCGGCGTCTCCTCGTCGTCGGATGCGGCCTGTGCGGGGCGGGGCCGGCGGTGAGCGGCGGCCTGAGGGGTGGCCGGTGATGGCCCAGAGATTCGCGCAGCGCGGTTTCCGCCGATGCCGCTCGATGTTTCGGGGCGGTGACGAAGGGAGGGGGCGTGTTACGTGACCGTGAACGCCTGGGTCACGGGGAAGTAACGGGCGTACTCTCCGGGCGGTGCCGGGCGGACGAGGGGGCGTCCGGAACGCGGACCGGCCGCGCCGGCGTCCGTGTGTCCTGTGCGGCGGGGGAGCCGAGTCGGGCAGTACGGGACGTCCGGCGCGGCCGGGGTCGTGGGGCTCTCGGGAGCGTGCGGTACGGGGTCAGACGGCCTCGGCCGACTCGGGGAGCAGCAGGGTGAGCCGGTCGGTGAGGTCGACGACCTCGGCGACGTCGCCGAAGTCGCGGGCGGCGGTGTCGACGGTCTTGCGGAGCCGGTTGTTGACCCGCTCGGAGCGGATGGAGCGGGCGACGCCGAGGGCCTGCTCGGCGAGGACGACGGACTGCTCGGGCTCGCGCTTGAGCAGGTGGACGGTGGCCATGCCGATGAGGTTGAGGGCGTACGAGCGCTGGTGGTCGGGGTCCTTCCCGAAGAGCTCGACGGCCCGCTCCATGACGGGCTCGGCCAGCGAGGCGTAGCTCGGGGAGCGTCCGGCGACGTAGGCGAGGTCGCGGTAGGAGTGGGAGTTCTCGCCGTTGAGCTCGGCCTCGGTGAAGAAGCGGATCCAGTCGGGCTCGGGGCCGCCTTCGAGGGTGGCGTCGGCGAAGGTGTCCTCGGCCATCCGGACGGCCCGCTTGCACTTGGAGGGCTGGCCCATGTTGGCGTAGGCGCGGGCCTCCATCGCATACAGCATGGCCTGGGTGCGGGGGGTGGCGCAGTCCCGGCTGCCGTACTGGGCCAGGTGGATGAGTTCGAGGGCGTCGTCGGGGCGGCCGAGGTGGATCATCTGCCGGCTCATGGAGGAGAGGATGTACGAGCCGAGCGGCTTGTCGCCGGCCTCCTTGGCGGCGTGCAGCGCGAGGACGAAGTACTTCTGGGCGGTGGGCTGGAGGCCCACGTCGTAGCTCATCCACCCGGCGAGTTCGGCGAGTTCGGCGGCGACGGTGAAGAGGCGCTTGGCGGTGGCGGCCGGCTGGGCTTCCTGGAGGAGGTCGGTGACCTCGTGGAGCTGGCCGACGACGGCCTTGCGGCGCAGTCCGCCGCCGCACTGGGCGTCCCACTTGCGGAACATGGCGGTGGTGGATTCGAGGAGGTCGAGCTCGATGTCGGAGAGCCGGCGCGGCCGGCCGCCGGGCGCCTGCTCGGCGGTGGCCGGTTCGCCCACGGGGGTGGGGACCAGCCAGCGCTGCATGGGCTCGATGAGGGCGGGTCCCGCGGCGAGCTGGAGCGAGGAGCCGAGGAAGCCGCGCCGGGCGAGCATGAGGTCGCTGCGGGAGAACTCGCTGAGCAGGGAGACGGTCTGCGGTCCGGCCCAGGGCAGGTCGACGCCGGAGACGGAGGGCGTCTGGTGGGCGGTGCGCAGTCCGAGGTCCTCGATGGCGACGACGGAGCCGAAGCGCTCGGAGAACAGCTCGGAGAGGATCCTCGGGATGGGCTCGCGGGGCTGTTCGCCGTCGAGCCAGCGGCGGACGCGGGAGGTGTCGGTGGAGATGTGGTGGGCGCCCATCTGGCGGGCCCTGCGGTTGACCTGGCGGGCCAGCTCGCCCTTGGACCAGCCGCTGCGCACGAACCACGAGCCGAGCCGCTCGTTGGGGCGCTTGCCGGCAGTCGTACCGTCTGTGCCGTTGCCGCCCACTGGAACGCCCCCATCCACCTGATTGCCTGTCGTGCGAACCCCTATCAGAATGCCGCGTCCCGCGGCTCCCCGCTCGGTGTTCCGACTCCTTCGAACGGGAAACCGACTTGCCTCCGGCATACCCACCCGTGCACGCCCCTCTGGGGCTTCGGGTACCGAAAGTAATCCTACGATCACCCCTGCCGTGAGGCCGTGACAAGAAACGCCACCATTCGCCACCCCTTCGAATGAACCCGCCAGGGGCTCCACGCGATTCACTTGACATGCGACGAACCGGAGTCGGCGCACGGAAGCGCGAAGAGGCGCGCGCCACCGTGCGCACCACCCCGTACGCGACCGTACGCCACCCTGGGCGACGAAACCCGGGCGTGGCGTCACTGAACGTGACAGGGGTGTTCCGGCTCGTAACCACCGGCGCGTCCGACCCGTTGGAGGGGGCATGGGCTTCACGATCGGCGGCATTCGTGAGATGCGGACCGGCTCACGCCGCCGCGCACGCACCACCGAGTACACAGCGGTGGCCGAGTACACCGGACTCTGGGGCTGGGACGTCCAGCCCGGCGCGCTGGCCGCGGGCGGCCGGTGCTCCTGCGGCGACCGGGCCTGTACGGCCCCGGGCGCGCATCCTCTCTCCTTCGCGCCGCCCGTCCCGGCGGGCGCGGGGCTCGACGACGCGACCAAGGCGTGGTCGGAGTACCCGGGCGCGGCGCTGCTGCTGCCGGTGGGCCGCGCCTTCGACGTGATCGAGGTGGCCGAGGCGGCGGGCCGGCGGGCGCTGGTCCGGATGGAGCGGATGGGGCTGCCGCTGGGCCCGGTCTGCGCGACGCCGACCGGCCGGGCGCAGTTCCTCGTCGCGCCGGGCGCGGCGGAGGAGCTGCCGCGGCTGCTGTACCGGATGGGCTGGGACGACGCGGATCTGGATCTGCACTGCCTGGGTCCCGGCAGCCACATCACCGCTCCCCCGTCGCAGCTGGGCGGCCTCGGTCCGGTGCGCTGGCTGCGGCCGCCGACGCTGGACACGGCGGGCGCGCCGCCGCAGGCCCGGCTGCTGCTCGGCACGCTGGCGTACATGTGCCATCGGACGCACGGCTAGGCAGGCGTACGGAAGGGCCCCCGCTCCTGGACGGAGCGGGGGCCCTTCCGTGTGCCGTCGCGGGTCGTCAGTCGCCGATGAGGGCGTCGACGAAGGCGGCGGGCTCGAAGGGGGCCAGGTCGTCGGGGCCCTCGCCGAGGCCGACGAGCTTGACCGGGACGCCCAGCTCGCGCTGGACGGCGACGACGATGCCGCCCTTGGCGGTGCCGTCGAGCTTGGTCAGGACGATGCCGGTGATGTCGACGACCTCGGCGAAGACGCGGGCCTGGATGAGGCCGTTCTGGCCGGTGGTGGCGTCGAGGACGAGGAGGATCTCGTCGAGCGGACCGTGCTTCTCGACGACGCGCTTGACCTTGCCGAGCTCGTCCATGAGGCCGGTCTTGGTGTGCAGGCGGCCGGCGGTGTCGATGAGGACGACGTCGGCCTTCTCGGCGATGCCCTCCTTGACCGCGTCGTAGGCGATCGAGGCCGGGTCGCCGCCCTCGGGGCCGCGGACGGTGCGGGCGCCGACCCGGTCGCCCCAGGTCTGGAGCTGGTCGGCGGCGGCGGCGCGGAAGGTGTCGGCGGCGCCGAGGACGACGGACTTGCCGTCGGCGACGAGGACGCGGGCGAGCTTGCCGGTGGTGGTGGTCTTGCCGGTGCCGTTGACGCCGACGACCATGACGACGCCGGGGACGTCCTCGGGGCTCTCGGTGTGGACGGTGCGGTCGTACTCGCCGAGGAGGGCGATGAGCTCCTCGCGGAGCAGGCCGCGCAGCTCGTCGGGGGTGCGGGTGCCGAGCACCTTGACGCGCTCGCGGAGCCGCTCGACCAGTTCCTGGGTGGGGGCGACGCCGACGTCGGCGGTGAGGAGGGTCTCCTCGATCTCCTCCCAGGTGTCCTCGTCGAGGTGCTCGCGGGAGAGCAGGGTCAGCAGGCCCTTGCCCAGCGAGTTCTGGGAGCGGGCGAGCCGGGCCCGGAGGCGGACGAGGCGTCCGGCGGTGGGCTCGGGCACCTCGATCTCGGGCGCGGCGGGCGCCTCGGGCTCCTCGACGGCCGGGGCCTCGGCCTCGGCCTCGGGCGCCTCTGCGGTGGGGAGGCCGACCTCCTCGATGGTGCGGCGTGGTTCTTCCCGCGGCGTCTCCGCCTCGTCGCCGACGTGCGGCTCGGCGGGCGGAGCGGTGATGGTCGGCGTGGTGGACGGCGGTTCGGCCGGCGGCAGCTGCTTCTTCTTGCGACCGCTGATCACGAGCCCGCTGGTCACGGCGACCGCGACGACCAGAGCGATGACTACAGCAAGGATGAGTTCCATAACGCCATCCAGTATCGGACACGAGCCGCCCGGTGACGCCGTACGTACGCAGCGTGGGTCGCGGGCGCCCCGGGTGCCGGTACCGTTCTCATCTGACGCCTCGTCAGCTAGGGTCGCCCCTCGTCGGCAGCCCACCCGCGGAGGGGACCCCTCATGGCCTTCAGCGTCGTACGGTTCAACCTGGTCGACCCGCGCGCCACCCCCGGGTCCCTCGCGGAGCGGTACCGCGCCGCGCTGGAGATGGCGGCCTACGCCGACGGGCACGGGGTGGACACCGTGCAGACCGAGGAGCACCACGGGGTGGAGAACAACTGGCTCCCCTCCCCCTTCGTCTTCGCCGGCGCGGTCTTCGGCGCCACCCGCCGGATCGCGGTCACCGTCTCCGCGATCATCGGCCCGCTCCACGACCCGCTGCGGCTCGCGGAGGAGATCGCGGTGCTCGACCTGATCGGCCGGGGCCGGCTCGTCACGGTGGCGGGGATCGGCTACCGCCCGGAGGAGTACGAGGAGCGCGGGGTCGACTGGGGGCGGCGCGGCAAGCTCCAGGACGAGCTCCTGGAGACCCTGCTCGCCGCCTGGACGGGCGAGCCCTTCCCGTACCGGGGCCGTACGGTACGGGTCACCCCGCGGCCCTTCACCGCACCGCATCCGCTGCTGCTCGTCGGGGGCTCCTCGAAGGCGGCGGCGCGGCGGGCGGCGCGGCTGGGGCTGCCGTTCTTCCCCTCCGCGCACCTGCCGGACCTTGAGACGTACTACCGGGCGCGGTGCGCGGAGTACGGCACCGAGGGCTGGACGATGATGCCGGGTCCTGTGACCCCGCTGCTGCACGTGGCGGAGGACCCGGACCGGACCTGGGCGGAGTACGGGGAGCACTTCCTGCACGAGGCGCGGACCTACGCCTCCTGGCAGTCGAAGGACATCCGCTCGGCGGTGCGGTCGACGGCGTCGAGCGTGGCGGAGCTGCGGGCGGAGGGCGTGTACCGGGTGGTGACGCCCGAGGAGTGCGCGGGGCTCGGCCTGGAGAGCCTGGTGCTGCATCCGCTGTGCGGGGGGATGCCGGTGGAGGAGGGGTGGCGGAGCCTGCGCCTGTTCTGCGCCGAGGTGCTGCCCCGCCTCCAGGCGTGACCCGTCAGCCCATCTCCTCCAGGGCCTTGCCCTTGGTCTCCTTGACGTACCGGAGCACGAAGGGGATGGAGAGCACGGCGAAGGCGCAGTAGATGACGTAGGTGCCGGAGAGGTTCCAGTCGGCGAGGGACGGGAAGCTGGCGGTGATGGCCCAGTTGGCGATCCACTGGGCGGAGGCGGCGACGCCGAGGGCGGCGGCGCGGATCCGGTTGGGGAACATCTCGCCGAGGAAGACCCAGACGACCACGCCCCAGGAGAGGGCGAAGAAGAGCACGAACACGTGGGCGGCGACGAGGGCCACCACGCCCTGGGTCTCGGGGAGTTTGCCGTCGACGAGGTCGGCGGAGAAGGCCCAGGCCTCAAAGGCCAGCGCGATCGCCATGCCGACGGAGCCGACGAGGGCGAGCGGCTTGCGGCCGACCCGGTCGACCAGGACCATCGCGATCACGGTGCCGATGATGTTGATGATCGACGTGGTGAAGGAGTAGAAGAACGAGCTCGACGGGTCGATGCCGACGGACTGCCAGAGCGTCGCGGAGTAGTAGAAGGCGACGTTGATGCCGACGAGCTGCTGGAAGACGGAGAGGCCGATGCCGACCCAGACGATCGGCAGCAGACGGAACGGGCTGCCGGGGGCGAGCAGGTCCTTGAAGGTGGACTTGTGCTCGCTGCGCATGGCCAGGTCGATCTCGGCGACCCGGCGGTCGAGGTCGACGCCGTGGCCCTCGACCTCGGCCAGGACCTCCTTGGCCCGCGCGGTCCTCCCGACGGAGATGAGGAAGCGGGGGGACTCGGGGATGGCGAAGGAGAGCAGCCCGTAGAGGAGGGCGGGGACGACCATCACGCCGAGCATCCACTGCCAGGCCTCCAGGCCGCCGATCTCGCCGCGCTGGTCGCCGTCGGCGAGCTGGAGGATGCCGTAGTTGACGAGCTGGGAGATGGCGATGCCGATGACGATGGCGGCCTGCTGGAAGGAGCCGAGGCGGCCGCGGTAGGCGGCGGGGGCGACCTCGGCGATGTAGGCGGGGCCGATGACGGAGGCCATGCCGATGGCGAAGCCGCCGACGACCCGCCAGAAGGCGAGGTCCCACAGGGCGAAGGGCAGGGCGGAGCCGACGGCGCTGACCGTGAAGAGGGTGGCGGAGATCTGCATGCAGCGGATGCGGCCGATGCGGTCGGCGATCCGGCCGGCGGTCGCGGCGCCGATGGCGCAGCCGATCAGGGCGATGGCGATGACCTGGGCGAGGGTCGCGGAGCCGATGTCGTACCGGTCGCGGATGGCTTCGACGGCGCCGTTGATGACGGAGCTGTCGTAGCCGAAGAGGAATCCGCCCATCGCGGCGGAGGCGGTGATGAAGATGACGTGGCCGAGGTGGTCCGGGTGTGCCGCCCTGCCTTCGGATGGCGGCGGAGGCGTGGGGGCCTGTGCGGTGTCGGTCACATGGACTCCTCGGTGCGGCGGTCGTCCTGCTGTCGGCTTCCCGGGCCCGCCGGGGCGCCGGGGCTTCCAGTGGCGCACACCTTCCGGCGGTCCACCACTTCAGCGGAGCCGCTGGCTGATCACCTTCGAGACGCCGTCGCCCTGCATGGAGACGCCGTACAGCGCGTCCGCGACCTCCATCGTCCGCTTCTGGTGGGTGATCACGATGAGCTGCGAGGACTCCTGGAGCTCCCGCATGATCCGGATCAGGCGCTGGAGGTTGGTGTCGTCGAGGGCCGCCTCGACCTCGTCCATGACGTAGAAGGGGCTGGGGCGGGCCTTGAAGATGGAGACCAGCAGCGCCACGGCGGTCAGGGAGCGCTCGCCGCCGGAGAGCAGCGAGAGGCGCTTGACCTTCTTGCCGGGCGGGCGGGCCTCGACGTCGACGCCGGTGGTCAGCATGTTGTCGGGGTCGGTGAGGACCAGTCGGCCCTCGCCGCCGGGGAAGAGACGGGAGAAGACGCCCTCGAACTCGCGGGCGGTGTCGTGGTACGCCTCGGTGAAGACCTGTTCGACCCGCTGGTCGACCTCCTTGACGACCTGGAGCAGGTCGGCGCGGGTCTTCTTCAGGTCTTCGAGCTGTTCGGAGAGGAAGCGGTGGCGGTCCTCCAGGGCGGCGAACTCCTCCAGGGCCAGCGGGTTGACCTTGCCGAGCTGCTGGAAGGCGCGCTCGGCCGCCTTCAGCCGCTTCTCCTGCTCCGAACGGATGAAGGGGCGCGGCTGGTTGCGGGGGTCCGCCCCCGCGGCGGAGCCGCTGTCGGACGAGGTTTCGGGGAGGGTCTCGCCCTCGGCGGGCGGGGACGGCGGGACGGGCTGGTCGGGTCCGTACTCGGCGGTGAGCGCGCCCGCCTCGACGCCGAACTCCTCCAGCGCCCTGGCCTCCAGCTGTTCGATCCGCAGCCGCTTCTCGGCGCCGAGGACCTCGCCTCGGTGGACGGAGTCGGTGAGCTTGTCGAGCTCGGTCTTGAGCTCGCGGCCGCGGGTGCGGGCGGCGGCGAGGCCCTGCTCGCGGTCGGCGCGGGCGGCGGCGGCCGCGGCGCGCTCGCGCTCGGCGCGCTCCAGGGAGACCTCGGCGTGGGCGAGGAGGGTACGGGCTCCGCCGGCGACGGCGCGGGCGACGCGGGCCTCGTGGCGGAGGCGGGCGCGGCGCTGCTCGGCACGCGCGCGTGCGTCGCGTTCGGCGCGGGCGGCCCGGTCGAGGGAGTCGGCGCGGCCGGCCAGGCCCTTGACCCGTTCCTCGTGGGTGCGGACCTGGAGGCGGGCCTCCATCTCGGTCTGGCGGGCGTGGGATCCGTCGATGGCGAGCCGGTCGCGGACGGAGGTGTCGGGTTCCTCCTCGGCGGGGGTCTCCTCGGCGACGAGGAGCCGTTCGGTCAGCTCCTCGGCCTCGGCGGCGGCGCGTTCCAGGGCCTCCTGGGCGCGGGCGACGGCGGCGGCGGTCCGTTCGGCCTCGCCGGCCGCTCCCCTGGCCTGGCCGGCGAGCCGGCCGAGGGCCTGGGCGACGGTCGCCTTCTCCTTCTCGGCGGTGCGCCGGAGGGCGTCGAGCTCCTCGACGCGGGCGGCGGCGGCCCGGCGGCGTTCGGCGGCCTCCTCCTTGGCGCGGGCCGACTCCTCGCGGCGGACGGCGAGTTCGGCGAGTTCGGCGGCGGCCTCGTCGACCTGGGCCTGGACTTCGAGGAGGCTGGGGGCGCCGGCGGAGCCGCCCTGGGCGTGGTGGGCGCCGAGCAGGTCGCCGTCGGCGGTGACGGCGGTGAGGCGGGGGTGGGCGCGGACGAGTTGCAGGGCGTCGTCGAGGCCGTCGACGACGACGGTGCCGTCGAGGAGCCGGCGTGCGGCGGCGACGAGTCCCGCGGGTCCGGTGACGAGTCCGGCGGCGGGCACGGTGCCCGGCGGCAGCGGCGTCGGGTCCCGCTGCTCGTCGGCGGCGGTCAGGAGCAGGGTGGCGCGGCCGGCGTCCTGCTTGCGGAGCAGGCGGAGGGCCTCGACGGCTGCGGCGGGGCCGTCGGCGGCGAGGGCGTCGGCGGCGGCGCCGAGCGCGGCGGCGACGGGGACCTCGTATCCGGGGGTGACGGTGAGGAGTTCGGCGGCGGGGCCGAGGATCCCGGCGAGGCCCGCGGAGAGCAGGGCGCCGGTGCCGTCCTTGCGGCGCAGGCCGAGGGCGAGGGTGTCGTGCCGGGCGCGGGTGGCGGCCCGGCGGCTCTCGGCGTCGGCGGCGGCCTCGCGGGCGGCGCCGAGGGCGGCGTCCGCGTCGGCGAGGGTACGGCGGGCCTCCTCGTACCGCTCGCCGTGGGCGGTGTCGGCGGCGTCGAGCTCGTCGACCTCCGCCTTGAGCCGCTCGTACTCCTCCTGGGCGGTGACGGCCCGGTCGGCGGCCTCGTCGCGGGCGGCGGCGAGCCGGTCGATCTCGGCCTGGGCGGAGGCGGCGCGGGAGCGGGCGGCGTTGACCTGGCCGTGCAGCCGGGCGAGGCCCTCGCGGCGGTCGGCGAGGGCGCGGGCGGCGTCCTTGAGGCGGCGTTCCTCGGCGGCGAGGGCCCGTTCGAGTTCGGCCCGGTGCTCGACGGTGTCCTCCAGGGCCCGTTCGGCGGCCTCCAGGGCGGCCTCCAGCTCGGCCTCCTGTTCGCGGACGCGGGCGGCCTCGCGCTCCAGGTCCTCGGGGTCGCGGCCGCGCCGCTCCTCGGCGGGGGCGTCGGTGGCGCTCTTCACGCGCGCGTCGGCGAGGGAGATCGTGCCGCGGACGCGTTCGGCGAGCTGGGAGAGGGCGTACCAGCTCTGCTGGGCGCGCTCCAGGCGCGGGGCGAGGGCGCGGACCTCGGCCTCCAGGGCGGCCTCGTGGGCGAGGGCGGCGCGCAGCTCCTCCTCGGTGGTCTCCTTGCGGGCCAGGAGGGCGGCCTCGTCGGCGAGTTCGGCGTGCAGGGCGCGCCGGTGGCGGACGAGGTCGTCGGCGAGGAGGCGGAGCCGGGCGTCGCGCAGGTCGGCCTGGATGACGACGGCGCGGCGGGCGACGGCGGCCTGCCGGCCGAGCGGCTTGAGCTGCCGGCGCAGTTCGTCGGTGAGGTCCTGCACGCGCGCGAGGTTGGCGCGCATCGCGTCGAGCTTCCGCAGCGCCTTCTCCTTGCGCTTGCGGTGCTTGAGGACGCCGGCGGCCTCCTCGATGAAGGCGCGCCGGCCCATGGGGTCGGCGTGCAGCACCGAGTCGAGCTGTCCCTGGCCGACGATGACGTGCATCTCGCGGCCGATGCCGGAGTCGGAGAGGAGGTCCTGGATGTCGAGGAGCCGGCAGGTGTCGCCGTTGATCTGGTACTCGCTGCTGCCGCCCCGGAACATGATCCGGGTGATCGTCACCTCGGCGTAGTCGATCGGCAGGGCGCCGTCGGAGTTGTCGATGGTGAGGGAGACCTCGGCGCGGCCGAGCGGGGGCCGCCCGGTGGTGCCGGCGAAGATGACGTCCTCCATCTTGCCGCCGCGCAGCGACTTGGCGCCCTGTTCTCCCATGACCCAGGAGAGGGCGTCGACGACGTTGGACTTGCCGGAGCCGTTGGGGCCGACGACGCAGGTGATTCCCGGTTCGAACCTCAGCGTGGTGGCGGAGGCGAACGACTTGAATCCGCGGAGCGTCAAGGCCTTGAGGTGCACCCGTGGGACTCTACCCGGGGTGTCGCGTTTCGCCCGTGATCGCGCAGGGCAGACCCTCGGGTGAACGGAGGGTGTGACGAGGGGGACGGGGAGAGGTCGACGGGGGAAGGCCGACGGGGAGAGGCCGTCGGAGGTCGGCGGGGTCGGAAGAGATCAGAAAAGAAGGGACGCCGGAGCGCCCCTTGCCTATTCAGCTGTTCCCACCTGAGCCCGTCGGTGCATGGGTGTCAGGTGAGCGCAGGCTCCGCCTGGGGTACGTCGAGGTCGATGCGGTCGAGCAGCGACTCGCCCTGCTGAGCGGCGGCAGCGTTGAGCGCGTCGTTCTCGGTCTGGATCCGTACGAGCTCGGATTCCAGGTCCTGGACGCGCTGCTGAAGCCGTCGCATCTCGGCGAGGAGTCGCGGGTCGGAGCCGCCGACGTAACCGAGAAGCGCCTTTGCCATGATGAGTGGTCCTCCACACTGAGTGACCGACCGATTGCGGTGTGGGTCGTGAGGGATGGATTCGCACCCGCGGTGCTCGGCAGTACCTGAGTCGTGCCGGTGTTCTACTGCCACACAGCTAAGGTGCGCGGGGCTTCCAGAGTCTCACCAAAAAGTTTGACGGTCAACACGATCACGCCCCGACGGGTGCGGCGACGGGGAGTTCGCGGCCGCGACGGGGGCGGCGGCGCCTCTCGACCCGTGCGCTCCGGGGCGTGGCGATGATCCTTACCCGGGAAGCCTTGCACGAGTGCCGAATCTTGGCAACCACCAGGCAGGACGCCCGTTCACCCGCGTTCACCGGCGCGAAAGCGGCCCCCCGCCCGGGGCCCGTGGAGGGCGTCCGGAGGGAGGGCCGGCGGAGGAGGCGGAAGGCGTCGGGGCGGGGGTCAGCGGATGGCGAAGCCGTCGTAGCCGCCGCGGGGGGTGCCCCATATCTCGGTGACACCGTCCACGCGGCCGGGCGTGTCCCCGGTCCGCAGCCAGTCGAGCAGACGGTGGCAATGGTCACTCGGGCCCTCGGCCACCACCTGCACCCGGCCGTCGTCGAGGTTCAGGGCGAAGCCGGTGAGGCCGCCGATCTCCAGAGCGTTTGCCCTGGTGAACCAGCGGAAGCCCACTCCCTGTACCCGTCCGCGCACCCAGGCGGTCATCCGTACATCGTCACTCATGGCTGCACGCTAGCGGGCGGATTGCCCGAACGGCACGTCGCGGCGGCTTCCCATGGCGTACAGTCCGACGGAATGCGCCTCACCCACACGGGTGCACGCCGCTCGGCCGTCCGCACGGAGCGTCACGCTCCGCGGAACTCCATGCCGAAAGCAAAGGGCGCAAAGATCCAGTAGCGAAGATCCGGCAGGAGCCGGCAGAGCCAGCTCAGGGAGGCAGGGCAGATGGGACGCCACCGTCGCTCCGGCGCCGCGCCCGCCGAGGCAGACTACGCGACCGGCACCGACCGCGGTCACGGGGGTACCCGCCGCAAGCGGCGCGGCCGCCCGGTCCGTACCGGACTGATCGGCGCCTCGGCGGCCGTCGTCGTCGGCGCCGCCGCCGTCGCGGTCGCCTCCCCGGGGCTCCTCCCCGGCGGCGAGACCCTCACCGCGGGCAGCGCCGGCACCAGCCGGCCCACCACCGCGGAGAGCCGGCAGGCGCCCGAGCTGACCACCCAGGGCGGGGCGACCCGCACCCCGGCCGAGGCCTCGACGGGCACCGGCGAAGGCGCGAAGGGCACGAGGAAGACCCACGCCCCGGCCTCCCCCGAGGCCACGCCCACCCCCACGAGGACCGCGACGGCGACCCCCTCCCCCACGCCGTCGAAGACCCGCGCGGCCACCGCCCCGGCGAAGCCGAAGCCGTCGAGGACGGCGCAGCCTTCGAAGGCCCCGGCCACCACCCAGGCCGCCCCGGCCCCCACGGCCACGACGCCGGCACCGGCCGAGGAGACGGCCGAGGCGGCCGGCTCCACCGCCGACCGCGCGGACGCCGCCGAGGCCGAGGTGCTGCGCCTGGTGAACGTCGAGCGCGCGAAGGTCGGCTGCTCCCCGGTCCAGCCCTCCGCCGGCCTCGCCCGGCTCGCCGGCGCCTTCAGCGCCGACATGGCCGCCCGGAACTTCTTCGACCACACCGACCCCGACGGCGCCACCCCCTGGTCCCGCGCCCAGGCCGCCGGCATAGACAGCCTCGGCGCCGAGAACATCGCCCGCGGCCAGGTCGACGCGACCGCCGTGATGGTCTCCTGGATGAACAGCGACGGCCACCGCGCCAACATCCTGAACTGCGACCTCACCACCCTCGGCGTCGGCGTCCACTTCGCCGACGGCGGCCCGTGGTGGACCCAGGACTTCGGCTACTGAACCAGCCGCCCCCACGGTTACCGTGGGGGCATGAGCGACGATCCGGCCTTCGACGTGTTCGCGCGCGGGTGTGCCTCGCGGGTGACGCTGGAGCACATCACCGGACGGTGGGGCGGCCTCACCCTCTCCGCCCTGTACGAGGGCTCCTTCCGCTTCAACGAGCTGCGCCGGCGGGTCGACGGCGTCAGCGAGAAGATGCTGGCGCAGACGCTGCACGCGCTGGAGCGGGACGGCCTGGTGCACCGGGAGGCGCAGCCGGTCAATCCGCCCCGGGTCGACTACCGGCTGACGCCGCTGGGGCGGGACGTCGCCGAGCGCCTCGTCGGGCTGATCGCGCTGGTCGAGGGGCGGATGCCGGAGGTCGTCGCGGCCCGGGAGGCGTACGACTCCGAGCGCGCCGCCGTCACGGGCTGACGCGCGGCGGGCGCTGGCAGCGCGGGCAGAAGTAGCTGGAGCGGTTCATCCAGGCGCGGCGGCGCATCGGGGTGCCGCAGCGGCGGCAGGGCTCGTCCTCGCGTCCGTAGGCGTCGAGCGAGCGGTCGAAGTAGCCGGACTCGCCGTTCACGTTCACGTAGAGGCTGTCGAAGCTGGTGCCGCCGGCGGCGAGGGCCGCGTTCATCACGTCGCGGACGTGGCCGAGGAGCTCGGCCGAGCGCGGGCGGGTGAGGGTGGCGGTCGGCCGGTCGTAGTGGAGCTTGGCCCGCCACAGCGCCTCGTCGGCGTAGATGTTGCCGACGCCGCTGATCAGCGACTGGTCGAGGAGCGCCCGCTTGATCGTGGTGCGGCGCAGCCGGAGCGCGGCCTGGAAGGCGGCGTCGTCGAAGGCCGGGTCGAGCGGGTCGCGGGCGATGTGGCCGATGACGTCCGGCAGCCCGTCGGCGCTGTCCGGGGCGGTGTCGTGCAGCGAGAGCCCGCCGAAGGTGCGCTGGTCGACGAAGCGGAGCTCCGTACCGGCCCGGTCCTCGAAGCGGATCCGGATCCGCAGGTGCTTCTCGTCCGGGGCGTCCGCCGGCTGCACCAGGAGCTGCCCGCTCATCCCGAGGTGCCCGAGGACGGAGGTGCCGGTGTCGGCGAGCGGCAGCCACAGGTACTTGCCGCGGCGGCGGGCCGGCTCGAAGCGCTGTCCGGTCAGCCGGGCCGCGAAGTCCGCGCCGCCCGCGGGGTGGCGCCGGACGGCCCGCGGGTGCAGCACCTCGACCCCGGCCACGGTCCGGCCGGCGACCCAGCGCTCCAGTCCGCGCCGGACGACCTCGACCTCGGGCAGCTCGGGCACGGGACTCCTCCGGAGGGGGTACGGGGTGGTGGTCCTCGCAGCCTACCGCCCGGGCTCCCCCGAGGACCGCCCCGTCGGAAGGCCCGGAACAGGCCCGGAAACCTCCCGGAATCGCCCCCGGGAACGGGCCCTGGGCCGCCCCGGACCCCGCCCCACCGGGCCGACCCGGAAACGGCTCCGAGAAAGACCGGACACGGCCCCCGGGAGAAGTCCCCGAGGTGGCCCGGGATCGGGCTCGGGGCCGGGTCCGGCCCGAGCCCCGGCCGGGACCCGACCCCGGAAACGGCTCCGCCCGCCCCCTGATGGGGGGCGGGCGGTGAAGAACTCCGCTGAAGGATGCGGGTGCCCGCTCACGCGAGGTCGGCGAGGTCGCGTGACCGGATCAGGCCTCGGGCGTCAGCCGTCGGCCGGCAGGCGTCAGGCGTTCAGGCGGTGGCCGGGGTGGCCCCGTCCGTCCGGTCCTGATCGCCGGTCGTGCCGGCCTCGGCCGCGGCCTTGGCCGCCGCCGCCCGCTCGTCCGCGGCCGCGCGGATCGCGCGCCACGCGGACTCGGCGGCCTGCTGCTCCGCCTCCTTCTTGCTGCGGCCGGTGCCGGTGCCGTACGAGACACCACCGACGCGGGCGGCAGCTGTGAAGGTCTTCTCGTGGTCCGGGCCCTCCTCGGAGACGAGGTACTCGGGGACACCGAGCCCCTCGGCCGCGGTGAGCTCCTGGAGGCTGGTCTTCCAGTCCAGGCCGGCACCGAGGTTGGAGGACTTCTCGATGAGCGGGTCGAAGAGCCGGTGCACCAGCTCGGACGCCGCTTCGAGGCCCTGGTCGAGATAGACCGCGCCGATCACCGCTTCGAGGGTGTCGGCGAGGATGGATGCCTTGTCCCGGCCGCCCGTGCCCTCTTCGCCCCGGCCGAGCCGGATGAAGGAGCCCAGGTCGAGGCCGCGCCCGACGTCCGCCAGCGCACGCGAGTTGACCACCGCGGCCCGGAGCTTGGCCAGCTGGCCCTCCGGCAGATCCGGGTGGGTGCGGTAGAGGGTGTCGGTGACCACCAGGCCGAGCACGGAGTCCCCGAGGAACTCCAGGCGCTCGTTGGTGGGCAGGCCGCCGTTCTCGTACGCGTACGAGCGATGCGTCAGCGCACGCACCAGAAGGGCGGACTCGAGGTGATACCCGAGCCGCCCTTCCAGAAGCGTGTGGGACGAGGCGTTGCTGATGTTGTCAGACATCGTGCCTCTCACCAGCCCGCTCAGACCGAGAGGACCTGGCGCTTGTTGTAGGTGCCGCAGCTCGGGCACGCGATGTGCTGCAGCTTCGGCTCCTGGCAACGCTCACACGAAACCAGGGTGGGGACCGCAGCCTTCCACTGCGACCGGCGGTGGCGCGTGTTGCTGCGCGACATCTTCCGCTTCGGAACAGCCACGGCTACTTCTCCTGCTTCTCGTCGACACCGGTAGCGGCGTCGCTCATGTTGTCCTTCTCGTCGGCTCCCAGCGAACCGGCGAGTTCCTGCAGTGCCGCCCAACGGATGTCGGTGGCGTCGTGGTGGTGGTCGGGGTGGTCGTTCAGGTTGATTCCACAGTCGGAACACAGACCCGCACAGTCCTCCCGGCACACCGGCTGCATCGGCAGAGCGAGCACCACGGCGTCACGCAGCACGGGTTCGAGGTCGAACATGCCGTCCTCGAGGGGGATCATGCTCTCGTCTTCATCGTCCTCGTCGTCCGCGGCCGCTTTGACACGGCCCCGGTCGTCGGATTCCGGGTACGAGAACATCTCCTGGAAGTCCGCGTCGAGCTCCAGCTCGACGGGCTCCAGACACCTTACGCACTCCCCCTCGGCCGATGCACGGGCGGTGCCTGTGACAAGCACCCCTTCCATGACGGACTCGAGTCGGAGTTCGATCTCCACCGGAGCGCCCTCGGGCACTCCGACGACCCCGGCGACGCCGAGATCGGCGGGCGCGTCGACCGTGCGGGAGATCCGCTGGAGGGCACCGGGACGCCGCCCCAGCTCGTGTGTGTCGAACACGAGGGGGTTGCGGTGGTCGAGGCGCGTGCTCAGGGTTCTTCCTGCTTTCGGATCGTTCGCGTCGCAAAGTCTTCACGGGGGCCGCCCGCTCGCGGGCAGCCCGGATCGCGGGCATACACGCGACCGAAGAGCCAGGATACTGGACGCTTCGCTCTGGGCCCAATCGGCCCCCGTGCCGGCTACTGCCCCTGCTCGTAGCGGCGCAGCTGCTCCAGATCGATCATGCTCGTGTCGAAGAAGCTGGTCTCGTCGAGCGCGGCGGGCCGGGGCTGCTGCTCCTGGTAGCCGTACGGGTCGGCCTGCTGGGGCTGCTGGGGCTGCTGGTACGCGTAGGGGTCCTGCTGCTGGTACGCGTACGGGTCCTGCTGCTGGTAGCCGTACGGGTCCGGCTGCTGCGGCTGCTGGTAGCCGTACGGGTCCGGCTGCTGGGCCGGGATCTGCGCGGCGACCGGGGCGGGGGCGGCGGGCGCCGGGTCGGCGAGCTCCGCGAGGCCGGCGAGGTAGTCGGCGTCGCTGGTGTGCACGGAGTGGCCGAGGCCCTCCTGGGCGGCCATGTGCTCGCCGAGGGCGTCGGTGGCGATCCGGCCGTGCAGCTTCTGCCGGCCGCGGCCCACGGCCTCCAGGGTCTTGGAGAGGACCGCCTCGAAGGCGCCCAGCTTGGCGTCCACGTACTCGTCGGCGCGGGCGATGAGGGTCTGGGGGTCCGCGCTGTACTCGGGGGCGTCCTCGTCGGCGTAGCCCTGCTCGTCCAGGCCCGGGCCGCGGCCGAGGAGCTTCTCGCGGCCGCGGTCGACGGAGCCGATGGTCTTGTTGAGGACGACCTCGAAGTTGGCGAGCTTGGAGTCGACGTACTCGTCGGCCTCGGCGCGGACCTCCTCGGCCTCGCGGCGGGCCTCGGAGAGGATCCGGTCGGCCTCCTCCTGGGACTGCCGGGCGATCTGGGTGTCGGAGACGATGGTGCCCCGCTCGGCGTGGGCGGCCTCGATGATCCGCTCGGCCTCCTGGCGGGCCTGCTCGACCATCTGCTCGCGCCCGCCGATCAGCTCCTGGGCCTGGGCGAGGGAGTTCGGCAGGGCGTCCCGTACCTCTTCGAGGAGGGCGAGGAGATCGGCGCGGTTCACCACGCAGGAGGCCGACATGGGCATCGAGCGGGCGTTCTGTACGGTCGCGACGATCTCGTCGAGCTTCTTCTGCACGTCCACCGGGTGCTCGCCACTCTCTACAGCTGGATGGAGACGGACGGGACGACTGTAAGGGCAGTCGTGGCCCGTCCGACACCAGATGACGGAGTGTCAGCGGCGGTGGCCGCGCGTCACTTCTGGGCGAGCCGCTCGGTGAGCCGGCCGAGGACCTGCGGGGGCACCAGGTGGGAGACGTCGCCGCCCCAGGCCGCGACCTCCTTGACCAGCGAGGACGACAGGAAGCTGTACGTGGGGTTGGTGGGCACGAAGAGCGTCTCGACGCCCGACAGGCCGTTGTTCATCTGGGCCATCTGGAGCTCGTAGTCGAAGTCGCTGACCGCACGCAGGCCCTTGACGATGGCGGGGATGTCCCGCTGCTTGCAGAAGTCGACGAGCAGGCCGTGGAAGGACTCCACCTCGACGTTGCCGAAGTCGGCGGTGACCTCGCGGATCAGCTCGATCCGCTCCTCGACCGCGAACAGGCCCTTCTTGGACTGGTTGATCATCACCGCGACGTGCACGACGTCGTACAGCTTGGAGGCGCGGGCGATGATGTCGAGATGTCCGTTGGTGATGGGGTCGAACGACCCCGGGCAGACGGCGCGGCGCACCTTGGTTCCCTCGCTCTCCGGTCCGGTCATCGTGCGTCTTCGCACGTAGAGGCGGCGCGACCGTACCAAAACGTTCCCTCGCCGTAGCGGCGGGACCGCAGTGGTTCGAAGCCGTCCGGCCAGCCGAAGGAGCCGCCTCGGGTGCTGCGTTCCACGGTGACGACGGCATCCTCGCTCAGCCAGCCCCCCGAGCGCAGTGTGAGGAGGATCTCTCGCAGCTCCTCGTCGGCGACCGCGTAGGGCGGGTCGAGGAAGACCAGGTCGTACGGCTCGGCCGGGGCCGGTCCCGTGACGATCTGCTCGGCCTTCCCGGTGCGGGCCTCGGCGCCGGGCAGGCCGAGCGAGGCGACGTTCTCCCGGACGGTGCGGGCGGCGCGGGCGTCGGCCTCGACAAGCAGGGCGTGGACGGCGCCGCGGGAGAGCGCCTCCAGGCCGACGGCGCCGGAGCCTGCGTACAGGTCGGCGACCCGGCTGCCCTCGATGCCGTGGAGCGCCTCCCAGGTGGAGAAGAGGCCCTCGCGCGCCCGGTCGGAGGTGGGGCGGGTGCCGGTGCCCGGGGGCACGGCCAGGCGCCGCCCGCCGGCGGTGCCGGCGATCACGCGGGTCATCGGTTTCCTCGTCCTGCGTCGTCCAGTGCGTACGCCCCAGGATATGGCCGTACGGGCCGGGGGCTCGGTCAGCCCTTCTCCAGGTACTCCTCCCGCTCCTCGCTCAGCAGGGCGTCCAGGGCGGTGCGCAGCCCCGGGTGGTCCGTCAGGTCGGGGTCGGCGAGGACGAGGGCGGTGGCCTCCTCGCGGGCGGCGGCGATGACCTCCTCGTCGTCGATGACGGCGAGGACCCGCAGGGAGGACCGGACGCCGGACTGGGCCTGGCCGAGGACGTCGCCCTCGCGGCGCTGTTCGAGGTCGATGCGGGAGAGCTCGAAGCCGTCGAGGGTGGAGGCGACGGCGCCGAGGCGCTGGCGGGCGGGGCTCGCCTCGGGCATCTCGGTGACGAGGAGGCAGAGGCCGGGGGCGGAGCCGCGGCCGACGCGGCCGCGGAGCTGGTGGAGCTGGGAGACGCCGAAGCGGTCGGCGTCCATGATGACCATGGCGGTGGCGTTGGGCACGTTGACGCCGACCTCGATGACGGTGGTGGCGACGAGGACGTCGAGCTCGCCGGCGGCGAAGCGGCGCATGACGTCGTCCTTGTCGTCGGGGTGCATGCGCCCGTGCAGGACGGCGATCCGCAGCCCGGCGAGGGGGCCCCGGGCGAGCTTCTCGGCGACGTCGAGGACGGCGAGCGGGGGCCGCTTCTCGGCCTCGTCCTCGGCGGAGGGCTTGCCCTTGGCCGCCTTCTTCTGGGCCGCCTGGTCGATGTCGTCCCCGATCCGGGGGCAGACGACGTACGCCTGGTGGCCGTTCTCCACCTCCTCGCGGACCCGCTCCCAGGCGCGGGCGAGGAAGTGCGGCTTGTCGGCGGCGGGGACGACGTGGCTGGCGATCGGGGAGCGCCCGGCGGGGAGCTGGTCGAGGACGGAGGTCTCCAGGTCGCCGAAGACGGTCATGGCGACGGTCCGC
Organism: Streptomyces sp. R302; assembly: GCF_012927245.1. GTDB lineage: Bacteria > Actinomycetota > Actinomycetes > Streptomycetales > Streptomycetaceae > Streptomyces. The sequence continues at coordinate 51,073 of NZ_JABBGE010000002.1, forward strand.
GGGATCGGGGTGGCCGTCATGACGAGCAGGTGGGGCGGCTGCTTCCCCTTGCCGCGGAGCGCGTCGCGCTGCTCCACGCCGAACCGGTGCTGCTCGTCGACGACGACGAGCCCCAGGTCGTGGAACCTGACCTTGTCCTCGATGAGCGCGTGCGTCCCGATGACGATCCCCGCCTCGCCGGTGACCAGGTCGAGCAGGGCCTGCCGCCGGCCGGCGGCCCCCATGGATCCGGTGAGCAGCACCACCTTGGTGGCCTTGTCGCCCCCGCCGAGCATCCCGCCCTCGGCGAGCTCGCCCATCATCTCGGTCACCGACCGGTGGTGCTGCTGGGCGAGGACCTCGGTCGGCGCGAGCATCGCGGCCTGGCCCCCGGCGTCGACGACGGCGAGCATGGCCCGCAGGGCGACCATGGTCTTGCCCGAGCCCACCTCGCCCTGGAGGAGGCGGTGCATGGGGTGGTCGGTGGCGAGGTCGTCGAAGATCTCCTTGGAGACCTTGGTCTGGCCGTCGGTGAGGGTGAAGGGGAGCTTGGCGTCGAAGGCGGTGAGGATGCCGTCGGCGGCGGGGCGGCGGGGGACGGCGGGGAGCTGGGTGTCGGCGTGCCGGCGGCGGGCGAGGGCGACCTGGAGCACGAAGGCCTCGTCCCACTTGAGCCGTTCGCGGGCGGCGGCGACGTCGGCCTTGGTGCCGGGGCGGTGGATCAGGCGCAGGGCGTCGGGGAGTTCGGCGAGGCCGCGGCCCTCGCGCAGGGCGGGCGGGAGCGGGTCGACGGCGTCGGCGGCGCTCGGCAGGACGGCGTCGACGGCCTTGGCGATCTTCCAGGACTCCAGCTTGGTGGTGGCCGGGTAGATCGGGATGAGCGCGCTCGCCCAGGCGTCGACGGCCACCTCGCCGTCGCCGCGCAGGAGTTCGTACGCGGGGTGGGCGAGCTGGAGGCGGCGGTTGAAGAGCGAGACCTTGCCGGAGAACATGGCGCGGGTCCCGGGCAGCAGGTCGTGGTGGGGCTTGTGGACGCCCTTGCCGAAGAAGACCAGCTGGAGCCGGCCGGACCCGTCGGTGATGGTGACTTCGAGGCGCTGGCCGCGGCCCTTGGCGCCGTTGAAGGTGTGCACGCGGGCGTCGGCGACCTGGGCGACGACCGTGACGTGCTCGTCGAGCGGCAGGTCGGAGAGCGTGGTCAGCTCGCCCCGCTCCGCGTACCGCCGGGGGTAGTGGTGGAGGAGGTCGCCGACCGTGTGCAGGTCGAGGGCCTCGGCCATGACCTTGGCGGTGGCGGGGCCGAGGGACTTCTTGAGGGGTTCGTCGAGCGCGGGCACGTGTTCCATTGCACACCATGACTCGGACACCGGGGGCGCTCCGCACCACGGCCGAGCGCTCTCATTCCACCCCGACGAGCAGCGGCGGGGCACCTTCGCCCGCGTGGTACGTGACGGTGTCGACGGCCAGGTAGCCGCGGCGGACGTGGGCTTCGAGGGTGTCGGCGAGGCCGGCCGGTGCGCTGTCGGCGACGACGAGGGTGACGAGTTCGCCGCCGGCCTGGAGCATCCGGTCGAGGACCGTGCGGGCGGTGGCGGTGAGGTCCTGGCCGATGACGGCGACGTCGCCCTCGATGAGGCCGAGGACGTCGCCGGCCTGGCAGACGCCGGCGCTGGTGAAGGACTGGCGGGCGGCGACGGCGAGTTCGGCGTAGCGGGTGGCGCCGGCGGCGGCGGTCATGGCGACGACGTCCTCGTCGAAGCTGCGCCCGGGTTCGTGGACGGCGAGGGCGGCGATGCCCTGGACGGCGGCCCGGGTGGGGATGAGGGCGACCCGGATGCCCTCGGCGCGGGCCCGTTCGGCGGCGGACGCGGCGGCGGCCCGCAGCTCGGTGTCGTTGGGCAGGAGGACCACCTCGCGCGCGTGGGCGCGGCGTACGGCGTCGAGGAGTTCGTCGCCGGTGGGCGGTTCGCCGGGCCTGGCCTGGAGGGTGGTGGCGCCGGCCTCGGCGCAGAGTCCGGCGAGCCCTTCGCCGGGGAGGACGGCGACGACGGCCCGCTGGGCCCGTTCCCCGCGCGCGTGGGCGGGTGCCTCGGCCGTGTGGTCGGGTGCGTCGGGTGCGGGCGCGGGGGCGGCGCTCGCGAAGTGGGTGACGCGGATCCGGTGCGGGCGGCCGGCCTCGATCCCGGCCTCGACGGCGGCGCCCGCGTCGTCGACGTGGACGTGGACGTTCCAGAGCCCGTCGCCGCCGACGACGACGAGGGAGTCGCCGAGGGCGTCGAGCCGGGCCTTGAGGAGTTCGACGGCGGCGTCCTCGGCCTCCAGGAGGTACAGGACCTCGTAGCCGGGGCCCTGCGCGCCGTCGTGGCCGCAGGTCTCCCCCGGCCGCTCGGGCAGGGCGCGTACCGCCGGGGACGGCGGCAGCGGTTCCGGGGCCCGGCCGGTCACCGTCTCCACGAGCGCGCCGAGGACGGCCACCAGGCCCTGCCCTCCGGCGTCCACGACCCCGGCGCGGCCGAGCACGGCCAGTTGCCCGGGGGTGGCCTCCAGGGCCGTCCTGGCCCCGTCGTAGGCCTTCCTGGCCACTTCGGGGAGGGTGCCGCCGGCCGCGCAGCCGGCCGCGGCGGCGGAGGCGACGGTGAGGATGGTGCCTTCCTCGGGGTGGGCGACGGCGGCGCGGGCGGAGGCGGCGGCGGTGTCGAGGGCGCGGGCGAGGTGGTCGCCGTCGCCGCCGTCGGCGAGGACGGCGGCCATGCCGCGGAGCAGCTGGGACAGGATGGTGCCGGAGTTGCCGCGGGCGCCGAGGAGGGCGCCGTGGGCCAGGGCCCGTACGGCGTCGGCGGTGTCGGGCGCGGAGGCTCCGGCGGCGCCGGGGGCGGCGAAGACGGCCTCGACGGCCCGGCGGCCGGCGTCGGCGGTCAGGTAGAGGTTGGTGCCGGTGTCGCCGTCGGCGACCGGGAAGACGTTGATGGCGTCGATCGCGGCCCGCTCCCGGCCGAGGGCCTCGGCCGTCCGCGCGCTCCAGGCCCGGACCGCCTCGGCGTCGAGGACGAGACGCTCGTCACCTCGGTCGGCGGGGTCGAAGGGCTGCGGGGCTCGCGACAACGGGGGTCCTCCTTCGGCGGTGAAGTCCACCGCAGGGTAGACCGGGGGCTTCCGGGTCCGGGGGCCGGGACGCCGTCGGACCGGACCGTGGTAGTTTCGTTCCACCGGAGCAGTCGTTGTATGCTGCTTCGGTTGCCCGGCACTCGCCGGGCCATCCCCGGCAAGCCACTTCAGACTCCTGATTCCGGTGCGCCGGATCTCACTGTAAATCTGAAGTCTTTGGAGTGACCCGTGGCTGCCAACTGCGACGTCTGCGGCAAGGGGCCGGGCTTCGGCAACAACATTTCGCACTCGCACCGCCGTACGTCTCGTCGCTGGAACCCGAACATCCAGCGTGTGCGTGCCGTGGTCGGTCGGACGCCGAAGCGGCTCAACGTCTGCACCTCGTGCATCAAGGCCGGCAAGGTCTCGCGCTAATCGCGACGTTTCCGTGTCGTAGCGCAGCCCCTGCGGTTGCCTGGGAAGGCCGGTCCACCTCGGTGGACCGGCCTTCCGCCTTCTCAGCGACACCAGCCTTGCCCGCGTGACACGAAGGGCGGGTCCGACCTCGGGGGTCGGACCCGCCCTTCGTCATGCCGGTGGTTCAGCGGCGCAGTTCCCACCCGTGGTCGACGGGCCCGATGCCCTCCCCCAGGGCGAAGCCGGCGGCGAGGGCCCCGGTCACGTACGCCTTCGCCTCCCGTACGGCCTTCGGCACGGGCAGCCCCTTGGCGAGGCCGGACGCGACCGCCGAGGCGAGCGTGCAGCCGGTGCCGTGGGTGTGCCGGTTGTCGTACCGGGGGGCGTACAGCCAGTGCTCCTCGGTGCCGTCGGTGAGGAGGTCCACGACCTCGGCGGCGTCCCCGGGCAGGTGGCCGCCCTTGATGAGCGCCCAGCGCGGCCCGTGTCCGAGGATCGCGTCGGCGGCCCGGCGCATCCCGTCCTCGTCCTCGACGACGATCCCGGTGAGCTGCGTCACCTCGTCCAGGTTGGGCGTGGCGACGGTCGCGGTCGGCAGCAGCCGCTCGCGTACGGACTCCAGGGCGGTGGCCGCGAGCAGCGGGTCGCCGTGCTTGGAGACGCCGACGGGGTCGACGACCACGGGCGCGTCCGTCCCGGCGAGGAGCTCGGCGACGGTGTCGACGAGCGGGGCGGTGGCGAGCATCCCGGTCTTGACCGCGTGGACGCCGATGTCGTCGACGACGGCCCGGTACTGGGCGCGGACGGCCTCCTCGGGGAGCTCCCAGACGCCGTGGACCCCGCGCGAGTTCTGCGCGGTGACGGCGGTGATCACGCTCATGCCGTGGACGCCGAGGGCGAGCATGGCCTTGAGGTCGGCCTGGATGCCGGCGCCGCCGCCGGAGTCGGATCCGGCGACGGTGAGGACGAGCGGCGGGGCGGGGCTCACTCGGTCTCCCCGAAGTGGTCCCAGCCGCCGGCGCTGTGCCAGGGGGCGCCGTCGACGGTCACCTGGGGCAGCGCGGAGGGGGAGACGACCTCGCCGATCACCTTCCAGCGGGCGGGCAGCTTCACGTCCGGCGGGAAGGTGGCGACGATCGCGTGGTCCTCGCCTCCGGTGAGGACCCACTGGAGCGGGTCGACGCCGACGGCCTGGCCGATGTCGTGCATCTGGCCGGGGATGTCGATGAGTCCGGAGCGCAGGTCGATGCGGACGTTGCTGGCCTCGGCGATGTGGCCGAGGTCGGCGATGAGGCCGTCGCTGACGTCGCACATGGCGGTGGCGCCCAGCCCGGCGGCGGCCGGACCCGCGTGGTACGGCGGCTCGGGGCGGCGGTGGGCCTCGACGAAGGCGCGCGGCGAGCGGAAGCCCCGGGAGAGGACCGCGTAGCCGGCGGCGGACCAGCCGAGCCAGCCGGTGTAGGCGACGACGTCGCCGGGCTGCGCGCCGCCCCGGGTGACCGGGTCGGCGTTGCGGAGGTCGCCGAGGGCGGTGATGGAGACCATGATCGTGTCGCCGCGGACGACGTCGCCGCCGACCACCGCCGCGCCCGCGACCTGACATTCGTCGCGCAGCCCGTCCATGAGTTCCGTGGGCCAGGTGACGGGGAGTTCCGCGGGGACGACGAGGCCGAGGAGGAGGGCGGTGGGGACCGCGCCCATGGCGGCGATGTCGGCGAGGTTCTGCGCGGCGGCCTTGCGGCCGACGTCGTACGCCGTCGACCAGTCGCGGCGGAAGTGCCGTCCTTCGAGCAGGATGTCCGTGCTGGCCACCACGCGCCGGTCCGGGGCGGAGACCACGGCGGCGTCGTCGCCCGGCCCGATCCGTACCGCCGGGGTGGAGGTGAGCCGGGACGTGAGCTCCTTGATGAGCCCGAACTCGCCCAGTTCTCCGACTGTGCCCTTCACCGCGTCTCACCTCGTGTCGTCGTGCCGGCCGGCCGTCGGCGGAGTGTCCGCTCGCGCCGCGGGTCGCGGGCCGTCACCGTGCTGGGTACCGTCAAGTTGACCGTCAACTTCCGTCCTGTGTGCGCCACGCCCCGGGCGGTCCGGAAGGCGCGGGTCTCCCCGCGCCTTCCGGCGACGCGGTACCGTGGCGTCTCTTTCTCCCACAAGATCCTCGTGGCCGCCCTGGAGGTTCCGTGGTACAGGCGTACATCCTGATTCAGACCGAGGTGGGCAAGGCGTCGCTCGTCGCCGACACCATCTCCAAGATCCCGGGGGTGATCCAGGCAGAGGACGTGACCGGGCCGTACGACGTGATCGTGCGGGCCCAGGCCGACACGGTCGACGAGCTCGGCCGCATGGTGGTCGCGAAGGTCCAGCAAGTGGACGGCATCACGCGCACCCTGACCTGCCCGGTCGTCCATCTGTAGCCCCCGTCTACCCTTGGCCGGTGACCTCTTCCCACCGGCCTCTCGGCCTGCCCGTCGCGGCCGCCGTCCTGCTGCTGGCCATGACCGGCTGCTCCTCCGGCGCCCAGGCGTCCGTGCGGGTGCCGACTCCGCCCGCGGCGGAGGCGGCGCTCTGCCGTGAGCTGGCGGAGGAGCTCCCGGACACCGTGGCGGGACAGGAGCGGAGCGATCCGTCTCCCGACTCCGAGCTGACCGCCGGGTGGGGAGACGGAGCGATCGTACTGCGCTGCGGGGTCGACCGGCCCGAAAAGATGAGCGATCCGCAGGCGCGGGCCGTCTCAGCCGAGGGCGTGCGCTGGATGCTGGAGCAGCCCGAGCAGGGCGGCCCCCGTTTCACCTCGGTGTACCGGAAGACCTATGTCGAGGTCGCCCTGGACGAGCGGTACGCCCACGACATCGGCCCGCTGGTGGACCTGGCCGGCCCGGTGGACCGGACGGTGCCCTGCGCCCTGGAGCCCGAGTGCCGTTAGGGCCCCGGTGACCGGGGCCCCAGGGCTTCCGGGGTCAGGGTGTCCGGCGGATCAGGCCTAGCGCAGGCCCGTGGAGCGGGTGAGCGCGGCCTGGATCAGCCGGTCGACCAGCTCGGGGTAGCTCACGCCGCTCTCCTGCCACATGCGCGGGTACATGGAGATCGGGGTGAAGCCGGGCATGGTGTTGATCTCGTTGATGACGAAGTCGCCGTCCTCGGTGAGGAAGAAGTCGGCGCGGACCAGGCCCTCGCAGGAGACCGCCTCGTAGGCGGCGACGGCCAAGCGCTGGACCTCGGCGGTGGCCGCGTCGCCGATCGGGGCGGGCACCAGGCCGGAGGCCGAGTCGATGTACTTGGCCTCGAAGTCGTAGAAGTCGTGGTCGGTGACCGGCGGGATCTCGGCGGGGACGCTGGCGCGCGGGCCGTCCTCGAACTCCAGGACGCCGCACTCGATCTCGCGGCCGCGCAGCAGTGCCTCCACGATGATCTTCGGGTCGTGGCGGCGGGCCTCCTCGACGGCCTCGTCGAGGCCGGAGAGGTCGTCGACCTTGGTGATGCCGACGGAGGAGCCGCCGCGGGCCGGCTTCACGAAGAGCGGCCAGCCGTGGTCGGCGGCGAACTCGACGATCTTCTTGCGGGCCTCGGCCGGGTTGCGGTCCCACTCGCGCGGCCGGATGACCTGGTACGGGCCGACGGGCAGGCCGTAGGAGACGAAGACCCGCTTCATGTACTCCTTGTCCTGGCCGACGGCGGAGGCGAGGACGCCCGCGCCGACGTACGGGATGCCGGAGAGCTCCAGGAGGCCCTGGAGGGTGCCGTCCTCGCCGTAGGGGCCGTGGAGCATGGGGAAGACGACGTCGACCTCGCCGAGGGCCTGCGGCAGCGAGCCGGGCTCGTGCAGGACGACCTCGCGGCCGGCCGGGTCGACGGGGAGGACCACGTTGCCGGTCTCGGACTCGGCGAGCTGGCCGACGTCCGGCAGGGAGCGCTCGGCGATCGCCATCCGCTCGGGGGCGTCGGCGGTCAGGGCCCAGCGCCCCTCCCGGGTGATGCCGATGGGCAGCACGTCGTACTTGGTCCGGTCGATCGCCTTGAGGACGGCGCCGGCGGTGACGACGGAGATGGCGTGCTCGGAGCTGCGTCCGCCGAAGACGACGGCCACGCGCGGCTTGCGGGGGCTCTGGGTGTTCTCGCTCATATCGCGATGAGCGTACCTTGCGGTGTCCGAACTCCTGAGCGCCCCGCGCGCCGTCTCGCGCGGACGGCTCAGCGCGCCCGGGTCAGCGCCTTTCGGGCTTGGCGCTGCGCGACATGAGCTCCTTGAGGGCGACCGTCGGCGGCTTCCCGTCGTGGACGATGGAGACGACGGTCTCGGTGATGGGCATGTCGACGCCGTGGCGGCGGCCCAGATCGAGCACCGACTCGCAGGACTTGACGCCCTCCGCGGTCTGCTTGGTGGCCGCGACGGCCTCCTGGAGGGTCATCCCGCGGCCGAGGTTGGTGCCGAAGGTGTTGTTCCGGGAGAGCGGCGAGGAGCAGGTGGCGACGAGGTCGCCGAGGCCCGCGAGGCCGGAGAAGGTGAGCGGGTCGGCGCCCATGGCGAGGCCGAGGCGGGTGGTCTCGGCGAGGCCGCGGGTGATGAGCGTGGCCTTGGAGTTGTCGCCGAGGCCCATGCCGTTGGCGATGCCGACGGCGAGGCCGATGACGTTCTTCACCGCGCCGCCGAGCTCGCAGCCGACCACGTCGGTGTTGGTGTACGGGCGGAAGTACGGGGTCATGCAGGCGGCCTGGAGCCGCTGGGCGACCGACTCGTCGACGCAGGCGGCGACGGCTGCGGCGGGCTGCCGGGCGGCGATCTCGCGGGCCAGGTTGGGGCCGGTGAGGACGGCGACGCGCTCGGCGGGGACGCCGGCGACCTCGGTGATGACCTCGCTCATCCGCTTGGCGGTGCCGAGTTCGATGCCCTTCATGAGGGAGACGAGCACGGTGTCGGGGCCGAGCTTCGGCGCCCAGGCGGCGAGGTTCTCGCGCAGGGTCTGGGAGGGGACGACGAGGACGGCGAAGTCGGCTCCCTCGGCGGCCTCGGCCGCGTCGGCGGTGGCCGTGATGCCCTTGGGGAGTTCGACGCCGGGCAGGTAGTCGGGGTTGGTACGGGTCTTGTTGATGGTCTCGGCGAGGGCGGGGCGGCGGCCCCAGAGGCTCACCTCGCAGCCCGCGTCGGCCATCACCATGGCGAAGGCGGTGCCCCAGGAACCGTTGCCGAAGACGGCGGCCTTGGTCATGCGGCGCCTCCCTCGGCGGTCTTGCGGCGCAGTGCCTGACGGGCGCGGCGCGGGTCGTACGGCTCGGCGGGGGCCTGCTCGCCGCGGACCTCCTCCAGGAGCGCGGTGATGGCGGCCATGATCGTCTCGGTGGCCTCGCGCAGCACCTCGGGGGTGGGCTCCAGGCCGTCGAAGCGGGAGAGGTCGACCGGCGGGCCGGCCTGCACGATGAGCGTCTTGCGCGGGAAGAAGCTGAACTTGTCCTTCTTCGCGTACGGCGGCATCGCGAGGTTGGCGCCCCACTGGGCCACCGGGATGACGGGCGCCTTGGTGAGCAGCGCGACGCGGGCGGCGCCGGTCTTGCCCGGCATGGGCCACATGTCGGGGTCGCGGGTGAGGGTGCCCTCGGGGTAGAAGGCGACGCACTCGCCCCGCTCGATGGCGTCCACGGCTGCGCGGAAGGCGTCCAGGGCGTTCGCGGTCTCGCGGTAGACGGGGATCTGACCGGTGTTGCGGAGCATGGTGGCGACGAATCCGCCCTTGAAGAGCCCCGCCTTGGCCAGGAAGCGGGGCACCCGGCCGGTGTTGTACTGGTAGTGCGCGTAGGAGAGCGGGTCCAGGTAGGAGTTGTGGTTGACCGCGGTGATGAAGCCGCCGTCGGCCGGAATGTGCTCCATGCCGCGCCAGTCCCGCTTGAACAGAACCACCAGGGGGGGTTTGGCGATGACCGCCGCGAGGCGGTACCAGAAGCCGATTCTGCGGCGGGGCACTCGGCGCACCTTTCTCCGGGTCTTGCTGAGACCCGCTGGGTCTCGCTGGCAGGGGGTCAAGTGTCGCCCCATGCTCCTGCTGTGTCGAGTGACACCGTACGCCCCGGGGACCGGCCCGTACCGCCGGGGCGGGACAGAATGGGCCGCGATGAACACGGATGCGGACGACGGCTGGTCCCTGGTCGTACCCCTGAAGCCCCTGGTCCTGGCGAAGAGCCGGCTGGCCCCCGCCGCCGGGGAGCTGCTGCGGCCCCGTCTCGCCCTGGCCTTCGCCGAGGACACGGTGGCGGCGGCCCTGGACTGCCCGGAGGTCCGGGACGTGGTGGTGGTCACGGACGATCCGGCGGCCGGGCGTGCGCTGGCCGCGCTGGGGGCCCTGGTGGTGCCGGACGCACCGGCGGCGGGGCTCAACGCGGCGCTCGCGCACGGCGCCCGGGCGGTACGGGCACGGCGGCCGCACGCGCGCGTGGCGGCACTGAACGCGGATCTCCCGGCGCTGCGTCCGGCGGAGCTGGCCCGGGTCCTGGCGGCCGCCCGGCAATTCCCGAGGGCATTTCTCGCGGATGCCGCCGAAATCGGTACGACATTCCTCTCGGCGGCTCCGGGGGTGGAATTGGAACCGGCATTCGGTGGTGCGTCGCGGCTTCGGCATTTGTCTTCGGGCGCGGTGGAAATCACGCTGTCCGGGGTGGATTCCGTGCGCCGGGACGTGGACACCGGCGAGGATCTGGCGGCGGCGGGTTCGCTGGGTCTGGGCCCGCGGACGGCGGCCCGGCGTCCGGCCACGGCCGGATAGGCTGCGGCCCATGCAGGCGACCGCGTACACGTACGACCCCGAGACCCGCAGCGGCAGTGTGCTGCTCGACGACGGCACCCCGGTGGAGTTCGGGGCGGAGGCCTTCGACGCGGGCGGGCTGCGGCTGCTGCGTCCGGGGCAGCGGGTGCGGATCGAGACGGAGCCGGGCGCCCCGGGCGCCGCCCCGCGGATCACGCTGGTGACGCTGCAGACCTTCTGAGCGCCCTCCCCCGCCGTCGTACGGCCGTACGCGGCTCCGGGAACGCGCCGCGGGCCGGGCTCCCGTGGTGGGAGCCCGGCCCGGCGGACGCGCGGTGACCGTACTGTTTCCTGGCGGCCCTACTTCTTGGCGGCGGCCTTCTTGGCCGTGGCGGTCTTGCGCGCCGTGGTCTTCTTGGCGGGCGCCTTCTTCGCCACGGCCTTCTTCGCCGGGGCGGTCTTCTTGGCGGCCGTCTTCTTGGCCGCGGCGGCCGTGGTGGCCTTCTTGGCCGGGGTCGCCTTCTTGGCGGCGGCCTTCTTGGCCGTGGCGGTCGCCTTCTTCGCGGCCGCGGTGGTGGTCTTCTTGGCCGGGGTCGCCTTCTTGGCGGCCGTGGTCTTCTTGGCCGGCGTGGCCTTCTTGGCGGCGGCCTTCTTGGCCGTGGTGGCCTTCTTCGCCGCGGCCTTCTTCACGGTGGCGGAGGCGCCGCCGGTCAGGCTGCCCTTGGGGGCCTTCTTGACGGAGACCTCGCCGCCCTTGGGGAGCTTCTTCGAGCCGCTGACCAGGTCCTTGAAGCCCTGGCCCGCGCGGAAGCGCGGAACGGAGGTCTTCTTGACCCGCACGCGCTCGCCCGTCTGCGGGTTGCGGGCGTAGCGGGCCGGGCGGTCGACCTTCTCGAACGAGCCGAAGCCCGTGACCGAGACACGGTCGCCGGAGACCACGGCGCGCACGATGGCGTCGAGCACGTGGTCGACGGCTTCGGCGGCCTGCTGGCGACCGCCCAACTTGTCGGCAATCGCTTCTACGAGCTGCGCCTTGTTCACGTCTTCCCCTTCGGAGACTTTGCCGGAACGAAACTGTTCAAGCTTTTTCGCACGTTAGGCATGTATATACCGCAAATCAAACACGAAACGGTCTAATCACCCTAGTGCCGCAACGCGGAAGTGCCGTTGCGGAGTTCCTGGTGTCAGTCGTCTTCAGGGAATCGACCCTCGTCGAGGTCCTTCATCAACCGGTCCAGACGCGTCGCCGCGTCCGCGAGATCGTGCTTCGCCGCGGCCGTGACGACCAGCAGCTTCCGGGACAGCGCCATCCTTACGCCCTCCGGGACTTGCAGTGCGCGCACTCGGGAGTGCGCTTCTTTCAATCGGTCGGCGACTTCCTCGTAGAGCTTGAGTTGGTTGTCGCGTTCCATGCACCGATTGTGCCATCTAGGGCGAGTTGTCGCCCGACAGGGTCTCAACAAGCGACTGCGCCCCCCACCGGAGAGTGGGGGGCGCAGTCGTGGAAAAGCGCTGCTCAGGCCGTAATTGTACGGGGCTTGAAGGACGGCCTGGCCGTCTCGTAGGCCGCGATGTCGGCTTCGTTCTGAAGGGTGAGGCTGATGTCGTCGAGGCCGTTCAGGAGCCGCCAGCGGGCGTTCTCGTCGAGCTCGAAGTCGGCGTCGATCCCGGCCGCCAGGACCTTGCGGGCCTCCAGGTCGACGGTGATCTCGGCGGTCGGGTCGGCCTCGGTCAGCGCCCAGAGGGCGTCGACCGTCTCCTGCGGGAGGACGACCGTCAGCAGACCGTTCTTCAGCGAGTTGCCGCGGAAGATGTCGGCGAAGCGGGCCGAGATGACGGTCTTGAAGCCGTAGTTCTGCAGCGCCCAGACGGCGTGCTCGCGGGAGGAGCCGGTGCCGAAGTCGGGGCCGGCGACCAGGACCGTGGCGCCCTGCCGCTCGGGGCGGTTGAGGACGAACTCGGAGTCCTTGCGCCAGGCCTCGAAGAGGCCGTCCTCGAAGCCGTCGCGGGTGACCTTCTTCAGCCAGTGCGCGGGGATGATCTGGTCGGTGTCGACGTTGCTGCGGCGCAGCGGGACGGCGCGGCCGGTGTGCGTGGTGAAGGCTTCCATGGTTCTCAGACCCCCGCGGTGGTGACGGTGTCGGACAGGTCGGCCGGGGAGGCCAGGTGGCCGAGGACAGCGGTGGCGGCGGCGACCTGGGGGGAGACCAGGTGGGTGCGGCCGCCCTTGCCCTGCCGGCCCTCGAAGTTGCGGTTGGAGGTGGACGCGGAGCGCTCGCCGGGGGCCAGCTGGTCGGGGTTCATGCCCAGGCACATGGAGCAGCCCGCGTGCCGCCATTCGGCGCCGGCGGCCTTGAAGACCTTGTCCAGGCCCTCCTCGACGGCCTGCAGGGCGACCCGGACGGAGCCGGGGACGACCAGCATGCGGACGCCGTCGGCGACCTGGCGGCCCTCCAGGAGGGAGGCGGCGTTGCGCAGGTCCTCGATGCGGCCGTTGGTGCAGGAGCCTACGAAGACGGTGTCGACCTTGATGTCGCGCAGCGGCTGCCCGGCGGTCAACCCCATGTACTCCAGGGCCTTTTCGGCGGCGAGGCGCTCCGAGGGGTCTTCGTACGAAGCCGGGTCGGGGACGTTCGCCGAAAGCGGGGCGCCCTGGCCGGGGTTGGTGCCCCAGGTGACGAACGGGGCCAGCTCGGCGGCCTCGATGACGACCTCGGCGTCGAAGACGGCGTCCTCGTCGGTCCTCAGGGTCTTCCAGTAGGCGACGGCGGCGTCCCAGTCCTCGCCCTCGGGGGCGTGGGGACGGCCCTTGAGGTAGGCGAAGGTGGTCTCGTCGGGGGCGATCATGCCCGCGCGGGCGCCGGCCTCGATGGACATGTTGCAGATGGTCATGCGGCCCTCCATCGAGAGTTTCTCGATGGCGGAGCCCCGGTACTCCAGGACGTAGCCCTGGCCGCCGCCGGTGCCGATCTTCGCGATGACGGCGAGGATCAGGTCCTTGGCGGTGACGTCGGCGGGCAGCTCGCCGTTCACGGTGATGGCCATGGTCTTCGGGCGGGCCATGGGCAGCGTCTGGGTGGCCAGGACGTGCTCGACCTGGCTGGTGCCGATGCCGAACGCCAGGCCGCCGAAGGCGCCGTGGGTGGAGGTGTGGGAGTCGCCGCAGACCACGGTCATGCCGGGCTGGGTCAGGCCCAGCTGCGGTCCCACCACGTGGACGACGCCCTGCTCGACGTCGCCGAGCGGGTGGAGCCGTACCCCGAACTCGGCGCAGTTCTTGCGCAGGGTCTCCAGCTGGGCGCGGGAGACCGGGTCGGCGATCGGCTTGTCGATGTCGAGGGTGGGGGTGTTGTGGTCCTCGGTGGCGAGGGTGAGGTCGAGGCGCCGCACCTGCCGCCCGTTCTGGCGGAGGCCGTCGAAGGCCTGGGGGCTGGTCACCTCGTGCAGCAGGTGAAGATCGATGAAGAGGAGGTCGGGCTCGCCCTCGGCGCGCCGGACGACATGGTCGTCCCAGACCTTCTCCGCGAGTGTCCTACCCATCGCTTTCCCTCCGGCCGGCGGCTGCGCCGACACCACTAGAGACCGTTGCGCGGTCCGTTGTGCGGCCGCCCCACCAGAGTGACAAGTTCCTCGGGAAATTGAACTTGCGTTTCACAGAGTGAGACGCGAATATCGTTGCATGGACAACTCTAGCGGCGTAGGCGTTCTCGACAAGGCAGCCCTTGTCCTGAGCGCCCTGGAGTCCGGTCCGGCCACCCTCGCAGGACTGGTCGCGGCGACGGGACTCGCACGACCCACGGCCCACCGACTGGCCGTGGCATTGGAACACCACCGGATGGTGGCCCGCGACATGCAGGGCCGTTTCATTCTCGGCCCGCGGCTCGCGGAGCTCGCGGCGGCGGCCGGCGAGGACCGGCTCCTCGCGACGGCCGGTCCGGTGCTCACGCATCTGCGGGACGTGACCGGGGAGAGCGCGCAGCTCTACCGGCGCCAGGGCGACATGCGGATCTGCGTGGCGGCGGCCGAGCGGCTGTCCGGCCTGCGGGACACCGTCCCGGTGGGCTCGACGCTGACCATGAAGGCCGGCTCGTCGGCGCAGATCCTGATGGCCTGGGAGGAGCCCGAGCGGCTGCACCGCGGTCTCCAGGGCGCCCGTTTCACGGCGACGGCCCTGTCGGGCGTACGGCGCCGCGGCTGGGCCCAGTCGATCGGTGAGCGGGAGCCGGGCGTCGCGTCCGTCTCCGCGCCCGTGAGGGGCCCGTCGAACCGCGTGGTGGCCGCCGTGTCGGTCTCGGGTCCGATCGAGCGCCTGACGCGTCACCCGGGCCGTATGCACGCCCAGGCGGTCATCGACGCCGCCGCCCGCCTCAGCGAGGCGCTCCGCCGCAACGGCTGATCTTCCTCTGTTCATCTGTACGTTCTCCGGCCCACCGCTCCAACGCCGCAGCGGTGGGCCGGAGTTGTGCGCGCCGTGCCGGAACAGCGAAGAAGCCCTCCCCCGAAGGGAAGGGCTTCTTCGATCGCGTACCCCCGACCGGATTCGAACCGGCGCTACCGCCTTGAGAGGGCGGCGTGCTAGGCCGCTACACAACGGGGGCTTTGGATCATGCGGGCGTTTCCGCCGCAGATCCGAGCTGGTCTACCAGGACTCGAACCTAGACTAACTGAACCAGAATCAGTCGTGCTGCCAATTACACCATAGACCAATACGTGGTTAGACCAGCGTCGTACCCCCGACCGGATTCGAACCGGCGCTACCGCCTTGAGAGGGCGGCGTGCTAGGCCGCTACACAACGGGGGCCCTAGCGATCCTGCATCGGCGTCACCGGGAGCTACCCAGGTGACCCCGCGGGAAGGATCTGTACCCCCGACCGGATTCGAACCGGCGCTACCGCCTTGAGAGGGCGGCGTGCTAGGCCGCTACACAACGGGGGCTCGTGGATGCCAATCCACTGGTTTGCAGATGAGCTCTGCGAGCTGGCCTACCTGGACTCGAACCAAGACTAACTGAACCAGAATCAGTCGTGCTGCCAATTACACCATAGGCCACCGGGGCAACTTCCCCGTGCGGGGGATCTTGCTCGGCTTGCGCTTTCCGGGTTCTTGCCTTTCGGCTTGCTCCCCTCGGCGCAGGAAGAACATTACCCGAAGGTGGACGGTGCTCCAAAACGGGTATCCCCGCGGAGCAGCGGAGGGAGCTGGTGGAGGTCGGTGATCCGCCGCAGGCCGGGCTGTCCGCCGGTGTCGGCGCGGTCCAGCCAGATGCCGTGGAGCCCCGCCTCCTCGGCGCCGAGCGCGTCGATGTCGGGGCGGTCCCCCACGTACGCCACCTCGTGCGGGGCGAGGCCGAGCGCCGCGCAGGCGGCGTGGAAGGCCTCGGCGGACGGCTTGGCGGCGCCCAGCTCGGCGGCGCACAGGACGGCCTCGAAGTGGTCGCGGACGCCGAGGGCGCGCAGCTTGGGCTCCTGGGCGTGGAGGCTGGAGTTCGACAGGACGGCCTGCCGGTACTCGGCGGCGAGCAGGTCGAGGACGGGCAGGGCGTCGGGGAAGAGCTCCCAGGCGGCCTCGTAGTGGGCCACGTACCGGTCGAACCAGGCGTCGGTCTCGGCGTCGGCCAGCTCCTGCCGGTCCAGGAAGTCGCGGACCCGCCAGCGGCGCTGCTGCCGCCAGTCGCCGAGCCCGTCCTCGTACCGCCGCCAGTGGAGCTCGGTGAGCTCCTTCCAGAGCCGCAGGGCGTCCTCGACGGAGCCGTGCAGGCCGCTCAGCCCCTCGGCGGCCAGGTGGGCACGCATGCCGGCGCGGTCGGCACCCGCGTAGTCGAAGATCGTGTCGTCCACGTCCCAGAGGACGGCCCGGATGGTCATGGAACCGACCGTACGCCCCGGAGGGCCGGGCCGGGAGGGGATCTCTGGATCTTGGTACGCCGACGGGGGCGGCGCCCGGAGGGTGTTCCGGGTGCCGCCCCCGTGGTCGTACGGGTGGCGCGGTTACGCGGCGAGCTTCGCCAGGGCCGCGTCGATGCGGGTCAGGGTCTTCTCCTTGCCCAGGATCTCCAGGGACTCGAAGAGGGGGAGGCCGACGGTGCGGCCGGTGACGGCGACGCGGACCGGGGCCTGGGCCTTGCCGAGCTTGAGGCCGTGGGCCTCGCCGGCGGCGAGGACGGCGCTCTTGAGCGACTCGGGGTCGTTCCAGTCGGCCGACTCCAGCTTCTCGCGGGCGGTGGTGAGGAGGGCCGCGGGCTCGCCCTTCATCGCCTTGTCCCAGGAGGGCTGGTCGAAGACCGGCTCGGGCAGGAAGAGGAAGTCGACGTTGGCCGTGATCTCGGAGAGGACGGTCAGGCGGGTCTGGGCGTGCGGGGCGATCCGCTCCCAGGCCGCGCGGTCGAAGTCCTCGGGCGCCCAGGGGGCGTGCGGGGCGCGCAGCCAGGGCTCGCAGGCCTCGGCGAAGGCCTTCACGTCCAGCATGCGGATGTGGTCCGCGTTGATGGACTCGGCCTTCTTGAGGTCGAAGCGGGCCGGGTTGGCGTTGACGTCCGCGATGTCGAACTTCGCCACCATCTCGGGGATGGTGAAGATGTCCTGGTCGGCGGAGAAGGACCAGCCGAGCAGGGACAGGTAGTTCAGGAGGCCCTCGGGGAGGAAGCCGCGCTCCCGGTAGAGGTTGAGGCTCGCCTGGGGGTCGCGCTTGGAGAGCTTCTTGTTGCCCTCGCCCATGACGTACGGCAGGTGGCCGAAGGCGGGGATCTCCTTGGCGACGCCCAGCTCGATCAGCGCCTTGTAGAGGGCGATCTGGCGGGGGGTGGAGGAGAGCAGGTCCTCGCCGCGCAGGACGTGGGTGATCTCCATCAGGGCGTCGTCGACCGGGTTGACGAGGGTGTAGAGCGGGGCGCCGTTGGCCCGGAGGATGCCGTAGTCCGGCACGTTCTCCGGGGTGAAGGTGAGCTCGCCGCGGACCAGGTCGGTGAAGGTGATCGGCTCGTCGGGCATCCGGAAGCGGACGATCGACGCGCGGCCCTCGGCCTCGTACGCGGACTTCTGCTCCAGGGTGAGGTCGCGGCAGTGGCCGTCGTAGCCGGACGGGCGGCCGGCGGCGCGGGCGGCCTCGCGGCGCTCGTCGAGCTCCTCGGTGGTGCAGTAGCAGGGGTACGCGTACCCGCCGGCGAGCAGCTTCTCCGCGACGTCCTTGTAGATGTCCATCCGCTGCGACTGGCGGTACGGGGCGTGCGGGCCGCCGATCTCCGGGCCCTCGTCCCAGTCGAGGCCGAGCCACTTGAGGGAGTCGAGCAGCTGCTCGTACGACTCCTCGGAGTCGCGGGCCGCGTCGGTGTCCTCGATGCGGAATACGAACTGGGCACCGCTGCCCTGGTTGTGCCGGGCGAAGGCCCAATTGAAGAGGGCGGTGCGGACCAGGCCCACATGGGGGTTGCCGGTCGGGGACGGACAGAAACGGACGCGGATCGCGTTAGCCACGCTTGATCACCCTGTTGGTGAGAGTGCCGATGCCTTCGATGGTGACGGCGACCTCGTCGCCGACGGTGAGGGGGCCGACCCCGGCGGGGGTGCCGGTGAGGATGACGTCGCCCGGGAGCAGCGTCATGGCCTCGGTGATGTGGACGACCAGGTCCTCGATGGAGCGGATCATGTCGCTCGTCCGACCGAGCTGGCGTTGTTCGCCGTTGACCGTGGCCTGGACGGTCAGGTCGCTCGGGTCGAGGTCGGTCTCCACCCAGGGGCCCAGCGGGCAACTCGTGTCGAAGCCCTTGGCGCGGGCCCACTGGGCCTCGCGCTTCTGGACGTCGCGGGCGGTCACGTCGTTGGCGCAGGTGTAGCCGAAGATCACGTCCTTGACGCGCTCCCGGGGCACCTCGCGGCACATGCGGCCGATCACCACGGCCAGTTCGGCCTCGTGGTGCAGCTCGCTGGAGAAGGAGGGGAACTCGATGGCGTCGCCGGGGCCGATGACCGAGGTGGTCGGCTTGAAGAAGACGACCGGGGCCTCGGGGACCTCGTTGCCGAGCTCCTTGGCGTGCTCCGCGTAGTTGCGGCTGACGGCCACGACCTTGTTGGGGAGCACCGGCGGCAGGAGCCGTACCTTGCTCAGCGGGACCTTGGTGCCGCTGAGCTCGAAGTCGGTGTACGGGATGCCCTTGATGATGTCGAGGACGAGGCCGCCGGACTCGACGGTCCCCTCGCCCTCGACCGCGCCGAAGGCGACATTGCCGTCGATGGAGAATCTGGCGATGCGCACGAGTGCTGTCGCCCCTCACTTGGTACTGGCTGGAGTCTGACGCTCCAGGCTAACGCGGCGCGGGGCGGCCGCCCGGCGGTTCTCGCCGGTGGCGGGCGGGTGGAGTGCCCGATCGGGCCTCGGCTCAGGCCTCGGCGAGGTAGGCCGGGACGTACGGCGCGGGGGCCTGCATCAGGACCGTGCGGCGCGGGTTGGCCGTCGAGCCGGGGAGCTCCGTCGCGTACTCGGGGGTGGCGCCGCGGCCGAGGGCGGCGGCGTCCGCGAGGTGGGCGAGGGTGGAACGGCGCGGGTTGGCCGTGGTGGCGGGCGTGGGTGCAGTCATCGCGCTGGCAGACCTTGTCCTGGGACGGGCGCCCGTGCGGGCGCGAGAATGGTGTAAAGCGTCAGGCTAAATCAAGGCGTTCCCTTCGAATACATGGCCAAGACATCGATTCCGGTGTGAGTTTGCTCACCACTGGGTGGATTTTCCGGGCATTACGGACGCGCATGTCAGGTCACGGAAAGGGACATTACGCCACTGAACCAGTCATTCCGCTCCTGATCATCGCGACTGGGACACACGGGGATGCCGGATCTTTGGTGCGGAAAAGTCCGAATCCTCCGTGATCATCTTCTACACCCCGTGATCTGGCGCGTACGGTTGGTCATCCCCCCTGCGGTACAGACCGCAGCCCTTGTTGGAGTTCCGGCACTGTGCTGGAATTCCACGCACCGCCGCGGGTTCGAGGCCGGCACGCAGGGGCGCAACGCAGCGCCGGCCGAGTGGCGGAGAAGGGGGATCTGCGCCGGTCACCGACGACCACCCGGGGCGCACCGATGCGTCCCGACGACGCCGACACCGTCCACTCCGGTTCCACCCGGAAGGACGCCTGGTCCAGAGGTTGCGACGCTAGTGCAGGGACGTTTCAAGAGGGATGGCACGGGCTCTGCCCAGGCCCGCAAGGGCCGCGCGGAGGCTCCGTCGGAGCAGGAACCGCGCGCCGGGGCCGACCGCGGCCCCGCGGCCCCGCACCCCACCCAGCAGGCGCCCGGCGCGGGCGGCCAGGGCAAGCCCCCGGCCAAGCCGCAGGCCAAGGGCAAGGGCAAGGGCAAGGGGTCGCGGCCGGACGGCGAGTCCGGCGAACAGTCCGGCGCGGCCGCCGCGCGCGGCGACAAGGGCACCACGCCCGCGACGCCCGAGAACGCGGTCGGCCCCCGAATAGCCCTGCGGAACTGGCGCATCTCCACCCGCCTGGTGGCCCTGCTGACCCTCCCCGTGGTCGCGGCCACCAGCCTCGGCGGCATCCGCATCAACGAGTCGCTCCAGGACATGCAGCAGCTCGACCACATGCAGCTGCTCACCAAGCTCACCCGTGAGGCGACCGACCTCGCGCAGGCACTCCAGGCCGAGCGCGACCTCTCCGCGGGCCCGCTCGCCAACGGCCGTCCGGTCAGCGACTACCAGGTCGCCAACCCGCGCCGCCGCACGGACCGCGCCTACGACGCCTTCCTCGACGCCACCCGGGCCATCCCGAACAGCGAGGACGACGAGGCGCTGCAGAGCATCCGCTCCAACGTCGGCACCATCGCCGCGCAGGTCATCGACCTCCACAACATCCGGACGAACGCCTACCAGAAGGGCGTCCAGCAGTCCGTGACGGTCGAGGCGTACAGCCGCCTCATCCGCTCGCTGCTCAGCCTCTCGCAGGACATGGCGCAGGCGACCAGCAGCCCCGAGATGATCAAGCGGACCCGCGCGCTCGCCGCGTTCTCGTCCGCCAAGGAGTACGCCTCCATCCAGCAGGCGATCATCGCGGGCGCCCTGCCGGCCAGCGACAAGACCGCCGGCCGGATCCAGCCCGGTGACCGCCTCTACGGCGAGGCCGCGCTCAAGAGTGAGAACAACGCCTTCAAGTCGTTCACGGCGATCTACGAGGGGACCGGCGGCGACGCCACCTCCCTCACCGACTCGCTGCACACCGGCAACCCGACGATCCTGGACGCCGAGAAGTACGCCGAGCGCGTGCTGGCCTCCGACGGCGCCATGCCGGGCGGCGTGCGCCGCGGTTACCTCAACTTCACCGACGAGTACGAGACGAAGATCGCGGCCATGGCCCGCATCGAGGAGCAGCTCCTCGGCGACATGGACACGATGGCCCGTGAGCTGCGCCAGGAGTCGCAGCGCGAGGCCATCATCAACGGTGCGCTGATCCTGCTCGTCCTCGGCGTCTCCCTCATCGGCGCCTTCGTCGTCGCCCGGTCCATGATCCGCTCGCTGCGCAGGCTCCAGGACACCGCCACCAAGGTCGCCCAGGAACGCCTGCCCGAGCTCGTCAAGCAGCTCTCCGAGTCCGACCCGCAGGACGTCGACACCTCCGTCGAGTCCGTCGGTGTGCACTCCCGGGACGAGATCGGCCAGGTGGCCGCGGCCTTCGACGACGTGCACCGCGAGGCCGTCCGCCTCGCCGCCGAGCAGGCCCTCCTCCGGGGCAACGTCAACGCGATGTTCACCAACCTCTCGCGCCGTTCGCAGGGCCTCATCCAGCGCCAGCTCTCGCTCATCTCCGAGCTGGAGTCCCGCGAGGCCGACCCGGACCAGCTCTCCTCGCTGTTCAAGCTCGACCACCTCGCGACCCGTATGCGCCGGAACGGCGAGAACCTCCTCGTCCTCGCCGGCGAGGAGCCGGGCCGCCGCTGGACCCGCCCGGTCCCGCTGGTCGACGTCCTGCGTGCCGCCGCCTCCGAGGTGGAGCAGTACGAGCGCATCGAACTGGCCGCGGTCCCGGCGACGGACGTCGCCGGCCGGGTCGTCAACGACCTCGTGCACCTCCTCGCCGAGCTGCTGGAGAACGCCACCTCGTTCTCCTCCCCGCAGACCAAGGTCCGGGTCACCGGTCACGCGCTGCCCGACGGCCGCGTGCTCGTCGAGATCCACGACACCGGCATCGGCCTCTCCCCCGAGGACCTCGCGGCGATCAACGAGCGGCTCGCCTCGCCGCCCACCGTGGACGTCTCCGTCTCCCGCCGCATGGGCCTCTTCGTGGTCGGCCGCCTGTCCCTGCGACACGGCATCCGCATCCAGCTGCGCCCCTCCGACTCGGGCGGCACCACCGCGCTCGTCATGCTCCCGGTCGACGTCGCCCAGGGCGGCCGCAAGCCGGCCCCCAAGTCGGGCCCCGGCTCCCAGGGCGCGGCCCCGCAGGGCGGCAACGCCCCCGGCGGCCGGCTCCCCGGCGGCCCCGGCGCGGGCGGCGGCCCCGGCTCGGCCGGCGGTCCCGGCGCGCTCGGCGGACCGGCCGCCGGTGGCCCCGGCGCCGGACGTCCGGGTCTCGGCGGCTCCCCGGCCCCGGCCGGCCGGCTCGGCGCGGGCCCCGGTGCCTCGCGTCCCCAGGTCGGCCCCGCCGGCGGAGCGCGCACCGCGCTGCCCGCCCGGGACGGCGCGCCGCAGGCCCCGGCCCCGCAGCAGCCCCAGCCGGCCGACGCGCAGCTGGAGCAGACCGGTCAGCTGCCGCAGCTCCCCCAGCCTCCGCAGCCCGGCCCGGGCGCGGGTCTCATCGGCGGCGCGGCCAGCGCCATCCCGTCCCGCACGGACGTGTGGGGCGGCAGCCCGCGCACCCCGCAGGCGCCTCAGTCCCCTCAGGCCCCGGAGCAGCAGGACCCGCTGGGTGCCCCGAACGGCTTCCCGCGCGCCGAGCTTCCCGGCGGCAACCCGCAGCCGCAGCGCCCGCAGGCCGCGAGCTGGGGCAGCGACCCGGCCCAGCAGCCGGTGCGCCGCCCGCAGCAGGACATGACGCCGCTCGACGCTCCGCGCGGCCACGAGGACCTGGAGACCACGGGCTCGTTCGCCGCGCCCGGCGCCCCGCAGGGCCCGGGTTCGACGGGCCAGTTCCCGCGGCCGGACTTCAACGCCCCGCAGGCGCCCGTGGCTCCGCAGGCGCCGATGGCCCCGCAGGTCCCGCAGTACCAGGACCCGGCGTCCACCGCGGCCTTCCCTCGGCCGGACTTCGAGGCCCCGCAGGCACCCCAGGCCCCCCAGGCCCCCCAGGCACCGCAGTACCAGGCCCAGCCGCCGTACGGCAGCCAGCCCTTCGTACCGCAGGCGCCCCTGGCCCCGCAGGTCCCGCAGAACCGGCAGGCCCCCCAGCCCGGCCTCCCGCAGCAGGGCTTCGCCCAGCCCGGTCAGCCGCAGCCCGGTCAGCACCAGCCCGGTCAGCAGCAGGCCGCCCCGCAGGCCGCCCAGCCGCGTCAGCAGCAGCCCGGTCAGCCGCAGCTCGGCCGGCCGCGTCGTCCGGAGGCCCTGCCGCCGGCGCCGGCCGCGGGCGACGGACGCACCCCGCTCTACGACACGCTGGAGACCAACTGGTTCCAGCAGGAGCAGGGGCAGCAGCAGGCCCCGGCCGCCCCGCAGGGCCGGCCGCAGCAGCAGCAGCAGCCGCAGCCGCAGGCGCCCGAGTTCGACCGGACCATGCAGACCCCGGTCGTCCCGCAGCCCGCCCCGGCGGCGCAGCGCCCGGCCCCCGGCCAGGCTCCCGACGGCGGACGGCCGGCCAACTGGCGGCCCTCGCCCAACGACGACCTGGTGCGCCAGGCCGAGCGGGCGCGCAAGCCCTCCGCCGGCGGGGTCACCACCTCCGGTCTTCCGCGCCGTGTGCCGAAGGCCAACCTCGTACCCGGGACCGCACAGGAGCAGGCCCACACGGCCGGCCCCCAGGTCTCGCGTGCACCCGACGACGTCCGCGGCCGACTCACCAATCTGCGCCGCGGTATCCAGCAGGGCCGACAGGCGGGCAACTCGACCACGGGTAGCTTCCACCTCGGTCCGAACCACCAGCAGGAGCGATAGTTGAGCGCGATGAGCCAGGCGGCGCAGAACCTGAACTGGTTGATCACCAACTTCGTGGACAACACCCCCGGGGTGTCCCACACGGTGGTGGTCTCCGCCGACGGCCTTCTGCTGGCCATGTCCGAAGGATTCCCCCGCGATCGTGCCGACCAGCTGGCGGCGGTCGCGTCCGGGCTCACCTCGCTGACCGCGGGCGCCTCCCGGATCTTCGAGGGCGGTCCCGTGGCACAGACCGTGGTGGAGATGGAGCGCGGCTTCCTCTTCCTCATGTCGGTCTCGGACGGTTCCTCGCTGGCCGTGCTCGCACACCCGGAGTGCGACATCGGCCTCGTGGGCTACGAGATGGCGCTGCTGGTCGACCGGGCCGGCAGCGTCCTCACCCCGGATCTCCGCGCGGAGCTCCAGGGCAGCCTGCTGCACTAGCGGTCCCCACCCGTCCGCGGCACCCCGCCTTCCCGCCGGGGCGGTACGACCCCACGCGTACCGCACCCGGCACCGTTCAATCGTCCGGCCGCCCCATCCGGCCCCCCACCGGCCCCATCAGACGGCAGAGGTCTTGCTGTCACGCCCGGAGGATTCATGACCCCGCCCCCCGCCTCTCACGATCCGTACGGTGGCTCGTCGCTGGACGACCCGTACGGTCACGAGGGCGACCAGCCGCTGGTCCGTCCGTACGCGATGACCGGCGGCCGGACCCGGCCGCGCTACCAGCTCGCCATCGAGGCGCTGGTCAGCACCACCGCCGACCCGGCGCACCTCGCCACGCTCCTGCCCGAGCACCAGCGCATCTGCCACCTGTGCCGTGAGGTCAAGTCGGTGGCCGAGGTGTCCGCCCTGCTGTCGATGCCGCTCGGCGTCGCCCGGATCCTCGTGGCCGACCTGGCCGAGGCGGGCATGGTGGCGATCCACCAGCCGGGCAACGGAGAAGCCGGCGGCACGCCGGACGTGACACTGCTCGAAAGGGTGCTCAGTGGACTTCGCAAGCTCTAACGGCGGCGCGGCCAGATCGACCACCAGCGCGAAGATCGTGGTGGCCGGTGGCTTCGGCGTGGGCAAGACCACGTTCGTGGGCGCCGTCTCGGAGATCAACCCGCTGCGCACCGAGGCCGTGATGACCGCGGCCTCCGCCGGGATCGACGACCTCACGCACACCGGCGGGAAGACCACCACCACGGTGGCGATGGACTTCGGCCGCATCACGCTGGACCAGGACCTGATCCTGTACCTGTTCGGCACCCCCGGTCAGGACCGCTTCTGGTTCATGTGGGACGACCTGGTGCG
Organism: Streptomyces sp. R302; assembly: GCF_012927245.1. GTDB lineage: Bacteria > Actinomycetota > Actinomycetes > Streptomycetales > Streptomycetaceae > Streptomyces. The sequence goes on from NZ_JABBGE010000002.1 coordinate 75,631, forward strand.
CGGTGCCATCGGCGCCGTCGTCCTCGTCGACACCCGCCGTCTGTCCGACTGCTTCCCGGCGGTCGACTACTTCGAGAACAGCGGCCTGCCGTTCGTCATCGCCCTCAACGGCTTCGACGGCGCCCAGCCGTACACGCCGGACGAGGTCCGCGAGGCGCTGCAGATCGGTCCCGACACCCCGATCATCACCACCGACGCCCGCCACCGCGCGGACGCCAAGAGCGCGCTCATCACCCTCGTCGAGCACGCCCTCATGGCCCGGCTCAAGTAGGTTTTCCGTCGGGGCAGTTGTCATATGCCGCCGCTCGGGGGCGGCCGGAGTCGATCTGTGGCCTTCGACACGACCCGCCCCGGGCTTCATAACATTTCGACAGAGAATTCGGGCGCCTCGGACACCCGACGCATCCGATCAGTGTCGCTGTGCTCACATGAGCCCCGCCTTTTGGCGGGGCTCGTTCTTTATGCCCGTTTTATCTGAGGCATGCACCACGGGAAGCCGTCCCGTCCCACTGTTTGGAAGGGACCCCCTTCACGTGCTGCAATTCATGAACTCCCGAGTAGTACGGCCCTGAATGAAACACCGGCACGACGTAGGTGCCGACGCGGAGAGGTTGTTGGTCGAGTGAGGCGAAGCATGGATGGCTCCGCGGAGCAGGAGGCGCGGGGCAACTTCACCCCGCCGTCGCGCAGCGCGCTGTCGCCCGCGGACGTACCGGTGACTCCCGCGCCCGCGCCCGCCCCCGAGGGCAGCTCCAGCAAGCTGTCCCCGCGCAACTGGCGGGTGCCCACCCGGCTGAACGCCATCCTCCTCATACCCGTGCTCGTCGGCCTCGTCATGGGCGGCTTCCAGGTCAAGGGATCGATCGACACCTGGCAGGAGGCGCAGGACGCCGAGAAGACGGCGCTCATCGTGCGCGCCGCCTCGCAGTACTCCAACGCCCTCCTCAACGAGCGCGACCTGACGGCCGTCCCGCTGCTCTCCGGCAAGGACCGGGCCTCGGACGAGATCACCCGGGCGCACGCGGCCACCGACGCGGCCCGCGCCGACTTCGACAAGGCCGTCGAGAACATGCCCTCGGGCCAGGGCCTGGAGCGCCGCCTGCAGGCGTTCAAGAACGAGGAGCCCAAGCTCGCGGCCCTCCGCAAGGCCGCCTACACGGCCGCGCTCGACCCGGTGAACACCCAGCTCGGCTACACCGGCGTGCAGCACTACCTCATGGAGTTCTCCAACGAGCTCGGCCTGGGCACCGGCAACATCACCAGCTACGGCCGGACCGTCTACGCGATCCAGCTGGCCAAGGCCGCCGGCTCGCTCCAGCGCTCCATCGGCACCCAGCTGCTCGTCCGGCCCAGCGCCAAGGACGCCGTCTTCGCCCAGCAGTCGGTCGCCTTCAACTCGTACAACTACCTGGAGCAGATCGCCCTCGGCGAGTACAACTCCGGTGGCACGGCCGAGGACGTCGAGCGCCTGAAGAAGGTCATGGCGGGCAAGGCCGCCGAGGGCGAGCGGAGGATGCAGGCCGCCGACATCACCCTGCCCAAGGGCAAGGACGGCTCGGTCTACTCCGGCGTCGCCACCGCGATCGGCTCCGCCGAGGACGCGGACGCGATCAAGGCCCTGGCGGCCAAGAAGATCAACGCCGAGACCTGGATGGCGATCGCCACCGCCAAGTTCGACGGCTACAGCGAGGTCGAGAAGACCCTCGTCGACAAGGCCGTGGCCGAGGCCACCGCGATCTCCGACGAGGCCAAGACCGACGCCTGGGTCATGGGCGCCAGCGTCGTCGTCGCCCTGCTCGCCGCCTTCATCCTCGCCGGGATGATGGCCCGCCAGATGAGCCGCTCGATGCGCGAGCTGCGCACGGCCGCCTTCGGCATCGCCGAGCAGCGCCTGCCGATGCTCGTCGACCAGCTCTCCCGTACCGAGCCCGGCCGGGTCGACACCCGGGTGCAGCCCATCCCGATCGACTCCCAGGACGAGATCGGCGAGGTCGCCCGCGCCTTCGACCAGGTCCACCGCGAGGCCGTGCGGCTCGCCGCCGAGCAGGCCATGCTCCGCGGCAACGTCAACGCGATCTTCACCAACCTGTCGCGCCGCAACCAGTCGCTGATCGAGGGCCAGCTGACCCTCATCACCGACCTGGAGAACAACGAGGCCGACCCGGACCAGCTGGAGAACCTCTTCAAGCTGGACCACCTCGCGACCCGTATGCGCCGCAACGGCGAGAACCTCCTGGTCCTCGCCGGCGAGGAGCCGGGCCGCCGCTGGGACCAGCCGGTCCCCCTCGTCGACGTGCTCCGCGCCGCCTCCTCCGAGGTGGAGCAGTACGAGCGCATCGAGATCGCCGGCGTGCCGGAGGCCGAGATCCACGGCCAGGCCGTGACCGACCTCGTGCACCTGCTCGCCGAGCTCCTGGAGAACGCCACCACGTTCTCCTCCCCGCAGACCAAGGTCCGTGTGACCGCGACCCGTCTCCCCGACGGCCGCGTGATGGTCGAGATCCACGACAAGGGCATCGGCCTCACCGCCGAGGACTTCGCGGACATCAACCACAAGCTGGCGAACCCGCCCACCGTGGACGCCGCCGTCTCCCAGCGCATGGGCCTCTTCGTGGTCGGCCGGCTCTCCGACCGGCACGGCATCCGCGTCCAGCTCCGCCCCTCGGGCGAGCAGGCCGGCACCACCTCGCTGGTCATGCTGCCGGACGCGATCACCCACGGTGGCGGTGGCGAGCAGCCGGTCCAGGACGACTTCACGGTCTCCCAGATCATCCCGCACCAGCAGCAGGGCGGCTTCGAGCCCCAGGCGGCTCCGATGCGCACCGCGGCCGAGCTCGGCTTCGACGACTCGCGCTACGAGCAGCAGGGCGAGGGCCAGCAGCTGGACCCGGTCAACCGCTCGCTGATGCGCGAGGAGCGCCGCGCGGCCCTGGAGGCCCAGGTGCACGGCGCCGACTCCGCGCCGTACGAGGAGCCCGAGCAGGGCCAGGCGTACGGCTCCGAGTACGGCCAGGAGCAGGGCTACGGCCAGGAGTACGCCCAGGGCTACGAGCAGGGCCAGGGGTACGCCCCCGAGTACGGCCAGGAGCAGCAGGAGTACCAGCAGCAGCCGCAGGACGGCTACGGCTATGCCCCGCAGCAGGGGTACGAGGAGTACGCCCCGCAGGCCGAGGCGTACCCGCAGCAGACGTATGCGGAAGCGGCGTACGGCTCCCAGGAGCCGGCCCAGGGCGGCTACGAGCAGGCGTTCGAACCCCAGTCCCACCAGGGCGAGTGGTCGGAGCAGAGCTCCTACCAGGGCGCTTTCGACCAGGGTTACCGTCCGGAATCGGAATCTTCGCAGCGCGCTCCCGAACAGGGCGCCGAGCGCGTAGGCTTCGACCGTCCGGCCCCGGCTCCCAGTCCCGCTCCGGACACCGGCCACGGACTGACCGACGCCGGTCTGCCGCGCCGCGGCGGCGTCGCCCCGCAGGCGTCCCAGGCGCAGCGGCCCGTGCCGCCGGCCGAGCCCGAGCGGCCGGTGGGGCAGGACGAGCAGAACCAGAACAATGCCTCCGACGAATGGCGCTCGGCCAATGACGAGCGCTGGGAGCAGGCCAAGAAGCTCCGCGAGCCGAAGGCGGGCGGGGTCACCTCCTCCGGCCTCCCCCGGCGCGTCCCCAAGGCCAACCTGGTCGAGGGCACGGCGGAGCAGACGCCGCAGGGCGGCCCCCAGGTCTCCCGGGCACCCGAGGACGTGCGGGGCAGGTTGAGCAACCTGCGCCGCGGGGTCCAGCAGGGCCGCACCGCGGGATCGGACACGAACGGATCGGGCTTCGGCCCGGGCAGTACCTACGACCAGGAGCGTTAGTGTGAGCGCGATGAGCCAGGCGGCGCAGAATCTGAACTGGTTGATCACCAACTTCGTGGACAACACCCCCGGGGTGTCCCACACGGTGGTGGTCTCCGCCGACGGACTCCTGCTGGCCATGTCCGAGGGGTTCCCCCGGGACCGGGCCGACCAGCTGGCGGCGGTGGCCTCCGGGCTGACCTCGCTGACGGCGGGCGCGTCCCGGATCTTCGAGGGCGGCGCGGTCAACCAGACCGTGGTGGAGATGGAGCGCGGCTTCCTCTTCATCATGTCGGTCTCGGACGGTTCCTCGCTGGCCGTCCTCGCCCACCCCGAGTCGGACATCGGTCTCGTGGGCTACGAGATGGCCCTCCTCGTGGACCGGGCGGGCTCCGTCCTCACCCCGGACCTGCGGGCGGAGCTCCAGGGAAGTCTTCTCAACTAACAGACAGACAGTGCGTTTCACGTCACCGCACCGTTAGGGTGCGGTGACGCGGCTCCAAGGGACATGGACCGCGAAGCAGTCGGAGGAGGAGACGTGGGAACACCCCCGGGGGCGAACCCCTATAACGGTTTCGACGCGCATCAGGCGCCGCCCGGCGACACCGCGCAGAACCGGTACAACTTCCCTTCCGCACCCAGCAGACAGGGTGTCCCCCAGTCCTACGGGCAGCCGCAGGCGCAGCCGGTACCCCCGCGTGCGGCGGGCTCCTCTTCCGCCGGCGGGCACAACCCGCTCGTGCGGCCGTACGCGATGACGGGCGGCCGGACCCGTCCGCGCTACCAGCTCGCCATCGAGGCGCTGGTCAGCACCACCGCCGATCCGGCCAGGCTGCAGGGGCAGTTGCCCGAGCACCAGCGGATCTGCCGGCTGTGCTTCGAGATCAAGTCGGTCGCGGAGATCTCGGCCCTTCTCTCCATTCCCCTCGGCGTTGCCCGGATCCTCGTCGCCGACCTGGCCGAGGCCGGACTTGTCGCCATTCACCAGCCCGGCGGCGACGAGGCCGCCGGCGGTCAGCCAGACGTGACACTGCTCGAAAGGGTGCTCAGTGGACTTCGCAAGCTCTAGCGGCGGCGCGGCCCGTTCAACCACCAGCGCGAAGATCGTGGTGGCGGGTGGCTTCGGCGTGGGCAAGACCACGTTCGTGGGTGCCGTCTCGGAGATCAACCCGCTGCGTACCGAGGCCGTCATGACGTCCGCGTCCGCGGGCATCGACGACCTCACCCACACCGGCGACAAGACGACGACGACTGTCGCCATGGACTTCGGCCGCATCACGCTGGACCAGGACCTGATCCTGTACCTCTTCGGTACGCCCGGTCAGGACCGCTTCTGGTTCATGTGGGACGACCTGGTCCGCGGCGCCATCGGCGCCGTCGTGCTCGTCGACACCCGCCGCCTCGCCGACTGCTTCCCCGCGGTCGACTACTTCGAGAACAGCGGCCTGCCGTTCGTCATCGCCCTCAACGGCTTCGACGGCAACCAGCCGTACCAGCCCGAGGAAGTCCGCGAGGCCCTCCAGATCGGCCCGGACACCCCGATCATCACCACCGACGCCCGCCACCGCGCGGACGCCAAGAGCGCGCTCATCACCCTCGTCGAGCACGCCCTCATGGCCCGGCTGCGGTAACCGTCCCGACGGTCGTCGGCGCAACGCCACGCGAAAGGGCCCCCGCTCCTCGAAGGAGCGGGGGCCCTTTGCCGTGCGTCCGGGGCGTCGGCGCCAGGGGCGTCAGCGCCAGCTGTGCGGGGCGCGGAAGCCGCCCTCGCGCTCCAGGCGGCGCCAGCCGGCGGAGGTGCGGCCGTGGCCGGCGGTGGCCGGCTCGGGCTGCGAGGCGGCGCGGGCGAGCAGGACCGCGGTGATGGCGGCGAGCTCCTCGGGGTCGGCGTGGCCCTTCTCGACTCGGAGAAGGTTGGCCGTGGCAGGCGTGGTCACTTCTGTGGACTCCTTGTGGCCGGGGCGGTCTTACTGGGGCGGGTTGCCGTGCTTGCGGGAGGGCAGGTCGGCGTGCTTGGTGCGGAGCATGGCGAGGGACCGGATGAGCACCTGGCGGGTGTCGGAGGGGTCGATGACGTCGTCGACCAGGCCGCGCTCCGCCGCGTAGTACGGGTGCATCAGCTCGGCCTTGTACTCCTTGACCATGCGGGTGCGCATGGCCTCGGGGTCCTCGGCCTCGGCGATCTGCTTGCGGAAGATCACGTTGGCGGCGCCCTCGGCGCCCATGACCGCGATTTCGTTGGTGGGCCAGGCGTACGTCAGGTCGGCGCCGATCGACTGGGAGTCCATGACGATGTACGCGCCGCCGTACGCCTTGCGCAGGATCAGCGAGATCCGGGGCACGGTCGCGTTGCAGTAGGCGTAGAGCAGCTTCGCGCCGTGCCGGATGATTCCACCGTGCTCCTGGTCGACGCCGGGCAGGAAGCCGGGTACGTCCAGAAGGGTGATGATCGGGATGTTGAACGCATCGCACATCTGCACGAAGCGGGCGGCCTTCTCCGAGGCCTCGATGTCCAGGACACCGGCCAGGGACTGCGGCTGGTTGGCGACGATGCCGACGACCTGGCCGTCGAGGCGGGCCATCGCGCAGATGATGTTGCGGGCCCAGCGCTCGTGGATCTCCAGGAAGTCGCCGTCGTCGACGAGCTCCTCGATGACCTTGTGCATGTCGTACGGGCGGTTGCCGTCGGCGGGCACCAGGTCGAGCAGGACGTCGGAGCGGCGGTCGGCCGGGTCCTCGGAGGCGACGGTCGGAGGGTTCTCGCGGTTGTTCTGCGGGAGCATCGACAGGAGGTAGCGGACCTCCGCGATGCAGGTCTCCTCGTCGTCGTACGCGAAGTGCGCGACGCCGGAGGTCTCGGCGTGGACGTCGGCGCCGCCGAGGCCGTTCTGGCTGATCTCCTCGCCGGTGACCGCCTTGACGACGTCCGGGCCGGTGATGAACATCTGCGAGGTCTCGCGGACCATGAACACGAAGTCGGTGAGGGCGGGGCTGTAGGCGGCGCCGCCGGCGCACGGGCCGAGCATCACCGAGATCTGCGGGATGACGCCGGAGGCCTTGGTGTTGCGCTGGAAGATGCCGCCGTAGCCGGCGAGGGCGGAGACGCCCTCCTGGATGCGGGCGCCGGCGCCGTCGTTCAGGGAGACCAGCGGCGCGCCGGCCGCGATGGCCATGTCCATGATCTTGTGGATCTTCGTGGCGTGGGCCTCGCCGAGGGCGCCGCCGAAGATGCGGAAGTCGTGGGCGTAGACGAAGACCGTGCGGCCCTCGACCGTGCCCCAGCCGGTGATGACGCCGTCGGTGTACGGCTTCTTCGCCTCCAGGCCGAAGCCCTGCGCGCGGTGCCGGCGCAGCTGCTCGACCTCGTTGAAGGACCCCGCGTCCAGGAGCAGCTCGATGCGCTCGCGCGCCGTCAGCTTGCCCTTGGCGTGCTGGGCCGCGGTCGCGCGCTCGCCGGGGCCGGCCAGCGCCTGCTCGCGCAGGACGTGCAGTTCGGCGACGCGGCCTCGTGCGTCGGTGGGCTCGCTCGGGATCTCGTCGACAAGGGTCATGTACCGACCCTACGAACTCGACCAAGGAAACTCCGCCGTCGACTCCGTACAGTCTCGCGTGTCGATTCCTGGCGGGGACGGACAGAACCGTGGGGCCACCGGAGCGAGTCCACAGCCCGGAGGCCCCTCCGCTTGTGGGGAGTGCACAAAAGCAGAGCGCGGGCCTCCGGGTTGCCGGGGCCCGCGCCCGGTGGCGGTGCGCGGTTCAGCAGCCGCCGCAGTTGTAGAAGATCACGTCCCAGTGGTTGCCCTCGTCGGCGTAGACGTTGCCGGCGCCGGAGCGCCACTGCGGGGCGCCGTCGCCGCGGAGGCCGATGTAGGTGAACGTGTTCTTGATGTAGTTCCCGACGCACGTGTACTTGCTGAAGTCCAGCTTGTAGCCGTTCCAGTGCGAGTAGGTGCCGCCCGCGTGGCCGGTCTCGGTGCCGCCGGTGATGTTGAGGGCGCAGCCGCTGGCGCTCTTGAGGGTCTGGGCGCCCTGGGCGGTGGCGAGGTTGAGCTGCTCGAACGAGGTGCAGGTGGGGTTGTACCGGTCGGAGCAGCCGCCGGAGGACGACCAGGTGATGCCCGAGTTGCGGAACATCGAGGTCGCGGTGGCGTGGCTGATCTTGGTGACGGCGTGGGCCTCGCCGCCGGTGGTGAGGGCGCCGAAGCCGGGGGCGAAGAGGGCGCCGAGGACGAGCGCCAGGGCGGTGAGGACGGAGCGGAGCTTCACGGGGGATGCCTCCTGCTGGTGACCGTGACGAACGCGGACGGCTGTGCAGGTGGTGCTCTGCGCGCACGGGGATGATGCCGCAGCTCTACGCGCGTCCGCCAGAGGGCGTCGGGGTCCGGCGCTGGGCCGTCCGGGGGAACGCCCGCAAGAGATGTTGAAAGTTGAACGGAATGGCGTTACAGTCGTTCTCGTTGAAGGTTCAACAACCCCCCACCAAGGAGCACGTCATGGGCATCTTCGGCCGCAAGAACACCTCGACCGCCGTCGACACCACCCCCCGCCCCGTGGACCCGGCCCTCGCCGCCCTGACCGGCGACTACACCATCGACGCCGCCCACAGCAGCATCGGCTTCACCGTCCGCCACGCCATGGTGACCAACGTGCGCGGCTCCTTCGGCGAGCACGAGGGCTCCCTGAAGCTGAACGGCAGCGACCCGTCCGCCTCCAGCGCCGCCATCGACGTCAGGATCGCCTCCATCGACACCGGCATCGGCGACCGCGACAACCACCTGCGCGGCGGCGACTTCTTCGACGCCGAGCAGTTCCCGCTCATGACCTTCCGCTCCACCGAGGCGGCCCACCTGGGCGGCGACACGTACCGGATCACCGGCGACCTGACCATCAAGGACGTCACCAAGCCGCTCTCCATCGACCTGGAGTTCAACGGCACCGCCACCGACCCGTACGGCAACGAGCGCGTCGGCTTCGAGGGCTCCGCCGAGATCCTCCGCTCCGCGTGGGGCCTGACCTGGAACGCGGCCCTGGAGACCGGCGGCGTCATGGTCAGCGACAAGGTCAAGCTGAACTTCGACATCTCCGCGATCAAGAACGCCGCCTGACCCTCCTCCCTCCTCCCCTCCCCCGGGACCCGTGCGACACGAGCGCGCCCGCCCTCCGCGACGATGCGGACGGCGGGCGCTCGGCGTCTCCCGGGTCAGTCCCGCGCGCGGGCCGCCTCGACGACGGCCTCGATCAGGCGGGCGTTCTCCGGCGCGCCGGGCCCGGCCATGAAGCCGAAGCGGCGGCGGGCGTAGCTGTAGGCGAGGCCCGTCGTGGCGTCGGCGAAGGACTGGGTGCCGGGGGCGCCGCTGTGCCCGACGGCGAGCGGGCCGAGGGAGGGGTAGACGGTGGCGAGCGGGACCAGGCCGAGCCCGAAGGCGTTCTCGTGGCCGGTGACCAGGTCGGTGCCCTCGGAGTGGATCCGGGCGAACTCCGCCAGCGTCCCGGCGGTCAGCACCGGGGGCCGGCCGTCGAGCGGGCCGGCGACCGCCGCGTACAGCCGGGAGAGGCCGCGCGCGGTGCCGATGCCGCCGCCGGAGAGCGGCGAGGCGGCGTGCACGGCGCGGGAGTTGCCGTACTCCACGAGGTCGATCGGGGGTTCGGAGTCCAGGCCGAAGGCGACGGCCATGCGGCTGCCGGGGGCGACCGGGTTCGCCGCCAGGAAGGCCCGCTGCACCGGGGTGGGCACCAGCGGCAGGGCGGGGGCGAAGCGGGCTTCGAGCTCCTCGGGGAGGCCGAGATGGTAGTCGATGCCGTACGGCGCGCGCAGCCGCTCCTCGTAGTGCTCCTGGACCGTACGGCCGGTGGCCCGCAGCACCACCTCGCCGACCAGGGCGCCGAAGGTGAGGCCGTGGTAGCCGTGGCCGGAGTCCGGCTCCCAGGAGGGGCGGTGGGCGGCGAGCCGGGCGGCGACCACCCGGTCGTCGGCCAGCTCGGCGAGGGTGAACCCGCCGTCGACCCCGATCGACCCCGACCGGTGCGCGAGGAGGGCGCGCAGGGTGGTCCCGCCCTTGCCCTCGGCCGCGTACTCCGGCCACCAGGAGGCCACCGTCCGGTCGAGGTCGAGCGCGCCCTCCTGCACGAGGAGGGCGACGACCACGGAGGTGACGCCCTTGGCGGAGGAGTACAGGGCGAGCAGGGAGTCGCCGTCGACGCCGTCGCCGCCCCACAGATCCACGACAAGCCGGCCCCGGTGGTGGACGGCGAGCTGCGCGCCGCCGTCCCGCGCCTCGTCCGCCGCGACCCCGGCGAACACCTCCCGTACCGGCTCGAAGCCCGGCTCCACCGTGCCGTGGACCTCGCCCATCGCGCTCCCCCTTCGTTCGTGATCATGCACTGACCCCCGGAACGAACGGGGACGCCGTCGCATTCCCCGCGACCGGACGGCTCCTTCGGCCGCTCCCAGGGGCGTTGTCAGTGGTGGTCGTTAGCGTCGGACGCATGGAAATCCGTATCGACAGCGCCGTGTTGACCGATGCCGTCGCGTGGGCCGCGCGCGTGCTGCCCGCCCGCTCCCCGATGCCCGTGCTCGGCGGACTCCTCCTGGAGGCCGGCGAGGACGGCACGTTGAGCGTCTCCGGACTCGACCACGAGGCCTCCGCGCGCGTGGCGGTCGAGGCCGAGACCGTGGTGGCGGGGCGTGCCCTGGTGCTCGGCCGGCGGCTGCTCGACATCTGCAAGGTGCTGCCGCCGGGGCGGATCGCGGTCGCCGTGGAGGAGGCCCGGCTCTCGGTCGGCGCGGGCGACGTCCGCTTCGGCCTCTCGCTGCTGCCGCTCGACTCCTATCCGGCCGCCCCGGAGCTGCCGCCGGTCCTCGGCGAGGTCGACGGCGGCGCCTTCGCCGAGGCGGTCGGCCAGGTCACGGCGGCGGCCGGCCGGGACGACTCGCTGCCGGTCCTCACCGGGATACGGCTCGCCCTGGACGGGTCCGTGATGACGCTGGCCGCCACGGACCGCTACCGGTACGCGGTCCGCACCCTGGAGTGGCACCCGGACGCCTCGTTCGCGGACCCCGCCGACGTGGTCGTCCCGGCCCGCCGCCTCGCCGAGACCGCCCGCTCCTTCGCGGGCGCGGGACGGGCCGGGATCGGGCTCGACGCGCACTCCATCGGCTTCGAGCACGCCGGCCGGCGCACCACCGCCCGGCTGTTCGACGGCCGGCTCCCCCGCCACGACAAGCTCTTCGCCCTCGGTGACCACGCCGTCGCGGTCACCGGCAGGGCCGCCCTGGTGGAGGCCGTGAAGCGGGTCGCGGTGGTCGCGGAGGGCGACAGCCCGGTCCAGCTCGCCTTCGAGGGGACGACGCTCCTGCTGCGCGCGGGGTACGAGGACGACATCGCCTCCCAGACGCTCCCGGCGGTCCTCGACGGCGCCGGGGCGATGACGGTCGCCTTCAACCCCGGGTATCTGCTCGACGCCCTGACCCGCTTCACCGCCGAGGAGGTACGGCTCCTCCTGCTCGGCCCCGGCCAGCGCGCCCTCCTCGCCGACGGCGCCGACGGCGGCCACCGGCATCTGCTGATGTCGGTGAAGCCGCTGGTCTGACGGCCGGGCGGCGCGGAACCGAACCTGCCCTCAGAAGCCGCCACCGCCGAAGTCGCCACCGCCCCCGAAGTCGCCGAAGCCTCCGCCGCCGCCTCCGTAGTCCCCGCCGCCGAAGTCGCTGCCGCCGAAGTCCCCGGAGGAGATGTCGCCGCCGAAGTCGCCGCCGCCGTACTCCGCCGCGTACGCGGGGGTGGAGAGGGCGGAGCCGAGCAGGGTGCCCATGAGGAGGCCGGGGAGGAGGCCGCCGCCGAAGTAGCCGCCCGCCCAGGGGCCGTAGGCCGGGCCTGCCTCCCAGTAGGGGCGGCGGCCGGCGTCGGTCTCGACGGTGCGGGCGAGGGGGTCCCGGCCGTCGTCCAGGCGGGCCGCGTCGGCGGCGCAGACCGGGACCTCGCGGGAGGTCCCGCCGGCCGGGGTCCAGGTGCGGTCCTCGGTGGACGGGCCGTGGCGCGGGTCGAAGAAGCACGGGGGCCGGCGCTCGGGCAGCGGGCGCTTGGCCCGGCGGGCGTCGAGCACGGCCAGGGAGTAGCGCCCGTCCTCCAGGACCTCGGTGACGCCGCGGACCTCGTGCGGGTGCTCCACCGCGCCCATCCGCGTCTTCGCCCGGTCGTAGGAGTCCAGGGCCTGTTCGTAGTCGGCGCGCATCGCCTCGTCGGCGCCCGCCTCGGCGGGGTGGAAGTCGAGCCGTTCCAGCTCCTCGCCGAAGGCGGTGATGTCCTCGTCGACGACGACCCGGAGCCGGTCCAGGGCGGCCCGCTCCTCGGCCTCCTTGCGCTTGCGCCGGCCGCGGACCACGGCATAGGCGGCGGTGCCGCCGGCGGCGGCGACCGCGCCCAGGGTGACGAGGCCGGCGACCGGGACGCCGGAGTCCTCCGCGGCGCCGCCGGGCCAGGCGGCGGGCGCCGAGCCGCGCATCGCGGGCAGGGCCTGGTCGGCGAAGGCGTTCAGTTCGGCGGCGGCGTCGGCGCCGGGCCGGTCGGCGACGGTGACCATGTTGTTCACGGCGGCGGCCGACAGGACGCGGGTGTCGGCCTTGGCGGCGAAGTCGTCACCGAGCCGGACGGCGTACACGCCGGCGAGGCCGGTCTGCTCGCGGAGGTTCTCGATGAGCCCGTTCGGCGGGTACTCCGCGCTCTCCGGGAGAACGGCGACGAAGAGCGGTTTGTCCGCGTCCTCGATCTTCTCCGCGAGGGCGGCCGCGTCGGCCGTCGAGAGCTGTCCCGCCGCGCCCGGGTCGACGTAGACCGGGCCCTGTCTGAGGGCGGCGGCCGCGTCCGGGACGCCCGCGGCCCTGACACCCGCCGACGCGGGGGCCAGGGCCAGGAGCAGCAGGAGGATCAGCCCGGCGAGGGCCGACCCCACGGAAATCGCCCTGGTCCTCATGGTTCGAAATTACCCGAATGGGTGCGAACTAGACATGCCGATCGAACATTGGGGCGGAAATCGGCTACTCGGCGGGGTCGACCCCGGCGCGGAGGAGCCCGTAGGTGAAGGCGTCCTCGATGGCCTGCCAGGAGGCGGCGATGACGTTCTCGCCGACGCCGACCGTGGACCACTCGGCGTTGCCGTCGCTGGTGGTGACGAGGACGCGGGTGGTGGACTCGGTGCCGTGCCGGCCTTCGAGGATGCGGACCTTGTAGTCGACCAGCTCGAACTTGGCGAGCTGCGGGTAGATCCGCTCCAGGGCGACCCGCAGGGCGCGGTCGAGGGCGTTGACCGGGCCGTTGCCCTCGGCGGTGGCGAGCATCCGCTCGCCCTTGGCCCAGAGCTTGACGGTGGCCTCGTTGGCGTGGGTGCCGTCGGGGCGGTTCTCGGTGATCGCCCGCCAGGACTCGGTGCGGAAGTAGCGGCGGGCCCGGCCCTCGGCCTCGGAGCGCAGCAGCAGCTCGAAGGAGGCGTCGGCGGCCTCGTACGTGTAGCCCTGGAGCTCGCGCTCCTTGACCCGCTCGACGACCCGGGCGACCAGGGCGCGGTCGCCGCCGAGGTCGACGCCGAGCTCCTTGCCCTTGAGCTCGATGGAGGCGCGGCCCGCCATGTCGGAGACGAGCATCCGCATGGTGTTGCCGACCCGCTCGGGGTCGATGTGCTGGTAGAGGTCGGGGTCGACCTTGATGGCGGAGGCGTGCAGCCCGGCCTTGTGGGCGAAGGCGGAGACGCCGACGTACGGCTGGTGGGTGGAGGGCGTGAGGTTGACGACCTCGGCGATGGCGTGCGAGATGCGGGTCATCTCGGCGAGGGCGCCCGCGGGCAGCACCCGCTTGTCGTACTTGAGCTCCAGGGCCGCGACGACGGGGAAGAGGTTGGCGTTGCCGACCCGCTCGCCGTAGCCGTTGGCGGTGCACTGGACGTGGGTGGCGCCCGCGTCGACGGCGGCGAGGGTGTTGGCGACGGCGCAGCCGGTGTCGTCCTGGGCGTGGATGCCGAGGCGGGCGCCGGTGTCGGCGAGGACGGTGGAGACCACGGCCTGGACCTGGGCGGGGAGCATGCCGCCGTTGGTGTCGCAGAGGATGACGACGTCGGCCCCGGCCTCGTGCGCGGCGGCGACCACGGCCTTGGCGTAGTCCGGGTTGGCCTTGTAGCCGTCGAAGAAGTGCTCGCAGTCGACGAAGACGCGGCGGCCCTGGGCGACCAGGTGGGAGACGGTGTCGCGGACCATCTCCAGGTTCTCGTCGAGGGTGGTGCGCAGGGCCAGCTCGACGTGCCGGTCGTGGGACTTGGCGACCAGGGTGATCACCGGGGCGCCGGAGTCCAGGAGCGCCTTGACCTGCGGGTCCTCGGCGGCGCTGCCGCCGGCCCGGCGGGTGGCGCCGAAGGCGACGAGCTGCGCGTGCCGGAAGTCGATCTCCTGGCGGGCGCGGGCGAAGAACTCGGTGTCGCGCGGGTTGGCGCCGGGCCAGCCGCCCTCGATGAAGCCCACGCCGAACTCGTCGAGGTGCCGGGCGATGGTCAGCTTGTCCGCGACGGTGAGGTTGATGCCCTCGCGCTGCGCCCCGTCGCGCAGCGTGGTGTCGAAGACATGGAAACTGTCGTCGAGGCGCGAGCCCTCGGCGTTCTCCGTGGTCATGGCTCTGATGGCTCCTGTCGGATGTGGCTCCGGAAGGTATGGATCCACTTGCCCCCATTCTCACGCGCTGTCCGTCTCCGGCGCGGGTGGGGCCGGAAAACGAAAAAACCCCTCGCGGGTGCGAGAGGTCTGCGCGCGGGTCTGGGGCACGGTGTCCACTGCCGCGGGGGGTTCGTTCCGCGATTCAGCGGTCACTGCGGACCGGCGCGCTGCTGCCGATAATCATCGTGGAAGCAAGCACGCCGGAAGTCTGCCACAGGGGGGCGTCTAGCCGGACGCCGGTCTCACGATACGGGCAGCCGGTCCCGCCGCTGCCCCGGCACGGACGTGCCGACCCGGCCGAGGTCGATGTCGCGGGTCTCCCGCATGGTGAGGTACACGATCAGCGAGACGGCCGCGCAGCCGGCGACGTACCAGTAGTAGCCGGACTCGATGCCGGAGTCCTTGAACCAGAGGGCCACGTACTCGGCGGTGCCGCCGAAGAGGGCGTTGGCGATGGCGTACGGCAGGGCGACGCCGAGGGCGCGGATGCCGGTCGGGAAGAGCTCGGCCTTCACGCAGGCGTTGATCGAGGTGTAGCCGGTGATGACGAGCAGGGCGAGCAGCGAGAGGCCGAGGGCCGGCCAGAAGGAGCCCGCGTGCTTGAGCATCGTCATGATCGGCACGGTGAGGAGCGTCGAGCCGACCGCGAAGGTGATGAGCAGCGGGCGGCGGCCGATCCGGTCGGAGAGGCGGCCGGCGAGCGGCTGGAGGCAGGCGAAGACGATCAGGGCGCAGAAGGAGACCAGGGTGGCGGTCTGCTTGGAGAGGCCGGCGGAGTTGGAGAGGTACTTGGTGAGGTAGGTGGTGTACGTGTAGTACGCCACCGTGCCGCCCATGGTGAGCGCGATGACGAGGAAGGCCTCGCGCCGGTGCGCCCACAGGGCCTTGAGGGTGCCCTTCCGGCCGTGCCCGACGCCGTCGTCGGCGGTCTCCTCGTACACCTCGGTCTCCAGCATGTTCCGCCGCAGGTAGAAGACGACGGCGGCGCCGAGGGCGCCCACGATGAAGGGGATGCGCCAGCCCCAGCTGTGCAGGGCATCGGTGGACATGGTCCGCTGGAGGACGATCTGGAGGCCGAGGCCGAGGATCTGGCCGGCGGTCATGGAGACGTACTGGAAGCTGGAGGCGAAGCCCCGGTGCTCGGGGGCGGAGGCCTCGGTGAGGTAGGTGGCGCTGGCCGCGTACTCGCCGCCGACGGAGAGTCCCTGGAGGAGGCGGGCGACGAGGAGGACGGCGGCGCCGCCGTAGCCGGCGACCGCGTAGGTGGGGGCGACGGCGATGAGCAGCGCCGAGGCGGACATGAGGGTGACGGTGAGGGTGAGCGCCGCCTTGCGGCCCTTGCGGTCGCCGACCCGGCCGAGGAGCCAGCCGCCGACGGGCCGCATGAAGAAGCCGACGGCGAAGATGCCGGCGGTGTTCATGAGTTTGGCCGTGTCGTTCCCCTCGGGGAAGAAGGCCCCCGCGAAGTAGGTCGCGAAGCTCGCGTACACGAACCAGTCGAACCACTCGACCATGTTCCCCGCCGAGCCGACCCAGATCTTCTTCCAGTGATCTCTTCCCATGGCCCGGAACCGTGCCGGACCCCGCCCGCGGCGGGCAAGGGTGCAGGGGGCAACGATCGGGAGTACTTGCGTGCGTTACGTTCGCGGAATCAGGGTTTCGTCGACGAACTCCCTGACCTGGGCGAGGACTTCGGCCCGCCCGGTACCCGGAAGACCGACCGCCACGTGCACGCTGTAGCCGTCGAGGAGGGCACGCATCCGGCCCGCGAAGCGGTCCGGGTCCACGGCCCGGAACTCGCCGCGCGAGATGCCCTCGGCGAGGATCGCGACGAGGTCCCGGTGCCAGGCCCGCTCGATGGCGGCCTGGCGGGCCCGGGCCTCGTCGTCGGCGTTCTGCGAGCGGTTCCAGACCTCCAGCCAGAGCGTCCAGTGCGGGTCGCGCGGCCCGTCCGGCACGTACACCTCGACGTATCCGTCGAGCCGTTCGCGGGCACTGCCGGGCCGGGAGAGCAGCGCGCCCCGCTCGGCCCCGAGCCGGCCCTCGCTCCACTCCAGGGTCTGCAGCAGCAGCTCGTCCTTGGTGCGGAAGTAGTAGAGGAGGTGGCCGCTGCTCATCCCCACCTGCCGACCGAGCCCGGCCATGGTCAGCCCGTCGAGCCCCCGCTCGGCCACGGTGTCCATGGCCGCGGCGAAGACCTCCTCCCGGGGCGGCGCGGCCTGGTTGCGACGGCGGGGGGCGGGGGGCTTGCTGCTCTGCTGACTCACTCGTACGTTCTACACCGCGGCCGCTGCCGGTGATGCAGTGGACAGAGCTGGCTCCGTCCGCCGGAATGGGCTCCGGCACAACTTCCGTGATGTCGGGCCGATCTCCGGTCCGACATCGTCGTCGAACCCCTGCAAGGCTGACCGCCCCTCCGTGCCGGAGGGGCGCCTTCGTCATGTCCAAGCACGAGAAAGGGCCTTGCCCCTACCCTGGCGATGTCGAGCCGGTCAGAGAAGGAGCAAGGCCATGTCGTCTCATGCTACCCCCGACCCCTACGCCAGCCCGATCGCTTTCGGGCAGCGCATGCAGATCCTCCGGGAGCGGCGGGGCATGACCCGCCAGGTGCTCGCGGGCCTCCTGGGCCGGTCCCCCGATTGGGTCAAGTCCGTCGAGGCCGGCCGCATGCAGGCACCGGGCCTGGAGATGGTCTACCGCATCGCCGAGGCGCTGCGCGTACGTGAGCTGGCCGACCTCACCGGACATGGCGAGCACACCGTGAACCTCTTCACCGGGCCCGGGCACCCCCGTCTCGGGGCCGTACGCGAGGCGATCGAGCAACTGTCGCTCGGCACCGCGGGCAACCCGCCGCCGACCCCCGCCCACCTCGCGGCGCGCCTGGAGGTGGCATGGACCGCCCGGCACAGGGCACCCGATCACCGCGACCGGATCGGCGCCATACTCCCGGGCCTGATCCGAGATGCCCAGCTCGCGGTGGAGCACGCCGAGACCCCGAGCGACTGGCGCGCCGCCCAAGCCGTCTTGGCCGAGACGTATTCCCTGGCGCAGTTCTTCCTCGCGTACCAGCCTGACGCCTCCCTGCTGTGGCGGGTCGCAGAACGGAGCATGGTCGCGGCCCGGCAGTCCGGGGACCCTCACGCTGTCGGGGTCTCCGCGTGGCTCCTCGCCCAGGCCCACCGGGACACCGGCCCCAGTCACTACGATGCGGCGGACGACATCACCGCCCAGGCGATCGAATACCTGGAGCCTCTCTTGCCCGACGCCGACGCCACGGTGCTCGCCGTGGCGGGTGCCCTCCAGTTCGAGGCCGGTTACACCGCCGCCAGACGCGGTGCCACGGCCACCGCCTGGAGTCGCTGGGACACCGCCCGGGAGATGGCGGAACGGCTCCCCGAGGGCTACTACCACCCCATCACCAGCTTCTCCGAGGCGATCATGGGCGCCCACGCCGTGACCGTCGCGGTCGAGCTGCACCAAGGGGCGGAGTCCGTGCGGCAGGCGGCCCGCGCCGACGCCACCACCATCCCGTCCAGGCCTCGCCGCGCGCGCCACCGCATCGAGGAGGCCCGTGGCTACCACCTCGACGGACAGCCGGACGTCGCCCTCGCAACTCTGGCGATGGCACACGAGGCGGCCCCGGAGACGATCCGCTACAACGGGTACGCCCGCAGCATCCTCCTGGAGGCATGCGAGTCCAAGGTCACCTCCCGTCGGCGCCGCGCATCCGAACTCGCTGTCGAGATGGGCCTCTTGGCCGCCTGACGAGGGGGAGGATTCCTACCCTCACCCCTCTTTCACCGCCCCTACCGTCGTGTGTACCGCAGGTCACGCCGACGGTAGGGAGCGAGATGTCTGAGCAGATCCAGCACGTCAGGCCGCACGAGAACACACGGGCCATCCCCATCGGGAGCCTGCTCCTGGAGGACGGCCCGTCGGTAGACCGGCGCGCTGAACGGCTCGCCGAGGGGACCATCCACCGCGTCCTCGCGATGCGGGACCACCCCGGCGAGGCCGAGCTCGCCCGCATCACGAACGACTTGCTCACCTACTGCACCGTCCTCGCCAACGGTCTCGACACCGTTCCCGACGGTGACCTGTGCACGCGCGGTCAGGCCGCCCTCGTCGCGTGGGACCAGCTGCGGACGGACGGCCCGGCCGACGGGCCCCTGGGCACGTGGTCCTACCCCCGGCACCTCGCGCACTGCGCCCGGGACATGATGACCGCCATCCGCGAGTACCGGCAGAACGCTGCGTCCGCAGCGCGGTTCATCGGCCGGACCGTTCTGCCGCCCGTCGCCACGGACACTCCGTGACGGAGCGCTGGCGGCAGGCCCTGTACTTCCTCACCGTCCTCGCGATCCTCGCCGCTCTCGTCTACGGCATCGCCCACTGACTCCCTTCACGGCGGCTGCCGGCTGCCGTCGAACGGGTGCACAACGCCAAGAACACCAACAGAGAGAGGGCCCCATGTCCGCATTGATCGCCGAGCGCGCCCCCACCGTTTCCCACGACATCAGCACCGCGCCGACCGGGCCCGTGGCCACCCGGCCGTTCGGGCTCGACTCGCTCACCGGCCTCGCCTCCGTGTCCGGCCGCCGACCGCTCCTCGGCGTCGACCCCATCACGCAGCTCTCGCTCGTCGACGGCCGCCCGGCGATCGACACCCCGGGCATGAACGGCACCGCGTGCAACACGGAGAGCGACGGGCGCGACGCCATCGCGGTCGACTACGACCAGAACGACGACTGATGCCCCCCTCGGGACAGAGCACGCGCGGCGGATCCTCGCCGCGCGTGCTCGTCGTCACCTTCGCCCTCGACCCCACCGCGGACTACGTGCTCCGCGAACTCAACCGCCGCGGCGTCCCGTTCTGGCGGACGGACCTCGCCGGCTTCCCCGCGCACACCCGTCTGTCCGCCGCGCTCGGATCGTCCGGCCGCTGGGGCGGCACCATGCGGGGCGACGTCCACGGCATCGACTTGTCCGAGCTGCGTGCCGTCTGGTGGCGCAAGCCCACCCCGTACGCCTTCCCCACGACCATGAGCGAGCCCGAGCAGCGCTTCGCCCGGACCCAAGCCAAGCACGCTCTTTCCGGAGTCCTCGGTTCCCTTCCTGATGTGCTCTGGGTCAACCGCCCTGAGGCGAACGCGGACTGCACCAAGCCCCGCCAGCTTGCCGTGGCGGTGGAGTCCGGGCTGCACGTCCCGGAGACCCTGATCACCAACGAACCGGCCGCAGTCGCCGAGTTCGCCGAGCGCGTCGGTGGACCGGTCATCACCAAAGTCCTCGGCGGGATCGTCCACACCGAGGACGGCAAGCGGGGTCAGCTCTACACCCGCCGGGTGCCGCCCGAACAGTACGCGGACTCGCGCATCGCCCTGACCGCTCACCTGTTCCAGCGCGAGATCACGGACAAGGCGTACGAGGTGCGCGTCGCGGTCGTCGACGGGCAGCTCTTCCCGGTGGCCGTCCACGCCGCAGCCGGCCCCGAGCAGCTCGACTGGCGGCGCGATTCCGCCGGCCACTCCTACAGTGCGGTCACGATGCCCGACCCCGTACGCGAGGGCGTCCGCGTGATGATGCGACGCCTGGGGCTCGTCTACGCCGCGCTGGACTTCATCGTCGACAGCCGCGGCACGTACTTCCTCATCGACGTCAACCCCAACGGCCAGTGGGCCTGGATCGACCTGACCCGCGACGCCATCACCCACGCGCTCGCCGACCTCCTGGAGAAGGGCCACCCCCGATGACAGCCCACGACCTCGACACCGAGGCGTCCACCGCCCGGGCGCAGCTCACCCAGTCCCTCGCCGACGCCGGCGTCATCACCGATCCCGCCTGGCGTGCGGCGTTCAGGGAGGTCCCCCGGCATCTCTTCGTACCCGCCTTCTACGATCACACCGGCCGGCTCATCCGCGGGGACGACCCTGGTACGGCGGCGGAATGGTTCGCAGCCGTACACGACGACCGTCCCCTGGTCACCCGTCGAACCGACGGAGTCGCCACCTCGTCGAGCACGGAGCCCTCGCTCATGGCCGAGATGCTGCACGCCCTGGACGTCGAGGACGGCATGCGTGTCCTGGAGATCGGCACCGGCACCGGGTACAACGCCGGGTTGCTCGCCCACCGCCTCGGGGGTGCCCAGGTCGTCACCGTCGACCTCTCCCCCGACATCACCGGGCCCGCGCGGGCCCACCTCGCGGCCGCCGGCCTCTCACCGTTCGTCGTCACGGGGGACGGTGTCGACGGCTGGCCGTCGGGAGCGCCGTACGACCGGATCATCGCCACGTGCAGGCTGCACGCGATCCCGCTTCCGCTGCTTCAGCAGCTCACGGCCGATGGTCTTCTCCTCGCCCCGCTCGGCGGCGCGCTTGCGCTCCTGCGCCGCACCGGGTCCGACGCCGCCGAGGGGCGCTTCCTGTCGCGCGCGTTCTTCATGGCCATGCGGCGCGGCGGGGCCGACACCGGGGTCAGCCGACGGCCCCCGCTGCCTGAGGGCCGCGCCCGGCAGTCCTCGGTGGGCGCCTCGCTCCTCGCCGACAACGACTTCCGGTTCCTCGTCAGCGTCGTCGCCCCTGGCCTCGTGTGGCAGTACGACCTCACCCAGGAGGGGAAGCCGGAGGCAGCGCGGGTCTGGGCGCCGGACGGATCGATCGCCTCGCTGGCCGCTGACGGTTCCGTACGGGAGGCGGGTCCGCGCCGTCTGTGGGCGCTGATCGAGGACGCACACGACGTGTTCGTCGACGCGGATTCGCCCGGCCCCGGCCGATACGGGGTGAGCGTGACGGGACCGGAGCAGCGCGTCTGGCTCGACGAGCCCGGCGGGCACGGCTGGGGCCTGATCGGCAGCGGGACCGTCCCACCACCTCCAGCAGCATGCGGGCGGCCGGCCGCGGCGCGCGATCCGCGGCATGGCTGGGGATGACAGTGGCCCGGTCTTCGACTGGCGCGTAGGCGACGCGGTCTGAGCCCGCGGCGCCCGCCGTCCCGTTTCCCCGGGGCCCGCCGTCCTGCTTCGCCTGGGTCTGTCGTCCTGCTTCGCCTGGGTCTGTCGTCCTACTGCGCCGTCCTACTTCGCCGCCGCCCGGCGGTCGTGGCCGGTGGACGGTTCCAGGGAGGCCGTCCAGACGCCGAGGAGGGACGAGGTCAGTGCGATGGCGAGGGCGAAGCCGGGGGCGCCGAGGCCGCCGGCGAAGAACGCCACCGTCGCGCCGGCCGTCAGGAGCACCCACGCCGCGAGCGCCGCCTTGCCCCGGCGGCTCAGGAAGAGCCACTGGCGCGGGGCGGCGGGCGGGGCGGCCACCGCGCCCGCCGGGCCGGCCGTCGCCGCCGCCGGGCGCTTGAAGTAGCCGTACACCAGCCACTCGCCGCACAGCTCCCAGCCCTCCGGCGTCAGTTCGTCCTCGATCCGGGCGCGCCGCCGGCCGGCGATCACCTCGCGGCGGTACTCCCAGCGGAGCGCCGTGCCGGGGGTGCGGCGGCAGACGAAGCGGCCGAGGGGGTCGAGGGACTCGACCTCCCAGCCCTGGGCGCCGTGCACCGCCAGCATCCGCCGGTCGTTGAAGATGTCCGTGGTCCAGGTCCAGTGCTCGGCCGCCTCGTCGGGGCCGTCCGGTTCGGGGGCCCGCCCGCCGAGCCGGGCCGCGAACCCGGCGGCCGGGCCGAACTCCTCCGCGGGGGAGGTGCCGGTCTCGGCGAGGTGGGCCCGCAGGTCCTCCACGGTGGCCTCGATCTGCGCGGACGGGACGCCGGCGGCGGCGAGGACCCCGGCCACCTCGGCGAAGTAGGCGTCGTCGTTCATGCGGTGCTTCCCCCTGGTCGTGGTGCGGTGTCGTCGGCCGGCGCGGTGTGGTCGGCCAGCGCGGTGTCGACGGTGCGGTGGAACTCCCGCCATGCCCGGCTCTCCCCGGCGAGGCGCTCGCGCCCCAGGGGGGTCAGCCGGTAGTAGCGGCGGCCCGGGCCGCGCTCGGCGGCCCGGAACTCGGCCTCCACCAGGCCCGCCTCCTCCAGGCGGTTCAGTACGGGATAGAGCGTCCCGCCCTTGATCTCGCCGAGGCCCGCCTCGGCGAGCGCCTTGGCGATCTCGTACCCGTAACTCTCCCCGTCGGTCAGGCGGGAGAGGACGAGCAGGTCGAGGACTCCCTTGAGCCAGCTGGATCTGCGGTCTGCGGCCATGAGCGCATTGCATCACCACCTAGGTAGGAATGCAAGCTAGGTAGCCGTGGCGAGGTGCTGACCGTGCGAAACCGGGCGTCTCAGATAGTAGGAAGTCCGAGTAATTGTGGAGACAGATGCGGGTCCCTGGCCTAGCTTTGTAGGAGCCGAACGTCTCGCTTCATCAGCGAATGGCGGTCGAGAGCGCGACGCCCTGTGCAGGCAACCCCTGCGGCGGCGCTCCCCGCCCCTTCCGGCGCCTTCGATCACCACTGATCTCCGCACGCCCGGATCACCACTGATCTCAAGGAGTCGATCCCCCATGGCCGTTCAGACCGCCCCCCGCGTCCGCCACTCCGCCGCCCGCCCCAGCGACGAGGCCCGGCAGAACGCCGCCGCCGCCCTCCAGCGCGCCCTCGACCGCCGCGACAACGGCGGCTCCACCGGCCACTGATCCGTCCGGCCGGTCCGGTCCGGTCCAGGCCCGTCCGACGTCTGGCCGACGTCTTGTCCGCCGCCCGTCCGGCGTCATCCGTTCGTCCACATGATGGACGTTCCGTGTCAGACGATGGGACGAAGAGTAGGGTGCCGCCATGTCTCACAGCATCAATCTCGCAGTCATTCCCGGCGACGGCATCGGCCAGGAGGTCGTGGCCCAGGGCCTCAAGGTCCTCACGGCCGCGCTTCCCCAGGACGTGAAGCTGGAGACCGAGGAGTACGACTTCGGCGCCCGGCGCTACCACGCCACCGGTGAGACCCTCACCGACGCCGACCTGGACTCCCTCAAGAAGCACGACGCCATCCTGCTCGGCGCGATCGGCGACCCCTCGGTCCCGTCCGGCGTCCTGGAGCGCGGCTTCCTCCTGAAGCTGCGCTTCGCCTTCGACCACCACGTCAACCTGCGCCCCTCGAAGCTGCTCCCCGGCGTCGCGACCCCGCTCGCCGGCCAGCCCGCGATCGACTTCGTCGTGGTCCGCGAGGGCACCGAGGGGCCGTACACCGGCAACGGCGGCACCATCCGCAAGGGCACCGAGCACGAGGTCGCCACCGAGGTCTCGGTCAACACCGCCTTCGGCGTCGAGCGCGTGGTCCGGGACGCCTTCGCCCGCGCCCAGGCCCGTCCGCGCAAGAAGCTGACGCTGGTCCACAAGAACAACGTGCTGACCTTCGCCGGCCACCTCTGGACCGACATCTTCAACCGGGTCGCCCAGGAGTTCCCCGAGGTCACCACCGACTACCTGCACGTCGACGCGGCGACGATCTTCCTCGTCACCGACCCGGCCCGCTTCGACGTCATCGTCACCGACAACCTCTTCGGCGACATCATCACCGACCTCGCCGCGGCCGTCTCCGGCGGCATCGGCGTCGCCGCCTCGGGCAACATCAACCCGAGCCGCGACTTCCCGTCCATGTTCGAACCGGTCCACGGCTCCGCGCCGGACATCGCGGGCCAGGGCAAGGCCGACCCCACGGCCACCGTCCTCTCCGTCGCCCTCCTGCTGCGCCACCTCGGCTACGAGGCCGAGGCCGCCCGCGTCGAGGCGGCCGTCGAGGCCGACCTCACCGAGCGGGGCGCCACCGTTCGCACGACGGACGAGATCGGCGACGCGCTCGCCGCTCGAGTAGCGAGCTGACCCGCGCGTCACTGACACCACTCAGCAGCCGCCGGGTCTCCCACGCACCCGGCGGCTGTTCTCGTACGGTCGCGGGGTGCCACCATCGACCCCGGACCGCCTCACCCGCCTTTCGTACCCGGGTTCCCACGCGCGATAATCGGACGTGGGCCGCCACATGCGGGAAAGCTCGGACGTCCTAGCAGTCATGCCGGGACGGACGTGGGCGCGGTCCGACACACACAACCGGTGAAGGACAAGCACCCATGACGACGATCGAGCTCAAGCCCTCCTCCAGCGCGCTGTCCGACGCGGAGCGCGCGGCGATCCTGGCCAATCCGGGATTCGGCCGCCACTTCACCGACCACATGGTCACCGTGCGCTGGACCGAGGGCCGCGGCTGGCACGACGGCCAGCTCGTGCCGTACGGCCCGCTCTCCCTCGACCCGGCGACCAACGTGCTCCACTACGCCCAGGAGATCTTCGAGGGCCTGAAGGCGTACCGCCGCCCCGACGGCTCGGTCGCCTCCTTCCGCCCGGACGCCAACGCCCGGCGCTTCCAGCGCTCCGCGCACCGGCTCGGCATGCCCGAGCTGCCGGTCGAGACCTTCATCGAGGCCTGTGACGCGCTGGTCCGCCAGGACGAGGCCTGGGTCCCGGAGCACGGCGGCGAGGCCTCCCTCTACCTCCGCCCGTTCATGATCGCGACCGAGGTCGGCCTGGGCGTCCGCCCGGCCAACGAGTACCTCTTCGTCGTCATCGCCTCCCCGGCCGGCCCGTACTTCCCCGGCGGCGTCAAGCCGGTCTCCATCTGGGCCTCCGAGGACCGCGTCCGCGCCGTCCCCGGCGGCATGGGCGACGCCAAGACCGGCGGCAACTACGCGGCCTCCCTGCTCGCGCAGGCCGAGGCGGCCGCCAAGGGCTGCGACCAGGTCTGCTACCTCGACGCGGTCGAGCACAAGTGGGTCGAGGAACTCGGCGGCATGAACCTGTACTTCGTGTACGGCAACAAGATCGTCACCCCGTCCCTGAGCGGCTCGATCCTGGAGGGCATCACCCGCGACTCCCTCCTCAAGCTCGCCGCCGACCTCGGCCACGAGGTGGAGGAGGCCCGCGTCTCCATCGACCAGTGGCAGGCCGACACCGCGAACGGCACCCTCACCGAGGTCTTCGCCTGCGGCACCGCCGCCGTCATCACCCCGGTCGGCACGGTCAAGTCCGCCCGGGGCGAGTGGCAGCAGTCGGGCGGCGAGCCCGGCGAGGTCACGATGAAGCTGCGCGAGGCGCTGCTCGCCATCCAGACCGGCAAGGCCGAGGACGCCCACGGCTGGATGCACGAGCTCGGCAAGTAGCCGCTCCGTCGGTCACTCCGACGCCACCAGGGCTTCCGGGGCTTCCGGGTCCGTCACGGTCCCGGGAGCCCCGCGCGGCGTCAGGGCGGCGTACAGCGCGCCGCCCACCACGCCCGACAGCACGAAGCTGCAGTCGACCCCGCCGGTCAGGGCCAGCAGCGGACCCTCGTACAGCGGGGTGGAGACCGCCGCCAGGCCGACCGCCGCGCCGAGCCCCCAGGAGGCGGTGGCGCGCGGGTGCCAGCCGGCCGCGTACCAGTAGATCCCGCCGCGCGAGCGCCGGTTGTAGACCTGGAGCGCCTCGGGGTCGTACTCCCCGCGGCAGCGGGCGTGCCCGATGAGGGTGATCACCGCCCACGGGGTGCCGATCGCCGTCAGGAGCAGGACGAACGAGGTCATCGCCGACTGGGCGTCCGAGGCGAAGTGGCCGAGGAAGACGAAGCCGGTGGCGACCGCCGCCACCACGACGGTGGCCCGCGCCCGGGTGGCCCGGGGCAGGATCGCGTCCAGGTCCAGGCCCATCGAGTAGAGCATCAGACCGGCGTTGCCGACCGAGCCGGCGGTGGCGGCGAGGAGCAGCGGGACCAGGTACCAGCCGGGGGAGACGGCGACCAGCGGCCCCGCGTAGTCGAGGCCCGCGCGGGCGGCCAGCGCCGTGTACGTACCGAAGAGCTGGGGCACGAGCAGGCCGACGAGGAGGCCGAGCCAGGTGGCCCGGCGGACGGCGCGGGCGCTGTGCCGGGCCGGGGAGACGTAGCGGGTGTAGTCGCCGAGCAGGGTGATGAAGGCGACCGGGCCGCTGAGCCCCGCGGCGACCGCCGAGAGCAGCCAGGTCGGCCAGAAGGAGCCGAGCAGGTACGGGGTGTCCGGCGCGGGCGCCGCGGTGAAGTCGCCGGCGTACGCGACGAGCCCGAGGGCCAGCAGGGCGGTCATGCCCACGGCGAGCCCCTTGCTGAGCCGCAGCAGCAGCCGGTAGCCGTACACGGCGCCCACCGCCGTGCAGGCCGCGAGCAGCGCGTAGACGAGGGCGTGCGCGCCGTCCCCGGTGGACGCCCCGGTGAGCCGGGCGAGCACGCCCACGACGACGTCGCCGCCGATCCACAGGGTCAGGGCGGTGTAGCCGAGCGAGAGCAGCAGCCCCACCACCGAGCCGACGAGCCGGCCGCGGACGCCGAAGAAGGCGCCGGAGGAGGTGGAGAGGTTGGTGGCGGTACGCAGCGAGACCAGCGCCAGCGGGGCGGTGACGGCGACGCCGACGAGGGTGCCGGCGACCACGGAGGTCACCGAGCCCCACAGGCCGAGGCCGAAGGAGACCGGCAGCCAGCCGAAGACGATCACGCCCAGGCAGAGGTTGGAGCCGAGCAGGATCGCGACGAGGTCGCGGGGGCCGCTGGTGCGTTCGGCCTCGGGGATGGTGTCGACTCCGTGCTGTTCGATCGTCGCCATGGGACCTCCGGGGGAGCGGAAGGGATGTTTTTGAGTGGCGCTCAATGTGACCCGCGCCTGACGGGCGAGTCAATACTTGGAAGCATTCCGTCCAGCATTTAGAGTGTCGCTCAAACAGGAGGTGCATGACGTGCGACTGACCCCCACGGAGCGCGACCGGCTGCTGCTCTTCGGCGCCGCCGAGCTCGCCCGGGCCCGGCGGGCCCGCGGCCTTCGGCTCAACGTCCCCGAGGCGACCGCCCTCGTCGCGGACACCGTCTGCGAGGCGGCCCGCGACGGCCGGAGGCTCGCCGAGGCCATCGAGGCGGCCCGCTCCGTCCTCGGCCCCGAGGACGTGCTGCCCGGCGTCGCCGACGTGGTGACCGAGGTCCACGTCGAGGCCGTCTTCGACGACGGCTCCCGGCTCGCCGTCGTCACCGACCCGATCGGCGGGGGCACGCTCGGCGCAGGCGCGCCCGGCGCGCTGCTCCCCGGCCCCGGCCACCCCGAGCCGGAGCCCGCGCTCACCCTCGCCGTACGCAACACGGCGACGGTCCCGGTCAGCGTCACCTCCCACTTCCACTTCTTCGAGGCCAACCCGCGCCTCGACTTCGACCGCGCCGCCGCCTACGGCATGCGCCTCGCCATCCCCGCCGGCGCCTCCTTCCGCTTCGACCCCGGCGGCGCCGCCGAGGTCGGGCTCGTGCCCATCGGCGGCGCCCGCGTCGCCATCGGCTTCGCCGGCCTCGTCGACGGGCCGCTGGACGCGCCCGGCGCGAAGGCGGAGGCCCTGCGGCGCGCCGCCGCCTGCGGCTACCTGGGCGTCACGGCCCCGAAGGAGGACGACTGATGGACCCGTACGAGTACGCCTCCGTGCACGGCCCCCGGGCCGGCGACCGGGTGGTCCTCGGCGACTCCGGACTCGTCGTCCGGGTCGAGGCCGACTCCCAGAAGCCCGGCGAGGAGTTCCTCGCCGGCTTCGGCAAGACCGCCCGCGACGGCCTCCACCTCAAGGCCGCCGCCGTCCGCGAGACCTGCGACGTCGTCATCAGCAACGTCCTGCTGATCGACGCCGTCCAGGGCATCCGCAAGGTCTCCGTCGGCATCCGCGAGGGCCGGATCCACGCCATCGGCCGGGCCGGCAACCCCGACACCCTCGACGGCGTCGACGTCGTCGTCGGCACCGGCACCTCGATCGTCTCCGGCGAGGGGCTCATCGCCACCGCAGGCGCCGTCGACACCCACGTCCACCTGCTCTCGCCGCGGATCATGGAGGCCTCGCTCGCCTCCGGCGTCACCACGATCATCGGCCAGGAGTTCGGGCCCGTCTGGGGCGTCGGCGTCAACTCGCCCTGGGCGCTCCACCACGCCTTCAACGCCTTCGACGCCTGGCCCGTCAACATCGGCTTCCTCGCCCGGGGTTCCTCCTCGGACCCGGCGCCGCTGGTCGAGGCGCTCGCAGAGGGCGGCGCCTCCGGCTTCAAGGTCCACGAGGACATGGGCGCCCACACCCGCGCCCTCGACACCGCGCTGCGGGTCGCCGAGGAGCACGACGTCCAGGTCGCCCTGCACAGCGACGGCCTGAACGAGTGCCTGTCCGTGGAGGACACCCTCGCCGTCCTGGAAGGCCGTACGATCCACGCCTTCCACATCGAGGGCTGCGGCGGCGGACACGTCCCCAACGTCCTGAAGATGGCGGGCGTGCCGAACGTCATCGGCTCCTCCACCAACCCCACCCTGCCCTTCGGCCGCGACGCGGTGGCCGAGCACTACGGGATGATCGTCTCCGTCCACGACCTGAAGACCGACCTCCCCGGCGACGCCGCCATGGCGCGCGACCGGATCCGGGCCGGGACGATGGGCGCGGAGGACGTCCTGCACGACCTCGGCGCGATCGGGATCACCTCCTCCGACGCGCAGGGGATGGGAAGGGCCGGCGAGACCGTACGCCGGACCTTCGCCATGGCCGGGAAGATGAAGGCCGAGCTCGGCCCGCTGGAGGGCGACGGCGCGCACGACGACAACGCGCGCGTGCTCCGCTACCTGGCCAAGCTCACCATCAACCCGGCGATCGCCCACGGCCTCGCCCACGAGATCGGCTCCGTCGAGGTCGGCAAGCTCGCCGACATCGTGCTGTGGCGGCCCGAGTTCTTCGGCGCCAAACCCCAGATGGTGCTCAAGGCCGGCTTCCCCGCCTGGGGCGTCACGGGCGATCCCAACGCCGCCACCGACACCTGCGAACCCCTCGTCCTCGGCCCGCTGTTCGGCGCCCACGGCGCCGCCGCCGCGGACCTCTCCGTCGCCTTCGTCGCCCAGGCCGCCGTCGACCTCGGCGGCGACCGGATGCCGACCCGGCGCCGCCGCGTCCCGGTGCGCGGCACCCGGGGGATCGGCCCCGCCGACCTGCTCCTCAACTCCCGTACCGGCTCCGTCCAGGTGGACGACCGCACCGGCCTCGTCTCGCTCGACGGCTCCCCGATCCGCTCCGAGCCGGCCGACTCCGTCTCCCTGAACCGCCTCTACTTCCTCTAGGACCCGCCGAGATGACTTCGTACCGCATGCCCGCCGAGTGGACCCCGCACGAGCGGACCTGGATGGCCTGGCCCAGCCCCAACCCCACCTTCACCAGCGACGAGGAGCTCGCGGAGGCCCGCGGGGCCTGGGCCGCCGTCGCCCGCGCCGTCCGCCGCTTCGAGCCGGTGACGATGGTCGTCGCCCCCGGCGACGCCGAGGGCGCCCGGGAACTCCTCGGCGAGGACGTCGAGCTGGTCGAGCGGGAGCTCGACGACGCCTGGATGCGCGACATCGGCCCCACCTTCGTGAAGGACGCGGAGGGCCGGCTGGCCGCCGTCGACTGGGTGTTCAACGGCTGGGGCGCCCAGGACTGGGCCCGCTGGGAGCACGACTCCAAGATCGCCCGCCATGTCGCGGACGCGGCCGAGGTGCCCGTACTGAGCAGCGAGCTGGTCAACGAGGGCGGCGGCATCCACGTCGACGGCGAGGGCACCGTCCTGCTCACCGACACCGTCCAGCTCGGCTCCGGCCGCAACCCCGAGTGGAGCCGCGAGCAGGTCGAGCGGGAGATCCACGCCAAGCTCGGCACCACCCGGGCGATCTGGCTCCCGCACGGCCTCGCCGGCGACTACGGCCTCTACGGCACCCAGGGCCACATCGACATCGTCGCCGCCTTCGCCCGCCCCGGCACCGTCCTCGTCCACAGCCAGCAGGACCCCCGCCACCCCGACTACGGCCGCTCCCGGCTGTACGCGGACATCCTCCGCGCCCAGACCGACGCCCAGGGCCGCCCCCTGGAGGTCATCGAGGTCCCCGCCCCCACCGTCCTCACCGACGAGGAGGGCGACTGGGTCGACTACTCCTACATCAACCACTACCTCTGCAACGGCGCCGTGATCCTCTGCGCCTTCGACGACCCCCACGACGAGCTCGCCGCCGAGATCTTCCGCCGCCTCTTCCCGGACCGCGAGGTCGTCCTCGTCGACGCCCGGACGATCTTCGCGTCGGGCGGCGGCATCCACTGCATCACCCAGCAGCAACCCGCGGTGTAGGTGCCACGGCGCCGATCAGGGCCGGTGGGGCCTGCCGCGGGCTCAGACCGCGTCGCCGTCTCGCCAGTCGAAGACGAGCGGGGCGGTCGGGTCGGGCAGGGCGAGTCCGCCGGCCGGGCGGACGAAGACGCCGCCCTCCTCCTCGGGGAGCGGGACGGTGCCGTCGGGGCCGAGCACCTCGATCCGCCCGCCCCACACCTCCCAGCCGCGCGCGCGGTAGAGCGCCGCGCCCTCGTCGGAGGCGGAGAGCGCGCCGAAGCGGTGGGTGCCGTCGATCACCCGCTCCAGGGCGTCCATGACGGCCCCGCCGAACCCCCGGCGCCGCGCGTCGGCCCGGACGGCGACGCCTTCCACGTACCCGGTCCGGTACGAGCGGCCGCGGTGCAGCACCCGGCGCTGGACGACGGCCCCGTGGGCGAGGAGCCCGGTCGCGTCCTCGATCCAGGCGTGGACCCCGCCCAGGGTGTGGTCCCAGTCCTCCGCGGAGAAGTCGCCGTCGAAGGCAGCGTCGAGCAGCGCGCGGACGGCCGTGAGCCGCTCCGCGCCGAGTTCGTGGGTGGGTGCGGTCCTCACGGTCATCCCCTCACCCTCCCACAGCAACCCCCACCCCTCACCTAACCCCCTTAGTGCCCTTGACGGGTTAAGTAGCCCCTGATCGAATCCCCTTAACCGCTTCTTGAGAGTTGAGGGGTTAGAGACCATGTCCGTGCTGCCCACCCGCCACCGCACCGTCACCGTCCGCGGCCACGAGATCTTCTACCGGGAGGCCGGACCGGCCGACGCCCCCGTCCTGCTCCTGCTGCACGGCTTCCCGACCAGCTCGCACATGTTCCGCGACCTGATCCCCCGCCTCGCCGACCGGTACCGGCTGATCGCCCCGGACCACCTGGGCTTCGGCCGCAGTGCCGCGCCCTCCGCCGACGCCTTCGCCTACTCCTTCGCGGAACTGGCCGCGCTCACCGGCGAGTTCACCGAGGCGCTCGGCCTCGACCGCTTCGCGATCTACATCCAGGACTACGGCGCCCCCATCGGCCTGCGCCTCGCCCTCGCCCACCCCGAGCGGATCACCGCGGTCGTCACCCAGAACGGCAACGCGTACGAGGAGGGCCTGGGCACGGAGGCCTGGGCCCCCGTCCTCGCCCTGATCGCCGACCGGACCCCCGAGACCGAGGCCCCGGTCCGGGCCATCCGCTCCCTCGACGGCATCCGGTGGCAGTACGAGACGGGCGTCCCCGCCGCCTACCGGGACCGCCTCAGCCCGGACGCCTGGCACCACGACGCCGCCCTGATGGCCCGCGAGGGCCAGGACGGCATCCAGCTCGGCCTGATCGCCGACTACGGCTCCAACTTCGCCCTCTATCCGGCCTTCCAGGAGTGGTTCCGCACCTCCCGGGTGCCGCTCCTCGCCGTCTGGGGCGAGGGCGACGAGGTCTTCGTCCCGGCCGGCGCCGAGGCCTTCCGCCGCGACCTCCCGGACGCCGAGATCCACCTCCTGCCCACCGGCCACTTCGCCCTGGAGACGCACGCGCCGCGCGTCGCCGAGCTGATCGGGGACTTCCTGGAGCGGCACGTGACGGCGTAGGCGGGAAATGAATACCGCCCCCGTCCCCGGCCTGGGGGGACCGGAGAGGGGGGCGGTGATCAGGGGCCGCTCACGCGGCGGGCGGGGCTCAGCCCATGTGCGGGTAGCCGTACTCGGTCGGCGGGACCAGCGTCTCCTTGATGGCGCGGGTCAGCGTCCAGCGCATCAGGTTCTGCGGGGCGCCGGCCTTGTCGTTCGTGCCCGAGGCGCGGCCGCCGCCGAAGGGCTGCTGGCCGACGACGGCGCCGGTCGACTTGTCGTTGATGTAGAAGTTGCCCGCGGCGAAGCGGAGCTTCTCCATCGTGTGCGCGGCGGCGGCGCGGTCGTTGGAGATGACGGCGCCGGTCAGGGCGTAGTCGGAGACCGACTCCATCTGCTCCAGCATGGCGTCGTACTGGTCGTCCTCGTAGACGTGGATCGCCAGGATCGGGCCGAAGTACTCGGCCTTGAAGACCTCGTTCTCCGGGTCGGTGCAGGCGATGACGGTCGGGCGGACGAAGTAGCCCTCCGAGTCGTCGTAGGTGCCGCCGGCGATGATCGTGCAGCTCGGGTCGGAGGAGGCACGGTCGATCGCCGCCTTGTTCTTGGCGAACGAGCGGTCGTCGATGACGGCACCGATGAAGTTCGACAGGTCGGTGACGTCACCCATGGCGATGCCGTCGACCTCGGCCGCGAACTCCTCCTTGAAGCCGTCGTTCCAGATGGACGCCGGGATGTACGCCCGCGAGGACGCGGAGCACTTCTGGCCCTGGAACTCGAAGGAGCCGCGGGTCAGCGCGGTCTTCAGGACGGCGCGGTCGGCGCTGGGGTGGGCGACGACGAAGTCCTTGCCGCCGGTCTCGCCGACGATCCGCGGGTAGGAGCGGTACTTCTCGATGTTGGTGCCGACCGTCTTCCACAGGTGCTGGAAGGTCTTGGTCGAGCCGGTGAAGTGGATGCCGGCCAGGTCGCGGTGGTTCAGGGCCACCTCGGAGACGGCGATGCCGTCGCCGGTCACCAGGTTGATGACGCCCTTCGGCAGGCCGGCCTCCTCCAGGAGCTCCATGAGGAGCACGGCGGAGTGGGTCTGCGTCGGGGACGGCTTCCAGACGACCACGTTGCCCATGAGGGCGGGGGCGGTGGGCAGGTTGCCCGCGATGGCCGTGAAGTTGAACGGCGTGATCGCGTAGACGAAGCCTTCGAGCGGGCGGTGGTCCAGACGGTTCCAGACGCCCGGGGAGTTCGCCGGCGGCTGCTCGGCGAGGATCTGGCGGGCGTACGCCACGTTGAAGCGCCAGAAGTCGACGAGCTCGCACGGGGTGTCGATCTCGGCCTGCTGGGCGGTCTTCGACTGGCCGAGCATCGTGGAGGCGGCCAGCGTCTCGCGCCAGGGGCCGGCGAGCAGCTCGGCGGCGCGCAGGATGATCGCGGCGCGGTCGTCGAAGGACATCGCGCGCCAGGCCGGGGCGGCGGCCAGGGCCGCGTCGATCGCGTCCTGGGCGTCCTGCTGGGTGGCGCCGGCGAAGGTGCCGATGACGGACTTGTGGTTGTGCGGCTGCACGACGTCGACGCGCTCGCCGCCGCCCATGCGCTTCACGCCGCCGATGGTCATCGGCAGCTCGCGCGGGTTGTCGGCCAGCTCCTTGAGCTTGGCCTCCAGACGGGCGCGCTCCGGGGAACCGGGGGCGTAACCGTGCACCGGCTCGTTGACGGGAGCGGGGACCTGGGTCACAGCGTCCATGAGGGTCTTGACTCCTTCAAAGAGGGGTAGTGGGCTCAGCCCTTGGTCAGGATGGAGCGGACGAAGAAGAGCAGGTTGGCCGGCTTCTCCGCGAGACGGCGCATGAAGTAGCCGTACCAGTCGGTGCCGTAGGCCGTGTAGACGCGCATGCGGTGGCCCTCGGCGGCGAGCCGGTTCTGCTCCTCGGAGCGGATGCCGTACAGCATCTGGAACTCGTACTCGTCCAGCTTGCGCCCGGCGCGGCGGGCCAGCTCCTGGCCGATGGCGATCAGGCGCGGGTCGTGCGAGCCGATCATCGGGTAGCCCTCGCCGTCCATCAGGATCTTCATGATCCGGACGTACGCCTTGTCGATCTCGGGCTTGTCCTGGATGGCGACCTCGGCGGGCTCCTTGTAGGCGCCCTTCACGATGCGCACGCGGGAGCCGTTCGCGGCCAGGCGGCGGGCGTCCTCCTCGGTGCGGAAGAGGTAGGCCTGGATGACGCAGCCGGTCTGCGGGAAGTCCTTCCGCAGCTCCTCGTGGATGGCGAACATCGAGTCGAGGGTGGTGTGGTCCTCGGCGTCCAGGGTGACCGTGGTGCCGATCTCGGCGGCGGCCGCGACGACGGGCCGGACGTTCGCGAGGGCCAGCTCGTGGCCCTTCTCCAGCGACTGGCCGAACATCGACAGCTTGACGGACATCTCGGCGCGCTCGCCGAGGCCCAGCTCCTTGAGGCGGCCGATCAGCTCCAGGTAGGCGTCCCGGGCGGCGTAGGACTGCTCGACGGTGGTGATGTCCTCGCCGACGACGTCGAGGGTGACCTCCAGGCCGCGGGCGGTCAGGTCCCGGACGATCGGGACGACGTCGTCCACGATCTCGCCGGCGATGAAGCGCGCCACGACCTGCTTGGTCCCGGGCGCGGCCGACACGAGACGGCGCATCTTGTCGCTGCGCGAGGCGGCGAGGATCACGGGACCCAGCACGGGGCACCTCCAAAGGGGCGAGGAAGAACAGGGCCATTACCGGTCGCGGGGGTACGAACCGGGAACAGCACGGGTAACCACCGTGAAACCTAAGGATCGCTCCGATCCTGCGCCATCTACAGCTGTCACGCATCCGTGAACACGCCCTCAGACAACTGTCTGAAGCAACCGGTCGGCGGTGCGAGAATGGGCCCCGTGAAGGGCGATTACCAGGAGCTGGTGGACGAGATCTCGACGCTGCTCGGCACCCCGGCGACCCTGGAGAACCGCGATTTCGGGCTGATCGCCTTCGGCGCCCACGACAGCGACGACGACAGCGCGATGGACCCGGTGCGCACCCGCTCGATCCTGACCCGCAAGTCCACCCCGGCGGTCCGCGCCTGGTTCGAGGGCTTCGGCATCACCCGCGCCACCGGCCCCGTCCGCATCCCGGCCGCGCCGGACGCGGGCGTCTACCGGGACCGGATCTGCCTCCCGGTACGCCATCGGGGTGTCGTCCTCGGCTACGTCTGGCTCCTGGACGCCGAACCCGGCCCCTCGCACGAGCGGCTCACCGCCGCGATGGAGGTCGCCGCGAGGATCGGCGAGCTCCTCGCCGACGAGGAGCGGGCGGGCGCCGACCTCTCCCGCGAGCTGCGGGCCGTCCTCACGGCGGAGCGCGGCTGGCAGTACGACATGGCCGTCGCCGCCCTCCGCACGGCCCTGGGCCCGGACGCGGACGGCCTCCACGCCCTGGTCTGCGTGGCCCCCTGGACCGGCGAGGACTCCCCCTCCCCCCGTACGGTCCCCGGCGCGGCCGTCGTCTGCGCCCTCCCGTGGCGGGGCCCGGGCGGCCCCTACGCCGGCGCCCCCGGCCGCGACTCCGAGGCGGGGGCCTCCCGGGGCGAAGCGGTCCACGGACCCGGCCCGGCCCGGGGGGCCCGCGCCGCGTCCGGCGGTACGGGCTCCGCCCGCGGCACCGCGCCCGGACACGGACCCTCCTCCGGAGCTCCGTCCGACGGGGGGTACGCCCCCGGGCCCGGGCCGCAGCGGGCCCTCGCCGTGCTGGTGCGGCTGCGCTCGGGCGACAACCTCTCCCCCGCGACCACCGCCGCCG
This sequence comes from Streptomyces sp. R302, assembly GCF_012927245.1. Lineage (GTDB taxonomy): Bacteria > Actinomycetota > Actinomycetes > Streptomycetales > Streptomycetaceae > Streptomyces. The sequence goes on from NZ_JABBGE010000002.1 coordinate 111,626, forward strand.
GGCGGCTGCGGGGCACGGCCGGGCAGGCCGCCGTCGCCGGGATCGCCGCGCCCCGGCGGGGCCTCGGCGAGCTGGACCTCTCCTGGCGCGAGGCCTCGGCCGCCGCCCGCACCGCGCACTCCCAGCCCCGGCTCGGCCCGCTCGCCCACTGGTCGGAGCTCGGCGCGTACCGGCTGCTCACCGCCCTCCCGCAGGCCGAGCCCGACCCGGCCGTACGGGCGCTGCTCGCCCCCGCGCACACGGAACTGGCCCGCACGGCCGAGGTGTTCCTCGACCACGCGGGCCAGGCGGGCCGCACGGCGGCGGCCCTGGGCATCCACCGGCAGACGCTCTACTACCGCCTCTCCCGGGTCGAACAGCTCACCGGACTCGACCTGGACTCCGGCGAGGACCGCCTCCTGCTGCACATGGCGCTGAAGGCGGCCCGGCTGTAGCGGGCGGCCTTCACTCCGCCCGGGGGACGGTGGCCGGACCGGGCGCCGGCTCGGGCGCCGGACCGGTGTCGGGGGCGGTGGCCGGCCGGGGCACACCCGCGGCGGCAGCCCCGTCCTCGTCCGCGTCCTCGGTCTCGTCCGCTCCCCCGCCCTCGGGGCCGTCCAGGCCCCGCATCGCCGGTACGACGAGGAGGAGCACCGAGACCGCGCACCAGGCGATGCCGAGCGCCACGCCCGTCTCGCGGAGCCCGGCCCGTTCGACGACGAGTCCGGCGAGGAGGGTGCTCACCGGGACGGCCGTCATGGAGACGGCGTTCTGGAGCCCGAGGACCCTGCCCCGCACCTCCTCCGGGACGCGCTCGCCGACGAGGACGAGGAAGAGCGCGGGCAGCGGTCCCGCCCCGACGCCGGCCAGCACCGCGCAGGCGACGAGCACCGGCACCGGCGGCAGCAGGGCGAGCCCGGCCACGCCGACGGTCGACACGAGCTGGGAGACCGCTTCTCTCCGTACCTGTCCCCCCGGCGACGCGCTGCGCCGGGTCCTCGGGGCCCGGGTGGGGCTGTGGCGGGCCCAGTACCGGCGTGCCTCGTTCACGTACCGGCTGGGCTTCGACTCCGTCACCCTGACCGACCGGCGCCCCGGGCTCCCCGCCGAGGACACCGTCCTCACCGGCGACGACGCCCGCCTCTACCGCGCCGTCATCGGCGGGGCGCGCCACCGTGACCTGACCGGCGGGGACCCGGAGCGGGTACGGGCCACCCTGGCCGGCTGGGAGCGCAGGCGGTGGGTCCACAGCGAGGGGACGAAGGTGATCGCGCTGGCCACCCGGGCGACGCCGTCCGCCTACCGCACCCCGCCGCCGAAGGGCACCCCCCGGCGGGCCCGCACCCCCGTCCCCCTCACGCTCACCACCCGGCCCTGACCGAGCCGTACGGGATCTGGCCGAAACCGCGCGCATGCCGCCGAACGCCGTTTCCCGACGGGCCCGCCGCACGGTAGTCCTGGGGGCACGGGGCCGCCGTCCCCGACCCGCCGCGCCCGGACCGCCGCCCCGGCGGACCCGGCGCCCGCACGAGAATCCGAGGGCAGAGAGTTGACCAGCGAGTACACCCCCGGCACCGCCGCCCCGACCGCCCCCGCCCCGGAGGGCGGACCGGAGGGCGGACCGCAGGGCGGTGAGCGTCCGCCGTCCTGCCGCGACCTGGTCGGACTGCTCGCCCAGGACGACCGGCGGTCGGCCTACGCGGCCCTGGTCCTCGGCGCCACCAGCCTGCCGCAGGTCGCCGAGCGCACCGGGCTCCGCCCGGCGGCAGCGGCGATGGCCCTGCAGAAGCTGGTGGAGGGCCGGATCGCCTGCCACGACCCCGAGGGCGGCTACACGCTGCTCGACGACACCTTCCGGCTCGCGGTGCGCGAGGAGGTGCGGCTGACCGGCCGGGGCGGCGGGGACGGCGCGGGCGCCTACTTCCGCAAGGGCCGGCTGACCTCGATCCCCGGCAAGGCGGAGGTGCGCCGACGGGTGCTCACCGTGGTCGCCGACTCCTTCGAGAAGGGCACCGTCTACGAGGAGTCCAAGGTGAACGCCGTCTGCGGCGGCTGGCTCGACGACTGGGTCTCGCTGCGGCGCGCCCTGGTCGACGAGGGGCTGCTGCTGCGGGACGACGCCACGGCGCGCTACCAGCGGGCCTGAGCGGGCGCCGGAGGTGACCCTGATCCGCGCCGGCGCCGTGGACGAGCCGGCCGACGTGGTGGCCCTGCCCCGGCACACGGCCGCCGAGGCCGGCGCGTTCGCCCGCCGCCGGGGCTTCCTCGGCCGGGTCGGGCAGGTGGTGGCCGAGCCCTCGGCGGACGGGCGGGGCGTCCTGCTGCACGTGGGGCTCGGCCCGGCGGCCACCGCCGACGTCGCCGCCCTCCGGCAGGCGGCCGCGGCCGCCGTCCGGGCCGCCGGGCCGGCCAGGACCGTCCGCCTCGACCTGGCGCTCACCGAGCGGACCGGGGTGACGGCCGCCGACCGGGTCGCCGCCGTCACGGAGGGCGCCCGGCTCGCGCTGTACCGCTTCGACGGCTTCCGTACCGGCCGCGGGCAGCCCCCGCCCGCCGAGCTCAGGGTGACGGGCGACCGGCCTGCCGCGCTCGCGGCGGCGCTGGCCGCGGCCGAGGGCACCTGTCTCGCCCGGGACCTGGTCAACTCCCCGCCCGGGGCGCTGACCCCGGCCGCGTTCGCCCGCCGGATCGAGACCGAGGCCGCGGCGGCCGGGCTGTCCTGCGCGGTGTACGAGGGTCAGGACCTGGCCCGGCTGGACCTCGCCGGCCTGACGGCGGTGAGCAGGGGCTCCGCCGAGCCCGCGCGGTACGTGGAGCTGGTGTACGAGCCGACCGGGCCGGCCGCGCTCACCGTGGCCCTGGTCGGCAAGGGCGTCACCTTCGACTCCGGCGGCCTGTCCCTCAAGCCCTCCGGCGAGCTGCACACGATGAAGGCCGACATGGCCGGGGCCGCCGCCGTCCTGGGCGCCCTGGTGGCGCTGCCCCGGCTCGGCCTGCCGGTCCGGGTGCGGGCGCATCTGCCGCTGGCGGAGAACATGCCGGACGGCGGGGCGCTGCGGGTGGGCGACGTGGTGCGGCACCTCGACGGCACGACCACCGAGATCACCCATACGGACAACGAGGGGCGGGTGGTGCTCGCGGACGTCCTGCTGCGGGCGAGCGCGCCCGGCGCCGCCGATGTCGTCCTCGACGTGGCCACGCTGACCTCGGCCGCGGTGCACGCGCTCGGCACCCGTACCGGCGCGGTCTTCTCCCCCGACGACGGGCTCGCGGAGCTGGTGCGGAGGGCGGGCGAGCGGGCCGGGGAGTCGCTGTGGCGGCTGCCGCTCCTTGCCCACGAGCGGCGGCGGCTGCGCTCGGCGGTCGCCGACCGGGTCAACTGCTCGCACCGGCACGGGGACACCGTGCAGGCGGCGCTGTACCTCTCCGAGTTCCTCGCCCCGGGCACCCGGTGGGCCCATCTGGACATCGCGGCGCCGGCCTGGAACGACGAGCCGCCTTACGGGGAGGTCCCGCACGGCGCGACGGGCTTCGGGGTCCGCACCCTGCTGGAGACGCTGCGGGCGCTGACCGCCGGTGCCGCCGACCCGGCCGGCTACTGAGCCGGCCGGGTCGGGGTGGGATCTGTGACGCGGTGCGTCAGATCAGGTTGACCGAGCGGGCCGAGGTGGCGCCGATCTCCGTGGAGATCTCGGCGATCACGGCCGCGGGGACGGTGTCGTCGACGGTGAGGACGACGAGCGCCTCGCCGCCCTCCTCCGTACGGGAGACCTGCATGCCCGCGATGTTCAGACCGGCCTCGCCGAGGATCCGGCCGACGGTGCCGACGACGCCGGGGCGGTCCTCGTAGCGGAGCACGACCATGTGGTCGGCGAGCGCCAGGTCCACGTCGTAGCCGCCGACGGCGACGATCTTCTGGAGGTGCTTGGGGCCGGCCAGGGTGCCGGAGACCGAGACCTCCTCGCCGCTGGAGAGGGTGCCGCGCACGGTGACCATGTTGCGGTGGTCGGGCGACTCGGAGCTGGTGGTGAGGCGGACCTCGACACCGCGCTCCTGCGCGAAGAGCGGGGCGTTGACGTACGACACGGTCTCGTCGACGACGTCCTCGAACACGCCCTTGAGCGCGGAGAGTTCGAGCACCTTGACGTCGTGCTGGGTGATCTCGCCGTACACCTCGACGTCGAGGCGGGCCGCGACCTCGCCCGCGAGGGCGGTGAAGATCCGGCCGAGCTTCTCGGCGAGCGGCAGGCCCGGCTTGACGTCCTCGGCGATGACGCCGCCCTGGACGTTGACCGCGTCCGGCACCAGCTCGCCGGCGAGCGCGAGGCGCACCGACCGGGCGACGGCGATGCCGGCCTTCTCCTGGGCCTCGTCGGTGGAGGCGCCGAGGTGCGGGGTGCAGACGACCTGGTCGAGCTCGAAGAGCGGGGAGTCCGTGCAGGGCTCCTTGGCGTACACGTCGAGGCCGGCGCCGGCGACGCGGCCCTCCTTGAGGGCCGAGTACAGCGCGGCCTCGTCGACGATCCCGCCGCGGGCGGCGTTGACGATGCGGACGCTCGGCTTGACCTTGTGCAGCGCCTCGTCGCCGATGAGACCGAGGGTCTCGGGGGTCTTCGGCAGGTGGACGGTGATGAAGTCGGCGACCTCCAGGAGCTCGTCCAGGGTCAGCAGCTTCACCCCCATCTGGGCGGCGCGGGCCGGCTGCACGTAGGGGTCGTACGCGACGACCTTCATGCCGAAGGCGGACATGCGCTGGGCGACCAGGACGCCGATGCGGCCGAGGCCGACGACGCCGAGGGTCTTCTCGCTGAGCTCGACGCCCGTGTACTTGTTCCGCTTCCACTCGCCGTTCTTCAGCGCGGTGTTGGCCTGCGGGATGTTGCGCGCGGTGGCGACGAGGAGGCCGCAGGCGAGCTCGGCGGCGGTGACGATGTTGGAGGTCGGCGCGTTCACGACCATCACGCCGGCCTTGGTGGCGGCGGAGACGTCCACGTTGTCCAGGCCGACGCCGGCGCGGGCGACGACCCGCAGCTTCTTGGCGGCGGCGATGGCCTCCGCGTCGACCTTGGTCGCCGAGCGGATGAGGATGGCGTCGACGTCGGCGATCGCGGGGATCAGCTCGGCGCGGTCGGCGCCGTTGCAGTGCCGGATCTCGAAGTCCGGCCCCAGGGCGTCGACGGTGGCGGGCGACAGCTCTTCAGCGATGAGTACGACAGGTTTCGAGCTCACGTGAGTCCTCACAGAGGCAGTGCGGACGGCCGTCCCGACGGCCGCAGGCGGTGGAGGGGGCTTGCCGCGTGGAAGCGCACGACGCTGTGGGCCAGACGCGATGTTGTTTGAGCAGTGTAGTGCCGCATCGGCGCACGTCGTACGCCTCGTTGGAAGGATCACCCGTCCGTGGTTGGACGGGGTGTCCAAGGATGCGGCGCGGGGCCGGACGACGTGTCCGGCCCCGCGCCGAGGGGCTTACGCCTCCTCGTCGTTCACCCAGCTCATGAGCTTGCGCAGCTCCTTGCCGGTGGTCTCCAGGAGGTGCTTCTCGTCCTGGGTCTTGTACTCGTCGTACTTCTTCAGGCCGCCGTGGTACTCGTCCATCCAGTTCTTGGCGAAGGTGCCGTCCTGGATCTCGGTGAGGACCTTCTTCATCTCGGCCTTGGTGTCGGCGGTGATGACGCGCGGGCCGGTGATGTAGTCGCCCCACTCGGCGGTCTCGGAGACGGACCAGCGCATCTTCTCCAGGCCGCCCTCGTACATGAGGTCGACGATCAGCTTCAGCTCGTGGAGGCACTCGAAGTAGGCGATCTCCGGCTGGTAGCCGGCCTCGACCAGGGTCTCGAAGCCCGCCTTGACGAGCGCGGAGGCGCCACCGCAGAGGACGGCCTGCTCGCCGAAGAGGTCGGTCTCGGTCTCCTCGGTGAAGGTGGTCTTGATGACGCCGGCGCGGGTGCCGCCGATCGCCTTCGCGTACGACAGGGCCAGGGCGAACGCGTTGCCGGTGGCGTCCTGCTCGACGGCGGCGATCGCGGGGACGCCGCGACCCTCCTCGTACTGGCGGCGCACCAGGTGGCCCGGGCCCTTCGGGGCGACCAGGGCGACGTCGACGCCGGCCGGGGGCTTGATGAAGCCGAAGCGGACGTTGAAGCCGTGGGCGAAGAACAGCGCGTCGCCGTCCTTCAGGTTCGGGGCGATGGACTCCTCGTAGACCTTGGCCTGGATCGGGTCCGGGATCAGGATCATGATGAGGTCGGCCTCGGCCGCCGCCTCGGCGGGGGTGACCACGCGCAGGCCCTGCTCCTCCGCCTTGGCCTTGGACTTCGAGCCCTCGTGCAGACCGACGCGGACGTCGACACCCGAGTCGCGGAGCGACAGCGCGTGGGCGTGGCCCTGGCTGCCGTAACCGATCACCGCGACCTTGCGGCCCTGGATGATCGAGAGGTCGGCGTCGGCGTCGTAGAACAGCTCGGCCACTGGGATTCTCCTTGGTGTGCTGATGTTGCGTCCCACCGTACGGCGGGTGGTGGACAGGAAGTCTTCTGGTCTCGTCAGGCGGAACGGTCGAGCGCCCGCAGGGACCGGTCCGTGATGGACCGGGCGCCGCGCCCTATGGCGATGGTGCCCGACTGGACGAGCTCCTTGACGCCGAACTGCTCCAGCATCTTGAGCATGGCGTCCAGCTTGTCGCCCGAACCGGTGGCCTCGATGGTGACGGCCTCGGGCGAGACGTCGACGGTCTTGGCGCGGAAGAGCTTGACGATCTCGACGATCTGGGAGCGGGTCTCGTTGTCGGCGCGGACCTTCACCAGGACGAGCTCGCGCTGGATCGCGGCGCTGGGCTCGAGTTCGACGATCTTCAGGACGTTGACCAGCTTGTTGAGCTGCTTGGTCACCTGCTCCAGGGGCAGGTCCTCGACGTTGACCACGATGGTGATGCGGCTGATGTCGGGGTGCTCGGTGACGCCGACGGCGAGGGAGTCGATGTTGAAGCCGCGGCGGGAGAACAGGGCGGCGATCCGGGCGAGGATGCCGGGCGTGTTCTCGACCAGGACGGAGAGCGTGTGCTTGGACATGGTGTGTGGGTCTCTTCCCTGTGGCTCGTCGCTGCTCAGTCGTCTTCGCCGTCGCCGAAGTCGGGGCGGACGCCCCGGGCGGCCATGACCTCGTCGTTGGAGGTGCCGGCGGCGACCATCGGCCAGACCTGGGCGTCCTCGTGGACGATGAAGTCGATGACGACCGGCCGGTCGTTGATGGCGTTGGCCTCGGCGATGACCTTGTCGAGGTCCTCCGGGGACTCGCAGCGCATCGCCACGCAGCCCATGGCCTCGGAGAGCTTCACGAAGTCCGGGACGCGGGTGCCCTTGGCCTCCGGGTTGACGTCGTCCGGGCCGGAGTGCAGGACGGTGTTGGAGTAGCGCTGGTTGTAGAAGAGGGTCTGCCACTGGCGGACCATCCCGAGGGCGCCGTTGTTGATGATGGCGACCTTGATCGGGATGTTGTTCAGGGCGCAGGTGGCGAGCTCCTGATTGGTCATCTGGAAGCAGCCGTCGCCGTCGATCGCCCAGACCGTGCGGTCGGGCATGCCGGCCTTGGCGCCCATGGCGGCCGGGACGGCGTAGCCCATGGTCCCGGCGCCGCCGGAGTTCAGCCAGGTGGCGGGCTTCTCGTAGTCGATGAAGTGGGCGGCCCACATCTGGTGCTGGCCGACGCCGGCCGTGAAGACCGTGCCCTCCGGGGCGAGCTGTCCGATGCGCTGGATGACCTGCTGCGGCGAGAGGCTGCCGTCCTCCGGCAGGTCGTAGCCGAGCGGGTAGGTCTCGCGCCAGCGGTTCAGGTCGGACCACCAGGCGGTGTAGTCGCCCTTCCTGCCTTCGGTGTGCTCGGCCTGGACGGCCTGGACCAGGTCGGCGATGACCTCGCGGGCGTCCCCGACGATCGGCACGTCGGCGGCGCGGTTCTTGCCGATCTCGGCCGGGTCGATGTCCGCGTGGACGATCTTGGCGTACGGGGCGAAGCTGTCCAGCTTGCCGGTGACGCGGTCGTCGAAGCGGGCGCCGAGGGCGACGATCAGGTCGGCCTTCTGGAGCGCGGTGACGGCGGTGACGGCACCGTGCATGCCGGGCATGCCGACGTGCTGCGGGTGGCTGTCGGGGAAGGCGCCGAGGGCCATCAGGGTGGTGGTGACCGGGGCGCCGGTCAGCTCGGCCAGGACCTTCAGCTCGGCCGTGGCGCCGGACTTGATGACACCGCCGCCGACGTACAGGACCGGGCGCTTCGCGGCGGAGATCAGCTTCGCGGCCTCGCGGATCTGCTTGGCGTGCGGCTTGGTCACCGGGCGGTAGCCGGGCAGGTCGGTCTGCGGCGGCCAGGAGAAGGTGGTCTTCGCCTGGAGGGCGTCCTTGGCGATGTCGACCAGGACCGGGCCCGGGCGGCCGGTGGAGGCGATGTGGAAGGCCTCGGCGATGGTCTTCGCGATGTCCTCGGCCCTGGTGACCAGGAAGTTGTGCTTGGTGATCGGCATGGTGATGCCGACGATGTCCGCCTCCTGGAAGGCGTCGGTGCCGATCGCCTTGGAGGCGACCTGCCCGGTGATCGCGACCAGCGGGACGGAGTCCATGTGGGCGTCGGCGATGGGGGTGACGAGGTTGGTGGCGCCGGGACCGGAGGTCGCCATGCAGACGCCGACCTTGCCGGTGGCCTGGGCGTAGCCGGTGGCGGCGTGGCCGGCCCCCTGCTCGTGGCGGACCAGGACGTGGCGGACCTTCTCGCTGTCCATCATCGGGTCGTACGCCGGGAGGATGCAGCCGCCCGGAATGCCGAAGACGGTGTCCGCGCCCACCTCTTCGAGAGAGCGGATGAGGGACTGCGCGCCCGTGACGTGCTCGACGGTGGGGGCGGGCGTCGCGCCGCTGCGGGGCCGCGGCTGCGGATGGTGCCCGGTGGCCTGCTCGGTCATCAGCATCTCTTCTCGAAGCAGAGGGTTTTTGCGGGGGTTTTGCGGGGTTTGGCGTCGACGTCCGGGAGAACCGGTGCAACAAAAAACCCCTCGTGCCAGAAGGCAAGCGAGGGGAGCGCGTCGGGTGGTTCTCAGCCGGCCTTCAGGGGCCCGGCTTCAGCCGACGCGCTTTCCAAGTACGAGAATTCGGGTGCGCATGGCACTGACCCTCCCTCCCGGGCCACACCACTGTCAAGTGGGTGGGACGCACGTCTCATCATGTGAACGGTTCGGGGGAGGGATTCCGCCGCTCCTCGGACCCCTTGCCGGCCGGTACGGAGACGGCTCCGGGCAGCGGATAGTCGCCCCGTACGAGGGCGCGCCGCAGCCGGTACTCGTCGAGCGGGCCCGAGAAGGCCATGCCCTGCGCGTGCCGGCAGCCCATGGACCGCAGGGCCAGCACCTGCTCGGGGACGTCGACGCCCTCGGCGACGGTCTGCAGGCCCAGCTCGCCGGCGATGCGGAGCACCCCACTTGTGATCTTGCGGAGCCGGGCGGATTCGACCACGCCTTCGACGAGTGCCCTGTCCAGCTTCAGTATGTCGACCGGGAGGCGCCTGAGGGCGTGGACGGCGACGTGTCCGCTGCCGAATCCGTCGAGGGCGACGCGGACGCCGAGCCGGCGCAGGGCGACCAGGCGCTGCTCCAGCTCGTCGAGGGGGGTCCGCTCGTCGGTGTCGGCCAGCTCGACGACGAGGGAGCCGGACGGCAGCCCGTGCCGGGCGAGCAGGGCCTCGACGGAGCCGAGGGGCAGGGAGCGGTCGAGCAGCCGGCGGGCGGAGACCCGGACGGAGACCGGGGTGCGGTGGCCGGCGCCGGCCCGCTCGGCGGCCTGCTCGACGGCCTCCTCCAGGACCCAGCGGCCGAGCTCGGCGGTGCGCTCGCCGTCGTCGGTGACGCGGAGGTACTCGGCGGGGGTGAAGAGGATGCCCTGGGCGGAGCGCCAGCGGGCCTGCGCGCTGACGGCGGAGACCCGGCCGGTGGCGAGGTCCACGACGGGCTGGTGGAGGAGGGCGAACTCGCCGTCGTGGAGCGCGCTGCGCAGCCGGGCGGCGAGCTCGGTGCGCCGGACGACCTCGGCCTGCATCTGGGGGACGTACAGCTCGACCCGGTCCTTGCCGCCGGCCTTGGCCCGGTACATGGCGAGGTCGGCGTTGCGCAGCAGGTCGCCGGCGCCGATGCCGGGCTCGGCGAAGGCGACGCCGATGGAGGCGGCGACCCGGACCTCGGTGCCGCCGTCGACCCGGTAGGGGCGGGAGAGGGTGAGCCGGAGCCGGTCGGCGATCTCCTGGACCTGGGTCTGGCGGGCGGCGCGGTCGTGGTGCCCGTCGCCGAGGATGAGGGCGGCGAACTCGTCGCCGCCGAGCCGGGCGGCGGTGTCCCCGGCGCGTACGGCCTCCTGGAGGCGGCGGGCGGCCTGCACGAGGAGGTCGTCCCCGGCCTGGTGGCCGAGCCGGTCGTTGACCGCCTTGAAGCCGTCGAGGTCGATGAAGAGGACGGCGGTGCCGGGGTCGGAGGAGCGGCGGCCGCCGAGGGCCTGTCCGACGCGTCGGGTGAAGAGCGCGCGGTTGGGCAGGTCGGTGAGCGGGTCGTGCTCGGCGTTGTGCTGCAGCTGGGCCTGGAGCCGGACCCGTTCGGTGACGTCGCGGCTGTTGAAGATCAGGCCGCCCTGGTGGCGGTTGACGGTGGACTCGACGTTGAGCCACTCGCCCTCTCCCTCTCCCTCGGCCTCGGCCTCGGCCTCAATCTCGGTCTCGGCGGGACGGTGGGCGCCCGCGGGGCCGGAGCGGAAGCGGCACTCGATGCGGGTGGTGGGCTCCTCGGCGGGCGAGGCGGCGAGGAAGCGGCGGATCTCGTGGACGACGGCGCCGAGGTCCTCGGGGTGGATGAGCGCGGCCAGCTCGGAGCCGATGAGCTCCTCGGCGTCCCGGCCGTACACCCCGGCGGCGGCGGGGCTGACGTACCGCAGGACGCCGTTGGGCGCGGCGATCATGATGACGTCGCTGGAGCTCTGCACGAGCGACCTGAAGTGGTTCTCCTTCTGGGCCAGTTCGTGGGTGAGGGCGATGTTGTCGATCAGCATGATGCCCTGGCGGACGACGAGGGCGAGGACGACGGCGCAGCCGGTGAGGACGACGACGCGGTCGACCCGGCGCCCCTCGACGACGTTGTACAGGATGCCGAGGGTGCACACGGCGGCGGCGAGGTACGGGGTGAGGGCGGCGAGCGAGCCGGCGATGGGCCGGCTGGCGGGCACCGGGGCGCGGGCCGCCGTCGCCTCCGGCGGGCGGTGGACCCCCCAGGGGGCGTAGGCGAGCAGCAGGGAGCCGGCGAACCAGCCGGCGTCGAGCAGCTGGCCCGAGACGTAGTTGGCGCGCAGCAGCGGCGAGGTGAAGAGGGCGTCGCAGAGCACGGTGAGGGCGAGCGCGGCGATCGCGGTGTTGACCGCCGAGCGGTTGGCCGGGGAGCGCCGGAAGTGGAGGGCGAGGACCATGCTGACGAGCACGATGTCGAGCAGCGGGTACGCCAGGGACAGCGCGGCCTGGGCCACGGACTCGCCCTGGAAGTGGGCGGTGTGGGCGAGGGCGAGGCTCCAGGAGAGGGTCAGCAGGGATCCGGCGATGAGCCAGGCGTCGAGCCCCAGGCAGACCCAGCCGGCCCGGGTGACGGGCTTCTTGGCGAGGACGAGGAGGCCGACGATGGCGGGCGGGGCGAAGAGTAAGAAGAACAGGTCGGCGACGGAGGACTCGGGGACGTCCTGCCCGAGCACGACCTCGTACCAGCCCCAGACGGCGTTCCCGGCGCCGGCCATGAAGGACGAGAAGGCGAAGAGGAGCCAGGCGGGGCGGGTGCCTCCGGGCTCGGTCCTGGCGTAGAGGAAGCAGGAGACGGCGGCGGTGAAGGCGGCGGCGCTCAGCCCGAAGTCCCCCATGAACAGGGCGAGTCGGGGCGAGCCCCAGCCGAGGGAGGCGCCGGTGGTGTAGCCGGCGCAGACGAGACCGAGGGCGATCTGCGCGAGGAACGAGCCGGCCCAGGCGGCCCCGCACTCGGGGCCGGAGCCGGGGGCGGGCTGATCGGTTCCGGGCGGACCCGGGGGTCCGGGCGGCCCCGCGGGGGCGGGCCCGCGCCGCATCAGCGCGGTGGCGCCGGTGCCGTTCACCGCGCTCCCCCACCCCGCGTCGCGCCCGGGGCCGCCGCCCTCGCCGCCGCGCGGGGCGGGCACGTCGCGCCCTGTGCGCGCGGGGGCCGGGCCGGGTGCGCCGGAGCCGTGGGCGTGCGCCCCCGGGACGGTCGGTGCGGTCCCGGGCCCCGGGACCCGCGGCAGGCCCGCGGTGTCGGCGCGCGACGGACCGTCCAGGCGCTCCGCGCGGTGTGGCGCGGCCTGGTCCGGCACCGAACGCGCGAGGTCGGCAGGGAAGAACGGGAGGCGCCCTGGCGGCGTCGTCGCGCCGGACCGTCGGTCCGTCGGCCGTGCCTCACCCGTCACCCCCCTCGGATTCTGATGACCCGTCACGTCGCTCCCCAGCGTCAGCCCGTACAGACGCATGTCCCCCGATCCGGGACGATACACCAGTACCGTCACTCAGGGACAGGGTCGCAGTACTCTCCGTGACGGACTGGGGGCTCGCGGGCGGCGCGCCATGGGGGCGCACTCGCATCCGCGGGCCCCCGGATCCCCCGGAGAGGTGGTCCTCAGGTGGTGCGGAGGACGTTCGCGAGCGCCTCCCCCGCCGCGTACCGTCCGACCTGCGCCGCGATCAGCCGCTTCGCCCTCGGCATGAACGCCGAGGTGGAGCCGCCGACATGGGGCGTCACGAGCACCCCGGGAGCGTGCCAGAGCGGGTGCCCGGCCGGCAGCGGCTCCGGGTCCGTGACGTCGAGCGCCGCCGTGATCCGTCCGCTCTCCACCTCCTTGAGCAGGGCGTTCGTCTCCACCACCGGGCCGCGCGCGACGTTGACGAGCAGCGCCCCGTCCTTCATCCGGGCGAGGAACCCGGCGTCGGCCAGGTGCCGGGTCTCCGGCGTGAGCGGGGTGGACAGCACCACCACGTCCGCCTCGGGGAGCAGCGCCGGAAGGTCGGCGAGGGCGTGCACCGGGCCGCGGGCCGTGGTGCGCGCCGAGCGTGCGACGCGCGCCACCCGCGCGCATTCGAAGGGCGCGAGCCGGTCCTCGATCGCCGCGCCGATCGATCCGTACCCGACGATCAGCACGGACTTGTCGGCGAGCGCCGGGTAGAAGCCGTCCCGCCACTCCTCGGCGTCCTGGCCGCGCACGAAGCGCGGGATGCCGCGCAGGGAGGCGAGTATCAGGGCGAGGGTGAGTTCGGCGGTGCTGGCCTCGTGGACGCCCTTGGCGTTGCAGACCGAGACGCCGGGGCCGAGTGCGCCGAGCCCGGGGACGACGTGGTCGATGCCGGCCGAGAGGGTCTGCACGACGCGCAGCGAGGTCATCGCGGCGAGCGGCCGGACCGCGATCGCGGAGCCCTTCATGTACGGGACGACGTAGAAGCCGCAGTCGGCGGGATCGGCCGGGAAGTCGGCTCCGCCGTCCCAGAAGCGGTAGTTCAGCCCCGACGCGCCCGGGTCGGGCAGCCCGTCGATCTCGTCGGCGGGTATCGGGAGCCACACGTCGGCGGTGGTGGGTGCGAGTGTCATGACCGGGAGGCTATGCGAAGAATCCCGTGCGCCATTGGTTACTTTGGGGGGCGGCACAGGGAGGGGTAGCGGCACGTGGAGCGCAGGACTATCGGGGCGACGGCGCTCGGCGTGGGGGCCATCGGCCTCGGCTGCATGCCGATGAACTGGGGCTACAGCCGCTCGCAGCAGCGCGGTGACCGCTCGCTGCGGGCCGTGCACGCGGCCCTGGACGCCGGGGTGAGCCTGCTCGACACGGCCGACATGTACGGGCCGTTCACCAACGAGCTGCTGCTCGGGCGGGTGTTGAGGGAGCGCCGGTCGGACGTCTTCGTGTCGACGAAGTGCGGACTGCTCGTCGGCGACGGGCACGTGGTGGCCAACGGCCGGCCGGAGTACGTGCGCCGGGCCTGCGACGCGTCCCTGCGGCGGCTCCAGACCGACGTCCTCGACCTGTACCTGCTGCACCGCGCGGACCCCGAGGTCCCGGTGGAGGAGACCTGGGGCGCGATGGCGGGCCTGGTGGCGGCGGGCAAGGTGCGGGCGCTCGGCCTGAGCGCGGTCGGGGTGCGGCGGAGCCGGCGTTCGCTTCCCGGCGATCTGTACGAGGGAACGATCCGCCAACTGGCCCGGATGCAGCAGGTGTTCCCGGTGGCGGCGGTCCAGGCCGAGCTGTCGCTGTGGGCGCCGGAGGCGCTGGCGCGGCTGCTGCCCTGGTGCGCGGCGCGCGGCGTCGGGCTGCTCGCGGCGATGCCGCTGGGCAGCGGCTTCCTCACCGGGACGCTGACGCCGGGCGGCGGCTTCGAGCCGGACGACCCGCGGGCCAGGCACCCGCGCTTCACCTCCGAGATGATGGCGGCGAACCAGCCGCTGGTGGCCGGCCTCCGCCGGGTGGCGCGGCGGCACGGCGACGGGGTGACCCCGGCGCAGGTGGCACTGGCGTGGGTGCTCGCGCAGGGGCGGCACGTGGTGCCGGTGCCGGGGACGAAGCGGGAGCGGTGGGCGGTGGAGAACGCCGGGGCGGCGGGGCTGCGGCTCACGGCCGGCGACCTGGCGGAGCTCGCCACGCTGCCCGGCGCGCGGGAGTCCTGGGACTGAGGAACCGGCCGGAGGCGGGCCGTGACCGGGGCGGGCGGGGGATCGGCGGGGTATCAAGGAGGGGAGGCCGCCGCTCGGCCGCCCGTCCTGCCGAAGGGGATCGGATCATGAGACGTCCCGCCGTTCCGAAGGCCCTGTGGGGCGCCGCCGCGCTGCTGCTCGTGGCCGGCTGCTCCTCGGGCGGCGACTCGGGTGACAGCGGTGGACGGGGCACCTCGCCGCCGCCCGCCGTGTCGTCGTCGCCCGGCACGCCCGCCGCGGCGGGGCGGGTGACGGTGGCGGGGACGCTCACCGAGGGGCTGCGCTCGCCCTGGGGGCTCGCCGCGCTGCCCGGCGGCGATCTGCTGGTCTCCTCGCGGGACGAGCGGACGGTCACCCGGGTGGACGGCCGCAGCGGGGCGAAGACCCCGCTGGGCGAGGTGCCGGGCGTGGTGCCGGGCGGCGAGGGCGGCCTGATGGGCCTCGCGGTGCGCGAGGGGTGGGTGTACGCGTACCTCACCGCCGAGTCCGACAACCGGATCGTGCGGATGCGGTACGGCGGCGGGGCCGGCGACCGCCTGGGGGCACCGGAGCCGGTGCTCACCGGCATCCCCAAGGGCACGATCCACAACGGCGGGCGGATCGCCTTCGGGCCGGACGGGATGCTGTACGCGGGGACCGGCGAGACCGGCGAGACGGGGCTCGCGCAGGACCGGGCGTCGCCGGCCGGGAAGATCCTGCGGATGACCCCGGAGGGGAAGCCCGCGCCGGGCAACCCCTTCGCGGGCTCGGTGGTGTACTCGTACGGCCACCGGAACGTCCAGGGGCTCGCCTGGGACGCCGAAGGGCGGCTGTGGGCGGCCGAGTTCGGGCAGAACACCTGGGACGAGCTGAACCTCGTCGAGCCGGGCCGGAACTACGGCTGGCCGGAGGTCGAGGGGCGGGCCGGGAAGGCCGGGTTCGTGGACCCGGTGGCGCAGTGGCCCACCTCGGAGGCCTCGCCGAGCGGGATCGCGTACGCCCGGGGAGCGGTGTGGATGGCGGGCCTGCGGGGCGAGCGGCTGTGGCGGATCGGGCTGTCGGGCGCGGAGCTCTCCGGCGAGCCGGAGGCCTTCCTGAGCGGGGAGTACGGCCGCCTGCGCACGGTCCTCGCGGACGGCGCGGGGCGGCTGTGGCTGATGACGAGCGAGACGGACACCCGGGGCACCCCGGAGGCCGGGGACGACCGGATCCTGCGCCTTGAGGTGAGGTGAGGTGAGGGATGGGCGGGTTCGGCGGGCTCGACGCGTTCTTCGCCCCGGGGGCCGATGGACCTGGCCTCGGGGCGGGTGACGATACGGGTGCCCGGGCCGGGCGCGGTGTCAGCGGGGGGCGGTGAGGAGGTGGAGGCGGTGGGCGAGGGCGGCGGCCTCGCCGCGGCCGGAGACGCCGAGCTTGGCGAGGATGTTGGAGACGTGGACGCTCGCCGTCTTGGGTGAGATGAACAGCTCCTCGGCGATCTGCCGGTTGGTGCGGCCGGCCGCGACCAGGCCCAGGACGTCCTGTTCGCGGGGGGTCAGGCCGAAGGCGTCGGCCCCGGGCTCCGCGTCGGGGGCGGCGGGGCCGGGGTCGGCGGTGAGGGGCACGCGGGCGCGGGCGGCGAGGAGTTCGACGTCCTCGCGCAGCGGGCGGGCGCCGAGGGCGACGGCGGTGGCGTGGGCCTGCCGGAGCAGGGCCGTGGCCTCCTCGCGCCGGCCGCCCTCGGCGAGGAGGGCGTCGGCGAGGCGGTGGCGGGCGCGGGCCAGCGGGTGGGGCAGCCCCAGCGGGGTCCACGCCTCGACGACCTCGGCCCAGCGGGCGGCGGTCTCGCGGCCCTCGGCGCGGGCCAGTTCCTCGCCGACCTGCGCCGCATGCGCGGCCCAGACGGGGGCGGGGGCGGCGAGGGCACGGACGCAGCGGCGGAGGACGGCCAGGGCCTCGGCGCGGCCCTCCTCGGCGGCGGGCAGGCCGCGGCTGTCGGCCTCGGCGGTGACGGCGACGAGGACGAGGGGCCAGCCGTAGCGGTGGGTCCCGGGCGGGAAGCCGGCCTCGGCGACGGCGACGAGCTGGGCCCGGACGTCGGCGAGCCGTCCCTCCGCGGCGGCCGCGGCGACGTCGATGCCGGCCAGCGGGAGGAGGTACTGCGGGATCGGGTCGCGGCCGCCGTAGACGGCGCGGGCCTCGTCGAGGTGGTGGGCGGCGGTGGCCGTCTCGCCGCGGGCGACGGCGATCTGGGCGAGCCGGAGGTGCGCGGAGGCGCGGGGCTTGGTGCTGGTGACGGAGGCGAGGAGGCGTTCGGCCTCGGTGCGGGCCTCCTCCCAGCGGCCGAGGGAGAAGAGGGACTCTGCCTTGTTGCCGCGGATCCAGCCGCCGGACTCGACCAGGCCGCGGGTGCGGGCCAGTTCGAGACCCGCGTCGGCGAGTTCGACGGCCTCGACGGAACGGCCGAGGGACTCCAGGGCGGAGACGATGTTGATGTGGGCGCGGGCCGTCTCGTGGAACTGGCCGAGCGCGGCGGTCCGTTCGCGTACCGCGTGCATCTCGGCGAGACCGGCGTCGCGGTCGCCGGCGGCGACCATGATGGTGCCGAGGGTGAGGCGGGCGTTGAGCTCGGTCGGCTCCGCCTTGACCAGGCGGGCGTACTCGACGGCGCGTTCGGCGGCGGCGAGGGCCTCGGGTCCCGGCTTGCGCAGCATGCCCCAGCCGGCGGCGCCGGCCAGGATGGTGGCGTGGACGGCGGACGGCGGCAGGCCCTTGACGAGCTCCTGGGCGCGGGAGATCTCGGTCCAGCCGTCACCGCGGCCCAGGTTGGACTGGAGCCGGGCCTGCTCCGCCCAGAACCAGGCGGCGCGCAGGGGGTCGTGCTCGTCCTCGCCGTCGAGGATGCGCAGCGCCATCCTGCCGATCTTCAGGGCGCGTTCGCGTTCGCCGCAGAGGCGGGCGGCGACGGCGGCCTCGGCGAGCAGGTCGAGGTGGCGCAGCGGGGTGGTCTCCGGGTCGCAGCCGCAGGCGGGGTAGGACTCGGCGTAGTCGATGGGGCGCAGGCCGGCGCGGATCTCGGCGGGGGCCTCGTCCCAGAGTTCCATGGCCCGTTCGAGGAGGCCGAGCTGTTCGGCGTAGGCGTGGCGCTTGCGGGTGGCGACGGAGGCGTCGAGGACGGCGGGGAGCGCCTTGGCCGGCTCGTGGGCGTGGTACCAGTACGTGGCGAGGCGGGTGGCCCGCTCGTCGGGGCGGACGAGGCCGGGGTCGGCCTCCAGGGCCTCGGCGTAGCGGCGGTTGAGGCGGGAGCGTTCGCCGGGCAGCAGGTCGTCGCTGACGGCCTCGCGGACCAGGGAGTGGCGGAAGCGGTAGCCGTCGCCGTCGGGGACGGCGAGGAGGAGGTTGGCGCCGACGGCGGCGCGCAGGGCCTCGATGAGGGCGTCCTCGGAGAGGCGGGAGACGGCGGCGAGGAGGCCGTGCTCCACGGTGGAGCCGCCCTCGGCGATGATCCGGGCGACCTGCTGGGCGGCCTCGGGGAGGGCCTCGACGCGGACCAGGAGGAGGTCGCGGAGGGAGTCGCTGAGTGGGTTCGCGCCGCCGCCGCAGGAGCGGGAGGCGACGAGCTCCTCGACGAAGAAGGCGTTGCCGTCGGAGCGGTCGAAGATCTCGTCGACGAGGCCGGGGGCTGGCTCGGCGGCGAGGATGCCGGTGAGCTGGCGGTGCACCTCGGTGCGGGTGAAGCGGGAGAGCTCGATGCGGCGGATGGTGCGCATCCGGTCGAGTTCGGCGAGCAGGGGGCGCAGCGGGTGGCGGCGGTGGATGTCGTCGGCGCGGTAGGTGGCGACGACCACGATCCGGCCGCGGCGCAGGGTGCGCAGCAGGTAGGTGAGGAGGTGGCGGGTGGAGGTGTCGGCCCAGTGGAGGTCTTCGAGGACGAGGACGAGGGTGCGGTCGGCGGCGAGCCGCTCCAGGAGGCGGACGGTGAGCTCGAAGAGGCGGGCGGTGGCGTCCTCGTCGCCGGCGTCCGCGGCGCCGGGGTCGCCGAGCTCGGGGAGGAGGCGGGCCAGTTCGCCCTCGTGGCCGTCGGCGGCGGCGGTGAGCTCCTCGGGGAGGCGGCGGCGCAGGGTGCGCAGGGCGGTGGAGAAGGGGGCGAAGGGGAGTCCGTCGGCGCCGAGCTCCACGCAGCCGCCGAGGGCGACGACGGCGCCGGCGGCGCAGGCCGCGTCGCGGAACTCCTCGACGAGCCGGGTCTTGCCGACGCCCGCCTCGCCGGCGACGAGCAGCGCCTGGGGCTCTCCCGCGGTCGCGCGGGAGAGCGCCTCGGTGAGGGCGGTGAGTTCGCCGGCGCGGCCGACGAAGACGGGGCTGACTGACCTGGTCTCCACAGCGCCGAGGATCGCACAGGCGCCCTGCCGGTCGCTCATACGGGGGTCACGCGACCCGGGCGTAGCGGTCGCGGTCCGTACTCACCCGCCCTTCGGGTTCCCGGTGGCCGGCCCGCGCGGCGCGGGCGGCCTTGGCGGCGCGGGCGGCCTCGCGGCCGAGGCGCTGGGCGGCGGCCTCGCGGACCAGCTCGGCGTGGGCGGTGCGGTGGAGTTCGTACGCGAACATGGGGTGCTCCCTGGGTGACGGGCCGTGGTGTCGGCATCGCTCCTTGCGATGCCTCCACCTTCCTCGCCCAGCCGGTGCCGGGGCATCGGGCGAGTGCCGCATGTTCGGGAGGCGGGGGGCCTTAGGGAGGTCCCGGGGGTGCCTTAGACGGTGTCCTCGGTCATCCGTACGGTCCCGTTCCCGGCGCCGGTGTCGCTGCCCGACCCGCTGCCGGATCCGCTGCCGGACTCGCTGCCGGTCTCCCGCTGGGCGGGTATGGCGGCGGCGCGGGCGTCGGCGGCGGTCCGGCACTCCGGGGGCTCGATGCTGATCCGGGGCAGGATCCGGTCGAGGCTCCGGGGCAGCCACCAGTTGGCGCCGCCGAGCAGGTGCATGAGGGCGGGGACGAGGAGGGTGCGCAGGACGAAGGCGTCGAGGGCGACGGCGGCGGCGAGGGCGATGCCGAACATCGCGATGACCCGGTCGCCGGAGAGGACGAAGGCGAGGAAGACCGAGATCATGATGACCGCGGCGGAGTTGATCACCCGGCTGGTCTCGGCGAGGCCGACCCGGACCGCCCGCCGGTTGTCGCCGGTCTCCAGCCACTCCTCGTACATCCGGCTGACCAGGAACACCTGGTAGTCCATGGAGAGGCCGAAGAGGACCGAGACCATGATCACGGGGAGGAAGGGCTCGATCGGGCCGGAGCTGCCGAGGCCGAGGAGCTCGCCGCCCCAGCCCCACTGGAAGATCGCGACGACGATCCCGAAGGCGGCGGCGACGGCCGCGATGTTCATGGCGGCGGCCTTCAGCGGGATGCCGATGGACCGGAAGGCGAGCAGCAGGAGCAGACAGCCGAGGGCGACGACGGCGCCGACGAAGAGGGGCAGCTTGCCGACGATGATCTCGGCGAAGTCGTCGTACGAGGCGGTGATGCCGCCGACGTGGACGTCGAGGGAGGTGCCTGCCTCGGTGGCCGGGACGACGTCCTGGCGGAGCCGGTCGACGAGCTCGCTGGTGGCCTTGGACTGCGGCGAGGAGTCGGGTACGACGGTGAGGAAGGCGGTGTCGCCGGCGCCGTTGTAGGTGACCGGGGAGACCGAGGCGACGCCCTTGGTGGCGGCGAGCGCCTCCGGAAGCCGGTCGAGGGCGACCCGGTCGTCGGCGCCGTCGAGGCCCGCGACGAGGGTGAGCGGGCCGTTGACGCCCGGCCCGAAGCCGTCGGCGAGGAGGTCGTACGCCTGCCGGGTGGTGGAGGTGGCCGGATTGTTGCCCTGGTCGGAGGTGCCGAGGTGGAGCGAGAACGTCGGCAGCGCGAGGACGGCCATGACGACGGCGGCGACGGCCCCGAGCAGCTTCGGGTGGCGCTCGACGAAGGCGGACCAGCGGGCGGCGAAGCCGGTGGGCAGCTCGGGCTGCGGCCCGTGCTCGGCGAGCGCGCGCCGCTCGCGCCGGGAGAGGGCGCGCATCCCGATGAGGGAGAGCAGCGCGGGCAGCAGGGTGACGGAGGCGGCGACGGTGAGGACGACGGTGAGCGAGGCGGCGATGGCGACGCCGTTGAGGAAGCTCAGCCGGAGGATGAGCATGCCGAGGAGGGCGATGCAGACGGTGGCGCCGGCGAAGACGACGGCCCTGCCGGTGGTGGCGACGGCGGTCTCCGCGGCCTCGGCGACGCCCAGGCCGCGTTTCAGGCCCTTGCGGTGCCGGGTGACGATGAAGAGGGCGTAGTCGATGCCGACGCCGAGGCCGATGAGCATGCCGAGCATCGGGGCGAAGTCGGCCACGGTCATCACGTGCCCGAGGAGCACGATCCCCGAGTAGGCGATGCCGACGCTGACGAGGGCGGTGGCGATGGGCAGCAGGGAAGCGGCCAGCGAACCGAAGGCGAGGAAGAGGACGACGGCGGCGACGGCCACGCCGACGGCCTCGGCGATGTGTCCGCCGGGCTTCTCGGTGAGGGCGACGGCGCTGCCGCCGAGCTCCACCTGGAGCCCGTCGGTCCCGGCGGCCTTCGCGGTGTCGACGAGGGCCCGCGCCTGCTCGACGGGGATGTCGTCGGCCTGCTCGCGGCAGGTCACGGTGGCGTAGGCGGTACGCCCGTCCTCGCTGACCTGCCCGGGCGCGGCCCCGGCCCCGTACGGCGAGGTGACGGCGGCGACGCCCGGAAGACCGGCGACCTCCGCCAGCATCGGCCCGACCCGCTCCTGCACGTCGTCGGCCCGGACGCTGCCGCGCTCGGTGTGCCAGACGATGGTGTCCGTGTCCCCGCCGAGCCCCTGGAAGCCCCGGTCGAGCAGCGCGGTGGCCCGCCCGGACTCGGTGCCGGGCACCTCGTAGTCGTTGGAGTACGCGCTGCCGGCGAAGGCGGCGGCGCCACCGACCCCGACGAGGGCGAGAACCCACAGGAGGACGGCGACGAGGCGGTGCCGGATGAACCACCGTGCGATGGCTGCCAAAGGACGTGCTCCCTGCCTGGATCGGTGCTCGCGGCCCACTCTCGCAGCCAAACGTGATCGTTTGCCCGTTTCGTGTCGATCCTCACAGATCGCCCGGGGAAGACACCGGCACTGCCTCACGGTGCCGGGGCGCTACTTCCGGGCGGAGCGTCCGGCACAGCCGGCGCCCACGCCGAGGGGTCGCGCATTTCGGGAGGCTCCACGCGAAACGGTTGGCAGCGCCCTCGGAATCGAAGGTCGCCGGCCGGGCGTGGTCGCCGGGCCCGGGCGAGCCGACCGGCCGCGGGCCGATCACTTCACAGCAGCGACCGAGTCGCTCCTCACGGGCCTACTTCACGCACCCCATCGCCTTGAGCCCCTCCGGGAGGTAGGAGGCGGCGAACGCCTCCAGCTCCTTGCGGAGCCGCTTGCCGTCCTCGGGTGACCTCGTCAGGGTGATGTCGAGGATGTAATTGCTCTTCTCGCCGCGCGCCGGACAGGGGTTCATCGAGACGAAGCCACCGTCATAGATGACCGATTCCCCCGGCACCTTGGAATCCACGGGATCTTCGGTCACGTGCCGCTCCTTCTTGTACTCCGCTATGTCGAACCGATGATGGTCTCGATACTCGGAGATCATCAGGACGGCGTCTTTGTCAACGAAGATCGCGCACCTGACGAACTTCTCGTCGCGGTCCTGCTCCTTCCCCACGACCTTCCTGCCGTCCGACAGAAGCGGCCGCAGGGATGCCGGCTCGATCGATCGCCCGCACAGCGTCTCGGGGATCTCATAGGAAGGAGATCCGGTACAGCCGGAAACCCCGACAAGCGCGGCCAGCGACACCCCCGCCCACACGTACGCCCGACCACACGTCCTACCGAACATCACTGTCACGCCCCTGCAACTCCGTTGGCGGTGTCGTTACCGTTGAAGGCCGCCCTTCCGATCGCCTCCTGAACGAGGTACTTGTCGTCTTCCCCCGCCCGCGACAACTCGTGGTCCGGATTGGCCTTCATCCACTCTGCACCGAGCGCCGTCAGATACGCCTGCCGAAGATCGAAGTTCTCGCCCTTCTTGTCGGAGATATCTCCGTCGATGCGCTTCTGCTCTTCCAGCTGCCACGCATAGGCACCCGCATCCACCCCACGCTGCACCGCGTCTCCCACCACCGGAATGAAATTGGCCGCACCGCCGAGGGCGTGGTACCCCCACTTGGCGGGCCAGGACGCGTCGCCCTTGTCGGTATCGATCGCCTGGCTGCGGACCGTTTCCATGAAGCCGACGGTCTGCCCCGCCCTCAGGAGCTCCTCCTTGGCGTCGCCCTTGTGCTCGGCGTGGATGTCGGCGACGATCGCCTGGTTCACGCCCTCCATGAGCACGCCGTACGCGTTCTGGTCCCGGGAGACCTGCTTGGACACTTCGAGGAGTTCCTCGTAGTTCAGACGGCCTTCGCTCGTGTTGATCGAGCTCGCCGTCTGATGCACGTCCTCGCCGTGGTTCCCGAGGAGCAGCGCCATGTCGTCCCGCAGCTCGGGCGGGAAGTCGTCGCCCTTCTCCGCGAGGCGGCTCATCGCTCCGGTGAAGGCGTCCCGCTGCTCGTCGGTGTGCTGGTACGAGTCGAGGACGTGCGGCTCGTCGGGGTTCAGGCCGGTACCGGCCGCCAGCATCGCCTTGCCCAGGGCGTCGCGGGACTGCACCGTCCCGTCGCCCTTGCCGTACGGGGCGTCCTCGTCGTAGTACTCGCGCTCGGTGAGGAGGTAGTCGGCCGTCTCCTCGCGGTTGAACAGCTCGGTCGCGAACTCCGGGTTGTGGGAGACGGCCCTGAGGTAGCCGGCCATCGGGTCGCTGCCCGGGGTGCCGTAGTCGTCGCCCTCCCCCTTCGCCGTGTAGTCGAGCTGGGACGCGATGAGCGGGTTGCCCCAGATCGAGGCGGGGTCGTAGCGCTTCTCCGTCTCGAAGGTGTGCAGGGCCTTGCCGTAGTCGTCGAGGAACTCCTTGTCGAACTTCCCCTTCACCATGAGGTTGCTCATGATCTGGAAGCCGTACGGCTTCACCATGATGCCCTCGTGGCCGTACTGCTTGCCGCCGGCCGCGATGATGTCCTTCTTCCACGCCTCCATCTCCGGGGAGTGGCTGTGCGTGGCGTTGGCCAGCGACAGGCTGAGGTTCTGCTGGACGTCACCGAGGAGCTTGGCGCGGTCCCCTTCCGGAGTGTGTCCCTGGCCGGGGTCGGCCAGGTCGCGCCAGAACTGCAGCGTGCCGTCCGGGCCGAGACCGACCGCGAACGCCTCGGTGAAGGCCGGGTTGTCGCTCTGGTACTCGAGGACCTCGTTGAAGCGGGCGAGCTTCTCGTCGCTCCACTCGTCGACCTTCCCCTTGGCGATCTCCTTGCGCCAGTACTCCGCGTCCGCCTTGCCCTGCTCGCGGTCGGCGTTCTTCAGGCTGCCGGAGCCCTCGCCGGCGAAGTCGTACTTGTTCTCGGCGAGCTGACGCAGGGCACGGGCGGCGATGCGGTCGGTCTCGCTCGCCTCCCGCAGGATCTTCGTGATCCTGTTCTGCGCGACGTCCAGCTCCGTGTCCGAAGGCTTGTGGATGTCGGCGTCCCCCGCGACCATGGGCGGCGGCACCGAGGCGACCACACCGCCCTTGCCGTTGACGTAGATGTTGCGCTTCGCCAGCTCGTCGACGGCGGTCTGCAGATCCGCCTTGTGCTGGGTGAACGAGGTGTGGGCCCCGCTCAGAATGGCCAGCACGCCCTTCGCCTCGGCCGCCGCGTCCGAGAACTGCGCCGCGGTCTTGGTGACGAAGCTCCGCGTCACCGTGGCGTTGTCGCCCTTCCAGTCCGCCGCGTCGGCCTTCTTCGACAGGCCCGCGGCGCTGACCCCGCCGGCGTCGCCGGTCGCCAGCCGCTCCAGTCTGCCGACCATGGTCCTCCAGTCGGTGATCGCGGTGTTGAGCGTGCCCAGGCGCAGATCCCGGAGTTCGTCCACGGTCATCGTGTCCGCAGCCATGAGTGTCCGTCCCCGTTCCCTCTGTCCGACCTCTACTTGAACAGCTCGTCGAGCCGCGACACCGTCATCAGGTCGCCCGTCGCGTCCCGCAGGCCGGTCTGGATGTCCGCTTCGTCCTTCGCGTGCTGGGCCTGGGTGAAGTCCAGATGGTTGGAGATGTGGGCACAGGCTTCCTTCAGCGCCTGCTGCTGGGTGTTCCACGCGTCGTGCATCTCAGTGAGCGCCGCGCCGAGGTCGAGCCCGTCGTTGAACAGGTCCACGGACGCCTTGAACGTGCTCGGCCGCGCGTGGTCCGCGTCGACCCGGAACCGTTCCCGCAGGTCGTAGGCCTTGTTCCCGATCGCGCCCAGCTGGTCGTCATGCACCACCAGGTCCCCGCCCCCGGTGCTCCAGCCCGACTCTTCGGGCAACCCGTTGAGCCGCATCTGCGTCGAGTCCCGCTCAGCGGTTTCGGCCTTGATCTGTTCCCACTCGTTCCAGGACAACGTGTCCCCCTGTTCGACCGGTTCTGGCGGCGTGTGCGGTGTTCGGCGGCGACGACGGCGACGGCAGCGCGTAGGCCCTCGAATGATCAATTCACGACAGCGACACTGCCACGTCCGACCACCTTCCGGTCAACTCCAGCATTCAACTCCAGCACGATCCACACAGTGTGTGCATTTGTGACCAGCACCGCCCACCTCGCCGCCTCGCCGCCTCGCCGCCTCCCCGGCCTCCTGGAGTGCCTTCGCCGGCGCCGCGGTCCGAGCTTCACCGGACCGGAATGTGATGGGTGGTCAGCTCGGTTGACCCCGCCTCTCCCCGGGCGGCAAGCTGATCGCCTGTCAACTCATGGGTCATGGGGGAATACTTGAGCAGCGCATCACATCACATCGGGCCCGACTCAGCTCCGGACCGGTACCGGCTGCTCCGGTCCATCGGACGCGGCGGCGAGGCCGTGCTCTATCTCGCCGAGATCGAGCTCGCGGGCGGTACCGAGCCGGTCGTCGTCAAGGTCCTCGACTCGAAGACGACGATCACGCCGGAGATCTTCGAGCGGGTCAGCCGCAAGTGGAACGAGCAGGCGGAGCTGCTGCGGTTCGTCAGCCGGCCCGGCGTCGTCGGCGTGCGCGAGCACTTCCAGGGATCGCCCATCCACGCGCCCGGCGAGTCCGGCACCCTCACCGGCCGGGCCCTCGTCCTCGTCATGAACCACGTCGACGGCCTCGACCTGCGCGACTGGCGCGCCGAGCGGACCCTGGCCACCCCGGCCGAGCGGCGCGAGGTCATGCGGACCCTCGAACAGCTCGCCGACGTCCTCGACTGGCTGCACTCCGGGAAGGCCACGCCGTCCGGCCGCACCGTCGTCCACGGCGACCTCTCGCCCGGCAACGTGATGGTCGACGAGCACGGCCAGGCCACCCTCGTCGACTTCGGCCTCAGCAAGCTGACCGCCGACCACCAGACCGCCGAGGTGTGGTTCACCCCCGGCTACGCGGCGCCGGAGATCTTCGAGGGCAAGCGGACCCCGGCCACCGACCGGTACGCCTTCGGGGCCATCGCCTACTTCCTGCTGAGCGGCCAGTCGCCGCCGGCCACGCCCGAGCAGCTGGCGGCCGCCTTCGTCACGGTGCCGCAGATCGCCGCGCTGCCCGAGGAGCAGCGCCGGAAGGTGCTGGCCATCACGGCGGCCGACGCGGACAAGCGCCCGCTGTCGCTGTCGTCGTGGGTCAAGGAGGTCCGGCACGG
Source organism: Streptomyces sp. R302 (assembly GCF_012927245.1). Classification (GTDB taxonomy): domain Bacteria; phylum Actinomycetota; class Actinomycetes; order Streptomycetales; family Streptomycetaceae; genus Streptomyces. Next base: position 138,068 of record NZ_JABBGE010000002.1, read on the forward strand.
GGTCGTCTCCACGACGACCACCTCCCGCCCGGCGACCCCGCAGGACGCGCCTCCGAAGGACGCGGCCCCGAAGGACGCGACCCCGCAGGACGCCGTCCCGCCGCGCCCGGCCGACGCGCCGACCGTGCCGCCGCTCCCGGTCGCCCCGCCCGTCGGCCCCCCGCCGGCCGAGCCGCCCGCCCAGCCGGCCCCGGCCCCGACTCCCCAGGCCGCCGCGCCCACTCCCCCGCCCGCCCAGCCCGTTCAGCCGCCGGCCTCCACGCCCACGCCCACGCCGACGCCCGCGCCCGTCGGGTACGACGCCGGGCAGGGCGCGTACGGTGCGCCGGCCGCCGGTGTCCCCGCGTACGGCGGGCCCGGCTACGGCGGGCAGGGGTTCGGGCCTCCGACGGCCGGGATGCCCACCGTCGGCGGACCCGGCGGGCCCACCGGGTCCCTGCCGCAGCGGTCACCGGCGCCGCGCAAGCGCCGCAAGGGGCCGCTGATCGGCGCCGTCGCCGGTGTCCTCCTGGTCGCCGTCCTCGCGGTGGTCGGCGTCCGGCTGCTCGCCGACAAGGACGCGGAGGACGGCAAGAACGACCAGGCCGGAGGGGCCACCACGTCGGCGACCACCGGAGCGACGACCGAGACGCCCTCGGACAAGCCCACCACCGACGCGCCGACGGAGGAGCCGACCGGCGAGGCGCCGACCGGGGAGCCGAGCACGGACGCGCCGGCCGACAGCGCGAGCCCGTCGGTCGACCCCGGCTCCGTGCCCGACAGCAAGCAGGCCGACCTGACCAGCCTGACGCCGGTCGACGGGCTCGACGGCTTCACCGTGACCTCCTCCGCCACGCTCAACGCGAAGGACTACGGCTCCGCCTTCGTGGCCGGCTGCTCCGACGAGTCGTACATGGAGTTCAACCTCGGCCGGGCCTGGGAGACGCTGGAGTTCACCGCCGGCATCGACGACGACTCGCCGACCGAGGAGGCGCGGATCTCCATCTCCGTGGACGACCAGCCCGCCCCCTTCGCCCAGGCGGTGTCGCTCGGCAAGCCGGTCGCCAAGAGCATCTCGGTCAAGGGCGCCCTGCGCCTGCGGATCCGCGTCGAGGACACCTGCTCCTTCTCGCAGGAGGCGCTCGTCGTCATCGCCTCCCCCGTGCTCAAGCGGTAGCCCGTACGCGTACGAGAGAGCGGCCCCGCACCGGACAACTCCGGTGCGGGGCCGCTCTCGTTCCCGTACGGGCAGGAGGGCTCAGCCCTCGCTGGCGCCCAGCTTCTCCAGGATCAGGTCCTTGACCTTCGCCGCGTCGGCCTGGCCACGGGTGGCCTTCATGACCGCGCCGACCAGCGCGCCGACCGCCGCGACCTTGCCGCCGCGGATCTTGTCGGCGATGGCCGCGTTGCCCGCGATGGCCTCGTCGACGGCCGCGCCGAGCGCACCGTCGTCGGAGACGACCTTCAGACCGCGCTTCTCGACGACCTCGTCCGGGGTGCCCTCGCCGGCGAGGACGCCCTCGATGACCTGGCGGGCCAGCTTGTCGTTGAGGTCGCCGCCGGTGACCAGGGCGGAGACCCGGGCCACGTCCGCCGGCGTGATGGGCAGCTCCTCCAGGGAGACGCCCTTCTCGTTGGCGTTGCGGGCCAGCTCGCCCATCCACCACTTGCGGGCCGAGGCCGCGTCCGCGCCCGCCTCGGTCGTGGCGACGATCGCGTCGACCGCGCCCGCGTTGAGGATGGACTGCATCTCCTGCTCGGAGACGCCCCACTCCTCGCGCAGCCGGTTGCGGCGCACGCGCGGCAGCTCCGGAAGGCCCTTGCGCAGCTCCTCGACCCACGCGCGGGCCGGGGCGACCGGGACCAGGTCCGGCTCGGGGAAGTAGCGGTAGTCCTCGGCGTTGTCCTTGATGCGGCCGGAGGTGGTGGAGCCGTCGTCCTCGTGGAAGTGACGGGTCTCCTGCACGATCGTGCCGCCGGACTCCAGGACCGCCGCGTGGCGCTGGATCTCGAAGCGCGCCGCCCGCTCCACGGAGCGGAGCGAGTTCACGTTCTTCGTCTCCGAGCGGGTGCCGAAGGTGCTCGAACCCTTGGGCATCAGCGACAGGTTGACGTCGCAGCGCATCTGGCCCTTGTCCATGCGCGCCTCGGAGACGCCCAGGGCGCGGATCAGCTCGCGCAGCTCGGCCACGTACGCCTTGGCGACCTCGGGGGCCCGCTCGCCCGCGCCGACGATCGGCTTGGTGACGATCTCGATGAGCGGGATGCCGGCCCGGTTGTAGTCGAGCAGCGAGTGCGAGGCGCCGTGGATGCGGCCGGTCGCGCCACCGATGTGGGTGGACTTGCCGGTGTCCTCCTCCATGTGGGCGCGCTCGATCTCCACGCGGAAGACCTCGCCGTCCTCCAGCTGGACGTCCAGGTAGCCGTTGAAGGCGATCGGCTCGTCGTACTGGGAGGTCTGGAAGTTCTTCGGCATGTCCGGATAGAAGTAGTTCTTCCGGGCGAAGCGGCACCACTCGGCGATCTCGCAGTGCAGCGCGAGACCGATCTTGATGGCGGACTCGACGCCGATCTCGTTCACGACCGGCAGCGCGCCGGGCAGACCGAGGCAGGTCGGGCAGGTCTGCGCGTTGGGCTCGGCGCCCAGCTCGGTCGAGCAGCCGCAGAACATCTTGGTCTTCGTGCCGAGCTCGACATGGACCTCCAGGCCCATGACGGGGTCGAACGAGGCCAGTGCCGCCTCGTACGACAGCAGTTCAGTGACAGTCACGGTGGAACTTTCCCTCTCAGCCCAGCAGGACGTCGTCGTCGCCGAGGCGCTTCAGCTCGCGGTACAGGATCGCGAGGCCGGTGACGATGGCGGCGGCGGACACGACGGCGTCGACGAGCTGCAGCGTGTCGTGCTCGGAGCGGGCCTTCTTGACCTGCTTCAGCACGCTGATCGCGCCGAACGCGGTGGTGCCCATGGACAGGTACGTACCGGTCTTGGACTTCTTGAAGCCCTTGGCCTTCTGCAGTGCACTGGTACTCACAGCGACGGAGCCTCCTCGATCAGCGGGTGACCCCACTTTTCCACGAAGGCGGCCTCGACGGCGGCACCGACCTTGTAGAGCCGGTCGTCCTGCATGGCGGGGGCGATGATCTGCAGCCCGACCGGGAGACCGTCCTCCGGCGCCAGGCCGCAGGGCAGCGACATGGCGGCGTTGCCGGCCAGGTTGGTCGGGATGGTGCACAGGTCCGCGAGGTACATCGCCATCGGGTCGTCGGCGCGCTCGCCGATCGGGAAGGCGGTGGTCGGGGTCGTCGGGGAGACGATCACGTCGACCTGCTCGAAGGCCTTCTCGAACTCGCGGGTGATGAGGGTGCGGACCTTCTGGGCCGAGCCGAACCACGCGTCGTAGTAGCCGGAGCTGAGCGCGTACGTACCGAGGATGATGCGGCGCTTCACCTCGGGGCCGAAGCCGGCCTCGCGGGTCAGGGCGGTGACGTCCTCGGCGGAGCGGGTGCCGTCGTCGCCGGCGCGCAGACCGTAGCGCAGGCCGTCGAAGCGGGCCAGGTTGGACGAGCACTCGGACGGCGCGATCAGGTAGTACGCCGAGAGGGCCAGGTCGAAGGTCGGGCAGTCCAGCTCGACGACCTCGGCGCCCAGCTCCTTCAGCAGCTCGACGGACTCGTCGAAGCGCTGCATGACGCCGGCCTGGTAGCCCTCGCCGCGGAACTGCTTGACGACGCCGACGCGCATCCCGGCCACCGAGCCGTTGCGGGCGGCCTCGACCACCGGCGGAACCGGCAGGTCGATGGAGGTGGAGTCGAGCGGGTCGTGGCCGGCGATCGCCTCGTGCAGCAGGGCCGCGTCCAGGACCGTGCGGGCACAGGGGCCGCCCTGGTCGAGGGAGGAGGAGAAGGCCACCATGCCGTAGCGGGAGACCGAGCCGTAGGTCGGCTTGACGCCGACGGTGCCGGTGACGGCGGCGGGCTGGCGGATCGAGCCGCCGGTGTCCGTGCCGATGGCCAGCGGGGCCTGGAAGGCGGCGAGCGCGGCCGAGGAGCCGCCGCCGGAGCCGCCGGGGATCCGGGTGAGGTCCCAGGGGTTGCCGGTGGGGCCGTAGGCGCTGTTCTCGGTGGAGGAGCCCATGGCGAACTCGTCCATGTTGGTCTTGCCGAGGATGACGACGTCGGCGGCCTTGAGGCGCTTGACCAGCGTGGCGTCGTACGGCGGGATCCAGCCCTCCAGCATCTTCGAGCCGACCGTGGTGGGCACGCCCTGGGTCGTGAAGATGTCCTTGAGGGCGAGCGGGACGCCGGCCAGCGGGCCGAGCTCCTCGCCGCGGGCGCGCTTCTCGTCGACGGCGCGGGCCTGCGCGAGGGCGCCCTCGCGGTCGACGTGCAGGAAGGCGTGGACCTTCTCGTCGACGGCGTCGATGCGGGCCAGGTGGGCCTCGGTGACCTCGACCGCGGTCAGCTCGCCGGAAGCGATCTTCGCGGCGGTCTCGGCGGCGGTGAGCTTGATGATGTCCGTCATGATCAGTCCTCCCCCAGGATCTGCGGCACCTTGAAACGCTGCTGTTCCTGGGCGGGGGCGCCGGAGAGCGCCTGCGCGGGGGTGAGCGAAGGGCGGACCTCGTCCGCGCGCATGACGTTCGTCAGCGGCAGCGGGTGGGAGGTCGGCGGGACGTCCTGCTCGGCGACTTCGGAGACGCGGGCGACCGCGCCGATGATGTCGTCGAGCTGACCGGCGAAGTGGTCGAGTTCCTCTTCGGCGAGTTCCAGACGCGCCAGCCGAGCGAGGTGTGCGACCTCCTCGCGCGTGATGCCAGGCATGCAGCGATCCTCTGGGGTGAGTCTGATGGTGTTGGGCCAATCCTATGGGGCCCGCACCGCTCCCCGTGAAACGGACGGCCCCGAGAAGCCCCCGAGCGGACCCGGAAGGGTCCGCTCAGGGGGTCTTCCGGCTTCTCCCGAGGGTCCGCTCACGTGGACTTCCGGGTCCGCTCGGGGGCATCCGGGTCACTGCACGACGTGTCCGGGGGTCGGGGCCGGGGCCTGCTCGGTCACGGGGGCGGTGTCGACCGCCCGGTGCCAGCCGTGCTCGCCGCGGGCGCGCAGCCAGGCGGTGGTCTCGGCGGGCGGCATGGCGGCGGAGACCAGCCAGCCCTGGACGGCGTCGCAGCCCAGGTCGCGCAGCCGCTCCCAGGTCTCGTCGTCCTCGACGCCCTCGGCGACGACGAGCAGGCCGAGGGAGTGGGCGAGGTCGACGGTGCAGCGGACGATCTCGGCGTCCTCGGTGTCGACGGCGAGCCGGGCGACGAAGGAGCGGTCGATCTTCAGCTCGCTGACCGGGAGCCGGCGCAGGTGGACGAGGGAGGAGTAGCCGGTGCCGAAGTCGTCCAGGGACATCTTGACGCCGTGGCCGGTGAGGCCGTTGAGGGTGTCGGCGGCGCGCTGGGGGTCCTCCAGGAGGACGTGTTCCGTTATCTCCAGCTGGAGGGAGCCGGCCGGGACGCCGTGGCGGGCGAGGCGGGCGGCGACGGCGCCGGCGAAGCCGGGGGTGTGGACGTCGCGGGGCGAGACGTTGACGGCGACGGGCACCTCCAGGCCCTGGGCGCGCCAGCGGGCGACCTGGGCGAGGGCGGTCTCCAGGACGTACTCGGTGAGGTGCGGCATCAGTCCCGAGGACTCGGCGATGGCGATGAACTCGTCCGGTGGAACCTTTCCTCGCTCCGGGTGGACCCAGCGGACGAGGGCCTCCAGGCCGGCGACCTGGCCGTCGAAGCGGACCTTCGGCTGGTAGTGGAGCTCGACCTCGCCGGCGTCCAGGGCGCGGCGCAGGTCGCCGAGGAGGCCGAGGCGGTCGGGGGTGTTGGAGTCGCGCTTGGACTCGTACACCTCGACGCCGGTGCGGTCGCGCTTGGCCTGGTACATGGCGACGTCGGCGCGGCGCAGCAGGCCCTCGGCGTCGCGGGCGTGGTCGGGGTAGACGGCGACGCCGGCGCTGGCCTCCAGGACGAGGACGAGGCCGTCGAGGTCGAGCGGGGAGGAGAGTTCGGCGACGAGGTGGCGGGCGACGCGCTGGGCGCTGGTGGTGGAGTCGGCGACGGGCAGCAGGACGGCGAACTCGTCGCCGCCGAGCCGGGCGGCCTCGGCGCCGCGCGGCAGGGCGAGGCGGAGCCGGTCGGCGATCTGGAGGAGGAGCCGGTCGCCGGCGAGGTGGCCGAGGGTGTCGTTGACGGAGCGGAAGCGGTCGAGGTCGATGAGGACGAGGGCGGAGCGGGCCTGCTCCTCCTCGGCGTCCTCCAGGGCCGTCCAGGTGCGTTCCAGGAGCCACTGGCGGTTGGGGAGGCCGGTGAGGGGGTCCTTGAGCTGTTCCTCGGCGCGGGCGCGGGCGATCCAGAGGGTGGAGTCGAGGGCGATCAGCGGGATCGCGAAGAGCGGCAGGAGGATCGGGCGGGCGGCGGCGACGACGCAGATCAGCGGGGCGATGCCGAGGAGGGCGACGGCGACGAGCCCCTGGCGCAGGAGGGCGGTGCGGGCGACGGTGGGCAGGCCGCGGCCGGGCGGGGCGAGGGTGTACCACAGCAGCAGGCGGGTCGCGAGGAGGTAGGCGCCGGCCGCGAGGACGATCTCCGGGGCGTCGGCGATCCCCCAGTCGAGCGGCTGCCAGGGGCGGTCGACGCTGGGGACGTCGCCGAAGAGGGCGAGGACGAGGGCGGCGGCGCCGACGCCGAGGATGTCGGCGGCGCCGTGCAGCAGGCCCTGTCGCCAGCGGTGCCGGCGGGCGGCGCTGACGAGGACGACGACGGTGAGCGAGACGAGTCCGGCGGGGACCCAGCCGTACAGGAGGAGGACGGCGAGGGTGAGGGCGGCGCCGGAGCCGGTGCCGCCCCACCAGCGCTCGCGGCCGAGGGCGACGAGGTGGCCGACGATGAACCCGGTGAGGAGGGCGAGGGACCAGCCGGCGACGCCGCCGGGGAAGAGCGGGTGACCGGAGGTCAGGGCCCGCTGGAGGCCGGTGACGAGCACGGCGGCCGCCGTGGCCAGCACGGCGGCGGGCAGGCCGGTGAAGCCCGCGGGGAGCACCCGGCCACGCGGCCGTGACACCGGTGCGGCACTCTCGGTCGGTTCCATTCCCGTCCCTCTCACAGGCGGCGGTGCCGTCGCTGTCCGATGGGCCGCGGCGAGGCGGCCGTGGTGGCGTCCGGCCGCCGCTCGTACGCCCCGCCGGCTTCGGGGCGGGGCGCATGGCGCGGGGCCGTTCGTCCGGTCGCACGGCCGCGCAGAGCCCTCGCGCGGCGGTGCGGGACGAGACGCACGGTCACCACACTAGGCCGCCGAGGGCGCCGAGGGGCAGCGCTCTCCCTCTCTTGCCCGAATGCGACCTGGCCACCCGTAACGATCTGGTATGCGCCGAACGGGTGAGCTTCCGGGGGCGGGAAGGAGCCCTTGAGGGTTACTCCTCGACCGGCTGTGCGACCTCACGCGCGGCCTCGGGACCCTGTTCGAGCAGGATCTTGAAGCCTTCCTCGTCCAGAACCGGAACCTTCAGCTGCATCGCCTTGTCGTACTTGGAGCCCGGGTTCTCCCCCACGACGACGAAGCTCGTCTTCTTGGAAACGGAACCGGTGACCTTGGCTCCGCGACTCTGGAGCGATTCTTTTGCGCCATCCCGGGTGAACTGCTCCAGGGTGCCGGTCACGACGACCGTCAGGCCTTCCAGGGGGCGCGGCCCCTCGTCCTCCCCGGCGCCCTCGTCCTCCAGGGTGACGCCGGCGGCGCGCCACTTCCGCACGATCTCGCGGTGCCACTCCTCGGAGAACCACTGCTTCACGGCGGTGGCGATGATGCCGCCGACGCCGTCGACCGCGGCCAGCTCCTCCTCGGTGGCCTGCTCGATCCGCTCCAGGGAGCGGAACTCGCGGGCGAGCGCCTCGGCGGCGACGGGGCCGACGTGGCGGATGGAGAGGCCGTTGATGAACCGGGCGAGCGGGCGGGTCTTCGCGGCGGCGATGTTCTCCAGCATGGCGAGCGCGTTCTTCTTCGGCTCGCCCTTCTGGTTGGCGAAGACGGTGACGATCTTCTCCTCGCCGGTCTTCGGGTCCCGCTTGGGCAGCCCGGAGTCGGCGTCGAGGACGTACGCCTTGATCGGCAGCAGCTGCTCGATGGTGAGGTCGAAGAGGTCGCCCTCGTCGACGAGCGGCGGCTCGGCCGGCTCCAGCGGGCGGGTGAGGGCGGCGGCGGCGACCGCGCCGAAGCTCTCGATGTCCAGGCACTGGCGGCCGGCGAGGAAGAAGAGCCGCTCGCGGAGCTGGGCCGGGCAGGTCCGGGCGTTCGGACAGCGGAGGTCGATGTCGCCCTCCTTCATCGGCTTCAGCGCCGTGCCGCACTCGGGGCACTCGGCCGGCATCACGAACTCCCGCTCGGTGCCGTCCCGCAGGTCGACGACCGGGCCGAGGATCTCCGGGATGACGTCGCCGGCCTTGCGGAGCACCACGGTGTCGCCGATGAGGACGCCCTTGGCCTTGACCACCTCCTGGTTGTGGAGGGTGGCGAACTCGACCTCGGAGCCGGCCACGGTGACCGGCTCGACCTGGGCGTAGGGGGTGACGCGGCCGGTGCGGCCGACGCCGACCTTGATGTCGACGAGCTTGGTGTTGACCTCCTCCGGGGCGTACTTCCAGGCGATGGCCCAGCGCGGGGCGCGCGCGGTGGAGCCGAGCCGGCCCTGGAGGGGGATCTCGTCGAGCTTGACGACGACGCCGTCGATCTCGTGGGCGACGGAGTGGCGGTTCTCCCCGTAGTACGCGATGAACTCGCGCACCTCGGGGAGGCCGGCGACGACCTTGTTGTGCGTGGAGGTGGGCAGGCCCCACTCGCGCAGCAGCCCGTACGCCTCCGAGAGCCGGGCGATCTCGAAGCCCTCGCGGGCGCCGATGCCGTGCACGACCATGTGGAGCGGGCGGGTGGCGGTGACCTTGGGGTCCTTCTGGCGCAGCGAGCCCGCGGCGGCGTTGCGCGGGTTGGCGAAGGGCTTGTCGCCGGCCTCCACCAGGCGGGCGTTGAGCGCCTCGAAGGCCTCCATCGGGAAGTAGACCTCGCCGCGGATCTCGACGAGCTCCGGGATCCGGTCGCCCTGGAGGCGCTCGGGGATGTCGGTGATCGTCCGCACGTTGGGCGTGATGTCCTCGCCGGCGCGGCCGTCGCCGCGGGTGGCGGCGCGGGTGAGCCGGCCGTGCTCGTAGGTGAGGTTGACGGCGAGGCCGTCGACCTTGAGCTCGCACAGGAAGTGGAAGTCGGGGGTGCCGACGTCCCGGGCGACGCGCTCGGCCCAGGTCGCCAGCTCCTCGTCGTCGAAGGCGTTGTCCAGCGAGAGCATGCGCTCGCGGTGGACGACGGAGGCGAAGTCGGTCTCGTACTGCCCCGCCACCTTCTGGGTCGGCGAGTCGGGCGTGCGCAGCTCCGGGTACTCCTCCTCCAGCGCCTCCAGGCCGCGCAGGAGCTTGTCGAACTCCGCGTCGCTGACGACCGGCTGGTCCTTCACGTAGTACCGGAAGCGGTGCTCCTCGACCTGCTCGGCCAGCTCGGCGTGCCGCTCGCGCGCCTCGGCGGGCACGACCGCCCCTCCGTCGGGCAGGGCCCCCTGTTCGACTGCCACCTTCGTCCGTCCTCCCGTGCCTTCAGAACCCGGTCACTCTGGGTTGTCCGCGAGCGATCTCGCCGCCCGGGCGCAGTGGGCGAGCGCCGCCCGGGCGTACGCGGGCGAGGCGCCCGCGAGCCCGCACGTCGGGGTGACGACCACGGACTCGGCGAGAGTCCCCGGATTCAGCCCCAGCCTGCGCCACAGCGTCCTGACACCCATGACGCTACCTCCCGGGTCCGACAATGCCGTGTCGGTGGACGGCACCACACCGGCGAAGAGCTTCGTGCCGGCCTCCGCGGCCTCGCCGATCGGCTCCTCGTCACGTTCGGTGAGCAGCCCGAAGTCGAACGAGACGCCGGCGGCCCCGGCCCGGCGCAGCAGCCCGAAGGGCACGCCGGGGGCGCAGGAGTGGACGGTGACGGGCCCGTCGTGGGCGCCGATCACGTCCCGCAGGGCTGCCTCGACGACCTGCCGGTCGACGGCCCGGTACGTGCGGTAGCCGGAGGCCGTACGGACCTGGCCGAGGAGGACCGAGGTCAGCGAGGGCTCGTCGAGCTGGAGCACGATCCTGGCGCCGGGGACGCGCCTGGCGACGTCGGCGAGGTGCTCGCGCACGCCCTCGGCGAGGGAGGCGGCGAGGTCGCGGCAGGCGCCGGCGTCGCCGAGGGCGGCCTCTCCGCCGCGGAGTTCCAGGGCGGCGGCGAGCGTCCACGGCCCGACGGCCTGGACCTTGAGCGGGCCCTCGTACCCCTGGGTGAACTCCTCCAGGGCGTCGAGGTCCTCGCCGAGCCAGGAGCGGGCGCGGCGGGTGTCGCGGCCGGGCCGGTCGCTGATCCGCCAGCCGCTGGGCTCCACGTGCGCGTACAGGTCGACGAGCATGCCGAGGGTGCGGCCGATCATGTCGGCGCCGGGGCCCCGGGCGGGCAGCTCGGCGAGGAAGGGGAAGTCCTCGAAGGAGCCGGTGACGGTCTTGGCGGCCTCGCGGGCGTCGCCGCCGGGCAGGGACCCGACGCCGGTGGCCGGGCCCCACTGTGCGATGTCGTTCATGAGGGGGCTACCGTCCCGGACGAACCGTCAGGTCATTGACCTCGGCGTCGCGCGGAAGGTCGAGGGCCATCACGATCGTCGTCGCCACGGACTCCGGATCGATCCACTTCGCGGGGTCGTACTCCTTGCCCTCCTGCTGGTGCACCTTGGCCTGCATGGGGCTGGCGGTGCGGCCGGGGTAGACGGAGGTGACGCGGACGCCGTTGCCGTGCTCCTCGTGGCGCAGCGAGTCGGCGAGCGCCTTCAGGCCGTGCTTGGAGGCGGCGTACGCGCTCCACTCGGCGTGCGCGTTCAGCCCGGCGCCGGAGTTCACGAAGAGGACGTGCCCCTGGGAGAGGCGCAGCTGCGGCAGGAAGTGCCGGGTCAGCTCGGCGGGGGCGATCAGGTTGACGTTCAGCTGGTGGTGCCAGGCCTTGGGCGTCAGCTCCCCCACCCCGCCGAGGTCGACGACACCGGCGACGTGCAGCAGCGAGTCGACCCGGTCGGGCAGGCTCTGGTGCGAGAACGCCCAGGAGAGCCGGTCCGGGTCCGCGAGGTCCCCGACGAGCGTCCGGGCGCCGGGGAACTCCGCCGCCAACTCCTTCGCCCGCCCCGCGTCGCGCGCGTGCAGCACGAGCTCGTCCCCGCGCGCGTGCAACCGCCGCGCGACGGCCGCGCCGATGCCGGAACCGGCCCCGGTGATCACATGAGTAGCCATGGGCACCATCGTCCCATCAGCGGGCGGCGATCTCGCTCTCCAGGTGGGCGAGGGCCGCCGGGCCGTCCTCGGCGAAGAAGGCGAGGTCGGCGAGGGGGCGGGGGAGGAAGCCCTCGTCCTCCATGCGCCGGAACTGGAGCTTGAGGCCGTCGTAGAAGCCGGCGGTGTTGAGGAAGACGACGGGCTTGGTGTGCTTGCCGTGCTTCTTCAGTTCCAGGATCTCGGTGGCCTCGTCGAGGGTGCCGGTGCCGCCGGCCATGACGACGATCGCGTCGGACTTGGCGAGGAGGAGCGCCTTCCTCCCCCACTGCCTAAAGGGCGTGGGAGGTACCCCCAGGCGAGGTCCTTCGTGATGGTCATCTCGTCGGCGTCCGTGCGGGCCTTGGCGGCGAGGAAGTCGACGGAGACGCCGACGAGGCGGCCGCCGGCCTCCTGGACGCCGTCCGCGACGACCTTCATCAGTCCGGTGTCGGAGCCGCCCCAGACGAGGGTGTGGTCCGCCTTGCCGAGGAGGCGGGCGAAGTCGCGGGCGGGGGCGGTGTAGCGCTCGTCCAGGTCGGCGGCGGAGAGGAAGACGCAGATGTTCATGCCGACACCGTAGGGCGCGGGATTCCGCGTACTGCCCTGACCTGCGGTTTTCGAGACTCTTCGGGAAATCCCCGGCCGCGGCGATGAGTTCCGGTGCGTCCGTCGGTCTGCCCTGCCATGGACGAGGTGAAGACGGTCGTGTCACGGGACGGGACGCCGATCGCGTACGCGCGGTACGGGGCGGGGGCCGCGGGCGGGCCCGCGGTGGTGCTGGTGGGCGGGGGCCCGGGGGCGGACGGCGGTGAGGTGCCGCTCGCCCGGCTGCTGGCCCGGAGCCACCCCGTGTACGTGTACGACCGCCGGGGGCACGGCGGGAGCGGCTACGCGATCGAGCGGGAGGTCGAGGACCTGGCGGCGGTGCTCGCGGCGGCCGGTCCCGGGGCGGCGGTGCACGGCACCGGGACGGGCGGGGTGCTCGCGCTGGCCGCCGCGGCGGCGGGGGTGCCCGTGACGGCCGTGTCGGTGTTCGAGCCGCCGTACGACGGGCTCCGGCCCGTGCCCGAGGTCCACGCGCGCGTGCTGGTCGTCGACGGGGGCGCGAGCCCGGCGCCGGTGCGGCGGGCGGCCCGGGAGCTGACGGCACGGCTGCCCCGCGCCCGGCACCGGACGCTGACGGGGCAGACCCACGAGGTGGCGCCCCATGTGCTGGCGCCGGTCCTCGCGGAGTTCGTGGCGGAGCTCGCGGAGTGAGGCGGAGCTCCGGCCGCTACGCGGGCGCGGCGGCCGTGCGGCGTACCGTCGTGGCGATCGTCGCCGAGCCCACCACGCGCGTGCCGGCGTAGAGGACGATGGCCTGGCCCGGGGCGACGCCCCGGACGGGCTCGTCGAAGGTGACCTTCAGTTCGCCGTCCTCCAGGGCCGCGCTCACCTCGGTCTCGCCGCCGTGGGCGCGGAGCTGGGCGGTGTAGCGGCCGGGGCCCTCGGGGGCGGTGCCGCACCAGCGGGGCTTGATCGCGGTGAGGGCGGTGACGTCGAGCGCCTCGGCGGGGCCGACGGTGACCGTGTTGTTCACGGGCGAGATGTCGAGGACGTAGCGGGGCTTGCCGTCGGCGGCCGGGTGGCCGATGCGGAGGCCCTTGCGCTGGCCGATCGTGAAGCCGTACGCGCCCTCGTGGGTGCCGAGCTTCTCGCCGGACTCGTCGACGATGTCGCCCTCCGCCTTGCCGAGGCGGGTCGCGAGGAAGCCCTGGGTGTCGCCGTCGGCGATGAAGCAGATGTCGTGGCTGTCGGGCTTCTTGGCGACGGCGAGGCCGCGCCGCTCGGCCTCGGCCCGGATCTCGTCCTTGGTGGTGAGGGTGTCGCCGAGCGGGAACATCGCGTGGGCGAGCTGCTGCTCGTCGAGGACGCCGAGGACGTACGACTGGTCCTTGGCCATGTCGGAGGCGCGGTGCAGCTCTCGGGTGCCGTCCCCGTTCAGGACGACGGTGGCGTAGTGGCCGGTGCAGACGGCGTCGAAGCCGAGGGCGAGCGCCTTGTCGAGGAGCGCGGCGAACTTGATCTTCTCGTTGCAGCGCAGGCACGGGTTGGGCGTGCGGCCCGCCTCGTACTCGGCGACGAAGTCGTCGACGACGTCGGCGCGGAAGCGCTCGGCGAGGTCCCACACGTAGAACGGGATGCCGATGACGTCGGCGGCGCGGCGCGCGTCGCGCGAGTCCTCGATGGTGCAGCAGCCGCGGGCTCCGGTGCGGAAGGACTGCGGGTTCGCGGAGAGCGCGAGGTGCACGCCGGTGACGTCGTGGCCGGCCTCGACGGCTCGGGCGGCGGCGACGGCGGAGTCCACGCCGCCGGACATGGCGGCGAGGACGCGAAGGGGGCGCGGAGTCTCAGTCATAGCCCTACCAGGGTACGGGGCGGCGGGAACCGCGCGGCCGGGACCGAGCGTTCCGGTAGGCATGGGGAGCGAGAACGGCGCGAAGAAGGCCGGAAAGAAGCGGGGGGTGCGCCGCCGCACCGTGCTGATCGGCGGCGGCGCCGCCGTGGCGGGCACGGCGGTCCTGGCGCGCGAGGAGCTGGCGCGGGCCTGGTGGCGGCTGCCGGGGATGGCGAAGCCGCGCACGGACGGGGAGCTGGACCACGAGCCGGCCGAGTGGACGGCGGCGCACCAGGCGAACTGGCGGCGGGCGGACCGGCCGGACGACTACACGATCGACCGGGTGGTGATCCATGTCGTGCAGGGCTCGTACACGACGGCGCTGAAGGTCTTCCGCAATCCGCTGCACGGGGCGGCCACGCACTACGTGGTCCGCAAGGACGGGCACGTGGCGCAGATGATCCGGGAGCTCGACGTGGCCTTCCACGCCGGGAACCGGGACATGAACGAGCGGAGCGTCGGCATCGAGCACGAGGGCTTCGTGGACCGGCCGCAGGACTTCACGGCGGAGATGTACGCGGGCTCGGCGCGGCTGACGGCGGACATCTGCCGGCGGCACGGGATACCGGCGGACCGGGAGCACATCATCGGGCACGTCGAGGTCGAGGGCACCGACCACACCGATCCCGGCCCGCACTGGGACTGGGACCGGTATCTGGGGCTGGTGCGGCGGGAGCTGACGAAGCCGGCGCCCTCGGCGGAGCCGCGGTCTAGCTGAGGCCGGCGGTCCTGGCGCGTTCCACGGCGGGGCCGATGGCGTCGGCGACGGCCTTCACGTCCTCCTCGGTGGAGGTGTGGCCGAGGGAGAAGCGGAGGGTGCCGCGGGCCAGGTCGGGGTCGGCGCCGGTGGCGAGGAGGACGTGGCTGGGCTGGGCGATGCCGGCGGTGCAGGCGGAGCCGGTGGAGCAGGCGATGCCGGCGGCGTCGAGGAGGAGGAGCAGGGAGTCGCCCTCGCAGCCGGGGAAGGTGAAGTGGGCGTTGGCGGGGAGCCGGTCGTCCGGGTCGCCGCCGAGGACCGCGTCGGGGACGGCCGTACGGACGGCGGTGACGAGCGCGTCGCGCAGGGCGCCGATCTCGCGGGCGAAGGCCTCCTGCCCCTCGGTGGCGAGGCGGGCGGCGGTGGCGAAGGCGGCGACGGCGGGGACGTCGAGGGTGCCGGAGCGGACGTGCCGCTCCTGGCCGCCGCCGTGCAGCACGGGGACGGGGGTGTGCTCGCGGCCGAGGAGCAGGGCGCCGATGCCGTACGGGCCGCCGATCTTGTGGCCGGAGACGGTCATGGCGGCGAGCCCGGAGGCGGCGAAGTCGACCGGGAGCTGGCCGACGGCCTGGACGGCGTCGGCGTGCAGCGGGACGCCGAACTCGGCTGCGGTGTCGACGAGCGCGCGGACCGGCATGACGGTGCCGATCTCGTTGTTGGCCCACATCACGGTGGCGAGGGCGACGGACTCCGGGTCGCGGGCGATCGCCTCGCGCAGCGCCTCGGGGTGGACCCTGCCGTACGCGTCGACCGGCAGGTACTCGACCTCGGCGCCCTCGTGGCCGGCGAGCCAGTCGACGGCGTCGAGGACGGCGTGGTGCTCGACGGGGCTGGCGAGGACGCGGGTGCGGCGCGGGTCGGCGGCGCGGCGGGACCAGTAGAGGCCCTTCACGGCGAGGTTGTCGGCCTCGGTGCCGCCGGAGGTGAACACCACCTCGCTGGGGCGGGCGCCGAGCGCGGCGGCGAGGGTCTCGCGGCCCTCCTCGACGGTCCGCCGGGCGCGCCGCCCGGCGGCGTGCAGGGACGAGGCGTTGCCCGTGACGGCGAGGTGGGCGGTCATCGCCTCGATCGCCTCGGGGAGCATGGGCGTGGTCGCGGCGTGGTCGAGGTAAGCCATGGTGGGTCGATTCTACGAGCCCGCCCGCGACACTCCCGTACGAGCCCGGCCACGGCACTCCCGTACGAGCCCGGCCGCGACTCGTCCCTGTGGGCCCGGCCGCGGCTCGTCCCTGCGGGCCAGGCCCCCGGGGCTCAGCCGCGCGGGGCGCGGGCCAGCTGGCGGGACTGGGCGACGAGGCGGTCGGCGCTGTCCCAGACCTCGGCGTCCTCCTCCAGGAAGCCGCCGGCGAGGTTGCGGGTGGTGATGGAGACCCGC
This sequence comes from Streptomyces sp. R302, assembly GCF_012927245.1. Classification (GTDB taxonomy): domain Bacteria; phylum Actinomycetota; class Actinomycetes; order Streptomycetales; family Streptomycetaceae; genus Streptomyces. Next base: position 154,015 of record NZ_JABBGE010000002.1, read on the forward strand.
AGCGGACCGGGGGCGGGCCGGCAGCGGACGTGGGTGGTGAGCTCCACGGTGGGCGTCCAGCCCTTGAGGCCCAGCTCGAAGGAGGTCGGCGGCAGGGCGTCGACGGCGAGGAGCAGGGAGAGCGCGTCGTGCTCGCGGCCGTCGGCGAGGCCGAACCAGGCGCGCATCTCGCCCTTGCCGGAGGGGGCGCCGACGGCCCAGCCGACGCAGGACGGGTCGAGGCGCAGGTCGAGCCGGTCGGTGATGGCGGAGGAGCCGGGGATCGGCGGGGCCGGGCCGTCGGAGGCGCTGAAGCACCGGTCGATCGGGGCGAGGGCGGGCGGGACGGCGCTGGTGCGGACCTCGTCGCTGAGGGCGTCGAGGTCGCCGTAGGAGGCGAGGACGCGGATCCGCTCGACCTCGGTGCCGTCCTCGGCGTACTGGTAGAGGGAGGCGGTGCCGGTGGAGAGGGTCCGGCCGGTGCGGACGGTCTCGGTGCGGATGACCGCGGGGCCCGGCACCGACGGCGTGAGGTAGTGCGCCGAGATGGTGAACGGGTCGGGGTGCGGCAGGTGGTCGCCGAGGGCGCGGCCGAGCAGGGCGAGGAGGTAGCCGCCGTTGACGGCCTGGATGATCGTCCAGCCCGCGGAGAGGTCGGCGTCGTAGACACCGGGCTCGCGCCGGGTGACGGCGGTGTCCCGGTCGAACTCGCTGAGCGCTGCGGTCTCTGCGGCGGGACTCGTCTCGATGCTCGTGCTCATGCGGCCGACCGTACAGCAGAAAACTACTGAGCGGTAGCTTTTTCGGGTTCCTCGCTCGCCGACGAGCGGCGGTTCCAGGCGCGCGGCGCGCGCCAGTGGTAGCGCATCGCGAGCAGCCGCAGGAGGAAGGCGGTGAGCACGGCGGCGGCGCTGGTGTAGGCGTTCAGGACGTCGAAGCGGAGGAAGAGGACCACCATGGTCGCGCCGACGATGGCCGGCACGGCGTAGAGGTCGCGGTCCCAGCGGAGCAGGGACGGCACCTCGTTGGCGAGGACGTCGCGCAGCACACCGCCGCCGACGGCCGTGGCGAGGCCGAGCGCCGCGGAGGAGGTGAGGCCGAGCCCGTAGTCGTACGCCTTCGTCGTCCCGGTCACGCAGAACAGGCCGAGGCCGGCCGCGTCGAAGACGTTCACGGCGGTCTGGGTGCGCTCCACCTCGGGATGGAGGAAGAAGACGAGCGCCGTGGCGACCAGCGGCATGAGGAAGTAGCCGAGGTCGGTGAAGGCGGCCGGGGGCACGGCTCCGATGATGAGGTCGCGCAGCAGACCGCCGCCGAGCGCGGTGACCTCGGCGAGGACGGCCATGCCGAAGACGTCGAAGTTCTTCCGGACGCCGAGAAGGGCACCGGAGATGGCGAAGACGAAGATGCCGATGAGGTCGAGCGTGTGTTGGACCGACGGGCTGAACAGATCGTGGAGCACCGAGCAATTGTGCCGTGTGTTCGGAAGGGGCCCGGCCGCACCACGGCGACCGGGCCCCTTCCCCTTGTCCTACTTCTCCTCGGGAGCCGAAGCCTCCTCGGAAGCCGAAGCCTCCTCGGGCTCCTCCGCGGCCGCCTCGGGCTCCTTCGACGCCTGCGCCGGGATCGCCGCCGCGTCCGTGGCGCCCGCCATGGGGAGCTCGCCGGACCGGATCTCCTGCGTGAAGTGGCAGGCCACCTTGTGGCCGCCGCCCGCGTCGGTGAGCTCCGGGCGCTCCTGGGAGCACTTCGGCTGGGCCCACGGGCAGCGGGTGTGGAAGCGGCAGCCGGCCGGCGGGTTCGCCGGGGAGGGCAGGTCGCCGGTGAGGAGGATCCGCTCGCGCCGCTCCTCGACCTCCGGGTCGGGGACGGGCACGGCCGACATGAGCGCCCGCGTGTACGGGTGCAGCGGCTCCTCGTACAGCGTGTCGCTCGGCGCCTCCTCCACCAGCGCGCCGAGGTACATCACGCCGATGACGTCCGAGATGTGCCGGACGACGGCGAGGTCGTGGGCGATGACCAGATAGGTCAGGCCCATCGACTCCTGGAGCTCTTCGAGCAGGTTGATGACCTGCGCCTGGATGGAGACGTCGAGGGCGGAGACCGGCTCGTCGCAGATGATGAGGTCGGGCTCCAGGACGAGCGCGCGGGCGATGCCGATGCGCTGGCGCTGGCCGCCGGAGAACTCGTGCGGGTAGCGGGAGAGGCTGTTGGCGGGCAGGCCCACCTTGGCGAGGATCTCCCGGATCTTCTCCCGCCGCTCGTCCTGGTTCGCGCCGATCCCGTGCGCGGCCATGCCCTCGCTGAGGATCGACTCGATGTTCTGGCGCGGGTTGAGGCTGCCCAGCGGGTCCTGGAAGACCATCTGGAGCCGGCGGCGGAAGGAGCGCAGCTCCTTCTCGGGCAGCTTGGCCACGTCGGTGCCGTCGAGGACGACGGAGCCGTCGGTGACGTCCACGAGCCGCAGCACGGCCCGCCCGAGGGTGGTCTTGCCGCAGCCGGACTCGCCGACGAGGCCGTACGTCTGGCCCGCCTCGACCTTGAGGGAGATGCCGTCCACGGCGTAGACGTGGCCGACGGTGCGGTCGAAGAGGATGCCCTTCTTGACGGGGAAGTGGACCTTCACGCCGTCGAGTTCGAGCAGGCTCATGCCGGTACCTCCGTCGTGGCGAGGACCGGGTTCGCGCAGCGGGCGCGGTGGCCGGCCGCGCGCGGTTCGGTCAGTTCGGGCGTGCCGGTGAGGCACTCCATCTCGTACCGGTCGCAGCGCGGGGCGAAGGCGCAGCCGTCGGCCCAGGCGATCTGGTCGTTGATGGACCCGCGGATCGGGTGGAGCGGTTCGCCGCGCGGGGCGTCGAGCCGGGGGATGGAGCCGAGCAGGCCGTGGGTGTACGGGTGCGTCGGGTGGGCGAACAGCTCGCGGCGGCCCGCCGATTCGACGACCTTGCCGGCGTAGAGGACGTTCACCTGGTCGCAGAGGCCGGCGACGACACCCAGGTCGTGGGTGATCATCAGCAGCGCGGTGCCCTCCTGGTCGACCAGTTCCTTGAGGAGTTCGAGGATCTGGGCCTGGATGGTGACGTCGAGCGCGGTGGTCGGCTCGTCGGCGATGAGCAGGCGGGGGGCGCAGGCCACCGCCATGGCGATGAGCGCGCGCTGCCGCATGCCGCCGGAGAGCTGGTGCGGGTACTCCTTGAGGCGCCGGGTCGGGTCGGGGATGCCGACCCGGTCGAGCAGGTGGGCGGCCTCCTTGCGGGCGGCCTCGCCCTTCAGGCCGCGGTGGCGCTGGAGGATCTCGGTGACCTGGACGCCGATGGGGATGACCGGGTTCAGCGAGGACAGCGGGTCCTGGAAGATCATCGCCATCTCGCGGCCGCGCAGGTCGCGCAGTTTCGAGGGGGCGAGCTTCAGCAGGTCGGTGCCGTCGAGTTCGGCGCGGCCGCCGAGGGTGACGCCCTTGGCGGGCAGCAGGCCCATGAGGGCGAGCGAGGTCACGGACTTGCCGCAGCCGGACTCGCCGACGAGGCCGACGACCTGGCCCTGGTCGACGCTGAAGGAGACGCCGTTGACCGCCCGGACGTCCTTGCGCCCGCGGCCGCCGAAGGTGACGGTCAGTTCGTCCACGGTGAGCAGTGCCATGTCAGCCTCGCAGCTTCGGGTCGAGGGCTTCGCGCATGGCCTCGCCGAGCAGGGTGAAGCCGAGGGCGGTGATGACGATGCCGACCGCCGGGTACATGGCCATCATCGGCTCGTTGTCGAAGAAGCGCTGGGCCGCGGAGAGCATGACGCCCCACTCCGGCACCGCGGGGTCGGGGTTGCCGAGTCCGAGGTAGGAGAGGGCGGCGGCCTCGATGATGGCGGTGGCGAGGCTGAGCGTCGCCTGCACGATCACCGGGCTGAGCGAGTTCGGCAGGATCTGGGTGAAGACGATCCGCCGCTTGCGGATGCCGAGCGAGCGGGCGGCGAGCACGTAGTCGCTGCCGCCCTGGGAGAGCATCGCGCCGCGGAGCAGCCGGGCGAAGACCGGGATCTGCACGACGCCGACGGCGATCATGACGGTGGTGAGCGACTGGCCCATCACGGCGGCGACGGAGACGGCGAGGAGCAGCGAGGGCAGCGCGAGCAGGATGTCGGTGACGCGCATGATGGCGTCGTCGATCCGCCGTCCGGCCTTCCCGCCGAGGGTGGCGGCCGCGCCGGAGACGATGCCGACGAGGGCGCCGATCAGCAGGCCGATGAGCATGGAGACGACGCCGACGAGCAGGGTCTGGCGGGCGCCCACGAGCATCCGGGAGAAGAGGTCGCGGCCGAGGTGGTCGAGGCCGAACCAGTTCTCGGCGCGGGCGCCGACGAACTCGCCCCGGTTGGAGAAGACCTCGCCGCGCCAGGTCTGTTCGGCGGGGCCGTACGGGGCGATCCACGGGCCGATGATCGCGAGCAGGACGAAGCCGGCGATGATCACGGCGCCGATGATGGCCATCTTGCTGCCGCGCATGCGGCGCATGGCCTCGCGCCAGAGGCTGGCGCCGCTGGAGGTCTCGGTCTTCGCCGTGAGCTGGGCGAGCCGGTCGATCTTGGAAGCGGTGGTGGTCAGACTCATCAGTGCACCCGCACCCTCGGGTCGATGACGCTGTAGGCGAGGTCGACGAGCATGTTGATCACCACGTAGATCACGGCGATGAACATGATGAAGCCGACGAGCACCGGATAGTCGCGGGCGTCGATGGCGGTCCGGATGAAGGAGCCGATGCCGCCGAAGGTGAAGACGGACTCGGTGAGCACCGCGCCGGAGAGGAGGCTGCCGGTGAGCAGGCCGACGGCGGTGACGACGGGGAGCATCGCGTTGCGCAGGACGTGCCGGCCGCGGACGACCCGGCGCTCCAGGCCCTTGGACTCGGCGGTGCGGATGTAGTCCTCGCCGAGGACCTCCAGGACGCTGGCGCGGGTCATCCGGACGATGACGGCGAGCGGGATGGTGGCGAGGGCGATGCCGGGCAGCACCAGGTGCATCAGGGCGTCCCAGGCGGCGTCGAGCTCGCCGGTGAGCACGCCGTCGAGGACGGCGAAGCCGGTGACGCTGGTGGCGTCGAGGCCGGTGGTCTGGCGGCCGTAGGTGCCGAAGATGTCGCCGAAGGCGGCCTTGAGCAGCTGGGCCAGGAAGAAGACCGGGATGCAGATGCCGACGAGGGAGCCGGAGACGGAGGCCACGTCGAGCCAGCCGCCGCGCTTGCGGGCGGCGAGGTAGCCGAGCGGGATGCCCACGCTGATGGCGATGAGCATGGCCGCGACGCTGAGTTCGACGGTGGCGGGGAAGCGCAGCACGAACTCGTCCCAGACGGGCTGTCCGGTCTGCACCGAGGTGCCGAGGTCGAGGTCGAGAAGGCGCTTGAGGAAGCGTCCGTACTGGACGTAGATCGGCTGGTCGAGTCCCAGCGCGCGGTTGATGCGCGCCACATCGGCCTCGGTCGCCCGCTCGCCCAGGATCGCTGAGGCGGGTCCGCCGGGCAGCCGGTTCAGCCAGATGAAAAGCAGAACCGACAGGCCGAGCAGGGTGGGTATGAGCTGGAGAAGTCGTCGTACGACGAGTCGCAACACCCCGCGTGCCCCTTTCTTGCGTGTGGAGAGTGGATGCGCGGACGCCCGGTCACGAGAGGAACGCGTGACCGGGCGGACCGCTTACGGGTGTGTTACTTGAAGGAGACCTCGGCGAAGCTCTCCTGCGTCAGCGGGGAGACCTTCGGCGGGACCACGTTCTTGCCGAACGCGATGGCCGGCGGGGAGGAGGTCAGCGGGACGCCCGGGAGGTACTCCATGATCACCTCGTTGGCGGCCTTGTAGAGGTCCGTGCGCTTGGTCGGGTCGCCCTGGAGCGAACCGGCCTTCACCGCGTTGAAGACCTTCTCGTCGTTGAAGCCCCACTGCTTGCCGTAGCCGGCGAACCAGGTGCCGATGAAGTTGTAGCCGTCGTTGAAGTCACCGGTCCAGCCGAAGATGTGGAGGGCGCAGTCGCCCGACTCCACCGCGTCGACGTAGTCCGGGTTCCACTTCTTCGGCTTCGGGGTGACCTTGATGCCGGCCTTCTCCAGGTCGGCCTTGACCAGCTCGAAGATGTCCTGCGGAGCCGGCATGTACGGCCGGGTGACCTCGGTCGGGTAGCAGAAGTCGATCGACAGCTTGTCCGCGCCGGCGCCGGCGAGGAGCGACTTGGCCTTGGCCGTGTCGAACGGGTACTGCTTCACCTTGTCCGAGTAGCCGGCGATGGTGTCCGGCATGAACTGGGTCGCGACCTTGCCGCCCTCGGGCAGCTGGGTCTTGACGATGTTCTCGCGGTCGACGGCGTGCGCGATGGCCTGGCGGACCTCGGGCTTCTTCAGCGCCGGGTTGGCCTCCTGCGACATGCCGAGGTAGAGCAGGTTGAAGACGTCACGGGTCGGGACCTGGAAGCCCTCGCCCTCAAGGGTCTTGATGTCGGCGGGCGCGACCAGGTCGTAGCCGTCGATGTCACCGGCCTGGAGCGCCGCGCGACGGCCCTCCTCGGTGTCGATCGTGCGGAAGACCAGGTTCTTCACCTTGGCCTTCTCGCCCCAGTAGTCGTCGAAGCGCTCCAGGCTGACTTCCTTGTTGCCCTTGTTCCACTTCGTGATCTTGTACGGGCCGGTGCCGGCGACCGTGCCGGCCTCCTGGCTGTACTTGGGGTACGCGATGGCGTCGCCGGCCTCGGTGAGCTGCTGCTTCGCGTACTCCTGGAGGGCCTTCGGCGAGTGGATCGCGAGGGCGTTCAGGGAGAAGCCGCCGGGGAGGTTGGCGGAGGGCTCGAAGACCTCGATGACGGCGGTGGCGTCGTCCTTGACCGTGCAGGACTTGTAGTTCGCCTTGGGCGTCTCCTTGTCCTCGTTGGCCTTGAAGCCGCCCATGATGGTCTGCCAGTAGTACGAGACCGCGCTCGACTGGTAGGTGCCCTTCCAGTTGAACCAGTAGTCGTAGTTGGCGCAGACCGCCTTCGCGTCGAAGGTCTCGCCGTCGTGGAACTTCACGCCCTTGCGGAGGTTGAAGGTCCAGACGGTGCCCTCGGGGTTGCTCGACCACTTCTCGGCGAGCCCGCCGACGAGCTCGCTGCCGCCGGACTCGTGCTCCAGGAGTGCCTCGAACGCCTGGCGGGTGATCCGGAAGGTCTCGCCGTCGCTCGCGAGGGCCGGGTCGAGGGAGGCGGGGTCGCCCGGAGCGCCGAACACGAAGGTGTCCTTGGCTCCGCCCTTGTCCCCCTCCTTCCGCTCGCTCGCACAGCCCGTGGCGATGAGGCCGACCGCGATGGCCGCCGTCAGAGCCCGGGTCGACCGGGAATTGAGTATGCGCATGGGTCCACCCCTGGCTCGCCCTGTTGTGGTCTTGACCGGCCGAACGCTACTGGCGAGTGACGCGGCAGAGAACAGTCCGCATAGCGGTGATACCAACCTGAGACCCGGACACTCACCAAAACGGTCCGATGCCGGACATCGACGGCCTGAGTGGTCCCAAAGCGGACGCAAAACCCCGCCCTGGCAAGGAATTTCGGCCAGAACGGGGCAGGAGTGGAGCAGAAGGAGTCAGCGGTGCTGCGCGGGCGGGTAGCCGTATCCCGGACGGTGGGATCCCGCATCCTGAGACGGGGCTCCGTGCGCGCCGCGGTCGTAGAAGGGCCGGGCGTGCGCCTTCAGCCAGAGCGCCACCGGGTCGTACGCGTCGGAGAGCGCGACCGTCGAGACGGGCAGCCCCTCGGGCACGGAGCCGATCGACTGGCGCATCATCGTCCGCACCTCGTCGACGGTCGCCGCCGAACCGTCGTACAGATCCAGGCCGATGACCAGGTACGGAGTCCCGAGCGCGGGCTGCACCCAGCCGCGGCGCAGCGAGCGGACGGCCGGGGTCCGGTGCGCGTTCTGGGTGAGCTGGGCGTAGAACTGCGGGATCTCCAGGGCGGGTTCGGAGACCCGCAGCGGCCCGGCGGGCATCCGGTCGAGGCCGGTGGCGATCCGGCGGAGATCCGCCCACGGGATGCCGACGCCGCCGCCGGGCGCGTGCGGGTTGAGCCAGACGCCCCAGCGCTCGGGGTAGAGGGAGCGGGCGATCTCGCGGCCGGTGACGCGCTCGTGGGCGCGGTGCCAGCCGGAGGCGGCGAGCTCGCCGGGCGAGGTGACGCAGGGCGCGTAGCCGTGCCCGTCGACCTCCATGTTGCCGTACTGGGCGTCGGGCGAACCCGGAGCGCCCTGCCAGAGCAGCATGTACAGCTCGCCGTCGGCCAGGGCGTGCAGCAGGCCCTCGTACGCGTCGTAGCGTCCTGGCGCCACCTGGCGCAGCATCTGCTCGACCTCTCCGGTCGCGGCGCTGCCTGACGCGCTCACCCTGGGTCCCGCCCCTCTGTCTGTCTCGTACGGCTCGTGTTCGGTGGATCGGTGGATCAGTGGACCGCGCGCTGGTAGAAGGGGCGCACCCGCTCCAGCATCCAGTCTCCGACGGGGTCGGCCGCCATGTCGAGGAGGATCAGGTTCACCGGCCAGGCGACCTCGACGCGGCCGAGGGCGCGGCCCAGCGCGTCCAGCGGGGCGTTGCGGTCGACGCCGTCCCAGCCCAGGAGCTGGACGCCGATGAAGAGGGCCGGTTCGGTGCCCTCGACGCTGGCGAGGGCGCGGCGGGCGGTGGCGACGACGCCGGCGGCCTCGAACTCGGCGGAGGCGGCGGCGAGGAAGTCGACCGGGTCGTCCTGCCAGTCGGGCTCGAAGAGCCGGACCCGGCCGCCGGACGCGGGCCCGTCGAGGGCGGTGCGGCCGACCCGGCAGAGCTCGGCGACGGCGGGCGGGGGCAGCGGGACGCCGACGGTGCCGCCGGGGTTCACCGCGATGCCGAGCTGCGGGGGCAGGCCGCGGGCGAATTCACGAGCGGGCGCGACGGTGAAGGACATGTGGTCGCCGACGCAGGCGAGGAACTGCTCCTGGGAGCTGAAGACGGGGACGAAGGCACCGCCGCCGATCTCCATCGTGGCGAGGTCCAGGTCGGGGCTGTCGGGGCCGCCGCCGTTGGGCAGCGGGACCCACACCTGGCTGCGGCCGAGCACCTCGATGAGCCGGCCTCCGGCAGCGGGCTCCCCGAGCGCGGCGGCGAGCGCCTCCTCCAGCTCGTTGCCCGGCCACGTCACGTCCACGGTGGTTCCGTCCCCTTCTCGTACGGCCCTGGTCCCGGCCGTCCCGCAGCACCCTAACGCCGCCCCGCCCCGGCTGTGACCAGAACCCCGGCGCGCGGGCCTCACACCGGGGCGCGGAAGCCGATCCGGCGCAGCGCGGCCGCCGCGTCCCGGTCGAGGAGGGTGGCGGAGGCGCAGCCGCGCGGCGGGCGGCCCGCCTCGACGGCGGCGACGAGCCGGCCGACGGCCCTGCGGTGCCGGGCGAAGGCGTACGCGGACACCCCCCGGCCCCGCTCCCGCTGGCCGTCCCTCGCGGTGGCCGGGTCGACGTCGAGGAGGACCAGGTGGAGGGCGCGGCCGCGCCGGGCGGCCGCGCGGGCGAGCCAGCCGCGGACCCAGGACTGGGTGCCGCAGTCGTGCACGACGACCCCGGCGCCGGAGCGCAGGGCCCGGTGGAGCCCGGCGTAGTGCGCGACCCGGACCAGCGGGCGGTAGAACGCGTACGGCAGGAAGGCGGGCATCCGGGCCTCCCAGCGCTCCCGGGCGTCCTGGGAGTCGATGCCGAGGCCGCCGGCGGCCCGCCGCAGCAGGGTGGACTTGCCGCTGCCGGGCAGCCCGGAGACGACCACGACGTCCCCGGCGGCGAAGGCGAGGACGCGCGGGCCGCGGCCGCCCCGGTCGCGCAGGTCCCGCACCACGCGCCCGCGCCGCCGGGTCCTGGCGCGGGCCCGCTGGGCCGGTAGGGCGGCATCGCCCGCGAAGACGCCGGTGTGCTGGATCCTCATCGCTGCTCCCCCTGTCGGGTCCCCGGGGGCGTGTCGGGAGACCTCACGGAAGACCCTTGCCCACGAAGTGTAAAGAAACGGTAATCCGAGACAAGCGATTTGCGGCGCCGACACCGTATGCGAGGATGTGCGCGCCAGGCGCGCGCTGCGCCGTACAACCGCATACCGGCCGCTCGAATCCGCGCGGGAGAGTTCCGGACCGGCCCCCTGGGCCGCCCGGGCGCCGAAGGAGCAAGACCCTCCCTTGAATCTCTCAGGCCCCGTACCGCGTGGATGAGGCAGATCTGAAAAGCGGGACACCCGTCGTGTCCCCACCCAAGGTGCAAGCCGGGGATGCCCCCGGTGAACCTCTCAGGTTCCATGACAGATGGGGAGGAACGTCCTTGCCTGTCATGTTTTCCGCCTTCGGGAACCGGGAGCCACGTCCATCATGAGCACCACCCCCCGCCTGACCGCCCTCGATGCCCTGCATCGTTCGCTGGGCGCGACCATGACCGACTTCGCCGGCTGGGACATGCCGCTGCGGTACGGCAGCGAGCGCGACGAGCACAACGCCGTCCGCACCCGGGCCGGCCTCTTCGACCTCTCCCACATGGGCGAGATCACCGTCACCGGCCCGCAGGCCGTCGACCTGCTCGACTACGCCCTGGTCGGCAACATCTCCACCGTGGGCAACGGCCGCGCGCGCTACACGATGATCTGCCAGGAGGACGGCGGCATCCTCGACGACCTGATCGTCTACCGCCTCGGCGAGACCGAGTACATGGTCGTCGCCAACGCCTCCAACGCCCAGATCGTCCTGGACGCCCTGGTCGCCCGCGCCGGCGGCTTCGACGCCGAGGTCCGCGACGACCGCGACGCGTACGCCCTGATCGCCGTGCAGGGCCCCGAGTCCCCCGGCATCCTGGGACAGCTCACCGACGCCGACCTGGACGGCCTGAAGTACTACGCGGGCCTCCCCGGCACCGTCGCCGGCGTCCCGGCGCTGATCGCCCGCACCGGCTACACCGGCGAGGACGGCTTCGAGCTCTTCCTGAAGCCGGAGCACGCCGAGGGCGTCTGGAAGGCGCTGACCGAGGCGGGCGCGGGCGTCGGCCTCATCCCGTGCGGCCTGTCCTGCCGCGACACGCTGCGCCTGGAGGCGGGCATGCCGCTGTACGGGCACGAGCTCACCACCTCCCTCACCCCCTTCGACGCCGGTCTCGGCCGGGTCGTGAAGTTCGAGAAGCCGGGCGACTTCGTCGGCCGCAAGGCGCTGGAGGCCGCCGCCGAGCGCGCCGAGACCGCCCCGCCGCGCAAGCTCGTCGGCCTGGTCGCCGAGGGCCGCCGCGTCCCGCGCGCCGGCATGCAGGTGGTCTTCGGCGGCGAGGTCGTCGGCGAGATCACCTCGGGCGCCCCCTCCCCCACGCTCGGCGAGCCGATCGCGATGGCGTACGTCGACGCGGCGCACGCGGCTCCCGGCACCGAGGGTGTAGGGGTGGACATCCGCGGCACCCACGAGCCGTACAAGGTCGTGGCGCTGCCGTTCTACAAGCGTCAGAAGTAGGCGCGGTTCCGCCCGGGACCCGCTCCGGACGTGACGCGGTCGTCCCGGATTCCGTCTCACCCCGCAAGACCCACGTACATCCGCACTCCCCCGGTACAGGAGAATCAGGTCATGAGCAACCCCCAGCAGCTTCGCTACAGCAAGGAGCACGAGTGGCTGTCGGCCGTCGAGGACGGCGTCGCCACGGTCGGCATCACGGAGCACGCGGCCAACGCCCTCGGTGACATCGTGTTCGTCCAGCTCCCCGAGGTCGGCTCCACCGTGACCGCGACCGAGGAGTGCGGCGAGCTGGAGTCGACCAAGTCCGTGAGCGAGCTGTACTCCCCGGTGACCGGTGAGGTCGTCGAGGCGAACCAGGACGTCGTGGACGACCCGTCGCTGGTGAACTCCGCTCCGTTCGAGGGCGGCTGGCTGTTCAAGGTGCGCCTCACGGCCGAGCAGGACGACCTGCTCACCGCCGACGAGTACACCGCCTTCACCGCAGGCTGACCGAGACCCCCTAGGGATCGCTTCATGTCGCTTCTGAACACTCCCCTCCACGAGCTGGACCCGGACGTCGCCGCCGCCGTCGACGCCGAGCTCCGCCGCCAGCAGTCCACCCTGGAAATGATCGCCTCGGAGAACTTCGCTCCGGTCGCGGTCATGGAGGCCCAGGGCTCCGTCCTCACCAACAAGTACGCCGAGGGCTACCCGGGCCGCCGCTACTACGGCGGCTGCGAGCACGTCGACGTGGCCGAGCAGATCGCGATCGACCGGATCAAGGACCTGTTCGGCGCCGAGTACGCCAACGTGCAGCCGCACTCCGGCGCCTCCGCCAACCAGGCCGCGCTCTTCGCGATCGCCCAGCCGGGCGACACGATCCTGGGTCTCGACCTGGCGCACGGCGGCCACCTCACCCACGGCATGCGCCTGAACTTCTCGGGCAAGCAGTTCAACGTGGTCGCGTACCACGTGGACGAGGCCGGCCTGGTCGACATGGCCGAGGTCGAGCGCCTCGCCAAGGAGCACCGCCCGAAGGTGATCATCGCCGGCTGGTCGGCGTACCCGCGCCAGCTGGACTTCGCGGAGTTCCGCCGGATCGCCGACGAGGTCGGGGCGTACCTGTGGGTCGACATGGCCCACTTCGCGGGCCTGGTCGCGGCCGGTCTGCACCCGAACCCGGTCGAGTACGCGGACGTGGTGACCTCCACCACGCACAAGACGCTCGGCGGCCCGCGCGGCGGCATCATCCTGGCGAAGAAGGAGTTCGCGAAGAAGCTGAACTCCTCCGTCTTCCCGGGCTTCCAGGGCGGCCCCCTGGAGCACGTGATCGCGGCCAAGGCCGTCTCCTTCAAGGTCGCGGCCTCGGAGGAGTTCAAGGAGCGCCAGCAGCGCACCCTGGACGGCGCCCGGATCCTGGCCGAGCGCCTGGTCCAGGACGACGTCACGGCGCACGGTGTCTCGGTCCTCTCCGGCGGCACGGACGTGCACCTGGTCCTGGTGGACCTGCGCGCCTCCGAGCTCGACGGCCAGCAGGCCGAGGACCGGCTCCACGAGGTCGGCATCACGGTCAACCGGAACGCCGTTCCGAACGACCCGCGCCCGCCGATGGTCACCTCCGGTCTGCGCATCGGCACGCCGGCCCTCGCCACCCGCGGCTTCACGACCGAGGACTTCACCGAGGTCGCCGACATCATCGCCGAGACGCTGAAGCCCGGCTTCGACGGTGAGAAGGCCGAGTCGCTGAAGGCCCGCGTGACCGCGCTGGCCGAGAAGCACCCGCTGTACCCCGGCCTGAAGTAATTTCGTACGCTTTTGTTCGTACGAAAGCTCCGGGGCACCGCGCACACTGGACAGTGAGCGCGGTGCCCCGCCCCATGTCTCCACCCCGTCTCCACCCCCGTCTCCACCCCCCATCTCCACCCCCGCCTTCCACGCTTTTCTGCTCCACCCCGGCAGACAACGGCGTCTAGCCCCACAAGGAGTCCTCCCGTGGCCATCTCGGTCTTCGACCTGTTCTCGATCGGCATCGGCCCGTCCAGCTCCCACACGGTGGGCCCGATGCGCGCTGCCCGGATGTTCGCCCGCCGGCTGAAGAACGAGGGCCTGCTCGCCCACACGGCGAAGGTCCGTGCGGAGCTGTACGGCTCGCTGGGCGCCACCGGCCACGGCCACGGCACCCCGAAGGCGGTCCTCCTCGGCCTGGAGGGCAACTCGCCCCGCACGGTCGACGTGGAGCACGCCGACGAGGAGTTCGAGCGGATCAAGGCGAGCGGGCGGATCAACCTGCTCGGCGCCCACGAGATCCCGTTCTCCTTCGACGACGACCTGATCCTGCACCGCCGCAAGGCGCTGCCGTACCACGCCAACGGCATGACGGTCTTCGCGTACGACGCCGAGGGCGGGCTCGTCCTGGAGAAGACGTACTACTCCGTCGGCGGCGGCTTCGTCGTCGACGAGGACGCCGTGGCCGGCGAGAACCCGATCATCCCGGACGACACCGTCCTGAAGCACCCCTTCCGCACCGGCGACGAGCTGCTCCGCCTCACCAAGGAGACCGGCCTGTCGATCTCCTCCCTGATGCTGGAGAACGAGAAGGCCTGGCGCACCGAGGACGAGATCCGGGCGGGCCTCCTGGAGATCTGGCGGGTCATGCAGGCCTGCGTCTCGCGCGGCATGTCCCGCGAGGGCATCCTCCCCGGCGGCCTGAAGGTCCGCCGCCGCGCCGCGACCCTGGCCCGCAAGCTGCGCTCCGAGGGCGACCCGGCCATGCACGCGATGGAGTGGATCACCCTCTACGCGATGGCGGTGAACGAGGAGAACGCGGCGGGCGGCCGGGTGGTCACCGCCCCGACGAACGGCGCGGCCGGCATCATCCCGGCGGTCCTGCACTACTACATGAACTTCGGGGCCGGCGGCGCCTCGGAAGAGGAGAGGGAGGACGGCATCGTCCGCTTCCTCCTCGCGGCCGGCGCGATCGGCATGCTCTTCAAGGAGAACGCCTCGATCTCCGGCGCCGAGGTCGGCTGCCAGGGCGAGGTCGGCTCCGCCTGCTCGATGGCGGCCGGCGCCCTCGCCGAGGTCCTCGGCGGCTCCCCCGAGCAGGTGGAGAACGCGGCCGAGATCGGCATGGAGCACAACCTGGGCCTGACCTGCGACCCGGTCGGCGGCCTGGTCCAGATCCCGTGCATCGAGCGCAACGGCATGGCGGCGGTCAAGGCCGTCACGGCGGCGAAGATGTCGATGCGCGGCGACGGCAGCCACCTGGTCTCCCTCGACAAGGTCATCAAGACCATGAAGGAGACGGGCGCCGACATGAGCGTCAAGTACAAGGAGACCGCGCGCGGCGGCCTCGCGGTGAACATCATCGAGTGCTGAATCGTTCGCTCACGGAACGGCCGGTCCCGCCTCCACGGGACCGGCCGTCTCGCGTTCGGGGCCGGCCGTTCGCACGACCGGCCCTCAGAACAGCAGCCAGTGCGGGTCGGGGACCACCGTGAGGAGGGAGGAGAGGGCGACGATGACGGCGAGGACGGCGAGTTCCACGCGGGCCGGGGGCGTGGCGTCGGCGTCGGAGCGCAGGCGGGAGCGGGCCGCGAGGGCCAGCAGGCTGGCGGCGCCGAAGAGGGCGAGCTTCACCAGCAGGACCCTGCCGTACGCGGTGGTGAACGCGGCCTCCAGGGGGAGGCGGCGCAGGGTGGAGACGGTGCCGGTGACGGCCAGGGCCGCGTAGACGCAGGCCGCCATCCGGGCGTACCGGAGGAGCACCGCGCGCCCGCCCTCGTCGCGCGCCCGCAGGACCCGCAGGACGTACAGCAGGGTGCCGGTCCAGAGCGAGGCGGCGGTGAGGTGGACGACGGTGAGTCCGGTGCCGACGCCGAAGCCGGGGCTCTCGGGGTGGGCGCGCAGCGCCTCGGCGACGATCGCGGCGGCGAGCGGGAGGGCGGCGAGGCCGGGGCGCCGGGAGGCGGCGCAGACGGCGGCGAGGAGGCAGGCGTTGGCGGTGGCGAGCAGCAGCCGGCCCTCGCGGAGCCCGTAGACGACGGGGAGGCTGAGGCCGCTGACGGCGGCGAGGAGCAGCAGGAGGCCGGTGGCGGCGGCCGCGGCGAGGAGGGCGCCGGGGACGGCGAGGGGGCGCGGCAGGGGCCCCTGGCCGGCGATCCGGCGGCCGGCGAGTTCGCCGACGGTGACGGCGAGACCGGTCAGGAGCAGGAGCCGGAGCAGGGTGGTGGTTCCGGCCGCGGGTATGCGCAGTTCGCCGGTGCCCGTCCGGGCGAGGCCCGCGCCGAGGCCGACGACGGCGAGGACGCCGAGGACGCCGAGGGCGGCGGCGACGAGGGCCACCGCGCCTCGACGGCCGGGGGTGCCGAAGGGTCCGGGAAGCGTCACCGGACGATCGTCACCGAGCCCGGGACGGGCGGCAACTCAGGGTGAGCGCCGCCCGGTCCCGGTCCTTGGGCTGGTCAGAGGGGTCAGGCCTTGTTCAGGTGGGCCCAGAACTCGTCCCACGACAGCTGGCCGTCGCCGTTGTCGTCGCGCTGCTTGATGAGGGCCTCGGCCACCGTCTCGGTGACGTTGAAGTCGCCCAGCTGGGCCATGACGCTCTTGTACTCCGCGGCGGTGATGAAGCCGTCCCCGTCCACGTCGTACCGGTTGAATGCCGTCCGTGCCGACTCGATGTCCGCCACTGCTTCCGCCCCTTCTCGGTGCTGTTCTGACGGGGGTCAGATTAGCTGGCCGAGCGGTGTCCGATGATGGCGGTATGAGCACTGACGTGGCACGGATCCTGGAGGCGGCGGCGCGCGGGGAGTTCCCCGCCATGGACGGCGGGACGACGGTGGTCCCGCCGCCGGACGGGCGGGACGCGGGCGTGCTGGCCTTCACGGCCCATTCGGTGGTCTTCGCGGACGTCGATCCGGAGTGGGTGCGGGCGGAGCTGGCCGCGACCGGCAGCGATCCGCTGGCCGCGAGCATGAACCCGGGCTTCCTGGTGCGGCTGATGGCCAGGACGGGCCGGCGGATGAACACCATCGACCTGCTGACGGTCGCGGACGCCCTGCCGGGCCCGCCGCCGGTGACGCTGCGGGAGATCGACGACCCGGAGCATCCCCGGGTGGCGCGGGCCCTGAAGTACCGGGACGAGGTACGGGTGTGGGCGGCGGACGGCGGGGTGCTGGTCCTGGGGCGCGGCGTCGCCGGGCGCATGGAGGCGGCGATCGAGGTGGACGAGGCGGTGCGGCACCTGGGCCTGGGCCGGGCGCTGGCGACGGCGGCGCGGCATCTGACGCCGGACTCCGTGGTGTGGGCGCAGCAGTCGCCGGGCAACGCGCGGAGCGTGCGGACCTTCCAGGCGGCGGGGTACCGGCCGGTGGCGTCGGAGGCGCTGCTCACCGCCCCGTGAGGCTGTCCAGCATGTGGATGATCGAGGGAAACAATCGATGAACCGCATAGCCATTCACAGTTTTCAAGGCTAGTGCCACATGTCACCAACGATTCACAAATGAAACCTAGGGGTATGTCCGGATTCGTAACGATTTGAGTGTTTGGTGGTATGGCCTGCCGTCTGTCATAGTCGGTGACACGACCCCCATTGACCCGGGCCAGGTCGCCTCTGCGGCCGTGGATACACCCCCCCCCGTCCACGGCGCATCACACGGAAGCCCCCAGCAGCCCCACCACGGCGCACGGGGGCTTCCGTGCGTCCGGGGGCCGGTCAGCGGTCGGTGACCCGCATCTCGAACCAGGTGGTCTTGCCGCGCGGCCCGAGGTCCGCGCCCCAGCGGTCGGAGAGCTTGTCGACGAGGAAGAGGCCCCGGCCGCTCTCGTCCAGCTCGGCCACCGGCATCAGACAGGGCAGCCCGCGCGAGGGGTCGCGCACCTCGATCCGGACCCGGCCGGGGCGGCGCTGGGCGCGCAGCACGAAGACCCGGGCGCCGGTGTGCCGGACCGCGTTGCCGACGAGTTCGGAGACCAGCAGGACGGCGTGCTCGGCGAGGTTCGGACCGAGCCCCCACTGCCGGAGCACCACGTACTGGGTCATCCGGCGGGCGATCCGCGCCGACTCCGGGAGCGACGGCAGCCGCACGTCGATCTCCGACGGATTGCCGTACCGGTCCATCGCCGCGAGGGCCTCTTCGTCCTCCAGGGTCGGTGTCCACCGGGCGGCGGGCACGCCGCCCTGCCGTGGTTGTTCCCTGCTCTCCAGGCCCGCCATGCCCTCCATCATGGCCGCAGGAGACGGCCCGCGGGGGCCGTTCCGGTGGAATGGCCCCCGCGGGACGGCGTGTCGCCGTGACGGTCCGTCGGCTGACGACCGGTCCGGCGCGAGGTCAGGCGAACTTCGCCTTGCCCGGGCCCTCTTCGACGAAGCTGCGCATGCCGGTCTCGCGGTCGGCGGTGGCGAACAGCGCGGAGAACCAGGTCCGTTCGAGGGCGAGACCGGTGTCGATGTCGGCCTCCAGGCCCTGGTCGATCGCCTCCTTGGCGGCGCGCAGCGCCACCGCCGGGCCCTGGGCCAGCTTCGCGGCCCAGGCGTGCGCCTG
Source organism: Streptomyces sp. R302 (assembly GCF_012927245.1). Lineage (GTDB taxonomy): Bacteria > Actinomycetota > Actinomycetes > Streptomycetales > Streptomycetaceae > Streptomyces. The sequence goes on from NZ_JABBGE010000002.1 coordinate 172,000, forward strand.
CTCGTACACCTCGGCGGCCGGCACGACCCGGTCGACCAGGCCGAGCGTGAGCGCCTCGTCGGCCTTCACCATCCGGCCGGTGAAGATGAGGTCCTTGGCCTTGGAGGGGCCGACGAGCCGGGAGAGCCGCTGGGTGCCGCCGGCGCCGGGGATCAGGCCGAGCAGGATCTCGGGCTGGCCGAGCTTGGCGTTGTCGGCGGCGATCCGGTAGTCGGCGCAGAGCGCGAGCTCGCAGCCGCCGCCGAGGGCGTAGCCGGTGATCGCGGCGACGACCGGCTTGGGGATGCGGGCGACGGCGGTGAAGGAGTCCTGGAGGGCGCGCGACCGCTCGACCATGGCCACGTGGTCCATGACCTGCATCTCCTTGATGTCCGCGCCGGCCGCGAAGACCTTCTCGCCGCCGTAGAGGACCACGGCGCGCACGTCGTCGCGGTCGGTGGCCTCCTGGGCCAGCACGCGCAGCCGGTCCTGGGTGGCGATGTCCAGCGCGTTCATCGGCGGGCGGTCGAGGCGGATCGTGCCGACGCCGTCGGCGACTTCGAGGTTCACAGTCATGGAGGGAAGGTTAGTGGCCGTTAACGCCGAGGGGCCCGGTGCTGTTGCTCACAGCACCGGGCCCCGTCGCGGGAGCGGGTCCTACGCGGTCCACTCCGACCACGGCATGTTCCAGCCGTTCAGGCCGTTCTCCGGCTTGATCTGCTTGTCCTTGGAGTTCTTCACGATGACGACGTCACCGATGATCGAACGGTCGAAGAACCAGGCGGCCGGAGTGGAGCTGTCACCCGCGCCCCGGGTGTCGGAGAGGCCGACGCAGCCGTGGCTGACGTTCTGGGAGCCGAAGGTGGACTTCGGGGCCCAGTAGTTGCCGTGCACGAAGGTGCCGGAGGTGGACAGGCGCATGGCGTGCGGCACGTCCTTGATGTCGTACTCGCCGCCGAAGCCGACGGTGGCCCCGTTCATGCGGGTCACCTTGTACTTCTCGCTGATGACCATCTCGCCGTTGTACGTGGTCGTGGACGGGGCGCCCGCGGTGATCGGGAGGGTCTTGATGATCTTCCCGTCGCGCTCGACCTTCATCGTCTTGGCGCTGGCGTCGACCGTGGAGACCTGGCGGCGGCCGATGGTGAAGGAGTACGTCTTCTTCTGCTTGCCGTAGACGCCGGGGCGGCCCTCGACGCCGTCCAGGTTCAGCTCGACGGTGACCTTCGTGCCCGCCTTCCAGTACTGCTCGGGGCGGAAGTCGAGGCGGTCGTTGCCGAACCAGTGGCCCTCGATCTCGACGGCCGGCTCGGCCGTCACCTTGATGGCCTTCTCCACGGCCTCCGGGTCGGTGATGCCCCGGGTGAAGTTGATGGAGACCGGCATGCCGACGCCGACGGTCGTGCCGGCCTCCGGCGTGTAGTGGCCGATGAAGGTGTTCTTCGGGGTCAGCGTGGTGAAGGTGGTGTCCTTCGCGGACTCCCGGCCCTCGGCGTCCTTCGCGATCGCGTGGACCTTGTACTGGGTCCCGGCCGACAGGTGGGCCAGCGGCTCCCAGCTCGCGCCGTCCGCCGAGATCTTGCCCTCGACCGCGTCGCCCTCGGAGTCGGCGACGGTCACGGTGGTCAGCTTGCCCTGCTCGGCGGTGACCTTGAGGGCCCCGCTGGTGGCGACCGCGTCGGCGCCGTCCTTCGGCAGGACGGTGACGACCGCCTGCGAGGCGGCGTTGTCGGGGGCCACGGTCCCCTGGCCCGTGCCCTTGGCCCCGGTCCCGTCCGCCGTCCTGGACGGCTCCTCGCCGCCGCAGGCGGTGAGGACCACCATCAACGCGCCCGCGGCCAGGGCCCCGAGCCGGACGCCCCGCCGCCGCGCCGGCGTCCCCGATATCGGCTGCCCGTTCACTATGGTCTTCTCCCCTCGCACGACCCGGCCGCCGGCCGGGCCCCACCCCCTGTACGCACGTCCCGCGCACGGCGCTAGATAATCACACCGGAAGACACGAAAGTTCCACGTGAATGTCACCGTTCAGTCCCAGTTGGGACGGGGCGGGGGGCCGGCGCCGCAGGGGCCCCGGGTCAGCGGAGCGCGGAGCCCTGCTTCCAGCCCTCCCAGTCCATGTTCCAGCCGCCCAGGCCGTTGTCCGGAGCGACCTTCCGGTCCTTGGAGTTGACCACCTCGACGACGTCCCCGACCAGGCTCCGGTCGAAGAACCAGCCCGCCGGGGTCTCGGCGCCGCCGCCCTTCACGTCCCGCAGCCCCACGCAGCCGTGGCTGACGTTGGCCGAGCCGAAGGTGGACTCGTCGGCCCAGTAGTTGCCGTGGATGAAGGTGCCCGACTCGGTGAGCCGCATCGCGTGCGGCACGTCCTTGATGTCGTACTCGCCGCCGAAGCCGACCGTGGCGCCGTTCATCCGCGTCACGTCGTACAGCTCGGTCACCACCATCTTCCCGTTGTACGTGGTGGTCTTCGGCGCGCCCGCGGTGATCGGCAGGGTGGCGAGCAGCCGCCCGTCCCGCCGGACCTCCATGGTGTGGGCGGCGGCGTCGACCAGGGAGACCTGGGAGCGGCCGACCGTGAAGCCGACCGTCTTGCGCTGGATGCCGTACACGCCGGGGGCACCCTCGACGTCCCGGAGGCCGAGCTCGACCGTCACCTTCGTGCCGGCCGCCCAGTACTCCGCCGGGCGGAAGTCGAGCCGCTCCTTGCCGAACCAGTGGCCCACGACCTCCACCGGCGGGTCCGCGGTGACCCGGATGGCCCGCTCCACCTCGGCCCGGTTCTCGACCGGCCGGTTGAAGCCGAAGGAAACGATCATGCCGGCGCCGACCGTGGAACGGTTCTCCGGAGTGAAGTAGCCGATGAAACGGCTCTCCGGCACCACCGTGGTGAAGGTGGTGTGCCGGGCCGAGCGGCGCCCGTGGGCGTCGAGCGCCACCGCGTCCACGCTGTACTTCGCGGCGAGCGCGAGCCGGGTGCCGTCGGCGGGCCGCCAGCGCAGCCCGTCGGCCGCGATCGACCCGGGCACGGCGGCCCGGCGGCCGTCCGCCACCTGGGTCACGCTCACCCGTTCGAGCCGCCCGCTGTCCACCCGTACCTCCAGGGGACCGTCCGCGGGGACCGCCCGGCTGCCGTCCTCCGGGCTGACCCGGATCACGTCGCCGGGGGCCCGCGCCTTGCCCGGGAGGTCCAGGCCGAGGCCCTTCCCCCCGTCCGATCCGGTGCAGCCGGCGAGGCCCACGAGGAGCCCCGCCACCGCGAGGAGTTGCCCGGCCCGTTCCCATACACGTGTCACGCGTGGCCCAACGACGACCCCCCTCCAGGGGAAACGTCCGGACGGGCCATGTTGGGCGGACGGCCGGGCGGGCAGAACAGGGAGGACGACCGGGAGTACACGAGGTGCGGGAGGACGCGCGGGGCCGGGGCCGGGACGCCCCCGCCCCGTCACGCGGGCCCCGCCGGAGCCGCGGGAGGCCAGGGCGGTGTCGAGCGCAGCCGAACAGCAGGCGGTACCGGAGCACGCCCCGGGACGGACCGCGCCCCCGGTGTGGCCGGGGACTCCCACCCCGCTCGGAGCCCGCTGCCGGACCGGCCCGGACGGGACCCGGGGCACCAACTTCGCGCTCTGGGCGGGCGGCGCGGAGGCCGTGGAGCTCTGCCTCTTCGCGGCCGACGGCACCGAGACCCGGCTGCCGCTCACCGAGCTGACCCACGAGATCTGGCACGGCTTCGTGCCGGGCGTCGGCCCCGGACAGCGGTACGGCTACCGGGTGCACGGCCGCTGGGACCCCTGGACCGGCGCCCGCTGGAACCCGGCGAAGCTGCTCCTCGACCCGTACGCGCGGGCCGTCGACGGCGACTTCGCGGCGCTGCCCCCGGAGGTGTACGGACACGTCAGGGACTGGCCGCAGCAGCACGTCGCCGACACCGTCCGCGACGAGCGGGACTCCGCCCCGCACGTGCCCAAGGGCGTCGTCGTACGGGACGACGACGACTGGTCCGACGACCGCAGGCCCAAGACGCCCTGGCAGGACTCCGTCATCTACGAGCTGCACGTCAAGGGCTTCACCGCCCGGCACCCCGGCATCCCCGAGCGCCTGCGCGGCACCTACGCGGGGCTCGCCCACCCGGCCGCGATCGACCACCTCGTACGCCTCGGGGTCACGGCCGTCGAGCTGCTGCCGGTCCACCAGTTCGCCCACGAGGACCACCTGCTGCGGCGCGGCCTCACCAACTACTGGGGCTACAACTCGATCGGCTACTTCGCCCCGCACGCCGGCTACTCCTCGTCCGGCACCACCGGGCAGCAGGTCGGCGAGTTCAAGCGGATGGTGCGGGCGCTGCACGCCGCCGGCATCGAGGTGATCCTCGACGTCGTGTACAACCACACGGCCGAGGCCGGCGAGCTGGGCCCCACCCTCTCCCTGAAGGGCATCGACAACCGCGGCTACTACCGGCTCCAGTCCGACGCCCGCCGGTACGCCGACTACACCGGCTGCGGCAACACCCTCCACGTCGTCCAGCCGCAGGTGCTGCGCCTCATCACCGACTCCCTCCGGTACTGGGTCACCGAGATGGGCGTCGACGGCTTCCGCTTCGACCTGGCGGCCGCGCTCGCCCGCTCGATGCACGACGTCGACATGCTCTCCCCCTTCCTCGCCGTCATCGCCCAGGACCCGGTGCTCCGCCGCGTCAAACTCATCGCCGAACCCTGGGACGTCGGCAACGGCGGCTACCAGGTCGGCGCCTTCCCTCCCCTGTGGACCGAGTGGAACGACCGCTACCGGGACGCCGTACGGGACTTCTGGCGCGGCGCGCTGCCCGACGTCAGGGACCTCGGCTACCGGCTCTCCGGCTCCAGCGACCTGTACGCCTGGGGCGGCCGCCGCCCCTACGCCTCCGTCAACTTCGTCACCGCCCACGACGGCTTCACGCTCCGCGACCTCGTCACGTACGAGCGCAAGCACAACGAGGCCAACGGCGAGGGCAACCGCGACGGCACCCACGACAACCGCTCCTGGAACTGCGGCACGGAGGGCGAGACCGACGACCCGCGGATCCAGGGGCTCCGCCTCCGCCAGCTCCGCAACCTGCTCACCACCCTGCTGCTCTCCACCGGGGTGCCGATGCTCGTCGCGGGCGACGAGATGGGCCGCACCCAGGGCGGCAACAACAACGCGTACTGCCAGGACAACGAGACCGGCTGGCTCGACTGGTCGCTGCCCGACGACCCCGGCCGCGCCCAGCTCCTCGCCCTGACGAGGCGGCTCCTCGCCCTCCGCCACCGCCACCCGGTGCTGCGCCGCCGCGCCTTCTTCTCCGGCCGGCCTCAGGGCGCCGACGGGCTGCGGGACCTCGCGTGGTTCGGCCCCGACGGCACGGAGATGACCGAGCGCGACTGGTACGCGCCCTCGGCCACGCTCGCCCTCTACCTGTCGGGCCGCGACATACCGGGCCGCGACGAGCGGGGCGAGCAGGTCCTCGACGACAGCTTCCTCGCCGTCCTCCACGCGGGCCCCCGCCCCCTGGACTTCCGCCTCCCGGGCCCGCCCTGGGCCCAGACCTACGAACGCGTCCTCGACACGGCCCTCGACGACCAGACCGCACCCCCGGGCACGCTCCACCCGGGCGGGGCGGTGCTCACGGTGGGGGCGCGGTCGGTGGTGCTGCTGCGGGTGGCGGGGTGAGGCCGCCGCCCGCGGAGTCGTGGCCGAAATTCGGGTGAGACGTGTCAGCGGGGGCTCGTAGGGTCGGGGCTGATGTCCGAGAAACCTGCCACCCCCGAGGACCGCCCCGCCGACCGTTCGGCGGTGCGGGTGCTGCTGCGGCTCTGGCCGTACGTCCGGCCCGTGCGCGGGCGGTTCTTCGGTGCCGCCGCCGTCGCGATCGTCGCCTCCTGCCTGTCGCTCGTCATCCCGCTGGTCCTGAAGTGGCTGGTGGACGGGCCGGTCGCGGACCGGGACCCGGGCGGGGTGTGGCTGGGGGCGCTGTACCTGCTGCTGCTCGGGATCGCCGAGGCCGGTCTCTTCGGGCTGCGGCGGTGGCTGGTGGCCCGGCCGCTGTCCTCGGTGGAGGCGCGGATGCGGGAGGACCTGTACGGCAGGCTCCAGCGGCTGCCGATCGCCTTCCACGACCGGTGGGCGTCCGGGCAGCTGCTCTCGCGCGGGACGACGGACCTGATGCTGGTCCGGATGTTCCTGGCCTTCCCGCTGACCTTCCTGGTGGTCAACGGGGTGACCCTGCTGGCCGGTTGCGCCCTGCTGCTCGCCCAGGACCGGTCGCTCGGCCTGGTGCTGCTGACGCCGGTGGTGCCGGTGGTGGTCCTCTGCTCGTTCTTCGAGAGCCGGTACGCGGTCGTCGCGCGCCGCGCCCAGGACCAGGTCGGCGATCTGACCACGGTCGTCGAGGAGAGCGTCCTCGGCATCCGGATCGTCAAGGGTTTCGGCCGGCACCGCAGTCAGGCGGAGTCGTTCCGCCGGCTGGCCCGGCTGCTGCGCTCCACCGAACTGGCCAAGGCCCGGCTGCTCGCGCTGATCTGGGCGTTCATCACGATCCTGCCGGAGCTGGCGATCGGGGCGACGCTGATCCTCGGCACGGTCCGGGTCGCGGACGGGGACCTGTCGGCGGGCACGCTCGTCGCGTTCCTGTCGACGGCGCTGGCGCTGCGCTGGCCGGTGGAGTCGATCGGCTTCCTCCTCGCGATGAGCCAGGAGGCGGCGACGGCCACCGAGCGGTACTTCGAGGTGATGGACGCGGAGGTGGAGCCGGAGACGGCCGTGGCGGGCGGCGGCCCCGGCGGGTCCGGTGGGTCCGGTGGGCTCGGCGGGGAGAGCGGGGAGAGCGGGGAGGGCGCGGACGGGGTGCGCTTCGAGGGGGTGTCGTTCCGGTACCCGGACGCCCCGGAGGACGCGCCGCCGGTCCTGGACGGCGTCGACCTGCACATCCGGCCCGGGGAGACGCTGGCCCTGGTCGGCGCCACGGGTTCCGGCAAGACCACGCTCACCGCGCTCGTACCGCGGCTGCACGAGTCCACCGGCGGGCGGATCCGGCTCGACGGCGAGGACATCGCCCTGATGGACCGGGAGCGGCTGCGGTCGCTGGTGTCGGTGGCCTTCGAGGAGCCGACGCTGTTCTCGGCGAGCGTCGGGGAGAACGTGCTGATGGGCGCCGGCGAGGACGCGGGCGGCCCGGAGCTGCGGCGCGCCCTGGGCGTCGCGCAGGCGGAGGAGTTCGTGGACCGGCTGCCGGAGGGCGCGGGGACGCAGGTCGGCGAGCAGGGGCTGAGTCTCTCGGGCGGGCAGCGGCAGCGGCTCGCGCTGGCCCGGGCGGTGGTCGGCCGGCCGCGTTTCCTGGTGCTGGACGATCCGCTGTCGGCGCTCGACGTGCACACGGAGGCGCGGGTGGAGGCGGCCCTGCGCGAGGTGCTGAAGGAGACGACGGCGCTGGTCGTGGCGCACCGGCCGTCGACGGTGATGCTGGCCGACCGGGTGGCGCTGCTCTCGGGCGGGCGGATCGCGGCGGTCGGCACCCATCAGGAACTGCTGCGGAGCAGCGGCGAGTACGCCTGGCTGATGGCGGGCGAGGGGGACGGGGAACGATGACGGAGACCACGCTCGCGCGGCCGGAGGGCGAGGAGGAGCGGGCCGGCGGGTCCGGTCCGGGCTCGGGCGATCCGTTCGACCGGGACGATCTGCCGGCGCCGCGCGGGGCGACCGGGGCGCTGCTGCGCTCGCTGCTCGCCGGGCACCGGTTCCGGGTGGCGGTGGCGGCGCTGGTGCTGCTCGGGAAGGAGGCGGCGGTCCAGGCGGGCCCGCTGCTCGTGGCGTACGCGATCGACCGGGGCGTGCCGGCCTTCCGGGCCGGGGACCACGGGCCGCTGGTCGCGGTGGCGGTCGGCTACCTGCTGTGCGCGGGGGGCGCGGGGGCGCTGCAGTACGGCTTCGTGCGGGGCGCGGCGCGGATCAACCAGGACGTGCTGCTGGACCTGCGGGGGCGGATCTTCCGGCACGCGCAGGTGCTGAGCGTGGACTTCCACGAGCGGTACACCTCGGGGCGGCTGATCTCGCGGTCGACGACGGACGTGGAGTCGCTGCGGGAGCTGTTGTCGGAGGGGCTGCAGGAGCTGATCGGGGTGGTGCTGTCGTTCGTGTCGATCACGCTGGTGCTGCTCTGGCTCGACCTGGGGATCGGGGCGGTGGCGGTGGCCTCCTTCGGGCCGCTGTACCTGCTGGTGCGGCTGTACCGGCGGCGGGCGGGCGCGGTGTACGCGGAGCGGTCGACGGCGATCGCCGGGGTGATCGTGAAGTTCGCGGAGACGATGAACGGGATCCGCCCGGTGCGGGCCTTCCGCCGGGAGCGGGCGAACGACGCGGAGTTCGCGGGGCTCAACCACCGGCACGAGCGGAGCAACGGGGACGCGCTCCTGGAGATGGCCCGCTATGTGGTGGGCTCGCGCCTGGTGGCGAACACGGCGGTGGCCGGAATGTGCCTGTGGGGCGCCTACCGGGTCGCGGAAGGGTCGCTGGAGCTCGGTGTGCTGGCGGCGGCGGTGCTGTACGTGCGGCGGCTCTACGACCCGATCGACCGGCTCGGGATGTTCCTCAACTCGTACGAGTCGGCGGCCGCTTCGCTCACCAAGATCGCGGGGCTGCTCGCGCAGGAGCCGGGCGTGCCGGAGACGACGGCTCCGCGGGAGCTGCCGGAGCGGGCGGGGGCGGCGCCGGGCCGGGAGGTCGTCTTCGACGGGGTGCGGTTCGCGTACCGGACGGGCGGCGAGGTGCTGCCCCGCTTCTCGCTGCGGATCCCGGCCGGGCAGACGGTGGCGGTGGTCGGCGCGACCGGCGCGGGCAAGTCGACGCTCGCGAAGCTGCTGGCCCGCTTCTACGACCCGACGGAGGGCCGGGTGCTGCTCGACGGCGTGGACCTGCGGGATCTCGCCACGCCCGAACTGCGGCGCGGGGTGGTGATGGTGACGCAGGAGGCGTTCCTCTTCTCCGGTACGGTCGCGGAGAACATCGCGATCGGCCGCCCCGACGCGACCCGGGAGGAGATCGAGCGGGCGGCGAAGGCGATCGGCGCGCACGAGTTCATCGCCGGCCTGCCGGACGGCTACGACACCGACGTACGGAAGCGGGGTGGCCGGATCTCGGCCGGTCAGCGCCAGTTGGTGGCCTTCGCGCGGGCGCTCCTGGCGGATCCGGCGGTGCTCATCCTGGACGAGGCGACGAGCTCGCTCGACGTGCCGGGCGAGCGGGCGGTGCAGCACGCGATGGACACGGTCCTGGCGGGCCGCACGGCGGTGGTCATCGCCCACCGCCTCTCCACGGTCGAGGTCGCGGACCGGGTCCTGGTGATGGAGGCGGGCCGCGTCGTGGAGGACGGCGCCCCGGCCGAACTGGTCGGCGGCGAGGGCCGCTACGCGGGCCTCCACCGGGCGTGGCGGGACTCGCTGGCGGGCTGACGCCCGGGCGAGGAGCGGAAGACGGGATTCGGGCCGCTGGGTTTCGGCCATCGCTTCGGCAAAGAGGGGCCGGCGTCCGAGGGGCGGGACGGGCGCCGGAGCCGGCGGGTCCGGATGGGGACCCGTGAAGGGATTCCTGCACGGAGAACGATAGATGGCCGGGCATTCATGATCGATGAAACGTCCGGTTAACGAACACGACCGTACGCGCAGCGGACGACTTCCGGCCAAGTTGTTGACGCGGTCCTGACAGATACCGGCGGTAGCTGCCACTCTCTCCACGGTTCCTCGCAACCACGTTCGTCACATCACCCGTTCGTGTGTCACCGCTCTGCTTGCACCACCCGGCCCGCCTACCCAGCGGACCGGTACCCCCCTCGCAAAAGGAGTCCGCGTGAGATCCACGCCCAGCCGTCGTGCCACCGCGACCGGCGCGCTCGTCGCCGCCGCCGCCATGATCGCCGTCGGTGTCCAGGCCGGCAGCGCCTCCGCCGACAACGTCGGCACGGCCGCCGCCCCGGCGTCGGCCCTCGGGAAGGTCAACCCGGGCAAGCTCCCCGCCGACCTCTCCCCCGCCCAGCGCACCGCGCTGATCAAGGCCGCCGACGCCGACAAGGCCGAGACGGCCAAGGAGCTGGGCCTCGGCAGCCAGGAGAAGCTCGTCGTCCGCGACGTGGTCCAGGACCGCGACGGCACGACCCACACGCGCTACGAGCGCACCTACGCGGGCCTCCCGGTCCTCGGCGGCGACCTGATCGTGGCCGAGTCCAAGGCCGGCGCCACCACCGGCGTCGCCAAGTCCTCCCGCGCGGAGCTGAAGAACGTCGACCTGGCGGCCACCGTCGCGCCCGCCGCCGCGGAGAAGCAGGCCGTCGGCCTGGCCGCCGCCGAGGGCTCGAAGGCCACCAAGAGCGAGCGCGCCCCGCGCAAGGTCGTCTGGATGGGCCAGAGCGGCGCCCCGGTCCTCGCGTACGAGACCGTCGTCGGCGGCCTCCAGCACGACGGCACGCCGAACGAGCTGCACGTCGTCACCGACGCCAAGTCCGGCGCCAAGCTGTACGAGTGGCAGGCCGTGCACACCGGCACCGGCAACACCATGTACAGCGGCCAGGTCACGCTCGGCACCGCGCCCTCGTACACGCTGACCGACACCGGCCGCGGCAACCACAAGACGTACAACCTCAACCGCGGCACCTCCGGCACCGGCACGCTGTTCAGCAACAGCACCGACGTCTGGGGCAACGGGCAGCCGTCCAACCTGGAGACGGCCGGCGCCGACGCGCACTACGGCGCCGCGCTCACCTGGGACTACTACAAGAACGTGCACGGCCGCTCCGGCATCCGCGGTGACGGCGTCGGCGCGTACTCCCGGGTCCACTACGGCAACGCCTACGTCAACGCCTTCTGGCAGGACTCCTGCTTCTGCATGACGTACGGCGACGGCTCGAACAACGCCAAGCCGCTCACGTCCATCGACGTGGCCGCCCACGAGATGACCCACGGCCTGACCTCGGTCACGGCCAGGCTCGTCTACAGCGGCGAGTCCGGCGGCCTCAACGAGGCGACCTCCGACATCTTCGCGGCGGCCGTCGAGTTCTACGCCAACAACGCCAACGACAAGGGCGACTACCTCGTCGGCGAGAAGATCGACATCCGCGGCAACGGCACCCCGCTCCGCTACATGGACAAGCCCAGCAAGGACGGCTCGTCCAAGGACTCGTGGTACTCGGGCATCGGCAACATCGACGTCCACTACTCCTCGGGCCCGGCGAACCACTTCTTCTACCTGCTCTCCGAGGGCAGCGGCGTCAAGACCGTCAACGGCGTGACCTACGACTCGCCGACCTCCGACGGCCTGCCGGTCACCGGCATCGGGATCGAAAAGGCCCGGATGATCTGGTTCAAGGCCCTCACCACCAAGTGGACCTCGTCCACCAACTACGCGGGCGCCCGCACCGGCACGGTCGCGGCCGCCAACGAGCTCTACGGCGTCGACAGCCCCGAGTCCCTGGCCGTCCAGCACGCCTGGGCCGCCGTCAACGTCGGCACCCGTCCCGGCGGCACCACCCCGCCCGACGGCAAGGTCTTCGAGAACACCGCCGACGTCTCCATCCCGGACTCCCCCGGCGCCGCGGTGACCTCCTCGGTCAACGTCACCGGCGTCACCGGCAACGCGCCCAGCAACCTCTCCGTCGGCGTGGACATCGTCCACACCTACATCGGTGACCTGGTCGTGGACCTCATCGCCCCCGACGGCTCGGTCTACAACCTGCACAACCGCTCCGGCGGCAGCGCGAACGACATCAGCCAGACCTACACCGTCAACGCCTCGTCCGAGGTGGCCAACGGCACCTGGAAGCTCCGCGTCCAGGACAAGGCCAGGATCGACACCGGCTACATCAACAGCTTCAAGCTGACCTTCCCGTAAGGCCGGCAGAAGACACCGGACGCCCGGAGGGATCCCATCCCTCCGGGCGTCCGCCCGTTCACCCCGGCTCGTCCCGCGAGCTCAGCCGCCCGCCGGTGAAGCACAGCCGGTGGACCGGCACCTCCGCGAAGACCGTCGACCGGTAGTACCGGCACTCGTCCGCGTGCGCCTGGCCGACCAGCAGTCAGCACCGCGAGCGCGGCGAGCAGCGCCGGCGGGATCCAGATCGCCCGCACCAGGTCCTTCCGCACCCGGTGGCGGGCCCGGTCCGGCTCCCGGGCCGAGGTCGGCGCGGCCGGCACCGCGGCCGGAGCCCGCCGGGGCAGCACCGCCGTCAGCGCGAAGCCGCCGCCGCGCACCGGGCCGTGGGTCAGGGTGCCGCCCGCGAGCCGCACCCGCTCGTCGAGGCCGACGAGCCCGGAGCCCCCGGAGGCGGGCTCCCCGGTCCCCTCGCCCTGCCCGCTCCCCACCCGTACCGTCACCCTCGACGCGGTCTCCCGCAGTTCCACGGTGACGGCGGCGCCCGGGGCGTGCCATGCCCGGCAGCTCCGGCACCGGACCGTCACCGCGCAGCGTCACGTCGAGCCCCGAGGCCCTGGCCCGGTCCACCAGTTCGCCGACCGTCTCGTCCGCCGGTGCCGTCGGCGCCCCCTCGCCAGGGTGCGGCGGAGTGCGTCGGCGGTGGCGAGGCCGTCGAGCCGGGGCATCCGGATGTCGAGGAGGGCGACGTCGGGCCGGTGGAGCCGGGCGAGCTCACCGCCTCGTGTCCGTCGCCCGCCTCGGCGACTGGATGGCCCGCACCCCGGCGCGGATCATCGTCTCGTCGTCGGCCAGCAGCACCCTGATCATGCCGTCCAGCCCAGGCACCCGCCCCGGGGCCGTCGGCGGCTACCTCAGGAGCACCCCCGCGCCCCCGCTCCCCTGGTCCTCGGGCAGTGCGATCAGGCCGGGTTCGGCGGGGTGGGCGAGGAGCGGGTGGGCGGGCAGGACGCGGACGGTGCAGCCGAAGGGGCCGGTGCGGTCCAGTTCCAGGGTGCCCGCGTAGGGCTGACGGCCTTCCAGGTCCGGGCCGCCGGCGGGCTTGAGGGCGACCGTGCGGGTGCCGGTGAGGGTGTCGTCGGCGTCGACGCGGCCGGTCACCGCCTGCACCTCGACGTCGTCGGGGGTCAGGCCGCCGAGCGCGACCCGCACCCGGACGCACGGTGTGGCGCCCAGCTCCGCCCCGGCCTCGGCGAGGTCGTCGCCGATCTCGACGTGGTCCACCGAGACGCCCGGCCAGGCCGCACGGACCCGGGCCTTCCAGGCGGCGAGCTCCCGCGCCCGGTCCGGGGTGAGCGCCCGGCGGGCCGCGGCGGCGGGGACGTAGAGGCGCTCGACGTACTCGCGGACCATCCGGTCGGCGAGGACCTTGGGGCCGAGGTCGGTGAGGGTGCGGCGGACCATGGCGGTCCAGGCGGCGGGGACGCCGTCCGCGCCCCGGTCGTAGAAGCGGGGGGCGACCCGGCGCTCGACCAGCTCGTAGAGGGCGGCGGCCTCCAGGTCGTCGCGGCGCTCCTCGTCGGCCGCGGCGGCGCCGTCGGCGGTGGGGATGGCCCAGCCGAACTCGGGCTCGTACCACTCGTCCCACCAGCCGTCGAGGACGGAGAGGTTGAGGCAGCCGTTGAGGGCGGCCTTCATGCCGCTGGTGCCGCAGGCCTCCAGCGGGCGCAGCGGGTTGTTGAGCCAGACGTCGCAGCCGGGGTAGAGGCCGCGGGCCATCTCCATGCCGTAGTCGGGCAGGAAGACGATCCGGTGCCGCACGCGCGGGTCGTCGGCGAAGCGGACGAGCTCCTGCACGAGCTTCTTGCCGCCGTCGTCGGCCGGGTGGGCCTTGCCGGCGACGACGAGCTGCACCGGCCGCTCGGGGTGGAGCAGCAGGGCGCGCAGCCGGTCCTTGTCGCGGAGCATCAGGGTGAGCCGCTTGTACGAGGGGACCCGGCGGGCGAAGCCGATGGTGAGGACCTCGGGGTCGAGGACGGTGTCGGTCCAGCCGAGTTCGGCGGCGGCCGCGCCGCGCTGCCGCCAGGAGGCGCGGAGCCGGTCGCGGACGTCGGCGACGAGCCGGGCGCGCAGGGTGCGGCGCAGCTCCCACAGCTCGCGGTCGGTCGCGTCGGGGCCGAGGCGGGTGGCCTCGGGGGCGGTCCAGGTGGGGGCGTGGACGCCGTTGGTGATGGAGGTGATCGGCACCTCGTCGGCGTCGAAGCCGGGCCAGAGTCCGGCGAACATCTCGCGGCTGACGGCGCCGTGGAGGGTGGAGACGCCGTTGGCGCGCTGGGCGAGGCGCAGGCCCATGGCGGCCATGTTGAAGACGCCGGGCTCGCCGCCGAGCGGGGTCTCGTCGCCGAGGGCGAGGATCCGGCCGGTGTCGAGGCCGGGGAGGGCGCCGTCGTCGCCGAGGTGGCGGGCGACGAGCTCCCGGTCGAAGCGGTCGATGCCGGCCGGGACGGGGGTGTGGGTGGTGAAGACGGTACCGGCCCGCACGGCCTCCAGGGCGGTGTCGAAGTCGAGGCCCTCGCCCTGGAGTTCACGGATCCGTTCGAGTCCGAGGAAGCCGGCGTGGCCCTCGTTGGTGTGGAAGACCTCGGGCTCGGGGTGGCCGGTGAGCCGGGTGTACGTGCGCACGGCGCGGACGCCGCCGATGCCGAGCAGCATCTCCTGGAGGAGCCGGTGCTCGCTGCCGCCGCCGTAGAGCCGGTCCGTGACGGACCGCTCGCCGGGGGCGTTCTCCTCGACGTCGGAGTCGAGCATGAGGAGCGGTACGCGGCCGACCTGCGCGACCCAGATCTGGGCGTGCAGGCTCCGCCCGCCGGGCAGGGCGAGCGCGATCCCGGCGGGGCCGCCGTCGGCCTCCCGGAGCAGGGTGACGGGCAGCTCGCCGGGGTCGAGGACGGGGTACTGCTCCTGCTGCCAGCCGTCCCGGCCGAGGGACTGCCGGAAGTAGCCGTGGCGGTAGAGCAGCCCGACGCCGATCAGCGGCACGCCGAGGTCGCTGGCGGACTTGAGGTGGTCGCCGGCGAGGATGCCGAGCCCGCCGGAGTACTGGGGCAGGGCGGCGGCGACGCCGAACTCGGGCGAGAAGTAGGCGAGGGCGGCGGGCCCGTCGCCGGCGCTCCGCTCCTGGTACCAGCGGGGCCGCCGCAGATAGCCGTCGAGGTCCTCGGCGGCGGTGGCGAGTCTGCCGAGGAAGTCCCGGTCGGCGGCGAGCGCGGCGAGCCGGGGCGCCTCCAGGGCGCCGAGCACGCGGACGGGATCGGCGCCCGCGAGCCCCTCGGGGGCCAGCGAGTCGAAGAGGGCGCGGGTCGGCTCGTGCCACGACCAGCGCAGGTTGCGCGCCAGGGCAGCGAGGGGTCGAAGGGTGTCGGGGAGGACAGGACGCACGGTGAATCGACGGATTGCCTTCACGTGTCCCACCTTCGCAGGCCGGTGACGCTACGGAGCGGATGCACCACGCTGTGCGCCCGGCGTGCCGCCCCCGAGCCTAGGCCCGCAGCCCCCGCTCCGGCCACGGTGCGCCCCCGGCCTCCGGGGGCACGCGCGGGGCGCCGGGGGGCGCGTGCGTCGCGGCCCCCGGGCGCGTCAGGGGGTCCCGCCGATGCCCAGGGCCTGGACGTCGGTCAGGTTGAACGCCTCGTGGACGTAGACGTTGGTGAGCCGCGGGTTGCGGTAGTTGACGTTCTTCTCGGCGGTGAAGGGCAGGTAGTAGGCCCCGTCGGTGAGCCGGTGGTTGGCCTCCTGGTAGAGCCGGGTCGCCTCGGCCTCGTCGGTCTCGGCCGACGCGCGGTCGAACAGCTCGTCGATCCGGGCGTCCTTCACCCGGGCGTAGTTGCTGTTGCCCTCGGTCCTGATCAGGTCGCTGTCGGCCAGGGGCTGGAGGAAGCCCGCGCCGGTGGGGAAGTCGGCGCCCCAGCCCAGCATGAGCATGCCGATCCCCTTCTTCTTCAGGATCTCGGGGGAGCCCAGGGCGGCGTAGTAGGCCGAGAAGTTGTCGTACCGCTCGATCTCCAGGGTGATGCCGACGGCCTTCAGGTCGGTCTGCAGGACGGCGGCCGCCTGGACGTCCTTGGGGTTGCCGCTGTTCACGGCGGCCTTCGTGGTGAATCCGCCGGGCTTGCCGCACGCCCGCAGCGCCGCCCTCGCCTTCTCCCGCCGGGGCTCGCCCCCGGTCAGGCCGAAGGGGTCGTAGGAGTCGGCGCCCCGGGCCGTCGGGGGCAGCATGTTGCCCTGCAGCGAGGCGAACGCCGCCCCGCCGCGCGCGTTCCGCAGCGCCTCGGTGCCGGCCGCGTACACCACCGCCTTGCGGCAGTCGACGTTGTCGAACGGGGCGGTGTCGGAGATCATCGCGGCCATCCGGAGGTACCCGTTGTACGGGTTGTCCACGCCGGCCTTCAGCTTCGGGTCCTGCAGCAGCCTGGCGGCGGTCGCCTGCGACAGGCCGATGTGGGAGGCGTCCAGGTCGGCGGTGCCCGCCAGCATCTGCTCGTCGACCTTCTCCTGACCGGACACGATGCTCAGCTCGACGCGGTCCGGCAGGGCCTTGCGGAGCGGGTCGGTGGCGGGGTCCCACTCCTCGTTGCGGACGAGGACCAGCGACCGGCCCGGCTGGTACGAGGAGAAGCGGTACGGGCCGGAGGCCATCGGCCTGGTCCCGTACCGGTCCGCGGTGTCGTGCTTCCGCGGCACGGGGGCCGTCGCGCCCATGGTGAGCAGGTAGGGGAACCGGGAGTCGGGCTCGGCGAGCCGGAAGACGAGCGTGAGGTCGTCCGGGGCCTCGACGGACCGCAGGCCCGCCTTCCCCGTGTCCTTGTACGGGCCCCGGTAGTTCTGCTTCCGGTCCAGGACGTCGACGAGGTACGTGGGTCCGCCGGCGATCTCCGGGGCGAAGGCGCGCTCGATGCCGTACTTGACGTCCGCGGCGGTGATCGGCGAACCGTCCTCGTACTTCAGTCCGGGCCGCAGCTTGAACGTGTACGTCCGGCCGTCGGAGGACACCTCGGGCTGCGCGGCGGCCAGGTCCGGGACCACGGTGAGGCCCTTCTCGCCCGGTTCGCCGGCGTAGGTCATCAGCGTGCGGGCGTAGAGCCGCTGGACGTTCCAGACCCATCCGAAGTAGGAGCGGGCCGGATCCCAGGAATCCGCGTCGGACCCGCTCACCAGGCGGAGGGTGCCGCCCTTCTTGTCGGAGGCGTTGACCACCTTGCCGACCGCGCCGTTGAAGCCCCCGCGGGACCCGGAGGACCCCTCGTCCGTCCCGCCGTCCTTCCCGTCGCCCTTCCCGTCGTCCTTCCCCTCGTTCTTTCCCCGGTCCTCGCCTTGGCCCTGCGCCTGCTCCTTCGTCTTGGACGGGTCGTCCTTCTGCGTGAGGATCACGGCGGTGGTGCCGCCTCCCGCCACCAGGACGGCGCCGAGGGCGATCGCCACGAGCCTGCGGCCCCGGAAGCGGCCGGACGCGCGGGCCGGGCCGCCCACGCCGGGACCGGGCGGATACGGGACGGGAGCCGTGACGGCGTACGGGTTGCCGGGGACCGGAAGGCCGGCGGGGGGCGGCGGCGCACCCGGCGGCGTACCCGGTACGGCGGGCGGCGGCGTGGCGGGCATCGCGGGCGGCGGGGTACCCGGGGTCGCGGGCGGCCCCGCGGGGCTCTTCACCAGGGGGACGCGGGGATCGGGCGCGGGAGGCGCGGCCGGGGCAGGAGGCGCGGCCGGCGTGGGAGGCGTGGCCGGGCCGGGGCCGGGGTCGGCCGTCTGCCCGACGGCGCCGCTCGCTTCGCCGAGGGCGGTCGCCACCGCCTCCGGCAGCCAGTGGGTCTCCTTCGCCGGCCCTCCCCCGTGGGTGTGGCCGCTCTCCTCGCCGAGCAGCCCCGCGAACTCGGCCAGCAGCTCCGGCACGGTGGGCCGTCGGGCGGGGTCCTTCTCCAGGCACCGGCCGATCAGGTCCGTCCCCGGCGGCAGGAGGCGCAGGTCGGGTTCCCCGTAGACGGCGCGGAAGTTCACCGAGTGCGCGGAGCCGGTCCCGAAGGGCCCGGCCCCGGTGGCCGCGAAGGCCAGCACCGCGCCCAGCGAGAACACGTCGGCGGCCGGGCCGACGGCGGTTCCCGCGATCTGCTCGGGCGACATGAAGCCGGGGGTGCCGATCACCATCCCCGCCTGCGTCAGGACGCTCGACTCGCCGATGATGGAGATGCCGAAATCGATCACCCGGGGGCCGTCGGCGGCGATCAGCACGTTCGACGGCTTCAGGTCACGGTGGATCAGCCCCGTGCCGTGGATGGCCTCCAGGGCCTCGACCAGGCCCGCCCCCAGGTAGAGCAGCGAGCGCCGGGGCCACGCCCCGTGGGTGCGCACCGCCGCCTCCAGGGGCAGACCGGGGACGTAGGCAGTGGCGAGCCAGGGCGGCGAGCCCATCGGGTCGGCGTCGACCACGGCGGCGGTGAAGAAGCCGGTGACCCGCCGGGCGGCCTCCACCTCGCGGACGAACCGGCGCTGGAAATCGGGGTCTTCCGCGAGTTCGGCGCGCACCACCTTGACGGCGACCATCCGGCCGCTGGTGGACCGCCCCAGGTAGACGCGCCCCATCCCGCCCGCCCCGAGGCGCGCGAGGATCCGGTACCGCCCCACCTGTCGCGGATCCGACCCGTCCAGCGCTTGCAAGTCCGCCCCCGTTCCCGGCGCCGCATCCCCTGGACGCCGGGGACGATTACATCAGATGGGCCGCCGGTCCCGGCGGGGGCCGGGGGTTCACGCCCTGCGGGGTGCGGCCGCCCGGTACTCGCCCGGGGTCATGCCGTACGCGGTGCGGAAGGCGAGGTGGAAGCCGACGCGGCTGCGGTAGCCGACGCGGGCGGGGACGGCCGACTGGGGGAGCCCGGTCCCGGCGAGCAGCCGGGCCGCCTCCCGTATCCGCCGGGCCGTCAGATGGCGGGCCGGGGAGGTGCCGACGGCCTCGCGGAAGGCGGCGGTGAAGGCGGAGCGGGACATCCCGGCCTCGCGGGCGAGGGTCACCACCGTCCACGGCTCGGCGTAGCGGTGTTCGATGGCGGCGACGCCGCGGGCGATGCCGGGGTGGGGGTACGGGCCGTCCGGCGGGCGCGGCGGGGCGGCGAGGACGAGGGCGGTCTCCAGGACGCGCAGGGCGAGCAGCCGGTCGCCGGGGCCCGTGCGCCGGCCGGGCGCGGCGAGCGCCAGGAGGGTCTCGCGCAGCAGTGGCGCGCCCTCGACGCGCCCCCGGTCGAGCCGGAGCGCGCGGGGCAGCGCGGCGATGAGGGGCGACGGGCCCCGGGGGTCGTAGCGGGCCCGCACGGTGAGCACCCGGGCGCCCTCCTCCGCCCCGCCGACGATCCGCACCTCCGCGGGCGCCGTGCCGGGAGGCGCCGTGCCGGAGGGCGGGTTGCCGGAGGGCGGGGCGCCGGGGGCGCCGGGGCCGGCGGTGAGCCGGTGGCGGGCGCCGGTCGGCAGGAGGGCCAGGTCGCCGGGGGCGAGGTCGAGGGGGCCCGAGCCGGGCAGGGCGAGCCGGCAGCGTCCGGTCAGTACGTGGTGGAGGACGGCCCGGGCCGGTTCCGTGTCCATGCGCGTCTCCCGTCTTCTCCGGTGACGACGGACCGTCAGCGTAACGAGATCCGGCGCGGGTTCACGGTCCGCCGCACGGCACCCGGCGGGTTTCGGCCGACTCGCGCCTTGCCGCACCCCCTACGCCCTAGTAGTTAACAAAGGGCCGGATTGCCCACGCGCGAACCCGGGGAAGCTCCCCGGGTACTCCCCCGAATCCCTCCTTCCCGTCCCTTCTCCGTACTCGTCCCCGTACCCGTCCTCGTACCCCCGCTTCATCCCTGTGTGCCCGCCATCCGAGTGAACGCGGAGGGGCGCGGCGATGCCCGCCTCCCACCGGCCTCCGGCGCGGCTAGAAAGAGCGCACCACCACCCGCACCCCCGTAAACCGTCAGGTGATGCTGTGAATCCGCTCATGGGACGCATTCCCGTACTGGACGTCCGCCCGCTGGTCGACTGCGGCCGGCGCCCCGCGAAGGCGGTGGCCGGCGAGACCTTCGAGGTGTCGGCGACCGTCTTCCGCGAGGGCCACGACGCGGTCGCCGCCAATGTCGTACTCACCGGCCCGACGGGCCGTCCGGGGCCGTGGACCCCGATGCGCGAGCTGGCCGAGGGCTCCGACCGCTGGGGTGCCGAGGTCACCCCGGACGCCGAGGGGCTGTGGACGTACACCGTCGAGGCGTGGAGCGACCCGCTGGCGACCTGGCGCCACGCGGCGAGGATCAAGATCCCGGCCGGGATCGACTCCGAACTCGTCCTGGCCGAGGGCGCGGAGCTGCACGAGCGGGCCGCGAAGGGCGTCCCGAAGAAGGGCGGCGGGCGGGAGGCGGTGCTCGCGGCGGCCGACGCGCTGCGCGACGAGTCCCGGCCGGCCGCCGCGCGCCTGGCCGCCGCGCTCGCGCCGCGGGTGACGGAGACCCTGGAGCGGCATCCGCTGCGCGAACTGGTCTCCGCCTCACCGGCGTTCCCGCTCCGGGTGGAGCGGGAACGGGCCCTGTACGGCGCCTGGTACGAGTTCTTCCCGCGCTCGGAGGGGGTGCGGAAGGTCAAGGGCCGTACGGTGCCCGGGAGTTTCCGCACCGCCGCCGAACGGCTCCCTGCCATCGCGGCGATGGGCTTCGACGTGGTGTACCTGCCGCCGATCCACCCGATCGGCGAGACCCACCGCAAGGGCCCGAACAACTCCCTGTCGGCGTCACCGAGCGATGTCGGCGTGCCGTGGGCGATCGGTTCGCCGGAGGGCGGGCACGACGCGGTCCACCCGGACCTGGGCACGATCGAGGACTTCGACGCCTTCGTGGCCCGGGCCCGTGAGCTGCGCCTGGAGGTGGCGCTGGACTTCGCCCTCCAGTGCTCGCCGGACCACCCGTGGGTGGAGAAGCACCCGGAGTGGTTCCACCACCGGCCGGACGGCTCGATCGCCTACGCGGAGAACCCGCCGAAGAAGTACCAGGACATCTACCCGATCGCGTTCGACCACGACATGGACGGGATCGTGGCCGAGACGGTCCGGGTGCTGCGGCACTGGATGGACCACGGGGTGCGGATCTTCCGGGTGGACAACCCGCACACCAAGCCGGTGGTGTTCTGGGAGCGGGTGATCGGCGAGGTCAACGGGCGGGACCCGGACGTGATCTTCCTGGCGGAGGCGTTCACCCGTCCGGCGATGATGCGGACCCTCGGCGCGATCGGCTTCCAGCAGTCCTACACGTACTTCACGTGGCGGAACTCCAAGGACGAGCTGACCGAGTACCTCACGGAACTGTCGGGGGACGTGGCGGCGCAGATGCGGCCGAACCTCTTCGTGAACACCCCGGACATCCTGCACGCCTACCTCCAGGAGGGCGGCCGGCCGGCCTTCGAGGCGCGCGCGGTGCTCGCGGCGACGCTGTCGCCGACCTGGGGGATCTACGCCGGGTACGAGCTGTGCGAGAACACCCCGCTGCGCGCGGGCAGCGAGGAGTACCTGGACTCGGAGAAGTACCAACTCAAGCCCCGCGACTGGGAGTCGGCGGAGCGCGCGGGCGCGACGATCACGCCGCTGATCACCGCCCTGAACCGGATCCGGCGCCGCCACCCGGCGCTCCGCCGGCTGCGGAACCTCACCTTCCACGACGCCGACAACCCGCAGGTGATCGCCTACTCCAAGAAGGAGGGTTCGAACATCGTTCTGGTGGTCGTCAACCTCGACCCGCACCACACCCAGGAGGCGACGGTCTCGTTGAACATGCCGGAACTCGGCCTCGGCTGGCACGAGACCGTACCGGTGCGCGACGAGCTCACCGGAGACACCTATCACTGGGGCAGGAACGCCTACGTGCGACTGGAACCGGGCGTCGCGCCCGCGCACGTGCTCGTCCTGCGACCGTCCCCGCAGACCGGAGGGTCACCCATCTCATGACCGTCAACGATCCCGTCCCCGACACCTTCGAGGACACCCCCGCCAAGGACCTCGACCCCGACTGGTTCAAGCGGGCCGTCTTCTACGAGGTCCTCGTCCGGTCCTTCCAGGACAGCAACGGCGACGGCGTCGGCGACCTGAAGGGCATCACGTCGCGCCTGGACTACCTCCAGTGGCTCGGCGTGGACTGCCTGTGGCTGCCGCCGTTCTTCAAGTCACCGCTGCGCGACGGCGGTTACGACGTCGCCGACTACACCTCGGTCCTCCCCGAGTTCGGCGACATCGCCGACTTCGTGGAGTTCGTGGACGCGGCGCACCAGCGCGGGATGCGCGTGATCATCGACTTCGTCATGAACCACACCAGCGACCAGCACCCGTGGTTCCAGGAGTCGCGGCGCGACCCGGAAGGACCGTACGGCGACTACTACATCTGGGCCGACGACGACAAGCAGTACCCGGACGCCCGGATCATCTTCGTCGACACGGAGACCTCCAACTGGACCTTCGACCCGGTCCGCAAGCAGTACTACTGGCACCGCTTCTTCTCGCACCAGCCGGACCTCAACTACGAGAACCCGGCCGTGCAGGAGGAGATCCTGTCGGCGCTGAAGTTCTGGCTCGACCTGGGGATCGACGGATTCCGGCTCGACGCGGTGCCGTACCTGTACCAGCGCGAGGGCACCAACTGCGAGAACCTGCCGGAGACCCACACCTTCCTCAAGCGGGTCCGCAGGGAGATCGACGACCACTACCCGGACACGGTGCTGCTCGCCGAGGCCAATCAGTGGCCGGAGGACGTCGTCGACTACTTCGGTGACTTCCGCTCCGGCGGCGACGAGTGCCACATGGCCTTCCACTTCCCGGTCATGCCGCGGATCTTCATGGCCGTGCGGCGCGAGTCGCGCTACCCGATCTCCGAGATCCTGGCGAAGACCCCGGAGATCCCCTCCGGCTGCCAGTGGGGCATCTTCCTCCGCAACCACGACGAGCTCACCCTCGAAATGGTCACGGACGAGGAGCGGGACTACATGTACGCCGAGTACGCCAAGGACCCGCGGATGCGGGCCAACATCGGCATCCGGCGCCGGCTCGCCCCGCTCCTCGACAACGACCGCAAGCAGATGGAGCTGTTCACCGCGCTGCTCTTCTCGCTGCCGGGCTCCCCGGTGCTGTACTACGGCGACGAGATCGGCATGGGCGACAACATCTGGCTCGGCGACCGGGACGGGGTGCGCACCCCGATGCAGTGGACCCCGGACCGGAACGCGGGCTTCTCCTCCTGCGACCCGGGCCGCCTCTCCCTGCCGGCCATCATGGACCCGGTCCACGGCTACCAGGTGACCAATGTGGAGGCGGGGATGGCCTCGCCGTCCTCGCTGCTGCACTGGACGAAGCGGATGATCGAGATCCGTAAGCAGAACCGTGCCTTCGGGACGGGGACGTACACCGAACTGCCGTCCTCCAACGCGGCGGTGCTCGCCTTCCTGCGGGAGACCGCTCCAGAGGAGGGGCAGGACGCCGACCTGGTCCTCTGCGTGAACAACTTCTCGCGGCACGCCCAGCCCACCGAGCTCGACCTGCGGCGCTTCGCCGGGATGCGGCCCGTGGAGCTGATCGGCGGGGTGGAGTTCCCCGCGGTCGGCGAGCTGCCGTACCTGCTGACGCTGGCGGGCCACGGCTTCTACTGGTTCCGCATGAAGCGGAGTTGACGCCCGGCCGTTTCCGGAGCGGGGCGGTTTCCGCCGCCCCGCTCCGGGAACTGTGTCCCACACACGAACCCCCCCCATCCGGGTCCATCCATATGGATCTTCCCTTTCCGACACGTCCCGCACATCCGGACAGCCCCAGCCGCCATCCGGGACAATCTGCGCATTTGAACACTTACGACAACCCTGTGCGCACCCCGGGGAAAGGACGCGATGCCATGCCGGAGATCGCCGCATCCACCACCCGGGCCCCGGACGCCCTCCTTCCGTCCCTGACACCCCTGCTCCACGAATGGCTGCCACGGCAGCGCTGGTTCGCGGGCAAGGGCCGCCGGGTCACCGGATTCACGCTGGACGCGGCCACCGAGCTGCTGCCCCTGGACGGCGCCGGCCCCGGACTCCTCCACCTCCTGCTCCGGGTCGAACAACCCGGCCGCCCCACCGGCGAACCCGCCGACTGCTACCAACTCCTCCTCGGCGTACGGACCCAGCTGCCGCCGCGCCTCGCGCCCGCCCTCATCGGACGCGTCCGGCAGGGCCCGCTCGCCGGCCGCGCCGTCTACGAAGGGCTGCGGGACCCGCGCCTCGCCGGGCTCCTGTACGAGCGGCTGCGCACACCCGGCCGCACCGGGCCGCTCCGCTTCCACGCCACCCGTCCGCTGCCCGGGGCGCTCGCGCCGCGGGTCCTCGACGCCGAACAGTCCAACTCCTCGCTGGTGTTCGGCGACGCGTACATCCTGAAGATCTTCCGCCGGGTCAGCTCCGGCGCCAACCCCGACCTCGAACTGCCCCTCGCCCTCGGGCAGGCCGGGTGCGCCCGCGTCCCGGCGCCGGTGGCGTGGTTCGAGTCCGGGGCGGCGACGCTCGGCGTCCTCCAGCCGTACCTCCGCGACTCCCGCGACGGGTGGCGCCTCGCGCTCGACGCGCTC
Organism: Streptomyces sp. R302; assembly: GCF_012927245.1. GTDB lineage: Bacteria > Actinomycetota > Actinomycetes > Streptomycetales > Streptomycetaceae > Streptomyces. The sequence continues at coordinate 196,482 of NZ_JABBGE010000002.1, forward strand.
GCGGCCGGGCGGGAGTTCACCGCGGAGGCGCGGGCGCTCGGGCGGGCCACCGCCGAGGTGCACCTCGCGCTCGCCGCGGCCCTGCCCACACAGCGCCTCGAACGCGCCGAGACGGAGGGCCTCGCGGCCGCGATGGACCGGCGGCTGCACGCCGCCGCCCAGGCCGTCCCCGCACTGCTGCCGTACGTCCCCGGGCTGCGGGCCGTCTTCGCCGCGGCGGGCGACGCGGAGGGGGCGGGCGCGGTGCAGCGCATCCACGGCGACCTGCACCTCGGGCAGACGCTGCGCGGCTCGGACGGCGGATGGGCCGTCATCGACTTCGAGGGCGAGCCGGCGAAGCCCCTCGAAGAACGGTGCCGCCCGCAGCCGACCGTCCGCGACGTCGCGGGCATGCTGCGCTCCTTCGACTACGCGGCGCGCACGCACCGGCCCTGGAACGCGGAGTGGGCGGCGCGGTGCCGGGCGGCGTACTGCACGGGGTACGCGGAGGTCGCGGGGGCGGACCCCCGCACCGACCCCGCGCTGCTCCGCGCCTACGAAACGGACAAGGCGGTCTACGAGGTCGTCTACGAAGCCCGCCACCGCCCCGACTGGCTCCCCGTCCCCCTCTCCGCCATCCACCGCCTCGCCACCCCACCGTGACCCCGCCGTTCCGTTCCGACCCCCGGCTCCGCGAGGGCGGTGCCCACCCGTCGCTCCCGTCGCGGGCGCCGCCGCCGCTCCGTTGTGGGCATACGTTCCGCTAGGGCGGAACGGGTGGGCACAACGGAACGGCACCGTTTGCGGGTGCTTCCGCTTCCGGGCCTGAACCCGCACCCGTACGGAGCCGTACAGCCGGTGCGGGTTCAGGCGCTGGAGCCTGGGCGCGGCAGGAGCGCGCCGTCCCGTGTGCCCACCCGTCCCGCCCTAGCGGGACGGGTGGGCACACGGGGGGGGGACATGGCCCGTTCGGCGGAGTTTCCGGGGGGGTTGTGGGGGTGTTGACATGTTCGTACATATTCCGAGCTTTCTGGAGGCCACCGGTGACCGCCAAGACGCCCCGCACAGCGCCCCCTCTCGACCCCGGCGAGCGCGCGCGGCTGCTCGCCGGCGAGCATCACGACCCGCACGCCCTGCTCGGCGCGCACCCGGTGAAGGGCGGGATCGTCATCCGGGCGCTGCGCCCGTGGGCGAGCGGGGTGACGGCCGTGCTGCCGAAGGGGCGGAAGGTCCGGTTGAGCGACGACGGCGACGGGCTGTTCTCCGCGTTCGTCCCGCTGCTGCGGAAGGTCCCGGCGTACGAGCTCCGCGTGCGGTACGGCGACGACGAGCTCGCCGTACAGGATCCGTACCGGCACCTGCCGTCGCTCGGCGAGCTGGACCTGCACCTGATCGGCGAGGGTCGGCACGAGGAGCTGTGGACGGCGCTCGGGTCGAGGGTGATGACGCACGGCGGCGTCACCGGCACCCGCTTCGCCGTCTGGGCGCCGAACGCCCGCGGCGTCCGCGTCACCGGCGACTTCACGCACTGGGACGGCACCGGGCTGCCGATGCGGTCGCTCGGCTCGACCGGGGTGTGGGAGCTGTTCGTGCCCGGCGTCGGGGAGGGGGCGGTGTACAAGTACGACATCACCCGGCCCGACGGTTCGCACACCGTCCGCGCCGACCCGATGGCCCGCCGCACGGAGTGCCCCCCGGACACCGCCTCGATCGTCACCGAGTCGCACTACGCGTGGAGCGACCAGGAGTGGATGGAGCGGCGCGGCGCCCGTCCGCCGCACGAGGCGCCGATCTCCGTGTACGAGCTCCATCTGCCGTCCTGGCGGCCTGGGCTGACGTATCGCCAACTGGCCGACGAGCTGCCCGCCTACGTGCGCGAACTCGGTTTCACCCACGTCGAGTTCATGCCGGTCACCGAGCATCCCTTCGGCGGCTCCTGGGGCTACCAGGTCACGGGCTTCTACGCGCCGACGGCCCGCCTCGGCACCCCGGACGACTTCAAGTTCCTGGTGGACGCGCTGCACCGGGCCGGGATCGGCGTCCTGATGGACTGGGTGCCGGCGCACTTCCCGAAGGACGACTGGGCGCTGGCCGAGTTCGACGGCCGGCCGCTGTACGAGCACGCGGACCCGCGCCGCTCGCACCACCCGGACTGGGGGACCCTGGAGTTCGACTACGGCCGCAAGGAGGTGCGCAACTTCCTGGTCGCCAACGCGGTGTACTGGTGCCAGGAGTTCCACGTCGACGGCCTGCGGGTGGACGCGGTCGCGTCGATGCTCTACCTGGACTACTCCCGCGAGTACGGCGAGTGGCTGCCGAACGAGTACGGCGGCCGGGAGAACCTGGACGCGGTCGCCTTCCTCCAGGAGATGAACGCCACCGTCTACCGCCGCTGCCCCGGCATCGTCACCTTCGCCGAGGAGTCGACCGCCTGGGACGGGGTGACGCGGGCGACGGACCTGGTCGGCCCCGGCGGTCACGGCGGGCTCGGCTTCGGCATGAAGTGGAACATGGGCTGGATGCACGACTCGCTCCAGTACATGGAGAAGGAGGCCGTGCACCGCAAGTACCACCACCACGAGATGACCTTCTCGATGGTGTACGCGTACAGCGAGAACTACATCCTGCCGATCTCGCACGACGAGGTGGTGCACGGCAAGCGGGCGCTCGTCTCGAAGATGCCCGGCGACTGGTGGCAGCGGCGCGCCAACCACCGCGCCTACCTGGGCTTCATGTGGGCCCACCCTGGCAAGCAACTCCTCTTCATGGGGCAGGAGTTCGCGCAGGGCTCGGAGTGGTCGGCGGACCGCGGGCCGGAGTGGTGGCTGCTCGATCCGGCGTACGGGGCTGAGGCCGACCACCGGGGCGTGAAGGACCTCGTGCGGGACCTGAACCGGGTCTACACGGCGACGCCCTCGCTGTGGGAGCGGGACACCGTGCCGGAGGGCTTCCAGTGGGTGGTCGGGGACGCCGCCGACGACAACGTCCTCGCCTTCCTCCGCTACGACGGCTTCGGCTCGCCGCTCCTCGCGGTCTGCAACTTCTCCCCCGTCGTCCGGCACGACTACCGGCTCGGCGTGCCGGACGCCTTCGCCGCCTGGGGCGAGGTGCTGAACACGGACGCGGCCCGGTACGGCGGTTCGGACGTGGTCGGCACCGACCCGGTGAAGACCGAGTCGGTGCCGTGGCACGGGCGGCCGGCGAGCGTCCGGATGACGCTGCCGCCGCTCGCGACGGTCTGGCTCAGGCCCGCCTGACTCAGGCCCGCCCGGCTCAGGCCCGCCCGGCTCAGGCCCGCCGGACGATCCCGAGCCGCTGGGTGGCCCGGGTCAGCGCCACGTACAGGTCGTTCGTGCCGTGCGGGGCGCCGGCCCGGATGCCGTCCGGGTCGACGACGAGGACCGTGTCGAACTCGAGGCCCTTCGCCTGGCGGGGGTCGAGGAGGACCACCGGCCGGGTGAGGTCGGGCTTCTCGCCGTACGAGGCGTCGGGGAGGGCCGCGACCAGGGCGGGCAGCAGCTCCGCGGGGGCGATCACCGCGAGCCGGCCCTCGGCGCCGCGCTCGGCCGCGACGGCGTCGGCGGTCTCCTTCACCGGGTCCTCTGCGGTGCGGTCCCAGGGCTCGACGCCGGTGGAGCGGACCGAGCCGGGCGGCTCGAAGGCCGGGTCGTCCTCGCGGCGCACGGCGGCGGCGACCGCCATGATCTCAGCGGGCGTGCGGTAGTTGACGCCCAGCCTCACGTGCTGCCAGCGGTCCTCCACGTACGGGGTGAGGATCCGCTCCCACGCGCCGACGCCGGCCGGGTCGCCGGTCTGCGCCGGGTCGCCGACGAGGGTCATGGAGCGGGTGGGGCTGCGGCGCATGAGCAGGCGCCACTGCATGGCGGACAGCTCCTGCGCCTCGTCGACGACGATGTGGCCGAAGGCCCAGGTGCGGTCGGCGGCGGCCCGCTCGGCGGCGGTGCGGTGGTCGGCCTCCTCGTGGCGCTCGGCGAACCGCTCGGCGTCGATGATGTCGTGCGCGGACAGCACCTCGGACGCGTCCTCGTCGAGCTCCTCCTTGTCCTCGAACTCGTAGGTGCGGGAGGCGAAGGAGACGTCGAGGACGCCCTGCGCGTACTGCACCTGCCGCTGCCGCTCGGCCTCCTGCGCGGCGCGCTCGGCGGAGTCGTCGTGGCCGAGGAGCTCGGCCGCCTCGTCGAGGAGCGGTACGTCGCCCGGGGTCCACGCGCCGGCCCCGGCGCCGCCGCAGCGGATCGCCGCCGCGTCCTCCTCGGGGAGGTGGGTGGGCTCGGCGAGGTAGTCGGCGAGGAAGGCCTCGGGGGTCAGTTCCGGCCAGAGCTCGTCGATGGCGGCGTGCACGTCGGGGTTGGCGGCGATGCCCTTGGCGAGCAGGGCGATGTCGTCGGGGCCGAGGAAGTTCGGGCCGCCGTACGGGTCGGCGCCGATCCGGTCGGCGAGCTGCGCGGCGAGCGCGTCGAGGATCCGGAAGGCGAAGTAGGGGCGGGCGAGGTTGTGCGGCAGGGCGGTCTCGCGGGCCTTGTGGCGGGCCTCCAGGGCCATGTCCCAGTCGATGACGAGGTCGCCGTCCTCGTGCGGGACGACGAGCGGCGCGCCGCGCTCGGGGACCTGCTGCCGGTCGCGTACGGCCCCGGCGAGGGCGGCGGCCATCCGGACGTCGCCCTTCACGGCGGCGGCGCGGGGGGTGTCCGTGCCGGTGGCGCGGACGCCGGGGTACAGCTCGCCGGGGGTGGCGAGGAGGACGCCGGTCTCGCCGAGCGAGGGCAGCACGTTGCCGATGTAGCCGAGGAAGGCCGGGTTGGGGCCGACGATGAGGACGGCGCGCTTGGCGAGCTGCTCGCGGTGGGCGTAGAGGAGGTACGCGGCGCGGTGCAGGGCGACGGCGGTCTTGCCGGTGCCGGGGCCGCCCTCGACGACGAGGACGCCGTGGTGCGGGGAGCGGATGATGGCGTCCTGCTCGGCCTGGATGGTCTGCACGATGTCGTGCATGCGGCCGGTGCGGGCGGCGTCGAGCGCGGCGAGGAGGACCTCGTCGGCGTCCCGGCCCTCGTGCCCGGAGCGGCTGCGGTCGGCGAGGTCGAGGACCTCGTCGTGGAGCGAGACGACCTCGCGGCCCCGGGTGGTGATGTGTCGGCGGCGGCTGAGGCCCATGGGCTCGTGGCCGGTGGCGAGGTAGAAGGGGCGGGCGACCTCGGCGCGCCAGTCGACCACCAGCGGGGTGCGCTGCGGGTCGTCCTCGCGCAGCCCGATACGGCCGATGTGGTGGTCGCGGCCGTCCTGGAAGACGAGCCGGCCGAAGCAGAGCCCGGTCTCCCCTGCGTTGAAGGCGGCGAGCAGCCCCGACTGCTCGGCCACCAGGATGTCCCGCTCCAGGCGCGACTGCGCGCTCCCGGTCCCGGACGTCCCGAGCGCCTCGCCCACGGCGGCCTCGGCCCGGTCCCTCAGGTCGTCGAGCCGCGCGTAGAGCGAGGTGATGAATTTCTGCTCGTCCCGAATTGGCTCGGTTGACAATTCGACTCCCAGCGCGATACAGTGCCTTTAGTGAAATGCTCCGTGAATTCGTTACGACATCATCGCGAACGGGCACACGGAATTCACCAATATAGGCGCCGTACCACCCCGACTGTCAATTCGGCCGGGGTTTTTTCATGCCCTCACGCGGCTTCGGTGTGGCGCAGGATCTCCTGCGCGAGCGGGTCGTGGACCTCGGGCGGAAGGGCGTGGCCCATGCCGGGGATCTCGGCGATCCGGGCGCCGCGGATCACCTGGGCGAGGTGCTCGGCGTGCGGCGCCGGGGTGACCGGCTCGGCCGGGGCGGAGATCACCAGGGTGGGGACCTCGGTGGCGGACAGCCGTTCCGTACGGACGAGGTCGGAGTAGTCGGCGCGGGCGTGGGCGGTGCCGGGGACGTGGTGCCCGGTGTGGGCGACGATCCGGCGCTCCTGGGCGCGGAACCACTCCGCGTCGAAGGGCAGGACGTCGCCGGCGAGGGCCCGCCAGTGCGCGACCCGGACGTCCAGCTCTCCCTCCAGGTCCCGGCCCTCGGCCGGCCGCGACCACAGCTCCATCAGCTCGGCGGAGGGGCCGGGCAGCTCCTCGACCGGGGTCGGGGTCCCGTCCGGGGCGGTGTACGGGGTGGTGCTGAGCGCGGTGGCGCCGATGAGGGTCGCGCCGAGCAACCGGTCCGGGTGGTCGGCGACCAGCAGCTGGGCGATCAGTCCGCCCATGGACATGCCCACCACATGGGCCCGCTCGACACCGCACGCGTCCAGGACGGCGACGGCGTCCTCGGCGAGCCGGGAGAGCGGGTAGGGCTTCTCGTCGAAGGCCCAGGTGGAGCGGCCGGTGTCCCGGTGGTCGTAGCGGATCACCCGGTGCCGGGCGGCGAGCCGCTCCACGAGGCCGTCGGGCCAGGCGAGCCCGGAGGCCTGCGCCCCCATGACCAGGAGCAGCGCGGGCAGGCCGGGGTCGCCCTGCTCCTCGACCCAGAGTCGTACGCCGGGCTCCACGTCCACAAACCGTTCGCGCGTCATGCCGCGCCCCTTCCGCCGAACTCAACGAGACGAGACGTATCGTATCGCCAATCTCCCGGGCCGAGTCAAGCGCGAAGAAGGGCGGGCCCCGGGGAGGGGTCCCGCCCTTCGCTCGCGACGAGCCGTCTGGCTGTCCGGCTGTCCGGCTGTCCGGCTGTCTGGCTGTCTGGCTGTCTGGCTGTCCGGCTCAGGCTCTTGCGGGCGCGGCCCCGGCGGTCAGCCCCGCCTCGTCGTGATCACGGTTCATGCGGCCGAGTCCGGCACGGCCGCTCTCAGCAGGGGGACGACCTCGGCCTCCTCGTACGCGAAGTGGGTCTCCAGCTCCGCCCGCAGCCGCTCGAACTCGGGCCGCAGCTGCTCCGGTCCCGTCCCGTCGACCCGGGCGAGCAGCTCCCGCAGGCCGTCGAGCGCGCGGGAGACGGTGGCGTGTTCGGCGTGGAGCCGCTCGAAGACCCGGGCCTTCCCGGGGAACTCGCGGGCCAGGTACGGGAAGAGGCCGGCGTCCTCGCCGCCGTGGTGCCGGGCGAGGCCCGAGCAGAAGGTGAGGCAGTGGCGGCGGAGCTCCACCGTCAGATCGGCCGTGCCCGGCGCGGCGAGGCCCTCGGCGAGGGCGGCGAGTTCGTCGCGCAGCCAGTCGTGGACCTTCACCAGCTCGTCGGCGAGGGCGTCGAGCCGGTTCGGCGGGGTGTAGTCGTCGGCCGGGATCCGGTGGAGGACGACGACGGGCAGGACCCGGCTCGTCTGCTTCTGGTAGTCGGCGTAGCCGGGGGCGACGGCGATGACCTTGGCGAAGAGTTCGTCCCGCTCGGCGCCGGTCGCGGCGACGGCGGTGGCCTGCCAGCTGTCCTCGCCCAGCTCCACGGTCACCGTGGGGTTGACGAGGATGTTGCGGTACCAGTCCGGGTGGCGGTCGGAGCCGCCGGCCGAGCCGACGACGAGCAGCCGGTCGCCGTCCTCGGCGAATCCGAGCGGAGTGGTGTGTTCTTTTCCGGACCGGGCGCCGGTGGTGGTGAGGAGAAGGAGCACCCAGCCCTCGAACGGGCCGCCGAGGCGTCCGGCGTTGGTGCGGAATTCTTCGATGATCGGGGTGTTGAAGTCGAGAGGCAACTGCCGTCCCTACTGTTCTCTTGCCTCCATGTCTCCGCTTTCGAGCGCGGACCGACACGCGACGCGAGGAGCCCCATTCTGACGCGGAGGCCCTTGACGGTGTCAAGGGCCTTCTTCGCGGGGCGGGTTCCTCCCGGTGCCCGGATCCGGCTCAAGGCCCGGGTCCCGGGAGGAGGTTCGGTAGGGGTTCGGTAGGGATTCGGACGTGCGGAGGGGGTCAGACTCCGGTGCGGGCGCGCTCCTCGCCCTGGTCGCGCTGGTCGGGTACGGCGGTGGGGTCGGCGGCCTGGGTGGGGCCGACGGGCCCGGCGTGGTCGACGTGACTGTCGGCGAGACTCTTCTCGTCGAAGGGGAACTTCCCCGCCAGGACCTCCGTCACCCGCGTCCGGTCGATCTCCTTCGTCCAGGTACCGACCAGGACGGTGGCGACGGCGTTGCCGGCGAAGTTGGTGAGGGCGCGGGCCTCGCTCATGAAGCGGTCGATGCCGACGATCAGGCCGACGCCGTCGACCAGGTCGGGGCGGTGCGACTGGAGGCCGCCGGCGAGGGTGGCGAGACCGGCGCCGGTGACGCCGGCGGCGCCCTTCGAGGCGATGATCATGAAGACGAGGAGGGAGATCTGCTCGCCGACCGAGAGCGGGTCGCCCATCGCCTCGGCGACGAAGAGCGAGGCCATCGTGAGGTAGATGGCGGTGCCGTCGAGGTTGAAGGAGTAGCCGGTGGGGACGGTGATGCCGACGACCGGCTTGGAGACGCCCAGGTGCTCCATCTTCGCGATCAGGCGCGGCAGCGCCGACTCGGAGGAGGAGGTCGAGAGGATCAGCAGGAACTCGCGGCCCAGGTACTTCAGGAGCGACCAGATGTTGACCCCGGCGACCAGCCGGAGCAGCGCGCCGAGGATGACGAAGACGAAGAGGGCGCAGGTCAGGTAGAAGCCGATCATGATGACGGCGAGCGACTTCAGGGCGTCGATGCCGGTGGCGCCGACCACGGCGGCGATGGCGCCGAAGGCGCCGACCGGGGCCACCCACATGATCATGGAGAGGATGCGGAAGACGAGCCGCTGGATGTGCCCGATGCCGCGGAGGACCGGCTCGCCGGCCGAGCCCATCGCCTGGAGCGCGAAGCCCGCCAGGAGGGCGACGAGCAGGGTCTGGAGGACCTCGCCCGCGGTGAAGGCGGAGACCAGGGTCTTCGGGATGATCCCGAGCAGGAAGTCGGCGGTGCCCTCGCTCGCGCCCTCCGCCTGCTTGGCACCGGCGTCGGCCAGTTCCTTGGTGAGGTGGAGGTTGGATCCAGGATCCAGGATATTGCCGACGACGAGACCGATCGCGAGTGCGACGGTCGACATCACCAGGAAGTAGCCGAGCGCGAGGCCGCCGACGGCGCCGACCTTGGCGGCCTTGCGGACCGAGCCGACGCCCAGCACGATCGTGCAGAAGATGATCGGCGAGATCATCATCTTGATGAGGTTCACGAAGCCGGTGCCCAGCGGCTTCAGTTCGACGGCCACGCCCGGGGCGAGGAAGCCGACGCCGATGCCGAGCAGGACGGCGCCGATCACGGCCAGATACAGATAGTGGGTGCGGTCCCGGCGTGCGGCCACGGGGTCCTCCTCGCGCTGATGGGGTCGTCCACGTCCCGGTGGACTCCGCGACTATCCATCAGCCTGTGACCCGGGTCACCGTTGCGTGCGTTTCGTTCATGGCCGAAACGTGAGCCCGCCGCTTCCGCGGAGAACGATTCGGGAACGTGATGCGCGGGAGCAAATCCCGGCGTGCACACTTGCACGCATGCGTCTCCCGTCCCTCCGCCCCCTCCCCCGGCCGCGGCCGCGGCCCCGCAGCCTGGCCGGCCAGCTCTTCGCCATGCAGGTCGTGCTGATGGCCGCGGTCGTGGCGGGGTGCGCGGTCTTCGCGTACCTCACGGACCGGGAGCAGGCCGAGGAGACCGCGCGCCGGCAGGCGACGGCCGCCGCGACGGCGGTCGCCGGCTCGCCGTCCGTGCGGGCCGCCGCGCGCTCGTCGGATCCGTCCGCCGAGCTCCAGCCGTACGCGGAGGAGCTCCGGCGGCGGGCGGACGTCGCCTTCGTGGTGATCATGGCGCCGGACGGCACCCGGTGGACGCACCCGGAGCCCGACCGGATCGGGGCGCACTATCTCGGCCACATCGAGCCGGCGCTGCGCGGCGAGACCTTCTCGGAGACGTACCCGGGGACCCTCGGCGCGTCGGTGCGGACGATCACGCCGGTCCTCTCCGACGGGCGGGTGGTCGCCCTGGTCAGCGCGGGCATCACCATCGAGCGGATCAGCGCGCAGGTACGGGAGCAGGTGACCGCGCTGCTCGGGATGGCGGGCGCGGCGCTCGCGCTCGGCGGCGCCGGTACGTATGTGATCAACGCGCGGCTGCGGCGGCACACGCACGGGATGAACGCCACCGAGCTCAGCCGGATGCACGACTACCACGAGGCGGCGCTGCACGCGGTGCGGGAGGGGCTCGTGATGCTGGACGGGCGGCGCAGGATCGCGCTCATCAACGACGGGGCGCGCGAACTCCTCGGCCTCGACGAGGGGGTGGTGGGCCGGCCCGCGGCGGAGCTCGGCCTGCCGGCGCCGCTGACGGGGGCGCTGCTCTCCTCGGAGCCGCGGGTCGACGAGACGCATCTGACGGACGAGCGGGTCCTGGTCGTCAACACCCGCCCGGTGGTGGGCGGGGAGCGGCGCGGCACGGTCGTCACGCTCCGGGACCGCACCGAACTCCAGGCGCTGTCCGGGGAGTTGGACTCCCAGCGCGGCTTCACGGAGGCGCTGCGCTCGCAGGCCCACGAGGCGGCGAACCGGCTCCACACGATGGTCTCGCTGATCGAACTCGGGCGGGTGGCGGAGGCCGTGGAGTTCGCGACGGCCGAGCTGGAGCTGGCGCAGGCGCTCACCGACCGGGTGGTGGACGCGGTCGGCGAGCCGGTCCTCGCGGCGCTGCTGCTCGGGAAGGCGGCGCAGGCCAACGAGCGGGGCGTGGAACTGGTCCTCGCCGAGGGCAGCCGGATCGACGACGGGCTGCTGCCGCCGGACCTGGAGCCCCGGGACCTCGTGACGGTGCTCGGCAACCTCGTCGACAACGCGGTGGAGGCGGCCGGCGGGACCCCGCACGCGCGCGTGACCGTCACGGTCGCGGCCCGCGCGGGCGACGGCGAGCTGCTGGTCCGCGTCGACGACAGCGGGCCGGGCGTCCGGCCCGCCGACCGCGACGCCGTCCTCGGCCGCGGCTGGTCCACCCGGGGCCCGGGGCGCGGCCTCGGCCTGGCCCTGGTCGGCCAGGCCGTCGCCCGGGCCGCCGGCACGCTCACCGTCGCCGAGGCCCCCGGGGGCGGTGCCCGCTTCACCGTCCGGGTGCCGCTCCCCCGCACCGGAGGCGAGGCATGAGCGGCGCGCCGGAGATCCGGGTCCTGGTCGTCGAGGACGACCCCGTCGCCGCGGACGCGCACGCGCTGTACGCGGGACGGGTGCGGGGCTTCCGGGTGGTCGGGGTCGCGCACTCGCGGGCGGCGGCGGTACGGCTGCTCGAACGGGTCCCCGTCGACCTCATCCTGCTCGACCTCTACCTCCCCGACGGGCACGGTCTCGCCCTGCTCCGCGCCCTGCGGGCCGCCGGGCACGCGGCGGACGTCATCGCGGTCACCTCGGCGCGCGACCTGGCCGTGGTCCGCGAGGGCGTCTCGCTGGGCGTCGTCCAGTACGTCCTCAAGCCCTTCGCCTTCGCGACCCTGCGGGACCGGCTCACGCGGTACGCCGAGTTCCGGGGCGCGGCCGGGGAGGCGTCCGGGCAGGACGAGGTCGACCGCGCCCTCGCCGCCCTGCGCGCCCCCCAGCCGGCCACCCTCCCCAAGGGCCTCAGCGGCCCCACCCTGGAAGCCGTCACCCGCACCCTGCGCGAGGCCCCCACGGGGCTGACCGCCGCGGAAGCGGGAGTGGCGGTGGGCATCTCCCGCATCACCGCCCGCCGCTACCTGGAACACCTGGTCACCGAAGGCCGCGCCCTGCGCGCCCCCCAGTACGGCCAGATCGGCCGCCCGGAACTCCAATACCGCTGGCGCGAAACCACCCGCTGACAGACCGGCCCTCGGACGCCGGGGCCACCGGGCCGCCGGCACTCCCGACGGTGCCACCGGGACACCCGAGGGACCCGGACCTCCGCGCCCCGGACGGCCGGGGGTCCCGAGCCCGGGGCGTCCGCCAGCGGGACGGGCGGCCCTCCCGGGCCTCACGGGGCGGAGCTCGTACCCCTTCCCCGTGGGGTCCGAGGACGGCCCGCGGTCGCTCACCGGACGTCACTCACCGCTCAGCGGCGATTACCGGCCGGTTCCGACGTTCCTACAGGCCGTGGCCTCAGATGAACGCACCGTAGCCATTTTCGGCCATGTGTGGCTAACGTGGTCGGGTGCACCATCCCTCTCCCCCCTTCGACGCCCCGGCCGCGCGCCGCCTGCGGCAGGGGCTCGGCATGGCGCCCGCCCATGTCGCGTACGGCCTGCGGGCGCAGTACGGGCTCCCCGTCACCCCCGACGCCGTCGCCGCCTGGGAGCGCGGCACCCTCGTGCCGAGCGAACAGGAGCTGACCGCGCTCGCGGGCGTCCTGTGGTGCTCGCCGGCCGATCTGATCGCCGTCGCCTCCACGCTGCGCGAGCACCGGGTGGCGCGCGGGCTCGCCGTGGAGGAGCTGGCCCGGCGGGTCGGCGTCGCCGCGCACGCGTACGCCCGGATGGAGGACGCGGGGACCTGGAAGGGCACCGAGCGGCAGACCGCCGCGCTCGCCGAGGTCCTGGGGCTCGGCCCGCGCGCCCTGATCACCGCGACCGGCGGCGACGAGCGGCTCGCGGAGCTGCTGCGGGACGCGGCGACGACCCGCTGGCAGGCGTACGTGAAGCCGGCGGTACGGATGCTGCCGCTGCCCAAGCGGGTCGTGGAGCCGGCCCTCGCGCGGCTGCACGCGGAGTACCACGCCCACATGGCCGCGACGTCCAGCTGGGGCGCCTCGGGCGCGACGGGCGACGAGGGCCGCGCGTACCTGGAGACGGTCAACGAGCACTTCTGGGCGGCGGTGGGGCACTAGTACCCCCGGAAACACAGGACGGAGGTCCCGCTCGGCGGGGCCTCCGTCCTGGGGTGCGTACGGGGTGCGTAAGGGGGTCAGAAGACCGACTCGGCCTCGCGGATGCGGTCCGCGGGGACCGTCTTGAGCCGGGTGATGGCCTCGGCGAGCGGCACCATCTTCACGTCGGTGCCGCGCAGCGCCGTCATGTTGCCGAAGTCGCCTCGGTGCACGGCCTCCACCGCGTGCCAGCCGAAGCGGGTGGCGAGGACGCGGTCGTACGCGGTGGGCGTGCCGCCGCGCTGGACGTGGCCGAGAATGACCGGCCGGGCCTCCTTGCCGAGGCGCCGCTCCAGCTCGTACGCGAGGGCCGTGCCGATGCCCTGGAAGCGCTCGTGGCCGAACTGGTCGATCTCGCCCTTGCCGTAGTCCATCGTGCCCTCGGCCGGGTGCGCGCCCTCGGCGACGCAGATGACGGCGAACTTCTTGCCGCGGGCGAACCGCTCCTCGACCATCTTGACCAGGTCGGCCGGGTCGAAGGGGCGCTCGGGCAGACAGATGCCGTGGGCGCCGCCGGCCATGCCGGACTCCAGCGCGATCCAGCCGGCGTGCCGGCCCATCACCTCGACGACCATGACCCGCTGGTGCGACTCGGCGGTGGTCTTCAGCCGGTCCATCGCCTCGGTGGCGACGCCGACGGCGGTGTCGAAGCCGAAGGTGCGGTCGGTGGAGGAGATGTCGTTGTCGATGGTCTTGGGGACGCCGACGACGGGCACGCCCGCGTCGGAGAGCATCCGGGCGGCGGTCAGCGTGCCCTCGCCGCCGATCGGGACGAGCGCGTCGAAGCCGCTCTTCTCGACGAGCGCCTTGGCGTTGTCGCAGGCGGCGGCGAAGCGGTCGCGCTCCAGGCGGGAGGAGCCGAGGATGGTGCCGCCGCGGGCGAGGATGCCGCTGACGGCGTTGAGGTCGAGCGGGCGGTAGCGGCCGTCGAGGAGTCCGGCGTAGCCGTCCTCGAAGCCGATGACCTCGTCGCCGTAGTGGGTGACGGCCCGGTGCACGACCGACCGGATCACTGCGTTCAGGCCGGGGCAGTCGCCGCCTGCGGTGAGGACTCCGATGCGCATCGTGCTGTGTCTCCTGCTCGATCGAGGTTCCGTGTGAGCCGTTGACCCGGTTCTCGAGCCGTCGGCCCGCTTCCGAGCCGCCGGCCCGATTCCTGGGCCGTCGACCCGCTTCCTTGAGCCGTTTCCGATTCTCACACGGCGGATCCGCCCGGGCCCTCCGCCGCCGCTCCGCGCGCGGCGGCGGAGGGTCCGTCCGGGGGTCTTTCGTCCCCTGGGACGGGGCCTTCGTACGGCGGGCGACCTACCCAGGTGCAGGGGTATTGTCAAGGGGGCAATGCCACCCTATCGGTGCCTTTCCGGGGCCGGGGGTTGACGAAGGTCGAGGGCCGGGCCCCGAGGACGGGCCGGGCCCTCGCGCAGGACGGCCCCTCCACGGGACGGGCCCCTTCCGCAGGAACGGGACAGGAGACCGCGGCGTGACGCGCAGTGTGTACGTGACCGGGATCGACCGCGGGGACGGCCGCCAGGTCGTCGAGCTGGGAGTCATGGAGCTCCTCACCCGACAGGTGGACCGGGTGGGGGTGTTCCGTCCCCTGGTGCACGACGGCCCCGACCGCCTCTTCGAGCTGCTGCGCGCCCGCTACCGCCTCACCCAGGACCCGTCCACGGTCTACGGCATGGACTACCACGAGGCCTCCGACCTCCAGGCCGAGCAGGGCACCGACGAGCTCGTCTCCCGGCTGGTGGACCGCTTCCACGCGGTCGCCCGCGACTACGAGGTCGTCCTCGTCCTCGGCACCGACTTCGCCGCCACCCAGCTCCCCGACGAGCTGGCGCTCAACGCCCGCCTGGCGAACGAGTTCGGCGCATCCGTCATCCCCGTCGTCGGCGGCAAGGGCCAGCCCTCCGAGTCCGTCCGCGCCGAGGCCCGCAACGCCTTCCGCGCCTACGACGGCCTCGGCTGCGACGTCCTCGCGATGGTCGTCAACCGGGTCGCGGCCGAGGACCGCGAGACCATCGCCGAGCGGCTGACCGCCCGGCTGCCCGTGCCCTGCTACGTCCTCCCGGACGAGCCGGCCCTCGCCGCCCCCACCGTCGCCCAGATCACCCACGCGCTCGGCGCCACCGTCGTCCTCGGCGACGACGCCGGCCTCGCCCGCGACGCCCTGGACTTCGTCTTCGGCGGCGCGATGCTGCCGAACTTCATCGCCGCGCTGACCCCCGGCTGCCTCGTCGTCACCCCCGGCGACCGCGCCGACCTCGTCGTCGGCGCGCTCGCCGCCCACTCCGCCGGTACGCCCCCGATCGCGGGCGTCCTGCTCACCCTGGACGAGCGGCCCAGCGACGCGGTCCTCACCCTCGCCGCCCGGCTCGCGCCCGGCACCCCGGTCATCTCCGTCGCCGGCAACAGCTTCCCCACCGCCGCGGAGCTCTTCGCCCTGGAGGGCAAGCTCAACGCCGCCACCCCCCGCAAGGCGGAGACCGCGCTCGGCCTCTTCGAGCGGCACGTGGACACCGCCGACCTGCTCAAGCGGATCTCGGTGGCGCCCAGCGGCCGGGTCACCCCGATGATGTTCGAGCACGAGCTCCTGGAGCAGGCCCGCGCCGACCGGCGCCGGGTGGTCCTCCCCGAGGGCACCGAGGAGCGGGTGCTGCGCGCCGCCGACGTGCTGCTGCGCCGGGACGTCTGCGACCTCACCCTCCTCGGCGACGTCGAGGCCATCCGCAAGAAGGCCGCCGACCTCAGCGTCGACCTGCGCGACACCCAGCTGATCGACCCGCAGACCTCGGAGCTGCGCGACGCCTTCGCCGAGCAGTACGCGGCGCTGCGCGCCCACAAGGGCGTCACCGTGGAGCTCGCGTACGACGTCGTCTCGGACGTGAACTACTTCGGCACCCTGATGGTCCAGGAGGGCCTCGCCGACGGCATGGTCTCCGGCGCGGTCCACTCCACCGCCGCGACCATCCGCCCCGCCTTCGAGATCATCAAGACGGAAACAGCCGCGCGAAGCGCGTCAGGCAGGGCGGTGGCGGGCGACGGGAGGGCCAAGCCGGAGGCGTCGATCGTCTCCTCGGTCTTCTTCATGTGCCTCGCCGACAAGGTGCTCGTGTACGGCGACTGCGCGGTCAACCCGGACCCGAACGCGGAGCAGCTCGCGGACATCGCCGTCCAGTCGGCGGCCACCGCGGCCCGCTTCGGCGTCGAGCCGCGGATCGCGATGCTCTCGTACTCCACCGGCACCTCCGGCTCCGGCGCCGACGTCGACAAGGTGCGCGAGGCGACCAAGCTGGTCCGCGAGGCCCACCCGGAGCTGCGGATCGAGGGCCCGATCCAGTACGACGCCGCCGTGGAGCCCTCCGTGGCCGCCACCAAGCTGCCGGGATCGGAGGTGGCGGGGCAGGCGACCGTGCTGATCTTCCCGGACCTCAACACCGGCAACAACACCTACAAGGCGGTCCAGCGCTCGGCCGGCGCCATCGCCGTCGGACCGGTCCTCCAGGGCCTGCGCAAGCCGGTCAACGACCTCTCGCGCGGCGCCCTCGTCAGCGACATCGTCAACACGGTCGCCATCACCGCGATCCAGTCCCAGGTCCCGACCCCGGCTCAGGAGCTCCCCGCATGACCGGCACCCCCACCCGCGTCCTCGTCCTCAACTCCGGCTCCTCGTCGGTGAAGTACCAGCTCCTCGACATGAGCGACGGCAGCCGGCTCGCGCAGGGGCTCGTCGAGCAGATCGGCGAGGAGACCTCCCGGCTCGCCCACACCCCGCTCCAGGGCGGCGGCAGCGCGCCGCGCGAGCGGACCGGCCCGATCCCCGACCACGCGGCGGCGCTGAAGGCGGTCGCCGAGGAGCTGGCGGCGGACGGGCTCGGCCTGGACTCCCCCGAACTGGCCGCGATCGGCCACCGGGTGGTGCACGGCGGGCTGCGTTTCACCGAGCCGACCATCATCGACGAGGAGGTGATCGCCGAGATCGAACGGCTCGTGCCGGTGGCGCCGCTGCACAACCCGGCAAACCTGCTCGGCATCCGCACCGCCATGGCGATGCGCCCCGACCTGCCGCAGGTCGCCGTCTTCGACACCGCCTTCCACACCACGATGCCGGAGTCGGCGGCGCGGTACGCGATCGACGTGGAGACCGCCGACGCGTACCGGATCCGCCGCTACGGCTTCCACGGCACCTCGCACGCGTACGTCTCCCGGGCGACGGCGAAGCTGCTCGGCAAGGAGCCCGAGGAGGTGAACGTGATCGTGCTCCACCTCGGCAACGGCGCCTCCGCCTCGGCGGTCCGCGGCGGCCGCTGCGTGGACACCTCCATGGGCCTGACCCCGCTGGAAGGCCTGGTCATGGGCACCCGCTCCGGCGACATCGACCCGGCGGTCACCTTCCACCTCAAGCGGGTGGCGGGCATGGACGCCGACGAGATCGACGCCCTCCTCAACAAGAAGTCCGGTCTGGTCGGTCTCTGCGGCGACAACGACATGCGCGAGATCCGGCGCCGGATCGACGCGGGCGACGAGCGGGCCGCGCTCGCCTTCGACATCTACGTCCACCGCCTGAAGAAGTACATCGGCGCGTACTACGCGGTCCTCGGGCGCGTCGACGCGGTCGCCTTCACCGCCGGCGTGGGCGAGAACGCGGCGCCCGTACGGGAGGCGGCCATCGCCGGCCTGGAGGAGCTGGGCCTCGCGGTGGACGCCGAGCTCAACGCCGTACGGTCCGGCGAACCGCGCATCATCTCGCCCGAGTACGCCCGGGTCGCGGTGGCCGTCGTACCCACCGACGAGGAGCTGGAGATCGCCCGCCAGACCTTCGCGCTGACGGGCTCGGACGCGGGCCCGGAGACGGGCTCGGAGACGGGCTCGGAGACGGGCGAGAACATGGCCTGAAAAGTTACTCGAAAGGCAAACGCCTGAGCGGGCCCCCGCCCATTTGTACTTTCCACCAGCCGGAATATTCCGCAGTGAAACAAACCGATAGGATCCGCCTCATGCGCCGTTCCAAAATCGTCTGCACGCTGGGCCCCGCCGTCGACTCGTACGAGCAGCTGAAGGCTCTCATCGAGGCCGGTATGAACGTGGCCCGTTTCAACATGAGCCACGGAACCCAGGCAGAGCACCAGGAGCGGTACGACCGTCTCCGCAAGGCCGCCGCCGACACCGGCCGCGCCATCGGTGTGCTGGCCGACCTCCAGGGCCCCAAGATCCGTCTGGAGACCTTCGCCGAGGGCCCGGTCGAGCTGGTCCGCGGGGACGAGTTCACCATCACCACGGAGGACGTCCCCGGCGACAAGTCCATCTGCGGCACCACCTACAAGGGCCTCCCGGGCGACGTCTCCAAGGGCGACCAGGTCCTCATCAACGACGGCAACGTCGAACTGCGGGTCGTCGAGGTCGAGGGCCCCCGGGTCAAGACCGTCGTCATCGAGGGCGGCGTGATCTCCGACCACAAGGGCATCAACCTGCCCGGCGCGGCGGTCAACGTCCCGGCCCTCTCCGAGAAGGACGTCGAGGACCTCCGCTTCGCCCTCCGGATGGGCTGCGACATGGTCGCCCTCTCCTTCGTCCGCGACGCCGCCGACGTCAAGGACGTCCACAAGGTGATGGACGAGGAGGGCCGCCGGGTCCCCGTCATCGCCAAGGTCGAGAAGCCGCAGGCCGTCGAGAACATGGCCGAGGTCGTCGCCGCCTTCGACGCCGTCATGGTCGCCCGCGGCGACCTCGCCGTCGAGTACCCGCTCGAACGCGTCCCGATGGTGCAGAAGCGCCTCGTCGAGATGTGCCGCCGCAACGCCAAGCCGGTCATCGTCGCCACCCAGATGATGGAGTCGATGATCACCAACTCCCGTCCGACCCGCGCCGAGGCGAGCGACGTCGCCAACGCGATCCTGGACGGCGCGGACGCGGTCATGCTCTCCGCCGAGTCGAGCGTGGGCGCCTACCCGATCGAGACCGTCAAGACGATGTCGAAGATCGTCGCCGCGGCCGAGGAGGAGCTCCTCGCCAAGGGCCTCCAGCCCCTGGTCCCCGGCAAGAAGCCCCGCACCCAGGGCGGCTCCGTCGCCCGCGCGGCCTGCGAGATCGCCGACTTCCTCGACGGCAAGGCCCTCATCGCCTTCACCCAGTCCGGCGACACCGCCCGCCGCCTCTCGCGCTACCGCACCCAGCAGCCGATCCTCGCCTTCACCACCGACGAGGGCACCCGCAACCAGCTCACCCTGAGCTGGGGCGTCGAGTCCTTCCTCGTCCCCTTCGTCGACAACACCGACGCCATGGTCGACCTCGTCGACGCCGAACTCCTCAAGCTCCAGCGCTACAACGCCGGCGACACCATGGTCATCACCGCCGGCTCCCCGCCCGGCGTCCCCGGCACCACCAACATGGTCCGCGTCCACCACCTTGGTGGCGGCGAGAGCGCCTGACGCCTCCCCGCCAACGGACAGAACGGCCGGTGGGCCGCACTCCTTTCCGGAGTGCGGCCCACCGCCGTTTCCGGATGACCGCATGCGGAACACCCGGCCGTCCTGAAGCCGAAAAAAGATCTTCCGTCTGCGAATGTGCCGGTGCGATGATGCCCCGGCCTCCGGGGGGGAGGCGGGGGGAGAAGTGCCTTGACCAGGCACCCAGAGGATCTCATTTCGTCCAACATCCGAGTCGCCATGGAAAGGTTCAAGGCCAATGGCGGATGCTGAGGTGTCCCCCGAGCTCCGGGCCGCCGTACGGCGGCTGGAGACGCTGACCGGGCAGCGTGTGTCCGGGACGGCGGACGGACACGCACGGTGGGAGCTGTACCGGGCCGCCCTGGCGTCCGACGCGGCGCGGCCGGCGCTGCTAACGGCGGTCACTGCGGAGGCGGACGGCGCGCTCGCGTCGGCCGTCGTCGGTGAGGTGCTCGAGCGGGTGCCACGCGCCGAGCGCGGGGCCTGGGTCGACGCACTGGCGCCCGCGGTGCGGGCGTTCTGCGCACGCCGGACGGACGAGCTGGGGATCCTGGAGGATCTCCGGGCCGGGACCCGCGTCCCAGAGCTCGGTCCCGGGCTGGTGGAGGGCTGGAGCGACTGGCTTCAGCTGCGGATCACCGCCGAGGTGTCCGACCCGGCGGTGCTGCGCGCGCTGGCGGAATCCGGGCGGACGAAGCGGATCCGGCGCACCGCTGCCGAAGCGCTCGGCTGACACCATGACATGACGACGGCCTCTCCTCCCGGGTGGGAAGGAGAGGCCGTCGTTCTGTGCGGCTCCCGGAGGGGTACGGGGGTCAGATCGGCTCGATGGTGTTGCGGAGGTCCTCGACCTTGAGGGTTCCGCCGAACTGGCCGGCCTGCTTGAGCTTGACGTTGGTGAAGAAGACCGCCGGGAGGTCCACCGGCGGCGGGGACTCGGGGCCGAAGGTGATCGGGATGATGCCGAGGAGGTTGCCCTTCAGCTCCTCCGTGTACATCGTCACCGTGCCGTTGGTGATCGTGGAGGTCGAGCCGCGCTTGGAGCGGACGTGACCCTCACGGCCCTCGGAGTGCTCCGTGATCTGGTGCAGGTCCTTGATCCCGACGTAGGTCGCCGTGAACTTCAGGACCTTCTTGACCTTGCCGCCGTACGTCTTCACCTCGACGATGCCGTGGTACTTCAGGCCGCTGAGCGTGAGCAGCGAGGACTCCAGGCGCCACGGCTCGTCCGGCAGCAGCGGGACGCCGGGCTCCAGCTCGGCGGCGGCGAGCGCCGCGTCGTCGCGCTCGGGGCACGGGAAGCGGGGCTTGGCGCCGTCGGGTATGTCCGTGTCCGGCTTGGCCTCCAGGCCCTGCGCGCTCTTCGGCAGTTCCTGGACCTCCACACCGGCCTTCTCCGCGGCCTCCTTGATGGCGGCCTTGGTCTCGGCTGCCTTCGTTTCGGCTGCCTTTGTGTCGGCGGCCTTCGTGTCGGCTGCCTTTGTGTCCGTGGTGTCGGACTTCGCGGCCGGGGCCTGCGTCTCGTCCGCCGCGGTCGCCTTCTGCTGCGGGGCGGCCGTCGTCGCCGACGGGGTGGGCGTCGGGGTCGCGGTCGCCGTGGGCTCCTGCTGCGGGGCGAGGCCGCCGAAGAAGTCCTTCAGGGCGTCGCCGACGCCCAGCGGGTCGAGCGGGTTGACGGACTTCGTGGGCGTGGGCGTGGCGGTGGGCGCCGCTTCCGCGGCTGCCGCCTGCGCGCCGCCCTGGGCAGCCTCGACGGCCGTCGTGGTGGACGGGCTCGCCGTCGCGGTGGGCGTGGCGGTCGCGGACGGGGTCGCCGTCGGCTCGCCGGTCGGTTCGGCCGGCTTGGTGGCCGTGGCCGTGGCCGTCGCGGTCGGTTCCGGCTTCGCGGTCTCGGTGGCCTTCGCCGTGGGCGTGGCCGTCGTCTCCTCCGCCACCGGCTCGTCGGAGCGGGTCACACAGGGGCCCGGCGCGAAGGGGACGTCCTTCTCGTCGGCGAGCGCGGGACTGGGCGCGAGGCCCATGCCCATGAGCACCGCGGTCGGCATGGCGGCGAGCGCCATCGCCTTGCCCGCGGGGCCCTGGATCCTGTTCAGCAGCGTCTTGCGAGGGGCCGCGTGGCGCGGCCCGCTCCTCGCGACAGTCGGCTGGGTGTCGTCACCCCGCACTGTTCCTCCCGCCCTTGGCGTCGATGCTGGTCTCGGTCGCCTCGCGCTGGTCCGGGACGCCGGCCGTCATGACGGTCTCGGTCTCGTCCTCGTGCGCCGGCCCACCGTCGTACTCCGCCTCCGCCGTGTCCTCGGTCTCCTCAGGCTCGGGCGCGGGCGCCCAGGACGCCGACAAGGCGCCGCCTATGAGGGCGAAGAGGAATCCGACGACCAGTCCGCCGAAGTTCGACACCGGGATGGACACCAGCGCCAAGACGATCGCCGCGACACCCGCGAAGACCCGGACGAGAGGCTGGAACCACATCGTCAGGCCGAGGGTGATGAGCAGGACGCCGATGATCAGCGCGCCCGCACCGGCCGTGGTCGCCATGGTGAGGGTGACGTTGCCGAGCCTCATGTCCCCGTAGGGGAGATAGCCGATCGGCACACCACCGATGATGGTGAACAGTCCCGCCCAGAAGGGCCGGGTCTGCCGCCAGGCCTTGAACCGGTTCTCCTTCTTGGGGACTTCGCGGGAGGCAAGGGTCTCGGCGCTCATGGAAACAGCTCCCTGGAAGCGGTATTGCTGAGAGAAGTGGAGAGACCGGGGACGGACCCCGGCGCGGGTGCGGGCCGCCGGAACGGCCCGCACCCCAAGGGCTGAATCAGCCCTGGAAGCACTCCTTGTCGGTGCCCCGGTGCAGGGACAGCTTCAGGTCAGGGAGCTTGAACGTCGCGGCGGTGGTCGCCCACGCCTTCTGCTCGACATTGGTCAGCGTGGCGACGTCCGCCCGCTGGGCGAACCCGTTCTCGTTGACCGTGCGCGGGTCGACGCCGGGCTGGATGCCCTGGCCATCCTTGTGCTTCGGCAGCGAGCCGGCCGCGACGCCGATGTCGATCCGCTCGAACTCGGCGTCGGCCTTCAGGTCGGAGACGTCGAGGTAGAGGTCCTTGGCGTAGACCTGCTCGCTCTTGTCGCCGCTCTTGGCCTTGTCGCTGTCACCCGCGGTCAGGCGGAGCGTGATGTCGCCGAGGAACGGAACCTTCGGCGTCACGACCGACTGGCACATGTTGGTGATGTAGGCCGTGTCGAAGCCGGAGACCGCGACGGCGGCGGCGTGCGGGTCACCCTCCAGCGTCTTGCCGGAGGCGACACTGCCGTACTGCACGAACTCGGTACCGACGAGACGGTCCGTCTTGACCTTGAACTCCTGGCCGGAGATCGCGAAGGACGCGGCGAGCGCGCCCTGGGCCAGGCCGACACCGATCGCGGCCGTGGCCGCCAGGCTCGGGACCATGACGACGGCGAAACGCTTCCATCTGGTCCCGCCACGAACCTGGGACTTCATGAGAATCCTCCTTCTCGGACGTACATCTCCAGGAGGGCCCGGGGCCCGGCCTGGGATGGGAGAAGAGCTACGTCCTCGGGAAGGAGAGCGCCGAAGCGTCAGGAGGCGCGACGCGCGTCCGAATCACCGGCGATCACCCCCGAGCGACAACCATGTGCCGCGCGTGCGCACGGCCCGGTGGACAGGTCCTGCCCGGTGGGAGCAGGAACCCCCCTGTCCGATGACCGGCCGCCTGGGGCGTCCGGTCCGCCCGGTGGGGACCCTCGCCGTGCGTCCTGGCGGTTGCCGGGGCGTGCGGTTCGGACCGAGCGTGGCCGATCGTGGTCCATTCCTGGCGCCCGCACAAGGGGTTCATTACTCGCTAGTAACGGATGCGTGACCACGCCATGGCG
The DNA here is from genome assembly GCF_012927245.1 of Streptomyces sp. R302. Taxonomy (GTDB): domain Bacteria; phylum Actinomycetota; class Actinomycetes; order Streptomycetales; family Streptomycetaceae; genus Streptomyces. The sequence goes on from NZ_JABBGE010000002.1 coordinate 219,601, forward strand.
CGATGCCGCCACCCGGGTACGCAGGGTGGGGGTGCGTGGTGCGGAATATCCGCTTATCGGAAGGCGAACCCGGACAGAACCACAGGTTCGATTTACTGCAAGTAACAGCGGCCGCGTTTATCAAGATTTGGTAAAGCGCGGCCGCTGCTTGTCACTCTGTCGCCAAATCGTCGGACGATTCGGCAGCCTTTCCCGCTCTGAGCAGGCGCTTAGTCGCGGGGCGGGAAGCAGTACGGGAATTCGGACGTCAGAACAGCACTCGCGCCAGCGCCTGGCGGCCCGCGATCACCCGCGGGTCCTCCGGGCCGATGACCTCGAACAGTTCCAGGAGCCGCAGCCGCGCCGCGTCCCGGTCGTCGCCGAAGGTGCGGCGCACGGTCTCCACGAGCCGCCCGAAGGCGTCCTGGACGTGACCGCCCACCAGGTCCAGATCGGCGGCGGCGATCTGCGCGGCGACGTCCGCCGGGTTGTCCGCCGCGTTCTTCCTGACCGTCTGCGGGTCCATGCCCTGCACCCGGCCGAGCAGCTCCGCCTGGGCGAGGCCCAGCTTGGCCTCGGGGTGCTCCGGGTCGTCGGCGAGGACGTTCTTGTACGCCTGCACCGCGCCGGCCAGGTCACCCGCGTCCAGCGCGGACGCGGCCGCCTCCAGGAGGGCGTCGTACGGGCCGGCGGGCTGCCGGTCGGCGGGCTCGGCGCCCTCGGCGCCGGCGTCCACGGTCAGGCCGGTCAGACCGAACCGCTCCTCGCCGACCTGGATCAGCTGGTCGAGGGTCTCGCGGATCTGGCCCTCCGGCACCGCGCCCTGGAAGAGGGGCAGCGCCTGGCCGGCGACGACCGCGAAAACGGCCGGAATTCCCTGGATGCCGAACTGCTGCATCAGCATCTGATTGGCGTCGACGTCGATCTTCGCGAGGAGGAAACGGCCGCCATACTCCACGGCCAGCCGCTCCAGGAGCGGGCCCAGCTGCTTGCAGGGCTCGCACCACTCGGCCCAGAAGTCGAGGACGACCGGGACCTCGGCGGAACGCTGGAGCACATCGCGCTCGAAGCCCGCCTCGTCGACGTCGATCACGAGGGCGGAAGGCGGCACCGCCGCGGGTCCGCCGTGGCGCGCCGCCTCGGCGCGCGCCTGCTCCGCCTTCGCCTTGGCCTCTCCGGCCGCCTTCACCGCGGCGAGGTCGACGACGCCGCTCATGGACATGTTTCGGGGCTGCATGAGTACATCCTCCCCCTTCCGCGCGCGGAACCGGTAAGCCGTGGCTGAACAGCGCCCTCCGCCGAGGGCGCCCTCCGCTCGCCGGGTCCCCACCCGGCGTCCTGCATGGTTGTCGCTCAGGCCGCTCAATGCCTTTCGCTACGGGTCGTAGCGTAATGGCCGAGGCCTGGGCGGAGGGGAGCCGTACGCCGTGAACTGCCTCACATCACGGGCCTCTGGCGCCGAACCTACCGGCGGGTATGGTCGTCGTTCATGTGTAGCCGCACCACCCCCCGCAGCACCCGTACCGGCCGCCCCCGCTCCACCGAGGCCGACGTGGCCATCCTGGAGGCGACCCGCGCGGCCCTGGTGGAGCTGGGCTGGTCCAAGCTCACGATGGGCGACGTCGCCACCCGCGCCGGGGTGGCCAAGACCACCCTGTACCGCCGCTGGCCCAACAAGAACGAACTCGTCGTCGACGCCGTCGCCGTCCTCTTCGATGAACTCGAACTGCCCGACCTGGGTTCCCTCCAGGCCGACATCGCCCACGTCGTCCTCCAGTTCGCGGCGCTCCTGGAACGCCCCGAGACCCAGACCGCGCTGATGGCGGTGGTCGCCGAGTCCACCCGGGACGTCCCGCTGCGCGAGCGGATCCGCGCCTCGATCGTGGACCGCCAGAAGCGGCTGGTCCTGGACGGGCGGCGGCGGGCGCAGGAGCGCGGCGAACTGCCCGCGGACCCCGACCCGGTGACCGTGGACGCCATCGACGACCTCGTCTTCGACGTGGTCGCCGGCGCCGTGGTGCACCGCGCCCTGGTGAGCGCCGAGCCGGTCGACCCGGCCTGGGTGGCCCGCCTCTCCGCGCTGCTGATGGGCGGACTGGGCGCGGTCGCGGTGCTGGGTTAGCGTGCCCGGATGACGACACACCTGCCGGACCGGGTCCGCGCCCTGCTCGACGACGTGAACCCCGCCGTCCTGGCCACCGTCCAGCCCGACGGCTCCCCGCAGACCTCGGTGGTCTGGGTGGGCCGGGACGGCGACGACCTGCTGATCTCCAGCCAGGACGGCCGCCGCAAGGTCAAGAACGTCCGGGCGGACGCCCGCGTCTCCCTGACCGTCCACGACCGTCGCGACCCGCTGCTCTACGCGGAGATACGCGGCACGGCCGCGGTCGCCGAGGACGCGGGCCGGGAGCTGGCGGTCGCGCTGGCGGAGTCGTACGAGGGCGAGGGCGCCGGTCAGGAGTACCGGGAGCTGCCGCCGGAGAAGGTCCGGGTGGTCATCCGGATCACCCCCACGAAGGTGCTGGGCACGGCGGCGAAGTAGCGCGCGGAAGCAGCGGAACAGAAGCAGTGCGAAGGGCCGGTACGGAGTCCCCGTACCGGCCCTTCGCGCTGTCCGTCGGTGTGACGGCTCAGAAGCCGGCGGGCTCCACGTACACGCCCCACTCCTCGCGGAGGACGTCGCAGATCTCGCCGAGGGTGGCCTCGGCGCGGACCGCGTCGAGCATCGGCGGGATCATGTTGGCGCCGTCCCGGGCCGCCGCGAGCATGGCGTCGAGGGAGGCGCGGACCTTCGCCTCGTCGCGCCGGCCCTTCCGCTCGCCGAGGACCCGGACCTGCTCCCACTCGACCTCGTGGCTGACGCGCAGGATCTCCAGGTCGCCGGTGACCGAGCCGTGGTGGACGTTGACGCCGACGACGCGCTTCTCGCCCTTCTCCAGGGACTGCTGGTAGCGGAAGGCGGACTCGGCGATCTCGCCGGTGAACCAGCCGTCCTCGATGCCGCGCAGGATGCCGGAGGTGATCGGGCCGATCGGGTGCTGCCCGTCCGGATGGGCGCGCAGGCCGCGCTCCTTGATCTGGTCGAAGATCTTCTCGGCGTCGGCCTCGATGCGGTCGGTGAGCTGCTCGACGTACCAGGAACCGCCCAGCGGGTCCGCGACGTTGGCGACGCCGGTCTCCTCCATCAGCACCTGCTGGGTGCGGAGCGCGATCTCGGCGGCCTGCTCGCTGGGGAGGGCGAGGGTCTCGTCGAGGGCGTTGGTGTGGAGGGAGTTGGTGCCGCCGAGGACGGCGGAGAGGGCCTCGACCGCGGTCCGTACGACGTTGTTGTACGGCTGCTGCGCGGTGAGGGAGACGCCGGCGGTCTGGGTGTGGAAGCGGAGCCACTGCGCCTTGTCGGTCTTGGCGCCGTAGACCTCCTTCATCCAGCGGGCCCAGATCCGGCGGGCGGCGCGGAACTTGGCGATCTCCTCGAAGAAGTCGAGGTGGGCGTCGAAGAAGAAGGAGAGGCCGGGCGCGAAGACGTCGACGTCGAGGCCGCGGGAGAGGCCGAGCTCCACGTAGCCGAAGCCGTCGGCGAGGGTGTACGCCAGCTCCTGCGCGGCCGTCGCCCCGGCCTCGCGGATGTGGTAACCGGAGACCGAGAGCGGCTTGTACGCGGGGATGCCCTGCGCGCAGTGCTCCATCAGGTCGCCGATGAGGCGCAGGTGCGGCTCGGGCGGGAAGAGCCACTCCTTCTGCGCGATGTACTCCTTGAAGATGTCGGTCTGGAGCGTGCCGTTGAGCACGGCCGGGTCGACGCCCTGGCGCTCGGCGGCGACCAGGTACATGCAGAAGACCGGGACGGCCGGGCCGGAGATCGTCATCGACGTGGTCACGTCGCCGAGCGGGATGTCCTTGAAGAGGACCTCCATGTCGGCGGCGGAGTCGATGGCGACGCCGCAGTGGCCGACCTCGCCCAGCGAGCGGGGGTCGTCGGAGTCGCGGCCCATGAGGGTGGGCATGTCGAAGGCGACCGAGAGCCCGCCGCCGCCGGCGGCGAGGATCATCTTGTACCGCTCGTTGGTCTGCTCGGCGTTGCCGAAGCCGGCGAACTGGCGGATGGTCCAGGTGCGGCCCCGGTAGCCGGTGGGGTGGAGTCCCCGGGTGAAGGGGTACTCGCCGGGCCAGCCGATGCGCTCGAACCCCTCGTACGTGTCCCCGGGCCGGGGCCCGTAGACCGGCTCGACCGGGTCCCCGGAGAGCGTGGTGAAGTCCGCGTCGCGCTTGCGGGCCTTGTCGTAACGGGCCTGCCAGCGACGGCGGCCTTCCTCGATGGCGTCAGCGTCCATGCCTTCGAATTTACTAGGACGTCCTAGTAAATGTCGATGAGAAACCCCCGCACAGTTGTACGGGGGTGAGTCTCAGGCCTTGGCCGGAACCGGCTGCGCGCCGCTGACCAGCGGCTTCACCTCGGCGACGACCTTGCGCTCGACGAAGAACGCGGCGAAGGGGATCGTCCCGGAGAGCAGCACCCACACGATCTTGCCGAACGGCCAGCGGGCCTTGGAGCCCAGGTCGAAGGCGAAGACCAGGTAGATGATGTAGAGGACGCCGTGGGCCTGGGAGACCGCGAAGGTCAGGTCCTCGCCCGTGTCGAAGCCGTACTTGAAGATCATGCAGGTGCACAGCACGAGCAGCATGACGGCGGTCACGTACGCCATGACGCGGTAGCGGGTCAGCACGCTGGATTTCATGCCGTCGAGCGTAACCGCCCGTTCCGGGGCGATCTTCGCGGGGGTCGGGCTCGTCGAAGCGAGGGCCGGACCTCGCCGAACCGGGTGGCCGGACCTCGCCGAACCGGGTGGCCGGACCTCGCCGAAGCGGGGTTCAGGCCTCGTCGAAGTCGCCCGCCGCGACCCGCAGCGGGCGGAGCATCGCGAAGATCTCGGCGCACTCCTCGGCGTCGTACGCGCCCAGGCCGAACTCCATCTCCATCAGGTCGCGGGTGGCCGCCTCGACCACCTCGCGGCCCTTCTCGGTGATCGAGGCGAGGGTGCCGCGCCCGTCGTTGGGGTTGGGGCGCTTGGCGACGAGGCCCGACTTCACCAGGCGGTCCACCGTGTTCGTCACGGACGTGGGGTGGACCATGAGCCGCTCGCCGATCTTCGACATGGTCAGCTCGCCCTCCTTGGAGAAGGTGAGCAGCACCAGCGCCTCGTAGCGGGCGAAGGTCAGCCCGTACGGCTTGACCACGGCGTCCACCTCGCCCAGGAGGATCTGGTGGGCGCGCATGATCGAGGTGATCGCGGCCATGGAGGGGACCGGGCCCCAGCGCTTCTGCCAGAGCTCGTCGGCGCGGGCGATGGGGTCGAACGGGAGACTCAGCGGCTTCGGCACGCATCGACCTTACCGACTGGTCACATGACGGTCAGCCCCGTCTCGCTCTTCGGTCGCGAGCAGGACACCGACGGTCACGACGGCGAGCAGGCCCGCGCCGGCGACCACCAGATGGACGGGGACGAACTCGGCGACCAGGCCCGCGCCGGCCATGCCGACGCCCTGGACGGTCATCATGCCCGCCGTCATGAGGGTCATCGCCCTCCCCCGCCGCTCCTCGGGGACGGCCGCGACGAAACGGGCGTCGAGGCCGAGGGTGTACGCCCCCGCGGCACCGGCCGCCACGAGCGCGAGCGCGGCGAGCGCGGGGCCGGGGCGGAGCGCGTACACGAGGAAGGGGAGGAAGCCGGCGAGGAGGAGCGGGGCGACGAGCCGGACGCGGGTGGCGGGGCCCAGGAGGGCGCCGGCGAGGAGTTCGCCGGCGATGGTGCCGACCGGCATGGCGCACATGAGGAGGCCGAGGGCGGCGGTGGAGACGCCGAGCCCGTCGGCGTAGGGGGCGGCGAGCGCCTCGGGGACGACGACGAAGAGCGGCGGCACCCAGAAGAGCAGCATCAGCCGGCGGATCCGGCGGTCGCGCAGCAGCGACCAGGTGGCGCCGAGCCCCTCGCGCTTCTCGGCGGCGCGGGCCGGGCGGCGGGCGGTGCCGAGGCGCAGCAGCAGGGCGGAGAGGAGGAAGGTCGCGGCGGTGAGCGCGATGGCCGCGCGGGCGGGGACGACGGTGAGCAGGACGCCGCCGACGCCGAAGCCGGCGAGGAGGGCGGACTGGGAGACGATCCGCAGGAGCGAGCGGCCGAGGACGAAGAGGTCGCCGTCGCCCAGGATGTCGGCGAGCGTCGCCATGCGGGTGCCCTGGAAGACGGGCGCGACGGCGGCGACGGCGCAGCGCAGCACGAGCAGCCCGGCGACGGGGGTGGCGGGCAGCACCATGAGCGCGACGGCCCCGGCGCAGAGCAGGTCGCAGACGACGAGCACCCGGCGCGGCGGATGCCGGTCGGCGATCCCCGCGAGGAGGGTGCCGCCGAGGAGGTAGGGGAGGAAGCCGAGGGCGAAGGTGAGGGAGGAGAGGAGCGGGGACCGGGTGAGGTCGTAGACGAGGACGGTGAGCGCGATCTCGCTGACGACGAGCCCGAGCAGCGAGAGCAGATGCGCCCCGAACACCCACCGGAACTCCCGCACCCGGAAGACGGCGAGGTAGCCGGGGGCGGCGGACGCGGGCGCGTAGCCCGGGACGGCGGGCGTGGGCGTGGGTGCGGGGTCGGCCGGGGCGGTGTCGAGGGTGGGGTCAGGGGCGGAGTGGTGGGCCGGCGGGCCGGTTGGGGGCATGTGTGCAGCCTGGGTCGGCTGAGGCGAGCGGCCTAGACTTTCGGCTGTAGCCGAATGTCCCGTACGCCGGAGGGGGTGCCGTGCCGTACCACCTGCTCTTCGGGGAGTCCGATCCGCTGCGGATCCGGTTCGCCGTGTCGCCGCTCTGGGAGACGCAGTCGGCCGTGCGGGTGCTCGCGCGGCCCCGGCAGCAGGGGTACCACCTGCCCTGGCTGCGGCGGATCGCCGGGGCGGCGCGGGAGCTGGACCTCGCGCCGCTGCAGCTGCTCATGCCGTTGCGGGGGCATTCGCCGGACTTTCTCTATCCGCCGCCGCTGGGGCCCGCCGCGTCCTTCGAGGAGGAGCTGGCCGCCGTGCGGGCGATCGATCCGGCGCTGGTCGGGCCGGATCTCGCGCGGGCGCTGGCCTGTACGCCGGGGGCGGCGGAGAGCGCGGAGGGGCGGCGGATGCTCGCCGATCCCGCGGCGGCCGTGGCGCGGCTCGCCGATCTGCTCGCGGCCGCGTGGGAGGCGCTGGTCGCGCCCGAGTGGCCCCGGCTGCGGGCGCTGCTCGAAGCGGATGTGGCGTACCACTCGCGGAGGCTCGCGGAGGGTGGTCTGGAGCGGCTGCTCGGGGAGCTGCACCCGTCCTTCTCGTGGGACGCGGAGGCGGGGGTCCTGGAGGTGGCCGGCTATCGCGGGGAGCACGTGCGGGCCCTGGGCGGGCAGGGTCTGGTGCTGATGCCGTCGGTGTTCATCTGGCCGGAGGTGATCAGCGGTTTCGACGAGCCGTGGCAGCCGACGGTGGTGTATCCGGTGCGCGGCATCGGCGGGCTGTGGGCGGAGTCGCGGGAGCGGACGCCGGAGGCGCTGGCGCGGCTGCTGGGGCCGGTGCGGGCGGACGTGCTGTGCGCGCTGGACGAGCCGGCCGGGACGACGGCGCTCGCGCACCGGCTGGGCAGGGCGCCGTCGTCGGTGTCGGCGCACCTGGCGGTGTTGCGGGACGCGGGGCTGCTGACCTCGCGGCGTTACGGCCACCAGGTGCTGTACGAGCGGACGCCGCTGGGGATCGCGGTGTCGCAGCCGGACGCCGGGTGACCGTTATGTCACGATGAGCCCCGTTCGTCCGGTGATCCCCTGACGGACCTCGCGCCCGTACTCCCCACGTTGCCGACCCTGGGGGCCGGATGTCCCGCCGCACCACCACCGTCACCGCCGTCGCCCTCGCCGCCGCCCTGCTGCTGACCACCGGCGGCTGCTCCTCCGACGAGCCCGCCCGCTCCCCCGTCGGCCCCCCGGCCGCGACGAAGGGCGAGGCGCCGGCGCCGACCGGCGGTTCGCCGTTCTGGGTGGACCCGGAGAGCGACGCGGCCAAGCAGGTCCGGCAGTACGAGGCGCAGGGCCGCACCGACGACGCCCGGGTGCTGAAGCGGATCTCGGAGCAGCCGGTCGCGGACTGGCCGGCCGGGGACGACCCGGCGCCGGAGATCCGGCGGGCGGTGCGCGGGGCGACGGCCGAGGACCGGACGGCGGTCTTCGTGGCGTACAACATCCCGCACCGCGACTGCGGGATGTACTCCGCCGGCGGGGCGCGGGACGGGCAGGCGTACCGGGACTGGGTGGACGCCTTCGCCTCGGCGATCGGGGACGCCTCCGCGGTGGTGGTCCTGGAGCCGGACGCGGTGCCGCACATGGTGGACGGCTGTACGCCGGGGCAGTACCACGAGGAGCGGTCGGCGCTGCTCTCGGAGGCGATCGAGCGCCTGAAGCGGCAGCCGGGCACCCGGGTCTACCTGGACGCGGGGAACCCGGCGTGGATCGACGACCCGGGGAAGCTGGTGGAGCCGCTGCGGCGGGCCGGGATCGCCCGCGCGGACGGCTTCTCGCTGAACGTGTCGAACTTCCAGGAGACCTCGGTGGTGCGGGACTTCGGGGCGACCCTGTCGGGGCTGCTCGGCGGGATGCACTTCACGGTCGACACGAGCCGGAACGGCGCCGGCCCCCTCCCGGGGGACCGGGCGGAGGCCTGGTGCAATCCCCCGGGCCGGTCGCTCGGCGTGCCGCCGACGGACCGGACCGGGGACGCGCTGGTGGACGCGTACCTGTGGATCAAGCGTCCGGGGGATTCGGACGGGCAGTGCCGGGGCGGCCCGTCCGCGGGGACCTGGTGGCCCGAGTACGCCCTCGGCCTGGCCCGCCGCGCCGACTCCTGACGCCTTGTCAGTACTCCTGAAGCCTCGTCAGCCTCCCTTCACCTGGATCCACTTGGCCTCGGAGGGGATGCCCTCCTCGTCGGTGACGAAGAGCATGTACCAGCCGGGCGGGACGAGGGTGCGGTCCTCGGGGGCGTCCACGGTGACCGTGAGCCCGTCCTTGCCCCTGGTCAGCTCCAGGGCCACCGAGCGCTGTTCGACGTCCGTGGTGTGGGTGACGGCGCTGGGCCGCATCAGGCGGGCCTTGGCGATCCGGCCGGCGTCCTTGGTCTTGAAGGTGGCGCGGCCGTTGCGGTCGAGCTCCCGGGGGCCCTCGCCGAGCACCGGCCGGTCGGCGCCGGCCTTGTGGAGGTAGGGCGGGGTGAAGACCTCGATGCGCTGCTCGAAGGTGCCGAGCTTGGTGTTGTCCTTGTCGTCGAAGAGCGGGTCGGAGCCGAAGGTGGCGACCCGTCCGTCGGGCAGCAGCAGCGCCTCCGAGTGGTAGTTGCGGCCGACGGTGGGGTCGGCCGCCGCCGCGAAGGCGTTGGTGGCGGGGTCGTAGAACTGCGCCTTCAGGATGTCGCTGCCGCTGCGGCCCCGGTAGTCGCGGGAGCCGCCGGTGGTGAAGACGGTGTCGTCGGGGAGCAGGACGCTGCTGAGGTAGCGGGTGCCCTGCGGGAGGGCCGGGCCGTCCTGGAAGGCCGGGCTCTCGGCATTCAGGTCGACGATGGAGGTGCGGGCGGTGGACTTGGCGGACTCGCCGACCCCACCGCCGCCGAGGACCATCACCTTCTGCGCCTGTGCGGGGGGCAGGATGAGGGAGGCGGAGGTCTCCAGCTGGTCGGGGTCGGTGAGGCCGGTCAGGGGGGTGAACTTGTTGGTCTTCAGGTCCCACAGGCCGGGTGCCCGGCCCTTCTCGGCGGGGCCGTAGCCGGCGTTGGAGCCGGTGTAGAGGAGCTTGCCGCCCTTGGTGAGGAAGAGCGAGGGGTAGGTGGGGAAGTAGCGGAAGGGGCCCTTGGTCCACTTCTTGGTCTTCGGGTCGTAGATCTCGTTGTCGCCGGGGACGACGTCGCCGACGTCGTTGAGCCCGGAGACGGCGAGGACCTTGCCGTCCTGGAGGCCGACCAGGGTGGGGTACCAGCGGGCGTCCTTCATCGGGGCGACCGGAATGTACTTCTCCGCCTTGGGGTCGAACTCGTAGGCGGCCTTGATGCCCTGGAAGTCCTGCTTCTCGGTGGTGAGCTTCTGGGCGAGGCCGTAGACGTTGTCGGCCTGCTCGCCCTTGAGGCCGACGACCTCGTACTGCGCGGCCTCGGTGGTGAGGCCCTGCGGGCCCTCCTCGACGGCCTCGACGAAGACCCGGGCCTCGGCCGCGGTCACCTTGGTCTTCCACGGCTTCATCTGGCCGCTCTTGAAGTACGAGATCTCGAACTCGCGCTTCGCCTTGGGGACGGTGACGTCGGTGGTGGAGACGTACTCGACGCCGGACGGGGAGCGGAAGCGGGTGCCCTTCTTGAGGGTGACGGCCTTGTCGGGGCTCTCGTTCTTCACCCGCATGCCGCCGCCGGCCTTCTTCACCCCGCCGTCGAGGACCTCGTAGCGGGCGGTGCCGCCGGCCACCAGGAGCCGCCCGTCGGGCAGTTGGCTGTGGCCGGCGCAGAAGAAGTCCTCGGGGGTGGGGATCTTCTTGAAGGTGTTCTTCACCGGGTCCCACAGGACGGTGTCGAAGGTCCCGGCGTCGAAGTTCTCCTGGTCGTTGCCGGAGCCGGCGATCAGGAGCACCTTGCCGGTGTGCAGGAGGGCGGCGTGGATGGCGTTGATCCGCGCCCCGTCGGGGACGGAGACGCCGCCCCAGGAGCCGTACTTCTTCTTGTAGCCGGGCTGGGCGATCTTGTAGGCGTGGTACTTCTCCGAGGCGAAGGAGACGGCCGCGGGGGCGTTGAGCGCCGCGAGGACGAGGACGGCGCCGCTGCCGAGCAGGGTCTTCTTGAACTTCTTGGACGGCCGGTAGGCCATGGCTCAGTTCCCTCCGGTCGTCGTGGGCGCGGTGGTCGCGGGCGGGTGCGGGGGCAGGGGCGGGAACTGCGGCAGGGGCGGGAACTGCGGCAGCGGCGGTACGGTGCGCAGCTCGATGCCCGTGCGGGCGATGGCGAGGCGGCGGTCGCGGGTCCGGGCGCGGGCCCGTTCGCGGACCGTGCGGGCGCGCCGGTCGCGCAGCAGCGTCCAGGCCCAGACGGTCACCGGGGCGAGCGTGATGACGAGGGCGAGGACCGCCCAGGTGCGCATCGCCGCGTGGGTGTGGTCGTAGTGGACCGAGGCCGCCAGGGAGGCGACGAGGACGACCGCCCAGTAGAGGTGGATGCGGAAGGTGAGGACGCGGTCGGGGCTCGCGGAGCCGCCCTTGGGGGTGACGACGAAGCGGCCGCGGGTGCGCAGGAGCGCGGAGCCGAGGGACTTGAGGTAGATGGGCGCGGAGAGCGCGGACATCACCATGCCGGCGAGGCCGCCGGAGCCCTCGGGTTCGTGCGGGGAGACGTTGTGGCGGCGGTTCCAGAGGTAGAGGCCGATCTGGAGGGCGACGGCGTCGCTGTAGATCATGAGCCAGACCTGGGAGGAGACCTGGGTGCCGGAGGCGCCGAGCCACAGGTAGAGGACGCAGCTGAGGATGCCGAGCAGCCAGTTGACGGCCGTCATGGGGTAGTAGACGAGCATGAGCGTGTAGTTGAGGAGGCGGCCGGGCGGCATGCTGAACGGCGCCTTCCAGTACTGCTTGAGGATCGTCTCGTACGTCCCCCGGGACCAGCGGAGCTGCTGGGTGAAGAAGTCGGTCCAGGAGGCCGGGCCCTCGCCGACGGCGAGGACGTCGGGGGTGTAGACGGAGCGCCAGCGGCGGCCGGTGGCCGGGTTCTTGCGGCGGTGCAGCTCGAAGCCGGTGGCCATGTCCTCGGTGATGGAGTCGTACAGGCCGCCGGCCTGCTTGACGGCGGAGATCCGGACGACGTTGTTGGTGCCGACGAACATGGGGGCGCGGTAGCGGTTCCCGGCGCGCTGGATGAGCGCGTGGAAGAGGAACTGCTGGGACTCGGCGGCCTTGGTGACGGCGCCGGTGTAGTTGCCGTAGACCTGGGGGCCGACGACGAAGGCGACGTCGGGGTCGCGGAAGTAGCCGAGCATCCGCTCCAGGAAGTCGGGGAGCGGGACGTGGTCGGTGTCGACCGAGGCGAAGCAGTCGTAGGCGTCGCCGTGCATGGCGAGCCAGGCGTTGTAGTTGCCGTGCTTGGTCTTCGCCTTGTGCACACCCTTCTTCCGGTTCCACTCGGGCACGCCGGCCCGGGTGAAGTGGCGGACGCCGAGTTCGGCGCAGAGGGCCTTGGCCGCGTCGTCGTCGCCCTCGTCGAGGAGCCACACGTGCAGGGTGCCGTCGTGCCGGATGCGGACGGCGGCCTCCAGGGTGGCCCGCACCATGGCGAGGGGTTCCTTGCCGGGCACGTAGGTGGTGAGGAAGGCGACCCGGGTGCCCTTCTCGGGGTACACCGGGACGGGGTCGCGGGCGACCATGGTGGCGTGGGCGATCGAGACGACGTTCACCAGCATGAAGAAGCAGATGAGGCCGATCGACACGAGCATCACCGTGTCGTACGGCACCCGCCAGGTGTCGTCGCCCTCGCGGACGGTCCAGTGGGTGGGCCAGACCAGGTAGGCCAGGAGCACCGCGGAGAGCAGCGGCGCGAGCGCCATGAGGAGGACGGCTCGTATTCGGTGCGGCTCCTTCGAGAGCAGACTCGTGTACCGCACCTGGTACTCCGCCGTGTCCGGTTCCGTGAGGGGACCGGCGAGTCGGCTGTAGGTGTCGTAGTCGTAGCCTCCCGGCCGCACGGTGCCTCCAGCTGTCGTCGATCGGGTCGATATCCCCACAAAAGGGGACACCGCCCGGCGTGTCGACTGGAGTACTCCGAGTGAGGGCGTTCTACCGCCCGCGTCCACCCGATCGACGCAGCGCGTACGCGACCGCCTTCCGCGCCACCGGGTTCAGCTCCTCCACGGCGGCGAGCAGCGCGCCGAGCTGCTCCAGGGCGGCGAGCGCGGCGTCCGCGCCGTCCGGATCGACGCCCTCGTAGAGTTCGAGGCCGATGAAGGAGGCGGCGACGGCGCGGGCGAGGCCGGCCGGGTCGGTGACGCCGTCCAGCGGGGTGCCGGCGAGGACCCGCCGCAGCACGCCCTCGATCTCCTCGGCCCACAGGTCGAGCCCGGCGGCGGTGGCCGGGGCGAGCCGGGGGTGGGTCTGGGCGCCGGCGAGCAGCTGGGCGAGGACGGCGACGTGTCCGGCGTCCCGTTCCTCGGCGTGCATGGCCCGGCCGAAGGCGAGCAGTTCGGTGAGGCAGGTGACGGCCCGGAGCCGGTCGCGGTGGCGGGCCACCCGCTGTTCGGCGCCGCGCCGGCAGGCGGCGGCGAGCAGGTCGTCGACGGAGCCGAAGTGATAGAAGACGAGCGCCTGGTTGACTCCGGCGGCGGCCGCGACGGTCCGCGCGGAGGCCCCGGCGATCCCGTGCTCGACGAGCGCCCGCAGGGCCCCGTCGAGCAGCTTCTCGCGGGTCTCCCGCCCCTTGGCGTCCCGCGCCCCCCGGGGCTTCTCCTCCCCGCTCACACCGCCCCCTCCTCACCTGCGCGGCGCGCGGCCGGCCCGGTGGCGCTCCCCCGCGGAGACACCGGGCCGGCGGCGGCCGGGAACGGGGATGCCCGGTGGCGTCCCACGGCCACTGCCCCGTGTCGAGCGATCTTGAGCGATCGCTCAAGGAGGACGTTAACCGATGTTGAGCACCCGCTCAAAGTCCTGGCGAGGTCCCGGTGGGCAGCACAAAGCCCCTGGTCGGGCGGCCAGGGGCTCGGGCGGGGCGGACTCAGCCGCCGAGGTGGCGCTCCACGGTGTCGACCTTGGCGGTGAGGCCGTCGGTGACACCGGGCCGGATGTCGGCCTTGAGGACGACGGAGACGCGCGGCGCGCGCGCCTCGACGGCGGCGACGGCCCGCTTCACGACGTCCATGACCTCGTCCCACTCCCCCTCGATGGACGTGAACATGGCGTCGGTGCGGTTCGGCAGCCCGGACTCGCGGACGACGCGGACGGCGTCGGCGACGTACTCGCCGACCTCCTCGCCCACGCCGAGCGGGGTGACGGAGAAGGCGACGATCACGCGTTCACCGTGCCCTCGGCGGCCTCCGCGCGGGCGCGGGAGGCGATGACGGCGGCCTCCGCCTCGCGCCTCAGCCTGCGGTCGGCGAAGAAGCCGCCGAAGGGCACGACGGAGAGGAGGAAGTAGACGGCGGCGGTGCCGAAGCTCCACTTGGTGCGGTTCCAGGCGTCCAGCCAGAAGAGCACGTAGAGGACGAAGAGGATGCCGTGGACCGCGCCCATGACCGGGACCGCGTTGAAGTCCGTGGTCCGCTTGAGCACCGAGCAGACCAGCAGGAGCAGGAACGACACGGCCTCGGGCGCGGAGACGAGCCGGAGGCGGTGCAGCGAGGAAGCGGTCTTGAGGTCCACGGAGGGGTCACCTTCGTTCAAACAGGAGCGCGATCTTGTGAACGGATGCACAAGGGTGGGCGGGTCCATTGTGCACCGCGACTTTGCTGTCTCTTTATCCGGGTCCCCGCTACCTTCGACCGGTGGCTACGTTCCGACTCCAAGGCAGCAAGGTGCTCGCCGTGACGATGACCGGCGACGCCGTCAAGGCGAAGAACGGCTCGATGGTCGCCTACGACGGGCAGATGGCGTTCAAGAAGATGAGCGGCGGCGGGGAGGGCCTGCGCGGCATGGTCACCCGTCGCCTGACGGGGGAACAGATGGAGGTGATGGAGGTCAAGGGCCAGGGGACCTGCTGGTTCGCCGACCGGGCCTCCGAGATCAACCTCGTCCAGCTGCACGGCGACAAGCTGTGGGTGGAGGCGAGCAACCTGCTCTGCACCGACGCGGGGCTCCGCACCGGCACGACCTTCACGGGGATGCGCGGCGGCGCGACCGGCAACGGCCTCTTCACCACCACGGTGGAGGGCACCGGGCAGGCGGCGCTCCTGTCCGACGGCCCGGCGACGGTGCTCCGGGTGACCCCGCAGTACCCGCTGTCGGTCGACCCGGGCGCGTACGTCGCCCACCAGGGCAACCTCCAGCAGCACTTCCAGTCGGGCGTGACCTTCCGCACCCTGCTGGGCGAGGGCGGCGGCGAGGCCTTCCAGATCCGCTTCGAGGGCGACGGACTGGTCTATGTGCAGCCGAGCGAGCGGAACACGATCGGAGGTGACGTCTGATGCCCTTCCGTGAGATCAACTCGAAGATGGTCGAGGCGACCGTCATCCCCGGGCAGCGCCTCTTCAGCCAGCGCGGCGCCATGCTCGCGTACCGCGGGGACGTCACGTTCACGCCGAACATGGCGGGCGGGCAGGGCGGTCTGATGTCGATGATCGGCCGCCGGGTGGCCGGCGAGGCCACGCCGCTGATGACCGTGGAGGGCAACGGACTTGTGATGTTCGGGCACGGCGGCCACCACATCCAGGTGATCGCGCTGACCGGCGACACCCTGTACGTGGAGGCGGACCGGCTGCTCGCCTTCGACGGCACCCTGGAGCAGGGCACGATGTTCATGGGCTCGCAGGGCGGGGTCATGGGCCTGGTCCGCGGCCAGGTGACCGGCCAGGGCCTCTTCACCACCACCCTGAAGGGCCACGGCTCGGTGGCGGTCATGGCGCACGGCGGGGTCATCGAGCTGCCGATCGCGCCGGGCCGCCCGGTGCACGTCGACCCGCAGGCGTACGTGGCCCACCACGGCGACGTGCGGAACAAGCTCTCGACCGCGCTGGGCTGGCGCGACATGGTGGGCCGCGGCTCGGGCGAGGCCTTCCAGCTGGAGCTGAGCGGCAGCGGTGCGGTGTACGTCCAGGCGTCGGAGGAGAAGCTGTGAGCACCCCTGTCATCCACGATCCGCACACCCTGCCGTCGGACGACAACGTCAACGACTACACCTTCTGCGTGGAGCTCAAGGGCTCCCAGTGGTTCCTGCAGAAGGGGAAGATGATCGCCTACTACGGGCAGATCGAGTTCAACGGGATCGGGCACGGGCGGCTCGACCGGCTGGTGCGGACCGCCTTCCACTCGCCGCTGCACGCGAGCGACTGGGTGGTGGCCGAGGGCTCCGGGAAGATGCTGCTCGCGGACCGGGCCTTCGACGTGAACTCGTACGACCTGGACGAGGGCAATCTGACGATCCGCTCGGGGAACCTGCTGGCCTACCAGCCGACGCTGGCGCTGAAGCAGTCGATCGTGCCGGGTTTCGTGACGCTGATCGGAACCGGCAAGTTCGTGGCCGCGTCCAACGGTCCGGTGGTCTTCATGGAGCCGCCGCTGCGGGTGGACCCGCAGGCGCTGGTCGGCTGGGCGGACTGCCCGTCCCCCTGCCACCATTACGACCACGCCTACCTGACGGGCGTGATGGGCGGCGTACGCGCCCTGACCGGCATCGGGGGCTCCTCGGGCGAGGAGCACCAGTTCGAGTTCGTCGGCGCGGGCACGGTGCTGCTCCAGTCGACGGAGCTGCTGATGGCGGAGCGGGCGATCGGCGCGCCGCCGGCCCAGGCGGGGGTGCCGGGCGGGCACGGTGCGCACGGTTCCGGCCAGGCGGCGCAAGGAGCGGTACCGCGCCTTCCCGGCCAGCTCGGGGACCTGCAGCGGCGCTTCGGGCTGTGAGCGGTAGTCTGCGGAGCGTGATGCTTCGAACGGCCGCGCGAGGACCGCGGCCGGTCCGGCGGGTGCCGCGCGTCACCCCTCAGATTTCGTCAAGTATTCAACTTCTTAGGTAGAATCCACTCTATGGACACCGAGACGGCCACCCCCTGGCTCACCGACGCCGAGCAGTGCGCGTGGCGCACCTTCCTCGACGTCCAGCGAATGCTGACGCACCAGCTGGAGCGCGACCTCCAGCCCTTCGGCCTGACCATGAACGACTACGAGATCCTCGTGAACCTCTCGGAGTCCGCCGAGCGCCGGCTCCGCATGAGCGACCTCGCCACCGCCACCCTCCAGTCCAAGAGCCGCCTCTCCCATCAGATCACCCGGATGGAGAACGCCGGCCTGGTCCAGCGGGTCAACTGCGAGTCCGACCGCCGCGGCCTCTACGCGGTCCTCACCGACGAGGGCATGGACACCATGCGCAAGGTCGCCCCGCACCACGTGGAGTCGGTCCGCGACCACTTCATCGACCGGCTCTCCCCCGAGGCGCTCGGCGACCTCCACGAGTCGCTCAAGCCGATCGCGGAGCGGCTGCGCGGCAAGCGCGGCAAGCCGTGACCTGACGGATCCACGGAGAAGGGCCTCCCCGCGGCGGGGAGGCCCTTCTCCGTCGTCCAGGCGTCAGTTGCCGGTCAGGCTCGCCAGGAGCTCGTCGGAGGCCGCGTACGGGTCGAGCGCGCCGGTCGCGATCCGCTCGGCCAGCGCGTCGAGCCGCCGGTCCCCGTGCAGGTCGCCGATCCGCTCGCGCAGCGCCGTGATGGTGATGGTCTCCACCTCGCGGGCCGCCCGGGCCTTGCGGCGCTCCGCCAGGACCCCGTGCTCCTCCATCCAGGCCCGGTGCTTCTCCAGGGCCTCCACGACCTCGTCCACGCCCTCGCCGCGCGCCGCGACCGTCTTCACGATCGGCGGCCGCCAGTCGCCGGGGCCGCGGGCCTCGCCGAGGCCCAGCATGTGGTTGAGCTCGCGGGCGGTGGCGTCGGCGCCGTCCCGGTCGGCCTTGTTGACCACGTACACGTCGCCGATCTCCAGGATGCCCGCCTTCGCGGCCTGGATGCCGTCGCCCATGCCCGGGGCCAGCAGCACCATCGAGGTGTCCGCCTGCCCGGCGATCTCCACCTCGGACTGGCCGACGCCGACGGTCTCCACCAGGATCACCTCGCAGCCGGCCGCGTCGAGGACCCGGATGGCCTGCGGGGCGGCCCAGGCGAGACCGCCCAGGTGACCGCGGGTGGCCATCGAGCGGATGTAGACGCCGGGGTCGGAGGCGTGCTCCGACATCCGGACCCGGTCGCCGAGGAGCGCGCCGCCGCTGAACGGCGAGGACGGGTCGACGGCGAGCACGCCGACCCGCTTCCCGGCCCTGCGGTACGCGGTCACCAGCGCCGAGGTCGACGTGGACTTGCCGACGCCGGGCGAGCCTGTCAGGCCCACCACGTAGGCGTTTCCGGTGAGCGGGGCCAGCGCCGCCATCACCTCGCGCAGCTGCGGGGACGCCCCCTCCACGAGCGAGATCAGCCGGGCCACGGCCCGCGGCCTGCCCTCCCGTGCCTGGGCGACCAGTGCGGGGACGTCCACCATGCTGCCTTCTCCTGTCGGAAGTGCTTACTTGCCGGCCACGCGGATGATCAGCGCGTCGCCCTGGCCGCCGCCGCCGCAGAGCGCGGCCGCGCCGATGCCGCCGCCGCGCCGCTTGAGCTCCAGGGCGAGGTGGAGCACCACACGGGCGCCGGACATGCCGATCGGGTGGCCGAGCGCGATGGCGCCGCCGTTGACGTTCACCTTTTCCGGGGACACGCCGAGGTCCTTCATGGACTGTACGGCGACCGCGGCGAAGGCCTCGTTGATCTCGATCAGGTCGAGGTCGTCGACGGTCAGGCCCTCCTTCTTCAGGGCGTGCTGGATGGCGTTGGACGGCTGCGACTGGAGCGAGTTGTCCGGGCCCGCCACGTTGCCGTGGGCGCCGATCTCGGCGATCCACTCCAGGCCGAGCTCCTCCGCCTTGGCCTTGCTCATCACGACCACGGCGGCGGCGCCGTCGGAGATCTGCGAGGAGGTGCCGGCGGTGATGGTGCCGTCCTTGGCGAAGGCGGGGCGGAGCTTGCCGAGGGACTCGACGGTCGTCTCGGCGCGGACGCCCTCGTCCTTCGAGAAGACGACCGGCTCGCCCTTGCGCTGCGGGATCTCGACCGGGGTGATCTCGGCCTCGAAGACGCCGTTCTTCTGCGCGGCGGCGGCGCGCTGGTGCGACAGCGCGGCGATCTCGTCCTGGGAGGCGCGGTCGATGCCGAGGCGGGTGTTGTGCTTCTCGGTGGACTCGCCCATGGCGATGTTCTCGAAGGCGTCGGTCAGGCCGTCGTGCGCCATCACGTCGAGCATCTCGATCGCGCCGTACTTGAAGCCCTCGCGGGACTTCGGCAGCACGTGCGGGGCGTTGGTCATGGACTCCTGGCCGCCGGCCACGACGACGTCGAACTCGCCGGCGCGGATCAGCTGGTCGGCGAGCGCGATGGCGTCCAGGCCCGACAGACACACCTTGTTGATGGTGAGCGCGGGGACGTTCATCGGGATGCCGGCCTTGACGGCGGCCTGACGGGCGGGGATCTGCCCGGCGCCCGCCTGGAGCACCTGGCCCATGATCACGTACTGCACCTGGTCGCCGCCGATGCCGGCCCGGTCCAGGGCGGCCTTGATGGCGAAACCGCCGAGGTCGGCGCCGGAGAAGGACTTGAGCGAGCCGAGCAGTCGACCCATGGGCGTGCGGGCGCCCGCGACGATCACTGAAGTGGTACCGGTCGTTCCAGACATGAGGCACAGCCCCTTGGGATGAGGAGTGAACGAGGGTTTACCGCCAATGTACTGAGCGGTGCGGCGCGCGGTCACCGGCCTGCCGGTGTGACGGCGCGCACGTTGCGTAACCACCCCCACCAGGGTGGACTGGAACCATGCTGACGCGTATCGACCACATCGGGATCGCCTGCTTCGACCTGGACAAGACCGTCGAGTTCTACCGTGCCACGTACGGCTTCGAGGTCTACCACTCGGAGGTCAACGAGGAGCAGGGCGTCCGCGAGGCCATGCTGCGGATCAACGCCACGGACGACGGCGGCGCCTCCTACCTCCAGCTCCTGGAGCCCACCCGCGAGGACTCCGCGGTCGGCAAGTGGCTGGCCAAGAACGGCGAGGGCGTCCACCACATCGCCTTCGGCACCGCGGACGTCGACGGGGACGCCGAGGCCATCCGAGGCAAGGGCGTCCGGGTCCTCTACGACGAGCCCCGGACCGGCTCCATGGGCTCCCGGATCACCTTCCTCCACCCCAAGGACTGCCACGGCGTCCTCACCGAACTCGTCACCTCCGCGCCCGCTTCCGCTGACCACTCCTCAGCGGAGCACTGACCTCCGTATTCCCGGCCCGGTAGAGTGGGCGGCTCCGGGCCGGGGCCGGTCGGGGCCGCTTCGCGCGGCGTCGTAGTCGGGATGTCGGGGTCGTCCGATCTGACACGATTCCCCGGGGGGCCGTTCTGTCGGGTGAACGGTGCTCGTCGGAACGTCGCGACCAGGGGTCGGGGTCTCCCCCGCTCGCAGGGCTCGGGGAAGGATGGACCGCGCGGTGCGGGGCTACGAACGGCAGGAGAGCCACCGAGCTGAAGACGACCATCTCTCGCGGTTCGAAGCCGAGATGGACCGGCTGAAGAAGGAGCGAGAGAAGGCCGTCCAGCACGCCGAGGACCTGGGCTACCAGGTCGAGGTCTTGCGTGCCAAGCTCCACGAGGCGCGGCGCACCATCGCGTCCCGCCCCGCCTACGACAGCGCGGACATCGGTTACCAGGCCGAGCAGTTGCTGCGCAACGCGCAGGCGCAGGCCGAGCAGCTCCGCCAGGACGCCGAGCGGGAGCTGCGCGAGGCCCGGGCACAGACCCAGCGGATCCTCCAGGAGCACGCCGAGCACCAGGCCCGGCTCCAGGCCGAGCTCCACAACGAGGCGGTGCAGCGCCGCCAGCAGCTCGACCAGGAGCTGAACGAGCGCCGCCAGACCGTCGAGGCCCACGTCAACGAGAACGTGGCCTGGGCCGAACAGCTGCGCGCCCGCACCGAGTCCCAGGCCCGCCGCCTGATGGACGAGGCCCGCGCCGAGGCCGAGCAGTCGATCGCCGCCGCCCGCGCCGAGGCCGCCCGCCTCTCCGAGGAGACCGGCCGCCGCGTCGGCGCCGAGGCGGAAGCCGCCCGCGCCGAGGCCGAAGCGATTCTGCTGCGCGCCCGCAAGGACGCCGAGCGGCTGATGACGGCCGCCTCCACCCAGGCGCAGGAGGCCACCGGCCACGCCGAGCAGCTGCGCACCGCAGCCGTCGCCGAGACCGACCAGGCCCGCCGCCAGGCCACCGAGCTGACCCGCGCCGCCGAGCAGCGGATCCAGGAGGCCGAGGAGAAGCTGCGGCAGGCCCGCGCCGAGGCCGACAAGGCCCTCGCGGAGGCCAAGGAGTCCGCCGCGAAGACGCTGGCCTCCGCCGACTCCGTCAACGAACAGCGCACCCGTACCGCCAAGTCGGAGATCGCCCGGCTCGTCGGCGAGGCCACCGAGAAGGCCGAGCAGCTCAAGGCCGAGGCCGAGGAGAAGCTCCGCGAGGCCACCGCCCACACCGAGAAGGTCTTCGCCGAGGCCACCGAGAAGGCCCGCGCCAGCGCCGCCGAGGACTCGGCCGCCGCGCTCGCCAAGGCCGCCCGGGGCGCCGAGGAGATCCTCAGCAAGGCCTCCGAGGACGCCGCCGAGACCACCCGCAGGGCCTCCGAGGAGGCCGAGCGGATCCGCCGCGAGGCCGAGACCGAGGCCGACCGGCTGCGCTCCCGCGCCGAGGAGCAGGCCGACGAACTGCTCGGCTCGGCGAAGGACGACACCAAGGAGTACCGGGCCAAGACGGTCGAGCTCCAGGAGGAGGCCCGGCGGCTGCGCGGCGAGGCCGAGCAGCTGCGCGCCGAGGCCGTCGCCGAGGGCGAGCGGATCCGCGGCGAGGCCCGCCGCGAGGCCGTCCAGCAGATCGAGGAGGCGGCGAAGACCGCCGAGGAGCTGCTGGCCAAGGCGAAGGCCGACGCCGACGAGCTGCGCTCCAGCGCCGGCGCCGAGAGCGAGAAGGTCCGCTCGGAGGCGATGGAGCGCGCCCAGACGCTCCGGACCCAGGCCGAGGAGACCCTGGAGCGGACCCGCGCGGAGGCCGAGCGGCTGCGCGCCGAGTCCGAGGAGCACGCCGAGGCGGTACGGGCGTCCGCCGAGAAGGCCGCCGCCGAGCTGCGCGCGGACGCCGAGCGGGCCGCCGAGGCCCGCCGTGCCGAGGCCGCCGAGGAGCTGACCCGGCTGCACACCGACGCCGAGGCGAAGGTGGCCGCGGCCGGGCAGGAGCTGACCGACGCCCGCGCCGAGGGCGAGCGGATCCGGCGCGAGGCCGCCGAGGAGACCGAGCGGCTGCGCGCGGAGGGCGCCGAGCGGATCAGGACGCTGTCGGAGCAGGCCGAGCAGGAGGCCGAGCGGCTGCGGTCGGAGGCGGCGGCGGACGCGTCGGCGGCCCGTGCCGAGGCCGAGGCGACCGCGCAGCGGCTCACCTCCGAGGCGGAGACCGAGGCCGAGCGGCTGCGGTCCGAGGCCCAGGAGACCGCCGACCGGGTGCGGGCGGAGGCCGCGGCCGCCGCCGAGCGGGTGGCCGCCGAGGCCGCCGAGGCGCTGGCCGCCGCGCAGGAGGAGGCCGTCCGGCGCCGCCGGGAGGCCGAGGAGACGCTGGAGTCGGCGCGTTCCGAGGCCGGCCGGGAGCGCGAGCACGCCCGCGAGCAGTCCGAGGAGCTCCTGGCCGCCGCCCGCAAGCGGGTGGAGGAGGCGCAGGCCGAGGCGCAGCGCCTGGTCGAGGAGGCGGACGCGCGGGCGACCGAGATGGTCGGCGCCGCCTCGCGAGCCGCGCAGGAGGTCCGCGACTCGGTCGCCGGGCTGCGCGAGCAGGCCGAGGAGGAGATCGCCGGGCTGCGCTCGGCCGCGGAGCACGCGGCGGAGCGGACCCGGGCCGAGGCGCAGGAGGAGGCGGACCGGGTCCGCTCCGACGCGCACGAGGAGCAGGAGCGGGCCGCGGAGGACGCGGCCCGCACGCGGGCGCGCGCCCAGGAGGAGTCCGAGGCGGCGAAGGCGCTGGCCGAGCGGACGGTCGGGGACGCGATCGCGGAGGCGGAGAAGCTCCGTACGGACACCGCCGAGTACGCCCAGCGGGTGCGCACCGAGGCGACGGACGCGCTGGCCTCGGCCGAGCAGGACGCGGCCCGCACCCGGGCGGACGCCCGGGACGACGCCAACCGGATCCGTTCGGAGGCGGCCGAGAAGGCCGAGGGCGTGGTCGGCGAGGCGACGGCGGAGGCCGAGCGGATCGCCGCGGAGGCCTCCCAGGTCCTGGACGACGCCCGGCAGGCGGCGGACAAGCGCCGCCAGGACGCGGCCGAACAGGCCGACACCCTCATCGGCGAAGCCGCCACCGAAGCCGAACGCATCACCACCGAAGCCACCCAGATCCTCGACGACGCCCGACAGGCCGCCGACAAGCGCCGCCAGGACGCCGCCGAACAGGCCGACACCCTCATCGGCGAGGCGACCACCGAAGCCGAACGCATTGCGGCGGAGGCCTCCCAGGTCCTCGACGAGGCCCGGCAGGCGGCGGACGAGCGGCGCCAGGACGCGGCCCAGCAGGCCGACACCCTCATCGGCGAAGCCACCACCGAAGCCGAACGCATCACCACCGAAGCCACCCAGATCCTGGACGAGGCCCGGCAGGCGGCGGACAAGCGCCGCCAGGACGCGGCCGAGCAGGCCGACACCCTCATCGGCGAGGCGACGGCCGAGGCCGAGCGGATCGCGGCGGAGTCGGCCGAGCTGCGGGAGACGACCGAGCGGGACGCGGCGCGGCTGCGGACCGAGGCCGAGCAGGTCAAGACGGACGGCGAGGCGCACGCCCAGGCGCTGCGGACGGCGGCCCTGGCGGACGCCGAGCAGATCCTGGACGAAGCCCGGCAGGCCGCCGACAAGCGCCGCCAGGACGCGGCCGAGCAGGCTGACGCGCTGGTCGGCGAGGCGACCGCCGAGGCGGGCCGGATCACCGACGAGGCCGGCGAGCTGGCCGACTCGGTGACCGCCGACGCCCGTGCCGAGGCCGAGCGGACCATCGCGGACGCGGCCGGCGAGGCCGAGCGGCTGCGGGCCGACGGCGCCCAGGCGCTGGAGTCGGCCCGTCAGGACGCCGAGCGGATCCGTACCGAGTCGGCGCGGGTCAAGGAGGACGCCGAGGCGGCGGCCGAGCAGATGCGCTCGGAGGCCCGCGCGGAGGCCGACCGGACCCTGGACGAGGCCCGCGAGGCCGGCGCGAAGAAGCGCGCGGACGCGGCCGAGCAGGCCGACCAGCTGATCGCCAAGGCGCAGGAGGAGGCGCTGCGCGCCACCGCCGAGGCCGAGACGCAGGCCGACACCATGGTCGGCGCCGCCCGCAAGGAGGCCGACCGGATCGTCGCCGAGGCGACCGTGGAGGGCAACGCGCTGGTGGAGAAGGCGCGGACCGACGCGGACGAACTCCTCGTCGGGGCGCGGAAGGACGCCACCGCCATAAGGGAGCGGGCGGAGGAGCTGCGGGGCCGCGTCGAGGGCGAGATCGAGGAGCTGCACGAGCGCGCCCGGCGCGAGTCGGCCGAGCAGATGAAGACGGCCGGCGAGCGGGTCGACAAGCTGGTGAAGGCCGCGGAGGAGCAGCGGGCCGAGGCCGAGGAGAAGGCCAAGGAACTGCTCTCGGAGGCGAGTTCGGAGGCGAGCAAGGTCCGGATCGCGGCCGTGCGGAAGGCCGACGGGCTCCTGAAGGAGGCCGAGCAGAAGAAGAGTTCGCTGGTGGCGGAGGCCGAGCGGATCAAGGCGGAGGCGGAGGCCGAGGCGGACCGGCTGGTCCAGGAGGGCCGGCGCGAGCTGGAGGTCCTGACCCGGCGTCGTACCGACATCAATGCCGAGATCTCCCGTGTCCAGGACGTTCTCGAAGCGTTGGAGTCTTTCGAGACTCCGTCGGCGGGAACGAAGGACGGACTCAAGGCGGGCGCTTCCTCGGGGTCCACTCGTTCGGGTGGCAAGTCCCAGGACGGCTAGCCACTCAAAAGGCTGGACATTCTCCAGATCAAACGGGCATACGCTCGATGACACGCCGCTTCGGCCCCTAGGATTCCCTCTAACACCTCACCGGTCTCATTCGACAGGAACCCCATGAGCGACACATCCTCCCCCTTCGGCTTCGAGCTCGTGCGGCGTGGTTACGACCGCGGTCAGGTGGACGACCGCATTACCAAGCTGGTCGCCGACCGTGACAGTGCTCTGGCCCGGATCACCTCCCTGGAGAAGCGCATCGAGGAGCTCCACCTCGAAACGCAGAACGCCCAGGCGCAGGTGAGCGACGCGGAGCCGTCGTACGCCGGTCTCGGCGCGCGTGTCGAGAAGATCCTCCGCCTCGCCGAGGAGGAGGCGAAGGACCTGCGCGAGGAGGCCCGCCGCGCCGCCGAGCAGCACCGCGAGCTGGCCGAGTCGGCCGCCCAGCAGGTGCGCAACGACGCGGAGTCCTTCGCCGCCGAGCGCAAGGCGAAGGCCGAGGACGAGGGCGTCCGGATCGTCGAGAAGGCGCAGGGCGAGGCGAACTCGCTGCGTGCCGAGGCGCAGAAGGACGCCCAGTCGAAGCGCGAGGAGGCGGACGCCCTCTTCGAGGAGACCCGCGCCAAGGCCGCCCAGGCCGCCGCGGACTTCGAGACCAACCTGGCGAAGCGCCGCGAGCAGTCCGAGCGCGACCTGGCCTCCCGTCAGGCCAAGGCCGAGAAGCGCCTCGCCGAGATCGAGCACCGCGCCGAGCAGCTCCGCCTGGAGGCCGAGAAGCTCCGTACGGACGCCGAGCGCCGGGCCCGCCAGACGGTGGAGACCGCGCAGCGCCAGGCCGAGGACATCGTGGCCGACGCGAACGCCAAGGCCGACCGGATCCGTTCGGAATCGGAGCGCGAGCTGGCGGCGCTCACCAACCGCCGCGACTCCATCAACGCGCAGCTGACCAACGTCCGCGAGATGCTGGCGACGCTGACCGGTGCCGCGGTGGCCGCCGCCGGCTCCCCGCTGGACGAGGACCGCTCCGCGGGCGTCCCGGCCCAGCAGACCCGGTAAGGCCCCGGCCCCCGGGCCGGCTGCGAGACCCCGTGAAAACCCCCCGTCACTCCGGTGGCGGGGGGTTTCGCGCGCCCTTAGCTTGGTACGCATGATCGAGCTTGAGGGGCTGACGAAGCGGTTCGGGACGAAGACGGCGGTCGATCATCTCTCCTTCCAGGTCCGGCCGGGCATGATCACCGGCTTCCTGGGGCCCAACGGGGCGGGGAAGTCGACGACGATGCGGATGATGCTCGATCTGGACAACCCGACGAGCGGGACCGTGCGGATCGACGGCCGGCACTACCGGGAGCTGGACGAGCCGCTCAAGTACATCGGGGCGCTGCTCGACGCCAAGGCGATGCACGGCGGCCGCTCGGCCCACAACAACCTCCTCTGCCTGGCGCAGTCGAACCGGATCCCGGAGCGGCGGGTGGACGAGGTGCTCGACCTGGTCGGGCTGACGGCGGTGGCACGGAAGAAGTCGAAGGGATTCTCGCTCGGCATGGGCCAGCGGCTCGGGATCGCGTCGGCGCTGCTCGGCGATCCCGAGATCCTGATGTTCGACGAACCCGTCAATGGTCTGGACCCCGAGGGAATTCACTGGATCCGCAATCTGATGAAGTCCCTCGCGGCCGAAGGAAGAACGATCTTCGTTTCCAGCCATCTGATGAGTGAAATGGCACTGACGGCGGATCATCTGATCGTCATCGGCCAGGGAAAGCTGCTGGCCGACACGTCGATGGCGGATTTCATCCAGCAGAATTCGCGGAGTTTCGTCCGGCTGCGGTCCCCGCAGCAGGAACGGCTGCGGGACGTGCTCCACGAGGCGGGTCTCGTGGTGGTCGAGGCCGGAAACGGCACCCTGGAGGTCGACGGGGCCTCGACGGAGAAGCTGGGCGAGCTGGCGGCGGCGCACCGGTTGACGCTGCACGAGCTGAGCGCCCAGCGCGCCTCCCTGGAGGAGGCGTTCATGCAGATGACGGCGGGTGCGGTGGAGTACCACGCGCACGGCACCGACGTACACGGCGGCGACGAGCCGGCCGCGCCCGGCCCCGCGTGGGGCGCGAACTCCGGCTGGGGTCCCGCGCAGGGCCCGGCGGCCGGCCAGAGCGGTGAGGGGGTCTGAGGATGGCGGCGGTACCTGCGGTCCTCCAGTCCGAGTGGACCAAGATCCGGACGGTCTCGTCGACGGTCTGGACGCTGGCGTCGGCGCTGATCGTCACGGTGGCGATGAGCGCGGCGCTCTCCGCGGTCCTGAACTCCACCTTCGACGAGCTGTCCGAGCTGGAGCGGGCGACCTTCGACCCGACGTTCGTCAGCTTCTCCGGGATGGTCCTCGGCCAGCTGGCGATGGTGGTCTTCGGTGTCCTCGTGGTGGGGACCGAGTACTCCTCGGGCATGATCCGCACCTCGCTGGCGGCCGTCCCCCAGCGGGCCACCTTCCTCATCTCCAAGATCGCGGTGGCCGGGGTGCTCGCCCTGGTCGTCGGCCTGGTGACGAGCTTCCTGTCGTTCTTCCTCGGGCAGGCGCTGCTCGGCGAGCACCGGACGACGATCGGCGCGGACAACGTGCTGCGGGCGGTGGTCGGCGGCGGGATCTACATGGGGCTGATCGCGGTCTTCTCGATGGGCGTGGCGACGATGCTCCGCTCCTCGATGCTGTCGCTCGGCATCCTGGTGCCGTTCTTCTTCCTGATCTCCCAGATCCTGTCGGCGGTGCCGAAGGCGAAGGAGGTCGCGAAGTACTTCCCCGACCGGGCGGGCTCCAAGATCATGCAGGTGGTGCCGGACGCCCTCGGCTCGGAGAAGGCGCCGTACGGGCCGTGGGGCGGGCTCGGGATCATGCTGCTCTGGGTGGCGGCCTCGCTGCTCGGCGGCTACCTGGTGCTGAAGCGGCGGGACGCCTGACGGCGGACGCGCCTGAGGGGGCCCGAGGCCCCTGGCCCCCTCAGGGGCGTCCCGGATTTCTCCCGGAGGTTTCGCTTCGGTCTCGAATCGCGGGCGCGGGAACCGTCAACGGCTGGATAAGCTCCTGACTCGTACGGGGGCCTCGTGGCCACGCGCGTCGTCCTGCCCCCGATCGCACACCACCGAGCCGTCGATGGGGCTGGAGAATGATCGAGGCAGTCGGCCTGACCAAGCGCTACGGCGCGAAGACGGCCGTGTACAAGCTTTCCTTCCAGGTGAGGCCGGGCGTCGTCACCGGCTTCCTGGGCCCGAACGGCTCCGGCAAGTCGACCACCATGCGCATGATCCTCGGCCTGGACACCCCCACGGCCGGGCACGTGACGATCGGCGGCCACCCCTTCCGGCGGCTGCCGAACGCGCCCCGGCAGGTCGGCGCCCTCCTCGACGCCAAGGCCGTGCACGGCGGCCGCAGCGCCCGCAGCCACCTCCTGTCCCTCGCCCAGCTGGCCGGCATCCCGGCCCGCCGGGTGGACGAGGTGCTGGGCGTGGTGGGCCTCCAGGACGTGGCGAAGCGGCGTTCCAAGGGCTTCTCGCTCGGCATGGGCCAGCGGCTCGGCATCGCGGCGGCGCTGCTCGGCGACCCGCAGGTGCTGCTCTTCGACGAGCCGGTCAACGGCCTCGACCCGGAGGGCATCCTCTGGGTGCGGAACCTGATGAAGAAGCTGGCCTCCGAGGGCCGCACGGTCTTCGTCTCCAGCCACCTGATGAGCGAGATGGCGCTCACGGCGGACCACCTGATCGTGATCGGCCGGGGGCAGCTGCTCTCCGACATGCCGGTGAAGCAGTTCATCTCGGCGAACTCGGCGGACTTCGCCCGGGTCCGCACCCCGGAGGGCGAGCCCGCGCTGCGGGACAAGCTGTCGGGCGTGCTCGTCGAGGCCGGCGGCCAGGTGCTGTCCGAGCCGGACGGGGCGCTGCGGGTCACCGGCCTGCCGCTGCCGAGGATCAGCGACCTGGCGCACGGGGCGGACGTACGGCTCTGGGAGCTGTCCCCGCACCAGGCCTCCCTGGAGGAGGCGTACATGCGCCTCACGCAGGGCGCGGTGGACTACCGCTCGACCGACGACAAGCTGGCCCACCTCCAGGCCCCGCCGCAGCCCGGAGAGCCGGGGTACGGGATGCCGCAGGGGCCGCCGGTCCCGTCGGACGTGCCGCAGCAGGGCTGGTACGCCCCGCCGCCGCCCGGACAGAACTCGTACGCCGCCCCGCAGCCGAGCCTCCAGAAGCCGAGCGACACCACCGAGGACGCCCGATGACCGCCCCCACGCCGACCCCGACGCCCGCCCCGCCGTACGGCTACGTCTCCCCCATCCCGGTCCGCCGGGCGCACCTCGGGGACGCGCTCGCCTCCGAGTGGACGAAGATCCGCTCGGTGCGGTCGACGGTGTGGACGCTGGGCACGATGGTCCTGCTGATGCTGGTGATCGGCCTGGGCGTGGGCGCGATCGCCGCCTCCGAGGGCGGGAACATGGGCGAGGAGTCGGCGCTGCCGCTGGGCTTCTTCGGGATGCTGCCGGCCTCGATCTGCGTGATCACGCTGGGTGTGCTGACGATCTCGTCCGAGTACGGCACGGGCATGATCCGGACGACGCTGACGGCGTGCCCGAGCCGGTCTCGGGTGCTCGCGGCGAAGGCGATCGTCTTCTTCCTGCTGGTCTTCACGGTGACCCTGGTCGTGGCCTTCGGGGTGGCGACCGCGCAGGTGGCGATGGTGGACGCGGCGGAGCCGACGGGCGGCGAGTGGGCGCGGGCCACGGTCGGCGCGGCCGGCTTCATGGCGCTGCTCGGTCTGCTGTCGATGGCGGTCGGGGCGCTGGTGCGGCACTCGGCCGGCGCGATCACGGTGATGATCGGCGTGCTGCTGCTGCCGCTGGTGGCGGCGCTGTTCATGTTCTCGTCGGCGCTGAAGGGGCTCCAGGAGGTGCTCTTCACCTACTCGGTGCCCTCGCAGCTGATCTCGCTGTACAGCGCGCGGCCGCCGTTCACGGACAACGGCCCGGCGGGCTGGGAGACGCTCCTGATCATGGCGGTGGCCGCCACGGTGGGTCTTGGCGGCGCGTTCGCCCTGCTGAACAATCGGGACGTCTGAGCGCGGACGGACCCTAGTACTTCGGCGCGTTGCGGGACCGCTGCACCCGGGTGGTGCGGCGGTCCTTCGCGTTCCAGCAGGCCTTGTGCCAGTGGCGGCGGTCGTCGACGCCGCCGTACTCGGGCCAGGCGACGACGTGCGGGGCGCCGGCCGGGATCTCCTGGTCGCAGCCGGGGCAGCGGTAGCGCTTGCCCGGGGAGCTGGCGCCGGCGACGAGGCGGACGTACCACTCCTCGCCCTGCCAGGTCTCGGTGCGCTGCGAGCCGCCGTACCGGTCGTCGCGCTCGTCCTGCGCCTCGGGCTTCGCGCCGCGGCGGGAGCGGTGGTGACGCGGGGACACAGCACACCTCACGGGGTCGGGGAACACGGACCGTTCCCTCCAGCGTACGGGCCGCGACGTGGTGCCCGGGTGCCCGGTCCCGGCCTCCGGACCGAAAATCGCAAGAACTTCACGCGAGGCCGTTGCCTTTGGCACGTGTCAGACGTTGTTGCCGGTACGAGGGTCAGTGACGCGTCGGCCGCGAGGAGGCAGAAGACGATGCGGGTGGGAACGTTCGTTCTGGCGGCCCAGTTCCCGGGCCAGGGTCAGGGAGAGGCGCTGCACCGGGCGGTGCGGACCGCCGAGGTGGCCGAGGAGGCGGGCCTGGACTCGGTCTGGCTGGCCGAGCACCACTTCGTGCCGTACGGCGTCTGCCCCTCGGCGGTGACGCTGGCGGCGCTGCTCCTGGGCCGCACCCGGCGGCTGCGGGTGGGGACGGCGGTGAGCGTACTGCCGTCCGTCCACCCGGTCGCCCTCGGCGAGCAGGCGGCGCTCCTGCACATCGCCTCCGGCGGCAGGTTCACCCTCGGGGTGGGGCGCGGCGGGCCGTGGGTGGACCTGGAGGTGTTCGGCGCGGGCCTGGAGGCGTACGAGCACGGCTTCCCCGAGGCCCTCGACCTGCTGCTGCGCTGGCTGACCGAGCCCCGGGTGGGCGCCGCGGGCGAGCGCTTCTCCTTCCGCGAGGTGGCGGTGGTGCCCCGGGCGGACGAGCTGATCGGCGGCGAGGCGGCGCCGGAGGTGATCGTGGCCTGCACCTCGCCGAAGAGCGTGCGGCTCGCCGCAGAGCGCGGGCTGCCGATGCTGCTCGGCATGCACTGCGGCGACGAGGAGAAGGCGGAGGCGGTCGCGGCCTGGGCCCGCTGGGCGCGGGAGGCCGGGCGGGATCCCGACGAGGTGGCGCGGATCGGCGCCGGTCATGTCTCCGCGGGCGTGGCGCAGCTCGCGGACCGGACCGGGGACGCGGTGGAGACGCTGGTGAAGGCGATGCCGGGCTGGCTGAAACAGGGCCTGGACGCGCATGTGACGGTGGACGGCCGGCACCGGGCGATGCGGGACCCGGTGGCGTACACCGAGCTGCTCTGCTCGCTGCACCCGGTCGGCACCCCGGAGCTCGCGGCGGACCGGCTCGCGGCGACCGCCGAGCGCACCGGCATCACCCGCTTCGCGCTGCTCGCCGAGGGCTCCGGCGACCTCGCGGCGACCGAGGAGAACCTGCGGCGGCTCGGCGCCGAGGTCCTCCCCCGGCTGGTCTGAGGGCCGGAACCCGCCGCCGCCCCGGCATCCCCGCGGGACGGTGCGTGTCGGCACGCACCGATCGCGGCTCGCTCGACGCGGAGCGGCGGCGTACGAGTCCCGGCGGATCCCGGTGACGACGGTCGGGCCTCAGCAGTCGCGGAGCTCGGGCGACTGGTTGAGCAGCTGGGCCCGTACGGAGGTGAAGCGGGTGAGCCGCTCGTCCACCGCCGGGTCCAGCGGGAAGACCGCCACGCGGTGGCAGTTCTGGAAGGCCAGACGCACTCCGAAGTGGCGCTGGAGCGCACCGCGGATCGCGTCGCTCGCCAGCGCGCGCAGCAGCTGACCACGTGCCTGCTCGTTCGGCGGCGGCGTCTGGTTGTCGGCGAACTCGCCGCCTTCCACCTCCAGCTGGGCCACCAGAGAACTGATCATCTCCCACGCGAAGGGCAGGGAGGTCCGGACGCAGTCGACGAAGGCGGCTTCGTCGACCTCGCCTCGCTCGGCCTGTTCCAACAGTGCCGGTGAGACGTCGAGCGACATGGGTTCTCCTCTCGCGACCCCGCGGACGGGGTCTGTGCGGGCAGGGCCGAAGGCCGACGTACGCCACGCAGCGTGCACGGACGACGACCTCCAGCTTCCACGGTAAGCGCGTGTTGCTGCCCGCACCAGGAGAATGGGCACACAACAGGCCGATAACCGACGGGTGTTCGGCTCATGCCGATGCCCGAATCGCGTAGAAGGGCGCTCCTCTTGTAGCGTTGCCGACCATGCGTCTCGTCATTGCCCGTTGCTCCGTGGACTACGCGGGCCGGCTCACGGCCCACCTGCCCTCCGCCCCCCGTCTGATCCTGATCAAGGCCGACGGCAGCGTCTCGATCCACGCGGACGACCGGGCGTACAAACCGCTCAACTGGATGTCTCCGCCGTGCACCCTCAAGGAGGGGGCCGACGGCGACGCGGGCATCTGGACCGTGATCAACAAAGCGGGCGAGAAACTGATCATCACGATGGAGGAGATCCTCCACGACTCGTCCCACGAACTCGGCGTGGACCCGGGCCTCATCAAGGACGGCGTCGAGGCGCACCTCCAGGAGCTGCTCGCCGACCGGATCGAGACGCTGGGCGAGGGGTGGACGCTGATCCGCCGCGAGTACCCGACGGCGATCGGCCCGGTCGACATCCTCTGCCGGGACGCGGACGGCGCGACGGTCGCGATCGAGATCAAGCGGCGCGGCGAGATCGACGGCGTGGAGCAGCTGACCCGCTACCTGGAGCTGCTCAACCGCGACCCGCACCTCGCCCCGGTGAAGGGCGTCTTCGCGGCGCAGGAGATCAAGCCGCAGGCACGGGTCCTGGCGACGGACCGCGGGATCGGCTGCGTGGTGCTCGACTACGACGCCCTGCGCGGCATCGAGGACGACAAGCTGCGACTGTTCTAGCCGGTACGGCGAAGGGGACGGCCCCGGGCGCGAGGAGCGCCCGGGGCCGTCCCCTTCGCCGTTCTTCCGCTCTTCCGGTGTTCCGGTGTTCCGGCGCGGTTCTCAGCTCACGGTGTCGGAGGCGGTGGGGGTGCCGTCGAGGGTGGAGGAGGCGGAGTTGGTCGGGGCCTCGCCGCCGGACGATTCCTCCGGCGTCGGGGTCGGGGACGGGGACTCGGAGGGCGTGCTCGGGTCGGGGTCCGGGGTGGACGACGACGCCGAGGGCGACGAGGTCGGCGACGACGAGCTGGGCTTCGGTCCCGTGGGCGAGGACGGCGGGCGGGTCGTCGTCGGCCTGGTCGTCGGCGGGGTCGTCGGCGCGTCCGTCGTCCCCGTCGCGGTGCCCGGCGCGCTGGTGGCCGTCGGGTCCGGTTCGCCGGAGGCGCTGGTGGACGGCGAGCCGGTCGCCGTCGGGTCCGTGGCGGAGGCGGTCGGGGTCGTGCCCGAGGTGGTGGGGCCGGGCGAGCCGGAGGTGGTGGGCGTACCGGTCTCCGCCGGGGCGCCGGGCTCGTCCTCCGCCGGGGCGCCGTCGCCGGTGTCCGGCGGTTCGGCGACGCCCGTGTCGGTGGTGCTGTCGGTGCTGACGGTGCCGGAGGTGGGGGTCTCGTCGTTGTCGGAGGTGGCGCCGAGGGTGACGACCGTGCCGAGGACGGCGACGAGGAGCGCTCCGGCGCCGACGGCGGCGAGGTTGCGCCGGGTGCCGTCGAGGACGATCGCCTTGAGCCCCTTGCGCGCGGGTTCGGCCGGGGCGGCGGGGCGGGCGGCCACCGTGGGGCCCTGGTCGGCGAGGTCCGGGTAGTCGGGGAAGGCCGGGAAGGCGGGCGGGGTGACGCCCGCGGTCGTCGCGACCGGCGGCAGCACCTCGGTCGGCGGCTCGGCGGGCGTCCGCGGGACCGGGGCCGTGGCGCGTACGGCGGGCAGGCCGCGGGCCGGCGAGTCCGTACGGGACGGCAGCACGGCCGTCGCGGGCTCCCGCTCGCGGCCGAGGTCGGCGACGAGGGCGAGGGCCCGGCGTCCCGCGACGGTGCCGCGCTTGTCGGCGAGGGCGCCGCGCAGCCCGATGGAGGCCTCCAGCTCGGCGCGGGCGCGGGCGAGGTTGCCGCCGCAGATCGCGAGGATGCCGAGCTCGTGGTGGAAGTACGCCTCCTCGGCGACGTCCCCGGCGAGCCGGGCGGCTTCCTGGCCGGAGCGCAGGGCCCGCTCCCAGGCGCCCCAGTGGAGGCCCGCGGCGAAGGCGGGGGCGGCGGCGCGGGCGAGGGCGACGGCGGCGGCGCGCCGCTCGACGGCCTCCTCGGGGCCGCCGTCGCCGTCCCCGACGAGGCCGCCGAGCGCGGCGAGCAGGGCGTCGGACTCGGCGGCGGCCCGCTCGGGACCCACCGAGGGATGGCCGGCCCACCAGGCGTAGTGCTGGGCGGCGGTGCGCAGGCGGTCGGCGGTGTCGTGGCCGTAGCCGTGGGCGAGGAGCTGGGTGAGGACGCCGCCGGCGAGCCGGTGCCGGGCGCCGGCGGGGCTGAGGAGCCCGCAGGCGCGCAGCTCGCCGAGGGCGGCGTCGGCGTGGGTGTCGCCGACGAGCGCCGGGAGGTGGGCGTGGTGCGGGAGTTCGCCGCCGAGGGCGACGGCGAAGCGGAGGGTGGCCTGGGCGGAGCGGCTGAGCCGGGAGGCGAGCAGCGCGGCGGGGGCTGCGCCCTCGCCGAGGCTGGGCAGCGGCACCTCGTGGAGCTCGACGTCGGGGTTCTCGTACGGATCGGGGGCGGTGCCGGCGGGGCCGGCCCCCGGGGTCGTACCGGACGGGCCGAAGGCCTCCTCCAGGGCGCCGAAGGCGTCGAACTCGGCGGGGGTGACGCGCAGCCGGTCGCGCTGTCGGAGCAGGGCGCCGGCCTGGACGAAGCGGAGCGGCAGCCCCTCGGACTCGAACCAGAGGTCGCCGGCCCAGTTGGCCTCCTCCTCGGTGAGGCGGCGGCCGACGGCGGCCTCCAGGAGGGCGAGGGAGGCGGCGCGGCCGAGGCCGGACAGGGCGACCTCCTCGATCCGGGCCTCGGCCGAGGGGGCGGGGACGCCGGGGGCGGCGGCGAGGAGGAAGGCGCACTCGGGGGCGGCGGCGAGGAGTTCGTCGAGGGCGGCGCCGCCGAACTCCAGGTCGTCGACGACGACGACGGCGCCGACGGTGGCGAGGTCGCCGCGCAGGCCGTCGCGGTCGGGCCGGTGGCCGGGGGCGTGCAGGACGGCGGTGCGCAGCTCGTGGAGGAGTTCGCCGCCGGTGCGGTGGTGGCCGGAGAGGCGGACGACGCCGTCGGGGGCGAGGTCGGCGCAGTCGGCGGCGACGACGTCGAGGAGGGCGGTGCGGCCGACGCCGTCGGGGCCGGTGAGGCGGGCGGAGCGGCCGCGGGTGAGGGTCTCGGCGAGCCGGGCGCGCGGTTCGTCGCGTTCGAGGAGGGGGAGTTCGGGTCCCGCGGGTCCTGGCGGCACGGGCGCGGCGGCGGCGCGGTCGGCCTCGGCGCGCTCCTCGGGGGTGCGGCGGCGGGCCTGCGGGGGTGTCTCGCCGGGCGGGCAGGGTTCGATCTCGCTGCCGTCGACGGGGTTGACGGTGAGGAGCAGCCCTCCGGAGACGATCCGGGTGACGCGGGCGCGGGCGGGCGCCGCGGCGGTGCGGTCGGGCAGGGCGGTGGGCTGGGTGGGGCGGGCGTCCTCGGCCGCGGTGTCGTGACCGGACTCGTCCGGCCCCCGGTGTATCGGGTCCATGGTCAAAGCCCCCAAGAGCGGTGGTGCGGAGCCCGCCGGGTGGGTCCGTCGTCGGGTGCGGGCGACCGAACCCTAGACGGTCGCCGGGCGCCCGGGAACAGCCGGGGTGCCGTGGAGACCAAGACGTCACGGTCTTGTGAGGATTGAGCGTGACGCCTGGTTCTCACAGGGGCTTCACAGACGGTTCACCGGGCGCGGCGTCCGCGCGCCGTCCGTTCAGACCCGGGGCAGGGACTCCACGACGAGGCCGCCCTCGATGGCGAGGATGCGGTGGAGGCGGGTGGCGACGAGGAGCCGCTGCATCTGCGGCGGCACCCCGCGCAGGACGAGCCGGCGGCCGCAGCGGCCGGCCCGTCTGTGGGCGCCCATGATGACGCCGAGGCCTGTGGCGTCCCAGGAGTCGAGTCCGGTCAGGTCCAGCACGAGGTCGCCGACTCCGTCGTCGACGGCCGTGTGCAGGACCGTACGGGCGTCCGCCGCGCTCCGGACGTCGAGGCGGCCCCCGACGACCAGCTCGGCATGGTCGCCCCTGATGTGCATAGTCGCTCCCCGGGAATGCTCCGTCTTCGCAAACAAACTGACTGCCGCCTCGGCAGATACGTTGCGCCTTGTCGTCGAACCGATACCTGGATTCACTCCATGGAGTGAGGCCGTGTGGCGGGCAGAGCTCAGTACTTGTAGAAGCCCTGCCCGCTCTTGCGGCCGATGTCACCCGCGTCCACCATCCGGCGCATCAGCTCCGGCGGCGCGAACTTCTCGTCCTGGGACTCGGTGTAGATGTTGCTGGTGGCGTTGACCAGGATGTCGACGCCGGTGAGGTCGGCGGTGGCGAGCGGGCCCATCGCGTGGCCGAAGCCCAGCTTGCAGGCGATGTCGATGTCCTCGGCGGTGGCGACGCCCGACTCGTACAGCTTGGCGGCCTCGACGACGAGGGCGGAGATCAGGCGGGTGGTGACGAAGCCGGCGACGTCGCGGTTGACGACGATGCAGGTCTTGCCGACCGATTCGGCGAAGGAGCGGGCGGCGGCGAGGGCGGAGTCACTCGTCTTGTAGCCGCGGACGAGCTCGACGAGCTGCATCATCGGGACCGGCGAGAAGAAGTGGACGCCGACGACGGCCTCGGGGCGCTCCGTCACCGCGGCGATCTTGGTGATCGGGATGGCGGAGGTGTTGGAGGCGAGGACCGCGCCGTCCTTGGCGATCTTGTCGAGGGAGCGGAAGATCTCGTGCTTGACCTCGATCTTCTCGAAGACGGCCTCGACGACGATGTCGGCGTCCGCGACCGCGTCCAGCTCGGTGGTGGCGGTGATGCGGCCGAGGGCGGCCTCCGCGTCGGCGGCGTCGAGCCTGCCCTTCGCGACGAACTTCTCGTACGAGGCCTTGATGCCGTCCGTACCGCGGGTCAGCGCGGCGTCGGTGACGTCCCGCAGGACCACGTCCCAGCCGGCCTGCGCGGAGACCTGAGCGATGCCGGATCCCATGAGTCCGGCCCCGATGACGGCGAGCTTCCCAGCCACGAATTCCACCCCTTCTACACCTGTTCACTTCTGGCTCTCTCCGGCGGAGATTAGCGGGCCGGGAGCACCATGTGACCGCGAAGTAATGCGCGTCACGCTCTCTTTGACGGACGTCACACTCGCGACAGGCGCGGCGGGCGGGGGCGTCACTAGGCTGGGTCCATGGTCAATCTGACGCGCATCTACACCCGCACCGGCGACCAGGGCACGACGGCCCTGGGCGACATGAGCCGCACGGCCAAGACCGACCTCAGGATCGCGGCCTACGCGGACGCCAACGAGGCCAACGCCGTCATCGGCACGGCGCTCGCCCTCGGCCACCTGGACGAGGAGGTCGTCACGGTCCTCACCCGCGTCCAGAACGACCTCTTCGACGTGGGCGCCGACCTCGCCACGCCGGTGGTCGAGAACCCGGAGTACCCGCCGCTGCGGGTGGAGCAGTACTACGTGGACAAGCTGGAGGCGGACTGCGACCGCTTCCTGGAGGAGTTGGAGAAGCTGCGCTCCTTCATCCTGCCCGGCGGCACGCCCGGCGCTGCGCTGCTGCACCAGGCGTGCACGGTGGTCCGCCGTGCCGAGCGCTCGACGTGGGCGGCCCTGGAGGTGCACGGCGAGACGATGAACCCGCTGACGGCGACGTACCTCAACCGCCTCTCCGACCTCCTCTTCATCCTGGCGCGGGTCGCCAACAAGGAGGTCGGAGACGTGCTCTGGGTCCCGGGCGGGGAGCGCTAGGACGTCGGACCGACGGCCCCCTGCCGGGGGTCCGGGGGTTGACCCCCGGGAGACACGGCATCCTGGCGCGGGTCGCCGACAAGGAGGTCGGGGGCGTGCTCCGGGTGCCGGGCGGGGAGCGCTGACGCCTTCTCCGCACCGCTCTCCGCGTCGCCCTTCGGGGCCTTGTGCGGCCAGACCGCGTAGCTGAGGGCGATCAGGCCGTGGATGCCGACGGCGCGCCAGACGCCGCCGATCGAGGCCTCCAGCTCCGAGGTGTCGCCGGCGTCGCCGACGTACCACATCGCGGCGAGGAGCAGCGCGGAGGCGACGGCGCCGGCGATCAGCGTGCCGAGCCAGATCGCGCCCTCGTGGCGGGCCCGGGCCATGCCGTGGCGGGGCGGCTTCGGGGGCGGCGGGGCGCCGCCGAAGCGGTGGGCGGCGTGGCCGTCGAGCCACTTCACGGTGCGGTGCCCGTGCCCGACGGTGTAGCCGATGTAGATCGCGGCGAGCCCGTGCCGCCAGCTGGGCTCGGCGCCGTTCTTGAGGTCGATCGCGGAGACGACCAGGAGCAGGACCTCCAGGAGCGGCTCGCACAGCAGCAGCGCGGCGCCCAGCCTCGGCATGCGCAGCAGGTAGCGCGCGC
Organism: Streptomyces sp. R302; assembly: GCF_012927245.1. Taxonomy (GTDB): domain Bacteria; phylum Actinomycetota; class Actinomycetes; order Streptomycetales; family Streptomycetaceae; genus Streptomyces. Next base: position 258,112 of record NZ_JABBGE010000002.1, read on the forward strand.
CGAGTCCGGCGGCCAGCAGGACCCAGAACCCCACCTCGCAGACCACGATCACCGTGACGATCACGAGCTTCCCCTTTCCTTCCCCCGTCGGGTCCCTCCCAGCGTCCCGTCCGGGAGGGCCCGCTTCGTCGTCGCGGGTGAGGAAACCCGCCTACATCCTTCGACGGAGGCGCGGGCGGGCGCGGATCGGTCCGGATGTCGACGTCCGGGGGCCGGAGCACGTGTTGGATGGGTACGTGATCCTCCCCCGCCAGGTCCCGCCCCGCCCGGTCCCGCCCCGCCCGGCCCTCCCCCGCCCGCACCGCCACGACGTACTGATCGCCGTCGCCGGTCTCTCCGTCGGCGTGCTGCTCTGGTCGTACGGGCTGTACACCACCGGCGGCCGGATCTTCGACCAGCGCTGGGCGGCGCTCGTCCCGCTGGCGGTGATGGCGGGGGCGGAGGCACTGCGCCGGGTGGCCCCGCAGACCGGGCTCGTCCTGGGCACGCTGGCCATCGTGGCCGACCAGTTCACCAACGGGAACCTGGCCACGGTCCTGATGTTCACGGACGTCGTCTACGCGGCGGTCGTCTACGGCACCCCCGCGCAGGCCCGCCGCATCCCGTACACGACGGCGCTGGTCACCGTCGCGACGACGGTGGCGTTCCTGGTGTGGTGGCAGAACGCGTTCGCACTGCTCATCGGCGTCATCACCGGCATGATCTCCTTCCTGCCCGCCGTCACCGGCTCGATCGTGCGCAACCACCGGGAAGCGGCGGAGGCAGCCCGGCTGCGCGCCGAACAGACCGCACTGCTGGCCGAGATGGACCGGACGCAGGCGGTGGCGGCGGAACGGGCGCGGATGGCACGGGAGTTGCACGACATGGTGGCCAACCACCTGTCGGCGATCGCGATCCACTCGACGGCGGCGCTCTCCCTCGACGACCCCGGCACCACCCGGCAGGCGCTGACGGTGATCCGGGAGAACAGCGTGGCGGGACTCGGGGAGATGCGACGCCTCATCGGGCTGCTCCGGGACAGCGGCGCGGAGAGCGAGCCGGCCGCGACGGCCTCCCTCGCGGGGCTCGACGCCCTGGTGGCGCAGGCGGGGACCAACGGCGCGGCGAGCGGGCTGCGTTTCGTCCTGGACGACGCCCGGCGGGACGGTGCCAACCTTCCCGCACCGGTGGAGCTGGCCGCGTACAGGATCGTGCAGGAGGCGCTGACGAACGCGCTCAAGCACGCGGCGCCCGGCGAGGTGCGGGTGGCGCTCGCCCGGGCGGACGGGGCGCTGCGGGTGGAGGTGACGAGCCCGTACGGGGAGCGGCCGGGGCCGCGCGCGCCGGGCTCGGGGGTGGGGCTTGTGGGGATGCGGGAGCGGGTGGCGCTGCTCGACGGGTCCCTGGAGGCCGGTCCGGTGGCGGAGCACGGGGGCGCAGAGGTGTGGCGGGTGCGGGCGGAGCTGCCCGTGGGAGCGAGCGAGGAGGAGCGGGCATGACGGTGCGGGTGGTGGTGGCCGAGGACCAGAGCGCGGTACGGGCGGGGCTCGTACTGATCCTGGGCAGCGCGCCGGACATCGAGGTGGTCGGGGAGGCGGCGGACGGCGAGCGGGCGGTGGAACTGGCCCGGGAGCTGCGCCCCGATCTGGTGCTGATGGATGTGCAGATGCCGCGCATGGACGGGGTGACGGCGACCCGGCTCGTGGTGGCCGAGGGCCTCGCGGACGTGCTGGTGCTGACCACCTTCGATCTGGACGAGTACGTCTTCGGGGCGCTGCGCGCGGGGGCGTCGGGCTTCCTGCTGAAGAACGCGGACGCGCGGGAGCTGATCGAGGCGGTGCGGACGGTGGCGCGGGGCGAGGGGCTGATCGCGCCGGCGGTGACCCGGCGGCTGATCGCGGAGTTCGCCTCCCCGGCACCGCCGGTACGGAGGGATCCCGCCGTCCTGGACGGGCTGACGCCCCGGGAGCGGGAGGTCCTCGCCGCTCTGGGGGCGGGGCTTTCGAACGCGGAGGTCGCGGTACGTCTGGACATGGCGGAGGCGACGGTGAAGACGCACGTCAGCAAGGTGCTGGGGAAGCTGGGGCTGCGGAGCAGGGTCCAAGCTGCGGTGTTGGCCCGGGAGTTGGGGCTCTGAGGGAACGGAACCGACGTTGGTCTGGACCTCTTGACGATTGGTCCAGACCTTCCTACGCTCGCGGGGCGCGCGCAACTCTCCACGGACCACCCCCACCCCGAACGTCCGCTACTTGAGGAGCACCGTTGAGCACTCAAGCACCGACGCGCCGAAGAGGCCTCAAGGCGAAGGCCGCCGCCGGCCTCACCGCCCTGGCCCTCCCCCTCGCCGCGATGGTCGGCCTCGCCTCCCCCGCGGAGGCCGCCACCTCGGTCACCGCGACCTACACCAAGACCCAGGACTGGGGCACCGGCTTCGGCGCCAACTGGACCATCAAGAACACCGGCACCACCACCATCTCCTCCTGGAACCTGGAGTGGGACTACCCCTCCGGCACCCGGGTCACCTCCGCGTGGGACGCCACCGTCACCAACAGCGGCGACCACTGGACCGCCAAGAACGTCGGCTGGAACGGCACCCTGGCCCCCGGCGCCTCCGTCTCCTTCGGCTACAACGGCGCCGGCTCCGGCGCCCCCTCCGGCTGTAAGATCAACGGCGCCTCCTGCGACGGCTCCACCCAGCCGGGCGACAACCCGCCCTCGGCCCCCGGCACCCCGACCGCCTCGAACATCACCGACACCTCGGTGAAGCTCTCCTGGGGCGCGGCCACCGACGACAAGGGCGTCAAGAACTACGACGTCCTGCGCGACGGCACCAAGGTCACCACCACCACGGCCCTGAACTACACCGACCAGGGCCTCACCGCCGGCACCGACTACAGCTACACCGTCGTCGCCCGCGACACCATCGACCAGACCGGCCCCGCCGCCGGCCCCGTCGCGGTCCGCACCACCGGCGGCGGCACCACTCCGCCGCCGCCGAACGCGGTCAAGATGGGCTACTTCACCAACTGGGGCGTCTACGGCCGCAACTACCACGTGAAGAACATCGTGACCTCGGGCTCCGCGTCCAAGATCACCCACATCAACTACGCCTTCGGCAACGTCCAGGGCGGCAAGTGCACCATCGGCGACGCCTACGCCGACTACGACAAGGCCTACACCGCCGACCAGTCCGTCGACGGCGTCGCCGACACCTGGGACCAGCCGCTGCGCGGCAACTTCAACCAGCTGCGCAAGCTGAAGAAGGCCTACCCGAACATCAAGGTCCTCTGGTCCTTCGGCGGCTGGACCTGGTCCGGCGGCTTCGGCCAGGCCGTCCAGAACCCGGCCGCCTTCGCGCAGTCCTGCTACGACCTGGTCGAGGACCCGCGCTGGGCCGACGTCTTCGACGGCATCGACCTGGACTGGGAGTACCCGAACGCCTGCGGTCTCACCTGCGACACCAGCGGCGCCGCGTCCTTCAAGAACATGATGCAGGCCATGCGCGCCAAGTTCGGCGCGAACAACCTGGTCACCGCGGCCGTCACGGCCGACGCCTCCGCCGGCGGCAAGATCGACGCCGCCGACTACGCGGGCGCCGCGCCGTACTACGACTGGCTCAACGTGATGACGTACGACTTCTTCGGCGCCTGGGCGGCCAAGGGCCCGACCGCCCCGCACTCCCCCCTGACCTCGTACGCCGGCATCCCGCAGGCGGGCTTCAACTCCGCCGAGGCGATCGCCAAGTTCAAGGCCAAGGGCGTCCCGGCGAACAAGCTGCTGCTCGGCATCGGCTTCTACGGCCGCGGCTGGACCGGCGTCACCCAGTCCGCCCCCGGCGGCACGGCCACCGGCCCGGCGCAGGGCACGTACGAGCAGGGCATCGAGGACTACAAGGTCCTCAAGAACTCCTGCCCGTCCAACGGTACGGTCGCCGGCACCGCCTACGCCCACTGCGGCACCAACTGGTGGAGCTACGACACCCCCGCCACCGTCACCTCCAAGATGGGCTGGGCCAAGAACCAGGGCCTCGGCGGCGCGTTCTTCTGGGAGTTCAGCGGTGACACCGCGAACGGCGAACTCGTGAACGCCATCAACGGCGGACTGAGCTAGCACCCCGGGTACGACGGAGCGGGGGACGGTGCAGCACACCGCCCCCCGCTTCCGTACGTGCAGGAAGTACTACGCGACGTTCACCCTCTGGCCGGGCGGCGCCGCCTCCAGCCAGGCCATGAACCCCGTCCGGGCGTCCTCGCTCATCGCGAGCTCCAGCCGGACGCCGTTGTACATGCAGGGCTGGATCACCGAGTCCGACAGGAGCGCCAGCTCCTCCTCGCCCTCCGGCATCCGGCGCTCCAGGGCCACGATGGCCGAACGCTCCAGGAAACGGCGCGGCCGGGGCGCGTACGAGAAGACCCGGAACCAGGCGATCTCGTCACCGCTGTACCGGGCCACCCCGTACACCCAGCCCTTGCCGCTGAGGTCCGGCTCCTCCGGGACGTCCCAGCGCAGCGAGCAGTCGAAGGTGCCGCCGGCCCGCTGGATCAGCCGCCGGCGCAAGCCGAAGACGAAGAGCCCGATCAACACCAGTGCGACGACCAGGCCGCACACGAGCAGCGCGAGGAACATCTTCACCGACCTCCTCGCCGCGTCCCGTGACCGGCGCCGCCGGCCTCACGAATACAACCTGCATCTGCATCGCCTCAGCCGCGGCACGGTCTGGAACATTCCAGCCGTGCCGCGGCTGAGGGCACTACTCTTCGGTCGCCGGTCCGCTAGCGGACCGCTACCGCGCGCAGCCGGACCTCGGCGCGCCGCTCGGCGGCGGCGTCCTCGTCCGACTTGGCACGCTCCAGCGCGCGCTCGGCGCGCTGGGCGTCGATCTCGTCCGCCAGCTCGGCGATCTCCGCCAGCAGCGACAGCTTGTCGTCGGCGAAGGAGATGAAACCGCCGTGGACGGCGGCCACGACGGTGGCGCCCTCGCTCGTGCGGATGGTCACCGGGCCCGACTCCAGCACACCCAGAAGCGGCTGGTGGCCGGGCATGACGCCGATGTCGCCGGAGGTGGTACGCGCGATGACCAGGGTGGCCTCGCCGGACCAGACACTCCGGTCCGCGGCGACCAGCTCGACGTGCAGCTCAGCAGCCAAGGGTGGCTCCTCGGGTCACCACCCGGCGGTGCTGCCGGGTGTTGGGATCAATTCTAAGGGGCGTGGAGAGGGGGACGGGAACGGCTCCCGCCCCCCTCGGGCGAGCACGGGGCTCAGGAGACGCCGAGCTCCTTGGCGTTGTTCTTGAGGTCCTCAAGACCACCGCACATGAAGAACGCCTGCTCCGGGAAGTGGTCGAACTCGCCGTCGCAGATCGCGTTGAACGCCGCGATCGACTCCTCGAGCGGAACGTCCGAACCGTCCACACCGGTGAACTGCTTGGCGGCGTGGGTGTTCTGCGACAGGAAGCGCTCGACACGACGCGCGCGGTGCACGACGAGCTTGTCTTCCTCGCTCAGCTCGTCGATACCGAGGATCGCGATGATGTCCTGGAGGTCCTTGTACTTCTGCAGGATGCCCTTGACGCGCATGGCGGCGTCGTAGTGGTCCTGCGCGATGTAGCGCGGGTCCAGGATCCGGGACGTGGAGTCCAGCGGGTCCACGGCCGGGTAGATGCCCTTCTCGGAGATCGGACGGGAGAGAACCGTCGTCGCGTCGAGGTGGGCGAAGGTGGTCGCCGGCGCCGGGTCGGTGAGGTCGTCGGCGGGGACGTAGATCGCCTGCATCGAGGTGATCGAGTGACCACGGGTCGAGGTGATGCGCTCCTGGAGGAGACCCATCTCGTCGGCCAGGTTCGGCTGGTAACCCACCGCGGAGGGCATACGGCCGAGCAGGGTCGACACCTCGGAACCGGCCTGCGTGAAGCGGAAGATGTTGTCGATGAAGAACAGCACGTCCTGCTTCTGCACATCGCGGAAGTACTCCGCCATGGTCAGACCGGCGAGGGCCACACGGAGACGGGTGCCCGGGGGCTCGTCCATCTGGCCGAAGACCAGGGCGGTCTTGTCCAGAACGCCGGACTCCTCCATCTCCTGGATGAGGTCGTTGCCCTCACGGGTGCGCTCACCGACACCGGCGAACACGGAGACACCGTCGTGCAGCTTCGCCACACGCATGATCATTTCCTGGATCAGAACGGTCTTGCCGACACCGGCACCACCGAACAGACCGATCTTTCCACCCTTGACGTACGGGGTGAGAAGGTCGACGACCTTGAGGCCGGTCTCGAACATCTCGGTCTTCGACTCGAGCTGGTCGAACGCCGGGGCCTTGCGGTGGATGGACCAGCGCTCGCCGACCTCCGACTCCGCCTCGGGCTCGTTCAGGATCTGACCCAGCGTGTTGAACACGCGGCCCTTGGTGACGTCGCCGACGGGCACCGTGATGCCGTCGCCGGTGTCCACCACGGGGGCCTGGCGGACCAGGCCGTCGGTGGGCTGCATGGAGATGGCGCGGACCACGCCGTCGCCCAGGTGCTGCGCGACCTCGAGGGTCAGCGTCTTGAGCGCGCCCTCCTCGGCCGGGTCGGCGACCTGGACGTGCAGGGCGTTGTAGATCTCCGGCATCGCGTCGACGGGGAACTCCACGTCGACGACCGGGCCGATGACCCGGGCGACGCGGCCCGTGGCGGCGGCCGTCTCAACAGTGGTCGTCATTACTTGTCACTCCCCGCGGTCGCGTCGGCCAGGGCTGCGGTGCCACCGACGATCTCGCTGATTTCCTGGGTGATTTCGGCCTGGCGGGCCGCGTTGGCAAGTCGGGAGAGGTTGTTGATCAAGTCTCCCGCGTTGTCGGTCGCCGACTTCATCGCACGCCGCGTCGCGGCGTGCTTCGACGCCGACGACTGGAGCAGCGCGTTGTAGATGCGGCTCTCGACGTAGCGCGGCAGAAGGGCGTCCAGGACGTCCTCCGCCGACGGCTCGAAGTCGTACAGCGGGCGGAGCGTGTCCGACTCGCCGGCCTCCTTCGCGACCTCGTCGAGGCTGAGGGGCAGCAGCCGGGCCTCGACCGCCGTCTGCGTCATCATCGAGACGAACTCGGTGTAGACGATGTGGAGCTCGTCCACACCACCCTCGGCCGTGTCCTTCTCGATCGCCTCGATCAGCGGCTCGCCGATCTTCTTGGCGTCCGCGTACGTCGGCTCGTCCGTGAAGCCGGCCCACGAGCCGGCCAGCTTGCGCTCACGGAAGTTGAAGTGCGCGATGCCGCGGCGGCCGACGGCGTAGACGTCGACCTCCTTGCCCTCGCCCTCCAGGCGCTTGATGAGCTGCTCCGCCGCCTTGATGGCGTTGGAGTTGAAGGCGCCGGCCAGACCGCGGTCGCTCGCGAGGAGCAGCACCGCGGCGCGGGTCGGGTTCTCGGCCTCGGTGGTCAGCGGGTGCTTGTCGTTGGCACCGGTGGCCACCGCGGTCACCGCGCGGGTGAGCTCGGTGGCGTACGGGGTCGAGGACTGCACCTTGCGCTGAGCCTTGACGACGCGCGAGGCGGCGATCATCTCCATCGCCTTGGTGATCTTCTTCGTCGCGGTGACGGATTTGATGCGACGCTTGTAGACCCGGAGCTGCGCTCCCATGAGTCAGGTCCCTTCCGTCGTCACTTCGAGACGTTGACGGCGGCAGGGGCGTCCTCGCCGAGCAGCTTGCCGTCAGAGGTCTCGAACTGCTTCTTGAACTCCGCGATGGCGTCGGCGACGGCCGTCAGGGTGTCGTCCGACATCTTCTTGCCCTCGCGGATGGAGGTCATGAGACCCGAGTGGTTCTGGCGGAGGTACGCCAGGAGCTCGGCCTCGAAGCGACGGATGTCGGCGACCGGGACGTCGTCCATCTTGCCGGTGGTACCGGCCCAGACGGAGACGACCTGGTTCTCGGTCGGCATCGGCTGGTACTGAGCCTGCTTGAGCAGCTCGACCATGCGCTGACCGCGCTCCAGCTGCGCCTTCGAGGCCGCGTCCAGGTCGGAACCGAAGGCCGCGAAGGCCTCCAGCTCACGGAACTGGGCGAGGTCCACGCGGAGGCGGCCGGCGATCTGCTTCATGGCCGGGTGCTGGGCGGAGCCACCGACTCGGGAGACCGAGATACCGACGTTCAGGGCCGGGCGCTGGCCGGCGTTGAACAGGTCGGACTCCAGGAAGCACTGGCCGTCGGTGATGGAGATGACGTTGGTCGGGATGAACGCCGAGACGTCGTTCGCCTTGGTCTCGACGATCGGCAGACCGGTCATCGAGCCGGAACCCAGCTCGTCCGAGAGCTTGGCGCAACGCTCCAGGAGGCGGGAGTGCAGGTAGAAGACGTCACCCGGGTAGGCCTCACGGCCCGGCGGGCGGCGCAGCAGCAGCGACACGGCGCGGTAGGCGTCGGCCTGCTTCGACAGGTCGTCGAAGATGATCAGGACGTGCTTGCCCTGGTACATCCAGTGCTGGCCGATGGCCGAGCCGGTGTACGGGGCGAGGTACTTGAAGCCGGCCGGGTCGGACGCCGGGGCGGCGACGATCGTCGTGTACTCGAGCGCACCGGCCTCCTCCAGCGCGCCGCGCACGGACGCGATGGTGGAGCCCTTCTGGCCGACGGCGACGTAGATGCAGCGGACCTGCTTGTTCACGTCGCCCGAGCGCCAGTTGTCGCGCTGGTTGATGATCGTGTCGACGGCCAGGGCGGTCTTGCCCGTCTGGCGGTCGCCGATGATCAGCTGACGCTGACCACGGCCGACCGGGGTCATGGCGTCGACGGCCTTGTAGCCGGTCTCCATCGGCTCGTGGACCGACTTACGGGCCATGACGCCGGGGGCCTGCAGTTCGAGGGCGCGGCGGCCCTCGGTCGCGATCTCGCCGAGACCGTCGATCGGGTTGCCGAGCGGGTCGACGACGCGACCCAGGTATCCCTCACCGACGCCGACGGAGAGGACCTCGCCGGTGCGCTGCACCGACTGCCCCTCCTCGATGCCGCTGAACTCACCGAGAACGATCGCACCGATCTCGCGCTCTTCGAGGTTCAGCGCGAGACCGAGGGTGCCGTCCTCGAACTTCAGCAGCTCGTTCGCCATGGCCGAGGGAAGACCCTCGACCTTCGCGATGCCGTCACCGGCCAGGCTGACCGTGCCGACCTCCTCGCGCGAGGCCGCGTCCGGCTGGTACGACTGGACGAAGGTCTCCAGCGCGTCCCGGATCTCCTCCGGCCGGATCGTGAGCTCCGCCATCTGGGTTCCCTGCTCTCCTTGTTGGGCCCGAAGTTTCTTAAGGGGTCTGGGGGCCGACCCCCAGGAATCTTCTGCAATCTCTGCACGGCCCAACCGGGCCGCTGTGATGCGTGTTGTGTTGCCGGCGGCGTGAGCCGTCAGCCGGCCAGCCGCCGCTTCGCCTCGCCGAGGCGCTCGGAGACCGTGCCGTCGATGACCTCGTCGCCGACCCGCACCGAGATCCCGCCGAGGACCGTGGGGTCCACGTCCAGGTTCAGGTGCATCTCGCGGCCGTACAGCTTCGCCAGTACGGCGCCGAGGCGCTGCTTCTGCTGGTCGGACAGCGGCACCGCCGAGGTGACGACGGCGACCATCCGGTTCCGGCGCGCCGCGGCGAGCTTGGACAGGGACTCGAGTCCCACCTCCAGGCTACGTCCCCGGGGCTGGGTCACCAGACGGACGACCAGGCGCTCGGTGGTGGCGTTGGCCTTGCCGCCGAGCAGCGTGCGCAGCAGCTCGCCCTTGGCGGCGGGCTTCGCGGTCTTGTCCGTCAGCGCCGAGCGGAGCTCGGTGCTGGAGGTCACGATCCGGCCGAAGCGGAACAGCTCGTCCTCGACGTCGTCGAGGGCGCCCGCCTTCTGCGCCGCGGTGAGGTCGGCGGTGTTCGCCAGCTCCTCGGCCGCGTCGACGAGGTCGCGGGAGCGCGACCAGCGGGACCGGACCATGCCGGAAACCAGGTCGACGGTCTCGCCGCCCACCTGACCGGTCAGGAGTCGCTGCGCGAGCTCGGCCTTGGCCTCACCCGACTGGGCGGGGTCGGTCAGGACCCGGCGCAGCGACACCTCGCGGTCGAGCAGGACGGTGACCGCGGCCAGCTCGTCAGCGAGCTTCGCCGCGTCGACCGAGGTGTTGTCGGTCAGTGCGTCGAGGGACTCGCGGGCGGCGGCCAGTGCCTCACGGCTCGCTCCGTTCATCGGACGGCCTCAGCCTTCTCCTCGAGCTCGTCGAGGAAGCGGTCGATCGTGCGGCTCTGGCGGGCGACGTCCTGGAGGGACTCGCCGACCAGCTTGCCGGCCAGGTCGGTGGCGAGCTGTCCGACGTCCTGACGCAGGGAGGAGGCGGCGGCCTTGCGGTCGGCCTCGATCTGCGTGTGACCGGCGGCGATGATCTCCTCGCGCTGGCGCTGGCCCTCCGCCTTCATCTCCTGGATGATCGCGGTGCCCTGCTCCGTCGCCTCCTGGCGGAGACGCGCGGCCTCGTGGCGGGCCTCGGCAAGCTGTGCCTTGTACTGCTCCAGCACACTCTGAGCCTCGATCTGGGCCGACTCGGCCTTCTCGATGCCACCCTCGATGGCCTCGCGGCGCTCGACCAGAACCTTGTTGATGTTCGGGAGGAGCTTCTTGGCGAGGAAGCCGAAGACGATGACGAAGGCGATCAGGCCGATGACGAGCTCGTCAAGATGCGGGAGGAGGGGGGGCTGGGGCTCCCCCTCGGCCGCAAGAAGCAGAGCGTTCACATCAGTGCCTTCCGTGAAAATGTGGCTGTCGTCGAGAAGCAGGCTTAGTAGACGAAGCCCATGACGATGCCGATGAGGGCGAGCGCCTCACAGAAGGCGAAACCCATGATCTGGTTGGTGCGGATCAGGCCGGCCGCCTCGGGCTGGCGGGCGAGGGCCTGGGTGCCGTTACCGAAGATGATGCCGACGCCGACGCCGGGGCCGATCGCGGCGAGGCCGTAACCGATGGCGGCGACGTTGCCTTCGACAGCAGCAAGGGTCTGGAGAGCGGACATGCCGGTTCTTCCTTCTCTTTCAAGGACCCGGTGGGGGTTGGCCACCGGAGACTGCGGGGTGGGTGGTGGAGCTGGTCCGTGGCAGGGGGCTCAGTGGTGCTCGGAGAGCGCGCCCTGGACGTAGCTGCAGGCCAGGAGGACGAAGACGTACGCCTGGACGGCCTGGATGAAGAGCTCGAAGGCGGTCATCACGAGGACCATCACGAAGGACGTGCCGGCGTAGACGATGCCGATGCCGTTGAGCAGGTACCAGGAGGCCAGCGAGAACATCACGATCAGCAGGTGACCGGCGAACATGTTCGCGAACAGTCGGACCGCGTGCGTGAAGGGCCGGATGATCAGGTTCGAGAAGAACTCGAGGACGACGACCAGCGGCAGGATCGGACCGAGGGACTTGTCCCAGCCGACGATGTTCTTCCAGCCGCCGACGAAGCCGTGCTTCTTGAAGGTCAGCGAGACCCAGAGGACGTACACGATCAGCGCGAGGGCCGCCGGGAAGGCGATCAGCGAGGTGACCGGGAACTGGGCCAGCGGGATGATCGACCAGAGGTTCATCATCCAGACGAGGAAGAACATCGAGACCATGAAGGGGACGTACTTCTCGCCGTCCTTCTTGCCGATGATCTCGTAGACGATGCCGCGGCGCACGAAGTCGTAACCGGCCTCGCCGACCATCTGCATCTTGCCGGGGACCAGCTTCGGCTTGCGGAAGGCCGCCCAGAAGAAACCGACCACCACGACCGAGCTGAGGATCGCGAGCAGCATGGGCTTGGTCAGCTCGAAGCTGCCCCACGTGGCGACGGGCTCGTAGATGAACGTGTGCAGGCCCGGAGCCGGGAAGCCACATCCGGTGAAGATGTGGCAATCCGGGTCGAAGGCAAGCGTCTGGTCAGCACTCACCGCGGGCTCCTTCAGCGTGGCGCATAGGTACGGCAACCTCGTTGTGTCGGCGCGGCACGCAGCCGCGGGTCGGCACTGGACTGGTCTTACGGATAAGGGGGCGGCGGGTCGGCTTCGAGCCTCGCGCTGGGACAGGCGCCGCTTCGGATGCCCGCGCCCGCAATGCCGCAGTTGGCACCGGACGATAGCAGGAAGCCGAACGGCTCTTTATCCCGGCCCTACCCTTCACGACTTCGAACCCGTTTTCTCGGGCTCGACGTACGCGATCTTGGCCTTCATGTAGGCACGGGCCTGGGCCGCGACCCACACCACGGTCGCCGCGAGCAGCGTGAAGGCGAAGGCCTTGAAGTCGAACACCGTGGTGCCCTTCAGCAAGGCCAGGAAGACGAAGAGAACCAGCAGCTGGGCCGTGTAGAGCATGAGCCCCATGGCCTGGAACAGCTGCGGAAGTTTCTTTGCCGTCCGCTGCAGCACCAGCATCCCGATACCCATGAAGAGGAGCACGACCAGGGTGCCGAGCACGGCGCCGATAGCCCCCTTGCCGCCGGCGACGATGCCGCTGATCACCGTGGCGATGGCGCCGACGGCGGCAGTGGGTACGACGGCCGAGAGAAGGAGGCGTGCGTCGGTGGAAGGCATGGCGGTGTCTCCGCTGTGATGGAGGGGGCGATGGTGTCGTCAGGGACGAGCGTAGGCCCGGTCCGAGGTGGGTCTCGGGGCCAACAGACCGTCGCACTACGGTCTTTCGGCTCTGTCGCCGGGTCTCGTGAACCGTATCACAAACTATTTGAATAGGTCTTTACCCAGGGGGTGTGCCAACTGTCACACATGAGGGTTACAACGCGCGATTGTGCGCGACAGCAGGGCACCTTGTCTGGTATTGAGCCCAGTTGAGGCTTTCGCCGACCACCGCTGACGCAACGTCACCTCGGCGTCAACTCGGCGTTCCGGCCTTCCTCCGGTCGGAGAAGCGCGAACGGTGACCGATGGCCGTCGAGCCGTGCAGCCCGGCCGGGACCGGCACCCGGTCCTCCTCCGCCGTCGCCCCGTGCTCCGGCTCCGGCTCGACGACCCGCCTCCGGCGCCGGTACCGCGGCGGAACGATGGTCTCCGCCCAGCGGGGCGCCCGCGGCGAGAAGCGCGGCATCAGGAGCAGGACGAGACCGAGGGCGCTCAGCACCGTGATGGCGAGGACGATCCACATCGACGCCGAGTGCACCGAGTACGCGAGCGCCCCGAAAGCGATCAGCGCCGACCAGAAGTACATGATCAGCACGGCCCGGCTGTGCGAGTGGCCGATCTCCAGGAGCCGGTGGTGCAGGTGGCCGCGGTCGGCGGCGAAGGGCGACTGGCCCTTCCAGGTCCGCCGCACGATCGCCAGGACCAGGTCGGTCATCGGGATCGCGATGATGGTCAGCGGCAGGACCAGCGGGATGAAGACGGGCAGGGCCGCGTGGGTCGCCTGCCGGGTCGAGCCCTCGAAGATCTTCAGGGTGTCCGGGTCCACCTGGCCGGTGATCGAGATGGCGGAGGCGGCGAGGATCAGGCCGATCAGCATCGAGCCCGAGTCGCCCATGAAGATCCGCGCCGGGTGCATGTTGTGCGGCAGGAACCCCAGGCACATGCCCATGAGGATCGCGGCGAAGAGGGTCGCGGGGGCGGCCGCCTCGATCGTGTAGCCGTACCAGAGGCGGTACGCGTACAGGAAGAAGGCGCCGGTGGCGATGCAGACCATGCCGGCGGCGAGACCGTCGAGGCCGTCGACGAAGTTGACCGCGTTGATGGTGAGGACGACCAGGGCGACCGTCAGGAGGGTGCCCTGCCACTGGGTCAGCGCGACCGTGCCGACGCCCGGGATCGGCAGCCACAGGATCGTCAGGCCCTGCGCCACCATCACGCCGGCCGAGATCATCTGGGCGCCCAGCTTGATCAGCGCGTCCAGCTCGAACTTGTCGTCCAGGACGCCGATCAGCCAGATCAGGGCCGCGCCGGAGAGCAGCGCGCGGGGCTCGTTCGACTGGTCGAAGACGCTGTTGAGGTTCTGCAGGTGGTCGGCGACGAGCAGGCCGGCGCACAGCCCGAAGAACATGGCGATGCCACCGAGCCGCGGAGTCGGTTCTCGGTGCACGTCGCGCGCGCGGATCTCCGGCATCGCGCCGGTCGCGATGGCGAACTTCCGCACCGGACCGGTCAGCAGATAGGTCACCGCGGCCGTGACACAGAGCGTCAGCAGGTAATCACGCACGGGCTGTCCCCACAGGAATCGCTGGCCATCTCAGCCCCACACCCTAGCCGTGCCGTCCATGTGGTTGGAGACACCCCGGGCCCCGGAACGGTTGCGGGCGCCCCGCGGGCTTCTCCCGCTCACCGTCCATACGGGGGAAACCCGCTGGTCAGCTCCCGTACTTCGGCACGTACCCGAGCCGTTTCCTCCGGTTCGTCGCGCAGCGCCGCGGTGAACAGCCCGGCGATCCTGGCCATCTCCGGGGCGCCCATCCCCTGCGTGGTGACCGCCGCGGTGCCGAGCCGGATGCCGCGCCCGTCCCCGTACGGAAGGGCGCAGGTGTCCAGGACCATGCCGGCGGCGGCGAGCCGGGCGCGGGCGGTGCGGCCGTCGAGGCCCAGCGGGGAGGGGTCGGCGGTGATGAGGTGGGTGTCGGTGCCGCCGGTGGTCAGTGCGAAGCCCTCGGCGGAGAGCGCGGCCGCGAGCACGCGCGCGTGCTCGACCACCCGATGGGCGTACCCGGTGAAGGCCGGGGTGGACGCCTCCCCCAGGGCGACCGCCTTCGCCGCGATGGTGTGCATCTGGGCGCCGCCCTGGGTGAACGGGAAGACCGCCCGGTCGATCCGCGACGCCAGCTCCGCCGTGCACAGCACCATCCCGCCGCGCGGACCGCGCAGCACCTTGTGCGTGGTGGCGCAGACGACGTCGGCGTACGGGACCGGGTTCGGCGCCGCTCCCCCGGCGACGAGTCCGATGGGGTGGGCGGCGTCGGCGATGAGGTACGCCCCGACCTCGTCGGCGACGGCCCGGAAGAGGGCGTAGTCGGGGTGGCGGGGGTAGGAGATGGAGCCGCACACGATCGCGGTTGGCCGGTGGTGGCGGGCGAGCGCGGCGAGCTGCTCGTAGTCGATGAGGCCGGTCTCGGCGTCGACGCCGTACGGGACGAAGTCGAACCAGCGGCCGGAGAAGTTCGCGGGCGAACCGTGCGTGAGGTGCCCGCCATGGTCCAGGCCCATGGCGAGGACCGTGTCACCGGGCCTCAGAAGGGCCGCGTACGCCGCCAGGACGGCCGCGGAGCCCGAGTGGGGCTGGAGGTTGGCGTGCTCGGCTCCGAAGAGCGCGGTGGCCCGTTCCACGGCGATCCGCTCGGCCGCGTCGGCGTACTCGCAGCCGCCGTGGTACCGGGCGCCCGGATACCCCTCGGCGTACTTGTTCGCGAGCGCCGACCCCAGCGTCGCGAGCACCGCGGGCGAGGTGAAGTTCTCCGCCGCGATCAGCTGGAGCGTCTCGGCCTGTCGCCGCGCCTCCCCCGCCAGCACGTCGGCGATCTGCGGATCCTGCCGCCGCAGGACGTCGAGGACCTCATCTGGGGGCGCGCTGACCGACATGGCTGACTCCGGGCCTGGGGGACGTAGCACCAATGTAGGCGCGGGCCCCCGGGCCCGCCCCCGGAGCAGCCCGCACCCGTCGGTCCTTCGCCGCGCCGGCGTCAGCCCTTCGTCGGGACGCCCGTCAGGGCCGTGACGACCGGGTCCAGGGCCTCCTGGATTTCGTCGCCGATGGAGCGGAAGACGGTGATGGGGGCGCCGTAGGGGTCGTTGACCTCGTCCGCTTCGGCGGAGGGGGCGAGGAGCCACCCGCGTAGAGCGGCGGCCGCGCGGACCAGGGCGCGGGCGCGTTCGACCACCCCGTCGCGGGGGTCCGGGAGGGTGGCGGGGTCGATGGCGCGGACCAGGCGGGTGAACTCCTTCAGGGTGAAGGTGCGCAGTCCGGCCGAGTGGCCCATCGAGATGACCTGCGCGCGGTGGTCGCGGGTCGCGGTGAGGACGAGGTCGGCGCGGATGACGTGCTCGTCGAGGAGTTCGCGCCCGACGAAGCCGCTGTGGTCGGCGCCGAAGTCGGCGAGGACCAGCTCCGCGTTGGTCTCCATGGGGGCGCCCTCGTGGCCCCAGGTGCCGGCGCTCTCCACGATGAGGCCCCGGCCGAGCCCGTCGCCGAGGCGCTCGCCCAGGGCGTGGCGGGTCAGCCGCTCGGTGATGGGCGAGCGGCAGACGTTGCCGGTGCTGACGTGGAGGATGCGGAAGGTGGTGTCGTGCTCGTACCCCGCTATGCCACGCCCCTCAGGGGCGGTCAACTGGCCACCTCGAGGTCGGGTACGACCTTCCGGAGCTCCTCCGGTGACAGCGCGCCCTCGCGCAGCAGCACCGGGACCTTGCCCGTGACGTCGACGATGGAGGAGGGGACGTTGCCGGGCGTCGGACCGCCGTCGAGGTAGACGGAGACGGAGTCGCCGAGCATCTGCTGGGCGGCGTCGCAGTCCTCCGGCGCCGGGTGTCCGGAGAGGTTGGCGGAGGAGACGGCCATCGGGCCGACCTCGGTGAGCAGCTCGATGGCGACCGGGTGCAGCGGCATGCGGATGGCGACGGTGCCGCGGGTGTCGCCGAGGTCCCACTGGAGGGACGGCTGGTGGCGGGCGACCAGGGTGAGCGGGCCGGGCCAGAAGGCGTCGACGAGCTCCCACGCGTGCTCGGAGAAGTCGGTGACGAGGCCGTGCAGGGTGTTCGGGGAGCCGATGAGGACGGGGGTGGGCATGCCGCGGCCCCGGCCCTTGGCGGCGAGCAGCTCGGCGACGGCCTCGCTGCCGAAGGCGTCCGCGCCGAGTCCGTACACGGTGTCGGTGGGGAGCACGACGAGCTCGCCGCGGCGCACGGCCGACGCGGCTTCGCGCAGGCCGGTCGCGCGGTCGGTCGCCTCGTTGCAGTCGTATCGGCGTGCCATCAGTCGCGCTCCTCCTCAGTCGTGGTGGTGCGGTGCCGGCTCACGGCATCGCCTTGCGGGCGGTCGCGAAGCGCGGCCGGTTGTTCAGGTCGGGGTGGTCGGCGGCGTCCGCCCAGCCGGCCTCCTCGTTGAAGATCCACGGCACCTGGCCGCCCTGGGTGTCGGCGTGCTCGATGACGACGAGGCCGCCGGGGCGGAGCAGCCGGTGCGCGGTGCGCTCGATGCCGCGGATGGTGTCGAGGCCGTCCTCGCCGGAGAAGAGGGCCATCTCGGGGTCGTGGTCGCGGGCCTCGGGGGCGACGTACTCCCACTCGGTGAGGGGGATGTACGGCGGGTTGGAGATGACCAGGTCGACCTGGCCGTTGAGCTCCGGGAGGGCGGTGAGCGCGTCGCCCTGGTGGACGGTGACGCGGGAGCCGTCGGCGTTCTTGCGGGTCCAGACGAGCGCGTCGTCGGAGAGCTCGACGGCGTGGACGCGCGAGCGCGGCACCTCCTGGGCCATGGCGAGGGCGATGGCGCCGGAGCCGGTGCAGAGGTCGACGATGAGCGGTTCGACGACGTCCATCGCGCGCACGGCGTCTATGGCCCAGCCGACCACGGACTCGGTCTCCGGCCGGGGCACGAAGACCCCGGGGCCGACCTGGAGCTCCAGGTAGCGGAAGAACGCCCGGCCGGTGATGTGCTGGAGGGGTTCGCGCGCCTCGCGGCGGGCGATGGCCTCCCAGTAGCGGGCGTCGAAGTCGGCGTCCTTGACGTTGTGCAGCTCCCCCCGCTTGACGCCGTGCACGAACGCGGCGAGCTCCTCGGCGTCGAAACGCGGTGAGGGAACGCCGGCGTCGGCCAGCCGCTGGGTGGCCTGGGCCACCTCGGCAAGCAGCAGGTTCACGCTGGTCCTCCGTGGTGCGGGGTGGGGCGGGGAGAGGTGCCGCGGGCCGGTCAGGTCGCGGCGAGCTTGGCCGCGGAGTCGGCGTCGACGCAGGCCTGGATGACGGCGTCGAGGTCGCCGTCGAGGACCTGGTCGAGGTTGTACGCCTTGAAGCCGACGCGGTGGTCGGAGAGGCGGTTCTCCGGGAAGTTGTACGTGCGGATCTTCTCGGAGCGGTCGACGGTGCGGACCTGGCTGCGGCGGGCGTCGGCGGCCTCGGCCTCGGCCTTCTCCTGGGCGGCGGCGAGGAGCCGGGAGCGCAGGATGCGCATGGCCTGCTCCTTGTTCTGGAGCTGGCTCTTCTCGTTCTGGCAGGAGGCGACGATGCCGGTCGGCAGGTGGGTGATGCGGACCGCGGAGTCGGTGGTGTTGACCGACTGGCCGCCGGGGCCGGAGGAGCGGTAGACGTCGATGCGCAGGTCGTTGGCGTGGATCTCGACGTCGACCTCCTCGGCCTCGGGGGTGACGAGCACGCCGGCGGCGGAGGTGTGGATGCGGCCCTGCGACTCGGTGGCGGGCACGCGCTGCACGCGGTGGACGCCGCCCTCGTACTTGAGGCGGGCCCAGACGCCCTGGCCGGGCTCGGTGGCGCCGTTGCCGCCCTTGGTCTTCACGGCGACCTGGACGTCCTTGTAGCCGCCGAGCTCGGACTCGGTGGCGTCGATGATCTCGGTCTTCCAGCCGACGCGCTCGGCGTAGCGGAGGTACATCCGGAGCAGATCGCCCGCGAAGAGGGCGGACTCGTCGCCGCCGGCGCCGGCCTTGATCTCCAGGATGACGTCCTTGTCGTCGCTGGGGTCGCGGGGGATCAGCAGGAGGCGGAGCTTCTCGGTGAGCTCCTCGCGCTGCTTCTCCAGCTCCTTGACCTCGGCGGCGAAGTCGGGATCGTCGTGCGCGAACTCGCGCGCGGTCTCGATGTCGTCCCCGGTCTGCTTCCAGGAGCGGTACGTGCCGACGATCGGGGTCAGCTCGGCGTAGCGCTTGTTCAGCTTGCGCGCGTTGGCCTGGTCGGCGTGGACCGACGGGTCGGCGAGCTTCTTCTCAAGGTCGGCGTGCTCGCCGACCAGTTCCTCGACGGCCTCGAACATCTTCGGGCTCCTGGTTTCGTGTGGTGCTACGGGGACGCCAAAGCGCCGGTCCCGGCCGCCCCGCGCGGGGGCGGCCGATGACCGGCGCGGGGGCTCGCTACTTCGCGGCGGAGCCGGCGGCCTTGCCGAAGCGGGCCTCGAAGCGGGCCACGCGGCCGCCGGTGTCGAGGATCTTCTGCTTGCCCGTGTAGAACGGGTGGCACTCGGAGCAGACCTCGGCACGGATGGTGCCCTCGGTCAGGGTGCTGCGGGTGGTGAACGACGCGCCACAGGTGCAGCTGACCTGGGTCTCGACGTACTCGGGGTGGATCTCGCGCTTCAAGGTGTCTCCTAGTTTCGGGAGGGCGCCGGGTCGTCGCCGCGGGTTGCGGCGGACGTGAACCGGGGCCGACGTACCAGTCTGCCAGGACTGGCCGCATCTCCCCAAACCGGGGTGACGGCGGCGGTATTCCCGGCCCCCGGATTCCGGGGCCGGATTCCGGGGGCCGGATTCCGGGGGCCGGATTCCGGGGCTAGCCGATCACGCCCTCGGCCTTGCCGGTGGCGGCGTCCTTCGTGGCGGAGGCGGGGATGGGGCGGTCGGCCCTGAGGGCCTTCCAGACCTGTTCCGCCTGGGCTTCGAGGGGCACGACGCGGTTGAGGTCCCGGGGGTCGTACTCGACGGGCAGCGTGATCATGTGGACGTCCTCGGCGCCGAGCCCGGAGAGGCCCTGGGCGAAGCCCATGAGCTCCTGGACGGAGTCGAGCTCGGAGTCCGGGGTGATGGCCTTGGTGGCGGCGTCGGCGAGGTCGAGGAGCTTCTTGGGGCTGGTGCCCGCCCCGACGTCCTTGACCTGCTCGATGAAGGCCTTCATGAAGGCCTGCTGGAGCTGGATGCGGCCGAGGTCGCTGCCGTCGCCGACGCTCTTGCGGGTGCGGACGAGACCGAGGGACTGCTCGCCGTCGAGGGTGTGGGTGCCGGGCTCCAGGTCGAGGTGGCTCTTGGAGTCCTTGATGGCCCGGGTGGTGGTGATCTCGACGCCGCCGAGGGTGTCGATGAGCTTCTTGAAGCCGGTGAAGTCGACCTCGACGTAGTGGTCCATGCGGATCCCGGAGAGGGACTCGACGGTCTTGACGGCGCAGGCAGGGCCGCCGACCTCGTACGCGGTGTTGAACATGGCGCGGCTCCGGCCGGCGACCTCGTTGCCCTGCCCGTCGGTGCAGGCGGGGCGGTCGACGAGGGTGTCGCGGGGTATGGAGACGACGCTGGCCTTCTTGTGGCCCTCGTAGACGTGGAGGACCATCGCGGTGTCGGAGCGGGCGCCGCCCTCGTCCTTGCCGTAGGCGCCGTTGTCGCCGGAGCGGGAGTCGGAGCCGAGGACGAGGATGTCCATGGAGCCGTCGTCGACGTTCTTGGGGCGGTCGGTGCCCAGCTGGGCGTTGATGTCGACGCCCTGGAGGTTGCCGTCGAGCTTGAGGTACACGTAGCCGAGTCCGGCGCCGGCCAGGACGAGCACGGCGGTGGCGCCGGACACGGCTATGGCGATCCGGCGGCGGCGTGTGGCGGTCGGTTTGCGGCGGCGTCCGGTGGCGCCTCCGCGTGCGCGCCCGCTGTTGTTCTGCTCGGTCATCGTCTTCCCTCGGGCCTATGGTTCACCTTTTGTGACGGCGAAGCATCCGAAAGGGTTGCACGGCGTTCTGTGAGGTTTCGATGAGCGAGCTGTCGACAACGCACTGTGCCCACCGCTCGGGGAGCGGTGGGCACAGTGTTCGCGCAGGTCACGAACGGGTCACAAGGTCGGCGCCCTGTTCCCGCGGTGTGACGAGGGTCTCCCCCCGCCACCGACGGCGTCAGTCGTTGTTGGCGCCCGGCGTCGTCTTCTGGATCTGCAGCAGGAACTCGGCGTTCGACTTCGTCTGCTTGAGCTTGTCCAGGAGCAGCTCGATGGCCTGCTGCTGGTCGAGCGCGTGCAGCACGCGGCGGAGCTTCCAGGTGATGGCGAGCTCGTCGCTGCCGAGGAGGATCTCCTCCTTGCGGGTGCCCGAGGCGTCGACGTCGACGGCGGGGAAGATCCGCTTGTCGGCGAGCTTCCGGTCGAGCTTGAGCTCCATGTTGCCGGTGCCCTTGAACTCCTCGAAGATCACCTCGTCCATGCGCGAGCCGGTGTCGACCAGCGCGGTGGCCAGGATGGTCAGCGAGCCGCCGTCCTCGATGTTGCGCGCGGCACCGAAGAAGCGCTTCGGCGGGTAGAGCGCGGTCGAGTCGACACCACCGGACAGGATGCGGCCGGAGGCGGGCGCCGCGAGGTTGTACGCGCGGCCCAGACGGGTGATGGAGTCCAGCAGGACGACCACGTCGTGACCCAGCTCGACGAGGCGCTTGGCGCGCTCGATGGCCAGCTCGGCGACGGTGGTGTGGTCCTCGGCCGGGCGGTCGAAGGTCGAGGAGATGACCTCGCCCTTCACCGACCGCTGCATGTCGGTGACCTCTTCCGGACGCTCGTCGACCAGGACGACCATCAGGTGGCACTCGGGGTTGTTGTGGGTGATCGCGTTGGCGATCGCCTGCATGATCATGGTCTTGCCGGTCTTCGGCGGGGCCACGATCAGACCGCGCTGGCCCTTGCCGATCGGCGACACGAGGTCGATGATCCGCGTGGTCAGCACGCCCGGGTCGGACTCCAGACGGAGCCGGTCCTGGGGGTACAGCGGGGTCAGCTTGTTGAACTCGGGGCGGCCGCGGCCGGAGTCCGGCGCCATGCCGTTGGTCGAGTCGAGGCGGACCAGCGCGTTGAACTTCTCGCGGCGCTCGCCCTCCTTCGGCTGGCGGACCGCGCCGGTGAGGTGGTCGCCCTTGCGCAGACCGCTCTTGCGGACCTGGGCGAGGGAGACGTACACGTCGTTCGGACCGGGCAGGTAGCCGGAGGTCCGGATGAACGCGTAGTTGTCGAGGATGTCCAGGATGCCCGCGACGGGGATCAGGACGTCGTCGTCGGAGACCTGCGGCTCGCCGGCGGCGAACTCGTCGCGCCCGCGACGGCCACGGCGGTCGCGGTAGCGGCCGCGACGGCCACGGCGGCCGCCCTCGAAGTCGTCGTCGTCGTCCTGCGGGGCGCCGCCCTGCGGACGCTGGCCCTGACCCTGCTGCTGGCCCTGGCCCTGGCGCTGCTGGTCCTTGCGCTGGCCGCCGCCCTGCTCCTTGTCGTCGCCCTTGCCGCGCTCGCGCTGGCGGTCACGACGGTCCCGGCGGTCACGGCGGGTGCGGCCCTCGGCGCCGTCGACGGCGGCCTCGGCCTTCTCGCCCTGCTGCTCGCCCTTGACCTCGGTACGCGCCTCGGCACGCGCCTCGGTACGGGCCTCGGTCTTCACGGCCTGCGCGCCCTCGGCACCCTCCGGCGAACCGGCGGGGGCGGTGGCACGACGGCGGCGGCGCTCGCCGGCCGGCTGCTCGTCGCCCTGGTCGGCACCGTTGGACTTCGACGGCTGGCCCGGGATGTCGATCTGCTGCTGGGCGGGGGCCGGCTCGGCCTTCTCCGCCTTCGGCTCGGCGGCCTCGGCGGACTCGCCCGTACGGGCCTTGGAGGTGGCGCGGCGCTTCGGCTTGGTCTCGGCGGCGGCCTCGGTCTTGGCGGGGGCGGCGGAGCCGGAACCGGCCTGCGCCTCCTTGATGACCTCGATCAGCTGGCTCTTGCGCATGCGCGCGGTGCCCCTGATGCCGAGGCCGGACGCGACCTGCTGCAGCTCGGCCAGGACCATGCCCTCGAGGCCGGTGCCGGAGCGGCGGCGCCGTGCGGTGCCGCTGCCGGCGGCACCTGCGGCGGGCGCGGCGGCGTCGACAGTGCTGTCGGCAGGCACGCCCATCAGATCGGTGGTGTCGCTCACGAAGGGTCCTTCCCTGGAGCGGACGTCGGCCCTGTGGCTCGGCGACCGGTTGTGCTGTCCGGCAGGGTCCTGGTTGGTGGACCGTGTCCGGGGCGGTGGTCCCGCCGGGATGCGGCGAGAGAGAGGAAACGTGCTGTGGGTCCGGCCCGAGCGCCCCCTGCTCGGCCCTCGCATGGAATGAGCGAGGGGTGTCGTGCCGGTTCCGGAGCGTGCTCGAAACTGCTCAGGCAGGCTGCTCAGGCAGTTGGGGAGGCTCCCGGAAGAATGTGTGGTCCCTGAGGGGACACTCCGCACCGCTCCACAAAGAGGTCGGGTGCAGACTTGAGGTTAACACTACCGGCTCCAACAAACATTCCCCCTCTCACTCACCGGCAATCGCGTGTTCAGGACGCTGCCCGGCGTCCTTGGCACCGCCCGCCGCCGCGCCTCAGGGCGCCAGCGGCAGCACGCTCGCTCCGGGCGCGTCGAGGTCGAGCCTGTTCGCGGCCCACCCCTCGCCCGCGAGCAGGGCGACCTTGTCGGCGGTCTTCCCGTCGGCCAGCGCGAGGACCGTGGGCCCCGCGCCGGAGATGACGGCGGGCACGCCGTCGGCCCGCAGCCGGTTCACAAGTGAGATGCTCTCCGGCATCGCGGGGGCCCGGTACTCCTGGTGCAGGCGGTCCTCGGTGGCCGCGAGCAGCAGCTCGGGGCGGCGGGTCAGGGCCTCGACGAGGAGGGCGGCGCGCCCGGCGTTGGCGGCGGCGTCCACGTGCGGGACGGTGCGCGGCAGCAGACCGCGGGCGGTCTCGGTCAGCACCGGCTTCCCGGGGACGAAAACCACCGGAACGATGGAATCCGAGGGATCCATCCTGATCGCCCGCGCGGCGCCGGACTCGGTCCAGGCGAGGGTGAAGCCGCCGAGCAGACAGGCGGCGACGTTGTCGGGGTGGCCCTCGATCTCGGTGGCCAGCTCCAGGAGGGCGGCCTCGTCGAGCTTGCTGTCCCCGCCTATGGTCACGGCGCGGGCGGCGACGATGCCGGCGCAGATGGCGGCGGAGGAGGAGCCGAGGCCGCGGCCGTGCGGGATGCGGTTGGCGCAGACGACCTCCAGGCCGCGCGGCTGCCCGCCGAGCAGGTCGAAGGCGGTGCGCAGGGAGCGTACGAGGAGGTGTCTCTCGTCGCGCGGGAGCGTCTCGGCGCCCTCTCCGGCGATGTCGACGTGCAGCCCGGAGTCGGCGACCCGGACGACGACGTCGTCGTAGAGGCCCAGCGACAGGCCGAAGGCGTCGAAGCCCGGGCCGAGGTTGGCGCTGGTGGCGGGGACGCGCACCCGTACGGCGGCGGCGCGGAACGCGGGACCGGCCATCGCTCGATGACTCTCCTTGACTGCGGCGACGTGGTGTTCAAGAGAAGTGCTGGGGAACCCGGAGTACCGTTTCGGCCGTTTCGGCCGCGAGGAGGCGACAACGGCAACGGCACCACGCATATGCGTCGCGTCTGCGTCGCGGCGGGTTCGGTACAGCCTATCCAAGGAAGGTTCTGCGGCGACATAGGGCGCACAGGAGGCGCACGATGCGTGTCGCGCGCCAACCTGTGCATCTATGTAGGTTCCTGATCGGGTTTCGTCCGATCAGGAACCGACGCGGCCTCGACCGTTTCAGGCCAGTCCGAGCCGCTGCGCGGCGGTCGCGGCGTCCACCGGGACGGTGACCGGCTGCGGGGCGCCGGCGACGGCCCAGTCGGGGTCCTTCAGGCCGTTTCCGGTCACGGTGCAGACGATCCGCTGGCCCGGGTCGACCTTGCCCTGCTCGGCGGCCTTCAGCAGGCCGGCGACCGAGGCGGCCGAGGCGGGCTCCACGAAGACGCCCTCCTGCGCGGCCAACAGACGGTAGGCGCGCAGGATCTCACGGTCCGTCACCTCGTCGATGAAGCCGCCCGACTCGTCGCGCGCGGCGATCGCGTAGTCCCAGGAGGCCGGGTTGCCGATGCGGATCGCGGTGGCGATGGTGGAGGGGTCCTTGACGACCTCGCCGCGCACCAGGGGGGCCGAACCGGAGGCCTGGAAGCCCCACATGCGCGGGCGGCGGGTGGCGAGCCCGTCCTCGGCGTACTCGCGGTACCCCTTCCAGTACGCGGTGATGTTGCCCGCGTTGCCCACCGGGAGGACGTGGATGTCGGGCGCGTCGCCCAGCATGTCCACGATCTCGAACGCGGCGGTCTTCTGGCCCTCGATGCGGACCGGGTTGACCGAATTGACCAGCGCGACCGGGTAGTTGTCGGACAGCGCGCGGGCCAGGTCCAGGCAGTCGTCGAAGTTGCCGTCCACCTGGAGGATCTTCGCGCCGTGCACGAGTGCCTGGCCCATCTTGCCGAGCGCGATCTTGCCCTGGGGCACCAGGACCGCGGAGACCATCCCGGCCCGCACCGCGTACGCGGCGGCGGAGGCGGAGGTGTTGCCGGTGGAGGCGCAGATGACCGCCTTGGCGCCCTCCTCCTTCGCCCGGGTGATGGCCATGGTCATGCCCCGGTCCTTGAAGGAACCGGTGGGGTTGGCGCCCTCGACCTTGAGGTGCACCTCGCAGCCCGTGCGCTCGGAGAGGACCTGGGCGGGGACGAGCGGCGTACCGCCCTCACGGAGCGTGACGACCGGCGTCGTGTCCGTGACCGGAAGGCGGTCCCGGTACTCCTCGATGATGCCGCGCCACTGGTGGGTGCCCTGGTTGGTCATGGGTCCTTACTCCCCTTCAACACGCATGATGCTGGCGACACCGCGCACGGTGTCGAGCTTGCGCAGCGCCTCGACCGTCCCGGAGAGGGCGGCGTCGGCCGCGCGGTGGGTGACGACGACGAGCGATGCCTCGCCGTCCTTGCCCTGCTGGCGCACGGTATCGATCGATACGCCGTGCTCGGCGAAGACCGTCGCGACCTGGGCGAGGACGCCCGGCTTGTCGGCCACGTCGAGACTGATGTGGTACCGCGTCACCACGTCGCCCATGGGGCTCACGGGCAGCTGGGTGTACGCGGACTCGCCGGGGCCCGTCGCCTCGTTGAGACGGTTGCGGCAGACGGCGACGACGTCGCCGAGAACGGCCGAGGCGGTCGGCGCGCCGCCCGCCCCCGGACCGTAGAACATGAGCTGCCCGGCGGCCTCCGCCTCGACGAAGACCGCGTTGTACGCCTCGCGGACGGAGGCCAGCGGGTGGCTCAGCGGGATCATCGCGGGGTGCACGCGCGCGGTGACGGACTCGCCGTCGGCGGCCCGCTCGCAGATCGCGAGCAGCTTGATGGTGCAGCCCATCTCCTTGGCGGAGGCGAAGTCGGCGGCGGTGACCTCGGTCATGCCCTCGCGGTAGACGTCGTCGAGGCGCACGCGCGTGTGGAAGGCGATTCCGGCGAGGATGGCGGCCTTGGCGGCGGCGTCGAAGCCCTCGACGTCGGCGGTCGGGTCGGCCTCGGCGTATCCGAGCGCGGTGGCCTCGTCCAGGGCCTCCTGGTAGCCGGCGCCGGTCGAGTCCATCTTGTCGAGGATGAAGTTCGTGGTGCCGTTGACGATGCCCATGACGCGGTTGATCTTGTCGCCGGCGAGGGACTCGCGCAGCGGGCGGATCAGCGGGATCGCGCCGGCGACGGCGGCCTCGTAGTACAGGTCCTGCCCGTGCCGCTGGGCGGAGGCGTACAGGGTCGCGCCGTCCTGGGCGAGCAGCGCCTTGTTGGCGGAGACCACGGAGGCGCCGTGCTCGAAGGCGGTGGTGATGAGGGTGCGGGCCGGCTCGATCCCGCCGATGACCTCGACGACGACGTCGATGTCCCCGCGTTTGACCAGGGCGGTGGCGTCGGTGGTGATCAGCGCCGGGTCGACGCCGCCGCGGACCTTGTCGGGCCGGCGGACGGCGACACCGGCGAGCTCGACCGGCGCGCCGATGCGCGCGGCGAGGTCGTCGGCGTGCGTCGTCATGATGCGCGCCACCTCGGAGCCGACAACTCCACAGCCCAGCAGCGCCACCTTCAGCGGACGCGTACGCATCATCCGACCTCGTTTCTCGTACTTCTGATTCGTATCTCTACGGTTCTTGCGGTTCTCGCGGGGATGAGAACAAGTCTCACTCACCGGACGGAGGATTCCGCCGCCCGTCCGGATCCTGAGACATCGATTCCACCACCCGACTATTTCATCAGCCGACGTCGAGACGCAGGAGATCTTCCTCCGTCTCGCGGCGGACGATGACCCTCGCTTCGCCGTCCCGGACCGCCACCACGGGCGGCCGGAGGGCGTGGTTGTAGTTGCTCGCCATGGAGCGGCAGTAGGCGCCGGTGGCCGGCACGGCGATCAGGTCTCCGGGCGCCAGGTCGGCGGGGAGGAAGGCGTCGCGGACGACGATGTCGCCGCTCTCGCAGTGCTTGCCGACGACGCGGGAGAGCATCGGCTCGGCGTCGCTGACGCGGGAGACCAGGCTGACGCTGTACTCGGCGTCGTACAGGGCGGTACGGATGTTGTCCGACATGCCGCCGTCGACGCTCACGTACGTGCGCAGCCCGTCGAGCGGCTTGATCGTGCCGACCCGGTACAGCGTGAACGCGGTCGGCCCGACGATGGCGCGCCCGGGTTCGACCGAGATCCGCGGGGTCCGCAGCCCGGCGGCCTCGCACTCCCGCGTCACGATCTCGCCGAGCGCCTTGGCGATCTCGTGCGGCTCGCGCGGGTCGTCCTCGGAGGTGTACGCGATGCCGAGGCCGCCGCCGAGGTCGATCTCGGGCAGCTCGACGCCGTGCTCGTCGCGCACCTCGGCGAGGAGCTGGACGACGCGGCGGGCCGAGACCTCGAAGCCGGCCATGTCGAAGATCTGCGAGCCGATGTGCGAGTGGATGCCGATGAGCTCCAGGCCGTCGAGCTTCAGCGCCCGGCGCACGGCCTCGGCGGCCTGCCCGCCGGCGAGCGCGATGCCGAACTTCTGGTCCTCGTGGGCGGTGGCGATGAACTCGTGCGTGTGCGCCTCCACACCCACGGTCACCCGGATCTGCACCCGCTGCCGCTTGCCGAGGGACTGGGCGATGTGCGCGACCCGGACGATCTCCTGGAAGGAGTCGAGGACGATCCGCCCGACGCCGACCTCGACGGCCCGCCGGATCTCCTCCTCGCTCTTGTTGTTGCCGTGGAAGGCGATCCGCTCGGCGGGCATGCCGGCGGAGAGCGCGGTGGCGAGCTCGCCGCCGGAGCAGACGTCGAGGTTGAGCCCCTCCTCGTGCAGCCAGCGGACGATCGCGCGGGAGAGGAAGGCCTTGCCGGCGTAGAAGACGTCGGCCTCGGTGCCGAAGGCCTCGGCCCAGGCGCGGCAGCGGGCGCGGAAGTCGGTCTCGTCGAGGAAGTACGCGGGGGTCCCGAACTCCTCGGCGAGATCGGTGACGCGCAGCCCGCCGATGGTCGCGACGCCCTGCCCGTCCCGCTCGACGGTCCGCGCCCACACCTTGGTGTCGAGCGTGTTCAGGTCGGCGGGCGGGGCGGTGTAGTGGCCCTCGGGGAGGACGTCGGCGTGGCGGGGGCCTGCGGGGTGGGCGGAACGGCTCATGTCTGGTCAGCTCTTTCAGATCCGGTCGGGTGCGCTGATGCCGAGCACGGAGAGGCCGCCGGCGAGCACCGTCCCGGCGGCTTCGGCGAGCGCGAGCCGGGAACGGTGGGCGGCCGAGGGTTTCTCGTCGCCGAGCGGCAGAACGGTGTGCTGGAAGCCGAGCAGCGCGTCGGCGACGGCTTCGAGGTGCCGGGCGACCCGGTCGGGGGCGCGGTGGCGGGCGGCGGCGAGAAGCACGGCGGGGTGGTCGCGGAGCAGCCCGAGCAGCTCCCCGTCGACGTCGGCCTCGGCCTCGTACGCGGGGAGGACACCGAGCTGCGCCCCATTGACGAGGAGCCGCCGTACACGGGAGTGGGCGTACTGCACACGGAACAGCGCGTTGCGCTCGTGCCGTACGAGGAGCGGAGCCCCGTCGAGGGGCCGGTCGTGGAGCGCGGCCCGCAGCAGCCGCCACCGACCGGCGTCGCTGCCGAGGGCCTCACTGTCGTACGTACCCGGGTGCACGTACAGCCGCTCGCCGCCGGTCTCGACGCGGGCCAGGCCGCCCTGCCCGGTCAGCAGCCCGATCAGACAGGCGACGACGACCTGGGCACGCGCCTCGGCGACGGGCTCGAACCGGAAGCTCTCCCCGGCGAGGGCGTCACCACGCCCGTACGAGAGCCCGGCGGCGCGCACGGCCGCCACGACCTCGGCCCCGCCACCGGGGCGCAGGGTGAAATTGAGGAACCCGGGCCCGGTGATGTCCACGGCGAGGATCCCGTCGGCCCCCTCCAGCCGCTCCTTCAGTACGGAGGCGACGTCGAGCGCGGCCCGCCCGGCCGGCCGGGCGAGGGACAGGGCGACGCTGCTGGCGTACTCCCCCACCCCTCCGGGCCGCGCCTTCTCGACCTTCACGCGCGGAGGAACATCGACCCGCAGCGCACCGTCGTCGACCGCACGGCGCACGGCGTGCTGCACGGTGAGGGAGAGGTCCGCGGGGGTCACGGTCCCAGCCTAGGGGAGGAGGGGGGTCGGAACGCGAACCGGTTTCGCCATACGGGCACCTGGTATCCCCCGGACAACGAATCCCCAGGTCCAGGTGGAATCAGGCGCCCCCACTCACCGACCGGGGCAGAAACTCCCCGCCGCCCCCGGTCTCTCGGGGTGGCCGTCCCCTGCGGACGGCTCCTCTCCCGCGTCGGCCCCACCGGCCTGGCGCCGCTGCCGGGGCTCGCGGTGCAGAAGCTGCCGGACGACCCGTACGAGCTCCGCCGGCTCGAAGGGCTTCGCGAGGAACGCGTCCGCCGCCGGAGCCCCCTCGCCCTCCCCGCCGGCACTGATGATCGCCACGGGCAGATGCCGCGTCCGCGGATCCTCCCGCAGCCGCTGGGCGGTCTTGATCCCGTCGAGCCGCGGCATGACGACGTCGAGCGTCACGACGTCGGGCCGCACGCGATGCACGACGTCCAGACACTCGGCACCATCGGCCGCGGTCACGACCTCGAACCCCTCGAGTTCGAGATTGACCCTGATCAACTGCCGGATGACCTTGTTGTCGTCGACAACGAGCACCCGCCCGGACACGCCTGACACGTGAACGAGAGTAGGCCGCCCCGAGGGGCTGCGTCCGGGTTTTGCCCACTTCCGACCCACGCGAGCGAACACCCCCGAGGTGACGCCCCGGAAATACCTGTTCACAGGCACCCCACGA
Source organism: Streptomyces sp. R302 (assembly GCF_012927245.1). Lineage (GTDB taxonomy): Bacteria > Actinomycetota > Actinomycetes > Streptomycetales > Streptomycetaceae > Streptomyces. Next base: position 288,109 of record NZ_JABBGE010000002.1, read on the forward strand.
CAGCTGGTAAGGTTTCACCCGTCGCCGCCAAGCAGCGACAACGCCCCCGTAGCTCAGGGGATAGAGCAACGGCCTCCGGAGCCGTGTGCGCAGGTTCGAATCCTGCCGGGGGCACTTCCGGAAAGAGGGTCTGACCAGCGGAAACGCTGGCCAGGCCCTTTCTCGTACATGTCAAAACGCAAACGGCCCTTCGGCCATTGCTGTTTCCCTACCCTCGGGGTCTGCGATTCGAGCACCACTCCTCTCGCGACTCGTTCCCGCAGGTCAGGCACCCCGTCAGGGGGCCGGCGGATCCACCCGCCATCAAAAACCTGATGATGTGACGGAACGTACGGCTGAGTAGTGTCGTTTCCCTCACGCACCGGCTGCGACCTGCGCGAACGCGGTCGACCGCGCGTCAAAACGCAAGTGGTCCAGTGGGTCGTTGCCCTAGCCCGATATCGGATCATTTACGCCATTCATGGAGGGCTCCGCTTCCCATGGCGCCTCCGCTCTTCGCGGTACCTGTCTGCGGACCGGCAGGCCGCGTCACCCACGCCGGTCTTCACCTGCCGCCTGTCCTGGCGCCCGCCTCGGGATCCTGGCTCCCTGGTCCCCGGAAGACTGCAGGGCGATGCGACGCGAAGGGGCGGCCGAGTGCCAGGCGCCCGGTGCCTGGTTGCCGCCCAGACACGGCCCGTGCGGCGCGAGTCGGACGGCTCCCACCGCGCCCCGTGGTCACCGCCGGGGCGGACATGACGGGCAAGGCTGGCGAGCGCGTCGACTACGGGGCGGAGAACGGCACCTGGCGCTCCTCCTTCCTCTCTGGGGCCACCGAACTGCGCGAGGGCCGGTTCGGAACACTGACCGAGACGACCGCCCCCGACGTCATGAGCCAGCTCACCCCGCAGATGCTCTCCGACGCCCTCGCCACCCAGATCGACCGCCTCAAGGCGTGGGACGAGAACCTGTCCATCGACATCGTCCTCACCGACACCGACGCCCGTTTCCGGCTGCGCCTGGCTAACGGAGTACTGACCTACAGTGCGGCGGCTTCGTCCGGTGACGCCGATGCCACGATCACGATGACGCGGCGCGCGCTGCCGGCCCTCGCCCTCGGCCTGGCCCCCGAACAGCTCGCCGCCACCGGCATCCAGATGAGCGGCGACGTCTCCGTACTCGCCCGGCTCACCGATGCGCTGGACCCGGGCGACAAGAACGTCGCCATCGTCACCCCGTGACAGCCTGGCAGCGGCAGAGGAACCACCCCACCTGGAATCCATGCGGGCCACCGGCCCACGCAGCGGTCCGCCCGGCGCCTATCGGCTCTCGACCGCACCCTGCCCTGCCCTGTCCCTGCGGCGGCCCGCATGCCTGCGCTGCCATGCGGCAGGACAGCACGTCCACGACGATCGGCCCTTGCTTCGCAACCGGGCCAGGTCCCGAGGGCGGTCGCACAGCAAGGCGCCGCCACATCTGCTGCACACCATCTTCGGGGAGCGTTCCTGCCGGCCTCGCTGGCCCTGCCCATCCGGGCGGCGGCCGGTCCTGGCGGGCCGTACGATGCAGGCGCGGGTGCCTCCACGGCCCCCGGGTATCAGACCAGCGAGCACACTCGTACACCAGCGGTCGGCATCGGGAAGGTGACAGGCGATGGCAGCGAACGCCGAGCACCTGAAGGCGCTGGTGCGTGCACATGCCGAGGCCGATGACGATCTCTTCTACAGCGTGGCTCTGCAGGTGGCGGCGAAGTCCGCCCGGCAAGGGCAGGGGAAGTTCGCTGTGGACCTGCGGGAGCTCGTGGAGGCAGCACGGCAAAAACAGGGACAGGCGAGCAAACGGCATGCCGCGACACCGGTGGTGCAGCCCCGCGGTGAGCTCTCCAGCCTGTTGACGGCCGGATATCCCGATATTCAGCTGGACGACATGACGCTGGACGCCGGGTTGCGTGCCTCCCTGGACCGGGTGCTGCACGAGCAGCGTCAGCGTGCCCGGCTGGAGCGTTTCGGTTTCACTCCGGTACACCGGATCCTGCTGTCAGGACCCCCTGGTACGGGCAAGAGCATGACCGCCGCGGCCCTGGCCGGCGAGCTGAAGCTGCCGTTGTTCACCATCCGCCTGGACGGTCTGATCAGCCGGTTCATGGGCGAGACGGCGGCGAAGCTGCGTCTGGTCTTCGACGCGGTGGCTCAGACGCGGGCGGTGTATCTGTTCGACGAGTTCGACGCGCTCGGGGCTGAACGCGCGGCAGGTAATGACGTCGGAGAGGCCCGCAGGATCCTCAACTCGTTCCTGCTGTTCCTGGACGAGGCGCCCTCCGAGAGCCTCGTGGTGGCCGGCACCAATCACCACCAACTGCTGGACCGGGCGCTGTTCCGCCGTTTCGACATGGTCGCCACCTACGGCCCCCCTACTCCCGAACAGGCGGTTCAGGTCATGCGCCGGCGCCTAGCCGGAATGGATACGAGCACAGTACGGTGGGACGCTGTGACAGACAGTGCATCCGGTTTGAGCCATGCCGAGCTGGTCAAGGCGGCGGAAGCCGCGGCCAAGCGGGCCATCCTCGCCGACCAGGACGTGGTGGACGAACCGCTGCTGCTGGAGGCGCTGACCGAACGGCACGCCTCCCGTCATGCCTGAGCCCTCCGCCCCCGCACGGTCCACGCCGCACCTGATGGTGCCCTGGCGCGCCGCCACCCTGACACCGCGTTCCGAGCCCTCCGGCGGAGGCGGTACGAAGCTGGTCCGCCGTGAGGACCGCAGCGGGCACGCCGCTGCTCTGGTGGACGGTCTGGAAACGGCCGAACGGGAGTCGGCCCGGCTCGCCCAAGAGGCGCCCGACGGCTTCCAGCCCGACGGTTTCGCGGTGCGGATCGAGGCAGCGCGTGACCATCCCCTGCAGCTGGACCGTCTGGACGGCTCCGGCCTGACCTTGATGAGCAGCCATCCGCAGACCAACGACAGGTCTCAGGATGCGCTGGTGTGGGTCCCGTTCGACAAGGTCGCCTCTTTCACACAGCGGATCTCCGCCTTCACCCTGGATACCGAAGACGGCAACCCCCAGCAGGCCGCGCTCGTGGCCAATATGGAGCACATCCGGCGGGCACTGCTGCAGCACCTCTGGCAGGAGCGGCACGCGCTGCCGCCGCTGGCCGACGAGCGGTGGTGGGAGCTGTGGTTCGATCCCCGGATCTCGCCGACAGATCCGGTGGCCGCTCTGCGCGCCCTGGCGGAGGCATGGCAGTGGCGGATGAGCGACCGTGCCATCCACGTGGGCGAACGCATCGTCGCGCACGTCTCGGCGACCGGCAACGACTTGACGGCCCTGCTGGGCACGAATACCTGCCCTGTCGAGATCCGCACGCCGACGTTCGCCGAGGGCCTCTACGCCGTCGACCGCTCTTTCCGGGTGAGCCTCGCCGAAGACCTCGCCCAGCGCGTCAAGCCCGCCGCCCCGCACGCACCCGCCGTATGCGTCCTGGACACGGGGATAGCGCAGGAGCACCCGCTGCTGAAGCCGGCGCTGCACGAGCGCGCCTACAGCGTGCTGCCCGGCAGCACCCCGGCCGACCGCAACGGGCACGGGACGCAGATGGCCGGACTCGCCCTGTTCGGCGATCTCGCCGCCGCCCTGGAAGTACAAGGTCCTTTGGTCCTCAGCCACGGCCTCGAGTCCGTGAAAATCCTCGACGACGGTCTTGCACCGGTCAAGACTCCGCGGACCTTGGCCGAGACGACCGCGAACGCCGTGGCGACCGCCGAGATCGGCAATGGCGGCCCCGCACCCTCGAGGCGGGTCTTCTCCATGGCCGTCACCCGGCACTCGGGCGAAGGCGAGAACGGTGTCGACGGCACAGCGACCCTGTGGTCGGCCACCCTGGACGCCCTGGCAGCCGGAACGACCGTGGCCGTACGCGAGGACAGTATCGATCTGATCGGCGCACCGGACCCGCAGGCGTCGCGGCTGATCATCGTCAGCGCCGGCAACATCCGCGGACACGTCCCGCACCAGATGCGCGACGACACCGGTCGGCTCGACCCCTTGCTGCTCTGCGACCTCTCCCGGATCGAGGAGCCCGCCCAGGCACACAACGTGCTGACCGTCGGCGCCTGCACCCACCTGGACACAGTCCCCGACCTCCCTCCATTCCGGGGCTTCAGGCCCCTGGTCGCTCCGGGCGGCCTGTCCCCGTTCAGCCGGACCTCGGTGGCCCTGACCAACCCGGCCATCACCAAGCCCGACATCGTCCTGGAAGGTGGCAACCTCCTCGTCGCCCCCGACGACAGCATGCTGGACGAGCACGAGCTGGTGAGCGTGCCGACGACCCACCACGACGCCGCGCGTCAGCTCGCCTGGGCCAACGCCACCAGCGCCGCGACCGCTCAGGCAGCGGCCCTGGCCGCCACCGCCATGAGCACCTATCCGGGACTGCGCGCGGAGACCGTCCGCGCCCTGCTCGTCCACGAGGCCCAGTGGACCCCGGCGATGGTCGAGCCCGGCCTGTTCAAGAAGACCGGTACCCCCAAGCTCGCCAAGGGCGATCTCATGCGGCAGGTGATCCGCCGCTACGGCTGGGGAGTTCCCACCGCCGACCGCATCCGCAGCAGCGCGTCCAACGCCGTCACGATGATCATCCAGAACACCCTGATGCCGCTGAAGCAGGGCAAGAACGGCCAGCTCCGCTTGGCCGAACTGAAACTGCACCAACTGCCCTGGCCACTGGAACAGCTGCGCGACTTGGCCGAGACCACCGTCGACCTGCGCGTGACCCTCGCCTACATGATCGAGCCGAACCCTGGCCGGCGCGGCATGCTCGGCCGCTACAGCTACGCCTCGCACGGCCTGCGCTTCGCCGTCAAAGGCTCCACCGAGTCCGTCGACGCCTTCCAGAGCCGCCTGGCCGAACAGGCCGAACACGAAACCGACGGAACTGGCAACCCCAAGGCGTTCGAGTCCGACGGCCACTGGCTGGTGGGCCCGCGGTTCCGCAACCTCGGCTCCCTGCACGCCGACATCTGGCGCGGCTCCGCCGCCGAACTCGCCGACTGCGGCATGCTCGCCGTCTACCCCGTCGGCGGCTGGTGGAAGGCCAACAAGCGTAAGGACCGGATCGGCCTGCCCGTCAGCTACGCCCTGCTGGTCTCCCTGCGGACCCCGGAGGTTTCCACCGACCTGTACACCCCCATTGCCACTCAGCTCGGCGTCCCGGTGGAGATCGTGCCGGAGGCGCGGTCCGAGATCACCGACGGCATCCCCGTCCAGATGGAGCTCGGCTGGTGACCTTGCCCGGGCCGGCAACGTCCTACTCTTCCGGATCGACCGGCGGATCGTAGGAGTACAGCAGCTCCTCGATGCGCTGGTTGTTGATGGACTGGCGGTCGTAGAGGCACTTCGCGTAGCGGGTGAGGAGGACTTCGACGCTGTTGCCGGCGCGTTGGGCGACCTCGGCCGGATCCGCCCCGGCGCACAGCCAGGTCGACAGGGCGGAGTGGCGCAGGTCGTAGGGGCGTTTGGCGAGTGGGGTGGCCGCGAGGGCGGGTGGCAGGGCCAGGGCGCGGGCTTCGCGCCAGACGTGGTGGTAGGCGGTGTAGCTGAGGATGTTGCCGCGTTCGCTGAAGAACAACCGGCCGTCGTCGGCCGTGCCGAAGGTGGTAACGCTCTCGCGCCACATCGCCACGAGATGAGGCGGGAGCGGCACCACCCGTGTGTCGCCCGGCCGGCGGTTCTTCAATCCGCGCTCGTCATGATTCAGGCCGGTGTCGGTCCACCGCTTGCCGGCCTGCGGCAGGGTGCGGTGCAGGACCAGCCGGCCCCAGCCACTGCTCGGCAGGCGGCAGTCCGGCAGCGTCACCGCAACAGCTTCTTCGGGGCGCAGACCGGCGTAGTACATGCCCGCGAACAGCCCCACCAGCCGGCGTCCGCGGGCCCGCCGGTATCCGCCGACGTAGGAGATGGCCGTCAGCAGATCCCGGGCCTGGCTCGGGTTGGCTACGACTCGCGGGTCTACGGAAACAGCCGGTTTGGGCACACTCCAGCGGACTTGCTCCAGCGGGTTGCTGCCCAGCTCGCCCCGCTCCATGGCGTACCCCAGGGCGTGTACGAGGACTTTGCGTTTGCGGCGCATCGTCTCCACGGCCGCCTCGCCGCCGTCCTGTTTGCGGCGCAGCGACTCCAGCACGTCGCGAGCCAGGACCGGGTCGTACAGGTCGATCAAGGGCCGGGACGCTTTGGCCACCCATTGCAGGGCGAGCCGGTCCTGCGGTGGCGGCATAGGGTCGCCCTGCCTGGGCATGACGAAGGCCCAGTGGCGCAGGGCCCGGCGCAGCACCTGCTCGGTGGGTCTGCCGCGCCGGTCCCAGCACATCGCCAGCGTGACGGCGGTCAGCGCGTCGCTGACTTCGTCGCGGGTCTTGGCCGCCCGGCCGGGCCAGTGGGCCCGGGCGTACTCGGTCGCGAAGGCGTACCAGGTCAGCTGGGACAGTCTCTGCGGTTCCCGGGCGGTGCTTGGGCCCTGCGCCAGGCCCGCCCGGATGGCCCGCACCAGCTGCGCACCGAACTCACCCGCCATCTCCGCGACTGCGCTGCTCCCGTCCCACCGCCCTTCACCGTGGAGCGGTACCGCGTAATCCGGCGCGGCCCCGAGGCTGCGCACGTTCGAGTCCATGTCCCCTCCTCCTGATCGGCACAGGCATGACTTCCCGGCACGAGCATTCGGACATCCACCTGAACGAGGCCACCCGGGTCACGCAGAGTTGACGAACAGAAAGGCCGGCACCTGACGGAGGTGTCCGGCGCCGCCGATGCCCGACAGTCGCCATGGCCAGATCCGCACGGTGACACACCATGCGCACTTGCGTGCGCCCTCACACACCCGACTACCGTCCCGGTCGGCCAGGGCACGCGGACACTGTGGGGGATGCATGGCAAGAACCGCTCGACAGATCCTGAACTCACTCAGCCGCACGCAGAACGTTCACCTCACGTCGACTGCAGACCTCGTCGCCCATGTCGACTCCGCGGCAGCGGCCCTCGACAAAAAGCGCAGGGAGAAGGGCCAGGAGGCGGTCCGGAGGAAGCCCGACGTGCGTCCCGTCGCCAAGGCCGACGTCGGCGGCTCTCTCGGCCTGACCCCCTGGCAGGTGCTGCACACTGTCGCCCGCGGGTATGTACTGGCAGGCCAGGGCATGGGGCGAGGACTCGCGGAGCACTGGCTGAGCCTGAAGTACTGCGAGGCGCTGCACGGCAACCGAGCCGGCGCCATGGACCTCACCGACAAGGGCCGCACCGCCGAGCGCTGGTACAAGTCCATGCAGGCCCGGGAGCTGGCGGTCGGCTTCGGGCTCGCCGCCGCCGAGCGCATCGTGCGGGAGCGGTATCCGGATCACATCGTCTCGGTCGTTGACACGAGCACGATCCTGCGGGCCGGCTGGGCCCTCGGCGGCGCGCAGCGGGACAAGGGGTCACGTCCCCGGCCCGACTTCATCATCGAGGCGTGGAAGCCCGGTGAGCCGTCGAAGGTCACGTTCGTGGTCTGCCGGGGCAACCACCAGAAGCCGTCCAAACGGTCCGGCCGCACCCGCAGCACCACGATCCAGCAACTGGTCAAGGGAACAGAGCTGGCCGAGGGCATGCAGATCGGCGAGTGGAACTCGACACCGTGCCTGATGCTGTCCACCGAGCTCATGGGTCAGGGCGGGGTCGTCGTCAACACCCTGCAGTCCCCCGGCGAAGCCCGGCTTCCTCTCCGTATACCGGGAGCACCTGGGAACGCCGATGTGGGGATCGACGGCAAGTCGGGTATCCCCTACCCCAATGCCATCCGCATCCCGGCCCGCGAGGGCCGACGGGCTCGGAACGTCGACGGATTCCAGGTCGGCGAGAACGACCTCCCCTGGTTCGGTCAGCTCCTGGCCCGCACCGGCGCCGCCGGGCTGACCGCCTTCGCCGGCGGAGGCAAGAAGACAGCCCAGTACCTCACCAAACACCAAGGCCGCGAGCACTACGACGTGCCCACCTTCGCCGCCACCTCCAGCTCACACGACGCCGAGATCACGGTCGGCGGCAGGAAATTCGTCGGCACCGACCACGTCTTCCGCATGGAGACCGTCCGCATCGAGGCATTCTCCGGAATGGACGCGGACCTGTACGGGCTGATCAGCGAAGGGCACGTGGAGGAATACCGGCGCGCGGCCTACGAGCTCCGCTCCGCCCTGCCCAGCACCGAAGAGGCCAGGAAATGGAACGGGCCGATCTCGTTCCACGAGGATGGCACCGTCATGACCCTGAGTATTCTGCCTGTCCGCCGAAGAAACCCTCTCTGATCCCTGAGCGGCGGCACTTCAAACTCGCCTGAGGCGAGCGCCTGAGCGAGGCCGAAATATAGCCGCAGACCCCCGGTTTCCCCAACCGGGGATTCTCCGGATACTGCTCCCTACACTGTCACTCCCTGCAACCACGAATACCCGTCGGCGCCATGCTCGCAGCCACCGCCTTGGCCGCCCCGGGGTCGGCCGCCCTTCGTCACCTCCGCCCCCGAGGCCCTCGCCACTCTGTGCAACGAACGATTCACCGTCATCGAGGTTTACCCCTGGCCGAATCTCTCGTTGGCGTCCTCACGCCCGGCTGGCGACGGGCCACGGTAGCTGGAGTGGGACGTCGCACGGGGTCTGTGGGTGCACGACCTCGATCTGTTGACGCACGGGGAGAAGACGGAGCAGGGTGCGCTCCAGCCGTGGCCGCGAGATCGTTCAGGGTGGCGTTCACCACCGGCCAGCACATGTCGACCGTGTCTCGGTTCGGGCTGTGCCCCGTCCGTTTCTCTGCGAGGGGATGGACGAGGTTCCTGTAGTACCGGACGAGTTCCGAGGCCAGCTTGGCATCGTGCTCGATCCACTTGTTTCGGTGTGCGAAGTCCACGAGATCTTTCAGGCCCATGTCCCGCAGCGGCTTCGGCAAGCGCGTACCGCTGGCGCGGGCCTCGGCGGCGTGCACCAGGACACCTTCCAGCAGGCTGCCTAGCATGATCACCGCTGACGTGTAGGCGCCGTGCTCATAACAGGTGCGCGCCTCGTCAAGCCGGAGTTGCACGGTCGAGGCGAGCTCCGGGTCGCTCACCACTTCTGTCACGGAGACCTTCAGCTCGACACGTGGCAGCTGCCGAGTGTCGGTCCCGAAACCGGCTTCGCACGGGACGAGGAGCGGCCGGCCCTCCACGTGATCGATCCGGCGTCCGTCGAGTACGAGAACCTCGCTCAGCCTCTCCAGAGTGGCGTGATACTCCCGCTGCTGGTTGTAGTACTCAAGACGATTCGCCAGGCGAAGGACGGCTCGCTCGGCATCGTTGGTGCCGTCCTCCTGCCGCTCCTTGAGGAGATCCAGGGCCCACTTATGCCTCGGTGTGCCGTCGTACTCCGGGACGTCATCCCAGCCCGCCCGCTCGAAGAACGCGGCGATCTCGTATCCCTTCCGATAGAGGAGTGGCGTCTCGTCCCCACAGATGAGATGGGCGACCTCGGTCAGCGTGCTGTCGTCGAAGGTCTCACTCACGTCAGACTCCTTCAAGAGAGACCGACACGTCCTCGTCCTCGTCCTGCAAGGCGTCGAGTTCGTCGGCGGTGAAATCGATGTCGTCCATGTCGACCGGGGCCCAGGTACTCCGTGAGTCACCCTGGCCCTCCTCTGTGACTCCGGGCCGGATGCCCAGAGCGTCGAGGCGCTTCCACAATGGAGCCAGCGAGTCCTCCGGAGACAGGGCGAACTCGCTGCTGCGGACACGCCAGAACTGCCAGCCAGCCCGGCGCAGTTCCCGGGCCCGCTCGGCGTCGTCGCGGATCTGGTCAAGGGTGGAGTGGTACGGGCTGCCGTCACACTCCACGGCGAGGCGGCCCGTCTCTCCGACGACGACGAGGTCGATGCGCTTGCCACTGACCTTCCATTGGGGGACGACGTGGTAACCGCGTTCCTTGATCCTTCGGAAGACTCGCTGCTCAAACAGAGAGTCGAACGGTTCGCATCGCTCATCTGGCGAGACGGCGGAGAGGCTGGGAGAGGTGCCCTGGAGCTCCGGCGGCGCCTGCATGTAGGTGAGCAGGGAGTGACGCAGGTCCCGGCTGCGCAACTGGTCGGGTGTGACGGAGGTGAACAGCCACATCTGGTCACGGGCCCTGCTGGCGGCCACATTAAACCGCCGGCCGTCGCCCTGGCCGGTCAGGGCCCGGGCGTTGTCGGCGTCGATGACCAGCGAGAGCAGGATGACGTCCCGTTCGTCTCCCTGGAACTGTTCGGCCGTGCCAACGCGTATGTTGTGCCGTTCCCGGATCGCGGAGTCGATCCGCATGTCGATGAGGTTCTCCAACAGCCTTGTCTGGTGACCGGAACGGAGCACGATGACGCCGAAACTCCGTTTCGCGTACGCCTCGTCCTGCGCGAGTTCCGCCAGTTTGGCAACGATGCGTTCAGCCTCGGGCCGGTTCACCAGAGTCTCCCGCCGTCCCTCGCAGTGACCTTCATGGACGTGGACGACTTCGAGGGGCCGCAGCCGGTCCGCTCCGTACTGCCGCAGCGGCACGAGTTCGTTGTCGGGATAGAACTGGGCGGAGGACCACTTGATGATCTCCGGCATGCACCGGAAGTGCTCGGTGAGCCGGATCGTCTCGCTGAAGCGCGCGGACAGCAGGTCGTAGAGGTTGGACTTGGGGCTGAGCCCGTCTCGCTGCCAGTCAGTGAGATGGGGCAGGAGCGAGTCGAGGAGTTCGTTGAACCGCTCGTGCTTGCCGCCTGTGTAGAAGGGGACACACTGCTTGTCGTCGCCCACGACGATAATCCTCGGAGCAAGCCACAGCAGCATCAAGCCGTCCAGACCGACCTGACTCGCCTCGTCCACGATGACAACGTCGAAGGCGTCCGGCTCGGGGGCGATCATTTCGGCCACCTGCTTGATCGGCATGACCCATGCCGGGACCGCGGCACGCGCGTCACGCATCGCGGAACGAGCGGCCTTCAGGTGCCGCTTACCGAGCGCCGTCATCCCCCTTCCGGCGTTCGCCGTGGCTGACGCGTAGGCGCTCAGCGCCTGCTTCTGTCCGGCCGTCATCCGGTCAAGGCAGTGGTAGAGCGCCCGGGCAGACGCCAGTTGCGTCACCGCGTCTCTCAGCTGTGCCTCGACGGCTTCCAGTTCCCCTTCCAGTTTGGCTTCCCTGCCAGGCGCCAACTTCGTGTCCTGGAAAGTACGTGCACGCCGCCATGCCCAGGCTCCGTTCAGGTCCACGAGGCGGGTCTCCCAAGCCGCCGCGGTCGGGGACTCGGCGAAACGCCGGGCCAGTTCGGGATGGTCCTCGGACAGCCGATCCAGGAGTTTGCGGGCCTCCCGGCGATCGGCTTCACGGTGGAACGCCTGGGCCAGGGAGTCGATCGCTGACGTATACGCCTGCGGATCACGGGCGGTGACGGCCCTGTGCACCTCCGCCAGTTCGGTCACTCCGTGGGTGTCGGGCCGCGGCAGCTGCTCCGCGATGGACCGCAGCCTCTCCTCCGCTTCGCGGGCACGGAGCAGCCGTTCCGCACGGATCGCCGACATGCGGACGTCGTCCCACTGCTGTGCCGTCCGCACCGTGGCCTTGATCCGGGCCTTTAGCAGCACATCGTGCAGCGTACGCACGGAGTGGGCGAACCCGTCCACCGCACGGAGCGTCGGCGTCCGGTCCAGCAGCTCCGACAGAGCCACCTCCGTGGAGCCCTTGGCTGCGGGCACACCGACGCTCTGCCAGCGCTCATTCAGCTGCCGGACGCACTGGCGTGCGGCCAGGTGAGCCACCAGCGCGGAGATCTCGTCCGGGGTCGTGGGCGGCCGGCCGTCCACTCGGCAATCCCGTAGAAGAACCTGAGCTTCCTTCTGCACCGCCTTCGGAGCCAGCCTGCGCAGCTTTCCGCCGTCGCGCAGGAACTGTTCGAGATCCCTCCCGGCGGCTATGAGACGCGATTCCTCGGCAAGCGATACGGCCGGCACATCGAGCTCGGAGAAGGGCGCGTGTCGAAGCACGCTCTGCACCTCCTCGGCACGCGCGGCTGACCGGCGCACGTTGTCCCAGAGCTGCTGGCGTTGACCGGCCATTCCGTCCCGCAGGGCATGAGTGGTCCACGCTTCGGGCGCCCAAGCGGTCGGCTCACCCGGCAGCCCCTCACTTTGGAGCGCGTGTTCCGCCGAGTCCAGGAGTTCCACCAGCGTCGTGATCAGACCTCGCCCCTGGTCGGCGAGTTCGAGAGCGAGCGGATCCGACTGGGCCTCGGCGCAAGAACGCATGGCGATGTCCAAGGCATGGACTGCCTCTTCGAACAGCACAGGTGCGACGAAGTCCGCGGGGTCCGGGCAACGGGCGGCATGCTCGGCTAGCACGCCGGCACCGTGACGGGACACCAGGCCCAGCAGGCGCTGGGCCTCGTCCTGGCCCAGCGAAGGTTCTCGTGGCGCCGAGGTGGGCAGGGCCGGCATCCAGTCGTACTGCGGTGCCCCGGCCGCGACGGCCTCCACTATCTCCGCAAGCCGTCCCTGATACCCGGGTGCGACGTCGAGGTGTTCGTACCACTCCGCCTCGCGAACGACGCGGAGTTCGTCACGGAGCCGTGCTCGGGTGTCGGACAGTTCCGAGCGCAACGCCTCATAGTCCTTGATCCTCTTTTCGAGACGTTCCGTCGACTGGGTGGCACTGAGCTGGGAGAGCGCGCGCACGGACTGCTCCAGATCGCCGCTGCCGTCCTGACGCCGGTCGCCCTGGAGGACACACAGGCTGCGAAGCTCGGCGGGCAGTTGCTGCCGCAGGACCTTAAGCGCCTGGCCCTTCTCGCTTGTCACGAGCACTCGCTTGCCGTCGGCTAGCAGTGCGCACACAAGGTTGGCGATGGTGTGCGTCTTTCCCGTACCCGGCGGTCCCTGAACGACGACGCCAGTGTCGGTCTGGAGGCGCCTCAGAACTTCCAGCTGGGCTTCGTTCGACAGCAGTGGGAACAGCGGGTCGGGGCCGAGGGCAGGCGGTACGTCGCGGCCCCCCGTTGTGCCCCACGCCCTGCGGTCCTCCGCTTCCAACTGGTACAGCAACTGAGCGAGGCCCAGCGGAGCGACAGCGCCGGGCTGGGCGAGGCGGCTCGCGATGCCGTCGTAGAAGTTCACCAGGGCGCCCTGGCCCCGCTGACGGAGAATGATCGCCGGCGCGAACCCGAGCGTGGGCACCGGCAGCATCGGGTCGGCGGGCGGTCGGCTCCAACCATGGTGGAATGCGACCGCTCGATCAGTCCCGAACGCCCGCTCCGACCAGTCACCTAGCACGTCCTGGCAGTCACGGGACAGCGGATGAAAACCCTCCGCGTCGACACGGTCTCGCAGCGGGCTCAACAGACGGGCGCTGTAGCCCGTGTCCGCGTCAAGGAACTCTCCGTCCTCCAGCCGTGCGGGATCGCCAGGTGCGAGGGCGACGGTGATGGACATATCCGTGGAATTTACGGCGAGCGTCAGCGGCGCCGTCAGGATGTGCCGGGCGACACGGGCAGAAGGGCGTGCGGCCCCAACGGTCAGGAAGCCGACGCCTAGCACCGCCTCGTATTCCTCGCCGTCCTGCTGAATCCTGGTCGCCATTCGGTACAGCTGCTGGTGGAGTTCCCGGTATGGCCGGTCAGCACGCTCTTTCTCCGACCACTTCCGCCACGCCTCAAGCCATCGCGTGTAGGCGCGCAACACGTCGTGTGCTTCGTCCCGGCGGATCTCGGAGACCTCGACCAGGTCTCCATTCTCGTCTTCCTGCCAGCCCTGCCCCGGTCCCGAGTCGGCCAGCGGCGGCGAATCGGGCGTCGCGGCGACGGCGGCCTCGGAATCGACCCACCCCACTAGCACCTCGGGCAAAACAGGAGCCGGGCGTGCCGGGCGGTGTGTCACCTTGAGCAACATCCGGTCGCCGTCCGGGTGCCGCCGGAGCCTGTCGTCCGGCAGCCCAGAGAGCCAGAGGACCTCCGGGTACTTCTGCCAGTCACGCACCGGCTTGTGCGACCCCCGGACGATTTCGCGCATATATTCGATTAGCTGGCGTGTGCGATGCACCGCCTCCGGGTTGTTCGCACGGAGTGGAGAGTTGAAGGACACCTATCCCCCTGACCTTGGCTCGACAAAGCCTTTCAGGATTCACGAGAGAGGCGATCACTTCAACAAGGAACGGCGAGCAAGGATAAAAACAAGCCGCATTAAGCAAAAATTGGCCGTAATCAAGCCATCCATCAAGAGCAAACCCTCACGGATTCAACCGCATGCCGACCAGCCCCACCGGCCGCGACCTCACTCAGCCCAATCGTCACCTTGGCGACAGCTGTCACGCCCCCCCCCCCCGCGCGGAAGGAGCGACAGCCGGCACCGGCGGCCCGCGTGACCACCTCGGCCGCCGCGCCAGTTCCCGCCTCCCGTGCACTACCAGCCGTCCGGTCGTTCGATTGAAGCCGTACATCCACCCCCTCCACCCACCCCACCCACCGAAGCAGCGTGGCATGTATCACGTCACACCATCCGGCCGCTACAGCATATTGATTCCCATATGGCACCAAAAAGGGCATCCATATTTCATGGGACATACGTGGGATCGCGTGGCCAACGTAGCGTCAGAGATGCCACTGACCTGCGGGAAACGAACAAATGAGCGACGGCCTCCGGAGCCGTGTGCGCAGGTTCGAATCCTGCCGGGGGCACTTCGCAGAAGTGCCACACAGACCCCGTGATCAGTGGAAAAGCTGAGAGCGGGGTCTTGTTGTATGTACAAGCAGGTGCTGGCGTGAGCGGCCCGAATGACAGCGGGCGGGGCCTGTACGCGGCCTGGATCGTGGGGCGTCGGCGCAGGTCAGGGCTGACGAACGAGGGGAAACAGCGGATGGCTTCCGGAACCGGGTAGTCCAGGACGGAGCCGGTTCGACAGATCTGGACGCCCACCCCGCTGGGGAGCGTCGACCCCTTGCGTTTCGGCATGTCCGCCGACGCGGTCAGGCCGCTCCACCGAAAGCAGCCGAGCTGAGTCGTTTCTCAGCCGAGCCCTTCCACCCGGACATCTACGGTCTCCAGGTCGGCTCCCACACGGGGAGGCCCGCCGTCTACGCGTACTTCGAGGCCACTGGCCGGCTCTTCTGCGTGGCTGCTGACGCCACCCACGGTCCGCGCGTGACCCTGGACGGATGGAACGGACCGGCTGTATCCCGGACGAGCCCCAGGAGAGTGATCCTGGACCTTCATTCCTCAGACGCTCACAGAGCGCCCTACGGGCCACGAGGCAACTCGGGAATCGACGGCATCGGCATGGTCCTGCGTGTCCAGGACACCGGATACGGAGTGCTGACCGGTCCGGTACTGGTGGGCCGGGAGTGGGCCGACCGCTGCACCGACGAACGGGAAGGCTCCATTCCGGAGTGTGAGTGGCTGGGCCGCCAGTGGTGCGTGTACAACGACTCGAACGTATGGCCTTCACCCCGATACACGACGAACTGGCCGCTGGGGTGGACACCCCGTTCTGAACGCCGTCCGTACGACATCTCAGCAGCTGAATGCCAAAGCCCCCTGGACACGGGCGGATTCCAGGGTCCACAACCGGACAACCGGCGCGTCCTCGCGCCACTGCCGGTTCCCGGCGGACGTGCAGGTCATCATCGACGCCGACACGAAACTCGTGGTCGCGGCGGCATGGTCAGTGCCCAGCAACACCGCGGACGCGAAAGCGTGGCGGGACTCCGCCCGGGGCGAGCACGCCTGCGCCCGCATGAAGCACTGCAAGATCCTGCGCGACTGCCGTCAGCGCGGTATCGGCCTCCATCACGCCGCCGCCCACGTGCACAACCTCGCCCTGGCTGCATGGCCAGGCTGGCGCTAAACCGGTGGTCACCCAGGGGTTGGTTCCGACGTAGGCACGGTCGGCGAGAGCAGGAACGCCCTGACGTTCGCAGATTCGGATGATGCGGTGGGTGCGGGCCGCGGGCAGGTCACGACTGCGGCCGGACAGCGCGGGCGAGCCCCGCTGTCGCTGACGCGGGTCGCGCGGCAAGGGTCGCGTCGAGCAGGACATGATCCGGATCGGCCTCCCACAGGACACGCAGCAGGCCGGGCGCCCTGCGGGACAGGCACGCGACGCCGGCTGCGACAGGGGAGTTGGTGGTGCCGACGGATATATCGAAACCGGCGGCGATCTGCGCGAGCGTGTCGTGGCGGCGAAGGTAGACCAGGTCACGAGCGCCCGCTGGTGGGGCGGGAGCTTCTAGCGGCGGTCACGCGTACGAATGGCGATGAGCACGGATACCCACGCGCCCAGGACATGCGGCAGGCCGAGTGCGGCAGGACAGAGGCCCAACGAGGCTACTATGCTGACGAATTGAAACGTCAAGCACCTCTCTCATCAGCGCAGGAGCCTCGTGCGCTGCGGGACGCCAGCCCGTCACCTGGTCACTCGCCGCAGTGAGCCGGTCAGTCCATCAGCCGTTCTTCCCGCACAGCATGCGGTGATACTCCACGTACCCCGCGTCGATCCGGTGCCGGTGGTCCCTACGCAGTTGCGAGACGCTCGAGTCGTCCTTGGTCCGGCGCACTTCCCACTGCGCGTCGACATAGATGCCGAGGCCGTCGAACTGCCGGTGATGGTTGGGGCACAGGCAGAGCATGTTGGCCGTTGTGTCCGGCCCGTCGTGCGGACTGCCGATACCTTGGATGTGCGCGGCTTCGCTGTAACGGCCGAGCAGAACCTCGAGCGGCTCGCCGCACACCTGACAGAGATCCCCGTGCCAGCGCTTCACGTCCCGAACATTGCCGGGGTCGCGCACGGGGCGTGTTCCGCTCGTCGCCTGGCGCGGCACCGGGCCGGCGGCGCCGATGACCTTCGTGGCTCTCGCATCAGCGTTGTCCTCGGTTCTGCCGCTCGCGGTCAGATAGCCGTCGAGACCGACTCGCTCGAAGAGCAGCCGCTGATCCCCGTCCGCGAAGTACTTCGCGCGCAGCAGGCCGACCGCCTTGGCGCGGGCGCGACGCGACGTGCGGAGCAGCTGATCGGCGTCGTCCGTGAAGCCCGCCTTCGCATCGGCCTCGAGGAGCGCCGCCGGACTCGGGTCCTGGGCGTCGGCGTGGATGCCCTGCACCTCCCACACGCCGCTGCCGCGCAGGCGCGTGAACGGGTAGTGCGGAGTCACGTGCGAGGTGCCGCCGAAATCTGCCAGGAGTTTGCCGACCTCGCGCTCGAACACGCTCCAAGGCGCGAGCCGCTTCTCCTTGGCTGCCACACGCCCTATCGACCACAGCAGCGCCAGCGGCTTGTGCGGGGACGGGCCGCCCGAACCCGTGTGGGTCCGGATTTTGGCGATGGCGTGAAGCAACGCCTTCTCGGCCATCGTCGGGGCCGCGGCTTTCTGCCTTCGGGGCGCCGGCAGCCCGACCCTTCCGGGAGCGGACGGAAGATCCACTTTGTCGAGCAGGCGTGCGCGATCGCTCGCGGAGACGAGCTGCATGCTCCAGAGCTTGTCGTTCGGGCCGGGGATAGCGGCCAGCAGGGGGAGGGCGTCCGCCTCGAACTCCGTCAGGTCTCCGAGAGCGATCATGTGCTCCCAGACCGCGCCATCGTCCCTCGCGCCCCACACCACTCTGGCCAGGTCGGGGTTGCGGAACTTCGCGAGGATGGTGGCTCGCGCGATGAACTTCTTCTCCCCGTAGAACAGCACCTCGTCGCCGACCCTGCAGTTCCACACGGCGATGGCCTTGGCGTCACGCTCCTTCCTCGGCTCGATCGCACCCCAGAATCGAGCCACTCCGTCCCCGAAGACCTCCCGCAGGAGGGCCGCGTCTTCACCGAGGACGTCCGCGTAACGCGGCTGCGACAGGTCGATTCCCTCACGGACCGAACGCTTGAAGTGCTTCGGACCCCCCGTCCGGGCGGTGCCCCGCGGCTGCAGAAGCCACTGAACACCGTCCGCACTGCCTTCTTCCCTGTCGGTCGTCATGGCGGTCAGAGTAGTCACGTCCGCTGACAGTCCATGGCCGCACATGATCGGTCCCGGTCGAACAGGACTCTCCTGCCCGACGCCACCGTCTACGATTTGAGGCACGCCTCAGCGCCTGACAGACGCGGGGAAAATCACCAGAACCGGCATAAAGAGGGAAAACATGCGGGACGGCCGGTGGGTTACGGTCACCGACTCCGAGTTCCAGCATGAGCGGCGGGGTCTGGAGGCCATCCAGGACAGACTGAGGGACAACGACCCGTGGCGTGCCTGGTCGAACTTCACCTTCACCGCCGCAACCGGGCACGTCCGCGAGGTGGATCTCCTGGTGATCGCCCCGGGCGGGGTGCACCTCATCGAGCTGAAGGACTGGCACGGATCGGTCGAGTCCCGTAACGGCACCTGGCTGCAGACCCAGCCCGGTGGACGCCAGATCTCCCACGGCAACCCCCTCCACCTGGCCAACAAGAAGGCGAAGGAACTCGCCTGGCTGCTCAAGCAGCACGGCGAGCCGGTGTGGGTCTCCGAGGCGGTCTGCTTCACCGACTCCTCGCTGAGGAACCGCCTGCCCGCGCACGACCAGCACGGCGTCCACACCGTCCACCAGCTGATCCAGATGCTGGAGGAGCCTCCTCGTGACGAGCGGCGACGTATCGACGGGCCACGATCGCGGCGGATCGCGGCGGCTCTGGAGCGAATCGGGATCGCACGCAGCGACGCCGCGTACAAGGTCGGCCCGTACCTCCTCCACCGCAAGTCCTTCGACTCGGGCCCGACCTGGGCGGACTACCTGGCCCAGCACAGCGAGCTGCCGGAGGCCGCGCGTATCCGTGTCTATCTGCGGGAGCGCGGTTCGGACACCGAGATGCGGGCGTCCGTCGAGCGTGCGGCGCGGCGCGAGGCGGCGGTGCTGCGCCGGTTCCGGCACCCCGGGGTCGTCCAGCTCAAGCAGTACGACCCGACCGGGCACTCGGCGGGCCCCGCGCTGATCTTCGACTACGACCCGCGCACACTCCGCCTCGACGACTACCTGATCCAATACGGCGAGAAACTGGACGTGCTGAGCCGGATCGCGCTCGTGCGCCAGCTCGCCGAGACCGTGCGCTCGGCGCACGGTCGACGGCTCTACCACCGCACGCTGTCCGCCCACGCGATCCACGTCATGCCGCGCGGCCGGGGCTCCGGCAAGGACGGCGACGAGGCGGGCTGGCTCACTCCGCACCTCCAGATCTCGGACTGGCAGGTCGCCGTGCAGCGCGGCCCGGAGCAGGGCGGAGCGAGCGGCGGCGAGCGGTTCGCGCCGACGACCTTCTCGCGGGCGGGCGCGCACCTCGCCGAGTCCGCAGATCCTTATCTCGCCCCCGAGCTGACCGCGCCCAGGGCCGACCCCGTGGCCCTGGACGTCTACGGCCTCGGCGTCCTCACGTATCTGCTGGCCACCGGCAAGGCGCCGGCAGCCAGCCAGGCCGAGCTCATGGCCCGCTACGAGGCGGGCGAGGGCCTGCGCCCGAGCGCGGTCGTGGACGGACTCTCGGAGTACATCGACGAGCTGGTGCAGGCAGCGACGGCGTACGACGTCCCTGCCCGGCTCTCCTCCGTGGACGACTTCCTGGAGATGCTGGAGGTGGTGGAGGAGACCCTCACGGCGCCCTCCCCCACCTCACAGCCCCTGCGTCCTGCCGGGCCCGCGCCCGAGAAGGACCCCCTGGAGGCGGTCGCGGGCGATGTCCTGGCCGGCCGGTGGGAGGTCCGGCGGCGGCTCGGCACCGGTTCGACGAGCCGGGCGTTCCTCGTACGGGATCTGACCGCCGGCCCCGAGGTCCGCTTCGCGAAGTCCCTGGCCGTCCTCAAGGTCGCCGTCTCCGAGCGGAGCGGCGAGATCCTCAGGCGCGAGGCCGAGGTGATGGGGCGACTGCGGGCCGACTCGCGGATCATCCGGCTGATCGAGCCGGAGCCGCAGAGCATCGGCGGCCGCACGGTCCTCGTCATGGAGTACGTCGGTGACGAGCGCGAGGCCGACGGCACGCCGGCCGAGCCGGGCGCGACGCGGACCCGCCGCCGTGAGGAGACCGTCGCCCGCCAGCTCCGGGACTCCGGGCGGCTCTCGGTCGACCAGCTGGAGGCGTACGGCGACTACCTCTTCGGCGCGGTGGACTTCCTCGAGGGCGAGGGCGTCTGGCACCGCGACATCAAGCCCGACAACATCGCGATCCGGATCCGCCCGAACCGTACCCGCGAACTCGTCCTGATCGACTTCTCGCTCGCCGGCTATCCGGTGAAGGAGACGGAGGCGGGCACGGACGGCTATCTGGACCCCTTCATCGGCACGCTCACGGACCGATCGGTGTACGACGCGCACGCCGAGCGGTACGCGCTCGCCGTGACGCTCCACGAGATGGCCTCGCGCGAGCTGCCGGTGTGGGGCGGCGGCAAGGTCTCCCCCCGGCAGACGAAGCCCGAGAAGGAGCCGTACCCCGCCATCGCGGCCGACGCGTTCGACCCGGCGGTCAAAGACGGCCTCGTCGAATTCTTCCGCAAGGCCCTGCACCGGGACGCCGCGCAGCGGTTCAAGGACCTGAAGCCGATGCGGGACGCGTGGAAGAAGATCTTCCTCGCGATGGACGAGGCGAAGCCGTCGTCGAAGCGATCGCGCCGGCAGGACGAGCGCACGTCCGTCGGGTCCGCCGATGCCGCGATCGCGGTGGCGGAGGAGGAGACCGCGGAGGAGCAGCGCGACCGGCTCGCCGCCAGTGTCGACCGCGCCACCCCGATCTCCGCCTCGGGTCTGAGTCCGGCCGCCGAGTCGTTCGTCTACGGTTTGCGCGTCGACACCGTCGGCCAGCTCCTCGACCACAGCCAGCGGACCCTCGTCAACGCTCCGGGCCTCGGTGCAAAGACCCGCAAGGAGGTCCTCGGCCGGATCAAGCAGTGGCGCCGGCTGCTCGCCGAGCAGCCCGCCGCACCGCTCACTCCCGAAGGCCGCAAAGCCGCGAAGGAGGAGCTGTCGGCGGCGGAGGCCGCCGTCGCCCTCGCCGTGGCGCAGACCGGTGCCGGCGGGGACAGCGAGCGGGCGCTGCGGACGGTCAGCCTGGACGCTCTCGCGACGGTCTTCGTGCCAGAGCTGAAGAAGGACGGCTCGAACCGCAACGAGTGCGAGATGGTCCGGCTGCTGCTTCGCCTCCCTGACGAGCAGGGCGTCCTGCCCGAGATCGGGGTCTGGCCGATGCAGAAGGACGTCGCTGAGGCGCTCCGTCTCTCGGCCGCCCAGGTTTCGCTGATGCTCAAGACCCAGCGCGGCCGCTGGAAGCGGCACGCCGCCGTGCGGACCCTGCGTGCCGAGATCCTGGAGCTGCTGCGCGACCTCGGCCGGGTCGCCTCGGCCGCGGAGATCGCGGACGCGCTGGCCGTACGCCGCGGCACGGAACTGCAGGAGCGGGAGCAGCGCCGGGCGCTCGCCCTCGCGGCGGTGCGGGCCGTGGTGGAGGTCGAGCAGCTGGTCCCGGACGAGGCCACGTTCCAGCACGCCCCCAACCGGGACGCCTCCGACGAGGCGATGGGCGCCGGCCTGCTGGCCCTGGAGGTCAGCGACGACGACGCCCCCGAGACCCCCTCCGCTCCGGGTCTCCTCGACTACGCCCAGCGTCTGGGCCGCGTCGCGGACCGGCTGGCGAAGCTCGACACGCTGCCGACCTCGACGACCGTGCTCGGGGAGCTGAGCGCGGTCACTCCGCCGAGCACGGTGGTGGAGTGGGACGAGCGCCGTACGGTCGAGCTGGCCGCGGCGGCCTCCCGCAACGCGGCCGCGACCCCCCGCCTGGAGATCTACCCGCGTGACCTGCCACTCGTACGGGCGCTGCGCCTGACCCAGGCGGGCCTGGTGCGGCTGATCCCGGGCCTGGCACGCGACCTCCAGCCCGGCCTGACCGCCGAGGACATCCACGAGCGAGTCCGCGCCCGCTTCCCGGAACTCCTCGACGAGCGGGGCGGCCACTCGCTGCCGAAGGACGGCCGGCTGACGAAGGCCCTGAAGGCCGCCGGTTTCGACCTGGAGCTGTCGACCCGGGCGGGCACCCCCCGTATCTCCCGCTATCTGCCGCGGCAGACCAAGGACGACTCGAGCTTCCTGTCCCTCGGGAACCTGCGGAAGCCGACCGCCTTCCTGTCCGAGCACCGTTACGCCGACGACGTACAGCTCGCGGGCGCGGTGACGGCGGAGGAGCGGCTGCTCGCCTCGGCGCCCCGGGACGGCTTCCGGGTCCTGACCGTCCGGACCGGTCTCGCGACGGAGGCGGTGGAGGAGGTCACGGGTTCGCGCTTCGGGGCGGAGCCCGTCTCGGTGACCGAGCTGTTCCTCGACGCCCTGCACGAGCTGGTGGACCGGCGGCCCAAGCCGACGTGGGAGACGATCCTTCGCGCGGATGTGGCCGAGCCGGGTTCGAAGGCAGCGATGAAGTTCGCCGAGTACGCGGGGACGGCGTGGGGCGCCGTGGAGCCCCGGCTGGGCGAGCTGCTCACGGGCGGGGCGCGGGTCCCGCTGTTCCTGACGGACGCGGGTGCGCTGGCGCGGTACGACGCGATGGGCGTCCTGAACCGGCTCGCGGAGCGGTCACGCGGCGGCGGACGCGGCCTGTGGCTGCTGTGCCCGCAGGACGACCCGGCGCGGCCGCCTAGGCTGGGAACGGTGGCCGTGCCGTATCAGGCGGGGCTCGGCGAATGGGTGGTGCTCCCGGACGCGTGGGTGGAGAACGCCCACCGGTCGGGTGGGCAGCGCCGCGACGGTTTCGGAACGACGAGTACGACGGATACGACGAGTCCTATGGGTACGACGGGGAACTGGGGAGACGAGGCGAAGTGATCGACCGCGATGCGTTGAAGGCCGACCTGATCAAGCAGGTCAAGGCGGTCGAGGCGGATCTCGGCAGGCAGGTGAAGGACGGCGAGGGCGTCGCCAAGCCGCTGCTGGCCGAGTACAAGAAGGCGCTGAAGGCCGACCCCCGGGGGACGGTCGAGTGGGACGCCTGGCTGGAGCCCCGCCTCGCCGAGTACGCGGACGACCGCGCCGAGCGCATTCGCGTGGCCGGACGGCTGCTGAACGAGCACGACCGGGCGTTCTCGCTGGGGCGTACGGCGGAGTCGTGGAACTCGTGGCTGTACGGCACCCCGCAGATCTCCGGCCGCATCACGCAGGTGGCGGTGGCGTGGGTCCTCGGCACGGTGTTCGTCCGCTTCTGCGAGGACAACCTGCTGATCCCCGAGCCGTACCTGGCGGGCCCGGACGAGGAGCGCCGCGACCTGGCGGAGGCGCGGTACGCGCAGTACGTGGAGGAGGAGCAGGACCCGACGTTCCGTGGCTGGCTGGAGCGGGCCTTCAAGGAGATCGGTGAGGGCGAGGCCGGCAAGCTGCTGTTCAACCGGCAGCGCAACCCGCTGTACCAGATCCCGATCTCGCACGACGGCGCGCGGGCGCTGGTGGAGTTCTGGCGGGAGCGGGACGAGGCGGGCCGGCTGGTCCACGACTTCACCGACCCTCTGAACGAGGACGGCACGGAGGGGTGGGACACCCGGTTCCTGGGGGACCTGTACCAGGACCTGTCAGAGGCCGCGCGGAAGACGTACGCGCTGCTGCAGACGCCGGAGTTCGTGGAGGAGTTCATCCTCGACCGGACGATGGGGCCGGTGGTGCGGGAGATGGGCGGGCGCGTCGGCGAGCTGAAGATGATCGACCCCACGTGCGGGTCGGGTCACTTCGTGCTCGGCGCATTCCGGAGGATGGTGCGGCTGCTGGCCGAGCGGCAGCCGGGCATGGAGCTGCACGCGCGGGTGCGGATGGCGCTGGACGCGGTGCACGGTGTCGATATCAACCCGTTCGCGGTGGCCATCGCGCGATTCCGGTTGCTGATGGCGGCGATGGCGGCGGCGAATGTGCGGACGCTGGGGGAAGCGTCGCAGTACGACTGGCCGGTGCACCTGGCAGTGGGCGACTCGCTGATCAAGGTGCGTCAGACGGAGCTCGGCATCCTAGGGACAACGGGGCTGCAGGGTGAACTCGAGTTCGTTACGGATGAGACGGACAAGCTGGCGGAGTTCTCGTATGCGACAGAGGACATCCACGAGGAGGAATTCAAGGGGATCTTGGAGCAGGGGCGGTATGACGTGGTGGTGGGGAACCCGCCCTACATCACCGTCAAGGATAAGAAGCTGAACGCACTGTACCGGGACTTGTACAAGTCCTGCGCGGGCAAGTACGCATTGTCGGTACCCTTTGCCGAGCGGTTCTTCCAGTTGGCGAAGGCGGGAGAGCCTAACGGGCGCGGGTACGGGATGGTCGGACAGATCACCGCCAACTCGTTCATGAAGAGAGAGTTCGGCACCAAGCTGATCGAAGAATACTTCGCGCACAAAGTTGAACTTATGGAGGTTATCGACACCTCTGGCGCCTACATTCCAGGCCACGGAACACCAACCGTGATCTTGGTTGGCCGACGGCGTGCTGGCAGTAGGCGAGGCGAGACGATCCGCACTGTACGTAGCGTGCAGGGCGAGCCGTCCACACCAGAGAGGGGGCAGGAAGGGTTGGTCTGGAAGGCGATCAAGAGTCACATCGACACCCCTGACCATCCATCCAATCGCTGGGTTTCCGTGAGCGACCTAAACCGCGAGACCAGCTTTGGCAAGCAGCCATGGATTCTCACCGACGGCGGCTTGGAGATGATTCATAGAATCGACCAGGCGAAGCAGGGGAGGCTGAATCGAGATATCGCCCGGATAGGGTTCTACGGCATCATGGGGGCAGACGACGCCATGGCTGCACCGCCGCGAGCCTTTCAGCGGATCAACGCGGAGAGCGCTGCGGTGAGACAACTCGTAGTCGGGGATGAAGTACGGGACTTTGACTTCGCTGCCGGCGATCTCGCGTTCCATCCCTACGACATGAACCGTAACCTCTCACAACTAGCATCCTTCCCCCGACTGGCTCGATGGCTTTGGCCCAACCGCACAGAGCTAGGAAATCGCGCCACCTTCTCTAGAGGAACCTACTTCGGAGATGGACGCCCTTGGTGGGAGTGGCATCAGCTTCCCAAGGATGAGGCAGCACATAATTGGTCGATCGCGTTCTCATTCGTATCTACACACAACCACTTTACGTTGGATCGAGACGGGAAGGCATTTAACAGGTCGGCGCCACTTATCAAGCTGCGGAAGGAGGCAAGCAAAGACGAGCATCTGCGACTGCTTGGACTACTTAACAGCTCCACCGCTTGCTTCTGGCTTAAGCAGGTAAGCCACAACAAGGGAAGCACCGTGGATTCTCAGGGTGCGCGACAGTCTACAATCCCGTTTGAAGACTTCTACGAGTTCACCGGTACAAAGCTCCAACAATTCCCACTTCCGCGGAACTATCCCACCCGCCTTGCTAGCTCTCTTGAATCCCTGGCACAAGAGCATGCGGCGGTCAGCCCTTCAGCGCTGACCGCCCTCTCTGTCCCCACTCCTACGAATAGCGACTTCCACAACGCCTGCGCTAAGTGGGCGGCTTGTCGAGCCCGGATGATCGCGCTCCAGGAGGAGCTGGATTGGCAGGTGTACTCGCTCTACAACCTGCATCCCGAGGACCTGCGGGCACCCGAAGCTGAGGTGCCTGAGCTTTCGCTTGGTGAGCGGGCCTTTGAGATCGTGCTGGCGCGGCGGGTCGAGGCCGGCGAGGCTTCGGGTGAGTGGTTCAAGCGGCATGGGTCGACCCCCATCACCGAGATGCCCGACCACTGGTCCGACGCGTACAAGGCCGTCGTGCAGAAGCGCATCGACGCCATCGAGAACAGCCGTGCCATCGGCATGATCGAGCGGCCCGAGTACAAGCGCCGCTGGGCAACCGAGGGCTGGGACGTGCTCCAGGAGCGGGCGCTCAAGGCATGGCTGCTCGACCGGATCGAGACGCGCGAGTACTGGTTCGACGAGAACGGTCAGCCGACCATCCTCACCCTCAACCAGGTCACCGACGTGCTCTCGCGCGACGAGGACTTCGTGTCCGTTGCCGAGATCTACGCCCCCCGCCAGGAACTCGCGACCGTCGTATCCGACCTCCTCTCCGACGAGCACGTCCCCTTCCTCGCCGTCCTGCGCTACAAGCCCGCCGCCCTCAAGAAGCGCGCGGACTGGGAGCACGTCTGGGACCTGCAGCGGAAGGAGGACGCGGAGACCGACGAGTTCGAGAAGCGGAAGATCCGCGACTCGATTCCCGTACCGCCCAAGTACACCTCGGCGGACTTCCTCAAGCCCTCCTACTGGCGTGCGCGCGGCAAGCTCGACGTGCCCAAGGAGCGGTTCATCTCGTACGCGACCGGGGCGACCTCCGGTACACCTCAGCTCTTCGGCTGGGCCGGCTGGGATCACCGTGAGCAGGCACAGGCACTGTCCACGTACTTCACCGTCCACGACGAGCTGTCCGCCGAGGAACTGACCCCGCTCCTCGCCGGCCTCCTCGAACTGCAGCCCTGGCTCACCCAGTGGCACAACGAGTTCGACGGCCTGTATGGCGGCTCCCCCGCGGCCTTCTTCGAGGGTTACCGAGCCGCCAAGCAGGGCGAACTCGGCCTGACCGACGACGACCTGCGGGCGTGGCGACCCCCGGCTGCGGCCCGCCGAGGCCGACGGCCCGCCAAGGGCTGAGCCCTGACGGTGGTTCCTCCTCCCCCGAGCGGGAGGAGGAACCACCGTCGTCAGCGCCCCGGCTGCGCGCCGTAGAGCGGTAGGCCCATCGTGGTGAGGTCGCCTCCCAGCTCCTCCGGGAGCGGCACCTCCTCGCCGTACTTCCCGTGGGCAACCGCCCTGTACTCGCCCTCTCCCGGACGGGTGGACAACGACCGCGTGCCCGTACGCGGATCGATCCGCAGCAGCCGGGCAACACGCGCGACCGCGTACCAGGCGGTCATCTCGTTGATGCCCTTCAGCCGCTCGCCCCGCGAAATCACCTCCACCGCCAGCTCGACAGCGTCCGCGTCCAGCAACCAGCCGTCCTCGTCCTTGAACGAGCGCGGCCCGATGGACAGGTCCGGGATCGAGTAGTCGTCCGGATCCCCGGGCATGGGGACGGAGACGTTCTCGTACGCCTCGTACGTGGCGGCGAGGCCGGGACGGATGGCGTCGCGCAGGTCGATGACGATCCCAGCGTGCTTGCCGCTGGGGCTCGGGGACACCACGAGCTGTCCCCCGATGATCTCCACGCGCACGCCCGTCGCCTGCTCGATCTTCTCTGCGACTACGCGCAGGTGTCCGCGACGGACAGGGATGGGGTGGGAGGTCGGTCCGGCCAAGATGGCTTCTCCATCGCCTGCGTGGAGCGAGTACGGGGCAGGATGTGATCGAGACGACTGCGCGTTTCACGCTACGGCAGCATCCGTACCGCCAGCGGCTCCGCCGCAGGCACCCTCAGCAGTGGCCCGTCGTCCAGTCGCAGCACGACCGCCAGCCCGCCCGTCGCGTACCGCTCCGTTTCCACGCTCTGAACCGTGCGCCACTGGCCCCACACCCGTACGGACTGCCCCGCCCGCACGGTGACGGCCGCGACCTCTGTCGTCCTCGGCGGAGGTGTCAGCTCCGGAGCCTTCAGCTCCGCCCAGACCGTCTTCCCGATTCCGCCGGCGCGGGGGCTGACGCCCCACCTGTACGTGAGTGCGTCCACGATCTGGAGACCTCGCCCCTGGGTGTCGTACTCCCCGGGCTCTTGGATCTCCGGGCACCCCTCCCCCGCGTCGCTCACCTCCAGGCGGAGGAGCCCGTCCGTCGTGGTGTGCGCGATCCGGATGCCCACCTGCCGGTCGCTGGGCACGCGCACGCACAGCGCGTTCGTGACGAGCTCGGAGAGGACGAGCACCGCGGTTTCCGCGATGTCCTGGCCCGCGCCCCAGTCCCCCAGCACCGCGTGCAGCACCGCCCTCGCTCTGGGCGCGCTGCGGGGGCGGCGGGAAAGGCGGAAGGCGACTTCGTTGAGTGTGGTCATGGTGCAACCCCCTGAGGGTCAACGGTCCACCGACATCGAGTAGCCGGTGCCATGACCAGGAGGATGGCCCGACATCACACGAATCTGCAACGTTGCAGATTGAGTTGGAATCAAAGTTCGCCTTTTCGAGTTAATCCAACCCCCTAGAGGCTCTCGCTCTGCTAGACGTGTTGCCATGCTTGCGAAGAGCGCCACCACGAACGCGTCAACGGTCCTTGGCCGCCAACTCGGCGATGAGCTGCGCCGTTTGCGGGAGGCTTCCGGACTCACAACCGCCCAAGCGGCGGAGGCGCTCGATTGCACCAAGGGCAAGATCAGCCGTATCGAGAACGGCCGGGTGGCTGTCCGACTGCCGGACCTCACTGCGATGTTGCACGCCTATCGGGTGTCCGACGAAGACGTACGGACTCGACTGAGCGCCCTGGCCAGGAAGGCCAACCGGCGCCGCAGGGAGGGATGGTGGAACCAGTACGGGTCCGTACTGGCGGACACCTATCGCGACTACATCGCCTTGGAAGCCATGGCGGGCTCCATCCGCACCTTCCAGGCGCAGCTGATCCCTGGGCTCCTCCAGATTCCGGACTACATCCGGGCCGTGACCGTGGCCTCCCAGCAATGGCAGACAGGCGACGAGATCGAGAAGTTCGTCCAAGTGCGCCTCGCTCGCCAGGAGCGGCTCACGGGTGACTCTCCGCTGGAGCTCTGGGCCGTCCTCTCCGAGGGTGTGCTGCTGCAGCAAGTCGGTGGAGGGCAGGTTATGCGGGAACAGCTGGAGCACCTGCTGGCCGCCGCCGAGTTCCCCAACGTGACCATCCAGGTGCTGCCGTTCTCCCGCGGAGCGCATGCGAGTATGTTCGGGCCGTACGTAGTGCTGGGGTTCCGTGAGGAGGGGGCGCTCGACGTGGTGCTGGCGGACAACCCGACCGGCTCCATCTGGTTGGAGAGGGAGGCCGAGGTCTCTCGCTACCAGGACCTGTTCGATGCCGCGCGCACATCCGCTCTTTCTCCTGTGGAATCCCGTGCTGTCATCCAGCGCAGGGCCAAGGAGCACAGACCATGATCAGCGGACGCCACGGAACGCCGGACCTGACGGGCGCGAAGTGGCGCACCAGCACGTACAGCGGTGGGAACAACGAGTGCGTAGAGGTCGCCCCCAACCTCCCCCACCTAGTCCCCGTCCGCGACAGCAAGCGTCCCGCCGGCCCCGCCCTCGCCTTCACCCCCCAGGCATGGCGCGTCTTCCTCTCTCACCTGGGCTGACCCGCCGCCCCTTACACCCCCGCCGTGTCACCCCCACCGGTTACGATCGAGGCGGGCCACAGGCCGTGACAGCAGGAACGCCGGTCGACAGGCACTCCCCGAGACCGTACGCGCACCGCGCGTGAAGCTCGGGGTGCCGCCCGCGCCATCCGTCACCCTGTCGCCCGTACGTACACGCCGGAGACAACAGGAGACGCGAGACAGACATGGCCCCGACCGCCGCCACGGCCCCCATGCTCCGCGATGTCATCGACATCAAGACGTCGATCTCCACCTCCGACTTCGTCCTGAAGCTCGCCGAGGCGGTCACCGAGGAGGGCACCGAGCGTGCGCTGCGCGACTACGTCGTCACCGAGCGGCTCCTGGAGAACTTCGACGAGGCCCTCGGGCTGATCAAGGCCGCCCTCGACGGACACACCTCGAAGGCCGCCTACCTCCACGGATCCTTTGGTTCCGGTAAGTCGCACTTCATGGCCGTCTTGCACGCCCTCCTCCGAGGCGCCCCGGCGGCCCGCGCCCGAGCCGACTTCGATCCCGTCCTCGCGAAGCACGAGTGGCTGGGCACCGAGCGGAAGCGGTTCCTGCTCGTCCCGTACCACATGCTCGGCGCCAAGTCCCTCGAGCAGCGCGTCCTCGGCGGGTACGTCAGCCACGTGCGGGCGCTGCACCCGGACGCGCCCATCCCCCAGGTCTACCGGACCGACGCCCTCTTCGAGGACATCCGGTCGCACCGTCTCCGCATGGGCGACGACGCCTTCATCAACGGTCTCAGCGGCGCCGAGACGGAAGTCGATTCCGCCGCAGCCGACGACGAGGACGAGTGGGGCGACTCCTTCGCCTGGACGCCCGCCCACCTCGACACCGCCCTCTCCGCCGAGGAGCTGGACGGCGGCGAGGTCAACCTCAACCTGGTCAACCCGACCACCCCTGCCGAGTTGCGCGCCAAGCTCGTCCACGACGCCAGCGCCACCTGGTTCCCCGGCTTCGCCAAGAACGCCGCCGAGGACGAGCACGGGTTCATCTCGCTCGACGCCGGCCTCGCCGTGATCGCCGAGCACGCGAAGTCGCTCGGGTACGACGGGCTGATCCTCTTCATGGACGAGCTGATCCTCTGGCTCGCCAACCGCATCCACGACCAGAAGTTCGTCTCCCGCGAAGCGGACAAGATCACGAACTTCGTCGAGGGCGCCGACTCGCGCCGGGCGATCCCGATCGTCTCCTTCATCGCCCGCCAGCGCGACCTGCGTGAGCTCGTCGGCGAGGAGACCTCCGGCGCGGCCGAGACCGCGATCCAGGACAGCCTCAACCTTGCCTCCGGTCGCTTCGACAAGATCACCCTCGAGGACCGCAACCTCCCGCAGATCGCCCACGCCCGGCTCCTCAGGCCGAAGAACGCCGAGGCCGCCGCCAAGCTCGACGCGGCCTTCGCGAAGATCAAGCGGGTCGGGCCGCAGGTGTGGGACGTGCTGCTCGGGTCCGAGGAGGGCACGACCGGTGCGGACGAGGACTCGTTCCGGCTGACGTACCCCTTCTCCCCCGCTTTCATGGACACCCTCGTCCACATCTCCTCGGCCCTGCAGCGTTCCCGCACCGGTCTGAAGCTCATGGGCCAGCTGCTCGCCAACCACCGCGACGACGCCACGCTCGAACAGCTGATCCCTCTCGGCGATCTCTATCCGGTGATCGCGGACGGCGGCGACAAGCCGTTCGTGGACGCGCTGAAGGTGGAGTTCAAGGCTGCCGACAAGCTGTACCGGTCCAAGCTGCGCCCGCACCTCCTCGCCACGTACGAGGTCACCGAGGAGGACATCGAGCGCTACCGGCACCGGCCCGGCAGTATCACCGATCCGCAGCTGCTCAACCGCTGCAAGGGCTTCATCGGCGACAACCGGCTGATGTGCACCCTGCTGCTGTCCGCTCTCGCGCCGAGCGTTCCGGCGCTGCGCGACCTCACGATCCGGCGGCTCGGCGCGCTCAACCACGGTTCGGTGGTCTCGCCCATCCCCGGCGCCGAGGTCGGCGTCATCAAGGCGAAGGTCGACGAGTGGGCCGCCAACTTCGCCGAGATCAAGCCGACGGGCACCACCGCCAATCCGGGCGTGCGCCTCGAGCTGGCCGGCGTGGACGTGGACTCCGTCATTGCCAACGCCAAGGCCAACAACAACCGGAACAACCGACTCGCGCTCGCCCGGCGGCTCCTCGAGGAGGAGCTGGGAGTCGAGCGGCAGGAACAGCTCAGCGACGCGGACGATCTCCGGCTCGTCTGGCGAGGCTCGAACCGGACCGTCGAGGTCGTCTTCGGCTACATCGCCGACACCGACCAGCTGCCGGACCACGATCTCGCCCCCAGCCAGGAGGGGCTGTGGCGACTGGTGGTCGATCTGCCTTACGACGAGGGCGAGTTCGGCCCCCGCGACGACGTCAACCGGATGCAGAAGCTCCGCGAGCGGCCCGGCATGCCGCCCCGGACCGTGGCCTGGATCCCCACGCACCTCTCGGCGGCCCGCTACAAGGACTTCGAGCGCCTGGTCACCATCGACTACGCGCTCGCCGATCCGCGCCGCTTCGACACGATGTACGCGCAGCACCTCAACGCCGACAACCGGGCGCGCGCCAAGGGCCTGCTCGAGGGGCAGCGGAATTCGCTCGTCAAGTCGGTGAAGGCGGCCTTCAAGCAGGCGTACGGGCTGGCGGCCAAGGCGCCGGCGGATGTCAACGTGTCGTTCAACGATCACTTCGAGTCGCTGCGTGAGGTGCCCGACCTGCGGGTCTCCATCGGGCAGTCTCTCAGTGACGCCGCCCGTCACATCGCGTCGAAGCTGCTCGCTCAGCAGTTCCCCGCCCACCCCGATCTTGACCCGGAAGGCAGGAAGACCGCGGTCCGGCCCGCCGACGCGCGAACCGTCTTCGGTTACATCCGGGCCGCCGTCGAAGCCGGCGACCGGCAGGCCGAGATCCCGAACAAGGACCGCGACGCCATGCGGCGGATCGCCGCGCCCCTCGGCCTCGGCCAGCAGAAGGAGGCGTACTTCCGGCTGTCCAACCGCTGGGTCGAGCACTTCGCGCTGCAGGCCCGTACCGACGGCGGGCCCGGCGACCTCAGCGTCGTACAGCTCACCGACTGGATCGACCGGCCCGAGCCGATGGGCCTCGAAACCTTCCTCGCCAACCTGGTGATCGCCTCGTACGCCGAGATGGACGACCGGGTCTGGGTGCGGTCCGGGGCCCTGCTCGACCCTGCGCCGGAACTGTCGTCCATCAAGCCGATCGACGCCCTGCGCTCGCAGCCGCTGCCGGACGAGTCGGTCTGGGAGGAGGCGGGGCGCCGGTACTGGGACATGTTCGGGGAGAAGCCGCCCACGCTGCGCCGCGGCCGGATCGTCGGCCAGTTCGCACGCCAGATCCTGGGCAAGGCCCGGGAGTACCAGCAGCCCGCGGACACACTGGTCACGGAGCTGGAGAAGCACGCCATACTTCTCGGCCTGGACGGCTCCGACGAGGCCGGCCGGCTCGCGCTGGCCCGGCGCTCGCGCGACCTGCTCGACGAGTTGAAGGGCATGGACCGGGGGGCGGCCGGTGGCGCGGCGGCGGCCAAGCAGGTCATCACGGCCTTCGCCGGCTTCGACCTGGGCGAGGTGTCCGCAGGCCGCTACGGGGCCTCGATCAAGCAGGCGCAGACCGTCGCCTCCGCTCTGGCCACCACGGTGTGGGACATGCTCAAGCTCGCGCCCAGCTACGGCCCCGAGGGCGAGGCAGTCCTCGAGCGGCTGCGCCGCGCGGCCCAGGCCGACCAGCGCACCGAGAACCTGAAGGACGAGCTGGAGCGGGCCGGAAAGTCGATCATCGAGGTGATCCGGCGCAGCCAGGCCGCCGCCGCTCCCGCGCCGCAGCCGCCGGTCCCGGTCGCACCGGAGCCCGTCGGTCCCCGCACGCCCAACGAGGTGGACCTCAGCACCGAGACCAGCCACCCGCCGGTGCCCACCAGCCACCCGGCGCCCGGCCGTGCCACGCGCCGCTCGGGTGGCGGCCGGACCAAGGCGTCGCAGGCGCTCGCCGAGCTTCGTGCGGAGCTGGCCGAGCTGATGGAGTCCGAGCCGGACGCGACCGTCGAGATCTCCTGGCGGGTGGTGGAGTGACCTCTGCGGCTGCCTCGACCAGCGCGGTACGGCTGTACCCGGCCACCGTCACGCAGTATCTGGCGTCCGCGTCGAGTCTCCGGCCGGGCAAGCGGCGGGCCGTGTTGCTGCGAGGCGCCCCGCAGTGGGACGGCCCTGCCGAGCTCACCTGGGGCGAGAGCCGGCGTGCGCGGGTCGTGGCGGCGCCGTCGCCGCTGGCCGTGTACGAATTCGTCCTGGACCATCTGGCGCCGAAGGCCGCCGGGCCCGATGTGCTGGTCGTCCTGACCGACCGCGAGGAGGCGGAGCTCGGGCCGGATCTGCTGGCCAAGGTGCACAAGCAGCGCGTCAACGCCGTCGACACCTGGGACGTCGTACGCCAGTCCTTCGGGGCGATCGACACCGACGGTCGGCTGCTCGACGACAACTGGGCCGCCGAGGCACTGCTCGACGCCGCCCCGCCTGGTGGCTGGCCGACCCGCGGCGGCGGTGTGCTGTCCCGGAACGAGGCGCTGGCTGCGCTCACACTGCGGCGGCTCGGCATCGGCCGATACGACCCCGACCGGGATCCCGCCGTGGCGCTGACGGACGCCGACGACGTCCTCGATGTGCCCGCGCTTCTGCGCTGGTCGCTGCGGCCGGGTGGACCGGACCGTTTTCTGGCCCTGCGGGCGGCGGAACGCCGGGGGCTGGCTCGCTTCCTCGCCGGGGAGGAGCAGGCGGGAGAGGCAGGCAAGGCGCTGCTCTCCCTGGTGGAGGCCGAGCACGGGCCGGACGCCGTGGCCTTCGGGCTGCTGTGCGCGGCGCTGTGGGAACACGTCGACGCGGAGGCGGATCCCGAGATCTACCGGGCACGCGGGCGGGCCGAGCGCTGGTTCGGGGAGAGGCCGCCCGCGCAGGGTGATGCCTTCGACCGGCTGGCCGCCGCCTTCGGGCGGGCCTGCGAGGAGTTCGTGTCCGGGCTGCTGCTCGCCGGGCGCTCGAGGCATGCCGAGTTCGGCGAGTCGGCGGCGGACGCGCGGAGGATCACCGGCACGGTCCTGGACCGGGCCGCGACACTGGTACGGCAGTTCGGCGCGGAGGCGGCCGAGCGCAGGAGCCCGGTGCTGCGGGCAGGTCTGGAGGCCCGGTTCTCGGAGGTCGGCGAGGCCCTGCGGTCGGGAGCGACCGAGCGGACCCTGCAGGCCCTCGACCTTCTGGGCGGGCATCGGCTGGCTGCCGACACGGACGAGCAGGTCCGCATCGGGCGGGCCCGCATGGCGCAGCGGCTGGCCCAGTGGCTGGCATCCGAGCCCGAGACCCGGGCGCCGAATCTGTCGGGCGCGCTCGAGCGGCACGTCGACGAGACCGGCTGGGTCGACATGGCGCTCGAGCACGTACAGGCCGGTGGCGATCCCGATCCCATGCTGAAGTCCGCGTACGACTCGCTGTGTGCCGCTGTCCGGGAGAAGCGACGGGAGATCGACCGGGAGTTCGCCGGCATGCTGGCGGTCTGGACCGAGGGTGGCCGGGACGCGGGCGAGATGCTGACGGTGGAGAGCTTCCTGCCGAGGGTCGTCGCTCCCTTGGTGAAGTCCGGGGAGCGGCGGATCCTTCTGCTGGTCCTCGACGGAATGAGCGCTGCCATCGCCGCGGAACTCGGCGAGGAGCTGCGCGAGCACTGGGCGGAATACGACCCGCTGCCCGGGGCGAAGGAGGCGCCTCGACGGCGAGCGATGGCAGCCGCGCTGCCGACCGTGACCGCGGTGTCGCGTACGTCGCTGTTCGCCGCCCGGCTCATGCGAGGCGACCAGGCTGACGAGAAGCGACTGTTCCCGGCGCACAGGTTCTGGGGCGGCACGCGGGCGGCGGTCTTCCACAAGGACGATCTGCGTGCCGACAGCGGGGGCGACTGGCTCGGCCCCGAACTCCTCGAGGCGCTCGCCGGCGAGCAGACCCATGTCGCCGTCGTGCTCAACACCGTCGACGACCGGCTGGCGAGCGAGCAGAAGCTCGGTGACGGCGCGTGGCGTCTCGACCAGATAGGAGCACTGCGGTCGCTGCTGCGGCATGCCGCGGCCGAGGGCCGGGCCGTGCTGATGACCAGCGACCACGGTCATGTCGTCGACCGCTATGGCGTACGTGTGCATGCCACGGGGGTGGAGTCGGCGCGGCATCGCCTGCCCGGGCAGCCGCTGTCCGAGGCGGAGATCGCGCTGTCCGGGCCTCGTGTCGTCGACCCGGAGCCGGGCGGCGAGATCGTGGCGCTCTGGAACGCGGACGCACGCTACAGCGCTCAGCGGGCCGGGTATCACGGTGGGGCCGCGCTGGCCGAGGTCACGATTCCGGTGATGGCGTTCCTGCCCTTCGGCGCCACGCCGCCGAAGGGCTGGCGGGAGCTCGGACACCCGCAGCCGTCGTGGTGGCACCTGGGCGGCGACGCCCCCGTACGGTCGCAGCAGCGGCCGGTGGCCAAGCAGGTCCCGGCCCCCAAGCCGTCGACCAGGCGCGCGAAGGACGAGGCGGCGCTGGCCAAGAGCCACGACTCGCTGTTCGATGTGGCGCTGGTCCCGTCGCCGGACGACGAGACGCTGCTGGCCGTACAGCCGGTGTCACCGGACGATGCCCTCGTCACCGCTCTGCTCGCGTCCGAGGTCTTCACGTCCCAGGTGGACATGCTGGCGCGGAAGCCGGACCTCGGGCGGGTGGAGCAGGCCGTACGCGCGTTGATCGACGCGGGCGGCACGCTGCCGATGACCGCGTTGGCACAGCGGGTCAGCCTTCCGGCCTCGCGGAGGGTGGAGGGTTTCGCCGCGGTGCTGCGCCAGTTGCTCAACTACGACGGGGTGCAGGTCCTGGAGACCCTGCCGGACGGGCGCACCCTGCGGTTGAACCTGGGGCTTCTGAGAGAGCAGTTCGGACTGCGGTGACCTGGTGGGTTCGGGGCCGGCCCCGAACCCACCAGGGACCTCACACGTCTGTGACGTACTGACGCAGCAGCAGGCAGAACCTGTGCAGTTCCTCGTGCATGTGGTCCGGAAGCGGCTGGGGATCGAAGTGCGCGATCTTGTTGCGGATGTCCTTCACTCGCTTCAGCCGACGCACGAACTGCACCCGATCCGCGCCGCTCCACTTCAGGGCCAGCCAGTTCTGGTCCGCCAGGGGCCGCAACGACTCCTTCCGCTGCTCACCGTCGATCAGCATCACGTATTCGCCGAACGTGAGGTCCGAGATCTGCCCGGTCTGCTGGTACTTGCGCTGAACGGCCCTGATCGCGTCGGGACCGATGGCCGTGCCCAGGCATTTGCGGAGCCGCAGCTCGATCTCTCCGACGAGGAAGAACGGTCGGGCGGTACCCGCGAACCTCTCCGTGATGTCCGCGGCCGTGACGATTCCGCCGATCGTGCCGTCGTTGCGCCGGATGAGCGCGTAGCCGTACTCACTGATCATCGGGAGCAGCGCGAAGAAGTCCTGGGACTCCTGGGCCACCGCCCAGTCGCTCGGGGCTTCCGAGGCGTTGGCCAGTGTCGGCACGCTGCCCTGTTCGTACATCCTTGCCACGGAGCGCCAGGTGACGACTCCCCGCAGGGTGGACTTCCCCTCGATGATGGGCAGCTGGGAGTAGTTGTTGTGACGCATGACGTGCGTGACCGTGTTGAGCGGGGAGTTCGGCGGCAGAGAATCGACCCCGTCGCCGTTGAGGACATCGCCGATGCTCAGGGGTCGCTCGGGCAAGGAACCGGCGGGGTCCTCCGGCTCCTCCGCGTCTTCCTCGTCCTCATCGGCTTGAGGATCAGGCTCGATGGTGGCGCTGTCCAGCGCCACCATGTGCACTGAGGCCCGGCGGGCGCAGGTGCCGAAGTATGGGACCGTCGACAGTCCGGCGGCATTCAGGGTCTGCTGGATGCGTAGGCAGGTGGGGTTGTCACGTACCCGTTCGTCGAAAAGGTCCAGGAGTTCCAGAACCGGGACGTCCTGGCCCTT
Organism: Streptomyces sp. R302; assembly: GCF_012927245.1. Taxonomy (GTDB): domain Bacteria; phylum Actinomycetota; class Actinomycetes; order Streptomycetales; family Streptomycetaceae; genus Streptomyces. Next base: position 325,415 of record NZ_JABBGE010000002.1, read on the forward strand.
GAGGTCCAGGAGCTGCTGCGCCGAGGGGGTCTTCGCCATGTCAGCTCTCACCCGCCGGCTCGCCGCGGAAGACGGTCCGCTTGCCCATCGTCGCCTGGACGAGCTCGAGGAGCTGGCTCGCGCGGTCCTCGTAGAACTTGTCGAAGTCCGACTCGTGGAGCGCGACCGGGTCGACGAGGTGGGTAGCGATGATGTCGTCGAACCACTCCTCGCGCACGCCGGACTCGAGCTGGAGCGCCTTGAGGTAGGAGGCCGGCGGACCCGCGATGCTGCGGCTGGCGCGGAAGGACAACGGCGTCTTGTTGACGATGGAGTTGACCTTCTTGAAGTGCAGGCTGGAGTTCTTCTCCGCCCAGTTCTTGGGGAAGATCTGACGGATGTCGACGTTGTTGGACACGATCTTGTCGGCGTTGAGCGGCGCCTCGGTGAAGTACCAGTCCACCGCCCCTTGCTTGATCAGCAGCGCGTAGATCCCCTTGTAGGCGGCGCTGTTGCGCGTGGTGAGCGAGTCGAGTCGATCGGTGAGGAACACGGCGTCCGAGACCGTGTCGGGGACGACTCCCGGCTCCCGGCGAATCCAGGCGACAAGCTGTTCCACGTCACGGGTGAAGCGGCTTTCGAGCGAACCGCTGTACATCTCGCCGAGAACACCGTTCCAGTACCACTGGGCGATCTTCTCCTCGCCGTCCGCGGTGTCCGTCGCCTCTCCGACGATGGCCCGGACCGCGGCCAGCGGCACAAGCTGCGTCCGGTACGGCAGGTCGGCGCCGCGCACGATGCACTGGCTGTGCAGGAAGGAGCCGACCCACTCGAAGGCGTCGGCGATGCGCGGGGCCAGGCGGCGGAAGTCCGCGAGGGGCAGCTCCAGCAGGTCCCGGCGCTTGCAGGAGACGGCGGTGCGCGGGTTGGACTGCTTCAGCTCCCAGGTGCGCAGCAGGGCCACGGCCTGGAGGAAGTCGCTGCTGCTGAGGCCGTCGTCCAGGCCGGCCTCGAGGTTTCCGAGCACCTGGTATCGGGACGCGAGCCGCGTCTTGAGGCGCTCCCACTCCGTCGGAAGCTGGTAGTAGGTGCCGAACTCCGCCACGTGCTTCTGGTTCCCCGCGTACGTCGCGGTGAGCAGCTCGAACACGTTCAGGGGCACGCCACCGGTGTTGACGCGCTCGAAGACCGCGCAGACGGCGTCCATGCTGGTCTGGGCCGGAAGGTTGATCATGGGCACGTTGAATGCCTGGACATGGAGGAGCACGTGTTCCGCGAACAGTGACCAGTGGTCCCAGTTGGCGCCGTCGAGCTGCACGTAGGAGCGCTGCCAGTCGTTCACGCGCTTCGTGTCGAAGACGATGTTCAGTGGGAAGTACCCCGCCGCGCATTCCTTCCCCATCGTGCTCAGGTCGAGGACGACGCTGCGCGCGAAATTCGTCTTAAGGACACGGTCCTCGGGTACGGACACGATGGCTTCATCGCGCTCGGAAGGCGAGCCGATCGCCTTCGCGATGTCGATGTAGTACCAGCGCTTCAGTTCCTTGCCCCGGCCGTCGACCGTTTCCACCGGCTGATCCCTGTGGAGCGCCTGGAAGAGCGAGGTCAGTCGCTGCTGGCCGTCCAGGAGCAGCAGCTCCGGTGTCTCGGCGGACGCCTCTTCGGCGCCGCTGAGCGTCCGGGCCTTGAACTTGGGCTCACCGCCCGTCTGGAGTGTCATGGCCACGCCCAGCGGGTAGTTGAGGGTCACGGTTGCGATCAGTGCCCTGATGCGCTCGTCGTCCCACTTCCACTCGCGCTGGAAGTCGGGGAGCTGCAACGCTCCGGTGGCGACCTTCTTGAGAAGGTCCCTGAGCTTCGGATTGTCAAGGGACACTCTGACTATTCCCTCACCTGGCGCATGAATGGTGTAACGGGCAATCTCACCCATGCGATCACGCCACGTCAACCGACATTCAGGACTCTGTCACAACGGCCTCCAATGGTATTCAGCCACGGCAGCCGAGCGCCGGTTCTCCCCAGCGGGGACCGGCCCGGCAGGCAGCGCGCGAATGGAACACTGAGGGGTGTGAGCACCGACCAGCCCCAGCCCCCCGCCTCCGTGAGCGCCGCCCGGCGGCGCGATGTCATCGACGCCCTGCGCCGCGGAGCCGTACCCGAGAGCGGGCTCGATCTGCTGGCGACAGGCCTCGACAGGTTCGAGACCGCCCTCGACGCCGAACTGGACGCCGTCGCGTCGGGATCCTCCGTCTTCAAGGCTGTGCGAGGCGAGTACGGGTCCGGCAAGACCTTCTTCACCCGCTGGCTGGGCGAGCGCGCCAAGCGCCGGAACTTCGCCGTCGCCGAGATCCAGATCTCCGAGACCGAGACGCCCCTGCACAAGCTGGAGACCGTCTACCGCCGCCTCACCGAACGACTGGCGACCCCCGGTTTCCCGCCGAGTGCTCTCCGTCCGGTCGTGGACGCGTGGTTCTACGCGCTGGAGGAAGACGCCCTGGCCGCCGGTGTGCCGGAGGAGAAGTTGCCCGACGAGGTCGACCGGCTGACCGAGGACCGGCTGACCGAGGTGTCGCGGCACGCCCCCTCGTTCGCCGCCGCGCTGCGTGGATACCGCAAGGCGCAGGAGGAGGGCGACGAGGCCACCGCGTCGGCCGTCATGGCCTGGCTGGGCGGGCAGCCGCATGTCGCGGCCTCGGCGCGCAGGGCCGCGGGGGTGCGCGGCGACCTGGACCATTTCGGCGCGTTCGGATTCCTCCAGGGGCTGCTGACCGTGCTGCGCGACTCCGGGCACGCCGGCCTCTTCGTCGTCCTGGACGAAGTGGAGACCCTGCAGCGGGTCCGCTCCGACGCCCGTGACAAAGCGCTCAACGCGCTGCGGCAGCTCATCGACGAGGTGCACTCGGGGCGGTTCCCCGGCCTCTATCTGGTCATCACGGGCACGCCCGCGTTCTTCGACGGGCAGCAGGGCGTCCAGCGGCTCGCGCCGCTCGCGCAGCGTCTGGCAACCGACTTCACCACCGATCCTCGCTTCGACAATCCGCGCGCGGTACAGCTTCGTCTGCCGGGCTTCACCCTGGATTCCCTGGTGGCCCTCGGTCTCACCATCCGCGACCTCTACGCGGGCGGATCCGCTACCCCGGAGCGGGTGACCGCGGCCGCCGACGACGCGTACATCTCCGATCTGGCCCGGGCCGTCGGCGGGGCGCTGGGGGGCAAGGTCGGCGTGGCACCACGGCTGTTCCTGAAGAAGCTGGTGGGTGACGTCCTCGACCGGATCGATCAGTTCGAGGACTTCGACCCGCGCCGGCACTACGCGCTGACCGTGAGCACGTCGGAGCTGAGCGAGGTCGAGCGCAACGCGGCCGCGGGCAGCGCCGACGAGGTCGAGCTGGAGCTCCCGTGACCGCAGGCGCCGATCCTCTCGACCTCCTCCACCCCGGCCTGGTCCACCACATCGTCAACACCCTGGGGTGGCCCGGGCTCCGCCCGCTCCAGGAGGAGTCGATCACCCCGCTGATGAACGGCTCCGATGCCGTGCTGCTCGCGCCGACGGCAGGCGGGAAGACCGAGGCCGCGTCCTTCCCGCTGCTGTCGAGGATGGAGCGGGAACGGTGGAGCGGCACGTCCCTCCTGTACGTCTGCCCGCTGAAGGCGCTCCTGAACAACCTGCTTCCCCGGCTGGAGACGTACGCCTCCTGGCTGGGCCGGACGGCGGCACTGTGGCACGGTGACGTGGCGCAGTCCCGGCGCGGACGCGTTCTGCGCGAGCGGCCGGACATCCTGCTGACCACCCCGGAATCCCTCGAGGCGATGCTGGTCAGTGCGAAAGTCGACCACCATGCCTTCTTCTCGGGACTGCGAGCGATCGTCGTCGACGAGGTGCATGCGTTCGCCGGAGACGACCGGGGGTGGCACCTGCTAGCCGTGCTGGAACGTCTGGAACGTGTCGCCGGACGACCCGTCCAACGTGTCGGACTCTCCGCCACCGTCGGCAATCCCGACCAGCTCCTCGAGTGGCTCCAGGGAGCGGGCGCCGGCAAGCGGCCCGCCCGGGTCGTGGCCCCGCACCTGCGTGAGACCTCTCCGGCGCTCCCACCGCCGGGCGAGGTACAACTCGACTACGTCGGCTCCCTGGCCAACGCGGCGACGGTCATCGCGGCTCTGCACCAGGGTGAGAAGCGTCTGGTGTTCTGCGAGTCGCGCAAGCAGGTGGAGGAGCTCGGCGCGAGTCTCCGCGCCAAGGGCGTGACCACCTTCCTCTCCCACGCCTCCCTCTCCGCAGACGAGCGCCGACGAGCGGAGGACGCCTTCGCCGAGGCCCGTGACTGCGTCATCGTCTCCACCAGCACCCTGGAGCTGGGCATCGACGTGGGAGACCTGGACCGGGTCGTCCAGATCGACGCGCCCGGCACCGTCGCCTCGTTCCTCCAGCGCCTCGGACGCACGGGCCGTCGGCCGGGATCCGTACGGAACTGCCTGTTCCTCGCCACCGACGAGGCCGGACTGCTGTCGGCCGCGTCTCTGCTACTGCTCTGGGGCCGTGGCTGGGTCGAACCCGTGACCCCGCCCCCCGAGCCCCGGCACATCGCGGCTCAGCAGGTGCTCGCGCTGTGCCTTCAGGAACATCGGGTCGGGGACCGGCTGTGGCAGGAGTGGTGGGGAGGACTCGGCCCGTTCGGTCCGCCCGCCGCCCCGGTCGTACGTCATCTGGTCGCGGAGGGCTTCCTGGACCAGGACGGCGGCCTGCTGTTCATCGGCCCGGAGGCCGAGAAGCGCTTCGGGTACCGGCATTTCATGGATCTCACGGCGGTGTTCACCGCGGCTCCGGAGTTCACCGTTCTGGCCGGCCGTACGGAGATCGGTTCGACGGACCCCGCCCTGCTGACGGACGAGATCGTCGGACCCCGGCGGCTGCTGCTCGCCGGGCGCAGCTGGCAGGTCACCTCCATCGACTGGTCCCGGCGCCGCTGTTTCGTCGAGCCGGCGGACGGAGGCGGGCGGGCCCGCTGGGGTGGCGTCGGCTTCCCTCAAGGGTCTTCGTACGATCTCACCCGGGCCGTTCGCGACGTGCTGCTCGGCTCGGATCCCCCTGTGGCCCTCACCCGGCGCGCCGAGAACGCCCTCGCGCAAGCGCGCGAGTCGAACGCCGAACTGGTGCATCCCGGCGGTTCGCTGATCATCCGCGGGCGAAGGGACACCAACGTCCGTTGGTGGACGTGGGCCGGCTATCGCGCCAACGCGACCCTGGCCGCCAGCCTCGGGACGGTGACGGACCCCCTGCAACGCCCCACCTCCGCCTACCTCCGGCTGCGCGAGGACCTGACCGCGGAGGAGTGGCGCAAGGCCGTCGCGGAGGCCGCCCGTCAGCTTTGTTTGCCTGCCGTTGATCCTCGTGCGGTGACCGGCCTCAAGTTCAGTGCCGCTCTGCCTCCACGGCTGGCTGAGGCCACGCTCGCCGCCCGGCTGGCCGATCTCGAGGGCGCCTCTGCGGTTCTACGGGAGCCGACCAGGTTCACGTGGAGCCTGGCATGACATGCGAGACCCTGTCCCCGGTGGAGACTCTGGGGACAGGGTCCTTCGTGCGCTACTTGACGTTGACGGCCTTCCAGGCGGCGTTGACCGCGTTGTATTCGGGGGAGGTTGCGCCGTAGAGGTCGGTGGCCGCCGAGAGGGTGGCGGTGCGGGCGCCGGCGTAGGTGGTGCTGGAGGTCATGTAGGTGGTGAGGGCCTTGTACCAGATCTGGTAGGCCTTCTGGCGGCCTATGCCGGTGAGGGTGGAGTTGTCGTAGGTCGGGGAGTTGTAGGTGACTCCGTTGATGGTCTTGGTGCCGCTGCCTTCGGCCAGGAGGTAGAAGAAGTGGTTGGCCGGGCCCGAGGAGTAGTGGACGTCCAGGCGGCCGAGGCTGTTGGACCAGTAGTCGGCGGAGTTGCCGTCCCTGCTGGGCTTGTCCATGTAGCGGAGCGGGGTGCCGTTGCCGCGGATGTCGATCTTCTCGCCGATGAGGTAGTCGCCCGCGTCGGAGGCGTTGTCGGCGTAGAACTCGACGGAGGTGCCGAGGATGTCGGAGGTGGCCTCGTTGAGGCCGCCGGACTCCTTGTTGTAGCGGAGGTTCGCCGTGGAGGCGGTGAGGCCGTGGGTCATCTCGTGGCCGGCGACGTCGAGGGAGGTCAGCGGCTTGGCGTTGCCGGCGCCGTCGCCGTACGTCATGCAGAAGCAGGAGTCGGACCAGAAGGCGTTGACGTACGCGTTGCCGTAGTGGACGCGGGAGTAGGCGGCGACGCCGTCGCCGCGGATGCCGTTGCGGCCGAGCTCGTTCTTGTAGAAGTCCCAGGTGACGGCCGCGCCGTAGTGGGCGTCGGCGGCCGCGGTCTCGCGGTTGCTCGCGAGGCCGTTGCCCCACGTGTCGGTGGAGTTGGTGAAGAGGGTGCCGGTGCCGCTGGTGGCGCCCTTCAGGTCGTACGTCTTGTGACCGCCGCGAGCCGCGTCCGTGAGGCTGTAGCCGGGGGCCGTGCCGAGGGTGACCTGGCCGCTGTACTGGGTGTTGCCGACGCCCGTCTCGATCGCCTCGTAGGAGTACAGCTCCTTGCCGGTGGCGGCGTCCGTGACGATGTGGCGCTCGCTCGGCGTGCCGTCGTGCTGGAGCCCCTTCTCCACGGTCTCCCAGGCGAGGACCGGCTTGCCGGTCGCCGCCCAGATCACCTTGCGGGCGCCTTCGCGGGCCTTCTCCGCCGTGGCCGTGGCCGGGAGGGCTATGCGGGCCTTCGTCGCCTTGGTGGTGGTGCGGGTGCCGTTCTTCTTGTGGTGGACGACGAGGTCGCCGCCGAGGACCGGGAGGCCGTCGTAGGTCCGCTCGTAGCGGGTGTGGACGGTGCCGTCCGCGTCCTTGACGACGTCGCGGACGACCAGCTTCTCCCGGTCGGTGAGGCCGATCGCACGGGCGGTGGCGGCGGCGGACGCCTGGGCCTGCTGGATCGCGGCGGCCCGCTGGGGGGCGCTGAGGACGAGGGCGGTGGCCCCGGCCTCGATGCCGGTCTCGTTGACCGCCGCGGCTCCGGCGGTTCCGGTCTGGACTCCGACGACGGCCATGGCGGCCGTGGCGACGAGGGCGGCGGTGCGGACGGCGGTCCGGCGGTGCGAGGACTGCTGGCGGATCACGCGGGCTCCTTCGCTGAAACGCGTGGGGGTTCATGTGGGGGGTGACGCGGTGGGGAGCGTGCCAGGAGAACCAGCTATTTGACAGGTATGCAACAAGAATTTGACCATCTGTTGTCCGAAGGACGGCGCGGGGTGTCCGCTATGCGGCATCCCAACCCGGCTTGGAGTGGGGGTGGTTCGGGCATGACTCGGGCCCCCTGCCTCCGGGAGGGAGGCAGGGGGCCCGTGGGGGGGGGTGGGGGGCGTCTCGGGTCGGGGTGGTGGCGGGGTGGGGTGGTGGCGGGGTGGGGTGGTGGCGGGGTGGGGGCGGGTCCGGGTGGTGGCGGGGCGGGTTCGTCAGGCTGTGCGCTTCTTCGGTGCCGCCTTCTTCGGTGCCGCCTTCTTGGGCGTCGCCTTCTTCGTCGCCGACTTCGTCTTCGCCGTCGCCTTCTTCGCCGTCGTCTTCGCGGGCGTCTTCGCGGGCGTCTTCTTCGCGGCCGCCGTCTTCTTCGCCGGGGCCTTCTTCGCCGTCTTCTTCGCCCGGCCGCTCTCGATGTCCGTGACCTCCGCCGGCTCGCCCCGGGCCTCCTTCGCCTCGCGGACGCTCTTCTCCAGCGCCGCCATCAGGTCGATCACCTGGCCGCCGCCGCCCTCCTCGCCCGGCTCCGGGGGTGCCACGCCCTCGCCGCCGGCCGCCTTCGCGGCGATCATCTCCTCGACCGCCTCGCGGTAGTCGTCGTGGAGGGTGCTGATGTCGACCTCGCCGAGCGTGGCCATCAGGGCGTCCGCCAGGTCGAGTTCGGCGTCACGGACCGTCACCGGCGTCTCGGGGGCGACGCCTTCGGGGGCCCTGATCTCGTCGGGCCAGAGCAGGCCGTGCATGGCGATCACGTCGTCCACCACCCGGAGCATGCCCAGGCGTTCGCGGCCCCGGAGGGCGTACTTCGCCACCGCCACCTTCTCGCTGCGCTTCAGCGCCTCGCGGAGGAGGGTGTACGGCTTGGCGGCCGGCACGCCGTTGGCGGAGAGGTAGTACGCGGCGTCCATCTGGAGCGGGTCGATGTCGCCCGCCGGGACGAAGGCGACGATCTCGATCGTCTTGGCCGTGGGCAGCGGCAGCGCGGCCAGGTCCTCGTCGGTGATCGGGATCATGGTCCCGTCGGCGTCCTCGTACGCCTTCCCGATCTCGGACTGCGCGACCTCCTCGCCGTCCAGCTCGCAGACCTTCCGGTAGCGGATCCGGCCGCCGTCCTCGACGTGGATCTGGCGGAAGGAGACGGAACGGCTCTCGGTGGCGTTCACGAGCTTGATCGGGATGCTGACCAGGCCGAAGGATATGGCGCCGTTCCAGATCGATCGCACGGTTCATCCCCTTCATGCCGGTATAGCGGGAAACGTGGGAGTCTCATCGTATGACGCCCATCACAGAGGTGGCGGGGCGGCGCATCACGCTCAGTAACCTCGGCAAGGTCATCCACCCGGCCACCGGCACCACCAAGGGCGAGCTGCTGCACTACTACGCCACCGTGGAGGCCGCGATACTGCCGCATCTGCGCGACCGGCCCGTCTCCTTCCTGCGCTATCCGGACGGGCCGGGGGGCCAGCTCTTCTTCACCAAGAATCCGCCGCCCGGTACGCCCGCCTGGGTGGCCACCACCCCCGTGCCGCGCACCGAGGATCCGCGGGCCCGGCAGGTGATGATCCAGGACCTGCCGTCGCTGGTGTGGGCGTCCAACCTGGTCCCGGAGTTCCACACCCCGCAGTGGACGGCCTCCGCCCCGGCCGTCGCCGACCGGCTCGTGCTCGATCTCGACCCGGGGGCGCCCGCGACCGTCGTCGACTGCTGCCGGGTCGCGCTCCACCTGCGGGAACGGCTCGCCGCGGACGGTCTGGAGGCCTTCGCCAAGACCTCAGGGGCGAAGGGGCTCCATCTGCTCGTCCCGGTGGTGCCGACGCCGTCCGAGTCCGTCTCCGCCTACGCGAAACGGCTCGCCCTCGACGCGGAGGCGGAGCTGCCGCGGCTCGTGACGCACCGGATGGCGAAGGCCCTGCGCGCCGGGAAGGTCTTCGTCGACCACAGCCAGAACGCCGCCGCCAAGACCACCGCCACCCCCTACACCCTCCGCGCCCGCGCGCGGCCCACCGTCTCCGCGCCGGTCACCTGGGAGGAGGTCGAGGCCTGCGCCGCCGCCGACGACCTGGTCTTCATGATGGGCGACATCGCGCCACGTCTGGAGCGGTACGGGGAACTCCTCGGGCCCCTGTTCGACGCCGGGCGGGCCGGAGGTGTGCCGTGAGCGGCGGAAGCGGCGGGAGCAGCAGCGGGAGCAACGGGAGCAGCGGGAGTGGGGGCGGTCGCGGAGTCGTGCTCGTGCCGCCCGTGGACGTCATGCGGCCGCGGGCCGCCGACGAGATCCCCCCGCAGGCGCCGGCGCCGCGGGAGCTCCAGTACTCCCTCAAGCTCGACGGGTTCCGGGCGCTCGCGTTCGTCCTGGAGGGCGGGCGGGTGGTGCTCCAGTCGCGGTCCCGGCGCGACCTCTCCCCCGAGTTCCCGGACATCGCGGCCGCCCTGGCCGGGCGGCTGCCGCCCGGGATCGTGCTCGACGGCGAGCTGTGCGCGTACCGAGAGGGGCGGATCAGCTTCCCCGACCTACTGCGCTCGCACGCCGACCGGGTACGGGGCGGGGTCCCCGTCTCGTACATCGCCTTCGACCTGCTCGCCGTGCCCGGCCGGGACGTACGGGCGCTGCCGCTGCGCGACCGCTGGGAGCTGCTCGGTGCGGCGCTGAGCGAGGCGGGCCCGCCGCTCCAGCGGGTGCTGGCCACCGAGGACGAGGAGACCGCGCGCGGCTGGTTCCGCGACCTGCGGCACGCGGGCGTGGAGGGGATCGTCGCCAAGCGCCTGGACTCGGCGTACCGCCCCGGCTCCACCTGGTCCTGGCGGAAGGTCCGGCACGCGGAGACGGTGGACGCGGAGCTGATCGGGCTCGTGGGGCCGGCCGACCGGCCCCGGGCGCTGCTCGTGCGGCTCGCGGACGGGCGGACCCTGACGACCACGCCCCGGCTCACCCCGACGCAGGCCCGGAAGGTCGCCGCCGCGGTCGCCGCGAGCGGGGGCGACGTGACCGCGGGCACCGATCCCGAACACGGGCCCGTGCTGCGGATCGCGCGGCCTGCGGCGGTGGAGCTGCGGCAGGTCGCGGGGCGGCACGGGGCGCCGGCGTTCGTACGGTTCCGGCGGGAGGGGGTGTGAAGGTCTGTGAGGGGGCGAGGAGGTGCGAGGGGGTACGAGGGGGTACGAGGGGTGAAGGGTCCGACGGATACGACAGATGTGATGGATGCGAGGGGTGTGGCCTGTGTGACGGATGCGAGGGATGTGGCCTGTGGGGCCGGGAGCCCGGTGGTGTCCTTCGGCCCACGCGCGCGTGCCTCCTCCCGCCCCCGCGCCACGCGCGCGTACCGTCCGTCGTCACCTCCCACGCGCGCGTACCGTCCGTCACCTCGACCCCGCATGCGTACCGTCCGCAACGGCCGGACCACGGCCCGTACATGGCGCAAACCGAGCGCAACGTCAGCCCTCGGCACGGTGCGTGACGCCTGTTCGGCGTCGATGTCCTTCCGTTGGTGCACACTTGCTGCCTGGTAAGCGCTCACGGGGAAGGCGGCCTGGCCATGCTGACGGGGATCGAGGAGGTCGACTGGGCGTCGTTGGGACACGCCTACGGCCCGGCGGACGACGTGCCGGAGCTGTTGCGCGGTCTCGCCTCGCCCGACCCCGCGGAGCGCGAGGCGGCCCTCGACGGCATGTACGGCGCGGTCCACCACCAGGGCGACGTCTACGACTCCACCCTCGCCTGCATCCCCTTCCTCCTGGAACTCGTCGCCGACCCCGCCGTGCAGGACCGCGGCGCCATCGTCGAACTGCTCACCAGCATCGGCGGGATCGAGCTGGACGACGAGGACGGCGACCTGGACGAACCGGCCGGACCGGGGCCGGACGACGCCGAGTTCGTCCCGGCGGCGAACTTCGCGATGGCGGCCGCCGCGGTGGCGGCCGGCGCCGACGTCTTCCTCGGGCTGCTCGGCGGCCCCGACCCCGAGGCACGCCTTGCCGCGCCGGTGGCGCTGGCGTCGCTGCACCCGGATCCGGCGCTCGTCCTGGCCCTGCTGCGGGAGCGGCTCACCGTGGAGCCGGACACGGAGGTGCGGCTCGCGCTGGTCGCGGCGGTGGGGCGGATCGCGCTGCGGCACGCCTCGCTGCGCGCGGAGACCGTCGACTGGCTGGCGTGGCTGGCGCGGGCGGCGCAGGACCCGGGGCTGCGCCTCGCGGCCCTCGCGCAGCTCGCGCGCTGCGCGCCGGGGCGGATCCCGCAGGACATCGTGCGGTGGGTGACCGAGCTCCTGGAGGAGATCCGGACGGCGCCGCGCCCGGAGCCGGAGGACGGGGGCTGCGAGCAGGGGCCCGCGCGGATGCCGGTGACGCTGGTCGGGCAGGTGCGCGAGCTGCTCGAAGACCAGGTGGCGGGGCGGCGGACGCCGTGGACGGAGGAGCTGCTGCGCACCCTGCACGGGGCGCTCGACGACCGGGTGGACGACCGGATCGCGCTGATCCTGGCGCAGCTGCGCAGCCCCGACCCGGGGCAGCGGTCGGACGCGATCTGGCTGTGCGGGGGGCTGATACGGCTCTGGCGGGGGCGGTACGAGGAGGTCGTGGAGCTCGTCGGCGCACAGCTCGCCGATCCGGACGCCCGGCTCCGGGACGCCGCCACGTCCTTCCTGGAGCGTCTCTTCGAGCTGGGTGCGCCGGCCGCCGACGGGCTCGCGGCCGTCCTCACGGCACGGGCCGCCGGGGCGCCGGCCGCCGCCGGCGGGCTCGGGCGGCTGACGGGCCGGACCGGGCGGGACGGCGCGCTGCTCGCGCTCGCGCGGTCCGGCGACAGCCGGGCGGTGCCGCTGCTCGCGCGGGCGCTCGAAGGGCCGGGCGAGGTGCGGCGCGAGCTGCTGTACGCGGTCGACGGGCTCGGCCCGGCCGCGGTGGTCCTCGCGCCGCTGCTGCGGCGGCGGCTCGCGGCGGTGGAGCTGGACGAGGACCTGTACGACCGGGCGGGCCCGCTGCTGTACGCGCTGGCGGCGGTGCGCGGCGCCCAGGCGCTGCCGGAGGTGCTGCGGGTGCTGCGCGGGGCGCCGGAGTACCGGCGGGAGTGTGTGCGGGAGGCGGTGGCGCGGGCCCTCGGCGCGTTCGGGCCCGCGGCCCGGGAGGCCGTGCCGGAGCTGCGGGAGCTGCTCGGCTCCTGCACGGCGGCGGTCTCGACGGCGGCGGCGCGTGCCCTGTGGGCGGTCGAGGGCGACGCGGAGGCGGTGGTGCCGGTGCTCGTGCGGTGGCTGCGGCCCGGTTCGTCGGGGGCGGACCGGTGCGCGGCGGCCCAGGCGCTGGGCGCGATCGGCCCGGCGGCGGCCGGGGCGGCGCGGGCGCTGCGGCCGGGGCTGACGTCCCGGGACCTGTGGGAGCGGGTGCGGTGCGCGGCGGCGCTGTGGCGGGTGTCCGGGGAGACGGAGCGGACGCTTCCGGTGCTCCTTGCGGCGTGGGAGGAGAACCGGCACGCGCGCGTGGAGATCGTCGAGTGCCTCGCCGAGATGGGCCCGGCGGCGTCGGCGGCGCAGTTGCCGATCCTCACCGAGCTGACCCGCCGGCGGCGGCACAACGCCCGCGAGGGTGCCTCCGGCAGCCACGACGTCCACCAGGACGAGAAGCTCCTGACCCTGTGCCGGGCGGCGCTGACCCGGATGGAGCTGCGGGGCCTCCGGGGGAGCTAGCGACCGGTGTCCGCCGGGCCGCGGGCCCGTGGCACCTGCGCGGCGGGCGGAGGGGACACCGCCTATCGTTCTGACCAAGAACGGTCGCGATCGGTCATTTTCGAGGAGCAGCGTGAGACCCCGTCCCGTCCGGCTCGCCGCCGTCCTCGCGCTGGGCGCCCTTCCGGTGCTCGCCGGGTGCGCCGGGCAGGGCGGCCTGGTGAGCGACGGGCCGGCGGAGGCGGCGGTGGGGCCCGTACGGCTCTGGCCGGCGCTGCCGCCCGCCTCGGACCCGCCGGTCGACTACGGCGAGACCGACACCGAGCGGGTGCCCGGGATCACCGTGCGGGGCGCCGACGTGCGGACCGTGGACCCGGTCGCGGTGGTGCGGGCGGAGGTGGCGGCGAATCCCGACACGTACACCGGGGCGGACGGGCTGTACGAGGAGACCTCGCGGGCGGTGCTCGCCTGCGACACCGCGCCGGCGAAGTGCCCGGTGCTCTCGCCGTACTACCGGGACCTCACGGGGAACGGCCGGGACGAGCTGATCGTCGGGATCCGGATGCCGGAGCAGCAGGTCGCCCTGCGGGTGTACCTCGCCGAGGACGGCGGGCTCACCCGGGTCATGTCCACCGTCGACCAGGTGGTCAGCGTGGAGCTGGCCGGGCGGGACCTGGTCGTGCGGGCCGCGTCCGCGGGGATCCCCGGGTACGAGTACCGCACCGCCTGGTCGTGGGACGAGCGGCAGCACAGCATGCTGCCGGCCCGGGACGAGATCGTGCCCGTACGAGGGGAGCCTTCGGGCCCGCCCCGCCCGCCCCGCCCGCCCCGTACCGCCGTGCCCGCTCCGACCCCGTCCGAGCCGCCGTCGTGACGCCGCCGCGCCGTCCGCGCCGTCCGCGCGCGCCCGCCTGGACCGCGACGCTCACCTGGAAGGCCGCGGTCTTCATCGCCGTGATGTGCTGCGCGCTCGCCGCCCTGCTCGGCACGCTGGTGCACGTCTCGGTGACCGGGCAGACCGTGCGGGACGCGCGGGAGAAGGCGCTGTCGCGCCTTGTGGAGGTCACCCGGTCGTACGAGGCGGGCGAGCCGCTGCCGCCGTTCGCCGGGCTCGACCCGGCCGGGCTGCCGGAGCCGTTGCGGCGGCTGACCGCGCGGGGCGAGCGCGGCACGATGATCGCCGACCACGAGGGCCGGCCGACGATGTGGGCGGCGGGCCCGGCGGACGGGCACGCCCTCGCCGTCCGCGTCGACCACAGCGTGGGCGCGGGGACGATCGACGCGCTCGACCGGTCGATCGTCGGCTCCTCCGTCCTGGCCATCGCGGCGACCCTGGCCGTCGGCGTCACCGCCGTCACCCGGGTCACCCGGCGGCTCCACGCCACCGCGCAGGTGGCGCGCCGGATCACCGCGGGCGACCTGGACGCGCGCGTGGACGACCCGCGGACGCAGGACCCCCGGCGCCCGCAGGACGAGGTGGCGACGGTCTCCGGCGCCCTCGACACGATGGCCTCCTCGCTGCAGAGCAAGCTCCAGAGCGAGCAGCGGTTCACCGCGGACGTGGCGCATGAGCTGCGCACCCCGCTGACGGGCCTGTCGGCCGCCGCCGAACTGCTGCCGGAGGGCCGGCCGGCGGAGCTCGTACGGGACCGGGTGCGGGCGATGCGCGGGCTGACCGAGGACCTCCTGGAGATCTCCCGGCTCGACGCCCGCAACGAGACGGTCGACCTGGCCGTGCACGAACTCGGACCGCTGGTCGAGCGGGTGGTGCGCGCCTCGGGCACGGAGACGGAGGTGCGGATCGTGCGGGACGCGGCGGTGGAGACGGACCGGCGGCGCCTCGAACGGGTCCTGGGCAATCTGGTCGCCAACGCCCACCGGCACGGCCGGCCGCCGGTGGTGGTGACCGTGGACGGGGCGACGGTGACGGTGCGGGACCACGGGCCCGGCTATCCGGAGTACCTCCTCGGCTCCGGCCCGCAGCGCTTCCGCACCGAGAGCGGCGGCAAGGGGCACGGTCTGGGCCTGACGATCGCGGCGGGGCAGGCGGAGGTCATCGGCGCGGAGCTGGAGTTCGGCCGGGCGGCGGAGGGCGGGGCCGAGGCGCGGATCCGGCTGCCGGAGTACGTGCGGTTCACCGAGGACAGCCCCGAGCGGTGAACGGCCGGCACGGCACACCGTCACACAAAAGGGACATACGGCATACGGCTTGCTACGTTGCCGAGCATGACCGCACCTCGGATCCCGGACGCGTCCCCGGCCGTGTCGCCGCCCGGTGTCCGGGGCCCGAAGCGGCGCGGGGTGGAGCTGGTCCTGCTCCTGGGCGCCGTCCTGATCTCCGTCTGCGGCTACGCCGAGGTGGGCCTCGCCCATGACGGGGCCGTGCCCCCGGACGCCGCGCGGTACGGCGCGGGGCTCGGCCTCCTCGCGCTCCTCGCGCACCTCGCCGTACGGTTCCGGGCCCCGTACGCGGACCCCCTCCTGCTGCCGATCGCCGTGCTGCTCAACGGGCTCGGCCTGGTGCTGATCTACCGGCTCGACCTGGAGACCCCCCGCGACCAGGCGGCGACCACGCAGCTGGTGTGGTCGACGCTCGGGGTGGCGCTCTTCATCGTGGTCGTCCTGCTGCTGCGCGACCACCGCGCGCTCCGGGGGTACGCGTACGTCTGCGTGGCCGCCGCGCTCGCGCTGATGATCCTGCCGATCTTCTTCCCGGCGGTGAACGGGGCCCGGATCTGGATCCGGCTCGGCGGACTCTCCTTCCAGCCGGGCGAGTTCGCGAAGATCCTGCTCGCGGTCTTCTTCGCCGCGTACCTCTCCGCCAACCTCAGCGCGCTCGCCTACGCCGGGCGCCGGATCTGGAGGTTCCAGTTCCCGACCTGGCGGGTGCTCGGGCCGATCGTGGCGATCTGGCTGCTGAGCGTCGGCGTCCTCGTCCTGGAGCGGGACCTCGGCACTTCGCTGCTCTTCTTCGGCCTCTTCGTGATCATGCTGTACGTGGCGACCGGCCGCACCGGCTGGATCGCCATCGGGCTGCTGCTCGCCGCCGCCGGGGCCTTCCTCATCGGCTCCGTCGAACCGCACGTGCACAGCCGGGTGCAGGACTGGCTGGATCCGTACGCCTCCATCCGGGCGGGCGACGGGCCCGGGCAGCTCGCCCAGTCGCTCTTCGCCTTCGCCGCCGGCGGGATGCTCGGCACCGGGCTCGGGCTCGGGCACTCGGTGCTCATCGGCTTCGCCACCAAGTCGGACTTCATCCTGGCGACGGCCGGCGAGGAGCTCGGCTTCGTCGGACTCACCGCGCTCTTCCTGCTGTACGCGCTCTTCGTGGCGCGCGGCTACCGTGCCGGGTTCTCGCTGCGGGACCCCTTCGGGCGGCTGCTCGCGGTCGGGCTCGCGTCGATCGTGGCGCTCCAGGTCTTCGTGATCGCGGGCGGGGTGATGGGGCTGATCCCGCTGACGGGCATGGCGATGCCGTTCCTCGCGCAGGGCGGTTCGTCGGTGGTGACCAACTGGGTGATCGTCGCGCTCCTCGTGCGCGTCAGCGACTCGGCGCGGGCGCCGCAGCCGGACGGCGCGGACACCGGGGAGCTGGCACGGGTGGAGGCGGGCCGGTGATCCGGTACATCCGGCGGGCCGCCGCGCTCTGCCTCCTGCTGCTCGTCGCGCTCCTGGTCAACGCGGTGCGGGTGATGCTCGTCGAGGCCGAGGAGCTGGACGCGAATCCGGCCAACCGGCGGAGCGCGATCGCCCGCTGGGCCGAACCGCGCGGCGCGATCGTCGTCGACGGGCGGCCGGTGACCGGCTCCCGGGACAGCGGACAGCAGCTGCGCTGGGAACGGACCTACCGGCGGGGCCCGTTGTACGCGCCGGTGACCGGCTACGCCTCCCAGACGTACGGCACCACGATGCTCGAACACGCCGAGGACGCGCTGCTCGCCGGCACCGACCCGATGCTGCAGCCGCTGCCGCTGTGGAACGACCTCACCCGGGGCCGCTCCCCCGGCGGCGACGTCGTCACCACCGTCCGGGCGTCCCTGCAGGAGGCGGCCTACCGGGGGCTCGACGGGAAACGCGGCGCCGTCGTCGCGCTCGAACCGTCGAGCGGCCGGATCCTGGCGCTCGTCTCCTCCCCCTCGTACGAGCCCGGGGTGCTCTCCGGCACCGGGGCGGACGTGAAGGACGCCTGGGCCCGGCTGACCACCTCGCCCAACCAGCCGATGCTCAACCGGGCGCTGCGGCAGACCTATCCGCCCGGCTCCACCTTCAAGATCGTGACGGCGGCGGCGGCGCTCGACGCCGGGGTCGTACGGGACGTGGACGCGCCGACGGACACCCCCGACCCCTTCGTGCTGCCCGGCACCCGGCAGGTGCTGCCGAACGAGGCCCGGGGCTGCGAGGACGCCTCGCTCGCGTACGCCCTCCAGTGGTCCTGCAACACGGTGATGGCCGGACTCGGCGTGGACGTCGGCCTGGAGGGCATGGTCGACACGGCGGAACGGTTCGGCTTCGACGACACCACGCTGCGGGTGCCGTCGTGGGTGGCGAAGTCCAACTTCGACCGGGAGATGAGCCCGGACCAGCTGGCGCTGTCGTCGATCGGACAGTTCGACACGACGGCGACGCCGCTCCAGATGGCGATGGTGGCGGCGGCCGTCGCCAACACCGGGGAGATCGCGCGGCCGTACCTGGTCGACCGGACGACCACCTCCGGCGGGACGACCGTGGACCGCACCCCGCGCCGCCCCTACCGGCAGGCGATGAGCCCCTCGACCGCGCTCCAGCTCCAGCGGCTGATGGTGAAGGCGGTGGAGGAGGGCACGGGCACGAACGCGGCGATCCCCGGGGCGCGGGTCGGCGGCAAGACCGGCACGGCGCAGCACGGCTTCGGCAACACGGGGACCCCGTACGCCTGGTTCATCGCCTGGGCCCAGGCCGAGGACTCCGGCCGCCCCGCGGTCGCGGTGGCCGTCGTCGTCGAGGACGCGGAGGCCGCCCGCACCGACATCAGCGGCGGCGGCAGTGCGGCCCCGATCGCCCGCGACGTGATGCGCGAGGCGCTGCGCCTCGAAGCGGAGGCACGGGGCACGCCGGGCGCGCCCGACACCCCCCGCACCTCCGGCACGACAGCCCCGCCCCGCCCGCGCGGCGCGCCGGGGTCGCGGGACGCGAGGACGGCGGAGCCGACGCCGCCCACCGGCCCGCGCGGCGCCCCGGGGTCTGTTGCCCGAACCCGGGGCACGGGCTGAGCCCGCACACCCCACGACCGCCCTCCGCCCCTGCGTCCCCCCGCCCCTGCGCGCGGTGACGGCTGCTACTCCTGCGCGCCCTCCGCGATCGCCTCCGCCACCTCGGCGACCCGGGCGTGTTCCTCCTCCGCGAAGCGTTCCGCGTCGAGGCGGTCGGCGATCTCCTCGTCCTGGGTCATGAGGAGGTCGAGGTTGGAGTCGCCCAGGTCGAAGACGCCCATGTCGAGGTAGGCCTTCTGGAGGCGCTCGCCCCACAGGCCGATGTCCTTGACGCAGGGGACGATCCGGCTGAAGAGGAGCTTCCGGAAGAGGTGCAGGAAGTCGCTCCCCTCGCTGAACTCCTCCGCCTCCTTCCTCGGGACGCCGAAGTTCTCCAGGACCTCGACCCCGCGCAGCCGGTCGCGCATCAGGTGGCAGCCCTCGATGACGAACTCCTCGCGCTCGCGCAGCTCCGCGTCGGTGAGCTGCTTGTAGTGGTCGCGCAGGGCCATCCGTCCGAAGGCGACGTGCCGGGCCTCGTCCTGCATGACGTACGCGAGGATCTGCTTGGGCAGCGGCTTGTCGGTGGTGTCGCGGATCATGCCGAAGGCGGCGAGGGCGAGGCCCTCGATGAGCACCTGCATCCCGAGGTAGGGCATGTCCCAGCGGGAGTCGCGGAGGGTGTCGTCGAGGAGCGTCTGGAGGTCGTCGTTGATCGGATACAACATCCCGATCTTGTCGTGGAGGAAGCGGCCGTAGATCTCGGCGTGCCGGGCCTCGTCCATGGTCTGGGTCGCGGAGTAGAACTTCGCGTCGAGGTCGGGCGCGGACTCGACGATCCGCGCGGCGCAGACCATGGCGCCCTGCTCGCCGTGGAGGAACTGGCTGAAGTTCCACGCCGCGTAGTGGCGGCGCAGCTCGCCCTTGTCCTTCTCGGTGAGCTTCGCCCAGTACCGGGTGCCGTGCAGGGCGAGGGTCTCGTCGGGCGTGCCGAGCGGGTCGTACGGGTCGACCTCCAGGTCCCAGTCGATGCGGCGGGCGCCGTCCCACTGCTTGTCCTTGCCCTTCTGGTAGAGGGCGAGGAGCCGTTCGCGGCCGGCGTCGGCCATGTCGTACTCCCAGGAGAAGCGGGCCTCGCCGGTCGCCGGGATCTGCCGGCCGGGTCCGGACGGGGGGTTCACGTAGAGCTCGTGCGTCGACATCGACCACTCTCCTTCGGCCACCGGCGTCCTGCCGCCTCCAGCAGGCTCACACGTTGCTGTACGAAGCGTCAACAAGTCGCGCGCAGGGGATTGACGGGCTTGCCGGCGGGCGGTCTGATGACAAGTGACCGACGGTAACCCCGAGTTCGAGGCCAGCGAGGTGTACCCGCCATGAGCCCCTTCACCGAGCCCGACTTCAGCCGGCTGCGGGACGCGCTCGGGCCGCTCCGCGACCGCGAGCGGCTCGCCGAAAGGCTCCTGGAGGCCTCCCGCAAGCACTCGTACGACCCCGACACGGAGCTCGACTGGGACGCGCCCTTCGAACCCGGCCACTGGCACTGGCCGCCGGAGCTGGTCTCCCTCTACGGCACCCCGCTGTGGCGCCGGATGTCCGAGGAGCAGCGGATCGACCTCTCCCGGCACGAGGCCGCGTCGCTCGCCTCGCTCGGGATCTGGTTCGAGGTCATCCTGATGCAGCTGCTCGTCCGGCACGTCTACGACAAGCCGCTGACCAGCCATCACGTGGGGTACGCGCTCACCGAGATCGCGGACGAGTGCCGGCACTCGATGATGTTCGCCCGGCTGATCAGGAAGAGCGGGACCGGCGAGTACCCGGTGCCGCGGGTCTACCACAACCTCGCCCGCGTCCTGAAGACCGTCTCCACCACCCCCGGCTCCTTCGCCGCGACCCTCCTCGGCGAGGAGATCCTGGACTGGATGCAGCGGCTGACCTTCCCGGACGAGCGGGTCCAGCCGCTGGTGCGCGGGGTGACCCGGATCCACGTGGTGGAGGAGGCCCGGCACGTCCGGTACGCCCGCGAGGAGCTGCGCCGCCAGATGGTGACGGCACCGCGCTGGGAGCGGGAGTTCACCCGGCTGAGCTGCGGCGAGGCCGCGCGCGTCTTCTCCACCTGCTTCGTCAACCCCGCCGTGTACGAAGCGGTGGGCCTCGACCGCCGGCAGGCGGTCGCCGAGGTCCGGGCGAGCGGCCACCGCCGCGAGGTCATGCAGTCCGGCGCCAAACGCCTCACGGACTTCCTCGACGACATCGGCGCCCTGCGCGGCCCCGGCCGCCGCCTCTGGCGCTCGTCGGGGCTTCTGGCCTGAACACGCACGACGCAGGGGAGGGGCGGAGCCCCGGACGGAAGGCCAGGGGCTGCGCGAGAAGGGGATCCGGAGGTGGAGGCGGCGGGGTTACGCTGCCCGCATGACGAGCGCTGCCTCTCCCGCGTATCGCCGGCTCAGTGTCGAGGAGCGGCGTGGCCAGTTGCTGGAGGCCGCGCTGGGGCTGTTCGCGCACCGGGCGCCCGAGGACGTGTCGCTCGACGACGTCGCCGAGGCGGCGGGGGTGTCGCGGCCGCTGGTCTACCGCTACTTCCCGGGCGGCAAGCAGCAGCTGTACGAGGCCGCGCTCCGTTCTTCCGCCGACGCGCTCGACCGGTGCTTCGCCGAGCCCGAGGACGGGGCGCCCACCGAGCGGCTCGGCCGGGTCCTCGACCGGTACCTCGCCTTCGTGGACGGTCACGACGCCGGTTTCAGCGCGCTGCTGCGCGGCGGCAGCGTCGTCGAGACCTCCAACACCACGTCGATCGTGGACGAGGTGCGGCGGGCCGCCGCCGGGCAGATCTTCCTGCACCTGGGCGCGGAGCGGCCGGGCGCGCGGCTCGCGATGCTGGTCCGCACCTGGATCGCGGCGGTCGAGGCGGCCTCGCTCATCTGGCTCGACGACGGCAAGACGCCGGCCGCCGACGAGCTGCGCGACTGGCTGGTCGACCAGCTGGTCGCCCTGCTCGTGACCGGTTCCGCGCGCGACCCGGAGACCGCCGGGGTCGTCCGGCGGCTGCTCGCCCAGGAGCGGGCCGACGGGCCCGTCGCCGACCTGGCCCGGCGGCTCGTGCCGCTCGTCGGCGAGGCCGCGCACCTGCTGTGACCTCCCGTGCCGGGCGCGGCCGGGGGAGACTGGTGGGGTGAGAAGCGAGAACATCCCCTTCCGCGGCGGCCCCCTCGACGGGCGGGTGCTGCCCATCCTGCTGGGCGCGACCGGACACCCGCCGAAGTGGTACGAGGTGCCGGTCCCGGCCCACGACGGCCGCCCGCCCGTGCTCTACACGTACCGCCGCGAACCCGCCGGCCACACCCGGCGGCTCGGGCTCCAGCGCGGCTGGGTCTACGAGTACGCCCCCGAGGGCCGTGAGCGGCGCGAGCTGAAGTGGCCGTGGTCGAAGCCGAACGGGTGATGCCGGGCGCCGCGCCCCGATCCGTACGGTAATCGGATGAACCGACACGCCATGATGCCTCCGGAGCCCGCTCTGGAGGTGGTGGTGACGTGTCGCGAAGGCTGCTGCGCACGGTCTGTACGGGAGCCCTGGCCGCCCTGGCCACCTTGACCGGGCCGGCCGCGGCCGCACCTGAGCCACCAGGGCCTCCCGCTCCCCTCGCGCCCCTCGCCCTCGCGGACCCCGCCGCGGAACCCGTCGGACCGGTGGACCCCGACAGCGTGGCGGATGCCGAGGCCCAGGCGGCGGAGCCCGAGGTGCCGGCGGCCGACGACGCCGCCGCGCTGCCGCCCGCCGGCGGGGGCTCCGTCGCCACGCTGCTCACCCGGCTCCGCACCCTCTACCAGGAGGCCGAGGAGGCCACGGAGCGGTTCAACGCGGCCGAGGAGGCGCTGAAGGTCCAGCAGGCCGACACCCGGCGGCTCGCCGCCGACCTGGAGACCGCCCGCACCGCCCTCGCGCGCGGGCGGGCCGAGGCGGGGCGGCTCGCCCGGGAGCAGTACCAGGGCCGGAGCTCGTACGCCTCACCGCTGCGGCTGCTCTTCGCCCCCGACCCCCGGTCCGCGCTCGACGCGCGCCACCTCCTCGACCGGACCGCCCGCGACCGGGCCTCCGCCCTCCCCCGGCTGCGCGCCGCCGAGCGCCGGGCCGCCGGGCTCGCCGGCGCCTCGCGGACCGCGCTCGACCGGCAGCGGAGCCTCGCCGCACGGCAGCGGACCCGCCGGGACGAGGTACGGAAGAAGCTCGCCGAGGTCGAGGCGCTGCTCGCCGCGCTCACCCCCGAGCAGCTGGCGCGCCTCACCGAGCTGGAGCGGGAGCAGACGGCCGGCGCCCAGCGCGAACTCCTCGACTCCGGGGTCCTCGGCCCCACCCGCACCCCGTCCCCGGCGGGCGCGGAGGCGCTGCGCTTCGCGGTCGGGCAGCTCGGGAAGCCGTACGAGTGGGGGGCCGAGGGGCCGGAGTCGTACGACTGCTCGGGGCTCACCCAGCGGGCGTGGGCGGCGGCCGGCCGGGAGATCCCGCGCACCAGCCAGGAGCAGTGGGCGGAGCTGCCCCGGGTCGGCCTCGGCGAGCTGCGGCCCGGGGACCTGGTGGTGTACTTCCCCGGCGCCACCCATGTGGCCCTCTACCTGGGCGAGGGCCTGGTCGTGCAGGCCCCGCGCCCCGGCGCCCGTGTGAAGGTCTCCCTCGTCGCCGCGAACCCGCTGCTCGGGGCCGTACGGCCGGACCCGGGCGGCACGCCCCTGGAGTCGTACACCCCGCCCGTCCTCCCGGACGGTGCTCGGGAGGGTTCGGACGAGGGGTACGACGGCCGGGGGGTGCCCCCGGATCAGGCGCCGGAGGCCACCGAGGCCAGGTAGGCGGAGGCCTTCTCCGGGTCGAAGAAGAAGTTCTCGAAGTCGGCCGGGTCGTTGAATCCGTTGGCGAAGCGGTCGGCGATCGGCTGGAGCTCGCCGGCCGCGCCGATCAGGTTCAGGACGTGCTCCGGCGGCGGCGCCAGCATCGCGTTGGTCCACTTGGTGACGGGCTCGGCGGTCCGCCAGTAGCGGTCGAAGGCGGAACGCATCCACGCCTCGTCGAAGGGCCGGTCGCCGTGCTCGACGATGGCGGCGAGGTACGCCGCGGCGCACTTGGCGGCGGAGTTGGAGCCCTGCCCGGTGATCGGGTCGTTGGCGACGACGACGTCCGCGACGCCGAGGACCAGGCCGCCGCCCGGCAGGTGGCCGACGGGGTTGCGGACGGTGGGGGCGTAACGGCCCGCCAGCGTGCCGCAGGCGTCGGTGAGTTCGACCCTGGTGGCGCGCGCGTACTCCCAGGGGGTGTACTTCTCCATCAGCTCCAGCGTGAGCGCCAGGTGCTCGGAGGGGTCCTTGACGCCCCGGAAGGCGTCGACGGGACCGCCGGGGATCCCCTCCCAGAAGAGGATGTCGGCGCGGCCGCCGGTGGTGAGCGTCGGCATCACGAACAGCTCGCCGACCCCGGGCACGAGGTTGCAGCGGACCGCGTCGAAGTCAGGGTGCTCGGGGCGCGGGCCGAGGCCGTTGACGTACGCGACGGCGAGGGCGCGCTGCGGCTCGGTGTGCGGGGAGCGCTCGGCGTCCCGGCCGAACATGGAGACCAGCTCGCCCTTGCCGGCGGCGACGAGCACCAGGTCGTAGCGGCGGGCGAAGAAGTCGAGGTCGCCGACGGCCACACCGTGGATGACGAGCTGTCCGCCGCGCTGGGCGAAGGTCTCCATCCAGCCGGCCATCTTCACGCGCTGGTCGACGGACTGGGCGAAGCCGTCGAGCTTCCCGACCCAGTCGATGACGCGGGCCGACTCCGGCCCCGAGACGGAGACGCCGAGGCCCTGGATCCGCGGGGCCTGGGACTCCCAGAAGTTCAGGCCGAGGTCGCGCTCGTGCTGGAGCGCGGTGTCGAACATGCACTGCGTGGACATGACGCGGCCGGAGCGGATCTCGTCCGCCGTCCGGTTCGACATCAGGGTGACCTCGTATCCCTGGGACTGGAGGCCGAGGGCGAGCTGGAGACCGGACTGTCCGGCGCCGACTATGAGTATCTTCCGCATGGGTGGTGCTCCTGGCGAGAACGGGGAGGGAGGGGGACGGCTACTCGGGCGTCGTGGAGAGCGCGTGCTCGACCATGGCGAGGAGCGTCTCGACGACGCTGTAGCGCTTGCGCGCGTCCATGATCACCACGGGGACCTCGGCGGTGATCGTCAGGGCCTCCCTGACGTCCTCCGGCTCGAACCGCTCGGTGCCCTCGAAGTGGTTGACGGCGACGACGTACGGCAGGCCGCAGCTCTCGAAGTAGTCGAGCGCGGGGAAGCAGTCGGTGAGCCGGCGGGTGTCGGCGAGCACGATCGCGCCGATCGCGCCGCGCACCAGGTCGTCCCACATGAACCAGAAGCGCTGCTGCCCCGGCGTGCCGAAGACGTACAGGACCAGGTCGTTGTCGAGGGTGATCCGGCCGAAGTCCATCGCCACGGTGGTGGTGAGCTTGTCCGGGGTGGCGGTGAGGTCGTCGGTCTCCTCACTGGCCCGGGTCATCAGCGCCTCGGTCTGGAGCGGGGTGATCTCCGAGACCGCGCGGACGAAGGTGGTCTTGCCGACGCCGAAGCCGCCCGCGACGACGATCTTCGTGGCGATCGGGGCGCGGGAGTGGTCGAGCTGCCAGTCCTGCGCGCCGTCCTCGGGATCGGGTCCCCCGGCGGGATCCGGTTCTCCGGCGGGATCCGGTTCCCCGGCGGGCCCGGGCTGGACGGGGATCGCGGCGGCGGGGGTGTCGACGGCGGTGTCGACGGCGGTGGCGTCAGAGACGGCGGAGTCCACTCAGCACCCTTTCGAGGAGCGCGCGGTCGGGCTGGCCGGTGTCGTGACCGGTCCCGTACACGCGGATCTTTCCCTGGTCGGCCAGGTCGCTGAGGAGCACCCGGACGACACCCAACGGCATCTTGAGGAGGGCCGAGATCTCCGCCACCGTCCGCATCCGGCGGCATATCTCGACGATGGCGCGCATCTCGGGCATGAGCCCGCGCGCGCCGGGGCCGCCGTCGGTGAGGACCTTGCGGGCGAGCGGCGCCTCCAGGGCGGCCACGAAGGTCTCGACGAGCAGCACGTGTCCGAAGCGGGTGCGGCCGCCGGTCAGCGAGTACGGGCGCACGCGCGCGGGGCGCCGTCCTTCGCCGCGTACCGGCAGCCGGTGGCCCGCGGCGGTCAGCGAGGTCACCGGGGGCTCTCCATCGACTTGCGCAGCTCGCTGCGGACCTCGGGGGTGAGGACGTGTCCGGCCCGGCCCACGAAGAGCGCCATGTGGTACGCGACGACGCTCATGTCGCAGTCGGGTTCGGCGTGCACGCCGAGCAGCGAGCCGTCGCTGATCGACATGACGAAGACGCTGCCCTCCTCCATGGCGACCATGGTCTGCTTCACCCCGCCGCCGTCCATCAGGCGCGCGGCGCCGACGGTGAGGCTGCCGATGCCGGAGACGATGGTGGCCAGGTCGGCGCTGGAGCCGCGCGGGCCCCGGGCGCGGGCGTGCCCGTCACCGGCGGCGCCGGGCCGCTCCTCGGGGTCGGAGGAGAGCAGCAGGAGCCCGTCGGAGGAGACGACGGCGACCGAGCGGACGCCCGGCACCTCCTCCACGAGGTTGCCCAGCAGCCATTGCAGGTTGCGGGCCTCCGTGCTCAATCCGTAGGCGCCGGCCGGCGCGGTCGTGCTCGTGGTGCTCGTTCCCGTGGCGGTCAACTGCGTGCCTCCTCGACTGTGTCCCCCGTCATCTCCTCTGTACGCGTGGTGCTCCCGGCGGCTATCTCCGCCTCGACGTCCCGGCGTCCGGCCACGGCGCCCCGGTGGAAGCCGCCGAGCCGGCGGCGGAGCGCCTCGGCGTCGACCGAGCCCTGTCGGGGCGCGGAGGGCGCGGCGGGCGCCCTGACCACCTGGGGGGTCCGCTTGGGCAGGCCCTTGTCGGTCACCCGCTCCCACTGCGCGGGGCGCGGCCCCGGCACCTGTGCCTCGTCGACCGGTCCCGCCTGCTCCGGCACGGCCGCGACCGACGCCTCGGCGGCCCGCTCGTGACGGTCCGGCTCGGGCGGCGGGTCGGGGAGCCGCACCTGGAGGGTCGTCTCGGAGACGGACTCGAAGGACTCGACGGGCTCGACGGACTCGGCGGGCGCGGCGGGCGCGGCGGGCGCGGCGGGCTGGATGGGCTCGAAGGACTCGAACGGCTCCGGGGCGGGCGCTGCGGCCTCGTACACCGGCTCGGGTTCGGGCTCCGTCGCCACCGGTTCGGTCTGCGCCTCGCGGAAGGCGCGTTCCGCCGCTTCCACGAGCGGGTCGCGGGTGCGGGACGGGAGGGCGTTGGAGTTGGCCTCGGCCTCGGAGCCGGGGAGGTGGAGGACCGGTACGGGGCCGGTGGCGGCGATCCGCACCGGCTCGGCGACGGCGGCCGGCGGCGCGGTCGGCAGCAGCGGCAGCGGCAGCACCACGACGGCGGCCGTGCCGCCCGGCTTCTGCTCGCGCAGCTCGACGCCGACGCCGTGGCGGGCGGCGAGCAGGGAGACGACCCGCATGCCGAGGCCCTCGCCCTCGAAGGCCTCCGGGTCGGCGGCGGCGAGCCGGGCGTTGAGGTCGGCGCGCCGGTGCTCGGGGATCCCTATGCCGGAGTCCTGGACGGAGAGCATGACCTCGCCGGTCTCCAGGAGCCAGCCGGAGAGCTGGACCTCGGCGTCCGGCGGGGAGAACGAGGTGGCGTTCTCCAGGAGTTCGGCGACGAGGTGGCTGAGGTCGTCGGCGGCGAAGCCGGCGAGCTGGGCGTGCGGCGGCAGCGACTGGATGGTGACCCGCTCGTACCGCTCGATCTCGCTGACGGCGGCGCGCAGCACGTCGACGAGCGGGACCGGCCCCGCGTGGCCGTGGACGTGCTCGTGGCCGGCGAGGACCAGCAGGTTCTCGCTGTGGCGGCGCATGACGGTCGCCATGTGGTCGAGCTTGAAGAGGGTGGCGAGGCGGTCCGGGTCCTGCTCGCGCTCCTCCAGCTTCTCGATGACGGCGAGCTGGCGGTCGACGAGGCCGAGGCTGCGCAGCGAGAGGTTGACGAAGGTGTGGTGGACGGTGTCCCGGAGCCGTTCGAGGTCGGCGGTGAGGACGGCGATCCGGCCCTGGAGCTCGGCGCGCTGGGCGGCGAGTCCGGCCTCGGCGGCCTCCTGCGCGGCGACCAGGCCGGCCCGCTCGCCGGTGAGCCGGCCGGTGTGCGCGGAGAGGGCGGCGAGCCGGCCGTGGAGGGTGTTGAGGGAGCGGACGGCCTGCGCGAACTCGTCGTTGCGGCCGGTGAAGCGGACGGCTTCCTCGGTGGCCGGATCGGACGCGGCGGCGAGCCGGGCGGCGCCGCGGCGGAGCACGGAGAGCGGCCGGGTGAGGCTGCGGGCGACGTAGGTGGAGACGCCGACGGCGAGCAGCAGGCAGCCGCCGAGGAGGGCGAGGCGCAGTTCGAGCGCGGTGACGTCGTCGTCGCGCAGGGCGGTGAGCCGCTCGACCCGCTTGGCGGCGAGGGAGGACTCGACGCCGCGCATCTGCTCGATGCGGGCGGAGAGCGCGGCGTCCAGGGCGGACGGCGAGGTGCGGGTCTCGGCCTCGGTGAGGGCGGGCTGGTCGGTGAGCCGGCCGAGGGCCAGCTCGGCGGTCTTGACCTCGGGCCCCGTGACGGTCGCGGCGAGGGAGTCGCGGGCGGCGGGCCCGGCGGAGCGGTCGAAGTCGCCCAGGGCGGCGAGTTCGCGGACCCGGGCCTGCTGGGCGGCGGCGCTGAGCAGGTCGCGGGCGTGCTCGGCCTCCTCCTTGCCCTCGGGCTCCTCGGCGACGTAGGTGCCGGTGGTGGCGTCGTAGCGGAGCTCGCCGGTTGCCTCGGGCTGCGGGGTGACGAGCGCGGCGAGCAGCAGGCCCCGGGTGGAGGAGGCCTGTTCGACGGCGCGGCCGAGGTCTGCGGGGGCCCGGGTGGTGCCGGTGACGCCGGGGTCGGCGGCGCGCGGCGGGGTGCGCTCGGCGAGCTGGTCGGCGAGCGCCTGGAGGGAGGCGATGACGTCGCTGTACGCCTTGTGGGCCTCCAGGGGCGTGCCCTTGCCGGTGACGGCGGCGCGGCGGACGGAGGCGACGTCGGCGAGCTCGCGGCGCAGCGCGTCGGAGGCGGCGGGGCGGATCTCGTCGATCTGCCGGTCGACGCGGGCCGACTTGGCCGCGGTGAGGGCCCGCCGGTTCTTCTTGGGTCCGGTCTGCTCCTCGCGGCCCGCGGCGACGAAGGCGACGACCTCGTCGCGCTCGTCGGCGAGGGAGTGCGCGAGGGTGACGGCCTGCCGGTCGAGCTCGGCGAGGGTGACCAGGCGCCGGGACTCGTCGAGCCCGTCGTAGGCGGTGAGGACGGCGGGGGCGCCGGCGCCGAGGACGATGACGCCGACGAGGGCGACACCGGCGACGAGGCGGTTGCGGACGCGCTTGTCGCGGCCGCCGGGGGTCTGCGCGGGGGCGGGCGCTCCTGTGGTGAGGGTGCTTCCCGAGTTCGGCGGGGTGCCGGGGGTGGTCGGCGGGGTGCCGGGGTTCGGCGGCTCACCGGGGGTCTGGCTCCGCGCGCCGTTCATGCTCCGAGGCCGCTTCTTCTGCACCGGTGCTCGCATTCTTGACTCGTCCGCCCACACAGCAGAGGTGACGGCCGGTCACGAGGTTCCGCCCCCCACCCCTGGTACGGCTTCCGACCATTCCAGCGCTTCTCGGCAGGGGACGGGCATCGGCCGCTCCGCCACCCGAACGAGTGAACAACACTCCGGAGTTGGCGAACAACTTCCGGCGGGCGCCGCCGGCGGGCGCCGGCGGCCCCCGGCTGGATCTTCGGGGCGGGCTTTGGCAGGATGCCCGCCCGCAGCTCGCCGGAGCTCGCGATTCCGCCTCCTCCGGCACTCATGGCCGGTTGGTACAGGCCATTTTCGGCCCTTTGCAGGTGTTGTGAAGACGTCGCGCGAGCCGGGCACACTGGACATCATGCGCAGCGAGGTCGCCACCCTTCCCGGCAGTCCCGAACGGCCCAACGAGGACTGGGCCGCCGCAGCTCTGCCCGCCTCGGGCGGCGGCGGGACGCTCGTCCTCCTGGACGGCGTGACACCCCCCGCGGGCGAGGTGGGCTGTGTGCACACGGTGCCGTGGTTCACCGCGCGCCTCGGTGGGACTTTGACCGAACTGTCCGCTTCCCGCGCCGATCTGACGCTGTCCGAGATCCTGGCGCTGGCAATCCGGCGCACCGCGGAGCTCCACGCGGACACCTGTGACCTTTCTCACGTGCGTACGCCTCAGGCGACCGTGGTGCTCGCGCGGTGGGACGCGACCGCGGTCGAACACCTGGTGCTCTCCGACTCGGTGCTGCTGCTCCGGGCGCCGGACGGTGCGGTCCGGGCGGTGCGGGACGACCGGCTGGACCGGATCCCGCGGGAGGCGCTGCGCTCGCACGAGGCGGCGGACCGGCTGCGCAACCGCGAGGGCGGCTTCTTCACGGCGGCGGCGGACCCTTCGGTGGCGGATCGGGCGGTGACCGGTACGACCCCGCTCGCGGAGGTGCGGGCGCTCGCGGCGCTCACGGACGGGGCGAGCCGCTGGGTGGAGCGGTTCGGCGCGGGCGACTGGGCGGAGTGCGCGGGCGTCCTCGCGAAGGAGGGCCCGGCGGGGCTGCTCCAGCGGGTCCGGGCGCTGGAGTCGGCGGACGCCGGCCGGCGCCCCGGGAAGCTCCACGACGACGCGACGGCGGTGTACGTGGAGTTCTGAGGCCCGGCGGGCTCAGCCCTCGGAGCGCTGGTTGAAGTGGTGGAGCAGCCGGGCCAGTTCGGCGACCTCGGCGCGGTCCCAGTCGGCGAGCTTGCGGACGTACCGCTCGCGGCGGGCGTCCCTGACGTGCCGGAAGCGGTCGCGGCCCTCGTCGGTGAGCCGCACCAGGGAGGCGCGCCCGTCGGCGGGGTCGGGGTCGCGGGCGACCAGGCCGAGCTGTTCGAGGGCGCGCAGCTGGCGGCTCAGGGTGGCCTTGCCGACGCCGAAGTAGGCGGAGAGCTCGGTGGCCCGCTGCGGCCCGGCGTCGTCGAGCCGTACGAACAGCCCGTACGCGGACGACTCCAGCTCCGGGTGCACCTCCCGCGCCATCTCCCCCGACTGCGCCCGCGCCCGCCGCAGGAACACCGCGAGCTCCCGCTCGAGCGCGAGGAACTCCCGCTCGGCGGCCACGGGCGCCGAGCCTGACACGGGCGCAGGGCCCTCGGTGAGGCCCGAGCCAGAAGCCAACTCTTCCTCAGGAGCCGCCTCTTCCTCGGGTGCTGCCCCGGCCTCAGGCGCCGCCTCTCCCTCAGGTGCTGCCCCGGCCTCAGGCGCCGCCCCGGCCTCGGGGGTCGCCCCTTCCTCAGGCGCCGCCTCTCCCTCAGGTGCTGCCCCGGCCTCGGGAGCCGCCCCGGCCTCAGGCGCCGCCCCGGCCTCGGGAGCCGCCCCTTCCCCAGGCGCCTCCCCCGCCTCGGGGCCCCCTCCGGGCCGGGTCCCGCCGGCGCCCGGACCCAGCGGGATGTCGTCTTCGCCGGTCGTGCCGCCTGCGCGCACCCCGCACCTCCCACGCGTGTTTCGTCGGCTGAAAGTTTCCCGCCGCCGCGGGCATCGCCGCAGCTCCTTCAGTATTTCGCAGGAGTAGACCAACGGCGGAACCCGGGCCCTCTTCCACCGCCCCGGTCTACGTGCGTAGAGTCGCCGACGAGCACGTGACTGACATGTCCACACCACTTCCACCCCCTGGGAGTCACGCCATGCGTGTGCGCAGATCCGTCCCCCTCTCCCTGCTCGCCGGCCTCGCGGCCACCGCCCTCGTCCTGCCCCTCGCCGGCCCGGCGGGCGCCGCCGACCCCGGCGCCCGGGCCGCCACCCCCGCGCGCGGCACCGCCCACATGGGCATGGGCGTCCTCAAGCACGACGGCCGCGGCGCGGCCCCCTCCGGCGGCGTCTCCGCCCTCGCCACCTGGACGGAGGGCGTCGACGTCTCCAGCCACCAGGGCAACGTCGCCTGGACGACCCTCTGGAACAGCGGCGTCAAGTGGGCCTACGTCAAGGCGACGGAGGGCACCTACTACAAGAACACGTACTTCACCCAGCAGTACAACGGCTCGTACAACGTCGGCATGATCCGGGGCACGTACCACTTCGCCACCCCGGACACGACGACCGGCACCGCCCAGGCCGACTACTTCGTCAACAACGGCGGCGGCTGGTCCAAGGACGGCAAGACCCTGCCCGGCGTCCTCGACATCGAGTGGAACCCGTACGGCGCCACCTGCTACGGCAAGAGCCAGTCCGGGATGGTCGCCTGGATCCGCGACTTCCTCAACCGGTACAAGGCCCGCACCGGCCGCGACGCCGTCATCTACACGGCGACCAGCTGGTGGAAGCAGTGCACCGGCAACTACTCCGGCTTCGCCTCGACCAACCCGCTGTGGATCGCGCGGTACTCCTCCACGGTCGGCGAACTCCCGGCCGGCTGGCCGTACTACACGATGTGGCAGTACACCTCGTCCGGCCCGACGGTCGGCGACCACAACCACTTCAACGGCGACCTCTCCCGCGTCCGGGCGCTCGCCAACGGCTGACGTCCGCGCGGAGACGGCGGTCCCAAGGGTGCGGCGGCACCCCCGGGGCCGCCGTCTCCCGTAGTCGGGGCTTTTTCGGCACACCCCCTTTTTCGGCACACCCCCTTGCCGATTGGTATGGACCAATGCGAGTCTCTACCCGGCCGCGCGGATTTCAACTTCCGTGCGCCCCGCGCGCGTTGCTCGTTCCGTACTCCCCCACGCACGAGAGAGAGCCCCCGCATGCCGTCCTCCCGCCGTACCGCCGCCGGCGTCGCCGCCCTGTCCGCCGCTGCCGCCCTCGTCGCCCTCACCCCCACCGGCGCCGCCGCCCACGGAGCCGTCTTCAACCCCGTGAGTCGGATCGCCGCCTGTTTCGCCGAGGGCCCCGAGAGCCCCGACTCGCAGGTCTGCAAGGACCTCGTCTCCGACTCCGGCACCCAGCCGCTCTACGACTGGAACGAGGTCAACATCGCCAACGCGGACGGCAACCACAAGGCCGTCATCCCCGACGGCAAGCTCTGCTCGGCGAACCGCGAGAAGTACCGGGCCCTGGACTGGGCGCGCACCGACTGGGCCGCCACCCCCGTGAAGCCCGGCCCCTACGACTTCCGGATCCGTGCCACGGCCGCCCACTCCGGCACGATGACGATGTACGTCACCAAGGACGGCTTCGACCCGACGCAGCCGCTGAAGTGGTCGGACCTCGACGCCACCCCGGCGGCCGTGCACCACACCACCCGCACCGCCACCGACGGCTACTACGCCTTCACCGGCAACCTGCCCGAGCGCACCGGCCGCCACGTCGTCTACATGGTGTGGCAGCGCAACGACAGCCCCGAGGCGTTCTACAGCTGCTCGGACGTCACCTTCGGCACCGCCGCCGCCGCGCCCACCGCCGCCACCGCCGCCAAGGCCGAGGCGCCCACCGAGGCCGAACTGGCCGCCGGCGCGGAGCTGTCCACGGTCAGCCACGCGGGCCACGGCGGCGACGAGCTGCCGCCGGCGCTCTCCGCCGAGGCCTCCGCCGCCCCCGCCTCCCCGCTGCCGATGGCCCTGGCAGGGGCGGGCGCGCTCGCCGCCTTCGGCGCGGGCAGCCTGCTCCTGGGCCGCCGCCGCGGCTCCTCCGCCCCCTCCGCTCCTTCCGGCTCCTAGGTCTCCTAGGTCTCCTCCGGCTCCCAGGGCTCCCGGGTCTCCCGGGGCCGGAGGACCCGGCGGGAGGCGAGGGCGGGGCGAGGGTCCGCTCCGCCCCTCCGGCGGCCCCCGATGGGAAGCCCGCCCTCCTCTCCCGGCCCGTCGCCCCCCGGAGTCCGCTCCGGGGGGCGACTTCGCGCCATCTGCGCCGGGACGGGTGGAAGACGGGACGTTCGTGGACAGCCTTGGTGAAAGCTCTGTTCGAACGGCCGTCAGCGCACCACCGTCCGCCCGTGAAGGAGAGCGCTCCATGCGGAACCAGCAGCGGTGGGTCTACCACCGCGGGGAAGGGCTGCGCACGTTCGGGGTGGAGGAGGAGCTCCTCCTGGTCGATCCCGACAGCGGACTCCCCCAGCCCCTCTCCGGCACCGTCACCGAGATCGCCGCCTGGCACGCCGACACCGGGCCGCGTCACGCCGAGGCACCGGAACCGGCGAAGCCCGAGTTGTACGCCGAACAGCTGGAGATCGGCACCACCCCCTGCACCACCACGCCCCAGCTCGCCGACCAGCTGCGCCGGGCCAGGCTCGCGGCGGCCGCCGCCGCCAAGGAGGCCGGGGTGGCCGTCGCGGCCCTCGCGACCGCGCCCATGGACTTCGGTCCGCTGCTCACCCCCGACGACCGGTACCGGCGGATCCACGACCGGTACGCCCACCTCGTCGACGAGGAGTTCGCCTGCGCCTGCCACGTCCACGTCCACCTCTCCTCGGCCGAGGAGGGCGTGGGCGTCCTGGACCGGATCCGCCCCTGGCTCGCCCCGCTCCTCGCGCTCAGCGCCAACTCCCCCTACTTCCAGGGCGTCGACACCGGCTACGCCAGCTGGCGCCACCAGCTGTGGCAGCGCTGGCCGATGTCCGGTCCGAGCGAGCTGTACGGGGACGTGGCGACGTACGAGCGGACCACCCGCGAGATGCTCGCCAGCGACGTGCTGATCGACGACCACATGGTGTACTTCGACGCCCGGCTCTCCCGTCGCTACCCGACCGTGGAGATCCGCGTCGGCGACGTCTGCCTGGACCTGGAGGACACGGTCCTCCTCGCGGTGCTGAGCCGCGCCCTGGTGGAAACCGCGGCCCGGGAGTGGCGGCGGGGCGGGCTCCCCGACCCGGTGTCGACGGTCGTGCTGCGGCTCGCCGCCTGGCGGGCCAGCCGGTACGGCCTCGGCGGCGAGCTGCTCGACCCGCTCAGCTGGCGGCCGCGCCCGGCCGGCGAGGTCCTGCACACCCTGCTCGACCACGTGCGCCCCGCCCTGGAGGACGCGGGCGACCGGGAGCGTGCCGAGGCGGGGGTGGCGCGGCTGCTCGCCCGGGGCACCGGCGCGGACCTCCAGCGAGCCGCCCACGCCGGGGACCCGACGCTGGCCTCGGTGATCGTCGAGGCCGTTCGCCGTACGACCCCGGCCTGAACGCGCGAGGCCCTGGGTGCGCGCGCGTACCCAGGGCCTCGCCACTGCCGGTGTGGCTCAGGCGGCGACGGTCACCGGGACCTCCGCCGGGGCCAGGGCGATCTCCAGGACCTGACGGACATCGGTCACCGGGTGGACCTCCAGCTTCTCCAGGACCTCGGCCGGGACGTCGTCCAGGTCGGCCTCGTTCCGCTTGGGGATGACCACGGTGGTGATGCCGGCCCGGTGCGCGGCGAGCAGCTTCTGCTTCAGGCCGCCGATGGGCAGCACCCGGCCGGTGAGGGAGACCTCGCCGGTCATGGCCACGTCGGTGCGGACGAGCCGGCCGCTGAGCAGCGAGGCCAGCGCGGTCGTCATCGTGATGCCCGCGCTCGGGCCGTCCTTCGGGACCGCGCCCGCCGGGAAGTGGATGTGCACGCCCCGGTCCTTGAGGCCGGTGACGGGCAGCTCCAGCTCCGCGCCGTGCGAGCGGAGGAAGGAGAGCGCGATCTGCGCGGACTCCTTCATCACGTCGCCCAGCTGGCCGGTGAGGGTGAGGCCGGCGCCGCCGGTCTCCGGGTCGGCGAGGGACGCCTCCACGAAGAGGACGTCGCCGCCCGCGCCGGTCACCGCGAGTCCGGTGGCCACGCCGGGGACGGCGGTACGCCGCTCGGCCGGGTCCTGGGCGGACTCGGGCACGTGGTGCGGGCGCCCGATGAGGTCCCGCAGGTCCTCGGGCGTGACCGTGAACGGCAGCTCGCGGTCGCCGAGTTCGTGCTGGGCCGTCACCTTGCGGAGCAGCCGGGCGACGGCCCGCTCCAGGGTGCGGACGCCGGCCTCGCGGGTGTACTCGCCGGCCAGCTTGCGCAGCGCGGCCTCGTCGATGGTGACCTCGCCGGTCTCCAGACCGGCCCGCTCCAGCTGCCGGGGCAGCAGGTGGTCGCGGGCGATGACGACCTTCTCGTCCTCGGTGTAGCCGTCGAGGCGGACCAGCTCCATGCGGTCGAGCAGGGCCTCGGGGATGGCTTCGAGGACGTTGGCGGTGGCGAGGAAGACGACGTCGCTGAGGTCGAGCTCGACCTCCAGGTAGTGGTCGCGGAAGGTGTGGTTCTGCGCCGGGTCGAGGACTTCGAGGAGGGCCGCGGCGGGGTCGCCGCGGAAGTCGGAGCCGACCTTGTCGATCTCGTCGAGGAGGACGACGGGGTTCATGGACCCGGCCTCCTTGATCGCGCGGACGATCCGGCCGGGCAGGGCGCCGACGTACGTCCGCCGGTGGCCGCGGACCTCGGCCTCGTCCCGTACGCCGCCGAGGGCGACGCGCACGAACTTCCGCCCCATGGCGTGGGCGACGGACTCACCGAGGCTGGTCTTGCCGACACCGGGCGGCCCGACGAGCGCGAGCACGGCACCGCCCCGCCGCCCGCCGACGACGCCGAGCCCGCGCTCGGAGCGCCGCTTGCGCACGGCCAGGTACTCGGTGATGCGCTCCTTCACGTCGTCCAGGCCGGCGTGCTCGGCGTCCAGGACGGCCTTGGCGCCCTGGATGTCGTACCGGTCCTCGGTCCGTTCGTTCCACGGCAGTTCGAGGACGGTGTCGAGCCAGGTCCGGATCCAGGATCCCTCGGGCGACTGGTCGCTGGACCGCTCCAGCTTGTCGACCTCCTTGAGGGCGGCCTCGCGGACGGACTCGGGCAGGTCGGCGGCCTCCACGCGGGCGCGGTAGTCGTCGGACTCCTCGCCGTCCTTCTCGCCGTTGAGCTCGCGCAGCTCCTTGCGGACGGCTTCGAGCTGGCGGCGGAGCAGGAACTCGCGCTGCTGCTTGTCGACGCCCTCCTGGACGTCCTTGGCGATGGTCTCGGCGACGTCCTGCTCGGCGAGGTGCTCGCGGAGCTGGGCGGTGGCCAGCTTGAGGCGGGCGACGGGGTCGGTGGTCTCCAGGAGCGCCACCTTCTGCTCGACGGTGAGGAAGGGCGAGTACCCGGAGTTGTCGGCGAGCGCGCCGACGCCGTCGATCTGCTGCACCCGGTCCACGACCTGCCAGGCGCCGCGCTTCTTGAGCCAGCTGGTGGCGAGCGCCTTGTACTCGGTGACCAGCTCGGTCACGGCCCCCGGCAGCGGTTCCGGCACGACCTCCTCGACGACGGTCCCCTCGACCCACAGCGCCCCGCCGGGCCCGGTCGTCCCGGCCCCGATCCGCACCCGGCCGATCCCCCGGATGAGCGCCCCCGGATCCCCGTCGGACAGCCGCCCGACCTGCTCGACGATCCCGAGCACACCGGTCCCGGCGTACGTCCCGTCCACCCGCGGCACAAGCAGCACCCGCGGCTTGCCGCCACCACCCCGCACGGCGGCCTGCGCGGCCTCGACCGCGGCCCGCACGTCGTTGTCGGAAAGGTCGAGCGGAACCACCATCCCGGGCAGCACGACCTCGTCGTCGAGCGGCAGCACAGGCAGCGTCAGCGGCACGGACGGCTTGGACTCAGAAGCCATGATCTCCCCTTCGGCAGTCAAGTTGAGTTATGCCGACTCAATGCATGTGAGCTCACGAATGTTCCCCGGGGCCTGTTCGCTGTGAGCGATCACCGCATCGCCCCGCCTCCGGAGCGGCGAGCGGCGAGCGGCGACGGCCGCGGGCCCGCCGACCTGTTTCGTCCGCTCTCCGGGGCCCGAGGAGGCGCGGCCGGCGCGGTTCGCCGGCGCGCTGGAGGGACCGGGCGCGGGGACGATCTGCTTCGAGCGCGACCGGCCGTCGCGGCTGCGGGACCTGACGTGGTGTCGGCGCATGGCGTGTTCCGGCTGCACGGGGGCCCCGAGGCGGGCATGCTCGGGTGCATGGAGCATGCGGTGGGGCGGCGGGTGTGGGGTGCGGTGCCGGGGGTCGTGGCGGTGCTGGTGCTCGGGGTGGGCGGGTGCGCGGATGCCGATGCGCCGCCGGCTCCGGGCGGCGGGACGACTGCCACCAGCGCGGGCGAATCGACCGGGACCTCGGAGCCGCGCTCCGGGGCCGTGCTGGTGGAGGTCGCGGTGAGCGGCGGCTTCGCCGGCGTGGACAACCGGCTCGTGGTGCGGGAGGACGGGTCCTGGACGCTGCGGTCCCGGGACAAGGAGCCGCGGACCGGACGGATGGACGCCGACGGGCTCGCCGAGCTGCGGGCCGCGCTCGAAGACCCCGCCTACGCGCGCGTGCCCGAGCGGCCGAGCGGGCGGCCGGTCGCCGACGGGTTCCAGTACACCGTGACGTATCACGACCGGACGGTCGTGGCCGGAGAGGGCGAGCGCCCCACCGCCCTCCAGCGCGTCTTCGACGCCCTTCCCGAGGGCGGGCCGCCGACCGCTCCCTGATGCCCATCTCGGCGCCACTCCGCGACTCCGGTATGTGTTTGTCCCGGTCTCCCGCGCTCCGCCAGGATGGCCGGGACGACCCGTATCCGACACGACGAGACACGGAGTGACCGCCCATGAACAGCCCCGTCACCCTCGACCGCCGCGAGGGCCCGTACGGCGAAGTCGTCCTGCGGCGCCGCGACACCGGGGACCGTACCGACTTCGAGATCATCGCCAACGGCACCTTCCTGATGGACACCTCCGACGGACGCTCCGAGCGGCTGCTCGTCGACGCGGCCATGGAGGCGCTGCCCGAGCACGCGCGCGTGGGCGCGTCCGTCCTGATCGGCGGGCTCGGCGTCGGCTTCTCGCTCGCGCACGCCGCCGCCGACCCGCGCTGGAGGCGGATCGCGGTGGCCGAGCGGGAAGGGGCGATCATCGACTGGCACCGGGGCGGCCCGCTCGCCTCGCTGTCCGGCCGCGCCCTCGCCGACGAGCGGACCGTGATCCTTCACACGGATCTCGTGGCGTATCTGGAGACCTCCTCCGACACGTACGACGCGCTCTGTCTGGACATCGACAACGGTCCGGACTGGACCGTCACCGAGGACAACGAATCCCTTTACGGCACAAGGGGTTTGGCCTCCTGCGCGGCCCGTCTGAACCCCGGCGGCGTCCTCGCCGTCTGGTCGGCCCGGCCGTCCGCCGATTTCGAGGAGTCCTTGCGGAATGCCGGATTCAGCGGGGTACGGACCGAAGAGGTCGCCGTTGCCCGGGGCGTCCCCGACGTGGTCCACCTCGGCATCCGGCCTGCGTAGCCGGGACGCCGCGGCTACCTCTAGGCTGCTGCACCGACATCGGCGACGCGAGGCGGGGCAATGGAGCAGACACACACCACTCACCAGGGTGCGGCGACTCCGGGGGCCCAGCGGCGCGTCCTGGTCGTCGAGGACGACCCGACGATCGTGGAGGCGGTCTCCGCCCGGCTGCGCGCGGAGGGCTTCCTCGTGCAGACGGCCACCGACGGCCCCGCGGCCGTGGAGGCCGCCGAGGCCTGGCAGCCGGACCTGATGGTCCTCGACGTGATGCTGCCCGGCTTCGACGGCCTGGAGGTCTGCCGGCGCGTGCAGGCCCAGCGTCCGGTGCCGGTGCTGATGCTCACCGCCCGGGACGACGAGACCGACATGCTGGTCGGACTCGGCGTCGGCGCCGACGACTACATGACGAAGCCTTTCTCCATGCGCGAACTGGCCGCCCGGGTCCACGTGCTGCTGCGCCGGGTGGAGCGGGCCGCGCTCGCCGCCGTGACCCCGCGCAGCGGGATCCTGCGCCTGGGCGAGCTGGAGATCGACCACGCGCAGCGCCGGGTCCGGGTGCGCACCGAGGACGTGCACCTGACCCCGACCGAGTTCGACCTGCTGGTCTGTCTGGCCGGCACCCCGCGCGCGGTGCTCTCCCGGGAGCAGCTGCTCGCCGAGGTGTGGGACTGGGCGGACGCCTCCGGCACCCGGACCGTGGACAGCCACATCAAGGCGCTGCGCCGGAAGATCGGCGCCGAGCGGATCCGCACGGTGCACGGCGTCGGGTACGCGCTGGAGACCCCGGCGTCGTGAACCGGCCGGCGCGGCGCCCGGGGGGGTCCAGGCGCCGGATCGTGATCTCGATCAAGACGAAACTGGGGGCGCTGGTCGTCGGCGCGGTGCTGCTGACCTCGGGACTGGCCCTGGTGGCGATCCGTACGTCCACCGAGTTCCGGTACATCACGATCTTCGCGATGATCGCGACGCTGCTGATCACGCAGTTCGTGGCGCAGTCGCTGACGGCGCCGCTCGACGAGATGAACACGGTGGCGGGGTCGATCTCGCGCGGCGACTTCTCGCGGCGGGTGCGGGGCGCGGACCGACGCGACGAACTGGGCGACCTGGCCTCGACGATCAATCGCATGGCGGACGACCTGGAGGCGGTGGACCGGCACCGCAAGGAGCTGGTCGCCAATGTCTCGCACGAGCTGCGGACACCGATCGCGGCGCTGCGGGCCGTCCTGGAGAACGTGGTCGACGGGGTCTCGGAGGCCGATCCGGAGACGATGCGCTCGGCGCTGAAGCAGACGGAGCGGCTGGGCCGGCTCGTGGAGACGCTGCTCGACCTGTCGCGGCTCGACAACGGTGTCGTACAGCTGCGGGCGCGCCGTTTCGAGGTGTGGCCCTATCTGTCCGGGGTGCTGCGGGAGGCGAATCTGGCCGCCGCGCAGCGCGGGCTGCCGTCGACGTCCGGTCTGCACCGGCGTACGGACGTGCATCTGCATCTGGACGTGTCGCCGTCCGACCTGACGGCCTACGCGGACGTGGAGCGGCTGCACCAGGTGATGGCGAACCTGATCGACAACGCGGTGAAGCATTCGCCGCCGCACGGGCGCGTGACGGTGCGGGCCCGGCGCGGCCCGTACCCGGAGTCGCTGGAGCTGGTGGTCGAGGACGAGGGTCCCGGCATCCCGGAGTCGGAGCGGCACAAGGTGTTCGAGCGGTTCAACCGGGGTACGGCTCCGGACCGGCAGGGGCCCGGGAGCGACGGCGGCACGGGGCTCGGCCTGGCGATCGCGCGCTGGGCGGTGGATCTTCACGGTGGCGGGATCGGCGTGGCCGAATCTTCACGTGGATGCAGGATCCGGGTCACTCTTCCAGGCAGCCTTCCCCTTCTCGATTGACGTAGGGTTCGAACCGGAAGCGAACGTTCTGCGTGTTCATGTGCAGACGTGGTCAGGGAGCGGCCGAAGGAGGCCGTGGCCCGGGCTTTTCCGTACCCTCACAGAAGCGGAACCGGGTTTGTTTCCCGCCATTCACGGCATCGAAACACGCCGTCAAGTGTGACTTGCACGACGTTGGACTGCCCGGCCTGCACGTCCCGGCCGGACAGGCGTAGCCTTTATTTCCGCTGTCCATCACCTTGCGAAGCGGAAGAGGGCGGTTGCCGCCGTGTCGTCTCAGTCCCCCAGTACCCCGAGCTCCCCGGCCGACCAAGACGGGCGTGGCGTGAGCCCCGCAGCCGCCTTCGGTGCCAATGAGTGGCTCGTCGACGAGATCTACCAGCAGTACCTCCAGGACCCGAATTCGGTCGATCGTGCCTGGTGGGACTTCTTCGCCGACTACAAGCCGGGTGCGGCGGAGACCCCGTCCGCCCCGGCCGCCACCACCGCGGCCGCGCCCGCGGCGTCGCAGGCGGGCCCCGCACAGGCCGCGCCCGCCGCCCCGGCCGCCGTACCCGCGCCCGCCGCCCCGGCCACGCCGGCTCCGGCCGCCGCCCCGGCTCCGGCCCCGGCAGCCGCTCCGGCTCCGGCTCCGGCGAAGCCCGCCGCGGCCGCTCCGGCCGCCGTGAAGGCGGCCCCGGCCGCCGCCGCCCCGGCCGCGAAGGCCGCCGAGGCGCCCGCCGGCCCCGAGCTGATCACGCTCCGCGGCCCGGCCGCCGCCGTCGCGAAGAACATGAACGCCTCGCTGGAGATGCCGACGGCCACGTCCGTCCGCGCCGTCCCGGTGAAGCTGCTCTTCGACAACCGGATCGTCATCAACAACCACCTGAAGCGCGCCCGGGGCGGGAAGATCTCCTTCACCCACCTCATCGGCTACGCCATGGTGCAGGCCATCAAGGCCATGCCGTCGATGAACTACTCCTTCGCGGAGAAGGACGGCAAGCCGACCCTGGTCAAGCCGGAGCACGTGAACTTCGGTCTCGCCATCGACCTGGTGAAGCCGAACGGCGACCGCCAGCTCGTCGTCGCGGGCATCAAGAAGGCCGAGACGCTCAACTTCTTCGAGTTCTGGCAGGCGTACGAGGACATCGTCAAGCGCGCCCGCGTGGGCAAGCTGACGATGGAGGACTTCACCGGCGTCACGGTCTCCCTGACCAACCCCGGCGGCCTCGGCACCGTCCACTCCGTCCCGCGTCTGATGCCCGGACAGTCGGTCATCATGGGCGTCGGCTCGATGGACTACCCGGCGGAGTTCCAGGGCACCTCCCAGGACACCCTGAACAAGCTCGGCATCTCCAAGGTCATGACCCTGACGTCGACCTACGACCACCGGGTCATCCAGGGCGCCGCCTCCGGCGAGTTCCTGCGCATCGTCGCCAACTTCCTCCTCGGCGAGCAGGGCTTCTACGACGACATCTTCAAGTCGCTGCGCATCCCCTACGAGCCGGTCCGCTGGCTCAAGGACATCGACGCCTCGCACGACGACGACGTCACCAAGGCCGCCCGCGTCTTCGAGCTGATCCACTCCTACCGGGTCCGCGGCCACGTCATGGCCGACACCGACCCGCTGGAGTACAAGCAGCGCAAGCACCCCGACCTGGACATCACCGAGCACGGCCTCACCCTGTGGGACCTGGAGCGGGAGTTCGCGGTCGGCGGCTTCGCCGGCAAGTCGATGATGAGGCTCCGCGACATCCTCGGCGTGCTCCGCGACTCGTACTGCCGCACCACCGGCATCGAGTTCATGCACATCCAGGACCCGAAGCAGCGCAAGTGGATCCAGGACCGCGTCGAGCGTCCCCACGCGCGCGTGGAGCGCGAGGAGCAGCTCCGCATCCTCCGCCGCCTGAACTCCGCCGAGGCCTTCGAGACCTTCCTGCAGACGAAGTACGTCGGCCAGAAGCGCTTCTCCCTGGAGGGCGGCGAGTCCGTCATCCCGCTGCTCGACGCGGTCATCGACTCCGCCGCCGAGTCCCGCCTGGACGAGGTCGTCATCGGCATGGCCCACCGCGGCCGCCTCAACGTCCTCGCGAACATCGTGGGCAAGTCGTACGCGCAGATCTTCCGCGAGTTCGAGGGCAACCTCGACCCGAAGTCGATGCACGGCTCCGGCGACGTCAAGTACCACCTGGGCGCCGAGGGCACCTTCACCGGTCTCGACGGCGAGCAGATCAAGGTCTCCCTGGTCGCCAACCCCTCCCACCTGGAGGCGGTCGACCCGGTCCTGGAAGGTGTCGTCCGCGCCAAGCAGGACGTCATCAACAAGGGCGGCACGGACTTCACCGTCCTGCCCGTCGCCCTGCACGGCGACGCGGCCTTCGCGGGCCAGGGCGTGGTGGCCGAGACCCTGAACATGTCGCAGCTGCGCGGCTACCGCACCGGCGGCACGGTCCACATCGTCATCAACAACCAGGTCGGCTTCACGGCGGCTCCCGAGTCGTCCCGCTCCTCCATGTACGCCACCGACGTGGCCCGCATGATCGAGGCGCCGATCTTCCACGTGAACGGCGACGACCCGGAGGCCGTGGTCCGCGTCGCGCGGCTCGCCTTCGAGTTCCGCCAGACGTTCAACAAGGACGTCGTGATCGACCTCATCTGCTACCGCCGCCGCGGTCACAACGAGGGCGACAATCCGCAGTTCACCAACCCGCAGATGTACAACCTGATCGACAAGAAGCGCTCGGTGCGCAAGCTGTACACCGAGTCGCTCATCGGTCGCGGCGACATCACCCTGGAAGAGGCGGAGCAGGCGCTCCAGGACTTCCAGGGCCAGCTGGAGAAGGTCTTCGCGGAGGTCCGCGAGGCCACCTCGACGCCGGCTCCGACGCACGTCCCGGACGCCCGGCCGGAGTTCCCGGTCTCCGTCACCACCGCGGTCTCCCAGGAGGTCGTGAAGCGGATCGCCGAGTCGCAGGTCAACATCCCGGAGCGGATCACGGTCCACCCGCGCCTGATGCCGCAGATGCAGCGTCGCGCGGCCTCGATCGACGACGGCACCATCGACTGGGGCTTCGGCGAGACCCTCGCCATCGGCTCCCTGCTGATGGAGGGCACCCCGGTCCGCCTGTCGGGCCAGGACTCCCGCCGCGGCACCTTCGGCCAGCGCCACGCGGTCCTGGTCGACCAGGAGACCGGCGAGGACTACACCCCGCTGCTCTACCTGGCCGAGGACCAGGCGCACTACAACGTCTACGACTCGCTGCTCAGCGAGTACGCGGCGATGGGCTTCGAGTACGGCTACTCGCTGGCCCGCCCGAGCTCCCTGGTGGTCTGGGAGGCGCAGTTCGGCGACTTCGTCAACGGCGCGCAGACCGTCGTCGACGAGTTCATCTCCTCGGCCGAGCAGAAGTGGGGCCAGACCTCCGGCGTCACCCTGCTCCTGCCGCACGGCTACGAGGGCCAGGGCCCGGACCACTCGTCCGCCCGCCCGGAGCGCTTCCTCCAGATGTGCGCCCAGGACAACATGACGGTCGCCATGCCGACGCTGCCGTCGAACTACTTCCACCTCCTGCGCTGGCAGGTGCACAACCCGCACCACAAGCCGCTCATCGTCTTCACCCCGAAGTCGATGCTGCGTCTGAAGGCCGCGGCGTCCAAGGTGGAGGAGTTCACCTCCGGCGGCTTCCGCCCGGTCATCGGCGACGACTCGGTCAACCCGGCCGACGTCCGCAAGGTCGTCTTCTGCGCCGGCAAGGTCTACTACGACCTGGAGGCCGAGCGGCAGAAGCGCGGCGACACGGAGACCGCGATCATCCGTCTGGAGCGCCTGTACCCGCTGCCGGGTGCCGAGCTCCAGGCCGAGATCGCCAAGTACCCGAACGCGGCGAAGTACATCTGGGCGCAGGAGGAGCCGGCGAACCAGGGTGCGTGGCCGTTCATCGCGCTGAACCTGATCGACCACCTCGACCTGGCGGTCGGCGCGGACATCCCGGCGGGCGAGCGCCTGCGCCGGATCTCCCGCCCGCACTCCTCGTCCCCGGCGGTCGGCTCGGCCAAGCGTCACCAGGCGGAGCAGCAGCAGCTGGTCGACGAGGTCTTCGACGCCTAACGTCGACGCCTCGCGCGGAGGCCCGGCACCCCCCGGGATCGGGGGGTGCCGGGCCTCCGGCGTGTCCGGGCGGGCCTATCCTGGACGGCATGTACTTCACCGACCGTGGCATCGAGGAACTGGAGAAGCGGCGCGGCGAGGAGGAGGTCACCTTCGAGTGGCTCGCCGAGCAGCTGCGGACCTTCGTCGATCTCAACCCCGACTTCGAGGTGCCGGTCGAGCGCCTCGCGACCTGGCTGGCCCGTCTGGACGACGAGGACGACGACGAGTAGCGACGCGGACCGAAGGCCCCCTCCCGGGTGGGAGGGGGCCTTCGGCGTTCCCGTGCGTCAGTGCTCGCGCAGCCGGTCGTAGGCGAGGCCGAAGGCGCCGTGGGCGACGAGGAGGGCTCCGGCGGCGGTCCAGCCGCCGGAGCGGCGGCGGAGCCCCCACAGGAGCAGCGGCACGCCCGCGGCGAGCTGGACGCCGCCCAGGAGGCGC
Source organism: Streptomyces sp. R302 (assembly GCF_012927245.1). GTDB lineage: Bacteria > Actinomycetota > Actinomycetes > Streptomycetales > Streptomycetaceae > Streptomyces. Next base: position 370,324 of record NZ_JABBGE010000002.1, read on the forward strand.
GCCCGGGGGCCGCGTACGTACGGGCCGAGGGGGCCCTCCTCCACGGCGTCGAGCTCGTCGAGGACCGCACCGCGCCAGCCGGGCCATTCGAGCTGCTCGGCGCCGGCGGCGAGGGCGGCCGCGCGGAGCCGGTCGGGGGTCTCGCCGGGGTCGACGCCGGCGGGCAGGGCGAGGCCGGTGCGGGCGAGGACGGCGACGAGGCCGAGGAGGCGGGTACGGGAGTCGGCCTCGGGGTCGGGGAGGGTCAGCGGCTCAAGGGCCTGGACGTCGAGGACGGGGTCGAGGGCGAGCCGGTCGGCGAGGGTCCGCATGGCCTCGTCCTCGCCGACCGGGGTGCCGGCGGCGAGCCAGGTGTAGCCGACGGTGCGGCGGAATCCGGCGGCGAGGGTGATGCCGGCGCGGTCCGCGTCCCACCAGAGGGCGAGGACGGGCCAGCCGGCGGCGGAGACGGCGAGGGCGGTGGCCCAGCCGGTGACGACCCGCTCGACCGGCTCACCGCCGTCCTGCCACGGCTTTCCCTCCGGTACGAGGACGCTCCAGCCGGCTCCGGCGGGGGCGAGGAGCAGCGGCTCGCGCAGGAGCTGGGCGGGCGGCCGGACCGTCGGGGGATCGGCTCGGCACAGCAGCAGCGCCCCGGCTGGGCTCGGTCCGGAAGTCGCGTTCATGGCCTCCAACCTAGGCCAGTTTGTCCGTGTACGGAGGCGTTTGCCTCGACCCTGTCAGGGATGAATCAGGGTTGACTCGAAGGCACCGCGATATATCGTGAATCCCGGAAGTCGCGATATGTCGAGTCGTGGCGCGGCGGGGAACGGCGCGCCGAGGAAGCGGGAGGACATCACCATGACCGAGTGGTCCGTCACCGAACCGGTGAAACTCGCGCCCGCCGACCCCGTGACACGGCTGCGCGTCCGTGTCGTGGGCGGCGCGGTGAACGTGGTGGGCACGGAGGAGAGCACGGCGCGGGTGGAGGTATCGGAGATCGAGGGCCCGCCCCTGGTCGTCACCCAGGAGGGCTCCACGCTGACCGTCACCTACGAGGACCTGCACTGGAAGGGCATCCTCAAGTGGCTCGACAGCAAGGCCCACCGGCGGCGCGCGGTGGTCTCGGTCGCCGTCCCGGCCGGGGCCGAGGTCGAGGTGGGCGCGGTCTCCGCGGACACGGTGGTCTCGGGCCTGCGGGGCCGCACCGAGGTCCGCGGGGTGACCGGGGGGACGACGCTCGTGGGGCTCTCCGGCCCGGTCCGCGCCGAGACCGTCTCGGGCGCCCTGGAGGCCCAGTCGGTGACCGGTGCGCTGCGGGTCGTCTCGGTGACCGGTGACGTGACGGTGATCGAGGGCTCGGGCTCGGCGGTACGGGCGGAGACCGTCAGCGGGGACCTGGTCCTGGACCTGGACCCGGCTCCGGCCGGGGCCCCGCCGGCCGACATCCGGCTCACCAGCGTCTCCGGCGAGGTCGCCGTCCGGCTGCCGCACCCGGCGGACGCCCGGGTCGAGGCGAGCACGACGAGCGGCGCGGTGTCGAACGCCTTCGAGGACCTGCGGGTGGGCGGCGAGTGGGGCACCAAGTCCATCACCGGGACGCTCGGCGCGGGCAGCGGCACGCTCAAGGCGACCACGGTCTCCGGATCGATCGCCCTGCTCCGCCGCCCGGAGCCCGCCGAGGACCCGGACACCGCTTCCGCCGCCCCCTCCGCCTCCTCCGCCCCCGCGTCAGGAAAGGTGCTCTGACATGGCCCCCGTCTTCGCACACGGCCGTCTCCGTCTCTACCTCCTCAAGCTGCTCGACGAGGCCCCCCGGCACGGCTACGAGGTCATCAGGCTCCTGGAGGAGCGTTTCCAGGGCCTGTACGCCCCCTCGGCCGGCACGGTCTACCCGCGGCTGGCCAAGCTGGAGGCCGAGGGGCTCGTCACCCACACCAGCGAGGGCGGCCGGAAGGTCTACGCGCTGACCGACGCGGGCCGCGCCGAACTGGCCGGCCGGGAGGACGAGCTCGACGCCCTGGAGCGGGAGATCCGGGACTCCGTCGCGGCCCTGGCCTCCGAGATCCGGGAGGACGTGCGCGGCGCGGCCGGCCGGGTGCGCAGCGAGATGCGCGCGGCGGCGAGCCGGGCCCGGACGGCGGAGGAGGGCTCCTTCGCCGACGTCAAGGAGGAGCTGCGCAGGGCCAAGCGGGAGTGGAAGGAGCAGGCCCGGCAGGCGAAGGAGTTCCAGCGGATCGCCCAGCAGGTCCAGGACGAGGTCCAGAACCGCTTCGCGAAGGGCGAGTGGCCGCAGACCGTCCGCGAGGGCCTGTCGGGGATCACCGCCCAGCTGGGCGACCTGGTCTCGGGCCACCCCAAGGGCCGTACGGGGGCCGGGAGTTCCCCGATGGACGTGTCGGTGCCGGGTGCGGACGAGGAGGCCGTGGTGCCGGAGTGGGCGCGGGAAGGGGCCGGCTCCGGTGACCCGGCGCGGGACCTGGACCGGCTGCTCGACCGCTTCCGGGACGAGGTGCGGGACGCGGCCCGGGACCACGGCGTGACGGACACCCAGCTCGCCGAGGCCCGCCACCACCTGTCCACGGCGGCGACCCGGATCACCGGGATACTCCGCCCCCGCACGGAGCCCTGACCGGAGCCGGAGCTGGCGGGCTGGACCGGGGCCGAGCCGGTGGCCGGAGCCAGGCCGGAACCCGGAGCCCATGCCGGGGCCGGGGCCGGAGCCCAGGCCGGGGCCGGAGCCGGTGGCCGGGTGACCGGTGGCCCGGGGGCCGGGGGCCTGGACCCAGGTCCCTGACCGGGGTTTGGGCCAGGGCTCGGGCTTGGGCCCGGGCCAGGGCTCGGGCTTGGGCCCCGGCCAAGGCTCGGGCATGGGCCCCGGCCAAGGCTCGGGCATGGGCAGCGGGGCCCCCGGGGCAGGGTCAGTGGGCCGCCGGGCCGGTCCGGGTCACGGTGACGGTGACTCGGGCGTCGGGGGCGGCGAGGACGCGGACGCGTTCGTACCCCCGGCCGTGCCCCGCGCGACGGCCCTTGTCGTGGAGGACGAGGGCGCCGCGGGCCGTGACCTTCCAGTCGCCGGGCGGCAGGGCCAGTTCGGTGACGCGGGAGCCGCGGCGGCCGGCGGCGTCGTACTCCAGGCGGTAGACGCCGGCCGCCGGGTCGTAGGCGGAGGTGCGGACCCGGCCGGCGACGGCCTCCGCGTACGGCTCCGCGGTCAGCTCCTTGTTGGTGCGGAAGGCGCCGGCGGAGTCGACCGCGCAGTAGCCGCCGCCGTAGCACCAGACGTAGCCGGCCCAGCCCGAGGTGTAGCGGCCGAGGGAGGCCATGGCGTCGCGGTAGAAGCGGTTCATGTGCGGCAGGGAGTTGTTGAGCGGGCCCCACTCCCCCACCACCACGGGGACCTTGTACTCCTTGGGGTAGAGGGTGACGGCCTGCTCGTAGCTCTCGACCCAGCCGGCGGCGGGGTCGTAGTCGGCGCCGGCCTCCATGCCGGTGTTGTAGAAGTGCGGGGCGTAGACGATCTTCGGGTCGTCGATCCGGCCGAGGCCAGTGGGGACCCCTTCGCCGACGATCGGGGTGGGTTCGACGAAGATCCAGGCGTCCCGGTCGGCCGTGCGGATGGCGTCGGCGATCCGGTCGTACATGGGGGTGAGCTGTTCGCGCTCGATGCGGCGGGCGGCGGTGGGCAGGTCCTCGCCCTCGCGGAGTTCGCCCATCGGCTCGTTGATGGGGTCGTAGCCGAGGACGGCCGGGTGGTCGTCGAAGCGCTCGGCGAGCACCTGCCACATGCGGGCCTGGGCGCGGCGGAGGTCCTCGTCCTCGTAGAGGTGGGTGAAGGCGCGCTGGACGGCGGGCTCGAAGTACTCGGAGAACCAGTCGTCGGGGCGGGGAGTGAAGGGCAGTCCGTCGGTGCGGGTGGCCCAGGCGGGGATGCCCCGGTGACCGAAGGCGGGGCCGAAGACGTCCTGGTGGGCGTCGAGCAGGACCTTGACGTCGTACTTCTCGGCCCAGTCCAGGACCCGCTCGATCTTCCGCAGATAGGCCTGGCTGTACCGGCCCGGCCGCGGCTCCAGGTCGTCCCAGAAGACGAGGAGGCGGGCGAAGTTGAAGCCCTTGGCGCGCATGTCGCGGAAGTGCTTCTCCGTCACGGCGGAGAGGGCGGCGTCACCGCGGTTGGCCTTGTCCTCCACGTTCCAGCCGCGCAGGGTGAGGACGCGGCCGCGGGAGTCGGTGAGGGCGGGGATCCCGTCAGCCCCGGTGGCCCCAGCTCTCCCGGTGGTCCCGGTGATCCCGGTGGTCCCGGTCTCCGCGTGCGCGGCGGTCGGGGCGAGCAGCGAGGCGGCGAGGGCGCCCGTCAGAAGGGTGGTGCGCAGCAAGGAGACCTCCGACACGAGGAAGTGAGCGTTGTTCACCTTTCATGTGCCGGAGATCCCATCAGGTCGACCGACCCGTATCAAGAGGTCGTCAGCACGATCTTTCCGAAGAGTTCGCCCGAGGCCATCTTCACGAAGCCCTCGCGGGCCCGGTCCAGCGGCAGCACCTCGTCGATCACCGGACGGACCCCGGTGACGGCGCAGAAGGAGAGGAGGTCCTCCAGCTCGTCCTTGGAACCCATGGTGGAGCCCACGACCTTCAGCTCCAGGAAGAAGATCCGGGTCAGTTCGGCGTGCGAGGGGCGGTCGCCGCTGGTGGCGCCGGAGATCACCAGCGTGCCGCCGGGGCGCAGCGACTTCACCGAGTGCGACCAGGTCGCGGCGCCGACCGTCTCGATGACGGCGTCCACCCGGTACGGCAGCCGGGCCCCGGGCTCGTACGCCTCGACGGCGCCGAGCTCCACGGCCCGCTTGCGCTTGGCCTCGTCCCGGCTGGTGGCGAAGACCCGCAGGCCGGCGGCCTTGCCGAGGACGATCGCGGCGGTGGCGACGCCGCCGCCGGCGCCCTGGACGAGGATCGAGTCGCCGGGGCGGACCCCGGCGTTGGTGAAGAGCATCCGGTAGGCGGTCAGCCAGGCGGTGGGGAGGCAGGCCGCCTCGGCGAAGGAGAGCTCCTTCGGCTTGGGCAGCACGTTCCAGCGGGGGACGGTGACGCGCTCGGCGAAGGTGCCCTGGTAGCGCTCGGTGAGGATGGAGCGGGGCTCGTCGGGTCCGACGCCGTGGCCGGTCTGGCCGATCACGGAGTGCAGGACGACCTCGTTGCCGTCCTCGTCGATCCCGGCGGCGTCGCAGCCGAGGATCATCGGCAGCTTCTCCTCGGGCAGGCCGACCCCGCGCAGCGACCAGAGGTCGTGGTGGTTGAGGGAGGCGGCTTCGACGGTGACGGTGGTCCAGCCGGGGCGCACCTCGGGCTCGGGGCGTTCGCCCAGTTCGAGGCCGTTCAGGGGCTGGTCGCGGTCGATTCGGGCGGCGTAGGCAGCGAACATGGCCCCGACCCTAGGGGCGACGGAGAGCACACGGAACCTCACTCCGGTGTGACGCGCGTCCCCCGGGCCCGCCCGCCCCGGGACCCGGAAGCACGTACCCCCCCCGCCTTCGACACGTGCCGGTCCCCCGGCACGGGAGAGGGCCCCGCCCCGGGTCCGATGCGGCGGACCGGGGCGGGGCCCTCTCGGGGCCTTCCGCTGACGGGGGTCAGCGGCGGGCGACGCCCTCGGCGCGCGCGGCGGCGGCGACCGCGGCCGCGACGGCCGGGGCGACCCGGTCGTCGAACGGCGACGGGATGACGCAGTCGGCGCTGAGCTCGTCACCGACGACACCGGCGATGGCGTCGGCGGCGGCGATCTTCATGCCCTCGGTGATCTGGGAGGCCCGGACCTGGAGCGCGCCGGCGAAGATGCCGGGGAACGCGAGGACGTTGTTGATCTGGTTGGGGTAGTCCGAACGGCCGGTGGCCACGACCGCCGCGTACTTGTGCGCGACGTCGGGGTGGACCTCGGGGTTCGGGTTGGCCATGGCGAAGACGAAGGCGTCCTTGGCCATGGCGGCGACGGCCGCCTCGGGGACCGTACCGCCGGAGACGCCGATGAAGACGTCGGCGCCGGCGAGGGCGGTCTCCAGGGAGCCGGAGAGGCCCGCCTTGTTGGTGAGGCCGGCGATCTCGCGCTTGACGTCGGTGAGGTCCTCGCGGTCGCTGCTGACGACGCCCTTGCGGTCGGCGACGCAGACGTCGCCGATGCCGGCCGACAGGAGGAACTTGGCGATGGCCACACCGGCCGCGCCCGCGCCGGAGATCACGGCGCGCAGGTCGCCGAGGGTCCGGCCGGTCAGCTTCGCCGCGTTCCGCAGGGCGGCGAGGGTGACGATGGCGGTGCCGTGCTGGTCGTCGTGGAAGACCGGGATGTCGAGGCGCTCCTGGAGCTTGCGCTCGATCTCGAAGCACCGCGGCGCCGAGATGTCCTCCAGGTTCACTCCACCGAAGGACGGGGCGAGCCGGACGACGGTGTCGACGATCTCGTCGGTGTCGGTGGTCGCGAGGGCGATCGGGACGGCGTCGACGCCGCCGAACTGCTTGAAGAGGATCGCCTTGCCCTCCATGACCGGGAGGGAGGCCTCCGGGCCGATGTCGCCGAGGCCGAGCACGGCGGTGCCGTCGGTGACGACGGCGACGACCTGGGACTTCCACGTGTAGTCGTGGACCAGCTCGGGCTGCTCGGCGATGGCGGTGCACACCTTGGCGACGCCGGGCGTGTACGCGAGGGACAGGTCGTCCTTGTCGCGGACGGGAACGGTGGCCTGAATGGCCATCTTGCCACCGCGGTGAAGAGCGAAAGCCGGGTCGAAGGGCTCCTCCGGAGCTCCTTCCGTAGCACTCTCGCTGAGAGGATTGACGATCTCCGCTGCCATGTGGGTGAGACCCCTTATGTCTGTTGTTCGAGGGTTTCCGCTCCTGGTGTGGAGCGGTGGGCGGGTCCCGCGGCCGCCGTGTCGGGCAGCCGCGCGGGCGCGCCGCACAACGCGCCCTGAGCCCCGGATGAGGGGTGTAAGGATCCTTCTTACCGGACAGACGGCACCGCAGACGAGTCTGTATCCGGTCGGTGACGCGACTCATACCGAGTGCGTCCGGACGCGGACGGAGAACGACTCGTCACTCGATATCAGGAAAGATGCCGGAGGCGTCCGTTTGGCTCTGTTCGTGCCGTCCGAATGGCGAGATCAACCGCAGATTCTTCGGCGAACGGGTAGGGCTACGAAAGATGATCCGGCCTTGATGTACCGGCCTGTCGGGATTCGGGTGCGACCCGTTACCCGATTTTGACATCCGTGGCCGTCGGTTTGAGGCGGTCCGAATGGCAAGATGCCGTAATCACACGAGGTCGCGACACTCGAAGACGCGTACGCGACCTTTTGGCAACGCCTATGGCAACTCCCTCAACGCCGGAGGATCCCGACCATGACCGCACGCTCCACGCGCTGTACGACCGCCGCCAAGACCCGCACCTCCCGTCTTGCCGCGGTCGCCGCCATCGCGGTCGCCGGCTCGATGCTGCTCACCGCCTGCGGCGACCAGACCGACAGCGGCTCCACGAAGGAAGGCGGCGCCGCCGTCAGCTCCGCCCCGCTCTTCTCGAAGCTGCCCGCCGACATCCAGAAGGCCGGCGTCATCAAGGTCGGCACGGACGCCACGTACGCGCCGATGGAGTTCACCCAGGACGGCAAGATCGTCGGCGTCGACCCCGACATCGCCGCCGCGCTGTCCAAGCAGCTCGGCGTGAAGTTCGAGTTCACCTCGGGCACCTTCGACGGCCTGATCACCTCCCTGGAGACCGGCCGCCAGGACATCGTCATGTCCTCCATGACGGACAACAAGAAGCGCCAGGAGGGCCTGGACGACAACGGGAAGAAGATCGGCAAGGGCGTCGACTTCGTCGACTACTTCTCCTCCGGCGTCTCCCTGCTGGTCAAGAAGGGCAACCCGCAGGGCGTCAACTCCCTCGACGACCTCTGCGGCAAGACCGTCGCCGTCCAGCGCGGCACGATCTACGAGGACACCTTCAAGGCCCAGGCCGAGAAGTGCGGCTCGAACAAGCTCACGATCCAGGCCTTCGACACCGACGCCGAGGCGCAGACCCGCGTGAAGGCCGGCGGCGCGGTCGCCGACCTGAACGACTACCCGGTCGCCGCGCACATCGCGAAGACCTCGGGTGGCGGCAAGGACTTCGAGGTCGTCGGCAGCCAGAGCGACGTCGGCCTCTTCGGCATCGCCGTCTCCAAGGACAAGACCCAGCTGCGCGACGCCGTCAAGGAGGCGCTCGACGCGATCATCAAGGACGGCACCTACGCCGAGGCCCTGAAGAAGTGGGACGTCGAGGGCAGCGCGGTCAAGCAGGCCACCATCAACGCCGGCCAGTGACCTGCCCGCTCCCCCCTCGCACCACTGAAGGGCAGTCGTCATGACTGACAAGATCAGCAAGGACCCGGCCGCCACGCCGGCCGGGTCCGGCCCCTCGGGCACCCCCTACGAGGCGATCAAGGCCATCCCGGTCCGGCACTACGGCCGCTGGGTCAGCGGCGTCGTGGTCGTGGCCCTCCTCGGCTGGCTCGTCTACGCCTTCTCCCAGGGCAACATCATCTGGGCGACGGTCGGAGACAAGCTGTTCGACCCGTCCGTCCTCACCGGTCTGTGGAAGACGATCCTCATCAGCGTCACCGCGATGGCGCTGGGCCTCGTGCTCGGCATCCTCTTCGCCGTGATGCGGCTGTCGAACAACCCGGTCACCGGAGCCGTCGCCTGGCTCTACATCTGGTTCTTCCGCGGCACCCCGGTCTACGTCCAGCTCCTCGTCTGGTTCAACCTGGCCCTGATCTTCGAGTACATCAACCTCGGACCGATCTACAAGGACGAGACCTCGCAGGTCCTGACCCCGTTCATGGTGGCCCTGCTGGGCCTCGGCCTGAACGAGGGCGCGTACATGGCGGAGATCGTCCGCGCCGGCATCCAGTCGGTCGACGAGGGCCAGACCGAGGCGGCGCACGCGCTCGGCATGTCCCAGACGAAGACCATGCGCCGGATCGTGCTGCCGCAGGCGATGCGCGTGATCGTGCCGCCGACGGGCAACGAGTTCATCAACATGCTGAAGACCTCGTCGCTGGTCTCGGCCGTGCAGTACACGGAGCTGCTCCGCGCCTCGTCGAACATCGGCAGCACGGCCGGCGCCGTGATGGAGATGCTCTTCGTGGCCTCCATCTGGTACCTGGCGCTGACCAGCGTCTTCAGCGTCGGCCAGTACTACCTGGAGCGTCGCTTCGCCCGCGGTTCGACGCGTAACCTGCCGCCCACCCCCTGGCAGCGGGTCAAGACGAACATCACCACGTTCAAGCGTTCCCCGGAGGCATCGGCATGACCGGCGAGCTCATGGTCAAGGCGGAGGGCGTCCACAAGTCCTACGGCGCCGCCCACATCCTCCGCGGCATCGACCTGGAGGTCCGCAGCGGCGAGGTGTTCTGCCTGGTCGGCCCGTCCGGCTCCGGCAAGTCGACCTTCCTGCGCTGCATCAACCACCTGGAGCGGATCGACGGCGGCCGGCTCTCCGTCGACGGCCAGCTGGTCGGCTACCGCCAGCACGGCGACAAGCTCTACGAGCTGAGGGACCGCGAGGTCGCGGCCCAGCGCCGGGACATCGGCATGGTCTTCCAGCGCTTCAACCTGTTCCCCCACATGACGGCCCTGGCCAACGTGATGGAGGCACCCATCCAGGTGAAGGGCGAGACCAAGGCGGTCGCCCGCGAGCGGGCCGAGCGCCTGCTCGACCGGGTCGGCCTGCGCGACCGGATGGGGAACTACCCCTCGCAGCTCTCCGGCGGCCAGCAGCAGCGCGTCGCCATCGCCCGCGCGCTGGCGATGGAGCCGAAGCTGATGCTCTTCGACGAGCCCACCTCGGCGCTCGACCCGGAGCTCGTCGGTGACGTCCTCGACGTCATGCGTGACCTCGCCGAGTCGGGCATGACGATGATCGTCGTCACGCACGAGATGGGCTTCGCCCGGGAGGTCGGCGACTCGCTGGTCTTCATGGACGGCGGCGTGGTGGTCGAGTCCGGCCACCCGAGGGAAGTCCTGACGAACCCGCAGCACGACCGGACGAAGGCGTTCCTGTCGAAGGTGCTGTAAGCGGCACGACGAAAGGGGCGGTACGGGCGCGAAGCCCGTACCGCCCCTTCGCACGTCAGGAGGCCGTACGCGCCCGGCTACGCGCCCGGAGGCCGTACGCGCCCGGCTACGCGCGCCCGACGGCCCTGCGTCCGGAGACCGTACGCGCCCGGAGGCCGTACGCCCCTTCGCACGTAGGGGAGGCCGTACGCCCTCCCCCGCCCCTCCCCTCCCCGCCTACTTCACCGCGAGGAGCAGCGTGTCGGAGGGCGAGCACCACACCGGCCGGGCCTCGCCGAAGCCGGCCGCGCGCAGGGTGTCGGCGTGCCAGCCCACCGGCGGCATGTCGCCGTCGGCGTGCTCGCCGTAGATCTCGAAGCGGCGGGCGGTGGGCTCGGCGAGGACCGGGTCCTTCGCGGCGAGCGCCCACCATTCGGCCCAGTCGAGGACCCCGGCGGCCTTCTCCTCGTCCATCCGGGCGTGCCGCTGGGCGCGCTCGGCGGCGTTGATCCGCGGGGTGGCCGGGTCGATCATGTGGTCGGCGTTCATGAAGACCCCGCCGTCCCGGACGAGCCCGGCGACCTGCCCGTACAGGGTGGCCAGGGGCTCGCTGTGGAGCCAGTGCAGGGCGGTGGCGGTCAGGAACACCCTCTAAACGCACATTCTAGCCAGAGGGCACGTCCCGGCACAGAGGAACCCCGCCCATGCGCCACGGGGTACGGCGCACAGGCGGGGCGGTCTCGCGGGTCAGCCGGTCAGGGGAACAGGCTGATCGGGGTCGTCCAGCCACGCGGACTCGCCCGTTGCGGTCACTGTCAGGCCGAACCGTTCCGGGCCGGGGTGGTTGTGCAGCAGCCACCAGGCGTGTGCAGCTTCCACTTCGTTCCACAGTCGGCGCGGGCCGTGCTGCCACACGGTGAACCGGTCGTCCGACTTCCCGTCCCAGTCCACGGCTGCCCACGACGTGGCGTCGGTAGTGGCGACCCATAGTCGGGACGCCACCCCTTCCACGTCGGGGTTGTCATGCCACGTCCACCACACGTCCCGGAGTTGTAGCCCCATGGCGAACTGCGCGGCCAGGTCGTCACCGGCCACCCGCCACGGCGGAAGGTTGGTGGTCGACTCGTCGGGCTGGTGACCGTCGCGCACCACGTCCCGGTAGATCCGGAGATTGGTGCGCTGGTTCCTCATGAGCATGAACGCGGAGTGCGGCAAGAACGGGCCCGACGCGGTTCCGGCCTCGTCCACGGTCATGCGCAGCAGTCCGTAGCAGACCCATGGACTTTCCCACGGGGTGAGGATGACGCCCCCGGGCTTCACCTGGTCGACCCACGGACGCGGGACGGACCGTACGGAGCACGTCGCCACGAGCCGGTCATACGGCGCGTTGTCCGGGTACCCCTCGGCCCCGTCCCCGGTCACGACGGCAGCGGTCACCCCCTCCTTCCGCAGACGCTCCCCGGCTTCCCCGGCCAACACGGGGTCGACTTCCATGGTCGTCACGTTCCCCGGGCCGGCGACATGGGCCAGGAGACCCGCGTTCCACCCGGTGCCGGTGCCGATCTCCAGGACCCGGTGTCCCTCGTGGACGTCGAGCATGTGCAGCATCCGAAACACGATGCTCGGGGCGCTGGCGGACGATGACGCCCACCGCTCGCCGTCGCCGGGGTCCTCGCCGTCGTTGATCTGCGTCACGACGGAATCGTTGGCGTAGACCGCGCGAAGCCACGTTTCCGGAGCGTCCGCCCGGTTGCACGGCACCAGGCCCTCACCCAGAAAGACGCGCTCGGGGACGAAGGCGGACCGGGGAACATTCCATGCCGCACGCTCCCACTCGGGCGTCACCGGCGCGTCCATGTCGTCGTTCACCGCGCCGAGCAGACCGCGCAGGGCGATTCGCTCGGACGCGGCGAATTTCGGTGTTGTCACCTGCGTCAGTCTTCCTTCTTGTGCTTCGGCGGGTCCTTCGGCTTGGCGGTGTCGGACGACGGCTTGGACGTGCCCGGGTCCTTCCCCCCGGAGTGCTGCCCGTTCCCTCCGCCGCCGCCCTTACCCGTTCCCCATCCCATGGCATTCCCTCTCTTGGTTACGTACGGATCTTGGGAACCCGCCCGGAGGGAATCACGCCCCACAGGGGCTGCGCCGGACGGGCGTGGTGCACCCGAGCGCACCGGCCTGAATCGCGGAAGTGTGCTCGGGGAGTCTTCGGGTCTACTCGCCCCCGTCGGCGAACTTCGGCGGCGGGGTGCCCGGCGGGAAGTACACGACCCCGGATCGGGGATCTTGGGCCCCGCCGTACTCCGTCCACCAGCCCTCGGGAGAGTCCCTGTACGGGCTGTCAGGGCTGTCGAGGAGGCTCACCAGCTCCGGGGCCGGTAACGGCCGCACAGGACGCCTCTGGAACCGCGCAGGGGTCATCAGGCGGTCCGGTACGGCTTGGCGCACTTGCTGTGCCGGTAGACCACGGCGGGCGGTCCCGACTGCCGTTCCACCGATCCCCGGCGGCAGGGCTCCAGCACCCCGATCGGCTGGTTGCACTCGGGGCAGGTCACTCCCTCGGGCGCGTACGTCGCGTACTCGTCCCTGCGGGCGTCCGTGTCTCTGGTCGTACTCGCCATCGCTGGTGTCCCCTCACGTGGTCCGACGACGACCAAGTTAGGGAGAGAAGAACCCCAACTCCCATGCGATTGCATGAGGTTGCACGCGAGTTACCCGAGAGCATCCAGCGCCGATGTGATCAGCGCACGAGCGGCGGCCCCGTAGACAGCCAGCGCCGCCAGTTCGGCGAACGTCTCGGCGTACATGGTCACCTCGCTCGGCTGCGTGATCGTGAGGTAGCCGGAGATCAATTCGACGTTGACCTGGGCCGTGTCGTAGATCCAGAATCCTTCAGCCGGCCAACGCTCCCGATCGGGTCGCATGGGCACAACTCCCAAGCTGACATTGGGAAGTGAGGCAATGGAGATCAGGTGACCGAGCTGCCCGGACATGACCTCGGCGCCGCCGATTCCGGCCCGCAACACCGACTCTTCAACGAGGAACGCAAACCGCCGGTCCCCCTCGTACAGCACGCGCTGACGTTCCATGCGGGCGGCCACGGCGTCGGCCACATCGTCCACCAGGCCGCGCCGCCGCTGGATCGCTTGGAGCGCTGCCGTGGTGTACGGCTGCGTCTGGATCATGCCGGGCACGAGCCACGACGAGTAGGACCGGAAACGACGGGTCCGCTGGTACAGCGGCAAGCGCGCTTCCTGTGCCTGCCTGAGCCCGGCCCGCTCCATGCGGCGCCAGTTGACCCACATGCCCTCAGCGGTCCGCAGCGTGGCAATCAGGTCTTCGGTCTGGTCCTCGGCACCGCACGCCTGACACCAGGCCCGAATGTCGTCAGCGGACGGGGGGGTCTTGGCGTTCATGATCCGCGACGACTTGGACCGGCTCCACCCGCAGCGCTCGGCCAGGTCAAGACCGGTCAGCCCGGCATCCCGGCAGAGATCCGCGAGACGTTTCGCGAGAGCCTGCCGGGCCTGCTGGGCACTGGAAGATGCAGAGACAGCCATGGGTTCGTGATCAGGCGGGCCGGTACCCCGCGTGAGGAATCGCGCGCTCCCACGCTGCCTCATACGCGCTGACGTACTGCGCGGCCAACGCCGGATCGTGCACGACTTCCATGCGCGCACCCGTCCACTGACCCTCGCCACTGAAGTGGTGGAGGATCACGGTTTCCTCATCCATGACCCACCCGTCCAGCGCGGGGAGCAGCAGATCACGCGCCCGCGAGCGAGGCAGCCAACGGACGTCCTCGCCGGCCGCCACGTTCGTAAAGGTGCCGTCGTACTCGTACCGGACGTAGTCGCTCAGCGGCTCCGAGACCACACGCAGACGACGCATGACGACACCCCGCCCGGTCGTCTCGGCCACCACGTCCAGCCACGACCGCCACCACGACTCGCGGTCCGCCGGGTTGTACCGGTGCCCTTCCTGCCAACGGATGAACTCCGGGTCATCCCGCATGTAGCTGTCCCGCATCTCAAGGTGCATCGCCGAGCGCTGCGCCTTGGCGAGGCATTCACGTACCGCTGTTGCCACCGTTGTCCTCACTGTCCGGACGGGGAATGAACTGGAGCATGTTCGCAGGGAGCCGGATCACGGTCTCGTGGTCCGGAACGTCCGTCGAGTGACCCGGAACCGAGCCGACTTCCTGCGCCTGCCGGATCGTCTCCTCATCAGCCTTCCATGACTGGATGATGAGGTCACCGGTGGTGTCGTCCAGCCAGATCGTGGGCGAGCCGTCATCGGGGGTGTTGGGCCAAATCCCCAGGAACTTTAGGGCCATTGGGCACTCTCCTAGCGAGTCGGTTGCACAGACGTGCACGAGCCTCACCCTGACGCGTGATCGGCGTCAAGGGCACGTCGAGACAAGTGCGGGAGCGGAGTTCAGGACGCAGCCCGGCGCCGCCGAACGCACGAAAGCCCCGCACCCGCTACCCCGAGGGATACGAGTGCGGGGCCTCAGCCTGCGTGTGTGTCAGCCGTTCTTGACTCCGGTCATGTAGGCGGCAGCCTTGCCGCCGAAAACGCCCACTCCGTTAGTCCCAGATTTCCGACCCTTCATCCTCTGTATCCGGTGCCGTGATGGCGGTGCGGGCGCTTGGTGAGAGTCCCAACTCCCGGATGTAGCGTGCGAGTTGGGTACGGTACTGCCCCGCGATCGTCGCAGCGCCGTTCTTCACGGTGCCCCGCTCGGCGGTCACGATCAGTCCGCGCTCGGAAAGGTCCCGCTCTGCCTGGTCGATCCGGGCGACACACACGCACAGGTCCTTGACTGTGGGGTGGTCCACTTCGCCGATACCGGCGGCCACTTCCAGAACGGGAACGATGCGCCGCCACTCCTCGGAAGCGACTTCCCGGCAACGTACGTTCGCCGGTTCAACGGCGGGATCGGATGAGGGCGGAAATACACCGGACCAATCCGGCTCGGCGAGGATCGCGCGGGGCACGATCACACCCTCTTTGATCGCGGACTTTGATGGATTGCCCTCGCGGGCCCGCTGAACTGCCGATTTTGGCCTATATCTGTCTGCCACGCATTCTCACTTCCTGGTGATGAGTCCCTTTGGGTTACCCAAAAACGTCTGCTGCTCCGGCGAGAGTTTTTCATCTCCCCCACGCTCATTCAGCAGGGGCGACGGGAGTGCCCCCCTGGTCAGTGCGATGGACGCTCGGCTGACTCGCGCCGTGAACGAGCTTCCGCAGCGAATCCACCCGGTTGATTGCGTGCGGTCTCTCGGTTATGGCACGTCGAGCAGAGTGGCCGAAGATGCTTCCACGCGTCCGGGTTCGCTTCGCCGCGTGCGGTCAACTCGCGTCGGCTGAGTGGGAAATGGTCGGCCACATTCGCGGACTGACCACACAGCACGCACCACGGGTTTGCATACAGGTAGGCCCGTCGAATGCGCTGCCACTGTGTGGTGTAGACAGCGCCGCCACGCGAGGCACGCTCTTTGTTCGCCTGTCGCTGGTGTTCCTTGCAGCGGCCCCCTGCCGTCAACTCGGGGCATCCGGGTATCGGGCAGGGGGTTCGGGGCTTACGCGGCATGGGGGCCATTCGGAGGGATCGCCGGGGGATCGATTGGAGTTCCGTCCGGGTGGCGGGGTGTGAGGTCGATAACCATGAGCCGGCCAGAGTGCCGCTTTCGCTGAACTCCTCTCGGCATCACGGTCTCTGTGTTCGTTGCGGTGTCGGCCCATGCGGGCCGTCCCTGGTCGTCGCGGGGGAAGTACGGGTAATCGCCGTCCGGTCCGGGGTCGAGTGCGTCTGTAGCCATTTCTAGTCCTTCCGGGAAACGTGGTCCTCGCGTGCCTGGGTCAGTTCCTTGGCGAACTGTGCGCCGAGTTCGGCCGCCTGCTTCTCGACTGCCCGCTGAATCGCGTCCAGGATCTCCGCGTCGTACCAGCGCTGTTCGGGAACCGTGTTCGGTTTGCCGATGGACCGCTGTGCCCGCTGCGCCTCGGTGAGGACGTGTCCGCGTCGGTAGCGTGCCGCGCGGTATTCGACGTATGCGGCGAACCACGGTTCGGCCGAGAGGGCCTTTATGAACCGCTCGTGGGCGTCGTCGCCGGAGTGTGCTGCTTCCTCGGCTCGCGTCTGCCAGGTATCGGCGAACTGTCGGTCATAGACCGCCCCGCGCTCGGCCCTGCGGGTCGCTTCGGCTTCCTGTGCCGCTTCCAACTGAGCCTGTGCGTCCGCGAGCGGGGCAGACAGCTTTTCAGCCTGCGCCTGGAGCTTTGCGAGGCGTTCGGCGGCCTTCTCGATTTCGTTGATGGTCATATCAGTTGGCACCCTTCGTCACGTCGCGGCCGTGCTCGGCTGCAATCTTCTTGTCGTTCTCGTAGTAACCAAGGCTCATCCGAATGGACGTGCCGAGCGTTTCGAATACTTCGGGGCGCGAGTCGCACAGTTCGGCGATTGCTTCCATGCGCTCATCCCGCTTGAATGCGGCGGCGCGCCTCTGCCCCTTATCGCGCTTCCCGTCCAGGAATGCGGCACCGTTGAGATATTCACTCATGATCTTTCTCCATTGCGTCTCGGCATGAAAAATCCCCTGCGTACGGCACGTCAGGGGGTTTGTGATGGCGGATCTGAAACTGTTTTTCGGGTGTCTCTATGCTGAACCCCTTTTCGGGGTGCCGATCAGCGCACGCGCAGCCATCTGCTTGGCCTGGTATACGCCCGTGCGGCAGTCCGCCGAGCAGTAGAGGGGGCGACGCCCCCGCCCGGCGTAGTGCAGTTCGTTCGAGCAGTTCGGGTGTGCACAGGTTCCGGAGCCCGTGTCCTCGGCGCGCTGCCGTGCGTCGGCCACGAGCGCGAGCGTTGTATGCGCGGCGGCCTGGTCGCCGTTCAGTGCGTCCCGCGCGGCGTTCTCAGCGCGTCGCAGGAGCGCGCAGACCTCTATGTGTCGTGCTGTGTCCATCGTTCCTCGCCGGTTACAGGGGAGGGCCGTACAAGCCCTCTCAGTGGTTAGGGGAGAGCGGGGCTTGCCCGCGCTCCCCGTATCGGCGACCCACGAGCTTGGGCCGCTTCCTGGCTTGCGGACAGTAGGGACCGAGGGTTTCCCGCAAAACTATTCAAGGCGGACCAAACGGACACCAAGTGTGACGCGGGTAACATTTCAAAGTTCCGGAGCCGTCGGCGAGGACCGAGCAGCGGACCGGATACGGCAACGGGGTGTTGAGGGTGACGACAGAGACCCCAATCTCTCTTCTCTCTAGGTTTTTCTTGGCTTCCCCAAAAACAGTCGAAGTTCGACACTCCCAACACCTTTTCGCCTCTCGCTGTCCGGCGGCCCCGCCCGAGGGCGAGCCGGCGAGGCTCCTTGTAGGCCCGTGTGCGGGCAGCAGAGAACCCCGGCGGGTGAACCCAGCCGGGGCCAGTCTCGGGGCTGCTGCGCGGCGACCGGTTCGCGGGCAGGTTCGACCAGGCGCAAGCTCGCGCCCGGCGTGGGCTCGTCTCCGCGCACTGCGGATTCCAGCGCCGTCGCGACTCCGCCGAGTTCTTCCACTACGGGGTCCAGCTCACCACGCGTGGTGAAGTCCACGCGCCGCGTGTCGAGCTTGCGCCACCCGCCCCGGACGCCGCGCCGCACGTCGAGCCGCACCCCCGCCTCTATGAGCATGGCTCGCCGGCGGGACCGGTCTGGACACGGTGGGGACCGCACGCGCTTACGGCCCCTTTCGGCGCCCCGGTCAAGGGGCGGTTACTCATGGGCGGTGCGGTCCCCGCTTGCGTTGCCTCGCGACCACTGCGGCCACCCCCGAGAGGGTGCGTGCTGCACGGGCAACGCTGGAAGAGAGTCGGGCACTCGGTCCGCCGGTATCCCCCTCGGGGTGGGTGCGCGGTAGTCCCGCTCTCTCTTGCCCCAGTAGTAGGAACCGAAGGTGGCCCGCGTCCTCGCCGCTTCGTGCGGTGGACGGTCGGGCCCGCTCGATTCCTTCCTGGTGCCCCAGTAGTAGGGACCGAAGGTTTCCCGAGGATGCCGAGCGGTGTCGGGGTGACGACAGAGACCCCGGTTTCTCTTTCTCTTAGGTTTTTCTTGGCTATCTCAAAAAGTGTCGAAAGTCGTCACTCTCAACACCTCCTCGCCCCGCTGTGGGGCGGCCCCGCCGTGGGAGCTGGCGAGGGGCACTCGTACGGCTTGCTGCGGGCAGCAGAAAGCCCCGGCGGTCCGCGAGGGAGCTACCGGGGCCGGTCTGCATCAGAATCGGGTGTCAGTCGTCAGCGTGGACGTATTCCAGCTCGGCCAACGTGGCCGCCTCCGCATCATCTCGCGCCGCCCTCTGCACGGCTGCCCGCTGTTCCGGATCAAGCCCGGCCACGCGTACGCGGTGCTTGGCTCCTCGCGGATGCAGTATTACGCGCACGTCGAACTCATTCAGGATCCCCCTGCGGGCGACATCATCCGGGGCCGTCTTCCAATCATCCTCAATCGTCCGGCCGAGGGGAACCCACCGCATCCCCGCCGGGCGCTCGGGGAGCCGCTTCAACTCTTCGATCTCCCGAGTCATCCGCGCGTACTCGGTGCGGTACCACTCCGTGTCAGTCTCGGACTCGTACAAGCCTGCCTGGCGGTCGCCACGGAGCCGCGTACGGTCCGCTTCGATCTCGGCGATACGAGCGGCGTAGCCAGTGCCGGGGTCGAACTCCTTACGCATCACCTGGTGGTCGCCGTACTCGGCCAGGAACCACGTCGACACGTGCTCGTCCAGCATGGGGACGGACATGGTGGGGGCGGGCTTGCACCCGACGGACGACGGAATGCCACGTGTGCGCGCCGTGCAGCCGTACGACGGGTTCTGTCCCGTCCGGGCCACCATGTAGAGCCGTTGGCCGCACCCGCCGCAGAACGCGATCCCCGAGAGCAGACGTACTCCCTTCGGCGCGCGGGTCCCGGTCCATTTCGGAGCCGTCTTCTTGATCAGCGCGTCACGGGTGGCGTGGTCCCACAGCGGATCGGCGATGCGCACGGCGTGCCCGTCCGGGCCGATCACGGGGCGCTCGTCGTGCATGAGGTAACCCAAGGATGCTTCGCTGGTGAGCATCCGCTTGAGAGCCTTGGCGTTCCACAAGGTCCCCTTGGGCTTGCGTCCGTACATCACGGCGCGGTGGTCGGCAGGCGACAGCACACCCGCGCGGTTCAGACGCGCGGCTTCGGTGTGGACGGTCACCGTTCCGGTCTCGTCGGCGAGGATGCGTTCCGCGACGTCTCGGAGGATGAGGGAGGCCACGGGGTCCAGTTCCACCCGGTCGACGTTGCCGGTGGGGATGAGCCGTACGAACTGGTACCCATACCGGTTCTTCTGCTTCGGCTGTCCGGCGCTGCGCGCCCGCTTCGTCTCGTCCCGATTGCGCTTCTGGATCGCGCGAAGCTCCATTTGCGCGCCGAAGGACTCCATGGAGAGCCGCATCTCATCGGCGGGGTCGTCCAGGTTCCACGGCCCGTCGTGGCCGTAGGTGATCAACAGGCGGCCCGATTCGTGGACCATGTACGCCGTGTTCAGTACGTCCCGCTGGTTGCGCCCGATCCGGTCGACCGCCGAGCCGGCGATCCCGTCGTACGGGCCCATCTCGTCGCGGAGCCACGGGCCGAGCTTCGGACGCGTCACGGGGTCGGTCGCACCCGACACCTCCCAGTCGTCCGCCCACGCGATGACGTGCCCGCCGACAGCTTCCACCGCGCTGAGCACCTGGCCGAGCTGCTTTTCCGGGCTGTTGGTGGAGTCAGACTTGCGAGAGAGGCGACGTACCCCTACCAGGCACTTACCGCACCCGTCGTACTCCGTCGTAATCATGCGATCCATCTTGCGCGAACTCCGCTCCCGCACGCATGTGCGTTTTGCGGGCGCTCCCGGTGAGGACGGCGTCGTACGAGTCGTACGGCAGCGCCTTCGTCCACTCGGGGTCCTTGAGGTCGGCCGTCACGAAGGTGACGCGCCCGTCGCCCTCGAAGGTGCCGCGGGCGATGGCGAGCAGCGCGGGGTCGAGGTCGACACCCGTGGAGACCGCGCCCGGGAACCTCCGGAGGAGCCTGTCCGTGATACTTCCCGTACCGCAGGCGAGGTCGAGGACGCGGGGCTCGGGCCCCACCAGCGCCTCGACCATGTCGAGCATGACGCGGAACCGCTCCTCGCGGTCCGGCATGTACCACTCCTGCTGACGGTCCCAGCTCCGCTGCCAGCCCGCCCAGTCGGTGTCGCTCATGCCCGTACCCTCCGTCGTCGTCGACGCCACAGAAAACCCGAGAACGTAATACCCTCGAAGGGGAAACACCAGTTACCCCCTCGACGCCGACCCTAGCCCGCCACCGTAAGGACTACAAGTGGAACTGGCCTATTACTCGGATTACGCCGTGCGCCTCGTCAACACCGAGGAGCCGGCCCGCGGCAGGGACGGCCTCACCACGGTCGAGGTGCTCAAGGAACTGTTCGGCCCGGCCACCCAGATGGCCCGCCGGATCACCGAGGCCGACCTGCCCCGCTTCCGCGCGATCAGGACCCGGCTCCGGGCCGTCTTCGCGGCGGCGGACGAGGGCGACCACACCGGCGCGGTCGACCTCCTAAACTCCCTCCTCCTGGAGTTCCCGGTCAGCCCGCAGATCTCCGGCCACGACCACCTCGACGACGAGGGGCGGCCCCGCTGGCACATGCACCTCGCCGACCACTCGTCCAACGCCACGGCCGGGTACGCGGCGATCTCCGCGATGGGACTCGCCTTCCACCTGACGGAGTTCGGCGCCGACCGGCTGGGCCTCTGCCAGGCCCCGCCCTGCCGCAACGCCTACCTCGACACCTCCACCAACCGCTCCCGGCGCTACTGCTCCGACCGCTGCGCCACCCGGGCCAACGTGGCCGCCTACCGGGCCCGCAAGCGCCTGGAGGCCGAGCGGGCCGACCTCACCGGCCGCACCGCCGAGAACAGCCAGGAGAGCACCACCCCGGCCGAACGCTGACGCCCCGGCGTCACCGGCCGGTACCGGCCCAGCACCCGCCCGAGCACCAGCTCGGGCGGTACGGCCCCGAAGACCCGGCTGTCCCCCTCGGCGTCCGCGTTGTCCCCGAGCACCCACCACCCGGCGTCCCGCCGCTCGACCAGCCGCTTCACGACGAGCAGATCCTGCTGGAGCGGATGCCGCAGCACCACGACGTCACCGAGGCCCACCCGCCCCCCGTACCGCACCAGCACCTGATCCCCGTGCAGCAACGTGGGCACCATCGACACCCCTGTCACCTCGGCAAACCCGAACGGCGCCTCGGCCGCCGCGGTGGCTTCCCGCTCCACTCCCGCTCCCCTCACCGACTCGTCCACTCGTACACGAGTCCCATCCTGACCCCGGACTTTTGCCCTAAGCCCCAGGGGCGCTCGCGAAAACGCCCTTCTCACCGAGTAATCTCCCACCTGAGAAGACGATCACGAGGAAGGACGGCTCAATGCTCTCCCGCCTGTTTGCCCCCAAGGTCAAGGTCAGCGCCCACTGCGACCTCCCCTGCGGCGTGTACGACCCGGCCCAGGCCCGCATCGAGGCCGAGTCCGTCAAGGCTGTCCAGGAGAAGTACCAGGCGAACGAGGACCCGCACTTCCGGGCCCGCGCCACGGTCATCAAGGAGCAGCGCGCGGAGCTCGCCAAGCACCACGTCTCGGTGCTGTGGAGCGACTACTTCAAGGCCCCGCACTTCGAGAAGTACCCCGAGCTCAACCAGCTGGTCAACGACACCCTGAAGGCCCTCTCGGCCGCCAAGGCGTCCACCGACCCGAAGACCGGCGAGAAGGCCCTCGAGCTCATCGCCGAGATCGACCGCATCTTCTGGGAGACCAAGAAGGCCTGATCTCCCTCTAGGCGGCCTGACCTGCACTTTCGCGGGCCGCGCCGCTTAGATGTCCGCACCCGGTCCGCAGGCCGCCGAGCACGGCGTCCATGACGGCCCGGGTGCGGTCTTCTTCCCCCGGCCACAGGTGCGCGTAGATCCGCAGCGTGATGACGGCGGACGCGTGCCCGAGGACCAACTGCACCTGCTTGACGCTCGCCCCGCCGGCGATGAGCGCGGAGGCGTAGAAGTGCCGCAGGTCGTGGGTGACCATGTGCGGCAGCTCGACAGCCTTACGGCCCTCGCGCTCGGCGGCTCCGTTCTCAGCCGCCTGGAGCGCCTTGCGGGCCCCGTTCCACTCGGTCTTCCACCGCCGGTAGTTGAGTGGCTCGCCCTCCTCCATGGTGAACAGCCACTCCCTGGACGGACGTGCGGCGAGATGCGCGAGGAGCGCGTCGGTGACGACCTCGCCGACCGGGACCGTACGCCGGGACTTGGCGGTCTTCGGCGGGCCGATCTTCCCGGACTGGAGCCGCTGCCGCTCGACGCGGATGGCGCCGGCCTTGAAGTCGACGTCCGCCACCTTCAGGCCGAGCAGTTCGCCTATGCGGAGCCCTGATCCGGCGAGGGTGACGATCGCCGCTCGGATGTACGGCGGCATCACCCGTGCCATCGCCTCGACCTGCTCGACCGTGGGCGGGGTGACCTCCTCGTCCGGCATGGCGGGGAGGGTAATCCGGCGGCACGGGCTGGAGGCGATGATCTTGTCGTCCACGGCCGCCGTCATGACGCGTACGAGGACGTCGTAGACGTTCCGCACGCTGCCGGGGCCAAGTTGGTCGGAGAGGTGCTTGAAGAGCACCTGTATGTCGTTGCGGCGTATCGCGGCCATTGAGCGGGCACCCAGCGCCGGTACGAGGTGCAGCCGGAGCGCGTTGTCGGTGATGCGCTCGCCCGCCTCACTGGCGATGAGCGAGCCTTCCCACTTCTCGGCGTACTTCTCGAAGGTGACTCGGCCGGCGCGCGGGTCGACGTACTGGCCGGTGACCATGCTGGCCGTGACCTCGTCGATCCACCGCTGGGCGTCGAGCTTCCGCTCGAAGTGGCGCGCGTGCTCCTTGCCGTCGAGATCGCGGTAGCGGGCCCGCCACTTGCCGTTGGGGCGCTTCTGGATGTTGGCCAAGTGGCCACTCCTTCGTGTCGGTTGTCAGTAGTGGCCGCCGTCCGCGATGTCGTTGCTGAGCGTGCGAGCGTCGCGCTCGTCGCCCATGAGGCGGAGGCACTGCTCGTGGATCGCCCGCGAGCTGTCGGGATGGGCCTTGATGTGGTCGGCGATGGCGACCACGGCGTGATGGAGGCGGTCGCGCGCGTCGCGGGCCTCGTAGAACGCCTCGACGGCCTCTTGGACCAGCCGCCGACTGTCGATGTCGAGCCCCTCCAGGGGCGGGGACATCAGCTCTTCAAGAGGAAGCTCGAAGACGCGGGAGAAGGCGAGGGCCTCGTCGAGATTGATGCGCCGGCGCGGGGTGCCGTTCTCGATACGCCAGACCGCCGTCTGGTTCATCTTGACGCCGGCTCTGGTCACCCGCTCCGCCAGCTCGGTCGTGCTCCACCCTCTGACCTCGCGCTCCAGCGCCACACGCGCGGCCACGTTCCCCTCGCTGTAGAGCAGCGGCACCTCGTCGCCCTCGGGCCTGTCGCCTGCCATCGAACCTCCATCATCACATCGCTATCCCAATTGAAACATGAGCTTCCCGATTTGGTTAACCGGCGATCCCGGGGTACAACTCTATGCAGATCGAATCGCCACCTAGCCGAATGGGAATGCATGCGATACCTGACCACCACCGAGGTCGCCGAGCGCTACCGCACAGCCGAAAGCACCGTCCGCTACTGGCGCCAGATCAAGAAGGGGCCGCGCGGCATCAAGGTCGGCAAGCGGGTGCTCTACCCCGAGGCCGAGCTGCTGCGCTACGAGCGGACGCTGATCGACGGCCGAGACGAGTGGGGCCTGGCCTCATGAGCCGCTGGCAGCCCCGGACGCAGCAACGGCCCCCGGCGCGCCAACGCCGAGGGCCGGAGATTCCCCTGCACGTCGCCCATCCCTGAACGAACGAATTGGTGAGAGGCGGGACCTTGCCCGTCCCGTCCCTCACCTGAGAGGAACGTCTATGGAGGACCCTACGTCCCCCGCCACCTCGAACGCATCCGAGGTTGTCTGGCCCACCCCCGCGGTCCCCGGCCAGGGCATCCCCTGGCGCAACGGGGACCGAACGGAGTCACGGTCGGGTTTTCCGGTCGGGGACCGAAACACCCCCAGCGCGATACCTGTGCAGGTCAGCGCCCTGGGGACCGGTCCCGCCGGAGCGGAAGCCGGGGACCGGGCGGAGACTTTCAGTCCGCCGATCCCCGTACCCGGTCCCCGAATCCCGGACGAGCACGCCGTAGACCGAACTGGTGGTGAGGGCCACGGTCCCCACGCATCTACGGGGACCGTGGTCCCCGACGGCGGATCGGGGACCGGGGACCGCGCCGGTGCGGGCGGCGAGACGGCCGACGAAGGAGCCGTGCTGCTGGACGACCTGCGCGCGGCGATCGGCCGGTACGTGGTGCTGCCGAGCGACGAGGCCCTGACGGCGGTCACGTTGTGGGTGGCGGCCTCCCACATCCAACCCGCCCTCCAGCACGCGCCACGGCTGGCGGTGGTGGGGCCGACCAAGGGATGCGGCAAGTCCCGCGTCCTGGACGTGCTCCACGAGACCGTGCACCAGCCGATGATGACGGTGAACACGTCGCCCGCGGTGGTGTTCCGCGTCATCGGCAAGAACCCGCCGACGCTGCTGGTGGACGAGGCCGACACCATCTTCGGCCCGAAGGCCGGCGACAAGGAGGACCTACGCGGCCTGCTGAACGCAGGGCACCAGCGCAACCGGCCCGCCTGGCGAATCTCCGGCCCGGAGCACAAGCCGACGGCGTTTCCCACCTTTGCCATGGCCGCGCTCGCCGGGATCGGCGACCTGCCGGACACGATCATGGACCGCGCGGTCGTGCTCCGTATGCAGAAGCGCAAACCGGGCGAGCGCATCGCCCCATTCCGGTCGCGGTACTCCGTTCCGGAACTGAACGCGCTGCGCGACCGGCTGACCGCCTGGCTGGCCCCGCTGCGGAGCACTGCCGAGGGCTCGGTTCCGCAGATGCCGGTCGAGGACCGGGCCGCCGACACGTGGGAGCCCCTGGCCATCGTCGCCGACCTGGCCAGCGGCCACTGGCCCGCCCAGGCCCGTGCGGCCTGCCTGGCGATGACCAGGAACGAAGTGGTCCAGGACGAGCAGACGACACTGAAGACGCGGCTGCTGCGGGACGTCCGCCGCGTTTTCGAGCAGGAGGGCCACAAGGAGGCCCTGCGCAGCCAGGACCTGCTCGCCGCCCTCCTCCAGGACGCGGAGGCGCCGTGGGCCGAGTACGGGACGAAGGGCCTGAACGCCTACCACCTGGCCAACCTGCTGCGCGACTTCGGCATCAGCCCGGCCAACCACCGCTTCGAGAACGGCAGGCAGGCGAAGGCGTACGCCCGCAACCAGTTCCTCGACGCCTGGGCGCGCTACTGCCCCGACTCCGCCCCACCGGCACCCGCAGCAGCGGAGACCGTGCCCGCACGTCGAGTCCCGGGCAAGCCGCCCGCCCCGCCATCCGGGGCGCTGCCCATCGGGCCGCCCGGCGGGCCTGCCGGCCCCAGGCCCACGCGCTGACACCAGCTCCGTATCAATCCGTCGCATCCGTACCTGCGACCGTCTCCGTACCTATCCTGACCAGCTACGGGACGGATGCGACGGACGTGACGAAGCCCCACCCCACACCACCACCGGAGCACCACCATGCCCGAAACGAGCACCGACAACGCCCCCACCCGCCGCCGCAAGGGATTCTTCGGCCTGACCCGCCGATCAGCAGCAAGCTGGAGCGAACGAGCCTCTAACGAGGCTTCGTCCGCGCTTGCCCCCGCCCCAGGGGTGGCGGAGGAGGAAGCCGAGCGCCAGGGGGCGCCCGAGCCGGAAAAGGGTGTAGCCGAGACCGGCTGCCCGCCCGCAGCCGACTCCGTCGCCCCGAGCACTCAGCCGCCGGCCGATGTCCAACCGCCCGTCGAGCAGCCCTCCTGGCGGGACCTTGATGCCCCCGTCCTGCCCGCGCTGATGAACCGCAAGCGCACCGTGGAGAAGCGCGACCAGGAGAAGACCATCCGCTTCACCCGGACCGCTGTGAGCGTGATCAGCGCCGCAGCTCACCAGCGCGGTCAGAAGTTCGCCGGATTCGTCGGCGACGCCGCCCTCGCCGTCGCCCTCGGCAAGGCCGGCATGATCGGCAGCCCGGAGGACGACCCAGTCCGCCCGCTGATCGAGGCCGTCGAGGCACACACGGTCGCGCTCAACCGCATCGGCGGCAACCTCAACCAGATCACCGCAGCCATCCACCGAGGAAGAGTGCCCGAGCGCGCCGAGGCCGTGCTGGACCGCGTCGAGCAAGCAGCCGAGAACAGCTACCGACTGATCGACCAGCTCCTGACGGAAGGCACCGCGCATGGTTCCTGACGTCTCCACCGGCTCCGACACCCGCGGACTGATCGTCTACCTCTTCGGCCCCGGCCGCCGAGACGAGCACACCGACCCGCACATCGTCGCCGCCTGGGACATGGCCGGCGCCCCGGACCCGGGCCGCGACCCGGCAGCCACCTACACCCAGCTCGCCAAGCGCCTTGACCACCACGTCGACCTGCGCACCCGCGAACTGGGCGGCAAGAAGCCACCCCAGCACGTCTGGCACTGCCCGGTCCGCACCGCGCCCGGCGACCGCTACCTCACCGACGCCGAGTGGGCAGAGGTCGCCCGCCGCATTGTTCACGCCACAGGCATCGCCCCTGAAGGCGACGAGAAGGCGTGCCGGTGGATCGCGGTGCGCCATGCCGACGACCACATCCACGTCATGGCCACCACCGTCCGCGCCGACGGGCGCCGCCCGCGCACCCACCACGACGGACGGCGGGCCCAAGCTGAGTGCCGCAAGATCGAGGCCGAGTTCGGCCTGCGCCGCCTGAAGTCCGGAGACCTCACCGCGCCCCGCACTCCCACCGGCGCCGAACGCGCCAAGGCCGAGCGCCAGGGCCAGACGGTCACGGCACGGCAGTGGTTGCGCGAGCAGGCGTACGCGGTCGCCGCCTCCGTACACAGCGAAGCCGACTACTTCACCGTGCTCCAGTCCCTCGGCATCAAGGTCAAGACACGACTCGGTCCTGAGACCGGTGACGTGATCGGCTACAGCCTCTCTGCACCCGGGGACACCAACGCGGCCGGCGAACCCGTCTGGTACGGCGGCTCCAAACTCGCCCCCGACCTCTCCATCAACCGCCTACGCGAACGTCTCCCCGACCAGGACATGGCCGACCGCCCCCGGTATATGGCGGACCCCGCCGACCCATGGCGCCACACCACCACCGCCATGCACGCAGCACGCACCGTCCTCGACTCCGATGACGATGCCGCCGCCCAGGGCCACCTCGCCGCCTTCGGCGACGCCCTATACAACATCGCCAGTGCCACGAGCGGCCCACACAGGGCGGAACTACGAGCGGCGGCGATGGCGTTCAACCGCGCCCGCCGCTCCGCCACCCGCGCCGACCACCAGGCCGCCACCGCCCTACGCAAGGCCGCCAAGGAACTCGCCTACGCCTCCAACGAGCCGGGCGGACTCGCCATCGCCCTGCTCTTCGCCACCGTCCACCTGGCCCGCGCCGCCGCCAAGTGGCACGAGCAACGCGGCCACGAACAGCAGGCGGCAGCAGCCGAAGAAGCCTTCCGCCACCTAAACGCGGGCTATCAGCAAGCCGCCCCACCCGTCCTGGCTGACCTAACCCGCCGGGCACCGCGAGCCGCAACCGCCCTCCGCTACGAGCAGGACATTCGCGCGGCCCTCCCCGGCCACGCTGACCGGATCCTCGCCGACCCCACTTGGACCGCCCTGACCACAACCCTCGCCCAAGCCGAAGCCGCCGGCCACAACCCCCGCCGCCTCCTGGCCGAAGTGGGCACCCAGCGGGAACTCGACAGCGCCGAGCACCCCGCCGAGGTCCTCAACTGGCGCATCACGGCTCAGCCGAACCGGCGGACGCAAGCGGCTCGCAGCCGAAGCACCATCAGCGGAACATCGTCCGTCTCCGCCACGCCACACCTTCCGGCCACCCCAGTGGCCACGAGGCCCGAAGAGCGCAGTCGGCACCGCTGACGCCCGGTCAGATGCCCTCGCCACGCGTCGTGGCGGGGGCATCTGTCCTTCTGTCCCAGACTCGCGCCAGGCTGCTTCGACCTAGCTCGAAGCAGCGGGTGCATCAGGCCGCATGGTGAGCAGCTGCACCGGTCTCTGACAGCCAGAATGCCGACGAAAGGACCGGTTGGGCGGAGGCCGATGCAACCACCCCAGTGCGTCTTGTTCCCCGAGGGAATGGGGCAAGGGGCCCCTCCGCGCCCGAGGGGGTGGTCCCGCGGAGGATCTCACCGCGGAGGCGGAGGACTTCAGGACTAGGTCGTCGTCCACGAACTGCTGCATTCCCAATTCCGCTGCAGCGCCATGCAGTTCGAGGCTATGATGGCCGCCCTCGTACCCAACTGCGTGACGTCAAACGCCAAAGTCAGCACGCAACGGATCGACAGACAGGCACTGACTGATGGAATTCCTGGAGAAGGCGGTGCCTCGGCAGTTTGGGGCACCGAAAGGGCAGGATAATCGCTCGTGACTACCGTTGACGAACAGATCAAGAGTGCGGATGAGGCAATCTGCCGGAATATCGCGTCGCTCACCGACCAGCGGGCACTGCTCTCACAGAATATCCTCGCCCAGCTCCGCAATCTGGTCGAGGGGGTTTCGGTACGTCTTCACACTGGCCGGCCTGACGCCGAGTTCAATTATGCGGCTGTAGAGCCCGGACTCGCCTTCGTCAAGGGCAAGGCAAAGCTCAACTTCCTCGGCAAGTTCCACAAGCTCATCCAGATGAGTGCCTCCCACTACACCCTGGACGGGGATTCCTCCGAGCGACTGATGCTCAAGTACTACGAGTACCTCCATCGCATCCGCAGCCTACTCAAGGACAGCTGCGGGATCGCAGCGTTGGCGAATCTCGAGGCATTCCCAGTCGACCTCGATCCATCGCTGCGGGAGTACCACGAGAAGATCGCCGCGAGGATCGAGTTGGTTCGTCCGACGCCGGACACCGGGGCACGAGGCCGGTACTACATCCACAAGACGCGCCCATTCTTCGTCGGAGGTCGCATCTACTATGAGGTCACCTTCTATCGAGCTGTCAATAAGGTGAGCAAGTTTGACCGCATCATCGCCTTCACCGACATCGATATGACCGACGAGTACGCGGCGATGCTTTCGCTCCAAAGCGACTCGATCGAGGTACTCGGCCAGTCGATGCCGATCACAATCATCCGTGAATGGGAAGTTTCCATCCGTCCGTGCGAGTTCAAGAACTTCGCTCGTCTTCTGGATGTCGACACCACCATTCGAACTAACTCTCCGGAGTACCGCTACCTGATGCGTGGGCTGACCGCGACTTCGGGCAACCTGCTCGACTTGATTGACATGCCTGACGACGAGTACGCGAGGGCGAAGGCGACAGGCACGGCCGGCGCCAGCAAGCCGCAGATCTTCCCCGTGTTGGATGAAGCACGCCGCATCGTGAGGTCAGCTACTCCGGGTCACAACGTCATCCGTTATCTAATGCTGCGGATGTACAACCAGGTTCTGAAGCCGCAGTATTCCTGGGAAGGCTGCGGCCGCCTCTCCGGGATGAAACT
Source organism: Streptomyces sp. R302 (assembly GCF_012927245.1). Classification (GTDB taxonomy): domain Bacteria; phylum Actinomycetota; class Actinomycetes; order Streptomycetales; family Streptomycetaceae; genus Streptomyces. The sequence continues at coordinate 400,086 of NZ_JABBGE010000002.1, forward strand.
ACAGTATGGCTGCATCCCGTTCGACACCATGCCGCTCTGCACCTCACTGCCGGGGCACAATCCGCGGTATTGGGATCTCGTTGAGAGCCTCGGTGTGACCGGGCGAAGCCACGAACTACTCGCTCGGCGTGTGAAGAACAACGTGGAGCGTCACGGAATCCTCTACACACCCCAGGCCGATCTCATGGAGCTCGGAGATGTCAACGAGTTGATCTCCGCCTACAACAACAAGCTCTACTACAAGCACAAGGATCGCCGGCTCGTACTGGACAAGGGGCACGTCTTTATCTGTGGGTACGAGGACGACACCGTCGCCATCGTCGAGAAGCTCCAGGAGCGTGCATCGTCCGGAATCGACGGCTACGGCCAGGCCGTCGAGCGTTGGCTCGATGAGACACCTCGCGGCATCGACGACGAGGGCAAGAAGGATGCGCTCAAGAGGTTGTTCAGCCAGTCGCATGTGGCGTTGATCTACGGCGCAGCCGGCACTGGAAAGTCGACGATGGTGGACCACATCGCGAACTACTTCAACGACAAGGAGAAACTCTTTCTCGCGCACACCAACCCGGCGATCGACAACCTCAAGCGCAAGGTGAATGCGCAGAACTCGACTTTCCGGACGATCAGTAGCCAGATCTACAGAAGCGCCTTGGATCCGGAGTACGACCTCCTGGTTATCGATGAGTGCAGCACGGTCAGCAACACTGACCTTCTCAAGGTGCTGGAGAAAACGTCCTTCAAGTTACTCGTACTCGTAGGCGACGTCTACCAGATTGAGTCGATCCAGTTCGGAAACTGGTTCGGCATCATCCGATCCTTCATCCCGATCGCGTCGGTGTTCGAACTGGCAACACCCTTCAGAACCAAGAACGAATCGCTCCTAGGCTTCTGGGGTAAGGTCCGAGACACTGACGATGACATCGCCGAGGTGATGGCTCGCAACGGATACTCGACCGTGCTCGACAAGACACTCTTCGAAGCCCAGCGCGACGACGAGATCATCTTGTGTCTGAACTACGATGGCCTCTACGGAATCAATAACATCAACCGCTTTCTCCAGAGCAGCAACCCTGGCGCAGCGACCACTTGGCGCGTCTCAACGTACAAGGTCGGCGATCCGGTTCTCTTTAACGAGACTGAGCGATTCCGGCCGCTGATCTACAACAATCTGAAGGGCCGAATTGTCGATATCGAACGCTTCCCTGGCCGGATCCAGTTCGACGTCGAACTCGATCGAACGGTCAGCGAGTTCGACGTTGACGGTGAGGAACTCGAATGGATGGGGGACGCGACTGTGCGATTCTCCGTCTACGACTACGACATCAGCGACGAGGACGATGACTCGCTGAACACCACCGTGCCGTTTCAGGTGGCCTATGCAGTTTCGATCCACAAGGCGCAGGGCCTCGAGTACGACTCCGTCAAGATCGTCATCACCGACGCCAACGAAGATGACATCACACACAGCATCTTCTACACGGCCGTCACTCGGGCGCGTGAGCGTCTGCGAATCTTCTGGACGCCAGAGACCCAACAGGCCGTTCTCAAGGGGCTCCACCGGAGCTCCAACCCGAAGGACGTAGCTCTTCTGTCTAACCGTCGTGGCCTTACTCCGGTCGCTGGAACTCGACGATCCGCCTGACCACTCGGCGCGGGATGGGCGGCTGTCTCCGATCCTCAGGTCGGCACGACAGTGGGCCCCGCCTGAGTTGAGTCTCGACTTCTGCCCGCACCCAGGTAGTCGGGTGCCACAGCCCACCCTGGTGCCCTCGCTGCTCGTGACAGCGAGGGCATCAGTCGTCAGGCGGCTCGGACTGTGGGTAACTGCGCGACCCACTTCGTCACCTCGGTCAGGTGGTCGGGCTGCAGCCCGAGGTGTGGGTTGGGCTGCACGAGGAGGGTCGCCGTTCCGCGGGCGGTACGCTCCTCCGCCCAGGCGTGGTCGAGGCCAGTGAAGTCGTCGTCGATCCAGACGGCGGGGGCGTCACCCAGCCAGGCGTCGACGTGGTCGCGCTTCCACAGGTAGCCGTTGGGGTGGCTGGTGGTGATCTGCGGACGTGGGAGATCGACGCACGGCAGGGCCGGGAGGTCGAGAAGGGGCCCGATGAGGGTGGTGGCGTCCTGCCGCCAGCTGGTGCACCAGACCGGAGTGACCAAGTCGGTGCGGATGACGTCCATGAGCAGGCGGCCGTGGTCGGGGTCGAGCCAGACGGTGACCGGGTTGTCGGCGCTGCGGCCGGCAGGGACGACGTCATGGCGGGCGTGGGTGGCCGGGGTCGAGCCGTGCTCGTCGGGGAAGGGTATGAGGACGCCGTCGATGTCGAGGAGCAGGTAGGGCGGGCGCATCGGTCCTCCATAGTCTGGATGAACGCGGATGTCAGAGCTTGCGGGCGCGGATCAGCAGGGTGGTGGGCCAGTGGCCCATGCGGGGGTCGTGGAACTCCTGGGCCGAGGTGAGCCAGAAGCCCGCCTGGCTGAGGTGCTTCTCCCACCGGTCCGTGGAGAACTCCCAGCGGGCGATGGGCAGGCGGGTGCGATCGGGAAGAGTGACGTGGTCGCGACGAGGCCGGTCGTCGCCCGAGGGGCTTCGGCCGCCACGCTGCGGGTGCGGGACGGAGAAGGCGAGCACCCGGCCGGGCGTGAGGCGCTGGGCGATGGCCGGGAGCAGGAGCTCGGGCGCGACGAGCCCGACGGCGCCGAAAACCGAGTAGACCGCATCGAACTGCTCGTCGGAGGCGTGCAGGTAGTGCAGGGCGTGGCCGGCGACGAAGGTGAGGTTGTTCAGCCGTCCGTAGTGAGAGCGGGCGCGGCGAACTTGGAGGCCGACCAGGTCGACGCCGGTGACGTGGGCGCCGTGGCGGGTGGCGAGGTGGGCGGCGTTGTGGCCGGGGCCGCAGCCGATTTCCAGGAGTCGCTTGCCGCGCAGGTCGGGGCCGAGGATTTCGGCGCCGGGCCCTTGGCCGGGTCTCGTGGTCCATTCCATCCGGGCAGGCACGGAGAGGGGTTCGGCGAGTCCGGCGGCGGTGCGCTGGAGGGCGTGGGCGTGCCAGGGGGTTGCCTGGGCGAGCACGTCAGATTTCCAGGAGGTGGAGGACGTCGGTGAGGTGGCGGCGGACGGCCTTGATGTAGGCGGGGTCGGTGGCCGGGTCGTTGATCCAGCGGATGGACTGCTCCATGAACCACTCGACGGCCCACATGCGGTGCCATCCCAGGGCCCAGTTCTCGGCGGTGAGCCCGCCGCGCGGGGCGAGGGCGTCGGGGGTGCCGCCAGCGGTGACGTACTGCTCCAGGAAGACGCGCAGGCGGAAGGGGTGCGGGGGCTCGATGGTGCCGTGCCAGCTGGCGAGGTCGAGCAGGCCGGGGCCGGTGAAGGCGCGGGCGAAGTCGAGCAGCCGCCAGCCCCGCTCGCCGATGTGGAGGCTGGTGGGATGAAACTCGGAGTGCACCCAGCCGAACGGCTCCAGCGTCGCTCCGGCCGAGCGAGCCTCGGCGGCCTTGGCGATACGGTCGAGCGCATCCTCGACATCGTCGGCGTCCTGCCACCGGTCGGCCTTGCGCAGCCGTTCGAGGTGCTCCAGCGCCCTGGCCGGGAGCATCCGCAGCCGGTCCTGGTCGAGGGCGGGCAAGGGCGGAGCCGTACGGGTTCCGTGCAGAATCACGGCCGCAGCGACGCCGTCGAGGTCGTCGGCCTCGCGGACGGACGGTCCGAGGTCCTCCATGAGCATGCCGAGCCATCCGTCCAGGACGGCGGAGGCGTGGACCTGGGGAACGGGAACGCCAAGGGCATGGGCCAGACGGAGGGCCTGGTCCTCACTGTCGAAGGGCTTCTTGGCGTACTTGAAGATGGCCGTGGAGCCATCGGGGAAGGTGACGCGCTCGACGCCGGACATGGACCACACGCGTACCTCCTCCCGTACGGCGGTGGTCTGTCCGGTCGCGGTGAGCAGGTTGTCGAGGAGTTCCGCGCTGGGGTTCGTGGTCACGTGAGGGCTCCGGAGAGGGGTGGTGGCGTCCGGGGCGGGCGAGAGATGCCGGCCCGCCCCGGAGCCTGATCGGGTGGTGGGTTACGCGGCGGGGCTCACGCGGTGGGCGTAGACCTGCTCGATCCAGCCCGCCTTGAAGGCCGCGAGGTCGTCACGGAAGTTCGCCATCGAGGCACCGTAGGGCGCGACCACGCCGCCGGACTGGTCCGGCACGGACTGGCAGCCGTGCACAAGCCGGCCACCGAGGGCGGCGTGGGCCTTGATGGACTCGATGCGGCGGTGCTCGTTGAACCAGCCGCCGTGGTAGGCCTCGTCGAGCATCCCGCCCATCTCGTCGTCCAGGTCGAAGACGACGGAGGTGGCAGCGGGGAAGAACCAACACGGGCCGACGTTGGAGATGTGCCCGTCCAGCTCGACCTTGTTGAGCGCCATGAGCGTGGCCGCCTCGCGCAGCATCCGCAGGTGCTCGGCGGTGATCTGCGGCAAGCCGAGGCCGGCCAGGTGCTCCTCGCGGAAGAGGTACGCGTACACCTCGTACGCGGTGGCCAGGACACGGGCGGCGTCGGACGTGGACTCACTGTGCTGCTTGATGAAGTCGAGCGCGAGCTGCTCGACCGCACTCTCGGTCGTCTCGTCCACGTCCAGGAGCTGGAACTTGACCAGCTCCCAGTCGGCGACGAGCCAGGTGTTCGACTCGAAGCGGAAGAAGTACTCGGCCGGGTCGATCGTGATGCGCCGGCCGTCGACCTGGATGCCGGGCAGGCGGCCCCAGCGCGGGTCGAACGCCTCGGACAGCTCGACCGTGATGGCCGTGGTGTCGATGGTGGTCACCGTGTCTCCGTCTCTGATTGGCCGGGTTCGGGCACAGGAATGCCCGAGCCTGGTGTGGGCGTACGGGACTTCGGGGTGCCGCCCGGACCAAGGGGGAGCCTGGATCACGGTCGCGCCGTTCCGGGCGGCTGCTGATAAGTGAACCGGTGGTCACGCTCAGTGGGTACGGTGGAAGGCAGTTGAAGCGGTATACGCGGTTTACAGCTCCAGAGCGGAGGCGATCGTGGCGGCGCAGAGAGACCGCAATTCCCGTCTGCGGGACGTCATCGCAGCGGTCGACTGCACCTACGAGGCCCTCGCCAGAGACGTACGGCGCATCGCCGCAGAGAACGGCGAGATCCTCCAGACCAACAAGTCGGCCATCTCGCACTGGGTGAACGGCACCCGCACCCCGTCGGGCCGGGTAGGCCAGTACCTGGCCGAGGCGCTGTCCCGCCGAGCGGGGCGCACGGTCACCCAGACCGAGATTGGCCTCCAAGCCGACGCCGCCGAAGCGCCGACGGAATCCGACCCCGTCCTCGCCGCCACCGACCTGGGCCGCGCCGACGTCGAGCGCCGCCGCTTCCTCGCCATCGCGGCCTTCACCACGGCTGGCGTCGCCATGCCGCTCGGCTACGACCACGAAGCTACAGCCCGCATGCTTCGCGCCCGCACTGGCACGTCCCTGGTCGGCGCGGAGGACGTGGACGTCGTGCGCCAGATCACCGCGGCCTTCAGCGCCGCCGACGAGCGCCTCGGCGGCGGGCACGGCCTGACCACCGTCACCGCGTACCTCGCCGACACCGCCGCCCCCATGCTGCGAGGACGCTTCCCCAGCGAAGCCTTACGCCGGGCCGCCTTCGGCGCCGTCGCAGAACTCGCCTACCTCGCAGGATGGAAGCACCACGACCTGGGCCAAGAAGGCGCCGCCCAGCGCTACTACCAGGTCGGCTACAAGCTCGCCTGCGAAGCCGACCCCCACGGCCACGCCGCCTGGATGATGCGCGCCCTCGCCCACCAGGCCCTGAGCCTCAAGCAGCCCCACCACTGCGTCGACCTCGTCGAAGGCGCCCTGAAGCGCGGCCTCGGCCACGTCGACGGCCAGACCGAGGCTCTCCTCCACATCACCCACGCCCGCGCCTACGCCGCCACCGACGAGAACCCATCGGCCGCACGCGCCCTGCTCGCCGCCGAGGACGCCCTCCTCCGGGACGACGGCCCCCAGCCCAGCTACTCCCACGTGAGCGGCCCCACCGCCGGCACCGTGGCCAGCCACACCGCCCGCACCCTGACCGACCTCGCCGACCACATCGGCACCGAACAACAGCACCGCGACGCCCTCACCCGCTGGGACCCCGAGAAGTACAAGCGCGTCCACGCCCTCACCCACGCCGACCTCGGCGACAGCCTCGCCGCCCAGGCCCGCGCCGACGAGGCCGTCGCCGCCTGGACCCAGGCCCTGGTCCTCATGGAGGGCATGACCTCCGACCGCACCCGCAAGGCGATCACCTCGATCCGCTCCACCCTCGCGGTCTACCAGCGCCGCAAAGTGCCCGGCGCCGCCGATCTCGCCCGCCGCGCCCGCGAAGCCCTCGCCTAACATGCCCAACAGCCCGCCCGACGAAGGGAACACCGTGATCCAGCAGACCGACGACCAGCCGAAGGCCCTCAAGCCGGCGCTCGAATCCATGACCCTGCTGGTCGCCGCCGTCATCGTCCACGACAAGACCACCAACCGCGTCGTCCTCCTCCAGCGCAGCGAAAACGCCAAGTTCGCCCAGGGCCTGTGGGACCTCCCCGTCGGCAAGAGCGAGCCGGGCGAACCGATCACCGAGACGGCCGTCCGAGAGCTGTACGAGGAGACCGGCCTCACGGTGAAGCCCGAGTCCCTCAAGGTCGCCCACATCATCCACGGCGCCTGGGGCGTCGAAGCCCCCAACGGCTTCCTCACCGTCGTCTTCGCCGCCCACGAATGGACCGGCGAACCCGAAAACCGCGAACCCCGCAAGCACTCCCAGGTCCGCTGGGTCGACGCCGACGCCATCCCCGAGAACTTCGTGGACACCACTTCAAGCGCCCTCCATCGGTACCTCGCGGGAGGCCCGGAGGTTTCCCTCAACGGCTGGAGGTAGAGGAGGACCCGTACCCCCGTAGGGACTGAAGGGACCGGTGTTGAATCTCCTCATTCACTTCTATGCAGCCATGTCGGCTCTAACCACTCTTGTGACCCCCACCGCAGTTCTGTCCGGTTTCGTATTTGTCGCCCGCCCCGTCAGAAAGCCAGGACGCGTACTCAACCGAGCTTCCTCCCTGCGGGGCCGGACGCACACACGGGTGCGGACTCTGATTCGCGAAGCCGAAGAAGCGCTGAACGGGCTGGGGATCCAACATCCGAAGCAATGGGGCGAGGCCGAGCTGAAGGTCTGGGACCTGGCTGGGCGAGGGCGTCGAATGGTTTCCGTCTCTCTCCTTCTCCTGTGCCTCGTCACCATCAGCACGGGCGCTTTGCTCACCATGCTCGTGGAGCACCAGTGGGCCATGGCCATGGAGATGTGGCTGCCGTCGTATGCGTTCCTCTTGCTCACGGCGTTTTACGTCCAACTAGACCTGATAGCCGTCAAACGAGGGCGATCCCCTGCCTACGTCCAGTGGGCTGCCGTGAGCACTCTCGTTGCCTGCCAGACCCAGGCAGACGAGAACCAAGCAACCTCCGTGACCACGGCACAGCTCAGTAGGAACGTAGACAGACTTAGCGACGCACTCATGACGTACGCCCAGTTCGGTGTCTCCCGCAAGCCAGGAACGCGCGCAGCGTTGCTGACGCAGTGCGCCGCCATGTCCCAGCAGCTGGAGAGCGCATTCGAGACCAGCCTTCGTGATCGTTCCCAGGTAAAGGTGCTCGCGGAGCACATCGTGCACCTGATCGACGCCCTTGGGCGCCAGGAGCCCCTGAATATGGTCCCCGCGACAGAATCCGTGCCTGCAGAATCTGTGGCAGTAGGCGGGTCACTCCCGTGGCGTATGGTTCTGGGCCACCTCCTGGCCTTCCTAACCGGAGTCGGGCTGATCGCGGGATTCAAGGCCCTTGGGCTCAGCGCCGAATACTTGCTTCTCCTCGCTCCGCTGATCTACCTCGTAGTGCAGATTCCCTACTTGGCAACAGGCAGAATCCCCACCGCCTTGCGGCACCTTCCCCGCCTCGCAGCTCCCATGTCCGAGCCCTCAGCGGAGAGCGAAGTCCACACATCCGGTTCCGGCACTTCAGCCGATGTTCCACGCTCACTCGTGCCAGTGCCTCAGAGGCACGACTGAGCAAGCGGATCGCCCCCCCAAGAAGGCCCACTTAGGATCAACCACCTCATCGAGTTCGTACACGGCCGCCTGATGGCCGCACCGTCCTCCAGGAGCGTTCCTCCCGATGACCGACCGCACCGCCCGCGTCCGCGAGCTCAACCTCTACCGCCAGTACTTCGAACTCGTCGCCGCAGGCACCAAGACCATCGAGGTGCGGGTCAAGTACCCGCACCTCGCGGACCTCGCCGCCGGCGACACCATCCGCTTCCGCATCAAGGGCATGAACGAGACCTGCGACGTCGAAGTCCTCCGGGTCACCGAGTACCCCAACTTCGAGGCCCTCCTCGACGGCGAAGGCCCCTCCAACGTCAACCCGACCGCCACCCGCGACCAGCAGCTCGCCATCATCCGCACGATCTACGGCCCCGAGAAGGAGGCCCTTGGAGCGCTCGCCATCCAGATCGAGCGCATCTGAGTCGGACACCGCAGGGCGTCTGCCCCGTGGCGTCGCTACCTCTTCTCCGTAGACGTCACCGCCCTATCATCGGTTAGGTCGGATGGACCACGGCTGTCAGCGTTCTACGCCAGGATCGCCCCCATGAATATTGACTGGGAGCGTGCAGCCGCCGTTCAGCGATCACTGATCGGGGGCATGCTCCTCGCCTCAATCGTGGTGGCGTCCTACCGCTCCGCCGCTTGGATCGCGCACCGGATCAAGCCCATACAGGCGCGGTGGTCAGCGTGGAACGCCGCAGTCGCGGAGCGGGACATGACTCCAACAGCTGAGGCACTCCGCCATCTTGGCCTGGGAGACCTTCCGATTCAGTCGTTCCGCGAGGCTGGCCAGAAGACCGCTGGGTCCGTGAAACTGCGTTACTGGCTGCTCACCTTCGCAGCCGGCCTCGGGTTGGGTGACCTCTTGATGGCGGTCATCAAGACGATCGAGACGCAAGAGGTGCAGCCGAGCCTGCGCCCCTCCGCCCTCATACTCGCTGCGGTGGCGCTACCCCTGCTGATGTGGGCGGCCCGGCGCAGCAAAGCCATAGCCGGTTACAGGCTATTGCTCTCCATCATGGCGGCTATCGAGGCATGCGACGCGGTGTCCAAATCCGGTACGAGCGACAGGCACCGAGCGCTCCGCCACCTGGACGACACTTGCTCAACCGTTCGCCGGTCGCTGCTACGCGTCCATCGCATCTCGAACAGTGTCGGTCGCGGCTCTCCACGGCAACGCAACGCAAGACAGCACGCTGCTCTCGTGGTGGCCAAGATCCAACTGGCCGAGGCCCAGGTCGACGCAAAGGGGGATGCGGCCCTCCGTAGCCTGGCGGCGCTTCTAGCGAAGATCGGGAACAGCTTTGCGGCTGGCAACGTGAGCACGCTGCTGCCCGAGCAGAGCTTGCGCGACACCATCCCGGTGGCAAACAGAGAAGGGCTCCGCTTGATGGTTGTGGTCGTCGCCGCAGCCGGTGCCCTATGTCTTGGCGTACTGATGGGCCTTCCGGCAGGTGTTGATGCCGTTCTCGCGGGTGCCGCTGCTGTACTCGCTGCGATGGCGGTGTACGGACCACGCGCTGCGGTCGCAAAGGCGGACGAGATCATGAGCATCCTGCGGCAGTAGCGCCGTGCCTGCACTGCTTGCACTTCACGTCACACCCTGCATGACTGGGGCACACACGGGCGGCGTACCAGTCCGCACACAGTCCGCAGGACACCCGATCAAGACCGTCGCACCCCATCGCCACCCAACAGCAAAAGGCCAGGTCAGCGACCTGCGGCCGTCATCGCCGCAGGTCACCGACCCGGCCCATTACTAGGAGACCAAGAAGGCCTGACCCAGGCTTTCTCTCCCTCCTGCCGAAGGGGCCCCGCCGTCACGAGCGGCGGGGCCCCTTCGGTGCGTTCGGGGGGCAAGGCCCTTACCGGTGGCGGACGAGGACGGCGCCCGTGGGTGGGGCGGGGTCCTGGGGAGGCGGGGAGGCGGGGGCGGTCAGTGGTCGGCTGTGAGTTCGCCGGTGAGCTTGCGGTGCAGGTGAGCGCTCGGGGGGTTGAGTCCGGTGATCTCGACGGTCTTGCCGCGCTGGGCGTACTTGGTCTCGATCGCGTCGAGGGCGGCGACGGAGGAGGCGTCCCAGATGTGCGCCGAGCTCAGGTCGATGATCACCTTGTCCGGGTCGGTGGCGTAGTCGAACTGACCCACCAGGTCGTTGGAGGAGGCGAAGAACAGCTCGCCGGTGACCCGGTAGACCACCGTCCTGCCGTCGGGGTCGACCACGGCGGTGACCTCGGCGAGGTGGGCGACCCGCTTGGCGAAGATGACCATGGCGGTGACGGAGCCCAGGACGACGCCGATGGCGAGGTTGTGGGTGGCGACGACCGCGGCGACGGTGATCACCATGACGGCGATCTCGCCGGCCGGCATCCGCTTGAGGGTCTTCGGGGCGATGGAGTGCCAGTCGAAGGTCGCGAACGACACCATGACCATGACGGCGACCAGGGCGGCCATGGGGATGTCGGAGACGACCGGGCCGAAGACGATGCACAGCACCATCAGGAACGCGCCCGCGAGGAAGGTCGAGACGCGGGTGCGGGCGCCGGAGACCTTCACGTTGATCATCGTCTGGCCGATCATCGCGCAGCCGCCCATGCCGCCGAAGAAGCCGGTGACGATGTTGGCGACGCCCTGGCCGATGGACTCGCGGGTCTTGTTGGAGTGGGTGTCCGTGATGTCGTCGACCAGCTTCGCGGTCATCAGGGACTCCATGAGGCCGACCAGCGCCATCGCGAAGGCGTACGGGGCGATCGTCGTCAGCGTGTCGAGCGTGAACGGCACGTCCGGCAGGCCCGGCACGGGCAGGGAGGACGGCAGCTCGCCCTTGTCGCCCACGGTCGGCACCGCGATCGCCGCGCCGACCGTGATCACGGTCAGGATGACGATGGACACCAGTGGTGCCGGGATCACGGTGGTGATCCTCGGGAAGAGGACCATGAGCGCCAGACCGCCGACGATCAGCGGGTAGACGGCCCAGGGGACGTTCCGCATCTCGGGGACCTGCGCCATGAAGATCAGGATGGCGAGCGCGTTGACGAAGCCGACCATCACCGAGCGCGGGATGAACCGCATCAACTTCGCCACCCCGAGTGCGCCCAGGACGACCTGGAAGACGCCCGCGAGGATGACCGCGGCCACGAGGTAGCCGAGGCCGTGCTCACGGTTCAGCGGTGCGATCACCAGGGCGATGGCGCCGGTCGCGGCGGAGATCATCGCCCGTCGGCCGCCGACGATCGAGATGACGACGGCCATCGTGAAGGAGGCGAACAGACCGATCGCCGGGTCCACGCCCGCGATGATCGAGAACGAGATGGCCTCGGGGATCAGCGCGAGGGCGACGACCAGGCCGGCCAGGACCTCGGTCCGCCAGACCTTCGGGTCGGAGATCCAGTCGGGCTTCAGGCCGCGCAGGCGCGAGGCCGGGGACACGGCAGTGGCAGCGGAAGACAAGGGAGACGGAACCTGTCGTGCTCGGGCACACCCCGTTCGGCAGGCCGGGACGTGCGGGAGGGCGCGGAGCAGCCGGGCCGGCGCTCTGCGGGCGGCACCGCGACATGCGGAACCGGAAGTCGGAGGAGGGAGGAGGAAGGGGGCGGGGTCGGGCCGGGGCCTGGGCCGGGAAGGGCTGTCCGCGCGGCCGGACTCACGTCCGGGGGCGAAGCCTCACGGCGGGCAGGCGGCGGGCGGCATGGGCTCGCACACGCTTCTCTCCTGCGAGAATCGGAACTTCGCCGGGGGCGCCATCGGCCCCGGCAGGGCAACGGTGGAGCAGCGGCACGGCGCTCTCACCATCAGCAACTCTACCCTAACGTTAGGGTAGGGATCGGCGGCGGGCGCGAGGCCGAGACCGCCGACGAGGAGAAGGACCAGGGGAGCCACGGCGTGGACGGCAAGCACATGCAGATCGGCGAGGTCGCCGCACGGACCGAGCTGTCCCTGCGGACGATCCGCCACTACGAGGAGACCGGCCTCGTCACTCCCTCCGCGCGGTCTCAGGGCGGCTTCCGCCTCTACACCGAGAACGACGTCGCCCGCCTCATGGTCGTCCGCCGCATGAAGCCGCTCGGCTTCACCCTGGACCAGATGCGCGACCTTCTCGACGCCACCGATCGCCTCGACGCGGACGCCAACGCCGCCACCGACGCGGACGCCGTCCTCGCCCCGGACGAGCGCGACGCCCTCCTGGAACGCGTCCGCTCCTACCAGCAGGCCGCCGCCGAACAGGTCGAGAAGCTCCGCGTCCAGCTCTCCCGCGCCGAGGACTTCGAAGGCACCCTGCGCGCCCGCCTGGAACGGAACACGCCCTCGGCCCGGCTCTGACGCCCGACGCCCTGGGCCTGGGCCTGGGCCTGGGCCTGGGCCTGGGCCTGGCGGAGATCCCCCAAGTCCTGGTGGGAAACCTCCAAGTCCTGGTGGGGATCGTTGTCGTGGGCAAGATCAATACGGGGGGCCGGGCGGGCGGAGACTGGCGGGGCGGGGCGGTCCCGGGGTCGCCGCCGCGGTCTTGTCCGTGACGACATCTGGGGGAATCACAGCGTGAGCGAGCGTGTCATCGAAGCCAGGAGTCGGGGCTTTCTGTTCCTCGATTCGCACCCCGAGGGCTGCCGCCGGCTGGTGGAGGAGATGTGGCGGGCCGTTCCCGAGCCGGTCGGGGACCCGGGTGAGGGCCCGGTCGCGCTGGTCGTCGGATCGTCCGCCGGGTACGGGCTGGCGGCGACGGTCGCGGGGCTGGCCCGGGTCGGCATCCGCGGGATCGGCGTGTGCTTCGAGAAGGCGCCCGGGCGGCGTACCGGTACGGCCGGCTGGTACCGCACCGACGCCACCGCCCGGCTCGCCCGCCGGTACGGGCGGGACATGGTGTTCCTCAACGGCGACGCGTTCGGCGACGCGGTGAAGGAGCAGGTCGCCGAACTGCTCGTCGAGCGGTTCGGGGGACGGCTCGACTACCTGGTGTACTCCGTGGCCGCGCCCCGCCGTACCGATCCGGAGACCGGCGAGGCGTACGCCTCGGTGCTCAAGCCGGTCGGGGCGTCGTACACCACCAAGACGCTCGTCTTCGACGAGCACGGCGGGCCTGAGGTGAAGGAGGTCACCACCGCGCCGGCCGAGGGCGACGACGTCGAGCAGACCGTGGCGGTGATGGGCGGCGCCGACTGGGAGCGGTGGGTCGCCTTCCTGGCCGACCGGTCCCTGCTCGCCGAGGGCTTCACCACCGCCGCCCTGTCCTACATCGGCTCGCCGCTCACCGCGGCGATCTACCGGCAGGGCACCATCGGCGCGGCGAAGGCCCATCTGGAGGCCACCGCACGCGCCTTGGACGAGCGCCTCGCCAAGACCCTGGGCGGGCGGGCCGTGACCTCGGTCAACGCCGCCGCCGTCACCCAGTCCTCCACCGCGATCCCCGGCATCGCCCTGTACGTCGGGCTGCTGCGCGGTGTCCTCGGCGAGGCCATGGTGGCCCCGATCGGCCAGCTGGTGGAGCTGTGGGACCGGCTGACCGGCGCCCGCCCCCTCGACCTCGACGACGAGGGCCGGGTCCGCCTCGACACCTGGGAGCTCGATCCCGCCGTGCAGGAGGCCGTCGCCGCGCGCTGGGCCGCCGCCACCAGCGACTCCGTCGCCGGGCTCGCCGCACTCGACTGGTTCGGGGACGAGGTCCGCCGCCTCTACGGCTTCTCCGTCCCCGGCGTCGACTACTCCGCCGCCGTCGAGACCGACGTGCCCTGGCCCGCTCCCGCCGTCAGGCCAGTGTGAGGCAGGAGGGTGAGGCAGGGAGGTGCCGTGCCGCCGGCGGCCAGCCAGGCGCGGTACGGGGGCGCCAGGCGGGCCGCCTCGCGGTAGGCGTCGGCGAGGGCGGCGTGGAGGGGCGCCAGCGGGGTGGAGGGGCGGGCGTAGAGGAGGAGGCGGACGGCGAGCGGGTCGCCGCGGAGGGGGCGGACCGCCAGGTCCTCGCGGGGGACCGAGGTCGGCTGGCAGGGGGCCACCGCCTCGCCGAGCGCGATGAGCGACGCGGCGGTGTGGTAGTCGCCGTGGAGGAGCGGCGGGTCGATCCCGGCGGCCGTCAGGACGCGGCGTAACCCGTCCCATTCGCCGTCCACCGCCGGGTCGACCATCCAGTGGTCGCGGGCCAGGTCCGCGAGGTCCACGACGGGGTGGGCGGCGGCCGGGTGGGCCGGGGAGAGGGAGACGAACTGCGGCTCGCGGGCGACGAGGACGCGGTGGTCCAGGCCCTCGGGCACGGCGAGGGGGCTGCCCTCCACCTCGTGGACGAAGGCCACGTCCAGGCGGCCGGCCGCCACCTCGCGCAGCAGCGTCCGCGCGGAGACGTCGACGCGCAGGCCGACGTCCGTGCCGGGGAAGCGGGCGCGCAGCCGCCGCAGCCAGCCCGGTAGTGCCCGGCTCGCGGTGGAGCCGACCCGGAGCCGGGGGCCGTCGGCGCGGGCGGCCTCGGCGCGGGTCTCGGTGACGAGCGCGGCCATGCCGTCGACCAGGGGGCGGGCCCGGCTGAGGACGGAGCGGCCGAGCGGGGTGGGGTGGCAGCCGGTGCGGCCGCGGGCGAAGAGCTCGGCGCCGAGCGCGTTCTCGATGCGGCGCAGCTGGGTGGTCAAGGAGGGCTGGCTCACGCCGAGTCGGCGTGCGGCCTTGTGCAGGCTGCCGGTGTCCGCGATGGCGCAGAGCGCCCGCAGGTGTCTCACCTCCAGCTCCATGGACCGAGCGTAGGGTGCGGTTCCGGTCCCGCACCAGACGGCCGGATCCGCTCAACTCCCATGAAAATGACGCCTATTGGGGAGTCGCCATGGTCGGTGATGTGGTCGTGTTATCGGGGAGTGGCATTCTTCCCGGCGGACCCGCGCGCACCGAGACTCTCTCCCGACCCCGATCAGGAGGAGCCCCCCATGCGACACCCCAAGGTCCTCACCCGCACCCTGACCGCCGCCCTCGGGCTCGGTCTCGCGGTCTCGCTCGGCGCCGCCGCGCCGGCCGGCGCCGCGACCGACACCGCCGCGACCGACACCGCCGCGACCGCGAACTCCCCCGCCGCCTATGCCGCTTACGCCGGTTCGGCCGAGGACGCCAAGGCCAACCGGGCGTTCTTCGACGCCGTCATGGCGTCGGTGGCGAAGAAGCGGGCCGCGAACCCGAGCGCCGCCGCGGCCGTCACCGTCGTCTACAGCGCTTCCAACGCGCCGAGTTTCCGTACCCAGATCGCCCGTTCCACGCAGATATGGAACAGCTCGGTGGCGAACGTACGCCTCGTCGAGGGCTCCAACCCGGACTTCCGCTACTACGAGGGGAACGACTCCCGGGGCTCGTACGCGAGCACCGACGGGCACGGCCGCGGCTACATCTTCCTCGACTACCGGCAGAACCAGCAGTACAACTCCACCCGTGTGACGGCCCATGAGACCGGGCACGTGCTCGGCCTGCCGGACCACTACAGCGGGCCGTGCAGCGAGCTGATGTCGGGCGGCGGCCCCGGCACCTCCTGCCAGAACGCCACCCCGAACTCCCAGGAGCGGGCCCGCGTCGACCAGTTGTGGCGCTACGGGCTCGCTTCCGCGTTCAAGGGCTGACCGGCTCCAAGGTCCGACCGCCTTCAGGTCCGACCGCCTTCAGGACTGACCGGCTTCAGGCCCGACCCGGGGCGTCGTCGTCACACGGCCGACAGGACTCGTCGGCCGAAGGCGGCGCCCTCGGGGAGCTGGCCGCGCAGCCGGGCGAGCGCCCCTTCGAAGTCGCCCCCGGCGACGACCGCCTCGATGGCGGTGCCGCCGTAGTGCAGGGTCAGGCTGAGGTCGGCGCGCTCGCCGAGGGTGAGCAGGCAGGCGAGCGTGGCCTCCTGGGTGGTGCCGCCGGCGACGACGGGGAGGGGCAGGTCCCATTCCAGGACGCAGCCGGTGAGGACCTCCCCGCCCTCCCCGCCCTCGCCCGCGGCGGTGAGCGCGGCGAATCCCGTACCCGTGTACTCGATTCCCCTGACGCGGACGGTGACGTGTCCACCGTCGGCCGTGATGACGATCGCTTCCGCACCACGGCGGTCCCGGTACCAGCCGGTCCAGACTTCTGTCGACTCCGATGACATGCGCGGACTGTAGCGGTATGACCGGCTCCGGCGCGCGGCCGGTCACCCCGTGGCCGGACTTCTCCCGTTCTCGCCGTTCTTGCCGGTGACCTGCGTGGTAGTGGCTTCCGTGCCGTCGGAATCCACCGGCCGGTAGAGCCGGCAGGCGGGGTTGCGGCAGGGCTGCACCTCCCACTCGGGCACCCAGGCCCCGAGGACCTTGTGCCGAGTGGCGACGGTGGCCAGCGGGCGTCCGCAGGCCGGGCACTTCGGCGCGGCCAGCGGGTCCCGGGTCGTACGGGGCGTCTCGTCACCCATACGTCCAGGGTAGGCCGCCCCGGGGCGGTCCGCCCGCTACCGCTTCCTGGTGTACGTGCGGACCAGCACGCCGTTGTCGAAGGCGCGGACGGCCCCGAGCGCGAAGTCCCGGGGCGCGAAGCCGGCGCCGAACATCGGCATGCCGGAGCCGTACACCTGCGGGTAGGTCTTGATGATCAGCTCGTCGATCTCCTCGATGAGCTCGCCGGCGATGGTGGAGCCGCCGCAGAGCCAGATGTCGAGCCCGCCGCCCTCGGCCTTGAGCTCACGGATCCGGCCGACGAGGTCGTCGGCGATCAGCTCGACGTTCGGGTCGGGCGACTCGGTGAGCGAGCGGGTGGCGACGTACTCGCGGAGGTGGGCGTACGGGCTGGCGACGCCGACGTCGAGGCCGACCCGGTACGAGCCGAGGCCCTGGATCACGGTGTCGAAGCGGCGGCCCGGCGTGCCGGGCTCGATGCCGACGACGGGCCAGGCGGGGGCGGCCACGGTCTCGGGGTACTCGGTGGTGAGGTACTCCAGGAACTCCCCTGTGACGTAGGAGTACGCGGAGGTGGCGTCGCCCTTCGGATCGCCGATGAAGCCGTCGATGGTGCAGGCGACGAAGTAGGTGAGCTTGCGCAAGCCGGGTCCTGTTTCTTTCGGGGGCGTGACCGCGAGCGCGACCACGACAGACATAGTGCTTCATCTGTAGTGGTCACGCAACCCCTTCAGGGAAGGATTCCTCGGCGGCTTCCCCAGCGGCTTCCTCGGCGACTTCCTCGGCGGCTTCCTCAGCGGCTCCTTCGCGTCACGAACTCCGCGAGGGACAGCAGGTCTCCGGCCGCCGAGAGGTCCGGCACCGCCCGCGCCAGGTGCTCGACGGCGCGGCCCATCCGCTCGGCCGCCTGGGCCTGCGCCCAGTCCCGGCCGCCGGCCCGCTCGACGGCGGCGGCCGCGGCCCGCACGGCCCGCTCGTCCAGGGTCGTACGGGAGTACAGCTCGGCCAGCTCCTCGCCGGCGGCGGTGCCGGAGGCGAGCGCGGCGACGACCGGCAGCGACTTCTTGCGCGCGACCAGGTCGGCGCCGGCCGGCTTGCCGGTCCGCTCGGGGTCGCCCCAGATGCCGATGAGGTCGTCGATCAGCTGGAAGGCGAGCCCGGCCTCGCGGCCGAAGGCGTCGAGCGCCGCGACCTCCTCCTCCCCCGCACCCGCGTAGAGCGCGCCGAGGGCGCAGGAACAGCCGAGCAGGGCGCCGGTCTTGGCCGTGGCCATGGCGAGGCACTCGTCGAGGGAGACCTCGCGGGGGCCGCGCGTCTCGAAGGCGCAGTCGGCCTGCTGGCCGGCGCAGAGTTCGATGACGCAGGCGGCGAGGCGGGCGGCGGCCGCGGAGGAGGCGGGGTGCGGGTCCTCGACGAGGAGCCGGAGCGCCAGCGCGTTCATGGCGTCGCCGGCCATCAGGGCGTCGGGAATGCCGAAGACGGTCCAGGCGGTGGGCCGGTGACGGCGGGTCGGATCCTCGTCGACGATGTCGTCGTGGAGCAGGGTGAAGTTGTGCGCCAGCTCGACGGCGGCGGCGGCCTTCACCGCCCCGCCCTCCTCGGCGCCCAGGGCACGGGCGGCGGCGAGGACCAGGGCGGGGCGGATCGCCTTGCCCGCCTGGCCGGCGGCGGGGGCGCCGTCGGCGTCCTCCCAGCCGAAGTGGTACATCGCCACACGGCGTATCGAGCCCGGCAGGGTCTCGACGGTGGAGCGGATCTGGGGGTCGACGGCGGTCCTCGTACGGTCGAGGAGCGCCACGGCGCCCGGCCCGTCGGTGACGGGGGCCGCGCTCGTCAGGGTCACGTCTGGTCGTCCTTCTTCACAGCCGACCGCGTCCACCGCGGCCGAGCATCAGGCTGGTGTCGCGCGTTCACGGCGGGGGCGGGGGCGGGGACCTGATGGGTCGGATGGGCCTGCTGGGCCTGCTGGGTCGGGTGGGCCGGGTGGGCCGGGGGTGGGGCCCCGGCCCACCCGGGGCTCAGGCGTCCTGCCCGGGGTTCAGCGGCGGCGGCTGATCTCGACGTTCTCCAGGACGCCGAGCGCGTCGGGCACGAGGACCGCGGCGGAGTAGTAGGTCGTGACCAGGTAGGAGATGATCGCCTGCTCGTCGATGCCCATGAAGCGGACGGACAGACCGGGCTCCACCTCGTCGGGGAGGCCGGTCTGGTGCAGGCCGATGACGCCCTGGTCGGACTCGCCGGTACGCATGCAGATGATCGAGCTGGTGCCGGCGGAGGTCACCGGGATCTTGTCGCAGGGGTAGATCGGAACCCCGCGCCAGGTCGGGATCCGGGTGCCGACCACGTCGATCGTCTCGGGCACCAGACCCCGGCGGTTGAGCTCGCGGCCGATCGCGGCGATGGCCTTCGGGTGGGCCAGGAAGAGCTTGGAGCCGCGGCGGCGGGAGAGCAGCTCGTCGAGGTCGTCGGGGCCGGGGACGCCGTCGTGCGGCTGGATCCGCTGCCCGTAGTCGCAGTTGGCGAGGAGGCCGAACTCCCGGTTGTTGACCAGCTCGTGCTCCTGGCGCTCGCGCAGGGCCTCGACGGTGAGCCGCAGCTGGTGCTCGGTCTGGTTCATCGGGTGGTTGTAGAGGTCCGCCACGCGCGTGTGCACCTTGAGCACGGTCTGGGCGAGGCTCAGCTCGTACTCGCGCGGGGCGGGCTCGTAGTCCACGAAGGTGTGCGGGACGACGGCCTCGCCGACGTGCCCGGCGGAGAGGTCGATGGCGGCCTCGCCGTAGCCGTTGACAGCCCGCTCCGGACGGCCGGCGACGCCCGCGAGGTGCGAGGCGAGGGAGCCGGCGCGGGCGGCGAGCGCGGTCAGGTCGGCGCGGGTGAGCTCCAGGACCGTGCAGGCGGTGGCGGCGCGGGCGGTCCAGTCCCAGGTGGCGGCCTCGTCGAGGAGGGCGGCGTCGCCGAAGTAGGAGCCGTCGGCGAGGACGCCGAGCACCGCCTCGTCGCCGTAAGGGCCTTCGCCGAGCTGCTCGACCCGGCCGTGCGCGAGGAGGTAGACGCGGTCGGCCGGGGAGCCGGCGACCGCGATGACCTCGCCGGCGGCGACGTCGCGCTGGACGCAGCGGGCCGCGAGCTCGGCGAGGGCCGCCTCGTCCTCGTATCCGCGCAGGGCCGGCAGCTCGCCCAGTTCGGCGGGGATCACCGCGACCCGGTCGCCGGTCTGGACGAAGGTGACGCGGCCGTCGCCCACCGAGTAGCTGAGCCGCCGGTTGACCCGGTAGGCACCGCCCTTGGTCTCGACCCAGGGCAGCGTCCGCAGCAGCCAGCGGGAGGTGATCTCCTGCATCTGCGGGGCCGACTTGGTGGTCGAGGCGAGGTTCCGCGCGGCGGAGGTGCCGAGACTCTGCTGCGGGGCCTGCTCCGCGAGGACCTCGTCGCCAACCGAACCAACGGACATGGAACTCCCTCTCGTACGTCTGGCTTGCGAAGGAAGCCTTTCAGCACGGAGCGTGCCGACGCCATTACACAATCGGGTGGGACTGTTCGGCGATCTTCGGGGCATGTCACCCGTTTTCCGGCCGGACGGCGAAGCGCGGAACTCGGCCGGGCTGTCCGGTTCGGATCGCACACGGCTCGAACGCATGGCATCGGAGGAGCGGAGTCCAGTACTCCGGAAGTTCGGAAGTCCGGAACTCCGGTACTCCGGTACTCCGGAAGTCCCGTACTCCCTCTGGAAGGAGCACGCCATGGCCGTTCCGCTGTCCGCGAGCAGGGTCCTCTCCGCACTGCGCGGCGAGGGCCTCTCGGTCGTCGAGGTCGGCGACTGGTCCACCCACAACAGGAACCACAAGGGCCCCTGGGGGCCGGTGCACGGGGTGATGATCCACCACACCGTCACCCGGGGCACCGCGAACACCGTCCGCATCTGCCGGGACGGCTACGCGGGGCTGCCGGGCCCGCTGTGCCACGGCGTCATCGCCAAGGACGGCACGGTCCACCTGGTCGGCCACGGGCGCGCCAACCACGCCGGACTCGGCGACGACGAGGTGCTGCGCGCCGTGATCGCCGAGCACGCCCTGCCGGTGGACGACGAGGCCACCACCGACGGCAACCGCCACTTCTACGGCTTCGAGTGCGAGAACCTCGGCGACGGCGAGGACCCCTGGCCCAAGGTGCAGCTGGTCGCGATCGCCAAGGCGTCGGCCGCACTCTGCCGGGCGCACGGCTGGACCCACCGTTCGGTGATCGGCCACCGCGAGTGGCAGCCGGGGAAGGTGGACCCGCGCGGCTTCGGCATGGCGTCGATGCGCGAGCGCATCGCCGACCTGCTGCGCTGAGCCCGGCAGCCGGCGCGGCTCCCGGGCCACGCGCGCGTACGGGCGGAGCCGGCGCCCGGCTCCCCCACGCGCGCGTGGCCCGGGAGAATGGCCGGGTGGACACGTACGACCTCTCCGCCCTGCGGCCCCGGCTCCCCTCGCCCCTGGAGCCGGTGGCGGACGAGCGGTTCGCCCGGCGCGGGCTGACGCTGCTGCTGAAGCGCGACGACCTCATCCACCCCGACCTGCCCGGCAACAAGTGGCGCAAGCTCGCGCTCAACCTGCGGGCGGCTGACGGGCGGCCGGTACTGACCTTCGGGGGCGCGTACTCCAACCACCTGCGGGCGACCGCCGCCGCCGGCCGTCTCCTCGGCTTCCCCACGATCGGGGTCGTACGCGGCGACGAACTGGCCGGGCGACCGCTGAACCCCTCGCTGGCGCGGTGCGCGGCGGACGGGATGTGCCTGGAGTTCGTGGACCGCGCCACGTACCGGGCGAAGCACGAACCGGACGTGCTCGCCGGGCTCCTGGAGCGGGCCCCCGAGGGTGCCTACGTGGTCCCCGAGGGCGGCAGCAACGCGCTCGCGGTGGAGGGGTGCGTGGCGCTCGGCCGGGAGCTGGCCGGGCACGCGGGCGTGGCGGCGGTGGCCTGCGGCACGGGCGGCACCCTGGCGGGCCTGGCGGCCGGGTTCGACGGCCGGACGCTGGGCGTGCCGGTGCTGAAGGGCGGTTTCCTCGGCGGCGAGGTCCGGAGCCTCCAGGAGGCGGCCTTCGGCGGCCCGCGCGGCGACTGGTGGCTCGACGAGCGCTTCCACTGCGGCGGCTACGGCCGGACGACCCCGGAACTCCACGCGTTCGCACAGGACTTCGAGGCGCGGCATGGACTCGCCATCGAGCGGCTGTATGTCGCCAAAATGCTCCTCGCACTGGTGTCCCTCGCCGAGGAGGGCGCCTTCCCGCCCGGGAGCAGGATCGCGGCGGTGATCACGGGGGCGGGAACGGGGACGGGGACCGAGACCGAAACGGAGACGGGGACGGGGACGGAGACGGGGACCGAAACGGGGACGGGGGCCGCAGAGCCCGCGGGTCAGCCGAGCTCCTCGCGGTAGGCGGCGGCCTCCTCCAGGTCGAGGCGGCGCAGCAGGGTGCGCATCATCTCGTCGTCGATCCGGCGCTCGTCGCGGAGCCGGACGAAGACCTCCCGTTCGGCCTCGATCATCTCGCGCGAGAGACGGCGGTAGGTGTCGTCGGCGGTCTCGCCGGTGCGTTCGTTGACCGCTCCGAGCCGCTCCCAGACGCTGTTGCGGCGGCGCTCCAGGACCGTGCGGAGGCGGTCGGCGAGCGGGCCCGGAAGGGTGTTGGCCTCGTCGGCGAGGAGCGCGTCGAGGCGGGCCTCGGCGGCCCGTGAGGCCTCGCTCTGGGCCTGCGCCTCGGCCAGCGTCTCCCGGTAGCGGTCGCGGCCGGGGAGCTTCAGGGCCCGGATCAGCGGGGGCAGGGTGAGGCCCTGGACGACGAGGGTGGAGATGACGGTGGTGAAGGTGAGGAAGAGGACGAGGTTGCGGGCGGGGAACTCGACGCCGTCGGTGACGACCGGGATGGAGAAGGCGATGGCGAGCGAGACCACTCCGCGCATGCCCGCCCAGCCGACCACCACCGGCGCTCTCCAGTCGACGCCTGGCTCGCGCTCCCGGACCTTGGCGGAGAACCGGCGGGGCAGGAAGGTGGCCGGGAAGACCCAGACGAAGCGGACGACGACCACGAAGACGAAGACCCCGAAGGCGTACCAGAGCGCCTCCCCGATGCCGTACTGGCCGAGGCCCTGGACGACGTAGGGCAGCTGGAGGCCGATGAGGGCGAAGACGGCGGACTCCAGGACGAAGGCGACCATCTTCCACACGGCCTCCTCCTGGAGGCGGGTCGCGAAGTCGACCTTCCACGCCTTGTGCCCGAGGAAGAGGCCGACCACGACGACCGCGAGCACCCCGGAGGCGTGCACCTCCTCGGCCGCCGCGTAGGCGATGAAGGGGATGAGGAGGGAGAGGGTGTTCTGGAGCAGCGGTTCGGTGAGCCGGGTCCGCAGCCAGTGGATGGGCACCATGAGGACCAGGCCGACGCCGACGCCGCCGACCGCGGCGACGGCGAATTCGCCGAGGCCGCCGGCCCAGCTGACGCCCTCGCCGACGGCGGCGGCGAGGGCGACCTTGTAGGCGGTGATCGCGGTGGCGTCGTTCACCAGGGACTCGCCCTGGAGGATCGTGGTGATCCGGTGGGGCAGGCCGAGCCGGCGGGCGATGGCGGTGGCGGCCACCGCGTCCGGCGGGGCGATCACCGCGCCGAGGACGAGCGCGGCGGTGAGCGGCAGGTCGGGGACGAGGACGTACGCGAGCCAGCCGACGGCCACGGTGGCGAAGAGGACGTACCCGACGGAGAGCAGCGCGACCGGCCGGATGTTGGCCCGCAGGTCCAGGTAGGAGGACTCGACGGCGGCCGTGTAGAGCAGCGGCGGCAGGATCAGCGGCAGCACGACGTGCGGATCGAGGGTGTAGTCGGGGACGCCGGGGACGTACGAGGCGACCAGGCCGACCGCCACGAGGAGGAGCGGGGCGGGCACGGGGGTGCGGCGGGCAAGCCCCGCCACCGCCGCGCTCGCCGCCACCAGTGCCACCAGCCGCAGTGCGTCCATGCCGCCCCTCCACCGCCCTCTCTCGCCGCTCGTCCGGTACGCCCGAAGCCGGATTCCCGAGCCCGGTCTCCCGAGCCAGGCCTCCCGCCCCGGCCTCCCGAGCCGGGCCGCCTCGGTCCGGACCGCCCGGGCCGAGTCGCCCTGCCCGAGTCACCCGACCCGAGTTACCCGGCTCCGGATTCCCGAGCCGGATCGCCTCGGTCCGGACCGCCCGGTCCGGACCGCCCGGGCAGGATTCCCGAGCCCGGACTCCCGAGCCCGGATTCCCGAGCCGGGTCGCCTCGGTCCGGACCGCCCGATCCGGACCGCCCGGCCCGAGTCGCCCGGGCCGGGCCCCCGGCCCGGATGCCCGGTCCCGAGCCCTCCGGTCCGGGGCGTCCGCCACGTACCCTGGCCATCATGATCGAGTGCCCGCACGTAGCAGACATGCCGCGCCCCGAGCCGGCCCCGCTCCACGAGACCTGCCCCGAGTGCCTGGCCGGCGGGACGAGCCCGGTGCAGCTGCGGCTCTGCCTGACCTGCGGGCACGTGGGCTGCTGCGACTCCTCGCAGGGGCGGCACGCTACCGGTCACTTCGACGCGACCGGGCACGCGGTGATGCGGACCTTCGAGCCGGGCGAGGCCTGGCGCTGGTGCTTCGTCGACGAGGCGCTGGTCTGAGAGGGGCCGGGCCGGGCCGACCTGACCCTCATCCGCACCCCCACCCGGGAACGTGGGACGGTCACTTGCGGGCGGGGCGGTTCGACGGGCGGGCCGTTGGGTACGTCACCCCTCCGCCGGTCACCGCTGCATTTCGGTCCCGCACACCCCTGGCCACGTTCCGCACCCATGGGCCTACCATGAGTGACGGGCCGGGATCGGGGGCCCTGGGGCTTGCGGCGACACGGCAGGATGGATCGCGATAGCGTCACCGCGGACCGCGCAGCCCCTGCGTGACCGCAGGTCCGGGGGTCTCTCCCCTCGGACCCCGATTGAGCTTGTGCCACCTTGGAGGTGAGGGTGTCCCAGATCGCAGGCGAGCCCGGGACCCAGGACTTCGTGGAAGTCCGGCTGCCCGCTGCGGGTGCCTATCTGTCCGTGCTGCGTACGGCCACGGCCGGCCTCGCGGCGCGCTTGGACTTCACCCTCGACGAGATCGAGGACTTGCGGATCGCCGTGGACGAGGCGTGCGCGATCCTGCTCCAGCAGGCGGTGCCCGGCTCGGTCCTGAGCTGCGTCTTCCGGCTGGTGGACGACTCCCTCGACGTGACCGTGTCCGCGCCGACGACGGACGGCCGGGCCCCCGAGCGGGACACCTTCGCCTGGACGGTGCTGTCGGCGCTGGCCGGCAAGGTCGAGTCCTCGGTCGCGGAGGACAACACGGTCTCGATCAGCCTGTACAAACAGCGCGGCGCGGGGCCAGGCCCGGCGTGAGGAGCGGGGACGCGACGGCCGGCATCCCCGGTCAGCAGGCAGCACGGCCGCATGAGGTCGCTACGGAGCAGCAGGCGGACCAGATGAGCGAGCACGAGCAGCAGCACGACGAGGCTCTCCCGACACCGGCACCGGCCTCGCCCCCGGACGGGACGCACTCCGACCCGACGGACTCCGACTCGACGCCTTCGGACGGCACACTCCCCGACGAGGCACTCCCGGAGGAGCCCGTCACCGAGGGTGACGACGCTCCTCGCGGTCACCACGCGCAGGACCGCAGCGGTGCCCGCGCGCTCTTCGTGGAGCTGCGGTCGCTGCCGGAGGGCTCCCCGGAGAAGGCCGAGCTCCGCAACCGGCTGGTGCGGATGCACCTGCCGCTGGTCGAGCACCTGGCGCGGCGCTTCCGCAACCGCGGAGAGCCGCTGGACGACCTGACGCAGGTGGCGACGATCGGCCTGATCAAGTCGGTCGACCGCTTCGACCCGGAGCGGGGCGTGGAGTTCTCCACGTACGCGACGCCGACGGTGGTCGGCGAGATCAAGCGCCACTTCCGCGACAAGGGGTGGGCGGTACGGGTCCCCCGCCGCCTCCAGGAGCTGCGGCTCTCCCTGACGACGGCGACGGCCGAGCTGTCCCAGCAGCACGGGCGCTCGCCGACGGTGCACGAGCTGGCCGAGCGGCTCGGGATCTCCGAGGAGGAGGTCCTGGAGGGGCTGGAGTCTGCCAACGCCTACTCGACCCTCTCCCTGGACGTGCCGGACACCGACGACGAGTCGCCGGCGGTCGCGGACACGCTGGGCGCGGAGGACGAGGCCCTGGAGGGGGTCGAGTACCGGGAGTCGCTCAAGCCGCTCCTGGAGGACCTGCCGCCCCGGGAGAAGCGGATCCTGCTGCTGCGGTTCTTCGGGAACATGACCCAGTCGCAGATCGCGCAGGAGGTCGGCATCTCGCAGATGCACGTCTCCCGGCTGCTCGCCAGGACCCTGGCGCAGCTCCGGGAGAAGCTCCTCGTGGAGGAGTGAGACTCAGGAGGACTGAGGCTCAGGAGGCGTCCTGGCCGGGGCGCCGGATGCCGAGCGCCGCGGTCGTGGCCGGGTTCACCAGGAGGACGAGCCCGGTCACGGCGAGCGCGGCGAGCACGATCCCGTACGGGATCACGCCCTCGGACTGGAGCATCTGCCAGGCGACGGGCAGGGCGAGGATCTGGGTGATGACGGCGGGGCCGCGGCTCCAGGAGCGCATCCGCCACAGGCCGCGGGCGGCGGCGAGCGGGATGAGCCCGAGCGCGAGCATCGTCACCGCGCCGGTCACCCCGCCGGTGAGGTCCCCGCCGTCGGTCAGCGTCCGCACCAGCATGTAGACGCCGCCGGCGAGGAGCCCGAGGGCCTCGACGAGGGCCACGCCCGCGGCGGCGGCCAGGCGGGCGGGGCGGGGTGTCTGCTCCGTACTGCTCATGCAAGGCAGCGTACGGGGCCGGTGGGGGTGCCCGGGGCCGGTGGGGGTGTCCGGGGACCGGGCGGGACTGGGATCGGTACCGCCGGGTAGGTACGCTGGCGGTCATGCGCGCACTTCTCGTGGTCAACCCGGCAGCCACCACCACCAGTGCCCGCACCCGTGACGTGCTGATCCACGCGCTGGCGAGCGAGATGAAGCTGGAGGCCGTCAGCACCGAGTACCGCGGGCACGCCCGGGACCTCGGGCGGCGGGCGGCCGAGTCGGGCGAGATCGACCTGGTCGTGGCGCTCGGCGGCGACGGCACGGTCAACGAGGTCGTGAACGGCCTGCTGCACGGCGGGCCCGATCCGGACCGGCTGCCGGGCCTGGCGGTGGTGCCGGGCGGCTCGACCAACGTCTTCGCCCGCGCGCTCGGACTGCCGAACGACGCCGTGGAGGCGACCGGCGCGCTGCTCGACGCGCTGCGCGAGCGGAGCGCCCGGACGGTGAGCCTGGGGCTCGCCTCGGGGACTCCGGGCACCCCGGACGAGGAGGTGCCGGCCCGCTGGTTCACCTTCTGCGCCGGACTCGGCTTCGACGCGAGCGTGATCGGCCGGGTCGAACAGCAGCGCGAGCGCGGGAAGCGGTCCACGCACGCGCTCTATCTGCGCCAGGTGTTCCGCCAGTTCCTGGAGGAGCCGAACCGGCGGCACGGGACGATCACCCTGGAGCGGCCCGGCGCCGAGCCGGTGGAGGACCTGGTCCTCTCCATAATCTGCAACACCTCCCCCTGGACCTACCTGGGCAATCGCCCGGTGTACGCGTCCCCGGAGGCGTCCTTCGAGACCGCGCTCGACGTGCTCGGACTGAGCCGTCTGTCGACCCCGGCGGTGGCCCGCTACGCCACCCAGCTGCTCACTTCCAGCCCCGAACGGGGCCCTCGCGGCAAGCACGCCACGACTCTGCATGACCTGACCGACTTCACCTTGCATTCGAAGGTGCCCCTCCCGCTCCAGATGGACGGAGACCACCTCGGACTGCGTACGAGCGTGACGTTCACAGGCGTACGCCGTGCACTGCGTGTGATTGTGTGAGTGGAAGGGCCGAAAGTCCTTGCACTCGAACGTTTAGGCGCGCATCCACCCCTTAGAAGTACGGCTGTGACCTAGCCGACACCGAGGAATCAAAAAAAACTTTCCAGAAGGGGTTGTATCCGCTGCCGAGGTTTGCGAATCTCTTCTTGGCGATCGGGACGGCCCGCAAGACCGGCCTCCACTGAGAGCCAGAACCCCTCCTCAAACCACGGACCACACCGGTTCATCCGGCAGTCGGCCCTTCACTTGTTGAGGGTTTCGTGAAAGCGTTCACATTCACAAGCAACTTGCACGTAATAACCAAGAGAGGTAGCAGCCATGGACTGGCGTCACAACGCCGTTTGTCGTGAGGAAGACCCCGAGCTGTTCTTCCCCATCGGCAACACCGGTCCTGCGCTGCTGCAGATCGAGGAAGCCAAGGCCGTCTGCCGCCGCTGCCCCGTCATGGAGCAGTGCCTGCAGTGGGCGCTCGAGTCCGGCCAGGACTCCGGCGTCTGGGGTGGCCTCAGCGAGGACGAGCGCCGCGCGATGAAGCGCCGCGCCGCCCGCAACCGGGCGCGCAACGCCAGCGCCTGAGCCACCTGCACAGCCTGAGGCACGCGGCGCGTACACCGTGTACGCATTCACCGCCCCCGAGCCGCAGCGCGCAGCAGTAAAGCAGTACCCCACAGCATTCGAGCCCCGGACCGATTCACTTCGGTCCGGGGCTCGCTGCTGTGCGTGACCATGGGGACGGACCCCGCCTCGCGGATCACTTCTGCGGGCGCACCGGGATGTCCAGGACCACCTTGGTGCCGCCCTCGCTGCCGGGCCTCATGTCGAAGGTGCCGCCCAACTCCCCCTCCACCAGGGTCCGTACGATCTGCAGCCCGAGGTTGCCGGCCTTCTGCGGGTCGAAGCCCTCGGGCAGGCCCCGGCCGTCGTCGCGGACGGTGATGAGGAGGCGGGAGTCGGGGCGGGGCTCGCCCCGGACCGCGCTGACCTCGACGGTGCCGTGCTCGCCGGGGGCGAAGGCGTGCTCCAGGGCGTTCTGCAGGATCTCGGTGAGGACCATGGAGAGCGGGGTGGCGACCTCCGCGTCCAGGATGCCGAAGCGGCCGTTGCGCCGGCAGGTGACCTTGCCCGGGGAGATCTCGGCGAC
This sequence comes from Streptomyces sp. R302, assembly GCF_012927245.1. Classification (GTDB taxonomy): domain Bacteria; phylum Actinomycetota; class Actinomycetes; order Streptomycetales; family Streptomycetaceae; genus Streptomyces. The sequence continues at coordinate 428,660 of NZ_JABBGE010000002.1, forward strand.
CATCGCGATGACCCGGTCGGCGATCTCGTCGAACTCCACCCGCTCGTCCAGGTTCTGGGACAGCGTCTCGTGGACGATGGCGATCGAACCGACACGCCGGACCGCCTCGTTGAGCGCCTCCCGGCCCCGGTCGGAGTCCATCCGGCGGGCCTGGAGCCGCAACAGGGCGGCCACCGTCTGGAGGTTGTTCTTCACCCGGTGGTGGATCTCCCGGATGGTGGCGTCCTTGGTGATCAACTCGCGCTCGCGTCGGCGCAGTTCGGTGACGTCCCGGAGCAGGACGAGCGAGCCGATCCGGGTGCCCTTGGGCTTGAGCGGGATGGCGCGCAGCTGGATGACCCCGCCGCTGCCCTCCACCTCGAAGTTCCTGGGGGCGTAGCCGGAGGCGAGTTTGACCAGGGCCTCGTCGACGGGGCCGCGGGAGGGGGCCAGTTCGGCGGTGGTCTGGCCGAGGTGCTGGCCGACCAGGTCGGCGGCGAGGCCGAGCCGGTGGTAGGCGGAGAGGGCGTTGGGCGAGGCGTACTGGACCATGCCGTCGGCGTCCAGGCGGACCAGGCCGTCGCCGGCCCGCGGCAGCGAGTCCATGTCGGACTGCTCGCCGGGGTAGGGGAAGGAGCCGGCCGCGATCATCTGGGCCAGGTCGGAGGCCGACTGGAGGTAGGTGAGCTCCAGCCGGGAGGGGGTGCGGACGGTCAGCAGGTTGGTGTTCCGGGCGATCACGCCGAGGACCCGGCCGTCGCGGCGTACGGGGATCGACTCGACCCGGACCGGGACCTCCTCGCGCCACTCGGGGTCGCCCTCGCGGACGATCCGGCCCTCGTCGAGGGCGGCGTCCAGGAGCGGGCGGCGGCCGCGCGGGACCAGGTGGCCGACCATGTCGTCCTGGTAGGAGGTGGGGCCGGTGTTGGGCCGCATCTGGGCGACGGAGACGTACCGGGTGCCGTCGAGGGTGGGGACCCACAGGACGAGGTCGGCGAAGGAGAGGTCGGAGAGCAGCTGCCACTCCGACACCAGCAGGTGGAGCCACTCCAGGTCGGAGTCGCTCAGGGCGGTGTGCTGGCGGACGAGGTCGTTCATGGAGGGCACGGTGCGAGCGTACCCGCGGAATTAACGGCCGGTGAACCTGGCTCTTCCGGGCTTCGTGTTGGAGGATGGCCCCGGAAACACCGCGTTCAGGCGGATGGACAGACAGGAATGGTCTAGTCCACAATGAACGCATCGAACTTCATACAGCCTCCATCCTCCCCGCACAGGAGGATGGACGAGGTTCCCGGCGCTCTCTGCCCTGACTGCGTCGAGACCTCCCTTCACGGCCGTGGGACCGCACACCCCCGGCCGCGTACACCCGGGCTGCGGTGCCGGGCGGGTTGAGGGTCCCGCCGGGCGCCGCGGCCCGTGGTTTTTCCGGCTCAGGCCATGGGCCAGGCCCGCATCGCCGCTTCGGCCACCGCTCTCAGCTCCTCCTCCGTCGCCCCGTCGCGGGCCTGCTGGGACATGCCCTGGAGCACGGCCCCGCTCAGGCGCGCCAGGGTGCGGGGGTCGGTGGCGGCGGGCAGCGCGCCGGCCTCGACGTCCCGGCGGATGCGCTCCTCGATGGCGGCCAGATTCGCGTTCCGCCGGTCCCGCAGGGCCTCCTCCACCTCCGGGGTGGAGCAGTTGACGGCGGCGGAGATCACCAGACAGCCCGGCGGGTGACCCGCCTCCGTGTACGCGACGGCGGCCTCGCGGAGCATGCGCGCGACGCCCGCGCGGGCGGTCGGCTCCTCCTCGAAGGCGCGGGTGCCGAAGGCGCCGTGCGAGAGCGTGTACGCCGCCACGACCTCCTCGAAGAGCGTCCGCTTGTCACCGAAGGCCGCGTAGAGGCTCGGGGCGCTGATGCCCATGGCGCGGGTGAGGTCGGAGACCGAGGTCGTCTCGTAGCCGTGCTCCCAGAAGGCCATCGTCGCCTGCTCCAGGGCCGTGGGCCGGTCGAAGGAGCGGGGGCGGCCGCGCTGTTTCGTCGCCATGGGGTGAATTCTATAGCGCGCGTTACGGATCGTGGGGTACGGTTTTTCTGTAGCGACCACTATGGAATGAGGGGGGCGTCGTCATGGGCGTGCTCACGGGCAGGACGGCACTGGTCACGGGCGCGAGCCGGGGCATCGGACGGGGGATCGCCGAGCGGCTGGGACGGGACGGGGCGCGGGTCGCGGTCCACTACGGGACGAACGAGGCGGCGGCGAAGGAGACGGTCGCCGCGATCGAGGCGGCGGGCGGCGAGGCCTTCGCGATCGGGCAGGAGCTGGGAGTGCCGGGGGACGCGGAGGCGCTGTGGGCGGCCTTCGACGCGCACGCGGAGGGGCTGGACATCCTGGTGAACAACGCGGGGATCGGAGCGTCTAGCCCCTTCGCCTCCATCGAGGAGGCCGAGTACGACCGGATCTTCGCGGTGAACGCGAAGGCGCCGTTCTTCCTGGTGCGGTCGGGCGTGGAGCGGCTGCGGGACGGCGGCCGGATCGTGAACGTGTCGACGGGGCTGAGCAGGACGGCGCTGATGCCGGACCTGATCGCCTACTCGATGTCGAAGGCGGCGCTGGACGTCTTCACCCGCGACCTGTCGAAGCTGCTGGGCCCACGCGGGATCACGGTCAACTCGGTGGCGCCGGGGGTCGTGGCCACCGACAACACTGCATGGCTGGAGGGCGACGAGGAGGCCCGGGCGCGGGTGGCGGCGTACTCGGCGCTGGGCCGGATCGGGAGCACGGCCGACATAGCCGACGTGGTGGCCTTCCTCGCCTCGGACGACGCGCGCTGGGTGACGGGGTCCTGGATCGACGCGACGGGCGGTTCGCTGACCTGAGGCGGGCGAGCCGGACGGCCCGGACGGGGGTCGGGCCGTCCGGGCGGGGAGCGCGGTGGAGGAGCAGGGGGCGAGGGGGCGAGAGGGGTCCGAGTGGCTGGGGAGTAGCGGGCGGATGACGATGGAGGGGCCGGGAGGCGCGGGCCGTCCGGGGTGCGGAACGGCATGAGGAGGCGGGCCTCCCTCTGCTAGATTGGGACTTTGATTGGTCTATACCACACGGCCCCTCCCTAGCCCCTCACCAGATCGGCAGGCACAGCGTGGAAGTTGTCATCGTCAAGGACGCCAAGGCGGGCGGAGAGCTCATCGCGGACGGCATCGCCGGCCTCCTGCGCCGCAAGCCCGACGCGCTGCTCGGCGTGGCCACGGGCTCGACCCCGATCCCGATCTACGACGCCCTGATCGCCCAGGTCCGGGCCGGCTCCGTGGACGCCTCCCGGGCCCGCATCGCCCAGCTGGACGAGTACGTCGGACTCCCGGCCGGGCACCCGGAGTCGTACCGCTCGACCGTCCTGCGCCAGGTCGTCGAGCCGCTCGGGCTGCCCCAGGACCACTTCATGGGCCCCGACGGCTCCGCCGAGGACGTCCAGGCGGCCTGCGAGGCGTACGACAAGGCGCTCGTCGACGCCGGCGGCGTGGACCTCCAGATCCTCGGCATCGGCACCGACGGGCACATCGGCTTCAACGAGCCCTGCTCCTCGCTCGCCTCCCGCACCCGGATCAAGACGCTCACCGAGCAGACCCGGGTGGACAACGCCCGCTTCTTCGACGACGACATCGAGCAGGTCCCGCACCACGTCATCACCCAGGGCATCGGCACCATCCTGGAGGCCCGCCACCTGGTGCTGCTCGCCACCGGCGAGGGCAAGGCCGAGGCCGTCGCGCAGACCGTCGAGGGCCCCGTCGCGGCGCTCGTGCCGGCCTCCGCGCTCCAGCTCCACCCGCACGCCACCGTGGTCGTGGACGAGGCCGCCGCCTCCAAGCTGAAGCTCGCCGACTACTTCCGCCAGACGTACGCGAGCAAGCCCTCCTGGCAGGGCATCTGATCCCGCCCCCTCGGGACCCACGCGAAAGGGGCCCGGCACCTGGATCAGGTGCCGGGCCCTGCGCGTACTCCCTGGCCGTCAGGCGCCGGTGCCGACCACGGCCTCGGCCGCGGCGCGGCCGCAGACCCGGGCGGCGCCGTGCGTGGCGATGTGCAGGGCGCCGCGCGGCTCCGCCTCGTTCAGGCCCATCTCGACGACGACGGTGTCCGGGCGGGCGGCGACCAGGCCGTCCAGGGCCGCGGTCATCCACGGATGGCGGTGGAGGTCGCGGACGACCGCGACGATCCGCCGCTCCCCCGCCGCCGCGAGGACGGACGCGACCGTGCTCTCCGCGTCGAAGGAGCCGGACTCCGTGCCGGGCAGCAGCCGGTCCAGCTCGGCGGCGACACCCCACGGGGTCTCGTCGCCGACCGCGAAGTTGGCGACCGGGGTGAAGGAGGCGACGAAGGGGGCGCTCGACACCGGGGTGTAGAGCCCGTCCCCCTTGGTGATCCGCAGGGCCCTGCGGGCCGCCACGAGTCCGATGTCGGCGCCGGGCGCGGTCCCCTCCTGCACTGCCGCGCCCGGCACCGATCCAGCCCCCCTCGCCCGGTGCGCCTGGGTCCAGGCCGCCAGGGCGCGCACGCGCGCCGCGGCGTCGGCCAGCCGCTCCTCGGGCAGTTCACCGGTCCGTACCGCGGAGACCAGCGCGTCGCGCAGCCGCAGCACGGTGTCCTCGTCGCACAGCCCGCCGCCGACGCAGATGGCGTCGGCGCCCGCGGCGATGGCGAGGACGGATCCGCGCTCGATGCCGTACGTCGCCGCGACGGCCTGCATCTCCATGCCGTCGGTGACGATCAGGCCGTCGAAGCCCAGCTCCTGGCGGAGCAGACCGGTGAGGATCTGCGGGCTCAGGGTGGCCGGACGTTCGGTGTCGAGCGCGGAGAGCAGGATATGCGCGCTCATGACCGCTTTGGTACCCGCGGCGATGGCCGCGCGGAAAGGCACCAGCTCACGGGCGTGCAGTGTGGCGAGGTCCACATCGATCCGGGGCAGCGCGTCGTGCGAGTCGACGTTGGTGTCGCCGTGTCCGGGGAAGTGCTTGGTGCAGGCGGCGACCCCGACGGCCTGGAGGCCGTCGACGTACGCCACGGTGTGCCGGGCGACCAGGTCCGGGTCGGGTCCGAAGGAGCGGACGCCGATGACCGGGTTCTCCGCGTTGGAGTTCACATCGGCCGAGGGGGCCCAGTTGAGGTCGATCCCGCAGGCGATCAGCCGGCGGCCGAGCTCGCGGGCGACGGCCCGGGTCAGCTCGACGTCGTCGACCCGGCCCAGGGCGTAGTTGCCCGGGAAGGACGAGCCCTCGTTGACCTCCAGGCGGGTGACGTCGCCGCCCTCCTCGTCGATGGCGACGAGGACGTCCTCCCGCTCCGCGCGGAGCTGGGCGGTGAGCCGGGCGAGCTGCCCGGGGTCCGCGACGTTGCGGCCGAAGAGGCCGACGGACGACAGGCCCTCGCCGATCCGGCGGAGCAGCCAGTCGGGGGCGGTGGTGCCGACGAAGCCGGGCTGGAGGACCGTGAGCGCGTCGCGGGTCAGCGTGTCCGAGCCGTGTACCAGTGTGGTCATGGGGCGCCGTTATCCCTTCACCGCGCCGGCGGTCAGGCCGGCGGCCATCTTGCGCTGGACGAGCAGGAAGAGGATCACGATGGGGACGGCCATCATGGTGGAGCCGGCCATCATCGGGGCGTACTCGGTGCCGTTCTTGGTGATGAAATTGCTGAGCCAGACGGTGGCCGTCTGGTTCTGCTGGCTCATCAGCATCAGGGCGTAGAGGTACTCGTTCCACGCCTGGATGAAGCCGTAGACGGAGGTGGCCACCATGCCCGGCGCGAGCAGCGGGAAGACGACCCGGAGGAAGGCGCCGGAACGGGTGCAGCCGTCGACCATGGCCGCTTCTTCCAGCTCTTTCGGGATGTTGACGATGAAGCCTCGCAGCGTCCACACCGTGAAGGGGAGGATGAAGGTCAGGTAGGTGATGATCAGGCCGCTGAGCCTGTCGTACTGGCCCAGGTCGTTGAGGAGCAGGAAGACCGGGATGATCATGGCGACCAGCGGGATCATCTGGACCGCGAGGATGCCGACGATCACGATCTTGCGGCCGCGGAAGGCGAAGCGGGAGATCGCGAGGGCGGCGAGCAGGCCGACCGCGATGCCGATGACGACAACGACGAGCGAGACGACGAGGCTGCGGAGGACCGGTCCCCAGAAGTCCGCGATGTCCAGGGCGCGCTTGAAGTTCTCGGTCGTGAAGACCGACGGGAAGAAGTGCGGGGTCGGGTCGATCGCGTCCTTGGCCGGCTTGAAAGCCGTGTTGATCATCCAGTAGACCGGAAACCCGGCCGTGAGGACGACGAGCAGGCCGAGGACGTTCCAGCCGAACTTGGACGTGCGGCGGTGGGTGACGGCCGGGGCCGGCGACTCGGCCGGGGCTGCCGTGGCGTTGGCGGCGCTCACTCCACGTCTCCGATCTTGAGCATCTGACGCATGTAGACGGCGACGACACCCAGCAGCAGCAGAACCGTGACGAGCGCGATCGCGGAGCCGGTGCCGTAGTCGTTGACGACGAACGCCCGGTCGAAGGAGTACGTGGTGAGCAGCTGGAACTCGGGCTCGGGGTGGCCGTTGCGCATCACGTAGACCTGCGGGAAGACGCCCATGTCCCAGATCACCGACAGTGTGGTCAGCATGACGATGATGGGCTTGAGGATGGGCAGGGTGACGAAGCGGAAGACGCCCCAGGCGCCGGCTCCGTCGAGACGGGCGGCCTCTTCGAGTTCCTTGGGCACCTGCGTGAGGCCGGCGCTCAGGGTGATCACCACGAAGGGCACGGCGCCCCAGACGACGAGCAGCATGATCACGGCGAGGCCTTGCGGGCCGCTGGCGAACCAGTTGTGGCCGATCATGTCGACACCCGGGATGCGGCTCAGCAGCCAGTTCAGCACCCCGTAGTCGGCGTCGAAGAGCCACTTGAAGATGGCGGTGGCGACGATGATGGGCATGCCCCAGCTCGCCACGAGCACGATGTTGATGAGCACCTTGACCCAGCCCGAGACGCGCTGCAGCAGCAGGGCGAGCATCATGCCGAGGACCATGGTGAGGATCACGGCACCGGCCGCAAAGATCACCGTACGCAGGACGACGGCCCAGAACTCGCCGTCACCGAGGATCCTGGTGAAGTTGTCGAAGCCGGCCGACTCCGCTTCCTGGAAGCCCCACAGCTGGGGCTGGCCGAACCTCTGGAACGAGAGGGCGACCAGTCGGACCAGTGGGTAGCCGAGCACCAGGAGCAGAACGAGGAGACATGGCGCGAGAAGCAGCCATGGGACGCCCGCCCCGCCGTTCGACTTCTTGCCGGGCTTCCCCGGGCCGCCGGCTGCGGAGCCGGAGGGTGGTGATTGCCGCACCGGCGGCACCTTCGCGGTGGTTGTGTCTGCGGCACTCATCCCGTGCTCCTCAGCGGTCCCTCTCGTGATGCGGGAGGCAGGGCCCCGCCCGAGGGGCGGGGCCCTGCCTGTAGGTCACTTGGTGTTGATGACCTTGTCGATCGCGGTGTCGGCGGCCTTGGCGGCCTCTTCGACGGACTTGCCCTTGGCGATGTCGACGAGCATCGTCTTGAGGATCTGGGCCTTCTCGACCTGGCCCCAGCCCGGAGCGGTCGGGACGAAGTAGCTCGACTCGGCGGCGGTCGCCGGGACGGCGGTGGCCGGGTCGGTCTTCAGCGGGGCGAGGTCACCCTTGTTGTTGGGCAGGTTGCCCTTGGCGATGAGGCCCTTCTGGCCTTCGGTGCCGGTGAAGGCGGCGATCCACTCGCCGGCGACGCCCTGCGCCTTGGACTTGACCGGGATGGCCAGGTCCGAGCCCCCGAGGAAGACGGGGAGGGGCTTGCCGGACGGGCCGGGCACCACGAAGTTCTCGAGCTTGTCCTTCAGCCCGCCGACCTTGTCGGACTTCGGGTCGGCGGCGGTGGCGCCCTCCCAGCCCGCGGCGAAGATCATCGCGGACTTGCCCTGGCCGAAGACAACGGGGCGGTCGGCCTCGTCCTTCGTCTTGTCGCCGTGCATGTACTTGTCGAGGACGTTCTTGTACTCGGTGAGGCCCTTGACGGACTCCGGCGAGGACAGGTTCGCCTTCCAGGTCTCGCCGTCCTGCTTGGCGATGGAGCCGCCCGCGTCGAAGACGAAGGACATCGCGGCGTACCAGTCGGGCGACGGCTGGTACCAGGCGCTGAACTTGTCGCCCTTCTTCTGCTGGATGGCGTCGAGGGCGGCAGTCAGCTCGGCCCAGGTCGTCGGAGCGGCCTTGACGCCCGCCTCGGCGGCCACGTCCTTGCGCCAGGTGCCGACGCGGCCACCGGCGTAGTAGGGGACGCCGTAGGTCTTGCCGTTGTAGGTGACCGAGTCCTTGAGGGCGTCGAGCCACTTGTCGGAGTTGTCGAACTTCGACGCGTCGACCTCGGCGAAGGCGCCCTTGGCCATGTAGCTGATCATCTCGCTGTTGCCCATCTCGACAACATCCGGAGCCTTGTCCGTGGCGAGCACCGCGTCCAGCTTGGTGTTCTTGTCACCCCAGCCGTAGTACTCATGGGTGATCTTGATGCCCGGGTGCTTCGCGGTCACCGCGTCGTCGGCGGCCTTGACCAGCTCGGGCCAGTTGTTCTGAGCGTCGACCGTCAGCCATACGGTGAGTTCCTTGGCGTCGCCGCCGGCGTTGCCTCCGGACTTGTCGGACGCGTCGGAGCCTCCACATGCCGCCATCGAGACCATCATGCCCGCGACGCCGATCGCCGCGATGAGCTTGCGCTTCACGCCACCCTCCTCAGGGATGCCTGCAACCCCTGCCCACCGCGCGAAGACATACGTCAGGTAGTGCTCGTGGGGCTGGGACCTGGTCTTTAATGGTTTAGACCAGTACCCGGAGCTTGGCCTAGACCTTTAGGGGTGTCAAGGGTGTATAAGAAGGGCAGTCGCGTCCGTTACCGGACCGACACCTGAGGGAGGGCGACGACCCGTGACCGGTCCGTGCCACCATGTGAGCCGCGACAGACGGAGGAGCCGGTGACGGCAGCAGCACAGTCGGGAAGGCAGGCCATGGCCACGGAGGCGGGCAGCACGGAGACAGAGGGCGGGGCGGCGACCCGCACCGCGCGCGTGCCCAAGTACTACCGGCTGAAAAGGCACCTCCTCGACATGACGGAGACCCTGCCGCCCGGCACTCCGGTCCCGCCCGAGCGGACGCTCGCGGCCGAGTTCGACACCTCGCGCACCACCGTGCGCCAGGCCCTCCAGGAGCTGGTCGTCGAGGGCCGCCTGGAGCGCATCCAGGGCAAGGGCACCTTCGTGGCGAAGCCCAAGGTCTCCCAGTCCCTCCAGCTCACCTCGTACACCGAGGACATGCGCGCGCAGGGCCTCGAACCCACCTCGCAGCTCCTCGACATCGGATACGTCACCGCCGACGACACCCTCGCCGGGCTGCTCGACATCTCGGCCGGCGGCCGGGTCCTGCGGATCGAGCGCCTCCGCCTCGCCAACGGCGAACCGATGGCGATCGAGACCACCCATCTTTCGGCCAAGCGCTTCCCCGCGCTGCGCCGTTCGCTGGTCAAGTACACCTCGCTCTACACCGCGCTCGCCGAGGTCTACGACGTACACCTCGCCGAGGCCGAGGAGACCATCGAGACCTCCCTCGCCACCCCGCGCGAGGCCGGCCTGCTCGGCACCGACGTCGGCCTGCCGATGCTGATGCTCTCCCGTCACTCGCTGGACGCCCAGGGCGAGCCGGTGGAGTGGGTGCGCTCGGTCTACCGCGGCGACCGGTACAAGTTCGTCGCCCGCCTCCAGCGCCCCAACGAGTGACGATGAGGATGGGGCATGGCATCGCTCTGAGGTCCGGCTCCCCGCCCGGCCGCCGATTCGGCTACCCATCTGCGGGACGGCAGCCTACCGAGCGGCATACGGCCGCGTGACTGGTCGGGCGTCTATGACTTCACGGGTCGCCCTTGCCCTTGCCACCGGCTGACCGACCGTCGCCTGCCCACTCACGAGATCGACTTACCGATCAACGTCCCCCCACCGCGAAAGGAGGCCGCTGAATCAACGGCCTCCTTCACTGAGCTTATTCAGTGTTGCCGCTCCAGTGTGAGGATGGCCTTGGCGATTGACGTCATGTGGTGGGGGCTGCACCGGGACCTGCGGAAGATGCGCCAGGACTTCAACTTCACGACGCCGCGTTCGACGGGCGCCCGTGCTGCGGCCAGTGCCCGGTTGCGGGACCTTGCGGTGGGGGTGAGCTCCTACAGGGGCCTGCATTTGATGCCGGTGGTCAGCCACGGACCGGCGCCCTGGTAGGCGAGATCGGCCAGGATGGGAACCCCTGACGCTCGCAGATCCGGATGATCTGGTGGGTGCAGCCGGCCGCCGGGGTCGGTGACGACCTGGACGTTCACGCCGTGGCGCCGGTGTTCGTGGGAGTGGTCGGCCCGGCCGTCGCCGACCCGGTCGCACTCGGCGAGGGTCTCGTCGAGAAGGACGAAGTCGGGTTCGTGCTCGCGCAGCGTCTTCAGCAGGCCCGGGGGCACGCTGGGCGAGAAGGTCGACGACCGCGCTGGTGTAGGCGTGGGCGGTGGACTCGCCGATCCCGAACCCGGCGGCGATCTTCGCCAGAGTGGTGTGCTCGCGCAGGCACACCAGTGCCACCATCGCGCGCCGGGACGGGCGGAGCTTGCAGCGCCGGTCGCCCTCACGGGTGACGATCAGCATGGTGACCCACTCCACGAGTGCGTGCGGCAGGTCGAGTGCGGCAGGATGGATGACCAACGAGGCCCCCGAGCAACGTGATGGAGACGTCAGACATCTCGATCAACAGCCCGGGGGCCTCGCTCGCTGCACTTCACGGCCCATCACCCGATCGGTGGCCAACTCGAAGAAGCCCACTCCTCGGAATCAGGTCAGTGCTGCAGCTCCACGTCGATGTAACCGTATATGCCTGCACTCCCATTGCCGGAACAGGCAGCCGTCGACCAGCCGCGACTGACCCAAGGGCCAAAGACCTCGAACGTCCGCCCGGAGTTACTGATACACGGAACAACTACTCGGTACTTCGTGTACCCGCCGAGGCTGGTACACGAGGCCCTACCGGTGTATCCGCTCACCTTCTCCTGCGAACACGAAGCAGCGGGCGTATCAGCAACGGCAGTTCCTGCCCCAACGGGCAACACCCCCAAGCCAAGAGAAAGCGCACCGACCGCTGCCCAATTCCTGCCGCGAACCATAGCCGTTCCCCTACTTTCGAACTTCGAAGTCAACAGAGAGGTACCTGGCACCGCAACTCACTCGCGACGTAGTCAGCGCCCCCACCGCCTCCCAAGAGCCGTACTTCTTGAACGTGTAGGTGTTGTTTCCCGCGATACAGGTCGCCACCACTCGATATGTGGAGTACAGCGCTGACGGATCATCGTTCGCGTAGCAGTGGGCCACAGCCTCACCACTCACAATATCCGTGGTGCAGCGAATACCGGCAGAGGCCGTCGGAGCGGTCACCATGACCACTCCACCCGCCAAAACTCCGGACACCAGAACAGAACTTGCAGCCCTGCGGAGATTCATTCATCCCCCCCCTCATAGCCGATGAGACTCTCCCTCGGCAGCATCATGAACGTACCGAAGAGGGTCATCGACAGTAATGGACTAGACCAGATTTGACCGAAAATCGAGATCTCGAATAAATACAAGACGACATGGAGCAATCAACCTGGATCCGCCTCGCGGTGATTGGTCCCCGGGGATCCCCGACATAGAAGAGGTGCCCGCTGACCTGGGACGATGGGAGTTCTTCAGGCTTCCATCAGCACCAGCCAGCAAGGCACCTCGCAAGTGAAATCCTCCCGCACGGCCGCGGTGACGTTCGCGGCGGCCGATGACTCGAATCCGATCCTGCACGGCGGGCCGATCGCCGGGGTGCGGCCGGCCGAGAGGGCGCGGTCTGCCCGGCCTGGTCCGCGACAGGGAGGGAGCCGCTTTCGGCCAGCCCCGGCAGCGCGGCCTGCACTTCCAGATCGTCACCGCCTCCACACCCATCGCCACGCCGGTCATCGTGGCCTCGCGGCTGCGCAAGGGCTCGGCCGACTCCGGCAAGGGCTCCGCCCATCCGATCGCCGAGGCCGTGAACACGCTCCGGGCCACATGGGCACGAGGGGCCAGATCATCGCGCCCGGCGGCTCCGCTTTCTGCTCGCACAAGACCGTGCCACCTGCCGCCATCTGGGCATGCGTTTCTCCTTCGCGATCGCCCAGCGCGAGAAGGTCCGCAAGCGCGTCGCCGCCATCGACGAGGCCGCGTGGACGGCGATCAAGCACACGGACGCGGTGTTGGACGCCGACGAGCAGCGGTGTGTCTCGGGCGCCGAGGTCACCGAGACCGCATACACCGCCTTCGCCGACTAGCCGAAGAAGCACCACGTCGCGGCCCGACTCCTGGTCCGCCGCGTCAAACGCCTCGGCCAGGCTCATACCCCCGACGGGCAGGGTGAGTTGTTCGCGACTCACCGCTTCCATGCGATGTTCACCGACACCACGCTCGGCCTGGTGGAGACCGAGGCCACCCACCGCCGGCACTCGATCGTCGAGCAGGCCTCGCCGACCTGGAGGACTCCACCCTCGATCACCTGCCGTCGGGGAAGTTCACCGCGAACGCCGCCTGGCTCACCCTCGCCGTCCTGGCCCACAACCTCACTCACGCGCTCGGCGCCCTGGCCTCCACCTTCCACGCGAAGGCCCGCACCGGCACCGTCCGCCGCCACCTGATCGGCGTCCCCGCCCACCTCGCCACGAGTGCACGCACCCTGACCTGGCACTTCCCCGTCCGATGGCCCTGGCTGCGGGCGCTAGAGAACCTGCGGACGGGCGTCGACCACCGCCCGCCCACGACCCGAAGGACTTCGGAGAACCCGCCACCGGACCGGCCATCCGGCATCCACCCCGGCCCGGAACCGGAGAACCACCCGAAAACCGATCAGCAAACCCGATCAGGATTCATACAGCGGACCCAGGCTCAGGCCGAATCCAGAATGACCCATTCCTTAACCAATCCGGCAAACACGAGAAAAACAGGATCGAATCCTCTCAGTATGTCGTGCTCTGGCAGCAACAGCGCGCTGACGCGCACGACCTCCCGCCGCAGGAGCGGGAGTTGCTGATGCTGCTCGGCATCAGCTGCACCGACGACACCGCCGCCCGTCGGCTGGGGTCTCGCTGTGCACCGCGCGCCGGATGAGTTCGAGCTCGTATCCCCGCTCGGGGCCCGCAGCCGCTTCGAGGCGGACGTCCGCGCGGCGAAGGAAGGCTGGTCGTGAACCATCACGAGAACACACCCGTGGTACGGGCGGGGGTTCCGAGAACGCGGACAGTCCCCTAGATTGCCTCGGCATCACAAGGTCATTGGCGCGTCGGACGGGATTGCCATGTCACAAGAGACACAAGGGAAACAATCGGTCATCACCCCGATCAGGGCGGTGATCGCGCTCTGCCTGCTCGCCCCGTTCGTGGCGATGCTCTGGGTCGGTTCCTACGCGAAGGTCGATCCCCTTCTCGCCGGCATCCCGTTCTTCTACTGGTACCAGATGCTGTGGGTGCTGATCGCGACCGCGCTCACCGTCGTCGCGTACAAGCTCTGGCAGCGCGACCAGCGCGCCCAGCGCGCCCGCCGCGTCCGTGAGGGTGGTGAGGAGCGATGAAGGACGTCAACGTCGTCGCGCTCAGCGTGTTCGTGTTCTTCTTCCTGGCCGTCACGGTCATGGGCTTCCTCGCCGCGAAGTGGCGGAAGGCGGAGAACGAGAACAGCCTCGACGAATGGGGCCTGGGCGGCCGCTCGTTCGGCACCTGGGTGACCTGGTTCCTGCTCGGCGGAGACCTCTACACCGCGTACACCTTCGTCGCCGTCCCGGCGGCCATCTACGCGGCGGGCGCGGCCGGCTTCTTCGCCGTCCCCTACACCATCCTGGTCTACCCGCTCATCTTCACCTTCCTGCCGCGCCTCTGGTCGGTGTCGCACAAGCACGGCTACGTCACCACCTCCGACTTCGTCCGCGGCCGCTTCGGCTCCAAGGGCCTCTCGCTCGCGGTGGCGGTCACCGGCATCCTCGCCACGATGCCGTACATCGCGCTCCAGCTCGTCGGCATCCAGGCCGTCCTGGACGTGATGGGCGTCGGCGGCGGCGAGAACACCCACTGGTTCGTCAAGGACCTGCCGCTGCTCATCGCCTTCGGCGTGCTCGCCGCGTACACCTACTCCTCGGGTCTGCGCGCCCCGGCGCTCATCGCCTTCGTCAAGGACACCCTGATCTACATCGTCATCGCGGTGGCGATCATCTACATCCCGATCAAGCTGGGCGGCTTCGGCGAGATCTTCGCCGCCGCCGACGAGAAGTTCACCACCGCCAAGGCCGGCGCCCTCGTGCCCGGCGAGGCCGGACAGTGGACGTACGCGACGCTCGCCCTCGGCTCCGCGCTCGCGCTCTTCATGTACCCGCACTCCATCACGGCGACGCTCTCGTCCAGGAGCCGCGAGGTCATCCGCCGCAACACCACCATCCTGCCGCTGTACTCGCTGATGCTGGGCCTGCTCGCGCTGCTCGGCTTCATGGCGATCGCCGCCGGGGTCAAGGTCCAGAACGGCCAGCTGGCCATCCCGCAGCTCTTCGAGGACATGTTCCCCTCCTGGTTCGCGGGCGTGGCCTTCGCCGCCATCGGCATCGGCGCGCTGGTGCCCGCCGCGATCATGTCGATCGCCGCGGCCAACCTCTTCACCCGGAACATCTACAAGGACTTCATCAAGCCCTCGGCCACCCCCGCGCAGGAGACCAAGGTCTCCAAGCTGGTGTCCCTCCTGGTGAAGGTCGGCGCCCTCGTCTTCGTCCTCACCATGGACAAGACCGTCGCCATCAACTTCCAGCTCCTCGGCGGCATCTGGATCCTCCAGACCTTCCCCGCCCTGGTCGGCGGCCTCTTCACCCGCTGGTTCCACCGCTGGGCGCTGCTCGCCGGCTGGGCCGTCGGCATGCTGTACGGCACCATCGCCGCGTACAACGTGTCGACGCCGAAGCAGAAGCACTTCGGCGGCTCCTCCGCCGAGATCCCCGGCATCGGCGAGATCGGCTACATCGGCCTCACCGCCTTCGTCCTCAACGTCCTCGTCACGGTCGTCCTCACCTTCGTCCTCAAGGCCGCCAAGGCCCCCGAGGGCGTCGACGAGACCTCCCCGTCGGACTACACGGCCGACGCCGGCGACTCCGGCGTCCGCACCGAGCTCCCCAAGGTCGGCGCCGGCCACTGAGCCGCCCCGCACCACCCCGCAGGCCGCCCGCCTCCCAGGCCGGGCGGCCTGCCGCGTCCCCACCCACCGAAAGGGCCCCATGCGACCGCGGACCACTCCCCCGCAGCTGCTCCTGCTCGCCGTCGGCCTCGCCGCGCTCGCCGGCTGCGGCACCGTGACGGCCACCGACCCGCCGGCCCCCGACCGCGCGGCCCTCGAAGCCCGCGCCCGGAACGCCCAGACCCGCCTCGAACACGTCTACGTCACCGAGGCCGAGGGCTACGCTCCGGCGCTCCAGTCCGCCGGGGTCGTCGGCGACGACGGCTTCCAGATCGTGTACGTGAACAAGGACGGCGGCAACGTCACGCTCAGCGCCGAACGGCGGCCGTTCCGCGCCGAGGAGTGCGCGGCCGGTCCCCCGGACGGCGACGGCTGCGAGGCCGAGGGCGACGGCTGGTACCGCCGCGACGGCGACCGGCACGCCTACCTGCGCAACGAGAACGGGCTGCGCGTCGAGGTCGCCGCCCCGCGCACCGTCCCCCGCGACCTGCTCAAGCAGGCCGCCGCCAAGGCCCACCGGGCCGACGACGCCGAACTCGACGCCGTCCTGCCCCGGGCCACCGGCCCGGGGGGAGCCGTCGAACGCGGCGACCTGCCGCCCGTCGGCGACGGGGCGCCCGACAACTCGGTGGGCGTCGGCGGCTGAGCGCGGCACACTGCGGGCATGGACTTCACGATCAGGGCCGTACGGCCGGAGGAGTACGAGGAGGTCGGCGAGCTCACCGCCCGCGCCTACCTCGACGACGGGCACCTCACCTTCGGCGAGGACGACGACTACCTCCCGGTGATGCGGGACGTCGCCCGGCGGGCCGCCGAGGCCGAGGTGCTGGTCGCCGTGGACGCCGAGGGGACCCTGCTGGGCGCGGTCACCTTCACCGTCGGCGGCGGCGAGTGGGCCGACATCGCCGGCCCCGACGAGGCCGAGTTCCGCCTCCTCGCCGTGACGCGCGCGGCGCGCGGCCGGGGCGTCGGAGAGGCGCTCGTACGGGCCTGCGTCGACCGGGCGCGGGCCCTCGACGGCTGCGTCCGGCTCGTCCTGTCCACCCAGGACCGGATGACGACCGCCCACCGCATCTACCGCCGCCTGGGCTTCGTCCGGGTCCCCGAGCGGGACTGGAGCCCGGTGCCGGACCTGTCGCCCCTCTGGGCGTTCTCCCTGGACACCTGAGCGACGGGACACAACATGTGGGGGGTGCCGAGATCGGCGCCCCCCACATGTATGCTCGTCCTCGCTGTCGCCGCAGGGGAATCCGGTGCGAATCCGGAACTGTCCCGCAACGGTGTACTTCGTGCGCTTTCGCACGGAGGGAGTCCGAAGACCTGCCGACGGTGCGCCCGGTCCGTCCGTTCCGGGTGCCGACGACGTCCGGGCCTCGCGGAATGGGCCGGTGGACGCGGGCGCCTCCGCGCGTACGGAGGCCTGCCCGCCCCGCTCCCCCGCCGTGGCCCCGGGCCGAGCGAGGGAGAGCCCCCACGTGACCATCGCGCCTGCGGGTCCGTCAGTTGCCGAGGCCGCCGCGACCGACGGCGACGGCCCCGGGACCGTACTGCTGCGGACCCTGACCGACCTCACCGCCGACCTCACCGACACCGACCCCGGCCGGGTCGCCGCCGCCGCGCTGCGCGGCCGGCACGCCGGGTCGGACGAGGCGGAGCTGCGCGAACTGGCCACCGAGGCCGCGGCCGGACTCATCTCCGAGGACCCCGCCTACTCCCGGCTCGCCGCCCGCCTGCTCACCCTCACGATCGCCGAGGAGGCCGTCTCCCAGGGCGCCGTCTCCTTCTCCGCCTCGGTCGCCACCGGCCACCGCGAGGGCCTGATCGCCGACCGCACCGCCGCCTTCACCGCCCTCCACGCCGACCGCCTGGACGGGCTGATCGACCCGGCCGCCGACGACCGCTTCGGCTACTTCGGCCTGCGGACCCTCTACTCGCGCTACCTGCTGCGCCACCCGATCACCCGCAAGGTCATCGAGACCCCGCAGCACTTCATGCTCCGGGTCGCCGCGGGCCTCGCCGAGGACGACAGCGCCCGCGCCCTGGACGAGGTGGCGGCGCTGTACGGCCTGATGAGCCGCCTCGACTACCTGCCGTCCTCCCCCACGCTCTTCAACTCCGGCACCCGCCACCCGCAGATGTCCTCCTGCTACCTCCTGGACTCCCCGCAGGACGAGCTGGACTCCATCTACGACCGCTACCACCAGGTCGCGCGCCTGTCGAAGCACGCCGGCGGCATCGGCCTGTCGTACTCCCGGATCCGCTCGCGCGGTTCGCTGATCCGCGGCACCAACGGCCACTCCAACGGCATCGTGCCTTTCCTGAAGACGCTGGACGCCTCGGTCGCCGCCGTGAACCAGGGCGGCCGCCGCAAGGGCGCCGCCGCCGTCTACCTGGAGACCTGGCACGCCGACATCGAGGAGTTCCTGGAGCTCCGCGACAACACCGGCGAGGACGCCCGCCGCACCCACAACCTGAACCTCGCCCACTGGATCCCGGACGAGTTCATGCGCCGGGTCAACGCGGACGCCGCGTGGTCGCTCTTCTCCCCCGCCGACGTGCCCGAGCTCGTCGACCTGTGGGGCGAGGAGTTCGACGCCGCCTACCGCGCCGCCGAGGCGAAGGGCCTGGCCCGCCGCACGATCCCGGCCCGCGACCTGTACGGCCGGATGATGCGGACCCTGGCCCAGACCGGCAACGGCTGGATGACCTTCAAGGACGCCTCGAACCGTACGGCCAACCAGACCGCCGAGCCCGGCACCGTCGTCCACTCCTCCAACCTCTGCACCGAGATCATCGAGGTCACGAACGACGGCGAGACGGCCGTCTGCAACCTCGGCTCGGTCAACCTCGGCGCGTTCGTCGCCGACGGCGACATCGACTGGGAGCGGTTGGACGAGACCGTCCGCACCGCCGTCACCTTCCTCGACCGGGTCGTCGACATCAACTTCTACCCGACCGAGCAGGCCGGGAACTCCAACGCCAGGTGGCGCCCGGTGGGCCTGGGCGCGATGGGCCTCCAGGACGTCTTCTTCAAGCTGCGGCTGCCCTTCGACTCGGCGGAGGCGCGCGCCCTGTCGACGAGGATCGCCGAGCGGATCATGCTCGCCGCGTACGAGGCCTCCGCCGACCTCGCCGAGCGCGGCGGCCCCCTCCCCGCCTGGGAGAAGACCCGCGCCGCCCGGGGCGTCCTGCACCCCGACCACTACGACGTCGAGCTGAACTGGCCGGAGCGCTGGACGGCCCTGCGCGAGCGCATCGCCGCCGTCGGCATGCGCAACAGCCTCCTCCTCGCCATCGCCCCGACGGCGACGATCGCCTCGATCGCCGGCGTCTACGAGTGCATCGAGCCGCAGGTCTCCAACCTCTTCAAGCGCGAGACGCTCTCCGGCGAGTTCCTCCAGGTCAACTCGTACCTCGTCGCCGAGCTCAAGGAGCTCGGCGTGTGGGACGCGCAGACCCGCGAGGCGCTGCGCGAGTCCAACGGCTCGGTGCAGGGCTTCTCCTGGGTGCCGGCCGAGGTCCGCGACCTGTACCGCACGGCGTGGGAGATCCCGCAGCGCGGCCTGATCGACATGGCGGCCGACCGCACGCCCTTCCTCGACCAGTCGCAGTCCCTGAACCTCTTCATGGAGACGCCGACCATCGGCAAGCTGTCGTCGATGTACGCGTACGCCTGGAAGCGCGGCCTGAAGACGACGTACTACCTGCGCTCGCGCCCGGCGACGAGGATCGCCCGCGCCGCCTCCGCGTCCGCCGCCGCCCCCATCCCCGTCCAGCAGGTCGCCGACCCCGACGCGGTCGCCTGCTCCCTGGAGAACCCCGAGTCCTGCGAGGCCTGCCAGTAATGACCACCCGTACGAACAACCTCCTGGACCCCGGCTTCGAGCTGACGCTCCGCCCCATGCGCTACCCGGACTTCTACGAGCGCTACCGGGACGCCATCAAGAACACCTGGACCGTGGAGGAGGTCGACCTCCACTCGGACGTCGCCGACCTCGCCAAGCTCACCCCGGGCGAGCAGCACATGATCGGCCGCCTCGTCGCGTTCTTCGCGACCGGCGACTCGATCGTCGCGAACAACCTGGTGCTGACGCTCTACAAGCACATCAACTCCCCGGAGGCCCGCCTCTACCTGAGCCGCCAGCTCTTCGAGGAGGCCGTCCACGTCCAGTTCTACCTGACCCTCCTGGACACCTACCTCCCCGACCCGGACGACCGCGCGGCGGCCTTCGCGGCCGTCGAGAACATCCCCTCCATCCGCGAGAAGGCGCAGTTCTGCTTCCGCTGGATGGACTCGGTGGAGAAGATCGACCGCCTGGAGACCCGGGCGGACCGCCGCCGCTTCCTCCTCAACCTGATCTGCTTCGCCGCCTGCATCGAGGGCCTCTTCTTCTACGGCGCCTTCGCCTACGTGTACTGGTTCCGCTCCCGCGGCCTCCTGCACGGCCTGGCGACGGGCACCAACTGGGTCTTCCGCGACGAGACCATGCACATGAACTTCGCCTTCGAGGTCGTGGACACGGTCCGCAAGGAGGAGCCGGAGCTCTTCGACGACGAGCTGCGGCAGCAGGTCACGGACATGCTGAAGGAGGCCGTCGAGGCGGAGCTCCAGTTCGGCCGCGACCTGTGCGGCGACGGCCTGCCCGGCATGAACACCGAGTCCATGCGCGAGTACCTCCAGTGCGTCGCCGACCAGCGCCTGGTCCGCCTCGGCTTCGCCCCGGTCTACGGCTCCGAGAACCCCTTCTCCTTCATGGAGCTCCAGGGCGTCCAGGAACTCACCAACTTCTTCGAGCGCCGCCCCTCCGCCTACCAGGTGGCGGTCGAGGGCACGGTCGACCTGGACGAGGACTTCTAGTCCGTCCGAATACGCCGAAGGGCCCCGCACTCCACGAGTGCGGGGCCCTTCGGCGTATCTGCGCGGGGTCAGTCGTTCGGGACGACCTCGTAGCGCGGGGTGCCCTCCTCCATCTGGCGGAGGGCGTCCTTGCGGTCGCGCTTGGAGAGCTTGTCGATGTAGAGGAAGCCGTAGAGGTGGTCCGTCTCGTGCTGGAGGCAGCGGGCGAAGTAGCCGGTGCCGCGGACCTTGATGGGGTTGCCGTGCAGGTCCTGGCCGTGGACCTCGGCGAAGTCGGGGCGGGCCAGCTCCGCGTAGGCGGTGGGGACCGAGAGGCAGCCCTCGTTGGAGTCGTCCAGGTGGCGGCGGTCGGCCGGCAGCTCCTGGAGCACCGGGTTGATCACGTGGCCGGTGTGGCGGACGCCCTCGTCGTCGGGGCAGTCGTAGACGAAGACCTTGAGGCCGACGCCGATCTGGTTGGCGGCGAGGCCGACGCCCTCGGCCGTCTTCTGGCTGGCGAACATGTCGTCGACCAGGGCGGCCAGTTCGGGGCCGAACTCGGTGACGTCCTTGCACTCGTGGTGCAGCACCGGGTTGCCGACGACCGTGATGGGACGGGAGGTGCCCCGCTCGCGGTGGGCGAGCTCACGCGCCTCGCACTCCTCCGTGTCCACGATGTAGCCGTCGTCGTCCAGGGCGTAGCCCGTGAAGATCTGCTCGCCCGACTCCTGCTGCGCCATGTGCCGCCGCGCCTTCCTGAAAACCCGAATCCGTCGGGGACAGCCTACGGGGCCGGGACGGAAGGCTCAGCAGACCTCTTCGAGATCGCGCCATTCCCGGCTGTCGGGGCTGTCGGCGACCCAGCCGTCGAGGAGGCCGCGGACCAGATCGGCCGGGGCGGCGATGCCGCACTCGCGCTCGGGCACCCACAGCTCGCCGGGCGAGCGGTGGCCGAGCGGGCCGGGGTGGCCGGGCTCGCTGTGGTCGTGCGGGTCGACGTGGTCGCCCTCGCCCTCGGCGCTGGGCATGGTCGACTCGGAGCAGGCGCGGCACAGGAGCCGTACCGACGAGGACCAGTCCTCGGCGGCGAAGCCCGCCTCGGCGGCGAGCTGCTCCAGGGCGTCCCGGTCGGCCTCGGTGGCGGCCTCCAGGAGGACGACCCAGGTGGGGACCGGGGAGGGCGCCCACAGCTCGATCTCGTCGAAGACGGGGTAGGAGGGGCCGGCGGTGGTGGTGCGCTCGCCGTTCGGGACGCCGTCGTGGAGGACGACCTCGCCCCAGCGGCGGCCGGAGGACGGCAGCGGGATGGAGAGGACCTCGATGCGGGCGGGGTCGAGCCGGCGGCCCCAGACGACCTCGGCCTCGCCCTCGGGCGAGAGCCGCACGGCGGCGCTGCCGAGCTCCATGCCGGCGGGCTCGCCGGTGGC
Source organism: Streptomyces sp. R302 (assembly GCF_012927245.1). Taxonomy (GTDB): domain Bacteria; phylum Actinomycetota; class Actinomycetes; order Streptomycetales; family Streptomycetaceae; genus Streptomyces. Next base: position 450,211 of record NZ_JABBGE010000002.1, read on the forward strand.
GGAGGAGGCACCGGGGACCTTCAGGCCGTACGCCTGCCAGGCGCGGCGGGCCAGCGGCCAGTCCTGGAGGGCGGTGGCGGCGATGCCGACGTTCCACCAGTCGGGGGCGCCGGTCTCCTTGTCGAGCAGGGCGACGGCCCGCAGTCCCGCGGCGCGCGCCTGTTCCCAGTCGTGCCGGAACTTGTGCAGCAGCGCGAGGTTGAACCAGGACTCGGAGAGCCAGGGCTCCAGATCGGCCGCCCGGGTGAGCAGCGCGCCCGCGTCCTCGTACCGTCCGTCGCCGATCAGCGTGAACGCGCGGTCGGTGGCCTGCCGCCACGAGGCGGAGGGCCGATGCCGTACCTTCCCGAAGATCCTCACGATTCCCGCCTGCCGGTCGCTTCACCCTCTTGTTCGCATCCAACCATGCCGGGTCGGAGGCGCGCTCATTACCCATGGGTTACCCCGTGGGGACCGAGGTCACCCCAGGGGTCCCTTCGCGGGCGAGGACCCGGGCCAGGCCGGCGACGACCTCGGGGTGGTGGTCGCGGGCGGTGCCGAGCCTGAGGGTCTCCAGGGCTTCCAGGGCGGCGCCCGCGCCCGCTCCCGCGAGGTCGTCGTAGGCGTTGACGGTGCGGACGATCCGGGCCGGCAGCGGCTGGTCGCGGTACGGGTCGGCCTGCCGCTCGACGACGTGGGCGACGGCGTCGGGGACGCCGGTCATCCGGACCACCTCGCCGCCGAGCAGGGCGATCCGGCGCTGGTCCTCGGCGGGCAGGGGCGCGGTGGCGCCGCCGGGGACGGGGTCGACGAGGGAGAGCTGGCCGATGTCGTGCATGAGGGCGGCGTACTCCAGGACGGTCAGTTCGGTGCCGCCGAGGCCCAGCTCGCGGCCGACGGCGGTGGCGAGGGCGGCGACCCGGCGGGCGTGCCCCGGTGGGGTGCAGCCGGCGATCTCGGTCGCCCGGGCGAGGGAGGCGATGGTCTGCCGGTTGACGGTGCGGACGGCCGCGTACCGGCGGTACGAGACCTGGGTGAGCAGCAGCGGCACGGCGAGGACGGGCAGCGCCCAGAGTCCGGTGGCGGCGACGCCGAGGGCCATGACGACGCCGGTGGCGCAGACGGCGGAGCCGATGCCGAGGAGGGCGCGGAGTTCGTCGCGGAGGAGGGGGCCGTACGGGTAGGCGGTGCGGGCGCGGAGCAGCAGGGCGGCGAGGACGGCGTCGCAGAGGCCGGTGAGGACGAGGACGAGGAGGAGGAAGAGGACGTAGGGGGCGCCGGGAGCAGCCCACTTGTAGAGCGGCTGGAAGCAGAGGGCGGCGAAGCCGACGGTGAGGACCCGGCGGGCGAGGTGGTCGGGGTCGGGGCGCCGGTCGTCGCCCGGGGCCCGGCCGCGGGCGATGTGGGGGACGGTGCCGGCGAGGCCGGCGGCGGAGACGACGGCGGCGGTCTGGAGGACGCCGTGGGTGGTGGCGGTGCCGGCGTCGGCGCCGAGGAGGGCGTAGGCGAGGGCGGCGGCCGCGGCGAGCGGGGCGGGTTCCCTCCCCCGTGGCGCTTCGCGCACGGGAGGTGCCGCCGCTCCCGCGCGGGCGCCCCTGCGGGCCAGTTCGCCGAGGGCGATGAGGGTGCCGAAGGCGAGGGCGTTGCCGGGTTCGGCGAGGCCGTGCCGGAGGGTGGCGGCGAGGCCGGCCGCGCCGAGGAGGAGGGCGGCGGCGCGGACGGCGCCGACGGTGGCCGCGCCCGGTCTCATGCGGGCTCCTTCGGCTGGGGCGCGAGCGGTCCGGGGGTGCGGGGCGCGGGGACCTGCGTACCGGCTTCGTCGGCGGTGACGGCGATCCGCCAGCCCCAGCGGGCGAGGGCGCGGGCGAGGGCGGCGACCATCCGGGGGTCGAAGTGGCTGCCGGCGCACCGCTCCAGTTCGGCGAGGGCGGTGGCGACGGGCCGGGCGCGGCTGTAGGAGCGGGTGGAGGTCATGGCGTCGAAGGCGTCGGCGACGGCGACGACGCGGGCGCATTCGGGGATCTCCTCGCCGCGCAGTCCGTAGGGGTAGCCGGTGCCGTCGATCTTCTCGTGGTGGTGGAGGACGGCGGCGCGGGCCTCGTCGAGGAAGCCGATGCCGCGGACCATCTCGTGGCCGTATTCGGGGTGGAGTTCGATGGTCCGGCGCTCCTCGGGGGTGAGCGGGCCGTCCTTGCGCAGGATGCGGGTGGGGACGCCGAGTTTGCCGACGTCGTGGAGGATGCCGGCGAAGCGGACGGTGTCGAGCCGGTCGCCGTCCATGCCGAGCTCACGGGCGATCAGGACGGAGGCGTGGCCGACGCGTTCGCTGTGGCCGCGGGTGTAGCTGTCCTTGATGTCGACGGCCTGGACGAGGGCGCGGATGGTGGCCTGGTGGGCGGCGCGCTCGTGGTGGTACTGGGCGAAGACCCAGGAGGAGAGGTACATGGGCAGCAGGACGAGGAGGGCGGCGGCGGGGCCGTGGGGGCTGCGCCAGAGGACGGCCATCATGAGGCCGGCGAGGCCGTGGACGAGGTGGGGGGCGAGGGCGCGGCCGAGGAGTCCGCGCCAGGCGGCGCGGGGCGGGAGGCCGTCGGCGAGGGCGCGGATGGAGCCGTCGAGGGCGGTGAGGACGAGGCAGAAGCCGAGGGCGGCGGCGAGGGCGGGGAGCAGCGCGTGGGGTAAGGCGGCGGCGGGGGTGCCGAGGGCGGCGGCGGTGTGGGCGGCGGCCCAGACGGCGAGGGTGGTGGCGGCGGCGCGCCAGGTGCGGCGCCAGCGGGCGGGGGGTTCGTCGACGCGGGCGAGGAGGCCGCCGGGGAGGGCGGTGAGCGCGGCGGCGGCCGGGGGCAGCAGCAGGGCGGCGGCGAGGAGCACCGGGTAGAAGGAGCCGGTGCCCGTGGGGACGGAGCCGCCGGGAGAGCGGCCGAGGAGGCGGCAGCGGGCGGGCAGCTCGCCGAGCGCGTACAGGGCGGCGAGGAGGCCGGCGGTCGCCCAGGGGGTGGGCGACGGGGGGAGGAGCGCGGGCAGGGCGCACGCTCCGGCGCCGAGGGCGGCGCAGACGATGTACGCGCGGGCCGTTCGCGGGAGGGGCTTCACGACCGTCACGCGGTGCACGCTAGCGAGGACGGCGGCCGCTCAAGGCGGGCCGCCGTCGATTCCTACCATCGGGTGATACAAGCTGACGGATGCGCGGCGGAGGACCCGCACACCCGTCCGGTCACTCCTGGGTGGCCGGGGTCTGCGGCGTCTGCGCCTCGGGGGCGACCGCGTCCTGCTCGGGCACCAGGTACCCGGCGCGGATCAGGTCGATCCGGCCCATGACCTTGGCGCGGAGGTCGGTGGGGACCTCGTCGCTGCCGCAGCAGCGCTTGACGAGCTTCTTCACCGCCTGCTCCAGGCCGTACTTCTCCAGGCACGGGGAGCACTCCTCGAAGTGGACCTCGAACTTGGTGCACTCACCGTCGGGCATCTCTCTGTCGAGGAACTCGTAGAGATGGTCCAGGACTTCCGAGCAGTCCGTCTCGTGCGGGTCTCCGCAGCTCATGAGTCCGCGCCTTTCAGATCCTTGGACGACTCTCCGGCGCCGGCGGGGACGAGGCCGCGCTCGCGGGCGTAGTCCTCGAGCATGCCGCGGAGCTGGCGTCGGCCCCGGTGCAGGCGGGACATCACCGTACCGATGGGGGTCCCCATGATGTCGGCGATCTCCTTGTAGGCAAAGCCCTCGACATCGGCGAGGTAGACCGCGATGCGGAACTCCTCGGGGATCGCCTGGAGCGCGGCCTTCACGTCCGAGTCGGGGAGGTGGTCGAGGGCCTGCGACTCGGCGGAGCGCAGTCCGGTCGACATGTGCGACTCGGCGCGGGCGAGCTGCCAGTCCTCGATCTCCTCGGCGGCGCTGCGCTGGGGCTCGCGCTGCTTCTTGCGGTACGAGTTGATGAAGGTGTTGGTGAGGATGCGGTACAGCCACGCCTTGAGGTTGGTGCCCTCGCGGAACTGGTGGAAGGAGCCGTACGCCTTCGCGTAGGTCTCCTGCACCAGGTCCTCGGCGTCCGCGGGGTTGCGCGTCATCCGCAGCGCGGCGGAGTACATCTGGTCGAGGTAGCCGAGGGCGTCCCGCTCGAAGCGCGCGTTGCGCTCCTCGGTCGTCTCCTCGGGGCCGTCGTCGGTCCCTGTGTCGGTCCCAGTGACCGGACCCACCTCCTCCAGCGCGGTGACGGGGCCGGTGCCGGACCCGCTCGTTTCGGAGGATAGACGAGGAACGGCTCCGCCCGCCGCCCGAATAGGGGCGGCCTTGGGGGCGGGCAGCACGGTCCAGTCGAGCTCCGCGGACCTGGCCCGCTCCGGGCAGACGGTCGATCCCATGCGACGGACTCCCTCTCTCGCTTCTCACACCGACGCTCTCCACAACAGCGGCCCGGGCCCCGGCATTCCCGGGGCCGCGGTGGGGTTCAGCGCAGGGCGGCGAGCCAGTCGGCGACGGCTCCGACGATGTCCCGGACGGCCTCTTCCTGGTCGACGGGGGCGCGCTTGGGGACGGCGAAGCCGTGGTCGCCGTAGGGGATCCCGACGAGTTCGTACGCGCCTCCGGACGGGAACTCGGCGGGCTTGCCGAAGGGGTCGTTGCCGCCCTGGACGACGAGGGTGGGGAGGCCGGTGGAGAGGAGTTCGTCGGCGCGGGACTTCTCCGGCCTGCCCGGCGGGTGGAGCGGGAAGCTCAGGGCGAGGACGGCGGTGGCGCCGAGTTCGGCGCCGGTGCGGCAGGCGACCCGGGCGCCGGCGCTGCGGCCGCCCGCGACCACCGGGAGGCCGGGCTTCGCGAGGGCGGGCCAGAGTCCGCGCCAGCCGGTGTCGAGGGTCTTCGGCGCGGGCGCGACCTTCTTGCCGGCGACCCGCCAGGGCTGCTCGACGAGGGCGACGGTGACGCCGTGGGCGGGCAGGGCGGCGGCGAGGGCGGCGAGGTCGCGGGCCTCGATGCCGCCGCCGGCGCCGTGGCCGAGGGCGAGGACGCGGCGGGCCTCGCGGGCGGGGTGCCAGGTGATGCGGGCCTCACCGGCGTCGGTGGGCACGGTCTCGATCTTCGTCACGTCACCATCCTGCCGTCCCGACCGGTTCCGGAGGTCGTTCAGAAGAGCGTGCCGAGTTCCGGGCCCGCCAGCTCGGCGAGGAGTTCGGGTCCGTTGTTGCGGACGTTGCTGACGGCGGTGGCGACGGGGAAGGCCCGCATCAGGCCGCGCGGCGGCGGTGCGAGCAGGGCGCGCAGCTCGTCGAGGCCGGTGGTGGCCGGGTCCAGCCAGGCGTCCCAGCGGTCCTCGGTGAGCATCAGCGGCATCCGGGGGTGGATCTCGGCGAGCGAGCCGGGGCCCTCTGCGGGGGCCACGCCGAGCGGTGCGGTCTCCGCCTCGGTGGTGACCACCGAGCAGGTGGCCCACCAGGCGCCCGGGTGCTCGGGCGGCAGCGCGGGGTCGCGCCAGAACTCGTACAGGCCCGCCATGGCCATGACGGAGCCGTCGGCGGGGGTCACGAAGTACGGCTGCTTGCGGGGCCGCTTCTTCTTCCCCTCAACCTCAAGGTCGCGCTCGGCGGCGCCGGTCACCCACTCGTAATAGCCGTCGGCGGGCAGGATGCAGCGGCGGGACCGGAAGGCGCTCTTGAAGGAGGGCTTCTCGTGGAGGGTCTCGGCCCTGGCGTTGATCATCCGGGCCGCGCCCTCCGGCGACTTCGACCAGGACGGGACCAGTCCCCACTTCAGGGCGCGCAGCTGGCGAACCGGGCGCCGGCTCTGCGCGTCCTTCAGAGGGCGTTCGAGTACGACGTGGACCTCCTTGGTGGGGGCCACGTTCCAGTCCCGCTCCAGAGTCTCCGTCGGCTCCCACTTCTCGATCCCGAAGGTCTCGACGAGATCCTCGGGGCGCCGGCCGGCCGCAAATCGTCCGCACATGCGTGCCACACTGCCACGATCCCCGAGCCCGAGAGGAGCGGACCGAAGGATGGACCTCTTCAGCCCGCAGGCCGCCCCGCCCGAGTGGCTGGTGATCGCCACCGGTGTCGCCGCGCTCGCCGTCACCGTGCCCCGCCGGGTCTGGCTGCTCGCGCGGAACGCGATCACCATCGCCCACGAGGGCGGCCACGCCCTGGTCGCGCTCGCCTGCCGCCGCCGGCTGCAGGCGATCCGGCTGCACTCGGACACCAGCGGCCTCACCGTCACCCGGGGCCGCCCGACCGGCCTCGGCGTCGTCCTCACCCTGGCGGCCGGCTACCCGGCGGCCCCGCTGCTCGGCCTCGGCGGGGCGGCGCTGCTCGGCGCGGGCCTGGTCGCCGTGCTGCTGTGGGCGGCGACCGGCCTGCTCCTCGCGGTGCTGGTCATGGTCCGCAACGCGTACGGGATCCTCACCGTCGTCCTCACCGGCGGGCTCTTCGTCCTGGTGTCCTGGCTGGCGGCGCCGGAGGTGCAGGCCGCCTTCGCGTACGCGGTGGTGTGGTTCCTGCTCCTGGGCGGGGTGCGGCCGTCCTTCGAGCTCCACTCCACGCGCCGGCGCGGCGGGGCCGCCACCTCGGACCCGGACCAGCTCTCGCGGCTCACCCATGTGCCCGCCGGGGTGTGGCTGGCCTTCTTCCACGTGGTGTCCCTCAGCTGCCTGATCGGCGGCGCCACTTGGCTTCTCGGTCTCTGACACCCCCGTACAGTGAGGGCATGACCGCAGCTTCCCCCGCACACCCCGATTCGTCGCACTCCGCAGCCCAGGACCTGTGGCCCGCCCCCTATGCGAGCGGCCCCGTCGACGCGACCGTGACCGTGCCCGGCTCGAAGTCGGTCACCAACCGCGCCCTGGTGCTCGCCGCGCTCGCCGCCGAGCCCGGCTGGGTGCGCCGCCCGCTGCGCTCCCGCGACACCCTCCTGATGGCCGAGGGGCTGCGCACCCTGGGCGTGAAGATCGACGAAGGGGTGGGCCCGGACGGCTCCGGCGAGGCCTGGCGGATCATCCCCGCCCCGCTGCGCGGCCCCGCGACGGTCGACGTCGGCAACGCGGGCACGGTCATGCGCTTCCTGCCGCCGGTCGCCGCGCTCGCCGACGGCCCGGTCCGCTTCGACGGCGACCCCCGCTCCCACGAGCGCCCGCTGCACGGGGTGATCGACGCGCTGCGCGCGCTCGGCGCCCGGCTCGACGACGAGGGCCGCGGCGCCCTCCCGATGACCGTGCACGGCACCGGTGGCCTGGAGGGCGGGGTCGTGGAGATCGACGCCTCCTCGTCGTCCCAGTTCGTCAGCGCGCTGCTGCTCTCCGGCGCCCGCTTCAACCAGGGCGTCGAGGTCCGGCACGTCGGCGGCCGGCTGCCGTCGATGCCGCACATCCGGATGACGGTCGACATGCTCCGCGCGGTGGGCGCGCAGGTCGACGAGCCGGAGCACGGCGGCGCCCCGGACGTGTGGCGGGTGGCCCCGTCGGCGCTGCGCGGCCGTGACCTGGTCATCGAGCCGGACCTGTCGAACGCGCAGCCGTTCCTGGCGGCGGCGCTGATCACCGGCGGCCGGGTGACCGTCCCCGACTGGCCGGCCCGCACCACCCAGCCCGGCGACCAGCTGCGCCGGATCTTCACCGAGATGGGCGGCGCCTGCGAGCTCACAAGTGCGGGGCTCTCCTTCACCGGCACGGGCCGGCTCCACGGCATCGACGTGGACCTGGGCGAGGTCGGCGAGCTGACCCCCGGCATCGCGGCCGTCGCCGCCCTCGCGGACTCCCCTTCGACCCTGCGCGGGGTGGCGCACCTGCGGCTCCACGAGACCGACCGGCTCGCGGCGCTCACCCGGGAGATCAACGGCCTCGGCGGCGACGTCACGGAGACCGAGGACGGCCTCCACATCCGCCCGCGCCCGCTCCACGGCGGCGTCTTCCACACGTACCACGACCACCGGATGGCGACCGCGGGCGCGATCATCGGCCTCGCCGTGAAGGGCGTGGAGATCGAGGACGTGGCGACGACGGCCAAGACCTTGCCGGACTTCCCGGGGATGTGGACCGAAATGCTCGGAGCCTGAACGATGCGGCGCTACGGCAAGCACACCGACGAGGACGACATCCGCCAGCGGCCCAACCGCAAGGGCACCCGGCCGCGGACCTCCATCCGTCCCAAGCACGAGGACGCCGTCGAGGGCATGGTGCTCACCGTGGACCGGGGCCGGCTGACCTGTCTGGTCGAGGACCGGACCGTGATGGCGATGAAGGCCCGCGAGCTGGGCCGCAAGGCGGCGGTCGTCGGCGACCGGGTCTCCCTGGTGGGCGACCTGACCGGCGAGAAGGACACCCTGGCCCGGATCGTGCGGATCGGGGCGCGTGACTCGGTGCTGCGCCGCACGGCCGACGACGACGACCCGTACGAGCGGGTGGTCGTCGCCAACGCCGACCAGCTCGCCATCGTCACCGCGCTCGCCGACCCCGAGCCGCGCCCCCGGCTGATCGACCGCTGCCTGGTGGCGGCGTACGACGGCGGTCTCGAACCCTTCCTGGTGATGACGAAGTCGGACCTGGCGCCCCCGGAGAAGCTGCTTGAGCTCTACGGCGACCTGGACATCCCGCACGTGGTGGTGAACCGCGAGGAGCTGTACGACGGCGGCGCCGCGGACCGGGTGCGCGAGCACCTGGGCGGGCGGGTCACCGCCTTCGTCGGCCACTCCGGCGTCGGCAAGACGACGCTGGTGAACGCGCTGGTGCCGCTCGACAAGCGCCGGATGACCGGGCACGTGAACGCGGTGACCGGTCGCGGCCGGCACACCACCACCTCGGCGCTCGCGCTGCCCCTGGACGCCGCCGAGGGCTGGGTCATCGACACCCCGGGCGTGCGCTCCTTCGGCCTGCACCACGTCGATCCGGCCCGGGTCATCCACGCCTTCCCCGACCTGGAGCCCGGTACGGAGGAGTGCCCGCGCGCGTGCAGCCACGACGAGCCGGAGTGCGCCCTGGACGCCTGGGTGGCGGAGGGGCACGCGGATCCGGCGCGGCTCTTCTCGCTGCGGCGGCTGCTCGCCACCCGGGAGCGCCGCGAGGGCGACTGACCGCTCCCCGCCGGTGTTTACGCCCGCCCCCATGCCGGTATGGACATAACCGCACAAGTGCGAGGAATCCGACCGGGCGGGAGGCGGGAACGATGGCGTGGCTGCTGGTGGTGGTCGCAGGGATCCTGGAGACGGGGTTCGCGGTCTGCCTGAAGCTCTCCCACGGATTCACCCGGCTCTGGCCGACGATCGCCTTCGCCTGCTTCGCCCTCGGCAGCTTCGGACTGCTGACCCTCGCCCTGCGCAAGCTCGACGTGGGACCCGCGTACGCGGTGTGGACGGGGATCGGGGCGGCCGGCACCGCGATCTACGGCATGGTCTTCCTCGGCGACGTGGTCTCCACGCTCAAGATCGTCTCGATCACGCTGGTCATCGCCGGGGTCATCGGCCTCCAGCTGTCCGGCTCCGCGCACTGACCCTCCGGAGGCAGCGCCGGGGCCACCACATGGCTGACGGCGAGCCGCAGGGCCAGCTCGCAGCCGGCCGCCCACCGCTCCCCCGCGCACAGCGCCGTCGTGGCGAGCAGTTCCCCCGGCGCCGGCGGCCCGGCGTCGGCCCTGCGCTGCGCCGGTACGGGGGCGGGGCGCGCTCCCGGGCGGGCCGGACGGGGCCGGGGCAGGCCCTCGGTCCAGGCGCCGGTGAGCAGAGCGCGCAGTATCGGCCGGTCTCCTGCCCGGGCGACGGTCCACTCGGCGACGGCCGCGAGGGCCCGCGGGGGCGGCTCCGGGGCCGCGAGGAGGCGGCGTACGCCGTCGAGGTAGGCGTCGGCCTCGTGCCGGACGAGGGCGCGGGCCAGCCCCTCCTTGCTGCCGAACTCGTTGTAGAGGGTCTGCCGGGAGACCCGGGCGGCGACGGCGAGGTCGGCCATCCGGACGGCGGACCAGGGGTGCCGGGCCAGGGCGGCGAGAGCGGCGTCGAGGAGGGCCTCGCGGGCGGTCGGCATGGGCGCCTCCGGGCCGGGACGGTGGCCCCTCAGCGTCGGCAGGCGGTACCGGCGCTGTCAAGGGACCGGAGGGCCCGCACGGCCGTGCGAGACGGTCCGACGGGCGGCGTCCGGGCGGCGCTAGAGTGCCGGACATGGCCGATTACCACGATGACCTGCGTCTTGCCCATGCCCTCGCGGATGCCGCCGACGCGGCCACCACGGCCCGCTTCCGGGCCCTCGACCTCAAGGTCGAGACGAAGCCCGACATGACCCCGGTGAGCGAGGCGGACCGGGCCGCGGAGGAGCTGATCCGCGCCGGGCTGCAGAAGGAGCGGCCCGGGGACGCGATCCTGGGCGAGGAGTACGGCGTCGAGGGCACCGGCCCGCGCCGCTGGGTGATCGACCCGATCGACGGCACCAAGAACTACGTGCGCGGGGTGCCGGTCTGGGCGACCCTGATCGCGCTGATGGAGGAGGGCGAGTCCGGCTTCGAGCCGGTGGTCGGCGTGGTGTCGGCGCCCGCGCTCGGCCGCCGCTGGTGGGCGGCGAAGGGCCTGGGCGCCTTCACGGGCACCGGCCCGGAGTCGGGGACCCGGATCGGGGTGTCGCAGGTGGCCTCGCTGGCCGACGCCTCGTTCGCGTACTCCTCGCTGAGCGGCTGGGAGGAGCGCGGGAGGCTGGACGCCTTCCTGGACCTCACGCGCGCGTGCTGGCGGACCCGGGCCTACGGCGACTTCTGGCCGTACATGATGGTGGCCGAGGGCACGGTGGACCTGTGCGCGGAGCCGGAGCTGTCGCTGTGGGACATGGCGGCGGTGGCGATCGTGGTGCAGGAGGCCGGCGGCTCGTACACCGGCCTGGACGGCACGCCCGGCCCGCACAGCGGGAACGCGGCGGCCTCCAACGGTCTGCTGCACGAGGAGCTGCTGGGCCGGCTGGGGTCTGCGGGGACGCCCGGCGTCTGAACGCGCCTCCGTCCGCCCCGGGGGACGCCTTGCGCGCCCCCTTGCCGGACCCCTCTCCCGGTGCAACTCTGGAGCCCCCACTTGTGCATTTGTGAACCGTCCTGAGGGGCGGTTCGCCGAGGAGGTGGCTCCATCCATGCTCGTCCGTGACGCCATGAGCACGGTGGTCCTCACCATCGGACCCGCCCACACACTCCGGCAGGCCGCCCGGCTGATGTCGGCCCGCCGGGTCGGCGCGGCCGTCGTCCTCGACGGCGACGCCGGGCTCGGCATCCTGACCGAGCGCGACATCCTCAACTCGCTCGGCCGGGGCGAGGACCCCGACCGGGAGCCGGCCGGCTCCCACACCACCCACGAGGTGGTCTTCGCCGCCCCCGGCTGGACCCTCCAGGAGGCGGCCGAGGCGATGACCCGAGGCGGCTTCCGCCACCTCGTGGTCCTCGACGACCTGGGACCGGTGGGCATGGTCTCGGTCCGCGACATCATCCGCTGCTGGCTGCCGGCCCACAGCGTGGCCGACTGAAATTCCCCCCGCTGTTACCCTGACCTTCATGAGCGACCTGTTGGAACGACTGCGCGGACGCGGCTGGCGGATGACCGCGCAGCGCCGTGTCGTCGCCGAGGTCCTCGACGGCGACCACGTGCATCTCACCGCCGACGAGGTGCACGCCCGCGCCGTCGGGCGCCTGCCCGAGATCTCCCGTGCCACCGTCTACAACACGCTGGGCGAGATGGTGACGCTCGGTGAGGTCATCGAGGTCGCCACCGACGGCCGTGCCAAGCGGTACGACCCCAACGCCCACCGGCCGCACCAGCACCTGGTCTGCGCCGGCTGCGGCGCGATCCGGGACGTCCACCCGGCGGGCGACCCGCTGAAGGACCTGCCGGACGCGGAGCGCTTCGGCTTCACGATCTCGAACGTCGAGGTCACCTACCGCGGCCTCTGCCCGAACTGCGCGGCGGCCTAGCCCGTCCGCCGAAGAAGGGGCGCCCCACTCGGGGCGCCCCTTCTTCGCGTACGCGCATCCGCCCGCGGAAACGCCGAAGGCCCGGATCGTACGCATACGATCCGGGCCTTCGGGCTACTGAGTAGCGGGGACAGGATTTGAACCTGCGACCTCTGGGTTATGAGCCCAGCGAGCTACCGAGCTGCTCCACCCCGCGTCGGTGAACACCACCTTACGGGACTCCCGTGACAGGAGCAAATCGCTTCTAGGCCGTGAGCTCCTGGTGCAGCGCCTCGCTGAGCCGCGCCGCCCGCTCGGCGACCTCGGCCGGACCGAGCTCCACGGCGCGGGCGCACCACTTGCGGCCCTCGGACAGCTCGCCCCGGCGGGCGGCGAGCAGCGCGAGGCGGAGCGCGGCGCGGCCGTGCCCGGCCCGGGCGGCCCGGGTCCACCAGAGGGCGGCCTCGCGCTCGCTGCCCTCGCGGGCGAGGAGCAGTCCGAGGTTGAAGGCGCCGTTGCGGCTGCCGGCCTCGGCGGCCTCCCGGTACCAGCGGGCGGCCCCGGTGAGGTCGCCCCGGCCGGCGGCGAGCATGCCGACCCGGACCTGGGCGCGCCGGTGGCCCTGCTGGGCGGCCCGCTCGTACCACTCCTCGCACTCGGTCTTCTGGTCCACGGGCGCGCCGAGGACCACCGGACCGGGCTCGGGGCGGCGGGCGTCGAGGAGGGTGGCGAGCCGGAAGGCGGCCTCGGCGCTGCCACCGCCCGCCGCGCAGCGCAGATGGCGCTCGGCGGTCCGCTCGTCGCCGTCGCGCAGGGCGGCGATGCCGACCTGGAGGGCGGCCTCGGTGTGCCCGGCGGCGGCGGCCCGCTCGTACCAGGCGAGCGCGGAGCGGTCCTCGTCGCGGCCGGCGTGGATGATGCCGAGGTTGAAGGCGGCGTCCACGGAGCCGGCCTCGGCGGCCTTGGAGAACCACGGCTCGGCGCCGCCCGCGTCCCCGGCCTGGAGGAGAAGCACGGCGAGCGCGTTGGCGGCCTCGCGGTGGCCGGCGTAGGCGGCGCGGCGGTACCACTGCTCGGCCTGCGGGAGGCGGTCCTGGGCGGCGCAGAGCAGGCCGAGGTTGTAGGCGCCGTTGACGTCCCCGGCGTCCATGGCGGCGCGGTACCAGCGCTCGGCGGTCTGCTGCTCGCCGCGGGCGGCGTGCAGGGCTCCGAGGGCGTTGGCGGCGTTGCCGTCGCCGTCCTGGGCGGCGCGCAGCCACCAGACGGCGGCGGACTCCTCGTCGCCGGCGTCGCGCAGCAGGAAGCCGAGGGCGCAGGCGGCCTTGGCCTCGCCCTCCTTGGCGGAGCTGAGGTACCAGCGGCCGGCCTCCTTCAGCTCGCCGCGCTGTTCCAGGATGGCTCCGAGGTGCAGCGCGGCCCGCCGGTGTCCCCGGGCGGCCGCCTGCCGGAACCACTGCTCGGCCTCGCCGAGCGGCCCGGCGCCGCCGTTCTCGCCGGTCCCGCCGGTCCGGGCCGGGACGGGGACGGGGGCGGACGGCCGGTCGTCGCCGGTGGGCGCGGGGTCGGCCGCGCGCAGGCGGCCGGCCGTGTCGTACGGGCGGCGCGCGGGGCCCGCGTCGGTGGGGCCGTACGTGTGCGGGCCGCGGAGGGTCTCGGTGGCGCGCCGCTCCAGGGCGAGGGCGAGGCGGTACGCGGCCTCGCGGTGGCCCTGCTCGGCGGCGGCGCGCAGCCAGCGCTCGGCGCCGACGTCGCTGCGGTGCTCCAGGAGCTCGGCGAGGGCGTAGGCGCCCAGGGCGTGGCCCTGTTCGGCGGCCTGGCGGAGCCAGTACTCGGCGGCGGGCTCGTCGCCGCGCTCGCGGTGGTGGCGGCCCAGGGCGTGCGCGGCCGGCGCGGAGCCGGCGACGGCGGCGACCCGCCACCAGCCGGCGGCCTCGTCGGGGTAGCCGCGCTGGTGGAGGAGGACGCCGAGGTTGTTGGCGGCGGCCCGGTCGCCGTCGGCGGTGGCGCCGCGCAGGAAGGGCTCGGCGCCGTCGAGGTCGCCGCGGCGGAGCAGGAGGGCGCCGAGGGCGCTCATGGCGTCGGTGTCACCGCGCTCGGCGGCCCTGCGGTGCCGGCCCTCGGTCTCGGCCTCGGTCTCGGCCTCGGTGTCCGGTCCGGCGTCCGGGACGGCCCCGGCTCGGGAGGTGGTGTCGACGAGCGCATCGACGGCCGGCACGGCCTCGATGATCTCGTCCGCGGCATTTCTGGCGTGCCGCTGCACAAACCGCCCTGTCTCCAACAGAGTTGCCCTGTCCCCCATAAATACCATCGTCGCACCACCCGCAACCCGCGCACACCCGGTATACCGCAGCCCGTGAGGTCACCTCAGCGTTTTGTCGACATGCCCACAGAGAGACAAGTCAAACACGTCACGCCTCAACTCGCCCCTTCCGTACCGCTCTTCGGGGCCCTCCGTCACCCCGACACGCGACGAGGGCCCGGATCCTTATGGATCCGAGCCCTCGTGTCAGTAGCGGGGACAGGATTTGAACCTGCGACCTCTGGGTTATGAGCCCAGCGAGCTACCGAGCTGCTCCACCCCGCGTCGGTGAAGTAACACTATCACGACGCGGGGTGCAGCCTTGCAGGTCAGCTGCCCTCGGCCGGCTTCTCGGCACCGCCCGTACCGGACGGCTGGAGCTTCGCGCCGGCCTCGGCGGCCTTCTGCAGCGCGGTCTGGAGGTCCTCCTGGGCCTTGCCGTAGGCCGCCCAGTCCTGCTTCGCCAGCGCCGCCTCGCCCTCGTCGTACGCCTTCTGGGCGTCGGCGATGGCCTGCTTCAGCGCCGCGTCCGCCGAGGCCGGCGGCTGCGGGGTGGCCGGCGGCTGCTCGGTGTCCGGCGGCGTCGTCGGCGGGGTCGTCGGCGGGGTCGTGCCCTCCACCCCGAAGACCGCGTTGAGCGCGTCCGTGAGGTTGTTCTGGAACACCGTGGTGTCCTTGGTGGTGTCGCCGCCCGGCTGGTCGGCGTCCACGTACGACACCGCGACCTTCTTCAGGAGCGGGTAGAGCGCGTTCCGCCCCTGGGCGTAGACCGGCTCCACGTACAGGAACCCGCCGTCGAGCGGCACGGTGAGCAGGTTGCCGTACTGGATGTCCGAGTCGGCGCCCTTCATGTCGCGGACGAAGGTGGCCACGTCGGGCAGACCGTTGAGCTTGCTCTGCACCTGCGCCGGCCCCGGCACGTCCTCGGTGACCCGGAGCAGCCTCAGCCGGCCGTACTCCTTGCTGGTGGCGTCGGCGTCGACCGCCATGAAGCCGCCCAGGTTGGGCCGCCCGTTGGGGGTGAACGTCGTGGTCAGCGAGAAGCGCTGGGCGTCGTCCCCGGGCATCTTCATGCTCAGGTAGTACGGCGGCACCGCCACGTTGTCCTTGTTGGTCGGGTCGTTCGGCACCTGCCAGGCGTCCGAGCCGCTGTAGAACTGGGCCGGGTCGGTGACGTGGTACCGGGTGAGCAGCTCGCGCTGGACCTTGAACATGTCCTGCGGGTAGCGCAGGTGCTCCAGGAGGTCGCCCTTGACCTCGGACTTGGGCTTCACCGTGCCGGGGAAGGCCTTCATCCAGGTCTTCAGGACCGGGTCCTCGGTGTCCCACTGGTAGAGGGTGACCGAGCCGTCGTAGGCGTCGACGGTGGCCTTCACCGAGTTGCGGATGTAGTTGACCTGGTTCTGCTGGGCGACGACCGCGCGCTGCTGGTTGCCGACGGTCAGCGAGTCGGCGGTGGTGTCGCCGAGCGTGGTCCGCGAGGCGTACGGGTAGCCGTTGGTGGTCGTGTACGCGTCGACGATCCACTGGATCTTCCCGTCGACGACCGCCGGGTAGGCGTCGCCGTCGATGGTCAGCCAGGGGGCGACGGCCTCGACGCGCTGCTTGGGCGTGCGGTTGTACAGGATCCGCGAGCCGTCGCCGATGGCCCCGGAGTAGAGGATCTGCGGCTCGCTGAAGGCCACCGCGTAGGCCGCGCGGTTGAAGGCGTTCTCCAGGCTGACGCCGCTGTCGCCCTCGTAGCTGGTGATCTTCTCGCCGTTCTCCTCGTAGTCCAGCTCCTTCTGGGGGCCGCCCACGATCGAGTACTGGTCGGTCTTCTCGCCGTAGTAGATCTTCTGCTGGTACTTCCCGAGCTCACCGGTGGTCGGCAGGCCCGACTCGGTGAAGACCGGGGAGCCGTTGGCGTCGGTCTGGGTGCCGCGGGCCATGATGGCGCCGTAGCCGTGGGTGTAGGTGAAGTGGTCGTTGATCCAGTTCCGCTTCGGGATGCCGCGGATGTTCAGCTCGCGCAGACCGATGACGACGTCCTGGCCCTGGTAGTGGTCCACGTCGAGCGTCGTCGGGAACTGGTAGTACTTCCGCTTCTGCTCCAGCTGCTGGAAGGTCGGCGAGACGATGTTCGGGTCGAGGAGGCGGTAGGCGGCCGCCGTGTCGGCGTCCGTGCGCAGCTTGTCCTTGGCCTTCACCGTCGACTTGCCCGAGTAGTTCTCCAGCTTGGTGTCGTCGATCGCGTACGCCTTGCGGGTCGCGTCGATGTTGTTCTGGATGTACGGGGCTTCCTTGGCCTGCTCGTTCGGCTGGACCTGGAACTTCTGCACGATCGCCGGGTACAGGCCGCCGATGAGGACGGCGGAGAGCACCATCAGGCCGAAGCCGATGACCGGCAGCTGCCAGGTGCGGCGCCACAGGGTGGCGAAGAAGAGCACGGCGCAGATGACGGCGATGCAGAACAGGATGGTCTTCGCCGGCAGGTAGGCGTTGGCGTCGACGTACCGGAGGCCCGTCCAGTTGCCGGTGGCCTTGAAGTCGCTGGACTTCACCGCCAGGCCGTACCGGTCGAGCCAGTACGCCACAGCCTTCAGCGCCACGAAGACGCCGAGCAGCACCGAGAGGTGGCCGGTGGCGGCGGCGGTCGCGCGGGCACCGGGGCTGGTGACCCGCAGCCCGCCGTACAGGTAGTGGGTGATCGCCGAGGCGATCAGCGAGAGCACCACCGCGGCGAAGCCGAAGGCCAGCAGGAAGCGGAACCACGGCAGGTCGAAGGCGTAGAAGGAGACGTCCTTGCCGAACTGGACGTCCTTCTCGCCGAAGTCCACGCCGTTGACCCACATGAGCCAGGTGCGCCACTGGCCGGAGGCGGAGGCGCCGGCGATCAGCCCCACCAGGGCGGTGATCGCGAGCAGCACCCACTTCTTGAAGGGGGCGACGCCCATCCGGTACCGGTCGAGGCTCTGCTGCTCCAGCGACATCGCGCTCAGCGGAGGACGGAGCCGGTACGCCAGCCAGATGTTGAAGCCGACGGCGAGGCCCATCAGCAGGCCGAAGACCGCGAACAGGCCGATCTTGGTCCACAGGGTGGTGGTGAACACGGACGAGTACTGGACCGAGCGGTACCAGAGCCAGTCCGTCCAGAACCCGGCGAACATCACGAACGCCATGGCAAGGACGGCCAGTACGCCCAGTGTCATCAGCAGGGTGCGGGCCCGCCGGGACGGCCGGCCGACTCTGATCCTTGGCCCGGACGGGCTGCCGCCACGGTCCGGCATCTGGAAAGCCAACGTGCGCCCCTCGGTGTTGATGCGTCGGAAAGCGGGCCCCGCGATCGTAGGGCCCACTGGTGCAACTTACCGACGCTTTACCTAGTTCCCGTCTCCGGGGGAAGAGGAGGCAGGATATTGGTCATGTCCAACCTTTCCCCCTCGGGCCCGCCGATGGCCTCCAGTCCCCTCACCCGTGCGGTGCTCGAGATCGACGAGTACGCCTCCGGCCTCGGCTGGGACCGGCCCGCCCGCCTCTTCGCCCTGGTCGACACCGCCCGGCTGCGCGCCCAGGCGCCCTCGCTGAAGCTCGGCGAGGACGCGACCGCCTACACCCCCATCGAGCAGGAGGAGATCCCCAAGGGCAAGCCGCTCGACGAGTTCCTCGGCACCATCGCCTGGCCGGACGGGGTCGCCGGCTGCGCCCTGACCGTGGAGCGGCTGATGCTGCCGCCGTCGGCGGAGGCCCAGGTCCCCAAGGACCTGAGCGGCGCCAAGCTGAACAAGTGGGTGGCCGGGCACCCGGACCGCCAGGAGGTCCGGATGACGGTGGCCGTGCTGCGGACCGGCGCCCGGGAGGCGGCGATCCGGCTGCGCGAGAAGGACTCGCCGACCGAGGTGCTGACCGGCCCGGACCTGGTGCCGGGGCTCGCCGACGCGCTCGCGGCGACCTTCGAGAGCTGAGCGGTACGGGTAGGGGGCCCCGCGCGGGGCCCCGTACCGGTTCAGCTCTTCGCGCAGCTCGGGAGGCCCGCCGTGTCGCCCTTGCGGAGCTTCTCCAGCGACTTCGTGGCGTCGTCGATGGTGTCGACCTTGATGAGGGTGAGCCCCTCGGGCGTGTCGCCGGCCGCGGTGGCGCAGTTGGCGGCGGGGGTGAGGAAGTACTCGGCGCCCGCGTTCCGCGCGCCGACCAGCTTCATCTGGATGCCGCCGATCGGGCCGACCTTGCCGTCGTCGTCGATGGTGCCGGTGCCCGCGACGAACTTCCCGCCGGTGAGGCTCTCCGGGGTCAGCTTGTCGACGATGCCGAGCGCGAACATCAGGCCCGCGCTGGGGCCGCCGACGTCGGCCAGCTTGATGTCGATGGTGAACGGGAAGACGTGGTCGGTGCCGGCCTGGATGCCGACGATCGCCCGGTCGCCCTCCTCGGACTTCGCGGTGGTGAGGGACACCTTCCGGGTGACGGTGGCCTCCTCGTGCGCCTTCTCGGCGGCGGCCGCCTCCTTGGCCGGGACGATCGTGAACTCGACCTTCTGGCCAGGCTTCCGCTTGGTCACCTGCGCGGCGACGTCCGCCGGCCTCATGACCTCCACGCCGTCGACGGCCTTGATCACGTCACCGGCGTGGAGGGTGCCCTCCGCCGGGGAGTCCTTCACCACGGAGGCGACGACGACGCTCGTGGTGAAGGGGATGCCGAGCTCGTCGAGGGCCGCGACCTTGGCGCTCTCCTGCGACTGGGAGAACTCCTCCGCGTTCTCCTGGCTCGACTCCTCCTCCGTCTTCCCGTCCGGGTAGAGGGTGTCGTGCGGCACCACCACGTTGTCGTGGGTCAGCCAGCCGTAGACCGCCTCGACGGCGTTCATCTTGTAGTCCGCGCTGGTGACCCTGACCGTGGTCATGTTGAGGTGGCCGTCGGTCGGGTACGTCTTGCGACCGGAGATCTGGAGGACCGGCTCGCCGCGCGCCTCGCCGAGCGTGTTGACCGTGGGACCGGGGCTCATCTCCGAGTACGGCACCGGGATCAGGACGCCGGCGATCAGCAGGCAGATCAGGACCAGGGTGGAGGCGAGCATCGTCGCGGTGCGGCGTGGCATGGAACGACAGTACGGGACTCGCCTGTGCGCGCACCCGTGGGGCGGTCCGTACGGGACGCCGCCCGGCCTCCGTCAGGGGCCGGTCAGGACTCCGCGGGGGCCGGCTCGGCCACGGGCCGGAACGGCGCGGAATCGGGTGCGGTGGGGTGGGAACGCTCCATGGCGTCCCTGAAGCGGGCGTAGCCGGCGAGTTCGGCCACGTCACCTATCGTCTTGTTCCTCTGGACCCAGCTTCCCCATATCGCCGCGCCGACGACTGCGAAAAGCGGAATCAGCAACCAGGCCAGCACTGCCATCCCGACCTCCCATCCCCAGTGAGTTGATCAGCAGATTATTCATCTGTGCCACCAACGCTCGGGCCTGGGGGTCGGTTACGCAAATCGGGCGTTCGGCTACACCGTGTCGGCGCGCCTGCTTGCACGATTCCGGGCGAGAGCTCAGCAGGCCCCCACCCTCCCCCAGACTTCGTCCGGGGGGACCCCCACCCTCGGGGCGAGAGCTCAGCAGGCCCCGACCCATTCTTCGGTGCCGTCGGAGAACGTCTGGTGCTTCCAGATCGGGACCTCGTGCTTGAGGTCGTCGATCAGCTTGCGGCAGGCCTCGAAGGCATCGCCGCGGTGGGGGCAGGAGACGGCGACGACGACCGCCAGGTCGCCGACCTTGAGGTCACCCACACGGTGGACCGCCGCCAGGGCGCGGACCGGGTGGTTCGCCACGACCTTCTCGGCGACCCGGCGCAGCTCGGCCTCGGCGCTCGGGTGGCAGGAGTAGCCCAGCGCGTCCACGTCGGCGCCGCCGTCGTGGTTGCGGACGGTGCCGACGAAGAGGGTCGTGCCGCCCGCCGCGTCGTCCCCGACGGCCCGGAAGACCTCGTCGACCGAGAGCGGGGTGTCGCGGATCGCGAGCAGCTTGATCGGGTCGTCCGCGGCCTGCTCACCGGGGTGGTCGTGCGTGGTCGTCATGCCGTCCATGGTGCCGCACGCCTCCGACATCCCGGAATAGCGTTTTCGACCGGTGGACCGGGACCCTCCGTAGGAGGGTCCTACAGGCCGCGCCGCTTCCTCATCTGCCGCACCAGGGCCGCGGTGCCCAGGAGGGCCACCGTGGCGCCCGCCGCGCCCGCCGCCGTGGCGTCCTTGCGGCCGAGCCGGCGGCCCGCGACCGTGTGCCGGCCCTGGACCTCCTCCAGGAGCGCCGCGAGGACCTCCTCGTTGGTCCACTTGGGGCGCCAGCCCGCGTCGTGGAGCCTGCCGACGCTCACCACCCAGGGGTGCATGGTGTAGGCGAGGTCGCCGGCCGGGGAGGGGGTGAGGCCGATCCGGTGCAGCCGGGCCGCGGCGCCCAGGGCGACCGCCGAGGGCAGCTCCATGCGGCGGATCCCCGACAGCTCCTCGACCTCCTCCTGCTCCAGCCAGCCCTCGCAGCCGACCGCGAACTCGCCGTCGACCTTCTCCAGGGCCGCGTACTCCAGGGCGCTGACCAGGTCCTCCACGTGGCAGAACTGCCAGGTGGGGCGGGAGCCGGCGACGACGAGCAGCCGGGGCGACTCGAAGTAGCGGGTCAGCGCCGTGTCCGTACCGCCGACGAGGACGGCCGGGCGGACCACGGTCACGTTGAGGCCGGGGTGGGCGCGGGAGCCGCGGCGGCCGAGCCGTTCGATCTCCAGGAGGTCGCCGACGCCGGTGGCCTCGGCGGTGGCCCGCAGCTCGGCGTCCTCGGAGAGCGGGATGTCGTTGTCGGGGAGCGCGCCGTAGACCATGGTCGAGGTGCACAGGACGACCCGGTGGACGCCGGCCGCGGCCGCGGCCGTGAGGACCGTCTGGGTGCCGCGCACGTTGTACGCCGACCGGGCGGCCGGGTCGGTCTCCAGGTCGAGATCGACGGCGAGGTGCACGACGACGTCGGCGCCGCGCAGCTTCTCCGCGATGGCCGGATCCCGCACGTCGAGGACGTGCCAGGTCGCCTCGGGCACCTCGCCGCGCCGCTCGTCGACGGCGATGACCCGACGGACCTCCTCCGAATCGGCGAGACGCCTGGTCAGGAGGGCGCCGACGCCGGTGGCGGCGCCGGTGACCGCGACGACGGGACCGCGCGCGGCGGACCTGGTTGAGGTGTTTCGCGCTCCGCGAACCTGCGGATCTGGGGAACTCACCGACCGACTCCAGTGGTTGTCTTCAGTACGTACGGGGATGACGCGTACGTACCAGGTGGCGTCCATCCTGCCGCAGGGCACGGCCCGGCGGAGACTTGAGCCCATATCCGACCCGGATGTCTACGCTGGTGTTGTGCAGCGGGCAGTCGCCGCCGGCGCGGAGCCGGTGGCCCTAGGAGCCGAGGAAACCTGTGAGTGACACCCCATTCGGATTCGGCCTTCCGCCGGAGGAGCCGGAGGACGGCGACGAAGGCAAGAAGAAGGACCCCGCCGGAGGTGGCCAGGGGTCCGGCGGCCAGGGCGGCGGCAATCCGTTCGGGGCGAACCCGTTCGGATTCGGCGGCCTCCCCGGCATGGGCGGCCAGGGCGGCGCGGACAATCCGTTCGCCGCGATGTTCGGGTCGATGAACCCGACGGACCTGGGCGCGGCCTTCCAGCAGCTCGGCCAGATGCTGAGCTACGAGGGCGGTCCCGTGAACTGGGACATGGCCAAGCAGATCGCCCGCCAGGTGGTCGCCCAGGGCACCGCCGACGGCGTCAAGGACGCCAGCGTGGGCCCGGCCGAGAAGTCCGCGGTCGAGGAGGCGGTCCGCCTCGCCGACCTGTGGCTGGACCAGGTCACCTCGCTGCCCTCCGGGGCGAACACGGCGGTGGCGTGGAGCCGCGCCGAGTGGGTCGAGGCGACCCTCCCGGCGTGGAAGGAGCTGGTGGACCCGGTCGCCGAGCGCGTCGGCAACGCCATGGGCGACGTGCTGCCGCAGGAGATGCAGGCCATGGCGGGCCCGCTGATCGGCATGATGCGGTCGATGGGCGGCGCCATGTTCGGCCAGCAGATCGGGCAGGCCATCGGCGCGCTCGCGGGCGAGGTCGTCGGCTCGACCGACGTCGGCCTGCCGCTCGGCCCGGCCGGCCGGGCCGCGCTGCTCCCGCTGAACGTGGCGTCCTTCGGCAAGGACCTGAGCGTGCCCTCCGACGAGGTGCGGCTCTACCTGGCCCTGCGCGAGGCCGCCCACCAGCGGCTCTTCGCGCACGTGCCGTGGCTGCGGGCGCACCTCTTCGGCGCGGTCGAGTCGTACGCGCGCGGCATCAAGGTCGACACCTCGAAGCTGGAGGAGGCCGTCTCCCAGCTCGACCCGACCCACCCGGAGCAGCTCCAGGAGGCGCTCCAGTCCGGCATGTTCCAGCCGCAGGACACGCCCGAGCAGAAGGCGGCCCTGGCCCGTCTGGAGACGGCGCTCGCGCTGGTCGAGGGCTGGGTGGACGCGGTGGTCCACGAGGCCGCCAAGTCCCGGCTGACCTCGGCGGACGCGCTCCGCGAGACGCTGCGCCGGCGCCGGGCCACCGGTGGTCCCGCCGAGCAGACCTTCGCCACCCTGATCGGTCTGGAGCTGCGGCCGCGCCGGCTGCGAGACGCCTCCCGGCTGTGGGCCTCGCTCACCGACGCGCGCGGTGTCGACGGCCGCGACGGGCTGTGGGAGCACCCCGACATGCTGCCGACGGCGACCGACCTCGACGACCCGGACGGCTTCGTCCACCGCGAGCACCTGGACTTCTCCGAGCTGGACAAGCTGCTCGGCGAGGCGGCCAAGGGCGACGCGCCCGAGGACGGGGACGACGCGAAGTGACGCTGCACGACGACGCGGTCCTCGTCCTCAAGGGGTACGAGGGCCAGCCGGAGCTGCGCGAGCTCTACCTGGAGCACCTGGCGGCGCATCCGGACGGCATGTACAAGCCCTGCTCGGCCGGTCACCTCACCGGCAGCGCGCTGGTGATCGACCCCTCGCGCGGGCGGGTGCTGCTGACCCTGCACAAGAAGCTGGGCATGTGGCTCCAGATGGGCGGCCACTGCGAGGAGGGCGATCCGACGGTCGAGGCGGTGGCGCTGCGCGAGGCCTCCGAGGAGTCGGGGATCTCGGGTCTGACGCTGGTGCCGGGCGGTCCGGTGCGGCTCGACCGGCATCCGATCCCGGCGCCCTGCAACTGGCACCTCGACGTGCAGTACGCGGCGCTGGCCCCGGCCGAGGCGGTGGCGCAGATCAGCGAGGAGTCGCTGGACCTGAAGTGGTTCGCGTACGACGAGGTGGCCGCGGTGGCGGACACCTCGGTGGTGCGGCTGACGGAGGCGACGCTGGCCCGCCTGTGAGGTGAGCCGGCGGCACGGCGCGGCACGGCGAAGGGCCCCCGGTCTCCCGGGGGCCCTTCGCCGTACCGCCGTCCGTGGGCTCAGTTCCAGGCGTTGTTCTGGTTCTGGCCGTGGGCGCCGTGCTGGCCGACGCCGAACTGGGCGGCGACGCCCTGTCCGATGGCGGCGTTCTGCGGGGGCATGACCTCGCTGGGCTGGACGAGGGCGAAGCCCTGGCCGAGGAAGCTGAGCTCCCAGCCCTCGCCGGTGTTGCCGCGGCGGCTGCGGACGCTGCTGTTGTGCGTCTGCGCCTGCATCTGGACCCGCAGCGAGGTGGACCAGGCGACGATCGCGTCCGCGTCGGCGCTCACGTACTTGTCCGGGGTGACCTGGAGCATCAGCGGCTGGCCGGAGGTCATGAGGGCGACCTTGCCGCGGCCGGTGATGTTGAGCTGGTACTTGCCGGTGCCGGAGACGCCGTACTGGCTGTCGACGGCGATGACCTCGGTGTGCAGGCTGGTGTCGAGCGCCAGCACGTAGGCGCTGTCGACGGTGAGGCCCTCCTGCTCGACCTCGACGACGTGGATGTACTGCGCCAGGTTGGCGAAGTAGACCGTGCCCTGCCCGGAGCAGCGCATCAGGTCGAGGCCCTCGCCGGTGCGGGCGCGGGCCTGGCGCTGGCTGCCGGTCTGGTACTCGCCGTCGAAGTCGACGAGCCCCTGGTAGGCGACCATGGCGCCCTTGCGCGCGAGGACGTCGTCGTGGCCGGTGAGGCTGACCCGCAGCAGCTGCGGGTTCTGGATGACGTACCGCTCCTGGCTCTGCTGCTCGGCGTGGTTGAAAAGCGGGCTCTGCATGATGTGTTCTCGCTCCCCCTCAGCCCCGGACCCGAAGCCGGTCGCTGCTGTCCTCGCTGGGCTGTACGACGACGATGCCCTGGCCCGAGAAGGCCATCTGGTATGCCTCGCCGCTGCCCCGCCCGATGAGGGAGGACGCCTTGAAGCTGCGCTTGCCCTTGACCTTGAGCGTCGGCGACCAGGCGACGAGCGCGTCGGGGTCGACGTACGTCTCGTCCTCGCCGCGGCCGCAGTCGACGACGATCGGGGTGCCGCGCGAGGTGAGCGCGACCCAGCCGGTGCCGGAGATGCCCACGTTGAACAGGCCCTGGCCGGCGAACTTGGCGAGGCCCTTGACCCGCTCGACGCCCCACTGGAGGTGGGCGTCGAAGGCGAGGAGGTTGGAGCCGTTGACGGAGAGCGCGTCGTTCTGGAGGTTGATCACGACGACGTCGGCGCCGTAGTCGGCGAGGTAGAGCAGGCCGTCGCCGGTGCACTTCATGAGCGGGGTGCCCTCGCCGGTGGCCCACTCCCTGGCGATCTGGCGGACGGCGGGCGGGTTGGGCTCGTACTGGATGAAGCCCTCGTAGGCGACCATCGAGCCGGCCCGGGCGTAGAGGTCCTGGCCGGTGGTCATGGCGACCTTGAGCATGGCGCTGCCGTGGTTCTCCATGCGCGCCGCGATGGGGGTCGGGGCATAGCCCGCGAGCTGCTGGTTCATGGTGTCGGGCTCCCTCAGACCTCGTACGGCTGGACGACGATGAAGTTGCCGGGGGCGCCCCGGAACTGGAGGTTCACGGTCTCCCCGCTGTGGCCGGGGTAGGCGTTGCGCCGGAGCCGGACCTGGCTGGAGAGGATGACCTGCGAGGCGGCCGACCAGGCGACGACCGCGTTGCAGTCCGCGAAGGTCGTCGGGGTGACGGGCAGCACCACGGGGACGCCGTGGGTCTTGACGATCACGGTGCCGGTGCCCTGGAACTGCATGGTGAACAGGGCGCCGCCGGGGATTCCGTGGCCCTCGATGCGGCGGACCTCGTACTGGAGCGACTCGTCGAAGGCGAGCACGTTCTCCGCGGAGACGCAGATGGCGTCGCCCTGGAGCTCGATCGGGTGCAGGTACGAACCGTTCTCGGCGAGGAAGACCTGGCCGCGGCCGGTGCAGCGCATCAGCTGCATCTCCTGGCCGGTGGCGTTGCCCACGATCCGGCCCGCGAAGCCGGCGCCCTTGTAGGAGAAGTCGACCTTGCCCTGGTACATGACCATGGAGCCCTGACGGGCGAGGACGGGGGTGCCGCCCATGCCGAGGTCGACCCGCATGAGCTGCTGGTTCTGCGGGGTCCAGCGGGCGCCGGTGGCGGTCTCCTTGAACGGGGCGAGCGCGGCGGCGAGCCCGGCGCCGGCCGCGGGCGCGCCCTGCGGCATGCCCGGCGGCATGCCCTGGGGCGGCATGCCCGGCGGCATGCCGGGCTGCTGGCCGTACGGGGCGGGCTGGCCGTAGCCGGGCTGCTGGCCGTACGGCGCCTGGGGCGGCTGCCCGTAGGGGGCGCCGTGCGGCGGGGTCTGGCCGGGGACCTGCCCGTAGGGGGCCTGCGGCGGCTGCTGGCCGTACGGGCCGGCGGCCGGGGCCGGGGTCGGGGGCGGCGGCACGGGCGCGGGAGCGAGCGGCGCGACCATCGTGGGCTGGGTGTGCACCGGCTGCGGGGCCGGCGGCGGCGTGGGCGGCTGCGCGCCGTAGCCGGGCTGCGGGGCGCCGAAGGCCGGGGCGGGCGCGGGGGCCGGGGCGGGCGCGGGGGCCGGAGCCGGTGCCGGGGCCGGAGCCGGTGCCGGGGCCGCGGGGGCGCCGAAGGCGGGCGGGGTCGCGGCCTGGGCGGGGGCGGCGAAGCCGGGGGCGGCCTGCTGGGGGGCGGCCTGCGGCTGGGCGGCCGACTCCTCCTCCATGACCTCTCCGCCGAAGTTCCGCAGCAGCGCTTCCAGGCCGCCGTCGAAGCCCTGGCCGACGGCGGCGAAGCGCCACACGTCCTTCAGGTAGAAGTCGCCGAGCATGACCGCGCGCTCGGTGGAGAACTCCGCGCCGGTGAACGCGTACCGGGCGACCTCCTCGCCGCCGGCCACGATCCGGATCCAGCCGGGGCCGACCTGCGACATCTGGCCGTCGCCGTCGATGGTGGCGGTGAAGGCGAGCTTGTGGATCTGCGGGGGGATCCGGTCGAGGGTGACCCGGAAGGACTCGGTGTCACCGGCCTGCGCCCCGAGCTGCTGGATGGACTCCTCGGGCGACTTCGGCTGGTTGAAGAAGACGAAGTACCGGTCGTCCGACAGCCGCTCCTCGGCGTCGAGGCCGAAGCAGCTGATGTCGAAGGTGAGCCCGGGAGCGGAGATCTGCACGCCCACGTACAGATCGGTGCCCGCGGTCAGATCACTGATCTTGGCCTTGTGGCCGCGTTGGAATTCCCTGGCCATGCGTAACGACCGTCCCCCATCCCGATGGCGAATGACTCGCGCCAGGCTAACCGCTGGGGACGACATTGAGACAGGGCAGGTCCGATCCGGTACCGAATCGGGAAAAAGGGCCTCAGGACGCGGGCTCCGCGTCCGGCAGCTTCGGGAGGCGGTCCGCGGCGACCACTCCTTCGAGGTACCCGCGGGCCCGCTCGGTGCGGGGGTAGGCCTCCAGGAGCCGCCAGAAGTCGGGGCCGTGGCCGGGGACGAGGAGGTGGGCGAGCTCGTGCAGGAGGACGTAGTCGACGACGTACTCGGGCATCGGCTGGAGCCGGTGGGAGAGCCGGATGGTGCCCTCGGCGGGGGTGCAGGAGCCCCAGCGGCTGTTCTGGTTGGTGACCCAGCGGACCGAGCCGGGCCTGGCCCTGCCGTCGAGGTAGCGCTCGGAGAGCCGGGCCGCCCGCTCGGCGAGCTCGGTGTCGCCGCGGGTGGCGCGGCGCTCCTTGTCCCGGTCCTTGGCGTCGAGCTTCTCCAGCATCACGCCGACCCAGCGGCGCTCCTCGGCCTCCGACATCCGGGCCGGGATGAGGACGATCGTGCGGTCCCCCTCGCGGTAGGCGGAGACGGAACGGGTGCGGCGGGCGCTCCTGCGGATCTCGACTGACACGCCCTCGACGGTACCGGGCGGGCCCGACGGACACCCCTCCGTATGACTCATATGACTTTCAAGTGGGCCTGTGGACAACTTTCGGCGCGGTCCGCCGCCGGCGGGCACTCTGATCACGGAGGAACGCGAAGGGAAACGGCGGAGGACGGGGGCGGGGATGCATCCGATGGTGAAGCCGGCACTGCGCCGGGCGTGGCGGAGTCTGACGTGTGTGCAGTACGGGGTGGCGCCGGCGCACGCGGTGGTGCTGGATCCGGTGGACGCGGCGACGGGCCGGCTGCTCGGGCTGATGGACGGGACGCGCGGGACGGCGCTGCTGCGGGCGGAGGCGGCGGCGCTCGGGCTGCCGGAGGGGCGGCTCGACGCGCTGCTCGGGCGGCTCTCGGCGGTGGGGCTGCTGGTGGAGGCCGCCGCCGGGCGGCCGGGGCGGGCGGGGCCGGCCGCCGGGGCGGTGGACACGGCGCTCGATCCGCTGCGGGCGGATCTGGCCGCGCTGTCGGTGGTGTGCCCGGAGCCGGAGCGGGCGCTGGGGACGCTCGCGGCCCGGCGGGAGCGGCGGGTGCGGGTGCGGGGTGCCGGCCGGGTGGGGTCGATGGTGGCGGCGCTGCTCGCGGCGGCCGGCGTGGGCGGGGTGGAGGTGGTGGACGGCGGCCGGGTCGAGCCGTGGGAGACGGCGCCGGGCGGGCTGCCCGCCGAGGCGGTCGGCGAGCGGCGGGTGGCGGCGGCGCGACGGCTCGTCGGGCGGTGGTCGCGCGGTCCGGTGGCGGTGCGGCGGACGGGCCGGCGGGCCGCGCCGGGTGACGGGGACGGCCGGGCCGCGGTGTCACTCGTGGTGGTGACGGACCGGGACGGGCTCGGGGTGCGGGTGCCGGACCCGGTGCCGGCGGAGCCGTGGATGGCGGCCGGGGTGCCCCATCTGTACGCGGGGGTGCTGGAGGCGACCGGGGTGGTGGGGCCACTGGTGCTGCCGGGCGGGACGGCGTGCGCCCGGTGCCTCCAGGAGGAGGCGACGGACCGGGACCCGGCGTGGCCGCGGCTGCTCGCGCAGTGGCGTTCGGGGGCGCCGCATCCGCTGCCGGCCTGTGACGTGGCGCTGGCGACGGCGGTGGCGGGGCTGGCCGCGGGGCACGCCCTCGCCTTCCTGGACGGGGAGTTGCCGGCGAGCACCGGGACCCGGTGGGAGGCGGCCATGCCGTCGCTGGGGTGGCGGTCCGAGCGACTGGTGCCGCATCCGGCCTGTCCCTGTGGGGCCGCCCGGGGCAGGGTGGGGGTGGGCGCCTCGGGCGCCGGGGAGGCTGGGTCCACAATGGCGGAGCACATCCCTGCGCGGCACGGCAGTCTGGGAATTGGAGGGGCGCATGTCTGATCTTCCCCGGAAGGCGGTCACCCGGACCGCCAAGTTGGCCGCGTTGCCACTGGGCTTCGCGGGCCGGGCGACGTGGGGCCTGGGCAAGCGGATCGGGGGCAAGTCGGCGGAGTTCGTGGCCCGGGAGCTGCAGGAGCGGACGGCGGATCAGCTGTTCAAGGTGCTCGGCGAACTCAAGGGCGGGGCCATGAAGTTCGGCCAGGCGCTGTCGGTCTTCGAGTCGGCGCTGCCGGAGGAGATCGCCGGGCCCTACCGGGCGGCGCTGACGAAGCTTCAGGAGGCGGCGCCGCCGATGCCGGTGAAGACCGTGCACGGGGTGCTGGAGGAGCGGCTCGGGGACGGATGGCGGGAGCTGTTCCTGGAGTTCGAGGACAAGCCGGCGGCGGCCGCGTCGATCGGGCAGGTGCACCGGGCGGTCTGGCACGACGGCCGCGAGGTCGCGGTCAAGGTGCAGTACCCGGGGGCCGGGGAGGCGCTGCTCTCGGACCTGGCGCAGCTGGGGCGGTTCGCCCGGCTGCTCGGGCCGCTGGTGCCGGGGACCGAGGTGAAGCCGCTCATCGCGGAGTTGCGCGAGCGGGTGTCGGAGGAGCTGGACTACGCCCTGGAGGCGCGGGCGCAGCGGGAGCACGCCGAGGTCTTCGCGGACGATCCGGACGTGGTGGTGCCCGGGGTGGTGCACCAGGCGGAGCAGGTCCTTGTGACCGAGTGGATGGACGGGATCCCGCTCGCGGAGGTGATCGCGGAGGGTGGTCAGGAGCAGCGGGACCGGGCGGGGCAGCTGCTCGCCCGGTTCCTCTTCTCGGGTCCGGCGCGGACCGGGCTGCTGCACGCCGATCCGCATCCGGGGAACTTCCGGCTGCTGCCACCCGACGGCGAGGACGGGGCGGACGATCCTGCCGGGTGGCGGCTCGGGGTGCTGGACTTCGGCACGGTGGACCGGCTGCCGGGCGGGCTGCCGGAGATGATCGGGACCTGTCTGCGGATGACGCTGGCCGGCGAGGCCGAGCCGGTGTACGCGCTGCTGCGGTCGGAGGGCTTCGTGAAGGAGTCGGTGGCGCTGGATCCGGAGGAGGTACTGGAGTACCTGCTGCCGATCATCGAACCGGCGGAGGCGGAGTCGTTCGTCTTCACCCGGGGCTGGATGCGGACGCAGGCGGCCCGGATCGCCGACCCCCGCTCCCCCGCGCACCAGCTGGGGCGGCAGTTGAACCTGCCGCCCTCGTATCTGCTGATCCACCGGGTGACGCTGTCGACGATCGGGGTGCTCTGCCAGCTGAACGCGACGGTGCGGCTGCGGGACGAGCTGACCGCCTGGCTGCCGGGTTTCGAGCCGGCGTCCTAGCGGGCCGGGCGGCTCACCACCAGGAGGAGTCGAGGCGGCCCTCGATCGAACGGATGTTGGCGCGGGCGCACTCCTCGCAGAAGTACTGGCGGCGGCCGTTCTCGACGGAGCAGGTCCAGGTGATCGGGAGGGTGTCGGCGGTCCTGCCGCAGCGTGCGCAGGCCACGGGCTCCTCCGCGGCGCGGGGCTCGTTCATCTCGTGACGATAGCCCGGCGGGGCGGCCGCGGCGGTGCAACGCACCGCGGGGGCCGGTCCGTTCGGACCGGCCCCCGCGGGGACGCCTGGTGGGGCGCTCAGTTCATGACGGCCATGGCGAGGGCGCGGCGGGCGCGCAGCGAGACGCGCTCGGCGCGGCGCTGCATGCGCCGGGCGGCGATCAGGCGCATGGCCTGACGTTCCGCGTCGGCCTCACGCCGGCGCTCGCGCATATGGGCACGGGCCAGGGCTTCTGGGATGAGTTGCATGTCACGGGTCCTGTTCTGACGCGACGCGGGGGCGCCGGCGGTGGAGAAGTCGGGGGTAGCGGAGCGGCTGGGCTCGAAGGCGGACGTGGTCATCGGGGCCTGCTTCTGGGGATCGTGCGTGAGGGGGTGGTCGATCGTTCCGGTGCGCCTGGGGGCCTTGTGGGGTACTGCCTCCCAGGTCAGGGCGGTCATGCCGCGACCGGGTTCTTGCGCGGACGGCCACGGGGCCGCTTGCGGGCGACGACCACGCCCTGGACGAAGAGCTCGCCGCCCCAGACACCCCAGGGCTCACGGCGCTCCTTGGCGCCGGCG
This sequence comes from Streptomyces sp. R302, assembly GCF_012927245.1. Lineage (GTDB taxonomy): Bacteria > Actinomycetota > Actinomycetes > Streptomycetales > Streptomycetaceae > Streptomyces. The sequence continues at coordinate 481,147 of NZ_JABBGE010000002.1, forward strand.
AGGCAGGCCGCGACCAGCGGGCAGGTCTTGCAGAGGGACTTGGCGTACTCGACGTCGGCCGGGGACTCGGCGAAGAAGACCTCCGGGTCGTAGGCCCGGCAGGGAACCGGGACGCCGAGGTTCTCGATGGCGTCGTCGAGCGCGGTGAGCGATGTCAGGGGGGTCAAGGCGTGGTCCTCCGTGAGGCCGGACGGGGGGATCGTTTCGGAAGGCGGTACGGACGGGGCGTGCGCTTCGAGTTGCACGGGTGTCTTTCCTCGTCTGGTCGTTTCCGGCCGGTCGGCCGGGTCTTCGGCTGGTACCGGGTTGGTTGTCCCGAGGCCCCTTCGCTCCGTCGCCCCCGTTCGGGGACAAACAGAAGGGCCGCGGATCCCGGGTGGGGTTCCGCGGCCCTGAAGGCGCCGGCCTGATCGGGTCAGGCTGGATCACTCCAGGGTTCGAGCCCACGGAAGGCCCACATCGTGTGGTGCTGCGTCGTCGTCTGCTGCTTGCCGGCACCGGCCGCCGCGAAGCCATAGGCCGTGAATCCGGCCTTGGTCTCTTCAGCCACCCGTGCCTTGGTCGGTCGCTCGTCGCGCTCGATGGCGGCCATGCCGCGACCGGACAGACCGGTGACGGGCAGACCGCTGCCAAGGAACGCGAAGGCGGAGAGGCCGAGCGAGCAGGCGGAGACGACCGAGCGATCGGTCATTTTGGCGGTGCTGACGACGGTGTCGTTGATGACGGTGGTGCTCTTGATGTTGCTGATCACTGGAATCGCCTCCTCTCGGCGTCTCGGAGAGCTCGGGGGTGAGCCGGGCTCTCGATGTTCATTTGGACAAGTACAGCACGAGACAGGGCCTCATATGAAGCCGCTGTTGCGTGGTTAAGAACCTATGGGGCTTGACGGGGCGGGCGCAAACTATTTTTCCCATGAGTTTCGATCAGTCGTCCGTCGGCTGCGTCACACCCTCTTCACCTGCGCAGATGGCGAGGACATCGGCTCCGAAGCGGTCCAGCTTGCGGGTGCCGACCCCGGCGATCATGGCGAGCTCGCCGCCGGAGGAGGGGACGCGCTCGGCGATCGCCATGAGCGTCTTGTCGGTGAAGACGCAATAGGCGGGCTGGCCGAGCTCCCGGGCCCGCTCGCCGCGCCAGGCGTGCAGCCGCTCGTACAGGCCCTCGTCCATGTCCGAGGGGCAGTCCTCGCAGCGGAGGAGTTTCATGGCGCCGGCCTCGGTGAGGGTGGTGCCGCAGACCCGGCAGCGGACGGGGCCGCGCGGGCGGCGGCGGGCGCCCGCGCCGGCCGGGCCGCCGGTGCCGCCCCGCTCGACGCCGCCGGCCGCGCCGTACCCGGCGGCCCGGCTGCCGGAGCCGGGGCGCAGGCCCTTGAGGAAGCGGCTGGGGACGCGGGAGGCACGGCCGCCCGGGGAGCGGGAGAGCGCCCAGGAGAGCGTCAGGTGGACGCGGGCGCGGGTGACGCCCACGTACAAGAGCCGGCGCTCCTCCTCGACCTGCTCGTCCGTCCTGGCGTAGGTGATCGGCAGCATGCCGTCGGTGAGGCCGACGAGGAAGACGGCGTCCCACTCCAGGCCCTTGGCGGCGTGCAGCGAGGCGAGGGTGACGCCCTGGACGGTGGGGGCGTGCTGGGCGGCGGCCCGCTCGTCGAGCTCGGCGACGAGGTCGGAGAGGGTGGCGCCGGGGCGGGCGGCGGCGAAGTCGTCGGCGAGGCGGGCGAGCGCGGCGAGCGACTCCCAGCGGTCGCGGACGGCGCCGGAGCCGGCCGGCGGTTCGCTGGACCAGCCTTGGCCGGAAAGCACCGCTCGCACCTGGGCGGGGAGGTCGTCGGCGCCGTCGAGGAGCGAGTCGTTCGCCCCGAAGCGGGCCGCGCCGCGCAGGGCCGCGCCCGCCTCCCGTACCTCCTGGCGCTCGAAGAAGCGCTCGGCACCGCGCAGCTGGTAGGGGACGCCGGCGTCGGCGAGGGCCTGCTCGTAGACCTCCGACTGGGCGTTGATCCGGTAGAGGACGGCGATCTCGCCGGCGGGGACGCCGGCGGCGATCAGGTCGCGGACCCGGCGGGCGGTGCCCTCGGCCTCGGCGGGCTCGTCGCCGTACTCGGCGTAGACCGGCTCGGGGCCTGCCTCGCGCTGCGAGATCAGCTCCAGGCGGTGGTCGGCGGCCCGGCCGCGGGCCTGGTTGAGCAGGCCGTTGGCGAGGTGGACGACCTGGGGGGTGGAGCGGTAGTCGCGGACCAGCTTGACCACGGTCGCGCGCGGGTGGCGGACGCGGAAGTCCAGCAGGTGGTCGGGGGTGGCGCCGGTGAAGGAGTAGATGGTCTGGCTGGCGTCGCCGACCACGCAGAGGCTGTCCCGCTCCCCCAGCCACAGCTCCAGGAGGCGCTGCTGGAGCGGGGAGACGTCCTGGTACTCGTCGACGACGAAGTGCTGGTACTGGCTCCGGATCTGCTCGGCGATGTCGTGGCGGTCCTGGAGGATGCCGACGGTGAGCAGCAGCACGTCCTCGAAGTCGATCACCGAGCGCTCGCCCTTGAGCTGCTCGTACATCGCGTAGAGCTGGCCGATCTCGGCCGGGTCGCGCGGGGCGTCGCGGCGGGCGCGGGCGACGGCCGCCGGGTAGTCGGCGGGCACGGTCTGGGTGACCTTGGCCCACTCGATCTCCGCGGTGACGTCCCGCAGCTCGCTGCGGTCGAGCCGGACCCGGCAGCGGGCCGCGGCCTCGGCGACGAGCTGGACCTTCCGCTCGACGAGCCGGGGCAGCGGGCCACCGATCGCTTTCGGCCAGAAGAACTGGAGCTGCCGGAGGGCCGCCGAGTGGAAGGTGCGGGCCTGCACCCCGCCCGCGCCGAGCTGGCGGAGCCGGCCGCGCATCTCGCCCGCGGCGCGGTTGGTGAAGGTGACGGCGAGCACGCTCGCGGGCGGCAGCACGCCCGCCCGCACCCCGTAGGCGATCCGGTGGGTGATCGCCCGCGTCTTGCCCGTGCCGGCGCCGGCGAGGACACAGACCGGGCCGTGCAGGGCCAGGGCGACCTCGCGCTGCTCCGGGTCGAGCCCGTCGAGCACCGCGTCGGCGGTCTCCGGGACGGCCGGGAAGAGAGGGGAGTGCGTTGCTGCTGTCACTCCGCCATGCTGCCAGGTCGGGCGGGCCGGTGCGGCGCGTCGTCCACAGGCCCGGCCGTGCGGTCGTACCGTCGCATGATCGTCCCGACCGGGTGTGCGGGAAGCGGCACAGCTCACCCGGCGGGCGGGAATGGCCGGGCCGGTGGCGTACGTTCTTCCTTCGGCACCGACCCCCGATCCCCGACCCCAGAGGAGCGCCTGGCCATGCAGGGCACCGTGACGATGTACAGCACCGAGTGGTGCGGCTACTGCCGCCGGCTGAAGAGCCAGCTGGACCGCGAGGGCATCGCGTACAACGAGATCAACATCGAGCAGGACCCCGCCTCGGCCGCCTTCGTCGAGCAGGCCAACGGCGGCAACCAGACCGTCCCGACGGTCCTGGTCGTCGCCCCCTCCGGCGCCGAGGCGGTCATGACGAACCCGTCCCTGGCCCAGGTCAAGCAGGCGCTGGCCGTCTGAGGCACGCCTCCGCGGACGCGCGAAGGGCCCCCGTTCCGAGGGAACGGGGGCCCTTCGCGCGTCCTAGACGACGTCGCCGGGCTTCGGCAGGGGCTTGCCGTACCAGAGCTCGATGAGGCGGGAGGCGATCGAGATGCCGTACGGCGGGAGGACCTCGCCCGAGGCGAAGCCGGCCTCCAGGTCCTCGCGGGAGAACCAGCGGGCCTCGTGGATCTCCTCGCCGTCGACCTCGATCTCCGGGGAGGTGGCGCGGGCGAAGAAGCCGAGCATCAGGCTGGACGGGAACGGCCACGGCTGGCTGGCCACGTAGGAGACCTCGCCGACGGTGACGCCGGCCTCCTCGAAGACCTCCCGGACCACCGCCGCCTCGATCGCCTCGCCCGGCTCGACGAAACCGGCGAGCGTGGAGAAGCGGCCCTCCGGCCAGTGCACCTGGCGGCCGAGGAGCGCCCGGTCCTGGTCGTCGGTGACCAGCATGATCACGGCCGGGTCGGTCCGCGGGTAGTGCTCGGCGCCGCAGGTCGGACAGCGGCGGATGTGCCCCGCGGCCGCGATCACCGTGCGGTCGCCGCAGCGGGAGCAGAAGCGGTGCAGGCGCTGCCAGTTCTCCAGGGCCACCGCGTGCGTCATCAGGCCCGCGTCGCGCGGCGACAGCAGCAGACCGGCCTCGCGCAGGCCCGCCGGGCGCGCCGACTGGTCCATGCGGCCGGGCAGCGAGTCCTTCTGGAGCGCGAAGTAGGACACCCCGTCGGCGTCGGTGCCGAGGAAGTAGCGGTGCGTCTCCGTCATCGGCGCCTCGAACGCCGGGGTCATCACCAGCTCGGTGGTGCCGTCGGGCCGGTCGTCGATCAGCACCTGCCCGCCGGAGACCACGAAGACACGGGTGGTCGGGTGGCTCCAGGCGGCCGCCAGCCACGCCTCGTCGAGGCGGTGGTGGGCGGCGCGGTCGATCCCGCTCGGGGCGGTGAGCGAGATCGGGTGGTCCGCGAACGCGTTGCTCAGGGTGTCCACAGGTGTTTCCTACTCCCCCGGTTCGGTGTCGGTCATTACGGCTCCGGCCTCCGCGTCCCGGCGCCCGCCGGCCCGCAGCGCGGCCGGGAGGTCGCCCCACAGGTACGCGGTCGCCTCGACGCCCTTCATGAGGAGGTCGAGCTCGACCTTCTCGTTCGGCGCGTGCCAGCCGTCGGACGGGACCGAGATGCCCAGGAAGAGCACGGGCGCGTCCAGGACGTCCTGGAGGTCGGCGGCCGGTCCCGAGCCGCCCTCGCGCGTGTAGCGGACGGTGGCCCCGTCGAAGGCCCTGCTCATCGCCCCGACCACCGCCGTCAGGGCCGGGTGGCCGAGCGGGGTGAGGCAGGGGCGGGTCGGGGCGCCGAAGGCGATGTCGTACCGGATCCCGGCGGGCACGAGTCCGGCCAGCCACTCCCGTACCAGCGTCTCGATGCGGTCCGGGTCCTGCCCGGCGACCAGCCGGAAGGACAGCTTGAGGTGGGCGGAGGCGGGCACGATCGTCTTGCCGCCGGGACCCTGGTAGCCGCCGCCGATGCCGTTGACCTCCGCCGTCGGGCGGGCCCAGACGCGCTCCAGGGTCGAGTACCCGGCCTCGCCGAGGGTGGCGCCCGACCTGGCGGTGCGCAGCCACGCGGCCTCGTCGAAGGGCAGCTCGGCGACGAGCCGCCGCTCGGCCTCGGTGAGCTCGGCCACCCCGTCGTAGAAGCCGGGGATCGCGACCCGCTCGCCGGCGTCGTGGAGGGCGGCGACGATCCGGCCGGCGACGGTCGCCGGATTGGGTACGGCGCCGCCGAAGGAACCGGAGTGGATGTCCTGGCCGGGGCCGTACAGGTCGATCTCGCAGTCGGCGACCCCGCGCATGCCCGTGCAGACGGTGGGCGTGGTCTCGGACCACATGCCGGTGTCGGAGACGATCACGGCGTCGGCGACGAGCCGGTCCGCGTACGCCTCGACGAGCGCCCGGAAGTGCGGCGAGCCGGACTCCTCCTCGCCCTCGACGAGCAGCTTCAGGTTCACGGCGGGCGTCGTGCGGCCGGTGGCGGCGAGGTGGGCGCGGACGCCGAGCGTGTGGAAGAACACCTGGCCCTTGTCGTCGGACGCCCCGCGCGCGTACATCCGCCCGTCGACGACCGTCGGCTCGAAGGGGTCGGTGTCCCAGCCGTCCTCGCGGGCCGCGGGCTGCACGTCGTGGTGGCCGTAGACCAGGACCGTCGGCGCGTCCGGGTCGGCGGACGGCCACTCGGCGAACACCGCCGGGGCCCCGTCCGTCTCCCACACCTCGACCGTGGCGAACCCCGTGTCCTTCAGGGCGCGGGCCAGCCAGTCTGCGCTGTGCCGCACGTCCCCGGCGTGCTCCGGCTGCGCCGACACGGACGGGATCCGCAGCCACTCGGCGAGGTCGCCGAGGAAGGCGGCGCGGTGCCGCTCGATGTAGGCACGTACGGGGTGGACGGCGCTGTCCGGGGTCTCGCTCATGGCCACGAGCCTATCCGGCGCCGGAGGGTGCCCCGCCCAGCAGGATCGCCTCCAGGTCGGCCCGCCCGGGCAGCCGGGCCGGCCGGGCCACCTCGCCCGTCCGTACGTAGACGAAGGCGGCGGCCACCTCCTCCGGGTCCAGGCCGTGCTGCTCGGCCCAGGCGAGCCGGTACAGCGCCAGCTGGAGGGGGTCGGCGGTGCGGTGGTGACTGGTCTTCCAGTCGACGATCTCGTACGCCCCCGAGTCCGGGTCCCGGTAGACGGCGTCGATCCGGCCCCGGACCACCCGGCCCGCCAGCGTGAGGTGGACGGGGACCTCCACGCGGTACGGGGTGCGGTGCGCGTACGGGGTGCGCGCGAAGGCCTCCTTGAGCTCCTCCAGGTCCCGCTCGTCGGCGATCTCCGGCTCGCCCGCGAAGTCCTCGCCGCCGGGGAGCTCGTCCGGGGCGAGGAAGGGCAGCGGCAGCTCCTCGAAGCGGGACTCCACCCACGCGTGGAAGCGGGTGCCGCGGCGGGCCGCGGGCTGCGGGCGCTGGGGCATGGGCCTGGCCAGCTCCCGGGCGAAGGCGTCCGGATCCTCGGCGAGGCGGATCACCTGGGAGGCGGAGAGGTAGGCGGGGAGGAGGACGTCCCGGGTGGTGGCGCGCGTGCGGTGCAGCTCCGCGGTGAGGGCGGTGAGGTCCTTGTCCCAGGAGGCGATGGTGCGGGCCTCCTCCGGAGTGAGCCCGTGCTCCCGGGGGTGCGGGATCGCGTCGGCCGGGACGGCGCGGTGCCCGGGCTCGCCGTGCGGGGCCGGGGTGCCCGGGGGCTCGTCGTACGGAGCCTCCTCCGGCTCGTACGGAGGCTCGTCGTACGAGGGCTCGTCGGACGGGGGCTCGTCGTACGCGGCGCCCCCGGGCTCGTACGGGGGCTCCTCCGCGAGGTCGCCGGGGAGCCAGAGGCCCTCGGCGGGCCGGTCCGGGAGGGCCGGGGCGGGGCTCGGCCGGGTGACGCGGCCGTCCTGCGAGGGAAGCGCCCGGAGGGCGGCCCTGACGTGCTCCGCCGCCCGCCTGCGCCGGGCCAGGGCCTCCTCGTCGAGCGGGAGGGGCCAGGGGAGGTCGCCGGTGGCCTCCGCCAGGAGGGGGTTCTCCTCGTCCTTCTCCGGGGCTTCCGCCCATGCCTCGATGTCGCCGTGGCCCTGCTCGCAGTGGTCGTACAGGGCCTGTATGAAGGCGGAGGGGCCCCGGGGCTTCTTCTGGGAGGGGCCCCACCAGTGGGCGGAGGCGAGGAGGAGGGTGCGGGGGCGGGTGAAGGTGACGTAGCCGAGGCGGAGTTCCTCGGTGTGCTGGTGGTCCGTCATCGCGGCCTTGAAGGACTTCATGGCGGCGGCGTCCCAGGTGTCGAGGTCCGGGAGGGTCGCCGCGTCGCCGCGCAGGGCGTGCGGGAGGACCTGGGGCTGGGAGGTCCAGGACTCACGCGCGCGTGCGGACGGGAACTGGCCGGCGACCAGGCCGGGGACGGCGACGACGTCCCACTCCAGGCCCTTCGACTTGTGGGCGGTGAGGACCTTCACGGTGTTCTCGCCGCCCGGCAGGGCGTTGTCGAGGCCCTTCTCGAACTGGACGGCGGTGCGCAGGAAGCCGAGGAAGGCGAGGAGGCTGGCCTCGCCGTCGAGGGAGGCGAAGCCGGCGGCGACGTCCAGGAAGTTGCCGAGGGTCTCGCGGCGGCGGGCGGCGAGGGCGTGCGGGGAGGCGGAGAGTTCGACCTCCAGGCCGGTGACGTTCAGGACCCGGTGGAGGACGTCCATCAGGGGGTCGGCGAGGGAGGCGCGCAGGGAGCGCAGCTCGGCGGCGAGGTGCGCGAAGCGGACCCGGGCCTCGGCGGAGAACGGCAGGCCGTCGCCGGGGTGGCCGCCGGAGTCGAGGAAGGTGTCGAGGGCGTCGGCGAGGGAGGTCACCTCGGCGGGGTCGACGCCCTCGACGGCGGCGGCGAGCCGCTGCCCCGGGTCGGGGTCCGTGCCGCCGTGGTGGACGAGGAGGCGGGCGCGGCGGCCGAGGAGGGCGAGGTCGCGGGGGCCGATGCGCCAGCGGGGGCCGGTGAGGAGACGGACCAGGGAGGCGTTGGCCCCGGGGTCCTGGAGGACCTCGCAGACGGCGACGAGGTCGGCGACCTCGGGGAGGTGGAGGAGGCCGGAGAGCCCGACGACCTCGACGGGGACGCCGCGGGCGACGAGCGCCGCCTGGATGGCGGGGAAGTCGCCGGCGGTGCGGCACAGGACGGCCATGGAGCCGGGCTCGCGGCCGGTGCGGACGAGATGGGCGAGGGAGTCGGCGAGCCAGTCGAGCTCCTCCGTGTGGGTGGGGAGGAGGGCGATGCGGACGGTGCCGTCGGCCTCGGCGCCGGGCGCGGGGCGCAGCGCCTCCACGCCCGCGTGCATCGCGCGCAGCGGGGTCGCGAGGCCGTTGGCGAGGTCGAGGAGGCGGCCGCCGCTGCGCCGGTTCTCGGAGAGGGACTGGCGGTGCGCGGGGGTGCCGTCGGCGTGCGGGAAGTGGTCGGGGAAGTCGTCGAGGTTGGCGACGGAGGCGCCGCGCCAGCCGTAGATGGCCTGGCAGGGGTCGCCGACGGCGGTGACGGGGTGGCCGGTGCCCTGGCCGAAGAGGCCGGAGAGGAGGAGCCGCTGGGCGACGGAGGTGTCCTGGTACTCGTCGAGGAGGACGACCCGGTACTCGTCGCGGAGGATCGCGCCGACCTCGGGGCGGGTGGTGGCGAGGCGCGCGGAGAGGGCGATCTGGTCGCCGAAGTCGAGGAGGTCGCGGGAGCGCTTGGCGGCCCGGTAGCGGGTGACGAGTCCGGTGAGCTCGCGGCGGGCGGTGGCCGTCTCGGGGAGCTTGCGCAGGTCGTCGTTGGTGAGCCTGGCCTCGGCGAGGGCGGTGAGGAGCTCGGTGTCGTACGCGAGGAGCTCGGCGGGCTCGACGAGGTGCTCGGCCAGTTCGGCGTCGAGCGCGAGGAGGTTCTCGACGAGGGTCGGGAAGGACTTGGTGAGCGCGGGGTACGGGCCGGGGGCCTCGCGGAGCACGCGCGCGGCGAGCTGGTAGCGGGTGGCGTCGGCGAGGAGCCGGGAGGTCGGTTCGAGGCCGATGCGCAGGCCGTGGTCGGTGAGGAGCTGCCCGGCGAAGGCGTGGTACGTGGAGATGCGGGGCTCGCCGGGAGGGTTGTCGGGGTCGACCGGGTCGGGGTCGGTGACGCCGGCGCGGACGAGCGCGGTGCGGACGCGCTCGGCGAGTTCGCCGGCGGCCTTGTTGGTGAAGGTGAGGCCGAGGACCTGCTCGGGGGCGACCTGCCCGGTGCCGACCAGCCACACGACCCGGGCCGCCATCACCGTGGTCTTGCCGGAGCCGGCTCCGGCCACGATGACCTGCGGGGCGGGCGGCGCGGTGATGCAGGCCGTCTGCTCCGGGGTGAAGGGAATGCCGAGGAGCTCGTTGAGCTGCTCGGGGTCGGTGATGCGTGCGGTCACCTTGAAGAGGCTAACCGGGCGCTCGGACATTCCCGTCCGGTACGGCTCCCACCTGCGGATTCTCTGCGCAGCGTCAGGCGGCGGTGCCGGGGTCGAGGCGGGAGAGGTCGACGGTCTCGTCGGCGGGCGGGGCGGTGACCTTCACCGGGCGGTCGAACTCGGAGAGGGTCATCGAGCCGGGTTCGTCGCCGCCGGTCCTGACGACCTGGCGGATGTACGGCTTGCCCTCCTGGGCGACGGAGACCGTGGTGGTCTCGCCGGACTCCTTCTCCACGAGGGTCGCGACGGGGGTGCCGTCGATCTCGCGGTCGGGGCCGCGGGTGAGGCCGGAGCGGCCGTCCCGGTCCTTGCCGAGGTCGTCGAGGAGCGAGTCGAGGTCGCAGATCTCGCCGAGGTCGGCGCTGCCGGCCTGGCCGGGGGCGATCTTGAGCCAGCGGCCCTTGACGAGTTCGATGACCGGGGCGATCTGGTTCTCGGGGACTCCCTGGGCGGTCATGGAGATCCGCCAGAAGGCCTCGTCGCCCTTCATGTAGGTGACGCCGTCGAGCCGGCGGAGTTCGGCGTCGCCCTCGTCGACGCCGATGCGGCCCTGGCAGGAGCCCTGGTCGTCGACGGAGAAGTCGACGTCGAGGTCCTGTTCTTCGGACACGACCTGTCCGGTCATGCGCAGGGAGTCGGCGGAGCGGGTGGCGTCGACGGCCCGGTCGGCGATCTCGGCGGGCGTGAGCCCGTCGAAGGGATCGGGGGTCGGGGCCGCGGCGGCCGGGGCGGGGGCCCCTGGGGCCGTCGCCGCCAAGGCCGCCGCCGGCGCGGGGACCGCGACGGCGGCGACGGCGCACACGACGGCCGCGGCGCGGAGCTTCCGGTGGCCGGACTGGGACCGCATACGAGCCTCCTCGTCCCCCCGGACCCTGTCACCAGGGTCGCCCCACGCGCGCGTGGCCGCTACTCGGTGCCGGAGGGTCAGCTGCCGGCGCCGGCCTTCATCAGCGCCTCCATGTCCATGACCTGGTCGGCCGGCGGGGCGGTGACGTTCAGCGGCTTGTCGTAGTCGCTGAGGGTGACCGTGCCGGGCTCGTCGCCGCCGGCGGTGACGGAGCGGAGGATGTACGGCTTGGCGGAGTCCTTGGCCACGTACAGCGTGGTGGTCTCGCCCTTCTTGTCGGCCTTGCTCTTGAGGACGACGGTGGCGGTGCCGTCGACGTCGGCGTCGGCCTCGCGGGTGAGACCGGTGGTCTCGGTCTCCTTGTCCATGTCGGCGAAGATCGTCTTCAGGTCGCAGAACTCGCCCAGGTCGTTGGAGTCGGCGTCCTTGGCGGGGAGCTTCATCCAGCGGCCGTTGAGGAGGGTGGCGATGGCGCCGGCCTCCTCGGCCGAGGAGCCGTCCTCGCCGGCGGTGCCCTTGTAGAAGGCGTCGTCGCCCTTCATGTAGGTGAAGCCGCCGGTGCGCATGACCTCGGCCTTGCCGCCCTCGGCCATGGACATGGAGCCCTGGCAGGTGCCCTTGTCGTCGACGGAGAAGTCGAGCTTCATGTCCTTGCCGTCGTCCTTGCCCTCGCCCTTCATGTGGACGGAGGTGGCGGCCTTGGTCGTCTCGACGGCCTTCTTGGCGATGTCGTCGGCGGAGAGGCCCGCGAAGGGGTCGGCGGCCTTGTCGTCGCCCTTGCCGCAGCCGGTGACACCGGCGACGACGGAAAGACAGATCGCCGCGGTGGCCCAGAGCTTCCGGTTGGCCCTCATGCGCGTACTCCTCAGCGTGCTTGGTGGTGCTTTCGGCGTGTTCGAAAGCGAAGATTCACAGCTTTTCTTGACGGCGACCTTATGGGGTGCCGCCCACACAGAGACAAGCCGGGGTCGCCAAAGGATGCACGGACGGAAATGTGACTCCGGTCACTGCCGCTCAGTCGACGACCTGGCGGCCTTCCGGTCGGGCGCTGCAGGCGGCGCGGAAGGAGCAGTTCGCGCAGTGCTGTCCGGCGGTCGGGGTGAAGCGCTCGTCGAGGACCCTGCCCGCGGCGGTGGCGAGCAGTTCGCCGACCCACTCGCCGTCCGGCGGCCGCTGGGCCTGCACCTTGGGCAGGGCGTCGCCCCCCTCCTTCTTGGGGGCGGCCTGGCGCAGCTGGACGAGTTCGGCGCCGCCGGGTTCGGGGCGGCGGCCGTCGAGGACGTCGTCCAGGGCGCCCTCGCGGACGGCGAGCTGGTAGACGGCGAGCTGCGGGTGGTGGGCGACCTCGTCCCGGGTGGGCGCGGACTTGCCGGTCTTGAAGTCGACGACGTACGCCCGGCCCTCCGCGTCCGTCTCGACGCGGTCCATGGAGCCGCGGATGCGGACCTGGTACGCGCCCGCGTCCAGGGTGACGTCGAAGCCGTGCTCGGAGGCGGCGGGGGTGCGGCCGCCGCGGTCCATCACGTGCCAGCGCAGGAAGCGTTCGAGCGCCACGCGCGCGTGCTCCTTCTCCTGCGCGGACTTCCAGGGGGCATCGAAGGCGAGGGCGTCCCACACGGTGTCGAGGCGGGCCATGAGGACGTCGAGGTCGGCGGGGGTGCGGCCGGAGGCGACCTCGTCGGCGAGGACGTGGACGACGTTGCCGAAGCCCTGCGCCGCGGAGGCGGGTTCGGCAGCCTTCACCTCGCGGCCCAGGAACCACTGGAGGGAGCAGGTGGCGGCGAGGTTCTCCAGGGCGCTCGGGGAGAGCGCGACGGGCCGGTCCCGGTCGCGCAGCGGCACCTCGCCGCGGGTGGGCTCGTACAGCCCCCACCAGCGGTCCGGGTGGGCGGCCGGGACCATCGGCTGCCCCTCCTCGTCGCTGAGGGCGGCGAGGGTGGCGAGGCGGCGGGCGGCGGCGTCGCGGAGCGCGGGCGAGGCCTCCGGGTCGACGGTGGTGGCGCGCAGCTCGGCGACGAGCGCGGAGACGGCGAGCGGGCGGCGCGGGCGGCCGGGCACCTCCTTCGGCTCGGTGCCCAGCTCGGCGAGGAAGCGGGAGGGCTGGTCGCCGTCCTCGGCCGGGGCCTTCACGGCGGTGACGACGAGCCGTTCGCGGGCGCGGGTGGCGGCCACGTAGAAGAGGCGGCGCTCCTCGGCGAGGAGGGCGCCCGCGGTGAGGGGTTCGGCGAGGCCGTCCCGCCCGATGCGGTCGGCTTCGAGGAGGGAGCCGCGGCGGCGCAGGTCGGGCCAGAGGCCCTCCTGGACGCCGGCGACGACGACGAGGCCCCACTCCAGGCCCTTGGAGCGGTGGGCGGTCATCAGCCGGACGGCGTCCGGGCGGGTGTGGCGGCGGGTCAGGGTGTCGGCGGCGATGTCCTGGGCGTCGAGCTCCTCCAGGAAGTTGAGGACGCCGCGGCCGCCGAGCCGTTCCTCGGCGCGGGCGGCGGTCTCGAAGAGGGCGCAGACGGCGTCGAGGTCGCGGTCGGCGTTGCGGCCGGCCGGGCCGCCGCGGAGGGCGGCGCGCTCCAGCCGGGCGGGCCAGGGGGTGCCGTTCCAGAGCAGCCAGAGGACCTCCTCGGCGGTGCCGCCGCCGGCGAGGAGGGTACGGGCCTCCTGGAGGAGGCGGCCGAGGCGGAGCGCGCCTCGGGTGTGGGCGGGATCGTGGGCGGCGAGGCGCTCGGGTTCGGCGAGGGCGCGGGTGAGGAGGACGTCGGAGGGGGGCGGGAGGCGGTCGCCTGCGGCGCGGTGCTCTTCTCTGAGGGCGCGGCCCAGTCTCCGCAGGTCTGCGGGGTCGACGCCGCCCAGTGGTGAGGCCAGGAGTTCGAGCGCCGTCTCGACCGGGAGCCAGGGCTCGGGTTCGGACGCCGGTGCGGGTTCGGGCTCGGGGGCCGGTTCGGCGCCGTGGTCGGTTGTGCCCACCCGTTCCTCCCCCAAGGACTTCGTCCAGGGGGGACCCCCAGCGGAACGCCTGCCCACAACCTGGGTCGCTACCGCCCTCAGCGCCAGCAGCAGCGGTGCCACCGCCGGTTCGTGGCGCAGCGGGGTATCGGCCGTGTCCGTTTCCACGGGGATTCCGGCTGAGGTGAGGGCTCGGCGGAGAGAGGTGAGGGGGGCGGCGGCGCGGGTGAGGACGGCCATGTCGTGCCAGGGGACGCCGTCCTCCAGGTGGGCGCGGCGCAGCAGGTCGGCGATGTTCTCGGACTCGGCGGAGGCGGTGGGGTACGTGTACGCCTCGGCCCGGCCTCCGTCGCGTACCGGCGACAGCTCGCGGTGGGCGCGGACGGCGGCCGCGGGCAGCCGGGTCAGCGGCATGCGCCGGGTGAGCTGGCGGGTGGCGGCGAGGAGGCCGGCGCCGGCCCGGCGGGAGGTGCCGAGGACGCGGACGGGGGCTCCGCCGAAGGCGGCGGGGAAGTCGAGGATGCCGTTCACGTCGGCGCCGCGGAAGGCGTAGATGGACTGGTCGGGGTCGCCGAAGGCGACGACGGTGTTGCGGCCGCCGCCGGTGAGCGCGGTGAGGAGCCGGACCTGGGCGGGGTCGGTGTCCTGGTACTCGTCGACGTAGACGGCGTCGTACGCGGGGAGGGTGATCCGTTCGGCGAGGAGGACGGCCCGGTGGACGAGCTCGGTGTAGTCGAGGACGCCCTGGAGGTCGAGGACGTCGAGGTACTCGGCGAGGAAGCCGGCGGCGGCCTTCCAGTCGGGGCGGCCGACGCGTTCGGCGAAGCGGCGCAGGGCGTCGGGGCCGAGGCCGAGTTCGCGGGAGCGGGCGAGGACGGCGCGGACCTCGTCGGCGAAGCCTCGGGTGGTGAGGCAGGCGCGGAGTTCGTCGGGCCAGCGGACGCCGCCGGTCCCGGTCCGTTCGAGGTCGATCTGGCCGGCGAGGAGTTCGCGGACGGCGAGGTCCTGCTCGGGTCCCGAGAGGAGCCGGAGGGGTTCGGCGAAGAGTTCGGCGTCCTGGTGGGCGCGGATGAGGGCGTAGCAGTACGAGTGGAAGGTGGTGGCCTGGGGCGGGCGGCGGCCGCCGAGCCGGGTGGCCATGCGGTCGCGGAGTTCGACGGCGGCCTTGCGGCTGAAGGTGAGGACGAGGATCCGCTCGGGGTCGGTGCCGCGTTCCATGCGGGTCGCGACGGCCTCCACCAGCGTCGTCGTCTTCCCGGTGCCGGGTCCGGCGAGGACGAGGAGCGGTCCCCGGTCGTGCTCAACCACCGCCCGCTGGGCTGCGTCCAGCTGAGGGGGATCCACCGGGGCCGGCGCCGAGCGCACCAGCCGGTACGCGCCGGGGGTCCGCTGCCTGCCCGCGCCCGGGTACGGCTGTCCCCGGTGCGGCGGCGTCGGCCGGGTGGTGGAGGAGGAACTCACGTGGTGGGCCGGTCCTGGTCGGTGGTGATGTGGTGCGGGCGGTGCCGGTGACGGCGGAGGTGCGGGGAGGGGTCCGGAGCCGGGCTCGCGTACGCGCGCGTGCCGGGTCTCGTACACCTGTCCACACCCCGGCCCGGTCCGCCGGATCCGTCGGATCGGTGGAAGCCGTCGGATCGGTCGAACCGGTCGCCGCGGGCGGCGTGCCCGTCGACGTTACGCGATCCCGGGCGGTCGCGGGCCCCGGTCTCCAGGACCGGACGGCCCGGGTTCCCGGCGCCACCAGGGAGGTACTCGCGGGTGTGAGATCCCGCACGCGCGCGTGGCACCGTTCCCCGCGCCGCTCGCGGCGCGGGTCATTCCGCTTCGGTGCCGTCCCACCGGGCCCGGCGCATGTCGATCCTCGGTACGTGGTCCCCGGCGGCCGGGCCGCGCTCGCGCAGCGGGGTGCCCTCGTCGCGGTAGTGGCCGAGGGCCCGCAGCTCGTGCCCGGGGAGCAGGGTGCCGTCCGCGCGGACGACGCGCCACCAAGGGGCGGAGCCGCCGTAGAGGGCCATCACGCGGCCCACCTGGCGGGGGCCGCCCTCACCGAGCCATTCGGCGACGTCGCCGTAGGTCATCACCCGCCCCGGCGGGATGCGGTCGGCGACGTCGAGCACCGCCTCCGCGTACGGGGGCAGCTCGCCCGCCGCTCCGGAGTCTTCCGCTCCGCTCGCTCCGGTCCGTCCCACGGGTCCCTCCAGCCTCACCGCCCCATCCTGCCTCACCCCACCGACATGGCCCTGATGCCTCCCCCGGGCTGCTCTTCGTGCCACCATCGTCCGGGCGGTGACCGGTGACAAGAGATCGACTTCGCGATCGACAGCGACAGACGCAAGCAGCAGTACACGCAGAGACGGACATGGTGATGGGTCAGGACACACAGCCTCCAGGTGAGGCTCGGCCCGACATGCCCGAGCGGGTCTCCGGCGACGAGCCACTGCTCGCCGCGCGTGTCCACCGGCCCTCCGACCTGATGCGCCTGCTCGCCGGGACGCTCGCCATCGCCGTCGTCCTCGCCATCGCCGCCTTCGCCCACGGCACCACGTCCGGCCTGGAGCAGGACATCAACAAGGGGGCGGTCGGCGCCTCCGACGTCTTCGTCAGGATCGCCGGTCTGGTGTCGTCGATCGCGATCCTCGTCCTGCCGGTGGCGTTCGCCATCGAACGGCTGGTGAAACGGGACGGGCTGCGGATCGCGGACGGCGTGCTCGCCGCGGTGCTCGCGCACGGCGTCACCCTGGCGATCGACCTGTGGGTGGCGAAGGCCGCGCCGGACACCATCCAGGACGCGCTGACCCAGCCGGCGGGCGGCGGCGGGCTGACCGACCCGGTGCACAACTACCTCGCGCCGGTCATCGCGTACATGACGGCCGTCGGGATGGCCCGAAGACCGCGCTGGCGGTTCTCGCTCTGGGCGGTGCTGCTGCTCGACGCCTTCACCATGCTCGTGGCCGGCTACACCACCGCCTTCTCGATCATCCTCACCGTCCTCATCGGCTGGACGGTGGCCTACGGCACCCTGTACGCGGTCGGCTCGCCGAACGTCAGGCCGACCGGCCAGACCCTCCTCGCGGGCCTGCGCCGGGTCGGCTTCCGGCCGGTGACGGCGCTGCGCGCGGAGGAGGTGCCGGAGACCGCGGAGAGCGGGGACCGGGGCCGCCGGTACCTGGTGACCCTGGAGGCCGGGCCGCCGCTGGACGTCACGGTCGTCGACCGGGAGCAGCAGGCGCACGGCTTCTTCTACCGGCTGTGGCGGCGGATCACCCTGCGGACGATGACCACCCGCCGTTCGATCGTCTCCCTCCGGCAGGCCCTGGAGCAGGAGGCGCTCCTCGCGTACGCGGCGATCGCGGCGGGCGCGAACGCGCCGAAGCTGATCGCCACCTCCGAGCTGGGCCCGGACGCGGTGATGCTCGTGTACGAGCACATCGGCGGGCGGAGCCTGGACTCGCTGGACGACGACGAGATCACCGACGAGCTGGTGCGCAGCGCCTGGCGGCAGGTGAAGGCGCTGCAGTCGCGCCGGATCGCGCACCGCAGGCTGTCGGGGGACGCGATCCTGGTGGATCGTTCCGGCCGGGTGTTCCTGACGGATCTGCGCGGCGGCGAGATCGCGGCCGGCGATCTGGTGCTGCGGATGGACATCGCCCAGTTCCTGACGACCCTGGGGCTTCGGGTCGGGGCGGAGCGGACGGTGGCGGCGGCCGTGCAGGTGCTCGGTCCGGACGCGGTGGCGGACTGTCTGCCGCTGCTGCAGCCGATCGCGCTGAGCCGCTCGACCCGCGCGACCCTGCGGAAGCTGGCGCGGGAGCGCTCGCAGCGGGAGCGGGACGCGGTCCTGGCCGCCTCCGAGGAGGCGAAGAGGGAGCGGGAGCGGGCGAAGACGACCGCCCACGCGGGGCTGCCGGCGCCGGGCGCCGACCCCAAGGCCGAGAAGGCCGAGAAGCGGGCGGACAAGAAGGCGGAGAAGCGGGCGCTCGACGACGCCCTGGACGAGGCCCGCGAGGAGGACCTGCTCGCCCAGATCCGCCGGCAGGTGCTGCTGATCCGGCCGCAGGCGCCGGTGGAGCCGGTCCGCCTCGAGCGGATCAAGCCGCGGACGCTGATCTCGCTGATCGCGGGCGCGGTGGGCGCGTACTTCCTGCTGTCGCAGATCAGCCGGACGCCGCTGTCCACGATCAGCGAGGCGGACTGGCGGTGGGTGGCGGCGGCCGTGGTCTTCTCCGCGCTCAGCTATGTGGCGGCGGCGATGAGCCTGCTCGGTTTCGTGCCGGAGCGGGTCGGCTTCTGGCGGACGGTGGTGGCGCAGATCGCCGGCTCGTTCGTGAAGATCGTCGCCCCGGCGGCGGTCGGCGGTGTCGCCCTCAACACCCGCTTCCTGCAGCGCGCGGGCGTGCGCCCGGGGCTCGCGGTGGCGAGCGTCGGCGCCTCGCAGCTCTTCGGGCTCGGGGCGCACATCCTGCTGCTGCTCTCCTTCGGCTATCTGACGGGCACCGAGAAGTCGCAGTCGTTCAGCCCGTCGAGGACGGTCATCGCGGGTCTGCTGACGGTCGCGGTGCTCGTCCTGGTGGTGACGGCGATCCCGTTCATGCGGAAGTTCGTCTCGACCCGGCTGCGCTCGCTCTTCGCTGGCGTGGTGCCGCGCATGCTGGACGTGCTCCAGCGGCCGCTGAAGCTGGCGACGGGCATCGGCGGGATGCTGCTGATCACCGGCACCTTCGTCTTCTGTCTGGACGCCTCGATCCGCGCCTTCGGGCACGGCAGCGCGTCGATCAGCTACGCGAGCGTGGCCGTGGTCTTCCTCGCGGGCAACGCGATCGGCTCGGCGGCCCCGACGCCCGGCGGTGTCGGCGCGGTCGAGGGCGCGCTCATCGGCGGTCTGGTCGCGGTGGGCCTGACCATCGAGGTCGCCACCCCGGCGGTCCTCCTCTACCGTCTGCTGACCCTGTGGCTGCCGGTCCTGCCGGGCTGGCTCTGCTTCAACTGGCTGACGAAGCGGGAAGCGCTCTGACCGCACACCGTCAGCCGTGGAGGCCGACGAGGAAACCGGCGAGGAAGCCGACGAGGAAGCCCAGGAGCAGCAGCGAGCAGCCGACCTCGACGGCGCCGGCGCCGGCGAAGTACAGCAGGCAGGCGAGCGCGGGGGCGAGGCCCTCGGCACCGCGCCGCCGTGAACCGGGGCCTGTCCGGCGGATCAGGGGCGCGGCCCCGGCCGTGATCCGCCGGACGGGCCCCGGGCCGCCTCCGCCGGATCGTGCCGGGCTCGCGGCGCGATCCGGCGGAACCCGCCCGGTGACACCCGCTTGGGGGTGCGTCACGGGCGCGGCCGGGCCCCGCACCGGAGCATGGGAGCATGCCGATCTCCGCCGCCCGGCGCGCCGCCGCCCTCCTCACCGCCACCACCCTCCTCTGCCTGACCGGCTGCTCGGACGACGGCGACGAGGCCACCCCGGCCCGCCCCACCGACACCGGCGGCCTCTCCTCCCTCACGGGCCAGCAGCTCGAATGGGACACCTGCCCGCCGCCGTCCCCGGCGGAGGGCGGCGGCCAGGCCCCGTCCCCGCTGCCCGGCGGCACCCCCTGGGAGTGCGCCTTCCTGCGCACCCCGCTGGACTGGTCCCAGCCGGAGGGCGAGACGATCGAGCTGGCCCTGATCCGCGCGCGGGCCAGGGACAACGCCCGCCGCATCGGCTCCCTCGTCTTCAACTTCGGCGGACCCGGCGGCTCCGGCGTCACCGGCCTGCCGGGCTTCGCGAACGACTACGAGTCCCTCCGCTCCCGCTACGACCTGGTCTCCTTCGACCCGCGCGGCGTCGGCCGCAGCGAGCCCGTGGAGTGCGCCACGGACAAGGAACTGGACGCGTACTACGCCCTCGACTTCACCCCGGACGACCAGGCCGAGGAGCGGACCCTGTCCGACGCGCAGAAGAAGTACGCCGCCGGCTGCGAGGCCGACGCCGGCCCGGTCCTCCCGCACGTCGGCACGGAGAGCGCGGCCCGCGACATGGACCTCCTGCGCCAGGTCCTCGGCGACGACCAGCTGCACTACTTCGGCATCTCGTACGGCACGGAGCTCGGCGGCGTCTACGCCCACCTCTTCCCCGAGCGCGTCGGCCGGGCCGTCTTCGACGCGGTCGTGGACCCGGACGCGGGCGTCGAGGAGGGCGCCCTCGGCCAGGCGAAGGGCTTCCAGCTGGCGCTGGACAACTTCGCGCAGGACTGCGTCGACCGGGGCGACGACTGCGCCCTGCCGGGCTCGACGGTCGCCGAGGTCGAGGAGGGCGTCACCGATCTCCTCACCGCGCTCGACAAGAAGCCGATCGCCGGCATCGGCAGCCGGAAGCTGACGCAGACCCAGGCCACCAACGGCATCGCCCAGTCGCTGTACTCGAAGGAGTTCTGGCCCTATCTGGAGCAGGGCCTGGAGGCCGCGGACGGCGGCGACGGCGCCCTCCTCCTCGCCCTCTCCGACTCGATGAACGGCCGCGGCGAGAACGGCAGTTACAGCAACATCCAGGCCGCCAACGCCGCCATCAACTGCGTCGACTTCAAGGAGCGCTACACCCTCGGCCAGGCCAAGGAGCGCCTCCCGCAGTTCCGCGAGGCCTCCCCCGTCTTCGGCGATTTCATGGGCTGGGCCCTCTCCGGCTGCTCGCAGTGGCCGGTGCCGGGCACCTGGGAGCACCCGGACGTGTCCGCGCCCGGCTCCGCGCCGATCCTGGTGGTCGGGAACACCGGCGACCCCGCGACCCCGTACGAGGGCGCCCGCGCCATGGTCCAGGCCCTCGGCAAGGGCGTCGGCGTGGAGCTGACGTACGAGGGCGAGGGGCACGGCGCGTACAACGGCGGCAGCGCCTGCGTGAAGAAGGCGGTCGACGGCTACCTCCTCGACGGCAAGGTCCCCGCCTCGGGCACCGTCTGCAAGTAGCCACGACCGGGCCCCTAGGATTGCGGCCAGTCTCGGCCCGAACCCCGGGGGGTCCTCCTTGTCCACGCGGTCCCTGCGCAGGCGTCTGACGGCCCTCGCCGTCGGCGGACTCCTGCTCGCCGGCTGTACGAGCACGCCCGCGCCCACCTCCGACGCCGGACCCGCCTCCTCCCCCGCCTCCCGGGGCCTCGACTGGAAGCCCTGCGACGGCGCCGGCGCCGAGTGGCGCTGCGCCACCGCGCGGGTCCCGCTGGACCACGCGAAGCCGGCCGGGGCCACCCTCGGCGTCGCGCTGATCCGCAAGGAGGCGACCGACCGGAAGAAGCGGATCGGGTCGCTGCTCTTCAACTTCGGCGGACCCGGCGCCTCCGGGGTCGAGATGCTGCCGCAGCTGTCCGGGGAGTACGCCTCCCTGGGCGAGCGGTACGACCTGGTGGGCTTCGACCCGCGCGGGGTGGGCCGCAGCTCCGGGGTCGTCTGCCGCGACGACGCCGAGCAGGCCGCCGCCGAGGCCACCGTCGACTCCACCCCGGACACGCCCGCCGAGGAGGCCGCCTACCTGAAGGACGCCGCCGCCTTCGGCGCCGGCTGCGCCCGCCGCTCCGGCACGGTCATCCCGTACACCACCACCTCGGCCACCGCCCGCGACCTGGACCTGATCCGGCAGGCCCTCGGCGACGAGAAGCTGCACTACTTCGGCATCTCGTACGGCACCCAGCTCGGCGGCACCTACGCCCACCTCTTCCCCCGCAAGGTCGGCCGGCTGGTCCTGGACGCGGTGGTCGACCCGACCGCCGACGCCGCGGGCCACGCCCGGCACCAGACCGTCGGCTTCCAGCGGGCCCTCGACAACTACCTGAAGTCCACCGGACAGACCCCCGAGGCCGGCACCGCGCGGATCACCACCCTGCTCGCCGCGCTCGACCGGCGGCCCCTCAAGGTCGGCGACCGGCTGCTCACCGAGGGCCTCGCGACCACCGGCATCGCGGTCACCCTCTACGCGGAGTCCAGCTGGCCGCTGCTCACCGAAGCCCTGGGGGCGGCCGAGGCCGGTGACGGCGGCGGGCTGCTGCGGCTCGCGGACGCCTACAACGACCGGGACGAGCAGGGACGTTACGCCACCGGGTCGCACTCCCAGCGGGCGATCTCCTGCGCCGACTCCAGCGAGCGTCCGACGGCCGCCCGGGCGAAGGCGCTGCTGCCGGAGTTCCGCCGGCTCTCCCCCGTCTTCGGCGCCTTCCTCGCCTGGGACACGGCCGGCTGGTGCGCCGGCTGGCCGGTGAAGGGCGAGGCGAGGACGCCGGCGGCGTCCGCCCCGGGCGCGGACCCGGTGCTCGTGGTGGGCACGACGGGCGACCCGGCGACCCCGTACGAGGGCGCGGAGCGGATGGCGGAGGAACTGGGCGAGGGCGTCGGGATCCTGGTCACCAACAAGGGCGAGGGGCACGGCGCGTACGGCACCTCGCCGTGCGTGACGCGGACGGTCGACGCGTACCTGCTGGACGGGAAGGTGCCCGCGTTCGGCACGACCTGCGGCTAGTGCGGGCGCGCGAGAGGCCCCGGACCGACACGCGGTCCGGGGCCTCTCGTCGTACCGACTGATACGCCGTCCTCTACGCCGTCCTCAGTAGACGGGCTTCTCGGGCTCGATCTGGTGGACCCAGCCGATCACGCCGCCGCCGACGTGCACGGCGTCCGCGAAGCCCGCGGACTTGAGCACGGCGAGGACCTCCGCACTGCGGACACCCGTCTTGCAGTGCAGGACGATCTTCCTGTCCTGCGGGAGGTCCTGGAGGGCGCTGCCCATCAGGAACTCGTTCTTCGGAATCAGGCGGGCGCCGGGGATCGAGACGATCTCGTACTCGTTCGGCTCGCGGACGTCGATGATGTCGATGTTCTCGCCCTCGTCGATCCACTCCTTGAGCTGCTTCGGAGTGATCGTCGAGCCGAGCGCCGCCTCCTGGGCCTCCTCGGACACGACGCCGCAGAAGGCCTCGTAGTCGATGAGCTCGGTGACGGTCGGCTTCTCGCCGCAGACCGCGCAGTTCGGGTCCTTGCGGACCTTCACCTGGCGGTACTGCATCTCCAGGGCGTCGTAGATCATCAGGCGGCCGACCAGCGGCTCGCCGATGCCGGCGAGGAGCTTGATGGCCTCGTTGACCTGGATGGAGCCGATGGACGCGCAGAGCACGCCCAGGACGCCGCCCTCGGCGCAGGAGGGGACCATGCCCGGCGGCGGGGGCTCCGGGTAGAGGCAGCGGTAGCAGGGACCGTGCTCGGACCAGAAGACGGACGCCTGGCCGTCGAAGCGGTAGATCGAGCCCCAGACGTACGGCTTGTTCAGCAGCACGCAGGCGTCGTTCACCAGGTAGCGGGTGGCGAAGTTGTCGGTGCCGTCGACGATCAGGTCGTACTGGCTGAAGATGTCCATCACGTTGTCGGCTTCGAGCCGCTCCTCGTGCAGGACCACATTCACGTACGGGTTGATGCCGAGCACGCTGTCGCGCGCCGACTCCGCCTTGGAGCGGCCGATGTCGGCCTGGCTGTGGATGATCTGGCGCTGGAGGTTCGACTCGTCGACCTCGTCGAACTCCACGATGCCGAGCGTTCCGACACCGGCCGCGGCCAGGTACATGAGGGCCGGCGAGCCGAGGCCGCCGGCGCCGACGGCCAGCACCTTGGCGTTCTTCAGCCGCTTCTGCCCGTCCATCCCCACGTCGGGGATGATCAGGTGGCGGGAGTACCTGCGGACCTCGTCTACGGTGAGCTCGGCAGCCGGCTCGACCAGGGGTGGCAGCGACACGGGGACTCCGTTGGTCGGTATGTCAGTACGGTTGTTCTCCCCGTAACACTGCCACGCCCCTCCTCATTCCGAGACACCCGGTCCGATACGCGAGACGATTTCGTCCCAGTAGCCGGGCAGCGAGTGAAATGGTGCGCTTTGTCCCGGGACGGCGACGCGGTCGGTGAAGAAGATCGTGCCGGCGCCCTGCCAGCGGGCGATCCGCAGCGCCTCGTCGAGGTGGGTGCGCGGCACCCCGTGGACGAAGTGGGCGAACTTCCCCTCCGGGTGGTCCGCGGTCCACTCGGCCACCTGCGACCAGCGGTAGTCCGTCCAGGACCCGGAGAAGGTGACCAGCTGGTCCGCCGCCTCCGCGTAGCCGGGGTGCGGGTGGCCGCCCTGGCCGAGGACGAGGTGGGCGTCGCCGCCGAGGAGCGCCGAGAGGGTCGAGGTGACCCTCCTCACTCCGGGCAGGTCCGTCCGGTCCGTGGGACAGCGGTCCAGATAGAAGCCGCCGACGCGGTACCAGTCGAGGTGGCGCTGGGCCTGCGAGACCAGCTCCCCGAAGGGGCGCGAGCCGTGTGCCAGGTCCAGGTGCCCGAGCACCCTCACGCGCGCGTGCCGCAGCCGTCCGGCGGTCTCCAGGCAGTGCGGGTCGGGGCGGGTGCCGGGGCCGTCGGCGACGTTGAGCACCGCCCAGTGCACGGGCGTGCCGGGGCGGGTCAGTTCGGCCCATTCGACGGGGGCGAGCAGCGGGTGGGCGTAGCCGGGGGCGCCGATGCCGAGCGTCCGGACGGTGCCGGCCGCGGTGCCGGTGCGCGTCAGATGCGACACGCCGCCTCCATCCAGATGTCGGCGAGCGACTCCTCCAGGTTGATGCGGGGGCGCCAGCCGAGCCGGTCGCGGGCGGTGCGGACGTCGGCCTGCTGCCAGGGGCCGCAGCCGTCGGGGTACGGGAAGGGGGCGGCGGCCAGCTGTTCGGCGATGGTCGCCTCGGTGCGCGGGGCGCCGATGACGGGCCGCTGCGGGATGCCGTGCGGGGCGTCGACCTCGTGGAGGTTGCCCGCGTAGCCGGCGACCCGGGCGAGGACGGCGGCGGCGTCCCGGAGCCGGACGGCCCGGCCGGTACCGATGTTGACGACGCCCTGGGCGGCGGAGAGGGAGGCGGCGTGCACGGCGCGGGCCACGTCCCGGACGTCCACGAAGTCCCGCTGCACGCCGAGTCCGCTGAGCTTGAGCTCGCCGTCGCCGGCCTGCATGGCGCGGCGCATGGCCTCGGCGAGCCGGCCGAGCGGGGAGCCGGCCGGGGTGCCGGGGCCGACGGGCGAGAAGACCCGCAGGACGACGGCGTCGAGGCCGGAGCCGAGGACGAGTTCGGTGGCGGCGAGCTTGGAGACGCCGTACGGGCCTCCCGGGCGCGGCACGGCGTCCTCGGCGGTGGAGGAGCCGGGCTGGCTGGGCCCGTACTCGGAGGCGCAGCCGACCTGGACGAGCCGGGCGCCGCAGCCGCTGCGGCGCAGGGCCTCGCAGACGGTGGCGACGGCGACGGTGTTGTGCCGGGTGAGGTCGCGGGCGCCGCCTCGGGT
This sequence comes from Streptomyces sp. R302, assembly GCF_012927245.1. Classification (GTDB taxonomy): domain Bacteria; phylum Actinomycetota; class Actinomycetes; order Streptomycetales; family Streptomycetaceae; genus Streptomyces. Next base: position 505,824 of record NZ_JABBGE010000002.1, read on the forward strand.
GGCGCCGGCGCAGTTGACGACCACGCCGGGGTGGACGGCGTCCAGGAAGCGGGTGAGGGCGCCGGGGCTGCCGGTGGCGAGGTCGAAGCGGACGTCGGCGTCGTCGCCGCGGCCGAGGGCGGTGAGGTGGACCGCCGGGTCGGCGAGCAGCCGGTCGGCGACGAAGCGGCCGATGAAGCCGTTGGCTCCGAGCAGTAGCACCCTCATCGTGCGGCCCCTTCGTGCCGACCGGCCGGTGCTGGGGAGTGAGGGGTCATGGTCTGGTTTCTCCTTGCGGGTGGTGAGTCGGGCCGGGCGCCCGCGGCGTCGGCTCCGCGGGTGCGACGGGTCAGGGGGCGGTGTGGGCGGAGGCCCGGGTGAGGGCGCCGGTCGCGTGGGCCAGCAGGCCGAGCGCGGCGGCGCCGCAGACGAGCGCGGGGAGGGCGCCGGCGCCCCAGGCGTCGACGGCGGTCCGTACGGGGACGGCGAGCGCGTCGAAGCCGGGGAGCGGGAGCCGGGCGGCCAGCACGCTCGCGAGGCCGAGGGCTTCGGCGGCGCAGGCGGCGGCGAGTGCGGCGGCGGCGGTCTCGGCGTGTCCGTGGACGGCGAGCAGCCGGGCGGTCAGGAGCAGGGCGCCGAGGGCGAGCGCCCCGGCGGTGAGGCCGGTGAGCGCGAGCAGGGCGGTGAGGGCGGCGAGGTGCAGGAGCACGGCGGCCAGCAGCCACGCGCGCGTGGCGGCGGCGAAGTCGGCGAGGCCCCGGCTGTCGGCGATGTGCCGCCGGGCCCGGCCCGCGAAGAGGTGGGCGCACCAGGCGGCGGGGGCGACGGCGAGCGCGAGCCCGAGGAGCGGCGCGGGGGCGATGCGCCAGGCGCCGTCGGGTCCGCCGCGGAGCACCTCCTCCAGGAGCCCGTCGCCGGCGACGGCGTAGGCGAGCAGCCAGAGCGTCCACAGCCGGGCGGCGGGCGCGGCGGCGGGCGCGTGCAGGGGTCCGCGCCGGACGGCGAGGACGAGCGCGGCGGCGAGCCCGAGCGCGGCGGCGGTCCCGGTGACGAGCCGGGCGGCCCCGTCGAGGTGGAGCAGCGCGGGCACGAGCAGCGCGGCGGCGGCGCCGGGCGCGCACGCGGCGAGCGCCCAGGGTGCGCGGGGCGCGTCGGGCTCCTCGTCGGGCGCGGCCTCGCGGTGGGCGCGCGGCACGCGCGCGTACAGCTCCTCGGCGAGCGAGAAGACGTCCCGGTGCCGGTAGCGGGCGGCGGTCCGGTCGGTGAACCCCTGCGCTTCGAGTCCGGCGGCGACCTCCAGCGGGTCGACGGCCCGCTCGCACAGCTCCCGGTGCCGGTGCACGAGCACCTTGACGGGATCGCCACCGCGGCGCGCCTTGGCGGCGGGGGCGGGCGCGGCGGCGGGCGCGGGTGCGGGCGGCTCCCCCCAGGCGGCTCCGGGCCCGGGCGCGACGGCGCCTCCCGGGGCGGGAGCGGCCTCGGGTACGGGGGTGGCCCCGGGGTCGGGAACGGGCGCGGGCGCGTCCTCCGCCGCGTCGACCTCGGCGGCGGCGTCTTCGGCCTCGGCGTCGGGTGCGGCCTCGGCGTCGGCGTCGGCGTCGGCGTCGGCGTCGGCGTCGGCGTCGGCGTCGGGTGCGGCCTCGGGCGCGGCCTCGGCCTCGGGCGCGGCGTCCGGTTCGGCCTCCGCCTCTTCCTCGGGCACGCGCGCGTGCGGGGTCGGGCGGGGCGGGCCGAAGGCGGAGAGGAGGTCGTCGAGCGCGGTCTCCCCACCGGGGAGGGGGGTGGGGTCCGCGTGGAGGTCGAGGGTGGGGAGCGGGCCGGCGGGCCCCGGGGCTATGCCGGAGGGCGTGGGTTCCGCATCCACCGCGGGGGCGCCGAGGAGGGCCTCGGAGCGGGCGTCCCAGGCTCCGGGGCTCGTCGGGGCGGCGGGGCCGCGCATGGGGGTGCCTCCTTCAGGCATCGGGGGCTCCTGTGCCCGCGGAGACGGCCTTCGGCGCCCAACTGCCGGGGAGGTGGGCCTCGGCGGGGTGGGCGAAGGGCACGTCGGACCCGGCGCGGTGGCGTACCGGCGCGTGGGAGAGGAGTTCCAGGTAGATGCCGCGGAACGCGGCGAGGTTCTGGTCGACGGTGAAGAGTTCGAGCGCGCGGGCGCGGGCGGCGGCGCCGAGCCGGTGCCGGCGGTCGGGGTCGCGCAGCAGCGCGAGGCAGGCGTCGGCGAGCGCCCGGGGGTTGCGCGGGGGCACGACGAGCCCGGTGCCGCCGATGATCTCGACGACAGCGCCGACGTCGGTGGAGACGGTGGCGCGGGCGCAGAACATGGCCTCGACGAGGCTCGCGGGGAAGCCCTCGACGGTGCTGGAGAGGACGACGACGGCGGCGGAGGCGTAGACGTCCTCCAGGGTGGGCGCCTCGGGGCCGCCGAGCTCCTCGAAGGAGACGGGGTTCTCGCCGACGGCGTGGGCGCCGGCCGCCTCGTCGGGGAAGAGCTGCGCGGCGAGCGCGGCGCACTGCGCGAGGTAGGCGCAATGGTCGGCCTCGCCCTGCTCGGCGGGGACGGAGACGATCCGCAGCCGGGTGTCGGGCCGGTGGGCGCGGAGGTCGGCGAAGGCGTGCAGGAGGGCGACGAGGTCCTTGGCGGGCTCGACCCGCCCGATCCAGACGAGGGTGCCGGGCTCGCCGCTCCCCTCGTCCTCGCCGACCTCGGCGAAGCGCTCGGCGGGCATGCCGGGGTGCACGGTGCGGACCCGGTCCCGGTCGGCGCCGAGGCGCTCCTGCCAGCGGCGGGCGTGGGCGTTGCCGGGGGTGAGGAGGGCGGCCTCGCGGTACGTCTCCCCGGCGAGGCGGCCGTGGAGGGCGGCGAGCAGGGTGCGCAGGGCGGTGGAGCGGTCGGCGGTGCCCGCGTCGAGGTAGTGGGAGCGCAGGCCGACGCCGTACTCGGTGACGAGGAGCGGGGTGCCGAAGAAGCGTTTGGCCAGGAGCCCGGGGAGGGCGACGGACCCGCCGGCGGTGGCGTGGCAGAGGTCGGCGGCGCCGAGGGCGGTCTCGTCGTACCAGCCGAGGGAGAGGGGGCGCAGGGCCCGCTCCAGGTGGTCGGCGAAGGCGAGGTGGTCGCGGAGTCCGGCCGCGGCGGCGGCGCGGCGGGCGCCGGGGGCGCGGCAGGCGGCCTCCAGGAGGCGGACGGCCTCGTCGGAGCGGAGCGCGCCGGGCAGTCCGCCGCTGTCGCGGGCGAGGTCGGCGAGGGCGCCGAGGCCGTCGGCGAAGGCCCGCGCGGGCTCGTCCGCCCCGGTGCCGGGGGTGGACTCGGCGGTGAGGCCGGTGGCGAGGGCGTGGAAGCCCTCGGCGAAGCGGCGGCGGTCCCGGCGGCCGTAGGCGCGGCGGCCCGCGCGCTCGGGCGGGGCGGCGGCGGGGGCGCCTTCGCCGGTGGCGGGGACGGGCCGGGTGTTGGGGGGCAGCGGGGTGGCGGGGAGGGGGCCGCCGACGGCGTACAGGTCGAAGTCGTGGGGGGCGAGGCCGCGGACGAGCCGCTGCCACCAGGCCCCGGTGTCACCGGTGGCGCACGGTACGCCACCCTCCGTGAGCAGTCCGATCCGCACGTGTCCACACCCCCGGTCGTCGTCGACTGGGATTCCCGGGCCGGGAATCCCGCAGCGGGATGAACGTAAGCGCAGCGACCGGTGGTGCGACGGACGGTTGTCCGCCGCACCACCGGAAGGGGTGAATGCGCGTGACTTTCCCGGCCCGGTGGCGTTCGTCCGGAGTACGCCTCCCGGCGGGAAACCGGACGGGAAAGTCGAATTCCGGGGGCGCGCGCGAGAATGCCGGAAAGACGGAACGGCGACGGCCGGAGGCGATGAATACGCCCCCGGCCGCGATCATCGAACGGCGGGATCAACTCCCCGGGTACACCCAGGGGTTGGGCTTGCAGCTGATTCCGTCGAGATCCAGGGACTTCGTCTGCTGCTGCATCACGGGGGCCGGCGCGCCGGGTGTCCGGCACGACGAGTGATTGTGTCCGAGCCGGTGTCCGACCTCGTGGTTGATCAGCATCTGCCGGTACGCGTACATCGCCTTCGGGCCGAAGGTCTCCGAACCCTGCGCCCAGCGGAAGGCGTTGATCATCACGCGCTCGGTGGAGGCGGAGTCGCAGGAGACGTTGTCGATGGTGGTGTCGAGTCCCGACTTGGCGCACCACGTGCCGGTGGTGCCGGGGCTGGCGAGGGTGATGACGAAGTCGGGTTCGCCGCTGGAGATCCGCTCGAAGGCCATGGCGCCCTGGCCGGCCCAGCTGCGCTTGTCGTTGAGCGTCTGCTGGACGGCCCGCGCGAAGAGCTTGCCGTCGAGCCCGAGCCCCTTCTCGACGTCCACCCGGTAGCGGTACTTCCGCCCCGGGCCCGGCGCCTTGTCGAGCCCGGCCACGGCCTCGAACTCGCCGGAGCCGCTGAGCTTGGGGTCGATCGTGAACTGACGCGCCATCAACTGCTCGTACGTGGGCGCCGGCTGCGTCTTGGCGGGCGCCGGGCTCGACGGCGCGACGCGCTCGTCGGAGCGCGAGGCGGAACCGTCCGAGGCCCGCTCGGCAGGCGTCTCCGCGGCGCGCACGGCCGGCGCGTCGTCCTCACCGTCGGCGACCTGCCCGGCGACGACGATGGCGAGGCAGGTGGTGACGGCCGCGGCGGCGATCCCGGTGAACGCCCACCCCTTCCCGCCCCGCCCGGCCACAGGCTCCGCGTCGCTCTCGACCGGCGGCACCGCAGCCGCCCGCCGGGGCCCGGGAACCACCGGCACGGCACCGGTGACAGGCCCGTACCGCTCAGGCCCCGGCCGCCCACCCTCCTCGTCCGCGGGATGCCCGCCACGAACCGGAATCCCATGAGCGGGCGTCTCCGAAGCCCCATGCCCGCCCCCGTACGCGGGCGTACCCGGCGCGGCGTCCCCGTACGCCAGGGCCGCCTGCCCGGCAGCCCCCCGCATCGCGGTTCCGTGCGCCGACGCCCCGCGCCCCGGGGCACCGTGCGCGAGCCCACCCTGCGCGGCGACACCCTGCGCGGGCGCGCCGTACACCGGAGTCCCGTGTGCGGGAGTCCCGTGCGCGGAAGCGCCCTGTGCGGGAGTGCCGTGCGCGGGAGTCCCGTGTGCCGGAGTCCCGTGCGCGGAAGCGCCCTGTGCGGGAGCACCCTGTGCGGCAGCGCCGCGCGCGGGCGCGCCCTGCGCGGGCGCGCCATACGCCGGAGTCCCGTGTGCCGGAGTCCCGTGTGCCGGAGTCCCGTACGCGGAAGCGCCGTACCCCTGAGAACCCTGTGCGGCAGCGCCCCGCCCCGGAGCGCCGTACGCCGGAGTCCCCTGCGCCGGAGTCCCGTACGCGGAGGCGCCGCGCCCGGGGGCCTCGTGCGCGGGAGTGCCCTGCGTGGAAGCGTCGCGCCCAGAGGTGCCGTACCCCGGAGCGCCCTGACCGGAGGCGCCGCGCGCGGGAGCGCCGTACCCCGGCGCGCCCTGCGCGGGCGCGCCCCGCCCGGGGGTCCCGTGGGCCGGAGTTCCCTGGGCGGGTGCGCCCTGGCCGTGGAAGGGGCCGTGGGTGCGGGTGGTGCCGTGGGACGGGGCGTACTGGTCCGTGCCGTCGGCGGCCCTGCGACGGCGGCCCGTACCGGCGCCCGCGCCGGTGTCCGCCGCGGGCGCGGGCCCGGTGTCCGCCACCGGGGTACGCCCCGTGTCCGCCACCGGAGCGCGCCCCGTGTCGGCCGCCGTGGGCGCGGGCCCCTTGCGACTATGTCGTCCCACCCCGGGTTCAGCTCCCGTCGTGCCGCGCGTCGTGGTCCGCGATCAGTTCCCGCGCGGCCGCGGCGACCGTCTCGGGGGACTCCATCATCGCCACGTGTCCGGCGTCGGGCAGGCTCAGCAGCCGCGAGCCACGGAAGGCCGCGGCGGCCCTGCGGGCCATCCGGTACGAGACGAGCCGGTCACGGCCGCCGTAGATCAGGAGGGTGGGCGCGAGGACCCGCTCCGCCTGACGCCACAGGCCGTGCTGGCCGCCGAGCGTATAGGCGTCGACGATCCCACGCGAGGATCTGGCCATCGCGTCCCAGAAATAAGGGAGTTCGAGCCGGCGCTCCATCTCCTCGACGGCGTGCCGGAAGCCCTCCTCCGTGACCTTGCCGGGGTCCCCGTAACAGAGCGAGAGGACGCCGCGGACGCGCTGCTCGGCGGTCCAGTCGCGGGAGAGGCGGGCGAAGAGCCCGGCGACGCCGGGGACGGCGAGCATCACCGTCGGCCAGGCGGTGCGCTGGGCGCGCAGTTCGGGCAGGGCCGGCGAGACGAGGGTCAGGGTCCTGACCAGGTCGGGCCGGACGGCGGCGACGCGGGTGGCGACGGCGCCGCCCATCGAGTTGCCGAAGAGGTGGACCGGGCCGCGCCCGGAGGCGTCGAGCAGCCGGATGACGGCCCGCGCGTGGCCGGTGACCGAGTAGTTGCCGTCGTCGGGCGGCGGGGAGTCCCCGAAGCCGGGCAGGTCGACGGCCTCGCCGTCGACGAGGTCGGCGAGCAGCGGCATCAGGGCGGACCAGTTCTGCGAGGAACCGCCGAGGCCGTGCACGTACAGGGCGGGCGGCAGGCCGGCGCGGACGCCGGGCCGGGAGCGCACGGTGAGGGTGAGTCCGGGGAGCGCGACGGAGCGGAGCTCCTCGCCGTCGGCGACCCGGACGGCGCGCGGAGGCGACGACGCCGGAGCGGTGTCGGCGGTCCGGGTTTCCGGCAGCTCGGTCGAGGACATGGCCGCAATATTACGAGACGATCACGCGCACCCGGGTGTGGGTGCGGTCACAGGGCCGCGTGGCGCCCCGCTCCGATCCCCCGGCGGCCGCCTCCACGGTGCGGGCGGCCGCCGCTGCTCCTACGCTCGGAGGTGAGGGTCATCCGCGGAGGACGGGAAGGAAGCCCATGACTGTCGATCCGTCCGAGCCGGACACGTTCCCCGAGGAGGAGGACACCGTGCTCGACGAGGAAGTCCCGGAGGCCGACGCCGCCGAACAGCACACCGACCTGCGCTCCGACGAGGACGAGCCGCTCGGCGACATCACCCACGAGGCGGCCGACGAGGGCGACGCCTCGGAACAGGCGCGCGTCGTCACGCTGGACGAGGACGACTACCGCTGACGTCGAAACCGGCGACCGGCAATCCGCGCACGACAATCCGCCGACGACTACCGCTGATTTGTTCGGTTTAATCTTGAATCGCCTGTCGACCCAGGCGTCCGGTCCGTGAAATTCTGCGTCCGCACCGCGCACACCCGGGTTACCCAAAAGTACGATGGCCGCGCGGCGCGACAGCGCACTGGATCGAATTCTTGGGAGGCCGCGTGAGCGCCATCGAGCAGACAGAGGCAGCACGCCCTCGCGGTACGCGGCTGCCGCGCCGTGCCCGGCGGAACCAACTGCTCGGTGCGGCCCAGGAGGTCTTCGTCGCCCAGGGCTACCACTCGGCGGCCATGGACGACATCGCCGAGCGGGCCGGGGTCAGCAAGCCGGTGCTCTACCAGCACTTCCCCGGGAAGCTGGAGCTCTACCTGGCCCTGCTCGACCAGCACTGCGAGGCCCTGCTCCAGTCCGTCCGCACGGCCCTCGCCTCCACCTCGGACAACAAGCTCCGCGTCGCGGCCACCATGGACGCCTACTTCGCCTACGTCGAGGACGAGGGCGGCGCCTTCCGGCTCGTCTTCGAGTCCGACCTCACCAACGAGCCGGCCGTGCGCGAGCGGGTCGACCGGGTGAGCCTGCAGTGCGCCGAGGCGATCTCCGAGGTCATCGCCGAGGACACCGGCCTGTCCACGGACGAGTCGATGCTGCTCGCGGTGGGCCTCGGCGGCGTCTCGCAGGTCGTGGCCCGCTACTGGCTGTCCAGCGAGTCCCCGATCCCCCGCGACACGGCGGTCTCCCTGCTCACCTCGCTCGCCTGGCGCGGCATCGCGGGCTTCCCGCTGCACGCCGTGGAGGGCCAGCTGAGCGCCGAGGGCCACTGACCGTCTCTTTGTTCCCGGTGGCTGTTCGCTCCTGGCGTGCCGCCACCGAGCCGTGCTCGTCCCCTCACCGGGCTAATGTGTGCAGCGTACGGCGCGGGTTCATCGCGCATGGCTGACCGTTCGGAGGGACATAGCCGTGGAGGTCAAGATCGGCGTGCAGTACGCACCCCGGGAGATCGTTCTGGAGAGCGGGCAGCCCGCCGAGGACGTGGAGCGCGCCGTCGCCGACGCGCTGTCCGGCAAGGTGCCGCTGCTCAGCCTCGAGGACGAGAAGGGCCGCCGGGTCCTCGTCCCGTCGGACAAGATCGCGTACGTCGAGCTGGGCGAGGCCGCGGTGCGCCGCGTGGGCTTCGGCACGCTCTGAGCCCCGGCTCTCGCCGCTGAAGGCGGCGAGGAGGCCCGGAGGGACATCCGTCCTTCCGGGCCTCCTCGCGTTCGGCCCGCGCCGGTATCCGCGTACGCCCGTCCGGATGACCCCGAGGCCTCGTCCCGGAGGCGGTCCGGCTCCGGGTTCCGGCCCTGTCCGGCGCGTGTACGGGCCGTCCCACCAGGGCGGAGGGAGGATTGCGTTCCGGTGGCCCGGGGTAAAGGGGGCTTGACCGCACCGCCCGCCCCGCACCCTCCGCGAGGTGATCCACCGTGTTCCTGGAAGCCCTCGGTTCCGCGCTGCTCGGACTCGCCCTGGCCTGGGCCGCCGCGCACCGCCTGCCCGACCGCCTCCCCGCCCGGAGGACCGTCCTCCTCACCGGTGCGCTCGGCGCCGTCTTCGGGGCGCTCGTCACCCACGGGGCGCTGGGCCCCGGTCACTTCCTCGCCACCCTCGTCGGGGCCGTCGCCGTGGCGGCGGTGCTGCTCTCGCTCCTGGTGCGCCCGGCCGCCCGCCGGCTGCGCCGATCATCCCCCGCCGTGTACTGAGCGCACGTACGGACCGCGCGGACCGAGCGAGCGCGCGTACCGAGCGCGTACGGACCGCGCGTACCGAACGACGAACGGCCGCGTGGCCCGGGACCCGTCCAGGTCCCGGGCCACGCGGCCGTCGTACGAATAGGGGCTCAGGCCGCGAGGCCGAGCGCGGCCATCCGCTTGGTGTGCGCCTCGGTGATCCGGGAGAACATCCGGCCCACCTCCGCCAGGTCGAAGCCGTCCGCGACCCCGCCGACGAGCATCGTGGAGAGCGCGTCCCGCTCCGCCACCACCCGCTGGGCCTGCGAGAGCGCCTCGCCCATCAGCCGGCGGGCCCACAGCGCGAGCCGGCCGCCGACGCGCGGGTCGGCCTCGATCGCGGCGCGGACCTTCTCCACGGCGAAGTTGCCGTGGCCCGTGTCGTCGAGCACCGCGAGCACCAGGGCGCGGGTGTCCGAGTCGAGGCGGGCCGCGACCTCCCGGTAGAAGTCGCTGGCGATCGAGTCGCCGACGTACGCCTTGACCAGGCCCTCCAGCCAGTCCGACGGGGCGGTCTGGCGGTGGAAGTCGTCGAGCGCCTTCGCGAAGGGCTCCATCGCGGCGGTCGGTTCGGCGTCCACGGCGGCGAGCCGGTCGCGCAGCCGCTCGAAGTGGTGGAACTCCGCGGAGGCCATCTTCGCCAGCTCCGCCTTGTCCTCCAGGGACGGCGCGAGCTTGGCGTCCTCGGCGAGCCGCTCGAAGGCCGCGAGCTCGCCGTAGGCGAGGGCGCCGAGGAGGTCGATCACGGCGGCGCGGTACTGCGGCTCGGCGGAGGCCGTGGCCCAGTCCTCGGCGGCGATGCCGGTGGGGCTGGTGTCGGCGTCGGTCCCACCGGCGGGCGTGGCGTTGTCAGGCGTCTCCATGCACGGCACAATAGCCCGCCCTCCACGCCCCCTCCACGCCCCGAAGGACCTGGTCAGTCAGTGTGACCGTGCCCTCATCACCATTTCGCCCGACACACATGCGCGATTCCGGGGTACAGTGGTAATGCGCCTGCCGAGTATGCGGACATGCTTTCGTACGTTCGGACGTACCCGGTGGGCCGACGCATGAATGAGGATGCCCGGTCGGTGGCCCGATCGGCTCCGGCCCGACAGCCCTTCCGGCGGACCCGCCGAAGGGTCCCTCAGCGGTACGACGCTCGAGCGGCGGCAGTGGTCCCGTGCCACCCGGCGGTGATCTTCCCCAAGGATCCCGCGGGAAGAGCCCGGCACGATGAGACCCCCTTCGTTCGCCTCGCGCCGCGTCTCACAGAAGAGGCAGCACCCTGACTACGTTCCGAGAGCTCGGAATCCTTCCCGAGACCGCCGAGGCGCTTGAAGCCGTCGGCATCGTGACCCCCTTCCCCATCCAGGAGATGACCCTTCCGGTCGCCCTCACCGGCACCGACGTCATCGGCCAGGCCAAGACCGGCACGGGCAAGACCCTCGGCTTCGGCCTGCCGATCCTGGAGCGCGTCACCGTCCCCGCCGACGTCGAGGCCGGCCGCGCCGAGCCCGAGAAGCTGACCGAGGCCCCGCAGGCCCTCGTCGTCGTGCCGACCCGCGAGCTGTGCCAGCAGGTCACCAACGACCTCCTGACCGCCGGCAAGGTGCGCAACGTCCGCGTCCTCGCCATCTACGGCGGCCGCGCCTACGAGCCGCAGGTCGAGGCGCTGCAGAAGGGCGTCGACGTCGTCGTCGGCACCCCCGGCCGTCTGCTCGACCTGGCGGGCCAGCGCAAGCTCGACCTGTCGCACGTCAGGACGCTCGTCCTCGACGAGGCCGACGAGATGCTCGACCTGGGCTTCCTGCCCGACGTCGAGAAGATCATCAACATGCTTCCGGCGACCCGCCAGACCATGCTGTTCTCGGCCACCATGCCGGGCGCGGTCATCGGCCTGGCCCGCCGCTACATGTCGCGGCCCACGCACATCCGCGCCACCTCGCCGGACGACGAGGGCGTGACCCACGCGAACATCACGCAGCGCGTGTACCGGGCGCACAACATGGACAAGCCGGAGATGGTCGCACGCATCCTCCAGGCCCGCGGCCGCGGCCTCGCGATGATCTTCTGCCGTACGAAGCGCACGGCCGCCGACATCGCCGAGCAGCTCCAGCGGCGCGGCTTCGCCTCCGGCGCGGTCCACGGCGACCTCGGCCAGGGCGCCCGCGAGCAGGCGCTGCGCGCCTTCCGCAACGGCAAGGTGGACGTCCTCGTCTGCACCGACGTCGCCGCGCGCGGCATCGACGTCGAGGGCGTCACCCACGTCATCAACTACCAGACGCCCGACGACGAGAAGACGTACCTGCACCGCACCGGCCGGACCGGCCGCGCGGGCAACACCGGTACGGCGATCACGCTCGTCGACTGGGACGACATCCCGCGCTGGCAGCTGATCAACAAGGCGCTTGAGCTCGACTTCGCCGACCCGGTGGAGACGTACTCCAGCTCCCCGCACCTCTACACCGACCTCGACATCCCCGAGGGCACCAAGGGCATCCTGCCGCGCTCCGAGCGGACCCGCGCGGGTCTCGCCGCGGAGGAGCTGGAGGACCTGGGCGAGCCCGGCGGCCGTCGTGGCCGCGGTGGCCGCGCCGAGGCCCCGGTCGCCGAGGAGCGCCCCGCCCGCACCCGCACCCCGCGTCAGCGCCGCCGCACCCGTGGCGGCGCGGAGGCCGAGGCCGCGGCCGCAGCCCCGCAGGCGACCGCCACCGCGCCGGAGACCGCCGAGGCCCCCGAGGCCGTCGACGGCCCCCGCCGTCCGCGCCGCCGCCGCACCCGCGGCACCGGCCCGTCGACCGGCGGCATCCCGGTCGCCGGCGCCACCCCGGTGACGCCGGCCGAGACCCCGGTCGAGGCCCCCGCCGCATCCGTCGCACCCGTCGCTCCGGTCGAGGCCCCCGCCGAGGAGTCGGCGGCCCCGCGCCGCCGCCGCGGCCGTGGCGGTCGTACGGAGACGGCCCCGGCCGCCGTCGAGACCCCCGCGGTCGAGACGGCCGCGCCCGCCGCGCCCGCCGCTCCGGCGGAGACCCCGGCCGAGGAGTCGGCCGCCCCGCGCCGCCGGCGTGGCCGTGGCGGTCGTACGGAGACGGCCCCGGCGGTCGTCGAGAAGGCCGTGGCGCCGGTCGCCAAGGCCGCTCCCGCCGCCCCTGCCCCGGCCGCCGGCCCGGTCTTCACGCCGCGCAAGCGGCGGGTCCGGCCGCGCGCCGAGGACACGGTGAGCTTCCAGACGGTGGAGACCGCCGCCGCCGAGCTGGCCGCCGCCCGCAGGAAGTCCGCCCCGGTCCCGGCCCAGTCGGCCCCGGCCGCCGCCCCGGTCAAGGCCGCCCCGGCCGCCGAGGCTCCGGCCCAGACCACTCCGGCCCAGACCGCTCCGGTCCAGGCTTCTGCGGTCCAGACCGCTCCGGCCGCCGTCCCGGCTCAGGCCGTGGCCGCGCCGCCGCGTGCCCGGCGCCGGGCGACCCGCCCGGCCACCACCCCGGGCGCCGTCGTCGAGGCGGCTCCGGCCGTCGTCGAGGCCCCCGCGGCCCCGGTCGTGGAGGAGCCGGCCGCCGGCCGTCCGCGCCGCCGCGCGGTCCGCAAGGCGTCCAGCCCGGTGACGACCACGGCCCCCGCCGAGGCCGTCGTGGTCATCCCGGCCCCGGTCGCCGAGCCCACCCCGGCCCCGGCCGTCGTCGAGGAGGCCCCGAAGGCTCCGCGCAAGCGCGCCGCCAAGAAGACGGCTCCGGCCGCCACCGAGGCACCGGCCGCCGAGGAAGCCCCCAAGGCCCCCCGCAAGCGGACCACCGCCAAGAAGGCCACCCCGGCCACCGAGGCGACCGAGGCGACCACCGCCGCCACCGCCACCGAGGAGGCCCCCAAGGCTCCCCGCAAGCGCGCCGCCAAGAAGACGGCTCCGGCCGCCACCGAGGCACCGGCCGCCGAGGAAGCCCCCAAGGCCCCCCGCAAGCGGACCACCGCCAAGAAGGCCACCCCGGCCACCGAAGCGACCGAGGCGACCACCACCGCCACCGCCACCGAGGAGGCCCCCAAGGCTCCCCGCAAGCGCGCCGCCAAGAAGACGGCCGCCGCCGTGGCGCCGGACGCGTCGGAGCCGCAGACCGCGACGCCGACCCGTCGGCGCACGGTGAAGAAGGCCGTCTCCCCGGCCTCCTCCCCCGCCGCCGAGGCCCCGGCCGAGGAGGCGCCGAAGGCCCCGCGCAAGCGCGCCGCGAAGAAGGCCGCCCCGGCACAGCCGGAGGCGTGACGCTCCGCCCGGACCTCCGGGCATGACGGCGGCCCGGCCCCCACCAGGGGCCGGGCCGCCGTCGTCGTACCGGCGACCGCCCTCCGGTTACAGTCCTTGCATGAGCAAGCCCCGCTCCCTCGACCTCCCACCGGGCACCCGCGCCCGCCGCCTCGACACCGTGCGCGGCGCGTTCGCCGTGCTCGACACGGCGCCGGCGGGCGAGCGGCGGGGGACGGTGCTGATGCTGCCCGGGTACACGGGCAGCAAGGAGGACTTCCTGGCGCTGCTGGGCCCGCTGGGCGAGGCCGGATACCGCGTCGTCGCCGTCGACGGACGCGGGCAGAACGAGTCGTACGGCCCCCGGGGCCGCGCCGCCTACCGCCGCCGGGCGCTCGCCCTGGACGCGGTCGCGCAGGCCCTCGCGCTCGGCGACGGCCCCGTGCACCTGCTCGGCCACTCCTTCGGCGGGATCGTCGCCCGCTCGGCCGCGGTGCTCGCCCCGCGCGCCTTCCGTTCGCTGACGCTGCTCTCCTCCGGTCCCGGCCGGGTCGCCCGCCCGCAGCGGGTCCGGATCCGGGCGCTGCGGGCCGGGCACGCGCTGCTGGCGAAGGACCGGGTGTGGCGGACGACGCGCTGGCTGGACAGCCGGGGCGAGGAGCCCGACGAGGCGGTCGACTCGGAGGAGGTCCTGGGCTTCCTGCGGCGCCGCTGGATGCTGACCAAGGTCGCCCAGCTGTCCGGCACGGGCCGGCTGCTGCTGCGCGACCCGGACGGCGCGGCCGAGCTGGCCGGCCTGGGGATGCCGGTGCACCTGGCGTACGGCTCCGAGGAGATGGTCTGGCCGCCGGCCGAGCTGGCGGCGGCCGCCGCCCGTACCGGTGCGCACCACACGGTGGTGGAGGGCGCGGGCCACTCCCCCAACGTCTCGCACCCGCGCGAGACGGCCGAGCGGCTGGCCGCCTTCTGGCAGCGGGTGGACGCCCGCTCCCGCGAGGCGGCGGAGCTCAGTACTGCGCCCTGAGGTGCTGCCAGAAGCCGTCGCGCAGGGCGCGGCGGAGGGCTCCGTGGCCGCGCAGTGAGCGGCTGAGCCGGGACTCGGCCTCGACGAGGAGGTCCTGGTCGTAGCCGGCGGGGAGGTACGGGTCGCCGGGCAGGAGTTCCGCGAGCCGGTCGCGGCCGCGTTCGCCGAGCCAGGTGGCGGCGATCTGGGCGCCGACGAAGCGGACCTCGTCGCGGGAGGGTGGCGGCTCGGTGTCGTTCTCGTACATCGTGACCGGGCGGCGGGTGACGTACGGCCGGCAGAAGTCGAGGTCGAAGGTGCGCTGGCTGTCGACCTCCCAGAGCAGCGCCTCGGCCTGGTTGGGGCCGTCGGCGGCCTCGATGCCCCAGAGGTGGACGCGGGCGCCGTAGCCCTGGGCGGCCTCGACGGCCGAGACGAGGTCCTCGTCGCCGCCGACGAGGGCGGCGTCGCTGATGGCGCGGTGGCGGGCGAGGGACTCCAGGTCGGAGCGGATGAGGGAGTCGACGCCCTTCTGCTGGTTGTTGGCGTTGAGGTTGCCGAGGCGGACCTTGACGTCGGGGAGCTCGGCGATGGACTGCTGTTCGGGGGTGTGGATGCGGCGGCGGGCGCCGTCGTACCAGTAGACGCGGAGCAGCCTGCTGTCGGCGAAGATCGTGCGGGCGGTGTCGATGAACGCCTCGATGAGGCCCTCGGCGTCCAGATCGTAGGAGCGCCGGTCCTCGGTGCCGGTCACCAGCAACCCGGCGGAAGCATGGACGTAACCGGCGTCGACGAAGATGGCGTGGGTGGACGGGGTCTTCGCGACCTCGGCCAGCATCCGCGTCAGGAGCTCATTGGTGCGCTCCAGGCGGGCGTCGAGTGCGGCGAGGGCGTCGGTGGGCGGTGCGGGGTTCATGGCGTCGTTCATCGGCCCTCATTGTCCGTCGTCGGTCCTCATTGTCCGCCGCCGGCTCCGCTACCCGCCAGTAGTTAGCCATCCGAAAATTTTCCTTAGCGAAGGAATGTTCTGGATGGTTCCGCTGTTGGACACATACGTACGCCAGTACACAGTTCTCCGCATGGAGGATCAACTCGGACGAAGGGAGAAGCCATGCGCTTCGAAATCCTGCGACTCGACGACATCGACGGCACGCCCGTCGACTCGACGGTCGTGGACGCCGCCTCCGTCAACCGGATCGTGCAGCAGGCCGCAGCGATCGGCCAGCGCATCTGGATCCGCCCCGCAGAGACCTCCGCCTCGTAACGGGCAGGTCCACACCACGCACCGCGCCCCCGCGCGGACTCCGCTCAGGCGGAATCCGCACGGGGGCGCAGTGGTGTCCGGGCCCGGTCAGGCGCCCTGGATCACCTGGGTGACGCCGTTGATGATCTGCTGCACGGCGATCGCGGAGAGCATCATGCCGGCGAGCCGGGTGACGAGGACGACGCCGCCGTCCTTGATGACGCGGATGATCCCCAGCGAGAAGCGCATGGCCAGCCAGAGCACGACGTGCATGGCGGCGATGGCGCTCCAGACGGAGATCTGCGCGGCGGCGCTGTCGGCGTGCTGGACGGCGAGGATGACGGAGACGATGGCACCGGGCCCGGCGAGCAGCGGCATGCCGAGCGGGACGAGGGCGACGTTGACGTCCTTGGTCTGCTTCGGCTCGTCGGTCTTGCCGGTGAGCAGGTCGAGCGCGATGAGCAGCAGCAGGAGGCCGCCCGCGATCATCAGGGCGGGGACGGAGACGTGCAGGTAGTCCAGGATCTGCTGGCCGAGGATGCCGAAGACGGTGATGACGCCGAAGGCGACGGCGACGGCCTGCCAGGCCATCCGGCGCTGGACCTTGGCCGGGCGGCCGGAGGTCAGCGCGAGGAAGATCGGCGTGATGCCGGGCGGGTCCATGATCACGAAGAGGGTGAGGAAGAGCGAGCCGAAGACGGCGACGTCGAACACGGTGGGGTGCCTTGCGGTGAGGGTCGAACGGTGGGGTGTGAGGCACCGGACCGGAATTCAGGATTCCGGCACCGGGGCAGGAGTGCCCCGCCCCCGCGCGACGGACGCGCGGAGCCAGGGGCGGTACGGATACGGGTGCGGGCCGTCGTCGCGCGACGGCGGCAGGGCACGGAGGCCGGCCCGGGGCACGGGCCTCTCCGACCTGTCCGCCGGACCGGGCCCGAGGGCGCGTCCGGCCGGCCGGACCGGAGGCCGTCGGCGGACCGGGCCCGAGAAACCGTCCGGCAGGCCGGCCCGAAGCCCCGGCCGTCGCCGGCCGGGCCCGGGGGCCGCGTCACACGACGGGCGAGCCGGGGATCCGTCCGGCGGGTCGGGCCGTGGAGCCCGTCCGGCGGGTCGGGCCGTGGAGCCCGTCCGGCGGGTCGGGACCCGAGGGCGCGCCCGGCGGGGTCAGCCCTGGGTCAGGGCTCCGCCGGCGCCGGGGACCGGGAAGGCGCCGGTGGCACGGCGGGTGATCTCGCCGTAGATCTCGGGGTCGGTGGTGTACTCGCCGAGCCGGCAGGTCTTGCGGCTGCCGTGGTAGTCGCTGGAGCCGGTGACGAGCAGGCCCAGCTCCTTCGCGAGCCCGCGCAGCCGCGCGCGGGTGGGCTCGTCGTGGTCCATGTGGTCGACCTCGATGCCGTCGAGCCCGGCCTCGGCGAGCGCGGCGAGCGCGGACTCGGGCACGACCTGGCCGCGCTTGACGGCGCCCGGGTGGGCGAAGACGGTGACGCCGCCGGCCGCCTTCACAAGTCGGATCGCTTCCGCCGGGTCCAGTTCGTGCTTCTGCACGTGCGCGCGGCCGCCGTCGGCGAGCCACTCGGCGGTGAAGGCCCCGGAGACGTCCGGGACGACCCCCAGCTCGACGAGGGCCTCGGCGACGTGCGGGCGGCCCACGGAGCCGTCTCCGGCGATCCGCTCGACCTGCTCCCAGGTGACGGGGACGCCGAGCTCCCGGAGCTTGGCGACCATGGCCCGGGCGCGCGGCACCCGGTCGTCGCGGACCAGCTCGCGCTCGGCGAGGAGCGCGGGCTCCTCGGGGTCGAAGAGGTAGGCGAGCATGTGCAGGCCGATGCCGTCGAGGCGGCAGGAGAGCTCGGCACCGGGGACGACGGTCAGCCCCTCGGGCGCGGCGGCGATCGCCTCGGCGTGCCCGCGGGTGGTGTCGTGGTCGGTGAGCGCGACGACGTCGAGCCCGGCCGCGGCGGCGTTCCGCACCAGCTCGGCGGGGGTGTCGGTGCCGTCGGACGCCGTGGAGTGGCTGTGCAGGTCGATGCGCACGACGCGGTTCTCCAGGGGCTCGGCACGGACGAGTGACGCTCCAGCATAACGGGCGATACGCCCCCTGCTGTACGGATCCCACCCAGCGGGCACCCATTACGCGCCGCGGGACGCGCCCCGGCCCTCAGCCGAGCAGGCGAGGGGTCAGCGCCCCGCAGGGCAGGAGGTCGACCTCGGCGCCCGCGTCGCGGAGGTCGGTGAGGACGAGTTCGTCGTACATCAGGAGCCCGGACTGCTCGGGCCAGACGATGGCCCAGAGCCACAGTCCACGGGCCTCGCCGGCGAAGACCGCCCGGTCGTGGGGGGTGCCGGTGACGTGCCACAGGGGGGTGGGGCGGCCCGCGGCGAGGACCTTGGCCGCGGGCGGCTTGTCGATGGCCATGCCGGAGCCGGGGTCGGGGCCGTCGATGCCCGCGTACCGGGCGCCCAGGCCGACACCCAGCTCCTCGGCGACGAGCAGCAGCTCGCCGATGCCGCCGAGCGGGCCGGGCCCGGAGCAGGCGACGGCGGTGGCGCGGCCGCCGCTGCGGTCGTCACCGGCGTACGCGACGCCGGTGAAGAGCCAGCCGACGGGCAGCGGCCAGGGCATCCAGACGGGCACGTGGGAGCGGTGCACGACGACGCCGAGGCCTTCGATGCTGGGCGGGATCACCGGCTGCAGCGGGTGCACGGGTCCGTGTACGTCGCACTGCCAGGAGTCGGAGAAGAGACCGGGCGCCCTGACCCGCCCACCGCACTTCGGACAACTGGGTTCGCCCCTCATAGGGCTCAACGGTCCTCCCGCGCGCGCCTCCCGTCAAGGACGGCCGCGACCGATCACCCGTCCGGCCGGGAGCGTTCACCCCGGCGCGCGCCGCCCCTCGGCCCCGGGGTCAGTCCAGGGCGACCGAGCCGCGCAGCGGGTCGCGCAGGTCCGTGCCCTTCGCGAGCCAGCGCTCCTCCAGGGCCTGCGCGCCGTGCACCCGCTTCCAGGCCGCCTCGTTGGGCGTCATCGGCAGCAGCGGCAGGAAGCGCACGGGGTCCATCGGCTCGTCGAGCTCCAGGTCCTCCACGAGCCCGCCGGACTCGGCGACGAGCACCGAGCTGAAGCCGGCCCCCGGCCAGAGCGGCTCGCCGACGTCCAGCGAGGCGCCGGCGGCCACGATCAGGCCCTCCACCTGAGGGGTGGCGGCGAGCACCGCGAGCGGGCGCAGCACCTTGTCGGTGTCGGCGCGCCCCAGGCGTACGGTCAGGACCAGCTCGGCGCGCGGGCCCTTGACGGGGTCGGCGAGGGCGGCGGTCGGGTCGGCCATCGGGGCGGCGGACATGCCGAGCGTGGCGTAGCGGACGAGCCCGGCCTCCGCGTCAACGAAGCGGAGCACCTCGATCCGGTCGGTGCCGAGGAAGGTCACCGCGGCCCGCGCGTCGGGTTCGCCCAGGGCCGTACGCAGCCGGGCCTCGACCAGTGCAAGAACTTCTCCCATGCGGCGAGCATAGATCGCGTATGGAACGGGCAAAGTAAGGGATTGACCCTCGGTCGGCTGATAGTGTTGGCCACTGGTCGGGTTTCCCGACTGTGCGTCACACGTCATCCCTCACGAGGGACCGGCCGGAGGAGGTGGGACTGCGATGGACCGAAGTCGATCGGGCAGTACCAGCCGCTCTTCCGCCGCACCGCACCCCAGCCCGGTGCGTTCCCCCCTCCGGTGACCCCGGGTCCCTGAACCGCGGACCCCCTTCCCCGGCATCGCGTACGACGGAAGAGCACCTCCTCTTTGCCTGTCTGAGTTGCGAACGCCGTCACCGCGATCCGCCGGTGCCGCCCGCTTTGTGGACGACGTCCTTCTCCCGTCCTCATTCCGGGTTGCGCCACGCTCGCCGACGGCCTGTCCGTGAAGGAGCACGCCATGTCGATGATCCGTGACCTGCGCGCCGCCGTTCGGCCCAGCCTGCGTCCGAGCCTGCGCAAGACCCCGACCACGTACACGAACTACGACCCGACCCGCGACCACTCGGCCTCCACCGCCATCGTCGACTGCGCGGTCTACCGCGACGGCCGGCGCATCGACGACCGCGCCTGCCTCACCCCGCGCGGCGCGATGTCGCAGGTGCGGGAGTCCGGCGGCTTCGCGTGGATCGGCCTGCACGAGCCGACCGAGGCCGAATTCGCCGGCATCGCCGCCGAGTTCGGACTCCACCCGCTCGCCGTCGAGGACGCCGTCCACGCCCACCAGCGGCCCAAGCTGGAGCGGTACGACGACACCCTCTTCACCGTCTTCAAGACGATCCACTACGTGGAGCACGCCGAACTCACCGCCACCAGCGAGGTGGTGGAGACCGGCGAGGTGATGTGCTTCACCGGCCCCGACTTCGTCATCACCGTCCGGCACGGCGGCCAGGGCTCGCTGCGCAACCTCCGCCACCGCCTCCAGGGCGAGCCCGAACTCCTCGCCAAGGGCCCCTCGGCCGTGCTGCACGCCCTCGCCGACCACGTCGTCGACGGCTACATCGCGGTCGCCGACGCCGTCGAACTCGACATCGACCAGCTGGAGATCGACGTCTTCTCGCCCGCCGCGAAGGGCTCCACGCGCGGCACCGACACCGGCCGGATCTACCAGCTCAAGCGCGAGGTCCTGGAGTTCAAGCGGGCCGTCAGCCCGCTGCTGCGCCCGATGCAGCTGCTCTCCGAGCGGCCGATGCGGCTGGTCGACCCGGACATCCAGAAGTACTTCCGGGACGTCGCCGACCACCTCGCCCGCGTCCAGGAGCAGGTCGTCGGCTTCGACGAGCTGCTGAACTCGATCCTCCAGGCCAACCTGGCGCAGGCGACCGTCGCGCAGAACGAGGACATGCGCAAGATCACCTCGTGGGCGGCGATCGTCGCCGTCCCCACGGCGGTCTGCGGGGTCTACGGCATGAACTTCGAGTACATGCCGGAGCTCCAGTGGAAGTACGGCTACCCGATGGTCCTCGGCGGCATCGCCGTCATCTGCTTCGCGATCCACCGCACCCTGAAGCGCAACGGCTGGCTGTAGCGGCGTCCCGATAGGCTGCGGGCCATGACTGAAGAGCTGTTCCTCGTCGAGGAGGCCACCAAGAAGTCCGGCCTCGTCTGGGTCCGGGGCACCGGGCCCGCCCGGGCGCTCTGGCACGTCTGGCACGACGGCGCCGCCCACGTGGTCGGCGACGGCCCCGGCGAGCAGCCACTGCCCGGCCTCGCCGACGGCGCCACCGCCGAGGTCACCGTCCGCAGCAAGGACAAGGGCGGCCGGATCGTCGCCTGGACGGCCGCCGTACGTCAGCTGACCCCCGGCACCGAGGAGTGGGACGCGGCCGTCGCCGAACTGAAGGGCAAGCGGCTCAACGCCCCCGACGGCGAGGCCATGCCCGAGCGCTGGGCGCGCGAGTGCCGCGTCCTGCGCCTCGACCCGCGCACCGCCACCACCGCGCTGCCCGACGCCTCGCTCGCCGCCGTCCCCCTGCCGTCCCCGGCGACCACCCGCCGGCCGGTCCCGGCCGCCCTGCCGAAGCTGCTCCTCCGCCGGAAGAAGAAGCGGCGCTAGTGCCCCTCCCGGACCCCGGGCCTTCAGGCCCAGGGCTCCGGCGTTGCCGTGTGACACCCGGTTCGTCGATCCACTCGCCGACCGCCGGCAAGGAGGTCGCCCTGGCCGGCACCGCGCACGCGGTGAGTGCGAGCACAGCGGCCGGGCGGTGGTGCACCCCGCGCGGGTCACGCGGGTCCGGCGCCCCGGCCGGCCGCTCCAGCGGGCCCGATCGCCACGAACCGCGCGTCACGCGACGCCGAAGCCGGCGGCCCGGATCGCTGCCACAAGGCGTGACCCGTGATCCTCAAGCGGGAGCAACGGGTGATCTGCCTCCATCGTGCGGTGGCTCACGGTTCGCTGGTACGCGGTGAGCCAGGGATGAAGTGACTGTGCCGGGTCGTCATCCAGCGGTGGATGCGTACGTGTTCGCGCCGGCGCCTCGTTTGGCCGCGGGTGGGGACGGGGAAGAGGCGAGTGCCGTTCATGGCCAGGGGAGAGGGTGCGGGGGATGCTGAACGAGTCGCTGATAGCGCTGGCCGCGGCGGGTGGGACGGCCGTGGTGCAGGCTGCCGGGACGGAGGCGTGGGGGAGCGTCCGCGACGGCGTGGTCCGGATCTTCCGGCGTCGTCCGGGCCGGAGCGGTGAGGACGACGTGGAGCTCGACCTGGAGCGGACGGAGCTGGTCCGGGCGTCGCAGGACGCGGAGGGAAACAGCCGCCAGGCGAGTCTGTGGGAGGCGCGTTTCTCGGCCCTGCTCGGCGATGTGGACGACCGGCTTCGGCAGCAGACGGAGGCGGAGCTGAGGCAGCTGATCGCCTTGGTTCCGGCGGTGGCGGACCGGTATCCGGTGCTGCACGTCCACGACAACACCTACGACAAGTCCCCGCAGCAGTACGGCAACCACAACCACATGCAGAACCACTACGGCTCCGACACGTGACGCGTGAACCCGACGTCCCGGACGGTTCGAGCAGACGACGGACGGACGTCACCCACCTGACGGGAATCACCTACCGCGAGAGCCCTCAGCAGATGGGGGACCACGGCGTTCAGATCAACACCTGGAATCTGCCCCGGGAGGTCAGGGCCCAGGTGGTGGGACGGATGCCCGACGTCGGCCGTTGGGTCGACCGGGAGATCGAGACCCGACAGGTGCTGGCCGGGCTGGACCCCGCCCGCGGCGCCTCGGGACCGGTGGTCGTCCACGGCCCGGCTGGTGTGGGCAAGACCCTCCTGCTCAGGGCGGTGGCCCAGGAGGCGCGGCGCGGCCGGCGCCGCTGGTTCAGCGGCGAGCTGTTCATCGACATGGGGAACCGGCCTGGCGGCACGGGGACGGTCGGCGACGGGCTGAGCCAGGCTCTGCGCATGCTGGCCGTCGCGCTGGACCGGCCCGTGCCCCGGTCGGGGACACCCGACGAGCAGCGAGAGCTGTTCGTCCGCTGTCTGCTCGACCACGGCGAGGCGCACGGCAAGCCGGTGCTGATCGTCCTGGACGGGGTCACCGCGGCCGAGCAGGTCACGCCGTTCCTGCCGCCCGGCGGCACCGCGCGGCTGTTGGTCGCCAGCCGCCGACAGTTGACCGCGCTGTTGGACGAGCACGCGGAATTCCACGCTCTCGACCGGCTCGCGCCTTCCGACGCGGTCGCTCTCCTGGGCGCTGTCGTCGAGCACGCGCTCGGCAGGGACAAGCGGATCACCGACGATCCCGAAGGCGCGCGGGCAGTGGCCGAGCTCTGCGACCACCTGCCGTTCGCCCTGATGCGAGCGGCACGCATTCTCGTCCTTCAGCCGGGCATGTCCATCGCCAGACTCCACGACAGGCTTGCCGACTCCTCCGGGCGGCTCGCCGAACTGGACACCGGAGACCTGAGCGTACGCTCCGCCCTCGACGAGTCGTACCGACTGCTCTCCACCCACGCCCGGAGAACGCTCCGGTTCCTGGCGCTCCACCCCGGACCCGACATCAGCGTCCACGCCGCCGCCGCGCTTGAGGGCGTCTCACCGCTGGTGGCCGCCAGACGGCTGAGCGAGCTGCACGACCTGCGTTTCCTCGAACAGAGCACAGGCTACGACGGGTACCGCTTCGAATCCCTCGTACTTTTGTACGCCCAGGAGCGCTGCCAGGAAGTCCCCGCCGACGAGCGGGAGTACGCGTTCACCCGGCTCCTGGACCACTACGAGGTGACGGCCAGGACCGCCGTCACGCGTCTGCCCGGTGTCCCGGGAGACGCTCGCACGGTCCATGGGGAGTGGGGAGGAAGGTCGGCGCCGCACTCTGCCGCTCGCGCTCAAGCGGGCTTGGGTACCGTCGGCTCCGCGCTCGCGTGGCTGGACGCAGAGCGGCCGAACCTGGTGGCCGCCGTGCTCCGCTCCCAGGACCACGAGCAGGCAGACGCACCCGCCGTATCCCTGGCCTTCGCCCTGACACCGTTCTTCGACCTGCGTAAGCACTGGGACGACTGGGTGCTCACCCACGAGACGGCGGCCCGCCTCGCGCGTCGTTCCGGCTTCCGGGAATCCCGAAGCCACCTGCTGCGGGAGATCGGCAGGGCGTACCACCAACAGAGCCTCCTGAACGAGGCATTGGCCCACTACCGAGCGTCGGTGGACGCCGGGGACCCTCGGAACAGCCACCTGGACGTGACGGCCTCCCTCATGTACCGGGCGCTGAGCGAGCTCGATGAACCCCTGAGGACCGGCTCCGAGGGCGCCGCCGCGCTCGAACACGTGCTGAAGGCCTGTGAGCAGCGCCCCTCTCGGGACATCCTGAGGACGGGAAGCGGGATCGCGGCGATCCTCAACAATCTCGGTGTCGTGGCGGCCCGTCACGGTGATGGCCCGAAGGCCCTCGCGCGGCACGAGCAGGCTGTCGAGCACAGCAGACGGGGCAGGGACGCACACCGCGAGGGCCAGTCGCTCGTACACCTGGGGAACGTCCGACTGCACAGCGGCGACCTGGGGGCCGCCCGGGACTCCTACCGGCGGGCCTTCCACGCCTTCCCGGCCGAGGACCGGTTCGGACGGGGTCAGGCCGCGTACAACCTGGGACTCGCCTGCGCGGCGACGGGAAACGTTCGCGAGACCCGCGACTGGCTGCGGATCGCGATCCAGCACTTCTCCGAGGTTCGCCCCGACGCGGCGCGGCACGAGGCGAGGAAGCTGGAGCAACAGGCGCGGGAGGCACACCGGACGATCCGCCGTCTCGTCCGCCGTCGCGCTTCGCTACGGCGCGTCCCCTTGAAGCCGCTCAGCCCTCTCATCGCCCTGCCGCCGGCAGCCGCCCTGCCTCTGTACGACGCCTCCCCGGGCACCCCCGACAGCCTCGCCGCCGGGCGTCACCTCCCGGACGGCTACCTGGCGTCACACGGTCTGGTCGTACCGTCGCTCTCGGACGGCTCCACCCTCACCGCTCTCCCCGTGGGCACTGTCGCCGACGCGACCGGCCCCACCGTCTCCCCGCTGCCTGTCGACGCAGCGGAGGAACGGCCCGCCCCGAGGCCCGCTCACCAGTACGGCTTCGGCGGATCGCGCCCGCGTGACACGAAGGCGGGCGGTCACCGCTCCTCCGTCCCTGCTGCCGACGACACCTCCTCGTCCAGCGGATCGAGCAGCTACGACTCTTCTCCCTCGTCCTCCTCGTCCCCGTCCGACGAGGATTACGGCTCTTCGTACAGCGTCGATTCCGCGTTCGACAACGATGACGAGCCCTCCTACTGAGGAGCGGACGGAGTCCGACTGCGGTCCCAGGCGGGTATCTCCACACAGGAGTCGCAGTCGCGCCCGCTCCGGAGCGGCAGAACTCCAGGAACTTCGAGCGGTTCCTGGTCTTCTTGATGTGCCCGTGGAGCTGGTCCTTGCCCAGGTCGTAGGCGGCGAGCAGGCTCTCCGACTAGGTGCTGTCCGAGCGGCCGGCGGGCCGGTGCTCCAGGCGCTGTGGGACTGGGGCGCCGGCCGAGCCCGGTTCAGGTCCGGGGCAGCTGGCGGCCGTAGTCGAGGGTCTCCTCGCGGTCCGGCTCGGCCAGCGGGAAGTCCTTGTCCCACTCGGAGAGGACGACCAGGCCCGCACCGCCGCCGCGGGCGAACCGCAGCGGGTACGGCGAGCCCTCCAGGGCCACGTCGAGGGTGCCGCCCTGGCCCTCCGCGCCGCCCTTCACCTTCACCGTGCGGACGCCGCCGATCTGGTCCCGGTCGCCCTTGACGACCTCGCCGTGCAGCCCGATCAGTCCGCGCAGCAGCTGGTCCATCTCCGTGAAGCCGCGCAGCTGCTTGTACGAGGGGTCGTCGCTCGGCACCTTCACGTACTTGTCGCCGAGCTTGTCGGCGGCCTCCGTGTCGGCCTCGGTGGGCTTGCCGTCGCCCTCCTTCTCGTGCGACCAGAAGCCGGCGTCGGCCTTGAGGTAGAGCGCGTCGCCGACCCGCAGCAGCTCGAAGGTGTTGTTCTTCGTGGTCACCGAGCCGGTGCCGCCGTTCTGCTTCAGCCGCATGTTCAGCTTGAAGGTGCCGCCCTTGCTGACCAGGGTGCCCGCGAGCCGTACCGCCTTCGCGGCGTCCGCCGCCGTGCGGGCCTCCCGCTCGATCTCCGGCGCCGACAGCTTCCCGACCCCGTTCGTCCCCTCGTCGGGATCGGCCCCGCAGGCCGTCAGACCCACCGCCAGCCCCGCGCACAGCACCAGCGGCACGGCCGCCCGGCGGAACCGGCCCGCGGGGGCCGTGCGGGCGCGTGCCGACGGCACGGACGGAATACGCGATGACGGGGTGCGGACGGCCACCTGCGCTGCCTCTCGTTCTGCGGTGCGGGGGGGAACGGGGCCCCGGCCACGCGCACACACGGCGGGAGGGGCCGCCGGGGTCGGCCGGACGGGCCGGCCGGTGCCGGTGGGGGGCGGCAGACCGCAGCGTACCCGGGCGGGCCCGGCGCCCCCGCAGGCAGCCGGACGGCGGCGCTGCCGGAGCGGGGCGGAACACCACGGGCTAGCCTGAACCCTGCGGAGTCCGCCCAGGACATCGTAAAAGCCGCGAAGCCCCCGGAGGCGGCGCGGCGACCCGGATCGTGCGGCACCGAGGAGGCGCGAGGCATGGCGGCAGGCGCCCCCCGTATCTTCGTCTCCCACCTCGCCGGCGTGCCCGTCTTCGACCCCGTCGGCGACCAGGTGGGCCGGGTCAGCGACCTGGTCGCGATGCTCCGCGTCGGCCGCCGCCCGCCCCGGCTGCTCGGCATGGTCGTGGAGGTGCTGAGCCGGCGCCGGGTCTTCGTCCCGATGACCCGGATCACCGGTGTCGAGTCCGGCCAGGTCATCACCACCGGCGTCGTCAACATGCGTCGCTTCGAACAGCGACCGACCGAGCGGCTCGTCCTCGGCGAGCTCCTCGACCGGCGGGTGACGCTCGTCGAGACCGGCGAGGAGGTCACCGTCCTCGACATCGCCATCCAGCAGCTGCCGGCCCGCCGCGACTGGGAGATCGACAAGGTCTTCGTCCGCCGCGGCAAGGGCGGGGCGCTGCGCCGCAAGGGGGAGACGCTGACCGTGGAGTGGTCGGCCGTCACCGGCTTCTCCCTGGAGGAGCACGGGCAGGGCGCCGAGAGCCTGGTCGCCACCTTCGAGAAGCTCCGCCCCGCCGACCTCGCCAACGCCCTGCACCACCTCTCCCCCAAGCGGCGCGCCGAGGTCGCCGCCGCCCTCGACGACGACCGGCTCGCCGACGTCCTGGAGGAGCTGCCCGAGGACGACCAGGTGGAGATCCTCGGCAAGCTGAAGGAGGAGCGGGCCGCCGACGTCCTGGAGGCGATGGACCCCGACGACGCCGCAGACCTCCTCAACGAGCTCCCCGACGAGGAGAAGGAGCGGCTGCTCACCCTGATGCGGCCGGACGAGGCGGCCGACGTGCGCCGGCTGATGTCGTACGAGGAGCGCACGGCGGGCGGTCTGATGACGACCGAGCCGATCGTGCTGCGCCCGGACGCCACGGTGGCCGACGCGCTCGCCCGCGTACGACAGCAGGACCTGTCGCCGGCGCTGGCGGCGCAGGTGTACGTGTGCCGGCCGCCGGACGAGACGCCGACCGGGAAGTACCTGGGCACGGTGCACTTCCAGCGGCTGCTGCGCGACCCGCCGTTCACGCTGGTCAGCTCGCTCGTCGACAGCGATCTGCCGCCGCTCGGCCCGGACACCGCGCTGCCGGCCGTGACCAGCTACTTCGCCGCGTACAACCTGGTGGCGGCGCCGGTCGTCGACGAGAGCGGGTCGCTGCTCGGCGCGGTCACCGTCGACGACGTGCTCGACCACCTGCTGCCGGAGGACTGGCGGGAGACCGAGTTCCACGAGGAGGGGGTGCCCGGTGGCTGAGCGGACGCAGGACCGGGAGCGGGAGCGGGAGCGGGAGCGGCCCGTGCCCCGGATCCGCCTCGACCTGCCGAGCGAGCGGCGCTACCGGCTGCTGCCGGAGTACGACCCCGAGGCCTTCGGGCGGCTCTCGGAGCGCATCGCCCGCTTCCTGGGGACCGGCCGCTTCCTGGTCTGGATGACCCTGACGGTCGTCGTCTGGATCGGGTGGAACGTCTTCGCCCCGGCGTCGCTGCGGTTCGACGAGTACCCCTTCATCTTCCTCACCCTGGCGCTGTCCCTCCAGGCCTCGTACGCGGCCCCGCTGATCCTCCTCGCGCAGAACCGGCAGGACGACCGGGACCGGGTCAACCTGGAGCAGGACCGCAAGCAGAACGAGCGGTCGATCGCCGACACCGAGTACCTGACGCGGGAGATCGCGGCGCTCCGGATGGGCCTCGGCGAGGTCGCCACCCGCGACTGGATCCGCTCCGAACTCCAGGATCTGGTGAGGGAGCTGGAGGAGCGGGGGCAGGAACGTGATCTATTCCCGCCGGACGGCGAGCGGCGGAGTGACGTACCCGACCGTTGACAGCCCTTTCATAGCCGGGTGGTCGTCCCCGTACCATCGGACCTATGGCTACGGAAGACGCGGTGCTCGAAGCACTGGCGACGGTGAACGACCCCGAGATCAATCGTCCGATCACGGAACTCGGCATGGTCAAGTCGGTGGAGATCGGACCGGACGGCAAGGTCGCGGTGACGGTCTACCTGACGGTCTCCGGCTGCCCGATGCGCGACACCATCACGCAACGCGTCACCGAGGCCGTCGCCCGCGTCGAGGGCGTCACCGGTGTCGACGTGACGCTCGACGTGATGAGCGACGAGCAGCGCAAGGAGCTGGCGGCGGCGCTGCGCGGCACCACCGCCGAGCGCGAGGTGCCCTTCGCGAAGCCGGGCTCGCTGACCCGGGTGTACGCGGTGGCGTCCGGCAAGGGCGGCGTCGGCAAGTCCTCGGTGACGGTGAACCTGGCGGCGGCGATGGCCGCGGACGGCCTGAAGGTCGGTGTCGTCGACGCCGACATCTACGGCCACAGCGTGCCCCGCATGCTGGGCGCGGACGGCAGTCCGACCCAGGTCGAGAACATGATCATGCCGCCGTCGGCGAACGGCGTGAAGGTCATCTCCATCGGCATGTTCACCCCGGGCAACACGCCCGTCGTGTGGCGCGGCCCGATGCTGCACCGCGCGCTCCAGCAGTTCCTCGCGGACGTGTACTGGGGCGACCTGGACGTCCTCCTGCTCGACCTGCCCCCGGGCACCGGCGACATCGCGATCTCCGTCGCCCAGCTGGTGCCGAACGCGGAGATCCTGGTCGTGACGACCCCGCAGCAGGCGGCGGCCGAGGTCGCCGAGCGGGCCGGCTCGATCGCCGTGCAGACCCACCAGAAGATCGTCGGCGTCGTCGAGAACATGTCGGGCCTGCCGTGCCCGCACTGCGACGAGATGGTCGACGTCTTCGGCACGGGCGGCGGCCAGCTGGTCGCGGACGGCCTGACGAAGACCACGGGCGCCACCGTGCCGGTCCTCGGCCAGATCCCCATCGACGTGCGCCTGCGCGAGGGCGGCGACAACGGCAAGCCGATCGTCCTCTCCGACCCGGACTCCCCGGCGGGCTCCGCCCTGCGCGCCATCGCCGGCAAGCTCGGCGGCCGCCAGCGCGGCCTCTCGGGCCTGAGCCTGGGCATCACGCCGCGCAACAAGTTCTGATCCACCGCAGGTACGAGGAAGGGCGCCCCGGAGACCGGGGCGCCCTTCCTCGTACCCGGAACCTCAGGCGTAGAGCCCCAGGTCCTTGATCTGCGCGAAGCCGAGCCCGTACGCGCTCATGCCCCGCCCGTACGCCCCGAGGTGCACGTCCCCGGCGGAGCCGGCGAGGACCCAGCCGAACTCGGACTCGCGGTAGTGGAAGGGCACCGGCACCCCGTCGACCGGCAGCGACAGCGCGGTCCAGGCGGGCCCGTCGAGGTCGTCGGCCAGCTCGAAGGCCGTCTCGGTCTGCTGGTCGAGCCAGTGGTCCCGCAGCCCGTGGTCGAGCGAGGCGGGCCAGGTGTGGGCGAGCAGTCCGGAGCCGGCCAGCCAGGCCGCGGAGGAGACGGTGGTGGCGTCGAGCACGCCCGTGCCGTCGCCGGTGCGCCGCACCGGGTGCGCGGCGACGGTCACGACGACGGCGAACCGCTCCTTCTCCGTGCCGGCGACCTCGGACTTTATCGACGGCTCGTCACCGTGGCCCACCGAGCCGTGCTGGACCGTGCCGTCCGCCGCCGTGCCGATCTGCATCAGCCTGCGGGGCCCGGTGAACGCCTCGTCGAGCCCGTACCAGGCGAAGGGTGCGCGCAGAAACCCCTCGGCTTCCACCCGACTCGTCGTCTTCATTCCGGCCGCCTCCTCGTTGCGTCAACTCAAGGAGGATAGCGACCGGCCGGTGACGCCCCGTGTCAGGTCGCGTCGGAGTCGTACGGCGGACGCTCGGGCGCGGCCGGCGGGTCCTGCTTCTTCATCAGGTCGGGCGCGGAGCCTCCCCCGTGACCTTCGGTACGGGAGGTACCCCCAACCGCGGCGGGCGCCGCGGCGGGGGCGGCGGAGGGCGAGGGGGCGGGGGTGCTCTCGCGTCCGTTCACCGCGTCGGCGACGTCGTTCATCTCCTTGCGGAGGTCGAAGGTCGAGCGGAGCTCCTTGAGCTCGCCGAGGTCCTCGTTGCCGTCGAGCTGCTTGCGGATGAAGGTCTTCGGGTTGAGGTCCTCGAACTCGAAGTCCTTGAACTCCGGCCCCAGCTCGCTGCGGATGTCCTCCTTCGCGCTGTCGGAGAACTCCCGGACCTTGCGGATGAAGCGCGAGACGTCCTGGACGACCTTCGGCAGCTTGTCCGGCCCGAAAACGAGCACGGCGAGGACGATGAGCGTCACCAGCTCAAGTGCGCCTATGTCGCTGAACACCTAATAGCTCCTTCACGCCGGACCAGGACGGCCCGGACCACGGTACCCGCCCGGGCTGCCGGACGGGTACCTTGCGATGTCCGCCACATGTACTCGGGCAGGTCCTCAGGTGCCCTGGGCGGAGCCGAGCGTGACCGTCCGGGTCAGTTCCCTGCCGTCGCGGGTCAGCGTGAGGGCGAGCGCGTCGCCGGGGCGGTGGGCGCGGATCTTCACGATCAGCTCCTCGCCGTTGTGCACCCGCTGGCCGTCGACCTTGGTGATGACGTCGCCGGGGCGCAGGCCGGCCTTGGCGGCGGGGCCGTCGGGGGTGACGGCCGGCGTGCCGTCCTTGCCCTTGTCGCCGACGCGGGCGCCGTCGCCGTTGAACTGCATGTCGAGGCTGACGCCGATGACCGGATGGGTGGCCTTGCCGGTGTTGATGAGCTCCTCGGCGACCCGCTTGCCCTGGTTGACCGGGATGGCGAAGCCGAGGCCGATGGAGCCGGCCTGGCCGCCGCTGCCGCCGCCCCCGTCGCCGGAGCCGCCGGCGGCGCGGATGGCGCTGTTGATGCCGATGACGCGGCCCTTGCCGTCGAGGAGGGGGCCGCCGGAGTTGCCGGGGTTGATGGGCGCGTCGGTCTGGAGGGCGTCGACGTAGGAGATGTCGCTGCCGTCGCCCTTCTCGCCGCCGGCGGTGATCGGGCGCTCCTTGGCGCTGATGATGCCGGAGGTGACCGTGTTGGAGAGGTCGAAGGGGGCGCCGATGGCGACGACGGGGTCGCCGACGCGGACGTCGTCGGAGTTGCCGAGCGGGAGCGGCTTGAGGCCGGTGACGCCGGTCACCCGGACGACGGCGAGGTCGTAGCCGGTGTCCTTGCCGATGAGCTTGGCGGAGGCGGTCTCGCCGCTGGAGAAGGTGACGGTGATGTCGCCCGAGGTGGCGGCGGCGTCGACGACGTGGTTGTTGGTGAGGATGTGGCCGCGGTTGTCGAGGACGAAGCCGGTGCCGGTGCCGGCCGAACCGCCGCCGCTGACGTGCAGGGTGACGACGCCGGGCAGGGCGGCGGCGGCGATGCCGGCGACGCTGTCGGGCGCGCGGTCGGTGGTCCCGGCCCCGGCCTGCGGGAGCTCGACGGTGCCGACGGCGATGCTGCCGTTGCGCTCGATGTAGGCGCCGACGCCGCCGCCGATCACGCCGGTGACGAGGGCGAAGGCGAGGGCTCCGACGAGGGCGAGGCCCCGCCGGGACTTCTTCCGCGCGGGCGGCGGCACGGGGGCCTGGCCGACACCCCAGGGGTCGTACTGACCCCAGGCGGCCTGCGGCGCCGGGACGGCGGCCTGCGGGCCGGGCAGGGGCGCGGCGGGCAGCTGCACCGGCGGCGCGGGCGCCCACGGGCCGGGCTCGCCGTAGGGCGGCGTCCGATACTCGTCGGGCTCGTGCAGGGGCTGCGGGGCACCGGCCTCATCCCGTACGGGCTCCGCCACGGCGCCTTCGGCCGTCGCCACGGGCTCCGCCGGGGCGGCCGCCACCTCGTCAGGCGCCGCGGGGGCCGCAAGAGCCTCGGGGGCCGCAGGGGGTGCGGCGGGCTCGGGGGCTGCTGGTTCCTTCGTCATGTCGGCCTTCGGGGTGGCGGGCGGCTCCGCCGCCGGCTCGGGCGTGGCGGGCTCGGCCGGGCCCGGGGCCTGGAGGGGGAAGTCGTCCGCCTCCGCCGGGGGCGGCGTGGGTATCCGCGCCGCCTCCGGGGGCGTCGAGGGCCGGCTCCACCAGTTCGGCTTCCCGTCGTTCATGCTCTCCCCGCAACCGCTGACCCGTGAGCGACCGGTGGTTCGGGCGCTCTGACCGAGGATTCAACCAGGTCGGAGGTCAGCGGGGGGAGCCCGGCGGGAGGCCGGAGGGGCCGGGGGCCGGGCTGGGTGCCGGGCCGAAGGCCGGCTGGAGCGCGGCGGGCGTCGGGTGTATGAACGGCGAGAGCGCGAGGAGCGACTGCGCCTGCGTCGCCGCCCGGAGCCGTATCGCCGCCATCGGACCGGCCCCGTTCGCGTCCGCCGGGGCCACTCCCGCGGGGTCGATGGCGCCGGGCACGGTGCCGGGGACCAGCGGGGCCGGGGCGCGGCCGAGGGACTGGGCGCCGCCCGGGGAGCGCTCGGAGCGGTCCGACCGCCCGGTGGCGGAGACGGAGCCCGTGCCGGGTCCCGTGGAGGCGCCCGCGCGCAGCGGGGTGACCGCGGTGCCGGTGCCCTGCCCGCCGCGCGCGGCGGCGGTGAGGGAGCTCTCGGCGGGGAGGGTGCCGCCGAGGGCGATGGCCGCGAAGGAGACCGCGCCGGCGGCGGCGACGGCGAAGCGCAGGCCGCGTCCCGACGGGGTGGTGACGGCGTGGACCCGGAAGCCGGTGCCGGTGTCCGGCGCGGCGGGGGGCGCCGTGGCGAAGCCGTCGCTCTTCACGCCGCCGGCTTCGAGGAGCTGCTCCAGCGGGGAGCGCCCGGACTCGCCGGGGCCGCCGGGAAGTCCCTGGAGGCGGGCGAGGAAGCCCTCGGAGGGCTGCGGGGCGCCGCTGGCCGCGAAGACGTTCTTCAGGGCGCGCTGCGCGTCGGCCTCGGCCTTGCAGCGGGCGCAGGTGGCGAGGTGGGCGAGGACCCGCTCGCGGGTGTCGTGGCCGAGCTCGCCGTCGACGAGCGCGGCGAGCCGGTCCCCGAGGTGGTGCTCGGCGGGACTCGGGGACGAGGGGCGGGTGCCGCTCACGCTGGACCGGCCTCCCATCCGACGGTGGCCAGGGCGCGCTCGGCGCGGGCCTCGGGCGACCGGTGCTTGAGGGCCTTGCGCAGGTGGGAGCGGCCGCGGTGGATGCGGCTGCGGACGGTGCCGAGCTTCACGCCGAGGGTCGCGGCGATCTCCTCGTACGAGAGCCCCTCGATGTCGCAGAGGACGACGGCGGCGCGGAACTCGGGCGCCAGGGTGTCGAGGGCCTGCTGGACGTCGGCGTCGAAGTGGGTGTCGTTGAACACCTGCTGGGGGGAGGGCTCACGGCTGGGGAGCCGCTCGGCGGCGTCGTCGGCGAGCGCGTCGAAGCGGATGCGCTGCTTGCGGCGGACCATGTCGAGGAAGAGGTTGGTGGTGATGCGGTGGAGCCAGCCCTCGAAGGTGCCCGGGGTGTACGTCGACAGCGAGCGGAAGACGCGGACGAAGACCTCCTGGGTGAGGTCCTCGGCGTCGTGCTGGTTGCCGGTCAGACGGTAGGCGAGGCGGTAGACCCGACCGCTGTGCGTGCTGACGATCTCCTCCCAGGTGGGCGGAGTCCACGCCTGCGATTCCGCATCCGATGCGAAGGTCGCGGTGGTGGGTGCGGTGGCAGTGGTGGCGCTCTTGTCAGCGGTGTCGGTCACGGATTTCGGCTCACCCGCCGACCTGAGGAGGCGTCGCAGCGCCCCTCTCCGATCCACAGGCGCAGCCGCACCTCCCCTATCGGCTCTGGTGGTGTCCAGTGGAGCCCCTACCATAGCCACCTCGCCCGTTAGCTCCGGATAAAAATCTTTACGAGCTTTTGAACCGGCCACACCGGCCGTCTCGCGCGCTCGTCCTTCCCCTGGTGAACGCCCGGTCCCATCTGCGGGTTCCCGCTGACAGCGGATACAGTCACCGTTGCGCCAACTAAGGGGACAGGAGAGGGCCATTACCGCCAACCGGCAGACGGACTGGGCGTTCGCCGACGCCTTTGTCGCCGAGGACGAAGCGCTGCGCTGGGCCCGCGAGCGGGCCCGTGAGGCAGGGCTGCCCTCGGTGTCGCCGGGCACGGGCGCGGCCCTGCGTCTGCTGGCCGCGTCGGTGGACGCCAAGGCGGTGGCCGAGATCGGTACGGGCACGGGCGTGTCGGGCATCTACCTGCTGCTCGGGATGCGCCCGGACGGCACCCTGACCACGGTGGACGTGCAGCCGGAGCACCAGCAGTTCGCGAAGACGGCGTTCCGGGCGGCGGGCTTCGCCGGCAACCGCGCCCGGTTCATCCCCGGCCGGGCCCTCGACGTGCTGCCGCGGCTCGCGGACGGCGGATACGACCTCGTCTTCTGCGACGGCGACCGCGGGGAGTACCCGGACTACCTCGCTGAATCGTTGCGCCTGCTCCGACCTGGGGGTCTCATCTGCTTCGAGGGCGTCTTCGCGGACGGCCGCACGGTCGACTCGGGCGCCCAGCCGGCCGAGGTGCAGCGGGTCCGCGAGCTGCTGCGCACGGTCCGGGAGAGCTCCCAGCTGCTGCCGACCCTGCTGCCGGTGGGCGACGGCCTGCTCTGCGCGGTCCGGCGCGGCTGAGCGCCCGTCGGCCGCCCGCCCGTCGGCCGCGCGCCCGTCCTGCGCGCCCCCCGGCCCCGGACACACCACCGCCCCGGTGCGGCGGGGCCGTACCGGGGCGGTGGGACAGGAATAAGGGAGGGTCAGCCGACGACCTTCTTCAGGGCGTCACCGAGCGCCTCGGCCTCGTCCGGGGTCAGCTCGACCACGAGCCGACCGCCGCCTTCGAGCGGAACGCGCATGACGATGCCCCGCCCCTCCTTGGTCACCTCGAGCGGGCCGTCACCCGTCCGCGGCTTCATGGCCGCCATGCTCGTTCCCCTTCCTGAAACCAGCTCATCTTCAGCCGGGCAGCTCCGTACCACGGAGCACGCCTCACCGGCTTCGAACACATTGCTTCCAGGTCATTATCCCGCATCGCAGGACCCGATGACCAACATCGATCGGCATCGCTTCCGCAACGCGCTCTCTCAAAACCCCTCATTTCGGTGTCCGGCCTGCGATACTTCGCCGCCGCGGGTCGTTCCGCGGGCCCCGATTCTTTGACGCAGCTCACATGGGCGGACCGGGTGATCTCCGTCATGCTGGGCTGATCAGCCCATCCACGAGACGAAGGGGTCCCGATGGCCGACACGGTCCTGTACGAAGTGAGCGACGGACTCGCCACCATCACGCTCAACCGGCCCGAGGCCATGAACGCGCTGAACATCGCCGCCAAGGTGGCGCTGCGGGACGCGGCCGAGGCCGCGGCGGCCGACCCGGCGGTCCGCGCGGTGCTGCTGACCTCCGCGGGCGACCGGGCGTTCTGCGTCGGCCAGGACCTGAAGGAACACGTCGGCCTGCTGCTCCAGGACCAGGAGTCGGGCACCAACGCCACGATGACCACGGTCCGGGACCACTACAACCCGATCGTCCGCGCGCTCGCCGGCATGAAGAAGCCCGTGATCGCCGCGGTCAACGGCGTCGCCGCCGGCGCCGGCTTCGGCTTCGCGCTCGCCGCCGACTACCGGATCGTCGCCGACACCGCCTCCTTCAACACCTCCTTCGCGGGCGTCGCGCTCACCGCCGACTCCGGCATGTCCTGGACGCTCCCCCGCCTCATCGGCCGGAGCCGCGCCTCCGACCTGCTGCTCTTCCCCCGCACGCTCACCGCCCAGGAGGCGTACGACCTGGGCATCGTGAACCGCCTGGTCCCCGCCGCCGACCTGCCCGCCGAGGCCCTGAAGCTGGCCCGCAGGCTCGCCGAGGGCCCGACCCTGGCGTACGCGGCCCTCAAGGCCTCCGTCGCCTACGGCGCCGACCACTCCCTCGACGAGGCCCTCGACAAGGAGGACGAGCTCCAGACCCTCGCCGGCGCCTCCGAGGACCACACCATCGCCGTCCGCGCCTTCCTGTCGAAGGAGAAGCCGAAGTACCTCGGCCGCTGACCGGAGCGGGACGTCCCGGCGCGGGTGCTACTTCCCGCCCCGGGACGCGCAGTCCGCGAGGTGGTCGTCGACCAGGCCGCAGGCCTGCATGAGGGCGTAGGCGGTCGTCGGGCCGACGAAGCGGACGCCCTTCTTCTTGAGGGCCTTCGACAGGGCCGTGGACTCGTCGGTGATCGCCGGGACGTCCGCGAGGGTGCGGGGGGCCGGGCGGGTCGCCGGATCGGGGGCGTACGACCAGATCAGGGCGTCCAGGTCGCCCGGCGACCAGTCGGCGAGCAGTTTCGCGTTGGCGAGGGTCGCGTCGATCTTGGCGCGGTTGCGGATGATGCCCTCGTCGGCGAGGAGCCGTTCGCGGTCGGCGTCCCCGAAGGCGGCGACGGACGCGATGCGGAAGCCCTTGAAGGCGCGCCGGAAGCCCTCGCGGCGGCGCAGGATCGTGATCCAGGACAGGCCCGACTGGAAGGCCTCCAGGCAGAGGCGCTCGAAGAGGGCGTCGTCGCCGCGGACCGGGCGGCCCCACTCCTCGTCGTGGTAGGCCGTGTAGTCCTCCGCCGAGAGGCCCCAGGGGCAGCGCGGCAGCCCGTCCGGGCCCGGGATCGCCCCGCCGGTCATCGCTCCTCGCCCTCGGTCGGCTCACCGCCGGCCGGCGCGCCCGCGAGGGCCGCCTCCAGGTCGGCGATCCGCGCGTCGCGCTCGGCGAGCTCCGCCGCGAGCCGGTCCAGGACGTCGTCGACGTCCTCCATCCGGTAGCCGCGGGCGGCGACCGGCAGCCGGAGCGCCTCGACGTCCGCGCGGTCGACCGGGCGGCTCAGCGGCAGCGGATCCACCAGCTGCTCGGGGGCCGCCTCGGGCAGCACCTCGCTGTCGCCGCCGCCGACGACGGCGAGGGTCACCGCCGCGACGACCACGACCATCGTGATGAGCAGAAACCAGAACACCAGCGCGCCTCTCCCCGGAGTGGAAAACGTTCCCGTGCCGATCGTGCCACGTGCCACCGACGGTTAGGGTCACAGACGAGCAGGTGAGCGGCGGCAAGGGAGGACATAAGGGATGCTGCGCTTGGGACGGCGTGAGTTCGGGCCGCACGAGCCGGTGATCATGGCGATCGTGAACCGGACGCCGGACTCCTTCTACGACCAGGGTGCGACCTTCCGCGACGAGCCGGCGCTCGCGCGGGTCGAGCAGGCGGTCGCCGAGGGCGCCGCGATCATCGACATCGGCGGGGTCAAGGCGGGCCCCGGCGAGGAGGTCACGGCCGAGGAGGAGGCCCGCCGCACGGTCGGCTTCGTCGCGGAGGTCCGCCGCCGCCACCCCGACGTGGTGATCAGCGTGGACACCTGGCGGGCGGACGTCGGCGAGGCGGTCTGCGAGGCCGGCGCGGACGTGCTGAACGACGCGTGGGGCGGCGTCGACCCGCGGCTCGCGGAGGTCGCCGCGCAGTACGGCGCGGGCCTCGTCTGCACCCACGCGGGCGGCGCCGAGCCGCGGACCCGGCCGCACCGGGTCGAGTACGAGGACGTGATGGCCGACATCCTGCGGGTCACCGTGGGCCTGGCCGAGCGGGCGGCCGCGCTGGGCGTGCGGCGCGACGGGATCATGATCGACCCGGGCCACGACTTCGGGAAGAACACCCGGCACAGCCTGGAGGCGACCCGCCGGCTCGGCGAGATGACGGAGACCGGCTGGCCGGTCCTCGTCTCCCTGTCCAACAAGGACTTCGTCGGCGAGACCCTCGACCGGCCGGTCAAGGAGCGGGTCCTCGGGACCCTGGCGACGACCGCCGTCTCGGCCTGGCTGGGCGCGCGGGTGTACCGCGTCCACGAGGTCGCCGAGACGCGGCAGGTGCTCGACATGGTGGCGACGATCGCGGGCCACCGCGAGCCCGCGGTGGCCCGGCGGGGCCTGGCCTGAGGCCTCGCCCCGCCGGACTCACGGGGTCTAGCGGGCGACCTCCTTGGTGACGAGCGCGACCGCCTCGTCCACGTCGTCCGTGACGTGGAAGAGGAGGAGGTCGCGCTCGCTCGCCTTGCCGCCGGCGACAACCGAGTCGCGCAGCCAGTCGACGAGGCCCTTCCAGTACTCCGTGCCGAAGAGCACGATCGGGAAGCGGGTCACCTTGCGGGTCTGCACCAGGGTGAGCGCCTCGAAGAGCTCGTCGAGGGTGCCGAGGCCGCCGGGCAGGACGACGAAGCCCTGCGCGTACTTCACGAACATCGTCTTGCGGACGAAGAAGTACCGGAAGTTCACGCCGATGTCGACGTGCGGGTTGAGCCCCTGCTCGAAGGGGAGCTCGATGCCGAGGCCGACCGAGACGCCCTTCGCCTCCCGGGCGCCCTTGTTGGCCGCCTCCATGGCGCCCGGGCCGCCGCCCGTGATGACCGCGAAGCCCGCCTCGACGAGCGCCCGCCCGAGGCGTACGCCCGCCTCGTACTCGGGCGAGTCCGGCTTCGTACGGGCCGAGCCGAAGACGCTGATCGCGCTCGGCAGTTCGGCGAGCGCACCGAAGCCCTCGACGAACTCGGACTGGATGCGCATGACCCGCCAGGGGTCGGTGTGCACCCACTCCGAATCGCCCTCGGTGTCGAGCAGCCGCTGGTCCGTGGTGCCCGGCTTGACCTGGTCCCTCCGCCTCAGCACCGGACCGAGCCGCTGCTCCTCCGGCTTCGCCATTCCCTCGGGAATGCCCATGGCCTGCTCCCTCCGCCGATCCACGATCTTCTCTGGCTCTTGGGTCAGGGTAGGACTCCTGAGGTGACGAAATGCGAAATTACGGGAGACGAGCGGTCAGCCAGTCGTGGAGCCGTGCCTCGCAGTGGTGGATCCGGTCCACGTGCACGTGCTCGTCGCGCTTGTGCGCGTAGATCGGGTCCCCGGGGCCGTAGTTGACCGCGGGCACGCCGAGCGCGCTGAAGCGGGAGACGTCGGTCCAGCCGAACTTGGGCATCGCGGTGCCGCCGACCGCCTTCATGAACGCCTCGGCCGCGGGGTGGGAGAGGCCGGGCAGCGCGCCGGGGCTCTCGTCGTCGACGACGAACTCGGCGATGTCGCAGTCGGCGAAGACCTCGCGGACGTGCGCGAGCGCCTCGGCCGGCGAGCGGTCGGGGGCGTACCGGTAGTTGACCGTGACCGCGCAGGCGTCGGGGATGACGTTGGTGGCGACGCCGCCCTCGATCGCGACCGCGTTGAGGCCCTCGTGGTACTCCAGGCCGTCGATGACCGGCTTGCGCGGCTCGTACGCGGCGAGGCGGGCGAGGATCGGCGCGGCGGTGTGGATGGCGTTGGAGCCCATCCAGGAGCGGGCGGAGTGGGCGCGCTCGCCGGCCGTGCGCAGGATGACGCGGAGGGTGCCCTGGCAGCCGCCCTCGACCTGCCCGTCGGAGGGCTCCAGGAGGACCGCGAAGTCGCCCTCCAGCCACTCGGGGTGGGCGGCGGCGATCTTCCCGAGGCCGTTGAGGTCGGCGGCGACCTCCTCGTTGTCGTAGAAGACGAAGGTGAGGTCGCGGTTGGGCTCCGGCACCGTCGCGGCGATCCGCAGCTGCACGGCGACACCGGACTTCATGTCGGAGGTGCCGCAGCCCCACAGGACGCCGTCCCCGTCGAGCCGGGACGGCACGTTGTCGGCGATCGGCACGGTGTCGATGTGGCCGGCGAGGACGACCCGCTCGGCGCGGCCGAGGTTCGTCCGGGCGACGACGTTGTTGCCGTACCGGTCGACCGAGAGGTGCGGCAGGGCGCGCAGGGCCTGCTCGATGGCGTCGGCGAGCGGCTTCTCGGTCCCGCTGACGGACGCGAAGTCGACGAGGGCGGCGGTGAGCGCGGCCCCGTCCCGGGCGAGGTCGAGCGAGGTCTCCTGGGCAGTCTCCTGCGGGGTGATGTCAGCCATATGCCGACCCTAACCCGGCCTCCAGTACGGTGGGCCCCGTGTCCGACTCCCCCCGCCCCGCCCGTCGCGGCCGACTCGCCCGTTCGGCCGCCGCCCTCGCCGTGCTGTGCGGCCTCGCGTCGTACGTCGCGGTCCACCAGATGACCGGCAGCAAAGGCGCGCCGCGGTGCGCGGTGGGCAGCGGGGACCAGCGGTACGAGTTCACCCCCGAGCAGGCGTCGAACGCGGCGACGATCGCGGCGGTCGGCACCTCGCGCGGCCTGCCGGAGCGGGCCGTCACGATCGCGCTGGCGACCGCGCTCCAGGAGTCGGCGCTGCGCAACATCCGGCACGGCGACCGGGACTCGCTCGGCCTCTTCCAGCAGCGGCCGTCCATGGGCTGGGGCACGCCGGAGCAGATCATGGACCCGGTGTACTCGGCGGGGAAGTTCTACGAGGGCCTGGAGAAGGTCCCCGGCTACTCGCGGATGCCGCTGACGGTGGCGGCGCAGAAGGTCCAGAAGAGCGGCTTCCCGCAGGCGTACGCCAAGCACGAGCCGGACGCGACGCTGCTGTCGGCGGCGCTGACGGGCCGGGCGCCGGCCTCCCTGTCGTGCACGGCGGACCTCAAGGAGGACCGCCCCGGCGACCCCGCCTTCGTCCGTACGGAGCTGGTACGGGCCTTCGGCGATTCCGCCGCGCCCACCTCCGTCTCCGGCGGCGCCAGCGCGGGGCGCTCCGCGGCGGAACCGGCCGTCCTGGTCGTCCCCGTCGGCGACGGCTCCGACCGGCGCGGCTGGGAACTCGCCCAGTGGGCGGTCGCGCGCGCGGCGACGCTGCGGGTCGCGGAGGTGTCGTACGGCGGGAAGGTCTGGCACGCGGACGACTCGGGGGGCGGCTGGTCGAACGCCGCCCCCGCCCCCGACGCCGCCTCCGACCCCCCCACGGTCCGCCTCCGCCTCACCCCCTGACACCCCCGCCCGCGCGACCGCACCCGCATCCCTTGCCCCCGAGGCCCCGCGGGCGCACGCGCCCGCAGCCGGAGCGACGGGTGGGCGCGCCCCGGCGGAGCGGTGGGGTGGACCTGTGTGCGAGGGGTCGCTCGGGGTGGGGATCGGGGGGTGGCGAGGGGCTACCGGGGCCGGAGGGAACGGTGGGGGGCCCGGGAGGCTTGGGGCGCAAGAGGAGTGACGGTTCAGCACAGCGCAGCGTCCGGCGGCGTTCGTCCGCTTTCCTCCCCACCCGACAATACGACGCATTACCCAGCCTTTACCTTCGACGCCCGCAACCTCCCCCGCCCCCGCCTCGGTTGTGCAGCCCGCAAAGGCAACGTCCCACCGTCTCCCCCGTCGAAGGAGCACCATGTCCCTCCCCCTGACCCGCCGGATCGCCCGCGCCGCCCTGATCGTCGCGGCCGGCGCAGCCCCCGTGGTCGGTGCGGCCGGCTCCGCGAGCGCCCTGGACCACAGCCTCGCCCCGACCGGCGCCCTCGGCGGCCTGACCGCGCTCGACGCGGCGAACGCGGGCTCGGCCGTCGACGGTGCCGCGCAGACCGCGACCGGGGTCGCCGGGTCGACCGGCGGCGAGGCCGTCGGCACGGCCGTCCCGGCGGCCGGCAAGGCCGTGGGCGCGGCCGGCAGGACCGCCACCCCGGCGGCCCAGAAGATCGCGGGCGAGACCGCGGGCGGCGCCGGCGAGGCCCTCGGCCAGACCGCCGGCGCCGCCGCCGACAGCGCCGGCAACACCCCCGCCGGCGGCGCGCTGGGCGGCGCCCCGGCCGGCCAGATGCTCGGCGGCCTGCCGATCGGCTGACCACCCGACGTCACGCGGAAGGGCCCGGGCGCACCACGCGCCCGGGCCCTTCCGCGTACCGGCGTGCCCGCCCGTCAGCCGAGGCGCTTGACCGCCGCCGCCACGCGCTCGTCCGTCGCCGTGAACGCGACCCGCACGTGCCGCGCCCCCGCCTCGCCGTAGAAGTCGCCCGGGGCCACCAGGACGCCCTTCTCCGCGAGGTACGCCACCGTGTCCCAGCAGGGCTCGTCGCGGGTCGCCCACAGGTAGAGGCTCGCCTCGGAGTGCTCGATGCGGAAGCCGTGGGCCTCCAGGGCCGCCTTCAGTGCCTCGCGCCGGGCCGCGTACCGCGCCCGCTGCTCCGCGACGTGCGCGTCGTCGCCGAGCGCGGCGACGGTCGCCGCCTGCACCGGCGCCGCCGTCATCATGCCGCCGTGCTTGCGGATCTGGAGCAGCTCGCCCAGGACGGCCGCGTCGCCCGCGATGAACGCCGCGCGGTACCCCGCCAGGTTGGACCGCTTGGACAGCGAGTGGACGGCCACGATCCCCTCGTACGAGCCGCCGCAGACGTCCGGGTGCAGGACCGACACCGGGTCGGCCTCCCAGCCCAGTTCGAGGTAGCACTCGTCGGAGAAGACGAGGACGCCGTGCTCGCGCGCCCAGGCCACGATCCGGACGAGCTCCTCCTTCGCGAGCACCTTCCCCGTCGGGTTCGACGGGGAGTTGAGCCAGAGCAGCTTCAGACCGGCCGGGTCGAGCTCGGTGGGGTCGTCGTAGACGACGGCCTCCGCGCCGCAGAGCCGCGCGCCGACCTCGTACGTCGGGTACGCGAGCCGCGGGTAGGCCACCTTGTCGCCGGCGCCGAGCCCCAGCTGGGTCGGCAGCCAGGCGACGAGCTCCTTGGAGCCGACGACCGGCAGCACGTTCCGGTGGGCGAAGCCGACCGCGCCGAGGCGCCGCTCGCACCACCCGGTGAGCGCGTCCCGCAGCTCCGGCGTGCCCCAGACCGTCGGATAGCCCGGCGAGTCCGCCGCGGCCACCAGGGCCTCCTGGATCAGCGCGGGGACCGGGTCGACCGGCGTGCCGACCGACAGGTCCACGATCCCGTCCGGGTGGGCCAGGGCCGTCTCCTTGTACGGCTCCAGCTTGTCCCAGGGGAAGACGGGCAGGCGCGAAGAGACTGCGCTCACGGGTTGGCTCACTTCCTCAGTACGCAGGTACGTACGCGATACGCGTCGGATACGCGTCGGTCCCGCACGGCGGCGGAGCCGTACGGGACCGAGAGCGGGTGCAACGAAAGATCAGCCGTTCTGCGGCGGCAGGGCGGCGATGAAGGGGTGGTCGCGCTCGATCTCGCCGAGCTTGGAGGCGCCACCGGGCGAACCGAGCTCGTCGAAGAACTCGACGTTCGCCTTGTAGTAGTCCTTCCACTCCTCCGGGGTGTCGTCCTCGTAGAAGATCGCCTCGACCGGGCAGACCGGCTCACAGGCTCCACAGTCGACGCACTCGTCCGGGTGGATGTAGAGAGATCGCTTGCCCTCGTAGATGCAGTCGACGGGGCACTCCTCGATGCAAGCCTTGTCCTTGACGTCGACACAAGGCTGCGCGATGACGTAGGTCACGCTGTCGTTCCTCCTCGGTAGGGCTGGTCTGCGCGGGAGCGCGGTGTCGTCGATGCCCGCACCTAGTATCTCCGTTCTTGGGGGCGATCCGAACAGGAGGGGCGGAGAAGCTGTGGAAATCATCGGCGGAGGACGGCTTGAGGTCCGTCTCACCAGGGCTGACGTGGG
The DNA here is from genome assembly GCF_012927245.1 of Streptomyces sp. R302. GTDB lineage: Bacteria > Actinomycetota > Actinomycetes > Streptomycetales > Streptomycetaceae > Streptomyces. The sequence goes on from NZ_JABBGE010000002.1 coordinate 549,212, forward strand.
AAAACGTGTCTCCGTTCGGTACGTGACGGACTCTGCCGCACCGGGCGAACGGTTCACCGACGCGATCGGGGTGCTCACATCCTGGGACGCCGGTGTGCTCACGATCACACGAAAGAGCGGCGATACCGTCCGGATCCCGGAACTCCGCCTGGCCGCGGGCAAGGTGGTCCCCGCGGCACCCGCCCGCCGGCGCGGCCCCGCCGCCACCTTCCCGGAGCTCTCGCGGGCCGCCGCGCGCGCCTGGCAGCCGGTCGAGAGCGAGCCGCTCGGCGCCTGGACGCTGCGGGCCGCCGACGGATTCACCCGCCGCGCCAACTCGGTGCTGCCCGAGGGCGATCCCGGGCGGCCCGTCGCCGAGGCCCTGGAGGCCGTACGGGAGTGGTACGCGGCCCGGAAGCTGCCCGCGTACGTCCAGGCCGCCACCGGCGCCGAGGCCACCCAGGAGCTGCTCTGCGCCGACCTGGAGCGGCTCGGCTGGCGCCGCGAGGTCACCGCCGAACTCCGGATCGCCTCGCTCGCCCCGCTCGCCGACCGGGAACCGGGACCGGCGGACGTACGGCTCTCGCGGACCCTCGACGAACCGTGGCTGCGCCGCTACCAGCGGTTCACGGGGGCGAGCCCGGCGGTGCGGCACGTGCTCTCGTCCGGCCCGAGTGTGTGGTTCGCGTCCGTCGCGGGCACGGGTGAGGTGCCGGCGGCCATCGGCCGCTGCGTCGTGGACGGCCGCTGGGCGGGGTTCATGGCGGTGGAGGTCGACCCTGCGCACCGCCGGCAGGGCCTGGCCACGGCGGTGATGACCGCGCTCGCCCGGCAGGCGCTCGACGAGGGCGCCTCGGCGGCCTGGCTCCAGGTCGAGGCCGACAACGACGGCGCGCGGACGCTGTACGAGGGGATGGACTTCGCGGTGCACCACCACTATCACCACTACCGCCACCACCGGCGGGCGGAGGCGTGAGCGCGGCGTGAGCACGGAGGACCCCCTGAGACGACCGTCCGGCCCGCCGCCCGACCGGCGGCGCGAGTTCGCGGAGGAGGCCCGGGCCGAGCGGCCCGACCTCGCCCGGCTCTGCCTGCTGATCTGCGCGGTGGCCGACCCCACCGTCACCGAGCACGACCTCGTCGAGGCGGACGTCGAACTCGACCGGCTCGCCGGACTCGTCCCGTACCGCACCCGGCACACCGGCGCCTGGAAGGAGGAACTGGCGGCCCTCCTCGGCGTCCGCGAGGGCTTCGAAGGCGTCCCCGCCGACTACCAGCGCCTGGAGTCCTCACTCCTCCACGAGGTGCTCCGGCGCCGCCGCGGCCTGCCCATCCTGCTGTCCGTGGTGTGGATGGAGGTCGCCCGGCGCGCCGGCGCCCCCGTGTACGGGCTCGGCCTCCCCGGCCACTTCGTCGTCGGCTTCGGCGACCCCGCCGACCTCGACCTCGCCGACCCCTTCACGGGCGGCCGCGCCATGACCGCCGAGGACGCCGAACTCCTCGTGGCGAGCGCGACCGGCGAGGCCCTCGACCGCTCGATGCTCCGCCCGGCCGAACCCGGCGCCATCGTGCTCCGCATCCTCGGCAACATCCGCGCCTGGGCGACCCCGCGCCCCGAACACTCCGACGTCGCCCTGTGGGCGGTGGACCTGGCCCTGCTGCTCCCCTCCCACCCGGCCCGCCTCCGCTACGAACGCGCCGAACTCCTCGTCCAGCGCGGCGACTTCCTCACCGGGGCGGCGGAGATGGAGGCGTACGCGCAGATCATGGACGCGGTCGACCCGGAATCGGCCGCCGCGATCCGCCACCGCGCCCAGGCGGCCAGGGCGCGCCTCAACTAGGCGCGTGGCGTACGGGGATGTCGACGCGGGTCACTCCCCCCTCCCCCCCCGGGCGGGCGCCTCCCGGATCATCGCCATGAGGCGGGCGTGGGTCCCGGCGTCGGCGGCGGCCACGAGGCCACGGGCCGGCCCCTCCCCCACGGGGGTGCCGTCGAGGCCGGTGACGACGCAGCCCGCCGCACGGCAGAGGGCGATGCCGGCGGCGAAGTGGACGCTGTCGGCGAGGTCCCCGCCGTCGGTGACGTACGCGGCCCGCTTCCCGGCCGCCACCCAGGCGAGCGCGAGCGAGGTCGACACGACCCGGGGCCGGAAACCGGCGACGAAGTCGGGGTGCGCGAGCAGCCCGACGGCCCGGAAGCCGGGGGCGGAGGGGAACGGCGGGTCGAGGTTCACGTCGACGAGCCCGGTGGCGGCGGTGGGCACCAGGACGGCGCCGTCGTCGCCCCAGGCGGTCTTCCCGTCGGTACGGAACACCTCGCCGCCCTCGCCCGCGAACGGATCGGCCACGGCCGCCGCCCCGCCGCGCAGGGCCACATTGACGGCGACGAGCTTGCTCCCGACGGTGTAGTTGAGCGTCCCGCAGAGCGGATCCACGAGCCACTGGCGCCGAGCGCCGACCGCGCCCCGCGCCCCGCCCTCCTCCCCGAGGACACCGTCCCCGGGCCGGGCCGCACGCAGCACGTCCAGGATGGCCCGCTCGGCCGCGATGTCGGCGGCGGTGGCGAAGTCCCCCGCCCCCTTGTCGACCCGTTCGAGCTCCCGCCCGTACGCGTCCCGTACGACTCCGGCCCCGACCCGCGCGGCGAGGGCGGCGACTTCGACGTCGGAGAGGTCTGTCTCGATCATGGGGCGAGCGTATGCGCGGGGGGGGCTCTACCGGTGGGCCGGGTGGGATGGGCGCGGGTGCGGCCGGGCCACCGGGGGGTCGGGAATCGGCTGGGGTGGTGGGCGGTGTGCGGGCCGGTGGGTGGGGGTCCGGGTATCGCTCCCGCTGTGAGTTGTGCGGCACGCCGGTGGGGTGGGGCTCGGTCTGTGGCGTGCGCCGGTGGGCCGTGGCTGTGGGTCCGTGGTGCGCGGTCGTTGAATGGGGTGCACTGTCCGGGCTTAGCGGGTGACCGTCGTCGTTCTGTTGGGATTCAGGCCCCGCTGGTCACCGTGAGTGGGTTGGCTGCGCGGAGCGGGGATTCGGGGGCACAGAAGGCGGGCAATTCGGGCATTGCGTGCGCCCTTGGGGTGCCTTGCGTGAGCTGCGGCCGCCCGCCCGCCCGGGAGGGGTGAAGGCGGTGCGTAGCTCGCGCGGAGCGGGGGCTAGGGGCCGACAATGGCGGTCAATCGGACATTACGGCTGCCCTTGGCTCGCTCCGCGCGAGTTACGTTCGTTCAGTCCTCCGGGGGCGCGATGGTGGGGGTGTCAGTCGGGGAGGTTGCCGTCACCGCCCATGTTGGCGACCATGCGGCGCAGGACGTTGATCGTGGTTGCGAAGTCGGCCGGGTCGATGCCCTCGTGCACCTGCCGGTGCACGCGCGCGTTGCGCTCCCTCGCCCGGATCCGTCCGGCCTCTCCCTCCTCGGTCAGCGTCATGCGCCCCTCGTCCTCCGTCAGCCAGCCACGGGTGATCAGGTCGTCGTAGACGCCGTCGAAGTCCGTCCCCCGGTCGTCCCACTTCCGCAGCCGCTCGGTCAGCGCCGCACGCGTCCACCTCCCCGGTCCCCCGGCAGCGTGGTTGAGCGTCCACCAGTGCGGCTGCGTGAGGTCCTCCACCGCCAACTGCTCGCGAAGGGCGCCGACCACCAGCCGGCACGCCATGCCGGTCCACGCGCCAACCGGCTGAGCAGCCAGCTCTTCCTGCGAGTACTCCTTGAGCGTCACGCTCATGGTCCCCTCCTCGTGATCGTCGGAACGCGATCAACGTAGGACCTCAAGTTCAGTTGAGGTCAAGGAGGTTCCCGGGTCCCCGCCCCCTCGCAATGACCAGCCCGGCTTGAATCCCGACCGGACGACGGCAGTCAGCCGCTATGCCCGGACCATGCACCCCATGCAACGGCCGCGCACCACGGACCCATCGACACGGCCCCACCGGCGCACGCCACATACCGAGCCCCACCCCACCCGCGTACAGACATCAGCGGGCCGGAGCGATACCCGGCCCCCACCCACCAGCCCGCTATCCGGACGCGGACGCGCGCCCATTCCCCGCCTCCCCGGTGGCCCCGCCCCCGGCCGCCCTCCGAGAGTGTCCCGGCGGCTTCCGCCGCCGGGGCAAGGGTGGGCGCAGCCCATCGCGCAGCGACGCCGAAGGCGCCCTTGACGCGGCGGCGGAAGGTGCCACTCTCGGAAAGAGGGCGGCCGCACCCGCGCCCATCCCACCCGGCCCACCCGAGAAACGCCCGGCGCGCGCCCTCGTGGGGGTGGGGGCGGGTGGGCGGTCACAATGGGGGCATGTCCTTGACCGCCGATATTCTCGTCGCCCTGATCGCGCTGCTCCACCTCTACATCCTCGTCATGGAGATGTTCCTGTGGGAGAAGGAGACCGGGCGGAGGTTCTCCGGGTTCGACGCACGGCTCGCCCGGGAGACCGCCGCCATGGCCGCCAATCAGGGGCTCTACAACGGCTTCATCGCCGCCGGGCTCGTGTGGGGGCTGATCGCGGACGATCCCACCGGGTTCCGGGTGCAGGTGTTCTTCCTGTCCTGCGTCGTCGTCGCGGGGGTCTACGGGGCCGTCACCGCCAACCGGCGGATCCTCTTCGCTCAGGCGCTGCCCGGGGCGCTCGCGTTGTCCGCCGTGCTGGTCGCCGGCTGAGAGGGTGCGGACGAGCGAACGGCCCCCGGCCTCGGGTGAGGGCGGGGGCCGTTCGCTCGGGTGTCGTGCCGGGGGTCAGCCGTTGCCCGAGAGGTCGATCGTGGCGGTGCGCTCCGCCTTCGTCCTGCCCCGGAGGGCGTCGCGCATGACGAAGGCGACCTCGTCGGCGGAGACCTCGTGCTTCGAGCCGTCGCCCTTGGTGACCATGATGCCCTTGAAGGTGCCTTCGAGGAGGCGGGTGATCGCCTTCTTGTCGTAGACCTCCACCAGGTGGCCGTCGACGGCCTTCATGGAGAGGATCTGCGGCAGCGAGCGGGCCGGGCCGAAGTCGATGGACTTGCCGCCGGCCTTGATGGTGATCAGGCCGGACATGGCGGGCTCCGCGAACTCCTTCATCGCCCGGTCCAGTTCGGCCTTGGTGACGGTGGGGTTGCGGACGCTGACCGGGAGTTCGACGACCTTGTTCACGCCGGTCTCGACCTGGGCGCGGAAGGCGTCCTTGACCGAGATCATCGAACGCTGGACGTCGAGGCCCTGGCCGGGCTTGCCCTCGACGGCGGTGACCTTGTTCGGGGCGAAGAGGATCGTCGCCTCGGTCGCCGACGAGGAGGAGCCCGCGAGGTCCCGCAGGGCGACGGCGAGCTTCTCGTCGTCGACCGGGAAGACCGGCTTGGCGACGCGCTCGCCGCCGAAGAGGGAGCCGATCACCGAGACGGGGTTGTAGTCGCTGCCCGCGGCGCCCCGGACGGTCTCCTGGCTGTCCAGGGCGAGGCCGGCCTTGTCGGGGGCGAGCTGGATCTTCTTGCCGCCGACGGTGAGCTGGAGCGGGGTCGCGGCGCGCTTGCCGAGGCTCGCCTCCAGCTTGGCGACGGCCTCCTCCTTCGTGCCGCCGCCGATGTCGACGCCGAGGACGGTGGTGCCCTTGGGGACGTCGGAGTGGTTCAGGAGGAGCCCGGCGCCGTAGGCGACGCCCGCGATGCCGACGATGCCGACGGCGGCGAGGACCAGCTTGGAGCGGCCCTTCTTGGCCGGGGCCGCGGCCCGGGACGGGGCGGGGGCGGGCTTGGGGACGGGCGTGAGGCCCGGCGCGGGCTGCTGCCGCTGGGCGGCCGGGGACGGGGCCCGGTGCCCGTCGGGGCGCGGGTTGGGGTCGGGGCGGCCGTCGGCCGGGGGGACGACCGGGAGGCCGCTGGTGAGGGTGTCGCCGGAGATCCGGCCGCCGCCCTCCGGCGGACCGGCCTGGCCACGCCGGCCGCCGGGGCCACCGGGACCGCCCTGGCCGCCCGGGCCGCGCACGGTGCCGAGCTGCTGCGGGGTCAGGATCGCGGTGTCGTCGGACAGGCGCGGTGCGCCGGCGCCGGGGCCGCCGGCGAGCGGGCCGCCCGCCTTCGGGGCACCCGGGAGGGGGCCGCCGGGGCGGGGGGCGCCGGGGCGCGGGCCGCCGGGGCGCTGCGGCATCGGCGGGCGGGGGCCCTGGCCGGTGCCGAGGTCGGCGATGCCGGAGGCCGGGCCCGTGGTGGGGCCGGTGGGCTGGCCGTCGTAGCGGGGCGTGCCGTCGGCGGGGGTGCCGTCGGGCAGGGGGCCGTCGTAGAGGGGGACGCCGGCGGCGGGGGTGCCCTCGTAGCCGGGGAGGGTGCCGGTGTCGTACAGCGGGTTGCTGACGGGGCGGCTGGAGGGCGTGCTGCCGACCGTGGGCACTCCGGCGGTCGCGGAGCCCGCGAAGCCGGTGCCGGGCGTCTGCGGGCCGCCGGGGGCCTTCGGGGCGGGTGTCGTGGGGCCGCCCGTGGGGGCGGCGGGGGCCGGGCCCGCGTTCTTGCGGGGGGCGAACCAGTCGCTGGTCTCCTTGGCCTTGGCGGCCTGGGCCTCGGCGGCGGCCTGCGGCGGCTCGGGCGCGGCCGGCGCGGGGGCCGGCGCGGGCGCGGGCTCGGGGGCCGGGGCGGGTCGCTCCGGCTCGGCCGGGGCGTCGGTCTCGGCCTCCGCGACGGGCTTGCGGACCACGACGGGCGGGATCGGCCGCGAACCCGGAATGTTGATGCGGATCCGGGTCGTCAGGGTGGTCTCGGTCTTCGGTTCCTCCGGCGGCGCGGACGCGGCGGAGGTCTCCTCCGGCGCGTCCTGCGTCGGGTGGAGCGACGGGTACTCGCGGGATCCGTAGGGCTGGGTTCCCGACGGGTAGGCTGCCCCGCCGCGCCCCTGGGCGCCGGAGGACGAACTGTCGGTCTCTCGACCAGTTTCACGACTCAAAGCAGGATCTCCCGGTTGGCTCCGCCGCCCGCTCTTGCTGATGCTCGTACTTTCCCGGGCGGTTCGGCGGCGCGCACCACCATACTGTCCGGCGCCGCAGGTTATCCGCCCGGTGGGAAGTCCCGCTGCTCACGGGTGGTTTCCCGAGGGTCTACGGGGTGCTCTGCGGCAGCCTGCTGACGGTGGCGCAGATCACAGCGGCGCCCATGCCGCCGAAGAGGAAGACCAGCTCGCCGAGGCCTCCGCCGAAGAGCCCGTCGCCCTCGGGGCGGCCGAGGCTGAGCACGATGACGGCGAGGAGCCAGCCGCCGCCCGCGGCGGCGAGGCCGACCTGGTTGCCGGTGGCGCGCAGGCCGCCGTAGAAGAGGGCGGCGGTGGCGAGGAGGGCGAGGAGCAGCCCGAGGGGCAGCCAGGCGGCCTGGACGAGGGCGCCGGCGGTGCCGACGAGGGCGCCGAGGACGAGGAGGCCGGCGTATGCGGCGTACCGGGCGGCGGGGGTGGTCATCGGCCCGTCTCCTCTCCGGTGGCGGAGAGGCCCGCGAAGAGGTCGGTCTCGCGTTCGCCGACCGGGGCGCCGGGGGTGCCGCGGACGAGTTCGTAGTACTCGGTGGTGAGGAGGGGCTGGCCGAGGTCGTTGGAGAGGGCGAACCAGGGGCCGTCGACGGCGATCTGGGTGGCGTGGGCGGCCATGGCGGCGCTCTTGCGGGCCGCGTACGAGCTCGCGGCGGCGGGGTCGCCGCCGGCGATCTCGGCGGTGATCCGGTCCTCGTCGACGACTCCGGGGACGTCGTCGACGGCGGCGTCCCCGGGGAAGGCGGAGCCCTCGGCGGCGAGCCGGGCGAAGCCGGCCTCGGCGACGGGGCGGGGCACCCGGTTCCAGTAGATCTTGGCGATGGTGTGGGCGGGGCCGAGGTCGGGGCGGTACGCGGGGTCGGCGGCGAGGTCGGCGGCGCGCATGGCGACGCGGTGGGCCTGGATGTGGTCGGGGTGGCCGTAGCCGCCGTCGGGGTCGTAGGTGACGAGGACCTGGGGGCGGGTCTCGCGGACGACCTCGACGAGGTGGGCGGCGGCGGTGTCCACGTCCGTGTTCCAGAAGGCGTTCGCGCGCTCGTTCTGGGGGACGCCCATCATGCCGGAGTCGCGGAAGCGGCCCTCGCCGCCGAGGAAGCGGTGGTCGGTGACGCCGAGGACGGCCATGGCGGCGGCGAGTTCGCCGACGCGGTGGGGGCCGAGGCGGTCCTCGCGGTCGGGGGCCAGGTGGGCGAGCTCGGGCGGGATGACCTCGCCCTCCTCGCCCAGGGTGCAGGTGACCAGGGTGACCAGGGCGCCTTCGGCCGCGTACCTGGCCATGGTGGCGCCGTTGTTGATCGACTCGTCGTCCGGGTGCGCGTGCACGAGGAGCAGACGACGGGCGGGGAGATCGGTCATGGCCCCAGCCTACGAGGCGGGGGCGCCGCCGACCGTCCGGGTCAGAACTTGAGGCCCGCGATCATGCTCGCCACGTTGGTGGTGAGGGTGGTGATGGAGTCGGAGAGGGAGGAGCTGGCGAGGTAGAAGCCCAGGAGCGCACAGACCACCGCGTGACCGGCTTTGAGTCCGGATTTCCGGATCAGCAGGAAGACGACGATCGCCAGCAGCACCACCACGGAGATCGAGAGCGAGAGTGCCACGGCGGTTCACCTCCACCTTCGGTCGGTTGTTCGAGCGGTTCGTGCGTGCGGTTGCGTGCGGTTGGTGCGAGTGGTGCGTACGGGTGGTGCCCGTGCTTCGTGCGGCCGGTGCGGGCCTCGGGCATGTGCCCGGGGACCCCACGCGAGTGCATACCCACGAAGGGACACCCACCAAGCGCTACGGATCATAACTATCCGTACCCGCGCATTGATCGGCGTACAGGCGCGCGAGGGGGCGTACAGCGCTACTTTCGGCCGTATGACCTTGTCTCAGCAGCACTCAGCCGCCCCATCCGTGGGGCTTTCCTTCCCGCGTCTGCACGCCAGGACCCAGCGGTTCACGCTCGGGGTGCCACGCGGTTTCTCGGTCTCCCCGGACGGGGAGCGGGTCGTCTTCGTCCGTTCCGGATCCGGCACGGACCGCACGCACGCGCTGATGGTGCTCGACCTGCCGGCGGACGGCGGGGAACCGGTGGAGCGGGTCGTCGCGGAGCCGTCCGCGCTGCTCGCGGGGGCCGAGGAGGAGCTGTCGGCGGAGGAGCGGGCGCGGCGCGAGCGGAGCCGCGAGGGGTCGGCGGGGATCGTCGGCTACGCGGTGGACGCGACGGTGGAGCTGGCGGCGTTCGCCCTGTCAGGGAGGCTGTTCGCGGCCGAGCTGCGGGCCGGGACGGCGCGGGAGCTGCCGGTGCCGGGGCCGGTGATCGACCCGCGGCCCTCGCCGGACGGGCGCCTGGTGGCGTACGTGTCGGGCGGGGCGTTGCGGGTGGTCGGAGCGGATGGTTCCAGCGATCGGGAACTGGCGGTTCCGGAGGACGGGACCAGCACCTACGGATTGGCCGAATTCATCGCCTCGGAGGAAATGGGACGGGACCGCGGATTCTGGTGGTCTCCGGAGTCGGACGCGCTCCTCGTGGCCCGCGCGGACGACCGCGAGGTGCGCCGGTGGTACATCGCGGACCCCGCGCACCCGGACCGGGAGCCGCAGCGGGTGGCGTACCCGGCGGCGGGGACGCCCGACGCGGAGGTGCGGCTCTTCCGCTACGGCCTCGACGGCTCCCGTACCGAAGTGGTGTGGGACCGGGAGCGGTTCCCGTACCTCGCGCGCGTGCACTGGTCGTCGGCGGGCGCGCCGCTGCTCCTGGTGCAGGCCAGGGACCAGCGGAGCCAGCGGGTGCTCGCGGTGGACACGGCGTCGGGCACGACGGCGACCGTGCGGGAGGAGGAGGACCCGGCCTGGCTGGAGCTGCTGCCGGGGGTGCCGTGCTGGTCGCCGGACGGGCGCCTTGTACGGATCGGCGACGAGAGCGGGGCGCGGGCGCTGTCGGTGGGCGAGGAGCGGCTGACGGACGCCTCGCTGCACGTGCGGGCGGTGCTGGACGTCGGCGAGGACGACGTGCTGGTGTCGGCGTCGGCGGGCGAGGCGGCCGGGACCCCGGAGACGGGCGAGGCGCATGTGTACCGGGTGTCGTCGGCGGGCGTGGAGCGGGTCTCGGAGGGCGCGGGCTGGCACGGGGCGGTGCGCGGCGGCGCGGTGACCGTGCTCGTCTCCTCCCGGCCGGACGCGCCGGGTTCGGTGGCACGCGTGCTGCGCGCGGGGCGGCAGGTGGCGGTGGTGGGCTCGTACGCGGCCGAACCGCCGCTGCGGGCCAGGCCGGTGCTCACGGAGGCCGGTGAGCGGCGGATCCCCTGCGCGGTGCTGCTGCCGTCCTGGTACGAGGAGGGGCACGGGCCGCTGCCGGTCCTCATGGATCCGTACGGCGGCCCGCACGGGCCCCGGGTGGTCGCCGCGCACAACGCGCACCTGACGTCGCAGTGGTTCGCCGAGCAGGGCTTCGCGGTGGTGGTGGCGGACGGCCGGGGGACGCCGTGGCGCTCCCCCGCGTGGGAGAAGGCGGTGCTGCGGGACTTCGCGGTGACGCTGGAGGACCAGGTGGCGGCGGTGCGGGCGCTCGCGGAGCGGTTCCCGCTGGACCTAAACCGGGTGGCGGTGCGGGGCTGGTCGTTCGGCGGCTATCTGGCGGGGCTCGCGGTGCTGCGGCGGCCGGACGTCTTCCACGCGGCGGTGGTGGGGGCGCCGGTGACGGACTGGCGGCTGTACGACACCCACTACACCGAGCGGTACCTGGGCACCCCGCAGGCGGAGCCTGGGGTGTACGCGGCGCAGTCGCTGCTCACCGACGACGGTCTGTCGGAGCCCGCGGAGCCGGTCCGGCCGATGATGGTCGTGCACGGGCTCGCGGACGACAACGTGGTGGTGGCGCACGCGCTGCGGCTGTCGTCGGCGCTGCTCGCGGCGGGCCGCCCGCACGAGGTGCTGCCGCTGTCGGGGGTGACGCACATGACCCCGCAGGAGCAGGTGGCGGAGAACCTGCTGCTGCTCCAGGTCGACTTCCTGAAGCGGTCCCTTGGCGGTTTCGCCGGTCACCAGCCCGGCGGGCGCGGGTAGGGCGGCGACGGGGTCGCCGCCGGGATCCCGGGGGCGGGTGCGGCGTCGGGGGCGCCGCGCCCGGCCAGGAGGGCGAGGGCGGCGGCCCCGGCGAGCGCGCCGTAGAGCGCGGTGGCGAGGCCGGGGACGTCGAGTTCGGGGGCCTGGACGTACACGACGTCGTCGTGGAGGTGGAGCCGGGCGAGGCGGGCGAGTTCGGCGAGGCCGGTGCCGAGGAGGAGGCCGCCGGCGAGGAGGCCGAGGGGGCGGGTGTGCCGGGCGGCGGCGAAGGCGGAGACGGCGGCCGTCAGGTGGAGGGCGACGAGGACGGCGGCGAGCCAGCCGGGCGGGACGCCGAGCGCGGCGCCGAGGACGGAGCGGCCGCCGGTGAAGCGGTCGACGGCGAGGCGGGGGCCGAGCCCGGCGGCCCGGTCGATCTCCCCGGCGAGCAGGACGAGGGCGGCGACGGCGAGCAGGACGCCGGCGGCGGCGGCCGGGGCGCGGCGGGGCCGGGTGGGGACCGGTTCGTCGGGGCCGGTGGGCGGGCGGCGGCCGGCGAGGGCGGTGGCGAGGAGCCCGGCGCCGAGGGCGAGTTCGGCGAGGGCGGTGACGAGGGGGCCGGTGCCGTGGGTCCAGAGGCCGGGGAGGCGTACGGCGAGGGTGACGGCGCCGGCGGCGGCGAGCGCGGCGGCGGCGTGCCGGGAGCGGAGGGCCGCGAGGGCGGTGCCGGCGGCGGCGAGGCAGAGCAGCGGGTCGAGCAGGGTGGTGGCCGACCGGGCGCGGCCGGGCACGAGGCGGTCGCCGGTCCAGTACCGGAACAGGTCCTCGGGCGAGCCGAGGGCGGCGAGGTCGCGCAGGATCCAGACGAAGGGGACGAGCGCGAGGACGGCGGCGAGCGCCGCGCCGGTGAGACGTGCCGGTCGTGTGACAGTCACGGGGCCGATACTCACGGTCGGGGGCGGCGGGGGCAAGCGGTTCCGCGGAACGGTGTTCCGGCGGGGGCTCCGGGGAGCCCCCGCCGGTCGACGGCACCCGCACGGGCCGCATGTCCGACAGGATCCAGTATTCGTATATCGGATCCGATACTCGGTGATTGCCGGGGCGTTAAAGCGACTTCGGGCTTCCCGGCTCCTCCGGACCCGGCTTCTCCGGTGCCCCCGCCTCCCGCGCCGCCTCCGCCGGGGCCGGGCCCTCCTCCAGGGGGTCCGGGTGGGCCAGCGACTCCTCCGGCGGGACCACCCGCTTCTCCTCGGCGAAGTGGCAGGCGGAGTCGTGCTTGGCGGGGGTGTCGGTGAGGCGGAAGACGGCCGGGACGGCGAGCAGCGGGACCTCCAGGGCGCAGCGGTCCTGCGCCTTCCAGCAGCGGGTGCGGAAGCGGCAGCCGGAGGGGATGTTGGCCGGGGAGGGCACGTCGCCGGTGAGGATGATCCGCTCGCGGTGGGCGCGCGCCTCGGGGTCGGGGACGGGCACGGCGGAGAGCAGTGCCTGGGTGTAGGGGTGGGTGGGGTGGTCGTAGATCTGGACATCGGAGCCGATCTCCACGATCCGGCCGAGGTACATGACGCCGACCCGGTCCGAGATGTGCCGCACGATCGACAGGTCGTGGGCGATGAAGACGTACGACAGGGAGAACTCGGACTGGAGCCGGTCGAGGAGGTTGACGACCTGGGCCTGGACGGAGACGTCGAGGGCGGAGACCGGCTCGTCGGCGACGATGATCTCGGGCCGGAGGGCGAGGCCGCGGGCGATGCCGATGCGCTGGCGCTGGCCGCCGGAGAACTGGTGCGGATAGCGGTTGATGTACTCGGGGTTGAGGCCGACGACGTCGAGCAGGTCCTGGACCTTGCGGCGCCGGTCGCCCTTGGGCGCGACCTCGGGGTGGATCTCGTACGGCTCGCCGATGATGTCGCCGACCGTCATCCGCGGGTTGAGCGAGGTGTACGGGTCCTGGAAGACCATCTGGATGTTGCGGCGGACTGCCTTGAGGGCGCGGGGGGACATCTTGGTGAGGTCCTCGCCCTTGTACCTGATGGAGCCGGAGGTCGGCTTCTCCAGGTTGACCAGCATCTTCGCGACGGTCGACTTGCCGCAGCCGGACTCGCCGACGATGCCGAGGGTCTCGCCGGCGGCGAGGTCGAAGTCGACGCCGTCGACGGCCCGGACCGCGCCGACCTGCTTCTTGAAGAGGATGCCCTGGGTCAGCGGGTAGTGCTTGTGCAGGTCCCGGACCTCGAGAATCGCCTCAGCCATGGAGGCACTCCTTCCAGAAGTGGCAGGCGCTGGAGCGCGGGACGGGCGACTCGGTGACCTCGTACAGCGGGGGCACGTCGGTGCGGCAGACGTCCTGGGCCATCGGGCAGCGCGGGTTGAAGGCGCAGCCGGGCGGGATGGCGAGCAGGTTGGGCGGCAGGCCCTTGATCGCGTACAGCTCCTGGCCCTTCTGGTCCAGGCGCGGGATGGAGTCGAGGAGGCCGCGGGTGTAGGGGTGGGCGGGCGCCTTGTAGATCTCGTGGACGGGGGCCTTCTCGACGATCCGGCCGGCGTACATGACGGCGATGTCGTCGGCGACGTCGGCGACGACGCCGAGGTCGTGGGTGATGAGGATGAGCCCCATGTTGTACTCGCGCTGGAGTTCGGCGAGGAGCTCCATGACCTGGGCCTGGACGGTGACGTCGAGGGCGGTGGTGGGCTCGTCGGCGATGATCAGCTCGGGTTCGAGGGCGAGCGCCATGGCGATCATGATGCGCTGGCGCATGCCGCCGGAGAACTGGTGGGGGTACTGGCCGACGCGCTCCTTGGCGGCGGGGATGCGGACCCGGTCCATCAGTTCGACGGCCTGGGCGCGGGCGTCCTTCTTGCTCATCCCCTTGTGGACGACGAACATCTCGCCGAGCTGTTCGCCGACGCTGAGGACGGGGTTGAGGGAGGAGAGCGCGTCCTGGAAGATCATCGCCATCTTGGCGCCGCGGACCTTCCTGCGCTCCTCCTCCTTGAGCTTGAGCAGGTCCTGGCCCTGGAAGAGGATCTCGCCACCGGTGATCTTCCCGGGGGGCATGTCGAGGATGCCCATGACGGCCTGGGCGGTGACGGACTTGCCGGAGCCGGACTCGCCGAGGACGGCGAGGGTCTCCCCCGAGTCGACGGAGTAGTTCACGCCGTTGACCGCCTTGGCGATCCCGTCGCGGGTGTGGAACTCCACGTGCAGGTCGCGCACTTCGAGCAGCATGGGTGCCTACCTCAGCTTCGGGTCGAGGGCGTCGCGGACGGCGTCGCCGAGCATGATGAAGGCGAGCACCGTGATGGCGAGCGCGCCGGAGGGCCAGAGCAGCATGTGCGGCGCGTTGCGGACGTACGGCGAGGCCGAGGAGATGTCGATGCCCCAGGAGACCGTCGGCGGTTTCAGGCCGACGCCGAGGAAGGACAGGGTCGCCTCCAGGGCGATGTAGGTGCCGAGGGCGATGGTGGCGACGACGATGACGGGCGCGAGGGCGTTGGGCGCGATGTGCCGGAGCAGCATCCGGGAGTTGGAGGCGCCGAGCGCGCGGGCGGCCTGCACGTAGTCGTTCTGTTTGGCGGTGATCACCGAGCCGCGGGCGATGCGGGAGAGCTGCGGCCAGCCGAGCAGCACCATGAAGCCGATGACGGGCCAGACGGTGTTGTTGCTGACGACGGAGAGCAGGACGAGGCCGCCGAGGACGACGGGGATGGCGAAGAAGATGTCGGTGATCCGGGAGAGGATGCCGTCCCAGGCGCCGCCGAAGAAGCCGGCGAGGCCGCCGAGGGTGGCGCCGAGGAGGGTCACGCCGAGGGTGGCGAGGACGCCGACCTCGATGGAGGCCCTGGCTCCGTAGACGGTCCGGGTGTAGACGTCGCAGCCCTGTCCGTTGAAGCCGAAGGGGTGGCCGGGCTGGGATCCCTCCTGCGCCTTGGAGAGGTCGCAGTCGAGGGGGTCGCCGGAGGCGATCAGGGACGGCCAGATCGCGATGATCACCAGGAAGAGGATGATCAGGCCGGAGACGATGAAGACCGGGTTGCGGCGCAGGTCGTGCCAGGCGTCGGACCAGAGGGAGCGGGGCTTGTTGTCGGGTCCGGTGCCCTGGGGGCCGGCGGGCAGCTTCTCCAGGGTCTCGGCCTCCTCCATGGCGAGGTCGGTGGCTCCCCCGGCGCCGGTCGCGGCGATCGCGCGACCCTCTTCCAGCGGTTCGAGCGGCTCAGGCATAGCGAATCCTCGGGTCAAGGACGGCGTACAGGAGGTCCACCAGGAGGTTGGCCAGCAGGAAGATCAGGACGAGGATCGTCACGAAGCCGACCACGGTCTGGGTGTTCTGCCGGACGATGCCCTGGTAGAGCTGGTAGCCGACGCCGTGGATGTTGAAGATCCGTTCGGTGACGATGGCACCGCCCATGAGCGCGCCGACGTCGGCGCCGATGAAGGTGACCACCGGGATGAGGCTGTTGCGCAGCAGGTGGCGGCTGATGACCCGGCGGCGCGGGAGGCCCTTGGCGACGGCGGTGCGGACGTAGTCGGCGCGCTTGTTCTCGGCGATCGAGGTGCGGGTGAGCCGGGTGACGTACGCGAGGGAGACGGAGGCGAGGACCAGGCCGGGGACGATCAGCTCGTCGAAGGTGGCGGCGGGCGAGACGGCCGGGTCGATCCAGCCCCACTTGACGCCGAGCAGCAGCTGGACGAGGAGGCCGGTGACGAAGGTGGGGACGGAGAGGACGACCAGGGTCAGCAGCAGGACGGTGGTGTCGACGGGGCGGCCGCGCTTGAGGCCGGTGATGACGCCGAGGCTGATGCCGATGACGATCTCGAAGAGGATGGCGACGATGGTGAGCCGGATGGTGACCGGGAAGGCGGTGGCCATCAGTTCGGTGACCGGCTGCCCGTTGAAGGCGGTGCCGAAATCGCCGGTGAAGACGTTGCCCATATAGGTCAGGTATTGCTGCCAGACGGGCTTGTCGAGGCCGAACTCCTGCCTCAGCCGGGCGGCCGTCGCCGGGTCGCAGGCGCGGTCGCCGCAGAGTCCGGCGATGGGATCGCCCATCACGTTCACCATCAGGAAGATCAACAGCGTGGCGCCGAAGAAGACCGGGATCATCTGCAGCAGCCGCCGGATCACGTATCGACCCACGGGAACCTCCAGGGAGGGGGAAGGCGTACGGCCCGGCGCGGGGTTCCGCGTGCCGGGCCGTACGCCACCGGCCTACGACGACGTCACTTGACCTTGATCTGGTCGTAGACCGGGACGCTGAACGGGTTGAGGGAGACGTTCTCGACCCGGTCGGAGTAGCCGGCGCTGCCGTTCTGGTACCAGAGCGGGATCGCGCCCATGTCGTCGCGGAGGACTTCCTCGGCCTGCTGGAAGAGGCCGACGGCCTTCGGGATGTCGGTCTCGGCGTTGGCCTGGTCGACCAGCTTGTCGAACTCGGCGCTGGTGTACTTGCCGTCGTTGGACGAGGCGTTGGTGTAGTACAGCGGCTGCAGGAAGTTCTGGATGAGCGGGTAGTCCATCTGCCAGCCGGCCCGGAAGGGTCCGGTCATCTTCTGGGTGGTGACCTGGTTGCGGTAGTCGGCGAAGGTGCCGATCGGGTTGCCGACGCACGCCGTGTTGTTGCCGAGGGCCCGGTTGATGGAGTTGCAGACGGCGTCCACCCACTCCTTGTGGGAGCCGGTGTCGGCGTTGTACGAGATCTTCATGGTGCCGCCGGGGATGCCGCCGCCCTCGGCGACCAGCTTCTTCGCCTCGGCGGCGTCGTACGTGCAGAAGTCGCCGCAGATGTCCTTGAAGCCGCCGTCCTCGCCGAGGACCGGGGAGGTCCAGTCGACGGCGGGGGTACGGGTCTTCTGGAAGATCGTCTCGGTGATCTGCTCGCGGTCGATGGCCCTCGACAGGCCCTGGCGGAGCTTCTCCTGGCCCGGCTTGTTCCACGCCTCGTCGTAGAACGGGAAGGAGAGGGTCTGGATGATGCCGGCCGGGACGTTGATGTACCGGTCGCCGAGGTCGGCGGAGACGTTCTTGAGCTGGGCGGCGGGGACGTCGTCGACGAGGTCGAGGTTGCCGGCGATCAGGTCGGTGTACGCGGTGTTGTTGTCCGTGTAGACCTTGAGGGTGATGCCGCCGTTCTGGGCCTTGTCGTCACCGGGGTACCCGTCCCAGCGCTTGAGCTCCATCTGGGAGCCCTTGGAGTACGAGTCGATGGTGTACGGGCCGTTGCCGACGGGCTTCGACAGCCAGGCGTCGTGGTCGTCGAAGAAGGCCTTGGGGAGCGGCGCGAAGGCCGCGTAGCCGAGGGTGTCCGGCCAGGTCGAGAACTTCTGGGAGAGCTTCACCGTGAAGGTCTGCGGGCCGGTGACCTTGAGGCCGGACAGGGTGTCGGCGGTGGCCTCGCCCTCGTCGGGGTGGACCTGGTCGTAGCCCTCGATCTGGCCGAAGAAGAAGGCGTTCTTCTGGTTGTTCTTGAGGGCGGCGCCGTAGTTCCAGGCGTCGACGAAGGACTGGGCGGTGACCTTCTCGCCGTTGGAGAACGTCCAGCCGTCCTTGACGGTGATGGTGAAGTTGGTCGAGTCGGTCGTCTCGATCTTCTCGGCGAGCATGTCCTTGGCCTCGCCGGTCTTCGGGTCGTACTGCTTGAGCCCGCGGAAGATCATCGACAGGACCTTGCCGCCCTGGACCTCGTTGGTGTTCGCTGGCTCCAGCGGGTTCTGCGGGTCGCCCCAGGAGGAGCTCACGATGCCGTCGGCCCCTCCACCGCCACTGTCGTCACCGCCGCCGCAGGCGGTCGCCGCCAGGGCGACGGCGGTGGCCAGTGCGGCCCACTTGGCGTGCGTGGCTCCGCGCATGGAGTGCCTCCCGATTGTCCTAAGCGTGACTTAGGGCCAAATATCACCCGATATTGACGGGGGTGCACTTTTACGGCGTCCGAGCGAGTACGGGGGGTGCACGGGGCGGTACGGGAGGGGCCGCGGCGATACGGAAGGGCCCCCCGCACCCGGCGGGGGTGCGAGGGGCCCTGGTCCTGCGGGTCCGTCCTTCAGGCCGTCACGGTCGGTCAGCCCGCGTGGACGACGTCCCGCTCCTCGGCGAAGTGGCACGCCGACTCGTGGGCCGCGAGGGTGTCCTGGCCGCGGAAGCGCTCCGGGATCGCCAGGACGGGCTGCTCCGTGGAGCACTTGTCCTGGGCCTTCCAGCACCGGGTGCGGAAGCGGCAGCCCGACGGCGGGTTCGCCGGCGAGGGCACGTCGCCCGTGAGGATGATCCGGTCGCGGTCGACACGCGCCCGCGGGTCCGGCACCGGCACCGCGGAGAGCAGCGCCTGGGTGTACGGGTGCGTGGGGTGGTCGTAGATCTCCGCGTCCGTACCGATCTCGGCGAGCTTGCCGAGGTACATGACGCCCACGCGGTCCGAGATGTGCCGGACGATCGACAGGTCGTGCGCGATGAAGATGTAGGACAGGTTGAACTCGTCCTGGAGCTTCTCCATCAGGTTGATGACCTGCGCCTGGACGGAGACGTCCAGGGCCGAGACCGGCTCGTCGCAGATGATGATCTCCGGGTTGAGCGCGAGGCCGCGGGCGATGCCGATGCGCTGGCGCTGACCGCCGGAGAACTGGTGCGGGTACCGGTTGATGTACTCCGGGTTCAGACCGACGACGTCGAGCAGCTCCTGCACCTTGCGGCGCCGGTCGCCCTTCGGGGCCACCTCGGGGTGGATGTCGAAGGTCTCGCCGATGATGTCGCCGACCGTCATGCGCGGGTTCAGCGAGGTGTACGGGTCCTGGAACACCATCTGGATGTTGCGGCGGACGGCCTTCAGCGCGCGGCCGGTCAGCTTGGTGATGTCCTGGCCCTTGTAGAAGACCTCGCCCGCGGTGGCCCGCTCCAGGTTCATCAGGAGCTTGGCGACCGTGGACTTGCCGCAGCCGGACTCGCCCACGATGCCGAGGGTCTCGCCCTGGTAGAGGTCGAAGGAGACCCCGTCCACGGCCTTGACCGCGCCGACCTGCTTCTTGAAGAGGATGCCCTGCGTCAGCGGGAAGTGCTTCTGCAGGTTGCGCACCTGGAGGATCGGCTCGCCGCGCTCGATCGGCGTGTCGAGAGCCGCGGCCACGGCCTCGTCGTTCTTGCTGAGGTCAGCCATCGATCGTCTCCTTCCAGAAGTGGCAGGCGCTCTTGCGGCCCGGCAGATCCGCGCCGTCCTGCTCGGTGACCGGCACCAGGGCCGGGATCTCCGTACGGCAGAGGTCGGTGGCCTTCGGGCAGCGGGGATTGAAGGCGCAACCACTCGGGATGCGCGTCAGGTTGGGCGGCAGACCCTTGATCGCGTACAGCTCCTGGCCCTTCTGGTCCAGGCGCGGGATCGAGTCGAGCAGACCCCGGGTGTACGGGTGGGCGGGACGCCCGTACAGCTCGTGGACGGGCGCCTGCTCGACGATGCGGCCGGCGTACATCACGGCGATCTTGTCCGCGACGTCGGCGACGACGCCGAGGTCGTGGGTGATCAGGATCAGGCCCATGTTGTACTCGCGCTGGAGCTCCGCGAGCAGGTCCATGACCTGGGCCTGGACCGTCACGTCGAGGGCCGTGGTCGGCTCGTCGGCGATGATCAGGTCCGGCTCCAGGGCGAGCGCCATGGCGATCATGATGCGCTGGCGCATACCGCCGGAGAACTGGTGGGGGTAGTCGCTGACCCGCGCCTTGGCGGCGGGGATCTTGACCTTGTCCATCAGCTCGATGGCCTTGAGCTTGGCGTCCTTCTTGGACATGCCCTGGTGGACGCGGAACATCTCGCCGAGCTGGTAGCCGACCGAGAGGACCGGGTTCAGCGAGGAGAGCGCGTCCTGGAAGATCATCGCGATCTTCCGGCCGCGGATCTTGCGGCGCTCCTCTTCGGACATCTTCAGCATGTCCTGGCCGCGGAACAGGATCTCGCCCTGCGGGATCCTGCCGGGGGGCATGTCGAGGATGCCCATGATGGCCTGGGCGGTGACGGACTTGCCGGAGCCGGACTCGCCGAGGACGGCGAGGGTCTCGCCGGCGCTGACCGAGTAGTTCACGCCGTTGACAGCCTTGGCCACGCCGTCGCGGGTGTGGAACTCCACGTGCAGGTCGCGCACTTCGAGAAGCGTGTCGCCGGCGGCGCCACGCGGCGCGGGTACGCTCGCGGTCTTTTCGATGATGGTCATGTACGCCTCCCTCAGCGCAGCTTGGGGTCGAGGGCGTTGCGCACCGCATCGCCGAACATGAGGAACGAGAGCACCGTGATCGAGACCATGACGGACGGGATGACCAGGACGTACGGAGCGTTCCGGATCTGCTGGAAGCCGTCGGAGACGTCGATGCCCCACGAGACCGTCGGCTCGGCGAGGCCGATACCGAGGAAGGACAGCGTGGCCTCGGCACCGATGTAGCCGCCGAGGGCGATCGTCGCGACGACGATCACCGGCGCGAGGGCGTTCGGCAGGATGTGCTTGATCATGATCCGCGAGGTGGAGGCGCCGAGCGCGCGGGCGGCCACCACGTAGTCGGCCTGCTTGACCGTGATCACCGCGCCGCGCGCGACACGGGCGATCTGGGTCCAGCCGAGGAAGGCCAGGGCGAGGATCACGACCCAGACCTCGCGCGTCTCGAAGCTGGTCAGGATGACCATCGCACCGAGCAGGAAGGGCACGCCGAAGAAGATGTCGGTGACCCGGGACAGGACGCTGTCGATGAAGCCGCCGTAGTAGCCGGCCAGCATGCCGAGGGCGCCGCCGACGGCGGTGACCAGGATCGTGACCGTGACGCCGACGGTGATCGACGCCCGGGCGCCGTGGATGACGCGGGCGTAGATGGAGCGGCCCTGGATGTCGTAGCCGAACCAGTCCGCGGCGAAGACATGGCTCCAGTTGGGCTTCTGGAGGTAGTGGTTGACCAGGTCACCGTCACGCGGCGAGGCGCTGGTGAACAGCGAGGGCGCGACGGCCATCACGATCAGCAGCAGGATCATCACCGACGAGACGAGGAAGAGCGGGTTGCGCCGCAGGTCGTGCCAGGCGTCGGACCAGAGGCTGCGTGCCTTCCCCGACGTCTGCCCCGCCTCGTCCGCCGTGACGGTGTCGCGCCCGTCCGCGATCGTGGCGACGGAGCCCTCCGCGGTCTCTGCGATCTTCTCAGGCATAACGGATCCTCGGGTCCAGAACCGCGTAAAGCAGGTCGACGAGCAGGCTGGCGATGAGGTAGATGAGCACGATCAGAGTGACGACGCCGACGACCGTCGAGCCCTCGCGGTGCCGCAGCGCGTCGAAGATGAGGCTGCCGACTCCCTTGATGTTGAAGATGCCCTCGGTGACGACGGCGCCGGACATCAGGGTGCCGAGGTCGGTGCCGAGGAAGGTGACGACCGGGATCATCGAGTTGCGCAGCAGGTGCACGCTGACGACCCGCCGGCGCGGCAGGCCCTTGGCGACCGCGGTGCGGATGTAGTCGGCGCGCAGGTTCTCGGCGATGGAGGTGCGCGTCAGGCGGGCCACGTAGGCCAGGGAGAGCGCGCCCAGCACCGATGCGGGC
The DNA here is from genome assembly GCF_012927245.1 of Streptomyces sp. R302. Taxonomy (GTDB): domain Bacteria; phylum Actinomycetota; class Actinomycetes; order Streptomycetales; family Streptomycetaceae; genus Streptomyces. The sequence continues at coordinate 570,724 of NZ_JABBGE010000002.1, forward strand.
AGCAGCAGTTCGCTGAGGTTCTCTTCGAGCGACACGTTCGGCTCGACGATGCCGAGCTGGAACGCGAAGAAGTACTGGGAGAGACGGCCCAGGACGAACGAGGGGACCGAGATCAGCAGCAGCGTGAGGATCAGCAGGCCGCGGTCGCGCAGCGTGTCGGGCTTGAGGCCCGCGATCACGCCGAGCGTGATGCCGACCACGACCGTGAAGGTGAACGCGAAGAGCGTCAGCTGGATGGTGACCGGGTAGGCCTCCGCGATGACCTCGGCGATGGGCCGACCGCTGGCGATCTGCGTCCCGAAGTCACCCTGAAGCAGGTTGCCCAGATAGATGACGTACTGCATCAAAAGTGGCTTGTCGAGCCCCAGATCGCTTCTCAGCGCAGCGATCTGCGCCGGATCCACGTTCTGTTCGCCTGCCAGCGCGCGCACGGGATCGCCGGGCAGCACGTACATCATCGAGAAGATCAGCAGGGTTGACCCGATGAACACCGGGATCATCTGGAGCAGTCGTCGTGCGACGTAGCGCCCCATGGGTGCCTCCGTGAGGGGTGAACGACGGTCAGGGGACCGTCCGTGACAGACGGCCCCCTGACCTCCGCCGTCGTCGGAGACTCCGACGACGGCGGTTTGACGGCCGATTGGGGGTTGAGGCCCGCGGGCTGGTTACTTGGTGGTGACGTCGGTCAGCACGAGGTCGCCGTGGTAGTCGACCTTCACGTTGGTGACGCCCTTACCGTGGCCGCCGTTGATGCTGTAGTACCAGAGCGGGATGGCCGGCATCTTCTCGAGAACCTTCTTCTCGACCTCCTGGTAGGCCTTGACCGACTCCTCGAGGGAGTTGGCCTTGTCGCCCGCCGCCATGAGGGCGTCGATCTCCGCGTCGTTGAAGCGACCGTTGTTGCTCTCCGCCTTGGAGTGGTAGAGCTCCTTCAGGAAGTTGACGTTGACCGGGTAGTCGGCGACCCAGCCACCGCGGTACATCGACTTGACCTGGTTGTTGTCGCGCGCCTCGAGGTCCGTCGGGAAGTCGGGCTTCGGGTCGCCGACGCAGTCCACGTCGGTGGCCCGGCGGATGGACTCGCAGACCGCGGTCACCCACTCCTTGTGGCCACCATCGGTGTTGTACTGGATGTACAGCTTGTTGTCCGGGACGCCACCGCCCTCGGCGATGAGCTTCTTCGCCTTCTCCGGGTTGTAGGTGAAGACGTCCGTGCCGAGGTCCTGGTTGCCCTTGATGCCGGGCGGGGTGAAGCTCTTCGCCGGGGTACGGGTGTTGTTCAGGACGGTCTTGGTGATCGTGTCACGGTCGATCGCCATGGACAGACCCTGGATGACCTTCGGGTCGACGTCCTTGAACGTCTTGCTGTAGAAGGCCGGGACCAGCGACTGGATGGCCGCGTACGCCTGCTCGATGGCGCCGTCGCCCAGGTCCTGCTTGTACTTCGGCAGGTCGGTCGGGCCGACCTGGCGGATCATGTCCAGGTTGCCGGAGAGGACGTCCTGGTACGCCGCCTCGACGGTGGCGTAGTTCTTGAACTGGATGCCCTTGTTCTTGGGCTTGTTCGGACCCTGGTAGCCGTCGTAGGCGGCGACCTGGATCATCTTCTTGTGGGTCCAGGACTCGAACTTGTACGGGCCGTTGCCGATCGGCTTCTGGCCGAACGCCTTCGGGTCGTCGTAGAAGACCTTCGGCAGCGGGGCGAAGGTCGAGTAGCCCAGCTTGTAGTTGAAGTACGGGACCTTGTCGGTCAGCGTGATCGTGAAGGTGGTGTCGTCCACGACCTTCAGACCCGACATCTTGTCGGTCTTCGGGTCACCCTTCTCCGGGTGCACGTCGCCGTAGCCGGCGATGTCGGAGAACCAGAACGCGTTCTGCTGGTTGTTCTTGACGTTCGCGTACCAGTTCCAGGCGTCCACGTAGGACTGCGCGGTGACGGCCTCGCCGTTGTGGAACTTCCAGCCGGGCTTCAGCTTGACGGTCCACACCTTGGCGTCCGTCGTCGTGACCGACTCGGCGTTGGTGTAGACGATGTCGCCCTTGGCGTCGAAGTCGAGCAGCTGAGTGAAGACTGCGCGGATGACGTACGAGCCGACGCTCTCGTTGGTGTCGGCCGGGATCAGCGGCTTCTGCGGCTCACCGACGTCGATCGAGACGTAGCCTGCGGGCTGACCCGAGGCGTTCTTCTTGCCCTTGTCGCCACTGTCGTCCTTGCCCCCGCCACAGGCGGTAGCAGCCAGGGCGACGATGATCGCGCCCGCTACCCACTTGGCGCTCTTGGCACCGCGCATGGGTTTCCTCCTCATGAGTCCACTTGTCACTACAAGAAGGGCACTTCGAGACCTGCCGACACCCCTGACGGCGTTGATCCCCCGGTACCCCGAGTGTGCTCGTGAGTCGGCACTCCCCACAGTGCGTGACCCATTGACCCGAGCTCAATGCAGCCAACTATTAAGTACGCCCGGGCTGTAAACCACACTTAAGTGGTCTCGTTTTGACAACATCACCAAGGCCCCAGATACCGAAATCCGGACAAACTGATCACAGACAGACACCCGCGAAACGGACCGTTAACACACGTACCGGAGAGCGATGACCGGAATCCGGACACCCGGCCCGGGCAATGCGTTTGACGAAAAAGGCCTGGCCACTCGCACAGTGTGCGAGTGGCCAGGCCTTATGTGTGAGATGCGGCTCAGGCGTTCTTGGCGCGCGAGGCGGAGCGGCTGCGCTCCTTCTGGTCCAGGACGACCTTGCGGATGCGGACGGCCTCCGGGGTCACCTCGACGCACTCGTCGTCGCGGCAGAACTCCAGGGACTGCTCCAGGGAGAGCTTGCGCGGCGGGACGATCGCCTCGAACGAGTCGGCCGACGAGGACCGCATGTTCGTGAGCTTCTTCTCCTTGGTGATGTTCACGTCCATGTCGTCGGAGCGCGAGTTCTCGCCGACGATCATGCCCTCGTACACCTCGGTGCCGGGGTCGGTGAACAGGACGCCGCGCTCCTGGAGGTTGGTCATCGCGAAGGCGGTGACCGCGCCGGCGCGGTCGGCGACCAGGGAGCCGTTGTTACGGGTCTGGAGCTGGCCGAACCACGGCTCGTGGCCCTCGTGGATCGAGTGGGCGATGCCGGTGCCGCGGGTGTTGGTGAGGAACTCCGTACGGAAGCCGATCAGGCCGCGGGACGGGACGACGAACTCCATGCGGACCCAGCCGGAGCCGTGGTTCGACATGTTGTCCATGCGGCCCTTGCGGACGCCCATGAGCTGGGTGACGGCGCCCATGTGCTCCTCGGGCACGTCGACCGTGAGGCGCTCGACGGGCTCGTGGATCTTGCCGTCGACCTCCTTGGTGACGACCTGGGGCTTGCCGATGGTGAGCTCGAAGCCCTCGCGGCGCATCTGCTCGACCAGGATGGCGAGCGCGAGCTCACCACGGCCCTGGACCTCCCAGGCGTCCGGACGCTCGGTGTCGAGGACGCGGAGCGAGACGTTGCCGATGAGCTCGCGGTCCAGGCGGTCCTTCACCTGGCGGGCGGTGACCTTGCGGTCCTTGACCGCGGCCTTCGCGTCGGCGCCCTTGCCGGTGCCGCCGCGGCCGACGAGCGGCGAGGTGTTCGTACCGATGGTCATGGAGATGGCCGGCTGGTCGACCGTGATCAGCGGGAGCGCGATCGGGTTCTCCGGGTCGGCCAGGGTCTCGCCGATCATGATGTCGGGGATACCGGCGACGGCGCAGATGTCACCGGGGCCGGCGACCTCGGCGGGCTTGCGGGTGAGCGCCTCGGTCATCATCAGCTCGGTGATGCGGACGTTGGAGATCGTGCCGTCCCGCTTGATCCACGCGACCGTCTGGCCCTTGCGCAGCTCGCCCTGCTCGACGCGGAGCAGCGCGATACGGCCGAGGAAGTTGTCGGCGTCCAGGTTGGTGACGTGGGCCTGGAGGGGCGCCTCCTCGTCGTACGACGGGGCCGGGACGTGCTCCAGGATCGTGGAGAAGAAGGGCTCCAGGTTCTCGGAGTCCTGCGGGACCGTGCCGTCCTCCGGCTTGGTCAGCGAGGCGATGCCGTCACGGCCGCAGGCGTAGACGATCGGGAACTCGATCTGGTCCTCGTCCGCGTCCAGGTCCAGGAACAGGTCGTAGGTCTCGTTGACGACCTCGTCGATCCGGGAGTCCGGGCGGTCCGTCTTGTTGATGCAGAGGATGACCGGCTTGCGCTGCTGGAGGGCCTTGCGCAGCACGAAGCGGGTCTGCGGGAGCGGACCCTCGGAGGCGTCCACCAGGAGGACGACGGCGTCGACCATCGACAGACCGCGCTCGACCTCGCCACCGAAGTCGGCGTGGCCGGGGGTGTCGATGATGTTGATCGTGATCGGGGCCCCGCCGTCCTTGGGGTGGTACTTCACCGCCGTGTTCTTGGCGAGGATCGTGATGCCCTTCTCACGCTCCAGGTCGTTCGAGTCCATCATGCGGTCGTCGAGCTGCTGGTGGGCGGCGAAGGCACCGGCCTGCTTGAGCATGGCGTCGACGATGGTCGTCTTGCCGTGGTCGACGTGGGCGACGATGGCGACGTTACGGATGTCGTGGCGCGTGGGCATGGGTGGCTTGCGCTTCTCTCGGATCGTGGGAATCGGCGTCAGTTCCTCTTACGCCCGCCGGGCGGACGCGCCACGGCTATGTCCTATGGTACGGGGCTGGCGTGCAAGGGGCTTCCCCGGATCGATCCGAGAGGGTCTACTGGGACGTTTCAGGGTGGGTCCCAGGGTGTGGGGAAGATCATGCGGTCCGGGTCAAGGGGCCGACGCGATCCTGCCCGCCGGGATCACCGGCGGGCAAGGAACTTGAGCTGCTTCTGAGGTTGTGGCCTGCGGTTTCAGCGTTTCGACGGGCTACCCTTGGTCGTTTCGCTCTTCTTGAAACCGATGTCCTGGTACCGGGGGGCGGCGAAGCCCCAGGCGCCGGCGTTCACCACGTCCTTCCGGGCGGCGACCAGCTGGGGGCGCTGGTACAGGGGGATGGATCCGGCCGCGGCCCAGATCCGGGCGTCGGCCTGGCGGATCAGATCGCCCGCCTCCTCCTCGTCGAGGGTGCCGGCCGCCTGGTCGAAGAGCTGGTCGATGCGGTCCGTGCCGACGCGCGAGTAGTTCTGCTCGACCAGCAGGGAGCCGTCCGAGGCGGGCTCGGGCTTGGCGAAGATCGGCCGGGCGTCGGTCGCCGGATAGGCGGAGGCCGGCCAGGAGTAGAGGGCCAGGTCGTACTCGCCCGAGGCGACGTGGTCCTTGAAGAAGCTCTCGTCGGAGACCTTGGTGATCTCGGTACGGATCCCCACCGCGTCCAGCATGCGCACGATCCGGTCGCCGACCGCCCGCAGCGTCTCCGAGCCGGGGCCCGAGGGCAGGACGAAGCGGAGGCTGAGGGCCTTGCCGTCCTTGCCGAGGGCCTGGGAGGCGGCGGGGGCGGCGGCCGGGGCGGCGCTGCCCATGGGGGCGTAGGCGCCGGCGACGCCCCTGTCCGGCTTGGCGTTCGCGGGGGCGGCCGCCGCGGCGCGGGTGCCGGTGTCGAGGGCCTCGGCGCGGGCGAGGAGGGCGGCGCTCTCGCGGGCGGCGGCGGGGGCCGGGGCGAGGACCCGGGTGCCGGTCTCGGGGCCGCCGGGGCCGATGCGGGGGGCGGCGGGGAGCTCGCCGGGCTTGTCGTCGCCGACGATGTAGAGGCCGTCGTCGGAGGCGGTGTCGCTCTGCTCGGCCTTCTTCTTGGAGTCGGCCTCCTCGGCCGTCCCGGCCGCCTTCTTCTCCGTGGCCTTTTCCGTGGCCTTCTCCGTGGTCTTCTCCGTGGTCTTCTCCGCCCCGGCTCCGGCCTTGGTGCCCGCCGGCTTCTTCTGGGCGCCGCCCGGGACCCAGCCGGCGTCGGCGAGGAGGGCGCGGGCCTCCTTGGTGTCCTGGTCGCCGAGTGCGTCGCTGCTGTCGGCGTACGCGGCCTGGCCGGCCAGGGCCAGGTGGCTGCCGGGCGGTTCCGAGGGGAGCCCGAGCGGCTTGAGCACGGACTCGGCGAGCTCCCGGCGGTCGATGGCGCGGGCGACGGCGCGGCGGACGCGCTCGTCGGCGAGCGGCCCGGACTCGCCGTTGAGGGAGAGCTGGGTGTAGGCGGGCTCCAGGGACTTGCGGACGACGTAGCCGGCGAGGGCGTCCTGGGCGGCGGCGTAGCGGGCGACGGCCGCCTCGTTCTGGGCGCGGGCGGCCGTGACCTCGGCGGCCAGCTCCTCGTCCTCGCCGTGGGCGAGGGCCCAGGACCTGAGGGCCTTGCCGGGGGTGATGGAGGAGCCGGGGCCGTGCAGCCGGGCGGCCTCGGCGCCGCCGCGGCCCGCGTCGGCGTCCTTGAGTGCGAGGGCGATCCGCTCGGCGGTGGAGCGGTCGATCTCGGCGAGGTCGAGCTTCCCGCCGGCGAGGGCGGCCTCCCGGTCGGCGCGCGGGACGGCGCGCAGGACGAGGCTGTCGAGCTTGGCGGGCTTGCCCCACCAGCGGGGGTTGCGGGTGAGGGTGAGGTCGCCGGTCTTCCGGTCCGCCGCGCCCAGCAGGAACGGTCCCGCGGTGGCCTTGAGGGTGGTGCGGGCGCCGTCGTTGAAGGAGTTCGGGGAGCCCATCACCTGCTTCGGGTAGAGCGGGGTGAAGAGGGCGCGCCAGTCGGCGTAGGGCTTGGCGAAGGTGACCCGGACCTCCAGGTCGTTCTTGCCCTTCTCGATCTTCTCGATGCGCTCGTAGCCGGCGTTGCGGGCGGTCCAGTAGGCGGTGTCGCGGCCGCTGAGGGCCCGCCACTGGGCGACGAAGTCGGCGGCGCCGATCTCGCGGCCGTCGCTCCACACGGCCTGCTGGTTGAGCTTGTAGAGGACGACCTGGCGGGGCTCGGTCTCGATGACCTCCGCGGTCTCCAGGTAGTCGGGGTTGAGCCGGGGCCGGCCGCGCTCGTCCAGGGTGTGCAGGGCGGGCAGGACGGCGCCGGCGACCCGGCTCGTGGCGGAGTCGGCGTCGGCCTGGAAGACGTTGAAGGTGGCGGGCAGCGCGTCCACCGCCCACCGCAGGGTGCCGCCGTCGTCGACCAGGGCGCGGGCGGTGGGCGCGTTGTCCTGGGCGGCGGCGGGGCCGGTGTCGGCGTCCTCGTCGGAGCTGCATCCGGCGAGGACGGTCACGGCGAGCGCGGCGGTGGTGAGGGTGGCGACGGAGCGGAGGGTCCGGGAGCGGGGGGTCCGGGAGCGGGGGCTCCTCCTCTGGGGGGCGCCGACCTGGGACATGACTTATACCCCTTCGTCCGTTTTCGTGCCATTTGGAGATGATCAGACTCTCTTACTCATCCCACTGAACGACAACGCCCCCACCCGCCCCCGCCGACACGACGACCCCCCGCCCCAAACCCACCCGTGCGGCCCAACCCGCCGTCCCTGTGCGCGGACGCGCCCGCCCGCGACGGAGCGGCGGGGTCAGGACCAGCCCTCGTGGTAGGCGGTCCAGTCCTGGGGGTGTTCGGCGAAGTCGACGTAGAGGGCCACGCCGAAGCGTTCGCGGGCGGGGTCGGTGCGGCCCAGGCCCAGACGGACACCCCGCACCCCCGCCGCCACCGTCTCCGCGTTCTCGTGGTGCCCCAGGTCGTCCTCGTGGAAGAAGGGCAGCCCCATCAGCAGGTCGGTGCTCTCCGGCGTCACCTCCAGGGCCAGCGAGGTCTGCTGGGCGACGTACCCCCCGTACAGACTCTCCAGCGGCATCCACGTGTCGTACGACATCACCGCGATCTGGTCGACCCGCCGCGCCACCTCCCCGAAGTACTCCTGCGACCACCACTTGCCCTGGTCGGAGAAGAGGCCGAGCGCGGAGTGGGCGCCGGGCAGCGGGTCGATCTGGTGGGCGGCGACGGAGAGCGGCGCCTTCCTGGCCCGGGTCAGCCGTCCGAGGTCGTCGAGGAGCTTCAGGTAGTCGGGGTCGCCGGACTGGAGCGGTTCGAGGTCGAAGTGGACGCCGTCGAAGCCCGCGTCCAGGACCTGCCGGGCGGAGGCGGTGACGGCCGCCCGGGACGCGGGGTCGGCGAGCCGCAGGCCGACGGGCCCGTCGTTGGCGAGGACGTCGCCGAGCCAGGCCTGGACGCGGATCCCGGGCAGCACCCGGTGGATCCCGTCGGTCAGCCACCGCGCCCGCGGGTGCCGGGCGGCCGGCAGCGTGCCGTCGTGTTCGAGCGGCCCGGCGTGCACGTACAGGTCCTTGATCCCGGTGCCCTTCAGCCGCTCGGCGAGGACCTTCAGGTCGGCGTCCTTCTTCCGGCCGTCCACCCACGCGTGCCCGATCCAGTACGCGTCCCTCCCCCGCGTGCGCGCGTCGTCGCGGAGGTCGCCCGCGTAACTGACCCGCAGCGCGAGCGCGCCGAAGAGCGGCGGCACGACGAGGACGAGGGCGAGCCCCAGGGCCCACCAGCGCCCCTTGCGCCACATGCGTTTCAGCCGTCCGTCCATCCTGGCCCCCAGAACCTCACGGAGATGATCGGTTCTGACGGGGACGCCCCTCCCCCGCCGGTCGGTTTCCGGAGCAGCCGTCCGGTCGCGGGGGCGCAATACCGTACATAGCCTCCCTTCTGTGACCCGAACAGCCACCCGAGCCCTGCTCGCGATGCTGGTGGCGGCGTGGTGGCTGGTCGCGCCCGCCGCGCCCTGCGCCCGCGCCGACGACCCCGTCGTCCTCCCCTCCGACGGGCAGATCCTCGACCGGGTGGGCGCGCTGCGCGACCGGCGCCCGGAGGTCGCCGAGGCCCTCGACCGGCTCTACGACGACCGCCGGGTGCAGCTCTTCGTGGTCTACGTACGGGACTTCTCCGGCCGCTCCGGCCAGGACTGGGCCGACGCCACCGCCGAGCTGAGCGGCCTCGGCCGCGACGACGTGCTGCTCGCCGTCGCCACCCGCGACCGGCGCTACGGCTACTCCGCCGACCCCGACTCCCGGCTCACCCAGGACCAGCTCGACGACGTGGCGAGGACCGCGATCGAGCCGGCGCTGCGGGAGAACGACTGGGCGGGCGCCGCGATCGGCGCGGCGGACGGCTACTCCGCCGTCCTCGCCGGCCGGCCCGTCCCCTCCCCCGAGATCACCCCGGGCCCCGCCGACCCCGGCGGCTCCGGGGCCGACGCGCCCTCCGGGAGCGATCTGGTCCTCCCGATCGCTCTGATCGGCGGCGCCGGCGCGGTGGCGGCGTACGCGTACACCCGCAGGCGCCGGCGGAGCACCACCCGCACCACCCCCGGCGGCAGCGGCGGGCAGGGGTGGGGGCAGCCCGCGCCGCCCTCCCTGGAGGAGCTGGACGGCGAGGCCCGGCGGGCGCTGGTCGCCACCGACGACGCCGTCCGCACCAGCCAGGAGGAGCTCGGCTTCGCCACCGCCCAGTTCGGCGAGGAGGCCGCCCGGCCCTTCGAGGAGGCCGTGGCCTTCGCGAAGGAGCGGCTGACCGCCTCCTTCCGGCTGCGGCAGCGGCTCGACGACTCCTTCCCCGAGGACGACGCGACCCGGCGGTCCATGCTCGACGAGATCCTGCGGAGCTGCGCCGAGGCGAACGACCGGCTCGACGCGGAGACCGAGGACTTCGACCGGCTGCGGGCCCTGGAGCGGACCGCCCCCGAGGCGCTGGCCAAGGTCGAGGCGGCCTTGCGCGAGCAGACCGGCCGGGTCGGCGGCGCCGAGGCGGCGCTCGCGGCGATGCGGGAGCGGTACCCCGAGTCGTCGGCGGCGCCGGTCGCCGGCGACGTCCAGCAGGCCAAGGACCGGCTGGTCTTCGCCACCGCCCGCGTCCACCAGGCCCGGCAGGCCGTCGACGACGGAGACAACGGCTCGGCGGCGGTGCACGTGCGGGCCGCCGAGGGCGCGGTCGACCAGGCGGCCCGGCTGATCGAGGCCGTGGAGCGGCGGGCCCAGGAGCTGGCCGAGGCGGTCGGCCGGCTGCCGGGCGCGCTCTCCGAGACGGACGCCGACCTGGCCGAGGCCCGGGGCCTCCTCGAAGGGACCGCCGAGGGCGCCTCGACGGGCGATCTGCGGGGCCGGATCGCCCGCGCGGAGTCGGTGGCGGCGGAGGTGCGGCGGGCGAGGGAGGCGGGACGGTACGACCCCCTGGACGCGCTGCGCCGGGTCGAGGAGGCGGACGCGGCCCTGGACGGCGCGCTGGCCGGGGCGCGGGAGCGCGAGTCCGGTGACGCGCGGGCCCGGACGCTCCTGGAGCAGGCGCTGCTGACGGCCCGTGCGGAGCTGGGCGCGGCCTCGGACTACGTACAGACGCATCGGGGCGCGGTGGGCAGCGAGGCCAGGACCCGGCTCGCGGAGGCCCAGCGGCGCCTGGAGAAGGCGCGGGCGCTGGCGGCGGAGGAGCCGCAGGCGGCGCTCGCGGAGGCGCAGCGGGCGGACGGGCTGGCCCGGCGGGCGCAGGAGCTGGCGGAGCAGGACGTGCGCCGGTACGGGAACCCGAACGGCCTGGGCGGTGTGACGGGGGTCGGCGGGAGCGGTGGCGGCGGCCTCGGCGGGGCCGTGCTCGGCGGCATCATCCTCGGCGGGCTGTTCGGCGGGGGCTCCGGCAGGGGCGGCGGCGGTTTCGGGGGCGGCGGCCTCGGGGGCGGAGGTTTCGGCGGCGGGCCGGGCAGCTTCGGCGGCGGCGGCACGCGCGGCCGGCGGGGCGGCGGCGGCCGCTTCTGAGTTCCACGTCCACGACACCCACCCCACCCCACCCCACCCCACGTCACCTCACCTCACCTCGTACGGCCCCACCTCGTACGACTCTTCAAGGAGCAGCGCATGAGCAAGCAGACCGTCCTCGGCCGGGTCACCCAGCTGGCGAAGGCGAACATCCACGCCCTCCTGGACCAGGCGGAGGATCCGCAGAAGATGCTGGACCAGCTGATCCGCGACTACTCGTCGAACATCTCGGAGGCGGAGGAGGCGGTGGCGGCGACCATCGGCAATCTGCGGCTGATGGAGCAGGACCACGCGGAGGACGTGGCGGCGGCCGCCGAGTGGGGCGGGAAGGCCCTCTCCGCCAGCCGGAAGGCGGACGAACTGCGGACCGGCGGGCAGGCGGCGGAGGCGGACCGCTTCGACAACCTCGCCAAGGTGGCGCTCGGACGTCAGCTCCAGTCGGAGAAGGAGGCGCGGACGGCCGAGCCGACCATCGCCGCGCAGACGGAGGTCGTACGGAAGCTGACCTCGGGCCTCGACCGGATGAAGGCCAAGCTGGTCGAGCTCCAGGCCAGGCGGGACGAGCTGGTCGCCCGCGCGAAGTCGGCGCAGGCGCAGAACACGATGATGGACGCGGTGAAGAGCATCGACGTCCTGGACCCGACGAGCGAGCTGAGCCGCTTCGAGGACAAGGTGCGCCGGGAGGAGGCGCGGGCCCTGGGCAAGCAGGAGCTGGCCGCGTCCTCGCTCGACGCGCAGTTCGAGCAGCTGGACGCGCTGGGCGACGAGGCGGAGATCGCGGCCCGGCTGGCCGCGCTCAAGGCGGCCTGAGCCGTCCTCGGCGCGAACCGTCCTCAGAACATGCTGAGGAGCTGGTCCACGGTGGGTTCCGCGGTGGGCCCGCCGTCGGGCAGCGCCAGCTCGAACCAGACGGTCTTGCCGCGCGGGGTGCGGCGCGAGCCCCAGGAGGCGGAGAGCAGGCCGACGAGCTGGAGGCCGCGGCCGCCCTCGTCGGTGTCCTTGGCGCGGCGGCGCCGCGGCTGGACGAGGCCGGCGTCCCAGACCTCGCAGACGAGGGTGCGGTCGCGCAGCAGCCGGAGCCGTATCTCGCCCTCGCCGTACCGGAGCGCGTTGGTGACGAGTTCGCTGACGAGGAGTTCGACGGTGTCCACGAGGGCGTCGAGGCCCCAGGCGGTGAGCTGGGCGCGGGCGAGTTCGCGGGCGCGGCCGACGGAGCGGGGCTCGCGGGGCAGCCGCCAGTCCCCGACGGCCTCGGCGGGCAGTCCCTGGATACGGGCCATCAGGAGGGCGATGTCGTCCTCGCCGTGGCCGGTGTCGAGGGTGGTCAGGACCCGGTCGCAGACGTCCTCCAGGGGGCGGGCCCGGTCGGCGAGGGCCCGCCGGAAGGCGCTGAGGCCCTCGTCGAGGGGGTGGTCGCGGGATTCGACGAGTCCGTCGGTGTAGAGCGCGAGGAGGGAGCCCTCGGGGAGTTCGACCTCGACCTCCTCGAAGGGTTCGCCGCCGACGCCCAGCGGCATCCCCGGGGGCACGTCGAGGAGGACGGCCTCCTCGCCGGGGGCGACGAGGACGGGCGGGAGGTGGCCGGCGTTGGCGAAGGCGCAGCGTCTGGTCACGGGGTCGTAGACGGCGTAGACGCAGGTGGCGAGGTAGACCTCGGAGAGTTCGGGGCCGCGGTTCTTGTTGGCGCGGGACTGCTGGGCGCCGATGGGGGCGCCGAGGCCGCGGGCGATCTCGTCGAGGTGGGAGAGGACCTCGGCGGGTTCGAGGTCGAGCTGGGCGAGGGTGCGGACGGCGGTGCGCAGTTCGCCCATGGCGACGGCGGCGCGCAGGCCGCGGCCCATGACGTCGCCGATGACGAGGGCGGTGCGGTGGCCGGGGAGTTCGATGACGTCGAACCAGTCGCCGCCGACCTCGGTGGCGTCGGTGCCGGGGAGGTAGCGGCAGGCGATGTCGAGTCCGGCGGCCTCGGGGTCGCCGGGCGGGAGCAGGCTGCGCTGGAGGATGAGGGCGCGCTCGTGCTCGCGGCGGTAGAGGCGGGCGTTGTCGATGCAGACGGCGGCGCGGGCGGCGAGTTCGACGGCGAGGGCCCGGTCGCGGTCGCCGAAGGGTTCGCTGCCCTTGGTGCGGGAGAACTGCACGAGGCCGACGACGGTGTCGTGGGCGACCATCGGGACGGCGAGGGTGGAGTGGACGAGGTCGCCCTCGCCGCCGGGCACGGTGCGGACCCGGCCGGTGCGCAGGGCTCCGGCGGTGGGCGAGTTGAAGGGGTACCGGTGGACGGCGCCGACCTCGATGGGGACGGGTGCGCCGCCGTCGCCGGCCGGTCCGTGGCCCTCGTCGGTTCTGAGGGGGGTGTCGGAGACGGCGGAGGCGAAGGCGACCCGGCGCAGTTCGGCGCTGCCCGCGCCGTAGCCGACGTCGTGGGAGCTGCCCCAGCGGCCGGGCGGGGCCTCGTCGCCGGTGAGGAGGCCCTGGTAGAGGTCGACGGAGGCGAGGTCGCAGAAGCCGGGGACGGCGACGTCGAGGAGTTCGCGGGCGGTGGCCTCCAGGTCGAGGGAGTTCCCTATGCGGGCTCCGGCCTCGTTGAGGAGGGCGAGGTTGCGGCGGGCGCTGGCGGCCTCGCGGGCGGCGCTCTGCCGGCGGGTGACGTCGATGCCGAGCCCGGCGACGCCGATGGGGCGGCCGGAGCCGCTGTGCACCCGGTAGAGGTTGATGGACCAGTGGCGGCGGATCCGGGCGCCGGGGGCGGCGCCGGTGATGTGGAGGTCGGTGACGGACTCTCCGGTCTCCAGGACGCGGCGGAGGGCAGTGGTCATCCGGTCGGCCTCGGGCTTGGCGAGGTAGTCGTGGACGCCGCGGCCCCGGTGGTCGTCGGCGTCGCCGCCGAAGACGGCGGCGAAGCGCTGGTTGGCGCGCTTGACGGTGAGGTCGGTGCCGAAGAGGAGGAAGCCGAAGGGGGATTGGCCGAAAATGGCCTGGGATGCGGCGAGGTCGGTCTCGATCCTCCGCAGGGCGCGGACGTCGACGACGATGCAGAGCGCGGCCCGCTCGCCGGTCTCGGTCTCGGTGGGCATCACGTACAGCTCGGCGATGCCGTGCGGCCGGTCCTGTCCGGGGGGCCCGGCCTGGCCGGGGATGCGGAACGGGACGAGGCCGGTCCATTCGCGCCCGTCGAGGACCTCCTTGACCTGCCGGTGGCCGCGATCGCGCAGCTCGGCGGGCATGAAGACCTCGACCGGGTCCTTGCCGCGGGCCTCCCGGGCGTCCACGCCGAAGAGGTCCGCCGCCCGGCGGCTCCACTGGTCGACGCGTCCGTCGGGCCCGAGGGAGAAGGAGGCGACCCGGATGTAGTCGTAGATCGAACCGGGCGGGCTGCTCTGCCACACGACGCCGCCCGCCGTCTCGGATATCTCGCTCACGCGACCGTCCCCTCCAGCTCACCGCACCGGACCGGCCATGCCCGCAGTATTCAGCACGCGGGCCCCGGCGGCACGACGTCCACGATCACAGGGTGGTCTCGGTCGGCTCGCGACCCGCTCCGGTGATCGTCGTCCCTCTCTCTTTACTCACCAGGGAGAGCCAGCTCGAACCATACGGTTTTCCCCGTGTCGCCCTGCCGGGTCCCCCAGCGGCGTGCGGAGCAGGCGACGAGACCGAGCCCGCGGCCCCCTTCGTCGTCGGGTCCCGCGGGCCGCTCGGTGGGCGGATCCGGAAGCGGATCGGAGACCTCCACGAGGAGTGCGGAGTGCCGGGGCGGGTCGGTGGCGGCGCCCTCGGCCCGCACGATGCGCACCCCGATGGGCCCGGAGGCGTACCGGAGGGAGTTGGTGACCAGCTCGCTGACCAGCAGGACGGCGATGTCCCCCACGGTCGCGTCGACCTCCCAGGAGCGGAGGGTCTCGCGTACGGCGTGGCGGGCGGTGCGCACCGCGTCGGCCTCCGCCGGGAAGTTCCACTCGGCGCGGGCGCCGTCGGTGTCGATCACACGCGATCACTTCCCCAGGCACGGTGCAGCAGGAAGAGGATCACCCTCTCCCGAGGGACCAATGGGGACATACCCGGAATTACTCGCGAAATATCCCACCGGGGGGCGGTCATGGGCGCACAGTGGCACGAACGGCGTAGGGGGCCGGGTGCGAGCCCCGGTCAGGGGCGCGCGACGGGGAGTCTGCGCGCCGCCTCCACGACCGCCGGGCGGTCCTGGTCGAGCCAGTCCACGGTGTCGAGTTCGTCGCGGGCGAGCCAGCGGAGCGCGTCGTGGTCCTCCAGCGGGCGGGGTTCGCCGGAGAGCAGGCGGGCGGTCCAGACCCGGAGGACGTAACCGGGCTTGAGGGGCCATTCGCCGGGGATCCGCTCGCCGGTCTCGGCCTCGACGCCGAGTTCCTCGCGCAGTTCGCGGACGAGGGCGTCCTCGGGGCGCTCGCCGGGCTCGACCTTGCCGCCGGGGAGTTCCCAGCGGCCGGCGAGTTCGGCGGGGGCGCTGCGGCGGGCGGCGAGCAGGCGGCCGCCGTCGAGGAGGGCGGCCGCGACGACGACCACGGCACCGGTCCCGAGGTCGGTTCCGGTGCCGTGGTGCGGGGAGCGTGAGGTCATGCCCGCGAGGGTATCGGGGGCGTCAGGGGGTGGGGCTGACGCGCTCGACCCAGTAGAGCTGCTTGGGGCCGCGGGAGTCGAGCGTGTCCGCGATCCGCTGCGCCTCGTCCTGGGTCGCGTACCGGCCCACCCGGTAGCGGTTGCCGTTGTCGTCCTGCCGTATCACGAGCCACGGATGGACGGGGCCGCTGTCGGTCATCAGGCTTCTCCCTCCGCCGGGCCAGGCGTCACCAAGGATCTCCGGGAAACCGCAATCCGCATATGCCTGAGCCTACGCCTGACCTTCACACAGCGGATACGGATTTTCACCAAGAGATACGGATCGGCCGGGAACCGACGCAAGGCGGCCGAAGCACACATGCCGGACGGCGCGAGGGAGGGAGCAAGGAAGAGAGGGAGAGAGGGAGAGAGGGAGGGAGCTTCGACCCGGAGGTGGGCGGGTGCGGGTCCGGTCCGGTCAGCGGACCGGGAGGTGGTACGAGAGGCGGTAGCGGTCGGCGGGGACGACGACGTCGGCGGTCTCGACGGCGAGGCCCGAGGCGTAGAAGGTGCGCTCGACGACCATGACGACGTGACCGGGGACGCCGCCGAGGACGAGGAGCTCCTCGGCGAGGCCGGGGCGGGCGCCGACCTCCTCCACCACGTTGTCCACGACGACGTCGATCGCCGCCATCCGCTCGACCACGCCGCAGCCGCCGAGCGGCCCCTCCTCGGGGAGCATCACGGGCGTGCGGCCGGTGACGGCGAGCGGCTCCCAGGAGGTGGCGACCATCATGGCCTCGCCGCCGTCCCGGTAGACGTACCGCGTGCGCATGACGCGGTCGCCGGGCGGGATGCCGAGGCGCTCGGCGACCGGGCCGCTCGCCTCCTCCTGCTCGCTGCTCGCCTCCCAGGTGCCGCGCGCGCCCTCCACCGCCTGCTCCTGGCGGAAGGGGGTGGCACCGACGGCGGGCCGGTAGCCGGAGCGGGCGACGCGGCGGGGCACCGGACGCTCCCGGACGTACGTCCCCGACCCCGAGCGGCCCTCGACGAGCCCCTCGGCCATGAGCACCTTGCGGGCCTCCAGCGCGACCGTGTCCGACACCCCGTACTCCTCGCGGATGCGTGCCTGCGAGGGGAGGCGGGTATGCGGGGGGAGCGAGCCGTTCGCGATCTTCTCCCGCAGATCGCTCGCCACACGCAGATAGGCGGGCTGCTCACCGAACGTCACTGGACACTCCCCTCAGGTTGACAGACAGCTACAGCCTGACAACCGATTGTCGCCGACCGCAAGCATGGGCCAGAGTTTCACTCGAAGTGATGAAGGTGAACCGCCGCCGCCCGACCCCTTGACCCCATTGGTCTGGACCAATACCTTCCTGCCTGCGCGCCCACGCTCCAACCCGCCTCGCACAGGAACGAGCCCATGCGTCCCAGAGCCCTGACCAAGCTGACCCTCGGCACCGCCGCGGCCGCCGCCCTCGGCCTCCTCGCCACCCTGGCCCCCGCCGCCGACGCCCATCCGCGCCCCGACCACCGCCCGCCCGCCGCGGAGCACGCCCTCAAGCGGGTCGGCTACTTCACCCAATGGGGCATCTACGGGCGGAACTTCCAGGTCAAGGACCTGGACACGAGCGGCTCCGCCGCCAGGCTCAGCCACATCAACTACGCCTTCGGCATCGTCGACAAGGCCGGCAAGTGCGTCATCGGCCCCGTCCCCGGCTCCGACCCCTGGGCCGACTACGTCCGCCCGGTCGACGCCGCCACCTCCGTGGACGGCACCGCCGACACCGACGGGCAGCCGCTGGCCGGCAACTTCAACCAGCTGCGCGAGCTGAAGGCGAAGCACCCGAACCTCAAGGTCATGATCTCGCTGGGCGGCTGGAGCGGTTCGGCGTACTTCTCCGACGCCGTGCGCACCCCCGCGTCCCGCAAGGCCCTCGTCTCCTCCTGCATCGACCTCTACATCAAGGGGAACCTGCCGCAGGACGGCGCCCGCGGCGGCGCCGGAGCGGCCGCCGGCCTCTTCGACGGCATCGACCTCGACTGGGAGTGGCCCGGCTCCGAGGGCAACCCGGGCAACGTCATCCGCCCCGAGGACAAGGTCAACTTCACCGCCCTGGTACGGGAGTTCCGCACCCAGCTCGACGCCTACGGCCGTTCGCTGCCGCAGCGGAGGCACTACGAGCTCAGCGCGTACGTGCCCACCGCCCCCGCCAAGATCGACGCGGGCTTCGAGGTCGCCAGGATCATGCGGGACTTCGACTTCGTGAACCTCCAGGGCTACGACTTCCACGTCTCCGGCGAGACGACCACCGCCCAGCAGTCCGCGCTCTTCGCCAAGAACGACTGGAGCGTCGAGGGGACCGTCACGTCCTGGCTGCGGCGCGGCGCCCCGGCCCGCAAGCTCGTCGTCGGCATGCCGTTCTACGGCCAGGGCTGGACCGGCGTCACCGGCGGCGGCGACGGCCTCGGACGGCCCGCGACCGGTCCCGCCCCGGCGACCTGGGCGCCCGGCTCCGAGGACTACAAGAACCTCAAGGAGCTCGCGGAATCGGGCACGTACAAGCTGTACCGGGGCCACCGGAACGGCCACGCCTGGCTCTTCGACGGCACCACCCTGTGGACCTACGACGACCCGGCCGTGCTGCGCACCAAGGCGAACTGGGTCCGCACCCACGGGCTCGGCGGCGCCATGATCTGGTCGCTCGACGGCGACACCGCCGACGGCGAGCTGATCGGCGCGATCGACCGCGGCCTCACCCGCCGCTGAACCACCCGCTCCCCCGGAGCCGCCCCGCCGGGCGGCCGCCGCGGGGCGCGGACCGGACCGCCGGCGACGGCGCGCCGGGGCGGGGACGGCGGCTGGTCACGGGCCGCCGTCCCCGCCCCGCCCGGCCGCCGCCCGCCCCGGCGCCGGTCCGCACACGAAGGGGCCGGGTCTCCCCCCACGGAGACCCGGCCCCTTCCGCGTGCCGTACGACTGTCCGCCTTCCGCCGCCCGGGGCTCAGACGGAGCTGTGCTCGCCCGGGCCCTCCGGGGGCGTGTGGGTGAGGCCGAGGGCCTTGCGGACCTCGATGCTCGCGTCGTTCGGCACCACCTCCCAGGCGTGGTCGTACGCGTCCCAGAACTCCACCGAGTCCGTGGCGCGCGACAGCTTCGCCCACTGCTCGGAGGCGGCGTCCAGGCTCTTCAGATAACCCTCCATGGCCTTGCGCCGGGACGGCTCCCAGGTGCGCCCGCGCAGCCCGGAGCGGGCCGAGTCGACGGCGGAGCGCACCTCCGCGGCCCAGGCGAGGTTGGCCTGGAGGTCGTCCTCCGGGTCCTCCTCGGGCTCCGCGTAGAGGGCGTCCTCGATGGGGTTGACGTGGCCGAGGAAGGCCAGCTGGCCCGCGTCGAGCGTGGTCCCGTCGGAGCGCAGCGAGCCGGTGAGCCGCTCCGAGCCGCCGACGGCGCAGGCGATGCGGTGCTCGCCGGTGCGCCAGGCCCGCCGGTCCGGGGTGTAGTACAGGCTGAGGGTGTCGGCGGTCAGCGCCCAGGTGTCCCGCGTGTAGGCGGCGGCCATGGTCTCGCAGCGCTCCTCGCCGAGCGCGGTGAGCTCGCTCTCGCCGGGCCAGCCGTCGAAGCCGGTGGCCTCGAACCGTCCGGTGATCTCGCCGTCGTGGGGCCGGTCGCAGTCGACGACCCGGACGCCGAGGGTGTACTCGCCCTGCCCGGACTCGTCGACGAAGCACTCGCCGGTGCGCAGGTCCATCGGCATGCGCACGGACGCCGCCTCCCGCACGCCGTCGCCGAACGCCCTCACGCCTACCTGGATCTGCCCCGTGATCAGACCGATGAGGACGAGGAGGGTGCTGAGCGAGGAGAGCACGATGCCGGCGATCGCCATGCCCTTGCCGCCCTGGCCGCGCTTCTTGATCTGCCGCAGGGAGAAGACGCCGAGGACGAGTCCGAGCGGCGGCAGGCAGCAGACGATGCCACTGACGAGCGAGCCGACGGCGAGCCCGTTGGTGGTCGCCCGCGGCGGCGCGTACGGCCCGTAGGGGCCCGGCAGGCCCGCGTAGGGCATCCCGGGCGAGGTGTACGGCCCGGGGGCCGGGTACGCGGCGGGCGTCCCCGGCGGGGGCGGCTGGTGCGGCGGGGTCGGCGGGGTCGGCGGGGTCGGCTCCACGGGGGCGGGCTCCTGTTGGCGCGGGACGAACAGACGATCGGGCGCGCGCATCGTACGTGGCACGGCGAAGGGGCGGCCACCCGCCGGTGGCCGCCCCTGCCGTGCTCAGGGCTTCGAGCTCGGGTCAGAACTGCGGGTCAGAACTGGAGGGCCCAGGAGTCGATCTTGCCGGTGTCCCAGTTCGCGTTGTCCGTCACGCGGAGCTTCCAGGTGCCGTTGGCGACCTCGGAGGAGGCGTTCACGGTGTAGGTGGTGTTGATGTTGTCGGAGCTGCCGCCGGTGCCGAAGCCCTTGAGGGTGTAGGCGCTGCCGTCGGGGGCGATCAGCTGGACCTGGAGGTCGCCGATGTAGGTGTGGACGATGTTCACCTGGACCTGGAGGGCCGAGGGGGCGTTGCCGGAGACGCCGCTGACGGTGACCGGGGACTCGACGGTCGCGTTGTCGTTGATCGCGTAGTCGGCGGTGTTCTCGAACTTGTCACCGGTGGGCGGCGGGGTGGTGCCGCCGCCGCCGACGAAGAGCAGCTTGTTCGGGGAGCCGCTGCCGGGGCTGCCCACGACGTTCGGCGTGGCGGCGGTGGTGAGGGCCGTGGAGACCTGCGCCGGGGTCGCCGTCGGGTTGTCCGCGAGGTAGACGGCGGCGGCGCCGGCCACGTGCGGGGTGGCCATCGAGGTGCCCGAGATGGTGTTGGTGGCGGTGTCGCTGCTGTTCCAGGCCGACTTGATCGACGAGCCCGGGGCGAAGATGTCCAGGACGCTGCCGTAGTTGGAGAAGCTGGAGCGGGCGTCGCTGCTGGTCGTGGAGCCGACCGTGATCGCCTCGGAGACCCGCGCCGGGGAGTAGTTCGAGGCGTTGGAGCTGTCGTTGCCCGCCGCGACCGCGAAGGTGATGCCCGCCGCGATGGCGTTGCGGACGGCCTGGTCGAGGACGGTGTCGACGCCGCCGCCGAGGCTCATGTTGGCGACGGCCGGCTTGACGGCGTTCTGCGTCACCCAGTCGATGCCGGCGACGACCTGGTCGGTGGTGCCGGAGCCCTGGTTGTTGAGGACGCGGACGCCGACGATCTTCGCCTTCTTGGCGACGCCGTAGGAGGAGCCCGCGACCGTGCCGGCGACATGGGTGCCGTGCCCGTGCCCGTCCTGGGCGGTGTTGTCGTTGTCGATGGCGTCGTAGCCGTTGAAGGCCCGGCCGCCGAAGTCGTTGTGGCTGATCCGGACACCGGTGTCGATGATGTACGCCGTGACGCCCTGGCCCGCGCTGTCCGGGTAGCCGTAGCTCTGGTTCAGCGGCAGGGCCTTCTGGTCGATCCGGTCCAGGCCCCAGGACGGCGGGGAGGGCTGGGTGCCGTCGATCGTGAAGACGCGGTTCTGGACGACGGACTTCACGGCCGGGTCGGCGGCGAGCTTCTTCGCCTGCGCCTCGGAGACCTCGATCGCGTAGCCGTTCACCGCCGAGGTGTACGTGCGCTTGATCTTGGCGCCGAACTTGCCGGGGACCGCGCGGCCCTTGGCGGTCTCGGCCTGGGCGGACTCGTCGAGGGTGACGATGTAGCTGCCCGGGATGGTGCCTTCGGCCCCGGCGTTCTCGATGACGCCCTCCGCGGCGGCCGGCGCGGCCGTGGCGGGAAGGGCGGAGAGCGAACCGAGGGCCAGCGCCGTGACGGCTATGGCCGCGGCGGTGGTGATCCGGCGACGCGATGCGCGCATCACTGCCATGTGAGGTGTCCTCCTCGTGGGGGGTGCTCCCGTGGGGAGGGAGCCCGAGTGACCTTCATTAACGACATGGACATGACAAGAATGCGTGGGGTCCGACGCGGATCCTCACGACCTCGGCCGCCTTGCCGTCGCCGAAAGATTGACTGATCCATAGGAATCCCGCAAGAGGACTCACGCCACGCCAACTCCCGTGTTACAGCGCCGACATGACTGATCAGTAGCTTCCGGGCACGCGCTTCCCGGCCCCCACCTGCGAACCTCCCCCACCCGGCCGTCATCCGCCGACCGCCCTGAGGAACACGGGAATTCACAGCGCCGACACAGTCGGCGGACGGAAAAACGGGCCCGTCCCCGATCCTCCGGGAGACGGGCCCGCCGTCCGCGTTGCCCCGCGCGCGGCTCAGAACTCGTCGGCGCCGTTGCGGAGTTCGTGCGTCCAGTACCCGGTCCTCGCGACGGCCTCGTCGACGGCGAGCCCGCCCGCCGGGGCGGCCACCACGACGCTGCCCTCCGCCGGACCGTCGGCCGCGAAGAGGTTCACGTTGAACTCCTTCACCACCTTGTTGTCCTCGTGGACGCCGCCGTTGGAGACCCGCACGTTGGCGTACGCGGGCGCGCCCGCCGCCAGGACCACCGGGGCGGCCGGCTTGCTCGCGGGGACCGCCGGGACGTCCTTGGCCGTCTGGATCTCGCCGAAGGCGATGAGCGGGTGGCCGAGGAGACGGCAGGCGCGGCCCGAGGTGTTGGTGGCGGTGAGGACGATGTGCTCGGTGGGCACCTCGTCGGCCTTCTTCGCGGTGATCCTGACGTCGCCGTAGGCGCAGACCGGCGCCTTGGCGTCGGCGGCGGAACCGGCGGTGGCCGGGGTGGCCTGCGCGGCGGCGGTCGCGTCCCCCGACGCGCCCGAGCCCTTCGCGGCGGGCGCCGCGCTCTCCGCCGCCCCGGTCGTCCCCGTCGTCCCCGTGGTCCCGGTCGTCCCGGTCGTCCCGGTGGTCCCGGTGGTCCCGGTCGCCGCCGGTGCGCCGGTCGTGGTCTTCGCACTGCCGGCGTCCTTCGCGCCGTCGTCACCGCCGCAGGCCGTCAGGCCGAGCGAGACGGCCGCGACGGCGGCGACGAGAAGGGCGGTCCTGCCCGTGTTCCTGCTGGTGGTCGTACGCATGTCGGTGTTTCCCCCGTGGTCGGTGAAGCGCACTGCGCGGAGCGGTCGGTGGTACGTGTCCACCTTCCCGCCGCGCGCTGCCGTCCCGCTTGCGTACTGCTAACGCCCGCCGCTAACGCCCCGCCGCGAGGCGCGCGAGGCGCTCCGCCGCCCGCGCCGAACCCGCCGTGAAGCCGGCCGCCTCGGCATCGGCGGCAGCGCGTTCCAGCTGGTGGGCGGCCTCTTCGACCCGTCCTATGCCGGCCAGCGCCTCGCCCCGTACGATCCGCAGCTCGGCCTGGACGACGACGGCGTCGGGCGCGACGAGTTCCCCCGCGCGAAGCACGTGCGCCAGCGCCTCCTCGTACTCCCCCGCCCGCAGGCAGTGCCCGGCGAGGTGCTGGAGGGCGAGGACCTGGGTGGACGGGTGCCCGGTCCGGTCGGCGAGCGCGACCGCCCGCGCCATCAGCGCGCGGGCCCGGCCGTACTCCCCGGTGGCGTCGAGGACGGCCGCGTGGTTGACGACGGCGATGGCCTCGCTGATCGGGTCGCCGGCGAGGAGGGCGAGCGCGGGCGCCTTCTCCAGGTGGACCAGGGCTTCCTCGTCCCGCCCCTCCTCGTGGAGGATCCAGCCGAGCAGCGCCCGGGTCCGGGACTGCGCGTCGGGGTCGCCGGCCGCCTCGGCGGAGGCGAGCCCGGCCTCCAGGAGCGGGGTCCAGCCGTCCTGGAGCCGCATCAGCATCAGCGGCCAGGCGACGAGGGCGAGCCGCCAGGCCCGGTCGTGCAGCCCGAGGGCGGCGGAGGCGGCCACGGCCCCTTCCAGGGCGGGGCGTTCGGCGACGTACCAGTCGAGGGCGGCGGTGCGGCCCTCGAACTCCGGGACCGCGGCGGGCCTGCGCGCGTCGGCGGGCAGGGCGTAGCAGGGCTGCGAGCCGGGTTCGGCGGCGGCGTCGGCGGCGAGGCCCGCGTACAGGTAGTGGTCGAGGAGTCGGCGCAGCCCCTCCGGGTCGGCCTGCGGGGCGAGGCCGCGGGCGTAGAGGCGTACGAGGTCGTGCGGGGTCCAGCGGCCGGGCACCGCCTCGGTGAGGAGGTGGGCGGCGGCGAGCCGTTCGAGGTCGGCGGCGGCCCTGGCGGGGGTGGTGCCGGTGAGCGCGGCGGCGGCGAAGTGGTCCAGGTCGGAGCCGGTGTGCAGGCCGAGGGCGCGGAAGGCGCGGGCGGCGGACTCGGGGAGCTGCTGCACGGTGAGGCGGAGGGCGGCGGAGACGCCGACGTCCTCGACGTCGAGGAGCGCCAGCCTCCCCTGTTCGCAGGCGAGTTCCCCGACCATGTCGTCCAGCGACCGGGCGGGGCGTTCGGCGAGCCGGGCGGCCGTCACCCGGAGCGCGAGCGGCAGTCCGTCGCAGAGTCCGGCGAGCCGTTCGGCGGCGGCCGGCTCGGCGGCGACCCGGTCCTGCCCGAGCACGGTCGCGAGGAGGGCGGTCGCGGCGGCGGGCGGCAGCTGCCGGAGCGGCACGGGCCGGGCCGCGTCGGAGGCGATGAGCCCGCCGAGCCGGTCCCGGCTGGTCACCACGGTCACACAGCCGTCGCCGCCCGGCAGCAGCGGCCTGACCTGCTCCGAGGAGCGGGCGTTGTCGAGGACGACGAGCATCCGGCGGCCGGCGGTGAGGCTGCGGAAGAGCGCCCCGCGCCCCACCGCGGTCTCCGGCACCCGCTGCTGCGGCACGCCGAGCGCGAGCAGGAACTCGCGGAGCACGACGCCGGTCTCGGGCGCCGGGGTGTCGCTGAAGCCGCGCAGGTCGGCGAAGAGCCGCCCGTCGGGGAAGGCGGTCCGCCGCCGGTGCGCCCAGTCGACGGCGAAGGCGGTCTTGCCGACGCCGGCGGGCCCGGTGACCAGGCAGACCGGCGCGTCGCCGCCGCCGGCCGCCCGGTCGAGCAGCGCGGTCTCGGCCTCCCGCCCGGTGAAGCCGCGCGGCGCCCTGGGCAGCAGTTCCGGTACGACGGCGGGCTCGGGCGCCGGCGGCTCCGCGGGCGCCGGGACGAGGACCGCCCCCGCGTCCCGCAGCAGCTCCGCGTACGTGTCGGCGAGCGCGGCGCCCGGGTCGACGCCCAGCTCCTCGGCGAGCAGTCGGCGGGTGCGGTGGTACCAGTCGAGGGCGTCCGAGCGGCGCCCGGCGCGGGCGAGGGCCGTCATGAGCGCGGCGGCCAGCGACTCGCGCAGCGGGTGCGCGACGGCCTCGGTCCGCAGGACGGCGGCGGCCCGGCCGTGCTCGCCCAGCTTCCCGTACGCCTCCGCCAGCGCCTCCACGGAGGAGAGCCGCAGCTCCTCCAGGGCGGTGGCGGCGGCCTCCAGGGGCCCGCTCGGGACGGTGCCGGTGAGCGCGGGCCCCTGCCAGTACGACAGCGCCTCGCGCAGCATCCGCACGGTGTCGGCGGCGTTCCGCTGCGCGCCCGCGAGCCCCACCAGCTCCTCGAACCGGTGGGCGTCGACGAGCGATTCGGGCATCCGCAGCAGATAGGCGGACCCCTGCGTGGTGAGCTCCACGCCGTACGCCTCGGCGCCGTGCGCGGCGAGCAGCGCCCGCAGCCGGGAGACGTGCCCCTGGAGCACCGTCTTGGCGTGCGTCGGAGGCTCGTCCTCCCACAGCGCGTCCATCAGCCCCGTCACGTTCACGGCCGTGTTGGGGCGCAGCAGCAGCGCGGCCAGCAGGCTGGTCCGCTTGGCCGGCCCCGGGGCGACGTCGCCGCCCTCCGTCACGACCGCGACGGACCCGAGCAGCCGGAACTCCACCCGCACCTCCGCGTCCGATTCCCCCGCTGCCCCCGGCAGCCGAGGATACGCGCCCCTCCGCCCCCCACCTGCATCGATCCCGCCCCGCCCCCGGTATTCGTCCGAAACCGGCGGGCGGGCGGCCGGGGTCTCAGTCCTCGATCACCGGATTGCACGGCGAGAGGAACGGGTCCAGGCGCACCTCGACGAGCCCCCGCCGCAGGACCCGCACCCGGAAGGCGTTGGCGGCGTCGGGGATGTCGCCCTCGTCGGAGCGGTCGTGGAGCAGGCCCCACGAGCCGGGGAAGCGGCGGGCGATGTACGCCACCAGTTCGTCCAGCTCCGCGGCCTCCCGGCCGAGGTGGTTGGTCTGCCCGGCGACGGTGACGACGGGCAGGCCGTTGAGGACGTCGAGGGCGACCCGGCAGCTGGAGGACCAGTCGACGGCGCCGATCCGGGCGCGCAGCTCCTCCACGCCGGCCCGCAGCGAGGGCAGGTCGTCCTCGTACGGGTCCTCGGAGATGCCGAACCAGCCATGGAACTCGTACATGCCCTCACTCCAGCGGAGTCGTGTCGATCACCGGCTCGACGCCGTACCGTCGCCCGTACTCCTGGAGCTTATCGATCACGCCGGGGCCGGGCGGTCCGTCGAAGTGGAAGTACGGCGTGCGGCCGCTCTGCAGCGCCGCCTCGAAGGTGGCCTGCGCCTGTTTGCGGAACTTCTTGTTCAGGGTGAAGTCCGCCGGTTTGGCCTGGGCCACGTACTCGTCGCTGATGGCGTCGAACTCGCGGCCGTCCGGGTCGTTGGCGAAGCGTCTGCGGGGCTCTCCGCCGAGCTTCTCGGCCAGCTTGTCCGCGTCGGCGTCGGGCTTGGTGACCTCGATGAGGTCGCCGAGTCCGCCGTTGTCCTCGTACGGGGCGAGCCCCAGCGGGTCGCTGAACCGGAGCGGGTTGCGCACGTAGGCGGTCGGGTCGGGGGCGGGGGCGAGGCCGAGCGGGTCGGGGGTGGTGTAGCGGGCGGTGCGCGGGTCGTAGTAGCGGTGGTGGTTGTAGTGGAGGCCGGTCTCGGGGTCGTAGTACTGGCCGGGGAAGCGCAGCGGGGTGTACGCGGACGCGTCGGCGTTCCACGTCGTGACGCCCCACAGGGTGGTGCGGCTCTGCCAGGCGATGTGGCCGGTCTCGTCGACGAGTTCGGTGGGGGTGCCGATGAGGTCGGTGGCGATGGCGAAGAACCGCGCGTCGATCTCCCGCCGGGTCGCCGCGTCGTGCAGCCGCTCGGTCTGGGCGACCGGCGTCAGCCCCTCGTGGTCCCAGCTCAGCGTGGCGGGGTGGGGCAGTTCGGCGCACGCCTCGGTGGTCTGCTCGGCGAGCAGCGGGCCGTCCCAGACGAAGCGGGTGCGCTCGGCCACCGTCACGCCGTCGGCGGCGAGCCGCTCCTTGGCGACGCGCCGGCCGAGCGGGTCGTACCGGTAGCGCCACCGGGCCCCGTCCGGGGTGGTGACCCCGGTGAGCCGGTCCTCGGCGTCGTAGGCGTACGTCCACACGTCGGGCTTCCGCGACAGCCGGGTCTTCGTCCGGCGGACCAGCCGGCCCGCGTCGTCGTACGCGTACCGGTTGGCGCCGGCCTCGGTCACCCGGGTGCCGGTGTACGCCCGCCCGCCGCGGGCGTCGCCGGCGGCGAGGCGGTCCGGCCAGCCGGCGGAGACGGTGTTGCCGCCGCCGTCGTAGGCGTAGGACTCGCTCCAGCCGTCGGCGGTGACGGCGGTGACCCGGCCGGTGGCGTCCAGGCCGTAGCGCCGCGGACCGCGCAGACCGTCCTCGGACGCGACGAGATGGCCGTCCTCGCGGTACGCGTACGTCCGCAGGTTCAGCCGCCGGCCGCCGCGCGCCAGCTCCTGGGCGGTGAGCCGGCCGGCCGCGTCCCAGTCGGACGTCAGCGTCAGCGACTCCCCGACGGTGCGGCTCCGTTCGCGGCCCGCGGCGTCCCGGGTGAAGACGACGGCGCGGCCCGCGGCGGTCAGCGCGGCGGACCGGCCCGCCGCGTCGTGGGTGTACGTCGTGACGTGGCCGCCCGGAGTGACGCGCCGGGTGCGGCGCCCGGCCTCGTCGTACGAGAACGACAGCGCGTGCCCGTCGGTCAGCTCGGTCTTGACGTGGCCCCGGCGGTCGTAGGCGTACGTCAGCTCCGCGTCGGGCCCGACGGCCCGCAGCAGCCGGCCCGCGGGGTCGTACTCGTACGTCGTCACGGCGCCGCCGGCGTCCTTGCGGACGACCTGGCCGAGCACGTCCCGCTCGTAGCGGACGGCCGTGCCGAGCGGACCGGTCCGGGTCAGCACCCGACCGAGCGGATCGACGTCGTAGCCGACGGTGCGGCCGTCGAAGTCGGTCTCGGCGACCAGGTGGCCGACCGGGTCGTAGGAGTAGCTCCAGCGCAGTCCCAGCGGGTTGCGGACCTCGGTGAGGCGCAACTCGGTGTCGTGGGTGAACTCGTGGCGGGCGCCGTCGGGGTCGGTGCGGGCGGCGAGCAGGTCGAAGTGGGTGTACTCGAAGGCCGTGGTGCGGCCCTGGGGGTCGGTGTGGGTCAGGCAGTTGCCCTCGCCGTCGTACGTCCACGACTCCACGGCCCCGTCGGGTCCGGTGAACGAGGCGAGCCGCCCCTCGGGGGTCCAGACGTAGCGGGCGGTGCCGCCGGACGGCTCGGTGCGGGCGGTGATCCGGCCGAAGGCGTCCCGCGCGTACGTGGTGGTGCCGCCGTCCGGGGCCGTCTGCTCCAGGAGCATGCCCGCGGCGTCGTGGCGCATCAGGGTGGTCGCGCCGAGGGGGTCGGTGACCGAGGTGAGGTGGCCGCGCGCGTCGTGGGTGTAGCGGGTGGTGCGCCCGGCCGGGTTGGTGACGGCGGTCCGGTTGCCGTGCTCGTCGAACTCCTGCCGCCAGCGCTGCCCGCCCGGCAGGACCAGCTCGACGGGGCGGCCGGCGTCGTCGTGGACGGCCGTCCGGACGCTGCCGTCGGGGAGGACCGTCTCGGCGAGCCGGCCCTTGTCGTCCCAGCGGAACTCGGTGCGGGCGCCGGGCCCGCCGTCCGCGCCCGGGTCGGTGCGGGACAGCAGCCGGTCGTCGCGGTCGTAGGCGAAGCGGACGGTCGCGCCGGTGGGCCAGGTCTCGGCGACGACCTGGAGGTGCCGGTTGACCGCGTAGCGCCAGGTGTGACCGAGGGAGTCGGTGACCGTGGTGGTGGACAGGCCCGTGTCGGGGTGCGGGTCGCCGTAGTGGAACTCGGAGCGCAGGTGCCCCTCGGCGCCGGACTGGGAGACGCACCGGTCCCGCTCGTCGTAGACGAAGTCGTAGCGCGAGCCGTTGGTGTCCGTCCAGGAGACGATCCGGTCCTCGCTGTCGTACGCGAACCGGGTCGGGACCCCGCAGGACCCGGTGACCCCGGTGAGGCGGCCCTCCTCGTCGTACCCGTACCGGACGACCTCGGTGCCGCCGACGCTCAGCGAGGTGATCCGGCGGTTCTCCGTGGTGAAGTCGACGCGGTAGCCGCCGGAGTGGACGAGGGCGAGCGGGGCGCCCTCCTCGTCGTACTCGGCGGTGAGGGTGCGCCCGTGGCGGTCGGCGATCTCGCCGAGCGGCGCGGTGCCGTCGCCGCCCGGCTCGGCACCGGCGGGGGCGAGGAAGTGCCGGACGGTGCCGGTCTCCGGGTCGGTGAGGGTGTAGCTGCCGTCGGCGTGCCGCTCCAGCGGCCACCGCGGCCCGGCCTCGGGGAGCACCGGGGTGCCGGGGGCGGGGTGCGGGTAGGGCACGAGGAGGTTGTCCTCGCCGTGCAGGACGACGCCGATCGGGTCGACGGTCAGCCGCTGGTCGATCGTGGACGACCAGCTGTCGCCGAACCAGCGGCCGGCCCGGTAGGAGGACTCGAAGTCCCGGCGGAACGACAGCGGCAGGCTGCCCGGCAGCAGCAGGTCCTCCTGCGGCAGGAACATGCGGCCGGTCGCGAAGTCGACGGGCTCGCGCCCGCACCGCTTGCCGTCGGGCCTGCGGACGGTCTCCCTGAGGTCGTCGGCGCGGCGGGCCTTGGCGGCGTCCGCGAGCTCGTCGGCGAGCCGCACGCCCTTGACGCCGGCGCCGGCGCCGCCCGTCGCGACGGTGAGGATCGCGTCCGGCACCAGGGTGCCGAGCCCCTCCGCCGGGTCCTTCATGAAGTCGTCCAGCATCTGCTTGCCGGTGCCCCAGGGGTCGTTGGCGACCCGGACGAGTCCGGCGACGGTGCTGTTGAGGTTGGTGACGTACTCGGCCGGGTGCGTGATGTTGTACGGGTCCAGCGGGTTGACGCCCCGGATGAAGTTCACGATGCCGGCGGTGCCCTTGACCGCGCCCATGGCGAAGTGGGTCTTCATCAGTTCGAGCTCGTCGAGCCCGTCCTTCAGCTGCTCGCCGTACGACGGCTTGGGCGGGGCCGCGTCCCGGGCCCTGCGCACGGCGGCCCGGGCGGCCTCGGCGGCGGAGTTCCGCTGCCGGCGCGCGTCGGCGAGGATGTCCTGCGCCTCCTTCATCCGCTCCTTGCCGGGGTCGGAGAACTCACCGGGCCGGGGCGGCAGGGTGGCGGGGTCCCGCTTGTCGGCGGGCGTCGCGTTGTACTTGTCGACGGCGTCGTTGAAGGAGTCGACCTTCTTCTTGTGGGCGTCCAGGGCGTCCTCCGACGCCTTCGTGCCCGCCTTCCACGTGTCGATCGCGACCTGGGCCCGGCCCTGCGCCCAGGTCACCGTCGACTCGAAGGACTCCAGCGCCTTCGCCGCCTCCTCGAAGGCGTCCGCGCCCTTGAACCACTTGGGCGGCTCCAGCTTCACCGTCCTGCGGAAGGCGTCGGCCGCCTGCCCCTGGAGCGAGTCGGAGTCGAGCCCTTCGAGCCCGAGCCCGACGTCGTTGAAGGCGGCCGAGAAGTCACGCAGGTGGGCGGCGGTCGAGCGGAGCTTGCCGGGCGATCCGTAGATCAGCTTGGTCTTGTCCTCGGTCTGCCCGAGGTCCATCTCGTCGACCTCGGCGCCCATCCGGTTCGCGAGCGAGCGGGACTGCTCGCGCACCCAGTCCGCGCCGGACTCCCAGCCGACGTCGTCGAGGCGGTCCGCGGTCCAGTTGCCGACGTCCTCGACGCGGTTCCCGGCCCATTCGACGCCGTCCTCGACGGCGTCCTCGATGACGTCCGGCGTGATGTCGCTGACGAAGTCCCCGAAACCCACCGGTCAGTTCCCCCCGTTCTGGGCGCGCTCCTCGGGCGACGGCCCGAAGGTGTCGTCGACGGCCCGGTCGAACTGCTCCTGGTCGACGCCGAGGAGGTCGTTCAGCATCCGCGACCGCTCCCCGCCCTGCCCCTCGGTGAGCAGCGCGCGCCCGGTGTCCTTCCAGGTCTGGGCCATGTCGTCGCCGGCGCGGTCCCAGGACTCGCGGCTCCAGTCCGGGTTCAGCGCGTCCGGGGTGAGGACGTCGCCCCAGTCCTGCTGGGCGATGTCCTCCTCGGAGGCGTACGGGCTGCCGCCCGCGATCGCGTTCACGCCGAACTTCAGCGAGCTCTCGACGTACTGGTCCTCCTCCCACAGCACGCCCGCGGCCAGGCCGAGCTTCGCCGCGATCGCGTTGGCGTCCTGGACCTGCGCCCTGACCCCCCACTCCCAGCGCTCGCAGAAGTCCTCGAAGTCCGTGGAGAGCCCGTGGTGCCCGGCCTCCATGCCGGTCATGGCCAGCTCGGAGAAGCCCTTGCCGAGCACCGCGCCGGTGCCCGTCCCGATCTCCTTCAGCTCGCCGACCGCGTTCCGGATGCCCTGGGTGAGCCGCCGGACGGTGTACTGGTCGATCCCGAGGTCCTTCGCCCCGTCACCCATCAGACGCCACCCCCCGCGGTCCCCTCGACGGCCGCCGAATCCGGGACGATGCCCTCGGCCGGCGGGAAGAGCATGGCCCCGTCCGGGTCCGCGACGTCGACGGCGACACCGGCGGGCACGCCCATCGCCGGCACGACCTCGTCGAGCAGCCGGGCACCGAGCAGCTCGGCGAACTCCCAGCTCCGCCCCGGGTCCCCGACCTCCCGCGCGAACCGCGCGAGGGCCTCCTCGCCGGTGAACGCGAACACCCAGCGCACCCCGCCGAAGTGCCCCGTCCACAGCCCGCCCCGCTCCACCGGCACGAGCAGCCGTGCCCGCCGCAGCTCCCCGAGCAACGCCCGCGGCTCACCCGCCCCGGCCCGCCGCTCGGCGATCCGCCCGGCGAGCGCACTCCCCTCGACCACTCCGCCACCACCCCCGAAGCCCGAACCCGACACCTACGCCTGCACCTGTACGACGCCCACGCGCCTTCCCCGAACACGCCCCACCCACACTCCCCGGTTCCCCACCGGCCCCCGAAACCCAGGGCGGCCTCGGTGCAGACACGGCCGAGGATCGGGCGAGGACCCCACGGGGCAGCCGGGTGCGGGTGGGACGTCGAGCGCGACGCCGGACGGGACGAGGTCCGTCACGTACTGCCGGAGGGAATCCTCCTCGCCGTCCTCGGCGAGAGCGGTCAACGGGAGCATCGGCGCCTCGGTCGCGGGCTCCCCACAACCCGGCAGGAGGAGGCAGTCGAGGGACCGGACCGGCCCGTACCGGGCGGCGCGCAGCAGCCGGCGCAGCAACCGCCCGGTGGTGACGACGCACCGCACCAGGCGGCCGGGGGTCCGCGGCTCGCCGACCACCAGCTCGCGTTTCAGCTCGATACCGGCGATCAGGAAGAAGACGGCGAGCAGGCCGTCGGCCGTCCAGTGGCCGACCGAGAGGTCGAGGCCCAGGGCGGGTACGCCGAAGGGGAAGTCGCGGAGGGCCGCGTACGCCCCGCTCCACGGGCTGTCGGCCCGGACGAGCGCCACGACGGCCGCGACCAGGAGGACCACCCGCCCGCCGTCTCCGTACGCAGGGCTTCCGCGACCGTCTGCCGCTCCGTCCAGGGCAGCAGACCGAACAGGGCCTTGCGTGGGCGCGGCTGCGTCATGGGAGCGGTCTCCGGGGCCAGCGTCGCCTTGACGTGTTCTTCACACCCCATCGGCGTGCCGACGCTCTCACCAGGAGGCTCCTCACCTCCCTGTATGCGGGCGAGCGGGGCCGTGCGCACAGGCATCGGCGGAGAAGCCCGTGGGCCCGTTCCTCCGTCGGCCCACGTCACCCACGGACCCGGTAGAGCCTGATGTCACGGTTGACGAACAGGTGGACGTAACCGCACGACCAGCAGATCAAACCGGTCGCCGACTCGTTCGCCCACGCCAGGTTGAGGAATTCCATCCCTGTGCTGTTCAGCTTCACCTCCCGCTCGCGGAACGTGTCGCTGTCGCACATCAGGCAGTGGATCGGGGTGTCCCCGATCTGCGCGTGCAGAGGCTTGGCCATGATGCTCCCCCTGATATGTCGTCATTTCCGGTTCCCGGCATCGGGGCGCTCCCCGCCCCTGTCCCCGAACCATCCTGAAACAGCAGGACTCCGCCCCGCACTGCCGTGACCTGGCAGTCTTCGACGTCTTCTTGATGCCGGTCGTAAGCCGCGACGACCGACGTGTCGGTCTCGGTCCCCACGCGTCAGCGAGGCCCGGCGCGTAGAGAGCCAGGGGGGCGCAACTGCCCCCTCCCCTATGAGGCTTGAGGCTGCCGGACGGGGCGGAACGGGCTGCTGAAGATGGGTGCCAGCATGTATGGACGGCCGCTGGCTTGATCGCCCAGACTCCGTCGTGATCACCGTGACGATACGGTGACGACTGTGATGATGCCGTGACGACCGTGGCGAGACCGTGACGGTGGCGGGGGTGCCGGCCGATGGGCGGCACGAGAGACGGGGGGAGGTCCGCTGTGTCGTTGTTCTTGCGGATCTTCGTGATGAATGCCTTCCTTCTCGTCACGGCCACCGCGCTCCTGCTGAGTCCGTGGGTCACGGTCTCGTCCCCGGTCCTCTTCGACGAGGTCGTCGTGGTGATCGCCGGTGTGCTGGCGATGCTCGTGGCCAATGCTCTTCTCTGCCGGTACGGGCTGGCTCCGCTCAAGCGGCTGTCCGGCGCGATGGCGAGCGCAGACCTGCTGAACCCCGGCACGCGGCCGGAGGCCACCGGGCGGCATGAAATGGCGAACCTCGTTCGCACGTTCAACGCGATGCTCGACCGCTTGGAGAACGAGCGCGCCACCAGCAGCGCTCGGGTGGTCGCCGCGCAGGAGGCCGAGCGACGGCACCTCGCCCGGGACCTGCACGATGAGGTCGGTCAAGCCCTGACCGCCGTGCTCCTCCAGCTGAAGTGGCTCGCGGATCAGGCACCCGCGGAACTGCGGGAAGATCTGCACGCGGCCCAGGAGACGACCCGGGAAAGTCTGGACGAACTGCGGCGCATCGCCCGCCGGCTTCGCCCCGGAGTGCTGGAGGACCTGGGACTGGCCAGTGCCCTGCGTGCTCTGACAGCCGACTTCAACACGGCAGGAGTCACGGTGCGGCACCACCTCGACACGGCGCTTCCGGACATGGCGCCCGAGGTGGAACTGACGATCTACCGGGTGGCCCAGGAGGCCCTCGCCAACGCGGCACGTCACTCGCATGCCAACCGTATCGACCTGGACCTCAGACACGGGACGCCGGGAGTCGTGGGCCTCGTCGTCCGGGACAACGGTCACGGTCGCCGAGACGACACGGAAGGATCCGGCATCCGCGGCATGAGGGAACGTGCGCTGATGATCGGGGCGGAGTTCTCCCTCGGGACCTCGCCGGAGGGCGGAACCGCGGTGCGCATGCGGGTACCGGCGGTGGAAGGGGCCGAGCTGTGACCACACGCCCCACTCGCATCCTGCTGGCGGACGATCACGCGCTGGTCCGTCGTGGCGTGCGCCTCATCCTCGACGCCGAACCGGACACGTGTGTCGTGGCCGAAGCCGGCGACGGGGCCGAGGCCGTCGCAATGGCGCGCCGGCTGCCCGTCGACCTGGCGATCCTGGACATCGCCATGCCTCGGCTGACAGGTCTGCAAGCCGCACGTGAACTCTCGCGGGCACACCCGGGCCTTCGCATCCTGATCCTCACCATGTACGACAGTGATCAGTACTTCTTCGAGGCCCTGCGGGTCGGCGCCAGCGGATACGTGCTCAAGTCCGTGGCGGACCGCGACCTGGTCGACGCCTGCCGTGCGGCCATGCGCGATGAGCCGTTCCTCTACCCCGGCGCCGAAACCACCCTGATCCGCAACTACCTCGACATGGCGGAGCAGGGCAGACCGCTCCCGCAGAAGACGATCACCGACCGCGAGGAAGAGATCCTCAAGCTCGTCGCCGAAGGCCACACGTCGAAGGAGATCGGCGAACTTCTGGTCATCAGCGCCAAGACGGTGGAACGCCACCGGGCGAACCTTCTGCAGAAGCTCGGCCTGCGCGACCGTGTCGAACTCACCCGCTACGCCATCAGGACCGGCTTGATCGAGCCGTAGCGCCGACACCGTGCCATCAAGCCGCCTGGCTCACACGCCGGGAGGCGACCTCTGCATGCCGCCGTCCAGTGACAACGCCTGACGGCCGGCCCCTAGACCGCGCCGTCCCACCTCTGATGGGCCGGCGCCGGGACCGGAGGCCCACTCCGGCCCCCAGCACCATCACCATCACCATCACCCACGACATGTTCAGGGGAGAAACGTGACAAGCCAGATACCGGAGCCCTCATCAGGGTTCCGCTACCGGCCAAGACTCGACCGGCACAGAGGCATCCGCGGCACCGCCGTCGGTGTGGCGCTGCTGATGTCGGTATCGACGATCTACGGAGCCCAGGCCGCCGTCGCCGCGCCCCGTGCTCCGCAGACGGCCGGGTCCCAGCAGAAGGCGCCTGCCGCGACATCGGCTGCCGACATCGCCTCCGCCCGGGTGGCGGCACGGCTGTCGGGCAAGCGGGTGGAGGCGCTGTCGGAACGGACCGAGACATCGACGACCTGGGTCGACAAGGACGGGTCGTTGACCACCGAGCTGTCCGCCGGCCCGATCCGCTTCCAGGACCCGGCCACGGGCGCCTGGCGTGATGTCGATGTCGAACTCGCCGCTGCCTCGGACGGCTCGGTCGTCTCCAAGGCCCACCCTCGCGGGCTGAAGCTGGCGGGCAAGGCCGGTACGAAGGCCACGTCGCTGAAGGCAGCGCAGGCGGCCCCGGCCACGGACCTCGTGACCCTCGGCGAGGGGGACGAGCAGATCACGCTGCAGTGGCGGGGCGGTCTGCCCGCGCCGAAGCTCGACGGCACGCGCGCGACCTACGTGAACGCGGTGCCCGGCGCCGACGTCGTGGTCGAGGCGACCCGTACGGGCTTCGAGCAGTTCGTGGACATCAAGGAGAAGCCCGCCGACGGCTTCTCCTACACGCTGCCGCTCAGGACCAAGGGGCTGAAGGTCGAGGCCCAGGCCGACGGCAGCGTGCTGTTCACCGACAAGAAGTCGAAGAAGTCCGCGGTCATGCCCGCCCCGGTGATGTGGGACGCGACCGTCGATCCCGTCTCCGGCAAGCACACCCGCCAGGTCGCGGTCGACATGAAGGTAGTCAAGACCAAGGGCGGCGTGGACCTCGTCCTCACCCCCGACGCGAAGTTCCTCGCCGATCCGGCGACGACGTACCCGGTGACGGTCGATCCGTCGACCTCGTCCTTGTCGAACGTCTTCGACACGTACGTGCAGCAGGGCACGACGGTCGACTGGTCCACGGACGTCGAGCTGGACCTGGGCAACCCGGGTACGAAGAACGCCGACGGCACGTACCGGCTGGCGCGTTCGTTCCTCTCGTGGAATACCGCGCCGATCGCCGACGCGCTCGTGACGGACGCCAAGCTGTCGCTGTGGAACTTCCACTCCGGCAACTACACCGGCTCCTCCTGCCCGGCGCAGCCGTGGGAGGTGTGGTCCACCGGAGCCGCCTCGACTTCCTCGCGCTGGACCGCGCCCAACCAGCCGGCGTGGATCGCGAAGAAGGCCACCTCCTCGGAGACGAGGGGCAACGCCTCCTGCTCGACCCAGCCGGACGGCTGGATCAACGCCGACGTCACCACGATGGTGCAGGACTGGGCCTCGGCCAAGGCCGCCACGTCCCACATGGGTCTGCGCGCCACAGATGAGACCGTCACGGGGCAGTGGAAGCGCGTCAACTCCGCCGACGCCGCCTCCAATGTGCCGAAGCTGACGGTCACGTACAACTACCGGCCGCGCACCGGCACCAAGCAGGAGGCGGGCCCGCCGTACTTCTCCTACAACGGCGCCTACGTGGTCAACACCACGACCCCGACGCTGCGTGACACGTTCGTCGACCCCAACGGCGACAAGATCCAGGGTGCCTACCAGATCTTCGACACCGCCACGAACACCCAGGTCGGTGCCGTATTGCGGTCGGCGTTCGTGCCCTCGGGTCAGCCCGCCCCGGTCGTCGTTCCGGCCGGCGTGCTGACGAACGGCAAGACGTACCGGTTCCGCAGCAGCCCGTACGACGGAACCCACTACAACCTGGGCTGGTCGGAGTGGAAGACCTTCACGGTCGACACCGCCAACCCGTCCGCCCCGACCGGCATCGCCTCGACGGACTACCCGGCCGGGCAGTGGGTCAAGGGTGCCGGCCAGGCCGGCACCTTCACCGTCACCCCGAACGGCACCGACCACAACTGGCTCGAGTGGTCGCTCGACGGCGCGACCTGGACCAAGGTCGTCACCGGCGGCTCCACCGCCGCCAAGGCCGTCTCCGTCGCCCCGCCCCAGGACGGCACTCACGCCCTCCAGGTCCGGCAGGTCGACAAGGCCGACAACAAGTCCGAGGCCATCGAGTACGTCTTCCACGCCGGCCCGGGCGGTTTCGTCCAGCCCGCCGACGGTGAGCGCACCGCGCGCCGCCTGCCGCTGGTCGCAGAGGCGAACGGCAGCACGTACGACGCGGTCTCCTTCTCGTGGCGTCGCTCCGAGGCCGACCCGTGGGTTCGGATCCCGCTCGAGGACGTGTTCTTCCAGGGCAGCGCGATCACCGCGTGGCCCCGGCCTCTGGTCAACGGCAAGAACGAACTCCTGGTCTGGAACGCCACCGACACCGTCGACCCCGACGGCTCCATCGAGATCAAGGCCGACTTCACCGGCCCGAACGGCGCCGCCAAGAGCACCCAGCCCCAGTCCGTGATCGTCGACCGGG
The DNA here is from genome assembly GCF_012927245.1 of Streptomyces sp. R302. GTDB lineage: Bacteria > Actinomycetota > Actinomycetes > Streptomycetales > Streptomycetaceae > Streptomyces. The sequence continues at coordinate 607,966 of NZ_JABBGE010000002.1, forward strand.
ACGCTTCCGGTGCCGCGAGCGAGGAGGTCGGGCCCGGGTCCCTCAACCTGCTCACCGGTGACTACACCCTCTCCGCCACGGACGCGTCGTTCTTCGGCATGGCCGTGACGCGCAGTGCCTCCTCCCGCACCCCGAACGGGGCCGCGAGCCTGGAGGGGCAGGCCACCATCTTCGGCAAGGAGTGGGTGGCCGGCACGACCGCGGAACTGACGCAGACGGTCTTCAGCCACGTCCGCAAGGTCTCCGACACCGCACTGGACGTGGTCCTGGAGGACGGGACGGCCATCGCCTTCACCAGCAACGCCGCCAAGACCGGGTGGATCGCGGAGAAGGGCTCGGAGCACCTGACGCTGAGCGGCCGTTTCGACGGCAGCTTCACCCTGTCGGACACCGGCGGCACGGTGACCACCTTCACCAAGGCCGACCCGGCCGCGCCGACCTGGCAGGTGTCCAGCACCCTCCTGAAGGGGCTGACGAACACCACCACCACCGTGGTCTCCGAGGCCGTCACCGTCGACGGCAAGCGGCTCGCCAGGCCCAAGCGGATCATCGCCCCCACCTCGGCCGTGACCGTGGCCACCTGCGAGGCGAACCCCGCGACCCGGGGCTGCCGCGTCCTGGAATTCGTGTACGCCACCGCCACCACGGCCACCGGTACGCAGACCGACGACCAGTTCGGCGACTTCGCGAGCCAGGTCCGGGAACTCCGCCTGTGGGCGTCCGCACCCGGCGCCGCCTCCGGCACGGCGATCGCCGTGACGTCCTACCGCTACGACAGCAACGGCAGCCTGCGGCAGGTCTGGGACCCCCGCCTCTCCCAGGCCGGTGAGCACCAGTACGCGTACTGGGCCGGCCGGGTGACCTGGCTCCAGCCCGCCGGGCAGCTCCCCTTCACCTTCACCTACGGCAACGCCGGCGCCGGCCCCGTTCCCGGCGACGGCATGCTGCTCAAGGTCTCGCGAGCCGCGCTCGTACCCGGCAGCGTCGACCAGCAGCAGGGCACGGCGGTCACCTCCGTCGTCTACGGCGTACCGCTCACCGGCGGCGCCGCCCCGTACGCGATGGGTGCCGCGGAGGTGAAGACGTGGGGGCAGAGCGACCTCCCCACCGACGCCACCGCCATCTTCCCGTCCGACTCCGTCCCCGCCTCCCACTCCGGGCCGCAGCTCACCGCGTCCGCGTACCCGCGCGCCACGGTGCACTACCTGAACGCGTCGGGACGTGCGGTGAACTCGGCCGACCCCGGCAGTCACATCTCCACGACCGAGTACGACCGCTTCGGCAACACCGTCCGCGAGCTGACGCCGGCGAACCGCACTCTCGCCCTGGGGACCACCGCCGCCGAGCGGGCGACCCTGCGCGACCTGGGCATCGACGGACGCTCCGCCACGGAGCGGGCGCGCCTGTTGTCCTCCCTCTCCCTGTACGACCCGACCGGCATGCGGGAGACGGAGACGTTCGGCCCCCTGCACCGTGCCGACCTGACGCAGGACCTCAAGGACGGCACCACCGTCCTGGTGCCGGCGAACACCCCCGTCGCCGCGCGCGCGTGGACGGTCAAGGAGTACGACGAGGGCCGGCCCACCGACGGCAGCGCCGTCGTGAGCAACCAGGTCACCCTCACGATCAGCGGCGTCCGTGTCCGTGACCACGACTCGGTCATGGGCGAGAAGCAGCTGGTCGAGAACCAGTACGACTGGGTCAAGGGCCTTCCCACCCTGAAGATCCAGGATCCCGGCGGCCTCAACCTGGTGACCAGCACCACGTACGACGCCGACGGCAGGGTCACCGGCACCCAGCCGCCCGGTGGCACGGGACAGGACGCGGCGTCCAGGGTCGTCGCCTACTGGTCCGGAACGGGTACCGGTTGGTGCAAGGGACGCCCCGAGTGGGCGGACCAGGTGTGCTGGACCGGACCGGCGGGCGACATCGTCGGCGGCGGCTCCAACCCCGTCGAGGTCGAGGACTCCACGATGGAGTACGGCCTCTACGGCCAGCAGTCCAAGAGCGTCGACACGGCGAACGGGGCCGCCCGTACGCTGTCGGTGGCCTTCGACGCCGCGGGGCGGCAGACCACCACCACGATGAGCGGCGGCCTCGGCCAGGCGGTGCCGACCAGCACCGTCACCTACGACCCCGCCGGCGGCCAGCCGGTCACGGTGACCTCCCCGACCGGAGGCACCATCACCAAGCAGTACGACAAGCTGGGCCGGCTGATCTCGTACACCGACGCGGACGGCGGCACCACCACCCTGCGCTACGACGCGCTGGACCGCCCGCTGACCATCACCGACAGCGCCCCCTCGACCCGGACGTTCACCTACGACACGGCGATCGAGCCCCGCGGTATGGCGACCAAGCTCGTCGACTCCGTCGCGGGCACGTTCACCGCCACGTACAACGCGGCCGGTTCGATCGTCGCCGAGCAGCTGCCCGGCGGCTACACCCTGCGCCAGACGGAGAACACCGTCGGCACCACGGCCGACCGGGTCTACACCCGCGACGCCGACGGCGCCGTCGTCTACTCCGACGCGGTGACGCACTCCGTCGACGGCAAGGTCACCACCCGCGCCAGCGGCACCAGCAACCGTGACTACACCTACGACCGGGCAGGCCGCCTGACCGTCTCGGAGGAGACCGCCGACTCGGTCTGCACCCGCCGCGCCTACGCCTTCGACAAGCGCAGCAACCGCACCTCCCTCACCACGACCGCCGCGCAGCCCGGTCTCGCCTGCACCACCACCGGAGGCACCACCCGCACCCACACCTACGACAGCGCCGACCGCCTCGTCGACCCCGGTTACGCCTACGACGCGTACGGCCGCACCACGGCCATGCCCGGCGCCACCATCGACTACTACACCAACAACCTGGTCCGCCGTCAGACCGCCGGCACCAAGCGCCAGACCTGGGAACTCGACGCGGCTCTCCGCTTCCGCGGCTGGACCACCGAGACCAACAGCGGCGGCACCTGGTCCCAGACCGGCGCCAAGGTCAACCACTACGCCAACGACACCGACAGCCCGAGCTGGATCGTGGAGAGCGGCACCGGAGCCGTCTCCCGCAACGTCGCGTCGCTGAGCGGCGGCCTGGCCGCCGTCACCGGCAAGACCGGCGGCACCGTCCTCATGCTCACCAACATCCACGGCGACATCGGCGTGCAGCTCCCGCTGGACGCCTCGCAGAGCCCCGTGGCCCTGGAGAGCGACGAGTACGGCAACGTCCGGACCGGATCACCGGCGGCCCGCTACGGCTGGCTCGGCGCGTTCCAGCGCTCCAGCGAGACTCCGACGGACACCCTGCTCATGGGCGCGCGGCTCTACTCGCCCGGCACGGGGCGCTTCCTCAGCGTGGACCCCCTGTACGGCGGAAGCTGCAACTCCTACGACTACGTGTGTGCCGACCCGGTGAACACCTACGACAACGCCGGTACGGCGAGCTGCAAGACCGTCTCGCGCAGGTACAAGCTCTACGAGGGAGCTGTGCGCATCCAGCTCGGCACCACCTCCATGCAGGCCGAGTTCTGCCTCAACAAGAAGGGGAACATCAGCAGCTCCAGGGCGTGGACGAGCGACGACGAGAGCGGTCTCGCCTCGGTCCTCGGCTGGAAGATCCAGTTCCACGGGGCGGCCCGCAACGCCCGGAGCTCCACCTACCATGAGTGGGGCGCCTCCGGCATGGCCCAGGTCTGCGCTTTCAAGATCTTCTTCACCTGCGGCTACCAGGAGCGCTTCGCCGTCACGGTCGCGTACTCCCGGAACGTCCAGGGCCCGGGCCTGTCCGGCCACAGGCGCTACTCCACCAAGTGGCGCGCCTACTGCACCAACAAGCACTGCAAGCTGCGCTTCTCCTAGGGACGCGGCGAAACAGGACGACCGACGACTCGACAAGGAGTGAACGGATGCCGGGAAGACGCTTCTGGGGCCTCATCGTCCTGACTGTTGCCGTCGCCTTCTCCGCCATCGGCTACGTTCTCAACGACCACAGTCCAAGCGGCCCCTGGGGCCTCGCCGGCCTGGTCTGCGGCCTGCTCACGGTTCTCGTGATCAGCAGGCGCCAGAAGAAGTAGCGCTCCACCAGCGTGCGGCCACCCAGAATCCCTGGGTGGCCGCACTCATACGGACCGGCCACCGGTACGACGGCCCCTTGGGGGGGGGCAGCGGTCGGCCTCTTCGAAGGCCCTGCGGGACAGGTAGGGGACCACGTCCCGCGGTCTGACAGCCCACCTGCTCCACATATGGACGACTTGACCGTGCGCGACTCCGCACACCGACCATCCGGCCCGCCACGGACCCTCGATCCGCGCAGCACACGGTGGGCCTGACGCCCGTCGGCAGATCGCGGCATGGGACGACGCCGAGCCGCGGCGGGGACCGCAAGGCCCTCGGGCGACGACACCTTCAGCCGGCCGGTGGGTCGAGCGGGTCGGCGGGATCGCGGTCCGCGGGCGGCCGGCCCGTGCGTCGCCGGAGGCTCAGTCGTCACCGTCGGTGACGAGGCCGGAGGTCTCGTAGCGCAACGCCGCCGGCACAGCGGCGTCGATGGCTGCGACGGCTGGCCCGATCTTCGCCCACATCTCGGGCATGACCGGGATCAGGCAGCCGCTTCGGCCGAACACCACACGCCCCGGCCCTCGCATCTCCACGCCGACAACCTCGTCGAAGGGCACATGGTGCACGCCGCCGTCAGCGTCTCGTGACCACAGGCCCGAGGCGCCGATTCCGAGCCGTGCCGTGCGGGCAGCGGAGGAGAGGGCGCGGTCGAGCAGAGAGGGCTTGAACACGCGTACGTCCGCCGGGAATGTCTGGGTCGTGGTGCAGCCTCCGCGGGGCAGCGGGGTGCCGTCAAGCTGCCCGAGGCTCACCTCCACTTCGCAGGGGACGGCCAGCAGGGCGGTGGCGAGCGCGGTGATGAACGCCTGCCCCGCCTGTTCCGGGGTGACCTTCTCCAGGGCGTCCAGCCGTGTCCGCGGGTCCTGGTAGTCGAGCCCCAGCAACAGGCACCCGGCCGCGTCGCCGAGCTCGGAGGACGTCGACCGCGGGTCGAGCCAGGATTCGCGCAACCCGACTGCCTCTTCGGCGAGTTCCTCTTCGGTGACTCCCGTGCGGGCCATGCGCAGCGCCTCCTGCCACAGCAGCTCGGCCACACGCTGCTCCTTGCCCTCGCGGGCGTCCAGGCAGAGGGTGTACTCGCCCTGGCCGGCTCCGGTGTGCATGCGGGCGCCGACCACGTCGTACGAAAGGCCCTCCTGGTGCCGTGCCCGCTGCCTGAGCCGTTCCTGGAGCACAGCGAGGGCGAGCACGAGCGCGGGATCGTCGAGATCGCCACGGAGCGCGAGACCAGGGCCGGGCACGACGGCTTGGAACCAGGCCGGCCCCGGGTTCATCACCGGCTGTGCCCCGTCGCGGTCGGGGCGTGCGCCTCGCGGCAGCGGCAGGCGGAGTTCCGCCGGGGGCCGGCCCGTCAGGATCAGAACGGCGTTGTCCGCGTGGAAGTAGCGAGCGGCGATGTCCCGGACGGCCTCGGCGGGGATGCGGTCGGGACCGGGACCGTCCCAGGAAGCCAGACCCGCCCCGACAGAGCCGTATCGGAACGACAGCAACTCCGCGCTGGTCGGATCGGTGATACCGGAGCCCTCGGCGGCGAGCACACCGGCCTCTCGCTCCAGTCGGTCCAACGGCAGGGAAGACAGCGCCTCGCAGACACGGGTGAGGAACCGCGCGACCTGCTCGTCACTCCCGGAAGCGGTGAAGTCCGTGAGCGAGAGCGTCACCGACGCGTTGTGATCGTGGTGGAGCCGCGGCAGCGAGCTCATCGCCAGGTGTTCGACAAGGTGACTCACTCCGAGGGTCCGGAACGTCTCGTCGCCCATCCCGCAGCCGAAGATCAGAGCGGCTTCAAGGGGTCCAGGCGCCTCCGCCCACAGAACGGGCACACCGTCGATCACATCTCGTCGCATGGCCGAGATCATATGATCCGCCCCCAGCGCGGTGACGGCCGCGGAGGAGGACCGGTCCGCCGACCGTCCCGGCGCCACGGCGCGGGGCATCTCGTCCCTGAAGCGGCGCCCGAGCAGGCGGCCGCGCTCGTCCCCGCGTTCGTCCCCACGGCACGGCGATGGCATCAAGGGATGCATGAACCGGTGACCGCCGGCTTCGTGTCGGCTCCCGGTTTCACGGGGGCGGGCGTCGCCACCGGTGCGGGCGTGGTCGCGGGGGGGGCGTCGCCGGATGGGTGACCTGGCGGTTCAGCCGGGTACTCATGCGCGATGGCTCCGCGCCCGCACCGCGCGGCGAGGACCCTACGGGCACATCCGGGTCGGTGGTCACCGCGATCCCGGCGGACGGCTACGGCGAGGTTCTGTTGTACCTGGGCGGCCGGCCCGTGAAGGACGCGGCGCGTGCGGCCGTTCCCGTCCCACGGGGCACCGAGGTCCGGGTCGAGTCCGTCCTGATGTCGCAGCACCCGCCCACAACGACCACGAGCGAGAGGAGCAGACGAACGCCACGCCGCCGCGGAACGCAAGACGCGACTTCCTGGAAAGCCCCCGATCGCCTGGCTCGTCACGCTGGTACGAACCCTGGCCTCCCGCCATCGCCACGCTTCGGCGCCTTCCCCGCCACCGAGCTCACCGGCGTCGGGCTCGCGCTCGGCGGATACCCGGGCACCACGGCGGCGCTCGGGGGACCGGCCCTCGTGACACTGGTCCTGGCCCACATCGTGGCCAAGTCCTCCACTCCCGCCGCCTCCCAGACCCTGCTCCCGGTCGGCCTGACGCTGCCCGCCCCCTGGGCCGCAGCCCTGCTCAACACGCTGCCGCGCCTGGCCGATGCCCCGACTTGCAATCACCCCGGCCGCAACGGCGACCGCCGGCGCGGCAACGGTCGCCGGATGCCCACCGGCAGCCGCCCCGGCACTTCGGGCCGCGAAGGACACTCCGCAACAGATCCGCGTCGTAGGCGCCGCTACGCCTCCCCCCAGCACTGGCCACCGCCCCCTTGCCGATCAACGCGGTAGCGGCCGCTTGCCCCCCGGGCAACGAGACGTCTCCTCCGCCAGAGGGGCACGATTCGCCCGTCGCCGAGAGCACGTACTTTCGCATTGAACTCCCCCACATCAGCGACGTGGTGGAGTTCAGACGTTGAAGCGGAACCTGTAGTACAGAGCTCCCACCTGCGGAAACGCGGTTCCTTCAGGGCGCATCCCAGCACCATCCCAGCACGGGTGTTCCATCCCAGCACCACACAGGCCAGCCAGCCCTCGTACGCCTACACAGCTCGGTTGCCGGCGCTCGAGCTCGCCTCCTCCGACGGCGGGGACGTCACATCCGGGGGCACGGGCCACATGGCACGCTGCAAGACTTCCCGGCAGCGCTCCCACGCGCCGGGCAGCAGATGCCCGTAGATATCGACCGTCGTCTTGACCGAACGGTGCCCCAGCCAACGCGACACCTCGTGGATCGGCACACCGTTGGCCAGGGCAGTGGAGGCGAAGAAGTGCCGCAGGCTACGAGGCGTGTACTTGGCCCTGCCGTCCAGATCGACCAGGCCGGCCAGGAGGCATGCCTTCTTGAACTGGTAGCCGTAGGACGCGATGGACGGCATCACCCCGGCGCCAGGCTGACGCGGGGCGAAGAAGGTCTCGAGTCGAATCCGCTTGCCCTTCTGCCCGGTAAAACCACGGGCACCGGCTTCCACCTGCGGAGATGAGCATCAATCTCCTGCTCGACGAACAGAGCGGTGGGAATGTCCCGGCACTCCTTCTCCAGCCGATGCTTCAGGGGGACGAAGGGCGTCCGGCAGTCCTCGCGGTGCGCCCTGGCACTCACCTGCCATCGGATCCTGACGAAGCCAGACCGCCTGCACTCGGTGGAGAAGGCCAGGGCCTCGCTGGGTCGCTGACCTGTACCGGACTGAAGGTAGACGGCGAGGCGGAACTGTGGCGTGATATGCGCAGCGATCAGATCAACCTCAGCTGGCGTCGGCACTGCGTCCTCGTCCACCGCCACAGCATCCCTACGGGATATCCGGATGCCTCGAGCAGGGTTCTCCGTGATGCGCTTGTCGACGACCGCCGCCTCCATGATGGCGGCCACCATCACCATGCGGTCATTGACCGTGGAGACCGCCAACCCCTCACCCGAGGCATGCAGGTCCTTGGCGAACTCCTCGAAGTCGCGTCGCGCCAGCCCAGCCAGCGTCTTCCGTCCCAGACACGGCCCGAGATGGTTACGGATGAACCCTTCGTAGTTGCGGCGTGTGAACTCACCAACGACCTGTCTCTCCAGCCACTCCTGAGCCCAGACTCGCAACGCCACAAGCCCTCGCCCGGAATCAAAGCGAATGCTGGCCTTCTTGTCGTTCTCGACCTTGTCGGCGAAAGCGTCCGCACCATCCGCACCCACCCGACGGGGAAACGACCTCTCCCGCTGACGCCCGCGCCTACCGCCCGGCTCCCGGTAGCGCACCGTCCACCCATGCCGACACCGCGGACGATCACAGGGAAAGTTCCGGTCCCGGACGTCCTTCTTGCACCTCTGAAAGACGCTCGCCACCCCAAGCCCCCCACGATCCTCCGCCCGGCCCGTGCTCGAAACCGTGCACCGCCACCTCACGGACGGGCAAGGACTTCACCGCCAAACCCCTCTTTCCGGCGAATGCGGACCCAGCCCCTCCCCACGGTCCCGCGGGCCATCGGATCGGCGAGACCCTCCTCGCTGGATGCGCTCACGCCCTCCGCGCTTGCATGCGTGTAACCCGTACACAAGCATCGAAGGCCATACCGCGCTATGGTGGATGTATGGCTACCAAGAAGGTGACTATCACTCTCGACGAATCTCTGGTCGAAGCCCTGGCCGGAGCCGCCGAGGAAGAAGGTATCCCGCTCTCCCGTCTCGTCGCCGGAGCAGCCGAACGCGAGCTGCGCCTGCGGGCCGGCCGGGCCGTCATCCAGGAGTGGCAGGCAGAACACGGCGCCTTCACTCCCGAAGAGCTAGCCGCCGCCCGCGCGGACCTTGCCGCCGCCGATGCCGAGTACCTCAGCAGCCCGGGAGCCTCGGCCGCGTGAACATCCCCTACCTGTACGACGCCGGCGTACTCATCGCCATCGACAACGACGACCGACACATTTGGGCCCGCCACAGCCTGGCCCTCGACGACGGCCGGGACATCCACGTCCCCTCCGTCGTCGTAAGCCAGGCATGGCGGGACTCCCGCCGCCAGGTCAGACTCGGCAAGTTCCTCGCCGGGTGCCACGTCGTACCCGTCGGCCTCGAAACCGCCAAAGCCGCAGGCATCCTCTGCGGCAAGGCCGGCACCTCCGACATCGTCGACGCCACCGTCGTGACCATGGCAGCCAGCCTCGGCGCCATCATCTGGACCTCAGACCCGAACGACATCCGCACCCTCATCGACGCCCAAGACATCAAACCCGCCCCTGTCATCCGCACCGTCTAATAGTCCAGCCGCGGGACCGTAAATCGTTCGACTCTGGCTCACATCCGGTGGTGACGCACGGCGACGATAGTCACGCGCAGCGATACGCCCATTCGACTCGTCGTTCAGGGCTCCGCGACTCTGGACGTGTGGGTGGAGAGGCAGCTGGCCCGGGTAGGCATCTACCGGCTCGACCAGCACTCTCGGTCGCCACCGAATGCAGGCCAGAGCCAGTTCGATTGACATACCCGACCTGATCGCCCTCCTGAGCAGCAACGACTCCACCGTCCGGGAATGGGCGGCGATGGCCCTGGCGAGCCTGGAGATCGAAGGCGCGGTCGACGCCTACCGTGCCTGCCTGGAACGGGCGACACCGCCGGACTGGAGCGAGCCCGCCCGACATCCGCTGGGCCCTGACCGAACTCGGCGCACGCAGCCCTGTCGCCCCTCCGCTCACAGCACGCCTTCGAGCGACCGCTACAGATGACGTCCCCGGCTGCCCTCGGCCCACTTCACCGAGATCATCAACGACCTCGCCGACCACACCCAGGTGATCCTCTACTCCCAGTTCTGGCAGGTGGGCGCCAGACGCACGTACGTCATCTCCGGCACCGATCTGGACTGGGAACCCGCATGGACCGCGCCCTGGGAGCACCTGGTCGAAGAGTCCCGCACCTGGCCCCTGCTGGGTGCCTCCGCCCCCGCCTGAATCGACCGTACCGACCTGTCCCCGGCGAGGTGGCCGATGCCGTTCCGGCACCCGCGGAGACCAGCTGCGGCTACGTAATCGAGCACTGCGACTTCGTGAAGGACGGGACCCCGCCCCTGACCCCATCGCTCTCGAACACTTTGTTTCGATCATGGTCAATCCCGGTCACTCCGAGGAACGGGCGGGGAACAGCGAAGAACGAAAGAGGCAACGGGCAACACCACCAAACCCCGATTCTCCAGACGAGGGTCGTGCCAGACTCAGTTTCGGACGCGAAGCGAAACGACGCCGTTACAGCAGGTGTTCACCGCCGGGTTTCGCGTCGATCGGTGATCGTCTGATGACGGCTCCCGTGAGGGCGGACGGCTCTCGCGGTCACTGTTCAAGGGGAGGTTGATGATGAGCACGACTTTACGTTTTGGCCCGGAACTTCGCCGTTTACGAGTGGAAGCGGGGCTGACTCTTACCGAGTTCTCCGTGGCGCTCAACTACGACAAGGGGCACCTCAGCAAGGTCGAACGCGGAGAGCGTTCCCCCTCCCCCGAACTGGCCCGGCGGTGTGACGCCTTCCTCGGCGCGGACGGCGAGCTGCAGCGCCTGGTCGCCCGCCCCGAAGCAGACTCGGACTCGAGCTCCGCCGAGTCCCCCGCCGGTCCGAGCCGCTGGCTCGTCGGGCGTCGGGCAGTCCTCTCGGCGGGTACGGGAGTGCTGATCGACCTCGGCCTGAAACTCGGCGGTCAGGCGTTGTCCTCCGCCGACGACCCCCTCCTGGGCTCCTACCGCATGCAGTTCGACCAGCTGCGGAAGCTCGGTCAGTCCACCGCTCCCAAGGTCCTGCTGCCCCTGCTGGAGACACAGACCCGCATGGTCGCCGGGCTCGCCTCCGGCGCCCGGTCCGCCTCCCAGGCCCCCGCGTTTCTGCTCGCCTCACGGTTCGCGGAGTTCACCGGCTGGATGGCCCAGGAGGCCGGGGACAGCGACGCGGCACTCGGCTGGACAGGCGAGGCCGTCGAACTGGCGCGCGCCGGGGGTGACCCATACCTCAGTTCCTACGCACTGGTAAGGCGCGCCCTGGTCACCATGTACGGCGGTGACGCCGCCGGCACCGTCGCCCTGGCCCGCCGCGCCCAGAGCAGCGAACTCCCACCGCGCATCAGGGGACTCGCGGCCCAACGAGAGGCCCAAGGGCACGCGCTCGTCGGCAACGAAGTCGAATGCCTCCGCAGCCTCGACAGGGCGCGGGAACTGCTCGCCGCCGACGACGCCCTCAACGGCGCCGAACCCGTGATCGGCACCTCCCACGTGAGCGATCCGGCGGCGATGTCGACCGGCTGGTGTCTGCACGACCTCGGGCGCCCCAAGGCCGCTGCCGAGGTGCTCGACCGGGAGTACCGCCGCCTCCCGCCGTACGCGCTGCGTACCCGCGCCCGGTACGGCTTCCGCAGGTCCCTGGCACATGCCGCCTCCGGGGAGGTAGAGCACGCGTGCGCGATCGCCGGGGAGCTCCTGGGAGTGATGCCGGCCGTGCCCTCGGCGACAGTGAACAGCGACGTCCGACGCCTCGCGCGGGAACTGTCCCGGTTCCGGAGCAGCCGCGCCGTACGTGATCTGCAGCCCGCGCTGGCACGCGTACTCGCCCCCGCGCACAGCTGAAAGTCGCTCCACGACCGAGACGGACTCGAGCCGCCCGGCTCGCCCCGCCGTACCGGTTCTCCGGCCCTCCGGATCGCATGATCCCCGCGGGCCTCTCTGGTTCCCGCCCGACGCGTCGCATCACGCCTTCCGGCTTCTCCGGGCTGCCCGCAGCCAGTGACGCACAGGCGGTGCCCCTCCATTCATATGCCCTCCCGTGGACGCGCCATGCCGTCACACGGTCGGGACCCCTGACTCGGCGAACCGGAACCCCGGTCCACAGCCCCGTGTCCGTTCATTCGTTTTTCTCTCACGAAGGGAACCTTCATGCCCGACGTCTTCGTCAACTACCGCACAGGGGACGAGGAATCCGCCGCGACCATGATCGCCCGGGAACTCGCCCGGAGGTTCGGCGACGAGCGGATCTTCTTCGCCAGCAATTCGATTGATCCCGGACGCCGTTTCCCGGCGGAACTGGTCAGGGCGGTGGAGGAGTGCGAGGCGCTCCTCGCCGTGATCGGCCCGCGCTGGGCGGAGGTACGGGGGACCGACGGCCGCCCCGCGCTCGAAGCCGAACAGGACTGGACCCGTCGCGAGATCCAGACCGCGCTCGACCGCGGGATCCTGGTGATTCCCGTGCTCATCGGAAAGGCCACGCGGATCGACCGCACCGTCCTTCCTGACGATCTGCTGGAGCTGGCGGACTTCCAGTACAGGCGATTCGACCACCGCAACGCCGAGTCGGACCTGACGACGCTCGGGGACACCCTCGCCCGGCTGCTGCCCGAGCTGAGCAGGGCAGACCGCGAAAGCCGTGCGGCAAGGGAGCGGACGGAGGCGAAGTCACGCGAGAAGTCGGCCCGGGACACCGGGCACATCAGGATGCGGACGCGTGACGTCGAACAGCGCGTGCGCGGCGGCATCGGAAACCTCAACGGAGACATGTTCGGCACCTTCGTCAACGAGCCGCAGGGGCCCGTGAACACCGGCCGGGGCCACCAGTACAACGCACCTCACTTCGAGGGCGACAACACCGGGGTCCAGTTCACCGCCGGCGACAACAGCGGTACGGTCCACCAGCGCTTCGAGCGCGAGCGCCGGCGCTCGGACGACGGGCGATGACCGAGCAGGACCGCGTCACCGTCAACGATCCGCGCGGCCCGGTGAACAACGGCGAGGGGCCCCAGTACGTCTTCTACGGCGCCGCCACGGACTGGATGACCCGCAAAGGGGTCGAGTCCCTCCGGATCGCCCGCGAGGACCGGGTGCGCCTGGCCAACCGGTTCGTTCCCCCCAGGGGCTACCGCATCGCCGCCGACCACCTGAAGAAACCGGGGTCGGTGGTGCTGCTGGAGGGACCGCCCGGCAGCGGCCGACGCGCTGCGGCAATCATGCTGCTGCACGGGTTCGGTGAGGACGGGAGCGCCGACGAGGAGAGGGTTCGGGTCGAGGAGCTTCCCGCCACGGCCAAGGACGAGAACAGGAACGACAAGCCACTCACCCCCGGTGAGGGGGACCGCTTCCTTCTCGACCTCTCCGGGATCACCGACGAAGAGGAGTACACCAGGGCTCAGCACCATCTGGCCGTGCACCGGTCGAAGGTCCAGGAGGCGGGGGCCCACATGGTCGTCGTCCTGCCGTCGGTCATGGAGCACGCCCATGCGCCGGACTTCGAACCGCACAGGGTGCAGCTGGAGCGCCCCCGGGGCGTCACTGTCGTCACCCGGTACCTCCGCATGGACCGGATGGCCTTCCACCCTGCGGATCTGAGGAGCGCCGACCTCCAGCGCCTGTGTGACCGCTCCCCCATGCGGGAACTGGCGCGACTCGCGGGGCTGGTGAAGGCCGCCCGCGACAGTGGCCGATTCGGATCCGACTTCGCGGGATGGCTCGACCAGGCGATACACGCGGTGACCGACCGTGCCGGTGAGGTGGGTCAGCAGATGGTCGCGGTCCGCACCGCGCCCGAGCGGGCCCTGCTGCTCGCGGCGGCAGTGTTCGAGGGAGCTCGCGCCGACACCGTTTACGAGGCATGGCAAGGCCTGTTGAAGGAGGTGGGGCACAAGGAGGAGGTGACCTCCGAGTTCGCGCAGGCGGACTTTGGGGAGCGGTTGAAAGCGCTCGGGATCGAACGGGCCCCGGACGGGCGACTCCGCTTCGAGCGGCTGGCCTACGCCGACGCGGTGCGGACGTACTTCTGGGCGAACTTCCCCGGGGTGCGCAACGGCCTCAGGGACTGGATCGGCTCTGCCGCCGAGCTGAACGGCCTGACCACCGACGACCAGGTGGACGTCGTCGTCCGCTTCGGCGAGCGGTCCCTGGCCGTCCGGCGGCCCGACGACCTCTTCGGCCTCGTGGTGCGCTGGGCGAACGACGCGGCCAGGGCGTCCGGCGATCCGCGAGCCGCGACAGCTCTCGAACTCGGTCTTCGCCACGAGGAGTTCGGGGGTTGGTTCCGCAGGCGGATATACGAGTGCGTCACGAGGTCCGGCTCCTTGTCTGACGGCCTGGCCTGTGTCCTGACAACCGCCTGTCACCAGAGCCTCGGCGCGACGCACCCAGATCAAGCAGTGGTGCGCCTCCACCACCTCGCCGTACGGAGGGAGGGGGCAGCGCACGGGGCCCGGGAAGCGCTTCTCGACCTCACCGGCCGTGACCGTCGGCTCTACCGGCTGCTGATCGACCGCCTGCGGGACCGGGCCCGTCAGGAACAATCCGGGGCACATTCCCATCTCCACCTGCTCGCAGAGCTGTTGAGGAGCGACCGAGCGCCGGACCCACCCCGCTGGCCGGACCTGTTCCTGGGCTGGAAGACGGTGTTCTCGCAATCGCCGACGGAACTCTGGAACCCGCTGGTGAACAGCTGGCTGGACGCCGTGGCGGACGACCGCACGCAAGAGATGGCGCTGACCGTGATGGTCAGGGCGACGCACGGCCGCACGGCCGCCCTCCACCGCCTCTACGTCATCGCCTGCGGCTGGGCACGGTCTGCGCGCCACCCGTCCCGGGCGGCCGTCGCCGCCCTCTTCTGGCGGCACATCGACCAAGCGCAGTACGCCCGCCCGGAAAGTACGGAGCGTGCGGGCGCAAAACCACGGACCACGGAAGAGGAACGATGAAACACCGTTTTCCCCGCCTGCTGTTCGTCACTCTCTGCGGCCTCGCACCAGCTGTGCTCGGACACTTCCTGGACTGGTCGGCATGGTTGTGGGGCTTTATGTCCATGGTCACGGCCTCCGGTTCCCTCCTGCTCGTGATGACGGTCCTCAGCAGTGGCCACACGCCCGCCGACCCGTACGAGCCCGGGGAACCCGAGCCGCCCGCGGTGCCGACGGAGCGGCCGTACCAGGAGGCACGGGTGGTCGACGCGGCGCTGTCGAGCGCGACGAACGGCTACGACTTCCTCTTCTCCGCCACCGTGTGGTGGAGGCCAGTCCCCGACCACGCCGGCCAGGCAGACAGTGCCTCCTCAGCCCTCGCCGTGTCCTCGGTCGTCAGCCGGGCCCTGGAGGTCGTCCGTCACGAGGAACCCGGCCGGGCAAGCTTCGCACGGTACCTCCTGGAGGGGCAGCTGGGCATCCTGCTCCCCGACCTGAGCGGACGGGTGAAGGCCATGGCGGCCGATGTGACGCTGACCCTCGCCCCCGCCGACCGCGAACGCCTGCAGAAGCTGAACGACCTTCGCAAGGACGAGGAGATCTGGGAGTACGAGCGTCAGCACGAGCGCAACAAGCGGCGCTATCTCGGTGACGACGTGCTCAAGAGCGCGGGCAGCGCGGTGGTGTGGTGGCTCGCCCGCCACGAGAACGAAATCGAGAAGGCGGTCGACATGATCGGCCCGCTCGCCCAGGTCGCGGCGGCGGCCAACGACGAGGAAGTGCCCGAGCTCTTCCGCCACCTGCTCGTCCCACCCGTGGGCGCACGGAACGAAGCGACCGTCGGAGGCCCGCTGTGGGACGGGGACGGCCACGGAGGAGGGGTTTTCGACCGCGAGGAGGAAGTAGGGGTCTCGGATCGACTGCGCCTGTTGCTGACGGAGGCGGGCCTGAAGCCGGACATGGACGGGTACACGGTGCTCGCGCACCGCGTAATGAGGTTCTTGAAAACGGAGGGGCTGGACGAGGCTGCCGACGAGATCAGGCGGGCCTTTGGCCTGGGTCCCGACGAGAGCCCGGAGGACGAGCCTTCGGGCGAGGGGAACACCGCCGGCCCCTGGCCGCCCCGCTCACCGTCCCCCGAGGGCCCGCCGTTCACCGACCCGGACGTGGCCCCTGGTGCGAGCACGTTCACACCGAGGACGGCAGGGGGCAGCGCAAACGCCGAGGACCGGGGTCGAGGTCGGTGGGAGACGGGCGAGGAAGATACTCCGTCTCCGCACTTCTGGGACCTGTCTCACAGTCCGCACCGGCCCGCCGAACCTGGCCCATGGGACGAGGACGACGAGAACAGGATCTGATCCGGTAGACGGTCGGCTCTCCGAGGCTCCCCTTCGCCGCACACCGCGGCAGGGGAGCGTCCACCCGCCCCCAGTCCCCTTGCGCATAGCCACGAGAAACGGCGATGCAAAGACAGAGGTCCGAGGAGCAGGATTCCCGGCACGGGAAACAGCAGGGGGCCGGCTCCCTAAAGGCCGGTCCCCCCGTCCTCCGCGAACACAACGAAGGGTCTGACTTGCAGTAACACTGCGATCACACGTTGAAGCGGAACTCCACCACGTCGCCGTCCTGCATGACGTACTCCTTGCCCTCCATGCGGGCCTTGCCCTTGGCGCGGGCTTCGGTTACCGAGCCGGCTTCGAGGAGGTCGGCGAAGGAGATGACCTCGGCCTTGATGAAGCCCTTCTGGAAGTCGGTGTGGATGACACCGGCCGCCTCGGGGGCCGTGGCGCCCTTCTTGATGGTCCAGGCGCGGGACTCCTTGGGGCCGGCCGTCAGGTAGGTCTGGAGGCCGAGGGTGTCGAAGCCGACACGGGCGAGGGTGGCGAGGCCGGGCTCCTCGGCGCCGACGGACTGGAGGAGTTCCATGGCGTCCTCCTCGTCGAGCTCGGCGAGGTCCTGCTCCAGCTTGGCGTTGAGGAAGATCGCCTCGGCCGGGGCGACGAGGGCGCTCTGCTCGGCCTTGAAGGCGTCGTCCGTCAGCTCGTCCTCGTCGACGTTGAAGACGTAGAGGAAGGGCTTGGTGGTGAGGAGGTGGAGGTCGTGGAGGAGCTCCGCCTTCTCCGAGCCCTGGACGATGCCCTGGGAGAAGAGGGTGTCGCCCTTCTCCAGGATCGCCTGGGCGGCCTCGACGGCGGCGACCTTGGGCGCCGTGTCCTTCTTGATCCGCATCTCCTTCTGGAGCCGCGGGAGGACCTTCTCGATGGTCTGGAGGTCGGCGAGGATCAGCTCGGTGTTGATCGTCTCGATGTCGTCCTTGGGCGAGACCTTGCCGTCGACGTGGACGACGTTCTCGTCCTTGAAGGCGCGGATGACCTGGCAGATCGCGTCGGACTCGCGGATGTTCGCGAGGAACTTGTTGCCCAGGCCCTCGCCCTCGCTCGCGCCGCGCACGATGCCCGCGATGTCGACGAAGTCGACGGTGGCGGGGAGCAGGCGCTGCGAGCCGAAGATGTCGGCGAGCTGCTGCAGGCGCGGGTCGGGGACGCCGACGACGCCGACGTTCGGCTCGATCGTGGCGAACGGGTAGTTGGCCGCCAGCACGTCGTTCTTGGTCAGGGCGTTGAACAGGGTCGACTTGCCGACATTCGGCAGGCCGACGATTCCGATCGTGAGCGACACGGTGGCGACTTCCCTAGATGCGGATGGGGGGCGGACGGTGGGTCGATCCCCCAGTTTACGGGGGCCCGGCGCGGGCCCTCGCCGTCCGCCGGGGTCGCGGCCCGGGGCGCCTCCCGGCCACGTACGGTCGGGATCGGTCGAACTGTGGCCCCAAGGTCACCCGAAGGGCGTGTCCCGGGCCCCTCCCGCCGTGTCCCGACCTACGTTGGTGAGGTGGAGCAGCACAGGACAAGTCAGCCGCAAGGCCGCCGACGGCCGCAGACCCCCCTCACGCCGCCCGGCGCGCTCGTGGAGGTGGAGGGGACCGGGGCCGCGGCCGGGGCCGGAGCCGGGGCGGCCACCGTCTACCGGGTCGGAGGCCCGGCGGCGCGGCGGCCCGCGCCGCCCGTGGTCCAGGCCCTGCGGCGGCTGCCCTCGCCCCGGCTCACCGGGCTCGGCGCGGGGCTCTTCGCCTCGGCGGCGATGCTGGTCGTCGGGTTCCTGGACTGGCTGGTCCTGGACGGTTCGCCGCTGGCGTTCGGCCTGCTGTTCCTGCCGGTGAGCGCGCTCACCGCGCTGTGGGTGCGCCCCGCCGACCTGGTCACCGCGCCGATCGCCGTCCCGATCGCCTTCGCCGTCGGCGTCGTGCCGATCGCGGGCGGCACCGGCGGCTTCGGCGGCCAGGCCATGGCCGTGGTCACCGCGCTCGCGGTGCACGCCGGCTGGCTGTACGGGGGCACGCTGATCGCCGGCGTCATCGCGAGCGTCCGGAAGGTGCGCGACATGGGCCGCCGGAGGAGCCGCCCGGCTCTCGTGGGTCCGGGGAGTCCGTCGCGGGCGGAACGGGTGGACCGGGTGGAACGGGTGGACCGGGCGCCCCGCGCCGGCGCCGCCGGGCCCGTACGGGGCGGCCGGACGCCCGCACGGAACCGGCCGCCGGCCCCGTAGCCGTAGCCGTAGCCGTAGCCGTAGCCGTACCCCTGCCGATCAGCGGGTGGCCGCGGCGCTCGCGGTCATCGCCGCGCCGACGATCCCCGCGTCGTTCCTCAGCTCGGCCGGGACGATCTCGGCGCGGATGCCCTCCAGGTACGGCAGGAACCTGTCGGCCTTGCGGCTCACTCCGCCGCCGAGGATGAACAGCTCGGGGGAGAAGAGCATCTCCACGTGGGCGAGGTACTTGCGGAGCCGCTTGGACGCCCAGTGCTCCCAGCTCAGCTCCTCGTCCTCGCGCGCCTTGGAGGAGGCGCGCTTCTCGGCGTCGTGGCCCTTGAGCTCCAGGTGGCCGAGCTCGGTGTTGGGGACGAGGCGACCACCGGTGAAGACGGCGGAGCCGATGCCGGTGCCGAGGGTCAGCAGGATGACGGTGCCGGTGCGGCCCCGGCCGGCGCCGAAGGTCATCTCGGCGACGCCGGCCGCGTCGGCGTCGTTGAGGACGGTGACGGGGAGGCCGCCGACGGCCTCGCCGATGAGCGCGCCGGCGTCGGTGCCGATCCAGGACGTGTCGACGTTCGCGGCGGTACGGATCGTGCTGCCGGTGACGACGCCCGGGAAGGTGACGCCGATGGGGCCGGTCCAGCCGAAGTGCGCCACGACCTCCGCGACGCTGCCCGCGACGTCGTCCGGTGTCGCGGGCTGCGGGGTGAGGACCTTGTACCGCTCCTCGGCGAGGGCGCCGCGCTCCAGGTCCACGGGGGCGCCCTTGATGCCCGAGCCGCCGATGTCCACTCCGAAGACGTTCATGGACCCACGTTACGGGCATCCGCCGGCGGTTACTCCTCGACGAGCTCGGCGGCCTCGGCGCGCAGGTCGCGGCGGAGCTCCTTGGGGAGCGAGAAGGTGAGGTGCTCGTCGGCGGTCTTGACCAGCTCCACGTCGGCGTAGCCGCGCTGCGCCAGCCACTCCAGGACCTCCTGGACCAGCACGTCGGGGACGGAGGCGCCGGAGGAGAGGCCGACCGAGGTGACGCCCTCCAGCCAGGCCTCGTCGATCTCGCTCGCGAAGTCGACGAGGTAGGCGGCGGGGACGCCGGCCTGCTTGGCGACCTCGACCATGCGGATCGAGTTCGAGGAGTTCTTGGAGCCGACGACGATGACGAGCTCGGCCTGGCCGGCCAGTTCCTTGATCGCGGTCTGGCGGTTCTGCGTGGCGTAGCAGATGTCGTCCGACGGCGGGGAGACCAGCTGCGGGAACTTGTTCTTGAGCGCGTCGACGGTCTCCATCGTCTCGTCGACGGAGAGGGTGGTCTGGGAGAGCCAGACGACCCGGGAGGGGTCGCGGACCTCGACCTTGGCGACGTCCTCGGGGCCGTCGACGAGCTGGATGTGGTCGGGGGCCTCGCCGGAGGTGCCGATGACCTCCTCGTGGCCCTCGTGGCCGATGAGGAGGATGTCGAAGTCCTCCTTGGCGTACCGGACGGCCTCCTTGTGGACCTTGGTGACCAGCGGGCAGGTCGCGTCGATCGTCGCGAGCCGGCCCTGGCGGGCCTCCTCGTGGACGGTCGGGGCGACGCCGTGCGCGGAGAACATCACGATGTTGCCCGGCGGGACCTCGGTGGCCTGGTCGACGAAGATCGCGCCCTTCCGCTCCAGGGTCTGGACCACGTACTTGTTGTGGACGATCTCGTGACGCACGTAGACGGGGGCCCCGTACTGCTCCAGGGCCTTCTCGACGGCGATCACGGCACGGTCCACGCCCGCGCAGTAGCCGCGGGGAGCGGCGAGGAGGACACGCTTCGGGCGGTTGGTCGCGGGCGTTGCAGTCATGCCTCCCATCGTAAGGCCGGGCCGGGGGGCGCCCGGCGCGCGTCGGGCGGGCGTCGGTGGGCGGGCGTCGGTGGGCGGGCGGGCGCGTCGATGGGCGGGCGCGCGCGTCGGTGGGCGGGCGCGCGCGTCGGTGGGCGGTTGGGCGCGCATCGGTGGGCGGGCGCGCGCGTCGGTGGGCGAGCGTCGACGGGCGGGCGGGCGCGTCGGTGGGCGGGCGCGCGCGTCGGTGGGCGGTTGGGCGCGCATCGGTGGGCGGGTCGGGCGCGCGTCGGTGGGCGGTTCGGGCGCGGCCGTGGCCGAAACTGACGCCATGGCTGAGAACGCGCAGGTGGTGGACGGGGAGCCGGGCGGGCGGCCGGACCACACGGGGCTACGGCGGACGCTCGGCTTCCGCGACCTGGTCGTGTACGGGCTGCTGTTCATCGCGCCGATGGCGCCGGTCGGCGTCTTCGGCACGCTCGACGCGAAGTCGCACGGCGCCGTCGCACTGGTGTACGTCGTGGCGACGGTGGCCATGGCGTTCACGGCCTTCAGCTACGCGCAGATGGTCCGGGTCGCGCCGCAGGCCGGTTCGGTCTTCGCGTACGCCCGCAAGGGGCTCGGCGAGGCGCCCGGCTTCGTCGCCGGCTGGATGGCGATGCTGGACTACCTGCTGATCCCGGCCGTCGCGTACCTCTTCGCGGGGATCGCGATGGAGGCGCTGGTGCCGGAGGTGCACCGGTGGGTGTGGACCGGGATCGCGGTGGTGGTGACCACCCTGCTCAACCTGTGGGGGGTGCGGGCCGCCGCCCGGGTCGGCTTCGCGGTGCTCGCGATGGAGATCGTGGTGCTGCTCGTCTTCGTGGGGTCGGCGCTCGTCGTGCTCGTACGGGACGGGGCGCAGCGCGACTGGTGGTCGCCGCTCACCGGCGACGGGACCTTCTCGCTCGCGGCGGTGGTCGGCGCGGTGTCGGTGGCGGTCCTGTCGTACCTGGGCTTCGACGCGATCGCGACCTTCGCGGAGGAGGTCACCGGCGGCTCGGCGAAGGTGGCGCGGGCGCTGCTCTTCTGTCTGGTCCTCGCGGGCGTCCTCTTCATCACCCAGACCTGGCTGGTGGCGCTCCTCGAACCGGTCTCCTCGGCGGAGCTCGCGGCGGATCCGGGGAAGCAGGGCTCCGCCTTCTACGACGCCGTGGACGTCTCGGTGGGCGGCTGGCTGCACGATCTGGTGGCGGTGTCGAAGGCGGTCGGCGCGGCGTTCGCGGCGCTGGCCGGGCAGGCGGCGGGCGGGCGGCTGCTCTTCGCGATGGGCCGCGAGGGGCGGCTGCCGCACGCGCTGGCGCGTACGGACTCGGGGGTGCCCCGGGTGGCGCTCCTGGTGTCGGCGACGGTGACGATGATCGCCGCGCTGTGGGCGGCCCGCCAGGACGACGGCCTGGACCACCTGGTGTCGGTGGTCGACGTCGGCGCGCTGACCGCCTTCGTGCTGCTGCACGCGAGCGTGGTCGGCTGGTTCGCGGTCCAGCGCGCGGAGGGCCCGCCGCACTGGCTGCGCCACGTGGTCCTGCCCGTGGTCGGCGCGGCGATCCTGATCGCCGTGATCGTGGAGGCGTCGGTGGCGGCCCAGGTCGTCGGCGTGGTGTGGCTGGGCATCGGCCTCGTGGTGCTCGCGGTGCAGGGGGCGGGGCGGGGGCCGGTCGGGGGCTCGCCGGCGGGGGCGGGCGGGAGACGGCACTGAGGTTCGGCGCGCGGCGGCGGCCGGGACCTCCCGGCGGGGTCGGGTACGGAGCGGCGACGAGACCGGCCGAGACCGCCGGCCGGGACCTCCCAGCAGGGCCGGATACGGAACGGCGACGAGACCAGCCGAAACCGCCGGCCGGGACCTCCCAGCAGGGCCGGATACGGAACGGCCACGAGACCGGCTCCGTGCCGGACCCCGCCAGCCCGGACCTCCCGGTGGGGTCGGGTCGGGCGTGGCGCTGAGGGTCGGTACGGCGGCGAGGGCAGCAGACGCGGGGCTCCCCCGGGGGGGGGCCGGGGGGGGCTTCCCCGGGGGGCCGGGGGCCTCGTGGCGGTGACGTTGTCGGGGGGCGCCGTTACGCTCGGTGCATGGGTATGACTACGTCCGCCGAAGCGCCGCTTCCCGTCGGTGAGGTCTCCCGGATGATCGGGGGGTGGATCGACCGGCTGGGGGCGATCTGGGTCGAGGGGCAGATCACGCAGCTCTCACGCCGCCCCGGTGCCGGGGTCGTCTTCCTGACGCTGCGGGATCCCTCGTACGACATCTCCATCGGCGTGACCTGCTACCGGCAGGTCTTCGACGCGGTGGCCGACGTCGTGTCGGAGGGCGCCCGCGTCGTCGTGCACGCGAAACCGGAGTGGTACGCGCCGCGCGGGCAGCTGTCGCTGCGGGCGGTGGAGATCAAGCCGGTCGGGATCGGCGAGCTGCTGGCCCGGCTCGAACAGCTGAAGCGGGGGCTCGCGGCCGAGGGGCTGTTCGCGCTCGACCGGAAGAAGCCGCTGCCGTTCCTGCCGCAGCTGATCGGCCTGGTCTGCGGCCGGGCGTCGGCGGCCGAGCGGGACGTCCTGGAGAACGCCCGGCGCAGATGGCCGGCGGTCCGCTTCGAGGTGCGGAACGTGCCGGTGCAGGGCGTGAAGGCGGTGCCGCAGGTGATCCAGGCGGTGAAGGAGCTGGACGCCCACGAGGACGTGGACGTGATCGTGGTGGCGCGGGGCGGCGGCAGCGTCGAGGACCTGCTGCCCTTCTCGGACGAGCAATTGGTCCGCGCGGTGGCCGCGTGCCGGACGCCGGTGGTGTCCGCGATCGGGCACGAGCCGGACTCCCCGCTCCTCGACCTGGTGGCGGACCTGCGCGCCTCCACGCCGACGGACGCGGCGAAGAAGATCGTCCCGGACGTGGGCGAGGAACTGGAGCGGGTGCGCGGGCTCCGCGACCGCGCGCTGCGGACGGTCCGGGGACTCCTGGAGCGCGAGGAGCGGGGGCTCGCGCACGCCCTGGCCCGGCCGGTGATGGAGCACCCGCAGCGGATGGTGGAGGTCAGGGAGGACGAGCTGGACGCGCTCCTGGCGCGGAGCCGGCGGGTCTTCGGGCACCTCCTGGACCGGGCGGAGTCGGAGCTGGCGCACACCCGCGCGCGGGTGCGGGCCCTCTCCCCCGCCGCGACCCTGGAGCGCGGCTACGCGGTGCTCCAGCGGGCGGACGGCTCCGTGGTCCGCGCGGCCGGCGAGGTCGCGGAGGGCGAGGAGCTGCGGGCCCGGGTCGCCGAGGGCGAGTTCACGGTGCGGCGGGCGTGACGGGCCCGCGCGGGACGACGACACGAGAAGGCACGGAGGACGGAGAAGACATGGCAAGCGGTACGGAGACGGGTGCGGCGCTCGGGTACGAGGAGGCGCGCGACGAGCTGATCGAGGTCGTCCGGCGCCTGGAGGCGGGCGGCACGACCCTGGAGGAGTCGCTGGCGCTCTGGGAGCGCGGCGAGGAGCTGGCGAAGGTCTGCCGGCACTGGCTGGAGGGCGCCCGCGCCCGGCTCGACGCCTCGCTGGCGGCCGAGCGGGAGGCGGAGGAGTCCGAGGACTGAGCGCAGGGAGGGAAGGGAGGGAGAGAGAGGGAGAGAGGGAGACGCGAGCGGTCCGGCGGTGGTGGGGGCCGGGCTACACTGGCGAAGTGAAACGGATCACTATCCGGATCGGATAGTTGAATTTTCACCAATCGCGGGCGTACTGTCGAGCCATCGCCCGGATTCCCCGCCGGGCGGCCCTCTTTGCAGTCCGGAAGGTACGCAGCATGTCCCTCGTTCTCGACTCCGCCGCCCAGGACCTCCTCTTCCGCGAGGCCCGCACCGCCAACACGTTCACCGACGAGCCGGTGACCGACGAGCAGGTCCAGGCGATCTACGACCTGGTGAAGTTCGGCCCGACCGCCTTCAACCAGACCCCGCTGCGCATCACGCTCGTCCGCTCCGAGGAGGCCCGCGAGCGCCTCGTGAAGCACATGGCCGAGGGCAACCAGGCCAAGACCCGCACGGCGCCGCTCGTCGCGATCCTCTCCGCGGACAACGAGTTCCACGAGGAGCTCCCGGCCCTGCTCCCGCACTTCCCGCAGGCCAAGGACATGTTCTTCTCGGAGCGCCCGGTCCGCGAGGGCTCCGCGCTGCTGAACGCCGCCCTGCAGGCCGCGTACTTCATCGTCGGCGTCCGCGCCGCCGGCCTGGCCGCCGGCCCGATGACCGGCCTGGACTTCGCCGGTGTCCAGAAGGAGTTCCTGGACGCCGACCACACCCCGCTGATGGTCGTCAACATCGGCAAGCCCGGCGAGGACGCCTGGTTCCCCCGCTCCCCGCGCCTGGCCTACGACGACGTCATCACCACCGTCTGAGCCGGACCACCGCGCACGACGAAGCCCCCGGTGCCGAGGCACCGGGGGCTTCGTCGCGTCCGGAAGCACGTCCGGAAGCGCGTCCGGAGGCGCGTCCGGAGGCGCGTCCGGAGGCGCGTCCGGAGGCGCGTCCGGAGGCGCGTCCGGAAGAGTGCCCGGAGGCACACCCGGAAGGCAGGCGTGCCCCGGGATCGGGTCAGGCCTGCTTCGACCGGAGCGCGCCGGCCATCTCCGCGAGCGTGTCGAAGGACGCCGTCCCCGTCACGACCGTGGTCGCCCCGCCCTCGGTGCGTACCAGCGCGTCGTACTTGGGGCCCTCCCAGCGCTGCCACTCCTGGCCGCCCACCGTCTGCGTCTTCCCGGTGTTCTTGGCCGAGTGGGTGACCTTGGGCACGAACTTCTTTGGCTCGGTGGTCGACTGGTTGACCGAGACGTACTGGGTGTCCGGGGAGAGGAAGCCGAGCTGCCAGGCGTTGCCCTGCTCGCGCCTGTACGAGACCACCGTCGCCTTCCAGTCCTCGCCGAGGCCCTCGGGCGCGAGCACCGGGTAGGGCGCCGCCCGCTGGGCCGTGACCAGCTCGACGCGGTAGTCCTTGGCCTTGACCGGCTCCGCGTCCTCGTCGTGCGGGATGAAGAGATACATGACCCCCGCGGCGACCATGATCACCCCGAGGGACTGGAACATCCCGCGTACCGTCTGCCTGCCTCGCTTAGCTGCCACGCCCCATATGGTCGCATCCGGGTCCCGCGCTCATACGTGGGGCCCTCTGCTCAATTTGTCGACCTGGCGATAGAGTCACAGCACCCTCCTTTTTCCGGCCGTCGTCGTACAGAAAGGTGCGCTCCGATGACCGAGCACCACCTCCCTCCCGAGCTGGAGGTCTCTCCCGAGGCCCCCGACCGCAATCTCGCCCTCGAACTGGTCCGCGTGACCGAGGCCGCCGCCATGGCCGCCGGCCGCTGGGTCGGCCGCGGCGACAAGATCGGCGCGGACGGCGCCGCGGTCAACGCGATGCGGACCCTCATCTCGACCGTCTCGATGAACGGCGTCGTCGTCATCGGAGAGGGCGAGAAGGACGAGGCGCCGATGCTCTTCAACGGCGAGCGGGTCGGCGACGGCACCGGCGCCGAGGTCGACATCGCCGTGGACCCGATCGACGGCACCACCCTGAACGCCAAGGGCATGCCCAACGCGATCGCCGTCCTCGCCGCCGCCGACCGCGGCTCCATGTTCGACCCGTCCGCGGTCTTCTACATGGACAAGCTGGTCACCGGCCCCGAGGCCGCCGACTTCGTCGACATCAACGCGCCCGTCTCGGTCAACATCCGCCGGGTCGCCAAGGCGAAGGGCATGAACGCCGAGGACGTCACCGTGGTCATCCTGGACCGCCCCCGTCACGAGGGCATCGTCAAGGAGATCCGGGAGACCGGCGCCCGCATCAAGTTCATCTCCGACGGCGACGTGGCCGGCTCGATCATGGCCGCCCGCGAGGGCACCGGCGTCGACCTGCTCATGGGCATCGGCGGCACGCCCGAGGGCATCATCTCGGCCTGTGCCATCAAGTGCCTGGGCGGCGTGATCCAGGGCAAGCTGTGGCCGAAGGACGAGGCCGAGCGCCAGAAGGCCATCGACGCGGGCCACGACCTGGACCGGGTCCTCACCACCACCGACCTGGTCAGCGGCGACAACGTCTTCTTCGTCGCCACCGGCATCACCGACGGCGAGCTGCTGCGCGGGGTGCGCTACCGCTCCGAGACCGCGACCACCCAGTCGCTGGTCATGCGCTCGAAGTCCGGCACGATCCGCCAGATCGACTCCACGCACCGGCTCGCGAAGCTGCGCGCCTACAGCCAGATCGACTTCGACCGGGCGAACTGACCCCGGCTCGGCCGACGGCAACGAAGAGGGGCGCCCCCATGTGCGGTGGGGGCGCCCCTTCCCGTTCCGTACGGGTCCGGGTCGCGGGGTACGGGACAGGGTCCGGGTGCCGGGGCGGCCGGCCCCGGCGGTCCGCTCGTCAGCCGGCCTGGGGGATGCGCTCGGCCGCGGCGGCCTTGCGCAGCTCGACCTCGCGGCGGCGGCGCCGGGCCAGCACCACACGGCGCTCGGCGGCGGTGAGCCCGCCCCAGACGCCGTACGGCTCCGGCTGCAGCAGCGCGTGCTCGCGGCAGTCGACCATCACGGGACAGCGGGCGCAGACCCGCTTGGCCGCCTCCTCGCGGGCCAGTCGCGCGGCGGTCGGCTCCTTGGAGGGGGCGAAGAAGAGTCCTGCCTCGTCCCGGCGGCACACCGCCTCCGCGTGCCAGGGGCCGTCCTCGTCCTGCCGCGCCGGAGCACGCTGGGGCGGCACGGGGGCTACCTGGAGGGGCTGATGCGGCAGTTGCAGCACGGTCTACTCCTGACGACGGCTTCGCGAGCGAGCAGCGATGCAGCAGCCCTACCCGCTGTGCGCGCGCCTATGCACTGCGTGCGTTCCCCATCCGGAGTCCGGAGCCCCGGCGACGTATTCCGGTCACTTCCTGGCCGATACCCGGCGGGTCAGTGCCCGAGGTGCTTGCGGACCTTGTTCTGGAGGTCGGTGACCCACTTGCCGCGCTTGGGTCTCGCCTCCACGTTCCCGAGCACCGCGTAGCCGTTGACGACGACCAGCGGCGCCTGCGGGTCGACCCCCTCCAGGGTCGTGACCTCGAAGTTCCCGAGGATGCCGGCGCCGGAGCCGCGCAGGCTGATGTTCTCCGGGACGCGGACCTCGATGTTCCCGAAGATCGAGGTGGCGTTGATGGTGGTGAGGGGCTGGGTGAAGATCGCCTCCGTCAGGTCGATCTCCACGTTCCCGAAGATCGCGAAGGCGTTGGTGCGGCGGGCGACCCGCCAGCGGCCCTTGCGGGTGGTGCTGGAGAAGACGGCGAACAGCTGGTCCGCGTTCCCCTCCGCGTCCTCCGGTCCCCAGGCGGTGGGGGCCGGCTCCGGCCGCGCGGCGGCCGGTCCGCCGTCGGCGGCCGGCAGGTCCCGCACGATCGGCTCCAGCTCGCCCACGGTCTTGGCCCGGTAGACCGCCTCGACCCGCTCGGCGTGTTCCTCCGCGTCGAGCCGCCCCTGCGCGAGCGCCTCCGCGAGGATCTCCGCGACCCGGTCCCGGTCGGCGTCGGAGGCCCGGAGCGCCCCCTGCGGATCGGCGTACGCGGGCGGCGCGGGAGCGACGGGAGCCGCCGGAGCGACCGGTGGGGCAGGAGCAGCGGGTGGAGCAGGAGCAGCAGGCGCGACAGGTTCCGCGGGCGCGGCGGGCGCGGCCGCAGAGGCCGGGGCGGCGGCAGGGGTTTCCGGCGCTGCGGGAGCTTCCGGCGCGGCGGGGGTTTCCGGCGCGGCGGGGGCTTCCGGCGCGGCGGGCGGCTGCGCGGGGTCGGACGGCTGCGCGGGGTCGGGCTGCTTTTCGAGGTCCACGTCTCCACCCTGGCACACGCGATAGATCGCGACCAGGGATCCGATCCCCCATCTCTCCCCTAGGGGAAGCGACTTGCCGAGAACGGCCCGGCCCTCGGCGGAGAGCTGTCGGCGCGCCTCCCCGGCGCGGAAGACTCCACTTCGGCGCATTCCCGATTCCGGGTGAGCCTTACCTCACAGGATCGGTGCCGCGCCCGCGTTCTACGCTGGAGGGCGCGCCCGCCAACGGAGGCGGCGCGCTGCTGTCTGCCGAGTGAGGAATGGCCGCCGTCATGCCAGAGTTTGCGTACTCCGATCTGCTCCCCGTGGGAGAGGACACCACGCCCTACCGCCTGGTGACCGCCGAGGGCGTCTCCACCTTCGAGGCCGACGGCCGTACGTTCCTCAAGGTCGAGCCGGAGGCGCTGCGCAAGCTGGCCGCCGAGGCCGTCCACGACATCCAGCACTTCCTGCGCCCGGCGCACCTGGCCCAGCTGCGGAAGATCATCGACGACCCGGAGGCGTCGGGCAACGACAAGTTCGTCGCGCTCGACCTCCTGAAGAACGCGAACATCGCCGCCGCCGGCGTGCTCCCCATGTGCCAGGACACCGGCACGGCGATCGTCATGGGCAAGCGCGGGCAGAACGTGCTGACCTCCGGCCGCGACGAGGAGGCCCTGTCGAAGGGCATCTACGACGCGTACACCAAGCTCAACCTCCGCTACTCGCAGATGGCCCCGGTCACCATGTGGGAGGAGAAGAACACCGGCTCGAACCTGCCCGCGCAGATCGAGCTGTACGCGACCGACGGCGGCGCGTACAAGTTCCTCTTCATGGCCAAGGGCGGCGGCTCGGCCAACAAGTCCTTCCTCTACCAGGAGACGAAGGCCGTCCTCAACGAGGCGTCCATGATGAAGTTCCTGGAGGAGAAGATCCGTTCGCTGGGTACGGCCGCCTGCCCGCCGTACCACCTGGCGATCGTGGTCGGCGGCACCTCCGCCGAGTTCGCGCTGAAGACCGCGAAGTACGCCTCCGCGCACTACCTGGACGAGCTGCCGACCGAGGGCGACGCCGCCACCGGCCACGGCTTCCGGGACAAGGAGCTGGAGGAGAAGGTCTTCGAGCTGACGCAGAAGATCGGCATCGGCGCGCAGTTCGGCGGCAAGTACTTCTGCCACGACGTGCGCGTCGTCCGCCTCCCCCGGCACGGCGCCTCGCTGCCCGTCGCGATCGCCGTCTCCTGCTCGGCCGACCGCCAGGCCGTCGCGAAGATCACCGCCGAGGGCGTCTTCCTGGAGCAGCTGGAGACGGACCCGGCGCGCTTCCTGCCGGAGACCGAGGACACCCACCTGGACGCGGGCGACGTCGTGAAGATCGACCTCAACCAGCCGATGGACCAGGTCCTGGCCGAGCTGACGAAGCACCCGGTGAAGACCCGCCTCTCGCTCACCGGCCCGCTGGTCGTCGCCCGCGACATCGCGCACGCCAAGATCAAGGCGCGGCTCGACGCGGGCGAGGACATGCCGCAGTACATGAAGGACCACCCGGTCTACTACGCGGGCCCGGCGAAGACCCCCGAGGGGTACGCCTCCGGTTCCTTCGGTCCGACGACGGCCGGCCGCATGGACAGCTACGTGGAGCAGTTCCAGGCGGCGGGCGGCTCGATGGTGATGCTCGCCAAGGGCAACCGCTCGCAGCAGGTCACGGACGCGTGCGGCACGCACGGCGGCTTCTACCTCGGCTCCATCGGCGGCCCGGCCGCCCGCCTCGCCCAGGACTGCATCAAGAAGATCGAGGTCCTGGACAACGAGGAGGACGGCATGGAGGCCGTCTGGAAGATCGAGGTCGAGGACTTCCCGGCCTTCGTCGTCGTCGACGACAAGGGCAACGACTTCTTCCAGAACCCCGCCCCGGAGCCGACGTTCACCCACATCCCGGTGCGCCAGGGCTCCCAGCTGTCGTAACCCCGGGTAGCACTTCGGCGCCCCCGGTCCGCGCGGACGGACCGGGGGCGCCGTCACGTCCCGCTCCGAAAGTCGCTACCGACTGGTGGTCAGCCGGCCACTTACTGGTCAGTATGGGTCGCGAGCATGTCAACCACTGAGACGGTCGACCACTCGGGAGCCCCCCATGCCCTCCGCCAAGTCCGCAGCCGCCACCGCCACCGGCCTCCTCGGCCTCACGGCCCTCCTCGTCGTCGGGCCCGCGCCCGCCGCCTCCGCCGCCGACCCCGACACCCACCTCACCTCCGCCGCCGCGTTCGAGGACGTGGACTACGCGACCTGGCGCCGGGACGTGGCCGCCGTGGTCGCCGAGGCCCGCCCGTACATCGAGGAGCGCGCCGAGGACGCCGGCACGGAGAAGCAGGCGATCGTCCTCGACATCGACAACAGCTCCCTGGAGACGGACTTCCACCCGTTCTGGGAGCTGCCGACCCCGGCCATCCCCGAGATCCACTCGCTGGTCCGGGACGCGCACGCGCGCGGGGTGAAGGTCTTCTTCGTGACCGCGCGGCCGGGGATCATCCACGCGCTCACCGAGTGGAACCTCAAGCAGGTCGGCTACCCGGTCGACGGCCTGTACGTGCGCTCGCTGCCCGACCTCTTCGCCGAGGTGAGCGCGTACAAGACGGAGAAGCGCGCCGAGATCGAGGCCAAGGGCTACACGATCATCGCGAACATCGGGAACAACACGACCGACATCGTCGGCGGTCACGCCGAGCGCGCCTTCAAGCTGCCGGACTACGGCAAGCTCTCCTGACACCGCCCCGTCAGCGGGTGAGGTGGAACTCCAGTCGTGAGTAGTCCCCGTCCGGGATGGAGCGGATCCAGCCGCGGGCGTTGTCGAAGTCGCCGGTGCCGCCGGTGACCGCGATGTCGAACGCGGCCGGGGCCTCGTCCGAGGGGTCGACGGAGAGCAGGGTCTGCCCGGTGAGCTGGCCGCCGGGACCGCCGTTCAGGACGAAGGTGCCGACGCAGAGCACGTCCATCGGGTCGCCGGTGCGCACGACGGTGCAGCCGACGCCGTCCCGGCCGACCGTCTCGCCGCCCTTGGAGCGGGAGAGGTCATCGGCGAAGGCGAAGGAGTCGCCGACCTTCGGTGCCGCGCCGGTGCCCTCGTCCTCGTCGGCCGGGACCTCCTTGGCGTACAGGGTGAACTCGAACCCGTCCTCGGGTACGGCGGGTGCGGCGGCGGCCGGCGCGGCGGCCGCGAAGGTGACGGCCGCGACCGTCGCGGCGCCGAGGGCGCCGATCCTCCTGAAGCTCCGGATCATGGGCTGCCTCCCTGGCGGGGTGCGGATCTTCCCCCCTTCGGGCCGTCCTCACATTGTGCGACCGCCGTCCGGGTGACGCACCCCGGTCAGGGATGATGGGGCCATGCCAGGTAGAGCCCCTCTCCTCCGTACCGCCCTGCTCGCGGCGGCCCTGCTGACCGCCTGCGGCACGACCCCGGAGCCGGACGCGTCCGCCCCTCCGGCCGCGAAGCCCTCCGCGACGCCGTCCGCGACGCCCTCGTCGGCCGTGACACCCTCGCCGTCCGTGAAGGCCGCGGGGTCCGTCGGCGGTCCCGGGACCGCGTGCGCGCTCCCCGTCTCCTTCTCCCTCGCCGAGGAGTGGGAGCCGGACGCGATCGACGACCCGGAGAACCCCGAGTTCGCGGCGCTGACGCGGCAGGGGCCGGCGATCATCCGCTGCGCGGTGGACGCCAAGCCCGCCGGGCAGATCGGCTTCCTGCGGGTGTGGACCGCGAAGGGCCCGGCCCGGGCCGCCCTCGAAGGGTTCGTGCGGGCCGAGGAGAAGACCGCGGACACGGTCTACCGGGAGATCCGGACCGCCGGCGGCCTGCCGGCGGTGGAGGTCACGTACACCGCCGGCAGCGAGCTCCTCGACGAGCCCAAGGAGGAGCGGGCCCTCGCGGTCGCCACCCCGAAGGGCGCGGTCATCCTGCACCTCGGCGGTCTGGACACGGAGGAGCACCGGGAGATGCTGCCGGCGTACGAGCTGGCGAAGTCCACGCTCAAGCTCACCTGAGAGCTCCGCACGCGAGAGCCCCGGACATGAGAGCTCCGCACGCGACGGGGCCGTGGCCCCCCGCCCCGCACCGGACGGGGGGCCACGGCGTTCTCGGGCCTGTCGTCGGCTAGGCGAACTTCTGGTTCGCCGAGCCGTCGCAGGTCTGGAGCCGGACCGGCTCCTTCGCGGCGCTCTGCGCGAGGCAGAGGCCGGTCGCGGCGGCGGGCCGGATCGTGGCGCCGTCGCGGACGAACCTCTGGTTGGCGGCGCCGCTGCAGTTCCAGACGATGAGCGCCTTGCCGGCCTGGTAGGCGGCGCCCGGCACGTCCAGGCAGCGGTCCTGGGTGAGTTCGGTGTGCAGGGTCCCGCGGGCGGAGTCGTACCACCAGCCCTGGTTGCGGCCGCCGTGGCAGTCCCAGCCGAGGACGCCGGTGCCGTTGGCGGACTCGGCGGCGTTCACGTCGAGGCAGTTGCCGGTCGCGCCGTTCCGCAGCGGCTCGTAGGCGTCGTCCCAGGCGAGCGGGAAGAGCGTCGGGGTGCCGGAGGAGTTCACGTCGGCGCAGCTCGCCTCGCGCAGGCCGGAGCCGTACAGCTGGGTCAGGCAGGACGCGAAGGCGGCGTGGCCGCTCTTGTTGGGGTGGAAGGACTGGCGGGTGGAGTTCTCGTCGATCCCGCCGGGCTTGGAGAGGTCGATGTACAGGCCCCGGGCCCAGGTGTCCTCCATGCAGACCTCGTGGCCGTGGAAGAGCCGCGAGTTGTCGAGGTAGACGGCGCCGGTGGAAGCGGCGACCCGGCGCATGCCGCGCTCGAAGGCGGGGACGGCGGTGTTGCGGCCCCACTTGGTGTCGGAGTCGTAGCCCATGCCGCCGCAGCTCAGCTTGCCGGGGAAGCGGGGGTTGTCGTAGAAGTCCGGGCCGATGGGGCTGGGGTAGCCCATGACGACGAGCTTGTAGTCGCCGTCGGCGTACCCGGCGTCCCGCATGACGGTCTTCAGGTCGCGGACGGTCTGCTCGACCTTGGGGACGAGGGCGTCGACGCGGGACTGCCAGCCGGGGGCGTACTTGGGCTCGCAGGTGCCCTGGCTGAGGACGTACCGGGTGACGCAGTCGGTCATGACGGGGCCGAACTGCAGGTCGTCGTTGGCTCCGGCGACCAGGAGGACCATCTTGATGCGGGTGTTGCGGGCCTTGACGGCGAGGTTGTCGCTCTGGACCAGCTCGTCCGCGTACTGCTTGCTCCCGCCGATCCGGATGTTGCCGGTGTAGGCGCCGGAGCAGGAGACGTTGAAGGTGAGGTCGGCGGCGATGCCGGTGCGGTGGATGGCCGCGTCGGGCGAGCGGTGGCACCAGTTGGTGGGGCCGTTGGTGGGGGACTCGTAGGTCCCGACGCCCTCGCCGGAGATCTCGCTGTCGCCGAGCGAGATCAGGCCGGTCTTCCGCTGGTCGAGCGGGCGCTCCTCGGGGCTGCCGTAGATCTTCGTGGCCTCGGCGGCCCGGATCGCCTCCAGCTCGGGCGGGAGGGGTACGGAGGCGACGGCGGCCCTCGTACCGGTGTCGGCCGCTCCGGCGGGGGCGGCGGTGAAGGAGCCGAGTGCGGCGGCGGCTGCCGCGACGGCGGCGATGGGCCACCGGAGTCTGTACCTGGTGCGCGTCATTGCGCCTCCTGGAAGTGGGGTTACCCACGGTTTTTACTGGCCGGTACACGCCTTGGGAATACATCGAACAAGACAAGTGCTCAACTTTTTCAGGAGGTTGACCAAGATGAGCAACGAAGACGGCTACCGGATCGAGCACGACTCCATGGGCGAGGTGCGCGTCCCCGCGCACGCCAAGTGGCGGGCCCAGACCCAGCGCGCGGTGGAGAACTTCCCGGTCTCCGGGCAGCGCCTGGAGCGCGCCCACATCGAAGCCCTGGCCCGGATCAAGGCCGCCGCCGCCACCGTCAACGCCGAGCTCGGGGTGATCGACCGGGACCGCGCGGAGGCCATCGCGGCCGCCGCCGCGGAGGTCGCGGAGGGCCGCTGGGACGACCAGTTCCCGGTCGACGTCTTCCAGACGGGCTCCGGCACCTCCTCCAACATGAACACCAACGAGGTCCTCGCCACCCTCGCCGGGGAGCGGCTGCCGGCCGACCGGGCCGTCCACCCCAACGACCACGTCAACGCCTCGCAGTCGTCCAACGACGTCTTCCCCTCCTCCATCCACATCGCCGCGACCGCCGCCGTCACCCGCGACCTCATCCCGGCGCTCGACCACCTGGCCGCCGCCCTGGAGCGAAAATCGGCCGAATTCGCGACGGTGGTGAAGTCGGGTCGTACGCATCTGATGGACGCCACGCCGGTCACCCTGGGCCAGGAGTTCGGCGGCTACGCGGCGCAGGTCAGGTACGGGATCGAACGGCTGCGCTCGGCCCTGCCCCGGCTGGCCGAACTCCCCCTCGGCGGCACCGCCGTGGGCACCGGCATCAACACCCCGCCCGGCTTCTCGGCCGCCGTCGTCGCCGAGCTCGCCCGCGCCACGGGCCTGCCCTTCACCGAGGCCCGCGACCACTTCGAGGCCCAGGGCGCCCGGGACGGCCTGGTGGAGACCTCCGGCCAGCTCAGGACCATCGCCGTCTCCCTCACCAAGATCGCCAACGATCTGCGCTGGATGGCCAGCGGCCCCCGCACCGGACTGGCCGAGATCGCGCTGCCCGACCTCCAGCCCGGCTCCTCGATCATGCCCGGCAAGGTCAACCCGGTGGTCCCCGAAGCCGTCCTCATGGTCGCCGCCCAGGTCACCGGCAACGACACCACCGTCGCTGTGGCCGGCGCGGCCGGGAACTTCGAGCTCAACGTCATGCTCCCGGTGATGGCCAAGAACCTGCTGGAGTCCGTACGCCTCCTGGCCAACGCCTCCCGGCTGCTCGCCGACCGCACCGTCGACGGCGTCACCGCCGACGTGGAGCGCGCCCGCGAGTACGCCGAGTCCTCCCCCTCCGTCGTCACCCCGCTCAACAAGTACATCGGCTACGAGGAGGCCGCGAAGGTCGCCAAGCGGTCCCTGGCCGAGCGCAAGACCATCCGCGAGGTCGTCCTGGAGTCCGGCTACGTGGACCGCGGCGACCTCACCCTCGAACAGCTCGACGAGGCCCTCGACGTCCTGCGCATGACCCGGCCCTGACCCCGGCGCGGCCCCGGTGCGGTCCCGACGTGACCCCGGCGTGACCCCGGGATGTCTCCCGTACGAACCCGGGGCCGCTCCCGGGTGACTCAACCGTGACCTGTACCGCAGCGCCGGTGGGAGCGCGCCCCTAAGATCTGCGCATGACAGGAGCGGACGGTTCGGACGACATCCAGCGCTGGGCGCCCGGGGAGCACATCCTCTGGCGCTACCGCGGCGTGGGCACCGACGCGGTGCACATCTGCCGGCCGGTGACCGTCGTCCGCGACACCCCGGACCTGCTCGCCGTGTGGATGGCGCCCGGCACCGAGTGCGTCCGGCCGGTGCTCGCCGACGGCACCTCCGTCCACGACGAGCCGCTCGCCACCCGCTACACCGCGCCCCGCACCACCGAGCGCGCCCGCTGGGCGGGCAGCGGGGTCCTCAAGCTGGCGAGACCCGGCGACCCCTGGTCGGTCTGGCTCTTCTGGGAGCGCGGCTGGCGCTTCCGCAGCTGGTACGTGAACCTGGAGGAGCCGCGCCGCCGCTGGGCCGGCGGCGTCGACTCCGAGGACCACTTCCTCGACATCTCCGTCTACCCCGACCACAGCTGGCTCTGGCGGGACGAGGACGAGTTCGAGCAGGCGCAGCGCACCGGGCTCATGGACCCGGCCGGGGCCGCCCGGGTGCGGGAGGCCGGCGCGGCGGCCGTACGGCTGGTCGAGAGCTGGGGAACACCCTTCCGGGACGGCTGGGAGGAGTGGCGGCCCGATCCCGCCTGGACCGTCCCCGTCCTGCCGGCGGACTGGGATCGCACCCCGGCGCACACCGCTCCATGAGACCCTTGCCGCGCCCCCGGGGTCGAAACGTAGGATCGTCCTCCGCACGGCCGACATCGGGCGCAACCGTCGGACACCACGTCACCGACCGAACGCAGCGCAGCAACTGACCACACGTCACCGCACGTCATCGATGAGGGGGAGAGCAGTGCCGGAGCTGTGCCCGGGTCGCACTCCCCCCGCCCCTGCCGCGGTCCGCGGATCGTCCGTACCCACCGCGAAATCCAGCGCGAATACCGCCGCCGCGGGGTTTATCCCCACCGGAGGCGCGGCATCGGCGAGAAGAGCGAGTGCATCGCACCACCGGCCCGGACGGACGGAATCCCACGCGTGACGGAGCATCCCACCTCCCACGAAGGCCGGCAGCCGCTGGCCGACCGGCCCCAGGAACAGACGCGGCCTCGCCAGGAGGCCGCGCCCGCCGGCCTGCCCTCCGACATCCCCGCGCAGCCCGCGCCGCAGCTCCCGGAGCCCTCGCCGGCGCCGGGGCCCTCGGCGCCCGCGGTCGCCGTCGCCGTCTCCCCCAAAGGGGCGGAGCAGGCCGGGCGGCGCGAGGGCGACCGGCTGCGCTTCGTCGGCGCCGCGACCCGGCGGATCGCCCGCGGCCTCGACCTCGACGAGATCGTGCTCGGCCTGTGCCGCGCCACCGTGCCGGCCTTCTCCGACGAGATCCTCGTCTACCTCCGCGACCCGCTGCCGGTCGGCGACGAACGCCCGGTGGCGCCCTTCGTGCTGCGCCTTCGCCGCACGGACCGGCTGCGGTTAACGGACCTGGAGGGCGACGAGCTCGTCCTCGTACCCGATCCCGACCCGACCCCCGCCGCCGAGCTGTGCGAGGTGCGCTCCGGCAGTTCCCTGGCCGAGGTGCTCCGCGGGGTCCGGCCGGTCTTCGGCGACTCCGCCGCCGCCCGGGCCGCGCTCGGCGAGCTCCTGGGCCCCGAGCATCCGCTGCCCCGCGGCCCGCGGGCGATACTGGCTCCGCTGCGCGGCCGGCGCCGGGTGATCGGCGCGGCCGTCTTCCTGCGCCGCGCCGAGCAGCCCGCCTTCGACCCGGACGACCTGCTCGTCGGCGCCCAGCTGGCCACCCACACCGCGCTCGGCATCGACAAGGCGGTGCTGTACGGCCGGGAGGCGTACATCGCGGACGAGCTCCAGCGGACCATGCTGCCGGACTCGCTGCCGCAGCCGACCGGCGTCAAGCTCGCCTCCCGCTACCTGCCGGCGGCCGAGACGGCCCGGGTGGGCGGTGACTGGTACGACGCGATCCCGCTGCCCGGCAGCCGGGTCGCCCTGGTCGTCGGCGACGTCATGGGCCACTCCATGACCTCGGCCGCGATCATGGGCCAGCTGCGCACCACCGCGCAGACCCTGGCCGGGCTCGACCTGCCGCCGCAGGAGGTGCTGCACCACCTCGACGAGCAGGCCCAGCGGCTCGGCGAGAACCGGATGGCGACCTGCATGTACGCGGTCTACGACCCGGTCTCGCACCGGATCACGGTCGCCAACGCCGGTCATCCGCCGCCGATACTGCTCCACCTGGACGGGCGCGCGGAGGTGCTGCGGGTGCCCGCGGGCGCCCCGATCGGGGTCGGCGGCGTGGACTTCGAGGCGGTCGAGCTGGACGCCCCGGCCGGTGCGACGCTGCTGCTGTACACGGACGGTCTGGTGGAGTCCCGGCTGCGGGACGTGTGGACCGGGATCGAGCAGCTGCGGGAGCGGCTGGCGGCGGCGGCCCAGCTGACCGGGCCGGACCACGCGCCGCCCCTGGAGGCGCTCTGCGACGACGTGCTCGACATGCTGGGTCCGGGCGACCGGGACGACGACATCGCGCTGCTCGCGGCCCGCTTCGACGGGATCGCGCCGAGCGACGTGGCGTACTGGTTCCTGGATCCTGAGGACGCGGCCCCGGGCCGGGCCCGCCGGCTCGCCCGCCGGGCGCTCGCCCGCTGGGACCTGGAGGAGCTGACCGACTCGGTGGAGCTGCTGATCAGCGAGGTGGTGACGAACGCGGTGCGGTACGCGGAGCGGCCGGTGACCCTGCGGCTGCTGCGGACGGACGTGCTGCGCTGCGAGGTCGGCGACGACTCCCCGCAGCTGCCCCGGCAGCGGCGGGCCCGCGAGACGGACGAGGGCGGGCGCGGCCTGTTCCTGGTGAACCGGCTGGCGCGGCGGTGGGGGGCGACCCGTCTGTCGGGCGGCAAGGTCGTCTGGTTCGAGCTGTCGACGCGCGTCTGATCCGCGGGAGTACGTGACGAAGGCCGGTCCCCCTGGTGGGGGCCGGCCTTCGCCGCGTGAAGGAGCGGGGGTCAGCGGGGCTGACGGGTGGTGGTGCCGTCGGGCAGGACGGCGCCCTCGTCGCCGTCCGGGACGCCGGGGTCGGGCGGCTGGACGGTCGCCGTGGTGGTCGGCTCCCGGGTGGGGTCGCCGGTCGGGACCGGCGGGGTGGTGGTGGGCGCCTGGGTGGTCGTCGGCGCGGTCGTCGGCGGCGTGGTGGGCGGGGTGGTCGGCGGGGCGGTGGTGCGGGCCGGCGGGGTCGTGGCGGCCTCGGTCGGCTCCTCGGTGGGCTCCTCGGTCGCGGTGGGCGAGCCGGTCCCGGTCGGGAGGCGGCCGCCGCCGTCCCAGCCGCCGTCGGTCTCCAGGTCGAACTCGGCGTCGGAGCCGCCGTTCAGGGCACGCTCGGTGTACGCGCCCCAGATCTTGGCCGGGAAGCCGCCGCCGTTGGCGCGGCCGGGCTCGATGGTGTCGGTGAGGGTGACCTGCTCGGCGATCTTGCCGGAGGTGTCCTCGCCGAAGAGGGCGACGGCGGTGACCAGTTCGGGGGTGTAGCCGACGAACCAGGCGGAGCGGTTGTTCTCGGAGGTGCCGGTCTTGCCGGCGGCCTCGTAGTCGCCGGCGGCGCGGAAGCCGGAGCCGTTGTCGACGACGCCCTTCATGGCCTTGGTGACGGTGTCGGCGGCCCGGCGGCTGATGACCTGTTCGCCGGTCTGCCGGACGGTGTCGACCTGGCGGTCGCGGTGCTGGGCGGCCTTGACGAGGCTCGGGCTGACCTTGCGGCCGTGGTTGTCGAGGGTGGCGTAGGCGCCGGCCATGTCGAGGGTGGAGGCGCCCATGGTGCCGAGCGCCATGGCGGGGGTGGGGGCGAAGTCCTGGCCGTCCTTCAGGCCGAGGGCGAGCGCCGTCTTCTTGGTCTTCTCGGCGCCGACGTCGACGATCATCTGGGCGTAGACCGAGTTGATGGACTTGTCGGTGGCGCGCTGGACGGTGACGGGGCCGTACGAGTAGTCGCCCTGGTTCTCGGGGGCGTAGGGGATCTTGCTGCCGACGACGGGGCGCTTGCTGTCGCCGTCGTAGATCGTGCCGAGGCCGATGTCGCGGCCGTCCTGGGTGGTGGCCTCGTTGTCGAGGGCGGAGGCGAGGACGATCGGCTTGAAGGTGGAGGCGGGCTGGAAGTCGCGCCGGGTGGCGTTGGACATCCAGTGCTCGGTGGCGCCGACGCCGCCGTACATCGCGACGACCGCGCCGGTCTTCGGGTCGACGGAGGTGGCGCCGGCCTGGACGGTGGCGGCCT
Source organism: Streptomyces sp. R302 (assembly GCF_012927245.1). Classification (GTDB taxonomy): domain Bacteria; phylum Actinomycetota; class Actinomycetes; order Streptomycetales; family Streptomycetaceae; genus Streptomyces. The sequence goes on from NZ_JABBGE010000002.1 coordinate 647,615, forward strand.
TCTTGTCGCCCTTGCGGTCGAGCTTGGCTTCGAGTTCCTTGTCGACGGCGGCGACGAGGTCCTTCTGCTTCCGCTCGTCGACGGTGAGGGTGATCGTCCAGCCGCCGGCCTTGATGTCCTCCTCGCTGACGCCCTGGCGCATCAGCTCCTGGTTGGCGGCCTCGACGATGTAGCCGGTCTGGCCCTCCATGCCGGGGAGCGGCTTGGGCGCCTGCGGGACGGGGAACTTCAGGCCGGCGCGCTCGGCGGCGGGGAGCCAGCCCATCTCGACCATGTTGTCGAGGACGTAGTTCCAGCGCTCCTCGACGAGCGCCCGGCCGGTGGCGTTGGCGGAGGTCCAGTCGTACTGGTTGGGGGCCTGGAGCAGCGAGGCGAGGTAGGCGCCCTGGGCGGTGGTGAGCTTCGAGGCGTCGGTGCCGTAGTACGAGCGGGCGGCGGCCTGGATGCCGTAGGCGGAGCGGCCGTAGTAGCTGGTGTTCATGTACCCGGCGAGGATGTCGGACTTGGACATCTCCTCGTCGACCTTGATGGCGATGACCATTTCCTTGAGCTTGCGGGTCGCCGTCTGGTCCTGGCTCAGGTAGAAGTTCTTGACGTACTGCTGGGTGATCGTGGAGCCGCCCTGCTTGCCCTTGCCGGTGAGGGTGTTCCAGGCGGCGCGGGTGGTGCCCTTGATGTCGACGCCGTTGTCCTTGTAGAAGGTCTTGTTCTCGGCGGCGACGAAGGCGTGCTGGACGGGGAGCGGGATCTTCTCCAGGCCCACGATCTCGCGGTTGATCTCGCCGGTGCGGGCGAGGATCTTGCCGTCGGCGTACTTGTAGATGTTGCTCTGCATGGTCGCCTCGGCGTTGGCCGTGGGCACGGGGACCAGCAGGTAGACCGTGTAGAGGCCGCCGATGCCGATGAGGCAGAGCAGGAGGAAGGTGCCCAGCAGCTTCTTCCAGGTGAAGAGGCGGCGTATGCCCCGTTTCTTCGCCTTCGCGTCCGGTCGGCCCATGTCGTGTGTCGCTCCCGCTCGTCGTGTGTCCCGCCACCCCCGGTCGCCCGGCGCGCCGGATCAGCTCAGCAAGCTAACACCGACACTGCGGACATAGGGCAACCGATCACGCCTTTTCAGGACGTGAGAATCAGCACCCACTCCCAGGGGAACCGACGCCCGAGCGGACGTGATGGTTGCGTGAAGGTTCGGTTCCGCTTTTCCGTACGTACGCGGGCGTATCCACCGGGGATCGCTATACATCGTGCGTATACACCAGGTGTACAGTGACGCCCATGTCCATCGGTCACACCCTTCTCGGACTCCTCGAATCGGGCCCGCGCCACGGCTACGACCTCAAGCGCGCCTTCGACGAGCGGTTCGGCCACGACCGGCCGCTCCACTACGGCCAGGTCTACTCGACGATGTCCCGCCTCCTGAAGAACGGCCTCGTCGTCGTCGACGGCGTCGAGGCCGGCGGCGGCCCCGAGCGCAAGCGGTACGCGATCACCGACGCCGGCATCACCGATGTCGCCGCCTGGCTCGCGACCCCCGAGAAGCCGGAGCCGTACCTCCAGTCCACGCTCTACACCAAGGTCGTCCTCGCCCTGATGACCGGCCGCGGGGCCGCCGAGCTGCTCGACACCCAGCGCGCCGAGCACCTGCGCCTGATGCGCGAGCTCACCCGCCGCAAGAAGGACGGCGACCTCGCCGACCAGCTCATCTGCGACCACGCCCTCTTCCACCTGGAGGCCGACCTGCGCTGGCTCGAACTCACCGCCGCCCGCCTCGACCGGCTCGCCGAGGAGGTCCGCCGGTGACCACCGCGCCCCTCCTCCGCGCCGAGGGCCTGACCAAGGCGTACGGCCCCACCACCGCGCTCTCCGGGGCGGACTTCGCGCTGCGCGCCGGCGAGGTCGTCGCCGTCATGGGCCCCTCCGGCTCCGGCAAGTCCACCCTCCTGCACTGCCTCGCCGGCATCGTCGGCCCCGACGCGGGCACCCTCACCTACGACGGGCGCGACCTCACCGCCCTCTCCGACTCGGCCCGCAGCGCCCTGCGCCGCACCGACTTCGGCTTCGTCTTCCAGTTCGGCCAGCTCGTTCCCGAGCTCAGCTGCGTGGAGAACGTCGCCCTGCCGCTCCGACTCAACGGCGAGAAGCGGAAGGCCGCCGAGGCCCGGGCCGCCGAGTGGCTCGCCCGCCTGGAGGTCGACGACACCGCGGCCAAACGCCCCGGCGAGATATCCGGCGGCCAGGGCCAGCGGGTCGCCGTCGCCCGCGCCCTCGTCTCCGCCCCGCGCGTGATCTTCGCCGACGAACCGACCGGCGCCCTCGACTCCCTCAACGGCGAGCGGGTGATGCGGCTGCTCACCGACGCCTCCCGGGACACCGGCGCCGCCGTCGTCCTCGTCACCCACGAGGCCCGCGTCGCCGCCTGGTCCGACCGCGAGGTCGTCGTCCGCGACGGCGCGGTCCGGTCCACGGAGTGGGCCGCGTGAGCCCCCGGCTCTGGGCCCGCGACCTCGCCCTCGGCGCCCGCTTCGCCGTCACCGGCGGCCGCTCGGGAGTCCTCCGTACGCTCCTCACCGCGGCGGGCGTCGGCTTCGGCGTGGCCCTGCTGCTGCTCGCCGCCTCCTTCCCGAACATGCTCTTCCAGCGGGAGGTGCGGGAGTCGGTCCGCGCCGTCGACGGCAGCGAACAGGTCGACGCGCCCCGGCCCGACTCCTTCCTCCACCTCTCGCGGACCACGGTCTACCGCGACGACGTCATCAGCGGGCTGCTGCTGCGCCCCGAGGGCGACGCTCCCCCGGTCCCGCCGGGCGCCGACGCGTTCCCGAAGGCCGGCGAGATGCTGGTCTCCCCCGCGCTCCGCGAGCTGCTCGACTCCCCCGAGGGCGCCCTCCTCAAGGAACGGCTGCCCTACGAGGTCGCCGGGACGATCGGCGAGGCCGGCCTCATCGGCCCCGCCGAACTGCGGTACGTCGCCCACGCCGACTTCCTGGACGAGGAGAACCTCGACGGGCGCGGCGTCCGCTACGGCTGGTCGGTGCCCGAGGAACCGATGAACGCGTTCCTCATCCTCCTCGTCGTCGTCGCCTGCGTCGTCCTGCTCCTCCCGGTGCTCGTCTTCGTCGCGACCGCCGTCCGCTTCGGCGGCGAGCAGCGGGACCGGCGGCTCGCGGCGCTCCGGCTGATCGGCGCCGACACCGCCACGACCCGGCGGATCGCGGCCGGCGAGTCCCTCGCGGGCGCGCTGCTCGGCCTCCTGGCGGGCCTCGGACTCTTCGCGGCGGCCCGGCAGTTCGCGGGCGCCTTCACCATCTGGGACGTCAACGCCTACCCGGGCGACGTGGTGCCGATGCCCGCGCTCGCCGCGCTCGTCCTCGTCGTCGTCCCGGTCGCCTCCGTCGTGGTCACCCTCTTCGCCATGCGCGGCGTGGTCGTCGAGCCGCTCGGCGTCGTCCGCGTCTCCACCCCGCGCCGCCGCCGGCTGTGGTGGCGGCTCCTGCTCCTCGCGGCCGGCGCGGCCTTCCTCGTCCCCCTCATGGGCGACATCCAGCCGACCCAGACCGGCATCGACACCGTGGGCGTCGTCACCGGCACCACGCTGGCCCTGATCGGCCTCACCACGCTCCTGCCGTGGCTCGTCGAGGCGGGCGTCAAACGGCTCGGCACCGGGCCCGTGGCCTGGCAGCTCGCGGTCCGCAGGCTCCAGCTGAGCTCCGGCACGGCGGCCCGCGCGGTCAGCGGCATCGTCGTCGCGGCCACCGGGGCGATCGCGCTCCAGATGCTCTTCCAGGCGATGGAGAGCGACTTCACCCAGCTCACCGGGGAGGACTCGTCCCGCGCCCAGATCGTGTTCGGCACCGACGCGAGGACCGCCGCCGAGGCCCGCGGGGTGATCGACCGCGTCGCGCGGACCGAGGGCGTCGACGCCGTGATCGGCACCGTCGGGTCGACCGTCTGGCGGCCGGGACCGCTGCGGAAGGGCGAGGAGTTCGCCCCGGCGACCTCGCTCCGGGTCGGCGACTGCGCCTCCCTCCGCGAGTTCGCCACCCTGCCGTCCTGCACGGACGGCGACGTGTTCGTCTTCCTCGCGCACGGCGCGCAGGGCAACCCGGACGACTCCTACGTCACCCGGGCCGCCCGGCCCGGCACCACGGTCGCCCTGCGCGACCCGCACCCCCACCCGGACGCGCCGAAGCCCCCCGCCGGCACCCCGCTGCCGCTGTGGCGGATCCCCGCCGACGCCCGGGTCGTCGACTCCCGCCCGGCCCCGACGGGCATGTACGAGTACGGCGTGCTCGCCACCCCGTCGGCGATCGGCACGGCCGTCCTCGACACGCCCGAGGCGCAGATCATGGTCCGGCTCGACCCGTCCGTGCCCGACGCCGCCGACCTCGTGCGGAACGCGGCCGCGGACATCGACCCGGCGGCCTACGTCCGCGACCTGAAGGACACCGAGCGCGACGCGGCCTTCTCCAGCGTCCGCACCGGCATCCTCGTCGGCTCCACCCTGACGATGCTCCTGGTGGCGGCCTCGCTCCTGGTCTCCACCCTGGAGCAACTGCGGGACCGCAAGCGGCTGCTGTCCTCGCTCGTCGCCTTCGGCACCCGGCGCTCGACCCTGAGCTGGTCGGTGCTGTGGCAGACGGCGGTGCCGATCCTCCTCGGGCTCGCCCTCGCCGTGGCGGGCGGCCTCGCCCTCGGCGTCGTCCTGCTGCGCCTCGGCGGCCAGCAGGTGCGGGACTGGTGGTCCTTCCTGCCGGTCGTCGGGATCGGCCTCGGCCTGATCGCGACCGTGACGCTGCTGAGCCTGCCCCCGCTGTGGCGGCTGATGCGCGCGGACGGCCTGCGCACGGAGTAACCCGCCGGACGGATGTACGGGAGAAAGGGCGCGGGTTCCCGATACCGGGGGGTTTCGGGAACCCGCGCCCTTCCGTGCCCAGGCTCCCCTCAGGAACCCGCCCCCAGCACCCGTACCGGCAGCGCCGCCAGCTCCTCGCGCAGCGCCCCGGCCAGCTCCTCGAACTCGGAGTGGCGGGCCGCCCCGGCCCGCATCGCGAGGGCGACCCGCCGGGTGGGCGCGGGAGCGGCGAAGGAACCGGTGCTCAGGGCGGTGTTGCGGGCGGTCTCGACGGTGACGGCGGTGCGCGGCAGCAGCGTCACGCCGAGCCCGCCGGCCACCAGCTGGACCAGCGTCGACAGGCCGGCCGCGGTGGTGGTGACCTCCGCGCCGTCCTCCCGCCCGGCCTCGCGGCAGATGTCGAGGGCCTGGTCGCGCAGGCAGTGCCCTTCGTCGAGGAGGAGGAGCCGCAGCCCCCTGAGGGCCTCGCGCGGGATGCCGTCCCGCCCGGCCAGCGGATGCCCCTCGGCCGCGACCAGGACGAAGTCCTCGTCGAACAGCGGGAGTTCGACGACCCCGGGCACCCCGAGCGGCACGGCGAAGAGCAGCAGGTCGAGCCGGCCCGCGGCGAGCCCCTCCAGGAGGGACGAGGTCTGCTCCTCGTGGACCTGGAGGTCGAGCTCCGGGTAGCGGGTGTGGACGAGCCGCAGCACGGTCGGCAGCAGATAGGGCGCGACCGTCGGAATCACGCCGAGCCGCAGCACCCCGGTGAACGGCGCCTGCGCGGCCTCCGCCTCCCCCATCAGCTCCGCCACCGCGTCGAGCACCGCGCCGGTGCGCGCCGCGAGCCGCTCCCCGGCGGGCGAGAGCAGCACTCTCCGTGTCGTACGCTCCAGGAGCTGGACACCGAGTGCCTCTTCGAGGGCCGAAACCGCGCCCGAAAGAGCCGGCTGGCTCATCCCGATGGCCGCCGCGGCGTCCCGGAAGTGCAGATGCTCCGCGACCGCCGCGAAGGCTCTGAGCTGGGACAGGCTGGGTTGCTTCACGCGCCGGACGGGAACCACTGATAACCACCTTCGATCAACGCGACCCACTCTAGCTATTTCACTGATCAATGCACCCCGTGCCAGTATGTGAGACGTCCAACCCCTCACGGAAGCCCTCAAAAGGGATTCTTCCGACCTGTGCAAGGAGAGCGCGTGCTCACTGTCGGTGACCAGTTCCCCACTTACGACCTGACCGCCTGCGTGTCGCTGGAGAGCGGCAAGGAGTTCGAGCAGATCGACCACAAGTCCTACGAGGGCAAGTGGCGCGTGGTGTTCTTCTGGCCGAAGGACTTCACCTTCGTCTGCCCGACCGAGATCGCCGCGTTCGGCAAGCTGAACGACGAGTTCGCCGACCGCGACGCCCAGATCCTCGGTGTCTCCGGCGACTCCGAGTTCGTCCACCACGCCTGGCGCAAGGACCACGCCGACCTGCGTGACCTGCCCTTCCCGATGCTCGCCGACTCGAAGCACGAGCTCATGAGCGACTGCGGCGTGCGCGGCGAGGACGGCTTCGCGCAGCGCGCCGTCTTCATCGTGGACCCGAACAACGAGATCCAGTTCACCATGGTGACCGCCGGTTCCGTGGGCCGTAACCCCAAGGAGGTCCTGCGGGTCCTCGACGCCCTGCAGACCGACGAGCTCTGCCCCTGCAACTGGAACAAGGGCGACTCGACCCTGGACGCCGGCGCGCTCCTGGCCGGTGAGTGAGCATGGCCCTCGATGAGCTGAAGGCCGCCATACCGGACTTCGCCAAGGACCTGAAGCTGAACCTCGGCTCGGTCATCGGCAACAGCGAGCTCCCGCAGCAGCAGCTGTGGGGCACCGTCCTGGCCTGCGCGATCGCCTCGCGCTCGCCGAAGGTGCTGAAGGAGCTGGAGCCCGAGGCCCAGGCGAACCTGAAGCCCGAGGCGTACCAGGCCGCCAAGTCCGCCGCCGCCATCATGGCGATGAACAACGTCTTCTACCGGACCCGGCACCTGCTGTCGGACCCCGAGTACGGGACGATGCGGGCCGGTCTGCGGATGAACGTCATCGGCAACCCGGGCGTCGAGAAGGTCGACTTCGAGCTCTGGTCGCTCGCCGTCTCCGCGATCAACGGCTGCGGCCAGTGCCTGGACTCGCACGAGCAGGTCCTGCGCAAGGCCGGCGTCGACCGCGAGACGATCCAGGAGGCGTTCAAGATCGCCGCGGTGATCCAGGCGGTCGCCGTCACCCTGGACGCGGAGGCCGTCCTCGCCGAGTAGGACTCCGTACCTGTACGGGAAAGGGCCCCGGAGCCGCGTGCTCCGGGGCCCTTCCGTCACTTCTTGAGCGCCTTCATGAGCGCCAGCATGTCCTGGGTCATGGGGACGTCGACGCCGGAGAGGTCGACCGGCTCGGGCTCCTCGATCGGCATGCCCTCGTCGTCGAGCGTGTAGTTCCGGTAGATGTGCAGCTCGATCTCGGCCTGCCCGTCGAGGAGGTGCAGCTGCCCGCCCTCGCCACCGTTGTCGTCGAAGAACGCCTGCTCCCCGAGCCCGCCGATCGGTGTGGCGAGGCCGTAGTGCTTCGCCCGGGGCCCGAACTCGGGACCCGGGTCCGTCATCTTGTGCAGGGTGTACCTGAGGGAGACCTGGTGCCCGTTGTCCTCCGGGCCGAAGGAGACGTCACAACCCGTGGAGTACACGGCCGGGTCGTCCATCACGACCGGCTCGCCGCCGCTGTCGGACCGCTTCCCGAGGACCGTCGTGAGCGCCTTCAGCTCCGCGAGCTCGCAGAGCTCCACCGGCGCCTTGTACCCGCCCAGGTCCGGGCCCGGCTCCGCCCGCTGCCCGTACGCGTACAGCCCCCCGCCCCACACCGCCGAGGCGACCACCGCGCCGCCGAGCGCCCACAGCCAGGGCCGGCGGGCCCGCGGCGGGCGCGGCGCGCGCTCCCGCTCCTCGGTCAGCACCTCGACGGTCCGGTAGGGGGCGCCGCCCTCCAGCTCGGGCTCGGATATCACGTCAGTTCCTTTCGGCCCGGCGAGCCGGGCGCCGGGGTCGGGGCCACCTCGTAGGCGGTGGCGCCGCGCGGCTCGGGCGCGGTGAGCAGCGCGGGTTCGTGGCTCCACGCCTTCAGGTAGCCGACGACGGTGTTGGCGACCGCGACGAGCGGGACGGCGACGACGGCGCCGCCGATGCCGGCGGTCAGCCCGCCCGCGGCGACCGAGAGGACCACGGCCAGCGGGTGGACGCGGACGGCCCGGCCGAGGATGAACGGCTGGAGGACGTGGCCCTCGATCTGCTGCACGGCGAGGACCACCACGAGCACCATCAGCGCGGTGAACACGCCGTTGGTGACGAGGGCGACCAGGCAGGCGAGGGCGCCGGAGATGACGGCGCCGACGAGCGGGATGAAGGCGAAGAGGAAGATGAAGACGGCGAGCGGGACCGCCATCGGCACTTCCAGGAAGTACAGGCCGAGGCCGATGAAGACCGCGTCGATGAGGGCGACCAGGACGGTGCCGCGCACATAGGCGGTGAGGGTGCGCCAGGCGCGCGGACCGGCGCCGGCGACCCCGGGGCGCGCCTGCGCGGGGACGAGCTTGAGGGTCCACTCCCAGACCCGCTTCCCGTCGTGGAGCAGGAAGAGGGTGGAGAACATGGCGAGCAGGATGCCGGTCATGGTCTCGACGATCACGGTCACGCCCTGGAGTCCGGCGGAGGTGATCTGCTCGGCGTTGGAGCCGATGGTGTCGCTGAGGTTCTTCGCGATGTCGTTGATCTGGCGCTCGGTCACGTGGAAGGGGCTGTCGAGGAGCCAGCGCTTGAGCTCCTCGATGCCGTCCCTGACCCGGTCGGTGAGGTTGTCGATGTTGTCCATCACCTGCCACACCACGAACCAGCCGACCAGCCCCATCACGACGAAGCCGGAGACGGCGGTGATGGCGGTGGCGAGCCCGCGCGGCACGCCCATGGTGCGCAGCCGGGCCACGGTGGGCTGGAGCAGCGCGGTGACCAGGAGGGCGGCGACGAAGGCGAGGACGACGAGCTGGACGGAGCTGATCACCCGCATCAGGACCCAGACGGTCCCGGCGAGGACGAGCAGCCGCCAGCCGGCCTCGCCGGCGACCCGCAGTCCCCACGGGATGGCGGAGACCGGGTCGGGGCGGGCGGGGACGGCGGGGGCGTATGCCGGCGGGGCGGGTACGGTGCGGCCCTCGGTCACGGCGACGGCGGAGTCCCCGGCGGCCGGCGGCTCGGCGGCGTCACCGGAAGGTCCCTCCCCGGCCGGCGCGCGTTCGGGAGCCGGCGTCAGCGGCGGCCGTCCGTCGTCCGGTCCGACGGATCCGGCGGGTCGTGCCCGACCGTCGGGCTCCTGGTCCTCGGCTGCCTCGGCGCGTCGGGCGTCCAGCGCGGCTCCCACCCGGCTGATGCCCTCGCCCAGTCGGTTCAGCCATCCTGGCAGTCTCGACATCTCGTTCCTCTTCCCCCCGTTCGGTCCCTGGCAACCTACACGCAGGAAGCCCCGCACCGTAGGACGGTGCGGGGCTTCCCGGGGTTGAGCGCGCGCCGGTCTAGTACCAGCGGTTGGCCTGCCAGAACGACCAGGCGCCGCACGGGCTGCCGTAGCGGCTGTTCATGTAGCTGAGGCCCCACTTGATCTGGGTGGCGGGGTTGGTCATCCAGTCGGCGCCGGCCGAGGCCATCTTGGAACCCGGCAGCGCCTGGACGAGGCCGTAGGCACCGGAGGAAGGGTTCTGCGCCCGGTAGTTCCACGTGGACTCGTGGTTCACGATGTTGCTGAAGCACTGGAACTGCGAGGCCGGGACCATCTGGCGGGCGATCGCCTTGACCTCGGAGACGGAGTACGAGCCCTGGGCGGCGAAGCTGGACGCGTCGCGCACGGCGTCGCGGCTGGCGCGCTCGGCCTTCTCGCGGGCCTCCCGCTCCTCGCGCTCCTTCTTCTCCCGCTCGGCCTTCTCGTCGGCGGCCTTCTTCTTCGCCTCGGCGTCCTCGGCGGCCTTGAGGCGGGCGGCCTCCTCGGCGTCCTTGCGCGCGGTGGCGTCCGCGGCGGCGGCCTGGACGTCGGCCTGCTCCGCGAGGGAGGCGACCTGGACCTGGGCCTGCGCGCCCGCGGGGATGTCCGCGAGCAGCGTGCTGTCGGCCGCGGTGGCCTCGAAGTTGTCGTCAGAGGTGGCCTGGGCTGCGTTGCCCGTGGCGACGCCGACGACGGCGCCGACGGTGGTGACCGCAGTGGCAGACGCCACCGCGAATCCCCGGACCGAGATCCGGCTCACACGGTTTCCTTCCAGCATCGCCCGCAATGGTGACCTCGCGGGCGAAATCGTGCCCCTGGCGCTGGTCTTCGTCGTACCGGTCACAGAAGACACGGGCCCGTGGTGCTGTGGGCGGCATACGACGACGTCTGTGGAGTTGTGCGGTGGTGCGGTGCGCGCTCGAAGGGATCGAGGATGCACGGGTGCCGTATGCGGGGCCTGACGGAAGCAAGACTCTGCCGGACGCGGACGCCGCAAGGCAATTCCGTGTTGAGTGTGAAAGCTCACACCTCATTGGACGCAGGTGTTTTGACGGATGTTGCGGACACAGGGGCGCCGCCCGGCTAAGCTCCTGCGCTTCGCCGGGCGGCGCCAACTCCCGTACGGGAGTCAATCGGTACCAATCGGGCATCCGATGCTTACAGGTGGCCGTCCTCCAGCATCTCGGTCACCAGGGCCGCGATCTGGGACCGCTCGGAGCGGGTCAGGGTGACGTGCGCGAAGAGCGGATGCCCCTTCAGCTTCTCGACCACGGCGACGACTCCGTCGTACCGCCCCACCCGGAGGTTGTCCCGCTGGGCGACGTCATGGGTGAGCACCACCCGCGAATTCGCGCCGATACGGGACAGAACGGTCAACAGGACGTTCCGCTCCAGGGACTGGGCCTCGTCGACGATGACGAAGGCGTCGTGCAGCGAGCGGCCCCGGATGTGGGTGAGGGGCAGGACCTCCAGCATCCCCCGGGACAGCACCTCCTCGATCACCTCGCGGCCCGCGACCGACGAGAGCGTGTCGAAGACCGCCTGCGCCCAGGGGCTCATCTTCTCGGACTCGCTGCCCGGCAGATAGCCGAGGTCCTGGCCGCCGACCGCGTACAGCGGACGGAAGACCATCACCTTCTGGTGCTGCCGGCGCTCCAGGACCGCCTCCAGGCCCGCGCAGAGCGCGAGCGCCGACTTGCCGGTGCCGGCCCGGCCGCCCATCGAGATGATCCCGACGTCCGGGTCGAGCAGCAGATCGAGGGCGATGCGCTGTTCGGCGCTGCGGCCGCGGATCCCGAAGGCCTCCCGGTCGCCACGGACCAGCCGTACGTTCCCGTCCGCGCCGACCCGGCCGAGGGCCTTGCCGCGCTCCGACTGGAGCACCAGGCCGGTGTGCACGGGCAGCTCGGCCGCCTCGGGCACGTACAGCCGATCCTGGTCGTAGAGGAGGTCGACCTGCTCGCCGGAGAGGGACAGCTCGGACATCCCGGTCCACCCGTTGGCGTCCGTGATGGCGAGCTCCGCGCGGTACTCCTCGGCGAGCAGGCCCACCGAGGACGCCTTGATGCGCAGCGGCAGGTCCTTGGAGACGACGGTGACGTCGTACCCCTCGGCCTGGAGGTTCCGCGCGACCGCGAGGATCCGGGAGTCGTTGTCGCCCAGCCGGTAGCCGGCCGGCAGGACGGAGGGGTCGGAGTGGTTGAGCTCGACCCGCAGCGTGCCGCCGAGGTCCCCGATCGGGAGCGGCGCGTCGAGGCGGCCGTACCGGACCCGGAAGTCGTCGAGCAGGCGCAGCGCCTGCCGGGCGAAGTAGCCGAGCTCGGGGTGGTGCCGCTTCGCCTCCAGCTCGGTCACCACCACGATGGGGAGCACGACCTCGTGCTCCTCGAAGCGGGACATCGCCTTGGGGTCGGCGAGCAGGACGCTGGTGTCGAGTACATAGGTGCGCCGGTCGGAAAGGCGGCGCTTCGTGCTGGTCACCACGGAAGGACAGACCCCCTCTGAAGACCCGAATGAGGCCGGGGTGCGACGGGACAACCGGTGTCGCGGCGGAATGGGACCGGGATCGGACCGCCCAGCGCGGGCCGAACTCCGGCCCTCCGCGTCTCCCGTGCGTGTCCCGCACGGTCGTCCTGGTGCAAGGGGCCTCCCGGGTGGCGGTCTCCGTGCCGCTCACTTCACCAGGCTTATTCCCTCGAACACTCCTCGCCATGCCACGGCATATGACGGCGTGTTCGTGAACGTCCGGTGACTCGGGAAGGGTGCGGGCCTCAGGTGCCGTAGCGCCGGTGCCGGGCCGCGTAGTCGCGCAGCGCCCGGAGGAAGTCGACCTTGCGGAAGGCCGGCCAGTGGACCTCGCAGAAGTAGTACTCGGAATGCGCGCTCTGCCACAGCATGAAGCCGGAGAGGCGCTGCTCGCCGCTGGTGCGGATCACCAGGTCCGGGTCGGGCTGGCCGCGGGTGTACAGGTGCTCCGAGATGAGGTCGATGGAGACGGTCTCGGCCAGCTCCTCGAAGCCGGTGCCGCGCTCGGCGTGGTCCAGGAGGAGGGAGCGGACCGCGTCGGCGATCTCCTGCCGGCCGCCGTAGCCGACGGCGACGTTGACGAGTATCCCGGGGTTGGTGCGGGTGGCCTCCTCGGCCTCCTTGAGCACCGTCTGCGTCCGGCCGGGCAGCAGGTCCATGGTGCCCACGTGGTGCACCCGCCAGCGGCCGTCCGAGGCCAGCGCCTTCACCGCGTCCTCGATGATCCCGAGCAGCGGCACCAGCTGCGCCTCGGGACGGTTCAGGTTGTCCGTGGAGAGCATCCAGAGCGTGACGACCTCGACGTCGGTCTCACCGCACCAGCCGAGCAGTTCCCGGATCTTGTCCGCGCCGGCCTTGTGTCCCTGCTCGGGGGTACCGCCGGAGGCCTTCGCCCAGCGCCGGTTGCCGTCGAGGATGACCCCGATGTGCTTGGGCACCTGATCGTGGTCGAGTCGGCCTTCCACCCGGCGTGCGTAGAGCCCGTACACCAGGTCGCGCAGGTTCACTGTTCTTTACCCCTCCATGGGCGGGCGGTTCGCAAGCCGCCACACTACTGCCGTCGGGTGAAGGCTCCCAGCCCGGGCGTGTCACAAGTCCCTACGGGACTGTCACAAGTCCGTGATAAGCAGAGATACGTGACTGACTCCCCCCTCCACCGCGCCGCCGCGGAGCGCTACGACTCCATGGAGTACCGCCGCTCGGGCCGCAGCGGGCTCAAGCTCCCCGCCGTCTCCCTCGGCCTCTGGCACAACTTCGGCGACGACCGCACGCTCGACTCGCAGCGCGCGATCCTGCGCCGCGCCTTCGACCTCGGCGTCACCCACTTCGACCTGGCGAACAACTACGGTCCGCCGCCCGGCTCCGCCGAGCTGAACTTCGGCAAGATCTTCGCCCAGGACTTCGCGCCCTACCGCGACGAGCTGATCGTCTCGACGAAGGCCGGCTACCTGATGCACCCCGGCCCGTACGGCGAGTGGGGCTCCCGCAAGTACCTGCTGTCCTCGCTCGACGCCTCCCTGGACCGGATGGGCCTCGACTACGTCGACATCTTCTACTCGCACCGCTTCGACCCGGAGACCCCGCTGGAGGAGACCATGGGGGCGCTCGCCTCCGCGGTCCAGCAGGGCAAGGCGCTGTACGTCGGCGTCTCCTCGTACAACGCGGAGCAGACCGCCGAGGCCGCGCGGCTCCTGAAGGAGATGGGCGTCCCGGCCCTGATCCACCAGCCCTCGTACTCGATGATCAACCGCTGGATCGAGGACGACGGCCTGCTCGACACCCTGGAGGCGGCCGGCATGGGCTGCATCTCCTTCGTGCCGCTCGCCCAGGGCCTGCTCACCAACAAGTACCTGAAGGGCATCCCGGAGGGCTCCCGCGCCACCCAGGGCAAGTCCCTCGACCCGAACCTGCTCTCCGACGAGGTGCTGCGCCGGCTGGGCGGCCTCGCCGACATCGCCGCGCGGCGCGGCCAGTCCCTCGCCCAGCTGGCGCTGAAGTGGGTGCTGCGGGACCCGCGGATGACCTCGGCCCTGATCGGCGCGTCGAGCGTCGGGCAGCTGGAGGAGAACGTGGCGGCGCTGGCGTCGGCACCGCTGACGGACGAGGAGCTGAAGGAGATCGACTCCTTCGCCGTCGACACCGAGGGCACCAACATCTGGGCCGGCCGGGGCTGACCCGCCCTCCCGCCGGGCGGGAATCGGCGGGTAGGAAAGAAAAAACGGGCCGGTCCGTGGGGGGGATACGGACCGGCCCGAGGGGGGGGTTCCACCATAACCCTTCAATAGTCGGGCTGCGCGCCACGTGCGCCGAACGATCCGCGCGGATTTCCCCGGATCCCAGGCGCCGCAAGGGTTCCGGGCCCGTGTGGCGGTTTTGTGCCCGGCGTGGCGGCGGACTTCCGTCCCTCCGACGGGGGAACGCCCGGCGCCGCTCCCCCGTTGACGCCGCCGTTGGTCACGGCACGGCGGTGAAGGCGCCGAGGGCGAGCCCGAGGAGGGCGCCGGCGAGCATGAAGGGCCCGAAGGGGATCGCGGAGGAGCGGCCCGCGCGCCCCAGGAGGACGCGCCCGAAGCCGTATCCGGCGCCCAGCAGGAAGCCGAGGAACGCGCCGGTGAAGAGGACGCCCCAGCCGTACCAGCCGAGCGCGGCGCCCAGCGGCAGCGCCAGCTTCACGTCGCCGAAGCCGAGGCCCTGCGGGCTGATCAGGTGCAGGGCGAGATAGCCGCCGCCGAGCGCGAGGGCCCCGAGCAGCGCCGACGGCCAGGACCCGGCGTCGTACGGGAGGAGCTCGGCGGCCCCCAGGAGCAGCGGCACGGCGAGCGCGAGCGGCAGCGTCAGCCCGTCCGGCAGCCGCTGCACCCGTACGTCGACACAGGCGAGCAGCACCCCGAAGGGCGCCGCGAGCAGCCACACCGCCAGCTCGGGCCGGGGCCCGCCGGTGGCGGCGGCGAGCAGCGCGCAGACCGCGGCGGTGAGCAGCGGCACGGCGAGCGGCGCGGGCGTCGTCGCGCACCCGGCCCGGCCGGGCCCGCCGAGCCAGCCGCCCGCCGGACCGGTGAGGACGTGCCCGGCCGGGCACAGCTCCCGCCACGGCTCCTCGGGCGCCACGGACAGCCGGTACGCGGCCCGCGGCACGAGCAGCCCGACGGCGGCGCCCCACAGGGCGGCGAGGACGACGAGGACGATCGGCGAGGCGTACACGGCCCGACCTTAGGTCTAAGGTCGGCCGCATGGGGCGGAGTTGGCGGGACGGGACGGGGACGCTCGGAGTGCCGTTCGAGGCGCCGTTCGAGGCGCCGGGGGGTCCGGTGGTCCGGCTGGAGATCGCGGCCTCGTACCGGGCGCGGCGGCGCGGGCTGCTCGGACGGGACGGGATCACCGGGGCGATGCTGCTGACCCCGGCGAACAGCGTCCACACCCTCGGCATGCGCTTCCCGATCGACGTGGCCTATCTGGACCGGCGCCTGCGGGTGCTCGCCGTCGTCACCATGCGCCCGGGCCGGCTCGGCCTGCCCCGGCCGCGCGCCCGGCACGTCCTGGAGGCGGAGGCCGGCGCGATGGCGGGGTGGGGCGTACGGCCCGGGGCACGCCTCACGCTCACGGCGGACCCGACCCCAGGAGCGTGAAGGCGCCGTACGCGGCGGAGGCGAGCGCCAGCGCGGCGAGCGCGGCGGCGGCGGGGCCGGTGCGGAGCCGGGCGAGGGCCGCGGCGGGCGGCAGCAGCAGCCCGAAGGCGGGCATCATCAGGCGCGGCCGGGAGCCGAAGTACGCGGCGCCCACCAGCGACACCACGACCACCCCGACCGTGTAGACGAGCAGCGGCAGCGGCTGGCCCTGCCGGACGCACAGCACGACCAGCCACCCGAGGAGCGCGAGGGCCGCGCACAGGCCGAGCGCGGCGGGCCAGGGCTGGGAGGCGATGAAGCGGGCGAGGGCGACGCCGCCGTCGATGGAGTTCCCCCACGCGGCCTGCACGTCGAAGTAGGCGGTGACGCTCGACTCGCGGACGCCGACGTACGCGACGTACCCGAGCCAGCCGAGCGGCGCGAGCAGCACCCCGGCGAGCGTACGCCACGGCAGCCGCCGGTCCCGTACGAGGGTCACGGCGGCGGTGACGGCGAGGGCGGCGATCAGCGCGGCGGCGGTGGGCCGGGTCAGCCCGGCGAGCGCGCACAGGAGCCCGGCGAGGATCCAGCGCCCGCGCAGCACCGCGTACAGCGACCAGGCGGCGAGCGCGGTGAACAGCGTCTCCGTGTACGCCATCGACTGCACGAACGCGGTCGGGTACACCCCCCACAGCACGGCGAGGACGACCCCGGCGCGCGCCGAGACGACGTGCTCGCCGCACCGGAAGACGCCCCAGGCGGCGGCGAGCGACGCGGTCCAGGAGACGAGGAGTCCGGCGCCGGCCGCGTCGAGCGGGAGAACGGCGGACAGGCCCCGTTCGAGGACGGGGAGGAGCGGGAAGAACGCCAGGTCGGAGTGGACGTCGCCGTTCGGGAGCGTGACCTGGTACCCGTACCCGTGCTCGGCGATCCGCACGTACCAGACGGAGTCCCAGCGCCCGCTCAGCCGGTGGAAGCCGTCCTTGCCGGTCGCGGCGGCGGCGACGGCGAGGACGGCGAGCCCGAGGACCCGGGTGACGGCGTAGCCGCCGAGGGCGAGCAGGAGGGGGGAAGGACGACGTGCGGGCGGGGACATGCGCTCGATTATCGCGGGCGGGTCAGGACACGAGGCGGGCGGCCGTGAAGGTGGCGACGAGGACCAGCAGCGCGAGGAGCGCGAGCTGCAGGGTGCGGCGCGGGGAGCGGACGGCGACGACGCGCGGGGTGACCTGCCCCGGGACGACGACGTAGACGCGGTGGGGGTGGTCGTCGTGGGTGACGCGGGCGAGGGAGAGGTGGCGCACGCGGACCCGGCGGCCGACCTCGCCGTCGTGGAACCCGAGCCGGGGCTTGAGGAAGGCGGCGATGCCGGCGTCCATGTCGGGGATCTCATGGGCGGTGTCGATGTGCTCCCAGCCGTCGCTCTCGCGCGTCCACGCGAACGCCCGGGCCGGCAGGGACGAGGTCTCCTCGAACGCGTCCACGACCGGACGGCGGTCGACGACCCCCTCGGTCCACCGGACGTACCGGCCGGTGCCCTCGCAGTAGTCGTGGGCGATCGTGCCCTCCCGCTTGCAGACGGGGCAGGGCCGGGTCCCGCTGCCGCGGCACACCCCGCACTTCTTCCGGCCCGCTCCCCGGCACTTCTCGCACGCCGCGTCCTCGGCCCCGCACTCCCGGCAGCGGACCCGCGTCGCCGTCTCCCCCTGCGGCCGGTCGGCCGCCTTGAGGGCGGGCTTGCCGGTGCCCTCGCAGCTGAGACAGCACAGCCGCCCCTCGCACCCCCCGCAGGGCACGTAGGGCGGGCACTTCAGATCCCCCGCGCCCTCGCAGCGGGCGCACTGCCGCCGCCCGTTGGCGCAGACGCAGGGCCGGGGGTCCACCGTGCCGCGCCGCACGAGGAGCAGGGTCGAGGGGTTCCCGGGGTCGGCGGGGGCGGGTATCGCGTACCCGTCGAGGTCGTCGTACTCGGGCCGGTCCGACAGGTCGCGGGAGCCCGGGTGGAAGCCGGGCCGCTCCTCGCGGGTCTCGACGCTGCGGACTATCTCCCCGTCGACGAGGAGGTGCCGGGTGATGCGGGCGCCGTCGGCGGGGAAGGCGGTGGGGTCCGCCCCGGCCGCCCCCAGACTGCGCCGCACCGCCGCCAGGATGTCCTCTTCGCTCAGCACGCCTCGGCCTCCAGGGGACCCTCGGATGACCCCGGGAAACTACCCGACTCCGTTACGGATCAAGCGGGACGGACCCCCTCTTCGACTTCATCCGCCGGGCCTCATGCGCCCGAACCGGGCCGCCATGACGGGTCCGAGCCGACGGACGATGCCGTGGCCCGGCTCGTGCGGGGAGGGCAGGTCGCCGAGGAAGGAGGTCACGATGACCTCGTCGACGACGGTGTCGCCGCGCCCGCACCGCTCCTCCAGGAAGTCGAGGGTGCGGCGCCAGTCCGCCGCCTTCTTCTCCTCCTCCGCGTCGGCGAGCGCGAGGAAGGAGCGGACGGTCCCCTGGACGACGTCCCAGAAGAAGACGTGCGGCAGGACCCCGCCCTGCCGGAAGACATGACGGTCGTAGGCGCCCTGGAAGGAGGGCACGTGGCCGACGAGGTCGTGGACGAGCTGCACACCGGACGCGCAGGCCGCGGCCTGGGGAGTGATGGCGGTCTGACGGGTGGTGGTGGTCTGAGGAGTGACGGCGGTCTGAGGAGTGGCGGAGTGCGGCATCGGCGGCCCTGCCCCGGAGGTGTTGTGGTGTTTCGGTCCAGAATGCTCCTCCCCGGCCCCTCCGTCCCGACACATTTACGTTTTCCTGGGGATAACTTTCGGGGGGTTTTCCACAGGGGATGCGAAGTGTCGCTCTTCCGTGGATCGTTGGGCGTATGTACGAGTTGGCGATCCTCGCCAGGGGCGGGGTACTCCTCACGGTCTGGGCGCTCGCGGCGGGCTGGCCGCCGGGCCGGCTCGCCGCGCGCCTGCGGCGGGACGGCTGGCAGCGGATCTGCCGGGGCGCGTGGGCGGTGCCGGGCAAGGAGACGGACTGGCGGGTCCGGGAGACCGCACTCCAACTGCTGCGCCCACAGCGGATCTGCCGCCACGTCACGGCGGCCCGCGTCCACCGCATCGAGCTCCTGACGGGCCCGCCGCCCGCGGATTCCCGCTCCTCCCTCGCACCGGGGGACGTCTGCCTGCGCCGGGGCCTGCGGGTGACGACAGCCGCGCGGACGGTCGCGGACCTGATACGGGCCTCCGGAAGCAGGGAGGCGGCGGTGGTGACGGCCGACTCGGCCCTGTCCCGGCGCGTGGTGGAAGGTGTCCGCAGAGACCCGCTGACCGGCTACGAGGACCTGGCCGCCCAGCTCTCCGTGCGCCGCCCCGGAGCCCCGCGCGCCCGCGCCTGGCTGCGCCTCGCGAACCCGGCGGCCGGCTCACCGGCGGAGACGGTGGCCCGCCTGCGCATGGCCGACGCGTCCCTGCACCCCGAGTGCCAGCCGCAGGTGCGCACGCCCCGGGGCCAGACCCTGCGCCCGGACTTCCTCTTCCGGGCGGCGGGCCTGGCGGTGGAGGTGGAGGGGTACGCGTACCACGGCACGCCCCGCGCCCACGAACGGGACGTGGCCCGCTTCAACGCCCTCCAGTCCTGCCCCGAGATCCGCCGCGTCCTCCGTTTCACAGCGAGAGAGGTCTTCACGGACCCGACCCGGATGACGACGACGATCGCGGCGTCCCTGACGGACCTGGCCCTCCTCGGCCCGGTCACGTGAGGCGGCCGCCGTCAGGGCTGGTCGAGGTCGCCGGGGGGGGTGGGGGGAGGGCCCAGTCGAGGGCGAGGTCGGCGACGGCTTGCCAGCCGGCCTCGCCGCAGGTGTAGTGGCTGCGGCCGTCGAAGAGCGTGTACGCGGTGATCGCCTTCCAACGCGTGGCGTTCTTCTCGTAGTTCTCGCGCTGGACGGCCGGGGGAAGGAGGTGGTCGTTGCCGCCGGAGATGAACAGCAGCGGGGCGCGATCGCCCGCCAGCCGGGTGGAACGCACCGCGAACGCGGCCCGGGACAGCGAGGCGAGGCCCACCGGCTCCTCCACGGACCACGGCTGCTCGGGGTGGCGGTGGATGGCCCACAGGGCGGGCCCGAGGGACCGGTCGAGCGCCGCGGTCAGCCACCCCGGGCTGCCGCCGTCCCCGTCGGTGTCGGACCAGGCGTGCAGCGCCTCGATGAACAGCAGGTCGAGCAGCCGGGAGGCCATCGCCCGCGAACCGGCGCTCGGATCGGCGCTCGGATCGGCACTCGGATCGGCGATCTCGGCGGCGAGCAGCCCGGCGCTGAGCGGCAGCCACTCGATTCGAGGCCGGGCTCGGCGCGCGCAGCACGATCACCCGCGGCAGCGCCGCGAGCAGCGGGGACGCCGCGCGCTCCTCGACGAGGAACCGGCCGCTCATCCAGGCCCCGTCCCCTCGACCGCCCGCAACCGGTGCGCGGCGCCGGTCGCCGACGGCGCCATGCCCCCGGCGCGTGACGGACGTCGGTCCCGCCCCGCGCCCGGACGGCGGTCAGCGCCTCACCGCGCAGGTGGATCATGTCGAGGACGTCGGACAGCGCGTCGCATCGCACGTCCCCCCGTCTCCCCTCCTAGGGTGCGGCGGACGGCGGAACCGTGCGCGGGAAGGAGACTTCGACGCGGCGGTTCTTCTTCCGGCCCTCCTCGGTGCGGTTGTCGGCGATCGGGTAGTCCTCGCTGTAGCCGCGGATCTCGTACGAGGTCCCCGGGTCCAGCTCGCGCGCCAGCACCCGCTGCACGGCGACGGCCCGCTCCTTGGAGAGCTTCAGCCCGTGCTCGTACGTCCCCAGGTTGTCGGTGAACCCGAACACCCGCACCTTCCCCGACCCCTGCGTCCGCACCTCCCCCGCGATCGCCCGGATCCGCGCGGCGGCGGCCGGGCTGAGCTTGGCACTGTCCTTCGCGAACAGCACCTCCGCCTGCAGCGCGAACGTCACGTCCACGTTCGTGTCCTCACGCCGCTGCTCGCCGCCCTCCTCCTCGACGATCTGCTTGATGTCGAGCACCTTGGCGGGCGCGAGCGTGGCACCGTCGGGAAGCATGAGATTCGGGGAGTTGGAATCGATCGCGGGCGGCGGAGAGGTGGACGTACTCCCCGGCGGATCATCGGCATGAGCCACGGTACCGACCGCCCCCGACCACCCCACCATCACCACGACCACCAGCGCGGCCACCCTGCGTCGTCGTCCTGTCGTCGTCATCATGGCGTCGCCTCAGGAAAGCTTGAGCGTGGCAGGTTCGAACGTGGGCAGCTGGAACGAGACCTCGGTGGTGGATGCGGGGGGCGCGGGGAATTGCATGAAGACGGCGGTGGACTTACCGGGGCCGAGGCTGTCGAGGTTGGTGGTGGTGAGCGGCCGGCCGTCGGTGTCCCTGAGGACGTAGTACCGCTTCTTGCCGAATCCGTCCACGAGCGTCGCGCCGCCCAACGAGTTGCCGTGCTTGACGACCTCGGTCTCATCGCCACTCAACTGGGCCGGAACGATGGTCGCCTTGTCGGATGCGTTGCTGAGCCGACCCTTCACCGTCAGGAACCCGCCGGCATCCCGCTCGGCAGAGCCGATCTCCAGTTGCAGCCCCTTCGGACCCTTGAGGACCACCAAGGGTTCAGCGTCCTCCTTCGTAGGCTGCGACTCCGTCGCAGCCTTCTCGCCCTGCTGCGGTGAGGGGGCCGAAGCGGTCGGCTTGTCGCCCGCCTTGGGCTCGGCGTCGGCGCCACAGCCTGCAACGCTCAATGAGGCTGCCACCGCGAGGGCGATGAACCCCCCTCTCACGTACGAGACATTCATGAAGAGCTCTTCCTTTACTCGTCGTCGCCGGTCAGTCGGACACGGAAGAGGTCGCCCGCATCGGGAAGCTCGGGATTCTCCGGGTCGATGACCTGGGGCGATCCGTCACACTCAAGGCCCACGATGGGTCCGGGATCCTCCTCCTCGGGCTCAGCAGGCGGTGTCGGAGGTGGCTCTGGTTCCTCGGTGGGGTCTGGCTCCTCGAACGAGCAGCGCGGCTCGATCACGGCCGCCGCCGAGGCCACGGCCTGCTGATTCGCCGCGTCCGGAACGATGGAATCGCCCACCGTGCCCGTGCTGTGCACAGTCACCTTGAAGCCAAGCGTCGTGGGCGAGCAGCCCTCGACCTCGGCACCATTGCGCGCGGCGAAGGCATTCGCCGCCTGGCACGCCAACTCCGGGTCGTACACGTCACCTAGGACGAACTGTTGCCACTGCGCCGGGTCGTCGATCACTCCGAGCCAGCCCTCGCGTAGCTGCTGCCGTGCGTCCTGGGCGGCGGCGAGGGCGGCCGCGTCAGCAGCGGTCTGCGCACCGTTCCGCACCACGGCGGCTCGCCCCACGACGAAGTAGACGAAGCCCAGCAGGAGAAGTCCCGCGATGACCGCGACGTAGGCCGGGAACGCCTGCCCGGAGTCGGCTACTCGCCTCCTCCACCGGTGATCGCCGTGATCCGCTCGACAATGGCGTTCTTGATCGACTGCCCGATGTCCGTCCCGGTGATCGCGATGATGATCGCCACCACCACCACGATGATCCCCAGGTACTCCACCGCCGTCTGCCCCCGGTCGCCCCGGGACGCCCAGTGGAGTCGCGCCTTCGTCAGAGCCTTCAGCATCGCGTCGTTCATCGTGGTCCCCTCCGCGTTCGGACGCCTGCGCTTGGGCACGGTCCGCCGACCGGCGGGACGGCGGGCCGTACCCGTGGGCCCTGGTGCGGGCCCGGGTCATCGGGTGGGCCTGGGGCCCAGCCAGGAGGCTATGGCCTCGACGGGTGTGCGGGTGGGGAGTTCGGCGAAGACGCGGTTCGCGCGGCGCTCGGCCGAGCCGTCGGCGAGGGCGCAAGTCGTGTCGCCGCGCAGGCTGTTCAGGCCCTCGGCATTCGCATCCATCACGCCCACCCCTCCCACACTCGGTCAGCACTCTGTCACATGCGGTTGTCTGCGCGAAGCAGGATCGTCAACCTGAGGTGAGATTGAGACAGTTGCCCGTCAGGCGTCGGCCCCGTCAGTCGTCGGTCCCGTCGGCCGGCGGCCGAGGGTCACTCCCCCGCGATCGAGCCCAGGTCGGTCCCCGTGCCCAGGAACAGGCCCGCGCCCAGCAGGATCATCGTGGCGGGGACCATCAGGGTGGTGATGACCATGGTTGCCTTGGGGACCGCCTTCGCGGCCTTGCGGCGGGCGTTCTGGGCGTCCGTGCGGCGCATGTCCTCCGCGATCTGGATCAGCGTGTCGACGATGGGGGCGCCCAGCTCCTCGCCCTGCTGCAGGGCGGTGACGAACTGGGCGACCTGCTCGGAGTCGTTGCGGCGGCGGAGTTCGTCGAAGGCCTGGCGGCGGGGGACGCCCATGTCCATCTGGCGGAGGGTGATGCGGAGCTCGTCGGACCAGGGGCCTTCGTACTTCTCCGCGACCCGTTCCAGGGCTTGGCGGAAGCCGAGGCCGGCCGAGACCACGACCGCGAGGACGTCGAGGAAGTCCGGGAGGGTGCGTTCGATCTGGTCCTTGCGGATGCGGACGGCCGACCAGATGCCGACCTCCGTCCAGAACGCGCCGAAGGCGAAGAGGAGGGCCGCCGTCACGTACGAGTCCCTCGCCAGCATCAGCAGGCCGCCGAGGACGCCCAGGAAGCCGTAGACCGCGCGCCGCGCGCCGTAGCGGTCGATGGTCAGGCCGCCGGGGTTGCCCGCCAGGTCGATGCGGCGGCGGACCGCGCCGACCCGCTTCGGGCCCATCCAGCGCAGGACGGTCGGGGACCAGCGCATGCCGAGGCGGTCCACGGCGGAGTCGACCGCGCCGGTGCGGGTCGCGCCGACCTCCAGGGCGAGGCGGAGGTCGTCGGGGAGGCGGGCGTCGGCGCGGTAGAGGCGGAGCCCGTACGCGAAGCCGGCGACGGAGAGGGCGGCCAGGAGGGCCAGGGCCAGTTCCAGCATCATCGGTCGCGACCGTCCCTACACGTCGATCTTCGAGAAGCGGCGGATGACGGCGAAGCCCAGGACGTACAGCGCGCACGCCACGACCACCGCGCCCTGCCCCAGCGGCGAGCCGGTCATGCGGTCCAGCGCGCCCGGCTGCATGTTGTCGATGAGGAGCAGCGAGCCGAAGCCGATGACCGGGACCGCGTACGCCGTCATGCTCACCTGGGAGAGCTGGGTGCGGACCTCGCGCCGCGTCTCCTTGCGCTGTTCCAGCGTCTCGGTGAGGTTGCGGAGGGAGGAGACGACGGTGCCGCCGGCGCGGTTGGCCAGGACCAGGGTCGTCACCAGGACCACCAGCTCCCTCGACGGGAGGCGTTCCGCGAGCTCCGCCAGGGCGTCGTCGAGCGGCGTGCCCACCGCCAACTGCTGCGACACCTTCTCCAGTTCGTCGCCCGCCGGCGCCTCCATCTCGTCCGCCGCCAGGCTTATCGCCATGCGCAGCGCGAGACCCGCCTGGGTGGCGTTGGCCAGGATCCGGGAGAGTTCGGGGAGTTGGTTGATGAACTTCTCGATGCGCTTCTGCCGCTGCCAGTTGAGGTAGCCGAGGGCCACCCACACCCCCAGCAGGCCGCAGATCGGACCGAAGAAGGGGGACAGGGCCGCCTGGCCGACCGTCCAGAGGACGGCGACCGTGACCGCAAGCCCGAGCGTGAACTCGCCCGGTGTCACGTCGAGTCCGGTCGCCGCGATCCGCCGTTCCAGGTTGCGGCCGAGGGCGGTGGCCCTGACGCGCCGGTCCAGGGACGGGAAGCGGCGCCTGCGGCGGCCGGTCTCCTCGGGCGCGGCGGTGTCGTCGAGGCGGGCGACGAGCGCGGCATGGCGGCGGGCGGCGTTGGCGTACGTCTGGACTCCGGCGACGCCGAGGACGCAGGCGAGCAGCGCGACGGCGGTCGTCAGCCAGAAGGGGTCGGTCATCGGCGCTCCTAGGTCGCTTCCCGGATGGCGAGGGCGGTGTCGTCGGCGGCGACGCCGAAGGCCGGCGGGACGGGCTGGCCGGCCATGTAGAGGCGTTCGGCGACGCGCCTCGGGAGCGGCTGGTGGACGTAACGGCCGTGGACGCGGCCGTCGGCGGAGAGCGGCTCGGCCCGGAAGTGGCAGATCGTGGCGAGGAGGAAGCGTTCGCGGCCGTGGGAGGCGAGGATCGCGATCTCGGTGACGCGGCGGGTGCCGTCGGGATGGCGGGTGAGCTGGACGAGGACGTCGACGGCGCTGTTGATCTGGTCGCGCAGCGCCTCGAAGGGGACCTTGACCTCGGACATGGAGGCGAGGGTCTGGAGGCGCATCAGGGCGTCCTCGGCGGAGTTCGCGTGGACGGTGGCGAGGGAGCCGTCGTGGCCGGTGGACATGGCCTGGAGCATGTCGAGGGTCTCGCCGCCGCGGACCTCGCCGACGATGATCCGGTCGGGGCGCATGCGGAGCGAGTTGCGGACGAGGTCGCGGATGGTGACCTGGCCGCGGCCCTCGATGTTCGGGGGGCGGGCTTCGAGGCGGATGACGTGGGACTGCTGGAGCTGGAGTTCGGCCGAGTCCTCGATGGTGATGATGCGTTCGCCCTCCGGGACGAGGCCGGAGAGGGCGTTGAGGAGGGTGGTCTTCCCGGTGCCGGTGGCGCCGGAGACGATGATGTTGAACTTCGCCTGGACCAGGCCGGACAGCAGCATCAGCATCTGCTCGTCGAGCGAGCCGAGGCCGATCATCTCGTGGAGGGTGTAGGCGCGGGGGAAGCGGCGGATGGTGAGGGTCGCGCCGGTGAGGGAGAGCGGCGGGATGACGACGTTGACGCGCTCGCCGGAGGGGAGGCGGGCGTCGACCATCGGATTCGACTCGTCGACGCGGCGGTTGACGGTGGAGACGATCCGCTCGATGGTCTGCATCAGCTGGTCGTGGGAGGCGAAGCGGAGCGGGAGCAGCTCCACGCGGCCGGCGCGCTCGATGTAGATCTGGTCGGGGCCGTTGACCATGATCTCGGTGATGGAGGCGTCTTCGAGGAGCGGTTCGAGGACGCCGAGGCCGAGGGCCTCGTCGACGACGCGGCGGATCAGCCGGCCGCGTTCGGCCGTGGAGAGGACCGGGCCCTCGCGGCTGATGATGTGGCCGAGGACGCGTTCGAGGCGGGCCCGGCGCTCCGCCGCCGCGAGCGCGGACATCTCGGTGAGGTCGATCTCCTCCAGGAGCTTCGCCCGGAAGGACGCCACCAGGTGGCCGTCCTCCCGACCGCCGCCGCCGGGTCCGAGGGCGCGCGGGTCGTCGCCGGTGTGGTGGATGCGGGCACGCAGGCTCACGTCTTTCTCTCCGGATCCCTAGTGCTCATGAGGCGAGTAGTGCTCGGGAGTACGTGGGTTCGTGGGTCGAATGGGTGACCTTTCCGTGGCCGTGTCGTTGGTCGGATGACAGCACCGTAGGTGAGGGGAGGGGCCTTGCGCCGGAAATTGCCGCTGGGCGAGGGCGAGACGGCCCGTACCGCGTGCGCCCCCGCCCTGATCCGAACGGGTGTTGACGAGAAGTCCGGCGAACTCCTCGGCCATACCGCTCTGGCGGCGCGCTTCGGCTGGTGTGCCGACCTTGTCGCCGGTATGGCTGGGACGCTGCTGGCCGAGCACTGGAACAGCACGGATGTGGACGCGTTGGCCTCTGGTGTGGACGCGGGCGGCAGGAGGCTGCCGTCGAACGCGTGGATGGCGCTGCGCCGCCTGGGCTGGACGACCGCCCCGGCCGAGGGAGTGAAGGTCAACGACCGGATCGTGCGCATGGCCCAGGAGCAGGCCGGGCGTGTGCTGCGGTCGGTCAAGTGGCGTGCCGACCTGACGGCCGGCGTGCTGTCGGCGTGGCCCGTCGATCCGGCCAAGCGCACCGCCGAAGAGTGGGGTCGGGTGCGGGCCGCAATATCGGACGGCGCGTACCTGCCGTCCAGCGTCATCCGCTCCCGGACCCGCCAGGTCGTCTCCTTCGAGCGGAAGAACGGCCGTCTCCCTGCCGACGTGTTCGAATCGGAGCCCGCGCCCCGTGTCGCCAGGATGCTGCTGCTGGCCGCGTGTGACGGGCAGCAGGCCACGATCGAACGGTCCGACGACGGGCGGCGGGCACTGCTGCGGCTCCAGCTCCCCACTCGACCCGACCCTCAGCGGTACGCAGACTGGTCCTGGGTCGCCTGCCCCGTCACACTGCCGCCCACCATTCCGGCGAACGCAGTGATCCACCTGCCCACCCTGCGCCTCGCCGGCGGCAAGGTTCGGGCAGGCCTCGCCTACACCCACCCCGTCCCCAGAACCCGGCGCACCGGCCACACGGTCGCGCTCGGTGTGGACTGGGGCCTGAACACTCTCCTGTCCGCCGGAGCTGTCCGCCTGCACGACGACGGGCGTATCACCACGCTCGGCTCCGGTGCCCGGTTGCGGGCCGCCGGAGTGCTCGCCAAGCAGAACCGGCTTCGCCGCAACTCGGAACGCCTGCATGCCAAGACCGACCAGTACACCCGGCTCGCCGACCCCGATCCGGACGGCCGACACGCGGTGCTGTCCGAGGAGATGCGGCGCGTCTCCGAGCGCCGCTCGAACCTCAACGGCGCCCTGGCGTGGAGCGCGGCCCGCTGGGCCGTGGACCAGGCCACCGCCGCAGGTGCAACCGTCATCTACCTGGAAGACCTCCGGTCGATGGAAGCCGGGGGCATGGGCCGCACCCACAACACGCGACTGTCGCAGACCGTGCGCGGGAAGATCACCGACCGTATGCGTCACCTCGCCGCCGAGGCGGGCATCGCCGTGGTCGTGGTGCCTCCGCGCAACACCTCGAAGCATTGCCCGAACTGCCTCACACCGCTGCGGCATCGCAAAGCCCCTGACCGACCCACCGTCGCGGGGTGGAAATGGGCGTTCTGCCCGAACCCCGAATGCCGATGGCAAGGCGACCGCGACCAGGGGGCCTGGCGCCGTATCGCCGCACGCGGGCTGACCCACCAGACCAAGACCGTCACCGAACGCACCAACGGTGCGATGGTGATCCGCACGGTGGTCGACACGATGGAGGCCAAGGCCGTCATCACCGCCGTCCCGAAGACCAGCCGGTGGGACCGGTCGAAGACCGGCCCCACCCGGCCCGGAACCAACCGCCTCGCGCCCAGGCGACGTGAGGTTCCCTCCCCAGCCCGGCCCACGGGTCGCACTGGCCAGCGTCCGGAGGGACACGCGCCAACGGACCGGAGAAGGCTGCCCCACGCAGCCCACCGGCACCAGAGCGTGATCACGATCAGCACACCCACCACCAGCCGACACCGGCCACGAGGGGCAGCGCTGGGCGCGGGATTCCACCTCCACGCTCACGCCTCCCCACCCAGGTGGGCAGAACCCATGCCCGACCTCACAGCTCGCACGGGATCGCTCAGCTGATCAGAGACGCTCACGGTCGCTCGTCCTCCTGCGGGGTGTAGGGCATGGTGGCGGACCTCTCGACCGGGTCGAAGGACCAGAAGGGGACGACCTGGGGGACCTCGATCCGGACGGTGACGGTCACTTCCCCGTCGCCCGGTGTCGGGTCGCCTCCGCTCACGTCGAGCCAGCCGCTGACGGCGGCCCGCGCGGCGGCGGAGGCGTCCGGGGCGTCCTCCTCGTCGCTGGTCGCGGCCCGCGCCGCCGCCCGCGCCGCCGTCCCCGCCTGCTGCGCGGCGTACGCGGCGAGCCCGAGCTGGAGCCCCGCGAGCCCGACGAGGAGCAGGATGGGGAGGAAGCCGAGGTATTCGATCGCCGCCTGACCGCGGTCGCGGACCCGGGAGGAAGATCTCGTACGACTCCGAAGGTCGTCGCCCCGCCCGTGGCCGCCGCCCCGTGGCGGACCGCCCCGGGCCCCGCCGAAGCCCCGCCGGAAAGCGCCCCCGCACCTCTCCGCACGTCCTCCCAGGACCCGCGCACCGCCCGGCCGGGCGAGGCCTGCACCCGTACCCGTGCCCGTACCGTCGGCGCCGTCCCGCGCCCGAAGTCGCCCCGTACGCCTCATCGGTCCTCCCCCTCGTACACCGCGCCGGCCTTCGCCTGCACGCCCGGGAAGCCGCCGAGTCCCGGGAAGAGGATCGGGGTCTCGATGGAGACCGTCACGGTGACCATGCCGTCCGCCGGGGGCGGGCAGTCCACGCTCCCGGACCAGGCGCCGTCCAGGTGCCGGGTGCCGGCCGCCCGGTAGTCGCCGTCGACCGCGCACACGCGGGCCGCCTCGTCCGCCGCGTTGCCGGCCAGGGTGTACGCGTACCCCACGAGGACGACCTGCCACAGCAGCGCGAGGGTCAGCAGGATGAGCGGGATCATGCCGGCGAACTCCACCGCCACCTGGCCCTCGTCTCCCCTCCCCCGCAGCCGGCGCATGGTTCAGCGGCCTCCGCGGCGGCGCAGGCCGAGGGAGCCGCGGTCGCCGGCGCGGGCGAGCTGCTTGCCGGGGGCGGGCGGGCCGGCCGGGGGGCCGGTGAGGCCCAGTTCGGCGGCGAGGGTCCACAGGGCCTGCTTGACGGTGGAGCGGGCGTCGAGTTCGTGGAGGCGGCCGGCGTCGACGACGGCCTGGAGTTCCTTGTAGGCGGCGGGGACGGTGACGCCGGCGATGCGGGTGCCGGTGATCTTCTGCACCAGGGGTGGCTGGATCTCGCTGGTGCGGGAGTGGCGGTTGACGACGGAGACGGTGGACTCGGCCTTGCGGACCTGGAGCCGTTCCCACATCCGTACGGTCCGTTTGGCGGCGCGGA
Organism: Streptomyces sp. R302; assembly: GCF_012927245.1. Taxonomy (GTDB): domain Bacteria; phylum Actinomycetota; class Actinomycetes; order Streptomycetales; family Streptomycetaceae; genus Streptomyces. The sequence goes on from NZ_JABBGE010000002.1 coordinate 676,863, forward strand.
CGGCGATGACGTCGGGGGTGGTGACGAGGAGCGCGGTGTCGGCCGTCTCGACGGCGGCGGCGTTGGCGCTGTCGAGGCGGGAGCCGCAGTCGACGACGACGACGTCGTGGCGGCCGCGGAGGGCGCTGACGATCTGGCGGGCGGCGCGGTCGGTGACCTCCTCGCCGCGTTCGCCCTCGGCGGGGGCGAGGAGGAGGGAGAGGCCGGTCTCGTGGACGTAGACGGCGTCCTGGAGGACCCGGGGCGAGATGTCGCTGATCGCGGCGAGGTCGGCGGCGGAACGGCGGAACTGGACGTCGAGGTAGGAGGCGAGGTCGCCGCTCTGGAGGTCGAGGTCGACGAGGGCGACGGTGCGGCCGGCGGCGCGGGCGGCGAGGGCGAGCTGGACGGCGGTGAGGGTGGTGCCGACGCCGCCCTTCGCGCCGCTGACGGTCACCACGGTGCCGCCGGGGCCGGCGGAGAGTTCGGCGGCGCCGCCGCCGAGGTGGCGGCGGAAGCCGGCGGACCACTGGGCGGCGGCCTGGACGCGGCCGGCCAGCTCCTCGTAGCCGAGCGGGAGGGAGACGAGGCCGCGGGCGCCGGAGTCCATGGCGGCGGAGAGCAGGCCCGGTCCTGAGTCGGCGGTGATGAGGACGACACCGACGGCGGGGAAGCGGAGGGCGACCTCGCGGACGAGGTCGAGCGCGGGGACGGGGCCGATCCGTTCGTGGACGAGGACGACCTCGGGGAGCGCGTCGAGGGATTCGGCGGCGAGCCGGGCGAGGGCGTCGACGAGCTGGGTGGAGTCGGGGACGGGCGGGGCGGGCTCGGCGTCGGGGAGCTGGCCGAGGAGGGTGGCGACGGCCCGGGCGGCGTCGGGGTCACCGACGGCCGGCAGGATCCTGGTGGGCATGGCCGGGCCTCACTTGTCCTTGTCGAGCGTGTAGGTGCGGTCGCCGGGGGCGGGCGCGGCGGGGGCGCCGTCGGCCGAGGGGGCGACGAGGGCGAGGCGTACGTGCTTCGCGAAGGACTCGGCGTAGGCGACGCGCTGGGTGTCCCGGGCGGAGAGGGCGAAGGTGATCGGGACGGCCTCGGTGTCGCGGTTGACGCGGCTGCTCTTCGCGTCGATGGAGGTCAGCTTGCCGACGTCGATGACGCGGGCGGCGGCGACGAGGAGGCGGGACTGGTCGGGCTCGTCCTTCTTGTCGCCGGCGAAGGTGGCGTAGATGTTGACGGTGGCACCGGCGTTGATCTTTCCGGCGACGCCGGTGGCGGCGTCGATCATGATGGCGATCTCCTGCTCGCCGGGCTTGAGCGCGGGGCGGGCGACGATCATGTCCTTCTGGAGGAGCGAACCGGCCTTGAGGGCGGTGACGGCGATCTTCCCGTCGATCTGGGCGAGGTCGGTGACGGCGGTGTCGGAGAGCCACTTCTCCGGCATGGAGATCTTCTCGAAGTCGCTCGCCTTCAGGCGGACGTAGGGCTTGATGTCGCCCTTGACCCGGTAGGCCGTGGTCTCCGGTCCGACCTTGGCGTTGACGTCGCTGATGACGGCGAGGACGCCGGCGAAGGCGCCGAGGGCGCAGAGGACGGAGAGCAGCAGCAGGATGACGCCGCGGCGCTGGCGGGAGTTCATCGGGTTTCCTCGTTCATCGGGTCGCCGTTCATGGGGTCGCCGTTCATCAGGTCGCCGTTCATCGGGTCACCGGGCCCGCCTGGGCGGGGGCGGTGGGGCCGGCCAGGGGGGCCGCGCAGAAGCCGCAGCGGTCGCCGATGAGCTCCATGCCGCACCAGTGGCAGGTCTCGCGGCGTACCGAGGCGACGAGTCGGTGGAGGACGGGCAGGTCGGGGAGGTAGGCGGCGAACTCGGTGAGTTTGGGGGTGCCCCACCAGGCGGGTGAGGAGGCGGGGAGGGCGGTCTCCTCGACGGGGCCTGCGACGGCCCAGCGGGGGGCGAGGGCGGTGGCGGGCCATTCGGTGGCGAGCTGGCCGCGGGCGACGAGGAGCCGGGTGGCGAACTCGGGTCCGGTGAAGCCGGATTCGTCGGCGCCGACGCGGACGATCCGGGGGGTGGGTCCGGCGAGGACGGCGAAGTGGGCGCCGGGGAGCCAGCTCTTGAGGTGGGAGCCGAGGGTGACGGGGACGCGGTCGAGGCGGGAGACGGAGCCGAGGACGGCGCCCGCGTAGATGTAGTGGGCGAGGAGCCGGGCGGCGGAGGCGAGGACTCCGGGGCTGAAGTCGCAGGTGGAGAGCGCGCGGAGCTGGCGGACGAGGACGGCGGCGCCGAGCGGCGGCAGATCGGTCCTGACCAGCGCGATCCGGTCGCTCTCCAGGAGTCCGCGGACGGTGTGGAGGCGGTGCGCGACGGCGGGCGGTGCGGAGGCGGGGCAGACGACGAGGACGTGGCCGAACCGGTCGACGAGGCGCCGGAGTTCGGTGACGGAGTCGTCGAGCGTGCGGGCCGCGGGGTCGGCGAGGACGGCGGCGTTGGGGGTCGCGGGATCGGTGGGCGGCAGCACGAGGTCGGCGCCGGTGACCGCGATCGCTGTCGGCACGTCGGACCCCCCGTCTCCCCGCGTCCCCATCCCCTCGGGGCGCACGTCACGACTGTTCTGCACCTTATCCACGGGGACCGGGGTGGTGAACACACAATCCGCCAACTCCCACCCCCCATTCGGGTTGCCGGACGTACGAGTTCCGGTTGCCAGAGGTCTTGACAAGGCAATTGGTCTGGACCAACTTGGTGCGACAGCGGCGGTGGCCACCTCCCGAGAACCCGATCCCCCGATCCCTCCCCGATCCCCGATCCCCCGATCCCCGATCTCCCCCACCGGAGGACACACGTGGACCGCACCACCACCTCCCGGCCCGTCGGCCGCCGCCTGCTCGGCAGCGCGCTCGCGCTCGCCGTCGGGTCCGGCCTCGCCCTGACCGCCGGCGTCGGCACCGCCTTCGCCGCCGACGTCAACAACGCCAGGAACGCGGGCTTCGAGAACGGCCTCGCCAACTGGTCCTGTTCGGCCGGCAGCGGCACCGCCGTCGCCACCCCGACGCACACCGGCGCCGGCGCCCTCAAGGCCACCCCCGCCGGTCTCGACAACGCCAAGTGCGTGCAGACCGTGGCGGTGAAGCCCAACTCCACCTACACGCTGAGCGCCTGGGTCCAGGGCGGCTACGCCTACCTCGGCGCGAGCGGCACCGGGACCGGGACCGGCGCGGTCTCCACCTGGACGCCCGACTCCCCGTCCTGGAAGCAGCTGACCACCACCTTCACCACCGGCGCGTCGACCACCTCGGTCGAGATCTACACCCACGGGTGGTACGGCACCGCCGCCTACCACGTGGACGACGTGAGCGTCTTCGGCCCCGACGGCGGCGGCACGCAGGACCCCGACCCGGTCGTCCCCGCCACCCCGGCCGGGCTCGCCGCCGGCACGCCCACCACCAGCGCGGTCCCGCTGAGCTGGAACGCGGTCTCCGGGGCGACGAGCTACAAGGTCTACAAGGGGGGCGCCCTCGCCGCGACCGTGACGGGCACCGCCACCACGGTCACCGGCCTCACCGCCGACACCGCGTACTCCTTCCAGGTCGCGGCCGCCAACGCGGCGGGCGAGTCCGCCAAGTCGGCCGCCGTGAGCGCCCGTACGGCCAAGACCGGCGGGGGCGGCGGCGACAACCCGGCGGTCCCGAAGCACGCGGTCACCGGCTACTGGCAGAACTTCGACAACGGCGCCGCCAAGCAGAAGATCCGCGACGTCCAGGGCGCCTACGACATCATCGCCGTCTCCTTCGCGGACTCGACGACGACGCCCGGCCAGATCACCTTCAACCTCGACCCGGCCGTCGGCTACGCCTCGACCGCCGACTTCAAGGCCGACATCGCGGCCAAGAAGGCGGCCGGCAAGTCGGTGATCATCTCGGTCGGCGGCGAGAAGGGCAACGTCACGATCAACAGTGACGCCAGCGCCACCGCCTTCGCGAACAGCGCCTACGCGCTCTTCCAGGAGTACGGCTTCAACGGGATCGACATCGACCTCGAACACGGCATCAACTCCACGTACCTGACGAAGGCGCTGCGGCAGCTGTCCGCCCTCGCCGGGCCGAAGATGGTCCTGACGATGGCCCCGCAGACCATCGACATGCAGTCGACGGGCACCGAGTACTTCAAGACCGCGCTCGCCGTGAAGGACATCCTCACGGTGGTCAACACCCAGTACTACAACAGCGGTTCGATGCTCGGCTGCGACGGCAAGGTGTACAGCCAGGGCTCGGTGGACTTCCTCACCGCGCTCGCCTGCATCCAGATCCAGGGCGGTCTCGACCCGTCCCAGGTCGGCCTGGGCGTCCCCGCCTCCCCCCGGGGCGCGGGCAGCGGCTACGTCGCCCCGTCGGTCGTGAACAGCGCGATCGACTGCCTCACCGAGCTGACCGGCTGCGGCACCTTCAAGCCCGCCCAGGCCTGGCCGACCCTCCGGGGCGCGATGACCTGGTCCACCAACTGGGACGCGACGGCCGGCAACGCCTGGTCGAACGCGGTCGGCCCGCACGTCCACGGCCTGCCGTAACCCTTCCCGACCCCCGTCGCGGCGCCGCCGGTCCTCCGGCGGCGCCGTGCCGCGTTTCCGGACGGTCCGTCACCTACCGTGGCGCCTACCGTCGCACCTACCGCGACGACGACCATGGCCGAACTCCCCCTCTTGACCCGTCCATGACACAGCCTCACCCTGTGTCCCGGACACCCGCACCTGTTGTCGCACTCCCCCACACTCCCCACCCAGGAGACACCATGCGACGTCCCCGAAGCGGCAGAAGGTCCGCCACCCTCGCGGCCCTCGTGGCGCTCGCCCTCGCGGCGCCCCTCTCCGCCCTCTCCTCACCCGCCGGCGCCGACCCGGCCTCCACCGCACGGACCGACCGGGACGTGATCCGGCAGTACGAGATCACCGGACCCGCCACCCCCGCCGAGCGCTCCGCCCTCGCTGCCACCGGCGTCTCGATCGACGAGGTCGACGCCCGCTCGGTCGTGGTCAGCGCCGACGCGCGGGAACTCACCCGGCTCAAGGCCCTCGGCTACGAGCCGGTCGCCCTCCCCGCCCCGCCGGACCGGGGCGAGGCCGGCCGCTCCGCGCTCGGCCCGCTCGACTTCCCCTCCGCCGACGCGAAGTACCACAACCACGCCGAGATGACGGCGGAGATCGACCAGCGGCTCGCCGCGTACCCGTCGATCATGAGCAAGCGGGTCATCGGCAAGAGCTACCAGGGCCGCGACATCGTCGCCATCAAGATCAGCGACAACGTGGCCGCGGACGAGAACGAGCCGGAGGTCCTCTTCACCCACCACCAGCACGCCCGCGAGCACCTCACCGTCGAGATGGCGCTGTACCTGCTGCGCGAGCTGGGCGCCGGATACGGCTCCGACGCCCGCGTCACGAAGATGGTGGACGAGCGCGAGATCTGGATCGTGCCGGACCTCAACCCGGACGGCGGCGAGTACGACATCGCCTCCGGCTCGTACCGCAGCTGGCGCAAGAACCGGCAGCCCAACTCCGGCTCCTCGTACGTCGGCACCGACATGAACCGGAACTGGGACTACAAGTGGGGCTGCTGCCGCGGCTCCTCCGGCTCCAAGAGCTCGGAGACGTACCGGGGCACCGCCCCCGAGTCCGCCCCCGAGGTGAAGGTCGTCGCCGACTTCGTCCGCTCCCGGACCGTCGGCGGTACGCAGCAGATCAAGGCGGCGATCGACTTCCACACGTACAGCGAACTGGTCCTCTGGCCCTTCGGCTGGACGACCGCCGACACCGCCCCCGGCATGACCCGGGACGACCGGGACGCCTTCGCCGCGGTCGGCAGGAACATGGCCGCGAGCAACGGCTACACCCCCGAGCAGTCCAGCGACCTGTACATCACGGACGGCTCGATCGACGACTACCTCTGGGGCGCCCACAGGATCTTCGGGTACACCTTCGAGATGTACCCGACCTCGTCCTGGAACGGCGGCTTCTACCCGCCCGACGAGGTCATCGAGCGCGAGACGAGCCGCAACCGCGACGCCGTCCTCCAGCTCCTGGAGAACGCGGACTGCATGTACCGCTCCATCGGCAAGCAGGCCCAGTACTGCACGGCCTGACGGTCTGACGGTCTGACGCCCTGACGGCCGGTCCTCAGGCCGTCTCGTCCTCGTCGAAGTAGGCGTCCAGGACGGCGTCGAGCTCGGCCTCCCAGCCCGCGATGTGCCCCCTGTCCGGCGCGATGATCTCGATCGGGTACCAGCGCCGGTCAGGGGTGTGCACGGTGACGGTGAACCGCTTCCCGAACCGCCCCTTCCCGCTCTCGACGGCGGCGACCTCGTCCCAGCGGAACTCGCACGCCTCCTCGTCGTAGCTCAGCCGCACGCCCTCGGCGTCGGCGACGATCCGCCCCCGCCGGTCGGCGGCCTCGAAGACGGGCCCGTCGGCGGCGGCGACGGCCGCCACGGGCGGCGCGTCCTCCTCGACGGAGTCCACGACCGCGTCCTCAGGCCCGGGCCCGTCCTCGGGCGCGTCGTCGAGGGGCGTCACGACCCCCGTGAGGCCGGGGACGAACGCCGGGTCGGCCGAAGCGGCGTGCAGGGGCTGCTGTATGGGTCCGTTGCTCTGCTCCACGGCGGCAGTATGGCCGACGCCCCTGTGAAGGGCCCATACAGGGGTCAGCCAAGGACGGCGAGCGCGTCGATCTCGATGAGGAGGCCCTTCGGGAGGCCGACGTAGACGGTGGTGCGGGCGGCCGGCGGGGCCTTGAGATCCTGCTCCTCGAAGTACTGGTCGTAGATCGCGTTCATCTCGGCGAAGTGGTCCACGTCCGTGAGGTAGACGCGCATCATCATCACGTCGTCCCAGCTCGCGCCGCCCTCCTCCAGGATCGCCCTGACGTTGGCGAAGGTCTGGAGGGTCTGCTCGCGCAGGGTCGGTCCGGCCGGCGTCGGCGGCTGTCCCTCCACGGCCGGGAGGAAGCCGACCTGGCCGGCGACCTGGAGGATGTTCCCCTTCCGCACGCCGTGCGAGAACTTCGCGGGCGGGGTGGTGTGGGTCGCGGGGGTGATCGCGGTCTTCTCACTCATCGTCGGTGGCCTCTGCTTCCTTCGTTTCCTTCGGCGGGGTGGTTCCGGAGTAGTCGTGGCTGATCGCCTCGGCGGTGCGGCGCACCAGCGGCAGCAGGGCGAGGAGTTCCTCGGCCGTGACCACCACGTTGGGCGCGGAGACGGACATCGCGGCGACGACGCGCCCGTCGGCGCCGCGGACCGGGGCGGCGACGCAGTTGATGGACTCCTCGTGGCCGCCGAGGTCGGTGGCCCAGCCCTGCTCGCGCACGGTCGCCAACTCGTGGAGGAAGGCGGCGGCGTCGGGGGTGGAGCGGGGCGTGTAGCGGGGGTAGTCGAGCTTGGCGGCGAGGGCGCGGCGCTCGGGTTCGGGGAGGTCGGCGAGGAGGAGTTTGGCGACGGCGGCGACGGTGATCGCGACGGGCTTGCCGATCCGCGAGTACATGCGGACGGGGTAGCGGCTGTCGACCTTGTCGATGTAGAGCACCTCGCCGTCCTCGTGGACGGCGAGGTGGACGGTGTGGCCGGTGCGTTCGTTGAGCGCGGCGAGGTGGGGGTGGGCGATCTCGCGGACGTCGAGGTTCTCGACGGCCTCCTGGGCGAGCGCGAAGAGCCGGGCGCCGAGGCGGTAGCGCTGGTCCTGCTGCCGGTAGACGAGCCCGTGCTCGTGGAGGGTGCGCAGCAGCCGCAGGGCGGTGGACTTGTGGACTCCGAGCCGGTCGGCGACCTGCCCGAGGTCGGCGGGCCCCTGCGCGAGCAGCGGCAGGATGCTGAGCGCGCGGTCGACGGTCTGGCTCATCGGGTACGTACCTCCTCGTCGGCCTCCGTGCCGGCGGACGTCCACCCGGGGCCGAGGTGCAGTCTCCCCCAGGCGTCGTCGTCGAGCCCGGCGAGCCGGTCGGCGTGGGCGCGCCGGGGCGGGGCGGCGAGGTCGCCGGGGACGGTGAGCGCGGCGGCGGCCCCGAGGTGTCCGTGGCGCAGCCGGTCGCGCGTGGGCAGCCCGCGCAGCAGCGCCGACAGGTGGCCGGCGGCGAACCCGTCGCCGGCGCCGACGGAGGCGACGACGCCGACGCGGGGGGCGGGGACGGTGGTGACGGCGTCGGCCGTCCCCTGGCGGGGCCGTTCGAAGGCGACGGCCGGGCCGTCGCCGCCCTTGACCACGAGGGCCGCGGGGTCCGGGAGGAGGGCGCGGACGGCGCCGGGGTCGGGGGTGCCCCAGAGGCGTTCGGCCTCGTCGGCGCCGACGAAGACGAGGTCGGCGCGGTTCGCGAGTTCCCGCAGCACCTCCGGGGCCTCGCCGTCGCGCCAGAGCGCCGGGCGGTGGTTGACGTCGAAGGAGAGGAGGGGGCGGCCGGGGCGGGGGGCGGTGAGGTCGTACAGGAGGGCCCGGCAGTCGGCGGAGAGGGCCGCGGTGATGCCGGTGAGGTGGAGGATCCGGGTGTCGGCGACGCCGTCGTACGGGACGGTCGCCGGGGACATCGCGGAGGCGGCGGAGCCGGCCCGGTAGTAGACGACCTCGTGCGCGTCGGTGGAGCGGTCGGCGTCGGTGCGGAAGTAGACGCCGGTGGGGCGGTGCGGGTCGCGGCGGACGGCGCCGGTGTCGACTCCGTACGCTGCGATGGTGTCGAGCAGGTGGTCGCCGAAGCCGTCGGCGCCGACCCGGCCGACCCAGCGGACGCGGTGCCCGGCGGCGGCCAGCGCGCAGGCGACGTTGGACTCGGCGCCGCCGACGGCGCGGGTGAAGGCGGGGACGTCGGCGAGTCGGCCCGGCCGGGAGGGGAGGAAGGTCACCATGGACTCGCCCACGCAGACGACGTCGCACGACGGTCCGGCCACGGTCACGCTCCTGCGGGGCTGCGATGCATCGGGGCGCCGGTCCATTGACCCGGCCTCGGCCCGGATGTTAGACAGCGATGAGCGATATACGCAATGGGCGTTGCGCATGACGCAACGCCTGGAGGAGGGACCCATGCCGACCGACGATCTGGCGGACGAGCGCGTCGACCACCGCTTCAAGGGCCTCCCGCCGGACGCCGAGGGCCTCACCGTCGGCGAGCTGGCCGCCCAGCGCCGCTCCCTGTTCACCGGCGGCTTCACCACCCCCGTCCTCGCCCTCTCCGCCGAGTCCGTCGAGCACAACCTCCGCGCCCTGGAGGAGTACGCCGAGCGCCACGGCCTCGCCTTCGCGCCGCACGGCAAGACCTCGATGGCGCCGGTCCTCTTCCACCGCCAGATCGAGCACGGCGCGTGGGGCATCACGGCCGCCGTCCCGCACCAGGTCCGGGTCTGCCGGGCCCACGGGATCGACCGGGTCTTCCTCGCCAACGAGGTCGTCGACCCGGCGGCGCTGCGCTGGCTCTCCGCCGAGCTGGACGCCCACCCGGACTTCCGCCTGGTCTGCTACGTCGACTCGGTGCGCGGGGTCGGCCTGATGGACGCGGCGCTGCGCGCGGCCGGGGCCCGGCGCCCGCTGGACGTGGTGGTGGAGCTGGGCGCCGGCGAGGGGGCGCGTACCGGGGCCCGTACGGAGGCGGAGTGCGCGGCCGTCGCCGACGCGGTCGCCGCGACCACCACCCTCCGGCTCGTCGGCGTCGCCGGCTACGAGGCCGAGGTGCCGGGCGCCGACGGGGAGTCGGTCCGCGGCTGGCTGCGCCGGCTGACCGGGCTCGCGGTCGCCTTCGACAAGGACGGCCGTTTCGACCCGGCCGTCGGCGAGATCGTGGTGAGCGCGGGCGGCAGCTCGTGGTTCGACGCGGTCGCCGACGTGTTCGCGGAGATCCCCGAACTCTCCCTGCCCGTCCTGAAGTTGCTGCGCTCGGGTGCGTACGTCTCGCACGACGACGGCCAGTACCGCGAGAAGACGCCGTTCAACCGGATCCCCGAGGAGGGCGCGCTCCAGCCGGCGTTCCGCCTCTGGTCGCAGGTGGTGTCGCGGCCGTCCGCCGGGCAGGCGTTCACCAACGCGGGCAAGCGGGACGCCGCGTACGACCTCCACCTGCCGGAGGCGCAGGTGGTGCGGGACGCCGCGACCGGCGAGGTCAGGGCCGCCGACGGGGTCACCGTGACCGCGCTCTCCGACCAGCACGCCTGGCTGGAGACCCGGGACGGCGCGGAGGTGGAGGTCGGCGACTGGGTCGGGATGGGCCTGTCGCATCCGTGCACCTCCTTCGACAAGTGGCAGCTGATCCCGCTGGTCGAGGCGGACGGCACGGTCGTCGACTACGTCCGCACCTTCTTCTGACGGGGGGCCGGGGATGATGGATGTGGTCTTCCGGGACGCGGAGGTCGTCGACGGTTCCGGCGCGCCCTCCTACCGGGCCGACGTGGCGGTCGAGGACGGCAGGATCGTCTCGATCGTGAAGGAGGCCGCGGCGGCCGGCTGCCAGCGGCCGACGGCCGCCCGGGCCGTCGACGCGGAGGGCCTGGTCCTCTCCCCCGGCTTCGTCGACATGCACGCCCACAGCGACCTCGCGCTGCTCCGCGACCCGGAGCACACGGCGAAGGCCGCGCAGGGCGTGACCCTCGAAGTCCTGGGCCAGGACGGGCTGTCGTACGCGCCGGTGGACGACCGCACGCGCGAGGAGGTGCGGCGGGCGATCGCCGGCTGGAACGGCGGTGGCCCCGACGACACGACCCTGGACCTGGACTGGCGGACGGTCGGCGAGTACCTGGACCGGCTCGACACCGCCCACGGCGGCGAGGGCATCGCGGTGAACGCCGCCTACCTCGTCCCGCAGGGCACGGTCCGGATGTACGCGATGGGCTGGGAGGACCGGCCCGCGACCCCCGCCGAGCTCGACCGGATGCGCCGGCTCGTCGCCGAGGGGATGGAGCAGGGCGCGTTCGGCATGTCCTCCGGCCTCACCTACACCCCCGGCATGTACGCCCCCGACGCCGAACTCACCGAGCTGTGCCGGGTGGTGGCGGAGTACGGCGGCTACTACTGCCCCCACCACCGCAGTTACGGGGCGGGGGCGCTGCGCGCGTACGAGGAGATGATCGCGCTGACCCGGGAGGCGGGCTGCGCGCTCCACCTCGCGCACGCCACGCTGAACTTCGCCGAGAACGAGGGCCGCGCCCCCGAACTCCTCGCCCTCCTCGACCGGGCGCTGGACGCCGGCGCGGACCTCAGCCTCGACACGTACCCCTACACCCCCGGCTGTACGACCCTGCTCGCGCTGCTCCCGTCGTGGGCGCAGGAGGGCGGCCCGGAGGCGGTCCTGGCGCGCCTCGCGGACGGGGCGACGGCGGAGCGGATCCGGCACGACCTGGAGGTGACGGGTTCGGACGGCTGCCACGGGGTGCCGGTCGACTGGCGGACGGTGGAGGTCTCGGGCGTCACCGCCCCGGCCCTCGCGGACCGGGTGGGCCGGCGGCCGGCCGGCTGGGAGGAGGCGCGGGCGCTGCTCCTCGCCGACCGGCTCGGCACGACGATCCTCCAGCACGTGGGCCACGAGGAGAACGTGCGGGCGATCATGCGCCACCGGGTCCACACGGGCGGTTCGGACGGCATCCTGCAGGGCGCCAAGCCGCATCCGCGCGCCTACGGCACCTTCCCCGAGTACCTGGGGCGGTACGTCCGCGAGGAGGGCGTCCTCGCCCTGGAGGAGTGCGTGGCCCATCTGACCTCGCGCCCGGCGGCCCGGCTCGGGCTGCCGGACCGGGGCCTGGTGAAGGAGGGGTACGTGGCGGACCTGGTGCTCTTCGATCCGGCGACGGTCGCGGCGGGAGCCACGTACGAGGCCCCCCGCACGCTCCCCGTCGGCATCCCGCACGTCCTGGTCGCCGGCCGCTTCGTCGTCGAGGACGGCCGCCGCACGGACGCCCTCGCGGGCCGCGCGCTCCGCCGGACGCCGGCCTAGGACGCGCCCTTCACCGGCCCCGTCGACGCCCTGATCACCAGCTCGGGGTCGAAGAGGAGTTCGCCGGTGGGCGCGCTGCGGCTCGCCCCGGACGACGAGGTCCTTGTCACCGACCACGGCTACGGCACGGTCGTCGCGGCCGCCGCCCGGCGCGCCCGCACGGTCACCGTCCCCCTGGACCCGGCGCTCGCGGACGAGGAGGCGGTCCGCGACCCCGCTCCCGTCGGACCCCCGCCTCGCGATGCGCTCCCTGCGGCTGCCGGAGCGCTTCGCCGGGACGCGCCCGGAGGCGGACGCGCTCCGCGAGGAGCTCATGGCCCGCCTCGGCTGCCGGGTCCTGGTCCGGCCGTGGGAGGACGGCGGCGGCATCCGGATCTGCGGCCAGATCTACAACCGCCCGGCCGAGGACGAACGGCTCAGCCGCGGGCTGCGCTCCCTGCCGGACGGCCGCTGAGGTCACCGACGCCGCCGGGGTCCCCGCCGGCTCCGGCGGGCCACCGGTCGCGCCGGAGCCACAGCAGCCCCAGGGCGAGGACGAGCCCGGCGGCGACGAAGCCGTACCAGGGGGTGCGTCCCGAGGGCTGCGTCTCGTACACGAGGGCCGCCGAGACGACGGCGAGCACCTGACCGCCCCGGCTGTGCCAGGCGACGGCCGCGACGGCGGCCGTGCCCCACAGCAGGTACCAGGGCTGCACCATCGGCGAGAGGGCGACCAGCGCGACCAGCCCGTGGCCGAGCCCGAGGACGGGGTCGATCCGCCCCCGGTACGCCCGCCACGCGAGGGCCGCGATGATCGCGACGGCGGCGAGCAGACCCAGCTTCTGGACGACCGCCTTGACCGGTTCGGGGTCGTCGGCGACGAGCGTGCCGAGCGCCAGGCCGAGGTCGCTGGTGAGCGAGAGCGGGGTGTGGATGGCGGCGGCGACGGACTGCGTCCCCAGCCAGCCGAAGCCGGTCCCGGAGACCAGGCTCGCCCCGGCGGCGACCGCGCCCGCGACGGCCGGCGGAAGCAGCAGCCCCTTCAGGAGCCCGCCGCGCCGGGCGACGACCACCGCGACGAAGAGGAGCGCGACGGCCGCCGGCGACTTCACCATGACGGCGCAGCCGACGAGCACGCTGCCGAGGACCCACCGGCCGCGCACGGCGAGCAGCACCCCGCCGAGCATCAGCCCGATCATGAGCCCGTCGTTGTGGGCGCCGCCGATCACGTGGACCAGGTAGAGCGGGTTGAGCACGGCCAGCCAGAGGGCGCCGTCGCCGTCGCCCTCCCGGAAGCCGCGCACGGCCCAGACCGTGAGGGCGAGCGCGCCGACGGCGACGAGCCGCAGCAGCAGGACGGACGGGACGACGGCCCCGCCGGTCAGCTTCACCACGCCCTCGGCGAGGAGCAGGAAGACGGGCCCGTACGGCGCCGGGGTGTCGGTCCAGTTCCCGCCGACGCTCGCCGCCGCGTCCGCCCCGAGCTGACCGGGGCCGAGCGCGGAGGGCCCGGCGCCGTAGACGTCGTACCCCTCCAGGACCATCGCGCCCTGCGCGATGTAGCTGTACACGTCGGCGCTGTGCAGCGGCGGGGCGAGCAGCAGCGGCGCGGCCCACGCGGCGAGCGTGACCAGGACCCGGTCGTGGACGCCGCGCGCGAGGAGCACGCCGTACCGCCACCAGGCCGCGACGAGCAGGGTCAGCCCGACCGCCGCGACGACGGCCCCGGCGGTCTCGACGGCACCGTCCCGCGGCGCCCACAGGGATCCGCCGCCGACCACGGGCAGCGCCCCGGCCGCGTATCCGCCGGCGGTCACGCCGACCGCGCCCGCCGCACCCAGCCACCGGCACCCGGAAGCACTCACCACCCACATGACGGGCAAACCTACCGTTCCTCATCAGTGAGCAGAAGTGAGTCTTGGACCCATACCTGGTCACTGCGGACACCCCGAACGGTTGTGGGTGTCCTGGTCGCCCGCGTACGCGCCGCGTCCGGCGGAACGGATCGTGTCCGTGGTCCGGGGATGCGGGGGCGGGGTTCCTCACGCCCAGGGGCAAACCGGTCGGCCTGGACGGTCCGATGCCCGTACACATCGCTCTGGTGTGCACGGGGCGGTGTCGTCCGTCGCCGGATCGGGTGTCCCTGGGCGCGTCGTCCGATCGCGATGCTCGCGGCATCGTGCCGGGTGGTTGTGCGGGTGGGGCCGCTCATCGGCTTTTGCCAGTGCTGGGCACCCCACTCGAGGGCCAGCAGGTGAAGACCCCGGTCTCAGCGCGGGCCCTTCCCGTTGCCCCGTCCCCGGCCGGGCTTGTCGGTGCCGGTGGCGGTGGTGGTGGACGTGGCGGTCGGCGCGGTCTCCGTCGCGGGGGCCGCGGTGGCGGGGGCCTCGGACGAGGCCTGCGTGGTGGGGGCGACCGTGGACGGGGTGGGGCCGGCCGGGCCGCCCGTGCCCGGGCCGGTGCTCCGGCTCGGGGCGGGAGCCGGGGTCGTACCGCTCGCCTTCGGGTCCGTCTGGATCAGCGCGGGCAGACCGCCGCGCTCCGCGTCCCGCTCGGCCGGCCGCTTCGCGCCGCCCCCGCCGGTCAGCGCCACCGCGCCGAGCCCGAGCACGGCGGCCCCGCCGACGGCGACCAGCCACACCGCCCCGCGCCCCCGCCGGGCGGAGGCGTGACGGCGGCGCCCGTGCGGGGCTCTGACGGGGTCCTCGAAGCTCATGGCCCGCATTGTAGGGATCACGACAGGCCCGTACGCCGGGCGCGTCCGGCCGGGTCCCGGTGCCGGACGTGTCCGAGAACACGACGCATGCGCCCCCCGCCGGCCGTAAGCTCGCGTCATGCAGGTGATCCAGTCCACGAAGCTCGCCAACGTCTGTTACGAAATCCGGGGCCCGGTGCTCGAAGAGGCGATGCGGCTCGAAGCCGCGGGTCATCGCATCCTCAAGCTCAACACCGGCAACCCGGCCGCCTTCGGTTTCGAGTGCCCGCCCGCGATCCTGGAGGACGTCCTCCGGAACCTCTCCGAGGCGCACGGCTACGGCGACGCGAAGGGCCTGCTGTCCGCCCGCCGCGCGATCATGAGCCACTACGAGACCAAGGGCATCCACCTCTCGGTCGAGGACATCTACCTCGGCAACGGCGTCTCCGAGCTGATCCAGATGGCGATGCAGGCGCTGCTCGACGACGGCGACGAGGTCCTCGTCCCGGCCCCCGACTACCCGCTGTGGACGGCGTCCGTCTCCCTCGCGGGCGGTACGGCGGTGCACTACCGCTGCGACGAGCAGGCGGACTGGATGCCGGACCTCGCCGACATCGAGCGGAAGATCACCGACCGCACCAAGGCGATCGTGATCATCAACCCGAACAACCCCACGGGCGCCGTCTACGACGACGAGATGCTCCGCTCGCTCACGGACATCGCCCGCCGCCACAACCTCGTCATCTGCTCGGACGAGATCTACGACAAGATCCTCTACGACGGCGCCACCCACACCCCGACCGCCGCGATCGCCCCCGACCTGCTGTGCCTCACCTTCAACGGCATGAGCAAGAACTACCGGGTGGCCGGTTTCCGCTCCGGCTGGCTCGCGGTCTGCGGCCCGAAGCACCACGCCTCCTCGTACATCGAGGGGCTGACGATCCTCGCGAACATGCGGCTGTGCGCGAACATGCCGGCCCAGCACGCGGTGGCCGCCGCGCTCCAGGGGCGGCAGTCGATCGAGGACCTGGTGCTGCCGGGCGGGCGGCTCCTGGAGCAGCGGAACACGGCGTACGAGCTGCTGACCTCGATCCCCGGCGTGACCTGCGTGAAGCCGAAGGGCGCGCTGTACCTCTTCCCGCGGCTCGACCCGAACGTCTACAAGGTCAAGGACGACCGGCAGATGGTCCTGGACCTGCTGCGGGCCGAGAAGATCATGGTGGTGCACGGGACGGGCTTCAACTGGCACGAGCCGGACCACTTCCGGATCGTGACGCTGCCGTCGGTCGCGGACCTCACGGACGCGGTGACGCGGATCGGGCGCTTCCTGGACGGCTACGGCCAGCACTGACCGGCCGCGGGGCGGGCGGCGCCCCCGGTCCTGACCCGCCGTGGCGAGCGGTGCCCCGCCCCCACCCCAGCCTTGACCCACCCTTGAACCGGACCGGAATCAACTTTAGACAGAATCTAAGCTAGGCTGGTCTCCGAGCAGTCAGGAGGCCGTCCCATGTACGAACCGATCCGCACCCCCTCGGTCCACACGACGGCCGGCGCGCCCGGCACCTTCCCGCACCGTTCCCGCGAGGAGGAGCTGGACATCCAGCTCGCCGGCCACCTCGCCGCCCTGCTCGCGGTCACCGACGAGCTCGGCGACGGCGAGGGCGGCGAACAGATCGCCCGCCAGGTGGCCCGCCTCCGCGGCGCGCCCCCCGCCCGGCACGCCGCCCTCAGCGGAGCCACCCCCGAGGCCCTCCACCGCAAGGCCCAGGACCTCGCCGGCCGCGCCCTGCTCGTCGCCGCCTCCCGCGCCGACACCTCCGCCGCGATCCTCGCGGCCACCCGCATGGACACCCACACCGCGGCCCTCACCGCCGCCCCCTAGACGGCCCCGGGCCGCGCGGCACGAACCGCCCGGCCCGGGAGCCATCCACCCCGGTCCATCCACCCCGGTCCATCCACTCCGGTCCGCCCATCCCGGTCCATCCACCCCGCCCCACCCGCACGCGGCGCCATCCGGCGGTCACCCCTCCGGTTCCCATCCGGGATCGCTCCTTCACCCGCCGTACACCCAACTCCCTCTGGAATGTGGGTTTCCGCGAGCACGCTGCCCGCGTGAGACGCATCCTGGGAATCGTCCTTGCCGTCCTGCTCCTCGGCGGCGTGGCCGCCGTCCTCGTGACGGGCGGCGAAAAGGACAAGGGCACGGCAACGAAGACCGTGCGAGGAGTCATCGGCTCGGAGAAGAGCGAGTTCTTCTCCGATCCCGACGTCGTGAAGGCCCTGTCCGCCAAGGGCCTCACCGTGAACACCGAGACCTCCGGGTCCTGGGACATGGGGCAACTCCCCCTGAAGGGATACGACTTCGCGTTCCCTTCCTCGAAGGGACCGGCCGACGAGCTGCGCGCCAAGGCCCCGGACAAGGCCGCCGCCGCGCCGCTGCGCCCCTTCTACTCGCCGCTGGTGGTGGTCGCGCACAGCAACGCCGCCCGGGTCCTCGCCGACAACGGCCTGGCCACCCTCGGCGCCCGCGGCACCAGCGGCATCCTGAAGATGGACGCCTATCTGGCCGCCGTCCGCGCCGACCGCGGCTGGCGCCAGCTCAAGGGCGCCGACAGGCACGCCGAGCTGAGCGGCACGCTCTTCATCACCTCCACCGACCCGATGGCCTCCAACTCCGGCGCCCTGTACCTCGCCGCCGCGAGCTACGTCGCCGACGGCGGCCGGGTCGCCGACGGCAAGGAGGCCGTCGCCCGCACCGCCCCGCTCCTGCGCAAGCTCACCCAGGTGCAGGGCGCCCAGCAGACCGGCTCCGACGCCCCCTTCCGGGACTTCGTGAGCGGCGTCGGCAACCCCCTCGTCCTCGTGTACGAGTCCCAGGTCGCCGCCCAGCTCCTCGCCGGCCGGCCCATGGGCGACCTCGTCGTGCTCTACCCCGACACCACGGTGAACAGCGACCACACCCTCGTACCGCTCAGCGAGGGCGGCAAGGAGCTCGGCCGGCTGCTCTCCGAGGACCCGGAGCTGCGCCGCCTCGCCGTGCGGCACGGCTTCCGGCCGCAGGGCGCCGCGCCCGAGTTCACCGAGGCCACCAACCAGTACGGCGAATACCTCAACCAGACACTGACCGGAGTCCGTCAGGCGCCCGTGCCCACCGGCGCGGTGCTGCGCGACATGGCGCGGCGGGCCCGTGACCAGGGGGGCACCGCATGACCGACCCGACCGACCCGACCGACCCGCGCGCCGCCGGGCAGCCCCGGAACCCGTACGCGGGCGCTCCCGAGTCCACCTTCGTCCTGACCCCGCCCGGGCAGGACGCCCCGCTCGTCCTCACCCCGCCCGCCCCCGCCCCGAAGGTCCGCGCCGAGCAGGCCTCAAGCCTGGTGCCGCTGGACGAGTCGGTGCGCGCCGAGACGGCCCGGCGGGCCGAGGAGTACGTGGGCTCGCTCGCCGGACTCGACCCGCGCTCCCCGGAGTTCGCGGGCCGCATCGGCGAGATCGCGGCGCTCGGCTCCGGCGAGATGCGGGCCGCCGCCCAGCAGTCGAACCGGATGCTGGACCGCACGGTCCGCTCCCTCGGCCGGGGCGGCGGCGACGCCTCCGCCCGCGTCGGCTCCTCGCTCGTCGAACTCCGGCGCACCGTCGAGGACCTGGACCCCCAGGACACCCCCGACAAGGGCCTCAAGGGCCTCCTCGCCAAGCTGCCCGGCGGCAACAGGTTCCGCGACCACGTCGCCACGTACGCCTCCTCGCAGGCGACGCTCAACCGGATCGTCGGCTCGCTGCGCGGCGGCCAGGACGAACTGCGCCGCGACAACGCCGCGTTGCAGACCGAGCGGGCCCGGCTCTGGGAGACCATGGGCAAGCTCCAGGAGTTCGCCGTCCTCACCGAGGCCCTCGACGCGGCCGTCGAGCAGCGGATCGCCGGCACCCACGACCCGGCCGAGGCGGACGCGCTCCGCGCCGACGTCCTCTTCCCGGTCCGCCAGAAGCACCAGGACCTCCTGACCCAGCTCGCCGTCTGCGCGCAGGGATACCTCGCCATGGACGTGGTCCGGCGGAACAACGACGAACTGATCAAGGGCGTCGACCGGGCCGCGACGACGACCCTGTCGGCGCTGCGGATCGCGGTCATGCTCGCCTCCGCACTGGAGAACCAGCGCAAGGTCACCGAGCAGGTGAACGCGCTCCGGTCGACGACCGAGGACCTGATCCGCGGCAACGCCGAGATGCTCTCCACCCAGGCCGGCGAGATCCAGCGGATCGCCGCCGACCCGGCGGTCGGCGCCGAGACCCTGCGCACCGCCTTCCAGCAGATCTACCGCACGCTCGACGCCATCGACACGTACAAGGTCCAGGCGACCGAGGCGATGGCGGCGACCGTCTCCTCCCTCACGAGCGAACTCCAGGAAGCGAGCGCCCACGTGGACCGCGGCCGCCGTACGAGCGCGCTGGAAGGCGGCACCTCCGCATGAGCCCCCGTACGCTCCCCCGCCTTCTGGCGGGCCTCGCGCTCGCCCTGCTCCTCACGGCCACCGCGGGCTCCTGCGGCACGGTCGGCAACTCGGCCGGCGGCACCGGCGAGCAGCGCGACAGGACGGACAGCGGGCCCGCCGAACCCGGCACCCTCCGTGTCCTCGCCTCCTCCGAACTGTCCGACATGGCACCGGTCCTGGAGGACGCCCGCAAGGCGACCGGCGTCACCGTCCGCACCACCTACGCGGGCACCCTCGACGCCGTCGAGCAGATCGCCTCGGGCCGGGCCGAGAAGGAGTACGACGCCGTCTGGCTCTCCTCCAACGACTACCTGCGGCTGCGTCCCGACACCGCCGGCCGGATCACCGGCGAGATTCCGGTGATGACCTCCCCGGTGGCGCTCGGCGTCCGCCCCGAGGCCGTCGCCCGGCTCGGCTGGGACCCGAAGAAGGTCACCTGGTCGCAGCTGCACCAGGCGGTCGCCGCGGGGAAGCTGACGTACGGCATGACCGACCCCAAGCGCTCCAACTCCGGCTTCTCCGCGCTCGTCTCGGTCGCCTCCGGGCTCTCCGGCGCCCAGTCCGCGCTGAGCGACCGGGACGTGGCGAAGGCGACCCCGAAGCTCCGCGAGTTCTTCACCGGCCAGAAGCTGACCTCCGGATCCTCCGGCTGGCTCGCCACCGCCTACAACCGCCGCTCCGACGTCGACGCGCTGGTCAACTACGAGTCGGTGCTGCTCTCCACGCCCGGCGCGCTCACCGTGATCCGCCCCTCCGACGGCGTCGTCACCGCCGACTACCCGCTGACCCTGCTCACCGCGGCCCCCGCCGCCGCCAAGGAGTCGGCCCAGCGGCTCACCACCTACCTCCGCACCCCGGAGGCGCAGCGCCGGATCACCGAGACCACCCTGCGCCGCCCGGTCGTCGCGGGCGTGACCCCCTCGCCCCGGCTCGACCGCGAGCTTCGGCGCGAACTGCCCTTCCCCGGCAGCCGTTCGGTCGCCGACGGCCTGCTCGACGCGTACGACAACACGCTGCGCCGGCCCTCCCGCACGGTCTACGTCCTGGACACCTCGGGCTCGATGGCCGGTGAGCGGCTGTCCCGCCTCAAGGAGGCGATCGCCGAGCTGACGGCCGACTTCCGGGACCGCGAGGAGGTCACCCTGATGCCCTTCGGCTCCGCGGTGAAGGGCGCCGAGGTGCGTACGTACACGGTCGACCCGAAGGACCCGGCGAAGGCCAGGGACGCGATCCGCGCCGAGACCGGGCGGCTGACGGCCTCCGGCGGCACCGCGATCTACTCCAGCCTGACCGAGGCCTACCGCAGCCTGGGCACCGCGCCCCGCGACACCTTCACCTCGATCGTGCTCATGACGGACGGGGAGAACACCGACGGGACGAGGGCCTCCGACTTCGACGCCTTCTTCGGCGCGCTGCCCGCCGGACAGCGGCACACCCCGGTCTTCCCGATCCTCTTCGGCGACTCCGACCGGACCGAGCTGGACCACCTCGCGGAGCTGACCGGCGGCAAGCTCTTCGACGCGACGCGGGGCTCCCTGAAGGGCGCCTTCGAGGAGATCCGTGGCTACCAGTAACCCGGTGCTCCGGTACGCGGAGTCCCGCAAGAACCTCACGGGCTGCCTCTGCGGCCTGGCCGGACTCGGCATCGGCCTCACCGGCGCGGCCGGCGGCCTCTGGCCGCTGGTGGTGCTCGGCCTGTACGGCGCGGGCGCGCTGATCGCCCCGCCGGAGCGGCCGGACGCCCCGGCCTTCCCGAGCGCCGGCGAGCAGCTGGAGTCGCTGCGCGCGGACCGCGCCACCCTGCGGGAGTACCTCGCGGAGGTGGAGCTGCCGGAGGAGGCCAGGGAGCGTCTCGACGAGCTGGACGCGCTCTTCGAGGCGCTGCTCGAACCGGGCTGGGTCAGCGACCCGGAGCACCTCCACGTGCTGGCCCGGGCGGTCCGCCAGGACGTGCCGGAGGCGGTCGACGCCTTCGTCCGCACCCGCTGGTGGACCCGGGTGAACCCGGGCTCCGAGCCTCCCGAGCGCCATCTGGAGCGGCAGCTGGCCGCCCTGCGCGAGGAGGCCGGCCGGATCGCCGCGGCACTCCAGGAGGCGGAGGAGCTCCGTCAGCGGGCGCACACCCGCTATCTGGAGGACCGGGGTGACTGATCCCCGCACGGGGAGATGCGCCGGCCCCGGAGCCTGAGGGGGCTCCGGGGCCGGTTGCGTCGTGGTGGACCGTCGTGACCCCACTGGTCAGGGCGGTGTTTCGGGGCAGCCCACCACGAGTCTCATGCTGCTACGGGATCAGCCCAGGCGCTCGACGAGCGCGTTGTACTGGTCCCACAGCTCCTTCGGCGTGTGGCTGCCGAAGGTCTCCAGGTGCGCGGGGACCAGGGCGGCCTCCTCGCGCCAGACGTCCTTGTCGACGGTGAGCAGGAAGTCCAGGTCCTCGTCGGCCAGGTCCAGGCCGTCGGTGTCCAGGGCCTCCCGGGTCGGCAGGACGCCGATCGGGGTCTCGACACCCTCGGCCTTGCCCTCCAGGCGTTCGACGATCCACTTGAGGACGCGGCTGTTCTCGCCGAAGCCGGGCCAGACGAACTTGCCGGCGTCGTTCTTGCGGAACCAGTTCACGTAGTAGATCTTCGGCAGCTTCGCCGCGTCGGCGGTGGCACCGACCTTGACCCAGTGGGCCATGTAGTCGCCCATGTTGTAGCCGCAGAACGGCAGCATGGCGAAGGGGTCGCGGCGCAGCTCGCCGACCTTGCCCTCGGCGGCGGCGGTCTTCTCGGAGGCCACGTTGGCGCCGAGGAAGACGCCGTGGTTCCAGTCGAAGGACTCGGTGACCAGCGGGACGGCGGTGGCGCGGCGGCCGCCGAAGAGGATCGCCGAGATCGGCACGCCCTTCGGGTCCTCCCACTCCGGCGCGATGATCGGGCACTGCCCGGCCGGGACGGTGAAGCGGGCGTTCGGGTGGGCGGCGGGCGTCTCGGACGCGGGCGTCCAGTCGTTGCCCTTCCAGTCCGTGAGGTGCGCGGGCGCCGTCTCGGTCATGCCCTCCCACCACACGTCGCCGTCGTCGGTGAGCGCGACGTTGGTGAAGACGGAGTTGCCCCACATGGTCTTCATGGCGTTGGCGTTGGTGTGCTCGCCGGTGCCGGGCGCGACGCCGAAGAAGCCGGCCTCGGGGTTGATGGCGTAGAGGCGGCCGTCCTCGCCGAAGCGCATCCAGGCGATGTCGTCGCCGATGGTCTCCACGGTCCAGCCGGGGACGGTCGGCTCCAGCATGGCGAGGTTGGTCTTGCCGCAGGCCGACGGGAAGGCGGCGGCGACGTACTTCGCCTCGCCCTGCGGCGGGGTGAGCTTGAGGATGAGCATGTGCTCGGCGAGCCAGCCCTCGTCACGGGCCATGACGGAGGCGATGCGCAGGGCGTAGCACTTCTTGCCGAGGAGCGCGTTGCCGCCGTAGCCGGAGCCGTACGACCAGATCTCGCGGGTCTCCGGGAAGTGCGAGATGTACTTGGTGGAGTTGCACGGCCACGGCACGTCCTCCTGGCCCTCCGCGAGGGGGGCGCCGAGGGTGTGGACGGCCTTCACGAAGAAGCCGTCGGTGCCGAGCTCGTCGAGGACGGCCTGGCCCATGCGGGTCATGGTGCGCATGGAGACCGCGACGTAGGCGGAGTCGGTGATCTCGACGCCGATGGCGGAGAGCGGGGAGCCGACGGGGCCCATGCAGAAGGGGACCACGTACATGGTGCGGCCCTTCATGGAGCCGCGGAAGATGCCCTCGGAGCCCGCGAAGAGCTCCTTCATCTCCGCCGGGGCCTTCCAGTGGTTGGTCGGGCCGGCGTCCTCCTCCTTCTCGGAGCAGATGAAGGTCCGGTCCTCGACGCGGGCGACGTCGGTCGGGTCGGAGGCGGCGTAGTACGAGTTCGGGCGCTTCGCCGGGTCGAGCTTCGTGAACGTGCCCTTGGCGACGAGCTCCTCGCACAGGCGCTCGTACTCGGCCTCGGAGCCGTCGCACCAGACGATGCTGTCCGGCTGCGTGATCTCGGCGATCTCGTTCACCCAGGAGACGAGCTCCTGGTGCTGGGTGGGAAGGGGAGCCGCGTTGTCGCGCGCCACGATTGCTCCTTGTAGAGGGGTGTATTCCGCTGTATGCCCCGTGGGGGCCGCGACCCGGATGCGTCGTAGCTGCTCATCCGGTGCCGACCGCACTCATTTGATCATCCGCTGGAAACGCCCATATGTCCAGGGGGGTGCACACGTGAGCATCGCCACTCGTATCCGGCACCTACGGGGCCGTAGGTACGATTCCGTGTCATGACTGCAGCCACGCCGGAAGTGACCCCGGTCGAGCCCGAACCGACCGCCCAGACCCCGTCGCTCCCGCTGAAGCCACGACTCAGGGGCTGGCTGCACGCGGGCATGTTCCCCGCCGTGATCGTCGCCGGACTGGTCCTCGTCGCCCTCGCCGACTCCCCCCGCGCCCGGATCGCCTGCGGGGTCTACGTCCTCACCGCCTGCCTGCTCTTCGGCATCAGCGCGCTCTACCACCGCGGCAACTGGGGCCCGCGCGGCGAGGCCGTCCTGCGCCGCCTCGACCACGCCAACATCTTCCTGATCATCGCGGGCACCTACACCCCGCTCACCCTGCTGCTGCTCCCGGACTCCACCGCGAAGCCGCTCATGTGGGCGGTCTGGGCCGCCGCGGCCGCCGGCATCGCCTTCCGCGTCTTCTGGGTCGGCGCCCCCCGCTGGCTCTACACCCCCTGCTACATCGCCATGGGCTGGGCCGCCGTCTTCTTCCTCCCCGACTTCATGCGGACCGGCGGCATCGCCGTCCTCGTCCTGGTCGTCGTCGGCGGCCTGCTCTACAGCGCCGGCGGCGTCATCTACGGCATGAAGCGCCCGAACCCGTCCCCCCGCTGGTTCGGCTTCCACGAGGTCTTCCACTCCCTCACCCTCGCCGCCTTCATCGTCCACTACGTCGGCATCTCCCTGGTCGCCTACCAGTCCTGACCAGGGATGACACGACAGAATGACCCCATGGCCAGTGGTCTGAGGGAACGCAAGAAGCAGAAGACCCGCGCGGCGATCCGCCGGGCCGGACGACGGATCGCCGCCGCCCACGGCTGGGAGGCCGCCACCATCGAGCGCATCGCCGCCGAGGCCGAGGTCTCCCCCTCCACCGTCGTCCGCTACTTCCCCGTCCGCGAGGACATCCTCCTCACCGACGAGGACGACGAGCGCCTCGAAGCCCTGCTGCGCGCCCGCCCGGCCGGCGAGGAACCCCTCGAATCCCTCCGCGCGGTCGTCGTCGAGGCCATCGGCGCGGCCCTGGCCGCCGACCCGGAGGAGCTCAGGGTCCGCGCCCGGCTGATGGCCGGCACCCCCGCCGTCCGCGCCCGGCTCACCGAGACCACCGCCGAGACCGGCCGCCGGCTCGCCCGCGCCCTCGCCGACCGCACCGGCCGCGCCCCCGACGACCTGGAGGTCCGGGTCTTCGCCGCCGCCGTCCTCGGCGCCCTGCGCGAGGCCGTCCTCTACTGGGCCGAGCGCGGCCTCGCCGAGGACCTCACGGCGCTGCTGCACCGCACCCTCGACACCCTCAAGGCCGGGCCGTCGCTCCCAGCGCGCCCCTGACCACCTCGGCCGAGCGCGGATTGGCCGCACACCCCCACACCCCGTGCGGGCAGTAGTCGGTCACCGTCTGGTAGACGGGCCGGTGGAGGGCGAACCAGTCGAGCATCCCCCGCACGTACGCCGGGTTGTCCCCGTTCCGGAAGAGCCCCCACTCCGGGTACGAGACGGGCTTGCCGTGCTCCTTCGCGAAGGCCACGTGGTGCGCGAGCCCGTACTCCTCGCTCACCTGCTCCTCGAAGGAGACCCCCTCGGGCTGGTCGTAGGCGTCCATCCCGATGATGTCGACGACGTCGTCCCCCGGATAGCACTCCGGCCACGGCACGGCGTCCCGCCCCCGGCTCGGCGTGAAGTCGAAGCGGAACCGCTGCCCCTCGACCTCGCGCAGCACCCCGACCACCTGCCGCCAGTACGCCTTCCAGGCCGCCGGGTCCGGCCCGCAGCGATGCCCGTACGTGGTGCCGTTCATCTCCCAGCCGAGCACCAGGACCGCGTCCCCGAGCCCGTGCTCCACCAGCCCCTCGCCCAGCGCCTCGAAGTGCGCGTCGAAGGCGCCGCCCGCCCCGTGCCGCAGCCCCTCCCGCACCTCGGCGTCGCTCAGCCCGGCCTCGTTGCGGTCCATCATCGGCACGTTCAGCACGAAGAGCCGCCCCGGCCGCCCGGCCTTCCACCGCGCCCAGGGCGCGAAGAGCTCCCGGTGCCCCTCGATGTTGGACCAGCGGTCGCCCGGCAGATAGGTGTGCCCGACCGTCAGCTCCCCGCCGCCCAGCCACGCCTCCGCCCCGGCGATCCGCCGCACCCCCTCCGCGTCGGAGCCGGTGAAGAAGCCGGACGGCACCCCGGGCAGCGGCGAGGGCTCGGGCGCGGTCGCGGTCCCGGTGTGCCGCTCGCCCGGCGCGAGCCGGCCGACGATCCCGGGCGCGAGCACGAGCGCGGCGACGGCCGCGAGCAGCACCAGGAGTGCGGCCCGCGGCCGGGAACGGGGGCGGAGACGGCTCACGTCAGCTGGTCCAGAACTCCCACCAGCGGGTCAGGATCAGCATCCCGATGATCCCGATGTGCAGCACCGGCGGGGCGAAGGCGAAGTCGCCGAGGAAGCCCCGCACCGCCGCCGGGGCGGGCAGCACCCCGGTCCGCACGTTGTGCGCGGTGACGTACCAGAACATGGTGATCGTCGCCGTCCAGGCGAGGCAGCACCACAGGCAGAGGGCGTTGATCTCGTACAGCGACTGCTGCATCAGCCAGGTGCAGAAGCCGACGCCGAGCAGCATCCCACCGTTCAGCCCCAGCCAGAACCACCCCCGGTGCCGGGCCCCCGCCAGGAGCCCGGCGCCGATCGCGAGGACGACGCCGTACGTGACGAGGCCGAGCATCGGGTTGGGGAAGCCGAAGACCGCCGCCTGCTCGCTCTTCATGATGTTCCCGCAGGACACGACCGGGTTCAGGCTGCACCCCGGCTGGAAGCCCGGGTCCTCCAGGAGCTTGAACTTGTCGATCGTGATCACCCACGCGGCCAGGATCCCGGCCGCGCCCGTGACCACGAGCAGCCAGCCGAGCCCCCGGCCCGCGCCGACCGTGCCGTCCTCCGACCGCAGGTCCCGCGCCGCGCGGTCCTCCCGCCGCTGTCCCGGGACCCCGCTCCGTACCCCGAGCGTCGTCATCGCGCCGCCCCTTCCGTTCAGCCCTGCACGCGCCGGATCGGCAGCAGGACGTGGGCGCATTCCGCGAGCATCTCCTCGTCGGAGACGAAGGCGCGCAGCCGGTCCTCGTCCACGGGCTGCCCGGGGACCGCCTCGGCCCACGGGCGCACCGAGCAGAGGAAGTAGACCTTGCCGGTCTCGCGGGCGGCGGCCTGCCACTCGGCCGGCACCGGGCACTGCACCTTCAGGAAGGGCAGGGTGAGGACGGCGGTGCCGGCCTCGACGAGCAGCGTGGCGCTGATCCCCGCGTCCTTCTCCAGGTCGAAGAGCCGGTCTCCGACCGAGAGGCCCATCGACTCCAGGGCGGCGCGCATGGCCTGCTGCCCGGCCTCCGGACCGTCCCGGCCGTCGCCGAGCGAATACGCCATGAGGAAAGGCGTGCCGGCGGAGTCTTCGGTGACTTCGCTGGACCACGGAATCACCGTGAGCGTGCCCAGCGGAGAGACGCTGCGCGCCTCGGAAAGGACATGGGGAGTGGTCATGGAACGGGATGCTAGTGGGGCAACCACCCTTTCCCCGTACCGAATTCACTCATCCGGCCGACATTCCCCCGCTCGAACTCCCGGCCGCAACGAACACGGGTTTTCATCGTTGTGCCCTGAGGCCCCTTGTCGACACCAGGAGATCGCCGATGCCCTTCACGCGCCGTGTCGCCCTCCGGTCGCTGTTCGCGCTGGCCGTCACCGCCGCCACCGGCGGGACCCTCGGCCGGATCGCCGCCCGCCCCCCGGAGACGGGGACGGACCCGTACGCCTTCGACGAGATGTACGCGGGCCGCCGGATCCGCGGCCTCACCGGACCGGCGGGCGAGCCGGTGGCGCTGGTGGACGGGCGGCCGCTGCACCTGATGCGCTGCGCCGACGGCGGCTGGGTGACCCCGCTGGACCACTACGAGTCCTGTCCGAGCCCGCTCGCGGCCACCCGCGCGGCCGTGGACGCGGCGGGGTCGGCCCCCCTCTCCCGGTACGCGGCGGGGCACGGCCTCCACTCCGACCCGACGGGAGGGAACCCGCGTGGTGTACACGCGTAAGAACCAGCGCGACCTGACGGCGGCCGAGCGCCGCCGGTTCGTCGCCGCGGTGCTCGAACTGAAGCGCCGCGGCACGTACGACGAGTTCGTCCGGATGCACATCGACCACTACGTCGCCGACGGCGCCGGCCGGCTGCGGACCGCCCACATGGCGCCGAGCTTCCTGCCCTGGCACCGGAAGTTCCTCCTGGAGTTCGAGCGGGCGCTGCGCCGGATCGACGCGACGGTTTCGGTCCCGTACTGGGACTGGACCCGGGACTCGACCCCGGCGGCCTCGCTCTGGTCGGAGGACTTCATGGGCGGCAACGGCCGCCGCTCGGACCTCCAGGTGACCACCGGCCCCTTCGCCTACGCCGGGGGGAAGTGGACGGTGAAGCACGCGATGACCGAGACCTCCTTCCTGACCAGGGACTTCGGCCGTCCGCGCGATCCGGTCACGCTGCCGACGACCGCCCAGCTGGACGAGGTGATGCGGGAGCGGACGTACGACACGGCCCCGTGGAACTCGACCAGCCCCTCGGGTTTCCGCAACCGCCTGGAGGGCTGGGCCCCGGGCTCGGGCAACGACCGGTTCCGGATCCACAACCGGGTGCACCGCTGGGTGGGCGGTCTGATGCTCGGCGGCGGTTCGGTGAACGACCCGGTGTTCTGGCTGCACCACTCCTTCGTGGACCTGGTGTGGTCGCGGTGGCAGCAGCGCAATCCACAGGCCGCCTATCTGCCGGCGGAGCCGCCGCCGCTGGGCGACGCGCAGTACCGGAAGGTGGTGGCACGGCACCAGCCGATGGCGCCGTGGGGCGTGACGCCGGCCGAGATGTTCGACCACAGCGCGATCTACCGGTACGCCTGACGGGGCGGGGCGGGGCGGGGGAGGCCCCGGACGCGGGCGTCCCCCCGGCCCTGGAGGGGCCGGGGGGACGCTCGGGGGAAGCGGGGCGGTCAGCCGCCGTAGCCGCCGTCACCGTTGCCGCCGCCGTTCGGGGCGTCGACGTTGGCGCAGTGGTTGCCGAAGGCCGGGTTCAGCAGGCCGATGACGTTGACGGTGTTGCCGCAGAGGTTGACCGGGACGTGGACCGGGACCTGGACGACGTTGCCGGAGACAACACCGGGCGAGCCGGCGGCGACGGCGCCGGCGTCGGCGTCGGCGACGGCCAGGCCGGCTCCGCTGAGGGCGACGGCACCGGTGCCGGCCAGAACGGCGGCAGCCTTCGCGATGCGAGACATCAGAACTCCTTGGATGGGTCGAGCGACCGCAGGGATCACGGCCGTCACGTGCGTTCAACGCCGTACCACGGAGCGGGTCACGGCGATTGAGCCGAAAAGGTGGCCCGCGGTCCGATGACCGCCCCCCGTCGGATACGAGAGGTGGCACTCCGGACCGCGGACCGTGGCCATGCGACAAGCCTTCCGGTGCAACGAGGAAAGGCCCTTGCGGTAGCGGGGAAGAATCGTGTCTTCACTCGCGCGGAACGCGCCCGAACGGAATTCCGAAAAGGGCGGGGGAAGGGGGTTTCAGCCGCGCTCGGGAGCGAGGCCGAGCTGGGAGTCGAGGGCCCCGCTCAGCGTCGGGGCGATGAGGCCGAGCTTCGGATCGGCGAGCTTGGGCAGTCCGGCGAGGCCGTTGCCCCGGGGGGCCTCGACCGGGTGGCCGAGGGTGGCACCGGGGGTGGCGGCCTTCATCTCGGAGTGCGGGCTGGCGAGGAGCGCCCTCCCCGGCTCGCTGCCCTTCAGGAGCTCGGGGAGCGGGGCGTCCACGACGGTCTCGGGCAGGGTGCTGGTGAGCGGGACGGACGGCAGGGTCACGTCGGGCAGCGCGCCGAGGCCCTTCTGGAAGCCGGTGGGGGCGCCGGGCATGGGCACCGGCACGCCGGTCGCGACGGTCGGGGCGTCCATCGGCAGGACCGGCTCCAGGCCCTGGAGGGGAACGATCACCGGGGCCTCGACGGCGGCGGCCGGGGCGGCCATGGCGGCGGAGGCGAGCGCGGTCATGAGGAGTCCCATGCCGGCGTGAGAGCGCAGAGTCATGCCGGGTGAACGAGCCACTCGGCCGAAACGTCGCGCGTGGTTCCCCCATGTGCAGCAACGCCGGAGGCCCCCACCGGTGAGGGCGGGGGCCTCTGTTGACGTCACGTCAGGCAGGCGCGTACGTCAGTGGCGACGGCTCCGGACGAGGCGGCCGCCCCGGAGCTGGACGACGGTGCCGCCGATGATGAGGGCGGCGCTGACGGCGGCCGCTCCCCACAGGGCGGGGTCGCTGCCCGTGTCGGGGAGTTCGGGCTTGTCGGGCCCGTGCGGCGGGGTGGTCGGCGTGGTGGGCTCACAACCGGGCTCGGGCTCCTCGCCGGGCTCGGGCTCCTCGCACTCACCGGGAGGCGTGGTGGGCTCACACCCCGGCTCGCCCTCCTCGCACTCACCCGGCGGCGTGGTGGGCTCACACCCCGGCTCGCCCTCCTCACACTCACCCGGCGGCGTGGTCGGGGGCTGGGTCGTGGGAGGCGCCGTGGTCGGCGGGTGCGTCGTCGGCGGTGTGGTGGGCTCACACCCCGGCTCACCCTCCTCACACTCACCCGGCGGCGTGGTCGGGGGCTGGGTCGTGGGAGGCGCCGTGGTCGGCGGATGTGTCGTCGGCGGTGTGGTGGGCTCGCACCCCGGCTCACCCTCCTCACACTCACCCGGCGGCGTGGTCGGCGGGTGCGTGTGCGGAGGCGTCGTCGGCGGATGTGTCGTGGGCGGCGTGGTGGGCTCGTCGCCGTAGCCGCCGTCGGGTTCCTCCGTCGCGTGGGCGCAGAGGTCTCCGACGACCGACGTCACGTAGTCGCCCAGGTCCATGCCGGCGCCGCAGAGTTCCGGCGAGAGAGGGGCGTGCGCCTGCCCGTTGCCGGGTCCTGGCGTGTCGCCCGTGCCGGGGTGCGCGTTCGCGGCCAGTGCGAGACCGCCGGTCAGCGACAGCAAGCCGGTCGCTGCCGCCGCGGTGAGTACTTTCCTGCTGATGATGGACCGCATACCGCTCTTCCTCGGGAGAAAGGGAGAGACCGGCGAGGATCCCCCCTCGCTCCGTCCGGCCGCGTCCCACGCTGACGTTCGCGAGGGACGGTCCCGAGAGTAGGGAGCGGCACACCGTGTGAGGTCGAGGCCACACGGCGACCGGTCAGAAAATCATTCGATCAGCCGCCAAGCGGGTTGACCGGGAGGCCGCCGACGAGCGGGAGGCCCTTGCCGGACTGGTTCAGCTGGGTCGCGGTGTCGGTGACCGACTTGACCGGGGAGCCCTCGGTGGTGCTGCTGAGCACGTCCGTCTTCAGCCCGTTGGCGGCGATGGCCTCCAGGCCGCCGTTCAGGCTGGTCGGCATGAGTGCCTCCTGGGCCATGGCGGGGGCGGCGACGCCGAGGGCCATGAGAGAACCGGCGACGACCGCGGCGACCTTGGTGGGCTTCATGGGGAGAATCCTTCCTCTGTTCTTTCAACTCGCGTTCCGCACAGGCTTCTTGATGAATTCCGTGCGTCGCTTCCGTCTTCTGTAACGAGAGGTGGGCTCCCCGGAAACTCCAGGAGCAGGGATTTCTCGACACTGCACCCGATCGAAGGGGACCGGTGCGATTTCCGGATGACCGGACACGGACGCGCCCGTACCGGCCCGGCGGAAGGCCGGACCGGTACGGGTCGGGGGTGCGCGCGGGTCAGCGGACCGGCAACGGCGGCTTCACCGGCGCGTCGACCGGCAGCTCCGGTGCGTCGACCGGCGGGTCGACGGGCAGCTCCGGCGGGTCGACGGGCAGTTCGACGGGCGGGTCGACCGGGAGCGAGGGCAGCGCGGGGAGGCCGGCCAGGTCCGGGGCGGGCAGCCCGCTGCCGAGCACGGTGGCGACGACGAGGTTGACCAGGGAGGTCAGCGTGGCCGTGACCTGCGGGACGACTCCGCCGGCGTCCCCGGAGGTGACGGCGGCGACCAGCCCGGCGACGGCCTTCTCGACGGTGCCGAGCGCGTCGTCCACCAGATCGGCCGGCGCGGCCTGCGCGGCCGGCGCGGCCTTGGCCCCGGCCGCGACGGGCAGGGTCACCGGCGGCTTCACGGGCAGCCCGGCCGGGGCCTCGGCGGCCGGCGGGGCGACGGGGGCCTCGACCACGGGCGGGGCGACCGGGGTGTCCACGACGGGCGGGGTGACCGGCGGCTCCGGGGTGGCCGGGGTCTCCGGCAGCGGGGCGGGGGCGGTCTCCTTGGCCTGGTCGACGGCGGCCTGGATCTTCGCCTTCAGGGCTTCGGCGTCGGCCGCGGGGAGCTGGCCTTCGTCGGCCTTGAGGGCGGCGGTGAGGAGTTCGGTCACGGGGGTCGTCACACCGCCGACGTCCGCGAGGGCCTTGGTCCGGGTCAGCAGGGCGGCGGCGTCGGGGAGCGGGGCGTGGGCGGCCCGGTCGGCCGCGCGGGAGGGACGGTGCTCGTCGGCGAAGGCGGGTCCCGCCGCGCCGAGGGTGAGGGCGGCGGATATCGCCAGGGCCGTGAGAGGGCGTGTGACCAGGGGACGCATATGTGTTCCTTTTCCTTATGCGTCGGACAACTTCCCTCCCACCGTGCCTGCGGGTATAGCCCTCCGCAACCACAGAACTACTGAGCGCCACGTCTCCGTTCGAGTGAATCCGCCTTCCGACCTGCCCCCCGAAGGGGCGTACGCCGTTGCACCGGACGGCGTACGGGGGTGCGCCCGAACGGGTACCGGCCCAGTGGCCGCAAGGAAAAAGCCGGTGCGCCCGCCCCGAGGGGTGGGCGCACCGGCTTCGGAAGGACCGATCCGACGTGCGAGGTCAGACGTTGGCGCAGAAGTTGCCGAAGGCCGGGTTGAGCGCGCCGATGACGCTCACGGTGTTGCCGCAGACGTTGACCGGCACGTGGACCGGGACCTGCACGACGTTGCCGGAGCCGACACCGGGGGACTTCACGGCGGCGCCCTCTGCGATGGAGTCGGCGGCGGCGGCACCGGCGGCACCGGCGACCGCGGCGGCGGCACCCACGGTCAGGACGACGGCCTTGGCGATACGGGACATGGAGAAGTTCTCCTCGATCGATTTCCAACTCGGACTGCGCGGACTGTTCGGCCCGGCTCCCTCAACAACGCGCCGGCTTTTCTTCGGTTGCTCTCCCGAACGGGTGACGTTCAACCGATCTTTGGCCTGCGGGAGGGCCATTCGAGCGACGGGCCGGAGAATGGCGCAACACGCCCAACGAGGAACCTGCCGCACAGATACGGGAGTTAGCGTTTCCGAGCATCTAATGCTTACTATCGCTCCGCGCCGGGGTTATAACGTTCCCGAACGTTGCTTCCGGGCCCGCCGCGCGTTCACCCATTTCGTGCGGACAACACCTCCCCCTCCCCCGGTCTTCACGGGTCTTCCCTTCCTTCTCTCATCAAAGCGGAGAACCTGTATGCGGAATTCAGCGGTTCTTGAGGCCGCCCGGGTCCCCTTCGCCGCGCGCTACCGGGCCGAGCTGCACGGTGGGATCGCGCGCGCCGCCAACGCCTCGGCGCAGGGCCTCCAGGGCACCGAGACCTCCGACGACGGGACGTCGATCGGCTACGTCGACGTGGACGACGATTACCTGGAGGTACGGACGGGCGGTCGGAAGTCCGCCCTGATCGGCGATTCCGACAATTCCGCGAACGACTGGCTGAACTCCGGCATCACGGAATTCGGCAAGGCCGGGACGGCACGCTTCCCGGCCGCCGGGAACACCCTGGGGTACGACTCCGACGTCTTCGATCTGCGGGGGGCGCCGCGCAACGGGGCCGACCGTGTCCACGTCCGGCTCGGCAGCCGCGAGGACACCGTCTGGCTCGGCGCGCTCTTCCCGCAGGCGGACGTACGGCGCTGACGTGCGGGCCCCGATCGAGGCGGACCCCGGGTCCGTCACCGTCCTGCACGCGGTCCAGCCCGGCGACGGCGGGGTGGCCAGGGTCGTCGTCGACCTGGTGCGCGCCCAGCGCGCGGCCGGACTGCGTCCCGTCACCGCCTGCCCGCCCGGCACCGCGCTCGCCGCGGAGCTGCGCGCCGAGGGCGCCGAGGTCCACGACTGGCGAGCCGGGCGCGACCCCGGTCCCGCGCTGTTCCGGGAGACCCGTGAACTGGCCCGGGTGGTCCGGGCCGTGCGGCCCGGGCTCGTCCACGCGCACTCGGCGAAGGCGGGGCTCTGCGCCCGGCTCGCGGTGCGCGGGCGGATCCCGACCGTGTACCAGCCGCACGCCTGGTCCTTCGAGGCCGTGACCGGCACCACCGCCGGACTGGCGCGCCGCTGGGAGCGGTTCGGCGCCCGCTGGGCCGACCGGATCCTGTGCGTGAGCGCGGCGGAGCGGCGTACCGGCGAGGAGGCCGGGGTGGCGGCGGCCTGGTCGGTGGTGCACAACGGCGTGGACGTGGCGCGGTTCGCGACCGACGGTCCCGCCGGGAACCCGGCGCCGACCGTGGTGTGCGTGGGCCGGCTGTGCCGGCAGAAGGGTCAGGACGTGCTGCTCGCCGCCTGGCCGGCGGTCCTCGCCGAGGTGCCGGCCGCGCGGCTCGTGCTCGTCGGCGAGGGTCCGGACGGGGAGCGGCTGCGGGCCGCCGCCGGGCCCTCGGTGCGGTTCACCGGGGCGGTCGGCGACACCGTGCCCTGGTACCGGGCGGCGGACGTCGTCGTGCTGCCGTCCCGCTGGGAGGGCATGGCGCTCGCGCCCCTGGAGGCGATGGCGGCGGGCCGGCCGGTCGTCGTCACCGAGGTCGACGGGGCCCGCGAGAGCCTGCCGCCCGGCCATGAAGCCCTGTGTCTGGTCCCGTCGGAGGATCCGGCCGCCCTCGCCGCCGCTCTCGGCCGCCTCCTCGGCCGGCCGGAGCTGCGGCACCGCCTGGGCCGTGAGGCCCACGAGCACGTCCTCAGCAGTTTCGATGTGCGGCGCACCGGCGCGGCCGTCGCGGAGATCTACCGCGAGCTGGCCGGAGTGCGGGGCACGGAGCACAGAGAGCCGATTGCGCAGTGACCACGGAAAGTACCAGCGTTCCCTCCTCACCCGGCCCGTGGCCGGTCGCGGGTCCGGCCTTCGGGCCGGTCTCGTTCGTCCCCCGTCGGCGGCTCTCCGGCCGGCTCGCGCCGACGCGTCGCCGGGCGGCCGCGCGGCCGGGTCCCGGAGCGCCGGCGCTGCGGGTCGTCGACTGTCTGGCGGTGCTGGCCGGTGCCGCGCTGCTCGGCCCGGCGCACCAGGACCCGCGGCTGCTGCTGCCGGTCGCGGCGCTGCTGCTCCTGCTCGACGGGCGCGGGGGGCTGTACCGGCCGCCGATGCACGCGCGGCTGCTCGACGAGCTGCCGGCGCTGGCCTCGCGGGCCGGGGTGGTGTGGTGCGTGGCGGCGGCGGGCGCGGCGGCCTGGTCGCCGACGCTCGCGATCGGTCCGCTGCGGCTGTGCGGGGCGTACGCCGCGCACGTCGGGGTGGCGGCCGTGCTGCGGGCGGTGCTGCTCGCGCGCGGGCGGCGGATCGCCCGGGAGCGGCCGCGGTCGGCGCTCGTGGTGGGTCCGCCCGCGGCGGCCCGCCGGTTCGCGGCGGCGGCGGCGCAGCACCCGGAGTTCGGGATGCGGCCGGTCGGGATCGTGGGCCTTCCGGACGGGACGATCGGTGAGCAGCGGCCGATGGAGCCGGGGCTTCCGCTGCTGACGACGGCGGAGGAGATCCGCCGGGCGGTCATCCAGAACACGGTCCGCGAGGCGGTGTTCCTCTCCCACGAACCGGAGCTGGTGACCCTCTTCCAGCATTACGGCTGTACGACCTGGCGGGTCGGCGGGGAGCGGCACGAGGGCCCGATGGGCGAGCACGTGTGGGGGTACGCGCGGCGCCGTCTGGTGCCGGCGGCCGAGCGGCGCGGGGCGGTGGCCAAGCGGGCCCTGGACATCGCGCTCGCCGGTCCCGCGCTGGCGCTCGCGCTGCCGGTCCTCGCGGTGTGCGCGCTCGCGGTGCGGCTCGCGGACGGGCCGGGGGTGCTGTTCCGGCAGGAGCGGGTGGGCCAGCACGGGCGGCACTTCACGCTGCTGAAGTTCCGGACGCTGCGGCCGTCGGACGAGTCGGAGTCGGCGACCCGGTGGAACGTGGCCGGGGACCGGCGGATGAGCGCGGCCGGCAACTTCCTGCGGAAGTCCTCGCTCGACGAGCTGCCGCAGCTGTGGAACGTGCTGCGCGGCGACATGAGCCTGGTCGGGCCGCGGCCCGAACGGCCGTACTTCGTCGCCCAGTTCAGCAAGATCCACGCGGGGTACGCGGCCCGCCACCGGATGCCGGTCGGGCTGACCGGTCTGGCGCAGGTGCACGGGCTGCGCGGCGACACCTCGATCGAGGACCGCTGCCGCTTCGACAACCACTACATCGACCACTGGTCGCTCTGGCAGGACGTCTGCATCCTCGTCCGCACGGCGGCCGGGCTCGTGCGACCGACGGGGAGCTGAGGATGGCCACGGCCGTGACGACGGTGCCGGCCCTCGCGGGGACGCCGGACCTGAGGGACTGGGCCCGCAGGGCGGGGGCGCTCTCCCCGGTCCTGGCGGTGATCGCGCTGCTCCTGGTGCCGGGCGGCGGCGGGGCGCAGGGCGGGACGGGCGGCACGGGCACGGTCGCCGACGCGGCCTCGGGGCTGCTCGTCCTGATCTGTCTCGTACGGCTCCTGCGCGGTGGCGCCCGGCCGCTGACCCGGACGGCGGCGGTGGTCCTGGGGCTGCCCGTGTGCGGGATCTGCCTGGCGGCGGTCACCTCGAACGACCCGGCGTCGAGCCTGCCGGGCGTCGCCCGCTACGTACAGGTGTTCGTGCTGGTCCCGGCGGCGGTGCTGCTGATGATCCGGGACCGGCGGGACTTCGCGGTGGTGGCGTGGGGCCTGGTGGCGCTCGCGCTCGTCCAGGGCGCGGTGGGCGTCGGGCAGTTCCTGACGGGGACGGGCGCCTCGTACCAGGGCGAGGACATCCGGGCGGTCGGCACCTTCGGGGCGACCGACGTGATGGGCATGGCGACGGTGGTCGCGTACGGGCTCGTCATCGTCACCGGGATCGCGCTCGGTTCGCCGGCCGGGCGGGCGCGGACCGCCGCCCTGGTCTGCGTCGGGCTGCTCGTGGTGCCGCTGCTGCTCTCCTTCAGCCGGGGCGCGTGGATCGCGACGGTGCTGGCCTGCGGGATCCAGCTGCTCCTCGGCGGGGTGCGGCGGGCGGCGCGGGTGACGCTGGCGGTGGGCGCGCTCGCGGTGGTCCTCGTCGGCGGCTTCGGGCTCGGTTCGGAGATGGTGGAGGAGCGGGTCACCAGCATCACGCGGGTGACGGCGGCGCCGGACCAGTCGGTGACGGACCGGTACACGATGTGGGCGGCGGCCGGGCGGATGTGGCGCTCCGAGCCGCTGACCGGCGTCGGCCTCAAGGGTTTCCCGCACTACCGGGACTCGAACGCCTCGGTGGCGCTCTCCGCGGGCAGCGACACGGCCGGCGCGGGCGCGGGCTATCGGAAGCAGCCGCTGCTCTCCCCGCACAACATGTACCTGCTCGTCCTCAGCGAGCAGGGGCTCATCGGGCTGCTCGCGCTCGCCGGGAGCTGGCTGGCGCTGCTCGTGGGCGCGCTGCGGCGGCGCCGGACGGGCGCGGAGTGCGCGCTCGTGGCGGGCGGGCTGCTGTCCTGGCAGCTGATCGACTTCTTCTACGCGGACATCGGCGGCCCGTCGACGGTGCTGATGTCGGTGGTCTTCGGCCTCGCCGCCTGGTGGGCCCTCGCGCCCCGCCCTGAGGGCCCGCCGGAGGTGCGCGGTGCGTGACCCGTGGGCCGGTCCGCCGGATCCCACGGACGCGTACGTCGCGCCCCCGGGGCCCGGCGGCCCCGCCGTCCCGCCGCGTCCGCCGCGCGGCGGACCCCTGACCGACCCCTGGTCCCCCATGCCCCCGGGCGCCAC
This sequence comes from Streptomyces sp. R302, assembly GCF_012927245.1. Classification (GTDB taxonomy): domain Bacteria; phylum Actinomycetota; class Actinomycetes; order Streptomycetales; family Streptomycetaceae; genus Streptomyces. The sequence continues at coordinate 714,235 of NZ_JABBGE010000002.1, forward strand.
GGACTCCCCGTGCGCCCCGGGGGCCGCCGTGCTGCCGGGGGCCGGTGCCTCGCCGCCGCCGGCCGGACTCAGCGGGGCGCGGCGGGTGCCGGTGCACCGCCCGGTGGGGCACACCCCCGCCTCCGACGTGTGGGCGCCCGCGCCGGTCGCTGCGGTCACCGCCCCACCGCCGTCCGCTCCCGCTCCCTCCCCCTCCCCCGCCCACACGCCGGTCGTGCGGAAGGGGCGGCGGGCGCACGCGCGGGCCAAGGTGCGGGCGGCGGCGGGCGGGCAGGGGCGGGGCTTCCTCGCGAAGGCGGCGGCCGTGACGGCGGCGCTGACGGCGCTCGGGGCGGTGCTCGGGCTCGTACGGGACCAGATCCTGGCCGGGTACTTCGGCGCGGGGGCGGAGACGGACGCCTTCCTGGTGGCGTGGACGGTGCCGGAGTTCGCGTCGACGCTGCTCATCGAGGACGCGATGGCGCTGATCCTGGTGCCGGCCTTCTCCCGCGCCCTGGCCCGCCGTTCGGGGGCGCGCTTCGGGGATCCCGTACGGGAGCTGGTGCGGGGGACGCTGCCGCGGCTCACCCTCTCCGTCGCCGCCGTCGCCGCCGTCCTGATCGCGGCCGCGCCCGCGGTCGTCCGGCTGCTCGCGCCGGGCCTCTCCGACGCGGCGCTCGCGGTGGACTGCACCCGGCTCACGGCGACCTGCGTCCTCACCTTCGCGCTGGTCGGCTACTGCTCGGCGGCGCTGCGGGCGCACCACGTCTTCCTGCCGCCGGCCGCGATCTACGTGGCGTACAACGTCGGCATCATCGGCACCATGGTGCTCCTGCGCGAGCCGTGGGGGGTGCGGTCGGCCGCCGCCGGGGTCGCGGTCGGCGGGGTGTTCATGGTGCTGGTGCAGGCGCCGGCGCTCGTACGGGAGCTGCGGGCGCGGCCGGTGCCGTCGCGGGAGCCGGAGGCGCTCGCGCCGGGCTTCGCGGGGGACGGGCGGCTCGTGGTGCTCGGGCTGGTCGCGCCGGTGGTCGCCTTCTCGCTGATCCGGCAGTCGCAGACGCTGATCGAGCGGTTCCTCGCCGCGCCGCTGCCGTCGGGCGCGATCTCGCACCTGAACTACGCGCAGAAGATCGCGCAGATGCCGATGATCCTGTCGCTGATGCTGTGCACGGTCAGCTTCCCGGTGGTCGCGCGGGCGCTGGCCGCGGGCGATCCGGAGGGGGCGCGGCGGCGGGTCGAGCGGGATCTGCTGCTCGCGGCGGTGGTGGTCCTGGTGGGCGCCTCCGTGGTGATCGCCGCCGCCCCGAAGATCGTCGAACTGCTTTTCCAGCGCGGCGAGTTCGACCGTGCGGACACGGTCGCCACCGCCGCCGTCATGCGGGTCTACGCGCTCGGGCTGCTCGGCCAGACCATGGTCGGCGCCCTCGTCCGCTGCTACTTCTCCGCCGCCCGCCCCCTCTGGTACCCGGCCGCCGCGATGGCCGCCGGGCTCGCCGCCACCGCCGCCGCCGGAGTGCCCGGTGCCGCCGCCTGGGGCGCCGTCGGCCTCGCCGCCGCCAACGCCCTCGGCATCACGGTCACCGCCGTCCTGCTGCTGTGCGGCGCCCACCGGCAGACCGTGCCGGTCCGGCCCGACCGGCTCGGCGAGGGCCTGCTGCGGCTCGCCACGGCGGGCGCCTGGGCGACCGGCGCGGGCTGGCTCTGCTCGGTGGCGATCGGCCCGCCGCTGGTCTCCCTCGCCGTCGCGGTCCTCGTCGTCGCCGCCGTCTTCCTCGTCTTCCTCGCCTGCGCCGCCAAGGCGCCGGAGATCCCTCCCCTCCCCCACGCCGCCACCCGACGCCGAAGGACCGACCATGCCCGCCCCCACCGCGCTGCGCCGACTGCTGCCGAAGCCGCCCCTGTGGGCGAAGCCGCCCCTGTGGGTGGCGATGTACCACTCGATCACGGACACCGCTGACGACCCGTACCGGGTGACGGTCTCCCCCGTGCGCTTCGCCCGCCAGCTCCACTGGCTCGGCGACCGCGGTCTGCGCGGGGTCTCGGTGCGGGAACTGCTCGCCGCCACCGCCGCGGGACGCGCCAGGGGCCTCGTCGGCCTCACCTTCGACGACGGCTACGCCGACTTCCTCGACTCGGCGCTGCCGCTGCTGCGCCGTCACGGCTTCACCGCCACGGTCTACGTCCTGGCGGGCCGGCTCGGCGGCGTCAACGACTGGGACGCCGACGGCCCGCGCAAGCCGCTGCTCACCGAGGAGGGCATCGAGCGGATCGCCGGCGCCGGCATGGAGATCGGCTCGCACGGACTGACGCACCGCCGCCTCACCGAGGCCGACGACGCCACCCTCGCCGACGAGACCCGGCGCTCCCGGGCCCTCCTGGAGGAGATCACCGGCGGCCCGGTGGACGGCTTCTGCTACCCGTACGGGGCGGTCGACCCGCGCGTGGTCCGCGCCGTCCGCAAGGCCGGGTACGGACACGCCTGCGCCATCGACCCCGGCCCGCTGACCAGCGCCCACGCCCTGCCCCGCGTCCACATCGGCGAGGACGACACCTCGTGGCGGCTCACCGCGAAGCGGGCCCTGCACCCGCTGCGCCGCCGCCACCCCACCGAACTGGTCCCCGCGCGGACCGGCCCGGCCGCGGCGGTGCTCGGATGAGCGCCCGCGGGAAGAGCGGGGGCGGGAAGAGCGCCCGCGGGAAGAGCGGCCGTCTGAAGGTGCTGCACGTCATCACCGGCCTCGGCATCGGCGGCGCCGAGCAGCAGCTCCGCCTCCTGCTGCGCCACCTCCCCGTCCAGGGCCGGGTGGTGACGCTCACCAACCCCGGCCCGGTCGCGCTCGGCATCGAGGCCGACGGCACCCCGGTCACCCACCTCGGCATGACCGGGAACCGGGACCTCGGCGCGCTGCCCCGGCTCGCCCGGCTGATCCGCGAGGGCGGCTACGACCTCGTCCACACCCACCTGTACCGGGCCTGCGTCTACGGCCGGCTCGCCGCCCGGCTCGGCGGCGTCCGCCGGGTCATCGCCACCGAGCACTCGCTCGGGGAGTCGCAGATCGAGGGCCGCCCGCTGTCGACGGGCACCCGCGCGCTCTACCTGGCCTCGGAGCGGCTCGGCACCTCCACGGTCGCGGTTTCGGCGAGCGTGGCCCGCCGGCTCGCCGACTGGGGGGTGGCACCCGACCGGATCCAGGTGGTGCCGAACGGCATCGAGACCGGCCGCTTCGCCTTCGCCCCCCGTGCCCGCCGGCTCACCCGGGGCGTCCTCGGCATCCCCGAGGACGCCTTCGTGGTCGGCGGCGTCGGGCGGCTCGCGCCCGGCAAGCGGTTCGACCGGCTGATCCGGGCGGTGGCCTCGGTACCGGAGGCGCGGCTCCTCCTCGTCGGCGACGGCGAGCGCCGCGAGGAGCTGCGCGCGGTGGCCCGCGAGTGCGGCGCGGCCGGCCGGGTGCTGTTCTTCGGCGCCTGCGAGGACCCGCCGCTGGACGGGCCCGCGGGCCCGATGCTCCCCGAACTCCTCGCCGCCATGGACGTCTTCGTCTCCACCTCGCCCGACGAGACCTTCGGGCTCGCCGTCGTCGAGGCGCTCGCCGCCGGACTGCCCGTGCTGTACGTGGCGTGCCCGGCGATCGAGGACCTGCCCGCCGACGCGGCGCCCGGCGCCCGCCGGATCGGCGAGTCGGTGCCCGAACTGATCGGCGCCCTGCACCGGCTGCGGGCCGTGCACGGCCCCCGGCCCGTACGCCTGCCCGCCCCGGCCGCCGCCCGGCGCTACGACATCGCGCACAGCGCCGACCGGCTGATGACCCTCTACGACCAGGCCGTCCACGGCCGCCCCGGCCCGTGAACCCACCGCCCGAACCCCCTGCCCGCCCCAGCGAGAGAGCCCGTCATGACCACCACCCCACCCCGCGCCGTACGACTGCCCGCCCCCCTGCGCTCCCCCGGCCGCTGGGCGGTGCTGCCCGCCGCCGTGGTCGCCGGAGCCGTACTCGGCGGCGGCTACGGGGCCCTGAAGACCCCCGAGTACGCCGCCACCAGTCACGTCATCGTCGTCCCCGGCGAGAAGTCCGACCCGGCGGCGGCGCTCGGCTTCGCGCAGGCGTACGGCCGGGTCGCCACCGACATCGCGGTCACCGGCGACGCCCAGGTGTGGGCCGGGGTGACCGCCGCCACCCTCCGCGAGAGCGTCCAGGCCGAGACCTCCCCGGACGCCCCGATGATCTCCATCACCGCCCGCGCCTCGAAGCCCTCCAAGGCGGTGTCGATCGCCGACGGGGTGGCCCGCTCGCTCGTCCTCAACTCCTCGCACGTCGCCGGCAGCACCGGCGTCAAGGTCGTCCAGTTCTCCCGCGCGACCAAGCCGGCCGCCCCCGTGTCGCCGTCCGCGCCGCTCTCCGCCCTCGTCGGCGCCTGCGCCGGCGGGCTGCTCGGCGGGCTCGCGCTGCTCGTCCGCCCGAAGCGGGCCGCCACGCGCGCCGAGGGCCGCCACTCCCGCCCGGCGGCGGCCGCGGCTGCCGCGGTGCCCGCGCCCGCCGCCCACCAGCCGGAGGCGGTGTGACCTTGGGAAGAACCCTGCGGACCGAGCTCTGCCGCGACACGGAGGCCTTCGGCCGCCTGGCGGCCGAATGGACGGCGCTGTACGGGCGCTGCTCCTCGGCGACCCCCTTCCAGTCCCACTCCTGGCTGCACTCCTGGTGGGTGTCGTACGGCCGTCCCGGCGCGCTGCGGGTGGTGCTCGTGCGGGACGGGTCCGGCGCGCTCGTCGCGGCGGCGCCCCTGATGCGGGCGCGCGGGCCGCTGCCCGTGCTCACCCAGCTCGGCGGCGCCATCACCGACTTCACCGACGTCCTCCTCGACGACGAGCGTCCCGAGGCGGCCGCCGCCCTCGCCGACGCCGTCGCCCGCACGGCCCGGGGCGCCGTCGTCGACCTGCGGGAGGTACGGCCCGGCGCCGCCGCCGAACGGGTCTTCGCGCACTGGCGCGGGCCGCGCCGCCGGCTCCCCGACTCGCTGTGCCTGGAGCTGCCCGCCGTCCCCATGGAGGGCCTGCTCGAACGGATCCCGTCAGGGAAGGCCCAGCGGGTCCGCGCCAAGCTGCGCAAACTCGACGCGCTCGGCATCGACGCGCACGTGGTCACGGGCCCCGACGTGCCCGCCGCCCTCGACCGCCTCCTCACCCTCCACCGCCTCCAGTGGCGGGGCCGCGGGGTGACCGCCGAGCACACCAGCGAGCGGTTCGCCCAGCACCTGACCCGGGCGGTGCGGCCCATGGTGGAGCGCGGCGACGCGATGGTCACCGAGTTCCGGCTCGGCGGGGACGTCGTCGCCGCCGACCTTACCCTGATGTCCCCGCGCCTCGCCGGCGGCTACCTGTACGGCGCCGACCCGGTGCTGCGGGAGCGGAAGGTCGACGTCGCCGCGATGCTGCTGCGGCACGGGGCCCGCGAGACCAGCGCGGGCGGCCGGGCCACCCTGAGCATGCTGCGGGGCAGCGAACCGTACAAGCAGCACTGGCGGCCCGAGCCGGTCCGCAACCGGCGGCTGCTGCTCACCGGCCGCGGTACGGCCCCGCTCCTGTGGCTCCACGCGGGCGCGGCGGACGCGCGGCGCTGGGCGGCCCGGCAGGCGCGGGAGCGGGCCTGGGTCGGCCGGCTCCTCGCCCGCCTCCCCGGCCGCGCGCCCGCGTCCGTGCCGGGCGGCTGACCGTCAGAACGGCCAGACGCCGTTGAGGGCCTCCTTCCAGACGAGGTTCAGGTCCAGGCCGAGGTCGAGGTCGAGCTTCGGCTCGTCCTTCCACCCGGTCTCCTTGGGCACACACACCGGCCCACCGATCCAGCTCTCCACCCACTCCCCGAGCTCGACCTTCCAACAGTCGGGCTTGGGCTCGGGCTTGGGCTCCGGCTTGGGTTCCGGCTTCGGCTCGGGCTTGGGTTCCGGCTTCGGCTCGGGCTTGGGCTCGGGCTTGGGTTCCGGCTTCGGCTCAGGCTTCGGTTCCGGCTTGGGCTCAGGCTTCGGTTCCGGCTTCGGTTCCGGCTTCGGCTCGGGCTTCGGTTCCGGCTTGGGCTCAGGCTTGGGTTCCGGCTTCGGCTCGGGCTTCGGCTCGGGCTTCGGCTCGGGCTTGGGCTCGGGCTTGGGCTCAGGCTTGGGCTCAGGCTTCGGCTCGGGAACCGTCGGATCCACGGGATCCACAGGGTCAACCGGATCCACCGGATCCACCGGGTCAACGGGGTCAACCGGGTCGACAGGATCCACGGGGTCGACGGGGTCAACCGGGTCGACAGGATCCACCGGCACCGAAGGCGGCTCCGCCCCGTACAGCATCTCCCGGAAGACCCGTGACGACTCCGGATTGTCGTCGCACTGCCAGACGCCGTGCGGGCAATAGTCCGTGATGGTGTGGTAGAGCGGCTTGTGCTGCCGGATCCATTCCAGCATGCGCCGCATGTACGTCGGGTTGTCGCCGTTCCGGAAGAGCCCCCATTCGGGGTAGGAGATCTGCTTTCCGTGCTCGGCGGCGAAATCGACCTGCTTCTGGAGTCCGTACGGCTCGTCGACGTGCCGGTCGAAATCCGCGCCGGGCGGCTGGTCGTACGAGTCCATGCCGATGATGTCGACGACGTCGTCGCCGGGATAGCACTCGGTCCACGGCACCGCGTCCCGGCCCCGGCTGGGGTTGAAGTCGAAGCGGAACCGCTGGCCGGGCACGGACCGCATGGTCGTGACGATCCGGTTCCAGTACTTCTTCCAGGCCGTCGGGTCGGGTCCGCACCGGTGGGTGTAGGTGGTGCCGTTCATCTCCCAGCCGAGGACGAGGACCGGGTCCAGGGCGCCCGCCTCGACGAGCCGCCGCGCGAGCGTGCGGAAGTGGTGGTCGTAGTAGCCGGCCGCGCCGAGCTGGAGCTGGCGGCGTACCTCCTGGTCGGAGACGCCTGCCTCGTTCCGTTCGAGCATGGGGACGTTGAGGACGAAGATCCGGTCGCGTTTGGTGTTGCGCCAGTCGGCCCAGGCGTCGAGGAAGCCGGGCGGGCCCTCGATGTTGGACCAGAGGTCGCCGGGCAGGTAGGTGTGGCCGACGCGGAGCTCGCGGCCGCCGAGCCAGCGTTCCAGCTCGGCGATCCGGCGGACGCCCCGCGAACCGGAATCGAGGAAGGCGCCCATGGCCGTGGCGGCCGGGAGAGTCGGACCGGGGTCCTCCGTCGTGGCGGACGCGGCGGCGTGAGCGGGTGCCGACAGCACGACCGAACCCGATACGAGGAGACCGGCGGTGATCACCCCCAGCCATTTCCGTCTTCTTCTCGGTGTTCCTCCGACAGGCTCCATGGCCGCTCCTTCAGGCGCGCGCCCTTTGACGCACAGTCAATCTGATGTTCTGAAAGTATTCCTAATGAGCCGACCGTGAACTCGGCTTCCCTCCGCTCCGTAGTCCATTAGAGGATTTCATCGCCCAGTCGGGCCACCCGAGATGAAGGGTCCTTGGCCGTGCCGCCTTTCGACACCCGCGTTCCCGCAGTCCTCGTGCGGCTCGACCGGAACCCCTTCCACCACGGAACCCTCGGCGCCGCCCGCTCCCTGGGCCGGGCCGGGATCCCCGTGCACGCGGTCGTCGAGTCCACCGACAGCCCCGTCGCCCGCTCGCGGTACGTCCGCTCGGTCCGCGCCCGGCCCGCCACCGCGACCTCCACCGAGCTGGCCGGGCTGCTGCTCCGGATCGCCGGGGAGGTCACCGACGCCCCGTCAGCTTCCGTGCTCGCCGTCCCGCTGGACGACGTCAGCGCCCTCGCGCTCGCCCGCCGCCGGACCGAACTCGCGGGCAGGATCCTGCTGCCCGACCGGACCGAGGAGCAGCTGCTGCGGGTCGCGGACAAGGCCCGGCTCGCCGAGGTCTGCGCCGGGCTCGGCCTGCCCCACCCCCGTACCGAACTCCCCGCCGGCGCCGAGGAGGCCGCCGCCATGGCCTGGTCGCTCGGCCTGCCGGTGGTCGCCAAGTGGAGCCGCCCCTGGCTGCTGCCCGCCGGCTCCGGCCTGCGCAGTACGACGATCCTCCGCTCGCTCGCCGAGGTGCGGGAGCTGTACCGCCGCACCCCGCAGGCCGGCAGTCGGCTGCTGCTCCAGGAGCTGCTGCCGCCGGGCCGGGGCCTCGACTGGTTCTTCCACGGGTACGCGGACTCCGCCGGCCGCTGCGCCGCCGGGGCCACCGGTCGCAAGGAGCGGTCCTGGCCGGACGGCGCCGGGCTCACCGCCGTCGGCCGCTGGGCGCCCAATCCGGAGGTGGACCGGCTCGCCCGCGGACTGCTCGAAGCGCTCGGGCACCGGGGCGTGTGCGACCTCGACTTCCGCCTCGACCCGGACACCGGCGCGTACCACCTGCTCGACTTCAACCCCCGCCCCGGCGCCCAGTTCCGGCTCTTCGCCGACCGCCGTGGCCTCGACGTGGTGCGGGCCCTGCACCTGGACCTCACCGGCCGGCCGGTGCCGCCGCTCTCCCCCGCGTACGGCCGCCGGTTCGTCGTCGAGAACTACGCGGCGCTCTCGCTGCTCGCCTCCCCGCGCCGCCGGTACGCCCCCGAGCCCGGCGCCGCCCGGCGGCCCGCCGAGCGCGCCTGGTTCGCCGCCGACGACCCGGCGCCCGCGCTCGCCATGGGCCGCGCCTGGCTCGCCCATCTGCTGCGCCGGGCCCTGGCGGCGGTCCGGCGGCGGCTCGCGGCCCGCCGGCCCCGGCACCCGGCCACCCTCCCCGGCCCCGCGAGCCGCCCCTCCTCCTCCACCCGGCTCACCCGGCGATGAAGACGGAAGACGCGATGGCGCACGCGAATCCGGTCCACGACCTGGTGGTCGTCGGGGCCGGTCCCTACGGGCTCTCGGTGGCCGCGCACGCGGCGGCCGGCGGCCTCGACCCGGTCACCTTCGGCCGGCCCATGGAGTCCTGGCACGCCATGCCCTCCGGCATGCTCCTGAAGTCCGAGCCGTGGGCCTCGCACCTCTCCGACCCGGCGGGGGCGGTACGGGCGTAGACAGGGGCCGGCCCCGGGAGGCGGTGCGCCTCCCGGGGCCGGCGGGTGCCGTGGGCTCGGCCACGACCGCCTGGGTCAGGCGTTGATGCAGGTGTTGCCGAAGGCCGGGTTCAGCGCGCCGATGACGTTGATGCTGTTGCCGCAGGCGTTGATCGGGATGTGGATCGGGATCTGGACGACGTTGCCCGAGAGGACACCCGGCGAACCGACGGCCGCACCGTACGCTTCGGCGTCGGCGAAGGCGGGGGTGGCCGCGCCCATGGCCATGATGACTCCGGCGATGACGGCGGCAGCCTTCTTGCACTTCATTTCGTCTGGCTCCTTTTCCGCGACGGGAGATCGGCTTCCGTCGCTCACACGGACAACGACAAACTGCCGCGATGGAAACCGGAATTCGCGTTCCCCGGCCCGGCATTCACTCCGTTGGCGCGCACGACACAGGGCCGGAGGAAGGAATTCCTCCGGCCCTGCGGTGCGCTTGTATCCGGATCAGCTGTTGCCGATGCCGTTCCCGGAGAGCACCGGGATGTCCTCCACGAGGTGCGACAGCGGCTCGTCGCCCTTCGCCTGCGTGGAGTTCTCCGCGCACTGCTGGTTCTGCGGGGAGGACAGGACGTTGACGTCCTGGACGGCGACCGGGACGAGGATGCCGACGACGGAGCCGACGTTGCCCTTGACCGGGGCGCCCAGGCAGAGCTTGTTCAGCGAGCCCTGGACCGCGGAGAACTGCGGGCTCATGTCGCCGGCGGTGGTGGAGTTGCCGAACGCCTGGTGGGCGCCGTTCCCGGAGAAGGAGGTCGTGCCGCCGTCGTTGGCGATGGCCATCGCGGGGGCGGCGGCCGCGGCGGCGACGCCGACGGCCGAAGCGGTGACGGCCGCGGCCGCCATCATCTTCTTGATCACGGTGAATCCGTTCTGTTCCCACCAATCGAGCTGATTGATGCGACGGGATCAACTGCGGGCGGAGAGGTAGGTTCCGGCGCTTCACCCGATCGACTGGGAACCGCGACGAGCGCTGCCGCGTGCGCTCCGCCAACGGGGTGACAGGGCGGAACCCGGCGCTCCGAGGCGAGTTGATCAGGGGGCTCCCTGCACGGAGCCGGTTCTAGAAGGGAACTCCCGTGATCAAGAAGGTCATGGCCACCGCGGCCGCCGCCGCTTCGATCGTCGGCGCCTCCGCCGCCGCGGCCACCCCCGCCCTCGCCATCGCCGACGACGGCGGCACCACCTCCAAGAGCGGCAACTTCGCCCACCAGGAGTACGGCAACTCGTACACGTACGGGAACATGAGCCCGCAGTTCGCGCTGGTCCAGGGTTCCCTGAACAAGCCCTGCATCGGCCTGCCGGCGAAGCTCAACGCGGGCTCGATCGTGGGCCTGGTCCCGATCTCGGTCCAGGACATCAACGTCCTGTCCTCCCCGCAGAACCAGCAGTGCGTCGAGAACTCGACGCAGGCCAAGGGCGACGAGCCGCTGTCGCACATCCTGGAGGACATCCCGGTGCTCTCCGGGAACGGCGTCGGCAACAGCTGACGATCGCGCGTCGAGGGGCCGCCCCGCCGGGGCGGCCCCTTCGTGCGTACCGGGCCCGCCGGACGGGCCCTAGCGCGGCCAGACGGGGGTGGACATCAGGCGCTCCCACTCCCGGTCCGGCATGCCCGGCACCGCCCGCCCCGCCTGCACCCACTGGTCCACCAGGGCGGAATAGACGGGAAATTGTCGGTGGGACGGGGCCCTGTCGACGGTCGGCGGTTCGCTCACGTACCGGCTCTTCGGAATGAAGGCCATCCGTTCCCATTTCCCGGGATTACCGGGAACCGGCGGCGCCATCCTCGCTCCTTCCGCTGCTATTCCCGCATCATTACACAAGCCTCGCAACGGAGTGATTCACACGCCCGATACCGCGTCGCGTATCTGTGTGCGAGCGGGGTCGAAATAGCGTGCGGGCATGAGATTCCCGCGTCCGTGGCGGCTCCTGCTCGCACCGGCGGCGCTTCTCGCGCTCGCCCCCGGAGCCCTCGCCTCCGCTCTCAGCGGCCCCACCGAACTCCCCGCTCCCGCACAGGGACTCAATCTGCTCCTCGTCGGCGTCGACTCCCGGGCGGGGGTCACCGCCGCGGAGAAGGAACGTTTCCGGCTCGGCGGCGCGGACTGCGACTGCACGGACGTGATCATGCTCGTGCACGTCTCCGCCGGGAACGACCGGGTGAGCGTGGTCTCGCTGCCCCGCGACTCGCTCGCCGAACTCCCCGGCCCGCACACCGACCGGCGGACCGGCGCCGTCCACGACTCCCATCTCGCGAAGATCAACGCGGCCCACGCGGAAGGCGGTTCGGCCCTCGCGATCGAGACCGTCGAGGCGGTGACGGGGCTCTCCGTGCACCGGTACCTCGAAGTCGACTTCCGCCGCTTCATGGACAGCATCGACCGGGTCGACGGCGGGGTGCCCATCTGTACGGAGAAGCCGTTGAAGGACCCGGCGACCGGCCTCGACCTGGCGGTCGGCACCCGGCGGGTGGGCGGCGGCGAGGGGCTGCAGTACGTGCGCTCGCGGAAGGCCGACGGGGAGATGGACTTCGGCCGCATCCGCAAGCAGCAGAAGTTCCTCGTCAACATGCTGGACCGGATCCGCTCCGGCGGGACCCTCAAGGACCCGGCGCGGCTGCGGGCCCTCGCCTCGACGCTGCGCGGCACGGCGGCCGCCGAGCGGGGCGTCTCGGTGGCCGAACTGCTGACGCTCGCCACCCGGTTGAAGGCCCTCGGCCCGTCCCGTACCGAGTTCGCGACCGTGCCCGTCCGCGGCTTCAACCCGCTGATCGACGGGGTCGGATCCACCGTGGGCTGGGACGAGGAGGGGGCCGCGGAGGTCTTCGCGCGGCTGCGCGCGGACCGGCCGCTGCCGTCCGGCGACGCGATCGCGCCCAGCGAGCTCTCCGTCGCCGACTACGCGCCCACCCGGGGGTCTTCGCTCATCTGCCCGTAGGCCGTCCGGTGGACATACCGGAACCTCGGCCGCTGCGACCAGTTGATCAGCACGGCTCGGCACTCAGCCTGGGCCAGTCATCCGAAAGGCCAGAACATGAAGAAGCTCCTCGCGACCGCTGCGGTGGCTGTTTCGGTCGTCGGCGCGACGGCCGGCCAGGCGCTCGCCATCGCCGACGACGGTGGCACCACCTCGTTCTCCGGCAACGGCGCGCACCAGGAGTTCGGCAACTCCGCCACCCACGGCAACATGAGCCCGCAGTTCGCGCTCGTCCAGGGTTCCCTGAACAAGCCGTGCGTGGGTCTCCCGGCCAAGGTCAACGCCGGCTCGATCGTCGGCCTCGTGCCGATCGCGGTCCAGGACATCAACGTCCTGTCCTCCCCGCAGAACCAGCAGTGCGTCGAGAACTCCACCCAGGCCAAGGGCGACGAGCCGCTGTCGCACATCCTCAGCGACATCCCCGTGCTGTCCGGCAACGGCGCCGGCAACAGCTGAGCAGCGTCGCTCGGCCACGGCGCGGCCCCGCCGTCCCTCTCCGGAGGGGCGGCGGGGCCGTGTCCTTGTCGGGGGCTCAGCGCAGCAGGCGGGCCAGGGCGTCCGGTTCGGTGACGGGTGCGTCGCAGGTGAAGTGACGGCAGACGTACGCGGCGGCCGAACCGGCGACCAGGGGGCGGTCGCGCAGGAGCGGGAACTCCTCGCTGCCGGGGGCTCCGGCGGCGAGGACCGCTCCGGGGGTGGCCGCCCTCAGGGCCGTACGGCGCAGCTCCCGGTAGCCGGGGTCGGCGGCGTCGCCGACGACGGCGATCTCGCGGGGGCCGTCGAGCAGGGCCTCGGCGACGGCGAGGCCCCAGCCGATGAAGCGGGGGGCGCGCGGGCCGAGCGCCTTGACCACGCCGAGGGCGCCCTCGGCGGCGGTCCGGTGGGCCTCCGAGCCGGTGTGGGCCGCGTACGAGAGCAGTGCTCCGGCGGCGGCGGTCCAGCCGGACGGGGTGGCGTTGTCGGTGGGGTCCTGGGGGCGCCGGATGAGGGTCTCGGCGTCGTGGGCCGTGTCGTACAGCGCGCCGCCCTCGCCGGTGAAGCGGTCGAGGACGTGGTCCAGGAGGAGGCCGGCGAAGTCGAGCCAGGCGCCCTCGCCGGTGACGGCGGCGAGGGCGAGGAAGCCCTCGGCGACGTCGGCGTAGTCCTCCAGGACACCGGTGTGGGCGCCGGCCCGCCCGTCCTTCGAGGTGCGGGCGAGCCGGCCGCCGTCGTCGAGGTGGAGGCGGACCAGGAGGTCGGCGGCCTCGGTGGCGCGCTCGACCAGGTCGGGGCGGTCGAAGAGGGCGCCGGTCTCGGCGAGGGCGGCGATCGCGAGGCCGTTCCAGGCGGCGACGATCTTGTCGTCGCGGCCCGGGCGCTCGCGCCGCTCGCGGGCCGCGTGGAGCCGGGTGCGGATGGAGGCGATCCGGCCGGCGTCGGCGGGGCCCGCCTCCTGGGGGAGCTGGAGCACGGAGGCGCCGTGCTCGAAGGTGCCCTCCTCGGTGACGCCGTAGTGGGCGGCGGCGAGGACGGCGTCCTCCGCGCCGAGGGCCTCCTCCAGCTGGGCGGGGGTCCAGGCGTAATAGGCGCCCTCGACGAACCTGCCGTTGCCGTCGTCCGAGTCGGCGTCGAGCGCGGAGGCGAAGCCGCCCTCGGGGGTGCGGAGTTCGCGGACCATGAAGTCGGCGGTCTCCAGGGCGACACGGCGGGCGAGGTCGCTGCCGGTGGCCTTCCACAGGTGGGCGTAGACGCGGCAGAGCAGAGCGTTGTCGTACAGCATCTTCTCGAAGTGGGGCACGACCCAGGCGCGGTCGACGGCGTAGCGGGCGAAGCCGCCGCCGAGCTGGTCGTAGATGCCGCCGCGGGCCATCGCCTCACAGGTGTCGGCGGCCATCTGGAGCGCGCCCTCGGCCCCCGTGCGGGCGTGGTGGCGCAGCAGGAACTCCAGCGCCATCGACGGCGGGAACTTGGGCGCGCCGCCGAAACCGCCGCGGGTCGCGTCGTACTCCCGGGTGAGACCGAGCAGCGCGGCGGCGAGCTCCTCCTCACCGGGCGGCCCGTCGCCGACGACGGCGAGGGAGCGGCCGGCGAGGTCCTTGACGATCCGGTCGGCGACCTCGGCGACCTCGCCGCGGCGCTCGGTCCAGGCGGTGTGGACGCCTTCGAGGACCTCGGGGAACGACGGCATGCCGTGCCGGGGCTCCGGCGGGAAGTAGGTGCCGAAGTAGAAGGGGGCGGCCCCGGGGGTGAGGAAGACGGTCATGGGCCAGCCGCCCTGACCGGTGGCGGCCTGCACGGCCTCCATGTAGACGGCGTCGATGTCGGGCCGCTCCTCGCGGTCGACCTTGACGGCGACGAAGTGCTCGTTGATCAGCGCGGCGGTGGACTCGTCCTCGAAGGACTCGTGCGCCATGACGTGACACCAATGACACGATGAGTATCCGACCGACAGCAGAACGGGTACATCGCGCCGTTTCGCTTCCTCGAACGCCTCGGGTTCCCACGGCCACCAGTCGACCGGATTGCCAGCGTGCTGAAGCAGATAAGGCGAGGTCGCGCCACCCAACCGGTTCATACGAGCCAGCCTCTCACAACGACTGGCACGACCGGCGAAACCCTGACGAGCCCGCCCCGCTTGGCCGAATTCCGCTTGTGCGCCATCACGTGGTGGGCGGCAGCAGGCTGGGCGCAGCAGCGCCGGACCTGCCGGGGCTCGGCATGGCCGTCGTGGGCCCGAGCACCTCCGACCGGCACAACCGGCTGGCGCGGACCCTGGCCAATGCCCTGGACGCCGCCGCGGGCCCCGACTGGGACGCGGACGCGGACTTCGACCTCCGCCTGCAGGACGTTCCCCTCACCAACCGCCGTCTACCGGCGGGGCGAGCAGGCCGCCGCCGGGGTCCCGATCGTCTACACCTACGTTCTCGACCCTGCCGACAGGGCCGACCGGGACGGCGAGGTGTGCACCGGCGCAGTGAAGGCCACCGCGCCATTCGCCGTCAGGGTCGGCCTTGGGACCGTGTGACGAGCGACGCCGTATAGCGCTGGACCTCTCCCGCGACGCGGTCGCAGCCGACGAGGACCGGGTGGGGGCCGAGGTGGTGGAGTTCGGCCGTGTGGTGGTGGGTGGTGCCGGTGCGCGGGTTGTGGGCCGTGAGGTGGTACAGGGTGTCCGTGGTCCGGTGGATGCTCATGTGGTGTGACGTCCACTCCCATCCGTACGTACGGAAGAGCTCCCGTTCCAGGACCTGTTCGCCGGGGTCGGGCAGGCAGGCCCAGCCTCGGTAGAGGTCCATCAGGTCGGCGGGGTCGCCGGTGCGTTCGACCAGGCGGTCCATGCGGTCCGGGGTGAGGTTGCCCCAGACGCGGCCCTCCGGGAAGTCGACCAGGGTGGGGGCGAAGCGGTGGCCGCCGAAGCTGCTGATGCGCCACACCCGTACCGCCCCGCCGCTGCCGTGGGCCCGGCGGAGCTGTTCGTAGAACGGGTAGCCGAGGGTGCCGCAGCACGCGTCGACCGAGGCGTGGGTGCAGACGACCAGGTCGCGGTGCGCGGTCGTGACGCGGTACGCGGCGAAGGGGGCGAGGGAAGCCGCCGTGTCGTCGGCGTCGGGCGCGGCGAACAGCGCGTCGATCAGGGCCGGGGCCTGGTCGGTGGGGACGTGGTGCTCGGTACGGGAGAGGGGCGCCGCCGGGCCCGGGGCGCGGTCGAAGCGGATGATCCGGAGCAGGCCGGGCGTCGAGTACTCCGGGTCCGGTGCCGCGGCGAACGTCTTCATCGTCAGGCCGCGTTCCTCGGTGCGGCGGGTGGCCCTGCGCAGGGCCGAGCGCAGAGCGGCGGGGACCCGGTCCGTTTCCCATACCGGGGTGCCCATTCCGGGCGGCCACGGCAGCGGGAGTTCCAGCATGAGGAAGCGGTCGAAGGGGCGGGCCGTGCCGATCGGGTCCTCGGCGGCGGTGCGCGCCACGAGGGAGCAGGACCGCCGTGCCGGGATGGCCGGTTCCGGTCGCGGGCGGTCCGGTACGCGGCCGGCCATCGCGTCCAGCACGTTGCGGCGGGCCCGGTCCGCCTCGGAGTCCAGCTCCTCGACGGTGCCGAGCCTGGTGACGCTCTCCACGGCGCTGGGCCCGGCGAAGCCGTGTTCGCGCAGCGTCCGGTAGAGGCCGGTGAAGTCCACGATGCCGTCGCCGGGCGTGATCGCGGGCGGCATCCCCCCGGTGGTCACCGCCCGGTTCCGGCCGCGGGCCGGGTGGTCGCGTACGCCGACCGCCGCGATGTACGGGGCGAGTTCGGCCAGGCCGCGGGCCGGGGGCTCACCGCCGTAGTGGACCAGGTTGCCGGGATCCCAGCAGGCCCGGAAGGCGTCCTGGCCGACGCGTTCCACGACAGCCAGGGTGTCCGCCGCGCTGCGCGTCAGGCCGCCGTGCGGCTTCACGGCGATGGTCACCCCGTGGGCGGCGGCATACGGGGCGGCGGCCGCCATGAGCCGTAGGTAGCGGTCGCCGTGGACGGGCTCGGGGCAGCCCATGTCGACCAGCGTCGGCACCTCAAGGCGGGCACAGTGGTCGATCTGGCGGCGCAGCGTGGCCAGCGCCCGCTCGTCATCGCGGTCCAGGTCGGCGGCGTGACTGAGAACGACGAGCCGCAGGCCGTGGTCGCGGATCAGCGCGCCGACCTCCAGGGCGTGGGCGGCCGGGCTGTCGGGGGTGATCACCTCGGTGACCCCGTGCACCGGGAGGGCGACCGCGTCGAACCCCGCCGTACGGATGCCGGCCAGCGCACGCCGAAGCGGGAACTGCGCCCAGGGGCGCACGGTGCAGGCGATACCGGTCGCGGGTGTGGAGGTGGGCGTGGGCGTCATGGGGACGGCTCCTGGTTGTCGTCGTCGCGAGACGCTTCGTATCGGGTGACGATCACTCGGTGGGGCGTGCCCTCGGCTCGGTCGCCGTCGAGGGTGAGGGTGTGCGCGCGGACGCCGTACAGGTCGCCGACGGTCCTTTCGGTGAGGAGTTCCCCGGCCGGGCCGATGCGCACGTCGGCGCCGCCGAACATGAGCATCGCGGTGTCGGCGATCTCCATCGCGTGGTCGGGGTGGTGCGTGGTCAGGACGATCGTGCGGCCCTCGTCGGCGAGGCCGCGGAGCAGATGCAGGACGCGGCCCTGGTTGCGCAGGTCCAGCGCGGACGCGGGCTCGTCGAGGACGAGCACGGGCCCCTGGGCGGCGATCGCCCGGGCGATGAGCACCAGTTGGCGTTCACCTCCGCTGAGGGTCGGGTAGTCGCGGCCGGCGAGGTGGGTGAGGCCGACCCGTTCCAGGGCGGCGAGGGCCAGCTCGTGGTCCCTGCGGCCGGGGGTCGCCAGGGGGCGGAGGTGCCGCGCCCGGCCCATCAGCACCATGTCCAGCGCCGTGTAGGCGAAGGTGGAGCGGTGGCTCTGCGGGACGTACGCGACCGCGCCGTCGGCCCGTACCCGCCCCTCGGTGGGCGTGGCGAGGCCGGCGAGGCAGCGCAGCAGGGTCGTCTTGCCGCGGCCGTTGGGCCCGAGCACGGTGAGGATCTCGCCGGGGGCGAGCCGGTGCGCGACGCCGCGGAAGAGCCAGCGCCCGGGGTCGTGGGTGAAGCCGAGGCCGTCGAGCTCAAGCATCGGACCACATCCGGCGGCGGCTGCGGTTCAGCAGGAGGAGGAACACCGGCGCCCCGACGAGCGCGGTCAGCACGCCCAGCGGGATCTCGGCCACTCCGAGGCTGCGGGTCACGGTGTCGATGACGGTGAGGTACGCGGCGCCCAGGCCGAGGCTCACCGGGATCAGCACCCGGTGGTCGGGGCCGACCCACAGCCGCGCCAGGTGCGGCACCACGAGCCCTACCCAGCCGATGACCCCGCTCACCGCGACCGCTCCGGCGACCACCGCGGCCACCGCCGTGAGCAGCAGCCAGCGCAGCCGTCCGGGCCGGAGCCCCAGGGTCTTGGCGTCCTCGTCCCCGAGCGACAGGACGTTGATCCGCCAGCGCAGCGCGCAGATCAGCGCCCCGCCCACCAGGACCGGCACCGCTGCCACGGCGACCTTGCCGTAGGTGGCCGTGGCCAGGCTGCCGAGGAGCCAGAACACGATGGACTGGAGCTCGCCGTACGGGTCGGCGAGATACGTCAGCAGGGAGACCAGCGCCGAGAAGAACGCTCCGACGACGATGCCGGACAGCACGATCGTCAGCGGCGGCGCGGGCCCGCGCACCCGGCTGGTCGCGAACACCGCGAAGAGGGCGAGCAGTCCGAAGCCGAACGAGCCGAGCACCAGCGCCGCCGAGCCGAGACCGAGCACGATCGCGAGTGCTCCGCCGAAGGACGCCCCGGAGGAGACGCCCAGGATCTGCGGGCTGACGATCGGGTTGCCGAAGACCGCCTGGAGCGTCGCCCCGCAGACCGCGAGCCCGGCGCCGACCAGCAGGGCGAGCAGTACGCGCGGCAGCCGTACCTGGAGCACGGCGGCCTCCTCGGTGTCCGACCAGGTCCGCTCGATCGGCAGCACCTGCCCGAGGAGGATCCGTACGACGTCCTCGAAGCCGACCGTGTAGCGGCCCGTCCCGAGCGCGGCGACAGCGACGAGCAACACCGCGACCGGCAGCCCGACGAGTGCGGAACGCTGCCGTGCCCGGCCCGGCCCGGCGGTGGGTGCGGCGCCCGGGCCGGCCGCGCGCGCATCCGTGCCCGGGTCCGCCCCGCGCTCAGCGGCCGAAGTCGTCATAGTCCCGGGAGCCGGAGTTGGCGCGGACCTGGAGGACGGTGTCCAGCTGGGCGTCGGTGGGCTCCGCACCGTAGAGGAACTTGTACTCGCGTACGACCTCGGCCCGCAGGCCCGGCGCCTTGGTGCCCCGCACCAGAGCGGCGAGCCACTGCCACATCAGCGGTGACTCCTGGCTCGGCGGATCCCACCGGTAGCCGCCCAGCGGCACCTTGTAGACACGGCGTTCCCGCACCGCGCGCAGGCTCGCGAGCGCCGGGTCGTCGTACATGTCCTTCGGCTGGGCCGGGCCGAAGTTGCCGAGCAGAACGATGTCGGGATCCCACTTCAGCAACTGCTCGACGTCGATGGTGGCCTGTTCCTCCTTGACGACGGCGGCGGGATTGCGGCCCCCGACGAGTTCGGTGACGTAGTGGTTGTACGAGGCTCCGCCGCCGACCCTCAGTCCGTCGGCGGCGCCACGCAGGTACAGCACGGACGGCGGCTCTCCGGTTCCGGCGGGACTTCCGGCGGGCAGCTGCTTCAGCCGCCGGCGCATTCCGGAGACGATCCGCTCGGCACGGTCCTCCTTGCCGAGCAGCCGCCCGTACAGCGTGACGGCGCCTTCCAGGTCCTTCTGCGTCCCGTAGGTGAGCCCGGCGACCTTCAGGCCCGCGTTCCGCAGAGGTTCGACGATGCCCGCGCCCCGGTCGCCCCACTGGATCACCACATCCGGCTCAAGGGCGAGGACGCTCTCCACATTGGGCGCGAACTCGGCCCCCGCCACATCCGTGGGCACCTTGAGCAGCTCGGGGTACGCCTCGCCCAGGAAGCTGCCCTTGATCGCGGTGCGCGACGCCGCGTTCATCCCGGCCAGTACCCCGGGTCCGCCGTTCACGGCGACCATCATGGACGCGGCGGGCAGCGGGATGGTCACCACCCGGCGGGCGGGGCGCGGCAGTTCGACGGTGCGGCCGGTCAGATCGGTGACGGTCAGGTTCTTGCCGGTGCTCGTCGGCTCGGCACGCCCGCAAGCGGTGCCCAGGAAAGGCAGCGCGGCCGCGGCCAGCGCGCCTCCCAGCAGCCGGCGACGCGAAACGTCCGGGACCGGCACAGCGGCGGGGGGTCCGGGGGGTGTCTCCCCGGAAGACACAGCAGGCATGCGCGTTCCTCTCACGTCCGGGGAACGGGCCGCCAGGGGAACGGCACCCGGGACCGTGACGCACCACGGCCGCGCCCCACGGGGCCGCGACCAGCGCACGCCGAGCACCCGAACGAGCCTGCCGCACCTGTCGCCGCCGCAGACCGCATGCACGCCTCCTGGGGTCCACGCCCCGTGGATGGTGTCCGCGACAGGTCAGTGTCCTGACTCCCGGATCATCACTCACCCCGACCTTCCAGCCTTCCGGCCGTGGTCGTCCGTGGGGTCCGCTCCCCGGTCACAGTGGCGGGACCGTGCCGGATTCCCACCGGCTTCCTGGTTCCCGTCGCGATCGTCGCCGTTCACAGTAGCCATCGACCCCGCATCGCGGAAGTCGACCCGTCCGCGGGAGCGGCCTTGCGTGCGGTGATGATCACTGGGTCGCCGTCGGGTCGGTCGTGTGCGACCGACCCCGCTTCTCGGCAGCGAATGAACCGCCCTCCAGGTGCTGGCGGATGGTGACGTCGTGCTCGGGGGCCCACTCCGAGGAAGCCTTCAGCTGCTCTTGGACCAGGCGACGGTGGCACCAGTGGATTACCGGAAGCATGAGTGGCAGGACGCATAGCCCACACTCAAGAGGATGGGCACGTCCCGCCGCTCGGCTTCATTCATCGCATCCTCTCCCCATGGCCACCGATCCACCGGATTGGAGGCGTGCTGGAGCAGGTACGGCGACATCGCGTTCGCGAGTCGGTGCATGCTGGCATCGTCGCACCATCCGGACCGTGGGGCAGGGCGGTACGCCCCGACGGACTCACACGTCGTCCGCGGGGCTGAGCTGCTGCTCCTTGTCTCTGGTGGCGGAGGCGGGGGCGGCGCCGCCCGAGTCCGCGCGCTGGAAGCAGTAGAGCGCGAACAGCATGACGGCGCCACCCAGGAACTGGAGCGGCCCCATTCCCTCGCCGAGGATCAGCCACGCAAGGACGGCGGCCACGACGGGACGCAGCAGCCCGGACATCGACGCGAGGGCGGGGTCCACGGTGCGCAGGGCATAGGTCATCAGGCCGTGTCCGAGCAGTTGGCTGACGAGCGCGTAGCCGAAGACCAGGGCGTAGCCCGCGGCACTCTTCGGCAGCAGGGGGTCGCTCGTCAGGAACGCCACGGGGGCCAGCATCACCATGATCACCAGCGAGTTCGTGAGCATGATGACGGACGTGGGGATGCGCTCCCGCAGGCGTTTGGTCATGAGGAGGAACACGGCGTACAGCGCCGCGGACGTCAGGGCGAGTCCGTCGCCGAAGGCGTGCAGGCTGCTCGGCGCCCGGTCCCCCCCGCCCGCCACGACGAGCGTGCCGCCGACCACGGCGATGCCCACCGCCACCAGCTTCAGCACGGCGACGCGCTCGCGGTACACCAGCCAGGCGAAGAGCAGCACGAAGACGGGCGAAGCGTTCATCAGGAACGCGGTGTTGGCCACCGAGGTGTAGCTGACCGCCCACTGGTTGGCCAGCAGGTCGAGCCCGGAGACGATGCTGGCCAGCACGAGCAGTCCCATGTCCCGGCCGCGTATGTCCCGCACGCGCACGGTGGCGCTCCGCGGTGCGAGAACCGCCCCGATCATCATCGACGCGGCCAGCATGCGCAGCATGAGCGTCGCGGTGGGGTCCACCTCGCTCAGACGTACGAAGATGAAGGCCGAACCGATCCCCACGACGCTGCCCGCGAGGGCGAGCTGCCCCCGTACGCGCTCTGTTCGTGTGCTGGGAGGAACCGTCTCCGGTGCCTTCGTCATGAGGTCTCGCTCTCCCTTTCCGGAACAGTGACGGTGTTGAGTGCGCAGTGGACGCTTCCGAAGAGCTTGTGGTGGTTGTCGAAGGGCACGCTCACCACCTCGATCCCGCGCGGCTCCAGCAGCGGCGCCAGTTCCTTGTGCGCGGCCGTCGAGGTGAGGACGGTCCGCCCGTCGGGGAGGAAGAAGCTGTTGGCGGCGAAGAGGAGCTGCTGCGCGGCCGACAGGGGGATGACGTCGACGCCCGTCGCGTGCAGGGCCTCGCGGAGGGTCGTCGCGGCGGTGCCGGATTCGTCCGGGCTCCGATGAACGACGGCCGACACGTCGACGTCGTCGAGCCGGTCTTCGGCCACGAGGGCGACGTCGGGGCCGAGGGCCAGCCAGTGGTCGAGGTGGAACTCCTCGGGGCGCCTGCGTCCGTCCCGCACGCTGACGACGGCCCTCCCCCCGGACGACAGCTCCCCGCGGAGCAGGTCCATCGCTTCCGGGCTGCTCCGGAATCCCCCGCCGAGCACGGCCACGCGCTGCGAGACCGCGGCGTCCCCGCCCTCCAGCCAGTGGCCCTCCTCGGTCGTGAGCTCGGCCGGCCTGCCCCGGAGCTGTTCGAGGACCGTCCTGACGACCGCGGTCTCCCGCGCCCGGTCCTGCCGGCGCAGCCGGCCGAGCGCCACCGACTCCCCGAGATCGACGTAGTGGTCGCGGGGGAACATCAGGCCGAACAGGGGGCGGATCTCGTAGGACTCGTAGGCGGCGTCGGGGCTGATCTCGGCCAGCTCGGGATCGGCGTGGGTGCGCAGGTGCGGCCGGCGGATCACGATGTCCGCCAGGTCGTTGCCGCTCCAGCTGTCGAATGCCGCCCGGATGCCGGGCCAGCGATCCGGCTCGTCGGTGCCGACCGCGGCGGTGGCGAGGGCGACGAGCGCCTCCCGGGGGGCCTCCGTCAGGAGCTGACGGACACTCAGGCACTCGGCTCCGCGGCTGACCAGGACCTCCTTCAGCGCGGCCGACTCCGCGGCGGCGCGCCCCGGGTCGTACGGCGGGTCCTCGCCCATGAACAGCGCCATCTCGGCGGGCATGACATCGGCCGGGTTCTGTATCAAGAAGACGACACGGCTCATCGCCCCTCCTCCGTCAGCACGTAGCGGTAGGTCCGCAGCGTCTCGGTGACCGCGTCGGTGAGGTGCTTCGCGGACGGCGCGCGGTAGCGGAACCGCCCGAGGAGCTCCTCGTAGCCACCGGAGCCGTCGAAGCGATGGCCCGGCTCGGGCAGCACCTCGGCGTACAGGTACTCCACTCCTTCCAGCGGGCTCTGCCGCGAGACCAGGGTCCGGCCCGCCGGTTCGGGCAGCATGAGGAATCCCGCGTGCTCACGTGGGGCGCCCTGGGGCAGCGTCCGCGGCGGCTGCCCCGTGACGACGCGGAGCCAGTCGCCCACGAGGTCCACCCCGTAGACGTCGTGCAGGACGAACGGTATTTCACCGCCACCGACGCGCGCTCCGACTTCGAGGAAGACGGGCCCGTCGGCACTCTCGATGACCTCCAGGTGGAACGGCCCGTCGCGCAGGTCCAGCGCGTCCAGGCACCGGTCGGCGAACTCGCCGACGAGGTCGGCCTGCTCGTCGAGGCGCACCACGGAGGCGAGGGGCTCGCCCTGCGCGAACCCGTAGCAGGTGCCGACGTACTGGGAGCTGAGCCGGAAGCAGGTGCGGCCCTGGTGGCGCAGGCCGTCGACGTGCCAGATCGGCCCGGAGACGTGCTCCTCGGCCTCGTACTCGGTCAGGTCGAGACCGGCGAGCGTCACGGCGGGGTCGGTGCCGGGCTCGATCACGACGACTCCGCCGGAAGCCGCGCCGGCGCGCGGTTTGGCCACCACCGCTCCCCCGCAGGTACGGGCGAACTCCACGACCTGCGCGACCGACGTGACGGTGGTGAACCGCGGAACCCTCAGCCCGGCCTCGGCGACGGCCTCCTTCATGCGGGGCTTGTCCCGGAACAGCCGGGTGGCCCGCACCCCGGGACCGGGCACGCCCAGCCGCTCGCGGACGGCGGCGGCGGTCAGCAGGTCGAACTCGGACTGGGCGAACACGACGTCGAAGGGGCCGGCTTCCCGGTGGCACCGCTCGGCGGCCCGGAGCACCTGCTGCTCGTCGCCGAGCGAGGGCAGCACCTCCAGGTGACGGCCGACCCCCTGGACCATGGGCACGTGTTCCGGGACCGTCACGTAGGAGACCTCGTGCTCCTGGTGGTCGATGTACCGGTCGTACTCCGCGAAGCTGTCGCTGTGCCGGTTGAGGATCAGAAGACGCATGCCGTGGTCCCTCCCGTCGCCTTCCCCGCCAGGGCGTCCACCCGGGCCGACGCGGCCTCGCCCGCGTCTGCCCGCACGGCCTGCTCGACGTGTGTGTCCACCTGGGCGAGCGCGGCGTCCAGCGTCCGCCGGTCGTCGGCGACGAGGACGGCGTGCCCGAAGCGGTCGCGGAAGTCGGTGGCCGGCCGCAGGGCGGCTCCCGCCTCAGGGCCGACCGAGGCGGCCCGGCACCCGGGGACGGCGGAGATCCGGCGGACGAGCCGATCCGGGTCTCCGAGAACGGCCGGGTGCGGAACGGTGAAGAAGCGCACTCCCGCGACCCGTGGCCGTCCGCCCGCGTCCGGTGGTGTCACGGGCAGCCCGGCCAGGGCCTGGATCATCGCGCGCGGCAGGTCGAATCCGGACGAGGCCGCGACCAGCTCCGGAATCCGGTCACCGCCCAGACGGGCGGCCACCTCGATCACCACGGGTCCCGACGAGGTCAGCCGTGCCTCCAGGTGGAAGGCCCCGACGTGCAGGCCGAGGGCCTGGACGGCGGCCCGGGTGATCCGCTCCACCTCGGCCCGTGTCTCCGGTTCGAGCCCGGCGTCCACGATGTGCCCGATCTCGACGAAGTGCGGTTCGGGGCCGAGTTGCTTCTCGGTCACGGCCACGACACGAACGGTTCCGTCCGCGACGTACCCCTCGACGCTCACTTCGGGACCCGTCACGTACGACTCCACGAGGAGCCGGCCACCGATGCTGAGGCCCAGGTCGTCGAGGGGTTCGCGGCGGGACAGCTCCACCTGGTCGCACAGCTCCGCGAAGTCCTCGACACGGCGTACGCGGAGGCTGCCGCTGCCGTTGACGGGCTTGACGACCGCGGGGAACCCCACCCTGCGGACCACGTCCTTGAGCAGGGAGTCGTCGGCCCGTTCGACGGCGATCGGGACGCCGCCGGCCACCTTCACGCCACGGCCCGCGAGCGCCTGTTTCATCCTTCTCTTGTCCCGCAGCAGTTCGGCCGAGCGAGGGGTGATGCCCGGCAGGCCGAGGCGCTGCGCCACAGCGGACGCGGTGGGTATGGAGTACTCGAAACCGGGGACCACCGCGGCGACTTCGGTGCGCCGCGCCAGGGCGGCGGCCATGTCGGCCACCGCCCCCGCCGACCGCGTGTCCACCTGGTGGTGGGCCGCCGTACCCGCGGCGACGGCCTCCCGTATCGCGGTGGGCAGCTCGTGGACGGCCCGACGATCACCGATGTGGACACCGAATCCGAGCGCGAGCGCAGCCGGGATGAGGTCGACGCCGGATGACTCCGGTTCGAGTATCAGGACGGTCCTGTCGGGCACTACGAATCCTTACGGGTCGGCATGGCGTGACGCGGGTGTGCGCGCGCCGCGGGCGGTCCAGGGCTTCGCGGAGGCTCAGGCCTTGCGGCCGGCCGTGGTTTCGTAGAGCTCGGTGAAGTAGAGCGCGATCAGGTCGATGAAGTTGGTCAGGTGCCGTTCCGCGTCCTCGAGGGAACCCCAGCCCTTGATGGCGCGGTCCACCGTGCCCCACATCAACTCGTCGTGGTCGTGGGACTCGTCGTAGTCGATGTGGGCCTGGGAGCCCTTGACCTTCTCCAGGCCGTAGACCTCGGCCGCGTGCTTGGTGATGGCCGGGTTGTAGCGGTCCGAGTACCACTCGACGAACCAGTTCCAGACCGTGGTCGGGAGCGGCCCTTCCTGGTTGATGGAGAAGTACATGTACCCGATGAGGTATTCGGTCGACGGCAGGGGACGCATCGCGTCCACGTCGTCCTTGCTGAGACCGAACTCCTTCAGGTC
This sequence comes from Streptomyces sp. R302, assembly GCF_012927245.1. Lineage (GTDB taxonomy): Bacteria > Actinomycetota > Actinomycetes > Streptomycetales > Streptomycetaceae > Streptomyces. The sequence goes on from NZ_JABBGE010000002.1 coordinate 739,993, forward strand.
GCGCAGGAACATCCCCTCGTGGTTGTTCTCTTCGGAGAGGTACCTCGCGAGCGTTGCGGCAAGCCGGTGGTCCTTGTAGCCCACCTTGTAGAGACCGTACGCGTCCACCTCGTTGTTGAGGCGAATGCGGAGGACGGTCTCGACGAGGTGACGCCGGTAGTAGTCCGGGTCCGACCACTCGGCGGCGTGGAATTCACGTGCCTTCGGAACCTTCTCGAAGAGCCGCTCCATACCTTCGGCGGCAAGCTTCTCGAGGCGTTCGCGTGACATATAAGTGCCTTTCATCGCTCGATGGTGATGGGTTTTCTGGCACCCTCGGCGCGCCGCAGCCGAAACGGGCGCGGCCGAGCTGAAGAAGAGTTTCGGCGTGCGGCACGGCCGGCGCTCCCGCTGTCCGTCGCAGGAGAATTCGGGAGTCTTGAGCTGGTCGCACGTGAGGTCATGGAACAGGTCATGGACTGACGTGGGCGGCCCACGTCGACGCGCTTTGCCGTCGCAGTAATCGCCGTGGAGTCGGCTCTTGCGGGAATGCGGCTCTCTGCCGCCCGGGCTCCACCCCGAGCGGCGTGCTCACCACCGGCATGAGATCACTCATCACAGGGCTGCACGAGGAAGGTTGTTCCTAATGTGATGCAGATCACAAGCGCACGGGATTCAGCCAACTCCCCCTCACCTCTGGATCGTTGGCCTCACGCCGTACGACCGGGCGGAGGGGGAGGGCAGCGCGGCCGGCGGAGCGGGATCCTCCGAACGGGCGCTCCGCACCGGAGGGCGACCTTGACGTCGACCGGTCGGCGGCCCGAGCATCTGCAGCGGCTCCCGCTCCCCCACCTGACTCATCCATGTCCACGCGCGACACGCCAACAGCCCTGATGCGGCGCAGAATTACCGAAAGGGACCAGCCAACCAGGTCGCCAATTGACACCCGCTGCAGCCCGACTTATCGTGACCGCATGGTTACATCAAAACCGTATGTCCTCCTCTTAGGGATCGGTACGCGTCTATTCCTGCGCGAGCGCTCGTTCTCGGGCGCCAAGGATGCGAGTTCCCTGCCTGTGTGGGCGACGGCACTCGATCCGCGGCGTTCCCCGCAGCGCTTCTTCGACCGAGTGATCGAGGCGGACGACGGTTATGCCGATTCCGTGCTCGCGGCGGTTTCCGAATGGAAACAGCGCGGCTGGGAACTGGCGGCAGTCGTACCGATCAACGACTGGGGTGTACCCACAGCGAGTGCCGTGGCGAAGGAATACGGACTGCCCGGACTCTCCGCCGATTCGGCACATGTCACACGCGACAAGTACGCGATGAAGGCGCGTTTCGAGGCGGCGGATCTGCCGACTCCACGCTCCATCGCCGTCACCTCCGAGAAGGAGATGCTCGCGGCGGCCGAGGAGATCGGGTACCCGGTCGTACTCAAGCCCGCCGACTTCAGCGGCAGCGGCGGGGTCAGCCTCGCCCACACGCGCGCCGAGGCGATCGCCGCGTTCGCGGCCTCGGTGGAACACATCGAGCACTACCGCGACGACTTCCCCATCGAAGGCACCCACTACCTGGTCGAGCAGTACGTGGACTCCCAGGAGGAGGTCTCCGTCGAGGTGCTCTGCCACGGTGATCGGCGTACGGCGCTCACGGTGACCGAGAAGTACCTTTCGGAGCCTCCCATGTTCGCCGAGGTGGGACACCTCGTGCCCAGTCACCGGGCCGGCGACAAGGCGTTGACGACCTTGGCGGAGAAGGCGTGCGAGGCCCTGGGGATCGATCGCGGGATCGCGCACGTCGAGGTCAAGTTCGACGGCAAGGGCGCTCCGTGGCTCATCGAGGCGGCGGCTCGTCCCGGCGGTGACGGCATCATGGACCAGGTGGAGCGTGCCTACGGGTACAACCCCTACACCCTGCACGTGGCTTCCTACCTGGGGATCGATCCCTTCCCTCTGGTGCGGAGCGAACCCACCCGCAGCAGCGCCGTGGCCTTCCTGAAGGCACAGCCGGGCGAGATCACCTCGGTGAGGATCCCGGAGGAGCTTCCCGAGAGCGTGGTCTCCGTCCACGTGTCCAAGAAGCCCGGCGACATCGCGAAGCCCGTCGCGGACTGGACCACCCGGGACGGCGTCGTCGAAATCGTGTGGGACGAAATCTTCACCGAGCGCACCATGATGCCCGTCAAGATCGCGGACACGCTCTCCGGCGAGATCTTCGGTTGATCCGAGATTGAGGCCCTGGGGAGAGTCTTGCCGACATCCATGATCCGCTACACCGTCGTCTCGACCGCTTACCGGCTCTTCGCCGGCACCTTCCTCGTCGTGATCAACTGGCAGATCGCGACAGCGGAGGGCGGGGGCTACTGGCGGCTGGTCGTTTCGACACTGCTGTCGTACCTGCCGGCGCTGGCGGTACCGCTCGTACTCCGCCGTATCACGATCTCGGGACAGCGCCTCTCCGTGCTGTCGCTGCTCTATGTGGCCGCGGTCTCGTTCGTGGTCAGTTTTCTCGTGGAGAACCCCACCGCGCTCGTCGTGGCGAACCTCTTCATGTGGATCGGATTCTTTTCCCTGGAGGCGAGCTGGGAAAGCTGGTTCAACGAGGAGAAGCGGCGGCAGGACGTGTCGTGGGCCAGCTCCGTCACCATGTCGGCCAATCAGGCGGCTCTGATGATCGGGCCGCTGCTGGCCCCCGCGATCATCGGAGTGGTGGGCACCCGCGGCATCGTGCAGGCGCTGACGGCCGGCTTCGCGCTCGTCGCGGCGCTCAGCTGGCCGGGAGCGGGTGCCGCCGTGGTCGCCGACACGCGGGACCAGGCCGAGGCGGGCCCCCCGGAGAAGCCTCGGGCTCCCCTGCGTCTGATCGCCACGTTCGCGCTCGTCTGGCCCGTCCTCGGCGCGTTCAACCTGATGCTGCCGCTCCAGGTCAGCGACCGCGGCGCCGGCCTCGTCGCGGTCGCCGTCGTCGACGCCTCCCTGGGCATCGGCGTCATCGTCGCGGGTGTGCTGTCGGCCCGCGCGCGGCTCTCCTCCGCCACACTCACGAAGCTGGTGATCGCCTGCGCCGTACTCGGCGGGGTGCTGTGGGCGCTGCCCACGGGTGGAGCCACCGTGGTCGCGATGGCGCTCTCCACCTTCGCGCTCGGGACCGGCTTCGGCGCGCTGCGCATCGCGCTGCGGGAGTACACCGCCACCCACTACGACTCCGCCGTCACCGGCCATGCGGTCGCCCTCGGCAATGCCACGGCGATTCCCGTCCTCGCCGTCGTCTTCCTCGTCTTCGGTGCGGCGCAACCACTGGTGTGGATCGCGCCGTTCCTGCTTGTCATCGTTATGTCGTACTCGTTCCAGGGGTGCCGAACATGGAAAGCATCGTTGAAGATCTAGTCGCCCTCCGCCTCGACCCTCTCACCCTTCGAGACACCGACCCGCACCACGGCCTCGTGGCTGCCGCCGAAGGCGTCACCACCATGGAGGCAGCACGATGCCGTGAGGCGGTCGACACTCTCGAAGCGATCCCCCCACACTCCCTCGACCCCGAGTTCCGCACCACTCGCGAAGCGGTGTTGAGCTGGGCGCGCGGGGACTTACCGAGTGCTCGCGAGATGCTGGCGAGCAGCCTGCAGAACTCCCGTGGGGAGCATGCACTGCTCACCGGCTTCCTCGCGCACATGGCCGATTTCTCCCTCGGTGACAACGAGGGAATGCTGGAGACGGGCCGCAGCCTCGTCGAGTTGCGCTCCACGATGACCCGCCGCGCCGCCGGCCTCAGTGACGGCCTCCTCGCCTTCGCACTGGAGGAGTGCGGGGAGTACTCCGACGCGATCTCCTCCGCCGAACGTGCGATGAGCATCAATCCCGACGACGTCTACGCCCTGCACGCCAAGGTGCACGTGCTGCAGAGACTGCACGACCACCCGGCGGCGAGGGAATCCATCTCCCACCACCCCAACGGGTGGGGAGCGGCAGAGCCGATGCGCATCCACATGTGGTGGCACTTCGCCATCGGCCTGCTCGGCGAGGGTGAACTCGACGAGGCTCTGCGCTGCTACCAGCTGGAGGTGCGCCGCAAGTCGAGGGCGGGAGCCCAGGAAGACCTCGACGCGGTCGCACTGCTGTGGCGGCTGGAAATGCTGGGAGGAGAGGAGTTCTCCGAGCTGCTGGCGCCCCACTGGCTGACGCTCGCGGACGCCTGGGGTGCCTACGCGGCGGACCCGAACTACGTCTTCAACGATCTGCACGCCGCGATGGCGTTCGCGAAGGCCGAGGAGTACCGGCTCTTCGACAGGATCGTGGCTTCCTGCCGCACTCGGGAGTCGCCGGAGTTCTTCCACTCGGTGTGCCGGCCGCTCTTCGAGGGCATCGCGGCCTTCGCACAGCAGGACTACGCGACCTCCGCACGGGTCATGCGCCTCGCCCTGGAGCGGCAGCAGTTGAGCATCGGCGGCAGCAAAGTGCAGCAGAGCATCTTCCATTGGACCCGGGATGCGGCCGATGCCCATCTCCGCGGCAGCAAGCCCAGCGAGCTCCTCAGTTCTCACATCCACGCACGGACGGGGAAATGAACCATGACTGAGAAAATCACTGTCACCATGGACGTGAACGACGTCGTGCAGCTCGAATATCCGGAGCCCGCGTCGTTGACGGTCACCCAGGGCAGGATCGGCTTCTACTGTCTGCCCGAGGGCGGTTACTCCGAGGAGGAGTTGCGCGAAGGCGTGACGGTCATCGGCGTCGGCGAGAAGATCAGCATCGCGGCGGGCGACAAGCTCCTGCTGACGGCCGTGCAACCGCATACGGAGTGCACCAGCGAAAGCGCCGTGGTTCCCCGGCAGCGCACCATCGCACCCGACTACCCGATCGTCTCCGCCATGCGGAAGTACGTCGCGGAGAAGGGCTACTACTTCGGGTACGAAGACCGCTACGCAAAGGTCTACGAACACGGCGCGGAATCCTGGGAGGGAGCCTCCGAGAACGCGAGCCTGCGCGAGATCCTGGCACGGCACCCGGAGATATTCGAGGGTGACATCGTGGACCTGGGCACCGGGGAAGGGCGCGACAGCCTCTTTCTGCTGAGCAGCCGAATAGGTCGCAGCGTGACTTCCTTCGACGTGTCGCACAGTGCCCTGGAGAATGCGCGTCGGCGTGCGCGGGAGAAGGGGCTGCCCGCCGACGGGTTCGTCGAGAAGGACATCATCTTCCTGCGCGACGTGGCGGCGGAGTCCTTCGACCTGGCCCTCAACATGGGTGCGCTGCACATGCTCGACCGGGCGGAGGACCGGGCGCGTCACATCGCCCGTGTCTTCGACGTGCTGCGCCCCGGTGGCCACTTCATCGTCGACCACTGCGCCTCGGAGTGGGGTCGCGGCTTCCACACCATCAAGGACTACGACGCCATCGCCGCCGAGCTGGTGCCGGGGCGCACGATCACCCGCTACGTCGAGATCGACGGCGAGCGCAAGCCCATCGACCTCGAGGTGCTGCACTACTCCGAGCGTTCCCCGGAATCCCTGCTCTCCGAGTTGACCGCCGCGGGCTTCGAGGAGTTCGCACGCGTCGACACCGACACGGAGGCCTTCGGCAACTCGACGTTGCAGGTGGTGCGGAAGCCCGGGAAGGACGCCAAGTAGATGACATCCGACCTCTCATCCCCCGCATCGGCCGAAGCGAACGTGCTGGCGGTGGCGAAGGACGTGGCCGAGGGCGCGGTCGCGCGTGACCGTGACCGAGAGCTGCCGCGCGATCAGGTGCGCGCCGTGGCCGACGCGGGTTTCAGCCGGCTGCGCATACCGAAGGAATGGGGCGGTGACGGGCTCGCGATTCCCGAGTGGGGAGACGTGCTCATCGAGCTGGCGGCGGCCGATTCCAACATCCCGCAGATCCTCCGGGGCCACATCGCCTTCGTGGAGGACGTCGTACACCGGCCCGACGAGGACTACCGCAAGCGGTGGCTGCCCCGACTCCTCGACGGGCAGGTGGTGGGCAACGCCTGGGCCGAGGCGGGCCCTATCGGGATGGGGCAGAAGAACACGCTCTTCACCCTGCACGACGGTGAGATGACGGTCTCCGGCAAGAAGCACTACACCACCGGCTCCATCTTCGCCGATTGGGCGGATGTCTCAGGACTCCACGAGGGCCGGAGCGTGGCCGGATTCGTCTCGATGCACCAATCGGGCGTCACGGTCCATGACGACTGGGACGGATTCGGCCAACGCACCACGGGCACGGGCACGTTGTTCTTCGACGAGGCGCGTGTCGACCCTCGCGACGTCTCCCCCTTCGAGGACCGCATTCGCTATCAGACGCCGCTCTACCAGTGGATCCTGCTCGTCGTGCAGGCAGGCATCGCGGTCGCCGTCGAGCGGGACATCGTGGAGGCGGTGCGGAACCGCCAGCGCAACTACTCGCACAGCACCGCCCTCCTCGCCAAGGACGACCCGAACATCCAATCGGTCGTGGGGGAGATATCCTCCATCGCCTACACAGCGCGGGCTCTGACCCGCGGAGTGGCGGAGGCGTTGCAGCGGGCCTCGGAGACGGGCCTCGCCGGGCGGGACTCGGAACAGGACCGCGAGGCGAACCTCGTGGCGGAGATCCGCTCCGAGCAGGCACAGGTGATGCTCTCCGAGTTGGTGCCGCGCTCGGCGACCCTGCTGTTCAACGCGCTGGGCGCCTCGGCGACGAGTACCGGCCGCGCTCTCGACCGGCACTGGCGCAATTCGAGGACCGTCGCCAGCCACAACCCGTCGATATTCAAGCAGCGGGCCATCGGGGACTGGCTCCTCAACGGCACTCCGCCGCCCGTCGACTGGCAGGTGGGAGCTCCCTCCACGGAGAAGACGGCTTCCGACTGACGTCGTGGAGCCGCTCGGCACGGCAGGGGCGACGGGTACGGCGCCCCTGCCGTGCGCCGGCTCCCCTTCTTCTGCGGCGAGGGCAGCCCGCTCGCCCGGTACGGCAGGGGCTTCCCCTCGCTCGCCGCTTCGAGCCACCGGCCGTGAGGGGGGTCAGCCGGGGGTTTCCCTCGTCTCGCCCGTCGCGGGGGCGTTCGGGGGGGCCGGGACGTGGACGGAGGTCACGACGTGCTGGGGGGCGACCGACCAGCGGCCGGTGAAGCCGGTCAGGGTGCGGCCGTCGACGTGCGGGCCGGGGACGAGCAGCCGGGCGGTGAAGCTGCCGTCCGGGGCGAAGGCGAGGTGGGCCTCGTCGAAGCCGAGCATGCGGCCGGCCAGCGGGAACCACGCCTTGTAGACGGACTCCTTGGCGCTGAACAGCAGCCGGTCCCAGTGGACGTCGGGCCGCTCGCGCCGCAGGTCGCGGAGGTGGGCGGCCTCCTCGGGGAGCGCGATGGCGTCGCGTACGCCGTCCGGGAGCGGGGCGTGGGGTTCGGCGTCGATGCCGACGGAGCGGAGGTCCGTGCGGCGGGCGACGGCGGCGGCCCGTAAGCCGGCGCAGTGGGTGAGGCTGCCGACGATCCCGTCCGGCCAGCGGGGTTCGCCGCGCGGCCCGGCCGGTATCGCGACGGGCGGGACGCCGAGGCGCGCCAGGGCCAGCCGGGCGCAGTGCCGGCCGGCGGCGAACTCCGCCCGCCGGGACGCGACGGAGTCCGCGACGAGCGCCGCCTCGGCGGGGAACAGCACGTCGGGCCCCGGGTCGCGGTCGAGCGTCGCCCAGGACGCCTCCGGCGGCAGGACGGCCCCGATCACCGCTCCTCCCCGCGCACCCGCAGGACGTCCCGCAGCACTCCTCGGGGCAGTCCGCGCTTGCGGTGCTCCCTCGGGTAGCCGATGGAGACCTCCTCGAAGCGGACGCCGTCGTGGAAGGTGGTGCGCGGGATGTGCAGGTGCCCGTAGACGACGGCCGCGGCGCGGTAGCGGGTGTGCCAGTCGGCGGTGAGCGTGGTGCCGCACCACTGGGCGAACTCCTGGTAGTGGAGCAGCGCGGTGTCCTCCCGTACCAGCGGGAAGTGGTTGACGAGGACGGTCGGCAGGGCCGGGTCGACGGCGTCGAGCCGGGCCCGGGTCTCGGCGACCCGCGCCCGGCACCAGGCGTCGCGGGACGGGTACGGCTCGGGGTGGAGCAGGAACTCGTCGGAGCAGACCACGCCCGACTCGTACGCGGCGGCCAGCGCCTGCTCCTGGGTGAGGCCCTCGGCCCGGAACGAGTAGTCGTAGAGGAGGAACAGCGGCGCCACGACCACCGGGCCGCCGGCGCCGGTCCACACCGGGTACGGGTCCTCGGGGGTGAGCACGCCGAGCCCCCGGCAGATCTCCACGAGGTGGCGGTAGCGCTCCTCGCCGCGCAGCTGCACGGGGTCGTCCCCGGGGGTCCACAGCTCGTGGTTGCCGGGCACCCAGATCACCTGGGCGAAGCGGTCGCGCAGCAGCTTGAGGGCGCCTTCGACGTCGGAGACGGTCTCGCCGACGTCGCCCGCGACCACCAGCCAGTCGTCGGGGGAGGTGGGGAGGACCCGCTCCTCCAGGATGGCGCGGTTCTCCCGGTAGGCGATGTGCAGGTCGGAGACGGCCAGCAGACGGCCGTCGGACCGTCCTGTGCCGGCGGTGGCGGTGTCTTCCGGCATCAGTTCTTCCACCCTCACGTGTCGGCGCGGGTCCTGCGGCGGTCCTGACGAGTCTGCGTCACGGGGCACGCGATCCGCATGCCCGCGGCCACACCCTGTCACGTCGCTCTCGGTGACGGGCCTCCGCGTCCGGAAGCACGCGTATCCGCACCGCGAGGGACGCGGTGCGGATACGTGTACGGGAGTGCGGGAGCGGGTGCTCCTGCGGGAGCGGGTGCTCCGCTACTTCGCGGCGGGTGCGGCCTTGCCGCCGCCCGGGGCGGCCTCGGCCGTCTCCGGGGCCTCCTCGAAGCTGATCTTGTGCATGTGGCGGTTCATCGACTTCATCAGCGCCCAGACGGCGAGGGCCAGGACCGCGAAGACGACGAACCCGAGGACGCCGGGGGTCACCTTGTTCTTGTCCAGCTCTTCGGCGGCGAAGGGGACCAGCTGCGTCAGTGCGAGGTGTGCGCTCATGTCAGGCATTGTCGCGGATGCCCGCGAAGAGATCTTCCTCGGGGAGGGAGGTCGGCACCAGCGACTTGCTGAGCTCGTACTCCTCCGTCGGCCAGACCTCCTTCTGGATCTCCATCGGGACGCGGAACCAGCCGCCCTCGGGGTCGATCTGGGTGGCGTGGGCGATCAGCGCCCGGTCGCGGGTCTCGAAGAAGTCGGCGCACGGGACGAAGGTGGTGAGCGTCCGCTCCTTGCGCTCGAACTCGCTCCACCGCGCCAGCCAGTCGCCGTACGGGGACTCCAGGCCCCGGTCGAGGAGGGCGTTGTGCAGGGCCTCGGTGCGCGGGCGGTTGAAGCCCTGGTTGTAGTAGAGCTTCTGCGGCGTGAAGACCGGGCCGTACTCGGCCTCGGGGAACTTCTCGGCGTCCGCCGCGCCGTCGAAGGCCACCATCGTGATCTTGTGGGTCATGATGTGGTCGGGGTGCGGGTACCCGCCGTTCTCGTCGTAGGTCGTGACGACCTGCGGACGGAAGGAGCGGATCTTGCGCACCAGCTCGCCGGCCGCGTGGTCCACGTCCTCCAGGGCGAAGCAGCCCTCGGGGAGCGGGGGCAGCGGGTCGCCCTCCGGCAGCCCGGAGTCGACGAAACCGAGCCACTCCTGCTGCACGCCCAGGATCTCCCGGGCCTCGTCCATCTCCTTGCGGCGGACCTCGTGGATGTTCTCCTCGATGGAGGGGTCGCCCTGGAGCTTGGGGTTCAGGACCGAGCCCCGCTCGCCGCCCGTGCACGTCACCACCAGGACGTCCACCCCCTCGGACACGTACTTGGCCATGGTCGCCGCACCCTTGCTCGACTCGTCGTCGGGGTGGGCGTGAACGGCCATCAGTCGCAGCTGCTCAGTCAAGACTCGATCCTCAGTGATTCGACGCGGAGCGTGGTCTCTATAGTGACGGAATCGGGGGGACGAAAATTCCGCCACCCCCGCCCCGAGAGGACCGAACCATGAGCGCCGTGCGAGAGCAGCCGCCCGAGGGGCGCTACGGGCGCTCGGCGGACGAGCGGGCCGACCGGAAGCTGAAGGTCGCCGGAGCGGTCCTCGGGACCCTCTTCCTCGCCATGATCGGCTGGTTCGGCTGGCACTACGTCGGCGCCAACCAGATCAGCGCCGAGATGATCAAGTTCGACGTGGTGAGCGACTCCGAGGTCCAGGTGCACCTGGAGGTCCGCAAGGACGAGGGCGTCGAGGGCGTGTGCACCCTCCGCTCCCGCTCCGAGGACGGTGCCGAGGTGGCCCGCAAGGACGTCGTCGTCGACGAGCCGGCCGGCCGGGTCGACCGCGTCTACTCGCTCCGCACCACCGCCCGCGCCACCAGCGCCGAGCTGCTGGGGTGTACGGCGCGGTAGCGGTGGGTAGGGACACCGGGACGGGCCCCGGCGGGCCACCGCGGTGACCTGGAGCGACGCCATCCCGATGGTTTATGTCCTCCCGCTTTCCGCCACACATTGTTAGGCTCGTGGTTTCGCCCACCCGGGAAGCACCCGCTCCCCGCGTAGGGCGATGCTTTGTATTCCCAGTACCTACGAGGAGCACCTGTGACCCAGACCAGCGACAACGTCACCTGGCTCACCCAGGAGGCGTACAACAAGCTCAAGGACGAGCTTGAGTACCTGTCTGGTCCCGCGCGTACCGAGATCGCCGCGAAGATCGCCGCCGCGCGCGAGGAGGGCGACCTGCGCGAGAACGGCGGGTACCACGCGGCCAAGGAAGAGCAGGGCAAGCAGGAGCTCCGGGTCCGCCAGCTGACCCAGTTGCTGCAGAACGCGAAGGTCGGCGAGGCCCCGGCGGACGACGGCGTCGTCGAGCCCGGCATGGTCGTCACGATCGCCTTCGACGGCGACGAGTCCGACACGATGACCTTCCTGCTCGCCTCCCGCGAGTACGCGAGCGACAAGATCGACACCTACTCGCCGCAGTCCCCGCTCGGCATCGGCGTCAACGGCAAGAAGGCCGGCGACGACGCCGAGTACGAGCTGCCGAACGGCAAGAAGGCCATGGTCAAGATCCTCAGCGCCAAGCCCTACACCGCCTGAGGGCCCCTCTTCGCGAACGAAGGGCCGGTCCCCCCGCCGTGGGGGGACCGGCCCTTCGGCGTTCCCGGAGCCTGCGCGCCGCCTACTCGGCCTTCGCGACCCCGATCGGGCAGGAGACGCCGGTGCCGCCGATGCCGCAGTAGCCGGCCGGGTTCTTGTCGAGGTACTGCTGGTGGTAGGCCTCGGCCGGGTAGAAGACGCGGTCGGCGGCGGGGAGGACCGTGGTGGTGATCTCGCCGTATCCGGAGGCCGTCAGGACCTTCTGGTAGGCGGCGCGGGACGCCTCGGCCGCCTCGGCCTGGGCGGGCGAGTGGGTGTAGGCGGCGGAGCGGTACTGGGTGCCCACGTCGTTGCCCTGCCGGAAGCCCTGCGTCGGGTCGTGGGACTCCCAGAAGACCTTGAGCAGGGTCTCGTACGACACCTTCGCCGGGTCGAAGACGACCCGGACGACCTCGGTGTGCCCGGTGAGGCCCGAGCAGACCTCCTCGTACGTCGGGTTCGGCGTGTAGCCGCCCTGGTAGCCGACGAGCGTCGTCCAGACGCCCTCGGTCTGCCAGAACTTCCGCTCGGCGCCCCAGAAACAGCCGAGTCCGAAGTCGGCGACCTCCAGCCCCTCCGGGTACGGGCCGAGCAGCGGGTTGCCGAGCACCGTGTGGCGCTCGGGGACGGCGAACTCCGGCTCCGGGCGGCCGCGCAGGGCCTGCTCCGGGGTGGGCAGGACGGGGGTGCGGGACAGGAACATCGGCATCTCTCCTCGACGCGGACGCGGTTCGGCAGTGGAGACAACGCCTGCGCGGACACCACTGTTCCCCGCGGCGCCCGTGCCTGGTGGTATCCCGCCACGGAGCGGGGGGGCCGCCACGGAGCGGGGTCCGGCCCGAGCGGGGTCCGCTCCGTGGCGGGGCTCCGCTCCGTGGCGGGGGTCCGTCAGTGGCGGAGGGTGGCCGGGCTGCCGCCGTTCGCCTCGTATCCGGCCACCGCCAGGTTCCGGTGCAGGGTGTACTCGCCCGCCGGGTCGCCGCTCAGCGTCCACGGGACCGCGCCCACGTGGCCGTCGACCCGGACCAGCTGGTGCATCGCCTCCGCCCAGCGCTCGCCGCGCACCAGGAAGTACACGAGCAGATGGCGCACGTGCGCCAGCATCGGGTCGTCCGGGCGGGCCGAGTGCACCGCGTACAGCGCGCCCTCCATCGCCTTGCCGACCACGGCCGTGCGGTAGAAGTCCTGGACGAGCACCACGTCCGGCACGTGCTCGAAGACGGCGAAGAGCGGCAGCGCGGCGAGCAGCGAGCCCTGCGGGGCGCGGGCGGCGGCCGTCGTCGCGAAGTGGTCGGCCTCCTCGCGCGAGCCGTGCCACTTCTCGCACCAGTAGTGCAGGGCCGCCAGATGCGCCCCCATGTGCCGCGGCGCCCGGTCGATGACCTTCGCCCACACCTGGTCGAACTGTTCGTGGGGGTAGCCCAGTCCTCGGGCCACCGCCAGCTGCGTGATGTACGGGACCGGGTCGCCGGGGGCCAGCAGGGCCGCCTCCTCCGCGACCTTCCGGGCCTCCTCCAGGATGATCCGGAAGTCGTCGCTGCCGGCCGCCGAGGAGCGCCACGCCTGCTGCACCAGGAACTCCGCGTGCACCGCCGCCGCGCCCGCGTCCTTCGGCGCGTCCGAACGCCAGGCGCGGAGCCAGGCGCCGCCGACGCCCGGCTTCTCCGCGAGCTCCAGGGAGGCCGCGCCGGCGAAGGCCTGGACGCGCTGCCAGCGGACCTCGCCCTCCTTCGGCGTCCCGGCGAGCAGCTGGGCGGCGGCCCGCCAGTCCTGGGTGGCCTGGACGATCCGGAGGACGTCGAGGAGATCGTGGTCCGGCCCCGGGAGCCGCACGTCCAGCTCCTCCTGCCGGACGAATCCGTACGCCTCCGGGTCGGCCGCGTCGGGCGTGCCGGGCGCGACCTGCCGGATGCCGCCTCCGCGGCGGCGCAGCAGATAGGGGCCGAGGACGCCGAACAGCAGGCCCAGGGCGATCAGGAACCAGAGAATCTCCATGCGTCCATTGTCCAGGACACCGGTGGGGAGGAACCCGCCCGGGAGCAGCCTGTGGACAACTCACCCGGCTGCTCTCCGGCAACTCCCCTCCCACGCCGCCCCTGTGGATGAATCGCGGCAGGAAACCGACCCCGGCACTACGCTCCTGACCATGAGCGACCAGCACAACCACCAGAACTTCGAGACCCGCGCCATCCACGCGGGCAACACCGCCGACCCGCTGACCGGCGCGGTCGTCCCGCCCATCTACCAGGTGTCCACGTACAAGCAGGACGGCGTGGGCGGGCTGCGCGGCGGCTACGAGTACAGCCGCAGCGCCAATCCGACGCGTACCGCCCTGGAGGAGAACCTCGCGGCGCTTGAGGGCGGCCGGCGCGGCCTCGCCTTCGCCTCCGGCCTGGCCGCCGAGGACTGCCTGCTGCGCACCCTCCTCTCCCCCGGCGACCACGTGGTCATCCCGAACGACGCGTACGGCGGCACCTTCCGGCTCTTCGCCAAGGTCGTGCAGCGCTGGGGCGTCGACTTCTCCGTGGCGAACACCTCGGACGTCGACTCGGTGCGCGCCGCGGTCAACGACCGTACGAAGCTGATCTGGGTCGAGACGCCGTCGAACCCGCTGCTCGGGATCACCGACATCGAGGCGGTCGCGGGCGTGGCGCGGCAGGCCGGTGTGAAGCTGGTCGTCGACAACACCTTCGCCTCGCCCTACCTCCAGCAGCCGCTGGCGCTCGGCGCGGACATCGTCGTGCACTCCCTCACCAAGTACATGGGCGGCCACTCGGACGTCGTCGGCGGCGCCCTGATCGCGGCCGACGCGGAGCTCGGCGAGGAGCTGGCGTACCACCAGAACGCGATGGGCGCGGTGGCCGGTCCGTTCGACTCGTGGATCGTGCTGCGGGGCATCAAGACCCTCGCCGTCCGCATGGACCGCCACAGCGAGAACGCGACGAAGGTCGCCGACTTCCTCACCCGGCACCCGAAGGTCACGCAGGTCCTCTACCCGGGGCTCGCCGAGCACCCGGGCCACGAGATCGCGGCCAAGCAGATGCGGTCCTTCGGCGGCATGATCTCCTTCCGCGTCGAGGGCGGCGAGGAGGCGGCGGTCGGCGTCTGCGACCGCGCGAAGCTCTTCACCCTGGGCGAGTCCCTCGGCGGCGTGGAGTCGCTGATCGAGCACCCGGGCCGGATGACGCACGCCAGCGTCGCCGGTTCGGCCCTGGAGGTCCCGGCCGACCTGGTCCGCCTCTCGGTCGGCATCGAGAACGTCGACGACCTGATCGCCGACCTGCGCGAGGCGCTGGGCTGATCCGCGGGGCCGGTCCGCGGGGCTGATCCGCGGGGGCCGGTCCGCGGGGCCGGTCCGTACGGGCCCCGGGTACGGCGGCGAGCGTTCCCGCCCGCCGTACCCGGGACCACCGGGCCGTTCAGGTCCCCGGCAGCGGGTCCTTCAGGCTCGCCCGGATCTCCGCCCGCAGCTCCGGCGAGTCCGTGTGCTCGTGGACAGAGACGGCGTGCTCGGTGGCCGCGCGGACCACTTCCTCCTCCTCGCCCGAGATGTAGAGCGAGCAGCCCGACACGCTCGGGGTGTCCCGGCAGTCAGTGGCTTTCCTGGTCATGTCGGCCTCCTGCGGCGCTGTTCCGACCGACCCCTTCCTCCAGCCTAGAACCGTCCTCACGGCCCGGCGAACGGCGGTGTCGTCGCGGCCGGCGGCGGCTCCCAGGGGCGGGCCTCGGCCGCCCAGAGGGAGAAGGCGAGCGCGGCGATCCCGGCCAGCACGCCGCCGGTCCGCCGCAGCGCCCGCTCCCGCCGCCGGGCCCGGCCGCCCCGGGCCGCCGCCCACACCGCCAGGTCGCCGGGGACGGGCGGATGGGGCGTGTCGAGCAGCCGCCGCACGGCCGCCTCCTTGTCGCCGTACCTCACCCCGCCGCCCCCTTTCCGACGCGCGCCGCCCCGTCTCCGTACCTCACGCCGCCGCCCCCGTTCCTGACGCGTGCCACCGCCCGGGCGTACACCGCGCGGACCCGGGCCTTCGGGAGGCCGAGCAGCGCCGCGGCCTGTTCCTCGGGCACGTCCTCGTACAGGCGCAGCACGAGGACGAGCCGCTCCTGCGGGGTGAGGAGGCCGAGGACGCCGCCGCGGCCGGCGCGGTGCCGCCGGGCGGTCCGGGCGAAGCGGAGGGCGAGTCCGTCGCGGGTCAGCGCGTACGGATCCTCGTCGTGGCCCCGGTCGCGGACCGCGTACGTGTGCGCGAGGGCGGCGGCGAGGAGCGCGCGGGCGTACGGGTTCCGGGCCCGGGTCTCCGCGGTGAGCAGCGTGGCGACGTGCAGCAGCCGCCCCGCCGCGCCCGCCACGAAGGCGTCGAACTCCCGGGCGCGGGCGGCGTGTTCCGATCGGGTCCGCTGCTTCCCCACCGCTCATGTATGGGGTGGGGAGGGAAGCCGGGTCAACCCCCCTGCGTCGAACTCCCGGTCCCCATGGGGTGTCCCGACTGGCGGGCGGAGAGCGCCGCGTTGAAGCGGGTGAGCAGGGAGCAGAAGGACTCGCGCTCGTCCTGCGTCCAGCCGTCCGTGACCTCGGCCATGAGCGTGCGGCGCGAGGAGCGGACCTCCTCCAGGCGCTCCAGGCCGCGCGGGGAGAGCTGGAGGACGACCGCGCGGCCGTCCTCGGGGTGCGAGGCGCGCTTGACGAGGCCGGAGTCGACGAGCGGGGCGACCTGGCGGGTCACGGTCGAGGAGTCGATCCCCATGCCGGCCGCGAGCGCCTTGACGCCCATCGGCCCTTCCTGGTCGAGGCGGTTGAGGAGGAGGTAGGCGGCCCGGTCCATGGAGTTGCGGAGCTGTCCGGTGCCGCCGAGGCGGGTCTGCTCGGCCCGGCGGGCGAAGACGGCCACCTGGTGCTGGAGGGCATCGAGGAGGCCGGGGTCGAGCTCGGTCGTCATGTCCTGAGATGTGGGCATGGCTGGGGGGCTCTCTCGTGCGGGGGTGGTCGGTGTGGGGGACAGAGTACGCGGACAGGACGGGCTCCGTACCTGCCGTGCGCAAACCCGCCGCGGGCCCGCGGTCCGCGCGGCCGCGACCCCGGTGAGCTGCGAGACTTGGTGTCATGACCTTCGGTACGCCATACCCCTTGCACCGGCTGATGCTCGACGACGTGCGCGGGGCGCAGAAGATGCTGGCGGGGGTGGCCCGGGTGACCGCCATGGAGGGCAGCCGCCACCTGTCGTCGCTGGTCGGGGCGCCGGTCCTGCTCAAGTGCGAGAACCTCCAGCGGACCGGATCGTTCAAGCTGCGCGGCGCGTACGTGCGGATCGCGGGGCTCCGGCCGGAGGAGCGGGCGGCGGGGGTCGTCGCCGCCTCGGCCGGGAACCACGCGCAGGGTGTGGCGCTCGCCTCACAGCTCCTGGGGGTGCGCGCGACGGTCTTCATGCCGGTCGGCGCCCCGCTGCCGAAGGTCGCGGCGACCCGTGACTACGGCGCGGACGTGCGGCTGCACGGGCACGTGGTGGACGAGACGCTGGCCGCGGCGCAGGAGTACGCGCGGGAGACCGGCGCGGTCTTCATCCACCCCTTCGACCACCCCGACGTCATCGTCGGCCAGGGCACGGTGGGCCTGGAGATCCTGGAGCAGTGCCCGGAGGTCCGCACGATCGTCGTCGGGGTCGGCGGCGGCGGGCTGGCGGCCGGGATCGGGCTCGCGGTGAAGTCGGTCCGGCCGGACGTGCGGATCATCGGCGTGCAGGCGGAGGGCGCGGCGGCGTATCCGCCGTCGCTGGCCGCCGGGCATCCCGTGGTCGTCGACGCGCCGGTGACGATGGCGGACGGCATCAAGGTCGGCCGGCCCGGCGACGTGCCCTTCGGCCTGGTCCAGGAGTACGTGGACGAGGTCCGCACCGTCTCGGAGGACGCGCTCTCCTCCGCGCTGCTGCTCTGTCTGGAGCGGGCGAAGCTGGTGGTGGAGCCGGCCGGGGCGAGTCCGGTCGCGGCGCTGCTGAGCGATCCGTCCTCGTTCCGGGGCCCGGTGGTCGCGGTCCTGTCGGGCGGCAACGTCGACCCGCTGCTGCTCCAGCGGATCCTGCGGCACGGCATGGCGGCGGCGGGCCGCTATCTGAGCCTGCGGCTGCGGGTGGCGGACCGGCCGGGGGCGCTGGCGACGCTGCTCGCGGTGCTGACGGTGGTCGACGCGAACGTGCTCGACGTCAGTCACGTACGGACCGATCCGCGGCTCGGCCTCACGGAGGTGGAGGTGGAGCTGCACCTGGAGACGAAGGGGCCGGAGCACTGCCGTGAGGTGGAGGGGGCGCTGCGGGAGGCGGGGTACACGGTCCTGGCCTGAGCACGGCACTCCACACTGTCCTAGGATCGACAGAAATGCCCGAAATGATCGAGCAGCGATTCGGGAGTGTGGACATGCCAGGCGCGATCCACGCCGAGGGACTGGTGAAGACCTTCGGCGACGTCACCGCACTGGACGGGGTGGACCTCGACGTGCCCGAGGGCACCGTCCTCGGCCTTCTCGGCCCCAACGGCGCGGGGAAGACGACCACCGTACGGGTCCTGACGACCCTGCTCCGCCCCGACAGCGGCACCGCCACGGTCGCCGGTGTCGACGTCCTGAAGCACCCCAACGAGGTCCGCCGCTCCATCGGCCTCTCCGGCCAGTTCGCCGCCGTCGACGAGTACCTCACCGGCCGCGAGAACCTCCAGATGGTCGGCCGGCTCTACCAGATGAAGGCGAAGCCCGCGAAGGAGCGGGCCGGCGAGCTCCTGGAACGCTTCCACCTCGCCGACGCCGCCGACCGCCCCGCCAAGACGTACTCCGGCGGCATGCGCCGCCGCCTCGACCTCGCCGCCGCCCTGGTCGTCGCCCCGCCGGTGATGTTCATGGACGAGCCGACCACCGGCCTCGACCCCCGCAACCGGCAGGCCCTGTGGGACGTCATCAAGGAGCTCGTCTCCGGCGGCACCACCCTCCTCCTCACCACCCAGTACCTGGAGGAGGCCGACCACCTCGCCCACGACATCGCCGTCGTCGACCACGGCAGGGTCATCGCCCGCGGCACCTCCGACCACCTCAAGGCCCGCACCGGCGGCGAGCGCGTCGAGGTCGTCGTCCACGAACGCGAGGCCATCACCTCCGCCCGCACCGCCCTCGCCCGCTACGGCCCCGGCGAACGCGGCCTCGACGACGTCTCCGTCGAGGAGCACACCCGCAGGCTCACCGTCCCCGTCACCGGCGGCGCCAAGCTGCTCGCCGAGGTGATCCGCGACCTCGACGCCCTCGGCGTGGAGATCGACGACATCGGCCTGCGCCGCCCCACCCTCGACGACGTCTTCATCTCCCTCACCGGCCACGCCGCCGAGCTGGCCGCGGAGGACGAGAACGGCAAGGACCCCCGGCTCCAGCGGAAGGAGCCGGCCGCGTGACCAGCCTCACCGACACCGCCCCGCACGTCCCCGCCCCCAAGGGCGGCATCGCGCAGTCCCTCTCCGACTCCCTGGTCATCACCAAGCGGAACCTGATCCGCATGTCCAGGATTCCGGAGATGATCCTCTTCGGCCTGATCCAGCCGGTCATGTTCGTCATCCTGTTCACGTACGTCTTCGGCGGCTCGATGCAGATCGGGAACAGCACCGATCCGGACGTCTACAAGAACTTCCTGATGGCCGGCATCTTCGCCCAGACGGTCACCTTCGCCACCGCCGGAGCGGGCGCCGGCATCGCCGACGACATGCACAAGGGCCTCATCGACCGCTTCCGCTCCCTGCCGATGGCGCGCGGCGCGGTCCTCACCGGCCGCACGATGGCCGACCTCGTCCAGACCGCCCTGACCCTGCTGGTCCTCGCGGTCGTCGCCCTGATCATCGGCTGGCGGCCCGGCTACGCGGCGCCGACCGACTTCGGGAAGATCATGCTGGGCTTCGCCCTGCTGCTCCTCCTCGGCTACGCCTTCACCTGGATCGGCGCCCTCATCGGCCTCTCCGTCCGCACCCCGGAGGCGGCCACCTCCGGCGGCCTGATCTGGCTCTTCCCCGTCACGTTCATCTCGAACGCCTTCGTCGACTCCAGCAAGCTCCCCGGCTGGCTCCAGCCGGTCGCGGAGTGGAACCCGTTCAGCGCCACCGTCCAGGCCTGCCGCAAACTCTTCGGCGACCCCGGCCTCTCCCCCTCCGACGCCTGGCCGATGCAGTACCCGGTCTGGGCCTCGCTCATCTACTCGGTCCTCATCGTCGCCGTCTTCCGCACCCTCTCGGTCCGCAAGTACCGGCGCGCGGAGGGCTGACGGGACAGCGGAAAGGCCCCCTCCCGAGCGGAGGGGGCCTTTCCGTGCGAAACGCGTGCGGGGTGCGGGGTGGGTCAGAGGGCCGAGCCGGACTTCCAGGAGGACCAGTTCATGTTCCAGCCGTTGAGGCCGTTGTCCGGGGCGATCGTCTTGTCCTTGGAGTTCTTGACGATGACGACGTCGCCGGTGATCGACTGGTCGTAGAACCAGGCGGCCATCTGGTTGGGGTCGCCGGCGCCCTTGACGTCGGCGAGGCCGACGCAGCCGTGGCTGGTGTTCACGGAGCCGAAGATGGAGCGGGAGCCCCAGTAGTTGCCGTGGATGAAGGTGCCGGAGGTGGACAGGCGCATGGCGTGCGGCACGTCCTTGATGTCGTACTCGCCCTTGCCGTCGGAGTCGGTGAAGCCGACGGTGGCGCCGTTCATCCGGGTCTCCTTGAACTTCTCGGAGATCACCATCTGGCCGTTGTAGGTGGTGTTCTCCGGGGAGCCGGCGGAGATCGGGATGGTCCGGATCACCTTGCCGTCGCGCACGACGGTCATCGTCTTCTTCTCGACGTCGACGGTGGAGACCTGGCTGCGGCCGACCTTGAAGGTGACCGTCTTCTGCTGGACGCCGAAGACGCCCTTCGCGCCCTCGACGCCGTCCAGGTCCAGCTTGAGGGTGACCGTCGAGCCGGCCTTCCAGTAGTCGTCCGGGCGGAAGTCGAGCCGGGTCGAGTTGAACCAGTGGCCGACGACCTCCTGGCCGGAGCTGGAGGAGACCTTGATGCCGCTCTGGACGGCCTTCTTGTCGGTGATCGCCTTGTTGAAGTTGATCGAGACCGGCATGCCCACGCCGACGGTCGAGCCGTCCTCGGGGGTGAAGTTGCCGATGAAGCTGTTCTCCTTCGACACGGTGGTGAAGGAGGAGTTCTCGTGCGCCTCCAGGCCCTCCGCGTCGACGGCGGTCGCGGCGATCTTGTAGACCGTGGCGCGCTCCAGCTGGCCGGTCGGCTTCCAGGAGAGGCCGTCGGCCGCTATCTCGCCCTTGACGGCGGTGCCCTCGGTGGAGGTCATGGTGACCTCGGTGAGCTTGCCCTCGGTGACGGCGACCTTGGCCGCGTTGTTGATGGAGGCGTTCTGCGAGCCGTTCTCCGGCGAGATGGTGATCTGCGCCTTGGACGTCTTCTGCTCGGCGGCCTCGTCGACCTGGGCCTGTGACGTGGCGGTGGCCGAGCCGGACGCGGCCGTGCCGGCCTCGTCGTCGTTGCAGGCCGAGAGCACGAGTACGCCGCTGAGCACCGCCGCCGCCGCGGCCAGGCTCCTGCGGCGCTTGCCGACCGTCATCACACGCTTCTCCATCGTCGCCGATTCCCTGTCAATCCATCAGAACACCCATAAGACCCCCTCCGGTTCCGGAAGCGGGGGGTTTGTGGGGAAGACCACTGAACACCACTGAACTACACGCGCACGGGGGTCTTCCGGTTCCCCGTTCGCCGCACACCGGCGCGAAAAGGCCCCGGGACGCCGTCCCGGGGCCCGCCCTCTGCGCGTCGGCTACGGCCGGTCGTCGTCCTCCCCGTCCTCAGCACCCTCATCATCCTCGTCGAGCTCCCACTCCATCGCGTCGGGGTCGTACTCGATCTCCTCGCTGCTCCAGGCGGCCTGGACGAGCTCGACGCCCGGCAGGTCGCGGACCAGGTCGAAGGGCTCCACGAGGTAGGCGAGGGCCTCGGAGGGGTCCTCCCGGACGGCGGCCCTGGCGTGCTCCCGCTCCTCGGCCGGCATGAACTCGTCGGCGTCGATCCGGCCCTCGGCGGCGGCGGTCAGCTCGGCGGGGCCGTCGATCTCCAGGACGATGTCGACCCGGAGGCGGACGTGGCGGGTGACGGTCTCGGCCGCGGTCCCGGCGGCGGTGGCGGGGGTTTCGGGGGTGCTCATGGCTGGGAGCGTAGGGTCTGCCCGGCCTCGGCTTTCCCGCGACCCGCTGGGTTCACTAGCATCGGCGCACCGCGGGCTTCCCGCGGCGCTTTCCGTGGGGCTTTCCGTGAGGCTTTCCGTGAGGAGAACGAGATCCGCGTGTCCGCCGCCCGACGCCCGCTGCTGACCGCCACCGCGGCGGGGACCCTGCTGTGCGCCCTGTGGTTCGTCCCCTCGGCCAACGCCTCCGACGCGGCGCCCGGGGCACCCGGCGGGAGCACCGGGGCCGCGACCGGCCGGCTCGCCGACACCGGCGGCCCGGACACCACTGCGTACCTGCTCGGCGGGACCGGTTTCCTCGGGGTCGGCGCCGGGTTCGTGGCGCTGGCGATGCGGCGGCACGGCCGCGCGTCCTAGAACGCGCGGGAGGCCGCCCCCGGGCGGGGACGGCCTCCCATGGGCGCGGGCCGCGGTCAGGCCAGCGGGCCGGTGACCGGCTCCACCGCGGCGACCAGGCGGCCCTCGCGTACGAAGGCGTCGGCGGCGGCCAGGTCGGGGGCGAGGAAGCGGTCCGGGCCGGGGCCCTCGACGCCGGCGGCGCGCAGGGCGTCGATGGCGGCCTGCGAGGCGGGCGCCGGGGTGAGACCCGCGCGCAGCTCGATGCCGCGGGTGGCGGCGTACAGCTCGACGGCGATGATCCGGGCGAGGTTGCCGACGGCGGTGCGCAGCTTGCGGGCGGCGGACCAGCCCATGGAGACGTGGTCCTCCTGCATCGCCGAGGACGGGATGGAGTCGGCGGAGGCGGGGACGGCGAGCCGCTTCATCTCGCTGACCAGGGCGGCCTGCGTGTACTGGGCGATCATGAGGCCCGAGTCGACGCCGGCGTCGTCGGCGAGGAAGGGCGGCAGGCCGTGGCTGCGGTTCTTGTCGAGGAGCCGGTCGGTGCGGCGCTCGGCGATGGAGCCGAGGTCGGCGGCGGCGATGGCGAGGAAGTCGAGGACGTACGCGACGGGGGCGCCGTGGAAGTTGCCGTTGGAGCGGACCTCGCCGTTGCCCAGGACGACCGGGTTGTCGACGGCGGCGGCGAGCTCGCGCTCGGCGACGAGGAGGGCGTGGGCCATGGTGTCGCGGCCGGCGCCGGCGACCTGCGGGGCGCAGCGGATCGAGTAGGCGTCCTGGACGCGGGGGGCTTCGCCGGCCTGGAAGTGGCCGGTGAGGCCGGAGCCCTTGAGGACGGCCAGCATGTTGGCGGCGGAGGCGGCCTGGCCGGGGTGGGGGCGGATGGCGTGCAGCTCGGGTTCGAGGACCTTCTCGGTGCCGAGGAGGGCTTCGAGGGAGAGGGCGGCGGTGACGTCGGCCGACTTGTAGAGGGTGTCCAGGTCGGCGAGGGCCATGATCAGCATGCCGAGCATGCCGTCGGTGCCGTTGAGGAGGGCGAGCCCCTCCTTCTCCCTGAGGACGACGGGCGCGATACCGGCCGCGGCGAGCAGCTCACCGGCGGGCTTCACGACCCCGTCCGGCCCCTCCGCGTCCCCCTCCCCCATGAGCGCGAGGGCGCAGTGGGAGAGCGGGGCGAGGTCGCCGGAGCAGCCGAGGGAGCCGTACTCGTGGACGACCGGGGTGATGCCGGCGTTGAGGACGTCGGCCATGGTCTGCGCGACCTCGGGGCGGACGCCGGTGTGGCCGGAGGCGACGGTCTTGAGCCGCAGGAACATCAGGGCGCGGACGACCTCGCGCTCGACGCGCGGCCCCATGCCGGCGGCGTGCGAGCGGACGATGTTGCGCTGGAGCTGGGTGCGCAGCTCGTGGTCGATGTGCCGGGTGGCGAGGGCGCCGAAGCCGGTGGAGACGCCGTAGACGGGCTCGGGCTTGGCGGCGAGCGCGTCGACGACGGCGCGGGCGGCGGCGAGCGCCTCGACGGCCCCCTCCGACAGCTCGACACGGGCGCCGTGACGGGCGACGGCGATGACGTCCTGCGGGGTCGTGCCGGACGTGCCGAGAACGACTGTCTGCATATCCATATTCAGCACCCTACGGATTGAAGAGCGACCTGTCACTAGGTGACTTCGTCACCATCCCTCGCTGGCACGACCCCTTACGCGCCTCGCGACGGACGGAGCGGTTCCAGTCTGACGCGCGGGGGCGCGGGGGCGGCGGAGCGGCGCTCCGGGGGCGACGGTTCCCGTGTGCGGGACCTGACGGATTGGGCGGGCCGTCATGGCACCCACGTGGCGCGGTGCACAGGCTGGGACTTTGGCGCGTTCCGTACTGGCAGGCGAGCTCCACACCCCGGATAGGTTGATACCGGGGCAATCAACGCGTACAGCGAACGCGGCACGTACGGGGGGGCAGGGATGACCTGGGATGAGTGGGAGCGGATCAAGGCGGAGGTGGCGGCCCGGGGCGACGGCGCGGGCCGCATGGAGCTGAACGGGACGGGCGGAGCCGCCGCCTCGGCCGATCTGAAGACCAGCGCGCAGGGGAAACGGGCGGCGGTCAAGGCCCTGGAGGGCGTACTCCTCCCCGGCGTCGACCGGGCCGGAGGCCACGCCGATCCGCAGACGGACGCGGCTGAGGCGGCGTTCACGGGTTGGGCGACGGGGAGCGGCTTGAAGGACGCGCACGACGCATGGGCGTCACAGGTGAAGGGCCTCAAGGCTCGCCTCGAACGCGACCGGTCGGCGCTGAGCAGGACGAAGCGGGAGTTCCAGCAGATCGACCTCGACGTCCGAAGCACGCTCGCGCGGATCGACCCACCGGAGCGGGAACCGCGCCGGAACGTCTGACCTGGACCTGGACCTGACACCGGTCACGGTGGCGAACCTCAAGGAAGCGGGCATGCTCACCTATCAGGACGTCCTCAGCATTCGTCTGACCCCACTGACCACGGCGGCCGGCTCGTGGGACCGGATGGCCGACGGCTTCGAAGACCTCGGCGAGGTGTACGGGAACACCGTCCAGACCGTCGCCACGGGCGGCGAATGGGCGGGCGCGAGCGCCGACGCCGCCGGAACGAGCTTCGCGTCGACGCGCGAGCAGTTCGACGCCGCCGCGACCGAGGCCCGGGCCGTCGCGGCCATCCTGCGTGACATCCACGGGCAGTTCACCGAACGGATCGCGGCGGTGCGGAAACTGGTCGGCTCGGCGAAGGAAGCCGGCCTGCACATCGACGCACAAGGCCGGGCGCACCTCGACCCGAGCAGGGTCGGGAACAAGGAGGACGGCGGCCTCACCGACGCGCCCACCCGCGCCGCCCACGAGGCGAGCTGGACCGCCGCCGTCGCCGCCGCCGTCCAGGCGGTGGACGACGCCGACCAGGGAGCCAAGCTGGCGCTCCGGGACGCCGCCGGCGTCAAGGGCTTCTTCGAGCAGATGCTCGACAACGCCCGCGGTGTCGGACACGGCTTCAACGCCGACGCGGTCGGTGACATCGAACTGGTCGAGGCGCGCGAGGCGAAGCGGTACGCGGACCGGATCCTGGCCGGCGAGAAGCCCGCCGACCCGGAGGAGTGGGCGCGACTGATGCGGGACAACGCCGGCGACGAGGGGTTCAGCCGGATGGTTCTCAGCCACCTGGGCCCCGAGGGCACCATCAGGCTCACCAACCAGATCAACACCCTCGCGTACGACTCCGACCCGGGGAACAGGCAGCACTACCTCGGCGGCGAGCGAGGGCTGGCGAACGCCCTCGCCACGGCCACGCGGGACCCGGGGTCCCCGCTGTACAAGGAGTTCCGCGACGGCTTGAAGGATGCCGGGATGAAGCGGTACGAGTGGCAGGGCGAGAAGGTCCGCGGCTACCAGTCCCTCGTCACCCTCATGCAGCACGGCGAGGGCTACTCGGACCGCTTCCTCCACGACCTCGGCGACGACCTGATCGCCGCCGAGCGCGGCGACAGAGGGAACGACAACTGGGACCTGCCCCGGCAGTTCACCGCGCCACGGGACGAGTGGTTCGCGAACGACCCCCTCGACGGCCTGCTCGGGATCATGAGCAAGGACCCGGATACGGCGGCGAAGTTCCTCGACCCCGAGTCCGAAAGCGGCGACCGGCTGGAGTACCTGACGCGGCAGCGGGACTGGGACGTCGTCGACGACAACCGATACATGGACATTCCATACAACCCCGACGGCATCCTGAACGACCCCCTCAGCAGCGCTGACACAGAGGACGCGCAGACCCGTGCCGGCTTCGGCGCGGCACTCATCGCCGCCACGACCGGCATCGACCCGAACGACTCGGGCGGCGGCTACGTCCAGCACTCCGACGCGAACAACCGCGTCTTCGAGGGCGCCCTGAAGCACCTCTCCGCCGAGGGCGACGACTTCCCGCCGAGCCTGCGCACACCCATGGCCGTGGCCATGGGCAACTACGGGGACGAGGTCCACCAAGCGACAAGCGCCCACAGCAATGGAGAAAGTCCATTGAACCGGGCTCAGGTGCTGGAGGCAGCGAAGCAGATCTCCCGCGATCAGTTCGCCTATGGAACGCTTCAGGACGCCATCAACCGGGA
Organism: Streptomyces sp. R302; assembly: GCF_012927245.1. Classification (GTDB taxonomy): domain Bacteria; phylum Actinomycetota; class Actinomycetes; order Streptomycetales; family Streptomycetaceae; genus Streptomyces. Next base: position 765,808 of record NZ_JABBGE010000002.1, read on the forward strand.
GATCGTCCACGACATCAACACCGGCCAAGGCGGTGCCGAGGAGACCTGGCGAAGGGCCGGTAACACGATCGGATTCCTTGAGGAAGCGCGCTACCAAGGACTGAAGGGCGACGCCGACGATGCGAAGAGCCAGGCCACGTGGGATGCCAAATGGGAGTACCACACCTGGGGTGGCGTGGCGAACTTCATCCCGCACGCGGGCGACGCTGCACAGCGCGGCGTGGACATGATTACCGCAAAGTGGCTGGAGGAGGAGATCGACCGAATCGACAATGGACTCGCCCGCAAGAACGTTGTGACAAACGAAGACAGGGAAGGTCGCCTTGTCGCACTCGCTCACCACTGGCGCGAGGTCAACCCCGAGGCGATCAAGGGGGATTCCGAGTACACGACGATCGACAAGATCAACAGTGCCGCCAATGACGGCAACTCGGCAGCACGCCGCCTGGCAGGAAACGGATCATGAGGCGCAGCTACATCTACATGGCCGCAGCCGGAGCGCTCACAGCGCTCCTATCGGGCTGCGCGGACGAGAATCCGGACTGGAACTACAGCATTCCGCAACGAATCTGTGGCATTGAAACAGGCGAGTCGACGGTCAAGCCTTTGCTCCCCAAGGGCGATAGCCTCGAAGAGAAGATCCGCGCCGCAGTCGGGGAAGAGCAGGATGCCAGTGAGCGATGCCTCCTCTATGTGGACAGGGAACAGCATGGAAATGGCAGAAACCTGTCGATCTACAAGGATCGAGAGATTGAGAAGATTGACGCACACCAAGAAGCCGAGCACCTTCTGAAATTCACGAACATCCAGCGAGTTGAGCTGGGCGAACACGTAACCAGTGCCGCGATCGGAGACGAAGGGGCGCTGGTGGTCATGGCCTGCACCCCGAAGACCTCGAAGGGCGAACCGTACAAGTACCTGGTCACGCAGGTGCGTTTCGGGAAGGATGCCGACAAGCCCGAGAACCTTCCCGTGAGACATCAACAGCTTAAGGAGTTTCTGCGCGCCTACATTCCTGCGACGTTCGTGGATCGATGCCGGAATTGACAGCACGGCGCGCGACCCGGCAGGCAAGCAATCATGAAACGTAGATGAACTCCGTTCGACGGGACTGTCACCATCGCGGGAGTGGGAGATGAAGGCGCCGCCCGTACACACACCTCATGCTGAGGATCAAGTCCGTCGACCTGGCGGGCGACTCGGACGACACCGGCCCGTCCGCCGCAGCCTGGTGCAGGTGAGAGCGCTCCGGCGCCAGGGGGCCGCTCTGCCGGAAGCAGCTCTCCGCGACATGCCTTGAGGTGTCAGCACGGCACTCTACGGTGTTGCGGCGCGATCCTCGATGCTCGGGAAATACACCCACTTGGTCCTGGAGATTCGCACCGAAGATTGGGCCAGGAACCGTGAGAACAGCGGGGAGTGGCGGGCGAATACCGAACGGTTCCTGCGCGCCTACCTGGCGGCGCTTACCGAGGCCTGGTGTCGGAGTGGGGCTGTACGGTCATAACCACGTTGACGGCGTGGAGAGTTGGACGAGGGAGCTGGGGGCGGAGTCGTGAGGGCCGAGCGTCGCGTGGGGAAGGGTGCCGCCGGAGTGGTCGCGGTCGGGCTGCTGCTGGCGGGGTGCGGTGGCGGCGGGGGTGACGGAGACGGCGGGCAGAAGCCCGAGGGGCGGGAGCGGACGGCCACGGCGAGCGCCGCGCCCCGGGAGGAGCGGAGGCCCCGGGTGGCGGTGCCCGCCGCCTTCGACGGCGCCAAGGGCTGGGCCGTGGAGTCCTCGGAGGGGCTCAGCAGTCCCGTGTACGCGCCGCACGCCAAGGAGGTCCTCTTCCTCAAGAACGCCCGGGACGGAAAGTCCACGCAGGTGGTGGCGCGGGACCTGCGGACCGGTGACGTGCGGTGGACCGGTGCGCCGGTGGCGTTGCCGGTGTCGGGGCGGCGCGGCACGGTGGACGGCGAGGTGTCCTTGCTCGTGACCGCGAAGGGCGAGACCGACTACGCGGTGGTGAGGTTCACGGGCGAGAAGGGCGGCGACGGTGCGTCCAAGCCCAGAGCGACGACCCGGCTCACGGTCTTCCCGGCAGGCGGTTCGGGCAGCGTGGAGGCGAGCCGCACGTTCGAGTTCCCGTACAAGAGGGAGACGTTCGCCGCCCAGGACAGCGAGGGCGTCGTCCACAACTTCACCCGGTTGGGGTCGAGGAACGCGCAGCCGCTGGCGGTGGATGTCGTCACGGGCGAGCAGACCACGTACACGCGACGGCAGCTCGCGGCGCCGTCGGGCGTCAGACGCTGCACCGAACGGCGGATCATCGGGCAGAGCGACTGCGACGAGAGGGCCGGGATCTTCGGCGTCTCGCCCCGGGGACCGCTGGCGAGCGCGTTCGGCTCCTCCTTCTGGCTCGGCGGCGGCAGCTGGCACAGCGGCACCAGCGAGCCGCCCGACATCGAGCACACGGCCGCCTCCTCACTGGTGCAGCCCTACTACCTCGGTGGCGTGATCATCGCGGACTGGTCCGCCGGCAGGAACGGAGCGGTCCGGCGCTACGAGGTCCGCGACCCCGGCACCGGCAAGGTGCGGGTCGCGGTGCGCTGCGAGGGGAAGCGCATCGACCTGGACGTCGGGCCGCCCGTGCCCACCCTGTCCGGCGGCCGCTACGTCCACGCGGGCCCCGTCGTGCTGGACCTGCGCGAGAACAAGGGCTACTGCTTCGAGGACACCGAGGACCGCAAGAGGGTCACGTTCACGTCCGTCGACGCCGGGCGCGGCATCGCCTACGGAACGGTCCCTGCCGACCGCTCGGGCCGCCCCGCGCTCCCGGTCGAGGTCGACCTCGCCGCCGACAAGGTCACCCCGCTCGGCCCGGACGTCGAACCCCCCGCCTGGATCGCCGAGGGCGTCGCCGCGTACGTGCCCAAGTACGGCAAGCGCACGTGGACCAGCGGCTTCACGGCGGGCTTCTACCCGTCGAAGTAGGCCGCTCAGACCGTGTGCGTCCGCGCGAAGGCGGTGAACGCGGTCCAGGCGGTGGGCGTGGCGGTCACTTCGCCCCGGGCGTGGTCCTTGGTGTCGCGGACGCGGACCACGTCGGGGGGCGTTGTCGGCGACCTCGGCGCAGTTGTCGCTGTCGGCGCCGCCGTACGTGCTCTTGTGCCGGTTCAGCGAGGTCTCGCGGAGATGCGGGAGTGCGAGGGACGCCGCGACCAAGCGCGACTGCTCCGGCCCATCGGGGACGAGGTCCTCTGCCCCCGGTGCACCGCCTGACAGTCACCCCCCGTCACCGCTCCGGAGGCAGCTCCACCGTCGGTGCGTCGCGGAAGCGGCGGCGGTCGCGGGCGCCGGGCGGGGCGTCGGCGAGGCGGATGACGGTGCCGTCGCGGCCGGCCACGACCGGCTTCGTGGAGCGGGCGGCCTTGGCCTGGTACTGGGCCGCGTCGGCGAGGCGGAAGAGGCGGCGGGCGGACTTCAGGGGGCCGATGGGGTCGCCGGTGGAGGCGACCCCGATGGCGACGCCCTCACCCAGCTCCAGTTCCGCCGCCCGTACGCACAGCTCCTCCGCCACCGCCACGACCTCGTCCGCGGTCGGGCCGACGGCCAGCAGGCAGAACTCGTCGCCGCCGAGGCGGGCGGCGAGGGCGCCGCGGAGCCGGGCGCCGCAGCGGGAGAGGACCGAACCGAAGCGTTCGAGGAGGCGGTCGCCGACGGCGTGGCCGTGGGTGTCGTTGACGCGCTTGAGGCCGTTGAGGTCGCAGACGACGAGGCTGACGACGGAGCCGTCGGACCGGTAGCGCTCGATGGCCTCGTCGAGGCGGGCGTCGACCGCCCGGCGGTTGGCGAGGCCGGTGAGGGGGTCGGTGAAGGCGAGCTTGCGGACCTCCTCCAGGCGCTCGGCCTGGGCGATGCCGGCCGCGACGACCGCCGCGAGGACGTTGGCGAAGTCCGCGTCCGCACTGGTGAAAGGTTTCGCCCCCAGCTGTCTGGCCACGTACAGCTCGCCCCAGGCCCGGCCGTGCAGCACGATCGGGGCGACCACGCAGGCGCCCCGGCCGCGCCGCCGCAGCCCCTCGACCCGCCCGGTGACCCGCGCGGCGGCGGCCGTCTCGATCCAGGCGCGCGGACCGGCGCCGACCGCCCACCGCTCGTGCAGGAACTCGGTGATCTCGGGGAACTGGTGCACCGGATACGTCTCCGCGTCCGGGAACTCCTCCTCGCCGGAGGCCCGCTCCCCCGCGTTCACCAGGACCCGCAGCCGCCCGTGGTCCCGCTCCCAGACCGAGAGGGCGCCGAAGCTCCCGTCCAGTCCGGCGCACGCCCCGAGCGCCGCGGCCCGCCAGAACTCGCGCGGGGTGGTCGCCGCCGCCATGCCCTGCGCCAGCGCCACCACGGCCCGTAGCCGCACATCCTCTCCCATTCCTCCAGCTTAGGGAGGTTTGACCCGTTTCCCCTTCCGAAACGTCACAGAAAGTGACATCTAGTACGAGATTGGATCAATCTCGTCACTCGCCGGGCCACTCCGGCTTCCGCTTCTCGTTGAAGGCCGCCACGCCCTCGGCGCGGTCGCCCGAGAAGGCCACCGAGCGCCAGGCGCCGTCCTCGACCTCAAGGCCGGCCCGGAGGTCCAGACCCTGGCCGAGCCGCATCGCCTTCTTCGCGGCGCGCAGCCCGACCGGCGAGTTCGCGGCGATCCGCCCCGCGAGCTCCAGGGCGGCCGTCCGGGCGTCCTCCGCGAGCACGTCCACCAGGCCGAGCTCCGCCGCCTCGGCGGCCTCCACCCGGCGGGCCGTGAAGACCAGCTCGGCGGCGCGCGCGGCGCCCACCCGGCGCGGCAGCAGCTGCGTACCGCCACCGCCGGGGATGACGCCGACGGAGACCTCGGGGAGGCCGACGACGGTGGTGGCGTCGGCGACGATGACGTCGCAGGAGAGCGCCAGCTCGTACCCGCCGCCGAGGGCGAAGCCGTGCACGGCCGCCACGGTCGGCATGGGCAGCTCCAGGACGCCGGTGTACGCCGCGCGGGCGGTGGGCCGCTGGCGGACCAGCTCGGCGTCGGTGAAGGAGTTCCGCTCCTTCAGGTCGGCGCCGACGCAGAAGGCCCGGTCGTTCGAGGAGGTCAGGACGGTGACCCGGACCTCCGGGTCGGCGGCGAGCGCCGCGCAGGCCTCGCCGATGGAGCGGGCCATCGCGGAGGAGACCGCGTTCATCGCCTTGGGCCGGTCGAGGACGAACTCGGCGACGTGCCCCTCCTTGCGGACCAGCACGAACTCACCAAAACGCTGCTCGGACATCTCCTGCGCCCTCCCGGTTAACGACGGTTCACATGGTTCACCGGGAGGGATCTTAGGTCGGACGGCGGTTCAGGAGCCAGGGCTCCACGACGCCGAGGCCGCGCACGGACCGCTGCCACATCGGCTGGAGCGCGAAGCGGTACGTCTCCGGGGCCCGGCCCTCCTTCTCGGCGCGGGCGGCCTCCTCCGCCGCCTCGGCCTCGGAGACGGGCACCTCGCCGGTGCGGGTCAGCTCCTCGGCGAAGGCGCTGTCGACCAGGACGGCGTCCTTCGGCGCTATCGAGGTGAGCCGGCTGGCGAGGTTCACGGTGGTGCCGAAGACGTCGCCCATCCGGGTCGTCACGGTGCCGAAGGCGATGCCGACGCGCAGCGCGGGCATGGTCTCGTCCTGGCTGAGGGTCTCGATCAGCCGGAGCGCGATCTCGGCGGCGATGCCGGCGTCGTCCGCCGCGTACAGCACCTCGTCGCCGAGGGTCTTGATGAGCCGGCCGCCGTGCGCGGCGACCAGGTCGGCGCAGGTGGTCTCGAAGGCCTCGACGAGCTCGCCGAGCTCCTCCTCCTCCAGGCGGCGGGTGAGGCGGGTGAAGCCGACGAGGTCGGCGAAGCCGACGGCGAGCCGCCGGTCCACCATCTCCTCGTCGTCGGCGGCCTGGGCGACGCGCCCGGTGGCGGCGGCGAGCTGCCGCCGCCACACGTAGATCAGGAACTCCTCCAGTTCCGGCAGGAGCAGCTCGACCAGCGGGTACGTGACCTCGGCGCGGGTCATGCCGGGCTCGGGCGGCTCGGTGAGCCCCTCCAGGAAGGAGTCGATCTGCCATTCGGCCAGCCGGGCGGTGGTCTGGCCGGTGGAGCGGGCCACCTGCACCGCCATCGGCTCGCTGAGCAGCCCCGCCTCGACGAGACCGGCGAGCCGCCGCAGGGCGAGCACGTCGGCCTCGGTCAGCGCCTTGGCCTGCCCGATGTCGGCGAAGCCCATGGCCCGCCAGAAGCGGGAGGCCAGCTCCATGGAGACGCCGGCGGTGCGGGCGGCCTGGAAGGGGGTGTAGCGGCGGTCGGCGCCGAGGATGAGCTGTTCGAGGCGGATGGCGAGCGGGTCGTCGGTCGGCTCGACGGTGTGGTCGACGGCGTGGTGCGGGGTGGGGTACGCCGAGCCCTCGGCGCCACCGGAGGCACCACCGGAGGCGTCGCCCGAGACGCCGCCTGAGACGCCGCCAGAGGCGTCGCCCGAGACGCCGCCGGAGGCGTCGGCCGCCCGGCCGGACGGGGCGGCACCGGACGGCTCGCCGGGACCGGACGGCTGGTGCGACCCGTCCGGTGCGCCCGAGCCGTCCGACCGGCCGGAAACGGGCCGGCCGGAACCGTCCGGTCGGCCTGGCCCGTCCGGCTCGCGTGAGCCCCGCGGCTCACGCGGCGCGTGCGACTCGGAGCGGCCGTCGCCCGCGTTCGCGTCGTCGACGGTCACCGGCCGCCTCCTGCCCGTTCCCTGCCGCTGCCGCTGCCGCTTCCCACTGTCCTGCCGATCTGTTCGCCTGGATCGCGCTCCACGATACGACAGGTGTGGGCTGGCTCACGCCTGAACGGTCCGGGGTTCAGCCCGTCGCCCGCAGGTGGACGATGTCGCCCGCGCCGACCGCCTCCGTGCCGCCGCCCTCGGTGGCGACGACCAGGCGCCCGTCGCCGTCCAGGGAGACCGCCTCGCCCTCCAGCATCCGCTCGCCCGGCAGGTCGGCGCGGATCCGCCGGCCGAGGGTGGAGCAGTGGTCCTTGTACGCCGCCAGGACCCCGGAGGCCTCGGGGTCGCCGTCGGCCCGCACCCAGGCGCCGTACCAGTCGGCGAGGGAGCGCAGGACGGCCCGCAGCAGGGTGTCGCGGTCGGTGGAGACGGCGCCGGCGAGCAGCAGCGAGCCGGCCGTGGGGACGGGCAGCTCGTCGGCGCGCAGCGAGACGTTGATGCCGAGCCCGACGACGATCCCGTCCTCGCCGGCCCGCTCGGCGAGGATCCCGCCGGCCTTCCGCTCCTCGCCGTCGACCGTGGCGAGCAGGTCGTTGGGCCACTTGAGGGAGAGGTCGACGCCCGCCGCCTTGACGAGGCCGGTGGCGGCGGCCACGCCGGTGAGCAGCGGCAGCCAGCCGAGGCGGTGCGCGGGCACGTCGGGCTTGAGGAGGACGGAGAGGAAGAGCCCGGAGCGCGCGGGGGCGCTCCAGCTGCGGTCGAGCCGGCCCCGGCCGGAGGTCTGCTCCTCGGCGACGAGCACGGCCCCGTCGGGCAGTTCGCCCGCCCGCGCGGCCAGATCGGAGTTGGTCGACCCGGTGCTCGCGACCACGTCGAGCGAGCTCCACAGCCCGTCCGGAAGGAGGAGGGCCCGGCGCAGGACGGAGGGGTTGAGCGGGGGCCGGTCGAGGTCGGACCAGCGACCGCCGGAGGCGTGGGAGGACGTCATGCAAGCCAGAGTAGGTGTGGCAAAGACCGCAGTGCCGAACCGTATCGCCGTCGATACCCTACGGATCAGTAGGCCTTCAGTAGCCCATTCGCAGTCAACGAACCCCCCGTGACCAGGCAGGGAGCCGCATCCCGATGTCCGAGCCGGCAGAGCAGTACGAGACCGACATTCACACGACCGCGGGCAAGATCGCGGACCTCAGGCGCCGTATCGACGAGGCCACGCACGCCGGTTCGGAACGGGCGGTCGAGAAGCAGCACGCGAAGGGGAAGCTGACCGCGCGCGAGCGGATCGCCCTGCTGCTCGACGAGGGCTCCTTCGTGGAGCTGGACGAGCTGGCCCGGCACCGGTCGACCAACTTCGGCCTGGAGAAGAACCGGCCGTACGGCGACGGCGTCGTCACCGGCTACGGCACCGTGGACGGGCGTCCGGTGGCCGTGTTCTCGCAGGACTTCACGGTCTTCGGCGGGGCGCTCGGCGAGACGTACGGCCAGAAGATCATCAAGGTGATGGACTTCGCGCTGAAGACCGGCTGCCCGGTCGTCGGCATCAACGACTCCGGCGGCGCCCGCATCCAGGAGGGCGTGAGCGCGCTCGGGATGTACGGCGAGATCTTCCGCCGCAACACCCACGCCTCCGGGGTGATCCCGCAGATCTCCCTGGTCGTGGGCCCCTGCGCGGGCGGCGCGGTGTACTCCCCCGCGATCACCGACTTCACGGTGATGGTGGACCAGACCTCGCACATGTTCATCACGGGTCCGGACGTCATCAAGACGGTGACCGGCGAGGACGTGGGCTTCGAGGAGCTGGGCGGCGCCCGGACGCACAACGCGACCTCGGGCGTGGCGCACCACATGGCGGGGGACGAGAAGGACGCCGTCGAGTACGTGAAGCAGCTGCTGTCGTACCTGCCGTCGAACAACCTCTCGGAGGCGCCGGCCTTCCCGGAGACGGCGGAGACCGAGGTGTCGGGCGAGGACCTGGAGCTCGACACGCTGATCCCGGACTCGGCGAACCAGCCGTACGACATGCACAAGGTCATCGAGCACGTCGTGGACGACGGCGAGTTCCTGGAGACGCAGGCGCTCTTCGCGCCGAACATCCTGACCGGCTTCGGCCGGGTGGAGGGCTTCCCGGTCGGCATCGTCGCCAACCAGCCGATGCAGTTCGCCGGCTGCCTGGACATCGACGCCTCCGAGAAGGCCGCGCGGTTCGTGCGGACCTGCGACGCCTTCAACATCCCGGTCCTCACCTTCGTGGACGTGCCGGGCTTCCTGCCGGGCGTGGACCAGGAGTACGGCGGCATCATCCGGCGCGGCGCGAAGCTGATCTACGCGTACGCCGAGGCGACCGTCCCGCTGATCACGGTCATCACCCGGAAGGCCTTCGGCGGCGCGTACGACGTCATGGGCTCCAAGCACCTGGGCGCCGACCTGAACCTCGCGTGGCCGACGGCGCAGATCGCGGTCATGGGCGCGCAGGGCGCCGTCAACATCCTGCACCGCCGCACGATCGCCGAGGCGGAGGCCGACGGCGAGGACGTCGAGGCGGTGCGGGCGCGGCTGATCCAGGAGTACGAGGACACCCTGCTCAACCCGTACATCGCGGCCGAGCGCGGTTACATCGACGGGGTGATCCTGCCCTCCGAGACCCGGCCGCAGATCGTCAAGGGTCTGCGTCAGCTGCGGACGAAGCGGGAATCCCTGCCCCCGAAGAAGCACGGCAACATCCCGCTCTAGCCCACGGGAGGGACAGCACGATGATCAAGGTCGTACGAGGCAACCCGACGCCCGAGGAGCTGGCCGCCGCACTGGCGGTGGTCCAGGCCCGGGCCGCGGCCACGGCGGCGGCTGCCGCCTCGGGTCTCGGCCCGGCGGTACCGGAGGGCTGGTCGGACCCGTCACGCATCGCCCGCTCGACCCGGCCCCGGCCGGGCCCGCGGGCCTGGGCCCGGTCCTACTGGCCGGTCTGAGGAACATGAAGTGAGCGGTACGGCGTGAGGCCGAGGCCGGGCCCCTTGTGCGGGGGGTCCGGCCTCCGGCGTACGCGCTCCGCCGCCGCCCCCTGGGCCGTCCCGCGACCGTCCCCGGGGCCGGTTGAGTATCCGTACTCAGGCGTTCCGGGCCGCCCGGCAGCAGGATCGGGGCATGCTGTGGTCCGACCCGGAGAACAAGACGCCGAAGTTCCTGCGCGAGGCACAGGCCATGATGCGCAGGTCCGGTGTGATCCTGGCGCTTGCCATGGTCGTCCTGATGCTCGTCGTGGGCGGGCGCTGAGTACGCTGCCCCCATGACTGCTGATCACCCGGGCGGCACGCCCCGCCGGCTCGTCCTCGCCTCCGCCTCCCCCGCCCGGCTCGGTCTGCTCCGCCAGGCCGGTCTCGCGCCCGAGGTGATCGTCAGCGGGGTGGACGAGTCCAAGGTCCACGCCCCCACCCCGGCCGAGCTGGCCCTGGCGCTCGCGGAGGCCAAGGCGGCGCACGTGGCGGCCCGCCCGGAGGCGAGCGGCGCGCTGGTGATCGGCTGCGACTCCGTGCTCGAATTCGACGGCCGGGCGCTGGGCAAGCCCGCCGACGCCACCGAGGCCACCGCCCGCTGGAAGGAGATGCGCGGCCGGGTCGGCATCCTCCAGACGGGTCACTGCGTGTACGACACGCGGGCCAAGCGGTACGAGTCGGCGACGGCCTCGACGGTGGTGCGGTTCGGCGAGCCGACGGACGCGGAGGTCGCGGCGTACGTGGCGAGCGGCGAACCGCTGCACGTGGCGGGCGCGTTCACGCTGGACGGCCGCTCGGCGCCGTTCATCGACGGCATCGACGGCGATCCCGGCAATGTGATCGGCCTGTCGCTGCCGCTGCTGCGCCGGCTCCTCGCCAAGCTGGACGTGGGGATCACCGAGCTCTGGAGCGCCTGAGCCTCCGTCAGGCCTCCGCCGGCTCCGGGGCCTTGGACGGTTCCGGGGCCGCGCTCTCCTTCCCGTACATGACCAGGGTGAGCACGACGAGCCCGACGACGGTCATGAGGAAGGCGAAGGCGCCCCAGCCGATCAGGCCGACGGCGACCGCGCCGAGGACCCCGTGGACGACCGCGCAGCCGATGAGCAGACCCCGGCCGAAGCGGCCGGGGCGGCGGTCGCGGACCCCCGCGACCAGGGCGACGAGGGAGCAGAGCGCGAGGGCGGCGCCGGAGCCGATGCCGAGGGCCCAGGTGCCGGTGACCATGTGGTCGGGGTCGAGTCCGTCGAGGGACATCGACTGGGCCTCCACGAAACGGGCCATGATCGCGTTGAGGCCGACGATGGCCGGCGCCTCCACCAGGAGCACGGCGGCCGTGACGAGTGCGATCGGTCTGCGGGCCACCTCGGCCACCCCCTGGATTCGCCTGTTACCGACAGTACGGTCGACAGCGCGAAGGCTACTGGCCAGTAAAGGTCCGGACAAGAGTGTGCGCAGCATGGCCGAAGGCCGACGTTCCGGCAAAGAATCATTGCGCCATTCGTAGGGACTCCACAAAGAAACCCGAATGGCGACTGGCTCCATGAACAGAGACCTGCGCCACACCTCGGAGCTACTGTGCCGTAAAGGAACCCTGCGTACCGTGGTGCGACAAGGGATTTCACGACCCGAGGAAACCTCGAGCCGCCCTCTATGTGGGCAAGCTCACCACGGGACACGGGTCGAGGGGCCGTGTCGGTAGTCCCTAAACTCAGCTTGTTTCAAGGAGGGAGCCATCGTGCGCAAGGTGCTCATCGCCAACCGTGGCGAAATCGCTGTTCGTGTCGCCCGTGCCTGCCGGGATGCCGGGATCGCGAGCGTAGCCGTCTACGCCGATCCGGACCGGGACGCTC
>NZ_JABBGE010000020.1 GCF_012927245.1 Streptomyces sp. R302
CCGGGGACCGGGCCAGCCGCCTGCCCGACGGCACCTTCGCCTTCCACGGACGCGCCGCCGAGGTGATCAACGTGGGCGGCCGGAAGTTCTCCGCCTCCACCGTCGAGGGCCTGCTCGGCGGCCTCCCGCAGCTTGCCGACGCCGCCGTCGTCCCCCGCCCGGACGGCCGGCTGGGCCAGTATCCGTGCCTGGTCGCCGTCCTGCGCCCTGGCGCGGTCCTCGATCTGGCGGCGGTGCGCGCGCACCTGTCGGCCGAGGGCCTGGCCGAGTATCAGCAGCCGCTGGACCTGGTCGTCGTCGAACGACTACCGCTCACCCCCACCGGGAAGGTGGCCCGCGGCCGGCTGGCCGCGCTGCTGGACGCCGCCGCGGCGCTCCCGTCGACGGACGCCGGACAGTGGCGGGCCCGGCTGGCCGCAGAACAGGCGCCTGCCGGTCTTGAGCTGATCCACCGGCACCTCGCCGAACTGCTCCCGGGGCATACGGCCGGGGCGGGCAGCCGGGGCCGGACGTTCCAGGACCTGGGGGTGGACTCGCTCGGCGCGGTGCGTCTGGCCCTGGCCCTGGCCCGTTCGAGTCGGCTGGCACTGCCCACCACCGCGGTCTTCGACCACCCCACCCCTGACGCCCTGGCCCGCCACCTGGCCTCCCTCGCCAGCGCCCACTCCGATCAGGCCCCCGGCGATGGCCGCGGCCGCACCCCGGGCGCGGCGAGCGGCACAGCCCGGCCGCAGAAGGCCGGCGAGCGGGACGATCCGGTCGTGATCGTGGGGATGGGCTGCCGCTTCTCCGGCGGCGTCACCACCCCCGAGGACCTGTGGGAACTCCTGGTGGCCGGCACCGACACGGGCGGCCCGTTCCCCACGAGCCGCGGCTGGGACCTGGCACGGCTGCGGCACCCGGACCCCGCCCACCCCGGCCGAGCTGCCGCCCACCGAGGGCACTTCCTGACCGGCGCCGGCCGGTTCGACGCCCCGTTCTTCGGTCTCTCCCCACACGAAGCACTGGCCATGGACCCGCAGCAGCGGCTGTTGTTGGAGACCAGCTGGGAAGCTTTGGAACGCGCCGGACTGGACCCGACCGCACTGCGCGGGTCCGACACGGGCGTGTTCGTCGGCCTGATGCCCAACGACTACGCGCCCCGGCGCGCCGACGGACCCGAACTCCCCGACGGCCTGCTGCTCACCGGCAACGCCCCCAGCGTCGCCTCCGGCCGGATCTCCTACACGCTCGGCCTGACCGGCCCCGCCCTGACCGTCGACACCGCCTGTTCGTCCTCCCTGGTCGCCGTGCACCTGGCCGCCCAGTCCCTGCGCCGCGACGAGTGCTCACTGGCCCTGGCCGCAGGAGCCACCGTGATGGCCTCGCCGGCCGCTTTCGTTGGCTTCGGCCGGGCAGGGATCCTTGCCCCGGACGGCCGTTGCAAGGCGTTCGCGGCCGACGCGGACGGCACGGCCTGGGGCGAGGGAGTCGCCGTTCTGGTGCTGGAGCGGCTGTCTCGGGCCGAACGCCACGGTCACCCGGTTCTCGCCGTTCTGGCCGCATCGGCTGTCAACCAGGACGGCGCGAGCAACGGCCTGACCGCCCCCAGTGGGATCGCCCAGCAGCAGCTGATCCGCCGCGCCCTGGTCGAGGCGAAGCTGGAGCCCGGCCAGATCGACGTCGTGGAGACACACGGCACCGGCACGGCGCTCGGGGACCGGATCGAGGCCGAAGCGCTGCTCGCTGTCTTCGGGCCCGGCCGGGACCCGGCGCGTCCCCTGCGGCTGGGCGCCGTCAAGGCGAACATCGGCCACACCCAGGCAGCCGCCGGCCTGGCGGGCGTCATCAAGACGGTGCTGGCCCTGCGCCACGGCCGCCTGCCCGGCACCCCTCGCCCGCAAGCCTTCCGCCCAAAAGCCTTCCGCCCGCTCGGCGACGCGCTCCGGCTGCCGGAGCGGTCCGAGCCGTGGCCACCGTCGCACCGCGTACGCCGTGCCGGGGTGTCGGCCTTCGGCCTCAGCGGCACCAACGCCCACGTCATCCTCCAAGAGGCACCGAAGGCGAGACCAAGACCGGCACCGGGCGTGGAGGACGAACGGCCTGCGCCATGGACGCCCTGGGTACTCTCCGCCCGCAGCGCCCCCGCACTGCGGGAATTCGCTGCCCGTCTGGTGCCCCTCACCGCAGACCCGGGGGTTCCCCGGGCCCTGGCGGCCACCAGGGCGACGCTCGAGCACCGCGCGGTCGTCATCGCGCGAGGACACCTCGATGCGGCCGCCGGCCTGCGCTCGATCGCTGACGGCACCCCGTCCGCCGACGCGGTCACCGCACCGGCCCGATCGGCCGGCCGGACCGTGTTCGTCTTCCCCGGCCAGGGCGGGCAGTGGCCGGGCATGGCAGCCGCTCTCCTCGACGAGTCCGCGGTGTTCGCCGACGCCATGGCCGCCTGCGACGAGGCCCTGGCGCCGTATGTCGACTGGTCCGTGCGCACCGTCCTGCGCGGGGCGGACGGCCGGCCGGGCCCGGAACGGGTCGAGGTGACGCAGACCTGCCTGTTCGCCGTGACGGTCGCGCTGGCCGAGCTGTGGGCTCACCTGGGTGTGCGCCCGCACGCCGTGGTCGGACACTGCCAGGGCGAGATCGCCGCCGCCCACGTCTGCGGGGCGCTGTCCCTGAAGGACGCCGCGCGGGCGGCGGCCCGGCGGGCGGCGGCCGTCGCGGCGCTGCCCGCCGGGCGGATGGCTGCCGTCGCCCTGGCCCGTGACGAACTCGACCGCCGGCTGGTCCCGTACCAAGGACAGGTGTGGCTTGCCGCGGACAACGGCCCGCGCTCGACCGTGGCCGCCGGCACCCCGGAGGCGGTGAACCGGCTGGTCGCTGACCTCGACGCACGCGCGGTGCGCGCGAGTCTTCTGTCCGTCGGGTACGCGTCCCACGGTCCGGCAACAGAGCCCGCAAAGGCCGGCCTGACGAGCGGCCTCGACGAACTGCGGCCCCGGCCGGCGAAGGTCCCGTTCTACTCCGCCCTGACCGCCGGCCGCCTGGACACCACCGCCCTGACCGCCGACTACTGGTACCGCAGCCTGCGCCACCCGGTCGAGTTCCGTTCGACGATCCGCGCTCTGCTCGACGCGGGCTACCGCGACTTCATCGAGATCGGTCCGCACCCCGTCCTCGGCCACGCCGTCGTGGAAACCGCCGAGCAGACCGACCGGACGGCCACCGCGGTAGGGACCCTGCGCCGCGGCGAGGGCGGTCTGCGACGCTTCCTGCTGTCGGCGGCCCAGGTCCACACACAGGGAACGCCCGTCTCCTGGGCCAACGTGTTCACCGGCCGGCAGGCGAAGCACTCCGACCTGCCGACCCACCCGTTCCAGCACGAGCACTACTGGCTCCCCGCCCACCCCACGCCCCCAGAACCCCGCCAGGAGACAGCCGATACCGTCGCCGCACACATGCCCGTGCCCGTCCGGCACGCCGGAACGGACCTGCTGGCGCTGGTCCTCGGGCAGGCCGCGGCCGTCCTGGGCCACCGCGACGCCACCCGCATCCCGCCGGACGAGACCTTCACCGCCCTGGGCGCGACCTCGCTGATGGCCGTCGAACTGCGCACCCGCCTGGCCGACCTGCTCCATCTCCCCCTGCCCGCAACCGTCGCCCTGGACCACCGCACCCCCCGCGCTCTCGCCGACCATCTGCGAAGCCTGCGGCAGGACCCGGTCGCCCCCCGCAGCACACCGGACCCCCGAAGGGAGCCGCCGCACACCCTGGACGCTCTCTACCGGTACGCCTGCCGAACCGGCAGGGGAGAAGTCGCAGCCGAGCTGATCGGCGCAGCCTCCGAGCTCCGCCCCACGTTCACGGCCGCCCGCGCCGCCCACCACGCCCCCGGAACGACGCTTCTCGCACCGGCGACCACGCGGCCCACCCTCCTGTGCTTCCCCTCCCTGCTGCCCGCTTCCGGGGCCCACGAGTACGTGCCGCTCATCGAGGCCCTGCGCGGCACCCGCGGGGTGGAGGTCCTCCCCCACCCCGGTACCGAGGCCGATCAGCCGCTCCCCGCCGACCTCGACGCCCTGACCGGCGCACACGCGGCCGCACTCCAGCGGCACGCCCCGCTCGGGCCGTTCCTGCTGTGCGGGCACTCCTCCGGCGGACTGGTCGCGCACGCGGTCGCGGCCAGGCTCGAGCAACTCGGCCGCCCCGCCCACGGACTGGTCCTTGTGGACACCCCCTGGCCCGACCACACGCTGCGCCGGCTCCTGCCCCGTGTCCTGGAACACGCCGGCCGGGCCCTCGGTCCCTGCGACCCCGGCCGGCTCACCGCCACCGGTGCCTACCTGCGCCTGCTGGCCGGACGGCGGCCGACCCCCGTCACCACCCCCACACTGCTGCTGCGCGCGCAACAGCCCACCGGCCTCCTCGCCGGCCACGGCCTGACGCTCACCCCGTGGCAGCTGCCGCACACCCCGGTCGATGTCCCCGGCGACCACTTCACCCTCCTCACTCGCCACGCCCCGGCCGTGGCAGAGGCGATCGGAAGCTGGGACCCCGCCCCGCAGCTCCCGGCTGCCGCATCACGCCGGGCCGCCCGACCGTCGCACGCCCCTGGGGCTCATGGAGCAGCACAGTGACCACGACCACCCCGGCCGACAGCGACCTCACCACGTTGTTCACCGTGCCCGTACCGGCCCCGGCCGTCGACCGGCAGGAGTCCGCGGAGGTCTACGCGGACCTACGCCGTCTGCAGGTCCGACTGGGCGAGAAACGGCCCCTGATCACCGACCCGGCCCGGCTGCGCTCTCTGCTGGAACTGTGCGCGATCAGCGACCCCCGGCTGTTCCATGCGATGTTCCTCCACCACTGCATGACGATCGGCACCGCCCTCGACAAGGGCGCCGCGCCACAGGACATCGCGGCCCTCGCCTCGGGCGAATGGATCGGCGCCGCCCTCATGAACGAGACCGGCTGCGGCAACAGCAGCACTACGGTTCGCACCGAGGCCCGCTACGACCCCGCAACCGGCGACTTCGTGCTGCACACCCCGGACCCGGCGGCGGCCAAGGGACCCGCCAACGTGGGCCTGGACGCAGTGGCCCGCCTGGCCGTCGTCAGCGCCCGGCTCCTCACCGGCGGGACGGACCGCGGCACCGCCCTGTTCCTCGTCGCCCTGCGCGACGGCAACGGCCCCTGCCCGGGCATCGCCATCGAACCACTGCCGCCCACCGCCCCGCTGCCCCTGGACTACGCCACCGTGCGCTTCGACCACGTCCGTGTCCCCCGGGCCCGCTGGCTCGCCGACGGCGCCCGGATCAGCGCCGACGGATCCTTCCACGACCCGCTGGGGACGGCCGACGCCCGCACCCGGCGCAGCCTGGACATGGCCCGCTTCTGCTGGGGCGCGGTCAGCGCGGGACTCGCGGCCGCGGCCCGGGCGGGTACCGCGCTCGCCCTCGCCCACGCCCGCCGGCGCACCACCGCCGACCGCCTGGCGGGCCCGACCGTCGCCCTGGACCACCTCAACCAGCAACGTCTGCTGTTCGGCGCCACCGCCCAAGCCCTCGCGGCCACCACCGTCGCCCGCCGGGCCACCCACCGCAGCTGGCACATCCCGCCGGGCGGCGGACACGGCAACGGCCCGGCCGGATCCGTCCTTCGCGAACTCGCCCTGGCCAAGGTCACCGCCGGCACCCTCTCCGAAGCCGCGCTGACCCGCTGCCGCTCCGCCGCCGGTGCCGCCGCCCTGTTCTCACTCGGCCGCGTGAGCAACTACCAGGCGTTCGCCCAAGTCTTCACCTCGGCAGGCGGCGACAACCGGATGCTCCTGCTGGACGCCGCCTGGACCATGGCCACCAAAAAGGACTACCGGCCGCCGGACGAGACCTCGGCGCCCGACGACCACATCCGGCTTCTGCGGGCCCGCGAACGACTCCTGCACCGCGAACTCACGGCCCACCTGGCCGGCCCCGCAGGCACTGCCCCCGACTTCGACACCTGGAACAGGCGAACCGGGACGGCCGAGCATTTCGCCCTGGCCCACACGGCACGCACCACGGCCGAGACACTGCACGAGAAATGGCGCATCTCGGCCCCGGGACCCGCTCGAACCCCCGGCCTGCTCGCCGAGCTGTACCACCTGCACTGCCTGGAACAGATCGACGCCCACAGCGGCTGGTATCTCGCCCAGGGCCTGCTCACCACGCGGCACGTACTCGCGCTGCCGCGTCAGGCCGATGAGACGTGCCGCCGGCTAGCCCCCCACGCCGGGGCCCTCACCGAGCTTCTCGAGGTGCCCAGTCCGCTCCTGGACGGCCCGCTCCGCCCTATCGGGCCCTCCCGGACACCGACACCGGCCGGCAGAAGGGAAAGCACGTGAGGATCACCATCGTCGGCACAGGCATCGCCGGGCCGACCTGCGCCCCGGGCCTTCACGCCACAGGGGTTCACCCCCAGGGTGCGGGAGGCGGCACGGACGATCACAGCCGTCGGCGTGGGCATCAACCTGCTGCCGCACGCCGTGCGGGAACTGGCCGAACCCGGCCTCGCAGACGGGCTCGCGGACGGCCTCACGGACGGCCTCGCGGACGGGCTCGCGGATGGGCTCGCGGATGGGCTTGCGGATGGGCTTGCGGACGGGCTCGCGGTCATCGCGCCGGCCCCAGGTCGCCTCAGCTACCACAATCGCACGGGCCATAGCGTACGGCAGGAGCCGCCCGGTCTCGCGGCGGGCTGCAACTGGCCGCAGTACTCCGTCCACCGCGGCCACCTGCACACTGTGCTGCTCCCCGGGCGCTCGCGAGCGCCCGGGGCCCGGCGCCGTCCGCACCGGCCACAAGCTCTCGCACTTCGAGCAGACATCCGCTGATGTCAGGGCGGGCGCATTTCCTCGACCGCACTGAAAACCGGGCAACGCTCCGCCGCAGCCGACCTGCTGATCGGCTGCGACGGCATCGACTCCGCCGCACGCGCCCAGCTCCACCCTGACGAAGGCCCTGCTCGTTGGAACGGCGTCCACATGTGGCGCGGGCTCACGCCGCACCCGCGCATCCTCGGCGACCGCACAATCGTCGCCGTCGGCGGCACCCCAGGCGACAAGTCCGTCGCCTATCCGGTCGAAGACTCCTCCTTCGACAGTACGACCAGCCTGATCAACTGGGTGCCGGACGTCCGTCATCCGTCATCCGTCATCCGCCATCTGACCAACTCGATCCCGTGGGCCGCCGCATCAGCCCTGCCCAGACTCGTCCCGCACTCACCGATGGGGACCTGCGGCGCGGCCCTGCTGCAGACCGAGCCTCGAACTCGCCTCTGGCTTCGCTGATGAAAACAGACAGCGATCGTCGATGGCTTTGGGCGGCAGTCGATGATCACTGAGCCTCGACATGTCGACGAGTTTCGACGGCACCGGAGGGCTCCGTGGTTGCCGCTTGCGTCCCGGAAGCTCGCGAAGTCAGACGACGGATGGACGCCTTGGGTCGGTGGGGACGATCGCGTGCTCGTCGAAAAGCCGTTCAAGGGCTTCGTGGCCGTGCTCGCGGCGGTACGCCGTCTCGGCTGCGGTGACCGGCAGAGCCCAGAGGATGCGGGCATCACCGTCCGGCAGTGGGCACTGCTCGAGGTCAGGTCCGTGAAGGTAGGGAAGGGTGACCAGAAGGTGGTCGCAGTGGGACCCGGGCAGCCACGGCTCCCCGATGGGCAGGCTGTGCTCGAGGTCGAGGTGGTGATCGGAGTGGTAGGAGGCGGTCATGGCCAAAAGATCAGCGAAGCGTTCGTCGCGGACGGGAGCGGTGAGGACGAATTCGAGACCGTGGCCGTCCCTCTCAACCGTGGACCAGCAGCCGGCGGTGATGTAGGCCCAGCTGTCGGCGCGCGGTCCTGGGCTGACGGTGAGGATCCGCAGGTCGGGAACAGCTTCCCTGCGTTCAGGTCCCAGGTCGTAGTCGCTGACCGTGATCATGTGGCCAGTGAAGAACTCGCGAACGTGGGCCTCGACGCCTGCCATCGCCCGCTGGTTGCGCTCGTTCTCGCACATGATGGAGAGGATCTCACGGCTGGCCCAGGTGTCCTGGCTGTGAGTCCGCCCCGCCGCAGGCGGGGCGGACTCCGACGGTCCAGCTGGCCTTGACCGGCCCCTCGGCTCGGGCTCGGGTGCCGGCGAGGCGGCAGGAGTCGGTGCCGGTCTCGATGACGGTGCCGCCGAAGGCGAGCCGGTCCACGATGGCCGCGCCGAGGCGGGGGCCGGTGAAGGTCTCGGTCCAGCCGCCGAAGGACTCGTGGGAGGCGATGGCGACGCTGTTCCTCTCCTCGCATGCCTCCTGCCCGCAGGACGCGAACACGCGGTGGACGGCGTGGACGGCCCTGCCGGAATACGACAGGCGGAAGGAGAACAGGCAGCAGGTCACCAGCTCGCCGGCGAGGCGGAACGTCACGTCGCCGACGTCGACCTCCGCCTCGTGACCGCGCTGGCGGGTCTGCGCGACGAACGCCTCCAGCGGCGCCTCGCCCGACTCGACCAGAATCTCGGGCTTCCGCGCCGCGACGTAGTAACGGACCATCCCGTACGAGACACCGGCGCCGTGTCCCTCGACCAGCCGGTGGAAGATCCGGGGGACCGTGTGCCGCCGCTTGCGCGGCGCGTCCAGGTCCGCCCGCCCACAGGATCTCGTCGATCACCGACTTGCAGCGGTCCACTCCGGTCGCCCGCGGCGGCAGCTTCTCGCACGGCTCCGGCCAGCACGAGTCCAACGCCTTCCGCACCGCCCGCCACGCCACACCGTGCTTACGCTCAAGTCCCCGCATCGACATGCCGCCACGATCGTCACACCGGATCGCCGCGTACAGCTCGACCGCCGACATCCGCGGCATGACCAGCACCCTTTCACCAGGAGCATCCCGGTGCTGCCCTGGCAAGAACCCTGGTGCCTCCCGAACTCATCGACAGGCGACGTCACAACTGCTCGACAAAGCCACGCCTCTCTCATCCGAGGACTGCACGCGTCTCGCGCGTCAGCGCGCCGAGGAAGACAGGGCGAGAGGCAAGGGACCCGGGACCGCTCCGCAGCCCACCCGACACCCACGGCCTCGCCTCGTCACGGCACCGGTAGCTGCGCCCTCCTGCGGTAGGAGCCGGCGTCAGGACTCATCGCGCTCCCCCCTGCGGGTGATCTGTCCGTCACAGACGGTCCAGAACGACGCTGCGGTCCCCTCCCATCAGACCCCTGCCCTCGACAGTCGCAGACCTCTTCAACATCGCCGTCAGGACTGACGGCCCATCTGCGTGTACGTCGACTTCCTTGAAAATCGTTTCCTTTGGCGGCCTGGCCCGTTGGGCATGACGTGGCGATCCCGGCGCGCGTGGGGGGGGCGAGGCCGGGAGCTGCTGTACATAGGCGTCGAGGAATCGATTCGCTCGCTGCCCTCACGGCAGTGGGCGCGGTGCGGACGGTCGAGGGACGCCGCCAACCGCCCACCGTTCCCCGCTCGGAGGTGCCCTATGTCCACCGCGCCCCAGTCACAGCTCGCCCTCGCCGGCGAAAGCGCGCCGCAGATCCCCGATGTCACCCTCGACGAGTTACTGCTGCCACTGCCGTCCGGCGCCGGCGACCGCACCGCGCTGATCGATGGTGTCAGCGGGGAGCGCTGGAGCCATCAGGAGGTACGCGAGCGCGCTCTGGCCTGTGCGCAGGACGCGCGCGACGCCGGCATCGAACCCGGGCAGCGGGTGCTGCTCGCCCTGCCCAACGGCGTCGACTTCGCGGCCGCGCTGCTCGGGCTGCTGGCCGCGGGCGCGGTGGTCAGCCCGGTCGGCCACCGTTCTCCCGCCTGCGAACTCTCTCGCCGGGCCGAGGCGATCGGCGCCCGGATGCTGGTGAGCGGTTCAAGAGATCGACTCAGCTGCCTTGGGGCCGGCACCGTCGGCGCCCTGCCCGACATCGACGCCCTGGGGTCGCCGACCGGCCTTGCCTTGTTGCCCTGGTCCTCCGGCACCACGGCGAGCCCCAAGCCGGTCGCCGTGACCCATCGCAACGCGGTGGCCGGTCTCGTCCAGTTGGCCGCTGCCCAGCCGCTCGGGCCTGACGACGTACTGCTCGGCATGCTGCCGTTCTGCCATCTGTTCGGGATGCAGTACGTCCTCAACCACGCGCTGTTGTCCGGCGCGAGCGTGGTGCTGCTCCCCCACTGGGATGCCCGGGCGGCACTGGACGCGGTCTCAGAACACGGCGTCACCGTGCTGCATGCGGTTCCGCCGATGGTCCATGACCTCACGGTTGCTGCTGAACAGGCTGTGCAAGACGGCACGCGTCCCTGGCAGCCAGGGCGCCTGGAGCAGATCCTCAGCGGTGGTGCCCCGATGTCCCTGGAGACGGCCGAACGCTGCGAGCGCGTGCTGGGTGTGCCAGTGGACGGCGCGTACGGACTCACCGAGGTCAACACCTGCCACTTCACTCGGCGCGGCGCCAGGCGCCGGCCCGGATCGAGCGGACACCCGGTGCCCGGCACCGAATACCGGCTGGTGGCGCCGGGTGAGCCCGCACATGACGTGGCTGGCGACTGGCCGGACGGAACCGGCGAACTTCATCTGCGCGGCCCGCAGGTCGCCTCCGGCTATCTCGGCCCGGACGGCCGGCTGGTCGCGATCACCGACTCCGACGGCTGGCTGGCCACCGGTGACCTGGCCCGGGTCGATGCCGACGGCTGCCTGTACGTGGTCGACCGGCTCAAGGACGTCATCAAGTACAACGGGCACCAGATCTCCCCGACCGAGGTCGAAGCGGTGCTCCGCACCCATCCGGCGGTCGCCGACGCGGCCGTCGTCCCGGTGCCCGACCGGCGGGCCGGACAGCTACCGCTGGCCTGTATCGTGCCCGCCGCCGGCAGCCGCCTCACCCCGGAACTCGACGCCGAGATCAAGGAGTTCGCCGCGGCCCGGCTCGCCCCCCACAAGAAGCCACGTCTCCTGCGGGAGGTCCCGCGCATCGAACGGACCGCCTCCGGCAAACCGCTGCGCCGGCTGCTCACCCCCACCGCCCCCCGGCCGGGCGCCGCCCGCCCGCTCGACCCCGACCTCACCGGCCGGACCGTCCTCGTCACCGGCGGCTCTCGCGGTCTGGGCCGGGCTCTGGCCGAAGCCTTCCTCGACCACGGCGCCCGCGTCACGATCACCGGACGCGACCGGACCGCTCTGGAGCGGGTGCACACCGAACTGGCCCCGCACGGCGACCTGGATACCGCGGCGGTGGACAGCACCGACCACAGCGCACTGTGCGATCTCGCCGACCGCCTGCGGGTCCGATGGGGCGGCGTGGACGTGCTGGTCGCCAACGCCGGAGCACCCGGGCCCTGCGGCCCCGCCTGGGAGAACGACCCCGACCACTGGTGGTCCACTCAACAGGCCAACGTCCACGGCACGTTCCTGACCTGCCACACCTTCGTCCCGCAGCTGATCGAACGCGGAGGCAGGATCATCACCGTGGCCAGCCGCGCCGGACTGCACCGGTGGCCGCACATGTCGGCCTACTCGGTCGCCAAGGCCGCAGTGATCAAGTTCACCGAGAACCTGGCCGCCGAACTGCGCCCGCACGGCGTCCGCGCCTTCGCCTACCACCCGGGGCTGCTCACGATCGGCATGGCCACCCGCCAACTGGACGGCCGTCCCGAACCCGGATCCTGGGACGAACGCATCCAGGCCTGGTACCTGCGCGAACACGCCGCCGGCCGGACCACCCCCACCGCGCTCAGCACCCGCGGCGCGCTGCTGCTCGCCGCGGGCGCGGCCGACCACCTCTCCGGGCAGTACCTCACCCCCGAACACCCCGCCCTCGCCCCCGCGGGGCCGCCTGCGGGGCCGCCTGCGGGGTGATCCCACCCGGCCGACCGCCGAGCGTCCCGGCCGTTCGCCCCATGAGGGCCTCGGGCCGGGACGCCGGCGGTGGGGACGTCAGCTCGGCGAGAAGGAAGGACGCCCCATCCACCAGTTGCCGGCGGCGTCGGGGTCCGAGCTGGACCAGAACTCAACCACCGCGCTGGTGAACTCCTCGGGCGACAGCATGCCGTTGCCGTCGGAGTCGAGGCGGGCGAACGCCTCGTCGGCCTCCTCCTCGGTGAACTGCGGGAAGTGCCCACGCTGGAACGCGAGGAACTCAGCCGGGCTGATCTGCCCGTCCTGGTCGATGTCCGCGATCGCCAGGTAGGTGTCGGCGAGCCCGCCGAGGATCGTGCGGGCGGTCGCGGGGTTCTCGGCCAGGGCACGGGTCGAGGCGACGAACCGGTCCTTGGGAATTCCCTGGCTGCCGGGCGGGAGGAACGGCAGGTGCACCTCCCGCCAGATGCTGAGGTAGGCGGCGGTGATCCGCTCCGCCTCCGAAGACCCCTCGGCATGGCCGAGAGAGAGCGCCACCCGACGCCCCATCGCCACGTGGTCGTCCTCGGTGAGCGTCCCACTGCCATCCACGTCGAGGTGGTCGAAACCCCGCTCGATCTTCGCCGTCAAAAAGTCCCGCTCGGTCATCGCTGCTCCTCGTAAGCCTGCGAACACATGGACAAGGCACCGAAACGCACCCTGCCGTCAGGCCAACGACACACCTCCCGGAAGGAAACGTCCACGACCCGGCCGAAGCCACCAGCCGCAACTACTCACCCGCGCCGACGCCGCGCTCCACCGCTGCCCCGGCCCGCCACCCCCTCGTCCGTCCACAACGGCCCCGCTCCCTGGTCAAACGCAGACCGCCGTCCGTCTGCCAGCCGATACCGACCGGCCGGCCACACTGGCGATCACACTGGCCATGGCACTAGGCAGTTCACCGGGAACCCGATCACGAAACGGCAGCCACCCATGGGAGTGAAGGACATCTCGCCTGTTCGGGTCACCCCGCTGAGCGCGGCAGGGCCCTGTGGCCGGACCGCCCCGAAGGTCGGCCACAGGAGTACCGGTGGCGAGGGGGCCGGTCAGCCGATGGCGACGTCGTCGATCAGGAAGATCGTCGCCAGGTATTCGTCCTCGGTGCCGGCGAACTCCAGCCGCACCGTCCGCCCCTTGCAGGCGGACAGGCCGACGGTCTTCTAAACGTATCCGGTCCTCGCGTCGGCGTTGGAGTAGGTCGCCAGCGTGGTGCCGTTGACCTTGGTCTTGAGGGTGTCGTAGGCGGTGGAGCCGGACTCCTGGGTGGAGACCTTCAGCCAGAAGGTGAGCTTCGGGGTACCAGTGGAGGGCACCGCGATGTCCATCTGCGACAGGGACTCGATGGCGTTAGGTTCTGTCGTCAAATGTCACGCCCACATGAGGAGTGAGGCGAGGGCGACGGCTGCTTCGTAGGATTCAGCGGTCTTGTCGTACCTCGTGGCGATGCCGCGCCACTGCTTGAGACGATGGGCTGTCGGCGCGGCAGCGGCCTTCGTGTCCCGCCCTCTGATGCATGGCCTTTGACGACAGACCCCAGCAACGCTGGTGGGCGGGCAGGCCCGCTCGGGCCCGCCAGCAGTCCGCGTCGCGAGGGTCGGTCAGCCATCCGATCACCCGCTCAGCGCCTGTCCGGAAGGCGCCGGGCAGCGAGTACTCCTCGCCGATGACAGGCCTGAGGGCGTCGACGTCATGGGTGGCATGATCGGTGTCGCACCAGCAGGCCACGTTCACCGCCGCGTCGACTGCGAGCCGGCCTCGGTCTGTCCACACCACCTCAAGCCGGAACTCCAGCTGATCGGCCCCAGCCGCATGCTCGACGACATCCAGGCCGAGGATGATCGGCGTCCACGGCTGCGTGCCGGGGAAGACCGCGTGCTGCAGTGCCCATTCCCACTCCGTCCCGTCTCCGTCGGCGCAAACCGCATCGACGGTCCGAGCCGCATGCCTCAGGGATTCCACGTCGGCAGGCGACAGGAAAGGGAAGAGCGTGGTCAACGGGACGTCGTCGAAGGCACCTCGGTTCATGGCCATGCGTCGATCATCCGTTCTCCCCGGCCCGAGCAACAAGGAGGCCTCATTCCTGAGGTCTCCATAACGAGACTGCCAGGTTGCCGTCCACCAAGCTGAGCACGTTCATCCGTACCTGGCTGAGCACTTCAACGAGTACGGCGACAGCTCGACACTTGGCTCGTCATCGAAGTGCCTTCGCAACGGAAAGCAGTCGTGAAGTCGCCGGATCAAGAGGCCGTCCCGGGCGTGTCGCGCTCCGGGGCGGCCGTCCAGCGTGCCTACTGGGAGAACGCGTAGGTTCGGACAGGATCGAGGTGCAGTTCGTAGGGCCCGAAGCAGTCCCCCGCGAGCGTCGCGACCGCAGCGCCGCAGGGACAGGCTCGGTTGAGTCCTTCGTCACCCGTCGGCCCACAGCAGCCGGTGCCGTTCTCCCAGTTAGGCAGCGGTTGAAGGCCGGGGGCGTCCTCCGGGTGTATCAGCACCGTGCCTGGCACACCCGCCGAGATGACGAAGCCCTCCTCGCGGCAGACCAACGGCCCTCGGGACTGAGCCGGCTTCGGGTCCTCCTGATCGTCCTGCACGACGTAGGGAGGTCCCCAGGGCTCGGGATCGATCGCGTAGCGGCCCCGCGGAACGGTGGAGGGGGCCCGGCGTGTCTCCTTGTCCCGGTCGTGTTCGTCGTCGGAGGGGTCGGGGACAGCGGCCAGCTCGGCCAGCTCCGGCGTGATCGCGGTACCACACTTGGAACAGAGGAAGACGGTCATCCCCTCGTTGTAGTCCTCAGACCTGCTGCTTCGCACCTTCGTTTGGCTGCTCGGAGTCGATACGCGCGACGACGCTGCGGAAATCGGGCATGCCGAGATGGACGGTGCCGTGTCGGACCTCGAAGTCGCGCATGGCGGCGAGTTCTTGTTCGGCGGCGGCAAGGCTGGCCTCGATCGCGGCGACTTCGCCCAGCCAACCCTGTTCCTGGGCCTCACGGAGTCGATCGTATGGCGCAGCCACGGCCATCGAGGTCGCGCCACTCACACCTGAGCCCACTCCACGGGTGTCCACGTGCGAGCGCACCGAGCACCCCATGGCCGTCATTGCTTATCGGAGCTCAGGCAGTGGTCCGGAGTTCTTCGGGTAGCAGCCCTCTTCAAGCCGGAGGAGGTACTTCCGGAGGTCCGCGCCGAGCCCTTCAGTGATGTAGGCGGCAAAATCCCTCAGCCCCTCCGCGGCTTCCCGCTCGTCAGACCTGTCGCTGGACGACCATGTGGGCAGGAGGGACTCCAGGTACTCGGTGACCCGCCCACGGTCGCGCCACCAGTCCCGAACAGCCTCGGGTGTCCATCGGCTGTCGCCGTCGCAGGCATAGCCGCGGTACGGATCTTCCTGGGCGGCTGTCACCAGGTTCAGGACCTCGGCCGTGGTCGCCGGCTGGCGATACACATATTCACCGAAGTACTCGCCGCCGTAGAGCACATGACGCGGTGCGTGCAGCCGGCCCGTCCAACAGTTATCGGCGATGTCGGTATAGAAGGGGCCAGGAACGTTCAACCAGAGCCGGTCCTCCCAACGCCCGCCGAAGGACGTCTCGGGCTCGCCTTCTGGAAGCGCCGCTATCGGTTCCCAGCACAACTCTTCATAGGTCATCCGCGAAGCTTAGGATCCGATGGGAAGGATCTCTCAACGTCTGCGCTGCTTCGTCTAGCGGCCGGTGGTCGCCAGATCGGTGTGCCGCAGGATCGCCCGGACCTGCGCGAGCGTGAGGTGTGGGTCGTTGGCCATGCGGCTCGCGGCCGTGTGCCTTGTGTCCGCAGAGGCCGTGTACGGGTGATCCCGTGTGGCGATTGAGCAGGCGCGTCGCTGTGGACCACTTTCGTGACGTAGGCAGCGGGAGGTGTTGCATGTCGCGACCGTCGATGTGATGCGGATCACTCTCTGGGTGCATCGGGTCGGGCATGCGGAATCATGATCGGAATGGACTCTCGTTTCCTTGGCATCCCTGAGCTGGTCGAAGCCCCGTCCGTGGCGGTCGTAGTCGACGTCATGCGTGCCTTCACCGTGGCTGCCTGGGCCTTTGCCCAGGGGGCGGAAAAGATCGTTCTTGCTGAGTCGCTGGACGAAGCTCTGGCACTCAAGGCTCGCCACCAGGATTGGGTGGCGCTCAAAGACGGTCCGCCCGCGCCCGGGTTCGACACCGTCAACTCGCCGGGACTGCTGCGGTCTATTGACCTTGGCGGACGGACCGTTGTGCAGAAGACCACGGCAGGAACGGTCGGCGCCCTTGCGGTCAAGGAGGCGTCCCTGGTGCTGTGCGCCAGCTTCGTGGTGGCGGAGGCAACGGCTCGGCTCTTGCGGACGCGCAACAGTGACAGTGTCACGTTCGTGGTCACTGGCGAAGCTGGGCAGGCCGATGAAGATCTGGCGTGCGCTCAATACATCGCTCGGAGGGCCACCGAGACCGGGACGGATGCTGCTGAGTTCCTCCGCCGCGCTGCCGAGTCGCGCGCCGCCGCCGAGCTGGCGGAGGGTGTGCGTCAAGGAGTCCATCCTGATGACGTCGCGCTCTGTCTTGAGCTCGACCGGTTCCCCTTTGCCATGGTGGCGACCTCGGAAGACTCGCTCATGGTCCTCCGTCCGTGCGCCGTGCCTTCGCTGACCGACGAGGCTTCGATCTGATCGCTGGTGAGGTCCAACTCTCCCCATGCGAGAGCCAGTACCGAGTCGGGTATGCAGCATCAGCCGCATGTCCCGATGACGGTGGTTCGGGGTGGCGGCAGGTGGCTGACCCGAGTGGTGCCAGCGGCGGCTTCGCGGAGTCGAATGATCTCTTCGTGCTGGGCGGCGAGGCGGGCCAGGGCCTGGGTGCGGAAGTCCGTGAGCTCGTCGATCCTCCACTCCGATCGGGCGAGCCGTTCTTTGAGCTGGACGAGATCCGCTCGCCCGCCGAGCTCACCCTGCCCGCGGTGGACCTCTCCGAGGAGGAGATCGAGAGGGCCCTCACCCTGCTGGACTCGATGACCGTCGAGCACCTGGCCGACCTCGGCGACGCCCTCACCGACCACTACACGGAGGCGCTGCACGAGGTGATCGAGGCCAAGGCCGAGGACCGCGCGCCGCGGCCGGTCGAGGGCGAGGCGGCGCCGGCCGGGCAGGTCGTCGATCTGATGGCCGCGCTGGAGGCGTCGGTGGCGGAGGCCCGCGAACGCCGGGGCGAGGCCCCGGCAGCCGGGGGCGGCGGCGAGGAGGCGACGGTGCACGAGCTGCCGAGGAAGAAGGCGCCCGCGAAGAAGGCCGGGGCCAAGAAGACCACGGCGAATAAGGCTCTGGCGAAGAAGGCGGCGTCCCGGCGGCGGAAGCCGGCGTAGCTCAGCCCAGGAGCCCGAGCTCGGTGTCCAGCCGGCAGAACGGGCACGCCGAGACGTTGTCGGCGGTGAGAGGCCTCGTGCCTCGTCGTGGGTGAGGGGCCGGGTGTGCCCGCCGGACATGCGGCAGTCTCCGAGATGGACGCGGTCGGGGACCGGGCGGCCGCGCTCGCGCAGGTAGCCCAGGACCCAGGTCGGCCCCTCGGGCAAGGGCCGCTGCGGGCGCATGGCCGCGTCCCTGGCCTCGATCTCTGCGATCCGGGCCCGCGCGGCGGCGCCGAGAAGGTCGGCCAGCCGCACGATCGTCCGCAGCTGAGGGAGGTCGTCCGGAAGCGGGATCTGTGCGGTCACATCGACGCGAGGGCCGGCGGCCGGTGGGTGAAGGCCATCGCGGGCGCGGACGCCTGGCACTCCTGGCAGAGCGGGCAGCCGCCGGGACCGTAGCGGTGGCACTTGGCGTGGCAGCGGGCGCAGAGCCCGACCTGGTCCGACGGGGTCATCTCCGGCCGCATGTTCTTCGGGGAGGGCCGGTAGGGGGCGGCAGGGCTGGTCATGGCGGTGACTTCCTCAAGCAGGGGCGGCGACCGCACCAGGGTGAGTCGGTTGTGCCGGAGCGTGACAACTGTCACCTGGGATGCCGCTCCGCCTGGGCGTAGCCGTAGGACGGAGCACGACGGTTGTCACTGTCTGCTCAGGATTCTTGTCACCTGTGGGATGTGTGATCCGCCAGCTACTGTTCGAGCAGCTTCCCGGATACACCGGAGTGGACGTGGCCGACCGCGGCGCCGACCCGGCCGGTGAGGCGCTGCTGACGGTGGACGAGATGGAGCACCTGATCGCGACCTGGGTGGTGGCCGTCTGGCAGCGCCGCGCGCTGGGCGAGTTCGCGCCTGGCTGGGACCCCGACGGCGACAGTGAACCCGCCGACCACTACTTCGTGATGGACATCGAAGGTCTTGCTGAGACCAACCGCTGGGCGCTCGTACGCAAAGTTCTCAACGACAACGACCAGTTCACCGAGGGCTGGACCGTGCCCATCCGGCACGACGACCGCACAACGACGATGTCGGCCGACGACGCCCGCCGGCTCATGAACGACGGCCAGCGCAGCCGGACAGCTCCTCCCTGGCCTGCGCTCGCACCACTGCCGCCCTCCGACCCATCCCAGGACCGCCAGCATCTAGAGGCCCATCTCAGGTGGGACGAGCTGCCCATCATGTTCTGGCAGAGCACGCCGCAGAACGCCCCCGAGCTCATCACCGGTCTGCACAGCCAGGAGGGGATCCGGGGAGCCCTGCTCGATCAAAACGCGTTGCGGCCCCAGGCCGGCTTCAACTTCTCGTCCGAGTACAAACGGCCGGAGCCCTACCGGGGCGGACTCCCCCTGGCCGACAGTCGCCGGGCCATCGCCGGCGGCGCGGACGGCACAGTGACCGCCGCCGTTGTCGCGACCAGCGAAATGCTCGGCTGGGGCATGGAGCAGCAGTTCGGCGAGACCGGCAGGATCAACGTCGTCACCCTGTCCGAGATGACGCTGGAGTACTTCCGCCTCGTCGACAAAAGGATCAGGCCCGCCATCTCCGGGTCGTGGCAGCACAGGATCGTCGCCACCCGCTTCGCGCAGGAGCCCGTCCGCACTCTGGCACCCGGAGCAAATCCCGAGTTCCCGGTCTTCGGGGCCGCAAGCCAGGTGAGCGCCGACACGTGGAACCAGTCGTGGACCGCGTACGGAGATCCCGAGCAGGACGCATACTAACTGATCGTTTCAGAATGAGGTTCGGAGGCGGCGGAGGCATATGAGGCTGCAGGCCAGTTCGAGCAGGCCCTGGTGGAGATCGGCGCGTCGTTCGTAGCGGGTGCGGGCCGTGGCGCACGCCTCC
>NZ_JABBGE010000021.1 GCF_012927245.1 Streptomyces sp. R302
CTCCGGCTGGAGCTGCGGACGACGCTCTCCTGGAAGGAGGACGTCGAGATGGCGCTGGACCGGCTGCTCGGCGCGGTGCAGAAGGAGCCCGCGCTCCGACCGCTGTGAGGCGGAGACGTGAAACAGCGTGGGTCACTTCGCGGCGACGAAGGGCTCCAGGTCGCGCAGGATGGCCGCCTTCGGCTTGGCGCCGACGATGGTCTTCACGACCTCGCCGCCCTGGTAGACGTTGAGCGTCGGGATGGACATGACGCCGTACTTCGCGGCCGTGGCCGGGTTCTCGTCGATGTTGAGCTTCACGATCTCGATCTCGCCGTGCTCGGCGGCGATGGCCTCCAGCGACGGGGCGATCTGGCGGCACGGGCCGCACCAGGCAGCCCAGAAGTCCACCAGGACGGGCTTGTCGCTCTTGAGGACGTCCTCTTCGAAGGAAGCGTCGGTCACGTTCTTCAGGGCGCCGGCCACGGCGGCCTCCTTAACTTCGCGGGGTGTGGGT
This sequence comes from Streptomyces sp. R302, assembly GCF_012927245.1. Lineage (GTDB taxonomy): Bacteria > Actinomycetota > Actinomycetes > Streptomycetales > Streptomycetaceae > Streptomyces. The sequence goes on from NZ_JABBGE010000021.1 coordinate 497, forward strand.
GAAGAGAGCTCGGGTCAGACCGCGGGGGTCTCGGCCAGCTTCTCGCTGTCGGAGAGAGCGGCCAGGAAGCGCTCGGCGTCGAGCGCGGCGGAGCAGCCGGTACCGGCGGCCGTGATGGCCTGACGGTAGGTGTGGTCGACGACGTCACCGGCGCCGAAGACGCCCGTGAGGTTGGTGCGGGTCGACGGGGCGGCGACCTTGAGGTAGCCCTCCTCGTCGAGGTCCAGCTGGCCCTTGAACAGCTCGGTCCGCGGGTCGTGGCCCACGGCGATGAAGAGACCGGTCGCGGCCAGCTCGCGGGTCTCGCCCGTCTTGGTGTCGCGCAGGGTCAGACCGGTGAGCTTCTGGTCGCCGTGGATCGCGGCCACCTCGCTGTCCCAGGCGAAGGAGATCTTCGGGTCGGCGAAGGCGCGCTCCTGCATGGCCTTGGAGGCGCGCAGGGTGTCACGGCGGTGGACGATGGTGACCGACCGGGCGAAGCGCGAGAGGAAGGTCGCTTCCTCCATCGCGGTGTCGCCGCCGCCGACGACGACGATGTCCTGGTCCTTGAAGAAGAAGCCGTCGCAGGTCGCGCACCAGGAGACGCCGCGGCCGGAGAGGGTGTCCTCGTTCGGCAGGCCGAGCTTGCGGTGCTGCGAGCCGGTGGTGACGATGACGGCCTTGGCGCGGTGCACGGTGCCGGCGGTGTCGGTGACGGTCTTGATGTCACCGGTGAGGTCCACGGCGACGATGTCGTCCGGAACGAGCTCGGCGCCGAAGCGCTCCGCCTGCGCCCGCATGTTGTCCATGAGGTCCGGGCCCATGATGCCGTCACGGAAGCCGGGGAAGTTCTCGACCTCGGTGGTGGTCATGAGGGCGCCACCGGCGGTGACGGCACCTTCGAAGACCAGCGGGTTCAGCGACGCCCGGGCCGTGTAGAGCGCGGCGGTGTAACCCGCGGGCCCGGAGCCGATGATGATCACGTTACGGACGTCGCTCACGGGTTTCTTCCTCGTCTCTGCAGACTGCCTACTGCCTACGGGGGCGGTGTCTCGGTCACTCTCACCCCACCCAACGGATCCTAAGGGGCGAGCATTCCCGAGAGCGCCGCGCGGCGCGTACATGAGACGGACAGTGAGACGACCGAGGGGCGGCCTAGGGGCGGCTCAGGGGCGAGGAACCGTTCAGGGCTTCGGGTAGGAGGCGGTCGTGAGCAGCTTCGCCGGAGTGTTCCCGGTGCAGGAGGCGTCGACGACATACGCCTCCACCCGGCTGCTGTCCTCGGGGTCGGGGAGCACCAGGAGATAGGCGGAGGTGCCCTCGTACTCGCCGCGCTCGGACGCGAGGACGGCGTCCTGCCGTCCGGTGCCCGCGCGGACGCAGTCGGGGAGAGCTCCGTCGAGGTTGCGCTGGGCGACGCCGGCGCTCTCCGTCGTCTCCGCAGAGAGCGACTCGGGCCGCTCCCCCTTCGGGGCCCGTGCGGCGGGCCCGTCGCCGCGGAGGAGGCTCTCGACCCTGTCCTCGACCGATTCCCCGGAGAAGGCGCCCAGCGGCGCGCTCGCGGCGGTGTCGGCCGCGGTGCCCTTCGTGTCCGCGCCGTTCTGCGTGAGCGCGTAGAGGCTGACGGCGCAGACGGCGGCGACCAGGGTCCCGGCGAGACCTGCGAGGGCGGCGATCCGGCCGCGGTGACGGGTGCGCCCCCGCCCGGGGCCGGTGGCGGCCCGAGGAGCCGGAGGACGCCCGGCGGCGGGGCGGGGCTGGGGAGCCGGGGCGGCTGTTTCACGTGAAACAGCTGCCTTCTCCGTGGCCGTGGTTTCACGTGAAACAGGCCGGGGCGCGTCGGGGGCGGTGGCGTCGAGGAGTGCTTCGGCGGCGAGAGCGGCGTCGATCCGGCCGGCGATCTCGGCGGGCATGCGGGGAGGGCCCGGAAGGGTGCCCAGGAGCCCCCGGATCTCCTCCAGGGAACTCCGGACGTCGGCACAGAGCGTGCAGCCGTCGAGATGCCTGCGGACGGTCGCGGAGCGGCTCGGGGAGAGCAGCCCCTCGGTCAGGTCGGAGATCTCCGAGACGTCCGGGTGCTGTGCTGTGTCGGCCTTGTCGGTCGTGGTCACGCGCGCCCACCTCCGCCCTTCACAGCAGTTGGATCGGTCGGTCCTGTTTCCGTCGGCTCCGACACCGGTGGGACGGATGCCCCCGGCGTCCGGTTCCTTCCCCCCTCGGGGGGCTCGTTACCCACGGTGTCGGCGCGCAGATGAGTGAGCATCGGCAGCAGCCGGGCCCGACCGCGTGCACAGCGGCTCTTCACGGTGCCGGTGGGGACGCCGAGGACACGGGCGGCCTCGGCGACGGGGTATCCCTGCATGTCGACGAGGACGAGGGCGGCGCGCTGGTCGGGGGCGAGGGTGGCGAGCGCCGCGAGCAGCTGCCGGTGGAGGTCCTCGCGCTCGGCGGGCGCCTCGGCGGACTCGTGCGGTTCGAGGAGCTGCTCGAAGCGGGCGGTGTCGTCCACCGGTGAGGTCCTGCGGGTGACGGTCTTCCTGAGGCGATCCAGGCAGGCGTTCACGGTGATGCGGTGGAGCCAGGTCGTGACGGCCGACTGGCCCCGGAAGGTGTGGGCGGCCCGGAAGGCCGAGAGGAGGGCGTCCTGGACGGCGTCGGCGGCCTCCTCGCGGTCTCCCAGGGTCCGGAGCGCCACCGCCCACAGTCGGTCGCGGTGGCGTCGTACGAGCTCACCGAAGGCGTCCGGGTCCCCGGCGACATGACGGGCCAGGAGTTCCCGGTCGTCTGCGGCGTCTATCGGACGGTCCAACGGTGAGCCCCCTCCCCTGTCGTCAGCCCATGACCTTGACTTCGGACAGCTGGCCGCGGAACTCGCCGTCGTTCAGGGGCAGCTTCGTCAGCCAGACCAGAACGTAGCGGGTCGTGGCCGGCTTGCTGAGCTTCAGTTTCAGCTCGGTGCCGGCATCGGACGCCTGGGTGGTGAAGCCGTTCGCCGTGGACGGTGCCGTGGAGGCGTCCTCGGGCGCCGTGCGGATCTCCACCGAGGTGTGTCCGATGAGCGAGAGGTCGACCTCGCTGACCTTCTGCGCCGATCCCAGGTCCAGGACGATCCCGACGCCGTCCTTCTGATTGCCGAGGTTGGCGGTCGTGTAGTTCTTGGTGTGCCAGTAGGTGCTCGGGTCGCCGTCGAGGGCGTTCCGTACCGCCTCGGGGTACTCCTCGCCATTGCCCTCGGGGAAGGGGTCGAAGTCCTTGGCGGAGGCGATCGTGACCGGCTTCGGCGGCGCGGGCTTCTCGTCGACCGGAGTCTGGACGACCGGCTTCTCCTCCTTGGGCTCCGGCTTGAGGAGCCGGTCGGCGATCTGCCAGCTGCCGAGGCCCAGGGCCGCGATGAGGAGGGCGCCGACGGCCCACTTCAACGCCTTGCCCGTGCGGCTCTCCAGAGGGGCCGGCGGGGCCGGGAGGGGCTGGGTGACCACGGGGCGCGGCTGGGGGCGCCCATAGGTGCCCTGCTGGTAGGTGGTGCGCTGGTATTCGGCGGGGGCGGGGAACTCCGGCTCCGGCGGCTTGACGCGGGGCATCGCGGCGACGGCCTTGGCGAGCTCGTCCGGCGTGGTGCAGGGCGGCTCCTGACGGGACGCCGTGGCCCCGTCGTTGGCGAGGGCGCGCATGGCGATCTCGGAGAGGCCCCGGTGGACGCCGGCGCGGACCTGGTCCGGCGGGATCAGGCCGACGCCCTTGGGGAGCCCGGAGAGGCCGTAGGCGTCGCTCTCGTACGGCCAGCGCTGGGTGAGCGCCGCGTAGAGGAGGGCGCCGATGGCCTCGGTGTCGGTCCGCTGGGGGCGGTCGGCGGTGATGCCGCGCAGGGCGGCGTTCACGGCGAGGCCGCGGATGCGGTACTGGCCGGTGGAACTGCGCAGGACGGCGCTCGGCGTGAGGCGCAGGTGCGCCAGGCCCTCGCGGTGCGCGGCGGCCATGGCCTGGGAGATCTGGGAGACGAGCTGGTAGGCCTCGTGGGCCTGGAGCGGACCGTCCGCGAGGAGCGCGGTCAGCTCGGTGGCGTCCGGAAGCCACTCGTGGACCACGTAGACGAGGTCGTTCTCCTCGACCGCGTCGAGGACCTGGACGAACCGGGGGTCGCCGAGGAGCGCCGCCGAGCGGGCGGCGGCCAGGACGGAGCGGGCGCGCGGATGGTCGGCCGGCAGCAGGTGCACGCCGACGGCCCGCCGCAGTTTCTCGTCGACGGCGCGCCAGCTGCTGAAACCGTCCAGACGGGTGACGCACTCCTCCAACCGGTAGCGCCGGGCCAGTTTGTGACCGCTGTGCAATTCGGGTGGAGCGAGGGAGGGCTGCTCGCCGTTCTTCCGTTCGACCGCCTTCTGCTCGGGGGCCTCGGAGGGCTCCTCCGCCGTCTTTCGTTCTTCCGCCACCCCGTCGGTCGCGGCCGTGTCCGCCTGCGCGGTCAGCGGGTCGTCACCGCTGTTGTCGGCCACGTCGACGGCAGCCGTGCTACGTTCCGCCACCGTCGTTCCTGCCTCCCCATCCGTTGCGCCACATCCAACAGCCAAGCCAATTGTGCCCACAGTCGGACGCTGTGCACGACACACGGGTCCCCCCGAAGGTTGTCCTGGGGGGTGGGATCAGCGTCCGAGACGGCCCCGCACCATGCCGACGAGGGTGTTCAGTTCGGTGATCCGCATGCGGCGGGCGGCGACGAAGAAGACCCCGAGGAGCACCGCTCCGCCGACGACGAGGGCGACCAGCGAGCCGAGGGCGCCCTCACCGAGCAGCTTCAGCAGGCCGAAGCCGACGGCCCCGGACAGGACCGCGGCCGGCAGGGAGGCCATGCAGAGGCGGGCGTAGGTGCGCATCACCTGGGAGCCGTCGAGGTCGCCGCCGAGGCGGTTGCGCAGCCGGCGCCAGGCGATCCCGACGCCGACGGCGTAGGCGAGGCCGTAGGAGGCGGCCATGCCGACGACGGCCCACTGGGCGGGCAGCAGGACGTAACAGAGGGCGGAGGCCGCCGCGTTGACGGCCGCGACGATGACCGTGTTGTAGAAGGGGGTGCGGGTGTCCTCGTAGGCGTAGAAGCCGCGGAGGACGACGTACTGCACGGAGTACGGGATCAGGCCGAGGCCGAAGGCCATCAGGATGAAGCCCATGCCCTGGGCGGCCTGGACGCCGCTGGAGGCGTACAGCAGGGTGCACATCGGGACGCCGAGGGCCAGGAAGGCGAAGGCGACCGGGACGATGGCGACGGCGGAGTTGCGCAGGCCCTGGGAGATGTCGTCGCGGACGGCGCCGGGGTCGTCGTCGCTGGCGGCGCGGGAGATCCGGGGCAGCAGGGCGGCCATGACGGAGACCGTGATGATGGCCTGCGGCATGCCCCAGATCAGCTGCGCGTTGGAGTACGCGAGGAAGCCGGCGCCGTTCTTGCCGGACTCCTCGCCGGCCGCGGTGGCGAGCTGGGTGACGACGAGGACGCCCGCCTGGTTGGCGAGGACGAAGAGGACGGTCCACTTGGCGAGCTTGACGGTCTTGCCGAGGCCGTGGCCCTTCCAGTCGAAGCGGGGCCGGAAGCGGAAGCCCGTCTCGCGCAGGTACGGGAGCATCGCCAGCGCCTGGACGACGAGGCCGAGCAGGGTGCCGATGCCGAGGAGGCGGATGCCCTCGTCGGGGATGGTCTGCACGCCCATGTGGGACTCGGCGGAGGTGCCGTAGACCCAGATGAACAGGCCGAAGGTGACGATCATGACGATGTTGTTGAGGACCGGGGTCCACATCATCGCGCCGAACTTGCCGCGGGCGTTGAGGATCTGACCCATCACCACGTGCACGCCCATGAAGAAGATGGTGGGCAGGCAGTAGCGGGCGAAGGTCACCGCGACGCTGTTGGCGGCGGCGTCGTCGGCGATGGTGTTCGACATCAGCCGGATCAGGACCGGCGCCGCGAAGACGGCGGCGACCACGATCAGGCCGAGTGCCACCATGACGAGGGTGAGCAGACGGTTGGCGAAGGCCTCGCCGCCGTCTTCGTCGTTCTTCATCGAGCGGACCAGCTGCGGCACGAAGACCGAGTTGAGGCCGCCGCCGACGGTGAGGATGTAGATCATCGTCGGCAGGGTGTACGCGATGGTGAAGGTGTCGCCGAGCAGCGCGGCGCCGAGCGCGCCGGTGATGACCAGCGAGCGGACGAAGCCGGTGAGCCGGGAGACGAGGGTGCCGGCGGCCATCACGGCGCTCGACTTCAGCAGCCCGGAGGCGCGGCCGCCCTTCTTCGGCGGGGCGGGCAGCGGGTCGGGCTCCGCGGCGGGGGCGGGCACCTGGCCCTGCTGGTCCCGGTAGAGGTGGGCGAAGGCGTCCTGCTCGGGCCGCTCGTCCTCGCTCGCCCGGGTCACCAGGTCGTCGACGCCGGTGAACTGCACGGTGCGGGCGTCGTCGCCGTAGGGGAGGTGGCGGGACGGGCCGTCGGGCTCGGGCGCCGGGGTCTGTGCCCAGACCCGCGGGTCCGGGGCGTGCTGGGGCGCGGCCGGCTGCTGGTAGAGCGCCTGCGGGTCCTGGTACGTGCCCGGCGGGGGCGGCGGGTGGGCGGCGCGGTCGTAGAGCGCCTCGCCCACCGGGTCCTGCGCGGACAGGTCGCGCGCCCGGTACGGGTCGTGGGCGTAGGCGTCCTGGACGTAGGGGTCCTGGGCGTACGCGTTCTCGGAAGGCGGGTTCCCGGGGTACGCGGACGGCTCCTGCGGCTGGGCGCCGTAGGGCTCCGTCCCGTACGGGACCTGCGGCGGGTACCCGGGGTGCTGCCCCTGCGGGAGCGGCTGCCCGTCCGGCCCGACGGGGGGAACGGGCATGCCGCCGGACGGTGCGGCGCCGCCCGCACCCTGGCCGCGCTCAGCGTCGTACGGCGCGTTCATGGTTACCCCACCTCATCGTCCCCGGCCGACCGGCCACGACATCGCTCAACGGTCCACTTTCTCACCCGGGCCCGACGGGTCGCCGCTTTCGGAGCCGGTGTCCGCGTCCGGGTCACTCGGCTGCCCGGCTCCGTCCGCCGTGTCGCTCTCGTCCCCGGCCGTGCTCCCGGCCGCCGTCTCCGCCTCGGTCTCCGCCTCGGTCTCTGCCTCTGCCTCGGCCTCGCTCGGGGCGTCGGCTTCGGATTCGGTGTCGGCTTCGGCTTCGGCGGCGCGGGCGGCGAGGCGCTTGCGCTGGCTGTACATGCGGACGCCGGCGAGGACGAGGAGCAGCACACCGCCGGCGATGACCAGCATCACCGTCGGGGTCATCTCCGAGACCTTCACGGAGAAGGTCATCGGGGAGCCGTAGGGCGTGCCGTCCACCGTGTACAGCTGGGCGGTCATCGAGACCTGGCCGTTGGCGTTGGCCGAGGCGGGGAACTTCACCGACTGGCTGTGCCCGGCGCGGACCGTGATGGGCAGGTCGGCCGAGGTGTCGCCGTCGACCTTCAGCCGGGTGCCGTTGCTGGAGGTCAGCCGCAGGACGAGCCCCTCCACGTCCTGGAGGAGCTTGTTCTGCACCGTGACGGGGATGGTGGCGCTGCGCCCCGAGAGGGTCAGGGCGGACTTGTCGACGAGCACCACGCTCTTGGTGAGGCGCCGGAGGACGTCCTGGACGTCGACCCGGTAGATCGCCGCCGCGGTGGTCCGCCCGCGCCAGGAGGTGGACATCTCGCGGTTGATCGCGGTGCCCACCGGCGGGACGACCCGGGTCGCGTCGCTGAGGATGACCTTGAAGTCGTCCAGCTCGTCGCCCGTGGTCTTCATGTCCCGGAAGGCGTCCACCGGCAGCTCGCTGTCGCGGAGCTTCTTCGGGTACTGCGAGGCGCGCGGCACCCTCGTGGAGGCGTCGGGGTCGGGCTTGGCCGCCGCCGCGGCGACCAGGTCGAGCGGCTCGGTCCAGCGCTTGGCGCCGAGCCCGCGCACGGCCGCCGCCATCGCCTGGGCCTGGGACACGCTCGGCTGCCGCTGCGGGGCGACGACGACGCTGCGCCGGTCCTGAGGCTGCTCCAGGGTGATCGCGAGGGTCTGCGCCAGGAACTCCTGGACGGCGAGCGTCGACGTCTCGGCGCGGACCATGTCGCCCTGGAAGGCGGTCGACAGCTCCGCGTCGCTCACCACCGCCGTGGCGCCGCCGCCGATGGGACGGGCCGCCGTGGGGGTGTACGAGAGGTCGTCGTCCTGGATGCTGTCGCTGCGGGCGATCACCTTGCGGGCCCCGGCCGAGGTCGCGACCGCCATGATCGAAGGGTCGACGGCCCCCTCGACGGGCCAGGCGAAGTCGGTGGCCGGCTGGACGTGGAGGATCGTCTCCACGGTCGACCCGGCCAGCGCCGTCGCCGACTGGAGGTGTCCGAGGGACCCGGGGACGGCCTTGCCGCGGTGGGCGAGGGAGGCGAGGTCGGGGTCGGCGAAGGGCAGCGCGACGACCTTGCGGCCCTGCACGGCCTTCTCCAGCTCCCCGAGCCAGCGCTCGGCCAGCTTGCGGTTCGCCTCGGTGCCGGCGGTGTGCCCGGTGCCGTCCTTGACCCGGTAGCCGTTGGCCATGGCGTCGACGGAGGCCAGCAGGTCCGGGTCGATCACCCAGGTGACCGCGAGGTCCTTGCCCAGGGTGACCATCTGGTCGAGCCGGCCGCCGGGGCGCAGCTCCTCGACCAGCTCGTCGTCCTGGAAGACGGGGCTCTGCTGTTCGTCCGAGGCGGTGTCGGCCGAGATGTGGGCCGAGGAGACCAGCGGCCAGAGGTAGGTGAGCTGGGTCCGCTTGGCGGTCGGCTCGGGCTGGTACGGCAGGAAGGTCCGCTCGATGCCGAGGACGCGGTTCCACCGTGCGTCCGAGGTCTGCCCGGTGAGGGAGACGCCCAGCTGGTAGACGCCGCCCTCGTCGCCGAGGTCCAGATCGGCGACGGGCACGGAGATCCGGAAGTCCTGGGGGACGCCGACGGCGAGGCGCTTGATCTCGATCTCCGGGGAGTCCAGCGGCCGGGGGTCGCTGTCGGAGCGGAAGCCCTTCCGGCGGGCGACCTGGTCGATCTCGCTGCGGCTGTCCATCCGCGGACCGACCCGCAGGTTCACGGTCGCGTCGGTGATGGTCCGCTTGCCGCGGTTGGTCAGCGTGCCCGTGACGGTGACGGTGTCCCCTTCGACCGGGGCGCTCGGCGTCAGCGTGTCGATCGACACATCGACCGTCCGGGAGACCGGGGTCTCCTCGGCCGCCTGGGCCGCCGAGGGGTTCTGGAGCAGACCGGCGAGGAGGGGTGCCCCGACGGCCACGGTGAGCGTGCGCCGTAGCCATCGGCGGGCAGGTGAGGGACCGGTTCCCTGGAAAGCTGCCGCCTCAGCCACGCGTTCGCCCGTCCTCGTCGTTGTCGGTGGTGCCCGTGATGCCAGTGGTTCCCGGTTGCTGTGTCCAGGCATGGTAACGAGGCATGACGGGGCCGAGTGCCGGGGAGTCCTCCAGCCGATGACGCCGGAAGAGGCCCTTTTCACAAGAAGCTCACACACGGCTCCCGACCGGACGCGGCGGGCACGGGAAAACGAGGGCGCCGGGGCGGAGCGGGGCACGTACCCTTTTCTGTTGTGCCGAACGCCAACGAAGACACCTCGACCGAACTGAGCCAGGTGCAGCGCCGCGCCGTCAGCGAACTGCTGCGTGTGGCCCCTGTCGCCGACGACCTCGCCCGCCGCTTCCAGGAGGCCGGATTCCGCCTCGCCCTGGTCGGCGGCTCGGTACGGGACGCCCTCCTCGGCCGGCTCGGCAACGACCTGGACTTCACCACCGATGCCCGCCCCGAGGACGTCCTGAAGATCGTCCGTCCCTGGGCGGACGCCGTGTGGGAGGTCGGGATCGCCTTCGGCACCGTCGGCTCGCAGAAGGACGGCTACCAGATCGAGGTCACGACGTACCGCTCCGAGGCGTACGACCGCACCTCCCGCAAGCCCGAGGTCTCCTACGGCGACTCCATCGACCAGGACCTCGTCCGCCGTGACTTCACCGTCAACGCGATGGCCGTGGCCCTCCCCGAGAAGGAGTTCATCGACCCGTACGGCGGCCTGGAGGACCTCGCCGCACGGGTCCTGCGCACCCCGGGCACGCCCGAGGAGTCCTTCTCCGACGACCCGCTGCGCATGATGCGGGCGGCCCGCTTCGCGGCCCAGATCGACTTCGAGGTCGCCCCCGAGGTCGTCACCGCGATGACGGAGATGGCCGACCGGATCGAGATCGTCTCCGCCGAGCGCGTCCGGGACGAGCTGAACAAGCTGCTGCTCTCCGCCCACCCGCGGAAGGGCCTCGGCCTGCTCGTCGACACCGGCCTCGCCGCCCACGTCCTCCCGGAGCTGCCCGCGCTGCGTCTGGAGAGCGACGAGCACCACCGGCACAAGGACGTGTACGAGCACTCCCTGACCGTCCTCGACCAGGCGATCGACCTGGAGGAGAACGGCCCGGACCTGGTGCTCCGGCTCGCCGCGCTCCTCCACGACATCGGCAAGCCGCGCACCCGCCGCTTCGAGAAGGACGGCCGGGTCTCCTTCCACCACCACGAGGTGGTGGGCGCGAAGATGACCAAGAAGCGCATGACCGCGCTGAAGTACTCGAACGAGCTGGTCAAGGACGTCTCGCGGCTCGTGGAGCTGCATCTGCGCTTCCACGGCTACGGCACCGGAGAGTGGACCGACTCGGCCGTACGCCGTTATGTCCGCGACGGCGGCCCGTTGCTCTCGCGCCTCCACAAGCTGACCCGCTCGGACTGCACCACGCGCAACAAGCGCAAGGCGTCCGCGCTCTCCCGCGCCTACGACGGCCTGGAGGAGCGCATCGCCCAGCTCCAGGAACAGGAGGAGCTGGACTCGATCCGGCCCGACCTCGACGGCAACCAGATCCAGGAGATCCTGGAGATCAAGCCGGGTCCCGCCGTCGGCCAGGCGTACAAGTTCCTGCTTGAGCTGCGCCTGGAGAACGGCCCGATGGAGTACGAGCAGGCCGTCGCCGCGCTCAAGGAGTGGTGGGCCGCGCGCGACTGACCCCGCGCCCCTGTTTCACGTGAAACACCCCGAGCGGTGTTTCACGTGAAACGTCACCGTTCCTGTCCGGCCCCGCGCAGGAGCAGGGCGATGCCCGCGTATCCGGCGGCCACCAGCACGATCAGCAGCGGTGAGCGGCCGTCCGGCGGCAGCATCAGGGCGGCGACCCCGGCCGCCGCCACGAAGGCGACGTTGAAGAGCACGTCGTAGAGGGAGAAGACCCGGCCGCGGTAGGCGTCGTCCACGCTCGTCTGCACCACGGTGTCGGTCGCGATCTTCGCTCCCTGGGTGATGAGCCCCAGGACGAAGGCGGCGACGAGGAACGGCGTGGGCCTGAAGAACAGGGCGAGCGCCGGGACGAGGACGGCGGCCGCGGCCGTGCAGAGGACCATCCAGCCGAAGGGCCCGAACCGGCCCACCGCCCAGGGCGAGAGGACGGCGGCGGCGAAGAAGCCCGCGCCCGAGGCGGCGACGGCGATCCCCAGAAGTCCGAGCCCCTCGGACTCGGTGGTGCTCCAGGCGTACCGGCAGAGCATCAGCACGGTCACGAGCAGAGCGCCGTAGCAGAAGCGCATCAGCCCGACGGCGGTGAGCGCCCGGGCGGCCTGCCGGCGCTCGGAGAGATGGCGCAGGCCGGCGACGAGGCCCCGGGCGGTGGAGGCGAGCGCCGTGGAGAGCCGGCCCGGCACCTGGTCCGGGTCGGGGCCGAGCAGTGCCCGGGCGATCCTCAGCGAGGCGAGGGCGGCGCAGAGGTACAGCACGGCACCGAAGGCGACCACGGCGGCGTCGGACTCGTCGGCGAGCAGCCGGACGCCGAAGGCGAGCCCGCCGCCGACGGTGGCGGCGAGGGTGCCGGCGGTGGGCGAGAGCGAGTTGGCCACGACCAGCCGTTCCTCGTCGACGACCCGGGGGAGGGCGGCCGAGAGCCCCGCGAGCACGAAGCGGTTGACGGCCGTGACGGAGAGGGCGGAGGCGTAGAAGAGCCAGTCGGGGACCGAGGCGAGGATCAGCACGGCGGTCCCGCCGGCGAGCAGGGCGCGGAGCAGGTTCCCGTAGAGGAAGACCTGGCGGCGCTGCCAGCGGTCGAGAAGGACGCCGGCGAAGGGGCCGACGAGGGAGTACGGGAGCAGCAGCACGGCCATGGCGGAGGCGATGGCGGCGGGGGTCGCCTGCTTCTCGGGGGAGAAGACGACGTACGTGGCCAGGGCGACCTGGTAGACCCCGTCCGCGCACTGGGAGAGCAGCCGGACGGCGAGCAGGCGCCGGAAATCGCGCAGGCGCAGCAGTACGCGCAGATCACGTACGACGGACATGGCAGCAAGACTCACATACGGCGAGGGTCCCCGGGCAGTGCCGCGGGGACCCTCGTCAGGTGAAACGCATCGGACCTCGGAGGGTCAGCGCTCGACCTCGCCCTTGATGAACTTCTCGACGTTGGCCAGGGCCTCGTCGTCGAAGTACTGGACCGGCGGGGACTTCATGAAGTAGGAAGCGAGTGTCAACTCGCCTTGCTGGAGTTTC
>NZ_JABBGE010000022.1 GCF_012927245.1 Streptomyces sp. R302
CGGCCACACACTCGGGCAACTCCGGCTTGTGACGACCCGGTCACGCGGCCACCGTGGGCCGCGGGCCGCACGCGACGGCCTCATGAAAGGAACGTCCGATGGCTCTGCACACCCGACCGCAGCCGTCTCCGGTCAGCTGGGAGCAGGTACGTGTCCCCTCGCCCGGCGGCCCCGTCCCGGGGCTCGTCCTGAGGCCCGAGCGGGCACGGGCCGGCAGATGGCTGGTGTGGGCGCACGGCGGGAGCTGGCGCGCGGGTTCGGCCCTGGAGTGGTACCCGGCCACCGCCGACCTGGCGCGGGCCGCCGGCGTGACGGTGGTGAGCGTCGACTACCGGCTCACCCCGGCCGCCCGGCACCCGGACATGGTCCAGGACCTCCTCGCCGCCCTGGAGTGGGCGGCCGAGAGGGCCGGGCGGGAGCTCGCCGGGAACGGCGGCGCCGGCGAGGAGCCGGTGCTCGCCGTCGGCGGGGACAGCGCGGGCGGCACGCTCGCGGCGTCGGCCGCGCTCGCCCGCCGGGACCGGGGGCTGCCGCTGGCCGCCCAGGTCCTGGCGTACCCGCCGCTCGACCCGGCCTGCGAGGCGGACTCGTACCACCGGTACGCGGGGGCTTTCCCGTCGGCGGCGGCGATGGCCGGCGCCTGGCGGGAGTACCGGGCCCCCGGGGCGCCGGCCGCCGCCGACGGCACCCGCCTGTACAGCACGCCGTTCGAGGCCGACGGGCTCGGAGGGGTCGCTCCGGCGATCCTCGCCGTCGGCGAACTCGACCCGGTGGGCGACGACGTACGCCGCTACGCCGGGCTCCTCCGGGCGGCCGGTGTGCCGGTGACGCTGCGGGAGTTCCCGCGGACCGGGCACGGGGCGTTCCTGCGCCCCGTGGCGTCGGGCGCCTCGGCGGCGGAGCTGATCGGGACGGCGCTGCGCGCGTTCGTCGACGCCCGCTGAGCCCCGCCCCGGCCGGCCGTTCCCTGCCCGACCCTGCTCGACCTGCTCGCCCCTTCCCTTTCCCTCTCCTCTTCCCTCTCCTCCTCTACGACTTCTTGGGAGACTCGCCATGACCGCACCGTTCCCGCCCGCCGCCGTACCCGCCGCCGCCAACCTCGACGCGCTGCTGCGCCACTTCGCCGATCTGCGGGACGGCCGGCACGGCGACGCCGTCTCCCGGTCCGGCAAGGAGGAGCTGTTCCGTACGGCGGCCGGGCTCCTCGACCCGTACGCCCGCCAGGCGTTGACCGAGCTGAACGAGGAACTGCTCCTCGGCCAGGGCGTGGTGGCGGCGACCGGCGTGCAGCGCTCGGACGACGGCAGCCTGTTCCACGCGTGGACGCTGTCCTGGGCTGAGCAGCGCGACGGCGGGATCCCGCCGGTGACGCTGTACGCGCACTACGGGCGCGGCTTCCACCACCCGCACCTGCGCGGGGCGACGGTGTCGGAGTGGCCGATGAACGTCTTCGACGACGCGCAGGCCGCCGCCGAGCTGCCGACGCTGCGGGCCATCGCCGCCGCCGACCTCCACAACCTGGTCTTCGAGCGGGACTTCCGGATCGTGCCGGCGACGGTGTCCGGCGCCTCCGGCGTCCCGTCCGGCCACGCCGGCCACCAGCACTGAAGGGACAGGAGCCCACGTCATGACCTCCCTCCGACTCTCCGTCCTCGACCAGACGCCGGTCGGCGAGGACCAGTCGCCCGACGAGGCGCTGCGCGCCTCGCTCGCCCTGGCCTCCTCGGCCGAGCGGCTCGGGTACGTCCGCTACTGGGCGGCCGAGCACCACGGTTCGCCCGGCTTCGCCTCCAGCGCCCCCGAGATGCTGGCGGGCGCGGTCCTCGCCCGTACCTCGCACCTGCGGGTCGGCACCGGCGGGGTGCTGCTGCCGCGCTACGCGCCGACGAAGGTCGCCGAGGTGTTCGGGGTGCTCGCCTCGCTCCATCCGGGGCGGGTCGACCTCGGCCTCGGCCGGGCCGGCGGTCCGGCGCACGACTTCCCGGCGAAGGTCGCCGAACTGCTGGCCCTGCTGGGCGCCCGCGGCGGGCGGCGCCCGTACGGGGTGGTGCCGCAGGCCCCGGTGCCGCCGCGGGTGTGGCTGCTCGGCGCGGGCGGCGAGTCCGGCCGCCTGGCCGGGCGGCTCGGCACCGGGTACGCGTTCGGGCACTTCTTCTCCCCGCACGGCGGGCTGCGCGCCCTGGAGGGGTACCGGGCCGAGGCCCGGGAGTCCGGCGCCCGGACGGGCCGCGGGGTGCTCGCGGTGCGGGTGGTGGCGGCGGACACCGCCGAGCGGGCCGAGGAGCTGGCGCGGAGCCTGCTGCTGTGGCGGGCCCGCAAGGACCTGGGCCAGGACCGGCCGCTGCCGTCCCTGGCGACGGTGCGGGGCCACCGGTGGAGCGACGCCGAGCGCGGGCGGGCCGAGGTGCACCGTACGGCGCTGGTGTCCGGGGCCACCGAGCAGGTGGGCGCGAAGCTGGCTGAGCTGGCCGCGTCGCACGGCGTGGACGAGATCGTCGTCAACACGCTGACGGCGGACCCGGCCGACCGGGAGCGGTCCTACGCGCTGCTCGCGCAGTACTTCGGCCTCTCGGAGGAGGCCACCCGCGCGGCGCGGGCGGAGTCCGAGCCGGTGCCCGTGGGCTGATCCCCCTCCGCCGCACCCGGCGAAGAGCCCCGACCGGTGGTGTCCGGTCGGGGCTCTTCGCCGTGGCTGTGTGCGGGGGTCAGTGCTCGCGTGCGGCGCCGGCGCTGACGGGCTCGGGGGCGGGCGCCGGGGTCTCCGTGACGGGGGCGGCGGCCACGGCCGGGGCGGTACGGCGCTTGGAGCGGCCGAAGCGGGTCATGGCGGGCGCCTCGACGAAGCGGAAGAGGAGCCAGCCGCCGAGCAGGGAGGCGGCGAAGAAGCCGGCGATCACCAGGAGCGAGCCGCCGATGCCGTACGTGGTCTCGCCGAGCAGGGAGCGCAGGTAGAAGATCGTGACGCCCTGGACGAGGTAGAAGCCGAAGGAGACCTCGCCGAGCCAGACCATCGGGCGGCTGCGCAGGAAGGTGACGCGGCCGTCGACGTCGGAGGCGGCGGTGGTGGCGATGAGGGCGGCCACGGGGACGATGGTGGCGGCGACGAAGCCGTACTGGAAGGGCAGCAGCAGGGCGGCGGCGTAGCCGACGGCGGTGAGGGCGAGGGAGAGGCCGAAGCCGATGCGGCGCGGCCAGCGGCCGGCCAGGACGATCCGGGCGAGCAGGATGCCGAGGACGAACTCGAAGAGCCGGCCGGCGGGCAGCAGGTAGCCGAACCAGAACTGCAGGTCGGAGACGGGCGTGATGGCGGACTTCGGGGTGGCGGGCACCAGGTGGGTGGAGACGAGCTGGACGGCTATCGTGCCGGCGACCATCACCGCGCTCCAGAACCACAGAGCGCCGCCGCGGATCCTGCGGATCGGGACGATCAGCAGCGGGAAGAGCATGTAGAAGAGCAGCTCGCTGCCGAGGGACCAGCTCGGCGGGTTCACGCTGAGGTTGACGGCCGGCTGCGGGAACCAGGTGTGGACGAGCAGCAGGTTCGGCAGCCAGTTCGCGACGCTGGTGACGGCGGCGCCGGCGAACAGCAGCATCGAGGCGGCGAAGACCACCAGGTGGTTGGGGAAGATCTTGAGCAGCCGGCGGCGGAGGAAGGCGGTGACCCGCTCGCCGGGCCTGGACGCCCAGGCGAGGACGAAGCCGGAGAGGACGAAGAAGAAGGAGACGCCCAGGTAGCCGGCCTTGCTGAACGCGGTCTCGAAGGCGTTCGCGATCCCCTCGTCGGCGAAGGGGTTGATGGGGGCGTTGGGCGGGATGGGCGAGTCCATCAGGGACGAGTGGAAGAAGAAGACGAGGAGGGCGGCGAAGAACCGCAGGCCCGTCAGGGAGGGCAGTTTCGCCCGCTTCGCGGTGTCGGTGGACGGGGAGGTCGTGGAGGACACGGTGGGGTTCGCTCTCTCTTGGCTGACGGACGAGGGGGGGGGAGGGAGGGCCTTGCCGGGAGGGCCTGCGGGGCCGTCTGGGGGGTCCCGGGGCGATGGGGCGGCCCCGGGACCCGTGCGTCGTGCGCGGGGGTGCCTGCTACTGCTCGATCTGGTTGCGGTAGACCATGAGCTTCGCGTCCTTGGCCACGTAGTAGTTCTGGACGGAGTAGGCGATGGTGGCGAAGTCGAGCCGGCCGTCGCCGTTGAAGTCGGCGGTGGCGATGCGGGCCACGGACTCGTCGGAGACCCGCCACTTGGCCCAGACGCCGTTGGCCGCGTCGATCGCCTTGTAGTACATGACGCCCTGCCAGGGCCACGGGCCGCGCAGCGCGACGAGGAACTCCTCGTCGCCGTCGCCGTCGAAGTCGGCGCAGACGATCTGGTGGCCGGGGCCCTCGCCGTTCTCGTTGGGGTCGCCGAAGACGTCGAGGAGGACGCGGTTCCAGCCCTTGCCCTCGGCGTCCTTGGTGTAGACGGCGACGGTGTTGCCGTGGAAGGGCTCGATGGCGGCGACGTACGCCATCGGGTCGTCGCCGAGCCGGCCGGCGTTGAGGTCGCCGCTGCCGCGGAAGCCGGTCTGCTCGAACTGGGTGAGCTCGCCGGTGCCGATCAGCTCGCGGACCCACTCCTCGCGCCGCTCGTCGTAGTAGAGCCAGGTGACGCCCTCGTCGGAGGCGAGGAGGAGGGATTCGAGCTCGGAGCCGGGGATGAGGCCCTGCTTCTTCTCGGCGCCGTGGATCATGCGGAAGTGGCTGTCGTCGATGATCGTCATCGGCCACTCCTCGGCGGTCTGCACGTCGTCGGGCTCGGTGAAGAGGACGACCGGCAGGACGGCGTGCACGTCCTCCTTGGCGACGATCGGCAGGCCGATGATCTGGAGGCGGTCGGTGCGGGTGAAGTGTCCGGCGCGGAGGCGGTGCATGCCGGTGGCGCGGCCGACGTAGTGGCGCTTCCAGCGGGACTCGTCCTTGTCGGGCTGCCCGGGGTTCTCCAGCCAGTCGATCTTGCCGCCCTCGGTGTTGGCGTCGTGGATCGTGCCGATCGGGCCGTAGAGGTCGTAGCAGACGATGACGTCGGGCCGGCCGTTGCCGGTGACGTCGGCGAAGTCGGCGCCGACGGGCATCGTGATGCGGTCGGCGATCAGGCGCCGGGTCCACTCGCCGTCGTTGGCGTACCAGTAGATCTCGCCGAGGCGCAGGCCGTAGCCGAAGAGGTCCGGGCTGCCGTCGCCGTCGATGTCGGGCGCCTCCAGCCAGTAGCCGTCGCGGAGCTGGTCGGCGACGAGCTCGGGGGTGAAGCGGGGGACGCGCAGCCCGGGGGTGGTGGTGTTCTCGGTCATGGCGGTCGGTTCTCCTGGGTCGGGGGATCGGGGGAAGGGCGTGCGGGGTGGGGTGGTGCTCACGTCCGGGGTGCGCGGGGGACGGGGTGGTACTCGACGGCGAGCCATACGCAGTCGGTGTCGGCGTGGTACTGGTGGTACGGGTAGTGGTAGGTGCACTGCGGGCCGATGGCGCAGAACGGGTCCGGGGTGGTGTAGCCGGGACTCATGAGGACGTCCTGGTAGAGCGAGGCGTGGTCGCGGTCGCGGAAGCGCTGCATCCGGCCGAGGCCCTGGACCTGGGTGTGGACCTCGATGAAGTCGTGCTCGTTGTGGATGACGCAGTCGGTGCCGGCCGGCGCGAACCAGAGGTTGGCGCGGACGGTGAACTCCCGCAGGGAGACGGCGGTCTCGCGCTCCCCGAGGAGGTGCGCCGCGTCGAAGACGACGGTGCCGATCTCGTCCTGCGGGCTGCGGTAGAGCGGGGTGTCGCGGGGGAAGCCGCCCTGATCGCCGAGGAGGTCGGCGAGGTGGCCCCAGCCGGGGGCGTCCACCAGGGCGGCCTCGCCGACCTCCTCCCGCCCGGGGCGGAGCAGGATCAGGGTGTCGGCCCGCTCGACGCGGGTGTCGGCGAGGACGGTGGAGGTGAGGGCCGGGATCGTCTTGCGGGGCGTCTCGGCGACGGTCACCGCCGTCATGCTCGGGTTGACGACCATGGTGCGGCCCTCGATGAGGTAGTCCACGGCGTCGCGGACGAGCGTGGCGCGCAACTGCGGGGTGCCGAAGCTGAGTTCGCGCTCGGTGGTGGTCGTGGCCGCGGTGGTGTCCATGTCGGTGCGGTTCCTCTCGAAGGGGTCAGGTGCGGGCGAGGGCGGCCGTCCGGGCGTGTCCGGCGCCGAGGACCCCTCCGTGGGCGTCCGGGTGGCCGGCGGTGTGGCCGGGGTCGGTGACGGCCGTCGGGTCGAAGGGCTCGGGCGCGGGGCCGAGGCCGAAGTGGTGGGCGATGGCGGCGACGGTGCGGCCGGTGGCGCGGCCGTCGCCGTACGGGTTGGTCGCGTTGGCCATGCGGAGGTACGCGGCCGGGTCGCGGAGCAGTTCGAGGGTGTGGGCGACGATGCCCTCGGTGGCGGTGCCGACGAGCCGGGCGGTGCCGGCGGTCACGGCCTCGCCGCGTTCGGTGACGCTGCCGAGGACGAGGGTCGGCTTGCCGAGCGCCGGGCCCTCCTCCTGGCTGCCGCTGCTGTCGGAGACGATCAGGTCGGCGCGGGCCATCAGCTTGCAGAAGGCCAGGTACGGCAGCGGGTCGACGACGGTGATGTTCGGGTGGGCGCCGATGTGCGGCAGCAGGCCCTCGCGGACGGCCGGGTTGCGGTGCAGGGGGACGACGACCCGGGTGTCCGGCTCGTCGGCGATGCGGGCCAGGGCGCGGCCGATGGCGGGCAGGTGGGGCCAGGCCTCGCGCCGGTGGGCGGAGGCGAGGACGATCCTGCGGGGGTCGGTGTCGAGGTCGGCGAGGGCCGGGTGGCCGTAGTCGGCGGCCTGCCCGCAGGCCCAGCGGAGGGCGTCGATGACGGTGTTGCCGGTGACGGCGATGGTCGCCGGGTCGATGCCCTCGCCGCGCAGGTTGGCGGCGTTCCCGGGGGTGGGGGCCAGGTGGAGGGCGGCGATCTGGGCGACGAGCCGGCGGTTGCCCTCCTCGGGGAACGGCGAGCCGAGGGCGCCGCTGCGCAGCCCGGCCTCGACGTGGATGACGGGGACCCGCTGGTGGAAGCCGGCGAGGGCGCCGGCGAAGGTGGTGGCGGTGTCGCCGTGGACGAGGACGGCGTCGACGGCGGCGGAGCGGAACCAGTCCTCCAGGCCGCGCAGGGAGCGGTAGGTGACCTGGGAGAGGGTCTGCTTGGGGGCCATGACCTTGAGGTCGACGTCGGTGGTGAGGCCGAAGGCGTCGAGGGTCTCGTCGAGCATCTGGCGGTGCTGGCCGGTGGAGACGACGACCGGGGCGAAGCGGGGGTCGTCCTGGAGGGCGCGGATCACCGGCGCGAACTTGATGGCCTCCGGCCGGGTACCGAGGACTACGGCGAGGGAGCGCATGGGTTCCTTACTTCCTGTGGGGTGCGGACCTGGGCAGGCGGAACAGGGCTGGGCAGGGCGGAGCAGGGCAGCGCTGTGCAGGGGCGGGGAGGGGAGTGGTGCGGCCGGGGCGCTTGTTCAGCGGCTCTCGTGCGGCCTGGAATCAACTCTCCCCGGCGGCCGGGGAAGGGTCAACGGACGCCCGCCCCGCCTCGAACAGCACCTCGAACGGGGCGCTGGGCGGGGGTGTTCGACCCGGGGTCGGACGCCTCGGCCCCGCCGGCTCCGGACAACGCGAAAGCCCTGCGCCCGGGTTACCGGGCGCAGGGCTTCACCTGCGGTTTCTCAGGGTGTGAGGGCGCTCTGGGTCAGTCCCTCGCGGGCTTGACGGACATGGAGTGCCGGAAGTAGTCGGACGGGTCGTAGCGCCGCTTCACGCGCTGGAGACGCGGATAGTTGTCCTTGTAGTACAGGGTCTGCCAGGGCACGCCGGAGCGGTTGCGCCGCGGGTCGGCGACGTCGCGGTCCGGGTAGTTGATGTAGCAGCCGTCGGTGGAGTCGTCGATGAGCGGGACGCCGCCGGTGGGCGCGAAGAACTCCTCGTACAGCTCCCGCAGCCAGCCCAGGTAGAAGTCGTCCTCGCTCTCCTCCGACCAGAAGGTCTGGAAGCACATCTTGAAGATGGAGGAGCGCTGCGCGTTCGCGGTCGCGTCGGGGGCGACGGCGTTCACCTGCCCGCCGAAGGAGAACAGCACCAGCATGGTGTCCGGGTTGGTGAAGTCGGACCGGGTCATGTGCTTGTAGAGGGCGCTGAGTTGGTGGTCCGTGAAGTTCTTGCGCATGTACGCGGACTTGTGGCCGCCGCGTGAGGTGGGGTCGGTGATGACCGGGTTGTTGGTGCCGACGAGGCGGGTCGCCTGGAGCCAGGGCAGGGTGCGCGGTTCGGCGAGCTGCGGCATGGCGGGGAGTTCGCCGGTGGGCCGGGTGAGGGCCTGCGGGCGGATGCCGGTGCCGGCGGTGATGGCGGCCAGGTAGTCGTCGAGGAGCTCGCGGGCGTTCGGGACGGTGGCGTCGACCTGGGTGAACATGCCGAGGCTGCCGTGGGCCCTGGAGCTGACGTTGAAGAGGCTCGACAGGGCCTTGGAGGGCGAGTCGGGGGCGCTGTGGGCGGCGTGCCAGGCGCCGAAGTTCTTGAGGAGCCGGTTGAACCTGCGCTCGTCGAGCTGGTCCCAGGGGAAGTCGACGGCGCTGACGAGGACCGTGGACGGCGGGGATATCAGCTGGCGGGAGGGGTCGGTGCCGGTGGCGCCCGGCGAGCGGAACCAGTACTTGGTGACGAGGCCGAAGTTGCCGCCGCCGCCTCCGGTGTGGGCCCACCACAGGTCGCGGTGCGGGTCGTCCTCCTCGCGGGTGGCGACGACGGTCCGGACGCCTCCGCGGCCGTCGGTGACGACGACCTCGACGGCGTACAGGTGGTCGACGACCAGGCCGTGGGCGCGGGACAGCAGGCCGTACCCGCCGCCGGCTATGTGGCCGCCGGCGCCGACGCTGTAGCAGATGCCGCCGGGGATGGTGACGCCCCAGCCCTTGTAGAGGGCCTCGTACACGTTGAGGAGGCGGGCGCCCGGTTCGACGGTGAAGGCCCGCATCCGGGGGTCGTAGCCGACGTGCGTCATCTCGGAGAAGTCGAGGATGACCTCGGCGTCCGGGTGGACCGCGAAGTCGGCGAAGCAGTGCCCGCCGCTGCGGACCGAGACCCGCTTGCCGGCCCGGACGGCGTCCTTGAGGGCGCGCTCGGCGTCCGCGCTGGAGCGGATCATGCGGATGTAGTCGGGCCGGGCGACGAACCGCTGGTTGTTGCCGGTGGTCAGCTCGGCGTACCGGGGGTCGCCGGGGCGGACGGTGGAGCCGGTGGCCGCCGCGGCGGATGCGGCGTCCGCGGCTCCCGTGGCCGCGGCGGCGCTCGGGACGGCGAGGGCGCCGGTCACGGCGGCGGCGCCCACGACGGCGGCGCCGCTGGTGAGCACGGTACGGCGGCCGGGTCCCTGGTCGGATCGGATAGCAGGCATGGGTCTGCCTCAACTCCTCGGTGAAGGTGGTGTGGTGGCGCCCTGACGCGGCGCCGGAAGGGCGGAGTCCAGAGGGAGGACGGAGTCCAGAGGGAGGGCCGCCCGCGACTTCGCCGCCCTGCGGCGGTCGTGGCGGCCCGAGAGCAGTGCGGTGCCGAGACCGGCGGTGGCGAGCCCCGCGCCGATCCAGGTCGGCGCGGTCCAGCCCAGGCCGTGGTCGACGGCGAGGCCGCCGAGCCAGGCGCCGAGGGCGTTGCCGAGGTTGAACGCCGCGATGTTGGCGGCGGAGGCCAGCGCCGGCGCGCCCTCGGCCTGCTGCATCACCCGGGCCTGGAGCGGCGGTACGGTCGCGAAGCCGACGGCGCCGAAGACGGCCAGGGTCACGGCGGCGGGCAGCGGCGCGCGGGCGGTGAACGTGAAGACGACCAGGACCAGGGCGAGCGCGCCGAGGATCACGTACAGGCTGGGCATCAGGGTCCGGTCGGCGGCCTTGCCGCCCAGGACGTTGCCGACGCAGAGCCCGGCGCCGAAGAGGACGAGCAGCCAGGCGACGGCCCCGTCGGAGAAGCCCGCCAGCTCGGTCATCATCGGCGCCAGGTACGTGAACGAGGCGAAGACCGCGCCGAAGCCGAGCATCGTCGTCAGCAGCGCCAGCCACACCTGCGGCCGGGCGAAGACGGCGAGCTCCCCGCGGAGCGACGCACCGGGCGGGCGCGGCTGCGCCGGGACGAGCGCGATGATCCCGAGCAGTCCGACGACACCGAAGGCGGTCACCGCCCAGAAGGTGGAACGCCAGCCGAACTGCTGCCCCAGGAAGGTGCCGAGGGGCACGCCGAGCACGTTGGCGAGGGTGAGACCGGTGAACATCAGGGCGATGGCCCCGGCCTTGCGGTCGGGCGCGACGAGGTCGGCGGCGACGACCGACCCGATGCCGAAGAACGCGCCGTGGGTGAGGGAGGCGATCAGCCGGCCGCCCATGAGGGCGCCGTAGTCGCCGGCGAGCGCGCAGAGCAGGTTGCCGGCGATGAAGACGCCCATCAGGACCACGAGCATCGTCTTGCGGGGCAGCCGGTTCCCGGCGGCGGTCATCAGCGGGGCGCCGACGACCACGCCGAGCGCGTAGCCGGTGACGAGCATCCCGGCGGCCGGGATGGACACGGACAGGTCGCCGGCGACCTCCGGCAGCAGCCCGACGATGACGAACTCGGTGGTGCCGATGCCGAAGGCGCCGAGGGCGAGGGCGAGCAGGGCGAGAGGCATGGGGGTCGCCGTCAGATCTGCCGCAGGGCGCCGCCGTCGACGCTCCACTCGGCCCCGGTGACCTGCCCGGACAGCGGCGAAAGGAGCTGCGCGACGACCCGCGCCACGTCCTCGGACTCCCCGATACGACCCGTGGGCAGCCTGCGGACCTCGCGGACGAAGTGGTCGACGGCCGCGTCGGCCGGCAGCCCGAACCGCTCGCCGAGCTGCTCGGCGAAGCCGCCGGGAGCGTCGAAGAGAGCGGTACGGGTGGGACCGGGCGAGACCACGTTGGAACGCACCCCGCGCGGCCCGAACTCGGCGGCCAGCGACTTCGACACCGACAGCAGCGCCGTCTTGGCGGCGGCGTAGTCGACGATCGCCGGGTCCGGGAAGCGGGCGGCCTCGCTGGCGACGTGCACGACCGAGGCGGCGTCGGACTCCAGGAGCAGCGGCAGCGCGGCCCGGGTCACGCGGACCGCCGCGTACAGGTTGATCTCGAAGCTCGCGGCCCAGGCGTCGTCGTCGACGTCGAGGAAGCCGGTACGGGAGACGAGCGCGCCGGCGTTGTTGACCAGCCCGTCGAGCCGCCCGTGCAGCTCACGGACCCGGTCGACGACGTACCGGGCGGCGGCGGGGTCGGTGAGGTCGGCGGCGACGGTGTCGATGCCGTCGGAGGTGTCCGGGGTCCAGGGCTTGCGGGCGACGCCGACCACGGTGGCGCCCTCGGCGGCCAGCAGTCGCGCGGTGGCCGCGCCGATCCCGGACGAGGCGCCGGTGACGAGGTAGACGCGGTCGTGGATACGCAGGTCCATCAGGGGTTCCTCGGAGAGGTGTCGGAGGGGTGCCGGAGAGATGCCGGAGATGCCGGAGATGCCGGAGAGGTGTGCGACAGGGGAAGCGGCCGGGTGCGGTCGGCGGGGGATGGCGACCGCACCCGGCCGCGGCTCGGGAAGAGCCCTCAGACCGCGCTCT
>NZ_JABBGE010000023.1 GCF_012927245.1 Streptomyces sp. R302
TAACTGATCGTTTCAGAATGAGGTTCGGAGGCGGCGGAGGCATATGAGGCTGCAGGCCAGTTCGAGCAGGCCCTGGTGGAGATCGGCGCGTCGTTCGTAGCGGGTGCGGGCCGTGGCGCACGCCTCCTACGGGCGTGGGAGCGGTGCCAGTTCGGCGTGGGTGACGGTGTAGCCGCCCTTGACGACGGGGGCGTACGGGGCCGGGGCCATACAGGTGCCGACCTCGGCGTCCTCACCGTTCGGCAGCAGGTTCACCCCGTTCCAGGAGAAGCCCAGCCGATCGGCCTTGCCGCCCTTTCCGCCGCCCTTTCCGCCGTCGTACACGCTCAGTCCGACGCGCTTGCCGAGCGAGCCGGTCTCCTCGTGGCTGACCTTCGTGATGAGGGCCGTGACCGTTGCCGTGTTCGGGCCGGTGACCAGGCACTCCACTTGACCCTCGGAGGTATAGGTGACGTTGTCGTCAGCCGAGTGGTGCGAGATGCGTACCGTCCCCCGCGCGTCGACGGGCAGCCCCGTGGGAATCTTGGGCCGCGGGATGCTGTACGGGGCGGCCACCGCGTCGATGCTGAAGGAGCGTACATCGTTGTCGCTCACGTACGGCAGTACGATGTCCGCACTGCCGACAATCCGCGCCGCGCCCGGCCGGCGGTGGTCCGTGCGCTGCTCGGCGGACGAGGCGATGGACGAGGTGCACAGGGTGAACCCGGCCACCAGGGCAGCGACGGTAGCGGTGGCGGTGCGCCGAGCAGGCAACGACAGCAAAGTCATGACGATCTCCTTTTCTGCGAAGGGGAGTTGACCGGCGGAACGCGACCCATTCTTCGCTTTGACAGCCACCTGGTCGTCATCCCAAGGCCGCAAGATCGATGCCCGTCTAATCACCCAGAAGGCTGACCAGACGTCAGCCGAGAGTCGCACAGGGTGGATCACCGCCGGCCGCAGGCGTTCGCGGATCAGTTGTCGCGCTGGCTCCGCCCAGGCCCGCCTCAAGTAGGGCACTACGAAGGCACCGTCCGTAGGAAGGACGGGATTCTGCTGCACGCCGACCGGACCCTGTCCTTTGCCGGCGGCTGGTGAGCGGCGGGCCACCGTTGGTCCGGCACCCTCTTCACGGTCACGCCGCCAGGCAGCCGACGGACACCGGAGTCATCGGTTCGGGGCGCTCCAACTGGTCGCTTCAAGATGAGTTGAGCCGCGGGTCTTGTGCGCGACGATCGTGGTCGGAGGGTGTCCGGGGTGCGTGCTGATCTTGTTCCTGACGACCTGTGGGAGCGGGTGACCCCGTTGCTGCCGCCTGCTCCCGAACGGCGCCATCGCCACCCCGGGCGGCTGCGTGTTCCCGACCGAGTGGCGCTCGCCGGCGTCGTGTACGTGCTGCGGACCGGTGTCGCGTGGCGCGATGTCCCCGCAGAGGCCGTGGGCTGCTCCGGCGTGACCGCCTGGCGCCGGCTGCGGGACTGGACCGAGGCAGGCGTCTGGCCACGCCTGCACGCCGCCCTGCTGGCCGAGCTCCGCCGTGCGGGCCTGCTGGACCTGGACGACTGCTCCGTGGACGGCTCGCACGTCCGGGCTCTCAAAGGGGGGGATCACGTGGGCCCCTCGCCTGTCGACCGTGCCCGTCCCGGCTCCAAGCACCACCTGATTGTCGACCGGCACGGAACCCCGCTTGCCGTCACGCTCACCGGCGGCAACCGGCACGACGTCACCCAGCTCCTGCCGCTGCTCGACGCCGTTCCGTTGATCCGGGGTCTGCGGGGCCGTCCCCGCCGCAAGCCCCGGCGTCTGTATGCCGACCGGGGCTACGACTACGACAAGTACCGCCGCCTGCTGTGGAAGCGCGGCATCAAACCCCTGATCGCCCGACGCGGCGTCGCCCACGGCTCCGGACTGGGCAAGGTGCGCTGGGTCGTCGAGCGAGCCTTCGCCTGGCTCCACCAGTTCAAACGACTCCGCACCCGCTACGAGCGACGCGCCGATCTCCACCAGGGCCTGCTCGAACTGGCCTGCAGCCTCGTATGTCTCCGCCGCCTCCGAACCGCATTCTGAAACGATCAGTAAG
>NZ_JABBGE010000025.1 GCF_012927245.1 Streptomyces sp. R302
TCTCGGGGGACTTGGTGCGGAGGTAGAGGGCGGTGGTGAGGGTGCCGATGAGGACGATGGCGGTGTTGATGATGACGGCGGTGGTGATGCCGTGGTGGATGTCGAGGGTGGTGGCGGCGATGGCGCTCATGATGGGGGTGCCCATGGTGATGCCGATCTGCTGGGTCATGGTGGCGAGTCCGGTGGCCATGCCTTGTTCGTGGTCGGGCAGGCCGGTGGTGGCGGTGACCATGAAGCCGACGATGACGAGCATGTTGCCGATGCCGCCGAGGAAGGTGGCGGGGAGCAGGAGCCAGAGTGCGGCGGCGGTCTCGCCGAGGCCGATGAGGGCGATGGTGGCGGCGGCCTGGAGGAGTCCGCCGATGATGAGGGTGGTGCGGGTGTTGGTGGCGGCGATGACCTTGGGGGCGATGGAGCCGCCGATGACGGTGCCGATGCCGAGGACGCCGAAGGAGAGGCCGGCGGCGAGGGCGGAGAAGCCGAGGACTTCCTGGAGGTAGAGGGTCATGAGGAAGACGAGGCTGGTCTCGGTGAGGAACGCGATGAGGCCGGCGATGTTGCCCCAGGCGACGTTGCGTCGCTTGAGGACGGCGACGGGGACGAGGGGTGCTTTGGCCTTGGCCTCGATCGCGTAGAACGCGATCAGCAGGATGACGCCGGCGGCGAGGCAGGCGAGGGCGATCGGGTCGGTCCAGCCTTCCTCGCCGGCGTGGGTGAGTCCGTAGACCAGCGCGAGGAGTCCGAGGGTGACGGTGGTGGCGCCGGGGATGTCGAGGCGGGGGCGTTCGGTGGGTCGGGATTCCTTGATGACGGTGGGGGCGATGAGGAGGACGGCGATGGCGACGGGGACGTTGATGAAGAAGGCCCAGCGCCAGGAGAGGAGGTCGGTGAGGATGCCGCCGAGGATGGCGCCGGTGGTGAAGCCGGCGGACATGAGGGCGCCGTTGAGGCCGAGGGCTTTCTGGCGGAGGGGGCCTTCGGGGAAGGAGGTGGTGAGCAGGGAGAGGCCTGCGGGGGTGACGGCTGCGGTGGCCAGGCCCTGCAGGACGCGGGCGACGAGGAGGATTTCGGGGGTGGTGGCGAGTCCGCCGAGGAGGGAGGAGGCGCCGAGGACGGCGAGTCCGACGAGGAAGAGGCGGCGGCGTCCGAAGAGGTCGGCGACGCGGCCGAACAGGAGGGTGAAGCCCGCGGCGCACAGGGCGAAGGAGGTGGCGATCCACTGGAGGTTGGCCAGGGAGAAGCCGAGGCCTTCGCCGATGACGGGCAGGGCGACGTTGAGGATGGAGAAGTCCACCGCGAGCATGAACTGCGCGACGAGCAGGACGACCAGGACGAGCTTGAGCCGGCCGTCCAGCCTCTCCGGTACCGG
>NZ_JABBGE010000026.1 GCF_012927245.1 Streptomyces sp. R302
TGTTGTGCGGATTTGCCTACACAACGCCCTACACCCTTACCCCGGGACAACCACCGCCCGGGCTGGACTACCTTCCTGCGTCACCCCATCGCTTACCTACTACCACCTTGGTTCGCCGGCTCCACCACTTTCCATTCCCCGAAGGGTCCGGAACGGCTTCACGGGCTTAGCATCAGAGGGCTCGATATTGGGCGTTTCAAAGCGGGTACCGGAATATCAACCGGTTGTCCATCGACTACGCCTGTCGGCCTCGCCTTAGGTCCCGACTTACCCTGGGCAGATCAGCTTGACCCAGGAACCCTTAGTCAATCGGCGCACACGTTTCTCACGTGTGTATCGCTACTCATGCCTGCATTCTCACTCGTGAACCGTCCACAACTCGCTTCCGCGGCTGCTTCACCCGGCACACGACGCTCCCCTACCCATCACAGTCCCCGTTGGGGGTACGTACTGCAATGACACGACTTCGGCGGTACGCTTGAGCCCCGCTACATTGTCGGCGCGGAATCACTTGACCAGTGAGCTATTACGCACTCTTTCAAGGGTGGCTGCTTCTAAGCCAACCTCCTGGTTGTCTCTGCGACTCCACATCCTTTCCCACTTAGCGTACGCTTAGGGGCCTTAGTCGATGCTCTGGGCTGTTTCCCTCTCGACCATGGAGCTTATCCCCCACAGTCTCACTGCCGTGCTCTCACTTACCGGCATTCGGAGTTTGGCTAAGGTCAGTAACCCGGTAGGGCCCATCGCCTATCCAGTGCTCTACCTCCGGCAAGAAACACACGACGCTGCACCTAAATGCATTTCGGGGAGAACCAGCTATCACGGAGTTTGATTGGCCTTTCACCCCTAACCACAGGTCATCCCCCAGGTTTTCAACCCTGGTGGGTTCGGTCCTCCACGAAGTCTTACCTCCGCTTCAACCTGCCCATGGCTAGATCACTCCGCTTCGGGTCTTGAGCGTGCTACTGAAACGCCCTATTCGGACTCGCTTTCGCTACGGCTTCCCCACACGGGTTAACCTCGCAACACACCGCAAACTCGCAGGCTCATTCTTCAAAAGGCACGCAGTCACGAGGCTAGGACAAGTCCTAGCCCGACGCTCCCACGGCTTGTAGGCACACGGTTTCAGGTACTATTTCACTCCGCTCCCGCGGTACTTTTCACCATTCCCTCACGGTACTATCCGCTATCGGTCACCAGGGAATATTTAGGCTTAGCGG